>NZ_QKLF01000001.1 GCF_003224335.1 Curtobacterium sp. MCJR17_055
ACTGCATCTCCCGGAGTCGAACTCCGTCAGCGTCTCGGCCGATCCGTTCTCCGCCTCAGCGGCAACGAGTGATTACTTTACGCACGGGTGAACGGCAGCGCCAAGCCAGCTCGACGCCCGGGCGTGTCGCGTCTGCTCCCCCGCTGTGCCGGGCCACGGGCGCCGTGCGCGGTCGCGACCACCGACCGTCCCTGAGAACGACGGAAGGCGCGGTGCGTACTCGCACCGCGCCTCCTGTCAGAGCCGTCGTCCAGCTGCCGTGGCCGTCGACCGACCGTCAGTCAGCGGCGGCCAACTGGCCGCAGGCACCGTCGATCTCCTTGCCGCGGGTGTCGCGGAGGGTGGTCGGGATCCCGGCGGCGTTGAGTCGGCGGACGAACTCGTCCTGCACGTGCACCTCGGACGAGGTCCACACGGACCCGGGCGTCGGGTTGAGCGGGATCGGGTTGACATGCACCCAGCCCTTGCCGCGCTTGTTGAGCTTCTCCGCCAACAGGTCGGCACGCCACGCGTGGTCGTTCATGTCCTTGATGAGCGCGTACTCGATCGAGACCCGACGACCGGTCTTCACGTAGTAGTTGTGGGCGGCGTCGATCGCTTCGTCGGCCTTCCACTTCGAGTTCACCGGGATGAGCTCGTCGCGGAGTTCGTCGTCGGGCGCGTGCAGCGAGAGCGCGAAGGTCACGGGGATGTCCTCCTCCGCGAGCTTCAGGATCGCCGGCACCAACCCCACGGTCGAGATCGTGATGCCGCGCGCGCTCATGCCGAGGCCGTTCGGCTGCGGCGCGACCATGATGCGCACGGCGTCCATCACCCGCTTGTAGTTCGCGAGCGGCTCCCCCATGCCCATGAACACGATGTTCGTCACGCGCTCGGCGTCGACGCGGTCCTTCCCGCCCTTGCGGGGGTCGCCACCGAGTTCACCGGCCGCGATGGCCTCGTTCGCCCGGACGATCTGCTCGATGATCTCGGCCGTCGACATGTTCCGCGTCAGGCCCGCCTGGCCGGTCGCGCAGAACGGGCAGTTCATCCCGCAGCCGGCCTGCGACGAGACACAGAGCGTGATCCGGCCCGGGTACCGCATGAGCACCGACTCCACCAGGGCCCCGTCGTGCAGCTTCCAGAGGAACTTGATCGTGTCGCCCTTGTCCGTCTCGAGACGACGGGTCTCGGTGAGCAGGGGCGGGAGCATCCCGGCGACGAGTTCCTCGCGCTGGGCAGCCGGCAGGTCGGTCATCTTCGCCGGGTCGGACGTGTAGTGCGTGAAGTAGTGGGTCGCGAGCTGCTTGGCGCGGAACCCGGGCAGGCCGAGCTCCTTCACCTTCGCCTCGCGCTCCTCGACCGTCATGTCGGCCAGGTGCACGGGCGGCTTGCCCCGCTTCGGAGACGCGAACTGCAGCAGGGGTCGGCCGTCGGACCCCGTCGCCTGCTTCCAGCCCTCGGTGCGCGGGCGCACCTGCGGGCGGACGGAGCGTGCTGCGCTCTGCTCCTCGAACGGTGTGCGGGTGTCGGTGGCCATCACTCCAGCTTACGGGAGGCCCGCAACCCTTCGCGAGTCCGCCCACCCGTCTCCTGCGGCACCGTTGTACCGACCCTGGTGGTCAGGACCCGGCGGGCAGCAGCCGAGCGAAGTGGTGCGGCATCGAGTACATGGGGACGATGTCGACGACCTCGCCCGGGTGCGGTGCCTGGAGCACGAGTCCCTGCCCGAGGTACAGGCCGACGTGGTCCTCGTTGTCGAAGACCACCATGTCCCCCGGTGCTGCCTCGGACTCCGGGACGGTCGTCGCGACGGCGTCCTGCGTGGGGACGTAGTGCGCGAGCTGGATGCCGACCGCCTGGTACGCCACCATCGTCAGGCCCGAGCAGTCGATGCCCGCGTGGCTGGCCCCACCCTCGAGGTACGGGTCGCCGAGGTACTGCAGCGCCGTCTGCAGCACCGTCGAGCGGTCTCCACCCGGCGAGAGCGCCGCGGACAGGGCGGCCTGCGCTTGCGCCTCGGTGACGCCGAAGCGGAGGACCAGGGTCGGGTACGACACGACCGACGTCGTCGTCACGCCGTCGGAGGAGATGATCGGGACCTCGACGTCGTGGGCGACGGTGTAGGTCTGCAGGTCCTGGGACGTCGTCGTCGTGGCGGTCGGTGCCGGTGCCGCCGTCGCGGTGTCGGCCGGGATCGACAGGGACAGGGTCGAGGTGATCGCCAGGGCCGGCGCGATCAGCAGGGCGGCACGCTTGGCGGTCGCGGCACGACGGACGTGGCGCGGGTCCGCCGCGCGTTCGGCGCGGAGCGCTGCCGACCGCGAGCGCGCGGTACCCGCCGTCGCAGTACCCACCGTCGCGGTGCCGGCCGCCGCGGTGTCGGCCGACGCGGCCTCAGCCAGCGGGGCGACGGCGGCGCGGGCGGTGCTGGACGGCCCGAGGGCCACGACGCGGGCCGGTCGCTCGTGCGCGACGAACGTGCTGCGGGCGACGACGGGGCCGGCCGCGGCACGGCGGCCGCGTGCCCGACTCATCGGGGCGGAGGCGCTCGGCCCCGCGACCCTCGACGCGGGAGCAACGGGAGCGGTGGCGCGGGAGACGGGGGCGTTGGACGCCGGAGCAACAGGAGCGGTGGCACCGGCGGCGCGGGCGCTCGGAGCGGGGACGCTGGGTGCGGCGGCAGGTCCGGACCGGCGGTCGTCGTCCCGTGCGGGCAGTGCGTGGCGTCCCATGGTTCCTTCCGGGTCTGGACCGCCCCTCGTGCGACGACCCGGGGAGATAACGTATTGGTCACGAACCTGATCCCGGCTGGAGAACCTCGGGGAGTTCCTGCGGTCCGTCACAGACACGCGGTACCCGTCCCGGCCGCTCCCGAGCGTCAACCCCGGTCGGTGCCAGAGGCGGGCGACGGGGCGGAGGCGGGCGACGGGGCGGAAGCGAGTCGGGCCTCCCGGCCGTCGGCGGCTCGCGCGAGCCGCGCGGCGAGCGCGACCACGGACGGGTCGGGCGCGGTGGCCGCGGCGGCGGCGAGCGATCCCGGGACCGGCACTCCGGCCCGGAGGGCGACCGGCAGGACGCCCGCCCAGACGCGGTGGTCCTCGCCGTCGTCCGGCGCCTCGCCGACGCCGGCCGCCCGGACCTTGACGCTCGCGGCGTCGAGCGGGAGCTGTAGGACCTGGGTCTGCCGGACCTCCTTCGCGGTCATCTCGCGCACCTCGGCGCGGCGGCCGGGCATGAGGTGGTCGGCGACCTGTCGGAGCGCCTCGGCCCGCAGCTCGGTCGGGACCAGGGTCGCGCGTCCGACGACCATCGCGCTGCGGTAGTTCGCCGAGCTGTCGAAGGTCGAGCGGGCGAAGACGATGCCGTCCAGGTGCGTGATGGTCGCCGAGACGGGGACGCCCCTCCTCCCCGGCGTCGAGGAACAGTCCGCCGCCCGTAGAGCCGTGCAGGAGCAGGACCGGGCCGGCGCCGAGGTCGCCGACGCCGTACAGGTAGGGCAGCACGATCGGGAAGCCGTCGCGGACCAGGCCGACGTGGGCGACGAACCCCTCGGCGAGGACCGCGGAGAGCACGGCGGGGTCGGTCTGCTGCCGGTCGCGGAGACGGCGGACGGTGAGCGAGGGCATGGCGTCGGGAGCGGGCATGCCCCGACGCTAGGGTCAGGACTGGACCAGCGAGTAGACCAGATCGGGGTGTTCGGGATGGACCAGTCGAGCAAGGTGTCGGTGGTCGTCGCACGGGTGCGGTCCCTGGTGCACGACGGGACCCTCCGGGCCGGGGACCCGCTGCCGTCGACGCGGGCGCTGGCCGCCGAACTCGGGGTCGCCCGGGGCACGGTCGTCGCGGCCTACGACCAACTCGACGGCGAGGGCTACATCCGGACCCGGCCGGGTGCGGCAGCGCGGGTCCTCGCGGGATCCGGAGTCCCCGGACCGTCGACCGGACGAGCGCCGGTGCACCTGCACGCCGTGGTCCCCGGGGACACAAACGACCCCGTCGGTCTCGCCGACCCTTCCCGCCCCGGCGACCCTTCCGACCCCGGCGCCCCCGGCAACTCCGGCGACCCCGGCGACCGGGCCGTCGTCGACTGCCGCCCGGGCATCCCCGCCGTCACCGCGATCAGTGACCGGGACTGGCGGGCGGCCTGGCGTGCGGCGGCGGACACACCGCTCCGCAATGCGCTGTCCGACCCCGCGGGCCTCACCGCGCTCCGCGAGCAACTCGTCGCGCAACTCGGGCTGGCGCGCGGCTTCACCCCGTCGGTCGCGCAGGTCATCGTCGCCGCCGGGACGTCCGAGGCGCTGTCACTCGTCGCCGAGGCGCTGCGGGCACGCCTCGGCCGCGCTCCGCGCATCGCCGTCGAGGACCCCGGCTACCGTTCCGGCCACCGCGCCCTGACGAGCGCCGGCGCGGAGGTCGTTCCCGTGCCCGTCGGAGCGGACGGCATCGACCTGACCGTGCTCGCCCGGACTCCCGTGGACGCGGTCCTCGTCTCCCCCACCCACCAGTACCCGCTCGGTTCGGTCATGCCGGTCGGACAGCGGCGAGCGCTGCTCGCGCACGCGGCGGCGACGGGGACGGTCGTGCTCGAGGACGACTACGACTCGGAGTTCCGGCACCGGGGCAGTCCGGTCCCGGCCCTCGCCGCGCTCGACACCGACGGCGTGGTCGTGCACCTGGGCGGGTTCTCGAAGACCCTCGACCCACGGCTCCGCTGCGCCTACGTCGTCGTCCCGTCCGGAGCGGTGGGCGCGGCGGTCCTCGCCGCCCGCACGGCCCGGGGCGCAGTGGTCGCCGAGCCGGTTCAGGTCGCGCTCGCACACCTGCTGCGCACCGGCGCATTCCGTCGGCACCTCGGTCGGGTCCGGCGGGACTACACGCACCGGCGCGAACGGATCGCGGTCCGACTCGCCACCAGCGGGGTCCCCGGCCTGGAGGCACGGGCCCTCACCGGCGGTCTGCACGCGGTGCTGACGTGGCCGGGTCCGGCGACCGGCGCTGCCGTGCTCGCCCGCGCTGCCGCGGACGGCGTCCTGGTGGCCGACCTCGCCGACTACGAGACGGTGCGGGGACGGTCCGGGAACGGGGTCGTGCTCGGGTACGGCGCCGTGACGCTGCCGGAACTGGACCGGGCACTCGACGTCGTGCTCGCGGCGGTCCGGGCGACGAGGGCCGACCCCGGCTGACGTCCGGACGTGGTGTGCCCGACGCCGCGCCCGGCTGCCGTCCCGGTGCCGTCAGCGCTGTCGGGCTCGGTCCGCCGGGGTCCGTCCGTTGCGCCAGACGTCGTCGATCGACGGCACTGGCACGTCGGCCGGGACCGCCCAGCCACGCCGGGCGGCCTTGCGGGCAGATCGGTAGGTGGTGACGTGGATCGGCTCGACGTCACGGTTCGATTCGTACTTCGTCATGGCGTGCTCCCTGTTCACGGTGCCCACCATCCGGTCGGCCGTCCTCCCGGACGGATCACGGATCGCGGGTCACGAGACGAATGCTCTCTTCCGTCCGGACGCTACGCGGCGCCGCTCGCCCCGGGACCGCCCCTGCGGGGTGCCCGCGTCATCCGGACGAGGGCCCACGGGTGAACGATCCGGCGCGGGGAGCAGCGGAGGAGGCCGTCCTGCGGTGGTGATCCGGGCCTCCCGGCGGGTGGGGCGGTCACCCGTCGGACAGGGCGTCCTTCGGGAGCTTCCGCAGCTTCGTGCGACGGCGGCGACGGTCCGGGACCATCGACCGCATCTCCTCGAGCTTGCCGAAGCACAGCAGCCGGTCACCGGGTTCGAGGACGACGCCGCTCCGCGGGTTCGGGATCACCGCGGTGCCACGGTGCAGCGTGAGCACCGTGATGTCGCGGTCCCACAGGCCCGAGTCCTTGATCGTCTTGCCGACGAGGTCCGCGTTCGTGTGCACGAGCAGCTCGGCGACGCCGTACCCGGTTGAGACGCTGAGGCGCTGGCGGACGTCGATCTCCGGGAACGCCACCTGGTTCGCGATGTAGTCGATGACCGCACCGGCGACGTCGAGCCCGGTGGCACGCTCGATGCCCTCGAGGCCCGGGGAGGAGTTGACCTCCATGACGAGCGGGCCGTCGTTGCCCTCGAGCATGTCCACGCCCGCGATCCGCAAGCCCATGATCTGGGCGGAGCGGACCGCGGCCTCCTCGTACTCGGGCGTCAGCGTGACCTGTTCGACGGTGCCGCCGCGGTGCACGTTCGACCGGAACTCGTCCCCGGACGCGCTCCGGCGCATGGCGGCGACGACGCGGTCACCGACGACGAGGGCGCGGATGTCCTTCCCGCGGCTCTCGGCGATGAAGCGCTGGATGAGGACGTTCTGCTTCGTCGAGTGCAGGGTCTCGACGATCGACTCCGCGACCTTGGCCTCGGGCGCGAGGATGACGCCGATGCCCTGCGTGCCCTCGAGCAGCTTGATGACGACCGGGGCGCCCCCGACCCGCTCGATCGCGCCGCGGACGTCCGCCCGGCTGTTGACGAACGTCGTCGCCGGCATGCCGATGTCGTGGCGGGACAGGATCTGGTTCGCCCGGAGTTTGTCACGCGAGTTCGTGATGCCGTTCGCCGTGTTCGGCGTGTACACGTCCATCTGCTCGAACTGCCGCACCACCGCGGTGCCGTAGTACGTGATCGAGTTGCCGATCCGCGGGAGGACGGCGTCGTAGTCGGACAGCAGCTTGCCGCGGTACTGCAGGTCGGGCTGCTCGCCGGTCAGGTCGATCGCGAAGCGGAGGGTGTTCAACACCTTGACGGTGTGCCCGCGCTCGGCGGCGGCGGTGCGGAGGCGCTGCGTCGAGTACGCGTGCGGAGCGCGCGACAGGATGGCGAGTTTCATCACTGCCAAGATAGGGGCATGGCCGACTCCGCGAAGCGCTCCGACAGCGCCCGGGCGGCGTCCCGCGTGCCGATCGTCGCGGGGTGGCGCGAGTGGGCGGCCCTGCCCGACATCGGCGTCCGGTGGATCAAGGTCAAGCTCGACACCGGGGCCCGGAGTTCGGCACTGCACGCCTTCGACATCGAGGAGCTGCCCGGCGGACGGGTCCGGTTCTCGGTGCACCCGTGGCAGGACTCCGACGCGGATCCCCAGACGGTCGAGTGCGACGTCCACGACCGCCGGGTGATCCGCAGCTCGAGCGGCCACACCCAGGAGCGCATCGTCGTGCTCATGTCGATCGAGCTCGCCGGGCGGACCGTCCTGTCGGAGACGACGCTGAGCAACCGCGACCAGATGGGCTTCCGGATGCTCGTCGGGCGCGAGGCGCTGCGGCAGGGGTTCGTCGTCGACCCGGCGCGGTCGTTCATGGCCGGACGGGCGCCGAAGGCCGTGCGGCGGCGGAACCGCGGACGGACCTGACGACCCTTCAGCCGTCGCGGACTGACCGCGATTGATCCTTTTTCCACTGCTCATACGTATGAGCTCTTTTTCTGTCCTACGGTCGTACGCACCACCTCGACGACGAGACCGATCGGAGCGCAGACCGCATGAGCACGACCACGCGCGTCACCCAGCGGATGATCGCCGACATGGCCGGCGTCAGCCAGTCCACCGTTTCGCTCGTGCTCAACGGCAAGGCCGACGAGGCCCGCCGGATCCCCGCCGCCACCCGGGACCGCGTGCTCGAGGTCATCCGTGAGACCACCTACGTCGCGAACCCGGTCGCCCGCAGCCTCGTCGGAGCAGCCACCGGACTGATCGGGGTCTTCACCTACGAGCCGGCGTTCCCCAACCGCTCGTCCGACTTCTACACGCCGTTGCTCACGGGAATCGAGAGCGCCGCCGAGGGCGTCGGAGCCGATCTGCTGCTCTTCACGAGCACCCCCGTCGTCGACGGTCGCCGCCGTCTCTTCCACGAGTCGAACCGCCTCCGGCTCGCGGACGGCTGCATCCTGCTCGGTCGGGAGATGGACCCGGACGAACTCGAACGGCTGCTCGACTCCACGTACCCGTTCGTCGCGATCGGGCGACGCGAGGCCGCAGACGGCCGCGTGCCCTACGTCGGCGTCGACTACGTCAGCGCGACGCACGCCCTCGCCGTCCGCGCACTCGAGCTCGGGCACCGGCGCTTCGGCCTCCTCCGGCTGCCGCAGACCGCCGAGTCCAGCCGTGACCGCCGGGCAGGCATCGTCGCAGCCGCCGCCGCGGGTAGCGCCACCGTCGCCGAGGCCGAGGTGACCCCGAACCGGACCGTGACAGACGCCTGGGCGTCGATCCGGTCCTCCCGGCCGAGCGTCGTGTTCGTCGAGGACCCGGCCGACGCGCACGAGCTGCACGCCCGGCTCGCCGCGGACGGCGTCGCCGTCCCCGAGGACCTGTCGGTGGTCGTGCTCGGCGAGCACAACCGAGCCGCCGACGGCCCCGCCGACTTCACACGCCTGCGCGCTCCCCGCACCGAACTCGGCGCACGCGCGGTCCGGGCGCTCACCGACGTCCTGGAGGCGCGCCGCGCGGCCCCTGCACCGAGCACGTCCGCCGGACCGCCGGTCCAGGAACTCCTCGACTGCAGCCTCGTGCGCGGCGCCACTCTCGTCGCGCCCGCGGTCTGACGCCTCCCGACCACACCCTCGACCACCCAGGAGCACCATGTCCAACACCACCCCCGACCGCCCGTCCGAGACCGTCGCGACGCTCCGCGCCGACGTCGTGATCGTCGGCGGCGGCCTCGGTGGCGTCGCCGCAGCGATCGCCGTCTGCCGCTCCGGTCGCACCGCGGTGCTCACCGAGGAGACCGACTGGTTGGGCGGCCAGCTCACCAGCCAGGCGGTGCCGCCGGACGAGCACCCGTGGGTCGAGCAGTTCGGCGTCACCGCGAGCTACCGCGCGCTGCGGGACGGCATCCGCGACCACTACCGCCGCGTCTACCCGCTCCGGCAGGAGGCCGCGGCACTGCCCGACCTCAACCCGGGTGCCGGCCGGGTCAGCAAGCTGTGCCACGAGCCCCGCGTCGCGGTCGCGGTCATCGACGAGCTCCTGCAGCCGTACCGGAGCGCGGGTCGGCTGACGGTCCTGCTCGAGCAGCGGCCGGTTGCGGCCGGTAGCGACGGCGACCGGTGCACGGACGTGACGGTCGTGGGCGCGGACGGCCGCCGCACGCGGCTCGAGGGCGCGTTCGTCCTCGACGCGACCGAGACGGGCGAGGTCCTGCCGCTGGCGGGCGTGGAGCACGTGGTCGGCGCGGAGGCCCGCAGCGAGCACGACGAACCCCACGCGCCCGAGACGGCCGAGCCCGGCAACCAGCAGGGCATCACGTTCTGCTTCGCCGTGTCGCACCACGAGGGCGAAGACCACACCATCGAGCGTCCGGCGATGTACGACTTCTGGCGCTCCTACCAGCCGGACTTCTGGCCGGCGCCGCTCCTCGGGTTCCTGGCGCCCGACCCGCGCACGCTCGAGGCGCACCCGCGGACGTTCGAACCGAACCCGGACACCGACCCGCTCGCGGTGAGCGCCGACCAGAGCGCGGACGCCGGCGACAAGGAGCTGTGGGGCTTCCGCCGGATCCTCGCCCGCAAGCTGTTCACCGAGGGCGCCTTCGACTCCGACATCTGCCTGGTGAACTGGCCGCTCAACGACTACTGGCTCAAGCCGCTCATCGGCGCGGGCGAGGACCTCGCCGCCGACGACGCGACCGCGGAGCAGGCCGTGCACGAGGCGCGCCAGCTCTCGCTCTCCGTCCTGTACTGGCTGCAGACCGAGGCACCCCGCGCCGACGGCGGCACCGGGTTCCCGGGGCTCAGGCTCCGCGGCGACGTCACCGGCGGTGCCGACGGGCTCGCGAAGGCACCGTACGTCCGCGAGTCCCGGCGCATCCGGGCCGTCACCACGATCCGCGAGCAGGACGTCGCGGCCGAGATCGTCGGCGTCACCGGCCGCACCCGCTACCGGGACTCGGTGGGCGTCGGCAGCTACCGGCTCGACCTGCACCCGTCGACCGGCGGTGACAACTACGTCGACGTCCCGAGCGTGCCGTTCGAGATCCCGCTCGGTGCCCTCGTGCCGCAGCGCGTCCGGAACGTGCTGCCGGCCGGCAAGGACCTCGGCACCACGCACATCACGAACGGCTGCTACCGGCTGCACCCCGTCGAGTGGAACGTCGGCGAGGTCGCCGGTGCCCTGGCGGTGCACTGCATCGAGCACGACCTCGACCCGCAGGACGTCCAGGCGGACGACGAGCGGTTCGCCGTGTTCGCCGCCGAGCTCGACCGCGCCGGTGTCGAGCGGCGCTGGCCCGAGGTCCAGGGCTACTGAGCCGACCGGAGCGGGAGCGCGCGACGCCCCTGCTCCCCGGCACCCACTCCTCCCTCCCGAAGTACTCCCCCGATCCCACCCCGCAGGAAGGTCACGACGACGTGGAATACAACGCACTGCGCATCGGCATCGACGTCGGTGGCACGTTCACCGACGCCGTCGCCATCGACGCCGCCACGCTCCGGCTCATCGGCCAGGCCAAGACACCGACGAGCCACGACCACCCCGACGGTGTCGCGCACGGCATCGTCACCGCGCTCCACGAACTGCTCGCGACGATCGGCCGGTCGCCGGGCGACGTCGTGTTCCTGGCGCACGGCACCACCCAGGCGACGAACGCGCTGCTCGAGGGCGACGTCGCGCCGGTCGGGATGATCGGCATCGGGCGGGGCCCCGCCGGCTTCTTCGCGAAGCGGCTGCGCCGACTCGGCCGGATCGAGATCGCCGACGGCAAGCGCCTCCCGGTGTCGTACGAGCACCTCCGACAGGCGGACGACGACGCAGCGCTCGCGGGCGTCCTCGACCGGTTCCAGGCCGCGGGCATCGAGTCCGTCGTGGTCACCGAGCCGTTCTCGGTCGACGACGCGATCGGCGAGGAGCGCGTCGCCGCCGCCGCCCGCCAGCGTGGCTTCCTCGTCACCGCGACGCACGAGATCACGTCGCTGTACGGGCTGAGCAAGCGCACCCGCACGGCCGTCCTCAACGCGGTGATCCTGCCGCGGATGTTCGCCACGGCCGACCTGGTCCAGGCGAGCATCGACGCCGCGGGGATCACCGCGCCGCTCATGGTGATGCGGTGCGACGGCGGTGTGATGTCCCTCGACGAGATGCGCCGACGCCCGCTGCTCACCGTGCTGTCGGGTCCCGCGGCCGGCGTCGCTGGGGCGCTCATGCAGGAGAAGCTGAGCGACGGGCTCTTCCTGGAGACCGGCGGCACCTCGACCGACATCTCGGTGATCCGCCGCGGCAAGGTCGCCGTGCAGTACACCGAGTTCGGCGGCAGCTCCACGTACCTGTCCGCGCTCGACGTCCGCACCGTCGGCGTCGGCGGCGGGTCGATGGTGCGCATCCGGACGTCCGGGTCGGCCCACATCACGCACGTCGGCCCGCGCAGCGCCCACATCGCCGGACTCCCCTACGCCTGCTTCGCGCCGGTCGAGCAGCTGCGGGGTGCCCGGCTGGCCACCGTCGCACCACTCAACGGCGACCCGGCCGACTACGCGGTGCTCGACACGGACACCGGCCGGCTCGCGATCACGATGACCTGCGCGGCGAACGCGCTCGGGCTCGTGCCCGAGGACGACTACGCGCACGCGCCGGCGGAGTCGGCCCGCGCCGCACTGGCACCACTCGCCGCCGCGCTCGGCACGGACGTCCCGGGAGCCGCGCGCGCCGTCCTCGACGCCGGCGTCGCCCCGGTGCTCGAGGTCGTCGAGAAGATGGTCGACGACTACGGCATCGCGAAGGACGACGTGCTACTGGTCGGTGGCGGCGGCGGGGCGGCGTCGGTCACCCCGCACGCCGGGGCCCGGCACGGGGCCGCGTGGCGCATCGCCGACCACAGCGAGGTCATCAGCCCGATCGGCGTCGCCCTGGCGCTCATCCGCGAGCAGGTCGAGCGGGTGATCCCCGGCGCGACCGACGACCAGATCCTCGCGGTGCGCCGGGAGGCCGAGCAGGCCGTCATCGCGCAGGGGGCCGCGCCCGCCGAGGTGTCGGTGGACGTCACGGTCGACCCGCAGTCGAACACGGTGCGTGCGGTCGCGACCGGGGCGACCGAACTGCGGACGCAGGACCGGACCCAGCGCCGCACGGACGGCGAGCTGCGCGCGATCGCCGCGGAGGGCCTCCAGGTCGACGCCGCCGCGGTCCGTGTCCTCGCCGCCACCGACAACCACGTCGTGTTCGGTGGGCCGGAGCGCCGCCGGTTCCTCCGGAAGCCGACCCACCCGGTGCGGGTCCTCGACCGGGACGGGGTGGTCCGGTTCGCCTCGGCGGACGCCCGGGTGCAGCAGAGCACCGTCGGCGCCGGCGCCGGATCGCTCCCGGAGCTCATCGCCGAGCACACCGCGTACGGGGACGGCGGGTCGCGGGCACCCGCACTGCAGCTGCTCATCGGCCCACGCATCGCCGACCTGTCCGGGGTGCTCGACGAGTCCCAGCTGATCTCCCTGGCCCGCACCGAGGTCGAGGGGCAGGACCGGTCCGAAGCACTCGTCGCCGTCCTCGAGGTGCGGTCGTGAGCACCCTCGCAGCGGTCCTCCCGGCCGACCGTCGGCGGATCGGCGCGCTCGCGGACCGTTCGGACGACGCTCTCGGGGTCATGCTGCTCCGGGGGACGCCGACGAACGAGACCAGGTCGGAGGAGCAGCTCGCGGAGTTCAGCCGTCGAGCCGCAGCGTTCGGCGTCGCGCTGGCCGATCGGACCAGCGCACCGTCCTCCGGCGGGTCGGCGGACGGGTCCTCGGGGGCGATCCGCGTCGTGGAACGCGGCGGCGGCCTGGCCCAGGGCGGGCTGCTCGCCCGGTACGGCTCCCGTGACCACCGCGTCGAGCTGTTCACCGACACCGTCGACTTCTGCGAGCGCCTCGTGGACGACCTCGACTGGCGCCGGTGGTTCCCGTCCGGCAGCGTCCGCGCGGCTGCCGTGGAACACGAGCGCGCGCACCACCTCGTGACCGCGGACCGGTCGCGGGACCTCCGTGCCGCGCTCGGGCTGCAGGTCCTCCGCATCGGCCGGTTGCGCCGCTTCGGCACCGTCGCCGGTGCCGACGAGGTCGCGGCGCACGCCTTCGCGGCCCGCAGCGTCGGTCTGGGCCGCTCCCCGCTCCTCCTCACCGCGGCCGCGCAGGCCGCCCTCGCGACGCGCACCGGCGCGCGTCGCGCTCCGACCACCAGGGAGAACTGACCATGGGCATCGCCATCATCGTCGTCATGGCCATCGGCGTCGCGCTGATCCTGACCGGCAAGGTCCCCACCGCGTTCGCGCTCGTGCTGCTCGCCGTCGCGATCGCCCTCGTGTCCGGCGCACCGTTCGTCGGCGCCGAGAACAGCGTCCTCAGCACCGTGCTGCAGGACGGCGCCATCCGGCTCGCGTCCACCATGATCGCGATCCTGCTCGGGTCGTGGCTCGGGTCGCTCATGCGCGACACCGCGATCGCCAGCACGCTGGTGCGGAAGACCGTCGAGTTCGGCGGCGACCGTCCCGTCGTCGTCGCGCTCGGGGTCCTCGTGATCTCGGCGCTGTGCGGTGCGGTGACCGGGTCCGCGCCCGCCGCCCTGCTCGCCGGTGTCATCGGCATCCCCGCGATGATCGCCGTCGGCGTGCCGAAGGTCACGGCCGCCGGCACCATCCTGATGGGCATCGGGGCCGGCGTACCGTTCGAGCTGCCGGTGTGGCAGTTCTTCTCGACCGCGCTCGACCTGCCGGTCGCCGACGTGCGCTCCTTCATGGTGCTGCTGTTCCCGTTCGCCGCCGCCGCGGCGGTCGTCTACGTACTGGTCGAGACACGGCGGCGCGGGAGCGTGCACCAGTGGACCCTCGCGTCCATGTCCGACGCGGACGCGAGCGGCGGCGCTCCCGCCGCCGACACGCGCAGCCGGCGGCAGCGCCTCGGCGACGCACCCTGGTTCGCCCTGCTCACGCCGCTCGTGCCGATCGTGCTCGCCCTCGTCCTGCAGGTCCCGATCATCCCGTCGCTCCTGGCCGGTGTGCTGTTCGCCGTCCTCACCACGACCCCGCCGCGGCTCATCGCCACCCGCATGCTCCGCTCGCTGTACGACGCGTTCCAGGTGGCCGCGCCGCCGATCGCCCTCTTCATCGCGATCGGCATGCTGCTCGCGGCGGTCGGGCTTCCCGGTGCGGTCTCCGCGCTGCGGCCGATCGTCGAGGCCGTCGCCCCGACGAACGTCGTGCTCTACGTGGTCGTGTTCTCGGTGCTCGTCCCGCTGTGCCTGTACCGCGGCCCACTGAACATCTTCGGGCTCGGTGCCGGGATCGCCGGCGCGATGACCGCGATCGGCTTCTACTCGCCGATGGCCGTCCTCGGCCTGATGACGTCGTACAACCAGGTGTTCGGCGTGGCCGACCCGACGAGCACCCAGACCGTGTGGGCCGCGCAGTACTCGGGCGTGACCCCGCAGCAGGTGATGGTGCGCGTCCTCCCCTACGTCTGGGTGGTCGCCATCGCCGGCATCGTCCTGTCCGCCGTCCGTTACCTCTGAGAGGCACCGTCATGACCGAGTCAGCACAGCCCTCCGGCCCCTCCCGACGCACCGTCCTCGTCGGGGCAGCGGCCGTCGCCGCCCTCGCCGGCACCGGGTCGCTCGTGCCGGGCACCGCCGCCCGGGCCGTCGGCACCGCCGCGGTCTCCCCCTTCGCGACCGTCCGGTCGCAGTGGCTCGCCACCCTCATCGGTGACGTCGACCTCGGCGACCCGGTCGTCGCGCGGTACGTGGCCGATCTCGCCGCCGCGGCGGCACCGGTCTGGGACGCCCTCGACACCGGCGCCGGCCGCACGTACCTCTGGGCCGACCTCGACAGCAGTTCGACGTCGGCGCTGCAGACGACCGCGATCGGCCGTCTCCGGACCCTCGCGCTCGCGCTGAAGACCCCCGGCAGCGCCCTCACCGGCGACGCGACGCTCGCGGCAGACCTCGTGTCGGCGTTCGACTGGTTCCTCGCGAACAAGTACGGCGGCGGTGTGCGCCGGTACGACAACTGGTGGGACTTCCAGATCGGCATCCCGCTCGCCCTCAACGACGTCTGCCTGCTGCTGCACGACCAGCTGTCGGCCGCGCAGATCGACACCGCGATGACGGCGATCCGGAAGTACGCGCCGGATCCCAGGGTGACGGCAGAGATGACGTCGACCGGTGCGAACCGCAACTGGGCGTGCTCGATCGCCATCGTCCGCGGGGCGCTGAGCGAGGACGGCGCGGTGATCGCCGACGCGAAGAACGCGTACGCCCCCGTGTTCGACTACGCCACCAGCGGCGACGGCTTCTACCCCGACGGCGGCTTCGTCCAGCACGAGTACCACCCGTACAACGGCAGTTACGGCCTCTCGCTGCTGCAGTACCTGACCTACAGCATGCTCGCGGTCCGGGGGACGCAGTGGGCGTTCACCGCGGCGCGGCTCGACCGGGTCGTGGACTGGGTCGAGGACAACTTCCGCCCGTGGATCCACGCCGGGGCGTTCATGGACATGACCCGGGGACGGGCGCTGTCGCGGTTCTACCAGACCGACCACCGCCTCGGGCACCTCACGGTGGCGACGCTGGTGCAGCTCGCCGACGTGCTGCCGACCTCGGACGCGGCCGCCCTGCGGTCGGTGTGCAAGGGGTGGATCGCCGCGGACACCACCCAGCCGTACTTCGCCTACGACGATGTCCCGATCGAGCAGGTCCGGATCCCGTCGATCGTCCGGGGCCGCGCGCTCGTCGCCGACGCGGCGGTGACGACCGCGGCCGAGTCGACCCGGTCGGTCGTGGCGACGTCGATGGCCCGCGCAGTCCATCGCCGCCCGGGCTTCGCCCTCGGCATCGCGATGGACAGCACGACCATCAAGCCGTACGAGACCGCCAACGACGAGAACCTGCAGGGCTGGTACACCGGCGAGGGTGCCACCTACCTGTACCTGCCGGGGAAGCCCGGCCACTGGGCGAACCAGTACTGGCCGACCGCCGACAAGTACCGGATCCCCGGCACCACCGTGCAGGTCAAGCCGCTCGCCCTCGGCGCCGGTCGGGGGTCGACGAACACGTGGACCGGCGGCGTCGTGCAGGACGACGTCTCCGTCGTCGGCATGGGGCTGTCGTTCGCCAAGCAGACGCTGCGGGCCCGCAAGTCGTGGTTCGGCTTCGGTGACGTCGTGCTGCACCTCGGCGCGGGCATCACCAGCTCGGACGGCGTCCGCGTCGAGACCGTCGTCGAACAGCGGAACACCGGTCCGGACGGCCAGACGGTCCCGGTGGTCGACGGACGCGCAGCACTCACCACGCCGAGCAGCACGGCGACGACGCTCACCCCGCGGTGGGTGCACGTCCCCGGCACCGGCGGCTACGTCTTCCCGGCGGGCACCGCGGTCCGCGCACTCCGCGAGGACCGCTCCGGTCGCTGGACCGACATGGACCACCGCGGCACCTACGAGGACGACACCACCCATACTCGCCGCTTCGTGACACTCTGGCTCGACCACGGAGTCGACCCGACGGACGCGACCTACTCCTGGCTTCAACTGCCGGGTGCGACGCAGGCGCAGGTGTCGGCGGCTGCCGCGTCGGACGACGTGGTGGTGCTCGCGAACACCGCGAGCCTCCAGGCCGCTCGGCAGATCAGTACCGGCGTGACCGCACTCACCGCCTGGTCCAGCGGGACCCCCGCGATCGGTGGGTCACGCATCGACCGCACGGGGTGCGTGGTCGTGCGCCGGGACGGCGACGGTGTCGTGGTGTCGGTGAGCGAGCCGACACAGCGGTTGACGGGAGTGGTCACCATCACCGTCGACGGCCCTGCCGGTGCGCTGCGGTCCGTCGACCCGCGCATCACGGTGCGGTCGACCAGCCCTGACCTCGTGCTGACGGTCGACGTGTCCGGTGCTGCCGGCAGGACCGCGACGGCTCGGTTCGACGCCGCTTGACGGGATGGGTGTCCGAGCGGGCAGGAGGCTCGTGGCCGCAGCGCCACGAGCCTCGTGTCCGACATCGCAGGGGCGAGGCACCATCGATCGCCACCGACCTGACGACCCCCTGAGCGCTGGGAACAGCCGTGCGGCCTGCAGGCCACACTCGGGCGTGAACCCGAGTCCGTGACCAGAACGCAGAGAGGACGACGCCATGACCGACGTCTCCAGCCAGCCACCCGCCGAGGGTGACGACCGCCGGGTGCTCACCAACCGGCAGGGTCACCCCGTCTACGACAACCAGAACCAGCGCACGGTCGGAGCCCGCGGCCCGGCGACGCTCGAGAACTACCAGTTCCTCGAGAAGATCAGCCACTTCGACCGCGAGCGGATCCCGGAGCGGGTCGTGCACGCCCGCGGTGCGGTCGCCTTCGGGTACTTCGAGGCCACCGGCACCTGGGGTGACGAGCCGATCGCGCAGTACACCCGCGCGAAGCTCTTCCAGGAGGCCGGCAAGCGCACCGACGTCGCCATCCGGTTCTCGACCGTGATCGGTGGACGCGACTCGTCCGAGGCCGCCCGCGACCCCCGCGGCTTCGCCGTGAAGTTCTACACCGAGGACGGCAACTGGGACCTCGTCGGCAACAACCTCGGGGTGTTCTTCATCCGCGACGCCATCAAGTTCCCGGACGTCATCCACTCCCTCAAGCCGGACCCCGTCACGTTCCGCCAGGAGCCCGCGCGCATCTTCGACTTCATGTCCCAGACGCCCGAGTCGATGCACATGCTCGTCAACCTGTTCAGCCCGCGCGGCATCCCCGCGAACTACCGGACGCAGCAGGGCTTCGGCGTGAACACCTACAAGTGGGTGAACGGCGACGGCGACACGAAGCTCGTCAAGTACCACTGGATCCCGTCGGTCGGCGTCAGCTCGATGACCGAGGCCGACGCAGCCGTCGTGCAGGGCGGCGACCTCGGCCACGCGTCGAAGGACCTGTACGAGGCGATCGAGCGCGGTGAGTACCCGGAGTGGGAACTCCGCGTGCAGCTCATGGACGACCACGACCACCCCGAGCTCGACTTCGACCCGCTCGACGACACGAAGGTCTGGCCCGAGAACGAGTTCCCGCCGAAGGTCGTCGGCAAGATGGTCCTGAACCGGAACGTCACGAACCACTTCGCCGAGAACGAGCAGCTCTCGTTCGGCACCGGCGTGCTGGTGGACGGCCTCGACTTCTCCGACGACAAGATGCTCGTCGGCCGCACGTTCTCCTACTCGGACACGCAGCGGTACCGCGTCGGCCCGAACTACCTGCAGCTGCCGGTGAACGCGCCGAAGAACGGGAACGTCGCCACGAACCAGCGCGACGGGCAGATGGCCTACCACCAGGACCACGGTGGCGAGAACCCGCACGTCAACTACGAGCCGTCGATCACCGGTGGGTTGCGCGAGGCCGAGTACCCGACGCACGACGACCAGGGGCCCGAGATCGTCGGTCGTCTCACCCGCAAGCGCATCCCGCGGACGAACGACTACACGCAGGCTGGTCAGCGCTACCTGCTCCTCGAGGACTGGGAGCGTGACGACCTGGTCGCGAACTTCGTCGACCTCATCTCGCAGGCGGCCCGGCCCGTGCAGGAGCGCATGCTCTGGCACTTCTACATGGTCGAGGACGACCTCGGCCGCCGCGTCGGCGAGGGCCTCGGCATCACGCTCGACGAGGTCAAGGACCTGCCGCCGCTGCAGTCCCAGACCCTCGACGAGGCCGAACTCGCGCGCCTCGCGAACCTCGGCCACAACGGGCCCCGGGACGTCGACGGCCTCATGATGACGCACTGCGTACCGGACGAGCGCGCCGTCCGCGTCTGAGACGCGACCTCGGTCGGCCGGGAGGCCCGGTGCCAGCTGGCACCGGGCCTCCCGTCTGCACGGCCGGGCGGCGTCCGTCCGGCAGGATGGGCGCATGCCACACGCACCATCAGAGGGCATCGACGAGCTGCTCGCGGCCTCGCGCGGACTGCTCGGGGTCGTCGCCCGGTCACTCGCCCCCGCGCTCGAGCACGTCACCGTCCCGCAGTTCCGGCTCGTCGTCCTCGTGACGACCCTCGGACCCACACGATCGGGTGACCTCGCCGAGCGACTCGCGGTCGGTCCGTCGACCCTGACCCGGATCGTCGACCGGCTCGTCGAGGACGGGTGGGTCGAGCGGTTGCCGAGCACCGAGAGCCGCCGCGAGGTCCTCGTCGGCGCGACCGAGCGAGGACGAGCACTGGTCGCCGACGTGATGGACCGGCGACGGGTGGAGATCGTCGGGCTCCTCGACGCCGTGCCGGAGGACGAGCGTGCGAGCGTCGTCGCGGGGGCCGCGGCGCTGCGGCGGGCGATGCACGAACCGCTGCCGGAGGAGATCTCGGCGTTCGGCGGCTGAGCGCCCGCTCCGGTCGGCGCTCCCGGCCGTTCGCCGTCACGGAGGAATGACCGACGGCCGCCCGCGCTTGTGGCGTCCATGACCACCACCTCCACCCGCCGCGGCTGGCTGAGCGTCCTGTCGGTCGCCCTCGGCTCGTTCGTCCTCGTGCTCTCGGAGTTCCTGCCGATCGGCCTGCTGCCGTCCATCGCGCGCGACCTGCACGTCGACATCGGGACCGCCGGCCTGATGGTGGTGTTCACGGGTCTCACCGGCGCCGTGGCCGCCCCGGTCGTGACGGTCGCCACCTCGCGCCTCGACCGCCGGACGGTGCTGCTCGCCCTGACCGTCCTGCTGGTCGTGGCGGACGCCCTCGCGGCGATCGCGCCCACCTTCGGTGTGCTGCTCGTCGCCCGGATGCTCCTCGGTGTCGGCATCGGCGGCTTCTGGGCCATCGGTGCGGGTATCGCCGGGAGGCTCGTGGAACCGTCCGCCGTGATCCGTGCGACCTCCTTCATCACCGCGGGCGTCTCCGTCGCCACGGTGGTGAGCCTGCCGCTCGGTGCGTTCGTCTCGTCGCTCGCGAGCTGGCGCCTCGCCTTCGTGATCGGTGGCGCGCTCGGCCTGGTCGCGCTGGTGCTCCAGATCGCGATGCTGCCGAGCATCCCCTCCTCGCAGCGGGTGCGGTTCGCGACGCTCGCGGGTCTGCTCCGGGTGCAGCGTGCCCGCGTCGGCCTCATCGCGGCCGCGTTCCTCTTCGTCGCACAGTTCGCCGCCTACACGTACGTGGCGCCCTACCTGGAGGAACTCGTGCGGGTCGGGCCGGACACGGTCACCCTGGCGCTGCTCGTGTTCGGCGTCGCCGGCATCGCGGGGAACTTCGTCGCCGGCGTCACCCTGAGCCGGAACGTCATCGGCACCATCGGCGTCGCGAAGATCGTCCTCGCCGCGGCCGTCGTCCTGCTGCCGTTCGCGGCGCACTCCGTCGTCGGCGTGTTCGCGCTGCTCGTGGTGTGGGGCTTCGTCTGGGGCGCCCTGCCGCTCGGCACGCAGACCTGGATGTCGACGGCCTCACCGGCGGGGGCGGAGAGCGGGCTGGCGTTGTTCGTCACGACGATCCAGCTCGCGATCGCCGCGGGGTCGGTCCTGGGCGGTGCGGCCGTGACGTCGTTCGGGCTGTCGGCGGACTTCTGGTTCTCCGGCGCGGTCGCCGTGGTGGGCGCCGTCGTGCTGCTGACGCTGGGGCTGCGCCGGTCGAGTGCGATCCCACGGGCGGATGCCCCGACGGCCCCCTCGCCGGTCCCGGCCTCGGCGGACTGATCGGCCCCCAGGGGCTCGACCCGCGGGCTCACCCTGCCCAGGCGCGGACCCGGTGCACGGTGGCCGCCTTCGGGTAGCGGCCGCCGCGGGCGCCGATCTCGAACAGGTCGACCATGAGGAAGAGCGGGTGGTCCGGCGCCTGGTCCAGCCGTCGCACGACGCGGTCGCCACACCCGATCACGGTCGCACCGTCGCCCCAGACGACGGTCCAGGTCTGCCGCTGCGCGGCGTCAACCGGCAGGTCGACCTCGGTCATGTCCGTCGTCAGCCCGGGTTCGCCGTGTGCCTTGATGCCGCTCCGCACCCGGGTCGTCCCGCCGATCGCTGCGCCGTCGACCTCGGCGACGCAGATCTCCCCGGACTCCCGGGGTGAGCGGTGCTCGGTGCCCACCAGCCACACCGCGGTCATGCACCGCGGGTCCGGGCTGGCGCTGAGGGTGACCTCGACCCGCCCGCTCGACGGCGCGAACAGCAGCGACTGCGGTGTCTCGGTGCGCACGACGAGGCCGTCCGCGCGATGACGATGTGTCCCGCGCTCCGACCCGAGCGGTCCGGAGAACACTCCGGTCTGCAGGTTCGACACCCGGAGCGGCGCGTCCTCCGGTCGCCAGTCGGGTTGGTCGTCCTCGATCCGCAGCTCGATCCCGTCCGGGACGAACCGGTGGCGGGCACGTGCCCGGTCCGGCGTCGTCCAGTGCGGGAGGTAGGCGGGCACCCACCACTCGGGACGGAGATCGCCCTCGAACTGGTCGTCGAGGTCCGGTGTCCGGTCCGGGGGCGGTGGGAGTTCGCGGGTCGAGGAGGGCATGCGACAGGGTACGACGCAGACGTCTCGGGCTGCCGGTGCGTCGCCGTCCTCGGTCACCGCGAGCCGTCGCGGGCCGTGGCACTGTCCGCTGCTTGACATGCCCGCTCGCGGTGCCTATGGTCGTGGAATCGATTCCATGGAATCGATTCCACGACTCGCCCAACGGAGTGCTCAACGATGAACGCCGTCACCATCAAGGACGTCGCCGCCCGCGCCGGCGTCTCGGCAGCGACGGCATCGCGCGTCCTCTCCGGCAACGCCGCGACGAGCAAAGACTCGCGCCGGGCCGTCGAGCAGGCCGCGAAGGACCTCGACTTCCGCCCGAACCTGCAGGCCCGTGCGCTGCGGTCGACCCGGTCGGACACGATCGGCCTGCTCGTCTCGGACGTCCGCAACCCGTTCTTCGCCGACCTCGCCCACACGATCGAGCAGGCCGCGCTGGCCGAGGGCTACGTCACGCTGCTCGGCAACGCGAACGAGCGTGCCGACCAGCAGAACCGGTACCTCGACACGCTCATCGCCCGCCGGGTCGACGGCGTGATCGTCGCACCGCAGGGCAACGACACCGGGACGGTCCAGCAACTCGTCGACCGCGAGATCCCCACGGTGTTCGTCGACCGCGTGATCCCGGGCATCGACGTGCCGAGCGTCACCACCGACAGCAGCACCGGCATCCGGCAGACCGTCGAGCACCTCGCCGCACTCGGACACACCCGCATCGGGTACATCGCCGGCCCACAGAGCGTCTCCACCGGCCGCGAGCGCTTCACGGCGTACCAGGACGCGATCGCCGCCGCGGGCCTCAGCGGGGACCCCGACCTCGTCGTGTTCGGCGACTTCCAGGCCGCGTCCGGCTCGACCGGCGTCACGACCCTGCTCGGTCTCGACGACCCGCCGACGGCGATCTTCGCCGCGGACAGCCTGATGGCCGTCGGCGCGATCGCGATCCTCAACCGGCTCGGTCTCCGGGTCGGCGAGGACATCGCCCTGGTCGCCTTCGACGACATCGAGTGGTTCTCGCTCCTCGAGCCCGCCCTCTCCGTCGTCGCACACAGCGTCGAGGACATGGGCCGTGTCGCGGTCGACCTGCTCCGCGACGTCATCGACGGCGGCACCCCGCAGTCCGTCCGCCTGCCGAGCGAGCTCATCGTCCGAGCCTCCTCGGCCACCGCCATCCGTCCCCGTCGACCGGCCGCACCGCCGCGCCCGACCGACCAGCAGCACGCCGACCAGCAGCACGCCGACCAGCAACACGCTGACCAGCAGCACCCGGAGCACTGACATGGAAGAGACACCGATGCCGCAGACACCCCTGCAGCAGCACCCACTCCTCACCCTCGACCGGGTGAGCAAGTCGTTCGGCCCCGTCCAGGTGATCACCGACGTCACCGTCGACGTGCACGCCGGGAAGGTGCAGGTCCTCCTCGGCGAGAACGGCGCCGGGAAGTCGACGCTCATCAAGATGATGTCCGGCATCCACCAGCCCGACGGCGGGCGGATCCTCGTCGACGGAGCCGAGGTGAGCCTCCCGACCGTCTCGGCCGCGGAGCGGCTCGGCATCGCGACCATCCACCAGGAGCTCAACCTGGTCGGCTCGCTCAGCGTCGCCGAGAACGTGATGATGGGTCGGATCCCGACCCGCTTCGGCATGGTCGACCGGAAGACGCTCCGCCGCCAGGCGGAGGCGGCGCTCGCGACCATCGGACTCGACGTCGACGTCGACACCCCGGTCGGTGACCTCGGCATCGCCCGGCAGCAACTCGTCGAGATCGCGAAGGCGCTCAGCGTCGACGCGCGGATCCTCATCCTCGACGAACCGACCGCGGCCCTCACCCGCCACGAAACCGAGGCGCTCTTCCGGGTCGTCGCGGACCTGCGTGCCCGGGGCGTCGGCATGCTCTTCATCAGCCACCACCTCGACGAGATCGCCGAGATCGGTGACACGGTCGCCGTGCTCCGCGACGGTCACTTCGTGGCCGAGGTGCCGGCCTCGACGCCCGAGGACGAGCTCGTCCGGCTCATGGTCGGGCGGAGCATCGAGGAGCAGTACCCGACGGGTGCCGCCGTGGTCGACCGGGCCGACCCCGTGCTGCGGGTCGAACACCTCACCGCCGCCGGTCGTTTCACGGACGTGTCCTTCGACGTGCACGCCGGCGAGATCGTCGGCATCTCCGGCCTCGTCGGCGCCGGACGCACCGAACTGGTCCGCGCGATCGCCGGCGCCGACGGCTACGACAGCGGCACCGTGACCGTCCGCGGCCGCGCACTCGGCAAGGGCAGCGTCGCCGGCGCGATCAAGGCCGGCATCGGACACGTGCCCGAGGACCGCAAGGGCCAGGGCCTCGTGCTCGGCGCGTCGGTCAACGACAACCTCGGCTACGCCACGCTCGCGTCCAGCGCGCGTGGCGGTCTCGTCGACTTCGCCGGGCAGAAGCAGCGCGCCGAGCAGGTCGCTGCCCGCCTGCGGATCCGGATGCACGACATCGACCAGCCGATCGGCTCCCTGTCCGGCGGCAACCAACAGAAGGCCGTCTTCGGGCGCTGGATCCTCGCTGGCTCGAGCGTCCTGCTGTTGGACGAGCCGACCCGCGGTGTCGACGTCGGCGCGAAGGTCGAGATCTACGAACTCGTCAACGCCATCACCGAGGCCGGTGGTGCCGTGGTCATGGTGTCGAGCGAGCTCCCCGAGGTCCTCGGCATGAGCGACCGCATCCTCGTGATGCGCGACGGCCGGATCACCGGTGAGCTCGACGGCGCCGACGCGACCGAGGACGCCGTCATGACCCTCGCCGCCCGGGACGTCACCGAGCCCGAGAACGGGCAGGCCGACGCCGCCTGACCCGGCACCCCACTCCGCACGGCGCACCCCCACCGGACCTCCCGCCGCCGTCCCCTCCCCCGCGTACAGCGCAGTACCTCCCAGAAAGCACCCGCATGTCATCGACCACAGTGAAGGCCCCGTCGCGGTCCTCCTCGTTCACGAAGTTCCTCGCGAACAACGGCGCCCTCGTCGGCCTCGTCGTGCTCTGCATCGCGCTCTTCATCGCGACGCCCGACTTCCTCACCGGCCGGAACCTCCTCAACATCGGCATCCAGGTGTCGACCGTGGCGGTGCTCGCGTTCGGCGTGACGTTCGTCATCGTCGCCGGCGGCATCGACCTGTCCGTCGGGTCGGTCGCCGCCCTGTCCGCGATGGTCTCCGGCTGGTTCTTCGCCACCGCAGGGCTGCCAGGGTGGCTCGCCCTCGTCGGCGGGCTCGTCGCGGGACTCGCCACCGGCGTCGTGAACGGCCTCGCGAGCGCCTACGGCAAGCTGCCGTCGTTCATCGCGACCCTCGCCATGCTCAGCGTCGCCCGCGGCCTGACCCTCGTGCTCTCCGACGGCAAGCCGGTCCCCACGTCCCCCCAGGTGTCGTTCCTCGGCAGTGACATCGGCCCGGTCCCGGTGCCGATCATCGTCCTGGTGCTCGCCGCACTCGTCGCCTCGTTCATCCTGAACCGCACCGTCATCGGCCGCAGCATGTACGCCGTCGGCGGCAACGCCGAGGCCGCACGCCTGTCCGGCCTGCCGGTCAAGCGCATCGTCGTCGTCGTCTTCGCCCTGTCCGGCCTGTTCGCCGCACTCGCCGGTCTCCTGCTCGCCGGCCGACTCGACTCCGCGCAGCCGCAGGCCGCCAGCGGGTACGAACTCGACGCGATCGCCTCGGTCGTCATCGGTGGCGCCTCGCTCGCCGGTGGTGTCGGTCGGATCTCCGGCACGTTCATCGGTGCACTCGTCCTCGTCGTCATCCGCAACGGCCTGAACCTGCTCAACGTCAGCTCGTTCTGGCAGCAGGTCGTCATCGGCCTGGTCATCGCGATCGCCGTCGGCTTCGACGTCCTGCGCCGCAAGACGCGCAGCAGCTGACCTCCCACTCCTCCTCCCTCCCCCACACCACCAGCACAAAGGAACCAACGATGAAGTTCTCCTCCTTCCAGAAGGTCGCCACCGTCGGCGTCGTCGCCGGCCTGGTCGTCCTCGGCACCGCCGGGTGCAACCGCACGAGCACCAGCGGCGCGGCCGGCGGCGGCAGCGACACCAAGGTGACGCTCGCCCTCTCCACGCTCAACAACCCGTTCTTCGTCGAGGTCCGCGACGGCGCGAAGGCCGAGGCGAAGAAGCAGGGCGTCACGCTCGACGTCGTCGACGCCCAGAACGACTCCGCCCAGCAGGCGAACCAGCTGCAGACCGCCTCGAGCGGCAGCACCGACGCCGTCATCGTCAACCCGGTCGACTCCGACGCCGCCGGCCCGAGCGTGACCGCGCTCAACAAGGCCGACATCCCCGTCATCGCCGTGGACCGCACCGTCAACGGCGCCGACGTCGACTCCTTCATCGCGAGCGACAACGTCGCCGGGGGCAAGCAGGCCGCCGACGACCTGGCGAAGGCCATCGGCGAGAAGGGCGAGATCCTCGTCCTGCAGGGCCAGGCCGGTACCTCCGCCAGCCGTGACCGCGGCAAGGGCTTCGCCGAGGGCATCAAGGAGTACCCGGACATCACGGTCGTCGGCAAGCAGACCGCGAACTTCGACCGCGCCACCGCGCTCGACGTCACGACCAACCTGCTGCAGGCACACCCCGACGTCGTCGGCGTCTTCGCCGAGAACGACGAGATGGCCCTCGGCGCGATCAAGGCGCTCGGCGCGAAGGCCGGCAAGGACGTCAAGGTCGCCGGGTTCGACGGCGAGGCCGACGGTCTCAGCGCCATCGAGGACGGCACGCTCAGCAGCACCGTCGCGCAGCAGCCGGCGAAGCTCGGCGCCCTCGCGGTCGACCAGGCGATCAAGGCCGCCTCGGGCAAGGCGGAGAAGACCGTCCAGGTCCCGGTCGTGTCGGTGACCAAGAGCAACGTCGGAGACTTCACCAAGTGAGCCGCTCCACCGGAACCGTGGTCGTCGTGGGTTCGCTCAACGTCGACCAGGTCGTGACCGTCGAGCGGCACCCGTCGCCCGGCGAGACCCTCGTCGCGACCTCCATGTCCCTGCTGCCCGGCGGCAAGGGCGCCAACCAGGCCGTCGCCGCCGCCCGTCGCGGTGCTCCCACCGCCATGGTGGGGAGCGTCGGACGGGACGGCTCGGCGCAGGTCGCCACGAGCCTCCTGGCCGACAGCGGGGTCGACGTCACGCACGTCCGTGCCGTCGACGCCCCCACCGGGCTCGCGACCGTCACCGTCGACCGGAGCGGCGAGAACACGATCGTCGTCGTCCCGGGCGCCAACCGTGCCACCGACCGGGAGGCCCTCCTCACCGCCGCCCCGGTCGTCGCGTCGGCCGCGGTGGTCGTCCTGCAGGGCGAGATCCCGGCAGACGGCATCGCCGCCGCCGCGGAACTCGCGACCGGACGGGTGCTCCTCAACCTGGCGCCCGTCGTGCCCGTCGACCGGGAGGTCGTGCTCGCGGCCGACCCGCTCGTGGTGAACGAGCACGAGGCGGCACTCGTCCTCGCGCAGCTCGACCCCGGTGCGCACGTGCCGACGGACGAACCCGCACTGGTCGCCGCGCTGCGTGCACTCGGTGTGCGGAGTGTCGTCGTGACGCTCGGCGCGCGGGGTGCACTCGTGGCGGACGGGACGGACGACCTCGTCGCGGTCCCGTCCCCGCGGGTGACCGCGGTCGACTCGTCGGGTGCGGGCGACGCGTTCGTCGGTGCCCTCGCTGCCGGGCTCGCAGCCGGGGACTCCCTGCTCGACGCCGCGCGGCAGGCCGTCCGGGTCGGGGCGTTCGCGGTGCAGGGCGTGGGGACGCAGCCGTCCTACCCGACGCTGGACAACGTGCTGCCCTCGGTCGACCTGCAAGACGGGTCGGCTGCTCCGGCTGCTCCGGCTGCTCCGGCCGGGGGTGCGTCGTGAAGAAGGGCGGCATCCTCAACGCCGAGCTGAACGCCGGTCTCAGCCGGCTCGGCCACGGTGACCTGGTCGTCGTCGCGGACTGCGGCCTGCCGATCCCGCCCGGCGTGCCGGTCGTCGACCTCGCGCTCGTGCACGGGGTGCCCCGGTTCGTGGACGTCCTCGACGCCCTGCTCGGGGACGCCGTCTTCCAGGAGTGCATCGCCGCGACCGAGGCCGCCGGGACCGAGGCCGACCGGTGGCTCACCGACCGGTTCCCGGAGCGACGTGCGGTGTCGCACGAGGAGCTCAAGACGATGTCCGCGGACGCCCGCCTGTTCGTTCGCACCGGCGAAGCCACGGCCTTCGCGAACGCCGTCCTCGTCTGCGGCGTCCCGTTCTGACCGGGGTCCCGGCCGGGTCATCCCCTCGGCCGGGACCGCCACCACTCCCGCGCTGTCCCGAGCGGCTTCGCGAGGGCCGTCCGGCGACGGTGCGCGTGAGCCCGCCGGACGGCGACCGGCACGCCGATCGCGAGGAACACCGCTCCCGTTGCACCGACGACGGCACCGATCCGGACCTGTCGTTGCAGGCTCGCGCGAGCGCCCGCACCCGCCAGGGCGATGGTGCGACGGTCGTCGGGGTCGATCAACACGGTCAGACGCTGCCCACGCTGGTAGCGCTCGCGCGCCGTGCTCGCGTACCCACGCAGCGGAGTCGTGGACGTGACGCCGTCGATCGTCTGCCGGGTGACGGGCCAGTACTCGGTCCAGCTCCCACCGCGGTGACCGGTGTGGTGCTGTTCCTCGACCGCGACGACGACTGCGGACACCGTCCTTCCACGCTCGTGCAGGTCCGTGTTCTGCCGCAGCGTCGCGATGTCCCCGGGCAGGGTGAACACGACCGGCAGGACCGCGAGGAATCCGATCACCACCAGCCAGCGTGGCCAACCCACGCGGACGCTCTCCCCGGTTCCGCGCCAGAACCGGGCCCAGGTCATCGGCTGCCGCGGTCGACGTGGGCGGCGGCGCCGCTTCCTCGGCTTCGGCACGGCTACCTCCCCGCTGGGTCAGTGGCGCGAGCACCGTGGTGGTCGCTGGCGGCGCGCTGGTCACCGTGGGCACGGCGGGTGGGAAGGTCGCGCCGGTAGAACACGAGTGACCGACGGCGGTCGACCTCCGCCAGGCCGTTCGACTCGAGGACACGCTGCGACGCGGTGTTCGTCACGTCCGTGTCCGCCACCGCGACCCGCGCGCCGCAGACGGCCGCGCGGTCGAGAGCCAGTCCCACTGCCTCCGTCGCCAGACCGGCGCCCCGAGCCGACGGGACCAGGCCGTACCCGAACTCGACCGTCCCCGATGCATCCGGCGGGCCGAAGAAGCCGAACCCGCCGACGGCGAGACCATCCGACGTTCGCCTGACGAGGTACATCGTGAAGTCGGGGTCCACCTCCGACGCGGTCGCCAACGACCGCAGTGGGTCGAGCTCATCCGCGAAGGGGTACTCGGCGTGCCAGTCATCACCGGGACGCTCGTCACGCGCGACGACACGAGCCGCGAGTTCCGGCGTGATGGGTTCGAGCGTCGCCAGCGCCCCGTGCAGGATCACGCGTCGATTCTCGCAGGGCCGACGGTGCAGTCCTCGGTGACGCGATCGACAGGACACGAACCAGCGACCCAGCGCCGGTCCCTGCGGGCCGCGGTCACACCGGGCCGAGCGGCTGGTGGTCGCCCGCCGGGTTCTCCACGCGGATGGGATCACCGGCCCGGACCGTTCCGCCCGAGACGACGACTGCCATGACGCCGCCTCTGCGTCGCACCGAGCCGTCTTCGGCGCGACCCAACACCTCGCGGAGGAGACCGGGCTCGAAGTCGTTGATCTGCTGGCACGGGTTCCGCAACCCGGTCACGCGGACGCAGGCGTCGGCTCCGAGGTGGAGCAGTGCACCGGTCGACAGTCCGAGGAGGTCGATCCCCCGCGTCGTGATGTTCTCGCCCATCTCGCCCGGCGCGACCGCGAAGCCGACCTCAGCCACCTCGTCGAAGAGCTCGGCGTGGATCAGGTGCACTTGGCGCAGGTTCGGCTGCAGCGGGTCCCGAGCCACACGCGATCGGTGCTGCACCGTGCGTCCCGCATGTGCGTCACCCTCGACGCCCAGGCCCTCGACGAGCGTCACCTCGTCCACGACGGGTTTGCTGAAGTCGTGGCTGCTGTCCCTGCTCACCGCGACCACCCGTGCTCGGTCTCCGCGTTCCCCCGTCATGTGGTGATCCTGCCCCAGGCGTGCGAGCGACGGCAACACCGCGACCCGGGTGACGCGGAGGCCGGCCCCGCGATGGATGGTCGCCTACCGCGCGGACGAGAGGGCGACGGCGTCGTGCGACAAGGCGGCGAACTGTCGGCCGGGGTAGCGCAGTCCGGCGAAGTACATGTTCGTGTGGGCCACTATCTGCTCGCCGGTGATGGCCACTCCGTCGTGCTCGGCGTCTGTCGTCGTGTGGGCGTCGGCGACCAGCGTCACGTCGTACCTCCCGCCGTGGCGGAAGTGCCACCCGGACGCGGCCGAGTTCGCACCCGTCACCGAACGAGAATCGCGTCAGGAGAACGAAGAAGCCCCGACGGAACTCGGTTCCGTCGGGGCTGTCGGTCGGGCTGACAGGATTTGAACCTGCGACCCCTTGACCCCCAGTCAAGTGCGCTACCAAGCTGCGCCACAGCCCGTGAGTCCGTACGGACCCAGACCCCGTGTCCACGAAGGACACTGCAGGCCCTGCTCCCCACCCGACCGAGCGCGGAGCAGCCCAACCAGCATAGCGGAAGCGCGAGCCCCACCGCGCCACGGCCCGCAGCCCGCGCGCGTCAACCCTGCGTGTGCAGCGCCGACGTGCCCTCGCGGCGAGCGCCGACACCCTGGGCAGCGTGACCAGGTCGGACGACCCGCCGCTCCCGCGACAACCACGGCAGTGCGAACCCGGCGAGCAACGCGCCGGCCCCGTCCGCGGCCAGGTCGCCGATGGTGTCGTCGTAGCCGACGACGATCGTGTCGTCGACGAAGTTGTGCCCGAGCCACTCGCCGATCTCCCACACGGAGCCGATCGCCATCCCCGCGGCGAGCGCCACGAGGGCGGAGAGCAGCACCCCGGCACGCGGGGCCGAGGCGATGACCCCGACGTCCGAGGCGATGACGTAGAGCAGCCCGGCGAGCAGGCCGACCAGGATGACGTGCACGACCTTGTCCCACAGGAACACGGTCGTGTACCAGTCGAGCATGCTGCTCCATGCGGCGACCAGGCTCAGCAGGACCACCGCTGCGTCGAACGTCGGGCGGAGTCCGAGCATGCGCGGGACGACGGCGCCGAGGAGTGCGAGCGCCATCACGGCGAACGCCACCGCGCCCCATCCCACGGCGGCGACGGGCACGCTGACGAGCGTCACGATCCGGAGCACGTCGGCGGCCCAGACGGCGCCGTGCGGTCGGCGGAGGAACGTCAGCCCGAGGGTGGCGATCACGCGCTCGCTCCGAACGACAGGACGGCGTGCACGGCGAGGTGGTCCGAGGGCCACACTCCCCCGGGCCGCCTGGTGGACACGGCGACGCGGGACACGACGGCCGTCTCGGTCGCGAGCACGCCGTCGATGCGTGGCCGGTCGGCGCGGGGCTCCCGGTACGCGGCGTACGTCCCGACCTCCGGCGTTTCCGGACGGGAGGCCCGCCCCCAGGTGTCGGGGACACTTGCGTCCGCCAGCGCACGCCACGGCGCGGATCCTGCCGCACTGTTGAAGTCGGCCATCACGACGGCCGGCAGCGCGGACTCGGCCACGATCCTGCCGAGGAGTTGCGCAGACCGGAGCCGCGCCCACGGCGAGACGACGTCGAGGTGCGTCGCCAGGGCGAGGAAGCGTCCGCCGGTGGCGTGGTCGTCGAGGACCACGCCGACCGCGTGGCGGGGGAAGGCGGTGGCCCAGGCGCGGCTGCCGGGGCGGAGCGGTCGGCGGGAGAGCGCCCACGAGCGGCGTTCGACGACGGTGCAGCGCTCGGTGTCGACGAGGACCCCGACGGCCTCGCCGTCGCCGTGGCGGTCCCGCCCGAGGAGGACGGCTTCCCACCGTTCGCCGATGCCGGTGGCGAGGTCGACCGCCTGCGGGCGCAGGGCCTCCTGGACGGCGAGCACGGTCGGCTGCTCGGAGGCGACGAGCGCGACGACGGCGTCCCGTCGGTGCTCCCACGCGTCCGGGTGCCCGGCAGGGCGAGGCACCTGGCGGCGAAGGTTGAGGGTCATGCAGTGCAGATCGGGAGGCGACACCGGCCCGATGGTCGGTCGGTCGTCGGCCTGTCGGAGCATGCTCCCGTTCTACCGACCGGACTGACCCGGTTCCCAGGCTGGCCGTCGTCCGGCTCCTATGGTGGCTCGATGCGTTCCCGACCCGTTCGTCCTCTGCTCGCGCTCGCGGTGACCGGCCTCGTCCTCGGTGTCACCGCCTGTTCCGGTGCCGCGCCGGACCCGCGGCCGACCCTGGCCCGTGCGGCGTCCGACGCTGTCACGGTCGTCGCGCAGGACTCCGCCGCCGAGCGGTCGGTCCGGACGAGTCGGGGGTTGTTCCGGTCGGCTCCCGGTGCGGTCGTGGCGCCGGCGGACGACGCCGACGCGGTGCGGCGGGCGGCGAGCGCCGCGGTGCGCGCGCACGTCCCCGCGCTCCTCGTGGGCGCGGGACCGGAGGCGGTCGACGCCGAGCTCGAGCGGCTCGACGCGTCCTGGTACCAGGCGGTCGGCAGGGTCTCGCTCGACACGGACGTCGCCGAGCGGGACGCGCCGGAAGGAGGCCAGCGGGCGGAGGCGGAGCGGGCCTCCCGGCAGACGGTGCTCGTGGCGGACCGGTCCTCGGACGCCGCGGCCGTGGCGACCGCGCGGGCTGCCGGTGCCCAGCTGGTGGAGATGCCCTCGGGCGTGTCGGACCCTGCCGCGTCGGGCGACGTCGTGCGCGCGCTGCACGCTGCGGAGGGTCGGCCGACGCTGCTGCTCGGCGCCGCCTTCGCGGACCTCCGCGACCCCGAGTGGGTCGTCCGGGCGGCGCAGACCGGGTACCGGATCGGCGACGGCGGCCAGCGGCCCTTCGACGGACACCGGTACACGGCCCTGTACGGCGCTCCGGGCGCGCCCGTGCTCGGGGTGCTCGGCGAACAGGACCCGGCGGCGAGCGTGCGGCGGGCCAAGGCCCTCGCGCGGGAGTACCGCGGGATCTCCGACGTGCCCGTGACGCCCGCGTTCGAAGTGATCGCGACCGTCGCCGCCGGCGAGGCCGGAGCGGACGGCGACTACTCACGCGAGCTGCCCGTGTCCACCCTCGAGCCGTACGTCGACGCGGCCCACGAGGCCGGCATGCCGACGATCATCGACCTGCAGCCCGGGCGGAGCGACTTCCTCTCCCAGGCGCAACGGTACGAGTCGCTGCTGCGGCGGCCGGACGTGTGGTTGGCGCTCGACCCGGAGTGGCGACTCGGGCCCGACCAGGTCCCGCTCGAGCAGATCGGCTCGGTCGGTGCGCGGGAGGTGGACGAGGTGTCGGCGTGGCTCGCGGAGCTCGTCCGCCGGCAGGGGCTGCCGCCGAAGGCACTCGTGTTGCACCAGTTCCGGTCGTCGATGATCGCCGACCGCGGCTCGCTCACCTCGCACCCGGAGCTCGACCTGCTCGTGCACGTCGACGGGCAGGGCGCGCAGCCGGACAAGCAGGCGACTTGGAAGGCGCTGCACGAGGGCGGTCCGGAGGGGCTGCACTGGGGGTGGAAGAACTTCCACGACGAGGACTCGCCGATGCTGACGCCGGAGCAGACGATGGCCGAGGTGGAGCCGACCCCGTCGCTGGTCACCTACCAGTGAGTGGTCGCGGGTCCTCCACAGCCTTGTGGCTCGTGGCCGGGTTCGTCGGTCGGTCCTGACAGCATGGGGGCATGCGTTCACCTGCTGCCTCCTCCGTCCCGCCTGCTGCGGGGGTCGCGTCGTCGGCCGGCCCGGCACCGTCGGCCGGTCCGGCACCGTCCGCTGCGATCGCCGCCGAGGCGCAGGAGGCCCTGCAGGCCCTGACCGGTCGGGTCGACGCCGTCTTCCACCCGGGGCAACTCGAGGCGATCTCCGCGCTCGTCGAGCACCGGCAGCGCGCCCTCGTCGTGCAGCGCACCGGGTGGGGCAAGTCGGCCGTCTACTTCCTCGCCACCCTGTTGCTCCGGCGCCGGGGCGGCGGGCCGACCGTGCTCGTGTCGCCGCTGCTCGCGCTCATGCGGGACCAGGTCGCAGCGGCCGCGCGGGCCGGGGTGCGAGCGGTGTCCATCAACTCGGCGAACGCGCACGAGTGGACCGAGACGCAGGCCGCCCTCGCCCGTGACGAGGTCGACGTGCTCCTCGTCTCCCCCGAGCGGCTCAACAACCCGAAGTTCCGCGACGAACAGCTGCCGGCGCTCATCGGGCGGATGGGGATGCTCGTCGTCGACGAAGCGCACTGCATCTCCGACTGGGGGCACGACTTCCGACCCGACTACCGGCGCCTGGCCGAGCTGATCCGCTCCCTGCCGCACGGTGTCCCGGTGCTCGCGACGACGGCGACCGCGAACGAGCGCGTCGTCGAGGACGTCGCCGAGCAGCTCACCGCCGGCCCCGAGGACCCGGTGTTCACCATCCGTGGGTCGCTCGCCCGGGCCTCGCTGCGGCTCGGCGTGCTCACACTGCCCGACGCCCGCGCCCGGCTCGGCTGGTTGCTCGCGCACCTCGGCGACCTGCCCGGCAGCGGCATCATCTACACGCTCACGGTCTCGGCGGCCGAGGACATCGCCCGCCTGCTGCGCGAGTCCGGGTACGCCGTCCGCGCGTACACCGGCCGGACCGACAACGAGGAACGCGAACAGCTCGAAGGGCAGTTGAAGGGCAACGAGCTGAAGGCCCTGGTCGCGACGAGTGCGCTCGGCATGGGGTTCGACAAGCCCGACCTCGGTTTCGTCGTGCACATCGGCGCGCCGTCCTCGCCGGTCGCCTACTACCAGCAGATCGGTCGTGCGGGCCGCGCGACGGACAACGCCGACGTGCTGCTGCTGCCCGGACGCGAGGACCAGGAGATCTGGCAGTACTTCGCGAGCGCGTCCATGCCGACCGAGTCGCGCGCCTCGGCCGTGCTCGGTGCACTCTCCCCCGACAGCGCCATGTCGACCGTCGCACTCGAAGGGCTCGTCGACATCAAGCGGTCGACGCTCGAACTCCTGCTCAAGGTGCTCGACGTCGACGGCGCCGTCCGTCGTGTCGGCGGCGGCTGGGTCACGACCGGCCGCCCGTGGGAGTACGACGCCGCCCGCTACGAGCGCGTCGCCGCTGCCCGTGCCGCCGAGGCCGGGTCGATGCTGGCGTACGAGTCGACCAGCGCGTGCCGGATGCAGCTGCTCCAGCAGGACCTCGACGACCCAACGGCCGAGCCGTGCGGCCGGTGCGACAACTGCGCCGGCGCCTGGTACCCGACGGACGTCTCCGACGCGGACCGCTCCGGTGCCGCCACCGCGCTCGACCAGGTCGGCGTCGAGATCGCCCCGCGTGCGCAGTGGCCCTCGGGCATGGCGTCCCTCGGGGTCGCGGTGAAGGGCAAGATCCCGGCCGGGGAACTCGTGGCCCCGGGCCGGGCGGTCGCGCGACTCACCGACCTCGGGTGGGGCGGGCCGCTCCGGGCGCTGTTCGCGACCGGCACCCCGGACGGCCCGGTGTCCCGCGAACTCGTCGAGGGCTGCGTCCGAGCGCTGAAGGACTGGCCGTGGGAGGTCCGACCGACCGGCGTGGTGGCGCTGTCCTCGCGCTCCCGCCCGCAGCTCGTCGGCTCGCTCGCGCAGGCCCTGTCCTCGATCGGGCGACTGCAGCACCTCGGCACCCTGGACCGCGACGGCGGCGTCCCGCGCGGCGACGGCGCGACGAACAGCGCCTACCGGTTGTCCGGCGTCTGGGACACCTTCGTCGTCGGCCCGGAGCTGGCCGCCGCACTGCAGGCAGACGAGGGGCCGGTGCTGCTCGTGGACGACCTGGTCGACAGCCGGTGGACGATGACGGTCGCGGGTCGCGAACTCCGCCGGGCCGGAGCGTCCGCCGTGCTGCCGTTCGCGCTCGCCACCGTCGCCTGACCGACCGCCACTGACGAACGGCCGGGAGGGGCGTGGCGGGGTCGTCACGCGCCTCCCGTCCGTCCGGCCGCTACGCGACCGTCCCGATCGCGTCGAGTTCCGCCACGGCGTCGTCCGGCAGCACGAACCCGGCGGACGCGACGTTGTCCCGGAGGTGCGCGACCGACGAGGTCCCCGGGATGAGCAGCATGTTCGGCGACCGCTGGAGCAGCCATGCCAGGGCGACCGTGAGCCGCGACACCTCCAGGCGCGCCGCGACCCGGTCGAGTGCCCCGGACTGGATCGGCGAGAACCCACCGAGCGGGAAGTACGGCACGTACGCGATGCCCTGCGACGCGGTGAGGTCGACGAGGGCGTCGTCCTGTCGGCGGGCCACGTTGTACATGTTCTGCACGCAGACGATCGGCACGTAGCTCTGCGCCTCCGCGAGCTGCTCCGCGCTGACGGTCGACAGACCGATGTGCCGGACGAGCCCCTCCTCCTGCAGGCGGGCGAGTGCCTCGACCTGCGGGGCGATCGAACCCGGCTCCGGGGCGTCGAACCCGCCCATGCGGATGTTCACGACGTCGAGCCGGTCGAGTCCGAGGGTGCGGAGGTTCTCGTGCACCTGCGCGACGAGGTCGTCGGGCTCTCGGGTCGGCACCCAGTTGCCCTTCGCGTCTCGGACCGACCCGACCTTCGTCACGATGTGGACGTCCTCCGGGTACGGCGCGAGTGCTTCGCGGATGAGCTCGTTCGTGACGTGCGGGCCGTAGAACTCGGCGGTGTCGATGTGCGTGATGCCGAGGTCGACGACGGTCCGGAGCACCCGGACGGCCTCGTCGTGGTCGGCAGGCGGTCCGAACACGTGCGGCCCAGCCAGCTGCATGGCGCCGTACCCGACGCGTGTCAGGTCGAGGTCGTCAGCGATGCGGTAAGTGCCGCCGGGGAGGGAGGTGGTGGTCATACGACCCACGATGCTCCTCGTGGTCCGGGCGACGCGCATCCTCGGTGGTCCTGGGGTACGCGGTCGGGTCCGCCCCGGCTACCGTGCGTCGCGGCGGGCCGGCTTCGGGAAGGTGCGCCGCATGTGGTCGCTCGTCAGCACGTCCCCGATCCCGACCATGAGGACCGAGAAGACGATCTGCTCGATGACCATCCAGAACGGGTACAACCCGGGGATCGCCGCGATCACCAGCGTCACGATCGGGAAGACCCGGCTGAACAGCCGCAGCCGCTGGTACGCCCAGTAGTACCCGAGCTGCGCCCGCCACGCGAACACGTACAGCGTCAGGGTGATGAGCAGCACGACCGTCGCGCGGAACCAGACCGCCCACGGGACGTCCTGGCCGGCCCGGGTCAGGAGCACGGCGACGAGGACCGCGGTCAGTCCGACGACGGTCTCGGCGACGAGCAGCCAGCGGATCCAGCGGAACGACCGGACGATGTCCGGGTGGGCGAGCATGTCCTCCCGGATGACGTAGCCGCCCTGCCGTCCGCCTGCGAGGCGGTCGAGCCGCAGTCGCGTCCACGCGCGGTCCGCTCGCGCGGAGAGGGCGGGCGGGGGCGGCGTCACCGTCCCATGGTGCCCCATCCGGCTACGTCGCGGGGCAACCGGATCCGTGACGGGGCCAGCGGATCTGCGGCGGGGCCAGCGTGTTCGCGGCGGGGCCACGGGAGGGGGTCCGCGACGCGGCCACCAATCCTCCTTCGGACGAGCGGTCGGGCGCTGCCACCGATCCCGCGCGCACCACAGCGCGCACGGCTGCCCCGGTCAGGAGACGGGCAGCAATTCCGCTCCGCCGAGCACGGCACCGGTGCCGGCGTCGACGAGCAGGACGGAGTGCACCACCGACGGCAGGTCCTGCGGGTCGACGATGACCAGCACGGGGTGTTCGCCGTCCGGCGTGAACGAGCCGAAGTCGGCCGGAACGTCGTCACCGGTCCACCGTGCTCGGTCGGTCCCCACGACGTCACCCGAGGACAGCTGGACCCGCACGGCACCGACGTGCGACCCGGTCGCCCCGGACCCCGCATCGACCCGGACACCGGTGAGGGTGATCTGGACGACCTGTTCCCCGACGACCTCGAGGCGGACGGTGCCCCGGACGTCACCTCGGATCGGAACGAGGTCGCCCGCGATCGGCAGAGCCCGTCGCCACCAGGGAGCCGACGCCTGCCCGTCGTCGACGGGCAGTCCGGTCGCGGCGTCGACCACGGTCGTGTCACCGCTGGGAGCAGCACCGGCGCCCGCGCCAGCGCCGGACGGGACGACCGTCGCGTCGGACGTCGGCTCGTCCGGGATGAAGCCGTGGCCGATGGCCATCCGGGGTCCGTCCGTGCTCGGGGACGGCGACGGCGTGGACGCCGACGTCCGGTCATCCGGAGCGGACCGCAGCGCGACCGCGCCGACGCCGACCGCGACGAGCAGGACCAGCCCCGCCACGAGGGGCGACCGACGCGGTGACGTCGATCGCTCCCCTCGCGGCGCGGCCATGACCGGTCAGCGCTTCCGGCGCTCGCGGACGCGCATGTTGACGATGATCGGGGTGCCGTCGAAGCCCCAGACCTCGCGGAGGCGCCGTGTGATGAACCGGCGGTACTGCGGGTCGAGGAACGCCGACGTGAACAGCACGAAGGTCGGCGGCTGGGTCGACGCCTGCGTGGCGAACAGGATGCGCGGCTGCTTGCCACCGCGGACCGGGTGCGGGTGCTCCTGGACGAGTTCGGCGACGAAGGCGTTGACCTTGCCGGTCGGGATGCGGGTGTCCCACGACTCGAGTGCGGTCTCGAGCGCCGGCACGAGCTTCTCGAGGTGGCGTCCGGTGCGGGCGGAGATGTTCACTCGCGGAGCCCAGGTGACGTGCGCCAGGTCCTGCTCGATCTCACGCTCCAGGTAACGGCGGCGCTCGTCGTCGAGCAGGTCCCACTTGTTGTAGGCCAGGACGAGTGCGCGCCCGGACTCGAGCACGAGGTCGATGATGCGGAGGTCCTGCACCGACACCGGTTCGGTCACGTCGAGGACGACGACGGCGACCTCGGCCTTCTCGAGGGCGGCGGTCGTGCGGAGCGAGGCGTAGAAGTCGGCACCCTGCTGCATGTGCACGCGCTTCCGGATGCCGGCGGTGTCGACGAAGCGCCAGGTCTTGCCACCGAGTTCGACCTGCTCGTCCACCGGGTCACGGGTCGTCCCCGCGAGCTCGTTGACGACCACGCGCTCCTCGCCGGCGGCCTTGTTGAGCAGCGAGCTCTTGCCGACGTTCGGGCGGCCGAGGATCGCCACGCGACGCGGGCCACCGATCTCCTGCTTCGCGACCGCGGACACGTCGGGCAGCGTCGCGATGATGAGGTCGAGGAGGTCCGCGACACCGCGACCGTGCAGGGCCGAGACCGGGTGCGGCTCGCCGAGGCCGAGGTTCCACAGCGCGTGGGCCTCGAGGTCGCGGCGCTCGTCGTCGGACTTGTTCGCGACGACGATGACCGGACGGTCGGTGCCGCGCAGCATCTTCACGACGTGCTCGTCGGTCGCGGTGATGCCGACCGTGACGTCCACGACGAAGAGCACCGCGTCGGCGAGGTCGATCGCGACCTCGGCCTGGGCGGCGACGGAGGCGTTGATGCCCTTCGCGTCGGGCTCCCACCCGCCGGTGTCGACGATGGTGAACCGCTTGTCGTTCCACTCGGCCTTGTAGCTGACGCGGTCACGCGTGACACCCGGGGTGTCCTGCACGACGGCTTCACGCCGCCCGAGGATGCGGTTCACGAGCTGCGACTTGCCGACGTTCGGACGCCCGACGATCGCGAGCACCGGCAGCGCCGGCAGGTACGCGACGCCGTCGACGCCGAGCTTGCCGGCTTCGAGGAGCGCGATGTCCTCCTCGTCGAGGTCGTAGTCCTCGAGCCCGGCACGGAGCGCGCTCGCACGCTGGTCCGCTTCGGCCTCGTCGATGTCGGCGAGCCGCTCGCCGAGGGAGTCGTCGTACTCGGGGAAGTCGTCGTCGCTTCGGTCGTCCAGCTGCGCCATGGTGGTTTCCTTGCCGGCGGCCGGTCGGCCGCGTGTTCGTGGTTCACGTGCGGCCGTGTGGCCGCCTCGTCGTCAGTTCGTGGCCGAGCGGGCCAGGTCGACCACCGCCTGCACGGTCTGGTCGAAGTCGAGGTCGGTGGAGTCGAGGGTGGTGACGCCGTCGGCGGCGTTCATGAAGTCGACGACCTTCGCATCGGCAGCGTCCCGACGGGCGAGGGCGGCCGAGGTCTCTTCGGCCGACTGGGTCGTGACCTCTGCCGACCGACGTGCCATCCTAACGGATTCGTCGGCGGTCAACAGGATCCGGACTTCGGCGTCCGGTGCGACGACCGTCGTGATGTCACGGCCCTCGGTGATGATGCCCTGTCCGTCCGCCTTCCGCATGACCTGCCGGAAGAGCGCGACGAGCTTCGCGCGCACGTCGGGCAGCTTCGCGATGTGCGCGACCGCCGCCGTGACCTCGGGCGTCCGGATGGCGTCCGTGACGTCGACACCGCCGACGCGCACGAAGTAGTGGTCGGGGTCGGTGCCGATCTCGTAGTCGAATTGGTCCCAGCTGGCCAGGACCGCCGCCGGGTCGTCGAGGTCGACGCCGAGCTGCAGGGCGTGCCAGGCGAGTGCACGGTAGGCGGCGCCGGTGTCCTGGTACCCGAAGCCGAGCACGCGGGCAGCGGCGCGGGACACGCTCGACTTGCCGCTGCCGGCGGGACCGTCCACGGCGATGACGAACTTCGCGACGAACGCGCCGGCGGGCAGCCCTGCGGGCATCGGGTCACGCGTGGAGCCGAGTTCACCGGCGCCCTGGCCGTCCGGACCACCGGTGACGTCGCCGCCGAGGGGTCCGGGCTGGTCGACAGGGGTCGGCAGTCCGGCGTCGGGGCCGTCCGGGCCCCCGGTCACACCGGACTCGAGTGCGGTGTCGTGCTCGTTCAGGCCCATGCTGCTGCGATCCTCCATCCGCGACCCTCGAGTTCCTCGACGAGTCGCTGTTCGTGCTCGGGGACGACCGACACCTCGACGATGCCGATCTGCGCCCGTGGCGAGTGCTCGAGGTGCAGGTCCTCGAGGTTGATGCCGAGCTCCCCGATGGTGGTGAGGAGCGCGGCGAACTGTCCGGGACGGTCGTCGATGAGGACGACGACACGGGCGAACCGGGCGGTGGAGCCGTGCTTGCCGGGCAACCGCTCGACACCCCGGTTGCCGGACGCGATGGTCTCGGCCAGGCTGCGGGGCGACCCGGGGGCCGCGGGGTCGGTGAGCGCGTCGATCACCCGGTCGAGCTCGTCCCGCAGGTCGGTCAGCACCGGTCGGATGTGTGCGGCGTTCGCGCCGATGATCTGCACCCACAGACCCGGGTCGCTCGCGGCGATGCGCGTGACGTCGCGCACCCCGCCGCCGGCGAGCCCGAGGGCCTCGCCCGGAGCGTCCCGGAGTCGGGAGGCCATGAGCGTCGACACCAGTTGCGGGACGTGGGAGACGACGGCGACCGCCTGGTCGTGGGCTGCGGGGTCCATCGGGACGACGGTCGCGCCGAGGTCGAGCGCCAGGTGCTCCACCGGGGCAGCTCGCTGGTGGGTGATGTCGTCGTGTCCGGCGATCACCCACGGACGGCCGATGAACAGGTCGGCCCGAGCGGCGGTCGGCCCGCTGCGTTCGCGGCCGGCCATCGGGTGCGAGCCGATGTAGCGCGAGACGTCGGCACCGACGGCACGGAGTCGTTCGAGTGGCCCGGACTTCACGCTCGCGACGTCGGTCACGACGGCGTCCGGGAAGGCGGCGAGTTCGCGTTCCACGACGCTGGCCGTGACGTCCGGCGGCACCGCGACGACGACGAGCTCCGGCGCGTCACCCGGTGCAGGACGGCGTCCGGCGCCGTAGTCCACGGCGAGCGCCAACGCGGCCGGGGACACGTCGTCCAGGATGACGTCCACTCCCTTGTCCCGCAGGGCGAGGCCGATCGACGCGCCCAGCAGGCCGGTCCCGACGATCCGCACCGGCCCGCGGAGTCGCCGGTCGATCCCCGACGACACTCGGTCGTCGGGGAGGGCGGGCGGAGTGGCTTCGGTCACGCCGCAAGCCTAGCGAGCGGTGCGGCCCGGGAACGGGACGGCGCCGGGCCTGTGGGGAACTCCCCCACCTGCGCCGGCGCCGTCCGTGAGCCGGTCAGTCCGTGCTTTCCGCCTCGTCGTCACCCGTGCGGGTCCCCGCGGTCCGCGCGATGCCGAGCAGCTTGCCGAGCTCGACGGTGGTGAGTTCCCGCACCTGGCCCGGCGCGAGGCTGCCGAGCTGGAGCGGTCCGAAGGACCGTCGGACGAGTTCGAGGACCGGGTGCCCGATCGCCTCGAGCATCCGCCGGACGATGCGGTTGCGGCCGGAGTGCAGGGTGATCTCGACCAGGGACTCCCCGCGCGACGACTCGAGCAGGCGCGCCTTGTCGGCGGCGATCGGTCCGTCCTCCAGGTCGATGCCGTCGAGCAGCAGCTGCAGCGTGGAGGGCGTCATCGTGCCGTCGACCTTCGCGACGTAGGTCTTCGTCACGCCGAACGACGGGTGGGCCAGCACGTGCGCGAGTGCTCCGTCGTTCGTCAGGATGATCAGGCCGGCCGTGTCGTAGTCGAGGCGGCCGACGTTGAACAGGCGCTCCTCGAACCGGTCGACGAACTGGGACAGGTCCGGGCGGTCGTGCTCGTCCTGCATGCTCGAGACCACGCCGGTCGGCTTGTTGAGGACGACGTACCGCCGCGAGGTGTCGGTCTGCACCGGCACACCGTCGACGGCGACCTCGTCGGTGTCCGGGTCGACGCGGCGACCGAGCATGTCCGCCACCTCGCCGTTCACCGTCACGCGCCCTTCGGCGATGAGGTTCTCCGCGACACGACGGCTGGCGACGCCGGCAGCGGCGATCACCTTCTGCAGACGCTCACCGCCCTCCTGGAGGTCCGGCTCGCCTCCGTCGGTCGTCGTCCCGTCCGCCGGGTCCCAGTCCGGGATGATCGGGCGTTCGGGTGTGCCCTCGGCGGGACGACCCTCGTCGTCGCGTTCCCCGGCGGGCAGGGGCGTCGTGCGCTTGCGTGCGGGGTCGTTGCGCGGGCTGGTCGTGCCACCGACGTAGCGGCGGCCGTTGTGCCAGACGCTGCTCGGGGCGCCGTCCGGGCTCCGGCGGTCGTCGCGGCGCGCGTCGCCGCCACGCTCGGCACCCCGGTCGTCCGACCGACGGGTGGCCCCGCGGTCGTCACGGCCGCGGTACCCACCGCGCTGGTCATCGCGGCCGCCGCCGCGGAAGTCACGTCCCTGGTGTCCGCCACGCTCCGCGCCACGGTCGTCGCGCGGCCGGTCACCACCGCGGTACCCACCGCGCTGGTCGTCACGGGCGCCAGCGCCGGGCCGACGGTCGGAGTCGTCGCGGCGCACGAATCGGCCGCCGTCATCGTCCCGACTCACGAAGCCGCCACGGTCGTCCGAGCGACGGTCGGAGCTGCGCGCGTCACGGTCCGGACGTCCGCGGAAGCCACCGGAAGACCGGTCGTCACCGCCGCGGTACCCGCCGGAACGGTCGTCACGCCCTCGGAAGCCACCGGAGGACCGGTCGTCACCGCCGCGGTACCCACCGGTCGGACGGTCGCCGCCCCGGTCGTCCCGCCCGCGGTACCCACCGGTCGGACGGTCGCCGCCTCGGTCGTCCCGCCCGCGGTACCCACCGGTCGGACGGTCGCCGCCACGGTCGTCCCGCCCACGGAACCCACCGGCCGAGCGGTCGCCGCCCCGGTCGTCGCGCCCGCGGTACCCACCGCGGTCCGAGGAGCCGCGGTCATCCCGCCCGCGGAACCCACCGGCCCCGCGGTCGCCGCCACGGTCGTCCCGCCCACGGTACCCACCGGCCCCGCGGTCGTCGCTCCCGCGGTACCCGCCCCGGTCGCCGGCACCACGCTCGTCGCGACCGCGGTACCCACCGCGGTCCGAGGAGCCGCGGTCGTCGCGCCCGCGGTACCCGCCCGTCGAGCGGTCCCCACCGGCACGGTCGTCGCGCCCGCGGTACCCACCGGCACCCCGGTCGTCGCCGCCGCGGTACCCACCACGGTCGCCACCAGCACGGTCGTCGCGCCCGCGGTAGCCACCGCGGTCACCGGCACCCGCACCACGGTCGTCGCGCCCGCGGTAGCCACCGCGGTCACCCGCACCCGCACCACGGTCGTCCCGCCCGCGGTACCCGCCGGAACCGGCCCCGTCGCGTCCGCGGGGTGCGTCGTCACGGCGGCCCGCGCCTCCCGGCCGGCCACCGCCAGCGCGTCCGGGGCCGCCGCGGCGGTCGTCGTCTCGTCGTGGTCTGTCGTTCTGGTCAAACCCGGCCATCGGGGATCCCTTCGGTCTGCCCGAAGCCGTCCGCGCCGTCCTCCAGGAGGGGCGAGATGAGCGGAAGCTCGTCGAGCGAGTTGATGCCGAGCTGCTGGAGCAGCAACTCGGAGGTGACGTAGTTGATGGCGCCGGTCTCGGAGTCGGTGAACGACTCCTCGATGAGGCCGCGCGCGACGAGGGTCCGGACCACGCCGTCGACGTTGACGGCCCGGATCGCGGCGATCTGGGAACGGGTGATCGGCTGCTTGTAGGCGACCACGGCCAGGGTCTCGAGGGCTGCCTGGGACAGCCGTGCCGGACGCTCGGCCTCGACGAACTGCTCGACGACGGCGTCGAGTTCCGAGCGGACGTAGAAGCGCCAGCCGCCGCCGACCTCGCGGAGCTCGAACCCGCGGCGGACCGTGCCGTCGACGCCGTCGAAGTCGGCCACCAGGCGGTCGACCGCCTGCCGGACGACGGCCACCGGTTCCCCGACGGCGGCGGCGAGTGCCACGAGCGACTGCGGCTGGTCCGCGATCATCAGGATCGCTTCGAGTTGACGGTCGACCGACGCCTCGACGGGAGGCGCGGCGTGAGCGGGCGCGTCGGCTCGTGCCGCTGCGGCAGCACGGAGCTCGGCTTCCAGGGCTCGGGCATCCTCGATCTCGTCCGAGCCACCCGGCTCGGCGGACCCACCGGCGCGGGCGCGAGCACCGCGAGCGTGCACGTCATCCGTCATAGTCGGCTCCCAGGTTCGCGAGGCTCTCGTCCGTCCAGTCGAGCGCGGTCCACCGGAGGATCAGTTCCCCGAGTGGTTCGAGTTGCTCGAACGAGATGGAGGCGTTCCGGTACAACTCCAGGATCGCGAGGAAACGAGCCACCACGATACCCGCCTGGTCGACGCCCGCGATCACCTCACGGAACGTCACGTCCGGCGACCCCTCGTCGGCGCGGGTGCGCAGGAGGGACACGACGATGGCGGCCTGCTCCCGGATGCTCACGGCGGGGGCGTGCAGGTGGTCGAGCCCGACGGTCGGGATCTCCCGCGGGGCGAACGCCAGTGCCGCCAGCGCCGCGAAGTCCTGCACGGAGAGCGTCCACACCAGCTCCGGGGTCCGGGCGCGGAACCGTTCCTCGAGCCGGACGCTCCGGACGTGCCGTCGGGACTCGGTCGCCCAGCGGTCGCCAAACCAGTCCGCGGCCTGCTTGAACGCCCGGTACTGCAGCAGCCGTGCGAAGAGCAGGTCGCGGGCCTCGAGGAGTGCCACGTCCTCGGCGTCCACGAGTTCGCCCTGCGGCAGCAGTCCGACGATCTTCAGGTCGAGGAGCGTCGCCGCGACGACGAGGAACTCACTCGCCTCGTCGAGTTCGTCGCTCGACTCGGCCTGTCGCACGTACGCGATGAACTCCCCCGTGACCGCGCTGAGGGCGACCTCGGTGATGTCGAGCTCGTGCTTCGTGATGAGCGAGAGCAGCAGGTCGAACGGTCCGTCGAAGTTGCTGAGACGCACCCGGAACCCGGGTGCCGTCGTGGTGCCGACCGGCGCGTCGCGCTCGTCGTCGACGGGTCCGGGCGCGCCGGACGGGAGGCTCGTGGCCGATTCCTCAGGCGACGGCGCCACGCTGGACGAGCTCTCGTGCCAGCGACCGGTAGGCGTGCGCCGCGGCGTGGTCCGGAGCCGTCTGCGTGATCGGACGCGCGGAGACAGTGGCGTCGGGGAACTTGATCGTGCGGCCGATGACCGTGTCGAGGACCCGGTCACCGAAGGTCTCGACGACCCGCTCCATGACCTCCCGCGAGTGCAGCGTCCGTGCGTCGTACATGGTCGGGAGGATGCCGTCGAGCGTCAGGGCCGGGTTGAGCCGGTCGCGCACCTTGTCGATGGTCTCGATGAGCAGCGCGACACCGCGGAGGGCGAAGAACTCGCACTCGAGCGGGATGAGCACACCGTGCGCGGCCGTCAGGGCGTTCACGGTCAGGAGGCCGAGCGAGGGCTGGCAGTCGATGAGGATGACGTCGTAGTCGTTCGACACCTTCCGCAGCACGCTCGCGAGGATCTGCTCCCGGGCGACCTCGTTGACCAGGTGCACCTCAGCCGCAGACAGGTCGATGTTCGCCGGGATGACGTCGAGCAACGGCACGTTCGTCGGCTGGATGACCTGGTTCGGGTCCTTCACGGCGCCCATGAGCAGGTCGTAGACGGTGGGGATGTCGTGCGTCCGGACGCCGAGGCCGGCGGAGAGGGCACCCTGCGGGTCGAAGTCGACCGCCAGGACCTTCCGCCCGTACTCGGCCAGCGCGGCACCGAGGTTGATGGCGGTGGTGGTCTTGCCGACCCCGCCCTTCTGGTTGCACAGGGAGATGATGCGCGCCGGACCGTGGCCGTCCAGCTCGTCCGGCACGGGGAACGCCCGCACGGGCCGACCGGTCGGACCCGTGACGATGTCGCCGGTACCGGAGGCTGTCGTCGGGATGCTGCTCACCCGGCCATCGTACCGGCGCACCCGCGGCTCACCGGGCCGCACCGCCGAGCGGGTGGACCCGCGGGTCGGACCGGACACGGGCCTCCCGGTCGTCGGAGGGCCGTGATCAGGCGGCGCGGAGGGCGACGCGCATGCTGTCGACGCGTTCCGCGATCACCGGATCGGTGGCCCACCGCTGCTGCAGGCGCCCGACCAGTTCCGTCACCTGCTCGCGGTCGAGCCCGGCGATGAGTCGCAGGCCGACCGTGAGCTCGGGCCCGGCGAACCGGGAGAGCGGGTCCCCCGGTGACAGCTCGACCCGGACCACGGCCGGTTCGGTCTCGATCGTGCCGGCGAAGGCCCGCGCGACCTCGGGGTCCTCGGAGCACGGCGTCCAGGGCAGGTCCTGCCCGAGCGCCCACACCGCGGGCCGCCGCAGGACGAACTCGGTCGCTGCCGTGGGGTCGAGCACGACGAGTTGCGTGTCATCGCTCGCCGCGGCCATCGCCACCCGGCGGGACTCGACCGGGATCGGACGGGCATCGGCGTCCCAGGCGCGCATCGCCTCGACCGAGGTGAAGGCGGGCATGACGGCTCGGCCGTCCGGGCCGGCCACGGTCACGATCGACAGTTCCTGGGTCTTGTCGACGGTGCGCCCGTCCAGGGTCTCCCCGACGTCGCCCGCTTCGGCGACGAGCGGGATGAGCAGACGTGCCGAGCGGAGGGCGTCCACGACGGCGCCGTGCGGGCCTCCCGAGGCGACCGCGGTGATCGCGGCGACGAGGTCCGGGTCGGCCAGCCCGTCGTCCTCGGCGAACGTCGTGTCGTGTGCGTCGAACGTGCGACCGGCCCAGGGGTTCCCCGCGGAGTCGGCGGTGTGGTCGTGCGCCGCGTGCTCCTCGGCGGTCCGGTCGTCGGGTTCCGGACCCGTGCCGCGGCCATTCGAGATCCCCGCCACGGACTACTCCGAGGCGATGTCGAGCGCGGCCGGGAGCGTGAACGCCCCCGAGTACAGCGCCTTGCCGATGATCGCGCCCTCGAGACCGTGCGGCACGAGTTCGCGGAGCGCACGCAGGTCGTCGAGCGTCGAGATACCGCCCGAGGCCACCACGGGCTGGTCGGTCCGGTCGCACACCTGGCGCAGCAGGTCGACGTTCGGGCCCTGCAGCGTGCCGTCCTTCGTGACGTCGGTGACGACGTACCGGGCGCAGCCGGCGTCCTCGAGCCGGTCGAGCACCTCCCAGAGGTCGCCCGCGTCCTCGGTCCATCCCCGGCTGGCGAGGGTGGTGCCGCGGACGTCGAGCCCCACGGCGATCTGCTCGCCGTACTGCCCGATGACCCGCGCGGCCCAGTCGGGGTTCTCGAGGGCGGCCGTGCCGAGGTTGACCCGGGCGGCACCGGTGGCGAGGGCGGCCTCGAGCGAGGCGTCGTCGCGGATGCCGCCGGAGAGCTCGACGGAGACGCCCTCGACCTCGCGGACGGCGTGCGCGATCACCCTGCGGTTGTCGCCACGACCGAACGCCGCGTCGAGGTCCACGAGGTGGATCCACTCCGCCCCCTGGTCACGCCAGGTGCGGGCCGCGACGACGGGGTCGCCGTACCCGGTCTCGCTGCCGGCTTCGCCCTGGGTGAGGCGCACGGCCTGACCGTCGACGACGTCGACGGCCGGCAGCAGGACGAGGGGCTGGGTGGTGGAGAGCTCGGTCATGGTCCCGTCGGGATCGGGGGTCACAGCGACGAGACCCAGTTGCGGAGGAGGCGGATGCCCGGCTCGCCGGACTTCTCCGGGTGGAACTGCGTGGCGCTCAGTGGGCCGTTCTCGACCGCGGCGATGAACCGTTCCCCGTGCTCGGCCCAGGTGAGCTTCGGCGCACGGAACGGCCCGTACGCCTCGAGCGGGAAGTCGGTGACGCCGTAGGAGTGCACGAAGTAGAAGCGCTCGTCGCGGAGGCCGTCGAACAGCACGGAGTCCTCCGGGGCCTCGACCGTGTTCCAGCCCATGTGCGGCAGGACCTCGGCCTCGATCGGTTCGACGACGCCCGGCCACTGCCCGAGGCCCTCGACGTCGGCACCGCGCTCGACGCCGCGCTCGAACAGGACCTGCATGCCGACGCAGATCCCGAGCACGGGGCGCCCACCGGCCAGGCGGTGGTCGACGATCTCGCCGCCGCGCACCCCCTCGAGCTGGTCGACGACCGCGGCGAACGCACCGACACCGGGGACCAGGAGTCCGTCGGCCTTGAGCGCGGCCTGCTTGTCGTTCGAGAGCGTCACGTCGGCGCCGGCGCGCTCGAGCGCCTTCGCGGCGGAGTGGACGTTGCCGGAGCCGTAGTCCAGGACGACGACGTTCGGCCGGGTGGTGCTCACAGCGTGCCCTTCGTGGACGGGATGCCGTCGACGCGCGGGTCGAGTTCGACGGCGCGGCGCATGGCCCGGGCGAAGGCCTTGAACTCGGCCTCCGCGATGTGGTGGGGGTCGCGGCCGTCGAGGACGCGGACGTGGACCGTGATGCCGGCGTTCATCGTGATCGCCTCGAACACGTGCCGGACCATGGACCCGGTGAAGTGTCCGCCGATGCGGTGGAACTCGAAGCCGGCGGGCTCTCCGGTGTGGACGAGGTACGGACGACCGGACACGTCGACGACCGCCTGCGCCAGGGCTTCGTCGAGCGGGACGAGGGCGTCGCCGTAGCGGCCGATGCCCGCGCGGTCGCCGAGCGCCTGCCGGAGCGCCTGCCCCAGCACGATGCCGGTGTCCTCGACCGTGTGGTGCACGTCGATGTCCGTGTCGCCGGAGCTCTGCACGCGCAGGTCGATCAGGGAGTGCTTGCTGAACGCCGTCAGCATGTGGTCGAAGAACGGCACGCTCGTCGCGATCTCGGACTTCCCGGTGCCGTCGAGGTCGAGCGACAGGGACACGGTCGACTCGCTCGTCGAGCGGGTGATCTCGGCGGTGCGCGCGGTCATGCTGCAACCCTAACGGGCGGCTGCTCGGCGGCGACCGCGCGCATGGCGTCGAGGAAAGCGGTCGTCTCCTCCGCCGTCCCGGCGCTCACGCGGAGGTGGTTCGGGATGCCGAGGTCGCGCACGATCACGTCGCGCTCGAGCAGCGACTCGAACGCTGCCCGCGGGTCGGCGACCCCGCCGAACAGCACGAAGTTCGACCAGGTCTCGTGCGGCTGGTACCCCATCGCGCGCAGTTCCGTCACCATGCGGTCGCGCTGCCCGCGGATGTCGTCGACCATGCGCAGCATCTCCGGGGCGTGCCGGAGGGCGGCGACGGCCGCGGCCTGGGTCAGGGCGGACAGGTGGTACGGCAAGCGCACGAGGCGGAGCGCGTCGATGACGGCGGGGTCCGCGGCGAGGTAGCCGACCCGGGCGCCGGCGAAGGCGAAGGCCTTGCTCATGGTGCGGGACACGACCAGGCGCTCCCGACCGGGCAGGAGGGTGAGCGCGGTCGGCTGCCCGACGGGCATGAACTCGGCGTACGCCTCGTCGACCATCACGATGCCGTCGGTCGCGTCGTACACGGCCTCGATCGTGGCGAGCTCGAGTGGCGTCCCGGTCGGGTTGTTCGGCCCGCAGAGGAAGACGAGGTCCGGCCGGTGGGCGGTGACCGCGGCCACGGCCGTCTCCGGCGAGATCCGGAATGCATCGTCACGCTCGGCGGGGATCCAAGCGGTGCCGGTCCCCGACGCGATGATCGAGTGCATCGAGTAGGTGGGCGGGAACCCGAGCACGCTCCGCCCCGGGCCACCGAAGGCCTGGAGGAGCTGTTGGATGACCTCGTTCGAGCCGTTCGCCGCCCAGATCGACTCCGGTCCGAGTCCGTGCCCGAGGTACCCGGCGAGTGACTCCCGCAGCTCGGTGAACTCGCGGTCCGGGTAGCGGTTGACGGTCGTCAGCGCTCGGCGGATCGAGGCGACGATGTCCTCCGCGACGTCCTCCGGGACGGGATGCGTGTTCTCGTTGACGTTGAGCTGCACGCGGACGTGCTTCTGCGGGGCGCCGTAGGGGCTCTGCCCGCGCAGGTCGTCTCGGATGGGGAGGTCTTCGAGCGTGGTTGCCACCGATCCATCGTAGGCCGCGTCGCCTCGGGGCTCGCCGCCCGTCCGGACGGTGCCGCGTGATCGGTGGTCGCGCCGGGCGCCCAGCGGTCGGACGGTCAGTTGCCGTACTGGGCCGGGATGGCGATCTCCTGGCCGGCCTGCACACCCGAGCCGTCGAGTGCGTTGAGGCTCACGACGTCCTGGACGAAGTCGCGCGGGTCGGAGTCGGGCGCGGTCTGCTCGGCCAGCTGCCACAGGGTCTCGCCCGGCTGGACCGTGACGGTGTCGAAGTGCACGTCGGCCGCCCGGTCACCGGCAGATGCCTGACCGCCGTTGAGCATCGCGATCCCGACGCAGAACAGCACGGGAAGGGCGGCGAGGGTCGTGAAGACGACCCGCCCGCGGCGGGTGAGACGGAGACGCGTCCGCACTGCGTGTGCTGCGGTGTGCTGCGTGTCCACGATGGCGTTGGTGCTCATGTCGTTGCCTTCCTGCTTGCCGTCGGAGTCCGACCGGTCCGGATGGGCCGACCGAAGCCGTGTACCGAACATACGTTCGATTGGGTGGATGCACAAGTCCCGTGGAGGGATCTGTGGGGGGATTTCCTGCGACACGCTCGAACAGGTGTTTGGCCCGGGTGCGCCGACCGGATACTGTTTCGAGCGACTGGAACGAGTCTCGCGGCCACCACCGACATTCCCGCGGACACCGTTCCACCGCGACGAAGGGCGAGACGTGACGGACGAACTGCGCGGACAGAAACCGCTGACCGCGAAGCAGCAGTCGATCCTCGACGCCATCCGCGCGTCGATCGCCAGCCGGGGCTACCCGCCGAGCATGCGCGAGATCGGCGACGCCGCCGGCCTCTCGTCACTCTCGAGCGTCTCGCACCAGCTCGGACAGCTCGAGCTCGGCGGGTGGATCCGTCGTGACCCGAACCGCCCGCGCGCGCTCGAGGTCCTCGTCGACGAGCCGGCGCCCGGCACCGACGGGCCGGACGTGGACGCCACCACCCTCGTGCCGCTGGTCGGGCGCATCGCGGCCGGTGTCCCGATCACCGCGGAGCAGCACGTCGACGAGATCATCCCGCTCCCCCGTCAGCTGGTCGGGACGGGCGACCTCTTCATGCTCAAGGTCGTGGGCGAGTCGATGATCGACGCCGCGATCTGCGACGGCGACTGGGTGGTCGTCCGTGCACAGCAGACCGCCGAGAACGGTGACGTCGTCGCCGCCATGCTCGACGAGGAAGCGACCGTCAAGGTCTTCCGTCAGCGCGACGGGCACACGTGGCTGCTGCCCCGCAACTCCGCGTTCGAGCCGATCCTCGGCGACGCCGCGACGGTCCTCGGCAAGGTCGTCGCGGTCCTCCGCTCCCTCTGACACCACTCCCCGACACACGACGAGGGCGGCCGCACGCATCGCGAAGGCGGTGCGGGCAGCCGCCCTCGTCCCGGTCCCGCGGGACGCCGGACGGGAGGCGCGGTGCGAGCGTGCACCGCGCCTCCCGTCCGGCGGACCAGCGTCAGACGGACGCGACCGGCGCGACCACGTACGGGTCGAGTTCGGCGACCTCCCGCTGGAAGACCCGCACCCGGAGGCGCGTCCCCTCCGCCACGTAGTCGAGGGACTCGACCGCGCCGGCGTCGTGCAGCTGCGAGACCAGGTCGCCGCGGGAGAACGGCAGGACGACGGTCAGTTCGACGTCGGGCTCCGGCAGGCGAGCCTCGATCGCCGCGAGCAGGTCCGGGATGCCGGCACCGGTCCGCGCCGACACGAAGACGGCGTCCGGCGCGAGCGCCACGAGGGCCATGCGCTGGGTGTCGTCGATCAGGTCGGCCTTGTTGAACACGACGACCTCCGGGATGTCGCGCGCGCCGACGTCGCCGATCACGTCGCGGACGGTCGCGAGCTGCGCCGCCGGGTCCGGGTGGGAGCCGTCCACGACGTGCACGATGACATCCGCGTTCCCGACCTCCTCGAGCGTCGAACGGAACGCCTCGACCAACTGGTGCGGGAGGTTCCGGACGAAGCCCACGGTGTCCGTGAAGGTGAACTCGCGACCCTTCGACGTCTCCGTGCGCCGGACCGTCGAGTCGAGGGTGGCGAACAGCTGGTTCTGCACCAGGACGCCTGCGCTCGTCAGTCGGTTGAGCAGCGAGGACTTGCCGGCGTTCGTGTACCCGGCGATCGCGACGCTCGGGACGTCGTTGCGGTCGCGGTCGGCACGCTTGGCCTCGCGGGCGGGTGTGAAGGACGCGATCTGACGGCGCAACTTCGCCATCCGGGTGTGGATGCGGCGTCGGTCGAGCTCGATCTTCGTCTCACCGGGACCACGGGAGCCCATACCTGCACCGCCGGAGACCTGACCACCGGCCTGTCGGGACATCGATTCACCCCAACCGCGCAGACGCGGCAGCAGGTACTCGAGCTGTGCGAGCTCGACCTGCGCCTTGCCCTCGCGGGTGGTGGCGTGCTGACTGAAGATGTCCAGGATCACGGCCGTCCGGTCGATCACCTTGACCTTCACGACGTCCTCGAGCGCGCGCCGCTGCGAGGGTGCGAGTTCGGTGTCGGCGATGACCGTGTCGGCACCGGTGGCCTTGACCACCGTCGCGAGTTCCTGGGCCTTGCCCTTGCCGAGGTACGTCGCCGGGTCCGGGTTCGGTCGGCGCTGCAGGAGGCCGTCGAGCACCACGGCACCGGCGGTCTCGGCGAGGGCCGACAGTTCGCGGAGGGAGTTCTCGGCGTCGGAGGCGTCGCCCTGCGCGTACACGCCGATGAGGACGACCCGCTCGAGCCGGAGCTGCCGGTACTCGACCTCGGTGACGTCCTCGAGCTCGGTGGAGAGGCCGCCGACGCGGCGCAGCGCCGCACGGTCCTCACGGTCGTACTGTTCGCCGTCGCCGTCCCAGCCCTGCTCGTCCACCGAGCGGGTCTGGATCGCCTGCGCCGGCGCGAAGATGGAGGATGCTGCGCGCCGGTCGGCGTTGCGCAGCACCCGCTCGACGACACCGTCTGCGCTGTCGTCGTGGATGGTCTGTTCGTCCTGCTGATGGGATTCCGTCATGCTGTCCACAGGGTACCTCCGGAGCCCTCTGGACACACGGGGTTCCCGGTACGGTTCTTCCATGGCGAACGACCACTACTTCTCTGCCACTCCGGAGAGCCCGGCGCGGCCGCGGCAGATCCGCGTGACGCTCGCCGGTCGGACGCTCGACCTCACCACCGCCGCCGGCGTCTTCAGCCCGGACGGCATCGACCGCGGCACGAGCGTGCTGCTGCGCACCGTCCCCGCGCCCGCGCCCACCGGGGACCTGCTCGACGTCGGATGCGGGTGGGGTCCGTTGGCGATCACCATGGCGCTGCAGTCCCCCGACGCCCACGTGTGGGGCGTCGACGTCAACGAGCGCGTCCTCGACCTGGCGCGCACCAACGCCGCCACTGCCGGAGCGGACAACGTGACGGTGGGTCTGCCCGCCGACATCCCGTCCGACGCGACGTTCCGGACGATCTGGTCGAACCCGCCGATCCGGGTCGGCAAGGACGAACTGCACGACATCCTCCGCACGTGGATCCCCCGGCTCGCCGTCGGCGGGGACGCCTGGCTCGTGGTGTCGAAGGACCTCGGCGGGGACTCCCTGCAGCGCTGGTTGCAGCAGACGCTGGCGGAGGGCTTCACCGTCACGCGGGCGACGACCGACAAGGGCTTCCGCGTCATCCGGGTGCACCGGACGGCGTGACCGGGGCCGGGTGAGGCCTGCCCGGCCCAGCTCAGCTCGGGCGGGCCCGGATCAGCTCGGGCGGGCCCGGCCCAGCTCGGACGGACCCAGACCAGCTCGGACGGACCCAGACGGGCTCAGGCCGCCTCAGACCGCGAGGTCCCCCGAGAAGACGAGTTCCGCCGGACCGGCGAGCGAGACGTGCTCGCCGTCCTCCGCGGCGAACATGCGCACGGTGAGCACGCCGCCCGGAACGCGGACGCGCCAGGTGTCGGGCGCTGCCGAGCCCGCCCAGTACCGGGTCGCGAGGGCCGCGGCGATCGCACCCGTCCCGCACGACAGCGTCTCGCCACTCCCACGCTCGTGCACGCGCATCGTGATCTCGCCGACACCGTCCGTGACGAGTGGGTCGCCGGGGAGCACGAACTCGACGTTCGCGCCCGAAGCGGGAGCCGGGTCGAGCACCGGCACGTAGGTCAGGTCGATGCCGGCGAGCTCCTCCTCGCTGGCGACCGCCACGACGACGTGCGGGTTGCCCACGTCGATGCCGAGGCCGGGCCGTGCGCGGTCGAGCTCCTTCGCGCGGACGAGGACGTCGTCCGACCCGCCACCGTCGATGCCGAGACGCCACCGGCCGAGGTCGGCAGCGAAGCCCGTCGACGACCGTTGGATGTCGACGAGGCCCTTCCGGCTGCCCACGGTCAGGGTCTGTCCCGGGGCGAGGTCGACGAGTCCCGCCTCGGTCAGGTACCGGGCGAAGACGCGGATCCCGTTGCCACACATCTCGGCCACCGAGCCGTCGGCGTTGTGGTAGTCCATGAACCAGGTGGCGTCCGGGTCCTCGGCGAGGACCGCTCGGCCCTCGGGGATCGCGTCGGACCGCACCGCCCGGATGACGCCGTCGGCGCCGACGCCGAACCGCCGGTCTGCGATCGCACGGATCCGGTCCGGGGTCAGGTCGACCGTCGCGTCGGGGTCGGCGAACAGGACGAAGTCGTTGCCGGTCCCGTGGCCCTTGGTGAAGTGCAGCTCGGTCACGGGATGATCCTACGGGCCAGTCCCGACAGCTCCGCGGCCCCGGCGCCGGTGACGTCCACCGCGCTCACCCGGGTCGTCCCGGCGTCGGCGTACCGCTTGAACCACGAGACCTGTCGTCGCGCGTACTTGCGCGTCGCGATGCTCGTCGCCTCCACGGCCTGGTCGACCGTCGCCTCCCCGCGGAGGACCTGGAGTGCCTGCGCGTACCCGATGGCGGCAGGCGCCGTGCGGCCCTGTTCGAGTCCCCGGTCCCGCAGGGTCGCGACCTCGTCCACGAGCCCGGTGGCGAACATGCGCTCGGCCCGGGTGCGGAGGCCCGCCACGAGCTGCTCGCGGTCGCGCCGCAGGTGCAGGACGTGCGCCGGTCGCCACGGGCGCGGCGCGGACGGGAGGCTCGGGGTGACGCGGTCCGACCGGCTCGCGATCTCGACGGCCCGGATCAACCGCCGCGGGTTGCGGGCGTCGATCTCGGCCGCCGCGGCCGGGTCGAGCGCTCGCAGTCGGTCGAGCAGGACGGTCGGCCCGAGCTCCCGGTGCTCCCGCTCGAGCTGCTCGCGGAGCACGGGATCGGTCCCCGGGAAGTCGAGGTCGAACAGCACGGCCGACACGTAGAGGCCGCTGCCGCCGACGAGCACGGCGACACCGCCGTCCGCCGTGATCTCCGTGATCGCCGCGCGGGCGTCACGCTGGTACGCCGCGACGCTCGCCTCGTCCGTGACGTCGAGCACGTCGAGCTGGTGGTGCGGGATCTCGCGACGTCCGGACTCCGGGACCTTCGCGGTGCCGATGTCCATACCGCGGTAGAGCTGCATGGCATCGGCGTTGACGATCTCCGCCCGTCGGCCATGCGCACGGTGCCGTTCGGCGAGGGCCAGGGCGAGCTCGGACTTGCCGGTGCCGGTCGCCCCGACCACCGCGACGACGTCCGCGCCGGCGACCAGGTCGAGTGGTGCGCCCTGGTCGCTCCCGACACCCGGACCGACGCCCGGCCCGGCGGGTCCGTCGATCGCCGCACCGCTCCGGGACCCGGGGTCCGCCGAGCGCCCGTCAGCGTCCGACACGGAGCGTGGGGAGACCGAGCGACACCGGACGTGGTCCGGCACCGGGGACGGCAGGGGTGGGGACGCCGCACGACTCGGCCTGCGCGCGGTCCCACGCGTCGCCCGCTCGGGTGCGGCGGATGCGGAGGGGGGCGTCCGAATCCGCGATGAGGAAGTGCGGCGCGGCCCGGGTCACCTCGACGGAGACGACGTCGCCGGGTCGTGGCACGTCGGACCGGGCCGGCACCGCGAAGTGCACGAGGCGGGCGTCCTCGGCGCGGCCGGAGAGGCGGTGCGTGCTGTCGTCCTTCTTGCCCTCCCCCGTGGCCACGAGGACCTCGACGGTGCGCCCGAGCTGTGCGCTGTTCTCCTCTGCGGTGATCCGCTCCTGCAGGGCGATGAGTCGCTCGTACCGCTCCTGCACGACCTCCTTCGGCAGTTGACCGTCCATCGTCGCAGCCGGGGTACCGGGGCGGATCGAGTACTGGAACGTGAAGGCCGTGGCGAACCGGGCCTGCTCGACGACGCGCATGGTGTCCGCGAAGTCCTCGTCCGTCTCGCCCGGGAAGCCGACGATGATGTCGGTCGAGATCGCAGCGTGCGGGATCGCGGCGCGCACCCGGTCGAGGATGCCGAGGAAGCGTTCGCTCCGGTAGCTGCGCCGCATGGCCTTGAGCACCCGGTCCGAGCCGGACTGCAGCGGCATGTGCAGCTGCGGCATGACGTTCGGCGTCTCCGCCATCGCGCTGATGACGTCGTCGGTGAACGCTGCGGGGTGCGGACTGGTGAAGCGCACGCGTTCCAGGCCGTCGATCTGCCCGGTGGCGCGGAGGAGCTTGCCGAACGCCTGACGGTCGCCGAACTCGACGCCGTAGGAGTTGACGTTCTGCCCGAGCAGCGTGACCTCGATCGCACCGTCGTCGACGAGGGCCTGGATCTCGGCGAGCACGTCACCCGGCCGGCGGTCCCGCTCCTTGCCGCGGAGGGACGGCACGATGCAGAACGTGCACGTGTTGTTGCAGCCGACGGAGATCGACACCCAGCCGCTCGAGGTCGACTCCCGCTTGGTCGGCAATGTCGAGGGGAAGACGTCGAGGGACTCGAGGATCTCGAGCTGTGCCTCGTCGTTGTGCCGGGCCCGCTCGAGCAGGGTCGGCAGGGAGCCCATGTTGTGCGTGCCGAACACGACGTCCACCCACGGCGCCTTCTCGAGGATGACGTCCTTGTCCTTCTGCGCCAGGCAGCCGCCGACGGCGATCTGCATGCCGGGGCGCTCGCGCTTGACGGCCGCGAGCCGGCCGAGGTTGCCGTACAGGCGCTTGTCCGCGTTCTCGCGCACGGCGCAGGTGTTGATGACGACGACGTCGGCCTGCTCGTCCTCCGCGGCGACGTACCCGGCGGCTCGGAGCGACCCGCTGAGCCGCTCGGAGTCGTGCACGTTCATCTGGCACCCGTAGGTGCGCACTTCGTAGGTACGCGGGCGCGCGGCGACGGTCTCCATGATCGTCCCAGTGTAGAACCGGGCGCCCCCCGGAAAGCGGCCGGATCCGGACCGGAGCCGCTCTACTCGAACCGGACGGTGCCGCGGCCTCCGGTCGGCGGACGCCGCGGTCCGTCGAGCGCACGCTCGACCGCGATCCGCACGACACCGCCGTTGTAGCCCTTGCGCATGAGGAACCCGGACAGCCGCCGCTCGGCGGTCGCACGGTCGAGACCACGCATCTGGCCCGCACGCTTCGTGGCGAGCTCGATCGCCCGGATGAACTCGTCGTCCTCGTCGTCCGCGGCCGCGTCGAGTGCTGCGTCGATCGCGGCCTGGTCGATGCCGCGGCGACGGAGGTCCGCCACGATCGCCTGCCGGCCCAGGCCCTTGCGCGAGTGCATCCGGTCCACCAGGTCGGTGGCCAGGGCGACGTCGTCGAGCAGCCCGACGCGGGTGAGCCGTTCGATCTCCTGCTCGATCACGTCGGGGTCGAACGCGTCCTGCTTGCTGAGCATCGCCCGGAGCTCGGACGTGCTCACGCCGCGGCGGCTGAGCGCGCGCATGCTGATGCGCTCGGCGTCGGCGCGCTGCTCGTCGAGCGGCCGCGGGGCGTCCGCCGGGTCCAACTCATCGCCGGTGATCGAGAAGACCGACGCTGTCTGCGCGTCGGCTTCCTCGTCGCCGTACCCGTCCTGCTCAGCGCGAGCACTCCGGCCCGAGCCGTCGCCGACGACCGGGGACAGCCAAGCCGCCTGCGCACCGCGGACGGGCAGCGGCACCGGGGCGTCGGCGTCGGACGGCGGAGCCGCAGGCACACGCTCCCGTCCGGAACCGGCACCGGCACCGGCACCGGCACCCGGATCATCGCTGCCGACATCCGCCCGGCTGGGGGCGTCCGCTGGAGCCACACCCGCGCCACCAGCGTCGCCGGCACCGGGCCGGGCACCGCCGGAGCGCCGGCGGGACCTCGCACCGAACAGGTCGGTGACCGGCGCGAGGTCCTCGCCGTCGTGGTCGGTCACGCGCCCTTGCGCTCCGCGAGCTTCGGCGCGATCGAGTCGACCGGCGCCGCTTCCTTCGCACCGCCGACGCCGAGCTTGGCGAGGATCTTGCCCTCGATCTCAGCGGCGATCTCGGGGTTCTGGATGAGGAAGGAGCGCGAGTTCTCCTTGCCCTGCCCGAGCTGGTCGCCGTCGTAGGTGTACCAAGCACCGGACTTCTTCACGATCCCGTGGTCGACGCCGAAGTCCAGCAGCGAACCCTCGCGCGAGATGCCCACCCCGTACAGGATGTCGAACTCGGCCTGCTTGAAGGGCGGCGCCATCTTGTTCTTGACGACCTTGACCCGGGTGCGGTTGCCGACGGCGTCCGTCCCGCTCTTCAGCGTCTCGATGCGACGGATGTCGAGGCGGACCGACGCGTAGAACTTGAGCGCCTTACCGCCGGAGGTCGTCTCGGGCGATCCGAAGAACACACCGATCTTCTCGCGCAGCTGGTTGATGAAGATCATCGTGGTCTGCGTCTGGTTCAGCCCACCGGCGAGCTTGCGGAGTGCCTGCGACATGAGGCGGGCCTGCAGACCGACGTGCGAGTCACCCATCTCACCCTCGATCTCCGCGCGGGGCACGAGTGCCGCGACGGAGTCGATGACGATGAGGTCGATGGAACCCGACCGGACGAGCATGTCCGCGATCTCGAGCGCCTGCTCGGCGGTGTCCGGCTGCGAGACGAGCAGCGCGTCGATGTCGACCCCGAGCTTCTTGGCGTACTCCGGGTCGAGCGCGTGCTCGGCGTCGATGAACGCCGCGATGCCGCCGTTGCGCTGCGCGTTCGCGATGGCGTGGATCGTCAGCGTGGTCTTGCCGGAGGACTCCGGCCCGTAGATCTCGATGATGCGTCCGCGCGGGAGCCCACCGATCCCGAGCGCGACGTCCAGCGCGACGGAACCGGTGGGGATGACGGCCACCGGGGCACGCTCATCCGTCCCGAGGCGCATCACGGCACCCTTGCCGAACTGACGGTCGATCTGGGCGAGAGCAGTCTCGAGGGCCTTCTCGCGGTCTACTGGTGATGGCATGGGGTGCTCCTTCGTGCTGATGACGGCCGCCTGTAGGCTGTCGCGTCCGGACCGGCCGATGGTGCAAGGCCACTCGTTCTGCGACAAGGCTTCGGACGTGTTCCGATGTCCTCGAACCTACGGCCGCCCACCGACATCCCTGCCGTCAGGAGCGGAGGTCGTGGATGGGACACCCGGTCGACGTCGCTGTGGAGGAACGTAGCACCCACCGAACACGTGTTCGAGCGACACGCCGAACACACGTTCCCATCCTCCGCGGACTCAGTCGCGCGGCTCCTGCAGTCCCTTGCCGTGCCGACGCTCGAGCGGGACGTCCTGCGAGTCGCAGAGGGCGTCCCACACGGCACGCGCGTCGACGCCCGCTGCGAGCGCGTCGGCGGCCGACCGGCCTCCGAGCTGTTCGAGCACGACGTCCCGGGACACGACCGCTCCGTACGCGTCCCCGAACACCTGGTCGACGGCTCGCCAGAACTCACTCACCCGCATCGGACCAGCGTAACAACGGGGAACGCCCCCGTCGGCGGACCGACGGGGGCGTTCGAGCGGTACGGGTCAGCGCACCGCGAGGTCGTTGTCGAACTCGGCGACGAGCTCGTCCGGGAGCGTGTCCGGGACACGCGTGAGTCCCTCGACCACTGCGAGGCGGTCGCCCACCTCGCGCATGATCGTCGAGATCGGGGTGTCGAGGGCGTCCGCCACAGAAGCGAGGATCTCGGAGCTGGCCTCTTTCTGACCGCGCTCCACTTCGCTGAGGTACCCGAGGGCAACACTGGCCTTGGACGCGACCTGACGGAGGGTCCGGCCCTTCTGCAAGCGGAAGTCCCGCAGCACGTCGCCGATCTCCTGACGAACGAGAACCATGAGAACTCCTCCTTCCTGTCATCTCCGCGCCCGCTCGATCCGGATGACCGAGCTCGGGTCCGGCGACCCTGAGGTTGCCGGTTGCAGCATGGTAGCCAGTGCGGCTGCCGTCCTGCTGGAGATTGCGTGAGATGTAACCTGACGGTCACGCCCGCTATTCCACGCCCTGGAGTCTGGATCGCAGACGTGCCAGGAGTTCGGAGACGACCGCCGCGCGGATTGCCCCGCGGTCCCCGTCCAGGTGGAGTTCGACCGCTGCGGCGCGCTCGGCGCTCGCGATCCCGATGAACACGGTGCCGACCGGTTTGCCGTCCTGCGGATCCGGTCCGGCGACGCCGGTCGTGCTGATCCCCCAGGTCGCGGGGACGCCGTCCACGGCCAGCGCGATCCGGACACCCGCGGCCATCTGGCGGGCCACCTCGGGGTCCACGGCGCCGTGCTCGGCGAGCAGGTCGGCATCGACACCGAGCACGGTCGCCTTCACGGGCGTTGCGTAGGCGACGACACCGCCGCGCACGACGGCCGACGCCCCGGGGACGCCGACCAGCTCCGACACGACGAGTCCGCCGGTCAACGACTCCGCGACCGCCACGGTCTCGCCGCGTGCGGTCAGGGCCGCCACGAGTGCCGCTGCGTGACCGCCGGAGTCGGCGTCGGTCACGCCGGGGTCCGGTTGTGCTTCCACGCCTGCACCAGGTAGTCGACACCGCTCGCCACGGTCGCCACGAGGGCGGCCGCCATGAAGACGCCGTTCACCCAGTGCGCGAGGTCGCCGACCAGGTGCCACCACGGGAACAGCGCGAGGGTGAGCGCGACGGCCTGCAGCACGGTCTTGACCTTGCCGCCGCGGCTGGCCGGGATGACCCGGTCGGACAGCACGGCGAACCGGAAGACGGTGATGCCGATCTCACGGACCATGATGAGCACCGTCACGTACCAGGGCAGTTCTCCGAGGATCGAGAGGGCCACGAGGGCGCCGCCGATGAGGACCTTGTCGGCGATCGGGTCGACGAGCTTCCCGAAGTCGGTGACCAGGTCCTGGCGTCGCGCGATGATGCCGTCGGCGCTGTCGGTGACGATCGCCACGACGAAGAGCACCGCGGCCCAGATGCGCACCGGCCCGTCCGCACCGGCATCCGCCAGGAGCAGCACGAAGAACAGCGGCGCCATGAGGATGCGCACCACGGTGATGATGTTCGCGACGTTCGCGGTCGACGCGGGGCCGGGACCCTTCCGCAGGATCCGGCCGCGCCACGGGAACCGGTTGGTCGTACCGTCGGAGGCGGTCATGGTCTCACTCCCTGCCCGTCAGGCCCCAGGCGTCCTCGTCGGTGTCGCCGTCCACCTCATCGTACCCACGTGTCATGCCGGCCACCGGGTCGTCCCCGTACCGGTCGTCGGACCCCTCCGCCGGGTGCGTGGACCCAGCCGCGGCGGGGGCGGCGGGCGCTGCCGGCGGCTCCTCGCCCCGGAGCTTCGCGAGCACCGCGGGCAGCTGGTCCCCCGTCACGAGGACGTCACGTGCCTTGGACCCCTCGGACGGCCCGACGATGTCGCGGGACTCCATGAGGTCCATGAGCCGCCCGGCCTTCGCGAAGCCGACCCGGAGCTTGCGCTGCAGCATCGACGTCGAACCGAACTGCGTCGAGACGACCTGTTCGACGGCCGCCAACAGCAGCTCGAGGTCGTCGCCGATGTCGGCGTCGATCTCCTTGCGCTCGACCACGGCCGCGACGTCCTGCCGGTACTCGGGCTGGGCCTGTCGCGTGACGTGCTGGACGACCTCGGCGACCTCGGTCTCCTGCACCCAGGCGCCCTGCACGCGGACCGCCTTGGACGACCCCATGGGCAGGAACAGGCCGTCGCCCTGGCCGATGAGCTTGTCGGCGCCGGGCTGGTCGAGGATGACGCGGGAGTCCGTGACGCTCGTGACGGCGAAGGCGATGCGCGACGGCACGTTCGCCTTGATGAGGCCCGTGATGACGTCCACCGACGGGCGCTGCGTCGCGAGCACCAGGTGGATGCCGGCGGCGCGGGCGAGCTGGGTGATGCGGACGATCGACTCCTCGACGTCGCGCGGGGCGACGAGCATGAGGTCGGCGAGCTCGTCCACGACGACGAGCAGGTACGGGTACGGCTTGAGCTTCCGCTCACTGCCGGCCGGCAGCACGATCTCCTCGTTCTGGACCGCCTTGTTGAAGTCGTCGACGTGCCGGAAGCCGAACGACGCCAGGTCGTCGTACCGCATGTCCATCTCCTTCACGACCCACTGCAGCGCCTCGGCCGCCTTCTTCGGGTTCGTGATGATGGGGGTGATGAGGTGCGGGACGCCGGCGTAGATCGACAGCTCCACGCGCTTCGGGTCGACGAGGACCATGCGGACCTCGGACGGCTTCGCGCGCATGAGCAGCGACGTGATCATCGAGTTGATGAAGACCGACTTGCCGGAGCCAGTGGAGCCCGCGACGAGCAGGTGCGGCATCTTCGCCAGGTTCGCCACGACGAAGCCGCCCTCGACGTCCTTGCCGACACCGATGGTCATCGGGTGCTTCGACTTCGTGGCCGCGCTCGACCGGAGGACGTCACCGAGGGAGACGATCTCGCGGTCGGTGTTCGGGATCTCGACGCCGATCGCGCTCTTGCCCGGGATCGGCGAGAGGATGCGGACCTCGTTCGAGGCGACCGCGTAGGACAGGTTCTTCGACAGGGCCGTGACGCGCTCCACCTTGACGCCCGGGCCGAGCTCGATCTCGTACCGCGTGACCGTCGGGCCGCGGGAGAACCCGGTGACCTTCGCGTCGACCTTGAACTCGGTCAGGACGCCGGTGATGGCGGCGACGATCTCGTCGTTCGCCTGGCTGCGGGCGACCGAGGGGGTGCCGGGGCTCAGTGTCGTCGCCGCCGGCAGCCGGTACGGGTGCGCCGGGTCCTCCTCGGTCGCGACCGGCGGCAGACCCTCGGGCTCGTCGTCCACGCCGACGTCGCCGAGGTCCGACTCCGCCGACACGACGGGGACGCTCGCCGGAGCGACGGGCGCCGGTCCGGTCGGGAGGCCCGTGGCGACGGCAGCGGCCACGTCACGGTCCGGACGGAACGCCTCCGTCGGGGACGCCGGCGCCGGCGACCCGAAGTCGCGCAGTGCCTGCTCCGCGCGGTCGAGGTCGTCGGCGACGTCCTGCTCGACCGAGTCGTTCAGGTTGACCGAGACCGGCTCGGCGGGCGTCAGGTCGCGGAGACCGGCCGCGGCACCCGGGGCCGGGACGGCTGCGGGCGCGACACCGGTCGGCGGGATGACGGGGCTGTCGTACGCCGGGTCCTCTTCGCGTCCGGACTTGTTGCGGCGCCACCACGGCAGGTGCCCGTCGGCGCCGTCCTCGACGGGGGTGCCGTCCTCGTCGAACCCGAGGTCCTCGAACAGCGGGAAGTCCTGCGACTGCCCCTTCGGGCTCCGCTTGCGGGTCGGCTTCGTCGCCGGCGCGGTGTCGTCCTCGGCGACGGGTGCCTCGGCGGCCGGGCCGGGAGCGCCGAACAGGTACGCGTACAGCTCGTGCAGCCGCCGGCCGAGCTTGTTCGGCGGGGTCTTGGTGATGATGAAGAGCGAGAGCGCGAGCAGGACCACCGCCACGGGGACCGCGACCCACGCGGTCGCGACGGCGACGAGCCAGCCGATGACGACCCATCCGAGCACGCCGCCGGCCGCGGCCAGGGCGGGCATGCCGTCCGCGGCACTCGGCTGTCCGCCGAACACGTGGCAGAGCGAAGCTATCGACACGAGCATCAGCCCGAGGCCGATCCCGATCCGGGTGTTGTCGTGCACGGACGCCGGGTGCCGGAACAGCCAGCCGGCGAACACGACCATGATGACGGGCAGCGCGAACGCCAGGCGCCCGAACAGGCCACCGAACGTGTAGGCGTCGAGCCCGATCGACACCGGGTTCGTGGGGTTGAGCCACTCCACCACGGCGCCGAGGACCGCGAGGACGAACAGCAGGAACGGGAACCCGTCGCGCCGCTGGTCCTTCTCGAGCGACTCCTTGCCGAGCAGCCGGAAACCGGCGCCGACGCCGTGCGCCACGCCCATCCACGCGGTCACGAGCGGGTTCTGCTCACGGAACACCGGCGTGGGTGCAGCCTGCGGCAGCTTCTTCGTCGTCGCCTGGGTGCGCGTCGTCCCGCGCGCCCCGCTTCCACGGGTCGACGACGAGGACGCGCGCGAGCGCGTGGTCGACTTGGTGCCTCCGGCCATGGGCAGAACCCTAATCGTTCCCGGGGACAACGACGGGAGGCCCGCCGCAACGTCCGGAGCGGACGTGCAGCGGGCCTCCCGGTGCGGTGGGGCGGAGCCCCTATGCCTCGATGACGACCGGCACGATCATCGGGCGACGGCGGTGCTTCGTGTTCACCCAGCGGCCGACCGTGCGCCGGACGACCTGCGTGAACGCGTGCTGGTCGCGCGTGCCGTTGCCGGCGGCGTCCGCCAGGGCCTTCGCGATCTGCGGACGGACGTCGTCGAAGACGGAGTCGTCCTCGGCGAATCCGCGGGACTGGATCTCCGGACCGATGACGCACTGGCCCGTGGTGAAGTCGACGGCGCAGAAGACCGAGATGAAGCCCTCCTCGGCCAGCACGCGGCGGTCCTTCAGGTCGGCGTCGGTGATCTCACCGACGGTGGACCCGTCCACGTAGACGTACCCGATGTCGAGCTGACCGGCGATGGTCACGACGCCGTCCTTGAGGTCGACGACCGTGCCGTCCTCCCCCAGGACCACGTTGCGCGGCGGGACGCCGGTCTGGATCGCCAGGTCGGCGTTCGCGTACAGGTGACGGTGCTCGCCGTGCACGGGCATGACGTTGCGCGGCCGGAGGATGTTGTAGCAGTAGAGCAGCTCGCCGGCGGACGCGTGCCCGGAGACGTGCACCTTCGCGTTGCCCTTGTGCACGACCTTCGCGCCGAGCTTGGTCAGCCCGTCGATCACGCGGTAGACGGCGTTCTCGTTGCCCGGGATGAGCGACGACGCGAGGATGACGGTGTCGCCCTCGCCGATCTCGATCTGGTGCTCGAGGTTCGCCATGCGGGCGAGGACGGCCATCGGCTCGCCCTGGGACCCGGTCGACATGTAGACGATCTGGTCGTCGGGGACGTTCTTCGCCTTCTTCGTGTCGATGAGCACGTTCTCCGGAACCCGCAGGTACCCGAGCTCGGCGGCGATCGTCATGTTGCGGATCATCGAGCGGCCCATGAACGCGACCTTGCGGTTCGCGGCTGCGGCGGCGTCGAGGACCTGCTGCACGCGGTGCACGTGGGACGAGAAGCTCGCGACGACGACCTTCTTGCGGGCGCGCGTGATGATGTTCTCGAGCACGGGGCCGATGTCGCGCTCCGGGGCGGTGAAGCCCGGCACGTCGGCGTTCGTGGAGTCCGGCAGGAACAGGTCGACGCCCTGCTCGCCGAGACGCGCGAACGCACGGAGGTCGGTGATCCGGTCGTCGAGCGGCAGCTGGTCCATCTTGAAGTCACCGGTGTGCAGCACGCGGCCGGCCGGGGTGGTGATGGCGACGGCGAGGGCGTCCGGGATCGAGTGGTTCACGGCGACGAACTCGAGGTGGAACGGACCGAGCTGCTCGGTCTGGTCCTCGGCCACGTTGAGCGTGTACGGCTTGATCCGGTGTTCCTTGAGCTTCGCCTCGACGAGTGCGAGGGTCAGCGTGGAGCCGATGAGCGGGATGTCGCCGCGGAGCTTCAGCAGGTACGGGACGGCGCCGATGTGGTCCTCGTGCCCGTGCGTGAGCACGACACCGAGGACGTCGTCGAGGCGGTCCCGGATCGGCGAGAAGTCCGGCAGGATCAGGTCGACGCCAGGCTGGTGCTCCTCCGGGAAGAGGACGCCGGCGTCGACGATGAGGATCTTGCCCTCGAACTCGTAGACGGTCATGTTGCGACCGATCTCGCCGAGTCCCCCGACGGGGATGACTCGGAGCGTTCCGGGTTCGAGCGGCTGCGGTGTGGAGATCTGTGTGGGCATTCGGTCCTACGGATTCGGGCGACGCACGTCGTGCGCCGCGGTGTTCGTCTAGCGGGTGGTGCCTGGCACCTTCGGTAGTGCGCCGCCGGCCGCTGCGTTGCGATCGGGACGGAAGTTGGAGAAGTCGGCGCCGGGGACGTCCCGGACGGCCTCGAGCGAGGTCTCGATGGCGTACGCCTCGGAGTCCTCGGGCCCGACGAGGGGCAGGCGGACACGCGGGCTGCCGATGCGGCCGAGCCCGTGCAGGACGTACTTCGCGGCGACGGTGCCGGGCACGTGGGTCATGACCGCGCGGACGAGGGGCTCGAGGCGCTTGTGCTCGGCCGTCGCGGTGGCCAGGTCGCCGCGGTTCACGGCGTCGACGATCGTGCGGTACGGCGTGCTCGTGATGTTCGCCGTGACACCGATGAGGCCCGTGGCACCGATCGACAGGTGCGGGAGCACGTTCGTGTCGTCGCCCGAGAAGTACATGAGGTCCGTGTTGTTGAGCACCCGCGAGACCTCGGCGAAGTCGCCCTTGGCGTCCTTCACCGCGAGGATGTTCGGGTGCTTCGACGCGCGCAGGATGGTGTCGTACGTGATCGGGATGCCGGTGCGGCCCGGGATGTCGTACAGGATCACCGGCAGGTCGGTCGCGTCGGCGATCATCCGGAAGTGCGTGAGGACACCGGCCTGGGTCGGCTTGTTGTAGTACGGCGTGACGATCATGACCCCGTCGGCACCGGCGCGCTCGCTCTGCTTGTAGAGCTGCATGGCGTGCGCGGTCTCGTTGGAGCCACCGCCGGTGATGATCTTCGCGCGACCCGCGGCGACGGACTTGCCGACCTCGACCAGCCGGAGTTTCTCCGGGTCGGTGAGGGTCGACGTCTCGCCGGTGGTGCCGGTCACGACGATGCCGTCGGCACCCGCCGTGATGCAGTCGTCGATGTGCTGCTCGACGCCCGGCCAGTCCACCTCGCCGTCGGCGGTGAACGGGGTCACGAGCGCGACGAGGACCTGGCCGAAGGGATTCTCACGCGTGGACACGGAGTCCAGCGTACCGGGCGCGACGGACCGTGCGTCCGTCCGCCCGGACGGTGCCCCGCCGGGAGGCCCGGATCACCTCCGGCAGGTGCGTTCAGGCGCGGCGGCGCCAGTCGAGGAAGCGGTAGCGCGTGCCGTCGACGCGGGACACCTGCCAGGGGCCCTCGTCGACGAGGGTCCAGTCCTCGCCGAGCGTCGGTGCCGAGGTGTCCCCGTCCACCTCGACGTCGACGACGGTCTCCGCGACGCGGTCGGCCGAGGACAGGGCGTCCGCGTAGACCGCGCCGCCGCCGATCACCCAGACGTCGTCGTCGGTGTCGAGCGCGCTGGCCAGGTCGTGCACGACCACGGCACCCTCGGCGGACCACGCGGTGTCCCGCGTCAGCACGACGTTCCGGCGACCGGGCAGCGGGCGGAAGCGCTCGGGCAGGGAGTCCCAGGTGCGACGCCCCATCACGACGGTCGCACTGCCGGTGACCTCGCGGAAGTGCGCGAGGTCCTCCGGCACGTGCCAGGGGATGCCCCCGTCCGCGCCGATGACGCCGTTCGACGACCGGGCCCAGACGAGCCCGACGCCGGTGATCCCCACCGGCACGGCCGGCTCGCCGCTGGCGCGTCGATCCGGAACCGGCGGCGTGGGCCCGGGCTCCGTCCACGACCCCGCCCGGTCGTCCGTCATCAGACCGCGACCTTGCCGGAGATCGCCGGGTGGTGCTCGTAGCCGACGACGGTGATGTCCTCGTACTCGTAGTCGTCGATCGAGTCGCGGGGGGCGAGCTCGAGCGTCGGCAGCGGGTACGGCGTCCGGGTCAGCTGCTCCTGCACCTGCTCGACGTGGTTGTCGTAGACGTGGCAGTCACCACCCGTCCAGATGAAGTCGCCGACCTCGAGTCCGGTCTGTGCCGCGACCATGTGCGTCAGCAGGGCGTACGAGGCGATGTTGAAGGGGACGCCGAGGAACATGTCCGCGCTCCGCTGGTACAGCTGGCACGAGAGCTTGCCGTCGTTGACGTGGAACTGGAAGAACGCGTGGCACGGGGCGAGCGCCATGCTCGGGATGTCCGCCACGTTCCACGCCGACACGATGAGCCGACGCGAATCGGGGTTCGACCGGATCTGCTCGATGACCTGGGCGATCTGGTCGACGTGCTCGCCGGACGGGGTCGGCCAGGAGCGCCACTGCACGCCGTACACCGGCCCGAGGTCGCCGTCCTCGCCCGCCCACTCGTTCCAGATCCGGACGCCGTGCTCCTGCAGCCAGCCGACGTTCGAGTCCCCGCGGAGGAACCACAGCAGCTCGTACGCGATCGACTTCATGTGCACGCGCTTCGTGGTGACGAGCGGGAACCCCTGCGACAGGTCGTAGCGCAGCTGCGCACCGAACAGGCTGCGAGTACCGGTGCCGGTCCGGTCGCCCTTCGGGGAGCCCTCCTCGAGCACTCGGCGCAGCAGGTCTTCGTACGGCGTGGGGATCTCGGTCACGACGTCGAGCCTAAGCGTGCACCGCGGTGGAGGCGAGCCGGGCGACCGGCGGGGTGTCGGGCCTCCCGGCAGCGCCGCGGCGGGCCGTCAGGTGCGTGAGTACCGTGGCGGCATGACGTCACAGCCCCTCTCGGTCCTGGTGGCCGGCGCATCCGGCTTCATCGGCACGCCACTCGTCCGTGCCCTGCGCGAAGCGGGGCACCACGTCTCGACGCTGGTTCGGCGCGAGCCGCGGACGCCGACCGAGTTCCGGTGGGCGCCCGGGGAGCGTCCGCTCGACCCGGCCGTCCTGGACGGCGCCGACGTCGTCGTCAACCTGTCCGGCGCGAACCTCGGCAAGCTGCCCTGGACGGACTCCTACCGACACGCGATCCGGTCCTCCCGGGTCGACGCCACGACGACCCTGGTCGACGCGATGCGTGCCGCCACGACACCGCCCCGCGTCTTCCTGTCCGGGTCCGCCTCGGGGGTCTACGGCGACCGGCCGGCCGACGTCCTCGACGACGACGCGTCGTCCGGCAGCGGGTTCCTCGCCGACGTCTGCACCGCCTGGGAGGCAGAGGCCCGCCGCGCGCCCGACGGCGTGCGCGTCGTGCTGCTGCGCACCGGCATCGTCATCGGTCAGGGCGGTGGCGCGCTCGCCCCACTCGTCCCGCTGACGAAGGCGGGTGGCGGCGGTCGTCTCGGCACCGGTGGCCAGTGGTGGCCGTGGATCGCCCTCGAGGACGAGGTCGGCGCGATCGTGCACCTGGTGACCGCCGACGACGTGTCCGGTCCGGTCAACCTGTCGGGCCCGGAGCCGGCCGTGGCCGACCGCATCACCAAGCGCGTCGCCGAGGACCTGCACCGCCCGTACCTGTTCCGCGTCCCGGCCTTCGCGCTCCGCAGGCTGCTCGGGGACGCGGCGGACGAGATGCTCCTGTCCAACCAGCGGATGGTCCCGGCGAAGCTGCTCGACTCGGGCTACACGTTCCGGTACACGCGGGCCGAGGACGCGGTCGACGCGGCGTTCTGACCCCGTCCCCGCACCGTCACCGTGCGTGCGCGAGGGCGGTCCGCATCGCGGCGCGGGCGCGCTTCCGGTCCCCCGCCGCGTCGTAGACGACCCCGAGGCGGTACCAGGCACGCCAGTCGTCCGGGGCGGCCTCGACCGCGGCGCGGTAGCGCGGGAACAGCTCGTCGGCGGCGCCCCGGTCCGGACGCCCGGAGGGGCGCACCGGGACGACGTCCGACGGTGCGCCGCCGTCCCGTTCGAGCCGGGCGCCGAGGCGCGTGATGCGCAGTCCGAAGCGGAGTTCCAGCACGAGGAGCAGTGCCCCCACCAGGGCCACGACGACCAGCGCGACGCCGATGCCGATGCCGACCGGGAGGCCGGTCGCGATGAACGCCACCGCCCGCTGCCCGACGAGCACGATGTACACCACGAGCAGGACGGTCATGAGCAGGACGCCCCAGAACGGTGACCGCAGGCCTCGCACGAGCGTCGCCTACCCGATGCCGAGCACGGACCCGAGGCCGACCGTCAACCCGCGCATCGACCCGACCGCCTGCAGCGCGGCGCGGATGCCCGGCAGGTAGGCGGCGTCGTCCCCGGTGTCGTGGCGGATGGTGAGGGTCTCGCCGGGACCGCTCAGCACCACGTCCTGCACGGCCTTCACCCCGGGCAGCCGGAGCGAGTGGATCGGCACGCTCGCGACCTGCTGCCCGCGCGCACGCTGGTCGACGTGCGGGGCCTCGACCGGACCGACGTCGCGCCGGGCCTCGGCGATGAGCTCGGCGGTGCGGACGGCGGTCCCGGACGGTGAGTCGATCTTCCCGGCGTGGTGGCTCTCGACGATCTCGACGGAGGGGAACCACGGGGCGGCGATCGTCGCGAGGTGCGTGCCGATCACCGACCCGATCGAGAAGTTCGGCACGACGAAGGCGCCCTGCTCGGGCCGGTCGACGAGCGACGCCCGCAGTCTCCCGAGTCGCTCCCCGGACCACCCCGAGGTACCGACCAGGACGTTCGCGCCGCTGGCCAGGGCGTTCTCGACGATGGCGGGGCTGAGCGCGGGCACCGTGACGTCGACGACGAGCTCCGCACCCGCGAACACCGAGCCGGGGGCGTCGTGCGCGCTGTCCCGCGAGGACAACCGCGCGACGAGCTCGAACTCGGGCAGTTCCTCGACGACGGCGGCCACGAGGCCCCCGAGCCGACCGGAGGCGCCGACGACGGCGACGGGAGTGACCATGTCCCCATCCTAGGATCGGAGCATGTCCGACGATCGCAGCCAGGTCAGCGTCCGCGTCGTCCCCGCCGACCTCCCCGAGGTCGACGCCCTGCTCGACCGGTACCTGGACGAGCGCGAGGCCACGTTCCCGAGCGCGCAGGGCAGCTACTCGCGGAAGCGGACACCGGCCGCCGAGTTCGTGCCGCCGAACGGCGTCTTCGTGGTCGCGACCGACGGGGCCGTCGCGGTCGGCTGTGGTGGCCTGCGCCGCATCGCCGACGACGGCGACGACGTCCGCTTCGAGGTCAAGCACGTGTTCGTGACGCCGGAGGGTCGGGGCCGCGGCGTCGCGACCGCGATGATGGACGTCCTCGAGGCCGCCGCCGTCGACTTGGGCGCGACGAGCATCGTCCTCGACACGAACGACTCGCTCGTCGCCGCGGGCGCGATGTACCGCGGTCGGGGCTACGAGCGGGTGCCGGCCTTCAACGACAACCCGAACGCGACCGCCTGGTACCGCAAGCCCGTGCGCCGACCCTAGAGCGGCTGCGGGACGGGCAGCCCGGTGCGGAGCTCGACCGGCAGGTGCGCGAGGTCGTTCAGGGTGACGAGCTCGGCGGGCTTCGCGGACCGGATCCGGATGATCGTCAGCGAACTGTGCGCCACGTTCGTCCCCATCCAGCGCCACTCCGGGGCCTGGAAGACCTCGCGGACGAACCAGCCGATGACGGCGTTGTGCGTGATGAGCAGGTCGTGGCGGTCCTCCATCGCGGGCGTGAACCACTCCGCGACGGCGTCCTCCATCTGCGCCTGTCCCGCGACGATCTCCTCTTCCGTGACGCCCCCGTACCAGCCCTTGTAGGCGTGCGGCATGTCGGGTGTCGGTCCGGAGGGGATGCAGTCGAAGAGCAGGGTCGACGGCTCGGGCTGGATGGCCGGGAGGCGCTGCTGCAGGAAGGACGCGGTCTCGCTCGGGGCGTCGAGCGGGGAGTGCCACACGCCGTCGAACGGCACGCCGCCCAGACGGTCGGCGATGAGCATCGCCTGGCGCTTGCCGCGTTCCGAGAGCTTGCCGTCCCGCAGACCGTGCTCGGCGTCCTGGTGTTCGCCGTGCCGGACGAGGTAGAGGTAGTGCGACATCGTGGAGGTCAACCGTCGATCCCGAGGGCGGCCGCCAGCCGGTCGCGCTGCACGTCCCCGACCACGGCGGTCACCGTCGGTCGGGTCAGGAGGTCGCGGGACAGGTCGAGCACGTCGGCGGCGGTGACGCGGTCGACACGCTCGAGGGCGGTCGCGAGGTCGGTGAACTCGCCGGTCCCGAGCTCGGCACGGCCGAGGCGGGTCATCCGGGCGTCGGAGTCCTCGAGCGAGAGCGTCAGCGCGCCCTCGATCTGCCCCTTGGCGCGACGGAGCTCGTCCTCGGTGATGCCGTGGTCGACCATGCGGCGGAACTCCCCGTCGATGATGTCGACGACCCCGGCGACGTTGTCGGGGGCGCAGCCGGCGTAGACACCGAACGCCCCGTTGTCGAGGTAGGCGGGTGCGAACGAGGACACGGCGTACGCGAGGCCCCGGCGTTCGCGGACCTCCTGGAAGAGCCGGGAGCTCATGCCCCCGCCGAGCACGGCGTTGAGGATGCTCAGCACCGGGCGGCGGTCGTCGCGGAGGTCGAGCCCCTGGGACCCGCGGAGCATGCTGACCTGCTCGGTCGGACGGTGGACGACCCGCACGGCGGACTCAACGGGGTCGGCGACGGGCTGCGCGGTGCGACGGGCGAGCGGCACGGCGGCTCCGGCGTCCGCGAAGACGGCCTCGACGAGCGCACAGAACCGGTCGTGGTCGACGGCCCCCGCAGCGGTGACGACGATGCCGTTCGGCTCGTAGTGCTCGGCGTAGTGCGCCATCACCTCGTCCCGCTGGACCTCGCGGATGGACTCCGGGGTCCCACCGATCGGGCGGCCGAGGGCGTGCCCGTCGAAGGTCGCGGCGAAGAACGCCTCCCCCGCCACGTCCGCCGGGTCGTCGGCCGCCATCGCGAGTTCCTCGAGGATGACCCCGCGCTCGACGTCGAACGCGGCCGGCTCGAGGGTCGAGTTCGTCACCATGTCGCCGATCACGCCGACCGCCATCGGGACGTCGGTGTCCCGGACGCGGGCGTAGTAGCAGGTGTACTCCTTCGCGGTCGCGGCGTTGTGCTCACCGCCGACGGAGTCGAACGCCACCGCGATGTCGAGCGCGGTGCGCTCCGCGGTGCCCTTGAACAGGAGGTGCTCGAGGAAGTGCGTGGAGCCGTACTGCCCGGCACGTTCGTCGCGGGAGCCGACCCCCACCCAGAACCCGATGCTCGTGGAGTGGACGGAGGGGACGGACTCGGTGAGCACACGGACGCCCGAGGCGAGAACGGTGCGCCGGACGAGGGCTCCACCGGACGTCACGAAGGACGTTTCCGGAGCCTCGAGCGGCAGCGGCACTGGGCGGTTCATCGTCATGACTCTACTGAAGGCCGGGCCGGGATCGCCCAGGCAGACCGCCGTCGGGAGAGGCCACCCGAAGAGGGGTACAAAAAAGAAGGACAGACGGACTCGTCTGTCTGTCCTCATCGTGCTACAGTGGTGTCACCGGATCGGGAGCCCCCCTAGATCTCGATCCGGTGGCTCGGGACATCAGTCCTGCGCGGCACGAGTCCCCCCGCTCCGCCGCGGAGCCGATGACCCAAGGAGAGCCACGCTGTGACGGTCGATTCCCCCCAACCGACCGTCCAGCGTCTCCTGGGTCAGCGTCTGCAAGGACGGGCCCCGAGCAACCAGAACCTCGCGTCGCCGGACGGGTCGAGCGTCCCCCCGGCTCCCCGCTCCGGCGGCGCGAAGGTCCGCATCCTCGAGACGGCCACCCGCCTGTTCTACGAAGAGGGCATCCACGGTGTCGGCGTCGACCGCCTCATCTCCGAGGCGAGCGTCACGAAGGCGACGTTCTACAAGCACTACGGCTCGAAGGACAACCTGATCCTCGCCTACGTGCGTGAGCAGCACACCCGCGTGCAGGCCTGGATGGAGTCCGTCGTCGGCGACGCCGAGTCCCCACAGGCCGCCGTCCGCGCGTGGGTCGACGCCCTCGCCGCCGACGTGAACCGTCCGGACTTCCGCGGCTGCGCGTTCCTCAACGCGGCCGCCGAGTACCACGACCCGCGGGACCCGGTGCGCCAGGTCGTCGCCGTGCACCGCGACTGGTACACGGAACGCCTCGGTGACCTGCTGCAGGCCGCTGGACACCCGCTCCCCGGGGACGGTGCCGACGAACTCATGCTCGCCCGCGACGGCGCGATGTCCGGTGCCTACGCCGGTGACGCGATCGCGGCGACGGCAGCACTCAACCGGGTCGCCGAGCGGGTCCTCGCCGCCTGAGCGCCGACCGGAGCGCTCCCGGGATCCACCGGGCGCACGGGTGTTGGCTCGGAGCATGACGAACCACCCGAACTGGAACCTGCCCGACGTCCCCTCCTTCGACCTGTCCAGCCCCGACTTCACGGACGGCGGCCAGCTGCCCGACTGGGCCCGCGGCTCCGACGCCGGTGGCGAGGACCGTTCCCCGGCCCTGACGTGGTCCGGTGCCCCCGAGGGCACGCAGAGCTACGTGCTCACGGCCTACGACCCGGACGCCCCCACCGGTTCCGGCTTCTGGCACTGGGCCGTCTCCGACATCCCGGCATCGGTGACGTCGCTGCCGCAGGGCGCCGGCACGGACGACTCGCTCCTGCCCGACGGCGCCACCCGCCGCCGCAACGAGTTCGGCACCGACACGTTCCTCGGGGCCGCTCCGCCCGCGGGCCACGGTCCGCACCGGTACTTCTTCACCGTGAGCGCGCTCGACGTCCCGTCGCTCGACGTCCCCGCCGGCGCGACGCCGGCCGTCGTCGGTTTCATGCTCCGCGAGCACCTGCTCGGTCGCGCGCAGCTCGTCGGCATCCAGGAGACGCCCGCCTCCTGACCCGGGCAGGACCGCGCGTCGAGCCCGGTCCCGACGGACGGCGTTGCCCGCGACGGCGAACGGCCGCCGACCCCGTCGGGGTCGGCGGCCGTCCGTGCGTCGGGACGCGGGTCGATCAGCCCTCGGCGGGCATCTCGGCGTGGGTGCCGTGGTCGTCGCGACCCTCGGTGTCCACGTCGTCGGCCACGACCGGCGCGAGCGACAGCTTGCCGCGGTCGTCCACCTTGGTGACCTCGACCAGGATCTTCTGACCGACGCCGAGGACGTCCTCGACGTTCTCCACGCGCTTGCCACCGGCGAGCTTGCGCACCTCGGAGACGTGCAGCAGACCGTCACGGCCCGGGAGCAGCGACACGAAGGCGCCGAACGTGGCGATCTTCACGACGGTGCCGAGGAACTGGTCCCCGATCTCCGGGTTCGTCGGGTTCGCGATCGCGTTGACCTGCGCACGCGCGGCCTCGGCGGACGGACCGTCGACGGCGCCGATGTAGACCGTGCCGTCGTCCTCGATGGAGATGTCGGCGCCGGTCTCGTCCTGGATCCCGTTGATCGTCTTGCCCTTCGGGCCGATCAGCTCGCCGATCTTGTCGACCGGGATGTTCACCGAGATCACGCGCGGCGCGGTGTCGGCCATCTCGTCCGGACCGTCGATGGCCTCGTTCAGCACACCGAGGATGGCCGAGCGGGCCTCCTTGGCCTGCTTCAGCGCGGCGTCGAGGACGGACGACGGGATGCCGTCGAGCTTCGTGTCGAGCTGGATGGCCGTGACGAAGTCCGAGGTACCGGCGACCTTGAAGTCCATGTCGCCGAGGGCGTCCTCGGCACCGAGGATGTCGGTCAGCGCCGCGTAACGGGTCTGGCCGTCGACGGTGTCGGAGACGAGGCCCATCGCGATGCCCGCGACCGGGGCGCGCAGCGGCACACCGGCGTTGAGGAGCGACAGGGTCGACGCGCAGACCGAGCCCATCGAGGTCGAGCCGTTGGAGCTCAGCGCCTCGGAGACCTGACGGATGGCGTACGGGAACTCCTCGCGCGACGGCAGCACCGGCACGAGGGCGCGCTCGGCGAGGAAGCCGTGCCCGATCTCGCGACGCTTCGGCGACCCCACGCGGCCGGTCTCACCGGTCGAGTACGGCGGGAAGTTGTAGTGGTGCAGGTAGCGCTTCTTGGTAACGGGCGACAGCGAGTCGATCTGCTGCTCCATCTTGAGCATGTTCAGCGTGGTGACGCCGAGGATCTGCGTCTCGCCGCGCTGGAAGACCGCGGAGCCGTGGACACGCGGGATCACGGCGACCTCGGCGTCGAGCGGACGGATGTCGGCGAGGCCGCGACCATCCATGCGGACCTGCTCGGTCAGGATGCGGCCGCGGACGACCTTCTTCGTGACCGACTTGTACGCGGCGCTGACCTGGCTGGTGGCGACCTCGGGCAGCGTGCCCGCGGCGACCTGCTCGGCGATGGCCGCCTTGACGCGCGACTTGAGCGCGTCGTCGGCGTCCTGACGCTCCGCCTTGCCGGCGATCTGGTACACGTCCCCGAGCTCGGAGAGGGCGAGGGACTCGACGGCGGCGTAGACCTCGTCGGCGTACGGCGGGAAGACCGGGTAGTCCTGGATCTCCTTGGCCGACTGCGCGGCGAGCTTCGCCTGCGCCTCGACGAGGGACTTGAGGAACGGCTTGGCCGCCTCGAGGCCCTGCGCGACGATGGCCTCGTCGGGCTTGGTCGCGCCGCCCTCGATGAGGTTCCAGGCGTGCTCGGTGGCCTCGGCCTCGACCATCATGATCGCGACGTCCTCGTTGCCCGCCTCGTCGGTGACGACGCGGCCGGCGACGGTGAGGTCGAAGACGGCGTCGGCGAGCTGCGACGCCTTCGGGAACGCGACCCACTGGTCGGTGCCGTTCGCGCCGGGGATGAGCGCGAGGCGCACACCGGCGATCGGGCCGGAGAACGGCAGACCGGAGATCTGCGTCGACGCGGATGCGGCGTTGATGGCCAGCGCGTCGTAGAACTCGTCCGGCGCGATGCTCAGGACGGTGATGACGATCTGGACCTCGTTGCGGAGGCCGTCGACGAACGACGGGCGCAGCGGCCGGTCGATGAGGCGGCAGACGAGGATCGCCTCGGTCGAGGGGCGGCCCTCACGACGGAAGAACGAGCCGGGGATCTTGCCGGCGGCGTACGAGCGCTCCTCGACGTCGACCGTCAGGGGGAAGAAGTCGAAGCCCTCGCGCGGGTGCTTGCCGGCGCTGGTGGCCGACAGCAGCATGGTCTCTTCGTCCAGGTACGCGGCGACGGCACCCTGTGCCTGCTGCGCGAGACGACCGGTCTCGAACCGGACCGTCCTGGTGCCGAAGCGACCGTTGTCGATGGTCGCTTCAGCGAACTTGATCTCGGGACCCTCCAAGAGGATGCCTCCTTGCGTGTGTGAGCAGCAGACCCGGCCTCGGGCACACGCGTGCACGTGCGCTCCACGACGCGGAACGCATGTCTGGCCAGCAGTGGGAGCACTCGGGATGCGGTTCGGCCCGGATGCCACCACCGATGACCAGCTTCGTGCCGGTCTGCGTGCGGTGTTGTGTGTCGTCGCGGGGAACGGTCCCCAGACCAGCCGACCTTAGCATTCCGAGGTGGACCGACGGCGGTGCCCGTGGCGAACGGGCGTGTCCTCGGTAGCCTGCTCCCATGCGCGGGGAAGCAGCACGACGGACGGCCGGACCACGGGTCGCAGCAGCACCACGGCGGGCACCTCGGCGGGGTCGTGCCCGGAGCACCCTCCTCACCGTCGGGGTGCTGGTCGGCGCCCTCGTGGTCCCCGCGGTGACGGCGGCCCCGTCCTCGGCGACCCCGTCCTCGGCGACCGACTACCCGACGTGGCAGGACGTCCAGCGGGCGGAGGGCGACGAACAGGCGAAGCAGGCCGAGGTGGCGGAGGTCCGGGCCGCGCTCCGGTCGGTGCAGGCCGAGGCCGCGGAGAAGTCGCAGGTCGCCCTCGACACCGCCGCCGCGGCAGCCGCCGCCGAGGCGGACCTGGCCGAGGCCACCCGTACCGCCACGAGCCTCCAGGCCCACGCCGACGAGGCGTCCGCGACGGCCGAGCGCGCGCGGACCCGGGCCGGGCGCCTCGCGGCCGACCTGTACCGGGACGGCTCGACCGACCAGATGACCACCCGGATCGCGACGGCGGACGACCCCGACCAGCTGCTCTACCAGCTCGGCGCGCTCGACCAGCTGTCGACGACGTGGGACGGCGTCATGGACGAGGCCGCGGTCGCCGCCAGGACGGCGGCGTCGCTGCACGACCAGGCGGAGCGGGCCGAGGACGAGCGGGCGTCGCTGGCGGACCAGGCCGAGGCGACCGCCACCGCCGCCCGCGCGGCACAGCGACGGGCGGACGCGGCGGTCGCGGAGACCGAGTCGCACAGCGACGAGCTCTACGCGCAGCTCGCCGCGCTCCGGGACTCCACCGCCGAGACGCAGCGTCGCTACGAGGTGGGCCAGGCCGTCGCGGCGCAGGCGGCGGCGCAGGCGGCCGCCGCACGGGCCGCGGCCGAGACCGCGCGTGCCGCCGGCGGTGCTGCCAGCTCGGCGGACAACGCCTACCCGAGCACCGAGGGCGTCCCCGTCGACCCGGCGGCCGCGCAGGCCTACGCGCGCAGCGCCATGGGTGCCCACGGCTGGGGCGACGACCAGTTCGGCTGCCTCGTCTCGCTGTGGACGCAGGAGTCCGGGTGGCGGGCGAACGCGCTCAACGCGTCGAGTGGCGCGTACGGCATCCCGCAGGCCCTGCCGGCGTCGAAGCTCGCCGCCGCGGGCGCGGACTGGCGGACGAACGCCGCGACGCAGATCGACTGGGGTCTGGCGTACATCGCGGACCGCTACGGATCGCCGTGCGGCGCGTGGGACCACGAGATGAGCGTCGACCCGCACTGGTACTGACCCGGCGGGCGCGACACCGGTGTCACCGGTGCTGCAGCCCGCCGAGCAACGACGCGAAGTCGGTGACCGCCGGGAGCGCGTCCGCCTGCTGCGGCTGCCGCCGGGAGGCCCGGACCGCCCAGGCAAGGTCGGCTCCACCCCGGCGGATGCGCGCGTCGAGCACGCCCGCGTCGTCGCTCCCCCAGTCGTCCGTGGCGGCGAAGACCGCGGTGGGGACGACGGCGGCCCGGAGGTAGGCGAACACCGGTCGGATGCCGTGCTCGAGGGCGAGCGAGTGCCGTGCGGTCCCGCCCGTCGCGCCGAGCAGCACCGGCATGTCGGTGAGGGCGTCCTTGTCCAGCACGTCGAGGAAGGACTTCGCCAGGCCGCTCATGCCCGCCGTGAAGACCGGCGTGACGAACACGACCGCGTCCGCCTCGACGACCGTGGCCGTCGCCGCCGCGAGTGCCGGAGCGGAGAAGCGGGTCAGCATCGCGTCGGTGATCTCGTGGGCGAGCGGGCGGAGGTCGACGTTCCGGACCTCGACGGGGCCCGCTGACTCCCCCGCGAGCGCGGCACCGGCTGCGGCTGCGAGTCGGTCGGCGAGGAGGCGGGTCGAGCTGGGCTCGGAGAGCCCGGCGGAGACGACGGCGATGGTGTTCATGGAGACTCCCGACTTTCAATGCGTTTGCATGAACAGTACACGGAACCGCGGCGGACGGGGAGGCATTCCCGTCCGCGCCGGACGCCGACGCACCCGCCGGGGAACGACAGGAGCCCCGTCCCTCACGAGGAGGGACGGGGCTCCGGACCAGCAGGGCTGCGACGCGGCAGCACCCTGACGATGACTAGCGGCGCAGGCCGAGGCGCTCGATGAGCGCACGGTAGCGGGCGATGTCGACGTCGGAGAGGTAGCCGAGGAGACGGCGACGCTGACCGACCATGAGCAGCAGACCACGACGCGAGTGGTGGTCGTGCTTGTGCTCCTTGAGGTGCTCGTTCAGGTCGTTGATACGACGCGTCAGAACGGCGACCTGGACCTCGGGGGATCCGGTGTCGCCCGGGTGGGTCGCGTACTCTTCGATGATCTCCTGCTTGATCTTCGCGTCAAGTGCCATGGAGGATCCCCTTTCCTGCTCTGCGTGAGAGCGTGTCCGTTGCGCGGTGCCCACACCTGCTGTGTGAGCGCTCTTGATCCGCGGCCGTTCGACGGCAACCGAACGAGCATACCAGAGCGCGTCCCGCTCGACGAGCGGCGGTCAGACGGTCCGGGCCCGCAGGGGACGGCGCCGTCGGCGCTCCGGCAGCAGGCTCCGGACGAAGCCGACGAACGTCGCACCGAGCAGACCACCCATGCCGTTCGACAGCACGTCGCGGGGGTCGGCGACCCGGTAGGGCAGGTACACGGCCTGCGCGAACTCGATGCCGACCGAGAGCGCGACGGCCACCACGGCACCGAGGACCCACCAGCGCCGGGGCAACCACAGCGCCGCGATCAGCCCGACCGGCACGAACATGGCGACGTTCGCCAGGAACTCGGTCCGGTCGTAGGTGAACCACGCCCCGTGCGGCAGCTGCTGGACCCAGGCGACGGCGCGGAGCACGAAGGAGTTCTCGGCCTCGGTGAAGACGTGCGGGGTGAGCGTCATGCGCCAGATCACCCAGGCGTAGCCCGCCGTCAGGGCGAGGAGGAGCAGTTTCCGCAGCATCGGGCCAGTCTGGGGCACCCCTGCTGGCCGGGCCCTGGGCGGCACCCTGGCATCCGGTGCCGATCGGGTGGGAACATGGCGGGCGAGAGCGACGCCGAACGGGGGCGGCGCCCGAGCGGGAGGACGGCCCATGCCGGGAGCGCAACGCGCCTCGACCCGCCGACAGTGGGTGTGGATCGGGGTCGTCGCCGCGCTCGTCACGGCCGTCGTCGTCGCGGTCACGGTGGTCCTCCCGGGCACCGGCGACCGCCAGGTCGTGCATCGCAAGAGCGTCGCCGAGGCGTGGTCGGGTGGCCTCGCCCGTCAACCGGCGAGCGCGAACCAGCCACGCTGGCACGTGACCGCGGCGCGGGACGCGGGCCGGGTGACCACGGCCGAACGCCTCGCCGTGATCGCCGACCGGCCCCTCGCGACGTGGCTCACCGACCCGTCCGTCCCGGAGACCGTCGACACCGCCCGGAGCGTCCTCGCCGCGGCCCGGTCGCAGCAGGCGACCCCGGTGTTCGTGCTCTACGCGATCCCGGACCGTGACTGCGGCCACTGGTCGCGCGGCGGCACCGCCGAGGACGACTACCTGCCGTGGGTCCGCGCGGTCGTGCGTGCGCTCGCGGGCTCGCACGCGGTGGTCCTGGTCGAGCCGGACTCGATCGCGCAGATCGCCGTGTGCGAGCGGCTGCAGGACACCCGGCTGCCGCTCCTCCGGAGGGCGGTCGGGGCCCTGACCGGGCACGGCCTGACGGTGTACCTGGACGGCGGGAACGAGAACCGGGTCCCGGTGGACACGATGGCCGGGTGGCTCCGCCGGGCGGGCGTCGACCGCGTGCAGGGCTTCGCCACGAACGTGTCGAACTTCTACCGCGTGGACCAGGAGCGCGCCTACGCCGACGAGCTCGCCGACGCGATCGGGGGCGACCCACACTTCGTCATCGACGTCTCGCGGAACGGGCAGGGGTGGCGGGGCGACTGGTGCAACCCCGACGGTGCCGGCCTCGGCCAGACCCCGCACGTCACGCGCGGCACCACCCGGCTCGACGCGCTGCTGTGGGTGAAGACGCCCGGGCTGAGCGACGGCGCGTGCAACGGCGGACCGGCCGCGGGCCGGTGGTGGGAGGCGTACGCACTCGCCCTGGTCGCGAACCGCAAGCGCGACTGACGGCGGGACCGACAGCCGGGAGGCCCGGTCGCCGAACCGGCTGTCGGCCCCCGGTGGTTGCATGTCGCCATGACCAGCCGCTCGCCGCGCTCCGTCGTCCCGCCGTACCTCCTCCGCGCCGTCGCCGACGCACCGGAGGACCGGTTCCCGCGCGCTGCCGCCGCAGCCCGGACCGCCCTCGCCTCGATGGACCGCGTCCAGGAGCCGAAGCACGTGACCGGCCTCCGCGCGGCCAGGACCGCCGAGGCGCCGGACGTCGCTCCGCGGCGCACGATCGCGGACGCCGCCGGCACGACGACGCTGCCGGGCAGGGTCGTGCGGCGGGAGGGTGACGGCGACACCGGGGACCCCGCGGTCGACGAGGCGTACGCGGGCCTCGGCGCGACGCACGCGTTCTGGCTCGAGGTGTTCGGACGGGCGTCGATCGACGGCGCCGGACTCCCCCTCGACGCCACCGTGCACTACGGGCGGGAGTACGACAACGCCTACTGGGACGGGCAGCGGATGGTGTTCGGCGACGGAGACGGCGAGGTCTTCCGGCGGTTCACCGTCGCGGTCGACGTCATCGGGCACGAGCTGGCCCACGGCGTCACGCAGTACACCGCGGACCTCGTCTACCAGGGGCAGTCCGGAGCGCTCAACGAGTCGATGAGCGACGTCTTCGGCGTGCTCGTCGCCCAGTACGCCGCCCGGCAGACCGCGGAACAGGCGTCCTGGCTGATCGGCGAAGGGCTGTTCACGGACGCCGTGCACGGGGTCGCCCTCCGCTCGATGCGTGCGCCGGGCACGGCCTACGACGACCCGGTGCTCGGGGCGGACCCACAGCCCGCGACCATGGCCGGCTACGTGGAGACCGCCGAGGACCAGGGCGGCGTGCACCTGAACTCCGGCATCCCGAACCACGCGTTCTTCCTCGCCGCGACCACGATCGGCGGACCGGCCTGGGTCGGCGCGGGACAGGTGTGGTGGGACGCCCTCACCTCGGCCGAGGTGTCGGCGTCCATCGACTTCGCCGGCTTCGCGGCCGTCACGGTCCGAGCAGCGGCGGCGCGGTTCGGAGCGGGCTCGCGCGAGCACACCGCCGTCGCCGGTGCCTGGCAGCGCGTCGGGGTGACGGTCTGAGCCGCAGCAGCGCTGCTCGACCGGGCACTCCGGAGCGGATGCGGAGGGCGTAGGTTCCGGGGCATGCAGATCGTCGTGCGCCGCAGTGGTGGGTTCGCCGGCCTCCCGCGGGCATGGCGGGTCGACACCGATGCCCGTCCGGACGCCGACCGGTGGACGGAACTCGTCGGGGCACTCCCCGGCGAAGGTTCCGTGGCACCCGGGGCGGCTCCGGAGGGTGCGGGTGGGGAGGATGCCGATCGTGACGACAGCGCCGTCCGCGACGACTACGTGTGGACGGTGACCGTCGCCCGGACCACGGTGACGATCCCGGGTCGTCGCCTGGACGGCCCGTGGGCGGCCCTCGTGGAGCAGGTACGCGACCAGGGCGAGCCCGCCTGACGGGGTCGCTCCCGAGCCTCCCGGCGGGTCGGACGGACCGCAGGAGGCACCGGCCCGACCGGCAGGACGGTCAGGCGACCTCGATGACCGTGAGCCGGCGGGTGGGACGGGTCATCGCGACGTAGACGGCCGCCGCGGCCCGAGCGGCGTCGGAGCCGACCCGGTCCGGGTCGACGAGCAGCACGCCGTCGAACTCCAGGCCCTTCGCGTCCGCGCCGGTGAGCACCGTGACCGACCCCGGCCGGGGTGACCCGAGCCCGCGGACGTCGGCCTCGGTCCGGGCCAGGCGCTCGCGGACGGCGGCCACGTCGGCCTCCGGCACGATGACGCCGATCGTCCCGGAGCCGATCAGGTCGCGCTCGCCGTCGACCCGGTCCGCGACCGTGTCGAGCAGGTCCGCCCGGTCGACGCGCAAGCGCTCGACGGGGTCGCCGTCACGGACCGCCTCGTTCGCGGTCACCGTGAGACCGGCCGCCGCGGCGAAGGCCCCGGCCGCCTGGACGATCGAGCGCGGGGTGCGGTAGTTGACGGTGAGCTCCTCGAGGCGGGAGTCCAGCGGCACCTCCGGGGCACGACCACGACGACGACGGGCGAGCGCACCGCGGACGTCGTCCCACGTGCGGGCGGCACCCGGCGACGAGCCCTGCGCCATGTCTCCGACGATCGTGAAGGACCGCAGCGGGTTGCGGCGTGCCAGGACCCGCCACTGCATCGGTGACAGCTCCTGTGCCTCGTCGACCACGATGTGCCCGTAGGTCCACTCGCGGTCCTCGGCGGCACGCTCGGCGGTGGAGCGCGGGTCCCCGCCCTCCGCGAAGGCACCGGCGACCTGCTCGGCGCTGACGATGCCCTCGACGCCCATGTTCTCGATGGCCTGCCGGGCGTTCTCGATGTCCCGGTTCCGGGTGGCCTTCGCCTGCCGCTTCGCCGCACCACCGGTCGGGTCGAACACCCCGAGCAGCTCAGCCGCCTCGTCCAGGAGCGGCACGTCCTCGACCGTGAAGCCGGCCCCGCGCTCGCGCCGCAGCAGGGCACGTCGCTCGGGCGACCAGTTCGGTGTGAGGGACGCGAGCCAGTTCGGCCGGGCGTACAGGTCCTCGAGGAGCTTCTCGGCCGGCAGCGGCAGCCACGCCGTGTTGAGCAGGACCCGGGCGTCGTACGAGCTGCGGATGTCCTCGCGCAGCACCTTCTCGTCGGCCTCGTCCACCGTCGTCCCGCGGTGCCGCAGCTGGTCGGCGAGCAGTCGCGTCATGGCGTCGAGCGCGTTCTTGTTGAACGTGACGCGGGCGACGTTGTGCGGCTTGCCGCGGTCCTGGGCACGGCGCATGGCGTCGGCGACCAGCTGCGGCGGGACGACGAGCCGTTCGCCCTCGATGTCGAGCGTGACGGACTCGGTCGGGACGACCTGCCGCGACCGGACCGCGCGGCGGAGCAGGTCGGCCATCTCCCCGGACCCCTTCACGGCGGCGACGTCCCGACGGTCGTGCACGGTGGTGTGGAGCCCCGGGTGGAGCGACCCGAGGGACGCCATCACGACACCGGTCTCACCGAGGGACGGCAGCACCTGCTCGATGTACGTCAGGAACGCCGGGGACGGCCCGACGACGAGCACACCGGAACCGCGCAGACGCTCCCGGTAGGAGTAGAGCAGGTACGCCGCACGGTGCAGTGCGACGGCCGTCTTGCCGGTGCCCGGCCCGCCCTGCACGATGAGGACGCCCTCGAGCGGGGAGCGGATGATCCGGTCCTGCTCGCCCTGGATCGTCGCGACGATGTCGGTCATCCGCCCGGTGCGCTCGGCGGTGACGGCCGCGAGCAGGGCTCCCTCGCCCTGCAGGTGCGTGCGCTCGTCGTCGTAGAGCGTGGCGTCGAACACCTCGTCCTCGACGCCGACGACCGTGCGGCCCTCGAGCGTCAGGTGGCGTCGGGCCCGCATGCCCATGGGATGCGCCGCGGTGGCCTGGTAGAACGCACTCGCGCCCGGCACGCGCCAGTCGAGCAGCAGCGGCCGGTGGTCGGCGTCCCGCAGCCCGACGCGCCCGATGTACCGGAAGGCGTCCTCGTCAGCGGGCGGGTCCTGGACCTCGAGCCGCCCGAACACCAGGCGGTCGCCCACGCGCCGCAGGGTGGCGACGGTGTCCTCGTAGAGCCGGGCGAAGGCGTCGCGCTCGGTCCGGCTCTGGTGGTTGCCACCGACTGCCTGCCGGCGGGTCTCGACGAGCCGCTGCTCGGCCTCGGTGGTCAGTTCGTCGAGTCGGTGGAACAGACCGTCGACGTAGCCGCGTTCACGGTCGATCTCGGTCGGTTCGGAAACACGCGGTTCGGACACTCGCAACCCTTCGGGACAGGGGTACCGATGATATCCCCCTGCCCCGGTCGGGTCCGAACGCGAGCGCCCGCCTACATCTCCTCGTGCGTGTCCGGGTCGCCGTCCCAGAGCCGCCCGCGCTCGAGGGCGGAGATGGCCTGGACCTCGTCGTCGGTCAGCGAGAAGCCGAACACGTCGAGGTTCTCGCGCTGGCGGTCCGGGTCGCCCGACTTCGGGACCGGCACGGCGCCGAGCTGGACGTGCCAGCGGAGCACGACCTGGCCGGCCGAGACACCGTGCGCTGCGGCCGCGGCGGTCACGGGTCCCTCGGTGAGGAGCTCGGACTGCTTCGCCAGCGGGCTCCAACTCTCGGTGACGATGCCGAGACGCTGGTGCACGGCGCGGAGGTCGGCCTGCGGGAAGTACGGGTGCAGCTCGACCTGGTTCACCGCCGGGGCGACCCCGGTGGCGTCGAGGATGCGGTCGAGGTGCTCGGGGGTGAAGTTCGAGACACCGATCGAGCGGACCTTGCCGCTGTCCCGGAGGTCGACGAACGCCTTCCAGGTCTCGACGAACTTCCCGACGGACGGGTTCGGCCAGTGGATGAGGTACAGGTCGAGGTGGTCGAGCCCCAGGTTCGCCAGGGTCTCGTCCACCGAGCGGTGTGCCTCGTCGTAGCCGTGGTGGCGTCCCGGGAGCTTCGACGTCACGACGAACTCGTCGCGCGGCACGTCGGACTCGCGGACCGCACGGCCCACCGCGTCCTCGTTGCCGTAGTTCAGCGCGGTGTCGAGCAGGCGGTACCCGCTCGTGATCGCCGCACCGACCGCCGCGACCCCCTCGTCTCCGTCGAGCGAGTACGTGCCGAGGCCGAGCGCCGGGATGCGGTGTCCGTCGTTCAGTTCGAGGGTCGGGACCTCCGGGACGCCCGCCATCAGCGGACGCCGAGCAGGTCGATGACGAAGATGAGCGTCTTGCCGGAGAGGAAGTGTCCGCCGCCGGCCGGGCCGTAGGCGAGCTCCGGCGGGACGACGAGCTTGCGGCGACCGCCGACCTTCATGCCGGGGATGCCCTCCTGCCAGCCGCGGACGAGCGCCGCGAGCGGGAAGTCGATCGGCTCGCCACGGCCCCAGGAGCTGTCGAACTCCTCGCCGGACTCGTACTCGACGCCGGCGTAGTGGACCTTGACGGTCGAGCTCGCCTCGGCGACGTCGCCGTCGCCCACGACGATGTCGGTGACCACGAGGTCGGTGGGGGCGGGGCCCTCGGGGGCGTCGAACTCGGGCTTGCTGTTCAGGTCAGTCATGCCCGACAGTCAACCAGAGGACGTGCACGTGCCCCGCAGGAGCCCTCCAGGCCACAGAATGGTTCCACTGTGACACCAGACGCCCCCGCGAAGCCCCACCGCTCCCTGCTCGCCGACCTCACCCCGCTCCGCCGCTCCCCCGCGTTCGCGCGGCTCTGGATCGGCAGCTCGATCGCCGGCATCGGCACCATGATGACGAGCGTCACGGTCGGGCTCGAGGTGTACGAGATCACGCGCTCGACGTTCATGGTGTCGCTCGTCGGCGTCATCTCGCTCGTGCCGATGATCCTCGCCGGGCTGTACGGCGGCATGCTCGCGGACGCCTTCGACCGCCGCACGGTGGCCCTGGTCTCCGCCGTCATGGCCTGGGTGTCGACCGCGATGATCGCCGCGCACGCCTGGCTCGGGCTCGACAGCGTCGTGCTGCTCTACGTGCTCGTGACCGTCAACGCCGTCGCGGGCACCGTGATCGGCGCGTCCCGGGCGGCGATCGTCCCGCGGCTGGTGGGCAACGACCTGCTCCCCGCGGCGAGCGCCCTCAACAGCATCAGCGCCGGGTTCTCCGTGACGGTCGGGCCGGCGGTCGGCGGTGTGCTCGTCGCCGCGTTCGGCTTCGCCCCGACCTACACGGTGGACGTCGTGCTCTTCAGCGCCGCGTTCCTCGGCGTGGTGACGCTGCCACGGATGGCTCCCGAGCACGACGCCCTCCGTCCGGGCCTGTCGTCGCTCGTCGAGGGTGCGCGGTTCCTCCGCCGCTCCCGGAACATCACGATGACCTTCGTGCTCGACATCATCGCCATGACGTTCGGGCAGCCTCGGGTGCTGTTCCCCGCGATCGGTGCCCTGGTCGTCGGCGGCGGGTCGATCACGGTCGGCGCCCTCTCAGCCGCCTACGCGGTCGGTGCGCTGCTGTCCGGTGTCTTCTCCGGCCCGCTCGGGCACGTCCGCCGACAGGGCGAGGCGGTCGGCTGGGCGATCACGGTCTACGGCGGCGCGATCGCCGCGTTCGGCGTCGTCGTCGCGGCCGCGCACCTCCTCGGCGGACGGGCGTCGGAGACGTTCTCGACGGGGATCCTGCCGGCACTGGCGCTCTGCGCGCTGGCCCTCGCGGTGGCCGGCGGCGCGGACAACGTGAGCAGCGTGTTCCGCGGGACGATCCTCCAGGCCGCCGCGCCCGACGGCATGCGCGGCCGACTGCAGGGCATCTTCATCGTCGTGGTCACCGGTGGGCCGCGCGTGGGTGACCTGTACGCCGGTCTGGTCGTCGCCGCGGGCTTCGCCTGGCCGCCGCTCATCGGCGGCGTCCTCATCATCGCGCTCGTCGCGCTGCTGCTCCGGCTCGTCCCGTCGTTCCGCCGGTACGACGCGCTGCACCCGAACGCGAACTGACGCGCCGGGGCGCGCCCGTCGCACGCACGGTGCGGACGGGAGGCTGCGCGCCGGACCCGGGGCGTGCCTCCCGTCCGGCAGCGGTCAGGACCGGCGACGGGCCTCGGCGTCCCGGGCGGCCTCGTCGAGCATCTCCTCGGTCACGACCGGGATGGCACCGGTCGCCAGCTCGATGCCGGACAACCGGGCGGGGCTGAGCACCCGGTGCACCTGGTCCGCGTCCATGAGACCCGCGGCGATCACCAGGGTCGAGATCGGGGTCGACGTCGTCAGGGCGGTGTGCGCGATGGACGCCGCCGCTGCGTAGCCGATGTACGGCGTCAGCGCGGTGACGACGCCGACGTTCGTGTCCACCTGGGCGGCGAGCCGTAGCTCGTTCGCCCGGATGCCGGTCACGCAGTGCTCGCGGAGCGTCGCGCACCCGCGGGTCATCCACTGCAGGGACTGCAGGATCGAGTGCGCGATGATCGGCTCGAACGCGTTGAGCTGGAGCTGACCACCCTCGGCCGCCATCGTCACCGTGGTGTCCGCGCCGGCGACCGCGAAGGCGATCTGGTTGACGACCTCCGGGATGACCGGGTTCACCTTGCCGGGCATGATCGACGAACCGGCCTGCCGCGGCGGCAGCGTGATCTCCCCGAGGCCCGCCTGCGGGCCGGACGCCAGGAGCCGCAGGTCGTTGCAGATCTTCGACAGCTTCATCGCGCTGCGCTTGACCGTGCCGGACAGGGTCATGAACGCGCCGGCGTCACTCGTCGCCTCGATGAGGTCCGGGGCCGTGACGACGTCGATGCCGCTCGCCTCCTGCAGCTGCCGCCGCACCTCGTCGCGGTACAGCGGGTCGGCGGTGATGCCCGTCCCGATCGCGGTCGCGCCGAGGTTCATCTCGCCGAGGAGCGGCACCACCCGGCGGAGCTGGACGACGTCCTCGGCGATGGTGTGGGCGAAGCCGGTGAACTCCTGGCCGAGCGTCATCGGGACCGCGTCCTGCAATTGCGTGCGGCCGACCTTGAGGACGTCGGCGAACGCCTCCCCCCGCTCCGCGAACGCTGCCGACAGCTGCTCGAGCTGGTCGGCGAGCCGGCGCACACCGGTGATCATCGCGATCTTGATGCTCGTCGGGTACGTGTCGTTCGTCGACTGGCTGCGGTTCACGTGGTCGATCGGGTGCAGGTGCGCGTAGTCGCCGCGCTCCCGGCCGAGCAGCTCGAGGGCCCGGTTCGCCAGGACCTCGTTCGTGTTCATGTTCGTGCTCGTCCCGGCGCCGCCCTGGACCACGTCTACGACGAACTGGTCCCGCAGTGCCCCGTCGCGGACCTCCTGCGCGGCACGGTCGATCGCGTCGGCCCGCTCGGCGTCGAGGACACCGATCGCCTTGTTCGCCCGGGCAGCCGCCTGCTTCACGGTCACGAGGGCCGCGACGAGGTCCGGGTAGACCGCGATCGGCACCGAGGCGATCGGGAAGTTCTCCATCGCCCGGAGGGTGTTGATCCCCCAGTAGGAGTCGACCGGCACCTCCCTCGAGCCCAGGGAATCGGTCTCGGTGCGGGTGGCAGCGCTCGTCACGTCGTGGTCCTCTCCGTCGCGGTCACCTCCCGAGGCTAGCCCGCGACCGTCCAGCCGGTGCGGCCGGCCAGGAGGTCAGTGGAAGGCAGGGACGATGAGGTAGACGCCGTACAGCACCGCGGCACCGCAGGCGGCGAAGCAGACCACGGCGAGCGCCCGGAACGCACGGATCGCGGTGGAGGCCGCGGTCGGGTCGGGGAAGCCGGCGGTGGCCGGGCCGACGGTGCCGTCGTCCTTCACCGTGTACTTGCCCGCGCGGGCGTCGGCGGCGCTCCAGAGGCGGAGGCCCACGGAGTAGACGGTGACGACGAAGCACGCCGACACGACGGCCACCAGTGCGACGAGCAGGAACGCCGCCCAGTCGATACCCATCAGCAGGTCCCTCCGCAGCGTCCGTCCATGGCGATACCCATCAGCGACGGCCTCCCTTGCGTCCGGCCATGCGGCGGAGGGTCCGCTCGCGGCTCAGTTCGGCGCGACGCGCGGCGACGGCCTCGGCACGCTTGGCGCGCTGCAGGTCGCGCCGCTCCTTGCGGGTCAGCACGGCGTTCGCGGCGACGTCGACCTCGATGGCCGCGGCGTGCTCGTGCGGCTTGCGCAGCGACCACAGGTACAGGCCGAGGATCACGGCACCACCGATGACCGCGTCGAGCACGAGACCGATGACGCCGAAGTGGGCGATGCCCGAGGCGATCGCCCCGACCGCCGCGGCGGCGGGCAGCGTGATGAACCACGCGATGACGATCTTGCCGGCCGTCGACCACTGGATCTTCGAACCGCGGCGGCCGAGGCCCGCGCCGATGATCGAGCCCGACGACACCTGCGTCGTCGACAGTGCGAAGCCGAGGTGGCTCGACGCGAGGATCGTGGCGGCGGTGGACGCCTCGGCTGCGAAGCCCTGCGTCGCGCGGATCTCGGTGATGCCCGAGCCGAGCGTCCGGATGATGCGCCACCCGCCCGTGTAGGTGCCGAGGGCGATCGCCAGGGCACAGGCCACGACGACCCAGAACTGCACGCCCTGGTCACTCGACTGCGCGCCCGAGGCGATGAGCGTCAGCGTGATGACACCCATCGTCTTCTGCGCGTCGTTCGTGCCGTGGGCGAGCGACACCATCGAGCTCGTGAACACCTGTCCGATGCGGAAGCCCCCGCGCTCGTTCGGGAACACCGGACGACGGGTCACGCGGTAGGCGATGCGCGTGGCGAGGAGCGACACGAGCGCGGCGATCACCGGCGACAGGAAGGCCGGGATGATCACGACCGTCAGCAGTGCCGCGTAGTTCACCGAGTCGAAGCCGGCGCCGACGATCGCGGCGCCGATGAGCCCGCCGAAGAGCGCGTGCGAGGACGACGAGGGCAAGCCGCGCAACCACGTGATCATGTTCCACACGACCGCGCCGATCAGGCCCGCGAAGATCATCTCGGGGCTGATGGCGACGCCACCGGGGCCCTCGTTGATGAGCCCGTGCGAGATCGACGTCGCCACGGCGGTGCTGAGGAACGCACCGACGAGGTTGAGCACCGCGGCGACCGTCACGGCCACCTTCGGCTTCATGGCACCGGTGGCGATCGGTGTCGCCATCGCGTTGGCGGTGTCATGGAATCCGTTTGTGAAGTCGAAGAAGAGGGCCAACGCGATGACCAGGACGACTATGAGTGTGATGTCCACCGCGGGCAAGTGTCGCAGCCCGGCGGCTCCGGAGCAAACCCTGTCGTCCACCGGCCGTTCACCGGGGCTGCGGAACCGTTCAGCCTGCGAACCATCCGGATGGGAGGATGGGCCTCATGGGCACCGCGGAACTCCTCATCCTGTTGATCGGTTCGCTCGCGGTGACCGGCTTCGCCCGTGCCAAGGGGCTGCCCGCCCCGCTGCTCGTCACGGCCGTCGCGCTCGCCGTCTCGTTCCTGCCCGGCCTGCCGGAGATCGAGATCGACTCCGAGGTGATCCTCACGGTGATCCTGCCGCCGCTGCTGTACTCGGCGGCACTCGACGTGTCGTGGCAGAGCTTCCGGCAGTCGATCAAGCAGATCCGGCGACTCGGCATCGTCCTCGTCATCGTCACGGCGCTCGCGGTGGGACTCGCCGCGTACCTGATCATCCCCGACATGGACTGGCCGGCGGCGATCCTGCTCGGCGCCGTGGTCGCTCCGCCGGACGCCGTGTCCGCCGCCGCGATCGGCCGGAAGCTCGGACTCCCCCGCCGTGTGATGACGGTGCTGTCCGGCGAGAGCCTCATCAACGACGCGGCGTCGCTGACCCTGGTCCGGGTGTTCACGCTCATCGCCGCGGGCACGTCGCTCACCATCTGGCAGGACCTCGGCATCTTCGGCCTGGCGATCGGCGTCGGCTTCGCGGTCGGCATCGTCCTCGGCGTCGCGGTGCACTGGATCCGGATGCGCATCAACGACCCCGTGGTCGAGACGATCATGAGCATCCTGTTGCCCTTCGTCGCGTACGTCCTCGCCGAGCACCTGTCCGGCTCCGGCGTCATCGCGGTCGTCACCGCCGGCCTGTACATCGGGTACAACTCGCCGAAGGAGGGGTACGCGACGCGACTGCAGGAGCGCCCGCTCTGGACGAGCATCGACGTCATCCTCGAGGGGTTCGTGTTCGCCCTGATCGGGCTGCAGCTGAAGACGGTCGTGCAGGACCTGCTCGAGAGCAACCGCAGCCTGGCCCAGACCCTCACCGCGGCGGCCGTCGTGCTCGTCGTCGTGGTCCTCGTCCGTCCGCTCTTCGTCTTCGAGTCCTACGCGCGCAACCGGATCAACGGCAGGTGGCTGAGACCGCTGCGCGTCCGGTTGTCCCGCGGGCACCGTTCCCTGCGGTGGTTGCGCGGCACGGCGGAGCCGAAGCTGAACTGGCGGGAGCTCACGGTCATCTCGTGGACCGGCATGCGGGGCGTCGTCACGCTCGCAGCAGCCGTCGCCGTCGTCTCCGACCCCGTCCAGGTCAAGGCGCAGGACACCATCTTCATCATCGCGTTCGTCGTGACGGTCGGCACACTCCTGCTGCAGGGGCTGACGTTGCCGTTCGTGATCCGCGCGTTGCAGGTGCAGGACCCCGGGGAGAGCGAGGAGGACGTCCGCAGCGAGATGCGCCTCAACCAGCGCACGACCGAAGCGGCGATCGCCCTGCTCGAGCGCCGACGTCCGGCCTGGGCGGAGCAGTACGGACACCAGGCCGTCGACAGCGTCGTGAACCGCCTGAAGGCCCGGCTCGAGCGGCAGGCCGAGACCCTCCGCCGCGATGCCGAGGAAGAAGAGGACGAGGAGCGCAACGCCCCGATGCGCCTCCGTGGCGCACAGATCCAGGACATCCGACGCGAGCTGCTCGACCGTCGCCGCGAGATCGTCCTCGAGGAGCGCGAGAAGGGCAACCTCGACGAGGAGGTCATGCGCCGCGTACTCGTGACGCTCGATGCCGAGGAGCTCGCGATGGACTCCGCGCAGGCCTCCCGCAGCCGCTCCTGATCCCGTCGCCCACCCCGGAGGCACCCCTGCTGCCGCGGCGTATCGTGGAGCGCCAGACGACAGGACAGGAGCGCAGCGCCGAGTGAGCACGCCGCGGAACGACCGACCGAGGAAGAACGACCTGCCGGAACGGGCAGGTGGTGCGCGGACGGCCGCCGGTCCACCCGCCGCCGCCCGCTCCAGCGCGCCGCCGAAGCAGCAGATCGGGCGCTACCGGCGCTGGTACTCGACCCTGCACCCGTCCCTCCAGCTCATCGGGCTGCAGCTCTGGATGCCGCTGTTCTTCATCGTCGGCTTCTGCCTCTGCTACGTCTTCGCCTTCCACGCGCCGCATCCGCACGACGTCCCGGTGGCGCTCGTCGGCAGTGACCCGTCGTTCGTCGCGGCCGTGCAGAAGGCCCTGCCGGGTGAGTTCGTCTTCCACACCTACGACTCGCTCGCGGCCGCGAAGCGGGACGTCCTCGCCGGGTCGATGGCGGTCGCGTACGACCCCTCGACCAACACCTTCTTCAAGGCCAGCGCGCACCAGTTCCAGGTCGCGAACCTCGTCCCGGCGACGCTGACGGCCGTGTCGACCGGCATCGGGGTCGCGACGCCGCAGGTCACCGAGCTCGCCGCGCTGCCGGCGCGGGACGAGTACGGCACCGTCCCGATGTACGTCATGCTCGCGTGGTGCATCGGCGGCTACATGGTCGCGATGTTCATCGGCATCATGGGCGGTCCCCTGCGGCACCGCACCCGCATGACCGTGATCGTCGTCGGCGGTCTCGTCATCTCCGTCATCACGAACACCCTCGCGGGTCCGGTCGTCGGTGCGATCTCCGGGCACTTCGTGCCGCTCGTGCTCATCGCCTGGGGGTGGATCGTGGCCATCGGACTCGCGGTCAACGGGCTGAGCTACTTCGTCGGTCGCTTCATCGCCGCCCCCGCGATGATCTGCTTCGTGTTCCTGTCGATGCCGTCCTCCGGCGGGGCCTACCCGAAGTGGTTCATGCCGGAGCCGTTCGCGTGGCTGAACCACGTCGTGGTCGGCTCGAGCATGGTCGACATGATCAAGCACGAGGTCTACGGCGTCGGCCCCGGTCCGGCCCGCGGGCTGATCACCATGGCCTGCTACGCGGCCGCCGGGCTCGTGCTCATGTACTTCGGCAAGCAGTGGTGGGAGCGCCGTCGCATCCGGGCGATCCTCACCGGCCGCACCACGATGTTCCAGGACGCGAACACCGCGAACCGCGAGTTCCTCGGTCGTGAACGCGACGCCGAGCTCGAGCGGCACGGCCTGACCTCGACCGCGACCGGCACGCTGCAGGTGGTGCGCGACGACCGGTGGGAGGACGACCGCGCCGGCGGCGACGTGTTCACCGGTGGCCGCGACGGGCTCGAGAACGATCCGCTGGACCGCGGTCGGTAGCGCTCCCGGCGTCGGTATCCTGGGGTGACCATGTCCCGCATCGCCTGGCACCGCCTCCTCGTCACGATCGTCGTCGTCTTCCTCGTGCTCGCGGCGATGTCGTACGTCACGAGCATCGTCCTCGCGCCGAGCGGCGGCCGCAGCGTCGCCGGGCTCTGGGACGGCTGGGCGATGTTCTCGCTCGTGGCCGCGATCGCCTTCGGGGTCGTGGACTTCTTCGTGCGTCCGCTCGGCGGACAGAGCGGGGACGCGGACGTGATGGCCGCGGCCGAGGAGGCCCGGACCGGCAGCACGCGGACACAGCGGTCGCGCTGACCGTCGGTCGACGTCGGGCCCGCAGGCCTCACCGTCCGGCGTCCCCGGCGCTCAGGCCGGTTCCCCGATGCCCGTCCCGGTGAACCCGGCGACCGTCGCGTCGTCCTCGGCGAACACGACCCGCGCCTCGACCCGACCGCCCGCGAGCACACCGGGCAGCCAGTAGCGCGCGTCGTCCCACATCGCGTCGTAGGGGACGGCGTCGACCGGCACCCACCTCGGCTCCAACTCGTCGCCGCCCGACGGCTCCCCCTGCCAGCGGCGGCAGACGAAGACGTCCGAGACCTGGGACCAGGACGGGCGGAACGGGAACCGGTAGTCCAACGTGCCACGGGCCTCCAGGTCGGCAGCGTCGACGCGGAGACCGACCTCCTCGGCGACCTCGCGGACGGCGGTCTCGACCGCCGTCTCGTCGCCCTCGCGCTTGCCGCCCGGACCGACCACGCGGCCCGTGCCGAGCCCGCGTCGCTTCTCGCCGAGCAGGACCTCCGGCCCGTCCGCACCGTCCCGCAGCAGGTACACGACGACCACGGCCGGGTGCTGGGACTTGCTCTCGTCGCGCTCGGTCATGTGGTCCAGTGTGGCCGATCCGATGACGTACGCTCGTTGCATGGCAGGCGTGCTCTGGGGGCGTCATGGCTGAGTCCCGGAGGGCGGGGCGCAGCCTCGAGGTGCTGCGCGCCGAAGCCGCCGAGGAGATCTCGGTCATCGTCGAACACCGCTGCCGGCAGGGCGACGACCCGTGGGACTTCATGCACACGCTGCCGACCGTGGACGAGCAGGTCGTGCTCATCCTCCGCGCCGAGGCCATGGACGTCGACGTCCGGATCGGCCGCCGGAGCTCCCAGTGGTCGGCGCACCCGGCCTCCGGTCACGGCACCGAACACGGCGAGGAGTACCACCGTCTCCGGCGCATCGCGCTCCAGCACCCCGAGCTGACGCAGGCGGTCTGGAAACTCATGGACGCGCTGCCCGGCGGTCGCTGACCTGGGGTTGGATGGGTGGCATGACCGACACCGTCCTCGCCGTCCTGAACCAGCCCTCGCGGTCCGCAGCCCCGCACGACCCGGAGTCGGACGCCTTCACGTGGGAGAAGCCGCTCGAGGAGCACGTCCAGGTGATGGACCTCGGGCTCACCCGCGGGGACGGCGTCTTCGAGACGATCACGGTCATCGACGGCCGACCGCAGGCGCTCGAGGCGCACCTTGCCCGCTTCGTCCGCTCCGCCGCCAAGCTCGACCTGCCGGAACCGGACGTCGACGCGTGGCGGCGGGCGATCGAGGCCGTCTGCGCCCGGCTCGACCCGGTGCGCGAGGCGTACGCGAAGACCGTGCTCACCCGGGGCGTCGAGGGCCTCGGGCGTCCGACCGGGTGGGTGTACGCGGCGCAGTCGGCCGACCAGACGCGTGACCGCACCGAGGGCATCGGCGTCGTCACGCTCGACCGCGGCTACCGGCACGACGTCGAGCGGACCTCCCCGTGGCTGCTGCAGGGCGCGAAGACGCTCTCGTACGCGGTGAACATGGCGGCACTCCGGGAAGCCGTCCGCCGCGGAGCCGACGACGCGCTGTTCGTCTCGACGGACGGGTACGTGCTCGAGGGCACCCGCGCGAACCTCATCATGTCCGTGGGCGGCCGCTTCGTGACGCCCCGCACCGACATCGGCATCCTCGACGGCACCACGCAGGCCGACGTCTTCCGCTTCGCCGAGCAGGAGGGCATCGAGACCGCCTACGAGCTCGTCACGCTCGACGACCTGCGGGCCGCCGACGCGCTGTGGCTGGTCTCCAGCATCCGGCAGGCGGCACCGATCCACACCGTCAACGGGGTGCGGATCGAGATGGACCTCGGCATGACGGAGCGCATCAACGACTTCCTGCTGGCGCGCGAGGACTGACGCGTCGGACGGGAGGCACGGGGCGGGGGTGCGCCGCGCCCCGTGCCTCCCGTCCGACACGGTGTCACCAGCGCGGTGTCGTGACGCCCTGACCGTCGACGTAGGCGAAGACCTGGCGGCCCTCGATCCAGACGCGCTGCGCGCGGCTGGTCGCGTCGAGCGGGTCGCCGTCCCAGAGGACGAGGTCGGCGTCGTACCCCGCGGCGATGCGGCCGACACGGTCGCCGAAACCGAGGATGTCCGCGGGGGCGGAGGTGATCGCCTCGAGCGCGGTCTGCCGGGGCAGCCCGTCGCGGACGGCCATCGTGGCCTGGGTCACGAGCATGTTGATCGGGACGACCGGGGCGTCCGTCGTGATCGCGACCCGGACCCCGGCCGCCGCGATCGTGGCGAGGTTCGGGATGCCGCGGTCACGGAGCTCCACCTTCGACCGGCTCGTGAACAGCGGGCCGTAGACCACCGGGATGCCCTTCTCAGCGAGCAGGTCGGCGATCTTGTGGGCCTCGGTGCCGTGGTTCACGACCAGGCGGTAGCCGAACTCCTCGGCGAGGCGGATCGCCGTCGCGATGTCGTCGTGACGGTGGGTGTGCTGGTCCCAGGCGAGCTCCCCGTCGAGCACGCGCGCGAGGGTCTCCTTCGTGAGGTCACGCTCGAACGGCTCGTCCTTGCGCGCAGCGGCGTCGCGGGCAGCGCGGTAGTGGTCGGCGGCCAGGAAGGCCTCGCGGATGACCTTCGCGACGCCGAGGCGGGTCGACGGCGTCTGGCCCTTCTCGCCGTAGACCCGCTTCGGGTTCTCGCCGAGGGCGCTCTTCACGCTGACGCTGTCCGAGATGAGCTGTTCGTCGATGGTGCGGCCGCCCCAGGTCTTGATCGCGACCGTCTGCCCTCCGATCGGGTTGCCGGAGCCGGGCTTGACGACGATGCTCGTGATGCCGCCGGACAGGGCGTCGCGGAAGCCCTCGTCCTCGATGTCGACCGCGTCGATCGCCTGGACCGCCGCCATGTTCGGGCCGGTCATCTCGTTCGTGTCGTTCCCGGCGGGCCCGTTCGCCTCCTCGTGGATGCCCACGTGCCCGTGCGCCTCGACGAAGCCCGGCAGGAGCCAGGCACCGGCGGCGTCGACGACCGGCAGCCCGTCCGGCGGGGTGACGTCCGGTCCGACGGCGGTGATCCGGCCGTCCTGCACGACGACCGCCCCGCCGTCGAACTCGTCACCCTCGACGGGGACGACGTGGGCACCGGTGATCACGAACGTGTTGTCAGTCATTCCACAACGGTACCGATCGGTGCCCGTACCGGGACGGGCCGGGCCGACCGTGCCGGCCCGGCTCGTGCATACGACATCCGGGTTCTTCCCTGATCGGGCCGCACCGCCACTACCGTCGGCCGGTGCGAGGAACGGGAGGCGGCATGACGGGCACCACGGACACGGCCGACAGGACAGTCACGATCGGCGCGGACTGGGCGCTCCGTCCCGGGGCGTCGGGTGCACCACGCGCGGCGACCGGGAGCGGGCGTGCCGCGGGGGCTTGGCCACGCCACGGCTCGACCACGCGTCCGTGGCGGAGCAACCGGCGGCTGCCGCGCGCCGACCGGATGACACACTCGGTGCGGTGTGCGTTGCCGCCCGCGATCGCGGAGCAGACGTACGTGGCGCCGCCCGACCTCGCCGCTCTGCTGACACGCGCGACCGACCGCCTGGTGGACCTCGACCGCCGGCTCGGTGACCGCACGGCCGCGTTCGACCTGCTGCTCGCCCGGACCGAGGCGGTCTCGTCGTCGCGGATCGAGGAGGAGCACGCCACGCTCGACGACTACGCCCGGGCGCTCGTCGGCATCCGCGCGAACGGCAGTGCCACGGCGATGGTCGGGGCGACCGCCGCCCTGCGCGGGATGATCACGGCCGCCGGTCGGGGCAGCATCACCGAGCGGTCCGTGCTCGACGCCCACGCGGTGCTCATGCGGGACGACCCGGTGGACGGCCCCGCCGCCGGGCAGTGGCGTCGGGTGCAGAACTGGATCGGCGGCGGGGTGTCTCCCCGGGACGCCGCGTACGTGCCGCCGCCCGCGGACGACGTCCCCGCCGCGATGGCCGACCTCTTCGCGTTCCTCGCGCGGGACGACGTCGACGCGTTGGCGCAGGCCGCGATCGCCCATGCCCACTTCGAGTCCGTCCACCCGTTCACCGACGGCAACGGGCGGATCGGTCGAGCGCTGGTCAACGCGGTCCTGCGGCGGCGTGGCGTCACGACCGCGCTCGTCGTGCCCGTGGCCGCTGCTCTGGTCGCCGATCGAGCGGGCTACTTCGCCGAGCTCGAACACTACCGGGACGGCCACGTCGACGGGATCGTCGCCCTGACGGCGCGGGCGGTCGGCGTCGTCTGCGACGAGGTCGAGTTCGCCGCGCTCCGACTCGACGAGATCGAGCACGACCGGAACATGGTCCGGCCGACGGGCCACGGGCCACGCGTGGCGCACCGCCCGGACCTCCTCCGCGTCCTGCTGGCCGATCCTGTGCTGACCGAGGCCGCGGTGAGCGCAGCGCTCCCAGCGGACTTGCCGTGGACCGACGCGGTGATCGACGAGCTCGTGGGCGCCGGCGTGCTCCGCCCCGTCACGGAACGTCGACGCGACCGGGCCTGGGTGGCGTCGGACGTCCTGGCCGAACTCGACGCACTCGCCGAGCGGATCCGGGCGGCAGCGGCACCGGGCTCCTCCGGTCTGACCCCAGCGGCAGCGTGACGGGGAGACGGAGCCGGGTCGGGCCTCCATCCCGAACGCATAGGGTGGGCCGGGTGACCAGCGAGCACGACGTGACCACCCCGCCGACCGCCGCCAAGCGGCCCGTGACGCGGACCCACCACGGCATCGACTTCGTCGACGACTACGAATGGCTCCGTGACAAGGAGTCCCCGGACACCGTCGCGTACCTCGAGGCCGAGAACCGGTACACCGAAGCGCAGACCGAGCACCTCGGTGCGCTGCGGGACCGCCTGTTCGACGAGGTGAAGAGCCGCGTGCAGGAGACCGACCTCTCGGTGCCGGTGCGGATGGGCCAGTGGTGGTACTTCACCCGCACGAGCGAGGGCAGCCAGTACGGCGTGCAGTGCCGCGCCCCGATCAGCGGGCCGGACGACTGGACGCCGCCGTCCCTCGACGAGGGCTCAGCCACCCTCCCGGGCGAGGAGGTCGTCCTCGACGGCAACGCCCTCGCCGACGGACACGACTTCTTCTCGCTCGGCACGTACGACATCAGCGACGACGGCAGCCGCCTCGTGTACGGCGTCGACGTCGAGGGCGACGAGCGGTACACGCTCGCCGTCCGCGACCTCGAGACCGGGCAGGACCTGCCCGACACCATCCCGAACACCGGAGCCGGCGCGACGTTCGACCCCTCCGGGCGGTACGTCTTCTACCCGACGGTGGACGAGTCCTGGCGCCCGGACCGCATCTGGCGGCACGAGGTCGGCACCGCGGCGGACACCGACGTGGTCGTGTTCGAGGAACCGGACGACCGGTACTGGGTCGGCGTCGGGGTCACCCGTTCGTCGCAGTACATCGTCATCGAGCTCGGATCGAAGATCACCTCCGAGGCGCTCGTCCTCGACGCGTCCGACCCCACGGGCGCGTTCCGTGTGGTGTGGCCGCGTCGCGAGGGCGTGGAGTACGAGATCGAGCACGCGATCGTCGGGGGCAGCGACCGTCTGCTCGTCCTGCACAACGACGGCGCGGAGAACTTCGAGCTGGTCGACGTGCCCGCGGACGACCCGACCTCGACCGCCGACCGCCGCGTGGTCGTCCCGCACCACGAGCAGCGGCGCATCGAGTCGGTGGACGCCTTCGCCGGGCACCTCGCGCTCGAGTACCGGTCCGAGGCGCTCCCCCGGATCGCCGTCATCCCGATCGAGGGCGACGGCTACGGCGAACCCCACGAGGTCCCCTTCGACGAGGCACTGTTCTCGGCCGGACTCGGCGGCAACCCCGAGTGGGACCAGCCGACCCTCCGCCTCGGGTACACGTCCTTCGTGACCCCGTCCGAGGTGAGCGACCTCGACCTGGCGACCGGACAGGTGACCGTCCTGAAGCGGCAGCCGGTGCTGGGCGGGTACGACCCGGCCGACTACGTGCAGGAGCGCGACTGGGCGACCGCTGCCGACGGCACCCGCGTCCCGATCTCGCTGGTGTGGCGCAAGGACGCCGTCGACGCGGACGCCCCGGCGCCGCTGCACCTGTACGGCTACGGGTCGTACGAGCACTCGATCGACCCCGGCTTCAGCGTCATGCGCCTGTCGATGCTCGACCGCGGGGTGGTCTTCGCGGTCGCGCATGTCCGCGGTGGTGGCGAGATGGGCCGGCACTGGTACGAGGACGGCAAGACCCTGACCAAGAAGAACACCTTCACGGACTTCGTCGCCGTCGCCGAGCACCTGATCGACAGCGGTCGGACGAGCGCCGACCAGCTCGTGGCCGAGGGCGGCAGCGCCGGTGGGCTCCTGATGGGCGCGGTGGCGAACCTGGCCCCCGAGCGGTTCGCGGGCATCCTCGCCGCGGTGCCGTTCGTCGACGCGCTGACGAGCATCCTCGACCCGGACCTGCCGCTCACGGTGATCGAATGGGACGAGTGGGGCGACCCGCTGCACGATGCCGAGGTCTACCGCTACATGAGCGAGTACACGCCGTACGAGAACGTCCGTGACGACGTGCAGTACCCGCGCATCCTCGCCGTGACCTCGATCAACGACACCCGCGTGCTGTACGTCGAGCCGGCGAAGTGGACTGCGAAGCTCCGCGAGGTCGGGGCCCCCGTCCTGCTGAAGACGGAGATGGCCGCCGGCCACGGTGGCGTCAGCGGACGGTACGACTCGTGGAAGGAGCGGGCGTTCGAACTGGCCTGGTTGCTCGACGTCCTCGGTCTGGCCGACGTCTCCCCTGCGGCCGCGACGGCGAACCCGATCGCGGCCGGCTGAGCGGACCCCGCGACCGACACGACGACGGCGCGCACCCGGCCCGGGTGCGCGCCGTCGTCGTGTCCGACGGTCACACGCGGTTGAGCGCGTGCACCGCCTCGTCGTAGGACTCCTCCGCCATCCGGACCCGGTCGCCGGCGAGCACGCCGTACCCGAACGTCCCTTCGCCTCCGCGATCGGCGATCCCGGAGTGCGTGCGGAGCGCGTCGAGTGCGTACAGCGACCGCACCCGCTCGGTGAGGACGTCGGCGGCGGTCCCGATGCGCTTCCACAGTGCGTGCGGGAAGGCGTCGTCCCCGAGCACGTCCATCGCGAGTCGTGCGCGCATCGTCCCCTGCCAGGCCAGTTCGGTCGCAGCCCGGTCGGCTGCTTCGCGTGCGGCCGCCGTGTCGGAGGTGTCGTCGGCCACGGCGTCGCGCACGAGCTCCCGGACGTGGGGCTTCACCGTTGCGGTGACGTCCTGGGCGACCTTCTTCGGCGACCGGAGCGCCCACGCCGTCGGGGCGGGCCGCTCGACGGCGTCGTCGAGGGCGTCGAGGAGCTCCAGGAACGGCTTCCCGTGCAGCGCCGCGACGACGTCCCGCACCGCGGAGTCGCGTCGCTCGCGCGTGGCGGCGAGGATGCGTTCGCGGGTCATGGCGTCGACGAGGGCGTCCTGCGCCGGCGTCGACGCCCGCGGCAGCCGCTCGACCAGGTACTCGGCGAGCGCGGCACGGGCGGCCACGTCGGCGAGGGCGTCGGCGCCGGCGACGGCGCGGTCGACGGCGTCACCGGCGGCGAACGCGGGTCGGTAGGTCTGCAGGATCGCTGCGATCTCCAGCGTCGTCGCGGCCACGTCGCGGAGCTCAGCGTTCTCGCCGGAGCGCAGCCGGGCCTCCTGGTCGAGCAGCGCGGAGCGCAGCTTCCCGAGACGCTTCGTGAGGATGCGCGCGGTCGTCCCCTTCTCGGGACGGTCGACGGTCTGGAGGCGCGGTGCCGGTGCTCCGGCGAGCCCGCGTGCCAGCTTGGACGCGACGGCGGCGGGGCCGGCGCCGACGGCCGCGAACCGACCGTCGAGCGCGGCGAAGAGCTCGTGAGCGACCTGTTCGTCCACACCGCCGACGGTCTCGACCTCGACCTCCCGCCAGGTGCGCGGGTCGGCCGGAGCGTCGTCGTCGAGCCGTTCGGCGACGACCCGGTCGTCCGCGAGTTCGGCGATCTGGTCGCCGTCCTCGTCGAGCAGGCGGGTGACGGTGCGGGTGGTGGTGATGCGGACGACCGGGTGCAGTCCGCGGCCCCGGCGCTCGGTGAACAGGGCGGCGAGGACCTCGTCGGGCACGGTGTCCGGGTCCTCGGTGAGCGGGAAGTGCTGCTCGTGCCGGACGGTGTCGGACTCGGCGCGCTTGATGTGCCAGCCGGCGTCGTGTCCCCCGGTGCGACGGCGGACGGTGACGTGCGCGGCGACCAGGTCGTACCGCTGCGTGTCCCAGTAGGTGGCGTCGAGCTCGAACGGCTCCTGGTGGTCAGCCCGCATGATGCCGCCGACGCCGATCAGGTCGGGGAGCGGGGCTCCGTCGGGCAGGTCGTAGGTGCGCTCGATCTCGAGGTGGGTGTCGCTCACGCGGTCCTGTCTACCAGGGTGGGAGGGGTCGCCTCGTCACGCGGTCGGCCGCGACCGCCCCGGCAGGTGCCGCCGGGGCTCGACGACGGTCACGAGCCTCCCGGGGAGCAGGACGAGAATGAGGACATGAGCGAGACGATCACCCGTGACGCGTTCGTGCCCCAGGCCGGCGGCGTCACCATGTTCACCACGAGCTGGTGCGGCTACTGTGCCCGGCTGAAGAACCAGATGACGAAGGCCGGTGTGCCCTTCCGCGAGGTCGACATCGAGCAGACGCCGGGCACCGCCGAGCTGGTCGCCGAGGTCAACGGCGGCAACCAGACCGTGCCGACCCTGGTGTTCCCGGACGGCAGCACCGCGACGAACCCGTCCCTGGCGGAGGTCCAGTCGCGCGTCTGAAGCGCACCGCCCGGCGCGGCCCGGCGCGAGCTGGCCCAGCACAACGAGAACCCGCTCGAACCACGGACGTCCGTGGTTCGAGCGGGTTCTCGTTGTGCGGTGCCGAACGGCGCCGGGCTGGGGCCCGCCCGGGCTCGGCGTCGGGCCGCCGCCGAGCGCTAGCGGCTGAGCGCGTCCATGAGCAGCGCGGCCATGGCGTCGAGCTGGATGTCGCCGGAGTCGACGACCTCCTCGTCGGAGCCGTCGAGCGCCCGGGCCGCGAGTCCGGCCTTGCTGTCGATGAGCTCGGCGATCTTCGTGTCGATCGTCTGCGCGGCGATGATGCGCCACGCGGTGACCGGCTCCTCCTGCCCGATGCGGTGCACGCGGTCGATCGCCTGGGTCTGCTCGGCGCTCGTCCAGGACAGCTCGGCGAGGACGACGTTGGACGCCACCTGCAGGTTGAGCCCGACACCCGCCGCGGTGAGCGAGCAGACGATGACGGCCACGTCCGGGTCGTTCACGAACGAGTCGATCTCGGCCGTGCGCTGCGCCGGCGTCTGGTCGCCGCGGATCGTCGCCGTGCGCAGGTGCCGACGGGCGAAGACCTCCTCGGCCTGGTCCATCACGTCGAGGTGCTTCGCGAAGAAGACGACCTTGCCGACGTTCGAGGCGAGCTGCGCCGCGTAGTCCGCCGCGAGCTGCGCCTTGGCCCGGCCGATGCGCCGCACCATGGAGAACACGTTCTCGCCGGTGGACGAGGCGTCCTGGTCCTCGAGCTCCCAGCGGGCGACCTGGCGGACGAGCTTCTCGTCGATGCCGACGACCGGGTCCTGGCCGGTCCGGGCGGCGAGCGCCTGGTGGTACCGCTTGACGAGCTTCGCGGTGAGCTCGCGCTCGGCGTCGCGGATGGAGCGGCCCTCGTCGCCGTCGAGCTCGACGGGGATGTCGGCGATCCGGCGGGCGGGGATGTCCGCCGCGACGTCGACCTTGCGCCGTCGGACGATGCCGAGGTCGATCACGGCCTTCCGCGCTTCGGTGAAGAAGCCCTGGTCGGCCGGGGTGAGCCCGATCTCCTCGAGCTCGTTCATGAGCTGCGCGCGGGGCTTCTTGTCGTCGATCCAGCCGAGGAACTCCCAGATGGTGCGGAAGTCCTCGACGGAGTTGATGAGCGGGGTACCGGTCAGGGCCATGAGCAGCGGGTTCGCCGTCCGCTCCCGGATCTTCTCGGCGAGCTGCAGCACGTACTTCGAGCGCTGCGACTCCTTGTTCTTGATGAAGTGTGCCTCGTCGACGACCATGCCCTTGAAGCCGAACGTGCCGAGCCAGCCGACGTGCCGGTCGAGGATCTCGTAGTTGACGATGAGGATGTCGGCGAAGCCGTCGAGGTCCTGCCCGTCACCGTGGATGACGGTCGCGCGGTGGTTCGGCACCCAGCGCTCGGCCTCGCGCGCCCAGTTCGTCTTGACGACGTTCGGGACGACGACGAGCAGCGGGAAGGCCTTGGCCGCGTCCGCCGCGAGGAGCGACTGCGCGGTCTTGCCGAGACCCGGTTCGTCGGCGAGCAGGAAGGTGCGGTGTCCCTGCGCGGCGGAGGTGACGAGCTCGGCCTGGTGCTTCATCAGCGTCACACCGGAGGGTGTGTGCAGCGACGCGGGCTCGGGCAGCGGCATGGACGCTGCTCCCCCGCCGGCGCCGTACTCGAACGACTTGAACAGCGGACCGAAGAGCTCCCAGTTCGCCAGCCGGCGGGGATGGGCGACGGGCTGGTCGGCGAGCGCGAAGTCCGGCGGCAGGAACGGGTTGGCGAGCTGGCGCTGCACGACCGCCTGCGGCACGACGGCACGCTCGGGGGTCTCCACCGCCGCGGTGGGTTCGGCCGCGATGACGAGGTCCTCGGGCTGGAGCTCCATGCCGGCGGCGATCATCATGTCGCGCTTCACGGTGCGGGTGGCCTCGGAGACCGCGGCCTCCTCGGTCAGGAGCTGGATGACGCTGGTGTCCCGGGCGGCGGTCTTCGCCAGGATCGTCGCGACGCCGTCCAGGCGCTTGAGCTGCTCGGCACGCTGTGCGTCGGTGAGCGTCGTGTCCGCCTTCACGCGGGCACGCTCCTCACGCATGAGCAGCGCCACTGCCTGGAACTTCGTGCGGTTCGTGGCCTTGAGGGCTCCGCGCTGCGCGGCGGCCTCGACCTCGCGGACGGCACGGGCGAGGACGGGGATGAGGCCGTCGTTGTCGAGCGGCCGGGTCCGGCGCGACGCCGTCCGCGTGCCACCGGCAGCGCGGCGGGTACCTGATCGAGCCAAGGCTCCTCCTGTTCCGCCCTCGTCGGGGCGAGCCACCCGGTACGGGCGGAAGTCGTGTCGGTGCGTCCGTCGCACCCGGGTCCTCCCCGGGCCGCCGTGGCCCGGAGCGCACCGGATCGTCCGGCTGACCGCATCGCACGGCCCAGGGTGAGGACCGGTGGTCGATGGAACGGCCTGCGCGGGAGGTCCGGCGCCGTCGCACGCACGCGTCGTCCCGGAACTGTGCCCCCGGAGAGCTCCGCCCTCCGGAGGGCCACGCCTCGATGAGAGGCCCACCCCAGGAGGTCCGAACCCGGACGACGCGGATCCGGCACCCGCACCGGTCAGGCGACCGGTCGTCGCGGCAGGAATCGACGCGACATACGAGCACGCGGTGCGTGCGCGGTCAGTTTACTCCCCAGCCGACGTCGGAGGCGACTCCCCACCCGCCGCGCGTGGCGGGCCTCCCGGCCGGTCGCCGTCGACGTACGGCGGCGCTGCCTCCTGGACCGCAGCCGGAACCGTCCTCGTCGGGACCGCTGGTCAGACGCGCGGCGCGGACCGCGGACGGCCGGAACCGGACGGGAGGCTCGGGGCCGGCTCCGCCAGGGCGGCCCGCGTCGCGGCGAGCAGCTGCTCCGCCGTCGCGATGCCGTTCGCCGACCCGGTGGTGGCCTGGCCGCCGGCGTGGGCGAGGAGCTGCGCGCCGATGGCGGGTCCGATGCGCTCGGCCTCCTGCGGGTTGCGGGCGACCCAGTCGCGGGCGACGGCGTCGGCGAGACGCTCGGCGGCGGCCCCACGCTCGGCGTCCCCGCGCGACCGGTGCCAGAGCCCGGTGACGACGAGGTGCGCGACCACGGCGCCGATGTCGCGCACCGGGTGTCCCCACCCGGCGGTGTCGATGTCGAGCAGGCCGGAGATGCGCCAGGGCTCGTCCTCGTCGACGAACACCTGCTCGAGGTGCAGGTCCCCGTGCACGACCTGCTTCTGGCCCGCGGCCCACCCGATGGAGCGGCGGCCGATGGCGTCGTACAGCCGGTCGATCTCCTCGGCGTCGCCGGGGAGCGCGGTCGTCAGCGTCCGACGGTGCCAGTCGGCGTGGTCCATCGCGTCGGCCCGGGCCTGCTGCGTCATCGGCACCGTGGCGATCCGCCCGGTGAGCGCGGCGAGGGACGCCACGAACCGCGGGTCGTCGGCGATGTCGGTGATGCGGCTGCCGGCGGGCACGCCGCGGACGAGTTCGAGGACGAGCAGTCCGTCGCCGCGGCTCGCCAGCACCCGCGGCACGGGCAGGCCGGCGGCTGCGAACTGCTCGTGGGTCCGGACGATCGGGGCGACCCGGTGCGGACGGACGATCTTGATGAACATAGTCCGTTCCGGGGCGTCCACCCGGACGACGGCGCGCTTCCCCGGTCGGTACGCGGCGACCGTCAGCGTCGGGTTCGTCACCGGCAGCCCGAGCGTGGTGAGGAGCTCCGCGACGGCGTCGCGGTACGTCACCTGCGGCAGGACCGGGAGGCCCGGGTCGTTCGGGTAGGCCCACACCGACACCGGGTCGCCGGTCGTCGGGTCGGTGACGATGGCGCTGTTCTGGTCGTGGGTGCCACCGGTGTCGACGTAGGTCAGGACGGTGGCGCGCTGGCCTGCCCGGTCGACGGTGTCCACCTCGTAGCCGTACAGGTAGCCGTTGCCGGACGGCTCGACCGAGTGCGCGCGCGCGGCGACGACCGTCGTCCCGGACCCCGCGAAGGCCTCGGGGATGACTCGCTCATGGTTCGGCCACACGCCCACAGTCAACCGTGTCACCGGGGATCCGTCGCGTTCGTGCCCGGCTCGGCGTGCGGCTCGTGGCTACCGTGGGAGCGTGAACCCGGTCGCGCCCCTCCGCAGCTCGAGTCGCACACCCTTCCTGCAGGTCGTGAAGACCGCGGTGGCGGTGGTCGCGGCGGTGCTCCTGTGCGAACTGCTCATCCGCGGGCCCTTCCCGACCTTCGCCGCGATCGCCGCCCTGCTCGTCGTCCAGCCGAGCATCAACCAGTCGTTCGTCAAGGGCCTCGAGCGGAGCGCGGGCGTGCTGCTCGGCGTGGTGCTCGCCACCGGGGTGCACCTGCTCCTCGGCGACGCCGTCGCGGTCGTCCTGCTCGTCGTCGTCCTCGCGATCCTGCTCGCCTGGGCACTGCGGCTCACACCGACCTCCGCGACGCAGGTCGGCATCAGCGGCATGCTCGTGCTCACCGCGGGTGTCGTCACGCCGAACTACTCGGCCGACCGGATCCTCGAGACCGTGGTCGGCGCGGTCGTCGCCCTCGCGGTGAACGCCGTCATCGTCCCGCCGGTGCTCATCGAACCCGCGCACCTGGCGGTCGCGCGGCTCGCCCGGGACACGGCCGCCGCCTTCGAGCGGATCGCCGTCGGACTGACCGAGGGGTGGGACGCCGGACGGTGGGACGAGGCACTCCGCCAGGCCCGCGCACTCCGCCAGCAGCACGGCAGGACCGAGGCGGCGCTGACGTCGGCGCGCGACTCCCTCACGATGAACCCGCGTGGCGGCCGGCACCGCACGATCCTCGAGCGCGACGTCGCGGTCGCCGAACACCTCCGGGTCCTCGTCACGCGCGTGACCGGCATGACCCGTGCCGTCCGGGACAACACCGCCCCCGACCTGCGGGCCGACCCGATGGTCGGTCGGATCGCCACCGAGGTCGCCCGGATCGGCGCCGACGTCCGACGCCTCGGTGCACAGGTGGAGTCAGCGCGGCTGACGCCGGGTGAACTCGACGACGGCCCGGAGGACGCCAGGCTCGAGCACGCCCTGACGGCCCCGCTCGCGGTGGTCCGGCCGAACTCCCGGCACTGGGTGCTCATCGGGGCCCTGCTCGAGGACGTCCGACGCGTGCGCGAGGAACTCCTCGGCGAGGACGACTGACGCCGGCCCCCGGTTCAGCAGACCCGCTCGCCCGCTGCCCGTGCGGCCTCGGTGGCGGTGGACAGCACCTCGCGCCAGACGTCGGCTGCGGGCCACGTCGGGTCCGAGGTGCCCATCTCCACGTCGGCGAACCGGCCGATCTCGGCGACCACCGCCTCCGGTCCGACCGCCCGTGCTGCGCGACCGGCGCTGTCCGGCACGGCCGTGCGCAGGTCGGCGACCACGCGGTCGCGGTGTGGTCCGTCGAGCGCTCCGAGGCCGACGACGCCCTTCCAGGCGGAGTCGAGCTCGGCGCGCAGGCGGACGATCTCCGGAAGGTCCGGGTCGTGCATGCTTCCCCCAAGTACAGGACGGTCTGTCGGGTGCAGCGTCCGAGGCGGAGCATAGCAACGAAGGGGGTACCGTCAGTACCCGTCAGTCTCGGGTGTCCACTGACCGCAGCCCGCACCGGTCGGCTGTGTCGCTGCTCAGGCGTCGTGACGACGGAACCGCCCACGCGGTCCGCGTTCGGTGCCACGATGGTCGCAGGAGGTCCAGATGCGCTTGTTGGTGGTCGAGGACGACGACGAGATGCGCGCGCTCATGGAGCGCGGGCTCGCCGCCGAGGGGTACCGCGTCACCGCGGTCGAGAACGGTGTGGAGGCACTCATCGCCCTGGGCGAGCAGCCCTACGACATCGCCGTGGTCGACGTGATGATGCCCGGCATGTCCGGCTTCGAGTTGGCGCGGCGCGTCCGCGAGCGCGAGGACCCGGTCCGGATCCTGCTCGTGACCGCGCGGGACGCCGTCGACGACCGTGTGTTCGGGCTCGACGCGGGCGCGGACGACTACCTCACCAAGCCCTTCGCCTTCGCCGAGCTCACCGCACGTCTGCGGGCCCTGGGGCGTCGCGAGCCGACCGGCGCCCCGCGCACCATCGAGGTCGGGGACGTCTCCATCGACTCGGAGGCCCGTCGCGTGTCCGTCAAGGGGCAGCGGGTCGCGATGAGCCCCACCGAGTTCGCCCTGCTGCGCCTCCTCGCGCGCTCGGTCGGCACCGTCGTCGACCGGCCGAAGATCCTCGAGGAGGTCTGGGACGGGTCGCAGCACGTGGACCCGAACGTCGTCGAGCAGTACATCTCCTACCTGCGGAAGAAGCTCGTCGCGCAGGAGGCCACCGTGGCCATCAGCACCGTGCGCGGTCGGGGCTACCGACTCGACCTCGTCACGGCCTGACGACCGCGTGGTGCGGTCGGACGGCGGCGTGACCGCGGGGCGGGTGCCGGGGCGCCGGCCGTCCCGGCTGCGGTCGCTGTCGTTGCGCGCCCGGATCACGATCGGGTCGACCGTCATCGCCGCCGTCGTCATCGCCCTGCTCGTGCTCGTGATGCGCCTGCAGGTGGTCAACGTCGTGGCGAGCGCCACCGAGACCCTGCTCGACGCCGACACGGACCCGTACGTCGCGACGCTCGAGGTCGACAGCGACCCGAACCTCTCACCACCCGGCAACGCCCAGTTCGTCGCCGTGGTCTCCCCCACCGGTGAGATCACCCTGTCCTCGATGCCGCGCCGCCTCGAGCAGTCGCTCGGCAGTCTGCGGACGACGCCGGCCGGCACCTCGGTCGTCGAGCTCGGCGGGTCCCAGTACCGCGTGGTCGTCGAACACCCGGTGAACCAGGCCGGTCGCTGGACCGTCGTCGCTGCCCGCAACTCGCAGGCCGAGGCGATCGTCGTCGACGAACTCACCACGACGCTGTCCTTCACCGGTCTGGCGATCCTCCTGGCCTTCGGCGTCGCGTCGTGGGTGCTGGCCACCACCGCACTCCGTCCGGTCAACCGGATGCGTCGCGAAGCCGAGCGGCTGTCCGTCGCCCCCGAACGTGCCGAGTTGCCGGTCGGCCCGGCGCAGGACGAACTCGCCTCGCTCGCGACGACCCTCAACGCCTTCCTGGCGCGGACGCGACAGGCCACCGAACGCGAACGACAGATGGTCTCGGACGCGAGCCACGAGCTCCGCACACCGCTGGCGATCCTCACCACGCAGCTCGACCTCGCCGCGCTCGACCGGGACGACGCCCGCGCACTCGCCGCGCACATCGAGCGGGCGAAGAACAGCGTCGCCCGGCTCTCACGACTGGCCAACGACCTGCTCACGCTCTCGCGGATCGAGGAGTCGGAGCGCCGCGCGGCCGACGGTGCCCCGCAGTCCGCCACGACCTGGTCGGACCTCGGTGACGAGGTGATGGCCGCCGTCGACCGGGTGCGGCTCATCGCGAGCGCGAAGGACGTCACCGTCGACTTCGAACTCGAACCGCCGACCGTGGCCGACGGTTCCGACGGTTCCGACGAGCCGCGGTACCGGCTCGACACCGGGGGCATGGCACAGCTCGTCACGAACACCGCCGGCAACGCCGTCGCGGCGCTCCCCCGCGGAGGCACCGTGCTCGTCAGCTGGCGGGCCGCCTCCGGCGAGGGGGTGCTGCAGGTCACGGACGACGGCCCCGGCGTCCCGGAGTCGTTCGTGCCGGTCGCGTTCGACCGCTTCACCCGACCCGACGAGGCCCGCACGTCCCGCCGCGACCCGGACCCGACCACCGGCGGGGTCCCGATGCCGGGCGGGTCCGGCCTCGGGCTCGCGATCGTGCGGGCGGTGGCGGAGCGGGCGGGCGGCACGGCGGCCCTCCGCAACCTGCCGACGGGTGGGCTCGAGGTGACCGTGCGGGTGCCCGAGGTGCGGGACGCTCCGGCGGTGCGCGCAGCGCACTGACCCGGACGGAAGCGGCGGTCGGTGCGCGTCACAGGCTCCCGGTGTGTCGTCACCAGCGGTGCGTCCCGGGGACGGGAGCGGCGGTCACTGGAAGTCCCGCGACCGTGTCCGGACGGCGAGCGGGAGGTGCTCGATGCGGTCCGCGACGAGGTTGACCACCCCGTCCGGTGACCGCTCGAGGATCCCCCGCACGATGACCGCAGGGGACTCCCGTGCCACCCGGCGGTACCGGCCCCACACCCCGACGCTGCAGATGACGTTCACCAGGCCGGACTCGTCCTCGACGTTGAGGAACGTGATCCCCGACGCCGTCGCCGGGCGCTGCCGGTGCGTCACGATCCCGCCGACCTCCACGCGCCGGCCGGTCTCCGCCGTCCTGGTGTCCTCGACGCTGAGCACCCCGCGCGCCGACAACCGCTCGCGGAGGTGCCCGACGGGGTGGTCGTCCGTGGACATCCCCGTCGACCACATGTCCGCGATGAGGACGTCCCCGCTCGTCATCTGCCCGAACAGCGGCGGCTGCACGACGACCTGGGTGTCCGGCAGCTGGTCGGGGCGCTCCGCCGCCGCCTGCGCCGCCGACCACATGCCACCACGACGATCGACCCCGAGCGACTCGAACGCGTCCGCGGCGGCGAGCGCCTCGAGCTGCGCGGTGGTGAGGCCGACCCGGCGTGCGAGGTCGGACATGTCCGTGAACGGTCCGTTCGCCCGCCGCTCGGCGACGATCCGCTCGGCGCTCCGGCGGCCGAGCGACGCGACCTCGGCGAGGCCGAGCCGCACGGCGGAGGCACCGTCACGACGGTGTGCGGCGGTGTCGTCGGGGGCGTCCCGATCGAACGGCAACACCGGCGGCTGCTCGGTGGCCAGACAGGCGTCGTCCCCGACCGCGTCCGTCAGACCCTCGATCGGTTCGAGCGTCGCGTCGACCTCGGACCGCAGGATGTCCGGCCGGAGCACGCGGACCCCGTGCCGGCGGGCGTCGGCTACGAGGGTCTGCGGCGAGTAGAACCCCATCGGCTGTGCACGGAGCAGCGCCGCCAGGAACGCCCCCGGGTAGTGCAGCCGCATCCACGCGCTCGCGTAGACGATGAGCGCGAAGCTGATCGAGTGGCTCTCCGCGAAGCCGAAGTTCGCGAACGCCTGGATCTTGGCGTAGATGGCGTCGGCGTCCTCGCCGTGGATGTCGTTCTCCGCCATGCCCCGGTAGAGCTTGTCCCGGAGCCGGTCGATCTTCTCGAGGCCGCGCTTCGACCCCATCGCCCGACGGAGCAGGTCGGCGTCGTCCCCGGAGCAGTTGCCGACCGCGATGGCCATCTGCATGAGCTGCTCCTGGAACAGCGGGACCCCGAGCGTCCGTTCCAGCACCGGTTCGAGCGCGGGGTGGATGTAGGTCACCGGTTCCTCACCCGTGCGCCGGCGGATGTACGGGTGCACCGCCCCGCCCTGGATCGGCCCGGGGCGCACGAGGGCGACCTCGATCACGAGGTCGTAGAACCGACGCGGCAGCAACCGGGGCAGCGTGCCCATCTGCGCACGGGACTCCACCTGGAACACGCCGATCGTGTCCGCGCGACAGAGCTGGTCGTAGACGCCCTGCTCCTCCTTCGGGATGGAGTGCATGTCCCACCGCTCCCCGCAGTGGTCGGCGGCCAGGTCGAACGAGTACTGCAGCGCGGCGAGCATGCCGAGTCCGAGCATGTCGAACTTCACGAGCCCCATGTACGCGCAGTCGTCCTTGTCCCACTGCAGCACGGTCCGACCGTCCATCCGGGCGTGCTCGATCGGCACGACCTCGCCCACCGGCCGGTCGGTCAGGACCATCCCGCCGGAGTGGATGCCGAGGTGCCGCGGGAACCCGAGGACCTGCTGGGCCAGGTCGACCACCGGCTCCGGGATGTCGTGGTCCTGGCTCTCGGTGACCGAACCCCACCGTTCGACCTGCTTCGACCAGGCGTCCTGCTGTCCGGGGCTGTGTCCGAGTGCCTTCGCCATGTCCCGCACCGCACCCTTCGGCCGGTAGGTGATGACGTTCGCGACCTGCGCGGCGTTGAACCGGCCGTACTTGTCGTAGACGTACTGGATGACCTCTTCGCGCCGGTCGGAGTCGAAGTCCACGTCGATGTCCGGTTCCTCGTCGCGCATGGCCGACAGGAACCGCTCGAACGGCAGGCCGTACCGGATCGAGTCGACGGCGGTGATCTCGAGCAGGTAGCAGACCGCCGAGTTCGCGGCCGAACCCCGCCCCTGGCAGAGGATCCCCCGCTCGCGGGCGAACTGCACCATGTCACGCACGATGAGGAAGTACCCGGGGAAGCCCTTGTCCTCGATGACCGACAGCTCGCGTTCGATGCGCTCCCGCTTGTGCGCGTCGACGCCGTCCGCGTCCCCGGGGTAGAACCGGCGGGCCCCACGCCAGGTGAGTTCGCGCAGCCAGGTCATCGCCGTGTGGCCGTCCGGCACGTCGAGGTCGGGCAGCCCGGGCTTCGCGGTCTTCAGCTGGAAGCCGAGTTCGTCGGCGAGCACCACGCTCCGTTCGACGGCACCCGGCCACCGGGCGAACCGCCTGGCCATCTCGGCGCCGGACCGGAGGTGCGCGGTGTCGGCGGCGGGCAGCCACCCGTCGATCTCGTCCAGGCTGCGCCGGGCGCGGACGGCGGCCAGGGCGGTCGCCACCGGGAACCGGTCCGGGGTGGCGTAGTGCACGTTCCCGGTCGCCACGACGGGCAGCGCGTGCCGGGCGGCGAGCGCGGCGAGGACGTCGTTCCGGGCGCTGTCGAGCGGGTCCCCGTGGTCGGAGAGCTCCACGACGACGGAGCCCGTCCCGAACCGGTCGAGCAGCGCCCGCAGCGCCTGGTCGGCAGCGCTCTCGCCGCCGCGTTCGAGGGCCTGGCGGACGGTGCCCTTCCGACAGCCGGTGAGCACCCGCCACCGTCCGCCCGACCGCTCGGCGAGGTCGTCGAGGTCGTACCGGGGACGCCCCTTCTCGGAGCCCGCGGCGAGGTGCGCGGCCGTCACCGCGCCGGCCAGCCGGTGGTACCCGTCCTGCCCGTCGGCGAGGAGCAGCAGGTGCGAGCCCTCCGGGTCGGGTACGCCGTTCTGCGGTCCGGTCAGTCCGAGGGACAGCTCGGCGCCGTAGACGGTGGTGACGCTCGGGTACGTCTCGGCGACCTCGGCCATCCGCGCGGCACCGTAGAAGCCGTCGTGGTCGGTGATCGCCAGTCCGTGCAGGCCGAGTCGCGCGGCCTCCTCGAGCAGGTGCTCGGGCGGGCTCGCCCCGTCCAGGAAGCTGAAGGTCGAGTGCGCGTGGAGTTCCGCGTACGGCACCGCGGGCGGCGCGTCCGGCGAGGCGACGTCCGCCGGACGGTACGGCGCACGCTTCCGCGACCAGGCCGGGCTGTCGCCGCCGTCGCCCTCGGGGGTCGTCCCCGGGCTCCGCTTGTCGGAGAGGGCGCGCTCGAACTGCGACCACGGGATCGGCGGGTTGTTGTACCCCATCAGTGTCCGTCCTTCACGTCGCGATCGCCTCTGCCCACCAGCGGTGGTCGGCGAGGACCAGGTACCACGCCCGCCCCTCGGCGTCGACGAGCTGCAGGCGGTGCAGTCGTCGTCCGCCCGACTCCCACCACCGCACGACGAGCGGCCACGGCCCCGCCCACGCCGTGACGGGTGCGAACCGTCCGCCGCGGTCGCCGTCCGACCGGAAGCGTCCGGGTTCGCCGGTCAGGGTGCCCCGGTCGTCGACGTCCACCGGACCGCCGTCCGCCGTGACGACGTCCACCGGACGCGGCCGCTCGAGGACCGTCGCCGGCGGCGGCCCGGGCAGCTTGCCCGGCCACGGGCGGTCCCGGACCACCGCGAGGGCGCGCTCGCCCCCGGCCGGTGCGTCCCCCCACGGCACGAGCACGATTCGTTCCGCCAGCGTGCGGCCGCCACCGATCCGGGGCGTGACGACACCGTCGTGCCCGACCATGCCCTGTACGCGGGCCAGGCCGTGGTGCACCCGCTCGTCGGGTCCGGAGCCCCAGAGTCCGCGCTCGTGGTTCGCGAGGTCGTCCACCGCGACGGGTTCGAGCACGACCGAGGTGACCGGCGCCTCGAGCCCGGTCGGGTCGACCCCGCCGGCGAGCTGCCACCGCACCCGGTCCACCACGTCGGCCGCGTCGAACCACCGCGGGTGCGCCCACACCCGTTCGAGCAGGACGTCCCGCTCGTCGACGATGCCGACCCGGATCGTCGTCGCCACGAGACCGGCTGCACGGAGCTTCGCGGCGAAGTCGTCGGCGGAGCGGCGGAACGCGAAGGCGATCTGGTCGGCGCGGTCGAGGGGCGGTTCGAAGGACGCCTGGACCTCGAGGTCGGGCGGCACCTCGCGCGCGGAGACCTCCCGCGGGTCGCGCCCGCCGGCCAGGCGGTGCAGGAACGCCCCCGGGACGCCGAACCGGTCGCGCACCTGTTCGTCGGTGAGCGCGGCGAAGTCCCCGAGCGTCGCGATCCCGAGTCGGCCGAGGACCATCGCGAGGTCCGGGTCGCCGAGCACGCCGAGCGGCAGCGGGGCGAGGAACTCCGCCGACCCGCCGACCGGCACCATCCGGACGCGCTCCCCGGGCCGCCGCGGTCGTGCCCGTGCGGCCTGCTCGGCGGCGAACGGGGTGTCGGCCACCCCGGCCCGGACACCCGGTGCGCCGTGGTCGGCCGCGATGCCCGCCAGGACGGTCGCCGCGGCCCGTTCTCCACCGTGGTAGCGCGCCGGACCGCGGGCCCGCAGCGCGATCGTCCCGGGGCGCAGGACCTCCACCCCGGGTGCTGCTTCCTCGATGGCGCGGATGACCGGCTCGAACGCACGGTGGTCGAGCGCGTCGTCGTACGGCTGGGTGACGAGGTCGGTGCAGCGTGCCTGTGCTTCCCGCACCCGCAGCCCTCGGACCACCCCGACCTGCCGGGCCGAGGCGGAGCTGGCGAAGACCAGGCCCTTGGCGATGAGGGCGAACGGTTGTTCCGGGGGCGATCCGGCTGCCCGGGCGGCCGCGATGACGGGCCAGTCCGGGCACCAGAGGACGATCGTGCGGGTCGGCGGGGGTTCCGGCAGCCCCGCTCCCCGGCTGAGCGCGTCCGCACGGACGGCTCCCGCACCGGGCATCCCGACACCGGGCATCCCGACGCCCGACAGTGCAGCGCCTGCTCCCCCGCCCGTCGGCGTGCCCACCAGCGCTCGGCGCCCGCGGGGGCTCACGACGCCACCGCGACGGGACGCAGGACCCGCTCGTCGACCGGCACCGCGGCGACCGCGGTCGTCGGGACGGCCGCGCGGACCGAGCCGTCCGCAGCGGGCAGCAGCAGTTCGGCGCTCGTCGGTCGGACCGCACCGGCGCGCCCCGACGCGGTGACGGTCACCCGTCGCTCGGTGAGGTACCCGTGACCGTGGCCGATCCCGCTCCACCGGGACTCGGTGACGCGCAGGGTGACGTCCGCCCCGGGCCAGGACCCGAGCGCGACGAGTGCGGCCCCGCGCTGCCGGAGACGCGCGGAGAGCCGGGCGACGTCACCGGGCACCACGCGCCCGAGGGGACGGGTGAGGACGATCTGCGCGACGTCGGCGAGGGCCGCGGTCACCGCGAGCCACTGGTCGCCCGGGTCCGGCACCAGCACGAGCCGTTCCAGGTCGATCCCCGCCGCGGCCGCCGCCTCCACACCGAACGAGGGCACGCCGACCACTGCGCACCACGCGCCGGCCGCCGATGCCGCCTGCAGCATCGTCTGGGCGAGCAGCACCGACTCCGGCACGGCGTAGGTGCCACCCGCGCGGATCGCACCGCCCGGCAGCAGCGGGGCGAGGGCGTCCGCGGTGGGCAGCCCGTCGGTGTCCACCCGGGTGGACTCCATGTCGGCCACCCGCGACCGCAGCGAGGTGATCCGGTCGAGTGCCGCCCGCGCTGCTCCGACGTGGTCGGCCCCGCGAGCCCCGTCCGCGCCCCCGCGAGCAGCACCGTTCCGCCCGACGTGCTCGCGGTCCCCGCGTCCGCGGTCGCTGCGCTCGTCGGACGACCGGAGTGCCGTCGCCGTCTGCATGCCCTCATGTTCGAACATGTGTTCGATGATGTCAACCGGCACCGACATCCGGTGGACAGCGGTTCGAACACCCGTTCGATGGTCACCAGTGCGCCGCCGCGCCCACCCCGCGGAGCACCGACACCGTCTTCGCCTCGACCTCGTCGGCCTCGTCCTCCGGCGAGGACGACCACGTCACCGCGCCGCCCGCCCCGAGCGTCCTGCGCCGCACGGACCCGTCCGGGTGGAGGACCGTCACCAGTGTCCGGATGGCCACCGACAGATCGACCGCACCGCTGGCCGAGAAGTACCCGATCGCCCCGGCGTACACCCCGCGCGGGGCACCCTCCAGCCGGTCCGCGATCGCCGTCGCACTGCGCTTCGGCGCTCCCGTCATCGACCCCGGCGGGAAGGCCGCCCGCACGACCGCGGCCCGGGAGGCCCCGGGTGCCAGGACACCGGCGATCGTCGACACCATCTGGTGGACGCTCGCGTACGTCTCGACGTCGCAGAGCCGTTCGACGCGCACCGACCCCGGGCGCGCCGTCCGCTGCAGGTCGTTCCGCAGCAGGTCCACGATCATCACGTTCTCGGCCCGGTCCTTGGCGCTGGTCGACAGGTCGGCGCGCACCACGGCGTCCTCGACCGGGTCGACGTGACGCGGTCTGGTGCCCTTGATCGGCTCGGCCAGCACACCGCCGTCGGCGTCGATGCGCAGGAACCGCTCCGGGGACCGGCTGGCGATCCGCAGGTCACCGGTCCGCAGGTACGCGCCGAACGGCACCGGATCGCTCCGGCGGATCCGCAGGTACTCCGCCAGGTGGCGGTCACCGGCGGCCCCGGGGCGGTCCAGGGCGTCCGGTGCGTCTGGTGCGTCCGGTACGTCCGGGACGGCGAACGCCGTCGTCAAGCACACCTGGAACGCGTTGCCCTCGCGGATCTCGTCACGGCACGTGTCCACCGCACGCTCGTAGGCCGCGCGGTCGACGCGACCACACGCCTCCAGGAGGGACCGGTCGGGCTCCCGACCACCGTCCGGGAGGCCCGTGGCCCGGTCCGCCAGGTCGTCGTGCGGCTCCGGAGCGGCCAGCCCCCGGTCGTCCGGGTCCGCGCCGCACAGCCCGGCCGACCAGGCGCGGTTCGCCGCGGACGCGTCCGGCTCGTCGTCGTCCACGAGGGTCAGCGCCCAGGCGGCTCCGTCCCCCCGCACGAGGACCGCACGGTCCACGAACCGGAGGTCGGCGTCCGCGTGTCCGTCCGCGGTCCGGTCGGGCCCGTCGACCTCACGCCCGAGCTCGTACCCGAGGAAGCCGACCCACCCGAGCGCGAACGCACAGCCGTCCACCGGTGCGTCCAGCGTCGGTGTGCGCTGCAGGAGGTCGTCGAGGACGGCGAACGCGGCTCGGTCCTCGACCCGGGACGACCCGAACCACGACCCCGCGGCAGGCGACACGTCGAGCCGGGCGACACGGTCCTGGTGACGGAACCGCGCGGCGAACGGCCCGTCCGTGAGGGCGAGCACCGACCACGCGGCACGGAGCCCCGCCGACGGTGGGGCCCCCTCCGGCAGTGCGGAGTCGAACCAGACCAGGTCGGTCGTGGTCCTCCTGGCGAGCACGGCGAGGTCGACCGGGCCGTCGAGCCTGCGGGTCTCGAGCCGCGGGCCGGCGCCTCCCTCGACGGACGGGGTGGGAACCGCCTCGGCCGTCAGACCGCGGAGATCGTCCATGCGGCGGCGTGGGCGGTGCCCGGCTCGAGCACGACGAGGCCGGCGTCCACGTCGGCGGCGAAGGCGTCCCCGTTGAAGGCGTTCGGCGCGCAGGTCATCGGCTCGACGGCCAGCCCGGCACGGTGGTACCCGGGGACCACGTGGTCGGCGGTGTGCACCTGCGCCCACCCGCACTCAGGGCCGAAGGCGACCCGGACGCCGTGTCCGTCCGCTGCCGTGACGGTGATCGCCGCGATGCCGTCGGTGTCGCGGTCGAAGCCGGTGAAGGCGTGGTCGATGAACCGCGGTCCGATGTGCGTCGGCGTCCGGAGGTCGAACTCGTCGTGCACCGGGACCAGGTCGGTCGGGATGAGCCGGTCCTCGGTGACCTCGAGGACCTCGGCGGCCGGGAGCGTCAGCGTCCAGTCGTCGACCGTGCCCGCGCCGGCGAGGAGGTACGGGTGCGGGCCGGTCCCCCACGGTGCCCGGTCGTCGCCGGTGTTCGTGCCGGTGACGGTGGTGTGCAGGCCGTCGGCGTCGAGGCGGTACTCCACGCGGACCTCGACCCGGTACGGGTACCCCTCCTGCGGCTGCACGGTCGTGGCGAGCACCACACGGTCGACGTCGTGTTCCAGCACGGCGAACTCCGTCCAGGCGACCAGTCCGTGCAGGGCGTGGGAGCGCTTCGGCTCGGTCAGGGCGAGTTCGTGCTCGGTCCCGCCGAAGGTGTACCGGCCGTCCACCACTCGGTTCGGCCACGGGGCGAGGACCGCCCCACGGAAGACCGGTCGTACCTCGTCCGCGTCGAAGGTGGTGACGAGGTCGCGGCCGTCGTGGCGGAGTGCCCGCAGGGTCGCGCCGACGCTCGCGATGTCGGCGGTGTAGCCGGAGGATGCGATCGACGTCTGGGACCCGGACCGGGGGGCTGCGCTGCTCATGCGGTCAGCGTATCGGCCGCGGGGACCCGGGCGGGCGCCGGGGCGGGAACGGGAGAAGCCCCGTTGCTCGGGGAGCAACGGGGCTTCGGTGGTGGATCTGAGGGGACTCGAACCCCTGACCCCCTGCATGCCATGCAGGTGCGCTACCAGCTGCGCCACAGACCCGTCGGCCGCAAGCGGCCTGTCGGTGTCCCTCCGGTTCCCCGGAGGCACCAGTACAGCGTACACCACGCGGAGACGGGGGAACGAAATCGCCGTCGCCTCCCGGGCGCGTCGCCGCTACGCGGACTGTTCGGCCGCCTGCGTCTGGTCGACCGGGAGGTCGAGCGGGATGACCGGGCAGTCCGACCAGAGTCGCTCGAGGGAGTAGTACTGGCGCTCTTCCTCGTGGAAGACGTGCACGACGATGTCCCCGAAGTCGATCAGCGCCCATCGGCCTTCACTGCGGCCTTCACGACGCAGCGGCTTCGAACCGGCCTCGAGCATGCGGTCCTCGATCTCGTCGGCGATGGCGAGCACGTTGCGCTCGTTGCGGCCGGTGGCGAGCAGGAAGACGTCGGTGAGCTGGAGCGGTCGGGTGACGTCGAGGGCGACGAGGTCCTCGGCCTGCTTGGAGTCGGCCGCTTGGGCGGCGATCTGCACGAGTTCGAGTGCGCGAGCGGAGGCGGTCACGGATTCCTTCCGGTGGTCATCCCGACGGAGGCGTCGCGATGTTCATGATGGGTGTCGATCATAGGTCAGACCGCCGACGACGGCCACGCCGACGAGGACGGTGAGCCCGGACCGACGACCCGGTGATCGGCTACGAGCCGAAGAAGTTGGTGGCCACCAGGGCGACGACGATCACGCCCGCCGCGACGACCCCGACCGCGCTGGCCGCGACCGCCAGGACCACGGGCGTCTTCGAGTCCTTGGGCTTCGCCGCGGCCAGGACGACCTGCCGCGTCGAGGTGTGGCTCGACACCGCACGGCTCGCGCGCACCGGGCTGGCGTCGGTGTCGGGCTGCTCGTCCTGCTGGTCGAGCAGCCGGTCGACCTCGGCGCCGTCGATCGGCCGGTGCGACCCGGTCGAGGACAGCGAGGACGGCAGGTCGATCGACCCGGTGAGGATGACCTCGCCGGTGGCGTTCAGCGCACCGGTCGGGTCCGCCAGGGCCGAGTTCGGCAGGATGATGGCGTTCGACCGCGCCTCGGTGACGCGGCGGGTGCCGGTCTCCTCGTCGTGGACCTCGGCGTCGTTCGAGTCGTGCGCGAAGGTGGACCAGTGGCCGCTCGGCGCCTCGAAGGCCGTGGTGACCGGCTTCGGCTCGCGGGCGGCATCGGACGACGCCGGACGGGATGCCGAGCCGGGCGCCGACGCCGAGCCGGGGCGGACGGCGGAGGTCGGTCCGGACACCTGGGCGTCGGCGGGCACGACGGGCAGCGGGACCTCGTTCGTGTCGTCGTCGTCCAGGTCGAGCGGGAACACGCCGGGAGCCGCTGCAGCCGGGGCGGAGGTCGGGGCCGGGACGACGTCGTCGACACCGGTCCCCGCCGTCGTACCCGGCTCGTCGGTGACCGCGAGGTCGTCCGGGTCCGCGTCGTGCGGTGCCCAGGTGGTGCGGTGCAGGCGCGGCTCCTCCGCGTGCGCGGCCGCCGCCTCGAGGGGCTCGATCGCGTCGGGCGATCCGTCGGCGGCCGTGGCCTGCTCGACGGCTGCCGGGTCGAGGTGGGACACCTCGGGGTTCGGCTCCTGCCAGTGCGAGGTCTCGCCGCCGTCGTCCTCAGCGCGGGTGTCCTGACCGGCGTCGTCGTCCGACCGGTCTGCGGTGTCGGCGGTGTCGGCGGGGCCGGCGAACCCGAAGGGCACCAGCGGCGCCCGCTCGGGGTCGACGCTCGACGCGGCCGTCTCGGCGGGCGTCGGGAGGGACGGCACCTGTGCGTCCGGGGCCGGGACGGCGGCCGGACCGGACAGGGTGCCGAGCACGTCCTGCACCGTGCGGTCCGAGGAGTGCGGGGTGGGGTTCTGCAGCGGGACCGGACGGCCGCCCTGCTCCTGTGCCTCGCGGAGGAGCCGCAGCTGTCGGCGGGACATCCCGCCGGTGCCGGGCACGATCTCCGTCGCGGACGCCGGCGGCTGGTCCGGGACACCCGAGGGTGCGCTGGCGGACCGCGGGACGGCCGACTGGGCGGGCGCCGCGGAGCCGGGCGCGACGTGCGAACCGGGACGACGACGGGCCTCCGGCGCGCTGGTCGCGGCGACGGTCGGCGGTGGGGTCACGGGCTGGGCACCGCCGGACGCGGCGCGCTCACGCTCGCGCATCTGACGCCGCGACAGGGGCGGCTGCGCGTCGGACGGACTCATGCAACGCTCCGATACAGATGGTGCTTCGAGATGTACTGGACGACGCCGTCCGGTACGAGGTACCAGACGGGGGACCCGCCTCTCACCCGATCGCGGCAGTCGGTCGAGGATATCGCCAGCGCGGGGACCTCGAGGACACTAACGTCCCGTTCTGGGAGTCCGGTGATGCTCAACGCGTGTCCCGGTCGGGTCACGGCGACGAAGTGCGCCAGGTCCCAGAGGCCGTCGTGGTCCTTCCAGTCCAGGATCTGCTGGACCGCGTCCGCTCCGGAGATGAACACGAGCTGCGCGTCGGGGCGCTGCTCGCGGAGGTCGCGGAGGGTGTCCACCGTGTAGGTCGGACCCGGGCGGTCGATGTCCACCCGGCTGACCGTGAACATCGGGTTCGACGCCGTCGCGATGACCGTCATCAGGTACCGGTGTTCGGCGTCGGTGACGTCCGCCTTCATGTACGGCTGACCGGTCGGGACGAACACGACCTCGTCGAGGTCGAAGTGCTTCGCGACCTCGGACGCCGCCACGAGGTGACCGTGGTGGATCGGGTCGAACGTCCCGCCCATCACCCCGATGCGCGGCCGACCCGTGCTCTCGAGCATCGGGGGGCTGGTCAGATCTTCGAGTGGCCGAACTCGTCCACGCCGGTCTCGTGCTGCCGGGTGGCCTGGAACTTGTGCGAGTGGCGGTAGGCGACGTCGCGGAAGCTCCACGTGACGAAGCCCAGGAAGGTGAAGAAGCAGGCGGCGACGATCGGGTAGACGATCGCGGGGACGCCGGCCGCGTGCTCGGCGGCCTCAGCGAGGAGTGACATCTGGCAGTGCTCCGATCGGTCGAGGAAGACTCCGGACCATCCTAGCCGCGGATGTGTCCCTGCCCGCGCACGAGCCACTTGGTACTCGTGAGCTCCGGGAGCCCCATCGGCCCCCTGGCGTGCAACTTCTGCGTCGAGATCCCGACCTCGGCCCCGAAACCGAACTCGCCCCCGTCGGTGAACCGGGTCGAGGCGTTCACCATGACGACGGCGGAGTCGACCCCGGCCAGGAAGTGCTCCGCCGTGTCGACGTCGTTCGTCACGATCGACTCGGTGTGGTGCGTCGACCACCGGGCGATGTGCGCCATGGCCGCGTCCACGTCCGGCACGACCCGGATCGACAGGTCGAGGTCCATCGACTCGGTCGCCCAGTCGGCCTCGGTCGCGCGCAGGACCCCGGGCACGATCGTCCGCGTGGCGTCGTCGCCACGGAGGGTCACCCCGGCGCCACGGAGCCGGTCGGCGAGCACGGGCAACAGCCGTTCCGCGGCCCGCTCGTGCACCAGCAGGGTCTCGAGGGCGTTGCACACGCTCGGCCGCTGCACCTTGCTGTTCAGGACGATGTCCACGGCCCGGTCGAGCGGCGCGGACTCGTCGAGGAACACGTGCACGACCCCGGCCCCGGTCTCGATCACCGGCACCTGGGACTCGGTCACGACGGTCTGGATCAGGGAGGCGCTCCCCCGCGGGATGAGCACGTCGACGAGCCCACGGGCACGCATGAGCTCGGTCGCGCCCTGCCGGCCGAACTCGTCGATGGTCTGGACCAGTTCCCGCGGGAGTCCGACCGAGGCGACGGCGTCCTGGATCCGTGCGACCAGGACCGCGTTCGTCCGCTGCGCCGCCGACCCGCCGCGCAGGACGACCGCGTTGCCGGACTTCAGGGCCAGGGAGGCGATGTCGACGGTCACGTTCGGTCGTGCTTCGTAGATCGCGCCGACGACCCCGAACGGCACGCGGACCTGCGTGAGTTGCAGGCCGTTCGGCAGGACCGATCCCCGGACGTGCTGGCCGACCGGGTCGGTCAGGCCGACGACGTGCTCGACGGCGTCCGCGAGGGCATCGACCCGGGCCACGTCGAGCCGCAGTCGGTCGAGCAGACCCGACGACAGGCCGGCGTCCTCCCCCGCGACGAGGTCCTCGTGGTTCGCCGTCACGATCTCGGCCGTGCCCGCACGCAGCTCGAGCGCGATCGCGCGGAGGGCGGCGTCCTTGACGGCGGTCGTCGCGGTCGCGAGCGCCGTCGACGCGGAGCGTGCGGCGGTCAGGACGTCGACCAGGGTCAGAGCGGGGGCGGTGCGGGACATGGACCGATCGTAGACCGGCGACCACCCGCGTGACGCGACCTGTGCACACGGACGGGAGGCGCGCCTCCAGGCCGTCGACGACCCGCGCTCAGGCGCGTGGTGCGGCCCGGAACCAGGTGCCGACGTGCTCGCCGCCGAGGGCTCGCTCGACGAGCGCGGTGGCCGTGACGAGGACCGCGGTGCCGGCCTCGGCGGCGAGTCGCGCGGCCGCGACCTTCGTGCCGGCTCCCCCGGTGCCGACCCCGGCGGCACCGATCGAGCCGAAGGTGACGCCGGCGAGCTCGTCGCCGAACCGGACCTCGTCGATGCGGGTGGCGCCGGGCTGCTCCGGCGGCTTCGTGTACAGGGCCTCGACGTCGGACAGGAGCACGAGGGCGTCGGCCTCGAGCTGCCGGGCGACCAGTGCCGCGAGCCGGTCGTTGTCACCGAACCGGATCTCGTGGGTGGCGACCGTGTCGTTCTCGTTGACGATCGGGAGCACCCGGAGTTCGAGCAGCCGGTTCATCGCACGGCGGGCGTTCACGCGGTGCGTCGGGTTCTGCAGGTCGCCGGCGGTGAGCAGCACCTGGGCCGCGGTGACGCCGTGGCGGTCGAGTTCCTTCTGGTACCGGAACACGAGGACGGCCTGCCCGGTCGCGGCGGCCGCCTGCTGGGTCGCGAGGTCGTCCGGCCGGCCGTCCAGGCCGAGGAAGGGGAAGCCCGTCGCGATCGCACCCGAGGACACGAGCACGACCTCGGTCCCACGCCGGTACGCACCGACCAACGCGTCGACCAGGGGGCCGATCTGCCCGGCGTTGTCCCCGCTGACCGAGGAGGACCCGACCTTCACGACGATCCGTCGCGCGCGCGGGATGTCGGCCCGCTCGGTGACGGGTCCGGCGGTGCGCTCGGTCGTGTCGGTCATCGTCGCTCCCGGGTCAGTCCCGCTCGGCTGCTGCCTGCTCGACGGACGCGGCGGTGTCGGGCACGCCCGCGTCGGTGGCGTCGTCGTCCTGCCACAGCCCGGCGCGGCGCTCCTGCTCGAGCTCCGCGCGGGCGGCCGCCTTCGCGTCCATCCGCTCGAAGTAGTCGGCACGACGCTCGTTGCGAGTGGGGCGCGCGTTGAGGTCGAGTCGGGCGTCGGTGCCGCGTGCACTCGTGATGAGCTCGGCGGTGGAGGTGAGGGTGGGCTCCCAGTCGAAGACCATCCCGCCGTCGCCACCGATCACGACGGTGGACCCGGCGACGGCTCCGGCCTTGAAGAGGCCGTCCTCGACACCGAGCTTCGCGAGCCGGTCGGCGAGGTAGCCGATCGCCTCCTCGTTGGTGAAGTCGGTCTGCTGGACCCAGCGCTCCGGCTTCGCGCCGCGGACGCGGTAGAAGCGGTGCTCCTCGCCGCCCTCGGCCCGGACCGTGAAGGGCTTCTCGTCGACGGCCTTCGGGCGGATGACGATGCGCTCGACCTCGGGCTCGGCGGCACGCTCGGCCCGCGCCTGCTCGACGACGTCGGCCAGGGCGAAGGTGAGTTCGCGCAGGCCCTTGTGCGACGCGGTCGAGATCGGGAAGACCCGGTAGCCGCGCGACTCGAACTCCGCGGTCACGAAGGCCGCGAGCTCCGCGGCGTCCGGCACGTCGATCTTGTTCAACGCGATGAGCTGCGGGCGCTCGCGGAGCGGAACCTGTCCCTCGGGGACCGGGTACTGCTCGAGCTCGCGGAGGATGACGTCGAGGTCGCTCACCGGGTCGCGGCCGGCGTCGAGCGTCGCGCAGTCGATCACGTGCAGGAGGGCCTCGCAGCGCTCCACGTGGCGGAGGAACTCGAGCCCGAGGCCCTTGCCCTCCGACGCGCCCTCGATCAGGCCGGGGACGTCCGCGACGGTGAACCGGGTCGTGCCGGACTCGACGACGCCGAGGTTCGGCGTGAGGGTGGTGAACGGGTAGTCGGCGATCTTCGGCTTCGCTGCCGAGACCGCGGCGATGAGCGAGGACTTCCCCGCACTCGGGAACCCGACCAGGGCCACGTCGGCGATGGTCTTCAGCTCGAGGCTGACGTCCCCGCTCCAGCCGTCGGTGCCGAGCAGCGCGAACCCGGGGGCCTTGCGCTTCGTGGTCGCCAGTGCGGCGTTGCCGAGCCCGCCCTGGCCGCCGGGGGCCACGACGACGCGGATGCCCGGTTCGGTGAGGTCCGCGAGCACCTCGCCGTCCTCGTCGTACACGACCGTGCCGACGGGGACGGGGAGCTCGAGCGTCTCGCCACTGACACCGCTCCGGTGGTCGCCCATGCCCGGCTGGCCGTTGCGGCTGGAGCGGTGGGGCGAGCGGTGGTAGCCCAGGAGGGTCGTGACCTGCGGGTCGGAGACGAGCACGATGTCGCCGCCGTCACCGCCGTTGCCGCCGTCGGGGCCCGCGAGGGGCTTGAACTTCTCACGACGGACGGACACACAGCCGTTGCCACCGTTGCCTGCCGTCAGGTGCAGGGTCACGCGGTCGACGAACGTCGCCATGGGTTCACTCCTGGTTGTCATACGGGGAAAACAGCGGGAGGGGCAGGCACACGGCCTGCCCCTCCCGCTGAACTGATCGTCGGTGACTACGCGTTGACGATGTTGATGACCTTGCGGCCACCCTTGGTGCCGAACTCGACCGAACCGGCCGAGAGGGCGAACAGCGTGTCGTCGCCACCGCGGCCGACGTTCGCGCCGGGGTGGAAGTGCGTGCCGCGCTGGCGGATGATGATCTCACCGGCGTTGACGACCTCGCCACCGAAGCGCTTCACGCCGAGGCGCTGTGCGTTCGAGTCGCGACCGTTGCGAGTGGAACTCGCACCCTTCTTGTGTGCCATGTCTCTACCTCCGCCTTACGCGATCTTGGTGACCTTGACGCGCGTGAGATCCGCGCGGAAGCCCTGGCGCTTCTTGTAACCGGTCTTGTTCTTGAACTTCTGGATGATGACCTTCGGGCCGCGGAGGTCGGCGAGGACCTCGGCGGTGACCGTCACGTTCGCGAGCTCGGCCGCGGCGGAGGTGATCTTGTCCCCGTCCACGAGGAGCACCGGCGCGAGGTCGATGTTGCCATTGTCGTCGGCCTTGATGCGGTCGATGGTGATGATCGAGCCGACCTCGACCTTCTCCTGACGGCCGCCGGCGCGCACTACTGCGTAAACCACGTGGATTCCTTACGTAACTCTGCTTGAGGGAAGTCTCGGGTGCCCACTTCTGCGCGATCCATCCGGCTTGCCCCGGATCCCGGTTCACCCGGGTCCCAGGTCGCCCCGAGTCGATCGGCGACGCAGGCAGAACGGCCCGCTGACACCAGGGATCGAGAATACTCGATCCGACCAGGTGGGTCAAACGCCGACACACGTACCATGGCGGGATGACCGTGCTGATCGATCCCCCGGCCTGGCCCGCGCACGACACGCTCTGGTCACACCTGGTCAGTGACTCATCCTACGACGAGCTGCATGCCTTCGCCGACCGCGCGGGCGTCCCGCGACGGGCGTTCGACCACGACCACTACGACGTGCCGCAGGCCCGGTACGACGAACTCGTCGCGTCCGGGGCCTCCCCCGTGACCGGCCGCGAGCTGGTGCTGCGGCTCATCGCGAGCGGGTTGCGGGTGCCGCAGCGCGACAAGCGCCGCTGACACGACCGTCTGCTGCCGACGACCGCGGGTGCCGGCACGCGGCCAGTGGGCCTCCGGACGGGTCGTCAGGCCCGCGGGGCTCCCTCCGGACGGCGACGTGCACGTCCGAGCCACAGCCACGCCACCGTCGACGAGCCGAGCAACATCAGCGCGAGCGGCAGCCCGATCTGCACCGGCGTGGTGACGGAGTCGACGAGCAGGCGCCCGAGGGCCTGCCCGACGGTCCCCTGCCCGGCGGCCTCGGCCATCCCGTGGACGAGGCCCACGAGTGCGAGGGCGAGGGTCCCGCCCGCACCGGCGAGCAGGACGCGGAGCAGGACCACGGGGAGCGGCGCCCGCGGCACGACGGGCACGAGGAAGGCGAGCACGAGGAACGCCGCCAGGTGGAACGGGAACCGGGTGACGAAGACGCTCTGCACGAACGCCTCCACCAGGCTCGTCCCGCCGTGGCTCCGGAAGGGCCCGACGATCGTGCTCGTGCCGACCAGGCCCACCAGACCCGCGACGAACTCCACCAGGACGACGCTGACCACCGTCAGGGCGGCCCCGGTCGTCGCGAGCGGAGACGCGCCCGGTGGGACGACGGCGGCGCGGACCGGGGCGGCCGGAGGCGGGCCGACGTGCGACCCCGGCGGCGGGACCGCACCCCAGCCCGGACCGGGCTGGTCGTGACCCGGGACCGGGCCGCGACCAGCCGTCGGCTGCTCGTCGGTCACCTCACCGTCCGACGATGACGGTGCCGTCGTCCTCGGTGCCGTCGGTCCCGGCGGGGCTGGCCGGTGCGCTGATGCTGCCCGAGGACACGCGACGCGAGCGGGAACGACCCTGACCGGGCTGCTTCGGCTCCGGGAGCGCCTGCAGCACCGAGTCGAGCAGCGACTCGGCGGCCTCCTCGCTCACCCGTCGCGGCTCGCGCTTGGCGACCCCGACCGGGATGTCGAGGATAGCGACCGTGGTGTCGGCCGGCGTGATCGCAGCCGACGAGCTGACCCGACGACGACCCGCGGGGCGTTCCTTCGGTGCGGCCTGGGGAGCCGGCTCGGACACGGCGGGCTGCTGCGCAACCGGTGCCGGCGCGACGGGCTGCTCCGCGGGGGCCGGGACCTCCGGCTGCGTGTCGGTCGTGTCGGCGCCGGCCGTCGTGCCGGGCAGGACGGCCTCGGGCGCGGGCGTCTCCAGCGTCGACGCCTGCTCGGCGACCGGAGCCTGCTGCGCCGGTGCCTGCTGCAGATCCCCGGCTCGGCTCCCGCGACGACGGCGCCGCTTCGACCCGCCCGTCGACTCGGCCGGCGTCTCCGCCGCGGGGGCGACCGGCGAGGTCGGCGACGCGACCGACACCGGGGACGCCGGCGACACCGTCGCGGCGATGCCGGTCAGCGGCGCACCGGACTCGTCGTGCGTGATGGTGGACGCCGCGATCCGGGACAGCGCGTGCTTCACGTCGTCGGTGATCTGGTGTGTCGACGACTTCTGCTCGGTCGTGGCGTTGCCGCCGTTCGACCCGTTGCCGTTGCCGTTGCCGCTGCGCGCCTTGCGGCGACCCTTGGTCGGACCGGGGTCGGCGTTGTTGTCGTTGACCTTCGCGTTCACCTCGTCGAGCGACTCGCGCAGGCCCACGCCGATCTTCTTGCGGGTCATCTGCACGAGGCCGAGCGAGGTGACCTCAGCCACCTGGTGCTTCGTCCGGTCGCGGCTCAGGCACTCGACGAGGCGACGGAGGACCAGGTCGCGGTTCTCCTCGAGCACCATGTCGATGAAGTCCACGACGATGATCCCGCCGATGTCGCGCAGGCGGAGCTGACGGACGATCTCCTCGGCGGCCTCGAGGTTGTTCTTCGTGACCGTCTCCTCGAGGTTGCCCCCGGAGCCGACGAACTTGCCCGTGTTGACGTCCACGACCGTCATGGCCTCGGTGCGGTCGATCACGAGCGACCCACCGGAGGGCAGCCAGACCTTGCGGTCCAGCGCCTTCTCGATCTGCTCGTTGAGCCGGTACTCCTCGAACGAGTCCGGCCCGTCGTAGAGCTCGACGCGGTCCTTGAGGTCCGGCGCCACGGCGGTGAGGTACTCGTCGATCGTCTGGCGGGCGGACTCGCCGTCGATGATGAGCTTCGTGAAGTCCTCGTTGAAGACGTCGCGCACGATCTTGACGAGCAGGTCGGGCTCGGAGTGCAGCATGACCGGGGCCTGCCCGTTCTGCACCTTCTTCTCGATGGCCTCCCACTGGCTGGTGAGGCGCTGCACGTCGCGGGTCAGCTGGTCTTCGGTCGCACCCTCGGCGGCGGTGCGCACGATGACGCCGGCGTGCTCGGGCAGGACCTCCTTGAGGATCTTCTTGAGACGGGCACGCTCGGTGTCCGGCAGCTTGCGGGAGATCCCGTTCATCGAGCCGTTCGGTACGTAGACCAGGTAGCGGCCCGGCAGCGACACCTGGCTGGTGAGGCGGGCGCCCTTGTGGCCGACCGGGTCCTTCGTCACCTGCACGAGGACCTTGTCGCCCGGCTTGAGGGCGGCCTCGATGCGACGACCGTGGCTGGTGTCGACCGAGTTCCAGTCGACCTCGCCGGCGTAGAGCACGGCGTTGCGGCCGCGGCCGATGTCGACGAAGGCGGCCTCCATCGACGGCAGGACGTTCTGCACCTTGCCGAGATAGACGTTCCCGATGAGCGAGACGTTCTGCGACTTCGTGACGTAGTGCTCCGCGAGGACGTTGTCCTCGAGCACGCCGATCTCGATCGTGGAGGAGCTCGACCGGACGATCATCTGCCGGTCGACGCTCTCGCGACGGGCGAGGAACTCGTCCTCGGTCACGACCTGGCGACGGCGCCCGGCGTCACGGCCGTCGCGACGACGCTGCTTCTTCGCCTCGAGGCGGGTCGAGCCCTTGATGCGCTGCGGCTCGGTGATGAGCTCCGGCTCGCGGCGGCGGGGTTCGGCCTGCTCGCGGTCGCTGCTGCTCCCCCGTCGGCGGGTGCGACGACGGCCGCCACCCTGCTCGTCACGGTCCTCGTCGTCCCAGCGGTCGCTCCGGTCCGGACGTTCCGTCCGCTCGGGGCGGTCGTCCCGGTCGTCGCGGTCGAAACGGTCCGCGCGGTCGTGGCGGTCACCGCGGCCGCGCTCCGGACGCTCACTGCGCTCGTACCGGTCGCGGCCCGAGCGGTCGCGCTCGGGGCGGGCCGGCAGGTCGGGCAACACCGGGGCGTGGAAGATCAGGCTGAGCGTGCTCGTGGCCTTCGGGACGAACGGCTCGGCGGGCGTCGGCTCGGCCGTCTCGCCGGTCCGGTCCGGACGGGAGGCCCGCTCCGCGTCCGCCTCGTCGCCCGCGTCCGCCGCGCCGGCGGTCGGTGCGGAACCGGTCCCGTCCGGACCGGCCACCGTGTCGTCCTGGCCGGCGGTCTCGTCCTGCGCAGCCGTTTCGTCCTGCGCAGCCGTCTCGTCCTGCGCGGCGGTGCCGGCTGTGTCCGCGACGGTGGCGTCCCCGGTGAGGGTGCTGACGTCGTCGGGCGCGGTGCCCGCACCCGAGGACGTGTCGACCGCGACGGGCACGGGACCGGTGGCGGTGTCGAGCACGAGCTCGTCGGCCTCTGACGTCTGCTCGACGTCCGCCTCGGCCGTGTCCGTCACGTCGGCGGTGTCGATGACGTCCGCGCCGTCGACGACGTCGACCGTCTCGGCAACGTCGACCGCCTCGGCGATGTCGGCCGTCTCCCCGACGTCGTCAGCCGCGGCGTCGGGACCGTCCGTGTCGACGGCGTCCGCTGCGACGTCGGACGGCTCGTGGGCCTCCAGGCCGCCCGACCGGGCGCGACGGCCGCCGAAGAGGCGGGTCCGGCGCTTCGGCGCGTCGTCGGTGTTCTGGTTCTGGTTCTGGTTCTCGTTCTGATCCACCATGGACTGGTGCACTCCTCGACCCCGCACGCACCCGGTGGGTGGCGGGAATTCTCTCGTTTCGGTGCGGGCGGCGACTCCGCCCCCGCGCTCGCTGCTGTTGCGTGACCGGTCCGTCTTCTCCGCGTCCGTCGTCGTGGGCACCCGGCTCACGGCGGCTCGGCGTCGGAGGTGACGCGTCGTCCGGTCACGGTGCTCTCTCACAGCACCATCACGTCCGGGCGGTGGCCCGGCAAGTTCTCGTCGTCGCCCGGATCGGCCGGGTGACTCCCCCATCATCGCACGCGGTCACGGAGAACGCCGGGAGCCCCGTGCGAAGATGACGCCGTGAGTTCCACGCCTGTCGCTCCCCGCCGCCCCGTCGCCGTCGCGATCCTGCTGCTCGTCACCGGCGTGGTCGGGCTGTACGCGGCGTTCCGACTGGTCCTGGACGAGTTCGAGAAGTACGAGAACCCGAAGGCCGTCCTGTCCTGCGACGTCAGCCCGTTCGTGAACTGCTCGAACGTCATGGCCAGCGCGCAGGGACACCTGTTCGGGTTCCCGAACCCGCTGCTCGGGCTCATGGGCTTCGTCGCCCCGATCGCCGTCGGCGTGGTGCTCCTCGCGGGCTTCCGCGGGACGAGGTGGTTCTGGACGGTCTTCAACGCGGGCGTGTTCCTGGCCTGGGTCTTCGTCACCTGGCTGTTCACGCAGACCGTCTGGTTCATCGGCTATCTCTGCCCCTGGTGCATGCTCGTCTGGGCCATGACGATCCCGATGTTCTGGGTGTTGACGATCTGGAACCTCGCGAAGGGGAACCTGCCCTTCGGTGACGGGGCCCGTCGCGTCGGACGCGCGCTGCTGCCCTTCTGCTGGGCGTTCCCGCTGGCGAACTACCTGTTCATCGTCGTGGTGATCCTCGTGAAGTTCCCGACGGTGCTGACGACGCTCTGACGCCCGCAGCGGTCGAAGAGATGACGTGTCACCGGATTCCGGGGTGCTTCCCAGCGCCAGGGCCCGGTCCCGACGCCCGCTGGCATTACGCTCGTTCCCGATGAGCGACAACGAGAGCAAGAAGGCGCGCCGGAACGCTGCGCGCGAGCGTGCCCGCGAGGCCCGCCAGAAGGAGCAGGCCCGCCGGCGTCGGAACAAGACGCTGACGATCAGCGCGATCATCGTCGGGTCGCTCGCGGTCGTCGCGGTCGTCGTGCTCGTGATCGCGAACTCGATCCAGCCCGTCGGCCCGGGGCCGAAGAACATGGCGAGCGACGGCATCGTCCTCACCGGCGAGAGCGGCAAGATCGTGCCCGTCGAGACGAAGGCCATCCCCGAGGGCGGGGAGCCGACGCCGACGAAGCAGGACGACTCGGTCACGAACATCACCGTGTACGAGGACTACATGTGCCCGATCTGCAACCAGTTCGAGACCGGGAACATGGACCAGATCAAGCAGTGGGTCCAGGACGGCACGGCCACGCTCGAGGTGCACCCGTTCAACCTGCTCGACCGCGCCTCGCTCGGTTCGAAGTACTCGACCCGCTCCGCCGCCGCCGCGGCCTGCGTCGCGAACTACGACCCGGAGGCCTTCCTCGACGTCAACAGCGCGTTCTACGAGAACCAGCCGTCGGAGAACACCCGCGGGCTGAGCAACGACAAGCTGGCCGACATCGCGAAGCAGGCCGGCGCGACGAACGAGAAGGTGCAGTCCTGCATCACCGACCAGGAGTTCGCGGGCTGGGTCGCCGACGCCACGAACCGCGCGCTCACCGAGCCGCTGCCGAACTCCGACCTGCCGAAGCTGACGGGCACCCCGACCGTCATCGTCAACGGCAAGCAGTACAACGGCCAGGGCACGAACTCGTGGGCCGACGCCCAGGCGTTCGCCGCCTTCGTCGAGGCGAACGGCGCGTCCGCGAAGTAACCCGAGCGCCGGTACGAGGACGGCCCCCGCACTCCGAGGAGTGCGGGGGCCGTCGTCGTCCCGGTCGGACACCGTCGGACCGGGACAGGTCAGTCGGATCAGGCGAACCAGAGCCCGAGCTCGCGGGCGGCGGACTCGGCCGAGTCGGAGCCGTGCACGAGGTTCTGCTGGACCTTGAGACCCCAGTCGCGACCGAGGTCACCGCGGATGGTGCCGGGGGCGGCCGAGGTCGGGTCGGTGGTGCCGGCGAGCGAGCGGAAACCGGCGATGACGCCGTTGCCCGCGACGCGCACGGCGACGAGCGGGCCGGACTGCATGAACTCCACGAGCGGTTCGAAGAACGGCTTGCCCTGGTGCTCCTCGTAGTGGCTGTCGAGCAGCTCGCGCGGCGCGGTCAGCATCTTCAGGTCGACGATCTCGTAGCCCTTCGCCTCGATCCGGCGGAGGATCTCACCGGTGAGCTGGCGGGCGACGCCGTCGGGCTTGACGAGGACGAGGGTCTCTTCGAGTTCGGACACAGCGGGACTCCCTGCGGTTCGAGGTGGGATGGATCAGTCCTCGCCGAGTGCGGCGCGACGGGCGGCGTTCTGCCGGTCGAGCTGACCGCCCTTGACGAAGCAGAAGACCCACAACGCCAGGAACACCAGGCCCACCACGACCATGAAGGGCTCGATGAACCCGGTGGCGAGGATGGCCGCCTGCAGCAGCCATCCGAACCCTACACCGGCCCGGGAACCGGTCATCCGGGACGCGAGGAGGAGCACGATGATCGCCGCGATGCCCCCGCCGAAGGCGACGGCGGCCGGCAGCGTGTGCTTGCCGTAGACGACGAGCATCGGGAAGAAGAACATGAACGCCTCGAGGCCCAGCGTGATCGAGAGCAGGCTCTCGCGGGCACCACGGTCACGACGCGGGCGTCGGACCCGGGGTGCACGCGGCGGCCGGGAGGCACGCCCTGCGTCCGTCACTTCGTCCCGCCTTCCCGGTGCACCAGGTCCATGACCGCGCCCACCATGACGATCGACCCGGCGACGAGGACCATGGCGTCCTCGGCGTCCGCGTCGTCGGCCAGGTCACGGGCCTCCTGCAGGGCGCCGGCGAGCGACGGCTCGACGACGACCCGGTCGTTGCCGACCTCGTCGACGACGACCCGGGCGAACTCGTCCGCGTCCAGTGCACGCTCCCCCGGCGGCTGCGTCACGACGAAGGTCGCGACGGTGTCCTTGAGCGCACGGACGAACCCGCGGGCGTCCTTGTCGCGGAGGATCCCGACGACGCCGACGACGTGCTCCGACGGGAACGCCACCGGCAGCGCGTCGGCGAGGGCTTTGGCACCGTGCGGGTTGTGCGCGGCGTCGACCACGACGGTCGGCCCGGTCGCGATCGGCTGCAGGCGGCCCGGGCTCGTCGCGTTCGCGAGGCCCTCGCTGAGGACGTCCTCGTCGAGGGCCTGGCTGCCGCGGCCGAGGAACGACTCGACCGCGGCGATCGCGACGGCCGCGTTGTGCGCCTGGTGCGCGCCGAACAGCGGCACGAACAGGTCGTCGTACGCGCCCGCGATGCCCTGCACGCTGACGAGCTGCCCGCCGACGGCCGGGGTGTCGCTCGTGACCCGGAACGCCGACCCCTCCACCGCGAGGGCCGACTCGGTGAGTTCGGCCGCGCGCTCGAGCTCCGCGAGGGCCTCGGGCGTCTGCGCGCTCGTGACCACGGACGAGGACGGCTTGACGATGCCCGACTTCGTCCGGGCGATCTCGGCGACGGTGCTGCCGAGCTGCTTCGCGTGGTCGATGGCGATCGGGGTGAACACCTGCACCTGGCTCTGCACGACGTTGGTGGAGTCCCACTCGCCGCCCATGCCGACCTCGATCACGGCCACGTCGACGGGTGCCTCGGCGAAGCACGCGAGCGCCAGCACGGTCAGCGCCTCGAAGAACGTCAGCGGCTGCTCACCCTTCGCGGTGAGCTCGGCGTCGGTCATCTCGAGGATCGGGGTGATGTCGTCCCAGTTCTCGACGAACCGGCTCGGCTCGATCGGTTCGCCGTCGATGACGATGCGCTCCCGGATCGACACCAGGTGCGGGCTCGTCATGAGTCCGGTGCGGAGCCCGTGGGCGCGGACGATGCTCTCGGTCATCCGGGCGGTCGACGTCTTGCCGTTCGTCCCGGTGATGTGGATGACCGGGTACGCCAGGTGCGGGTCGCCCAGGAGCTCGACGGCACGACGGGTCGCGGTCAGACGCCGTTCGGGTGCCTGCTCCCCGATCCGGGCCATGAGCGCCGCTTCGACCCGCCGGACCTCGTCGTCGTCCCCGCCGTACGGCAGTTCCTCGCCGGGAGCGGTGTCGCCCGCCGGACCGACGGGGATCTCGATCCCGTCCGCGTCCTCCGCGGGGACCTCGTACTCGTTGCTGTCGCTCATGCGCGCTGGACCTCCACGGTCACCTTCGCTTCGTCGCCGACCGCGACGGTGTCCTCGTCCTGACCGAACGTCGTGGGCACGACCTGTACTCCGCCGGCGAGGGTCTCGTTCGCGATGAGCGTCTCGTGCACGCCGATCGCGGCTGCTGCCGTCTCGTCCGCACGGAGCGTCAGGACGATGCGGTCACCGACGTCGAGACCGGCGTCGCGTCGGGCCTGCTGCACGGCACGGACGACGTCGCGGGCGATGCCCTCGGCTTCGAGCTCCGGCGTGGTGACGGTGTCGAGGACGACGAACCCGCCGCCGTCGAGGAACGCCACGGCCTTGGACGTGTCGGCCACGGTGAGGTCGAGCGTGAACTCGCCCTCGACGAGGTCGACGCCGCCGACGGTCACGCCGGTCTCGGTCGCGGTCCAGTCGCCCCGCTTGGCGGCCGGGATGACCTGCTGCACGGCCTTGCCGATGCGGGGGCCGGCAGCGCGAGCGTTGACGGTGAGCTTCCGCTCGATGCCGTACTGCGCCAGGGACTCCTCGGCTTGCTGCTCGAGCACGACGCGCTTGACGTTGAGCTCGTCGCGGAGGATGTCCGCGAACGGCTCGACGGCCGCGGTGTCCGGCACGACGAGCGTCAGGGTGGCGAGGGGCAGACGGACGCGCTTGCCGGTCGCCTTGCGGAGCGCGAGGCCCTTCGACGCGACGTCCCGCACGCGGTCCATCGCCGCGACGAGGGCGTCGTCCGCGGGGAACTCGTCGGCCGACGGCCAGTCGGTCAGGTGCACGCTGCGGTCACCGGTCAGGCCCTTCCAGACCTCCTCGGTGACGAGCGGTGCCAGCGGCGCCGCCACCCGGGCGAGCGTCTCGAGGACCGTGAACAGCGTGTCGAACGCGGCACGGGCCTCCGGGGAGGACTCGGCGCCGGCCCAGAACTTGTCCCGCGACCGCCGGACGTACCAGTTGGTGAGCACGTCGGCGAAGTCGCGGATCGCCTGCGCGGCCAGCGGGGTGTCGAGCGCGTCGAGGTGCGTCGTGACATCGGCGACGAGCACGCGGGTCTTCGCGAGGAGGTACCGGTCGAGCACGTCGGTGCTCGCGGTGCTGCGGGTGGCTCGGTACCCCTGATCGCCGGAGGCGTTCGCGTAGAGGGTGAAGAAGTAGTACGTCGACCACAGCGGCAGGAGGAACTCGCGGACGCCCTGTCGGATGCCCTCCTCGGTGACGACGAGGTTGCCGCCGCGGATCACCGACGACGACATGAGGAACCAGCGCATCGCGTCGGCGCCGTCGCGGTGGAACACCTCGGACACGTCCGGGTAGTTCCGCAGGCTCTTCGACATCTTCTGCCCGTCGGACCCAAGCACGATGCCGTGGCTGATCACGTTCGTGAACGCCGGACGGTCGAACAGCGCGGTCGAGAGCGCGTGCATGACGTAGAACCAGCCGCGGGTCTGCCCGATGTACTCGACGATGAAGTCGGCCGGGCTGTGGGTGTCGAACCACTCCCGGTTCTCGAACGGGTAGTGCACCTGGGCGTACGGCATCGAGCCGGAGTCGAACCAGACGTCGAACACGTCGGTGATCCGTCGCATCGTCGACCGCCCCGTGGGGTCGTCCGGGTTCGGCCGTGTCAGCTCGTCGATGAACGGCCGGTGCAGGTCGACCTCGCCCTCGGCGTTGCGGGGCAGGCGGCCGAAGTCGCGCTCGATCTCCTCGAGCGAGCCGTAGACGTCCTGACGCGGGTACTCCGGGTCGTCGGACACCCACACCGGGATGGGCGTGCCGAAGTAGCGGTTGCGGGAGACCGACCAGTCGATGGCGTTGCCGACCCACTTGCCGAACTGGCCGTCCTTCACGTTGTCCGGCACCCAGGTGATGTCCTGGTTCAGCTCGCCCATGCGGTCGCGGAACTCGGTGACGCGGACGAACCACGACGAGACGGCCTTGTAGATGAGCGGCTTGCGGCAGCGCCAGCAGTGCGGGTAGCTGTGCTCGTACGACGCCTGGCGGAGGAGCCGGCCGGCGTCACGGACGGCCTTCGTCAGGGGCTTGTTCGCGTCGGACCAGAGCATCCCGGCGACCTCGCCGAACTGCGACGTGAACAGGCCGCCCTCGTCGAGGGAGAGCACCACGGGGATGCCCGCGGCCGCGCAGACCTCCTGGTCGTCGGCACCGTAGGCCGGGGCCTGGTGCACGATGCCGGTGCCCTCGCCCGTCTCGACGTACTCGGCGACGAGGACCTTCCAGCCGTTCTCCATGCCCTCGGTCTCCGACAGGAAGTCGAACAGGCGCTCGTAGGTGACGCCGTCGAGCTCCCGGCCCTCGATCGTCCGGCTGACGGCGTCGACGGCCTCCTCGGCCGAGGCGTAGCCGAGGTCCTTCGCGTGCGCGGCGACCGTGTCGGACGCGAGCAGGTACGTCGCGGAACCGGCGGCGCCACCGTCAGCCGCGCCTCCCGGCCCGGCCGGCAGGACCGCGTACGCGATCGCCGGACCGACCGCGAGCGCGGCGTTGGTCGGCAGCGTCCAGGGGGTGGTCGTCCAGGCGAGGGCGCGGACGCCGGTCAGCCCGAGCTCCTCCGCACGCGCACCGGTCAGCGGGAACGCGACCGTGACGGACTGGTCCTGACGCATCTTGTAGACGTCGTCGTCCATGCGGAGCTCGTGGTTCGACAGCGGGGTCTGGTCGTTCCAGCAGTACGGCAGGACCCGGAAGCCCTCGTACGCCAGGTCCTTGTCCCACAGCGTCTTCCATGCCCAGAGGACGCTCTCCATGTACGTGACGTCGAGCGTCTTGTAGTCGTCCTCGAAGTCGACCCAGCGCGCCTGACGAGTCACGTACTGCTGCCACTCGTCGGTGTACTGCAGGACGGATCGCTTGGCGGCTGCGTTGAAGACGTCGATGCCCATGGCGTCGATCTCGTGCTTCTCGGTGATGCCGAGCTGCCGCATCGCCTCGAGCTCGGCGGGCAGACCGTGGGTGTCCCACCCGAAGCGGCGGTGCACCTGCTTGCCACGCATGGTCTGGTAGCGCGGGAAGACGTCCTTCGCGTACCCGGTCAGCAGGTGGCCGTAGTGCGGCAGGCCGTTGGCGAACGGCGGGCCGTCGTAGAAGGTCCACTCGTCGCAGCCCTCGCGCTGGGCGATGGAGGCACGGAAGGTGTCGTCGCCCTTCCAGAAGGCGAGGATGCCGTCCTCGACCGAGGGGAAGGACGGGGACGGGGTCACGCCGTCGGGTTCGGAGTTCAGCGGGTACCGCACGGGAGGCTCCTGGAGGTCGGTGGAACTGGACCACGAGGACGGAGCCTGCGCTCCGCGGTACCACCTCGCTTGCCACGGACCGGCGCGCAACGCCTGCTCGTGACCACTCTGCGTCGGGGTGGTGTCGGTCCCGAACCCGCCCGGTTCTAGTGACGACCCCGTCGGTGCCGTGTTCTTCCGGGAGGCTCCCCGGTGATGGCCGGATCGATGCCTGTGGGACCGACTCTACCGGACGGGAGCATGCTGGAGCGATGCCCTCGTCGTCGTCCCCCGAGGCCCCGGAGACCGCTCCGGACGCCTCGTCCTCGCAGCAGAAGCCCGAGTCGCTGCTCACCGTCCTCATCGCCTTCGGGGCGAACCTGCTCGTCGCGATCGCGAAGTCGGTCGCCGCCCTCGTGTCGGGCTCGGCGTCGATGGTCGCCGAAGCCGCGCACTCGTGGGCGGACACCGGCAACGAGGTGTTCCTGCTCGTCGCGGAACGGCGGGGTGCCCGGAAGCGCGACGCGAGACACCCGCTCGGGTACGGCCGCGAGACGTACATCTGGTCGATGTTCGCCGCGTTCGGGCTCTTCACCGCGGGCGCGATCGTCTCCATCACGCACGGCATCGGCGAGCTCGGGGACACCGGCCCGGCCGAGGACGTCACCCTCAACTACATCGTGCTCGCGGTGTCGTTCTGTCTCGAGGGCACGAGCTTCCTGCAGGCGTTCCGGCAGGCCCGCGGCGCCGCGACGAAGCGCCGGGTCCCGGTCCTCCGCCACGTGCTGCAGTCCTCGAACCCGACGCTCCGGGCCGTGTTCGCCGAGGACGCCGCCGCCCTGGTCGGCCTGGTCATCGCGTTCCTCGGGGTCTTCCTGCACCAGGTCACCGGGCTCGCCGTGTTCGACGCGATCGGGTCCATCGCCGTCGGGCTGCTGCTCGGGGTCGTCGCGATCGTCCTCATCGACCGCAACCGCCGGTTCCTGCTCGGGGAGAGCACGTCCCCGGAGCTCGAGAACGCCGTGCTCGTCGAGCTGCTCGCCCGGGAGCAGGTGGAGAGCGTGAGCTACCTGCACCTCGAGTTCGTCGGGCCGTCCCGCGTCTACCTCGTCGCCGCGGTCGACCTCGTCGGCAACGACACCGAGGAGCACGTGGCCGCTCGGCTCCGCCGGATCGAGGACTCGCTGGAGCAGAGCCAGTACGTCGAGGAGGCGGTGCTCACGCTGTCCGTGCCGGGCGCCCCGGTCCTGCGGCCGACGAGCGACGACATCCCGGACGTGGTCCGGGACGGCACGGTCGAGGACGTGGCGTCCGGCGGCGCCGGCACGCTCCGCGCCTGACCCCCGGGACGGTCAGCAGTCGTCGTTCGTGAACTCCAGGTCGACGGTCTGGTCAGAGCCGGTGAAGACGTAGGAGTACCGCATCGCGATGTCCTCCTCGAGGATGTCGCGGGTCGCGTCCGTCGAGCAGAGGTTCGACAGCACCGAGTCACGGATCGTGCGTTCGGAGACGGCGGCCGGGTCGGCGTCCACCCGGTAGCGGTAGTGGATGGCCTCGTCCTCGGCCTCGACCCCGGTCCACGTCGTGATCTCGTCGACCTGCCGCGGGAACGTGGTCTGCTCGGAGATCTTGGCGACACCCTCGTCGACGAGCTCCTGCTTGGACGGACCACCGAACGAGGCGAAGCCCCAGCGGACCAGCGCGGCGGCGACGACGAACGCCAGGATGCCCGCGATGGTGACGAGCGCTCGGCGACCACGGGACTGCTGCGGGGGCTGGGTCCCGAACGCCGCGGCACCGCCGGGCTGCGCGACCGGGGCGCCCGGACCCTGCCAGGGCTGCTGCGGGCCGCCCGGGTACTGCTGCCCGGGGACCTGCGGCGCCGGGGGCGCCGGATCCTGCGGAACCCCGGTGCGCGCGTCCCGCCCGCCGGTCCACTGCGGTGCCGGGGGCACCTGGCCCTGGTCGGCCGGGAGGCCCTGCCCGCGGTCCGACAGACCGTCCGGCCCTCCGGTGTGGTCCGGATCCGGACCCGGTCCGGACGACGACAGCTGCTGCTGATCGGGTGTGTCGGACACGGGTCCCCCTGATGTCGGTGGCCGTCCCCCTCGGACGGCGCATCCCGAACCTACCAGCGGACCGGGGCGGGCAGACCGGTGCTCCGGCGCGGCCCGGACAGGGTCGGCCTACCGCCTACCGCCTACCGCCTGCCGTCTGCCGTCTGCCGTCTGCCGCCTGCGGCCTCGACCCGGCCGTGCCGGACCGGCACCTCGTTCCGGCACGGCCGGACCGGCGACAGCGGACCGGTGCGGCCAGACCGGTGCCGTCAGCGCGCGTCGAGCCCCGCGACCACGGGCGTCAGCGCGGCGGCGACGTACTCGACGAGCGGCCGTCGCGCGACGCCGTCCCGCACCCACACCCCGAACGCCGCGGCGGCGGCACCGAGCATCGCGCCCGCCACGGTCTGCGGCCACAGCGACCCCGCGTGCTCCCCGGTCCGACCGGCGACGAAGGACGCGACCGCCTGGTGCTGCGCGGTCACCCGGGTGGCGACGCTCGCGACGAGTCCGTCGCCGACGTCCATCACCTCGGCCTGCGCGATCGCCCAGGGCACGCGCTCCGGGTCGTGCGCCCGGGCGGCGGCGAGCAGGGCCTCCTCGACGGCACGGACGGCGCTCGACTCGGTCGAGGACGCCAGGTGCCGCGGCAGGTCAGCGACCGCTGCGTCGAGGTCGAGCCACATGACGTCGGACTTGGCGGTGAAGTAGTTGAAGAAGGTGGCCCGACTCACCCCGGCACGGGCGGCGATCTGGTCCACCGTGGTCCGTCCGTAGCCCTGCTCCAGGAAGAGCTCGGCGGCGGCGTCCGCGAGCACCTCGGCGCTCGAGCGGCGCGGTCGCCCACCGCGGCGGATCGGTTCGTCCATGCCTCCAGTAAAGCGCTAGACTCGGCCAGCCATGATCTTGGACCCAGTACAGAAAAGCCCGGCGCTGCGGCGCATCGTGACCGGCGTCGCCGGCGCGGCCACGATCCTCCTGGCCGTCACCGCGTGCTCCGGCGACGGTGCCGCCGGGGACAGCAGCACGCCCGTCAGCGGCGGCACGCTCACCTACGCCTCCGGCGACGCCGAGCCGACCTGCCTGGACCCGCACGTCGGCGGCAACTACCCCCAGGCGCTGCTGGCGACGCAGTACATCGAGGAACTGGTCGGGCTCGACGACGACGGGCGGCCGACGCCCGAGCTCGCCGAGAAGTGGACGACGAGCGACGACGGGAAGGTCCTCACGTTCACGCTCCGCGACGACGTCACCTTCACCGACGGCACCCCCTTCGACGCCGCGGCTGTGGTCGCGAACATCGAGCACGTGCAGGACCCGGCCACGGCCTCGAGCACCGGGTACCTCGCCCTGCAGTCGATCGAGAAGGCGACCGCCACCGACGACCACACGGTGACGCTGTCCCTCAGCCGTCCCGACGCCGCACTGCTCGAGTCGTTCTCGCAGCCGTGGGTCGGTATGGAGTCCCCGAAGGCGCTCCAGCGGAAGCAGGCGACGAACTGCGAGTCCCCTGTCGGCACCGGCCCCTTCGCGGTCACCGGGTGGAAGCACGGCGACCGCGTCACGCTCGAACGGAACACGGCGTACACGCCGCTCGCCGGGTCGTCCACCGAGCCGCGCCTGGACGGACTCACCTGGCGGTTCCTGCCCGACTCGACCTCGCGGTACGCGGCCCTGCAGTCCGGCCAGGTCGACGTCATCGACAACGCCCAGCCCGACCAGCTCAAGGCAGCCTCGGCGAAGGGCAGCATCCGCGACCTCGACGCTCCCCGCCCGGGTGCGTCGAACCGTCTCGAGTTGAACTCGGGCCACGGCGTCTTCCGCGACGAGTCTGTCCGCGAGGCGTTCATCGCGGCTGCCGAGATCGACCCGGGCCTGCGGTCGCTCTTCCTCGGCACCGCGAAGCGCTCGTACTCCGTGCTGTCGAGCGTCGAGCCGACGTCGTACTCGGACGAGTCGTTGTTCGCGTACGACCCGGCCGAGGCGAAGCGTCTGCTCGACGAGGCCGGCTGGAAGACCAACAGCGACGGCGTCCGCGAGAAGGACGGGAAGACCCTGACCGTCACGTTCCCGGTGTCGACGAACCAGTCCGTCCCCGCCGAGCGCAGCCTGTTCCAGCAGATCCAGGCGTCCGAAGCCGAGGTCGGCATCGAGGTCCGGCTGCAAGAACTCGACCTGTCGAGCTGGTACGCGGCACTCGCGGAGAACCAGTACGACGTCGTCAGCGCCCCGTACACGAAGGTCGGCCCGGACGTCCTCCGCATCCTGTACGACTCCGCCTCGATCACCCCGGCACCGTCGGGCTACTTCGCGAACCTGGCGCAGCTCGACGACCCGGCCCTCGACGAACTGCTCGAGAAGGCGTCGCAGACCTCGGACGCGAACGAGCGAGCGGAGCTGGTCGAGCAGGCACAACGGACGATCCTCGAGAGCCGGACGGTCCTGCCGCTCTACGACCAGCAGAACCACTTCCTGTACCGCTCGGCCGTCCACGGCATCTCGACCACGTCGGTCTCGACGCCGTGGTTCGGCACGGCGTGGATCGCGCGCTGATCTCCTTGCGTCGCATTTGGGCCCACGCCGCCGGTTCCCGGCGGACGCGCCAGCGGCCGACAGGCCGTGCCGGTGGGGAGGGGTCCGGTGCCCGGCCGGCACGCCAGCCCGCCCGTGCGGGCTGGGTGCGCTGGACGGTGCGCCGCGTCCTCGGCGGCATCGGGGTGCTCTGGGCCGTCGCCACGATCGTGTTCGTCGCGATCCGTCTCATCCCGGGGGACCCCGCCCTCGCGATCCTCGGCGGGCCGGGGTCCCAGGCGTCGGCCGAGGCGGTGGCCCAGGTGCGGTCCGAGTACGGGCTCGACCAGCCCGTCCTCGTGCAGTACCTGGTGTTCCTCGGCCGTCTGGCGGCGGGGCAGCTCGGGGACTCGTACGCCTTCCGGACGCCGGTGTCGACGCTCCTCGCGCAGGAACTGCCCGTGACGCTGACCCTCGCGGTCGCCGGGCTCGGGGTCGCCTGGCTGCTGGCGGTCGTGGCCGCGTGGTGGTCGACGCAACGAGGCCGGACAGCGGCGTTGCTGACCACCGGCCTGGCCGTCACCGCCAGCGTGATGCCGCACTTCTGGCTCGGCAGCGTGCTCATCGTGGTGTTCGCCAGCTCCCTGGGGTGGGTGCCCGCCGTGAGCGACGGCACGCTGCGCGGCTGGGTCCTGCCAGTGCTCGTCGTCGCGGTGCCGGTCGCCGGGTACCTGGCCGAGACGATCCGCGACGGCGTGGTGGACGCGCAGCGGTCCGCCTTCGCGCTGGCCGCCCGGGGTCGGGGCGAGTCCCGTGCCGGACTGTTCGGTCGGCACCTGCTCCGGCACGCCGCACTCCCCGGGATCGCCCTGTCCGCCTGGGCCTTCGGGTCGCTCGTGTCCGGGGCCGTCGTCGTCGAGTCGGTGTTCGCGCTCCCCGGGATAGGCCGGGCACTCGTGACCGCGGTGACGCAGCGGGACATGCCGCTCGTCGCAGGGATCGCGCTCGTGTCGGCGGCGGCGTACGTCGTCGTGCTCGCCGTGGCCGACCTCGTCGAGCGCGCAGTCGACCCGCGCGGCGGCGAGGCGGAGGCACGGTGAGCGGCATCCTCGACCCGGGCCTCCCGTCCGGCACCGAGCCGGTCGCTCCCGGACCCGGCACCGACCCCGACGGCAGGTCCGGCGGCACGCCGACCAGGCCGTCCGAGACGTTCGGCGCACGCGCCGGACGCCGGTCCGAGCGATTCCGTGGGGGGACGCTCGGGCCGGCAGGCACCATCGCGGCCGCCGTGGTGGCGGTCGCGGTGGTCGCCGCCCTGTGGCCGGCGCTGCTCGGCGGCGCGCACCCGCTGGCGGTCTCCCCGGCCGAGGCCCTCTTGCCACCAGGCCCGGGTCGTCCGTTCGGCACCGACGAGTCGGGGCGGGACGTCCTGGCGCGGGTCGTCGCGGGGACGCGGGCGTCGCTCCTGGTCGGCGTCGTCGCCACGCTCGTCGGCGGCGTGACCGGCGTGCTGCTCGGCGTCCTGGCCGGGCTCGGTGGACGGGTGGTCGACGCAGTCGTCGGTCGGGTGACCGAGGTCGCCTTCGCGCTGCCGCTGCTGCTCGTCGCGCTCGTCGTCATCGCGGTGACCGGCCCGGGTCCGGTGCCGGCCATGCTCGCCGTCGGGTTCGCGACCGCGCCGGGGTACGCCCGGATCGTGCGGGGGCTGGTCCGGACCGCGCGGGCGTCGCAGGTGGTCGAGACCGCCGTGCTCCTCGGCCGCTCCCCCGCCGCGATCGTGTTCCGCCACGTGCTGCCCGCCGCCCTCTGGCCGATCATCGCCGTCGGCACGCTCGGCATCGGTCAGGCGGTGGTGTGGGCATCGGCCCTGAGCTACCTCGGCGTCGGGACACCGCCACCCGCGCCGGAGTGGGGCGCCATGCTCGCCGACGGCCGCACCTACCTGCAGACGGCCCCGTGGATGAGCACGTTCCCGGGCCTCGCGATCGTCGTCCTCGCGACCGCGGTGACGGTGCTCGGTCGGGCGCTCCGCCGACGTGGGGATGCTCGGTGAGCAGCGCCGGGACCGCCGAGCCCGTCCTCGACGTCGCGGGGCTCGCTGCCACCGTCGGGACGACGACGCTCGTCGAGGACGTCGACCTCCACGTCGCCCCGGGTGAGCTGGTCGCCCTGGTCGGCGCCTCCGGTTCCGGCAAGTCGGTCACCGTCCGGGCTGCGCTCGGGCTCTCCGCGGACGGCGTCCGCATCGGCGCCCGCCGGCTCGTGCTCGCCGGGCGCGATGTCCGAGCGTTGTCCGATCGGCGGTGGCGCGACGTCCGGGGACGCCTCGTCGGCTACGTCGGCCAGGAGGCCCTCGGCGCCCTGGACCCGCTCCGTCCCGTCGGGCGGGAGGTCGCCGACGCACTCCGGCTGCACACCGACCTGACCGCTCGCGAGCGTGTCGACGCCGTGGGAGCGGCGCTCGAGGCGGTCGGACTCGACCCCGCGCTCGCCACGGAGGGGCGCACAGCCGGGACACTGTCCGGCGGGATGCGGCAGCGTGCGCTCATCGCCGCGGCCACGATCGCGGACCCCGGGCTGCTCGTCGCCGACGAGCCGACGACCGCGCTCGACGCCGGCATCGCCCTCACCGTGATGGAGCAGCTCCGCGCGGCGCAGCTGCGCGGCACCGGGGTGCTCGTCGTGACGCACGACCTCGGGCTCGTCGCGGGGTGGGCCGACCGGGTCGTCGTGATGCACGGCGGACGGGTCGTCGAGGACGGGCGGACCGCGGACGTGCTCGGTTCACCCCGGCACGAGGCGACGCGCGCACTCGTCCGGGCGGCGCGGACGGCTGACGGCCCCCTGCGCGGCGGTCCGACCGCCGGCGTCCGCGGTGGCGACGTCCGGGCCGCAGGCGTCGTGATCGCCGATGCCGCAGCTGCCGGCCGTCCCGTCGAGACCCCCGTGCTCGCGGCGCATGCACTCCGCCGGACCTACGCCGGGGTCCCGGCGGTCCGCGAGGTGTCGCTCCGGGTCGACCGTGGTCGGGTGCTCGGCATCGTCGGGGCCTCGGGTTCCGGCAAGACGACCGTGGCGCGGATGCTCCTCGGGCTCGAGACGCCCGACGACGGCGCGGTCGACCTCGGCGGCGAGCCCTGGGCGCCGCTGCCCGAACGGGACCGCCGCCATCGTCGCCCGCGGATCGCCGCGGTCGTACAGGACCCCGGCGCGACGTTCGACGAACGGTGGGACGTCGACCGGGTCCTCGCGGACGCGCTCACCGGCGGCCGGGCTCGGCGCGCGACCGGACCCCTCGGCGACCGGGTGGCGACGGCGCTCCGGCAGGTCGGGCTCGACCCCGCGCTCCGGCGTCGCTCCCCGCGCACCCTGTCCGGCGGGCAGCGGCAGCGGCTCGCGATCGCCCGGGCCCTCGCGACCGAGCCCGAGGTGATGGTGCTCGACGAGCCCGTCACCGCCCTCGACGCGACCGTGCAGGACGCCGTGCTGACACTGCTCGAACGGCTCCGGGACGAGACCGGTGTCGCGATGGTGTTCGTGTCGCACGACCTCCGGGCCGTCCGTCGCCTGGCCGACGACGTGCTCGTCGTGCACGACGGCACTGTTGTCGAGTCCGGTCCCGCCGACGAGGTCCTCGCCCGTCCGACCCATCCGGTCACCGAGAGACTCGTCCGCGCCGCCGAACGGCTCACCGCCGGCCCCACCGAGCCCGCCTGACCCGGGCTCCCGGAGCGGCCGGGACCGCCCCGACTCGTCAGGGGCAGAGGACGATCCGCGAGGGAGGCCCGCCCTGCGGACGCAGGACGGGCCTCCCGGCCGGGTGGTCGGCGGGTCAGGAACCGGCGGGTGCCTGCTCCTGGCGCGATCCTGGGGCGCTGCCGTCCTCAGGGACGACCGGGAACTGGCTCGTCGAGAAGTCCTTCGCCCAGTCGGACTGCGCGAGCTCCGAGGTCGGGTCGTCGTACTCCGCGATGACGTCGGCGACCTCGTCCTCGTGGGCAACCGTCGGGCCGGAGCCCATGAGCGGTGAGCTCGCCGTCTCCTTCGTGAAGTACACGGCGACCAGCCCGATCAGGGCGGCGAGCATGAGGTAGAAGGCCGGGATGTCCTCGGCCCAGCCGAAGCCGGCGTCCTTCGCCCCGGCGATGAGCGCCTGCGTCGCCAGCGGCGTCGTGCCACCGAAGAGGGAGACCGACACGTTGAACGCGATGGCCAGCGCGCCGTAGCGGATGATCGTCGGGAACAGCGCCGGGAGCGTCGACGGCATGGTCGACGTGAACGTCACCAGGACCAGACCGAGGATGAGCAGGCCGGCGAAGACGCCGGGGCCGGTGCCGGTCTGCACGAGCTTCAGCGCCGGCCAGGACAGCAGGATGAACCCGATGCATCCCGCGGCGAGCACGGGGCGACGACCGAACCGGTCCGACAGCCGTCCGCCGAACGTGATGACGACCATCATGAGGATCATCACGATGACGATGAGGATGAGGCCGAACGTGGCGTTCTGCCCGAGGTTCGTCTCGAGGTAGGTCGGCATGTACGACAGGAGCATGTAGTCGGTCACGTTGAAGACCAGGACGAGGCCGATGCAGACGATGAGCGAGCGCCAGTTCTCGGCGAAGAGCTTGAGGAACGGGGTCTTCTGCGACTCGCGCTCGGCAGCCTGCTCCTGCTGCTTCTGGAATGCCGGGGTCTCCTCCAGCTTGAGCCGCAGGTACAGCCCGATGAGGCCGAGCGGCCCGGCCACGATGAACGGGATGCGCCAGCCCCAGCTCAGCAGGGCGTCCTCGGGCATCGCGTACTGCAGGACCGTGACGATCGAGGCGCCGAGCACGTAGCCGGCGAGCGTGCCGAACTCGAGCCACGAGCCCATGAAACCGCGGCGCTTGTCGGGCGAGTACTCCGCGATGAACGTCGCGGCACCGCCGTACTCACCACCCGTCGAGAAGCCCTGCACGAACCGCGCGACGAGCAGCAGCACCGGCGCCCAGAAGCCGATCGTGTCGTAGGACGGGATCAGGCCGATCATCAGCGTGCCCGCGGCCATCAGGATCATCGTCAGCGCGAGGACCTTCTGCCGGCCGATCTTGTCGCCGATCGGGCCGAACACCGCGCCACCGATCGGGCGGACGATGAACGCGGCGGCGAAGAAGCCGAACGTGGCGACCAGGTTCGAGGTCGGGTCGCCCGCCGGCAGGAACACCTTCGAGATGGTGACGGTCAGGTAGGCGAAGATGCCGAAGTCGAACCACTCCATGGCATTGCCGAGCGCTGCTGCGGCGACGGCACGCTTGAGCAGCGACTCCTCGACGACGGTGACGTCGTCCTCGGTGAGCTTCCGCCGGGCGCGCTTGGCGGCGCCCTTCGTCCGCAACGGGCGGTCCCCGTGCGGCTGCGTCGATGTATCGTTCGCTGGCAAGTCGTTCCTCCGGTGTGCTGTGCGTCCTTCGGGCGTCCGACGAGGCGGCGACACTGGCGACCTGCGAGCCGCGCTCGCCGGACAAACCCCGGAAGCCTACCAGTCGGGCTCGTGGCGACGGGGCGACCACTACGCTGGAGGGACCCCGTCGAGCGCGGGGACACTCAGGCACCTCATCACGGACTCGGTGCCGCACATACGAACGGAAGGCGCAGCCATGACCAAGCCCATGCCCGACAAGCCATCGGTGGACGGACTCGAGCAGGTCTGGGGACCGCAGTGGGAGCAGGACGGCACCTACCGGTTCGACCGCGCCGCCGCCGGTGACCGGTCCGCCGTCTACTCGATCGACACCCCGCCGCCGACCGCTTCGGGTTCGCTGCACATCGGGCACGTGTTCTCGTACACGCACACCGACCTCAAGGCCCGGTACGAGCGCATGCGGGGCAAGCACGTGTTCTACCCGATGGGCTGGGACGACAACGGGCTCCCCACCGAGCGTCGCGTGCAGAACTACTACGGCGTCCGGTGCGACCCGTCGCTCCCCTACGACCCCGATTTCACGCCGCCGTTCGAGGGCGGCGACGGCAAGTCGAGCAAGGCCGCCGACCAGCTGCCGATCTCGCGTCGCAACTTCATCGAGCTCTGCGACCAGCTGACCGTCCAGGACGAGCAGCAGTTCGAGGAGCTCTTCCGCACCCTCGGGCTCTCCGTCGACTGGACGCAGTCGTACCGCACGATCGACGCGACCTCGCGTGCCAGCGCCCAGCGCGCCTTCCTCCGCAACCTCGAGCGCGGCGAGGCCTACCAGGCCGACGCCCCGACCCTGTGGGACGTGACGTTCCGCACCGCGGTCGCCCAGGCGGAGCTCGAGGACAAGGAGATGCCGGGCGCGTACCACGGCCTCGCCTTCCACAAGTCCGACGGCAGCGGTGACGTCGTCATCCAGACCACGCGCCCCGAGCTCCTGCCGGCGTGTGTCGCCCTCGTCGCGCACCCGGACGACGAGCGGTTCCAGGACCTGTTCGGCACGACCGTGCGCTCCCCGCTGTTCGACGTCGAGGTCCCGGTGCTCGCGCACCACCTCGCGCAGAAGGACAAGGGCGCCGGCATCGCGATGATCTGCACGTTCGGCGACACCACCGACGTCGTGTGGTGGCGCGAGCTGCAGCTGCCGAACCGCTCCGTGATCGGGTTCGACGGCCGTATCCGCTCCGAGGAGCCGGCGTGGATCGAGTCCGCCGAGGGCCGGGCGCTCTACGCCGAGATGGCCGGCAAGACGGTGTTCTCCGCCAAGAAGGTCGTCGTGGACGCCCTCACCGCGTCCGGCGAGCTCGTCGGCGACGTGAAGACGATCAACCACCCGGTCAAGTTCTTCGAGAAGGGCGACAAGCCGCTCGAGATCGTCTCCACCCGCCAGTGGTACATCGTCAACGGGGCCCGCGACGAGCAGCTCAAGGCGACCCTGCTCGAACGGGGGAACCAGATCGCGTTCCACCCCGACTTCATGAAGGTCCGGTACGAGAACTGGGTCGGTGGCCTGTCCGGCGACTGGCTCATCTCGCGCCAGCGTTTCTTCGGCGTGCCGATCCCGGTCTGGTACCCGCTCGACGCCGACGGCAACCCGGTCTTCGACCAGCCGATCGTCCCGACCGAGGCGCAGCTGCCCGTGGACCCGTCGTCCGACCCGGCTCCCGGGTACGACGAGTCGCAGCGCGGTGTCCCCGGCGGCTTCCAGGGCGAGCTCGACGTGATGGACACCTGGGCGACCTCGTCCCTCACCCCGCAGCTCGCCGGCAAGTGGGAGACCGACCCCGAGCTCTACGGCCTGGTGTACCCGTACGACGTCCGCCCGCAGGCGCAGGACATCATCCGGACCTGGCTGTTCACGACCGTGCTCCGCAGCCAGCTCGAGGCCGACGTGGTTCCGTGGACGAACGCCTCGATCTCCGGCTTCATCGTCGACCCCGACCGCAAGAAGATGTCGAAGTCGAAGGGCAACGTCGTCACGCCGCTGTCGATCCTCGAGCAGCACGGTGCGGACGCGGTCCGGTACTGGGCGGCCTCGTCGAAGCTCGGGACCGACGCGGCCTTCGATCCGCAGAACCCGAAGCAGATCAAGGTCGGCCGTCGTCTGGCGATCAAGGTCCTCAACGCCGCGAAGTTCGTCTACGGCTTCGAGCTGCCGACCGGCGCACACCAGGTCACCGAGGCCCTCGACGTCGACATGCTCGCCGCACTCGGCACCGTCGTCGACCAGGCCACCGCGGCGTTCGACGGGTACGACCACGCCCGTGCGCTCGAGATCACCGAGCGGTTCTTCTGGACCTTCTGCGACGACTACCTCGAGCTCGTCAAGGAGCGTGCGTACGGCACCGCTGCGGACGCGACCCACGAGACCCAGGCGAGCGCGGTGCTCGCGCTCCGCGGCGCGATCGACGTCCTGCTCCGTCTGCTCGCCCCGTTCCTCCCGTACGCGACGGAGGAGGTCTGGGCCTGGACCCACGAGACCAGCGTGCACCGGGCCTCCTGGCCGACGCGTGCCGACCTGCCGGTCGACCAGGCCGAGACCGGTCTGCTCGCCGCCGTCGGGCAGGCGCTCATCGGCATCCGCGGTGCGAAGACGGCCGCGAAGGCGTCCCAGAAGACGCCCGTCATCCGGGCCGTCGTGCAGGCGCCCGCGGACCTCCGCGAACTGGTGGAGCGCGCGGCCGTGGACCTGGCGGCCGTCGGCCGCATCCAGGACCTCGCCTTCGTGGACGGCGACGAGTTCGCGGTCACCGAGATCGAGCTGGCCGAGCAGCCCTCGGCCTAGTCGGAGCACCCGGGCCGCGACCCGGACACCGAGGACGCCCCGTTACCGTGGAGACACGGGCGGGGCGTCCTGCGTCCCCGTCACCCACGGACTGGAGGCACACATGCAGTTGGGCACGAGATGGAGCGTCGGTGCGGAGCCGCCCGCGCGGCTGCCCGAGACGATGATCGTCGCGGTCCGCAGCGTCGAGGAGGACCTGGCGGCGCAATCGGTCGACGCGTCGACGTGGCGCTGGACGCTCACCTTCCTGGAGGGCAAGCCCGTGGTCGAGCTGGACGACGGGACGTCGATCCACCTCGACCCGCTCGGTCACGCGCAGGTGACGGACCCGGACGACGCGGGGTCGGAAGACTGACGGGAACGCGGAGCCCAGGGGGAACCGTCCGCGGCGTACAGTGGAGAACCAGCGTTCCCGGCGCGGGCCCCGGCCGGCGGACAGTGGACGGACGGAGTGCCCATGGCCACGAGCACGGTCGAGCCGGAGACGACGGCACGGATTGTCGACACCGCCGATGCGCTGTTCTACGCGCGCGGCATCCAGTCCGTCGGCATGGACGAGATCCGGACGACCGCCGGGGTCTCGCTCAAGAAGCTCTACGCCGCCTTCCCCGGCAAGGACCAGCTCGTCGCCGCCGTCCTGACCGGGCGGCACGGGCTCTGGGAGCGGGGCATCCGCGCGGCCGTCGACTCCGCAGAGGGCCCGCGCGCGAAGATGCTCGCCGTCTACGACTTCCTCGAGTCGTGGTTCGGCGACGACACGTTCCGCGGGTGCGGGTTCATCAACGCGTTCGGTGAGCTCGGTGCGACCTCGCCGGCCGTCGCGGCCATCGCCCGGGAGCACAAGGAGTCGTTCCAGCGCTTCGTCAGCGAACTCGCCGTGCAGGCCGTCTCCGACGTCGAGCGCGCCGAGGAGCTCGCCGCGCAGCTCGCACTCCTCGCCGAAGGGGCACAGACGACCGCCGCGATCGCCGGCACCCCCGACGCTGCCGTCCACGCCCGGCGCGCAGCCGCGGTCCTCATCGACGCCGCCACGCCCTGACACGGGCCGGTGGATAGGTTGTGGGGATGGCCACTCCGTTCGACGAACCGAGCACTCTCCCCTACGCCCTCCCGCCGTTCGACGACGTCCGGACGGAGCACTACCGACCGGCGTTCGACGCCGGGATGGCCGAGCACCGCGCCGAGGTGGAGGCGATCGCCACCGACCCGCACCCGCCGACGTTCGAGAACACCCTCGTCGCGCTCGAACGGTCCGGACAGCTGCTGCAGCGGGTCGAGATGGTCTTCTCCACCGTCACCTCGGCCGACTCGACCGACGCGCTCCGCGACCTCGAGGCCGAACTGTCCCCGCTCCTGGCCGCTCACCGTGACGCCGTCGTGCTGGACGCCCGCCTGTACGCGCGCGTGCGGGCCGTGCACGACGACCTCGAGGACGCTGCCGGTCTGTCGGACGAGGACCGACGCCTCGTCGACCGCACCCTGACCGAGATGACGCTCGCCGGCGCCGGACTCGACGACGCCGGCAAGGAACGACTGACCGCCGTCAACCAGGAGCTCTCCTCGTTGACGACGACCTTCGAGCGGAACCTGCTCGAGGACACGAACGACGCGGCCGTGCACGTCACCGACGAGTCCGAGCTCGCCGGACTCGACGACGGCGCACTGTCCGCGGCCGCCGCCGCAGCGGCCGACCGCGGCCTGGACGGCTGGCTCGTCACCCTGCCGCTCTACACCGGGCACCCCTGGCTCGCCACGCTCACCGACCGCGGGCTCCGACAGCGGATCATGGAGGCGTCGCTCTCCCGCGGACGACGCGGCAACGCCTTCGACAACCGCGACGTCCTGCTGCGGATCGTGCGCCTCCGTGCCGAGCGCGCGGAGCTGCTCGGGTTCCGCGACCACGCCTCGGTCGTCACGGCCGACGAGACCGCCGGCGACCCCGACGCCGTCGCCGGGCTGCTGTCGTCGCTCGTGCCGGCCGCCACCGCCAACGCACGCGACGAGCGGGCGGTGCGGTCGCGGGCCGTCGGGTACGAGGTCGAGTCGTGGGACTGGGCGTACGCCACCGAGGTCCTGCGCGGTGAGCAGTTCGCCGCCGACAGCGGAACGCTCCGCCCCTACCTGGAAGCCGACCGGGTCCTGGTCGACGGCGTCTTCCACGCGGCCACCGCCCTGTACGGCCTGCGGTTCACCGAACGACCCGACCTCCGTGGCTACAACGACGAGGTCCGCGTGTTCGAGGTCACCGACGAGCAGGACGAGCCCGTGGGGCTGTACCTGCTCGACCTGCACACGCGGGACGGCAAGCGGGGCGGCGCGTGGATGAACCCCGTCGTGGAGCAGTCGCACCTGCTCGGCACGCTCCCCGTCGTCGTGAACAACCTCAACGTGCCGAAGCCCGCCGCGGGTTCGGCCACGCTCCTGACGCAGGACGAGGTGGAGACGCTGTTCCACGAGTTCGGACACGCGCTGCACGGGTTGATCGCCCGCACGACCTACCCGCGGTTCTCCGGCACGAACGTCGAGCGTGACTTCGTCGAGTTCCCGTCGCAGGTCAACGAGATGTGGGTGACCTGGCCCTCGGTGTTGGCGAACTACGCGAAGCACCACGAGACCGGCGAGCCGATGCCGCCCGAACTCGTCCTCGGGCTCAGCGACTCGGAGGGGTTCAACGAGGGCTTCGGCACGACCGAGTACCTGGCGGCCGCACTGCTCGACCAGGCCTGGCACCGGCTCACCGCTGCCGAAGCGGCCGCGGTCACCGACGTCGAGGCATTCGAACGGCAGGCCCTGGCCGACGCCGGCGTCGACGCCCCGGCCGTCCCGCCCCGCTACTCGTCGACGTACTTCGCGCACACGTTCTCGGGCGGGTACGACGCCGGGTACTACGGCTACATCTGGAGCGAGGTGCTCGACGCCGACACCGTGGAGTGGTTCCGCGACAACGGCGGGCTCTCGCGCGAGGCCGGCGAGCGGTTCGCCCGTCTCCTGCTCGGCGTCGGCGGGGCGAAGGACCCGCTCGAGGCGTACCGCGCCTTCCGCGGCCGCGACGCCGAGGTCGGGCCGCTCCTGCGACGCCGCGGGCTCGAGTAGGCCGCGGGCTCGAGTAGGCCGCGCGACGGCGGCGACGGCGGTGCGCCGCTGCCGTCGCCGCCGCTACGCGGACTTCTCGACGCGCTTCGGCTGCGACCGCGGGACGATCGTCGGCGCGGCGTTCTCGAGCACGGTGGCCCGGTTGATGACCACGCGAGCGACGTCGTCGTCCGACGGGATGTCGAACATGATCGGCCCGAGGACCTCTTCCATGATCGCCCGGAGGCCGCGAGCACCCGTCTGCCGCAGGACGGCGAGGTCCGCGATGGCCTCGAGCGCACCCTGGTCGAACTCGAGCTCGACGCCGTCGATCTGGAACATGCGCTGGTACTGCCGGACGAGGGCGTTCTTCGGCTCGGTCAGGATCTGCATGAGCGCGGCCTGGTCGAGCTTCGACACCGTCGTGACGACGGGCAGGCGACCGATGAACTCCGGGATGAGCCCGAACTTGTGCAGGTCCTCCGGCAGGACGTCGGCGTACAGGTCCTGCTGGTCGAGCGGGCTGTGCAGCTGCGCGCCGAAGCCGATGCCGTGCTTGCCGACGCGCGAGGACACGATCTCCTCGAGCCCGGCGAACGCCCCGGCCACGATGAACAGGACGTTCGTCGTGTCGATCTGGATGAACTCCTGGTGCGGGTGCTTCCGGCCGCCCTGCGGCGGGACGGAGGCGACCGTGCCCTCGAGGATCTTGAGGAGCGCCTGCTGGACGCCCTCGCCGGAGACGTCGCGCGTGATCGAGGGGTTCTCGGCCTTCCGCGCGATCTTGTCGACCTCGTCGATGTAGATGATGCCGGTCTCGGCGCGCTTGACGTCGTAGTCGGCGGCCTGGATGAGCTTGAGGAGGATGTTCTCGACGTCCTCGCCCACGTAGCCGGCCTCGGTCAGAGCGGTGGCGTCCGCGACGGCGAACGGCACGTTGAGGCGCTTCGCGAGGGTCTGCGCCAGGTAGGTCTTGCCGCAGCCGGTCGGACCGATGAGCAGGATGTTCGACTTGGCGATCTCGACGTCGTCGCGGTCCTCGGCGGCGGTGATCTGCCCCTGCGCACGGACGCGCTTGTAGTGGTTGTAGACGGCCACCGCGAGGGCACGCTTGGCCGGGTCCTGCCCGATGACGTACTCCTGCAGGAAGTCGAAGATCTCGCGGGGCTTCGGCAGGTCGAACTCGCCGCTGCCGGTGTCCTCCCCCGCTTCGGCGAGGCGTTCCTCGATGATCTCGTTGCAGAGTTCGACGCATTCGTCACAGATGTAGACGCCGGGGCCGGCGATCAACTGCTGTACCTGCTTCTGGCTCTTCCCACAGAAGGAGCACTTCAGGAGGTCGGCGCTCTCTCCGATGCGTGCCATGCTCTCGGCCTTCCCTGGTCGACGCGCGCCGCCAGTGCGGTGCACGAGGTCGTCGTGGGACCGAGCCTAACCGCATCCGCCGACACAGCGCGGGACCCCCGGCCGCGTTCGCCCACGGCGTCGGCGGCCTGGTAGCGTGGTCGCCGTTGCTCTACAAGTTGTAGAGAACGGCTCCTGGAGGAACCATGCACAAGCGCCTCGCCACCGGCGGCGTCGCCACCCTCGGTGTCGCCGCCGCGATCGTCCTCGGCTCCGCGGCCGCTGCCAGCGCACACGTCGGCGCGGAAGCCACCTCGACGGCGGCGAACTCGTACACCACGGTGACGTTCTCCGTCCCGCACGGCTGCGACGGTTCCCCCACGACGAAGCTCCGGTTCCACGTCCCCGAGTCCGTCATCGAGGTCACGCCCACGGTCAACCCGAACTGGACGATCACGAAGGAGACCGAGCCGTACACGGCGCCCAGTGCCGCGGCGGACGAGGACGAGTCGGAAGCCGCGGCCGAGCGGGTCACGAGCGTCACCTACACCGCGAAGACCCCGCTCCCCGCCGACGAGCGCGACACCTTCGCGCTCTCCTTCGCCCTGCCGGACGGCAAGGCCGGCGACACCGTCGCGATGCCCGTCTCGCAGACCTGCGAGGAGGGCTCCACCGAGTGGGACCAGACGACCGAGGCCGGCAAGGCCGAGCCCGATCACCCGGCGCCCACGATCACGCTGACCGCGGCGGACACCGCAGAGGACGAGCACGCCCACGGCGCCACGGAGTCCACCGAGTCCGGCGAGTCGGCGGCGACCACCGCCTCCACTGCGTCCTCCACCGCTCCGGCGGACCCCGACCTGGTCGGCCGGTTCCTCGGCCTCGGTGGCCTGCTCCTCGGCGCCGTCGCGCTCGTCGTCTCGGTCGCCGCGTCACGCCGTCGCGGCAGCACGAAGTGACGTCGGGCACGCAGACGGCCTCGCGCCCGGCGGACGTGCGCGGTCGGGCCGGGAGGCTCGTGGCCGCGTCCGCCGCGGCGCTCGCGATCGCGGGCAGCGCGGTCCTCGGGCTCGCTGCCCCCGCCAGCGCGCACAACTACCTCGTCTCCGCCACCCCGGCGGCCGACAGCACCCTGACCGAGCTGCCAGAGTCGTTCGCGATCACCACGAACGACCGCCTGCTCGACATCGGCGACACCGACTCCGGGTTCGCCTTCCGCGTGGTCGGCCCGGACGGGGAGTACTTCGAGGACGGCTGCGTCGACGTGGACGGTCCGACGATGACCACCGCCGCCGCACTCGGCGACTCCGGGGAGTACACCGTCGAGTGGCAGATCATCTCCGCGGACGGGCACACGGTCTCGGACTCGTACGACTTCACGTGGGACGCGCCCGCCGGGTTCTCCCCCGCAGCGGGCTCCACGGAACCGCCGACGTGTGCCGCGGACGCGGGCGGGTCGTCAGCGGCCGCGAGCACGACGGGCACCGAGTCCGGCACGACGTCGTCCACCGCGTCCGACGCCCTGTGGATCGGCGCGGGCGGCCTCGTCGTCGTGGCTGCGGCGGTCGCCGTGCTCCTGCTCGTCCGTCGTCGCCCGGCGCCTGCCGCCGACGACCCCGACGAGGGCTGACCCGGACCACCCCGGACACGACGACGGCCCCGTACCGATCCGGTACGGGGCCGTCGTCGTGTCGCGCTACTTGACGAGCGCCGGCAGGTTCTTGCGGCTGGTGAGGACCTGGTCGATCAGGCCGTACTCCACCGCTTCCTGCGCGGACATGATCTTGTCGCGCTCGATGTCGTGGTTGATCTGCTCCGGCGTCTTGTTGGAGTGCTTCGACAGCGTCTCCTCGAGCCAGGTGCGCATGCGGAGGATCTCCGCCGCCTGGATCTCGATGTCGGACGCCTGGCCGCCACCCTGCTGGACAGCGGGCTGGTGGATGAGCACGCGGGCGTTCGGGAGCGCCAGGCGCTTGCCCGGGGTCCCGCCGGCGAGGAGCACCGACGCGGCCGATGCGGCCTGACCGAGGCAGACCGTCTGGATCTGCGGGCGGATGTACTGCATCGTGTCGTAGATCGCCGTCATCGCGGTGAACGAGCCACCGGGCGAGTTGATGTACATCACGATGTCGCGGTCCGGGTCCATCGACTCGAGCACGAGCAGCTGGGCCATGACGTCGTCAGCCGACGCGTCGTCGACCTGCACGCCGAGGAACACGATGCGGTCCTCGAACAGCTTCGCGTACGGGTCCTGCCGCTTGTAGCCGTAGGCCGTGCGCTCTTCGAAGCTCGGGAGGATGTACCGGTCGGTGGGAGCCGGGACGTTCTGCGCGCCACCGAGCATGGGGAGATGCATTCTCGTTTCCTTTTCTTCGGTGGGGATCAGGACTGGGCGTCGGGCTCGGCGGCCGGCGTGGGGGTCTCGCCGTCGCTGACGGTGCCACCACCACCGACGACCTCGGCGGACGAGGCGCGCAGGTGGTCGACGAAGCCGTACTCGAGGGCTTCCTGTGCCGAGAACCAGTTGTCGCGGTCGTTGTCCTTGAGGATCTGCTCGATGGACTTGCCGGTCTGCTCAGCCGTGAGCTCGGCCATCCGCTGCTTCATGTCGAGGATGACCTTCGCCTGCGTCTGGATGTCGGCGGCGGTACCACCGAAGCCACCGGACGGCTGGTGCAGGAGCACGCGCGCGTTCGGCGTGATGTAGCGCTTGCCGGGCGTGCCGGACGAGAGCAGGAACTGCCCCATCGACGCGGCGAGACCGATGCCCACCGTGACGATGTCGTTCGGCACGAACTGCATCGTGTCGTAGATCGCCATGCCGGCGGTGATCGAGCCACCGGGCGAGTTGATGTAGAGGTAGATGTCCTTCTCAGGGTCCTCGGCGGCGAGGAGCAGCAGCTTGGCTGCGATCTCGTTCGAGTTGTCGTCGCGGACCTCGGAGCCGAGCCACACGATCCGGTCTCTCAGAAGGCGGTCAAAAACACTGGGGTTCAGTGTTGCTTCGGCCATGGAAAAGCTCCCGTTCAGTTGTCGCTTGTTGTCGAACTTATCGGTTGCAACGCACGTGGTCTCGTGTGTTCGCTGTCGGCGGTCAGGCAGACCGGGAACACGGTCGGAACGTGCGGGAACACGAACGGGAGGCACGGTGCCAGCTGGCACCGTGCCTCCCGTTCGTGAGGATGGTCGCGACTACTTCGCGTCGGCCTCGGCCGACTCGTCGTCGGTCTCGTCCGCGTCGACGTCGTCGCCCTGGGCGACACCCGCGGTGAACGCGGAGAGGTCGACCGGGTTGCCGGCCGTGTCCTTCACGGTGACCTTCGACAGGACCGTCGCGACGGCCTTCGAGCGGGCGACCTCGCCGACCATGCCGGGGATCTGACCGTTCTGGTCGATCACCTTGATGAACTCGGCGGGCTCCATGCCGTACTGGGCAGCGGCCTGGATGAGGTACTGCGTGAGCTCCTCCTGCGAGACCTGGATCTGCTCCTTCTCGGCGATGGAGTCGAGCAGGATCTGCGAGCGGAACGCCTTCTCGCTGGACTCGGCGACCTCCTTGCGGTGCTCGTCGTCCTCGAGACGGTTCTCCTGCTCGAGGTGACGGTGCACCTCGTCCTCGATGAGCTTCTCCGAGATCGGGATCTCGACCGACTCGAGGAGCTGCTCGACGAGCTTGTCGCGAGCGGCAGCGCCCTGGCCGAAGGTCTTCGACTTGGCGATCTGCTCCTTGAGGTCGACCTTGAGCTCGTCGAGCGTGTCGAACTGGCTGGCGATCTGGGCGAACTCGTCGTCAGCCTCGGGGAGCTCGCGCTCCTTGACGGCGGTGACGGTCACGGCGATCTGGGCGGTCTCGCCCTCGCGGTCGCCACCGACGAGCTTCGACTCGAAGGTGGTGGACTCGCCGGCGGTGAGCGACTCGAGCGCCTCGTCGATGCCCTCGAGCAGGTCGCCCGAGCCGATCTCGTAGGAGACGCCGGTGGCCGAGTCGACCTCGTCGTCACCGATGGTGGCGGTGAGATCGAGCTGCGCGAAGTCGCCGACCTTGGCCGGACGGTCCACGGTCACGAGCGTGCCGAAGCGCGTGCGGAGGTTCTGCAGTTCCTCGTCGATCTCCTCGTCAGAGACCTCGACCGCGTCGACCTCGATCTCCATGGAGCCGTAGTCGGGCAGGTCGAACTCGGGACGCACGTCCACCTCGAAGGTGAGGACGAGGTCGCCGGAGAAGTCCTTGACGTTCGGGAGCTCGGCGACGTCGGCCTCGGCACGGCCGAGGATGCGCAGCTCCTGCTCGTCCACCGCCTGGCGGTAGAAGGTGTCGATGGCGTCACCGACGGCGTGGTTCAGGACCTCGCCGCGGCCGACACGCTGGTCGACGATCGCCGGCGGGACCTTGCCCTTGCGGAAGCCGGGGATGTTGATCTGCTCGGCGATGTGCTTGTACGCGTGGTCGATGCTCGGCTTGAGATCTTCCGGCGTCACGTTCACGGTGAGCTTGACGCGGGTGTCGCTCACCTTGTCGACGGTGCTGGTGGCCAAGGGATGTTCTCCTGTTGGTTGACGTTCGATGTGACCTGGTCGGGGCGACAGGATTTGAACCTGCGACCTCCCGCTCCCAAAGCGGGCGCTCTACCAAGCTGAGCTACGCCCCGGTACGAGGGCCAGGATCGTCGTGTGCGCCTGTTGACGCGCGGGCAGGACGAGTCCGGCCCCACGACCTCGATGAGTCTAGCGGGCTCGCGATGCGCGATCCCCGGCAGGACCCTCGGTTGTGGGGAAGTCAGTCGTCCGCGGACTTCCGGAGGCCCTGCCGCCAGCGCACCCCGACGATGACCTGGACGGCCAGCGCGGCGACCCCGAGCAGCAGACCGACCACGATCCGCCACACGTGCAGCAGCGCGTGCCACGGCTGCGCCTGCGGGTCGCCGAGCAGTTCCGGGCGCAGGGACAGCACCACCGCGGCGACCGCGACGAGCACGTACGAGAGCACCCGGGAGCGCTTGATCGTGCGCTGCGACGACTCGTCCGGCGGCGGCAGGATCATGGCGGTGTCGTTCGTCCGGTATGGTGGTGGGGTCGCGACTCGTGCGCGATCGCGGGGATGTAGCTCAATGGTAGAGCCCCAGTCTTCCAAACTGGCTACGCGGGTTCGATTCCCGTCATCCCCTCCACAGAACCGTGTCGCGCGGCGCTGTACCCCGATGGTCCACATTCCCGAGGACTAGCGTGGTGCTGGCCGGAAGGACGTCGACGCGCGGCGCACCCGCTGCCGCAGGGATCGACGGCGGCGCACCCATGTCACGAGTCCGCACGGCCGTCCGATCCGCCGTCACGCTGCCGGCACGCGTCGGCCGGTTCAGCGAGTTCCTCTTCCGTCGTTCCGACGCAGCGTGGGACGTGTACCCGGACGACCCCGCGGAGGGAACGGTCGTCGGATCGGACGTCACACGGGTCCTGTTCCTCGGCGAGCGCGGGGAGCTCTCCCTCGGCGTGCGCACCCACGAGCTGTCCCTGCCGGCGTTCTTCGCCCGGCACAGCACCGCACGGCGTGGCCGCGGGACGTCGTGGTCCATCGCGAGCGCCCCGTCGTCGAGCGTGCGGGACCTGCCGACCGTGGTGGACGGACACCGCGAGCACCTGCGTGGCTGTGAGCTCGTCGTCGTCATGGTCGGCATCACGGACGCCCTCCGGGTGATGTCGCCGCTCACCTGGGAACGGCACCTCAGCGACACCCTCACCGCGCTCCTCGACGCGCTCCCGCCCGGAGCCCGGGTCCTCGTCGGAGCGATCCCGCCCCTCGACAACGCGGGGAGCCTGTCCCGGCCCGCTCGGATCGCCGCAGGAGCGCACGGGCGGGAGCTCAACCGCCGGTCGTGCGCGGTGGCGGCGGACCACGCACGGGTCGACGTGGTGGACTTCCCCGAGGAACTGACACGGTCGGTCTGGCGCCCGGAAGCGGAGGAACACCGCTACCGGGACACCTACGACGTGTGGGGCGCGCACCTGGCCGACCACGCCTGACGCTCCGTCACGTCACCGGTGCGGCGCCCCTCCCCGCGGCGTCCCCGGTCAGCGCGGCGTCGACGAGCTCCGCGACGAGGTCCTGGTACGACAGGCCGACCGCGGCGTACATGCGCGGCACCTGCGACTGCTCGGTGAACCCCGGGGTGGTGTTCACCTCGTTCAGCACGATGCCGTCCGCCGTGACGAAGAAGTCGAACCGCGCCACCCCGGAACACCCGAGCGCCGCGTAGAGGACCCGTGCCGCCCGGTCGACAGCGGCGTGCTCGGCCGGTGTGACCCGTGCCGGGACGGTGAACTCCGCGGTGCCGTCGTACTTGCGGTCGCGGTCGAACACCCCGTCCTCGGCCACACCGATCTCGAGCGTCGCCCCCGCGCGCAGCAGCCCGTCGCGGTCGCGGAACAGGGCGATGTCGACCTCGCGCCCGGTGACGAAGGACTCGACGAGCACCTCCTCCCCCGCTGCCCGGGCGGCCTCGACCGCGGCACGGTACTCCGCGCCGGTCGCGACCCGGGTCACGCCGTTGCTCGACCCTCCTGTCGTGGGTTTCACCACGAGTGGCGGCTCGAGCGGAGACTCCCCCACGGCGTCGCCGGGCCGGACGAGGACCGCGGGGGCGGTGGTGACGCCCGCGGCCTCCGCGAGCAACTTGGTCGCCCACTTGTCCATCGCGAGGGCGCCGGCCCGGACCGGTGAGCCGACGAAGGGAACACCGAGCATCCTGAGCAGGCCCGCGACGGCGCCGTCCTCCCCGTCGACACCGTGCAGCAGCGGCAGGGCGACGTCGCACCCCGTGAGGTGACGGACCGCGTCGGAGGTGGGCAGGGCCTCCCGTCCGATGCCGTGCCAACGGCCGTCCCGGCTGATGGTCAGGGCGACGACCTCGTCGCCGTTCGCGCGGACCGCGCGGACCGCGGCGGCGGCGGACGCGAGTGAGACCTCGTGCTCGTCGCTGCGACCGCCGCCGATGACCGCGATCCGTCTCCTGGCGGGCTCACGCATGCTGTTCCTCCGGTGTCGTGCCGACGCGCGTGGTCCGCTGGACCCGCGCGACACGGCTGCCGATGTTCGTCACGATCTCGTGCGGGATGGTCGAGGCCCAGCCGGCCCACTCCGCAACCGTCGGCTCGCCGTCCTCCCCAGGACCGAACACGGTCGCCACCGCGCCGGGCGGGACGTCCTCGCCGCCGGTGTCGACGACGAGCATGTCCATCGAGAACCGGCCGACGACGGGGCGTCGACGACCGGCGAGCAGGACCTCGGCGCGGTGGCCGGCCGCGCGGGGCAGACCGTCGCCGTAGCCGAGCGGGAGGAGCGCGAGGGTGGTGTCGCGGGGCGCGGCGTACTCGTGGCCGTAGCCGACGCCGGATCCGGCCCGGACCGCGCGGGTGGCGACGACCCGGGTCCGCAGCGTGAGCGCGGGTCGGAGGACGTCGGTGGTCCCGGACGGGTCGATGCCGAACAGTCCGGCGCCGATCCGGGAGACGCCGTACCCGTCGCCGACCCCGGTGAGGGTCGCGGCCGTCGCGGCGAGGTGTGCAACCGCGGGACTGAGCGCGCGACGCCGTGCGGTCCGGAGCGCAGACGCGAACACCAGGCGCTCGCGGACGTTCTGCGGGTCGTCGGGGCGATCGGCGCAGGACATGTGGCCCATGACGCCGACCACTCGGACGTCGCCGACTCCCTCGGCCTCGCGGGCGAGGGCGCACAGTGCGGGCCAGTCGGCGGGCGGACACCCGTCGCGGGCCATGCCGACGTCGACGTACAGGTGCACGCGGGCACGGCGACCGACGGCGTGCGCGGCGCGGGCGACGGCGTGCAGCACGGCAGCGTCTGCCACGGCGAGGTCGACGTCCGCGAGCACCGCCGTGGCGAAGTCGGCGTCGACGGGGTTGAGCCAGCTGAGCACGGGGACGTCGACGCCCTCGCTCCGGACGGCGAGTGCCTCGGCCATCGAGGTCACCCCGATGGACCGTGCCCCGGCTCCGACCACGGCCCGGGCGACGGGACCGTGCCCGAAGGCGTCGGCCTTGAGCACGGCCATGAGTCGCCCGCCGGTCCGTTCGGCGAAGAACGCGGTGTTCGCGCGGACGGCGTCCTTGTGGACGACGAGCTCCGACACGGGACGGCCGGTCATGGCTGCATCCGCGGGTCCTGCGTCGGGTCGACGAACATCTGCGGGCACCCCGATGCGGGTGCCTCCGGTCGGAGCTCGAAGTGCCAGCCCTCGTTGGCGTAGATCTGGCACAAGCCGTGGGCAGCCCCGTGGTCGGACAGCCACGTCGCCGCGTCCCACGAGCCGATGTCCACCGCGTCGCCCCGGACGTGCGCCGACGTGGTCGGGGTCGCCACCCAGCGGGCTGCCTCACCGATCGAGCCGTACTCGTCGACCGCGTCCCGCAGGAGCTTCTCCTGGTACGCGGCCGAACGCCAACCGCTGTTGAGGACGAAGGTGACGTCGTCGCCGGCGGCGTCCCGTGCCGCGTCCCGGACGGCGGCGAGGAGCGCGGGGTCGAGCCGGGTCACGGCGGGGAGCGTGTCGTCGAACACCGAGGCGTCGGACGGCGTCTCGCCACCGGCCCGGCCCGTCGCCGACGAAACGGACACGCCGTTCCCGGCGCCCGGGCTCGCGGAGGCCGTCGACCGGACCGCGCAGCCCGCCAGAAGCACGGTGAGCACGAGCAGGACGACGAGGGTGAGCCCCGGCGCGAGGACCGGACGGCGACGACGGACCGGGCGCTCGGGACGCGGTGGACGGGGGCGGCTGACGGGGAAGGACATGTGGACGATGCTCGAGCGCTCCGTGTTGCCACCGCGTATGCGTTCCCGCATACGCTCCCGATACCCCCGTGCTCGTACGATCGACCCGTGCGCGTGTTGATCCTCGAGGACGAGCCGTTGCTGGCCGAGGCGGTCCGCGACGGGCTCCGGCTCGAGGCGATCGCGAGCGACGTGGCGGGTGACGGTGACACGGCACTCGAACTGCTCGGCCTCAACACGTACGACGTCGCGGTGCTCGACCGGGACGTGCCCGGGCCGTCCGGGGACGAGGTCGCCGCGCACCTGGTGGCCTCCGGCAGCGGCACGCCGATCCTCATGCTGACCGCCGCCGACCGGTTCGACGACAAGGCATCCGGGTTCGCGGTCGGCGCGGACGACTACCTGACGAAGCCGTTCGACCTCCGCGAACTCGTGCTGCGAATTCGTGCGCTGGCCCGCCGTCGCACACCTCATCGTCCGCCGGTCCTGGAGTTCGGCGGCCTGCGCATCGACCCGTTCCGTCGCGAGGTGGTCAGGGACGGTCACTTCGTCGCGCTCACCCGGAAGCAGTTCGCGGTGCTCGAGGTCCTGGTCGCCGCCGCGGGCGGCGTCGTCAGCGCTGAGGACCTGCTCGAACGCGCGTGGGACGAGAACGCCGACCCCTTCACGAACGCCGTCCGCATCACCGTGTCCACGCTGCGGAAGCGGCTCGGCGAGCCGGAGGTCATCGTGACGGTCCCCGGCGTCGGGTACCGGATCGCCGCCTCCGCGGCCGAGGAGGCCCGCCCATCGTGACGAGACCCGCCGGCACGAGCGTGCGCGTGCGGCTCACGCTCAGCTACGCGGCGGTCGTCGTCGTGACCGGCGTCGTCCTGCTCGGCATCGTCTGGCTGTTCCTGCTGCGCTACGTCCCCGCCGAGCAGATCTCCCTGCAGTCGGGCTCCGTCCCGAACCGGACCGACCTCGTGCGCGCCTTCGTCCCGCGCGCGCTCACCGCGCTCGTCGTCCTGCTCGTGGCGGGCCTCCTGGGCGGGTGGGTGCTCGCCGGTCGGGTGCTCGCGCCGCTCACCCGGTTGCGGACCGCCGCCAGGCTCGTCGGGACCGGGTCCTTCGCACACCGGGTCCGCCTGCCCGGCCGCGACGACGAGTTCCGGCAGCTGGCGGACGCGTTCGACACGATGCTCGACCGCCTCGAGGCGCACGTCGAGGCGCAGGAACGCTTCGCGGCGAACGCCTCGCACGAACTCCGCACGCCGCTGGCGATCACGCGGACCGTGCTCGAAGTGGCCGGGGACGATCCCGATCACGACCATCGGGCACTCGTCGCCAAACTGCTGTCGGTGAACGCCCGCGCGGTGGACCTGACCGAGGCGTTGCTCGTCCTCGGCCAATCCGGACGACGGCCGTCCGCCCGGGAACCGGTCGACCTGTCCCTCGCGGCCGAGGAAGCCACCGAGACGCTGCTCCCGCTCGCCGAGGCACGTGGCATCGTCCTCGAGGTGACGGGCACGACCGCCCACGCGCTCGGGGTCCCGGCCCTCCTGCTGCAACTCGTCACGAACCTGGTCCACAACGCGATCGTGCACAACGTCGAACCGACGGCAGCCGGAGAACCCCGTCTCGTCCGTGTGGCTACGGCGACCGAGGTCCTCGCCGGTGGCTCGGTGGCGACCCTCGTGGTGGAGAACACCGGGCCGGTGCTCGCGCCTGCGATCGTCGCGACCCTGACCGAGCCGTTCCAACGCGGGACCGCCCGGGTGCACCAGGACCAGGCCGGCGCCGGGCTCGGTCTGGCGATCGTGGACGCCGTCGTCCGCGCCCACGAGGGGTCGCTCCGCCTGGACCCGCGCGAGGGCGGCGGGCTCGTCGTCACCGTTCGACTGCCGGGCGCGGGGACTCCCCCGACCCGGTAGGCGCGGGACGGGCCCGACTCAGCCCAGCAGCAACCGCAGGGCGGCGACGTGCGCCCGGTACGCGCGCCGACCCTCCGGGGTGAGGGCGAGCCACGTCTTGACACGGCCGTTGCCGGTGGGTTTGCTCACCGTGACGTAGCCGGCCGACTGCAGCACCTTCACCTGTTTGCTCGTCACCGAGTCACTCACACCGAGTGCGTCACGGACGACCGAGAACTCGGCTTCGTCCAGCGGGTCGAGGAAGGCGCAGATCTGCAGACGGTTCGGGGCATGCACGACCTCGTCGAAGGTCGGAGAGGCGCCGCTCGCCGGCTCGTCGAGCGGGGAGGCCATCAGGACGCCACCACGTGGCCGCTGCGCAACTCCGACCGCAAGCGCGCGTCGAACCGCCGCCCGAGAGCGACGATCAGGACGAACAGGACCGCGGCACCCGCCCACACCGGCCAGAGGAGGCCCGTGGCGGCATGGACGACCATGGCGGTCACCACCACGACGACGGCCGACACCCCCATCGCCACCGCCCATCGGGTAGCGGCGCCTGCCCGGTGTCCGGAGACCCAGACACCGGTCCGGCGACGGTAGACGGAGACGAGGGCGCCGAGTCCGACGAAGAAGGCGATGAGGACGCTCATCCGGACGACTGTGCCGCCGAGCGTGTAGCCGACGAGGTAGGCGGCGGTCAGCAGCCCGAGCGTCGGGTGGTACCACCAGGGCGTCACGAGGCGGTCGGCGACGGAGGCGCGGGTGGCTTCGACGGCAGCGAGCGCTTCACGGGCTCGGGCCAGGTCGTGCTCGTTTTCCATGTCGGCAAGTCAATCATTTGCCAGCTTGGAAAGTCAACGGATCGGCGCCACTGGCGGATCATCGCGGAGGCGTTGGAACATGAGGTGGTCCTGCCACCGGCCTGCGATCTCGAGGTACCGCGGCGCCAGGCCGTACTGCAGGAAGCCGTTGCGGGCCAGGACCCGCTGCGAGGCGGTGTTGTGGACCAGTGTCTCGGCCTGGACCCGGTGGAGGGCGAGCTCGTCGAACGCGTGGCCGAGCGCCGCCGCCACAGCCCGGGTGGCCAGCCCGCGTCCGGTTCGGTCCTCCGACAGCCAGTACCCCATCGCGCACGACCGGAAGGGTCCCCGCACGATGCCGCTCAACGTCAGCCGGCCAGCGACCCCGCCGTCGTCATCGAGGATCACGAACGGAGCGGCTTCGCCCCGCTGATGTCGGTCGAGCACGAGCGCGATGTCCGAGCGCTGGCCCTCGACGGTTTCGTGGCCGTCGGCCCGGAGCGGGCTCCACGGTGCCAGGAACTCCCGGTTGCGGACGAGCAGGTCAGCCAGCGCCGGGCTGTCCTCCGACGTGACCAGGCGGATCGGGCTCAACGGGGGCTGCTTCCCGGACGGCCGACCTGTCCGAGTGCTCGGACCATCTCCAGCGTCACGCCGTCGGTGAAGCCCACCGGTCGAGTCCGGCCCGTCTCGACGAACCCGTGGCGGGAGTAGAAGCGCCGCGCCGGCGTCCCGTGCTCGTACACGTACGACCTGAGGTGGTCCGCGCGGCGGCCCGCCCAGTCCACGATGCCCCCGAGCAGGGCGTCGGCGACGCCGTGCGTCCGGCCGCGGAACGCCGGCGACACGAAGACGCCGGTCAGGACCGGGTCGGAACCGTCCTCGTCCCCGATCTGGGCGCTCATCATCCCGATCCACCGGCCGGACAGGTCGTCGACCGCGGCGATGCTGGTCGTGTCGATCCCCTGGCCGCGCCGAGCGCGGAGACGCCAGTCGTCCTCCGTCATGCCGCGGGTCGTCTCGAGGGTCGCCCCGTACGAGATCGGGTTGTCGGTCGCGTTCTCGATCCGGAGCTCGCGGACCAGTGGCCAGTCGTCCTCGACGGTCCGGCGGATGGTGAACGCGGTGCCCATGCGAGCGACGGTACCGGTGCCGCCGCCACCTCACGAGCCGCTCGTTGCGCGCGCGCCGCTTCAGTCGGTGACGTCGAGGGGGATCTCCGGCTCGCGGAGCGGTAGGCCCAACTCCCGCGCGGTCTTGACGTACGCCCGGTAGACCGCCGCGTACCGCTCCCGTGCCCGATCAGCCTGCTCCTGCATGAAGGGGCGCTCGACGTACGTCTCGTACCCGATCGTCCGACGTCGGTCGGCCTCGGTCGTGACGGCGACGCTCCACCGCCACACGTCGGCTGGGCTGGCGTCCGCCGGCGCTGCGGCGAGCACCACGGCCGGGACGGGCACGACAGCCCTGGCGGCGCTCCGCGGTCCGCCCGAGGTGACCACGAACGCGGTCCCGATGCAGACCCAGACCCCGATGATCGCCCCACCCGCTCCGAACGTCGTCGCGCGGAGGGACGGGCCCGCCACCAGGACGCCGATCCCGAGACCCACCGCCGCCGCCAGTGCGACGGTCGCGACTGCGAGCAGCGTCCGTCTCCACACCGCTCGTCGTGCTCGTCGGCGCACGGCAACGGGGTCGTACCGCTCCCGCCACCGCCGCAACGTCGTGACACCGGGGCCGTCGCGGTCCACGTACACCTCCCCGTCGGGAGCGACGAAGACGCCCGAGCCGGGCGAGCGTGGGTCGATCACAGACCCAGCGTCCCATCACTCGTCACCGGGCGTGCGGAAGTCCGGTGGCCCAACGAGGGGCCTCCGCCAGCCGGCCCATTCATGGAGGAGGGTCAGGAGACCGCAGGCCGCGGCGTCCGCCGCCACGCCAGCAGCGACCGCCACCGGGGCACTTCGGTGACCACGACGGTTCCGCACAGTGCGGTGACGACGACGGCCAGCCAGGACGGCCAGATCACCCACGCGGCGACGGTCGCGCCGACGAGGTGCGCCAGGACCGACACGATCGTGACGATGCCGTGCGACGCGATCGGTGCATCGCCTCCCGGCCTGTCACCGGGCGTCGAGAACACGGCGGGCGGGACGAGCAGCAGGAGCACGGCCCCGATCGCGAGCGGGATCGAGTGCGGCCAGAGTACCCACGGTACGGCCACCCAGGCGACGAGTTCCGCGCCGGCGCGGAGGCCGCCGCGGACGGGGTCGTGTCCGACGCTCATCGTGGGCCGGCGCGCAGGCCGCGGTCGAGGAAGTCGATCATCCAGGCGAAGCTCTCGTCGACGTCGGTCCCCATCTGGAATCCGTCGGAGACCTCGAGCGTCGCGAAGCCGTGCAGCACGCTGCGGAGCATCCGGAGCGCGTGGACCTCGTCCGCCGGGTCGAGGCCGTAGTCGCGGAGGACGGCGGAGAACGACGACAGCGTCCGGTCGAGTGCGAGGGTGAGCGGGTCGTCAGCGTCCGCGGGACGGGCACCGGTCGTGGCCGCGTAGCGACCGGGGTGCTCACGCACGTACCGGCGGACCGCACCGGCGGCGGCGGCCAGGGCGTCCCTCCCGGCCCGCCCCTGCGTCGCGTCCCGCAGCGCTTCGCTGAGTTCCGCGACCGCGACGACCGCGATCCGTCGGGTGAGGTCGGTGAGACCGTCGACGTGCTTGTAGAGCGACGGCGCCTTGACGCCGAGCCGTTCTGCGACGGTGCTCATGCTCACCTGCGCGAGCCCGTTCTCGTCGGCGAGCGCGGCGGCGGCCTCGGTGACGACCGTCGCGTCGAGTCCGGCCCTAGGCACGATCGCCCCCGATCGGCAGCGCGGCGAGGGTGCGGCCGAGAAACGGGAGCAGGAGCGCCAGGACCTCGGCCGGGGTCTCGGTGTGCGGGTAGTGCCCGGCTCCCTCGATCACGGCGAGCTCGCCGAGACCGGACGGCAGGTCGGCGAGGACCCGGCGTCCCTCGGCGGCGGGGTCGGCCCAGTCCGGGTCGGCGCTGCCCTCGATGACGAGGACCGGGCAGCGGACGTCGGCGAGCCGGGCGCCGGCGTCGGTCGGCGAGGTCTTCGTCATGGCGCGGAGGACGGCCATGCGCTCGGGCTGCCGGAGCGTGTCCTCGATACGGCGACGCTCGTCCGTCCAGTCGGCGGGCTTGGTGGGCACGGCGATGTCGAGGTAGGCGAGCCAACCCGGCAGGCTGCCGGTCGTCATGACCGTGAGGAGTCGGAACGTCCCGGCACGGTGCTGGTTGCGGTTGCGGAGGAACCCGCCGAGGTCGAACGACTGTGCGCGGGTGAAGGGAGCCAGCTCGACGATGCCGGCGACGACGTCGGGTGCGTCCGCGGCCGCGATGGTCGCGGCACCGCCGCTGATCGACTGCCCGACGATGACGGCGGGGCCGCCGAGGTGCCGCACGACGGCCACGAGGTCCGCGGCGATGTCGGCGCGCTCGTAGCCGGACCAGCCGGTGCTCGAGTCCCCGCAGCCGCGGATGTCGACGTTCGCGACCCGGTAGCCGGCGGCGACGAGCTCCGGGACGAGGAACCGGTACGAGTGGCGGCTGTCACCCATGCCGTGTGCGAGGACGACGAGCGGACCGGTGCCGCTGACGTCGACGGCGATGGTGCCGCCGTCGAGTTCGATGTGTTCGAGCATGAGCGCCTCCTGGCTACGAGTGTTAGCCATAAGCTAATCCCCGTAGCCAGGACGTGTCAACACCCGGTCAGGACGGACTCCCGTCGGCGGCGATGCACTGCAGCTGCGTCAGCGTGACGGGCGTCACGGCCTCGAACGAGAGCGTCCCCGCGCTGACCCCGCCGGCGAACGGGAACACCCGTGTCTGCCCGGCCCACACGAACTCCTCGTCCTGCGCGTCGAGCTGATGGACCACGCGCTCGTCGGCGTCCCGCAGCACGATCCGCCACGATGCCGTCCCCGCCGCGGCCGCGGTCACCGTGACGAGCGATGCCGCCGCGACCGTGACCGGCACCACGACGCTCTCCCCCGCGGCGAGTGCCACCTGGGTCAGCCCGGTGTCGTCCGTGAGCGGTGAGGCCCCGACCGGCAGGACGTCGTCCGGGGTGTCCCGGTACCCGTGCTGCTCGGACGCCGAGGTCGGGCGCGTGTCCGCAGCCCACCCGACCGGCGTCTCCGACAGCGCGACGACGATCCGCGACGCCCCGACCACCACCGCGTGCGGGATGCTGATGGACCCCCACGGCTCGTCGTCGACCGTGACGGCGCCGATGAACCGGCCGGTACCGGTGGTCTCGATGACGGTGGGCGAACCACTCCCCGGCGGACGCAGCACCGTCCGCCGGACCGACGGCGGCACGAGCACGTAGGTGCCGGTCGACGGCGCCAACGGGTACAGCCCGATCGTCGCGAACACGTACCAGGCGCTCATCTCGCCGTTGTCCTCGTCGCCGGGGTACCCCTGGCCGAGGTCGGAGCCGACGAACAGCCGGTCGAGGCACTCGCGGACGATGCGGTGTGCGTCGTCGTGCCGGCCGGTGAACATGGGGAAGAACGGGATGTGGTGCGCGGGCTGGTTCGACAGTCCGAGCATGCCCATGCGGATGTCGCGGGCCTCGGTCATCTCGTGGATCGCGAACCCGTACGAGCCGGAGCGATCGGTGCCGCCCGTCTCGCGGCGCTCGGAGAAGCGGGCGAACGCCTCGTCGAACGCCGTCGGGCCGCCGTGCAGGTCGACGATGCCGGCACCGTCGTGCGGGGCGGTGAACATCGTGCCCCACGCGTTCGTCTCGGTGTAGTCGCTCCCCCACACGTCGGGGTCGAAGCCGCCGTCGGGGTCGGAGTCGTCCCGCCACGAACCGTCCGGTGCGCGACCGATGAAGAACCCGCGCTCCCGGTCGAAGACGTTCTGGTACTGCAGCGACCGACGGGCGAACCACTCGTGCTCGGCCCGGTACCGTGCTTCTCCGGCCGCGTCTCCGGCAGCCGCGGCACGCTCCGCCATCACCCGCGCCAGGACGGCGACACCCCAGTCGTTGATGGCCGCGTCGAGCGTCCACGACATCCCCTCGCCGGTCGCCGTGTCGACGTACCCGCGGAACAGGCCCGGGAGGCTCCCCTTCCGTCCGACCCGTCGGTCGCGCGCGGGGACGGTCGCGTTCCGCACCGCCGACCGGTAGGCCTGCTCGACGTCGAACCCGTCGACGCCCTTGGCCACGAGGTCGGCGAAGACCGTGTCGCTCGTGGTGCCGGTCATGACGTCCTCGGCGCCGGGGGCACTCCAGCGCGGGGTCCAGCCGCCGTCGGTGAAGTGTCCGACGACGCCATCGGCGAGGTCGGCCGCCGTGTCCGGGGTGAGGAGCGCGAGCAGCGGCCAGGCAGTGCGGTAGGTGTCCCAGAACCCGTTCGTCGTGGTGAGCGGCCCGTCGACGACCTCGGGACCGGGCTCGTCCCGGATCGGCTCGGACAGGACGTCGCCGTACGGGGAACGGTGGCGCGGTGTCCCGTCCAGGGCGGTCTCCCCCGCGAGCGTCGGGTAGAGGAACACCCGGTACAGCCCGGAGTACAGCGAGACGAGCTGGTCGTCGGTGGCACCCTCGACCTGGAGCACGTCGAGTTCGGCGACCCACCGGTCCTCGGCCTGCTCGCGCATCGCGGTGAAGTCGCCCGCTGCACGCAGGTTCGCGACGGCGTCCTCGGCGGAGACGGTGGAGATGCCGAGCAGCACGTCGGTGTCCCCGGTGACCTCGACCCACCCGCGGAGCTCCCCGTCGACGACGGTGGTGTGCTCGGCGACCGCGTTGATGATCCGGACGTGGACGTGGTGCGGCGGGGTCTCGGGGCGGTCGTCGAGCAGGGCGTCGACGACCACCGCACCGTCCTCGAGCCGGACCGAACACGAGCGGAGCACCCCGTGATGGTCGAGCACGACGCTGCGGACACCGGTGAACCGCCAGGCCAGGGCGAACTCCCCCGCGGTCATCTCCGCGGTGACGCCCTCGTCGAGGCCGACCCGGTACCGGTGTGGTCCGTCGAGCTCGTCGACGTGGTCGAACCCGAGCGCGCGGGCGGTCCGGTCGACGTCGGGCTCGGCGAGCGGGGAGGGCATGACCTGGAACACCCCGCGGTCGGCCATCCACGGCGAGGGCAGGTGGCTCGTCGCGAACGCCTGGATCGCCGGGCGGTTGTCGCTCGGGCGGTTGTGCTCCTGGTAGGCGTACGGCCACCGGCTGTCGGACGCGTTCGTCATCGGCAGGCCGAACACCCCGCCGTGCGGGAGTCCGACGAGCGGGGCGTTGTTCCCGCGCGAGAACGTGCCCGACGAGTGCGTGCCCCGGGTGGTGCGGACGGAGTCGAGCGGGCGACCGCCGGGAGGCACGGCACCGGTCCCGGGGCCGGCCGGCTCGATCCGGACGTCGTCGAGCCAACCGCGCACGGTGCGGCCGGATGCGGCCGACGCCGCGTCTGCGGCCGGCCCGGCGTCGGCCCGGACCGCCCTGTCCACCGCCGGATCCGGCCCGTCACCGGACGGGAGCCCGTCTGCACGGCCGAGTCGGGCCTCCAGGCGGTCCACGACCTTGCCGGCGACCGCCGACAGGTCGACTCTCCGCCGGTTCCACTGGTCGACCCACTGCTTGCGGGCGTCGTCCTGCGCCTCCGGTGTGACGGCGTCCCCGTACTGGTCGCGGGCGAGAGCGTCACCGACGCCGTCACTGAGCCGGGTGCCGTCGGTGAAGACGACGTCGAGTGCGAACGCCGTGGCGGCCCAGAACCGGTCGAGGTCCGAGACCCCCGGTTCGGTCTGCCCCTCGGGCAGCGACCGCTCCGGGAACCAGACCCAGGTCAGGACGTCGGTGGGCCCGACCTCCCGTCCGGCGAACCCGGGGACGACCTGCACGGTCCCCCTCGGGTCGGTCTGTTCGATCAGGGTCGCCTGCTGGGCGACCAACCCGACTCCGTTCCGGGCCGCGACCGCGGTCACGGGACCGGTGTTCGTCGGGCTGTCGGTGGTCGGGCCGCCACGGCGCTCGTCACTCATGGATCGGTCGTTCCCCTACTGGTAGACGGCGGACTGACCGTAGAGCACCTGCGTGAACTGCGACACGTAGGGGCTGACGTCACCGTCCGGCAGGTTGTAGGTCATGAAGACGCCGTACCCGTCTGCCTTGGTGCGCTCGGCGAGCGTGACGGCCAGGTCCACCGGGGTGTTCTGGATGTCGATCGCCGCGGCCGAGAGCTTCGACTTCGGCACGCCGGGGATGCTCGGCGCCGTGTAGGTGCCGTAGTAGGGGTTCCAGGCGTAGTCGAGCTTCTTGCCGATCGACGGCTTCTCGTGCTGCAGCGACGTCGACGACGGGCCGATGTCGTAGAACGAGATGATCTTGCCGGGCATGTCCGCTCGGAGCGCCGAGATGAGCCAGCCGATCGACTGGTCGTTCGGCTGCGGGGTGCCGTCCACGCCGTAGTCCGAGTACTCGTCGTCGAGGTCGACGCCGTCCAGCCCGTACTTCTCGACGGTCGCCGACACCTGCGCCGCGAAGTCCCGCGCGTCCGCCTTCGACGTGAAGTTGGCCAGGCCCGTGCCCTGGTGGTTGCCGAGCACCGAGAGCGTGACCTTGATGCCCTTGGCCTGCAGCGGGCGGATCTGGGTCGCCGCCTGGTCGAGCGTGCGCTGCACGTTCTCGTTGGCGTACAGGACCGCGTCGCCGTCCGCGTCACGGTTGATGTTCGCCGCGAAGATGATCGCCACGTCGAACGCGTTGGCGCCGTTCTCGAGCGTGTACCGGCCGACGTTCCGGAGCTCGTCGTTGTTCACCTCGACGTAGGCGATGCTCGTCGGCCCGGACTTCGTCGGGGCGGTGTGCCCCGGGCGGCCGTGGCCGTGGCCGTGGCCGTGTCCCTGGCCGTGGCCGTGTGCTGCCGCTGCCGGCCCGCCCGGTGCTGCCGACGCGGCGGCGGGCACCATCGGCGCCGCCACCATGGCGACCAACGCCGCCACGATCCCGATCTTCATGGTCTTCTGCATGACACTCCTCTTCGAGTGGTGTCCGCGGCGACGAGGTGCCGCCGTGGTCCACGACCGGTCCGGCCGTGGGACCCGCCGCCGGGACACCCGAAGTCCCGGCGGCGGGGGTCTCAGTGGGCCGCCGTCAGCGCTCCTCGCTCGTGCGCGGGAAGCGGAAGGTGCGGACCTCGAAGGCGTCGACCGCGAAGGCCGCCACCCCGTCGGTGACCGCGGCGACGCCGGGCAGCGCCGGGTCCGTCTCCTCGAGCAGCGTGACCTCGACCGGCTCGCCGAACGGCCCGTCGACCGCCAGGCCCCCGGTCCCGCGTCGGCCCGCCGGCTCGTACACGCGGACGACCAGGTCACCCGAGCGGTCGTCGGCGAGCTTGACGGCCGAGACCACGACGCCACCGGAGGCCTGGACGAGCGAGTCGAAGCCGTGCGCGCCGGCGATCCGTCGGACGGACGTGTTCATGACCGTGCCCGCAGCGGTCGCCCCGACGACGTCGGTCCCGATCACCAGGCCGTACCGGTGCGTCTGCACGCCCTGGTCCGTCTCGGGGTCGGGGAACCGCGGTGCGCGGAGCAGCGAGAGCCGGACCGTCGTCGTGACGTGCCCGTCGACCGCGTCGCGCGTGACGTCGAACCCGTGGATCGAGTCGTTGACGAGCGCCACGCCGAACCCGGGCTCCTCGACGAGCACGTACCGGTGCATGGACGTCTCGAACTTCGCGGCCTCCCACGAGGTGTTCGTGTGTGTCACCCGCTTCTGCGCGCCGAACTGCGTCTCCGCGATGGTGTGCTCGGCACGGACGTCGAGCGGGAACGCGACCTTGAGGAACTTCTCGGTCTCGTGCCAGTCCGTGACCTGGTCGAACTCGAGCGTCCGGGTGCCGGGCGCGAGCGTGATCTCCTGCGTGAGCGTCGACTCGCTGAACGAGCGCGACACCGAGACGCGGGCGGTCCCGTCCTCGTCGACCGAGCCGCGCAGGGCGGTCACGTCGACCAGGTCGTCGACGCGGTTCCGGTAGTACCGGTCGACGTCCCACGCGTCCCACATGTTCGGGAAGTCCTGGTGCAGCTGGAGCAGGTTCGCGACCTGGCCCGGTGCGATCGCGTCGCGACCGGTGGCCAGGTCGACGGCGCTCGTGACGAGTCCGCGGCCGTCGACGACGACGCGGACCAGGTCGTTCGTGAGCACGAAGCCGCCGTCGGCCTCCTCGAGGCGGACCGGGGTGGTCGCCTCCAGGTCGGTCGTCAGGATCGCGCTCTGCGCGAGGGCGCCGCCGTGGAGGCTCGGGGCCGGGTTGACGACGACCGTCGCGTCCCCGTCGCCGGCGAGCGCCGACAGGGCGGCGGCGATGAGGGCCTCCAGGCGGGCCGCGATCTCCGCGTACCGCTCGACGGCCTCACGGTGCACCCACGCGATCGAGGTGCCCGGCAGGATGTCGTGGAACTGCTGGAGGAGGACCTGCTGCCAGAGCGCGTCGAGCTCGTCGTACGGGTAGGCGAAGTCGGTGCGGGCAGCGGCCGTGGCGCACCACAGCTCGGCCTCGACGAGCAGGTGCTCGCTCCGCCGGTTGCCCTGCTTCGTCTGGTGCTGGCTCGTCAGCGTGGCGCGGTGCAGCTCGAGGTAGAGCTCGCCGACCCACACGGGCGGGTTCCCCAGCTCGCTCTTGGCCCGGTCGAAGAACGCGTCCGGGTGCTCCCACGTGACGCGGGCGCTGCCCTCGAGGTCCGCCAGACGTGCCGCCACGCCGGTCATCTCGCGGGTGGTGCCGCCGCCGCCGTCACCCCAGCCGACCGGCGCGATCGACCCGGAGGCGAGCCGGTTCTCCCGGAACTGCCGGGCGGCCTTCGCGACCTCGGAGCCGGACAGCCGCGAGTTGTACGTGTCCATCGACGGGAAGTGCGAGAACACCCGCGACCCGTCGATGCCCTCCCACAGGAACGTGTGGTGCGGGAACTTGTTCACCTGGTTCCACGAGATCTTCTGCGTGAAGAACCACTCGAAGCCCGCGCGACGCATGAGCTGCGGGAGCGCCGGCGAGTAGCCGAAGCTGTCCGGCAGCCAGACGCCCTTCGGTCGGATGCCGAACTCGCGCTCGAAGAACCGCTGGCCCTGGGAGAACTGCCGGACGATGCTCTCGCCCGTCGGCATCACCGTGTCGGACTCGACCCACATCCCGCCGAGGGGCAGGAACCGGCCGGCGGCGACGGCGTCCTTGACCTTCGCGTAGACCTCGGGCCGGTGCTCCTTGATCCAGGCGTACTGCTGCGCGCTCGACATGCCGTAGAGGAAGTCGTCCGTCTGGCCGATGAGCTCGGTCATGCTCGACGTGGTGCGGGCGACCTTGCGGATCGTCTCGCGCACCGGCCAGAGCCAGGCGGAGTCGATGTGGGCGTGGCCGACGGCGGAGATCCGGTGCGCGGAGGCCTCGGCGGGTGCGGCGAGCACCTCGGCGAGCGCCGCACGGGCGTCGGGGGCGGTCTCCGGGATGTGCTGCAGGTCGAGGGTGTCGAGGGCGTCGTCGAGCGCCTGGAGGATCCGCATGCGCCGGGGGCCCTGCGGCAGCTCCTCCTGCAGTTCGAGCAGGACGTCGATGTCGAGCGCGAGCTCGTGCACCTCGGCGGCGAACACGGCGAGGTCCATCCGGCGGCTCGTGTACAGCCGCTTCGGGGACGACGTCCGGACGTCGCCCTCCTGCGTGACGAGGAAGGGGTGGTAGTCGAGCAGCACCGGGTTGGACGCTGCCTCGACGAAGAACTCGACGGTCTCGCCGCCGACGGCTGATTCCGTGATGAGCACCCACTGGTTGCGGGGGTTGAGCGACTTCACCGGGGTGCCGTCGGACAGGTAGACGAGCCCCTCGCACTGGAAGCCGGGCATGTTCTTGTCGAAGCCGAGGTCGACGAGCGCCTCGACCCGCTGGCCGGCCCACTCCGCGGGGACGGTGCCCGACAGGCGGAACCAGGTGGTCCCCCACGCGGCACCCCACGGAGTGCCTACCTCGTACGGTTCGAAGTCGAGCGTCAGGCCCTCCGCGGGGGCGATCGGCTCACCGGGCAGCTCGTGCCAGGCGGTGTCGAGCGGGACGGCGGTGGCGTGCACCTCGGGCAGGATGCGCTCGTCGAGGACACGGCGTGCGCGGCCGATGGTGAGCGGGATGTCGTCGTGCATGGGTCCTCCGGGACGGCGGTGTCCGTCCGGGTCGTCGGGGCGTGGGGCGTGGGGCGTGGTGCTGGTCGTGCGGAGGTGCTGATCGGGGTCAGGGCATCGTCGCGGGGTGTGCGACGGACACGGTGGCGGACGCGGTGTCGTTCGGGACGTCGACGCAGGTGGTGATCCCGCGCGCGGCCAGGAGCGCGGGATCCCCGAGGCGGGAGCGCAGCACGACCTGCGGGCCGCGGCCGTCCTGCTCGGCGATCGCGAGCCAGGCCGCGGCGAACCGGCCGCCCGGCGCCGAGTCGGCTCGAGTCCCACCGAGCGGCGTCCCGTCCGGGGCGACGTCGTCGAGCACGAGCGCGGTCGTCGGCGGGGTCGGGGCCTGGTACCGGCCGTCACCGAACGCCAGGGCCATCTCACGGAACCGCTCCCCGGTCGGCTTCACGCGGCCGTCGTTCGTGAGCAGGCCGAGGTCGTACTCGAGCTCCGGGAAGTCGGCGAGCGAGCGGGACACGTCGTGCGAACACCACCACGTGATGCCGAACAGCCCCTGCACGTCGAGGGCGTGCCGGATGGTCTGCTCGGTGAACGTCGGGGCGTCGGCCACGTCCACCACGTTGGTCGGTGCGCCGACCTCCTGCAACCAGTTCGGCCGGTCCGCGCGGGTGTTCCACGCGGCCGCGAGCTGCAGCAGGTACTCGCCGTGTCGGACCGATCCCGGGCCGAGGGCACCGTGCAGGCGTGCCGACCCGTTGAAGACCCACGAGTGCGTGATGGTCGCGTCCCCGTGGTCGGCCGCGTGCTCCGGGCCGAACGGTTGCGCGTCGTCGTACCAGGCCGCGTCGTACTGGGCGAGCGTCACGAGGGGGGCCGGACGCTCGCCGACGGCGGGGGCGGGCCGGGTGCCGGAGCCGGGTTGAACCGCCGGACCGGCGAGCCCCTCGCGCGCCGCGGCGACCATCGCCGCCGCCCACGCGTGCCCCTGCTCGGGCGTCGTCGCGAACGGCGACGGGTGCGGGGCGTGCGCGAACTGGTTGACCTCGTTGCCGACCGTGACGCCGAGCAGGTTCGGCCGGTCCCCGACGGCGGCGGCGAGTGCCCGGACGTACGCGGCGGTCGAGGCGACGACGTCGGGGTCGGTGAACATGTTCCGGCGGTGCCACGAGTCGAGCCAGGACGGCAGGAAGTCGAAGCTCGACAGGTGCCCCTGCAGCGCGTCGACCGTGACGTCGAGTCCGAACGAGCCGGCGATGTCCACCACGGTCGCCACGTCGTCGAGCGCCTGTTGCCGGATGAGCGTCCGGTTCGGCTGCACGATCGGCCAGAGCGGGAAGACCCGGACGTGGTCGGCGCCGAGCCCGGCGATCGCCTCGAGGTCCCGCGCGGTGTCCGACGGCGAGAAGTCGAGCCAGGAGTGGAACCAGCCGTTCGACGGTGTGTGGTTGACGCCGAAGCGCATCAGCCCTTCACCCCGCCCTCTTCCACGCCCTTGAAGAAGAAGCGCTGCAGGACGGCGAAGATCACGGCGATCGGGATGAACGCGATCATCGTCCCGGCGGCGATCATCCGCTGGTCGGTGGCGAAGGTGCCCTGCAGGTACTGCAACCCGACCGTCAGCGTGAGCTTGTCCGGGGACTGCAGCACGATGAGCGGCCAGAGGAAGTCGTCCCAGGCACCGATGAACGAGAAGATCGCGATCACGGCGATCGTCCCCTGCACGGCGGGCAGCGAGATGTAGCGGAGGCGCTGCATCGCGTTGGCGCCGTCCATCACGGCCGCCTGGTCGATCTCCTCGGGCACCTGGCGGAAGGCGTTGTACATGAGCAGCACGTTGAGCGCGGCGATCATGCCCGGCAGGGCGACACCGACCAGGGAGTCGGCGAGGCCGAGGTCCTTGACCGTGACGAACTGGGAGATGATCGTCGCCTCGCCGGGCAGCACGAGGGTGGCGAGGAACAGGCCGAGGACGACCTTGCGGCCCTTCCACTGCAGGCGGGCGATCGCGAACCCGGCGAGCGTGGCGAACACGATGTTCCCGATGACGTCGATCGCGGCGACGATGAGCGAGTTCCCGATGTAGCCGAAGACCGGGATGGCGTCGCCCACGCGGAGGTAGTTGCCGAACGTCGGCTGCGCGGGGATGAACGACGGGTTCGCGGTGTAGATGTCCTCGCCGGTGCCCTTGAGCGAGGTCGAGAGCTGCCAGAGGAACGGACCGATCGTGATGAACAGCACCACGACGAGCAGGACGTAGCGGAGCACCTTCTCGCGGGTGGACATGACGCCCCACACCGCGCGACGGCGCCCGCGTCCGCCGGGCGGGGACTGCCGGGAGGCCCGGCCCACGTCCGTCGCGCCGGTGACGTCCGGTGTCGGTGCGGCCACGCCGGCGTTGCCGCCGATGACCGGTTCGCTGGTGCTGGTGGTGTTCGTCACTTGTCCGCCTTGCTGTTCATCCGGGCGAGGGCGAGCATCGGGATCAACGTCACGGCGAAGAGCAGGAGGCTCAGGGCGGACGCGTAGCCGAGGTTGCCGGTGAAGCCGCGGGCGTACTGCTGGATGAGCATGACGAGGGAGTTGTCCTGGCCGCCGGGGCCACCCGTCCCGTTCGTCAGGATGTAGAGCTCGCTGAAGACCCGGAGGGCGCTGACGCACACCAGGATGCCGACGAGCGTCATGGTGCCCCGGACGCCGGGCATGGTGACCGACCAGAACCGGCGCACCGCCCCGGCGCCGTCGAGAGCGGCGGCCTCGTGCAGGTCCTTGCCGACGTTCCCGAGGGCAGCCAGGAAGATGATCATGTAGTAGCCGAGGCCCTTCCACACGGTCAGGCTGATCGCGCTGAACAGCAGCAGCCACCGGTCGGACAGGAACGGGATCGCGCCCTGCACGACGCCGAGCGACTGCGCCATCTCGTTGACGACGCCGCGGTCGTCGAGGATCCAGTTCCAGATGAGCCCGACCACGACCGCGCTCGCGATCACCGGCGTGTAGTACGCGGTCCGGAAGAACGCGATCCCGGGCATCTTGTGCTGCACGAGCACGGCCATGAGGAGCGGGAGGACCGTCAGCAGCGGCAGGCACACCACCATGTAGATGACGCTGTTGAGCAGCGCCTCCCACACCTGCGGGTCCGCGAGCAGGGTCCGGAAGTTCGCCGTCCCCACCCATGCACTGACCCCACCGAGCGGGCTGGCGTTCGTGAACGACAGCCGCACGGTGTTGATCGACGGCCAGAGACTGAACGCGAGCAGCCAGACCAGTGCGGGCAGCACCAGCAGCCAGGGCGTGAACCAGCGGTTCGCACGCATGACGATCCTCCCTCTTCCTTCGGGTACCGGGCCGGATCAGCCGTTGGCGAGCAGGGTGTTCATCTTGGTCTGGGCGGTCTGCAGCGCCTTCTCGGGCGTCGTCCCGCCCTTCATCGCCAGCGCGATCTGCTGGTCGAGGAAGTCCGTCATCGCCGAGTTCGCCTCAACCGGGTTGAGGTTCTTCGCGGTCTTCAGGGCGTCGTTCGCGAGGACGCGGGCCTTCGCGTGCACGGTGCCGTCGTCCTCCGAGAAGAACGGGTCGGACTGCGAGGACTTCGTCGACGGGAAGATGTTCACCAGGTGGGCGAACTCCTCCTGGTTCTCGGCGTTCGTCATGAACGCGGCGAGCGCTTCGGCGGTGGCGAGGTGCTTGCTCTTGGCCGAGACGCTGAGGCCCTGCACGTACAGCGGCGGGTTGTCCAGCGCCGGCGAGACGATGATCTTGCCCTTGAGCGACGGGTTGTTCTTCTCGAAGTCGCTGATCGCGGTCGCACCGCCGGTGGTCCAGGCGACCTTGCCCTGCGTGAACAGGGTCGAGTTGCCGAGGTAGTCGGTGTTGAGGACCGACGACGGCATGAGCCCGTCCTGGTAGGCCTTCGCGTACTTGCTGATCAGGTCGGCGGCCTTCGAGGAGTCCGCGAACGTGAACTTCGTGCCGTCCGCGTTGAGGATCTTCACGCCGGCCAGCGAGAAGTCGGACAGGCCGGGCTTGCGGCTCATGAGGTAGTCGTCCGGGCACTGCTCGTGCATGGTCGCGGCCTGGTCGAAGAGCTCGTCCGTGGTCGCCGGCGGGTTCTCCGGGTCGAGGCCGCACTGCTCGAACATCGTCTTGTTCCAGTAGTCGATGTCGGTGTTGAGGTACCAGGGGTACCCGAACGTTCCGTCGACGCCCTTGTACCGGTAGGCCGCGAGTGCGCCCTCGACGTAGGTCTTCCCGAGCGTGGAGTCGTCCTTCGCGACGTCCTGCAGGAACCCGCGCTTCGCGAGGGGCAGGGCGATGTCCGGCGGCAGGTTGACGACGTCGGGCAGGGAGTTCGACGACGCCTGGCTGAGCACCTTCTCGGCGTAGCCGTCGCCGGGCTGGTCGACGAGCTTGACCTCCGCGTCGGGGTACTTCTTCTCGAACGCCTTCACGACGCCGTTGAGGTAGTCCGTGTACGTCGGCGTGAGTGCCCAGGTCTGCAGGGTGATCGACCCGCTGACCTCTCCGTCGCCACCGCCACCGGTGGCCGCCCCGCTGCCGCTCGAGCAACCGGTGAGGACGAGCGCTGCGGCGGCAGCGCCAGCGAGGATCGCGGCCACTCGGCCCGACGTCGTGCGTGGGGTGGTTCTCATCGTTGCTGACTCCTTCGTCGAGCTACTGAACCGGTTCAGCCTTCTGCGCCGAACCGCTGCGTGACGGTGACGATGCCTGACTAAAGCGCTATAGTCAAGCCCGTGGCCACAGGACGGCGGACGACGATCGCCGACATCGCAGCGCGGGCGGGCGTGTCGATCAGCGCCGTCTCCTTCGCCCTCAACGGGCGCCCCGGCGTGTCCGAGGCGACACGAGAACGAGTGCGACAGGCGGCGCGCGAACTCGACTGGCAGCCGCACACCGCGGCCCGGGCCCTCGGGGGCGCGAAGGCCGGGTCGATCGGCTTCGTGCTGAACCGCCCGGCGCGCACGCTCGGCACCGAGTCGTTCTTCGGCGACCTCATCTCGGGGATCCAGCTCGGCCTGACCGGCACCCACATCGGCATGACCCTGCTCGTCGCCCGTGATGCCGACGAGGAACTCGAGACCTACCGCGACTGGTGGCGCGGGCACCGGGTCGACGGCGTCATCGTGATCGACCCGCGCCGGGACGACGACCGCCTCCGTCTGCTCGCCCAGCTCGGGATGCCGTCCGTCGTCGTCGGCTCGCACCCCACCCCCGCCGGGTCGGCCCCGAGCGTCTGGATCGACGACTCGGACGCGACCGACACCGTCCTCCGGTACCTCCGCGCACTCGGGCACCGCCGCATCGCCCACGTGTCCGGGCCGCCGGAGTTCGAGCACACCGCACTGCGCATCGAACGCGTCCGGGCGTTCGCGGGTACGTTGCCGGACGCCACCGAGGACGACCGCACGGAGTCCATCCCCACCGACTACTCCGCCGAGGCCGGGTCCGCAGCCACCCGACGCCTGCTGTCCGGCGCCCGACGACCCACCGCGATCGTGTTCGACAACGACGTGCTCGCCGTCGCGGGACTCGGCGTCGCGAGCGAGATGGGCGTCCGCGTGCCGCAGGACGTCTCCATCGTGTCGTTCGACGACTCCGCGATGATCCGGCTCGTCCGCCCCGCGATCACCTCGCTGACGCGCGACACCGTCGAACTCGGCCAGCGGGCGGCGGTCCTGCTCCGCGAGCAGATCGAGGCCGACGCTCCCCTGCCGTCACGGCCGGGGCCGGAGTTGACGCTGAGCGTGCGCGAGTCCACGGCCCGCGTCGCCGACTGACGACGCCGACTGACGACGCGGACTACGACCGCTCGTCGACGAGGGCGACGAAGCGGCTGCCGACGCCCTCGACCTCGCGCCGTGTGAAGCCCGCCGGGGCTTCCGGCGCCTGGTACGGCGCGTGGTAGTCGCACATCAGGTGGTCCCAGTCCGGCCACCACTTCTTCGGCCGGGCCTCTTCCGCGTACCCGCACACGACGCACTCCAGGTGCACCCACACCTTCTTGCCCGTGCGGTTCGCCCGCGACTGCACGAGCCACGCGGGCGGGTCCTGCTCGATCGCGGTGAGTTCGGCCTCGCTGAGGCGGGACGGGATCCCGTGGTGGGTCGCCATCTCGAGGGGGATGTCGAGCCGGATGGCGGCGTCACGTCGGGAGAGCACCAGTCCAGGGTAGGTGCTCTGCCGGCGCGACGTCCGCCGCCTGCACGGCGTCGACCTCCGGCTCCGCGCTCGTCGTCACGGTCGGGGTGGCGAGACTGCTGTGGTGAGGCGTTGACTGGTCCGATGACGTTCGAGGTTCGCGACGCGACTCCTGCTGATGCCGCGCAGGTCACGCGGGTGCACCAGCGGTCTCGGGAGGCGTACTACGGGGACGCGCTCGACCGCCGCGACGCGGCTCAGGACCGGTACCCGATGTGGCTCGCCACCCTGACCCGTCCCGGCACCTGGTGCCTCGTCGCCGAGCAGGACGGGCACGTGGCCGGCTTCATCGCGGCGCACTTGGCGGACCGCGGTTCACCTGCTGAGCTGTCGAGCCTCTACGTCGACCCCGATCGGTTCGGGTCGGGCATCGGCACTGCGTTGCACACCCGGTTCATCGAGGTCGTCCCGTCGGGTACCGCTGAGCTCGAGGTGTGGGACGGGAACGATCGGGCCAAGCGCTTCTACGCGGACCGAGGCTGGCGACCGACGACCCGCACCCGGGCTGGTGTCGCCGGGAGGCCCTTCGTGACCTGGAGACTCGACGTGCGCCGCGGCTCGCGGTCGCTCAGCGCTCGATGACCACACGGTTCCACGGGCTGCCCGGTCGGGTACGGATCGCCTCGGCAGCCGACCTGGACGCGTGAGCCGTTCCTCCGCAGGCCGTCAGCCGATGACGCAGGGCGTCTCGAAGCGCAGGCCGAGGACGGTGGCGAGCTGGCGCCCGGAGGCTTCGGCTTCTGCACGCGTGTCGACGCGGAGCAACGGGGTCCGGCCGACCGACAACAACCACTGCGCCCCGGTGAACCGGGCACTGATCGCGTTCTCGCCCACGGCTACGCCCACTCACCGATCGTCGGGAGGCCCCACTTGTCGGCCCCTGGCACCCACGACCCGCCGAGGTCCTGACTGAGTGCCGCTGAGGTGAGTGCGGGAGCGACACAGTGGAGGTGGAGACGAACGGGACGCTGCAGGAGGTGCTGCGATCGGGTCGACGTTCCGGTGCGGAGTCGGGGGGCGGCGGTGACGTGCTGCATGGTTGCCTTCCTGAGGCGGTGTCCACGTCGGACCGGAGTCAGATCCGGGAGTGCGCGACGCGGCTGGCAGGGTCTGGGCCAGTCACGCCAGGCTACGAGCGGAACCGGCCCGCGTCATGGGGGTGGACGAGGAGCCCTCGGCGTGCTACATGGCCACCGCACCGATCCCCGGGACACGCCGGAGCGCGTCCGCGACTTGACGGAGTGTTCGAACACACGTTCGAATACGGGAGTGGGACGGCGTCGCGAGAACCGGTGGCAGCCCCCGGAACACCCGGAGGTCGAACGCCCGCGCGCCTTCTCCCTGTCCGAGGAGGCACGCGGTGGTGACGTCTGCCACGCGGTCACCCCGATGCCGGTCTGGGCATGGGTGCAGTTCCCGACGTTCCACGTACGGGTCAAGGCGTTCGCCCGCAGCTGGACGCGCGACGCGGTGCTCGTCGAATGGGCGCAGTTCGGGCAGCAGGCCGACGCCTGGATCTGGCGTTCGGCCGTCAAGCACCGGACCCTCCGAGCCGCCGACCCACGGACCGGGCACGCACCGACGAACGGGGCGCGTTCTGATCCCCGACCGGTGCGACAGCGCTCAGCGGAGTCCGTATGACGCACTGCGTTGACTTCGCGGACGAGCGCGAGGATCGTTCCCGACACACCGGTTCGCGAAGATGCTCGAGATTCGAGACATCCGTCCGGACCGGAGATCGGAAGGAGGCACCATGAAGAAGACCGAGGTGCCGTCCTGGGTCGCCCACCTGCTCACCCCACCCGAGGTCATCGAGGCCTACGTCGACCAACGGGTCAACGACCCGTCGCTCTTGTCGGACGTGCAGGCGGAACCCACGTACGCGGACTTCCTCCGCGGCGAGTAGACGGATCGTGGTGCGCGACCGATGACGGTCGCGTCGCCGACGTGGCACGGGCCTCCCGGCCGGCCGGGAGGCCCACCCCACGTCCCGCACACCCCCGACGGTGGTCGTGTCCGCCGTCGGTCAGAGCGGCGCCGCGCTGCGGCGCGCCGTGAGCGTCACCCCGGCGCTCGCCGCCGTGACACACGCGAGGGCGACGACCTCGACGGGAGACAGTGCCTCGCGGAGGACGACGAGCCCGGCGAGCGCCGCGAGTGCCGGCCCGAGACTCTGCAGCACGCCGAACACCCGGGTCGGCATGCGCCGGAGGGCCGTCATCTCGAGCGAGTAGGGCAACACGCTCGACAGGACCGCCACGGCGCCGAAGACCAGCAGGAGCACCGGGTCCGCGACGACGCCCTCGGCCGCGGGCCGGAGCCCGAACGGCAGTGCGACGACCATCGCGACGAGCATCGAGACGCTCAGGCCGTCGGTGCCCGGGATCGCCGCACCGACGCGTCGGTTCATGACGATGTACGCCGCCCAGCACCCTGCTGCGAGCACCGCCGCGGCGACTCCCCCGAGGTCACCCACCGCGGACGGCCCGACGCCGAGGAGCACCACGCCGGCGAGCGCCAGGGCTGCCCAGACGGCATCACGCCACCGGCGGGTGTGCACGAGGGACAGTGCCAGCGGACCGAGGAACTCGATCGTCACGGCGACGCCGATCGGGATCGTCGCGAACGCGAGGTAGATGAAGACGTTCATGCCGCCGAGGGCGAGGCCGAGCACGACGGCTCCTCGCCACTGCACGCGGGTCCAGTGCCGCACCCGCGGACGGACGAGCAGCGCCAGGACGAGCGCACCGATGACCAGGCGGAGCATGACCGCGCCGAGCGAGCCGACCTCCTCGAAGCGGGTCTTCGCGACCGCGGCCCCGATCTGGACCGACACCATCGCGGCGAGCGCCAGCAGTGGTGCCGGGACGCGGGTCATCCGAGGTACGCCAGGACGGCCAGGACACGGCGGTGGTCCTCGCCGGTGTCCTCGAGTGCGAGCTTGGCGAAGATGCTCGAGACGTGCTTCTCGACCGCGCCGGTCCCGATCACCAGGGCGCGGGCGATGGCGGCGTTCGTGCGGCCCTCGGCCATCAGCCCGAGGACCTCACGCTCGCGCGGGGTCAGGGCGGCGAGCGGGTCGCGCCGGCGGCTCATGAGCTGCGTGACGACCTCGGGGTCGAGCACGGTGCCGCCGGAGGCCACGCGGCGCACGGCGTCGTCGATCTCGTCGAGGCGGGTCACACGGTCCTTCAGCAGGTACCCCACGCCCGAGCTGCCCGCGGCGAGGACGTCCTCGGCGTAGGTGGCCTCGACGTACTGCGAGAGCAGCAGGATCCCGGTCCGGGGTGCGATCCGACGGGCCTGGACGGCGGCGCGGACGCCCTCGTCGGTGAACGTCGGCGGCATCCGGACGTCCATGACCACGACGTCGGGCGCGAGTGCGGGGAGCGCCGCCAGGAACGAGGCCGGGTCGCCGAACTGCCCGACGACGTCGATGCCGGCTTCGTCGAGCACGCGGGCCAGCCCCTCGCGCAGCAGGACGGCGTCGTCGACGACGACGGCCCGGATGCGCGCTGCATCCTGGCCGTCGGTCATGCGGTCAGCCTAGTGGCGACCGGACGCCGGTCACGCGCGGTGCGTGGGGACGCCGTTCAGCGCGCCGAGCGGGATCCGCGCGGTCGCCTCGGTCGGGCCGCCGGCGGGGCTGGAGACCGTCAACTCCCCGTCGAGGGCGCGCATCCGGCCCATCAGCCCCTGGATGCCGTGCCCCTCGCGCGGGCTGGCACCGCCGCGGCCGTCGTCGGTGACGCTGACGGTGAGGAACCAGGTACCGGACGCGTCGACGAGCAGCCCGAGGTAGACCCCCGCGGCGGAGGCGCCGGCGTGCTTCGCCGTGTTCGTCAGGAGCTCGCTCACGGTGAAGTACACGTTCCGCTGGATCTCGGACGCGAGCTCGAGCCCGTCCGGCAGACGGACGTCGAGCCCGACGGGGATCGGCGACCGCGCGCACAGTGCTTCGAGGGCCGCGACGAGACCGCGGTCGAGCAGGATCGGCGGCGCGAACCCGCGGGACAGCGCCCGGAGTTCGTCGAGCGCGTCCTGGGCGTGTCCCGAGGCCTCGGCGATGAGCTGCTTGGCGCGCTCCGGGTCCTTCTCGAACGACCGCTCGGCCGAGGCCAGGTCCATGCGGAGTCGGACGAGTCGCTGCTGCGGGCCGTCGTGCAGGTCGCGCTCGATCTGGCGGAGCGCCTGCCCCTCCGCGGTGACGGCACCGGCGCGGGACGCCTGGAGGCCCGCCACGCGCTGCTCGAGGACCTCGGCCCGGAACCCGCCGAGCAGGCCGTGGTCGATCCAGTAGTGGGCGAGCACGGAGCCGCGCAGCCACAGCGGGAACAGCAGGACGCTCGCGGCCATCGAGAGCAGCGCGAGGGTGCCGAGCCCGGCGATCGACCCGATCCCGTTCGGGTCGACCAGGTACGTCCCGGCGACGACGTAGGCGAGGACCGCGACGACCGGCCAGAGGAACCCGACCGCCAGGAGGAGCCCGGCACCGACGGTGACCACCGCGGCCATCGGGTAGACGACCACCGCGTGCAGCAGGTACAGCCAGTAGTGCGGGTTCGCGACCGCAGACCCGGTGCGCGTCCACCAGTTCTGCTGCCAGCGGGGCGTCCAGTCCACCGGACGGATCGGTCGCGGGTCCGCCCAGCTCATCCGGAGCTTCTCGAACTGCCCCAGCCACCGGGCGACGAACAGCGCGACGAAGAACAGCAGCAGCGTGAACGGGTTGAGGACGTCCCGCGAGCCGAACCCGCCGATGCCCAGGACGGCGGGGAACGCGAAGTACAGCGTGCAGAGGAGCACCGCCGTGAGTGCCATGTAGCCGAAGTCCCGCGGCGACCGACGCCAGGCCTCCCGGTAGAAGGCACCGGCCGTCATGCCGCCGCCCCCGCCACGGACCGGGCTCGACGGCCCCCGCGTGGCGCTGCCCTGGGCGGACAGGGGCGGTGTCGCGTCCCAGCTCGGGTGGGTGCCGTCGCTCGGGGCGGGCTGGGAGGGCATCGGGGTGGTGGCTTCCGGTGTCGGTCGGTCAGGGGCGCTGTCGCGGTCGGGCGTCGTGTCCCGGTCGGCGGTGGTGTCCCGGCCGGGTGTGGTGTCCCGGTCGGTCGCCGTCACGTCGTGGAGCGGAACGGTCTCGGCGTGGTCGGGTGCTGCCGTCACGTCGTGGAGCGGAACGGTCTCGGCGTGGTCGGGCGAGGCCACCGCCTCGTCCAGGGGGACGGTGCGGGCCAGGTCGAGCCGGTCGGTGTCGGTCATGCATCGAGCCTCGCGGAGACGAGGGCCCGGTCCCATCCTGCCGTCTCCCGGACCAGGGGTGGGGTTGTCCCCACCCCGACACGGTGGTCCTCGCGTTCGTCGTCCGGTGATGTGTAGGGTGCCGGTACTGCATCGCGTCACGAGGGGGAACCGTGGACCAGACCCGGTACGAACGACTGTCCGCGCTGGCCGCCGTGGTGGCCGCGCTCGTCCCGGCCGTCACGGTCGTCATCGGGTGGCTGGACCGGATGGCCGCGTGGCCGACGTCGTCGGGGCTCGGCGTCGTCGGGCTGGTGGCGGGAGCCGTCGCGGCCGTCCTCGCCGCCCGACGCGGGGACCGTGCGACGCTCGGCTTCGGGCTCGCAGCCGTCGCCCTCCCGCTCGGGGTACTGCTGCCCACCGCGCTGCACCCCGTCGCGACCGTGCTGCTGCTCCTCGCGCGCGTCCTGCTCCTGGTGTTCGGCGTCGTGCTCGTGGTGCGGTCGTCCGGGTCGCGCCGCACCGCGGGCTGGTTCGTCACGGTCGGAGCCGGCGTCTGGCTGCTGTCCGAGGCCGTGATGAACGTGCTGTTCCGCGTCTGGATCCCGCCGCAGGAAGCACTCCTACCCCTCTTCACCGTGCCGCAGGTCGGCGAGATCGTCGGATTCGCCGCGGCTGCGCTCGTGTTCGTCCCACCGCTCGTCCGCCCGGTCGGCGCGGGCGTCCGCCGACTCTGGGACACCGCCGACGTGCGCTGACGCCGCCGGTGCGCAGGGCCGGGCCGCGCGGCACCGTGGTCGGGATCGGGATCGGGATCGGCCGAGCAGACCGTGCCCGGCCAGCACCGCCGGGCCCGGCCAGCAGGGCGTCACACGAGGGCGGCCGCGACCTCCGGCGTCTCGTCCGGCACCGACCACGGCCGCTGCGTCATGCCGCTGTCCCCGCGGACGGACACGACCGCGCCGGAGTCGTCCCGGGTGTACACGATGTCCTCGTCGACGGACCCGAACCGGTTGCCGGATGCCATGCGGAGCGTGTCGGCGTCGACGACCTCGAGCCGGACCGGCGACTCGGTCGGCACCGGCTGCGTCGGGTCGATCGCGAGCAGGCGGTCACCCACCCTCGCGATGTCGGTGATCCCCTCGAAGGTCGCGAAGCGCCCCGTGTACCGTGCGGCGTCGACGTCGGCGGGGATCACCGGACCGGCCGCGTGCTCGTCGGCGGCCGCGTCGAGCAGGTGCACGATGCCGTACGCCAGCATCGTCGCCGGACCGGTGGCGCTGCTCGTCAGGACGGACACGACCAGTGAGGACGCGGGGTCGAACACGGACTGCGTGATCTGTCCGGGGAACCCGCCGGAGTGGCCCCGGACCTCCCGGCCGTTGATCCGGTCCACGATGAACCCGGCGCCGTAGCCGCGGGCGGCCGGGTCGGAGTCGAGCGCACTCCACGCCTTCCGCTGCGCGAGGCGCTTGGCGTGGTCGGAGAGCAGCGTCCCGCGGCCCGGCACGTGCGCCGAGAAGTAGCGGACCAGGTCCGAGGCCGTGCCGTGGAAGCCGGTCGCCGCGGCGAGCGCCCCGGTCGTCACGTGCGGGACCGGCTGCCGGGTGCGCGCCGTGTGGAGGCCGGTGTAGCCGACGACGAACTCGTCCTCGCGAGCGGGGTCGAACTCCGCACCGGTGTGGCGGAGCCCGAGCGGCTCGGTGATCGCGGTGCGGACGTGCTCGGCGTACGACGTGCCCGTCACGGCCTCGATGACGAGCCCGAGCAGCCCGTAGCCGAGGTTCGAGTAGTTGAACGCCGAGCCGACCGGGACCTTCGCGCCGCCCGCGACGACGAGGTCGACGAGCTGCTGCGCGTCCGGGAAGGGGTGCGCGAGCGCCCAGTGGTCACCGTCGGCGCCGTCACGGACGACCCCGGCACCCATCTCCATGAGCTCGCGGACGGTGGCGTCGGCGATCGGGGAACCCGCCTCGACCAGCGCGGGGACGAACGAGCCGACCGTGTCGTCGAGCCGCAGCGCGCCCTGGTCGGCCAGCTGGAGCAGCGCGGTGGCGGTGAAGGTCTTCGAGTGCGAGGCGATCCGGAACAGGTCCGTCGTCGTCAGTCGCCGTCCGGCTGCCACGTCGGCGTACCCCCAGGCGTCGGCGAACAGTTCCTCGTCCTCGAAGCCGATCGCGACCTGCACGCCGGGGAGCCGCAGCTGCCACACCTTGTAGGCGACCCACTCTCGGACGTAGGGCAGGACGGACTCGTAGGCTGCGCGCTTCTCCATGCCGACCAGCCTGGCATGTGCCACGCTCGTCGCATGCGGCACACACCCTCCTTCCTGATGACCGAGGTCGACGAGGTCCGACGACTCGTCCGCGGCAACCCCTGGGCGACGATCGTGTCCTCCACCGCGGAGGGGCTCGTCGCGTCGCACTACCCGTTCCTGCTCGAGGAGCAGCCCGACGGCAGCGACGACATCGTCCTCGTGTCGCACGTCGGCCGGCCGGACGAGGTGGCGCACGAACTCGGGCAGCACGAGGTCCTGGTCGTCGTGCAGGGCCCGCACGGGTACGTCTCCCCCGCCTGGTACCCGCCGGAACAGTTCATCCCGACCTGGAACCACACCACCGCGCACCTGTGGGGGACGCCGGAGATCCTGTCGGACGAGGAGAACTTCCGTGTCCTCGGTGACCTCGTGGACCACTTCGAGGCCGCGATGCCGTCGCCGGTGTCGCTCGACGTCGACGCGGACGCCGCCCGCCGGATCGCCCGCGGCACGGTCGGCATCCGCATCCGCGTCACCCGCTTCGACGCCCGCGCGAAGCTCAGCCAGAACAAGGCACCCGAGGTGGTCGACCGGATCATCGCCGGCCTGCGGACCGACGGCCCCTACGCCTCCCCCGCGCTCGCCGACGAGATGGCGCGCGTCCAGGGGACCACGACGACCGGCCTGGAGGCGTGATGTCGGCGACCCTGCTCCGTACCGTCCGGCGGGTGGGCGCCTTCGGCGCCCCCAGCGACGTCCTGGTCGTCGACGGGCGGGTGTCCGCGATCGCGCCGGCCGGCACGCTCGACCCGCTCGACACCGACACCCACACCGGCACCGACACCGAGGTCGTCGAGGCCGAGGGCGCCTGGCTCGGGCCCGGTCTCCGCGACCACCACGTGCACCTCGACCAGTGGGCACTCATGCGCCGACGGATCGACGTGACGGACTGCGGCTCCGCCGAGGAGACCGCGGACCGCCTCGCCGCCGCAGCCCGGACCGGCCGCCCGGACCGGGTGCTCGTCGGGCACGGCTACCGGGACGGACTCTGGCCCCGCCCCGCTCGACGGGAGCTGCTCGACCAGGCCGCACCGGGCCTCCCGGTCGTCGTCGTGAGCGCCGACCTGCACGCCGTCTGGTGCAACGAGGTCGCCCTGGCGCACTTCGGTGCCGTGCTCGGCCGGGCGCTCCCGGCCGGTACCGACGGTGTGCTCCGCGAGCAGGACGCGTTCGACGTGACCGGCGCGCTGTCCCGGGTGCCGGACGACCAGCTCGACGCCTCCGTCGCGGACGCCGTCGAGGCGGCCGCGGCCCGGGGTGTCACCGGGGTCGTCGACCTCGAGATGGACGCCGACATCGACCGGTGGGTGCGACGGATCCACGCCGGGACGGACGGCCTGCGCATCGCCTCCGGGGTGTACCCGGCACGGCTCGACGAGGCGGTCCGCCGCGGACTGCGGACGGGCGACGTCGTCGACGGGACGCGGGGCCTGCTCACCGTCGGGCCGTTCAAGGTGATCACCGACGGGTCGCTCGGCACCCGGACCGCCGCGACCGCCGACGGCGAGGGCGTCCTCACCTGGGCGCCGGAGGACCTCGTCCCGCTGCTGCGTCGGGCGGTGGACGCCGGGCTCGTCCCCGCCGTGCACGCGATCGGCGACCGCGCGGTCACGCTCGCGCTCGACGCGCTCGAGACCGTCGGGAGCCGCGGCTCGATCGAGCACGCGCAGCTCCTCGCCGTGCCCGACGTCGAGCGGTTCGCCCGGCTCGGCGTCGTCGCGTCCGTGCAGCCCGAGCACGCCATGGACGACCGGGACATCGCGGACCACCACTGGGCGGGACGCACGGACCGGGCCTTCCCGTTCGCCGCGCTCGAACGTGCGGGCGCCGCGATGGTGCTCGGCTCGGACGCCCCGGTCGCGCCGCTCGACCCGTGGGTGTCGATGGCCGCCGCCGTCGGACGGGACCGCGACGGCCGCGAGCCGTGGCACCCGGAACAGCGGATGTCGGCGCTCGCCGCGTGGCGGGGGTCGACGGACGGACGGGTGTCGGTCACGGTCGGCGACGTCGCGGACCTCGTCCTCGTGCCGACCGATCCGCTCACCGCGTCGTCGGCGACGCTCCGGGCGATGCCGGTCCTCGGCACCGCGATCGCCGGCCGCTGGACCCACCGCGACCTCTGACCGGCGGGGCTACTTCTGGTCCTCCGGGCACCAGTAGAGCTTGCGGCCGGCCATGTCGGCGACGCGGATCTCGGTGCCGCACACCCGGCACGGCTCCCCCGCGCGGTGGTACACCCAGTGTCGGTCGGCCCGGGAGCGCATCGCCTTCCGGTACTCGGCGTCGGTCAGGCCGTCCATCGTCATCATCTGCCCGATGCGGACCCCGTCGTGCAGGAGCTTCGACCAGTCCTGCCACAGCGCCTTCGCCTGCCTGACGGTGATCTCCTTCCCGGGCTTGTACGGGTCGATGCGCTGCCGGAACAACAGCTCCGCCCGGTACACGTTGCCGATGCCGCTCACGACGGACTGGTCCATGAGCAGCTGACCGATCGCGACGTTGCGCTTCCGGACGTTGTCCACGAACGCCTTCTCGGCCTCGGGCCCGTCGTCGTTCATCGGGTCCGGGCCGAGCTTGTCGAGCGCACGCTGCACCCCGGCCGGGTCCTCGACCACGCAGGCCGTCGGTCCGCGGAGGTCCGCCACGGCGGTCTCGGTGAGGATCCGCACGCGCACCTGCCCGACCGGGTCCGGCGGGAAGGCCTCGATCGGGTCCTCGACCTTCTCCTGCTCGGCCATCCGGTAGCGGGAGCGCCGCGGGGCACCGATGGAGCGGAGGGAGTCCTCGCCGTCGTCGTCGGGAACGTGGTCGGCGTCGTCGCCCGCGTCTCCGTCCTCGGTGACCGTGCCGCGCTGGTTCGTCTGGCCGATCCGCCCCTTCGCGCTCCGCATCGTCGCGTCGGTCGAGATCTCACCCGCGAAGTCCCACGCGCCGTACAGGCCGAGGTGCACGCGGAGGAACAGGTCGCCCTCGAACTCCAGGAACATCTGCTTCGCCACGGCTCGTGCGGCGATCATCTTCCGGCCGTCGAGCTGCGCGGCTCCGGCGGCGAACCGACCCTGCGGGCTCGACACCTCGCAGACCCGGCCGACGAAGTGCAGCTCGAACTGGCGGGCGATGCGGTGGACGGAGTGACCCTCGGGCATTGCTCTTGTCTACTCGGCCCTACTGGTCGATCTGCTTGCCGGCGATGTGCCCCGTGGTCTCGTACTCGGCGAGCTGCGCGATGCGGCGGGCGTGGCGCTCCTCGCCCGAGAACGGCTCGGCGATGAAGAGGTCGACGAAGCGGATCGCCTCTGCCTCGGTGTGCTGGCGCGCGCCGATCGAGATGACGTTCGCGTCGTTGTGCTGGCGGGCGAGCAGCGCGGTCGACTCGTTCCACACCAGGGCCGCGCGGATGCCCTCGACCTTGTTCGCGGCGATCTGCTCACCGTTGCCCGAACCACCGAAGACGACGCCGAGGGCCTGGACGCCCGCGCGCTGGTCCTGCACGACGGCGTGCGCGGCGTTGATGCAGAACGAGGGGTAGTCGTCGAGCGGCTCGTACTCGGTCGGTCCGTGGTCCACGACCTCGTGGCCGGCTTCGGTCAGGTGGACGCTGAGGGTCTTGGTGAACTCGAGGCCGGCGTGGTCCGTTCCGAGGTGGATGCGCATGGACCGATCCTATTCCCGGGCACACGCCGGACGGGACCCGTCCGGCGGACGGCGGTGGGGCCTCCCGTCAGCGGTGCCGCACGACGACCACGACGTACCGACACGGCTCGTCGCCGGGGTTCCGGTAGACGACGTCAGCGGGTTCGCCGAGCTCGATGCGGTCCCCGGCGCCGAGTCGGGTCGTCGTGTCACCGGCCTGCAGGTCGAGGGTCCCGTCGACGACCCAGATGCAGTGCCGGAGGAAGGCGTAGGCGCTCGCGGGGTAGGCGACCTCGCGGCCGGCCGGCAGGCGCACCTCGGTCACGTCCGCCGGGAAGTCGGCGCTGGACAGCGGTCGACGGCGGTACCCGGTCTCCGGGTCGGTCCAGGAGTCCGCGGACGCGGCGCGCTGGACGCCGCGGGCCTCGTCCGGGTCATCGGAGCGCGGGACCTCGTGCTCGAGGGCCTCGTCGAGGAGCTGCGAGACCGTCAGGCCGAACGCTCCGGACAGACGACCGAGGATGGTCGCGGTGGGACTGGAGACGCCCCGCTCGACGCGGTTGATCATCGCGCGGGAGACGCCGGACTCCTCCGCGAGCTCGGTGAGGCTCCATCGACGTTCGGTGCGGAGGCGCTGCAGCCGTTCCCCGAGGCGGCGCTGGTCGGCGTCGTCGGGGTCCTCGGCGTCATCGGGCTCCTCGGCGCCCATGACGTCCGGTGGCGCGATGACGCCCTCCTGCTCGTCTACGATGTGAGACATGGCGACAGCATATGCGACGAACGCGGTGGTCATCCGCGACTGCACCCCCGCCGACCTCGACGTCGTGCACGCCCTCCACGTCGACGCCGTCCTGCACTCCACCGCGATCTGGCAGGAGGAACCGCATCCCCGGGCGTGGTTCGACACCTGGCTCGCGGAACGGCAGGGCGACGGGTGGCCGGTCGTGGTCGCCGAGGTCGACGGCGTCGTCGCCGGGTACGCCTCGTACTCGCAGTGGCGGCCGCACCAGGGCTACCGGCACACCGTCGAGCACAGCGTCTACGTCGTCGAGGGGTTCCGCGGCCGGGGGGTCGCGTCGACGCTCATGCACGCCCTGGTGGCCCGTGCGACCGCGGAGGGTCGGCACGTCATGATCGCCGGCATCTGCAGCACGAACGCCGGGTCGATCGCCCTGCACGAGCGGCTCGGGTTCGAGACCGTGGCCGTCGTGCCCGAGGTCGGCCGGAAGGCCGGCCGCTGGCTCGACCTGACCCTGATGCGGTTGCCGCTGGCCTGAGCGGGCGATGCCCGCAGGGGGACGACGGACAGGAGGCGCGGTGCGGACCCGCACCGCGCCTCCCGTCGGGTCGTCGGGCCGGGCGGTCAGTCCTCGACGGTGTCGAAGACCGGGCCGGTCGTGCGGGAGCGCTTGAGCTCGAAGAAGCCCGGGTAGCGGGCTGCGGCGACGACACCGTCCCAGAGGTCGAGCGCCTCCTGCCCCTTCGGCGCCGGGGAGATGACCGGCCCGAAGAACGCGACGCCGTCGACGGCGATGACGGGCGTGCCGACGTCCTGGCCGACGCGCTCGATGCCGTCCCGGTGGCTCTCCCGCATCGCGGTGTCGGTCTCGTCCGTCCAGGCCGCGTCGGCGAGGTCGGCCTCGAGGTCGAGCTGCTCGAGCACGGCCGGCACGACCTGCGCGGGGTCCTTCTGCTGGCGGTGGTGGATCTGCTCGCCCAGCGCGTCGTAGAGCGGCTTGACGACGTCCTGGCCGTGCCGGGTCTTCGCGGCGGTCACCAGGCGCGCGTACACCTGGTTCCGCTCGAGGGCCTCGCGGTACTCGGCGGGCATGTCCTCGTTGTGCTCGTTGAGGACGAACAGGCTCATCACGTTCCAGGTGACGTCGAGGTCGCGGTGCCGCTCGACCTCCCCCACCCAGCGGCTCGTCATCCATGCCCAGGGGCAGGTCGGGTCGAACCAGAACTCCACAGCAGTCCGGGTCGCAGGGGTCGTCTCCACAGTCGTGTCGGTCACGGATCGCAGCGTACGCCCGCTCGCTAGGCTGGTCCCGAGCCGTCCCACCGGTGCACGACGCCGGCCGGGGCCCCGACACGCGGACATCGATCGTCCGCGTCCGCAGCGAAGATGGAGCGTCCGTGCCCGGAGAGAACCTCACCCGAATCGAAGCCCAGGAACGCGCCGGCATCGTCAGCGTGCAGACGTACGACGTCGAGCTCGACCTGACCCGCGGAGCCGAGACCTTCGGCAGCACCACCCGCGTGCGCTTCAGTGCCACCCCCGGTGCCAGCACGTTCATCGACGCCATCACGAAGACCGTGCACTCGGTCACGTTGAACGGCACCGCGCTCGACGTCGACGCGGTGAACGACGGCGTCCGCATCCAGCTCGCCGACCTGCAGGAGCAGAACGAACTCGTCGTCGTCGCCGACGCGCTGTACACGAACACCGGAGAAGGCCTGCACCGCTTCGTCGACCCGGTCGACGACGAGGTCTACCTGTACTCGCAGTTCGAGGTGCCGGACAGCCGCCGGATGTTCGCCGTGTTCGAGCAGCCCGACCTCAAGGCCGAGTTCTCCTTCACCGTGACCGCGCCGGCGCGCTGGCAGGTCGTCTCGAACGCCCCGACGCCGGAGCCGCACGTCGACGGCGACCACGCCACGTGGACCTTCCCGCCCACCGCGCGCATCTCGAGCTACATCACCGCGCTCATCGCCGGCCCGTACGAGGTCGTGCGCAGCGAGCTGACCAGCCGCGACGGTCGGACCATCCCGCTCGGCGTCTTCGCGCGCAGGTCGCTGGCCGAGTACCTCGACCCGGACTACGTGTTCGAGACCACCCGGAAGGGGTTCGCGTACTTCGAGGAGAAGTTCGACTACGCGTACCCGTTCGAGAAGTACGACCAGCTCTTCGTGCCGGAGTTCAACGCCGGCGCGATGGAGAACGCGGGCGCGGTCACCTTCACCGAGACCTACGTCTTCCGCTCGAAGGTCACCGACGCCATCAAGGAGCGCCGGGTCGTCACGATCCTGCACGAGCTCGCGCACATGTGGTTCGGCGACCTCGTCACGATGAAGTGGTGGAACGACCTCTGGCTGAACGAGTCGTTCGCCGAGTGGGCCTCCACCATCGCGACCGCCGAGGCCACCGAGTGGACCGGCGCATGGACGACGTTCCAGGCGATGGAGAAGTCCTGGGCCTACCGCCAGGACCAGCTCCCCTCGACGCACCCGATCGTCGCGACGATCAACGACCTCGAGGACGTCCAGGTCAACTTCGACGGCATCACCTACGCGAAGGGCGGTTCGGTCCTCAAGCAGCTCGTCGCGTGGGTCGGCATCGACGCGTTCTTCGCGGGCGTCGCGGCGTACTTCCGGAAGCACCACCACTCCAACACCGAGCTGAAGGACCTGCTCGTCGAGCTCGAGGCCACCAGCGGCCGCGACCTGTCCGAGTGGTCGCAGCTCTGGCTGGAGACGGCGGGCGTGAACACCCTGCGCCCGGAGATCGAGACCGACGCCGAGGGCGTCATCACCTCGTTCGCCGTCTTGCAGGAGGCGCCGTCGGACCACCCGACGCTGCGACCGCACCGCCTGGCCATCGGCGTGTACGCCTTCACGAACGACCCGTCGGCCCCCTTCGGCGCGGACACGGCCTCGTCCGGCGGCAAGCTCGACCGCGTCCACCGCGTCGAGATCGACGTCGACGGCGCCCGCACCGAGGTCCCCGAGCTGGTCGGCGTGCACCGCGGCGACCTCGTGCTCCTCAACGACGACGACCTGGCGTACGCCAAGATCCGCCTCGACGAGCAGTCGCGGCGCACGGCGATCGAGCACCTGGCGTCGATCGCGGACCCGCTCGCCCGGTCGATCGTCTGGGGTGCCGTCTGGGACGCCACGCGTGACGCCGAGTCCCCCGCCAGCGACTACGTCACCCTCGTGCTCGGCAACATCGCGACCGAGACCGAGTCGACGACGATCCGCACCACGCTGTCGCAGCTGCTCCTGGCGGCGCGCAACTACGTCGCACCGTCGAAGTCGGACGCCACCGTGCGCACCGTCGGCGACACGCTGTGGCAGCTGGCCTCGTCGGCCGAGTCCGGATCGGACGCGCAGTTCCAGTTCGTGAAGTTCTTCGCGCAGATCCCGTCGACGCCCGAGCACGTGGCGACGCTGCAGGGACTGCGTGACGGATCGGTCACACTGCAGGGGCTCGTCGTGGACACGGACCTGCGCTGGGAGCTGCTCGAGGGCCTCGTCCTCGCGGGTGCCGCGGGCAACGACGAGATCGACGCCGAGCTCGCCGCCGACCGGACCGCCTCGGGCGAGCAGGCCGCGGCCCGCGCTCGCGCGACGATCCCCACCGCCGAGGGCAAGCTCGCGGCGTTCTCGTCGCTCGTCGACACGGACGACGCGCCGAACGCCATCGTGCGGCAGACGACCGTCGGGTTCCAGCACGTGAACTCCCCGGTCGTGCTCGAGGGTCTCGTGCAGCGCTACTTCGAGGTCATCACGCGGATCTGGGACGAGCGCAGCTACCACATCGCCGACACGATCGTGACGGGCCTGTACCCGGCACCGCTGGCGTCGACGGAACTGCGTGACGCTGCCCGGGCCTGGCTCGACGCGCACCCGGAGACCCCGGCACTGCGTCGGATCGTCAGCGAGAACCTCGCGGGCACCGAGCGTGCGCTCCGCGTCCAGGCGGCCGACGCCTGATCCCGATGTGAGCAGCGGCGAGGCTCCGGCGTTCCTCCAGGGGCGTCGGAGCCTCGCCGTTTAGCATCGTCCGGACATGACCTCGGCAGCAGACACCACCGACGACGTCTCGAAGTGGGCGTCGAACACGTTCACCCAGTTCGTCGACACCTGGCACGTCCCGATCACGATCCTGATCGTCCTGCTCGCGGCGGTCATCATCCGCCTCGTGCTCCGCCGGACCATCAAGCAGGTCGTCGACCGCATCGTCAACGGCGTCAAGAAGCGGCAGGGCGCTGCGGACACCCAGGCCCTGGTGGCCTCCCCGCTGCAGACCGCCCGCGTCGTGCAGCGCACCCGGACGCTCGGCAGCGTGCTCGAGAACCTCGCGACCGTCGTGGTCGCCGTGATCGCCTTCGCCATCATCATCTCGACCGTGTTCCCGACCGCGGCGGTCGGCATCGTCGGTGGCGCCTCCGTGGTCGCCGCCGGCCTCGCAGTGGGCGCGCAGAGCATCGTCCGCGACATCCTGTCCGGCATCTTCATGATCCTCGAGGACCAGGCCGGCGTCGGTGACGTCGTCGACACCGGCCAGGCCACCGGGGTCGTGGAGTCCGTCGGTCTCCGGGTCATGCAGATCCGCGACGTGAACGGCATCCTCTGGTTCGTGCCGAACGGACAGATCCTCCGCGTCGGCAACCTCTCCCAGGGCTGGTCCCGTGTCCTCGTCGACATCACCGTGCCGTACGACACCGACATCGACGCCGTGCAGGACGCCCTGCTGCACGCCGCGGTCACCATGTCCCAGGAGGCCCGCTGGCGGCAGCGCATCGTCGAGAAACCGGAGATCTGGGGCCTGCAGTCGATCACCGACACCGGCATGGTGTTCCGCCTGGTCGTGAAGACCCGCGCGTCGGAGCTCGACGTCGTCGGACGGGAACTCCGCGTGCGGCTCAAGCGCGGCGTGGACGAACTCGGGGTCACCCTGCCGGCGATGGCCATGATCATGCCGGAGGGGTGGGAGAACGCCACGTCGGTGAACGGCCTCCGTCCCGTCCGCACCGCGCCGGTGCCCACCCCCGCGCCGCGGGCCCGCCGCGGCCGGATGAACATCCTGGGCCGGGCGATCCGGACCGGCGACGACAATGACCCTGAGGACACCCCATGACCGGACCCGCCATCCCCCTCGGTCCCCCCACGGGTGAGCCGGCCCCGGGCGTCCCCGCGCAGCCCGTCACGCTCCGGGTCGGACTCGGCGGGGCTGCGGCGAGCGGTTCCCTGTTCGACCGCATCGGCGGCGCCCCGACCTTCGACCGCCTGGTCCGCCGCTTCTACGAGGGCGTGCAGCAGGACGAGGTGATCTGGCCGATGTACCCGGCAGACGACCTCGACGGCGCGGTCTGGCGGCTCTCGCAGTTCCTCCAGCAGTACTGGGGCGGCCCGTCGACCTACAGCGAGCAGCGCGGCCATCCCCGGCTCCGGATGCGGCACCACCCGTTCCGCATCACCCCCGAGGCACGCGAGCACTGGCTCCAGCACATGCAGGACGCGGTCGAGTCACTCGACCTCGCGCCCCTCGACGAGGCCGAACTGTGGGCGTACCTCGACCGCGCGGCACACGCGATGACGAACGCGTTCGACTGACGGGAGCGGCGGCCGCCGCCGCGGCGGAACGACGGACGGGAGGCCCGTGGCGACCCCGCCACGGGCCTCCGGTCCGTCCGTCAGGAACTGAGCGTCCAGGCCCGCCGCTTCACGAGCACGTGCCCCCTGGAGGTCGTCAGCCGGCTCCACGGCCCCGTCTCGAACAGCCGGACCGGTTCGGTCCCGAGGAAGCCGAGGCTCTCGGCGGCGAAGCCCGCGCCGGCCGGCAGGTGCTCGACGCCCGGGATCGGCCGACCCCAGACCTCGGAACGGACGCGGCGGACGATGGACTCCCCCGAGCTCGTCGGCACGGAGGCGGCGACCTCGTCGATCCCCTGGCGCGCAGCACGGTGCAGCAGTTCCGCCGACACGTCGGGCAGCGGCACCCAGCCGCCGCGGGGCGGGGAGATCGCAGCCCAGGTCACGGTGTGCACCTCGAGCGGCAGCTCGACCTCGATCGGGGTCGCCCGGGTCGGGTCGGCTGCGTCGGCGTGCTCCACGTCGTTCGCCTCCGCGAGCAGACGCAGGCGCTCCTGGAACGAGCGGAGCGGCACCACGACGTCGATGTGCTCCGGCTGGGTGAGGGCGAACGTGCGCAGACCGAGCACGGTGGGCAGTTCGTCGAGCAGCCCGAGCGGGTAGAGGATCGCCGTGTAGACGGCCAGGACACCGGAGTCGGCGATGAGGCGGACGGACCCGTCCTCGATCCGAGCGGCTCGTCCGAGGTAGGTGCGGAGGTCACCGAGCGAGGCGGCGTCGGGAAGGGTGAACGAGCTGCTCATGTCACCGTCGATCCTAGCCGCGACCGTCCTGACGCTCCCTGGTCCGGCCCTCAGCGAGCTCTGAGCCCACTCTTGGCACTCTTCGGGTTCGAGTGCTAGAACGGATGGCAGTTGAGTCACGGCGACTCAACCGCGAAGCACTCAGTGAAGGAGTTGATTCAGATGGCCATGACCTTCGATCCGTTCCGCGAGCTGGACCGTCTCGCCGGATCCCTCCTCAGCGGAGCAGCAGCCGGGCCCCGCTCGATGCCGATGGACCTCTACCGCGCCGGCGACCACTACGTCATGGACGTCGACCTGCCCGGAGTCGATCCGGGATCGGTCGACATCGACGTCGACGGATCGGTCCTCACCATCCGGGCCGAGCGCACCCTCGGGGCTCCCGACGGCGCGCAGTGGCTCACGCGGGAACGCCAGCCCGGCTCGTTCGTCCGTCAGCTCACCCTCGGCGACGGCCTCGACGTCGAGCGGATCGCCGCGCACTACGACAACGGCGTGCTGAGCGTCACGATCCCCGTGCAGGAGTCGTCGAAGCCCCGGAAGATCGCCGTCAGCACGAGCGGTGCCGACACCGGTTCCGCGGCCGGCGCGCAGCCGCTCGCGGTCGGTCAGGGTGGCTCCGGCAGCTGAGCCGACGCACCCCGAGGGCGACGGGCCGACCCGCAGCGGGTCGGCCCGTCGCCCCGCCTCCCGATGGCACAGCCGTCGTCCCCACCCATCTCGTCCCGTCTCGTTTCCTCCTGTCCCGCCCATGCCACACCTCGTCAACGCACTGCTCTCGGTCCTCGTCGTCACCGGGCTGCTGGCCGGCCCGAGCCTCCGTCCTCGTCTCGCCCTGTTCCTGGGCGGAACGGGTTCGGTCGTCGCCAACCACCTCGTCTGGCTCGTCGCACCCGACCTCTGGTCCCGTGCGCTCACCCCGTGGGTGGCCAGCGTGGGTGGAGCGCTCGTCGCGGTGGCGGCGTGGAGTCTGCTCCGGACGTCCCCGACGGCGGCGGGTCTCGTCGACCCGCAGGGAACGGTCTCCGCGGACGTCGCGGACGACGCCATCGAGCAGGAGGACCCGGCCCCGTCGGGCGTCGTCGACCGCGGCGCCGCGATGGGTGCGCCCGCGCCCTCCTCGGCCACACCGGGACCCGTTCGTAGACTGGCGGCGTGATCCGCGAACCCGACTTCCTCACGACCCTGCGACTCGAGGACACCGGAGCGAGCACCCGCGAGACGATCCTGACCGGTGCCAGCCACTGGTCCCCCGGAGGACGGGTCTTCGGCGGCCAGGTGCTGGCGCAGTGCATCGTCGCGGCGCAGGCCACCATCGAGGGCCGTGACATCCACTCCGTCCACGGCTACTTCCTGCGCCCCGGTGCGATCGACGTCCCGATCACCTTCGGTGTGGAGCGCATCCACGACGGCCGCTCGTTCGCGACCCGACGGGCGCAGGCGTACCAGAACGGTCTCCCGATCTTCTCGATGATCGCGTCCTTCCAGGTGCCGGACGCCGGAGCGGAGCACCAGGACCCGTTCCCGGTGGACGTCCCCGACCCGGAGTCGCTCCCGTCGGCGGCGTCGGTGCTGGGCGCGGTCGACCACCCCACGGCGCAGGCCTGGGCGGAGCGGTCGATCGACCTGCGGCACGTCGACGGTCCGGTCTACTTCGACGTGCAGGGCGCCCGCGTCGCGCACCAGGCGGTCTGGTTCCGGGTCGAGGGCGACCTACCCGACGACCCCGCTCTGCACCGCGCGGTCCTGGCCTACGCGAGCGACCTGTCCCTCCTCGAACCGATCATGCGTCGGCACGGCGTCGCGTGGGGCACCCCGGGCGTGAAGCTCGCGAGCCTCGACCACGCGATGTGGTGGCACCGCGACGGCCGGGCGGACGACTGGGTCCTCTACGCGCAGGAGTCGCCGAGCGCCCAGGGCGGTCGGGGGCTGGCGCTCGGTCGCATGTTCTCCCGCGACGGCCGGCTGCTGGCGACCGTCGCGCAGGAGGGCATGATGCGCCTCCCCATCGCGTGAGACAGGCCCCGCTCGACGAGCGGGGCCTGTTCCGGTGCGGCGGAGCGGTCAGCGCCGGACCGGGGTCACGGCCGGGAGAACCGCACGGCCGGCTCGATGTACGGCTGACACGCCGCCCGCTCGGCTTCGGTGAGCCGTCGCGGTCGGTTGGTCGTCGCGTCCACGAGGACGAGCGCCGTGGTGGCGCGCGTGTACAGCTCCGCCGGCTCGTGTCCGACGGGCGACCAGACCTCGTACGAGATGTCCAGGCTGGCCCCGCCGATCCGCCCGATCCACAGCTGGATGTCGAGCGGCCGACGGAAGTACGGCGTCGACGCGAGGTACTCGAGCCGCTGCGCCGCGATGACCGTCATCGTCCCGGAGCCCGGCCGCCCGTCGATCACGGGTTCCGACGCGGACCCCGACTCGTCGACCTCGTCGGGGTCCGGCGCCCAGAACGCCAGCTCGCGCGCTTCCTCGAGCAGCCGGAGCATCGCCGAGTTGTTGACGTGCCCGTAGGCGTCGATGTCGCTCCAGCGGATGCGGACCGGCGCGTGCAGTCTCGCCACGGGGACTAGTCCCGCGTGAGCTTGCGGTACGTCGCGCGGCCGGGCTTCGCGGCGTCGGCCCCGAGGCGCTCGACCTTGTTCTCCTCGTAGGCCTCGAAGTTGCCCTCGAACCAGTACCAGATCGGCGTGCCGTCCTCGTTCAGGCCCTCCCACGCGAGGATGTGCGTCGCGATGCGGTCGAGGAACCACCGGTCGTGCGTGATGACCACGGCACAACCGGGGTACTCGAGGAGGGCGTTCTCGAGGCTGCCGAGGGTCTCGACGTCCAGGTCGTTCGTGGGCTCGTCGAGGAGCAGCAGGTTGCCGCCCTGCTTGAGCGTCAGCGCGAGGTTCAGACGGTTGCGCTCACCGCCGGACAGGATGCCCGCACGCTTCTGCTGGTCCGGGCCCTTGAACCCGAACTGCGACACGTAGGCACGCGACGGGATCTCGGTCTTGCCGACCTGGATGTAGTCGAGGCCGTCGGACACGACCTCCCACAGGTTCTTGTTCGGGTCGATGCCACCGCGGCTCTGGTCGACGTAGGAGATGTCGACCGTCTCGCCGATCTTGAGCTGGCCGCCGTCGAGGGGCTCGAGCCCGACGATCGTCTTGAACAGCGTGGTCTTGCCGACGCCGTTCGGGCCGATGACCCCGACGATGCCGTTCCGCGGCAGCGTGAACGACAGGTCGCCGATGATGACGCGCTCACCGAACTGCTTGTGGAGGTGCTCGGCGTCGATGACCTGCGACCCGAGGCGCGGACCGACGGGGATCACGATCTCCTCGAAGTCGAGCTTGCGCGTGCGCTCGGCCTCGTTGACCATCTCCTCGTAGCGGGCCAGACGCGCCTTGGACTTCGCCTGGCGGCCCTTCGCGTTGCTGCGGACCCAGTCGAGCTCGGACGACAGGCGCTTGGCGAGCTTGGCGTCCTTCTTGCCCTGGACCTCGAGACGGGCGCGCTTCTTCTCGAGGTAGGTCGAGTAGTTGCCCTCGTACGGGTAGAGCCGGCCGCGGTCGACCTCGGCGATCCACTGCGCGACGTGGTCGAGGAAGTACCGGTCGTGGGTCACGGCGAGGACCGCACCGTGGTACTGCTGCAGGTGCTGCTCGAGCCACTGCACGCTCTCGGCGTCGAGGTGGTTGGTGGGCTCGTCGAGCAGGAGCAGGTCGGGCTTCTGGAGCAGGAGCTTGCAGAGCGCGACACGGCGCTTCTCACCACCGGACAGGTGCGTGACGAGCTCGTCCCCCGGGGGGCACTGGAGCGCGGCCATCGCCTGCTCGAGCTGCGAGTCGAGGTCCCACGCGTCGGCCGCGTCGATCTCCTCCTGCAGCGTCCCCATCTCGGCGAGGAGCGCGTCGAAGTCCGCGTCGGGCTCGGCCATCGCGGCCGAGATCTCGTTGAAGCGCGCGAGCTTGCCGTGGATCTCCCCGACACCCTCCTGCACGTTCTCGAGCACCGTCTTGGTCTCGTCGAGTTCGGGCTCCTGCATGAGGATGCCGACGGTGAAGCCCGGGGTCAGCTTCGCCTCGCCGTTGGACGGCTGGTCGAGCCCCGCCATGATCTTCAGGATCGTCGACTTGCCCGCACCGTTCGGTCCGACGACGCCGATCTTGGCGCCGGGGAGGAACGACATCGTGACGTCGTCGAGGATCAGCTTGTCGCCGACCGCCTTGCGGGCGCGGACCATCTGGTAGATGTACTCAGCCATATCGGAGCGAGTCTACCGATCCGACGCGGCCAGCGCTGCCCCGCTCGCGGTGTCGTCGCGGTCGGTGTCGTCGCGGTCGGTGGTGCCCGGGACGCCGTGGCGACGGTCGCGGCGTCATCCGGGCTCCTGCCCCGGGAACAGTTCGTCGGGAGACACGGGGCCGTCGCCGCGCGCCACGGTGTCGTGCACGCCGACCGCTCCGGCGTCGTACGACGCGTCCTCGAGGGGTCCGGCGAGCACGTCGTCACCGTGGTCGCCGTGTCCGCGCACGTGCTCGACGGACTCGGTCGCGTGCGCGACCGGGCCGTCGTCGTGCAGGTCCGCGTCGGGGTCGTCCGGGCCGACCTCGCCGGTCCGGGGGTCGACGTCCGGGCCCGGTGCGGTGGTGGTCTGCACATCGCCGACGTGGCGCGGGACGCGGATCCAGTTGCTGATGCCCCAGGCGAGGTCGTGGCCGAGCGCGTCGGCGTCGATCTCGACGGAGGTGCCGCCCCGCCCGTCGCGCTCCCAGTTCCGGATCCGGACGCGTCCGGTGACGACGATGCGGTCGCCCTTCTTCACGGACTTGTGCACGTTGGCCGCGAGCGACCGGAACGCCGTGACCGTGTACCAGTTCGTGGGGCCGTTGACCCAGCTGGACGTCCTGCGGTCCCAGCGCCGCGACGGCGAGGCGAGACGCATGCTCGTGATGGCGACACCCGTCTCGGTGACGAGGTGTCGGGGTTCGGTGGCGATGATGCCGCAGACCGTGATCGTGTCGTTCATGCACCGATCGTCGATCGGGGCGCCGCTCCGACCGCGGCGCGTCGTCGAACTGTGGACGCAAAGCCCGGATCACGGTCCCTGTGGAGGGAAGGTGATCCGGGCCTCCCGTTCGGGAGCCGCGTCAGCGGCCCCTCGGTCAGTGCGCGTGGAACTCGGGCCGGTCCGCGAGCGGACCCATCGCCTTGTGGACCGCGCCCTTGGCCGACTGGAGCGACGGGTACGTCCCACCCGGACCACGTCGTCCGTAGAGCTCGACCCGGAACCCGTCCGCCGCCCGGTGGATCGTGCCCACCGCACCGGCCGGGCCGACGGCCACCCAGGTCTCCGTCGTCGTGTCCGGCATCGTGTCGTTCGTCATCGTCCGACCACCTCCTCGTGGCCCCGGCGCCCCTCCGTCAGGACGCCAGGATGTACTGACCGTACGCCTTGCGCACCTTGTTCACCTTGGGCAGCGCGACGGCGAGGCAGTAGCCCTGACCCGGGTTCTTCGCGAAGAAGTCCTGGTGGTACTCCTCGGCGCGGTGGAACGCCCCGAGCGGCTCGAGCGTCGTGACGACCCCGCCGTCCCAGATGTCGGACGCGCGTTCGATCGCCCGCTCGAACAGCGCACGCTGCTCGTCGTCCGCCGGGAACATCGCGGAGCGGTACTGCGTGCCGACGTCGGCTCCCTGACGGTTCAGCTGCCGCGGGTCGTGGAGGGTGAAGAAGACGTCGAGGACGACGTCCGCCGGGAGGACCGACTCGTCGAAGGTGACGGCGACCGCCTCGGCGTGGCCGGTGGTGCCGGTGCACACCTGCTCGTAGGTCGGGTGCGGGTCGCTGCCGCCGGTGTACCCGGACACGACGTCCTGCACGCCCTGGAGCGTGCGGTAGACGGCGTCGAGACACCAGAAGCAACCACCGGCGAGGACGAACGTGGTCATGGGGACCTACCTTCCTGGCTCCGGAGAGCGCGGTACTGGACTGTCCTCCACAACACGGCGGCGCTCGGCGGTGTTCCCCACCCTGTTCCGGCGCCTCCGGCGTGTCGGTGGTCGGTCGTACGGTCGTCCCAGATCACACGACCAGGAGGCCCACATGCAGTCCACGACGGACGCCCGGCTCAGCATCCACTCGCCCCGCCCGACGGCGCGGTCGCGAGGCGACCTCCGCATCCTCGACGTCCGTGACGACCTGAGCCGCGTCACGCGGGCGAACGGGGAGATCGTGGGCTACGTCGACCGCGTCGACGTGGCCGGTGGCACCGCCTACCGCGCACGTCGCTACGTGGCTGCCGAGCGACGGTTCGTCGAGCTCCCGAACGTGTGGAACGCCGAGGACGCGGTCGACACCCTCCGCTGGTGACGGTCGCGCACGGCGGCACCGGGTGGAGCGGATGTCCGCCCCGTCCGCCTGTCGTCCCCGGGACCTGACCGATCCGGAAGTACGGTACGCGCATGCAGTGGTGGAACGACCTGATCGACTGGACCTCGTCCGACACGGGCTGGCGCGTGCTGTCGGGGGCGGTCATCCCCTTCGTCGCGATCATCGTGGCGGGCGTCATCGCGGCGCTGATCGGCCGCGGAGCCGCCAAGCGCGTCGTGGCCCACCAGGAGCGCGAGGCCAGGAACGCGGCCGTCGCCGGCCTCGTCTCGGCGGCGCGGAAGGCAGCCAGCTGGGGGTCGCTCGGTCACGACGAGCGCGCCTACGCGGACCACCTGGCCGAGGACGCCGACATCCGCCTGCGCTTGCTCCCGATCGCCGGCGCACCGGTCGCCGCGGACTGGGCGAAGCACGAGATCGCCGACATCAAGAAGAACTCCTCGACCTTCACCTCGCACGCGGACAACGCCCTCGCCGAGTTCCGCGACCGGATGCTCGAGTGGCAGGCCCGCCCCAACCGGACACGCAAGCTCTTCAAGAGCGACCTGGAGCGGTGGAAGTTCGACGCACCTGACCCGGACGCCGACCTCATCAAGCGGCAGCAGGAGTGGAACGCGGACAAGGTCGACTCCTCCCGGGCTCCCGAGCCGGCACCCACGCCGACGACGACGTCCCTCCGCCCGGCACAGCCCAGCGTGACCCCGTCGGCCCTCGCCGCCTCCACCTCCGCCCCGGCGAACGGCCAGGACGCGACCGTGCCGATCTCGGACAACGTCACCCGGCCCTACTCCGACGGCGAGACGACCCCGATCCGCCCGGCGCTCGGCTCCCCCGCGTTCCGGGCCGCCACCCCGGCACCGGCCGCCACCCCGGCACCGGCCGCCACGACGCCCGGGTGGTCGGCTTCCCGCGATGCGGACAACGACGACGCGGTCGACGACGTCCGCATCGACACCGCGGGCCGCCCCGGGTCCGCCGACCGCTCCCCCGCCCTGCGGGACGAGCAGCCGGCACGAAACGACCTGCCCGCCGCTCGCGACGACCGCACCCCGGCCGGCGATCGTGAGGACCAGGGTGCTGGTACCCAGGGCGACCGTGCGGACGCCGGGCCGGGGGCGTCGTACGCGAACCCGGTCAGTGCGAGCGAACTGCGTCGACGCGCGGACACCGACGAGGACTGACCCGACGACAGCATGACGGAGGCCGCCACCCGGACGGGGTGGCGGCCTTCGTCGTCGGTGCCCCCGGCAGGAATCGAACCCGCGGCACGGTGGGTAGAAACCACCTGCTCTATCCACTGAGCTACGGAGGCGGACGCCGACGATCATATTCGGTGCCGGCCAGCAGGCGGTGGACGAACCGCTCGACGTCCCGCTGTGAGCGCAGCCGCACGACGCGGAGGTGTGGAGTCGAGTCGGCGAGCGCCGCCACCCGCTTGCGGGTCTCGTTCCGGGTCGCGATCCCCCACCGGAGGATGTGCTCGCGCCGGGTGACGACGGTCCACAACGGCGGCTCGACGTTCCCGTTCCACAGCTCGATGCGCCGGAGCCGTCGTCGGACGGTCCTGCGGAGCAGTCGCCAGAACGCCACCGGCTTCGGGAGGTCCAGCCACACCAGGGTGTCCGCTCGGTCGACGAGGAGCGCCCGCACCGACCGGTACTGCCACTCGGTGACCCATGCCGGTGCGGCCGTGAACGCGTCGACGTCCTGCGCGAAGGTCGACCGCACCGTCCACCCGGGCCCGTGGTACAGCGCGTCGATCTCGGTGTGCGGCGCACCGACGGCCTGCGCGATGCGTCGGGCGGTGGTGGTCTTGCCGACGCCTGCGGTCCCCGCCACGAGGACGCGTCGAGGCGGCGGGTCGAGGACGTCGTCGGCACCGAGCATCCCTCGACGATAGACGAGGTGTCGCGCCCGGCTCCGGCGGTGAGCGGTGCCGGCCTCGACCTGCTTCGGGAACGGTTCGTCACCCGTCCCCCTGTCGTTCCCCTGAGCGTCACCACCGCTCCCTACGTTTCCGAGCATGAGCTCCTCCGCCCGCGTCATCGCGGTGATCCCGGCACGGGCGGGATCGAAGGGCATCCCCGGCAAGAACCTCCGCGAGGTCGCCGGCCGGTCGCTCGTCGCGCGGTCGATCGCGGTCGCCCGGGCCGCCCGGACGGTCGACGCGGTCGTCGTCAGCACCGACGGCGACGCCATCGCGGCCGAGGCGGTCGCGGCCGGCGCCCGTGTGGTCCGCCGGCCGGTCGAACTCGCCGAGGACGAGGCCTCGTCGGAGTCCGCCCTCCTGCACGCCCTGGAGGCGCTCAGTACCGGCGTCGGCACCGGCGTCGGTACCGACGTCGGTACCCCGGAGGTCCTCGTCTTCCTGCAGGCCACCTCCCCCTTCACCGACCCGGTCGCCGTCGACCGCGCGGTCGAGCGGGTGCTCACCGGTTCCGCCGACGCGGTGCTCGCCGCGGCACCGTCGCACGCGTTCCTCTGGCGCACCGCGGCGGACGGGTCGGCGGTCGCCGTGAACCACGACGCCGCCACCCGCCCACGCCGGCAGGACCGGGAGCCCGAGTACCGGGAGACCGGCGCCTTCTACGCGCTGCGCGTCGACGGCTTCCGGGCGGCACGACACCGGTTCTTCGGTCGGGTCGAACTGGCGGTGGTCCCGGCGCGGACCGCGATCGACATCGACGACGTCCACGACCTGGACCTCGCGGCGGCGCTCGCGCCACTGGTGGAGCCCGTCACCGCACACGACCGCACCGAGCTCCGGAGCACCGCGCCGCACCCCGACCACACCGAGCACGCCCGCACAGAGCACGACCCCACCGACCCCCACCCCGCGCGGACCGCCGCTGCGGAGAACGGAGCACCATGAGCGTCCGCATCGGCATGTCCACCATCGGCGCCGGGAACCCCGCCTACCTGATCGGCGAGATCGGCCTCAACCACAACGGAGACGTCGAGATCGCCAAGCAGCTCATCGACGTCGCGGCCGACGCCGGGATGCAGGCCGTCAAGTTCCAGAAGCGCACGCCCGAGATCTCCACGCCCGAGCACATGAAGACGATGCCGCGCAGCACGCCGTGGGGCGAGATGACCTACCTGGACTACCGGTACCGCGTCGAGTTCGACCGCGACCAGTACATCGAGATCGGTGACCACGCGACGCTCCGCGGCCTGGACTGGTTCGCCTCGCCGTGGGACGAACCGTCGGTCGCGTTCCTCGAGGACCTCAACGTCGTCGCGTACAAGATCGCCTCGGCGTCGGTCACCGACCTCGGGATGCTCAACGCCGTCGCCGCGACCGGCAAGCCGGTGATCCTGTCGACGGGCATGTCGACGCTCGACCAGATCGACCGCGCGGTGTCGACCCTCGGGACGGAGCGGCTCGTGCTCATGCACGCCACCTCGACGTACCCGCTCCCGCCGGAGGAGGCCAACCTCCGCATGATCGACACCCTCGCCACCCGGTACGCCTACGCGGGGGTCCCGGTCGGCTACTCCGGGCACGAGCCGGGCCTGCAGATCTCCCTCGCGGCCGTCGCCCTCGGCGCCACCGCCGTGGAACGACACATCACGCTCGACCGCACGATGTGGGGCTCCGACCACGCGGCCTCGCTCGAGCCGCACGGCCTCCGCACCCTGGTCCGCGACGTCCGGATCATCGAGACCGCGATGGGCGACGGGGTCAAGCGCATCTTCCCCGGCGAGGAGGCGCCCCTCGCCAAGCTCCGCCGGGTGGGTGCGTGAGCGCTACGGGGAACGACCGCGACGCCGGTGACGGACAGGAGGCCCGCCTCCCGTCCGATCCGCGGCCGCGCCGCCGGCGCGTGGTCGGCCTCGTCGACACGGACTCGTTCGCGAAGTGGGGCGCACACCTGCTCTCGGCCGCTCCACCGCACTGGTCGCTGGAACTGCTGACCGTGGCGACGCCGCGGTCCGCGAGCACTGCGCAACTGCGGGCGGCCTTCCGCGACGTCGACGCACGTCTCGGCCCGATCGACCTCGCCCCTCCCGAGCCGATGAGCGTGGACGACGTGGTGGCGCGCCTCCAGGCCGAGCCGCCGGACGCGGTGTTGGTGTCCTGCATCGGGCCGGTGACGGAGGTCCTCATCGACCAGGTCAGCCGCTCGGTCGCACGCCGACCGGTGCTGCTGAGCGGTCTCCCCGGCATCTCGTTCCCCGCCAAGTGGAAGGGCGTGTTCCTCCGCGCCCGCGCGGACCTGTTCGTGCTGCACAGCCACCGCGAGGTCCGCGAGTACACCGCGATGGCGACGGAGGGCGGTGTCGAGCCGTCGTTCGCCCTCGCGACGCTGCCGTTCGCCCGGCCGTCGACTCCGTCGCGGACGGACGTCGTGCGGGACTCGGTCGTGTTCGCCGCCCAACCGAGCGTCCCGAAGGAGGAGGACGAGCGCCGCCGCGTCGTGAGCTGGCTCGTCGAGACCGCCCGGGCACACCCGGAGTGGCGCGTCGTCGTGAAGACCCGGGCGGCGGCGGGCGAGCACCAGACCCACCGGGAGAGGTACCCGTACGCCGACCTCGTGCCGCCGGACGCCCCGCCGAACCTCGTGGTGGAGGCCGGACCGATGTCGGCCCATCTCGACCGAGCCGTGGCGCTCGTGACGATCAGTTCCACCGCCGTGCTCGAGGCGGCGGCACGGGGCGTGCCGGCGCTGACCCTGACGGACTTCGGCACGTCGCGGGCGCTCATCAACGAGGTCTTCGTGGACAGCGGGCTCGAGGGGAACGCGGACGACCTCGTCCACGGGCGCTTCGGCACGGTGCGGCCGGAGTGGATGACGGACAACTACTTCCATGCGCCGCAGGACGACGACTGGGCTGCCCGCGCCGAGGCGTTGATGGCGCTGCGGGATGCCGGAGCCCTGGTCGACCGTCCCGCCGCACGGCGCAGTCGCGGTGGTGTGCTCCGTCGGGCGTGGGAGCGGCGGAACGCCCTGGGCGACCACGACCGGTCGGCGATCGGCCGCGTGGCGATGTCGATTGGGACACCCATCCGCGCGGTGAGACGGCTCCGACGGCGGGCGCTCCGGGCGCTGCGGCGCCCGGTGGAGCCGGTCGTCACCGAGGTGCGGCCGGTGTCAGTCGAGCGCCTTCGCCACCGCGACGAGGAACTGGTCGCGGGTCGGGACGCCCGCTGACCGGAAGACCTCGGTACCGTCGTCCCGTCGGACGACCACGGTGGGCGTGGAGCGGATGCCGAGCTCCTCGACGACGTCGGGCTCGGCAGCGGCGTCCCGTTCGGTGACGGCGAGCCCCGGCACGAGTCGGGCGGCGTCGCCGACCACGCGTCGGGCGGCGGCGCACGGCGCGCAGAACGCGGACGTCCAGAGATCGACCTGCATGACGTCCTCCAACGCGTGACGGCTCCGGTGCACTCCCGATCGACCGGTCGGACCGGGACCGGGACCGCGACGGCGACCGCGACCGCGACCGGCGGGCGTACCGCGTCGGGCCCCGGCAGCATCCAGCCCCGGCCGTCGCCGACGACCGGGGCTGCGGACGGCCGCTACTCGCGGTCGAACTCGCCGCTGCGGTCGCCGCGGTCCTGCAGGTCGTCGACCGGGTCCGACTCGTCGGGCGCGAAGGTGTAGTCGACCGAGATCTGGTCGAGCACCTGGCGCGAGCCCGTCGACTTGTAGGTGAAGGCGGTCTGGAGGCCCTCGACGTCCGCGAACACCGTCACCTCGTCGTCCAGCGCGTCGCTCGTGGCCGTGCGGGTGTCCGTGGTCCCGTCGAACGGGCCCCCGTGGAAGATGGCGGTGAACTCGTCGCCCTCGTGGATCGTGATGTCGCTCATGCATCCCTTCTACCAGCGCCGGAGGTGGCACGGTCCAGCACCCGCGCGGTTGCCTGATCCATAGCTCTGCTATACAGTTTCATCATGGAACCAAATCGGGACGAGACGCTCGAGACGCTCCTCGTCTCGGTCAACCGGCTCATCCGGTCGGCACTCCAGGCCACGGGTCACACCACGTCCACCGCCGTCTGGCGGACGCTCGGCATCCTCGAGACCGAGGAAACCCTCCGGCTCGGCGAACTGGCCACGGCGTCGCGGGTGTCCCAGCCGACCATGACCCGCCTGGTCGCCGGCATGACCGCCGATGGGCTGATCGCTCGGACCGTCGACCCCGACGACTCCCGCGGGCAGCTCATCCAGATCACCGACGCCGGCCGCGAGCGACTCGTCGCCTGGCGAGCCGCCCTCACCAGCACCGTCGGCCCCCTCTTCGAGGACCTGGGCGACGACGACTGGGACGTCCTGCACCACGCATCGGCCCTCATCGCAGCGAGGGCCAGAACGGAGACCACCGCGTGAACGCGCACGCTCCCGCCGGGCAGTCCGGCTCGATCCTCAAGCAGTCCTCGGCGGTGTGGGCCATCGCCTTCGCGTGCGTCGTCGCCTTCATGGGCATCGGCCTCGTCGACCCGATCCTCCCCGCGATCGCCGAGTCCCTGCGCGCCACCCCCGCGCAGACCGAGTTGCTCTTCACGAGCTACCTCGCCGTGACCGGCGTCGCGATGTTCTTCACCAGCTGGGTGTCGAGCCGGATCGGGGCGAAGAAGACCCTGATGACCGGGCTCGCCCTCATCGTGCTCTTCTCGGTGCTCGCCGCCGTGTCGAACGACGTCTGGACGATCATCGGCTTCCGCGCCGGATGGGGCCTCGGGAACGCCCTGTTCATCTCCACCGCGCTCGCCACGATCGTCGGCGCCGCCGCCGGTGGTACCGCCTCCGCGATCATCCTGTACGAGGCCGCGCTCGGTCTCGGCATCGCGGTCGGCCCGCTCGTCGGCGGCCTGCTCGGGTCGGTCAGCTGGCGCGGACCGTTCTTCGGCGTGACCACGCTGATGGCCGTCGCGTTCATCGCCATCCTCGTGCTGCTGAAGCCCGGGATGCTCGAGAAGCCGACCCCGACGAAGCTCTCCGCGCCGTTCCGCGCCCTCGGCCGCCCCGCGCTCGCAGCCCTCGCCGCGACCGCGCTGTTCTACAACATCGGCTTCTTCGTGCTCCTCGCCTACACGCCGTTCCCCCTCGGGTTCGGGGCGCTCGGCATCGGGTTCACGTTCTTCGGCTGGGGTGTCGGGCTCGCGATCACCTCGGTGTGGGTCGCCCCGATGCTCACGGCGCGCATGCGCCGCACGAGCGTCCTCAAGCTCGCGCTGCCGCTGCTCGCGCTCGACCTGTTCGCCGCGGCCGTCCTCGTGCGGTCGCAGGCCGGGCTCATCGTCTGCGTCGTGATCGGCGGGCTCGTCCTCGGTGTCCTCAACACCGTCCTGACGGAGTGCGTCATGGAGGCGACCGATCTGCCCCGCTCCGTCGCATCCAGCGCGTACTCCGCCGTCCGCTTCATCGGCGGCGCGATCGCACCGCCCGTCGCGACGCTGCTCGCCGACGCGTACTCGCCGAGTGCCGCCTACGTCTTCGCCGGCGTGTCCGTGGCGATCGCGTTCCTGGTCGTCGTGCTCACCACGAAGGTGCTGCGCCGCGTGGACGACGGGGCCGAGCCCGAGCGCGTCGAAGCCGAGGCGATCTCGGCCGGCGAGATGGCCTAGTCCCGGGGCGTCGGAGCGCGGAAGTAGGATCGGGGCATGTCTGCAGGGAATGACCGTCTCGTCTGGATCGACTGTGAGATGACGGGACTCGACGTCGCCGTCGACGAACTCGTCGAGGTCGCGGTCGTCGTCACGGACTTCGACCTCAACCCGGTGCACCCCGGGTTCGACATCGTGATCAAGCCGGACCAGTCCGCCCTGGACAACATGAACGAGTTCGTGACGAACATGCACACGACGTCGGGCCTGATCGAGGAGATCCCGAACGGAGTGTCCCTGGCCGACGCCGAGTACCAGGTGCTCGAGTACATCCTCGCCCACGTCCCCGCCGAGGGCACCGCGCCCCTGGCCGGCAACACGATCGGCACCGACCGCGCGTTCCTGGCGAAGTACATGCCCCGCATCGACAGCCACCTGCACTACCGGAGCGTGGACGTGTCGAGCATCAAGGAGCTCTGCCGTCGCTGGTTCCCGCGCGTGTACTTCAACTCCCCGGCGAAGCACGGCGGGCACCGTGCCCTCGCGGACATCCTCGAGTCGATCCGCGAGCTCGAGTACTACCGCCGTGCCGGCTTCACACCGGAACCCGGGCCGGCAAGCGACGACGTGAAGGCCATCGCGGCCGAGGTCGTGGCGAAGTGGGAGCCGCGCCTGACCCTGCAGCCGAGCCCGGCACCCGCCGAGTAGCGATCGTGGTCCGGGCAGGCGCTCGGATGTACTACAATCGAGTGGTTGCTCCGGCTCGCCGGACCGACACATGGTGGGTATAGCTCAGCTGGTAGAGCGCCTGGTTGTGGTCCAGGAGGTCGCGGGTTCAAGCCCCGTTACTCACCCCAACAGCGCACACGCTCCGTCGAGCGGAACGCGTCACGAAGGCCCCCGTCCGGTGGACGGGGGCCTTCTGCACGTCTCCCGGTCCCGAGGGGTCGAAGGACCGGGCGACCAGCTCTCCCCCGGCCTCGTGTGTCACCATCGCTCCCGTGATGGAGATGTCGCCCGAGGACTTCGAGCAGCTCGTGACCGACGAGCTCGACCAGCTGCCGGACGAAATGGTCGACGGCCTGGACAACGTCGTCTTCGTGGTCGAGGACGAACCCGAGGACGGCTCCGACCTGTTCGGCGTGTACGACGGCGTCGCGGCGACCGAGCGCGGGCAGTACGGCTTCGGCGAGCTGCCCGACCGGATCGTCGTCTTCCGGAAGCAGCACCTGGCGGAGTGCGACACCCTCGACGAGCTCAAGGACGAGGTGCACACCACGCTCGTGCACGAGATCGGCCACTTCCACGGCATCGACGACGAGCGCCTGCACGAGCTCGGTTGGGCGTAGTTCCCCGCCGACCTGCGGTCAGGTCCGCAGTACCACGTCCGCGAGCGCTGCCGGCTGCTCCGCCCGGATGAACGCGTCCTCCTGGGCTGCCCACCGCGCCCACTCGCGTTCGAACGTCGCTCCGTCGCGACCGATCGCCCGATCCCACCGCACGGCGTCGTCGGCCTCGAGCCACACCCGCACGGTGGCCAGCGGAGCGGATGCGCGGGAGAGCGCCCCGCACCCCTCGATGACGAGTGGTGCATCGGGGTCGACCGTGCGCCACGCGGCCGGTCGGTCCGCCTGCCAGTCCCACGAGCGGTACCCGGACGGCGCGCCGAGCACGTCCGTCACGACGGCGTCCGCGGCGGCACGCAGACCGTCCCACCCGGGGTAGACGTCGTCGAGGTGCACCACCTGCGCTCCGAGTGCGACCGCGAGGGCATTGCCGAGCGTGGTCTTGCCCGTGCCCGACCGCCCGTCGACGAGCACCACCACCCGCCCAGGGCGACCGGCACCCGCACCACCACCGACCGCGCCCGCCACCGCGGCGCGGACGCGTGCCACCACGTCGGCGACGACCCCCGCGGGGTCGGTCGTGTGACCGGTCAGCTCGTCAGACACGCCACGTCCCCGCCGCCACCGCCACGGCGACCGCGACGGCGCCGATGCCGACGAGCACCCCGACCATCGCCCACTCCGGTCCGGCGAACCGGACGCTCCGCGCCCACGTCCGCCGTCCGGGCGCACCGAACCCGCGCGACTCCATCGCCACCGCGAGCGTCGTCGCCCGCCGGAGCGCCAGCACGAGCAGCGCGAACGCCATGGACGCACCGCGCCGCAGCCGCCCGGTGTCGGCCACGCCCCGGGCCCGCCGTGCGTTGCCGAGCTGCCGCCAGTCATCGCCGAGCAGGGTCGTCATCCGGATCGCCGCGAGCGCGCCGAGCACGAAGCGCGCGGGCAACCGGAGCAGCTGGGCGAGCCCGTCGGCGAGGTCGGTCGGGTCCACCCGCACGAACAGCGCGATCGCCGGCAGCCCCACCGCGAGCACGCGCAGCGCGGTCGCCAGTGCGAGGGTCAGCGATCCGTCGGTCACGTGCGCGAAGCCGACGTCGAACCATTCGCGCCCGGACGGCCGGCCGTACAGGGCGATGCTCACGGCTGTCAGTGGCACCGCCGCGAGCAGCGGTGCGGTCCGCAGCAGGAACGTCCGCGGCGGGATCCGCAGGAGCGGGAGCAGGAGCACCTCGAGTCCGAGCGCGACCGCGGCGGACACGACGTCCAGGCTGAGCACGAGGCACAGGCCGAGCGCCAGGACGCCGAGCAGCGACGCCACCGGCTGCACACCGCGGATCCCGCGGGGCCGGACGGGAGGCTCGGCCCGCACGGGCGGTCCGGCCGCGGCCCCGGCGGTCGTCGCGCGGGTGCGCTCGCGGCCCGTGCTGCTGTGCTCGTCCGCCGAGCGGGTCGACGCGGTCGACGTGACCGCGTCGGTCCGGGCGGCCGATCCGGTGCCGGCCGATCCGGTCGCGGCCGACGCTGCCGGCGCCACGTGCGGCGGACCGTCGTGCTCGTCCGCCACCGCAGCGCGCACGCCGTCGGACCCGAGGACGACCTCGTCCGCGTCGAGCGCCCGCACGAGGTCGCGGTCGTGCGTCACGGCGACGACCGCGGTCCCGCCGTCCGCCAGTTCGCCGAGCCGGTCGACCACGGCCTGCCACGTCGCCCGGTCCTGCCCCGAGGTCGGTTCGTCGAGCACGAGCACGGGCGGCTCGGCGGCGATGACGGCCCCGATCGCGAGCCGGCGCTGCTCGCCACCGGACAGCGTGAACGGGTGCTGGTCGGCGAGGTGCGCCAAGTCGAAGTCGGCGAGCACCCGGTCGACCCGGGCGTCCACGTCCGACCGGCCGACGGCACGCGGACCGGCGGCGAGTTCCTCACGGACGGTCCGCGCGATGAACTGGTGTTCGGGGTCCTGGAAGACGGTGCCGATCCGGGCGGCGAGCTCGCGGCTCGACCACGCCGACGGGTCCTCGGCCGCGTCGCCCCGCAGTGCCGCGGTCGCGTGCACGGAGCCCGCGGCGGGTCGGAGGAGCCCACCGAGGGTCAGTCCGAGCGTGGACTTGCCCACGCCGTTCGGTCCGGTGACCGCGATGACCTGCCCGGCGCGCACGGAGAGGTCGATCCCGCTGCCGATGCGGGGTCCCCGGCCCCGCGCCGTGCCGAGGGCCGATGCGACGAGGCGATCCGTGCCTCCCTGCCGGTCCGCGGTGACGCTCCGGGTCGCACCGTGTCGTGCGGAGCCGGGTGCGGGTTCGCTGCCCGGCACCCAGACGCCGGCCGCGGTGAGCGCCGGTCCGTGTGCGGCGAGCACCTCGGCCGGGGGCCCGTCGGCCACCACGCCGCCGGCCGGTTCGAGCAGCACCAGGCGGTCGACGAGGTCGAGCCAGGTGCCGATCCGGTGTTCGACGACCAGGAGCGTGGCGCCGGTCTCGTCGAGCACGGCGCGGACGGCGTCGTGCACCTGCGCGACCCCGTCCGGGTCGAGGTTCGCGCACGGTTCGTCGAGCACCAGGGCACCCGGGCGCATCGCGAGCACCCCGGCGAGCGCCAACCGCTGCCGCTGCCCGCCGGACATCGCCGCGGTGGACCGGTCGAGCGGCAGGTCGAGTCCCACGACGTCGAGCGCAGCGCGGACCCGCGGCCAGATCTCCTCCGGCGGCACCCCGGTGTTCTCACACCCGAAGGCCACGTCGTCCCCGATCCGGGACATCACGGTGTGCACCTCGGGGTCCTGCATGACCAGGCCGACCCGGCCGCGGGCGCTGCCCGGGGCCACCCCGTCGACGAGCACCTCGCCCTGGACCGCGGCGGCGGTGTCGTCGTCCGGGTCGGGTTCGTCGGGCAGCACGGCCGCGACGGCCCGGAGCAGGGTGGACTTGCCGGCACCGGAGGGCCCGACGACCGCGACGCGTTCGCCGGGCTCGACGGTCAGGTCCACCCCGCGCACGGCCCACCGCTCACGGGACGCGTACCGCCACCCCCAGTCGCGGAAGGTGATCCGTGCCGCGGACGCCGTGGTGTCGGACAGGGGCCCGGCGGCGGCGGACGGTGCGGACGTCACGCCGAGGCGCGAGCCGCACGCTTGGTGTGCTCGCGGCCCGCGGCGAACGACGAGAGCACGCCGGTGGCGGCGAGGGCGCGGACGATGAGCCACGAGCCGAGTCCGGCGATGACGGCACCGGAGATGACGGCGCAGATCACGTAGACGACCTTGAAGCCGGCGTCGAGCCCCGCGTACCAGAGCAACGAGTCGTTGACGCCGAGCGCGAGTCCCGCAGCGGCCCCGGCGAGGACGACGACCGGCAGCCGGTACACGCGGTACAGGAAGAGCGCGAGGACGAGCTCGGCGCCGAGGCCCTGCACGAGCCCGGCCTCGAGCGTGAGCCACCCCCACTGCGTGCCGAGCAGGGCCTCGACCGACGCCGCGACCATCTCGGCGTACAGAGCCGCGCCGGGCTTCCGCACGACGATCGCGACGATCGGACCGGCGAGCAGCCAGACGCCGCCGAAGAGCGACTGGGTGCCGGGGAGCACGAGCGCACTGGCGGCGCTGATCGGCTCGTAGCCGAACTCCCACAGCTTGAAGACGACGCCGATCGCGACGGCGAGGACGCTCGCGACGACGATGTCCACGACCCGCCACCGCAGCGAGCGGGTGGGCGTGGTGGACGGGACAGCAGACTGCATGACAGCAGGCATGACCTGGACTCCTCCCTGCGCCGGCATGATCCGGATCAGGTTCGACGGTCGGAGCGCCGTTCGCTCCCTCTCAGCCCGGTGGACCCGGACTCCCGTGTGTGTCCCGCCAGTGTAGTGGCGATGTGGACGCGGGACGCGACCCGCGACGGACGGGAGGCACGGTGCGGGTCCGCACCGTGCCTCCCGTCCGTCGTCCGGTCAGTCCGTCACTTCTTCAGCGCGCGGATGAGCTTCGCGAGCACCTTGCCCGTGACCCAGATGACCGGGATGCTCACGGTGAGGAGCGAGATGAGGTTCGGCTCGAACGCGAGGTCCTGGCCGGGACGGCGGACGTACGCGCCGACGGGGAGCGAGACGGCACCGCCGCCACCGCCACCGGCGCCGTCCTCGTCGGCGTCGGACCCGCCGCCGAAGCCGTACCAATTGACGGAGACGGGGATCAGCGTGCTGTCCCCGACGTCCACCGGGTCGCCGTAGTTCGAGGCGACGCCGACGGGCCGCACCTTGTCTGCGATCTGCGTGACGATGTTGGTCATGGCGGTGACGCTACTCGGCGGGGCCGCGGACATCACAGGGGTCCCTCGATACGTTGGCCGGGTTCACCCCTTCTGGAGGCACGTTTGCACACCTGGCCCGGCAACCCCTACCCCCTCGGCGCGACCTACGACGGCAGCGGCACGAACTTCGCCGTGTTCAGCGAGGTCGCCGAAGGGGTCGAGCTCTGCCTGTTCGACGCCGACGGCACCGAGGAGCGCGTCCGCCTCGTCGAGGTCGACGCCCACGTCTGGCACGCGTACCTGCCGACCGTCGGCCCGGGCCAGCAGTACGGCTTCCGTGTGCACGCCCCGTACGACCCGGCGAACGGGCTGCGCTCGAACCCGGCGAAGCTCCTCCTGGACCCGTACGCCAAGGCCACCAGCGGTGACATCGACTGGGACCAGTCCCTGTTCTCGTACACGTTCGGCGACCCGGACTCCACGAACGACGAGGACTCCGCGTCGCACATGGTGAAGGGCGTGGTCATCAACCCGTTCTTCGACTGGCAGGGCGACCGCCCGCCGCGCATCCCCTACGGCGAGACGGTCATCTACGAGGCGCACGTCAAGGGCCTCACCGAGACGCACCCCGACGTGCCCGAGGAGCAGCGCGGCACCTACGCGGGCGTCTCGCACCCGGCCGTCATCGAGCACCTCAAGCGACTCGGCGTCACGACGCTCGAGCTCATGCCGGTGCACCAGTTCGTGAACGACTCGACCCTGCAGGACAAGGGGCTGTCGAACTACTGGGGCTACAACACCATCGGGTTCTTCGCGCCGCACGCGCACTACTCGTCCTCGGGCGACGGTGGCCAGCAGGTGCAGGAGTTCAAGACGATGGTCCGCGAGCTGCACCGCGCCGGCATCGAGGTCGTCCTCGACGTCGTGTACAACCACACCGCCGAGGGCAACCACCTCGGACCGACCCTGTCGTTCCGCGGCATCGACAACGCGGCGTACTACCGCCTCGTCGACGACGACAAGCGGTACTACATGGACGTCACGGGCACCGGGAACTCGCTCAACGTCGGGCACCCGCACTCGCTGCAGCTGATCATGGACTCGCTCCGCTACTGGGTCACCGAGATGCACGTCGACGGCTTCCGCTTCGACCTCGCCGCCGCCCTGGCCCGTGAGTTCTACGAAGTCGACCGGCTCGCGGCCTTCTTCGAGCTCGTCCAGCAGGACCCGATCGTGTCGCAGGTGAAGCTCATCGCCGAGCCGTGGGACGTCGGCCCCGGCGGCTACCAGGTCGGCAACTTCCCGCCGCAGTGGTCGGAGTGGAACGGCAAGTACCGCGACACCGTCCGTGACTTCTGGCGCGGCGAGCCGTCGACCCTCGGTGAGTTCGCGTCCCGCATCTCCGGCTCCGCCGACCTGTACGAGCACGACGGCCGCACGCCCAAGGCGAGCATCAACTTCATCACCGCGCACGACGGCTTCACGCTGTACGACCTGGTCTCCTACAACGAGAAGCACAACGAGGCGAACGGCGAGGACAACAACGACGGCGAGAGCCACAACCGGTCCTGGAACTCGGGCGTGGAGGGGCCGACGGAGGACCCGGACGTGAACGCGCTCCGACTCCAGCGGCAGCGGAACTTCCTCGCGACGCTGCTGCTCAGCCAGGGCGTGCCGATGATCGCGCACGGCGACGAACTCGGTCGCACCCAGCAGGGCAACAACAACGTCTACGCGCAGGACTCCGAGCTGAGCTGGATCGACTGGTCCACGGCGGACGACGAACTCATCCAGTTCACCGCCGACGTCGTGAAGCTCCGGCACGACCACCCGACCTTCCGCCGCACCCGGTACTTCAACGGCCGTCCGGTGCGTCGGGGCGAGGGCGAGCCGCTGCCCGACGTGGTGTGGCTGACGCCCGCCGGCGACGCCATGCAGCCCGAGGAGTGGGACTCCGGCTTCGGCAAGAGCGTCGGCATGTACCTGAACGGCGAGGGCATCCGCGGGCGTGACGCCCGCGGCGAGCGGGTCACCGACGTCGCCTTCCTGACCTACTTCAACGCGCACGACGGTGTCGTCACGTTCACCCTCCCGCCGGAGGAGTACTCCCCCGGCTGGACCGTCCGCATCGACACCGCCGAGCCGGGGGCCCGCGACGAAGTGCTCGAGGCCGGCGACGCGCTCGACGTGCCCGCGCGGTCGATGATCGTGCTGCGTGCCGAGCCGGAGCACGAGATCCAGCGCACGCCCGTCGACACCGCGGAGCAGAGCGAGCCGGAGCACCCGACCGCCACCCCCGCGAACCCCGCAGCGTCCGCGACACCGAGCGCGGCGGGGACGGCCGGCGCCGCCGGCGTCGCCCCGGCACCGGCAGCGGACACCGCCGGGACGCCGACGACCGGCACCGAGACCCCCGCCACACCCCCCTCCGACGACGCTGCGTCCGAGCGCGACGCTCCCGCCGCCGGATCCGACACCCCTGGAAGTGCCGCATGACCCGCCGCAACCCGACCTCCACGTACCGCCTCCAGGTCACCGCCGACTTCGACCTCGACGCCGCGCGCGACGTCGTGGACTACGTCCGTGACCTCGGCGCCGACTGGCTGTACCTCTCCCCCGTCCTGCAGGCGGAGCCCGGCTCCGGCCACGGGTACGACGTCGTCGACCACAGCCACGTCGACACCGACCGCGGTGGCGACGACGCCCTCCGGGCACTGGCCGAGGCCGCGCACGCGGCCGGGCTCGGCGTCCTCGTCGACGTCGTGCCGAACCACGTCGGCGTGGCCACGCCGGCCGTGAACCCGTGGTGGTGGTCGCTGCTCGAGCACGGCCAGGAGTCACCGATGGCCTGGGCGTTCGACGTCGACTGGGCGGCCGGCGGCGGACGCATCCGCATCCCGGTCCTCGACGACCGGCTGCTCGACAGTGTCACGCTCGACACCGGCAGCGCCGACGACGCGCCGCGCCTGCTCGTCGGGGAGACCGCGTACCCGACCGCTCCTGGCACCGTGCACGACGGCGACGACGTCGCGACCGTGCACGCGCGGCAGCACTACGAGTTCGTGCACTGGAAGCGCGCCGACTCGGAGCTGAACTACCGCCGGTTCTTCGCGGTGAACACCCTCGCGGCGATCCGCGTCGAGGAGCCCGAGGTGTTCGCCGCCTCGCACGGGGTCATCGGCTCGTGGTTCCGCGACGGGCTCGTCGACGGGCTGCGCATCGACCACCCGGACGGCCTGACCGACCCGGCCGGCTACCTCGACGACCTCGCCGACCTGACCGGCGGCGCCTACACGCTCGTCGAGAAGATCCTGGAGCCCGGCGAACTCCTGCCGTCGTCGTGGCCCGTCGACGGCACGACCGGCTACGACGCGCTCGGCTTCATCGACCGCGTGTTCGTCGACCCCGCGGGCGAGGCACCCCTCACCGCGCTCGAGGACCGCCTGCGCGGCGAGCACGTCGCCTGGCAGGACCTGACCCGTGGCACCCGTCGAGGCATCGCCGACGGCATCCTCAACAGCGAGGTGCGTCGTCTCGCCCGCCTGCTCGTCGTCGACCCGGTCGTGCAGGCCGACGGTGCGCCCCTCGCCGAGGACCGCATCGTCGACGCCGTCGCCGAGGTCGTCGCGAGCTTCGAGGTCTACCGGACCTACCTGCCCGAGGGCATCCACCACCTCGTCGAGGCCCTCGAGGTCGCGGCGGAGTCCCGACCGGACCTCGCCGACGTCATCGACCGCATCGCTCCGGCGCTGTGCGACGGGGACGACGCCGCAGCGATCCGCCTGCAGCAGACCAGCGGCATGGTGATGGCGAAGGGCGTCGAGGACACCGCGTTCTACCGGACCTCCCGACTGTCCTCGCTGAGCGAGGTCGGCGGCGACCCGAGCATCTTCTCGGTCACCCTCGACGAGTTCCACGCCGCCCAGCGGGAGCGCCTCGCCAGCTGGCCGCTCGCGATGACCACGCTCACCACGCACGACACGAAGCGCAGCGAGGACACCCGCGCCCGCATCGCGGTCCTCGCCGAGCTCGGCGAGGAGTGGACGGCGACGTTCGACCGGCTGAACGCCCTCGCCCCGCTCGCGGACGGAGTGTTCGCGAACCTGCTCTGGCAGGCGATCGTCGGCGCCCGCCCGGCCTCCCGCGAGCGGCTGCACGCCTACGCCGAGAAGGCCTCGCGCGAAGCCGGCGACAGCACGACGTGGACCGAGCCGGACGAGGCGTTCGAGCAGCAGATGCACGCCCTCGTCGACGCGTCGTTCGACGACCCCGCCGTGGTCGCCGAGCTCGACGCCCTCGACGAGCGGATCACCGCGGCGGGCTGGTCGAACGGCCTCGGCGCGAAGATCCTGCACCTCACCGCGCCCGGCGTCCCCGACGTCTACCAGGGCACGGAGGCCTGGGACCGCTCGCTCGTCGACCCCGACAACCGTCGTCCGGTCGACTACGCCGAGCGCCGCCGGGTCCTCGCGACGCTCGACGGGGCGGACGACGACGGGCCCGACGCGCTCCCGGCGATCGACCTCGACGCCGCTGCCAAGACGCTCGTCACGAGCCGTGCCCTCCGCGCCCGCCGGGACCACCCGGAGCTCTTCAGCCGGTACGTCCCGCTCGACGCGACCGGTCCGGCCGCCGACCACGTGGTCGCGTTCGACCGTGGCGGCGCCGTGACGATCGCCACCCGGCTGCCGCTCGGTCTGGAGGCCGTGGGCGGTTGGGCGGACACGCTGCTGCACGTCGTCCCCGTCGAGCGCGTCGACCTCTTGACCGGTCGCCGGTTCCCGGCGGACCGCGACCTGCTGCTCGGCGAGCTGCTCGCGGACTTCCCGGTCGCGCTCCTCGTGCCGGCCGACGTCGTCGACGGCGCCGGACACGACGCCACGGACACCGCGAACACGAACACCACCACCGACGACACCGAGACCGACGCGCAGGCCGAGGTCGAGATCCTGGAGGGTCACGCATGACCAGTCCTGACCGCTACGGCGTCTGGGCCCCCGAGCCCGAGAACGTCCGCCTCGTCGTCGACGGGGCCGAGTACCCGCTGACACGCGGCGACGACGACTGGTGGACCACCGACGCGGTCCTGCCGGTCGTCGGCGCCCGCTACGGGTTCCGCATCGGCGACGACGACGCGGTCCGCCCCGACCCGCGCAGCCGGTTCCAGCCCGAGGGCGTGCACGGCCCGTCCGAGGTCGTCGACCCGTCCCGCTTCGCCTGGACCGACGACGCCTGGACCGGCCGCCCCGTCCGCGGTGGCGTCGTGTACGAGATGCACGTCGGCACCTTCACGCCCGAGGGCACCCTCGACGCCGCCGCCGCGAAGCTCGAGCACCTCGTCGAGCTCGGCGTGGAGTTCGTCGAGCTCCTGCCGGTGAACGGCGTGAACGGTGAGTGGAACTGGGGCTACGACGGCGTCGCGTGGTACGCGGTGCACGCCCCCTACGGTGGGCCCGACGCGTACGACCGCTTCGTCGACCGCGCGCACGCGCTCGGTCTCGGGGTCATCCAGGACGTCGTCTACAACCACCTCGGCCCGAGCGGCAACTACCTGCCGCTGTACGGCCCGTACCTCGTGCAGGGCCTGGCGAACACCTGGGGCGACTCGGTCAACGTCGAGCACCCCGAGGTCCGCCGCTACGTCCTGGACAACGTCCGCATGTGGTTCCGCGACCACCACGTCGACGGCCTGCGCCTGGACGCCGTGCACGCGATCCGCGACACGACCCGGCCGCACGTCCTGGCCGAGATGGCGAGCGAGACCGACGCCTACTCGTCCTTCATCGGACGCCCGCTCTCGCTCATCGCCGAGTCGGACCTCAACGACCCGGTGATGTTCCGTCCGCGCGAGGCCGGCGGCTACGGGCTCGCCGGGCAGTGGTCGGACGACTTCCACCACGCCGTGCACGTCGCCGTCACCGGGGAGACGAACGGCTACTACGCCGACTTCGCCCCGCTGACGGCACTCGCGAAGGTGCTCGACCAGGGCTTCTTCCACGACGGCACGTGGTCCTCGTTCCGCGGCAAGCGCCACGGTCGCCCGATCGACCGTGGGACCTCCCCCACGACCGCGCTCGTCGTGGCGAACCAGAACCACGACCAGATCGGCAACCGGGCTGCCGGCGACCGCCTGGCTGCGACGGTGTCGGACGAGGGGCTCGTCATCGCGGCGGCCCTGACCCTGCTCGGCCCGTTCACGCCGATGCTGTTCATGGGCGAGGAGTTCGCCGCGACGACCCCGTGGCAGTTCTTCACGTCGCACCCGGAGCCGGAGCTCGGCAAGGTGACGGCCGAGGGCCGCATCAAGGAGTTCGCGGAGCACGGCTGGGACGAGTCGACGGTGCCGGACCCGCAGGACCCGACGACGTTCACGAACTCGAAGCTCGTCTGGGCCGACGCCGAGTCGGAACGTGGTGCCCGCATCCTCAACGCCTACCGGGTGCTCGTCGCCCTCCGCCGGACCGACGAGGCGTTCGTCGACCACCGGTACGAGGCGAACGCGGTGCGGTTCAGCGAGGACGAGCGCTGGCTCGTGCTCACCCGCGGGCTGCTCGGCCCCTCCGCGGCGCCGGTGCACGTCGTCGTCAACCTGTCGGACGCCCCGACGGAGGTGCCGCTCGTGGGTGCCAGCGGTGAGGTGCTGTTCAGCTTCGGCGACGCCGACTTCGACACCGACGGCGTCCGCTTCGGCGGCCGTGGCCTCGTCGTGGTGCGCTGACCGCGCACCCACCGCATGACGGACGGGAGGCCCACCACCAGCTGGTGGTGGGCCTCCCGTCCGTCGTCGGTACGCCCGTCAGGCGGTGGGGTTCGGCACCGTGTGTGCGTTCGCGCGCACCGACGGGAGCCGCCGGCGGTGCCGGAGGAGCGACCGCGCCTCGCGGAGCCGCCGGTCGATCCCCCACCGCGTCACGAGCGTCAGGCTCTCGCGCACGATGTTCCCGCTCATCTTCGAGACCCCGAACTCCCGTTCGGTGAACGTGATCGGCGTCTCGACGACCCGCAGACCGGCCTCGAGTGCACGCCAGCAGAGGTCGACCTGGAAGCAGTAGCCCTTCGACGCGATGCCGTCGAGGTCGATGCGTCGGAGGGCGTCCGCGGTGAAGACGCGGAACCCGCCGGTGGCGTCCCGCACGTCGACGCCGAGCGCGAGCCGCGTGTAGAGGTTGCCGCCGCGTGAGAGGAGCTCCCGGTGCCAGGGCCAGTTCTTCACGCGCCCGCCGCGCACCCACCGGGAGCCGAGGACGAGGTCGGACGTGTCGGCGAGCTCGGTCATCCACGGCAGGTACTCCGGGTGGTGCGAGCCGTCGGCGTCCATCTCGACGAGCTTCGCGTACCCGGCGTCGAGCCCCCACGTGAACCCCGCCAGGTAGGCACCGCCGAGGCCGTCCTTGACGGTGCGGTGCAGGACGTGCACCCGGTCGGTCTCGCCGGCGATGGTGTCGGCGATCTCCCCCGTGCCGTCCGGGGACGCGTCGTCGACGACGAGGACGTGCACGTGCTCGTCGGTGGCGTCGAGCGTGCGGCGGATGATCGGCCGGATGTTCTCGGCCTCGTCGTACGTGGGGATGATCACGAGGGTGCGGTCGGGCATCGGGTGCTCCTGTTCGGTGTCCTGCCGGGGTCCGGGTCGGGTCGGGTGTCCGCGTCGGGTCGGGTGTCCGCGTCGGGTCGGGTGTCCGGGGCCGGGTCGGGTGTCCGGGGCCGGGTCAGTCGTCGACGAGGTCGGCGAAGACGATGAGGTTGTCCGTGTAGTGCCCGGTGGCGGTGTCGAAGGTGCCGTCGCACGTGATGAGCCGCAGCGTCGGGGTGGGTGTGGTGCCGTAGACGTCACTCGTCGGGAAGGCGCTCTTCGCCGCGCGTTCGGTGCGGTCGACGGCGAAGGTGCGGGTGCTGCCGTCCGTCATGGCGACGGCGATGCGGTCACCGGCGACGAGCTCGTCGAGGCGGAAGAAGACCGCGGCGCTCGTCGGGCTGTCGACGTGCCCGGCGATGACGGCCGGGCCGACCTCGCCCGGCACGATGCCGTCGCTGAACCAGCCGGCGTCGTCCCAGGCCTCGGGCGGGTCGAGTTCGCCGGCGGCCCCGCGGTGGAGGTCCTCCAGGCCCGCGTCGACCCCGATGGCCGGGATCGACACCCGGGTCGGCGTCGCGTCGGAACGGGCCGCCGGTGCCGCGGGGTCCTGGAACCCGGCGATGTCCCGGTCGCCGCTCGGCGCGGACGAGGGACCGGGCGCGGACGACGAGGCCGCGGACGGGGTCGCGGTCGGTACGCCGGCTGCTCCGTCGCTCCCGTCATCGGCAGCCACGGCGACACCCGTCGCCACGGCGCCGGCGGCGACCACGACGGCCACGGCCGCGCTCAGGGCGACCCGGTGCCGGCGGAGCCGCGTGCGCAGTGCCGTCCCCGCTGCGCCGCCGTCCGGGCGGACGGCGCGACGACCGCGCTGCCCGGTCACGACGTGCCTCCGCCAGCGGTCGCGCACCCGCCGAGCACGTCGGACGTGAGCATCGTCGCGCCGAGTGCCGCCCACGCGTCGCCGTAGTACGTCGGCGTCGTGGCGGCGGTCCGGTCGGCACGCTCGAGGTCGGCCGCCGCCGCACTCGTCGACCCGGCGGCCCGTTCGGCCGCGGCCCGGGCGACGTAGGCGAGCGCGCTCCGGTCCCCCGTGACGGCCGTGCCACCGAGGTCGAGCTGCGCCGCGAGCTCGGTGCTGCGGCGCAGGGTCGGCACCAGGCCGGCGGCGAGGGCCCGGTCGGACGGGGTGCACGCCTCGGCGTACCGGAGCGGCATCCGCATCGCGTCGTACCCGTACAGGACCCGTGGGTCGGACGCACTCGTGGGCATCGCGTCGACGGCGCCGTCCGGGTGCACCTGCGACCAGTCGCTCGGCAGGTCGGTCTCCTCGAGGACCGCGGAGGTCACGGCCGTCGACCCACGCTCCAAGGCTGCCCACCGGGCGTCACCGGTCGCGTCCCCGAGGACCCGGTAGGCGGCCGGGGACGCGTAGGAGGCGTTGTACCGGTACGGGTCGGAGTCCGCCCACGGTCCCGGCAGGAGCACCAGACCGGCGTCGGTCGAGGCGGTCTCGTGGTCGAGCACGGCGTCGGCCAGCCGCGTGCCGGCAGCCGTGAGACGGTCGTCGCCCCACGTCTTCCCGGCCAGCACGAGCGCCCGGGCCGCGTCGAGGTCGGCGTCGCTCGCGGACTGCGCGTCCGCCACCCCGCCGTCGGTCGTCCAGCGCCACGCGAGCAGGTGGTCATCGGTGAGGAGGTGCTCCGCCGTCCACGACCAGATCTCGCCGAAGCGCTCGCGGTCGCCGGCCGCGTACGCGATGAGCAGGCCGTACGCCTGACCCTCGCTGACGGTGTCGTTCCCCTGGTCCTTCCGGACGACCCGGCCGTCCTCGACGTACCGGTCGAGGAAGTCCGTGCGGAGCTGCTCGGGGGTCCGCGGCCCGCCGGCCGCGGTCGTCGACGTCGGGGTGGAGACGCCGCCGGCCTCCGGGGCGCGGTCGGACCACGGCTGGACCGCGGCCACGGCGATGCCGCCGGTCACGAGGACCGCGGCGAGCGCGACGGCGGTCACGGGGATCCAGTTCCTGCGGGTCATGCTGGCTCGCTCTCTGCTGGGTGGTGGACGTGCGGTGTCGGACGGGAGGCCCGGCGGGCGTCCGCCGGTCGGCACACGACGGCCGGGCCTCCTGTCCGGGTGGACGTCGGCAGGATCAGCCGAACAACCCGCGGAACACACGGACGACCGCGTGGACCAGGTCGGTCGTCGGCCGCGCGGCGGCCGTGCCGCCCCCACCGGTCTGCACGCCGCCGGCCGGGGTCTCGGCGGTCGCCGCCGCGTCCGTGACCGGGACGACCGTGAGGTCGCCCTCGCTGTCGTCGAGGACGAACAGCGTCGAGACGGTGTTGCCAGCGAGGTCGACGTCGGCGCTGCCGGTCTGGCCGCCACCCGAGATGTCGAGGTCCCACTTGCCGGCGTCGACCGTCGCGTACTTCGTCGCGGTGCCGAACGCGGCGTCCGAGGCGATCGCGGTGCCCTCGGCGGTGCTGACGTCGACCGTCTTCGCGGTGGTGGCGGCCTGCACGAGGCGGAGCTTCGCCTTGCCGTCGCCGGGCTGCTGCAGGTCGTCGGTGAACGCGGCCGTCTTCAGCGCGCTGCTCTTGCCGAACGCCACGACGGTGCTCGCGTCGCCACCCTGGACGGTGACGTCGGTCGAGATGACCGGCGTCGAGTCCGGCGCGTCGGACGCACGCATGGACAGGACGTACGTGCCGGTCGGGAGCTTCTCGTAGGGGCTGACCTGGCCGTAGGCGACGTCGTCGAGTTCGAAGACGGTCTTGCCGCCGGACAGGCCGGACAGCTCGACGTCGACGCTCTTGGTGTCCGGGGACAGGTGCCCGATGCGGAGCCAGCCCTGGCTGGGCGCGGCGCTCGCGGACTGCGGGGCGAGGCCGACGGTGGCGGCGACGAGGGACGCCGCGAGGGCGCCGACGACGACCGTGCGGCGGCGGGTGGGGAGGGAGGCGGTCATGGTGGTGCTCCTTCGGGTGGGAGGCGTGCTGGGTCGGGTACGGGTGGGGCGGGCCGCGGGGGTCACGGCGCACCCACCTGCGCGATGGTCGGGTCGGTCGCGGACCAGCGGACGGTCAGGGTGTCGCCGTCGCGCTCGATCGACTCCGGACGGTAGGTGTCCGCCATGGCGTCCAGGGTCTGCTCGGTCGCCGCGGCGGCCCGCACGCTGCTCGCGTGCAGGACGACCTGCCGGAACGTCTGCCCGTCCTCGCCCGGCAGCGGGGTGAAGCGGTCGACGCCCACGGGACGGTCGGCCAGGACCTGACCGAGGGAGACCACGGCGCGCGGGTCCACCTGGCCGGCGCGGAACTGGGACGCGGTGCCGGCGTCGGCACGGAGGGCGGGGTTCTCCGCGAGCTCGGTCCCGAGCGTCTTCCGCAGGTCGCTCGCCCTGGTGGCCTCACGCTCGGCCGCTGTCCGTCCCTGTGCGTTGATGAGCCGGACGTCGACCTGCTGGTTGCCGGTGCCGAACGACGCGACGGTCGTCGAGTTCGCGATCGCCTGCCGCACGTCGGACGAGGAGGTCCCGCCGGTGCGCATCGAGTCGGTCGTGACGACGTAGTCGGAGTCCTTCCAGCCGTTCGGGGACTGGCGCTCCACGGCTCCGTCGGTGTCGAGCTTGTAGTACCAGACCACGTTGTTCCGCGCGAAGCCGTCGTCGACCAGGTCGACCCACATGGCGTCGTCGACGAGCAGGCGGGAGCTCTTGTCGACGTTGTCGCCGATCCAGTCCTGCGCCTGCGCCATCGGTCGGTCGAGGTCGGCGACCAGGAACCCGCGCAGCTGCGTGCCCCAGAGCGGGACGGCGACGACGACGGCAGCGGCCGTGCCGAGCGCCCAGACCCCGCCGAGCGTGCGACGGCCGGCACCGCGGACCCGGTTCCGGGCGCGGAACGCGGTGGCCCCGGTCACGGCGAGCACGGCGCGCTCCGCGACGTACGCGACGAGCAGGGCGCCGAACGGCACGAGCATGATCACGTACGGCACCGGCAGGTACCCGTTCGGGCGGAACATGAACACGAGCAGGAAGACGAGCAGCGCGGCGATCGGCCGGACGCGGCGGAGGAACAGACCGACGGCCGCGGCTGCCGAGCCGAGCACGATGAACACCGGGTCGAGTGCCCACCACTGCGCTGCGGCCTCGTTCGCGAGGCTGCCGCCGGTGAAGACGGAACCGCTCGCCGCACGCGTGCCGAGCTGGTAGGTGATGCCCTCGAGCAGGCTGACCCGACCGGCACCCGGCAGGAGCTCGCCCTTGACGCCGGCGAGCAGGACGTACGCGCCACCGATCACGGCGAGGACCGCTCCGGCGACGCTGAGCGTGTACCGACGGGTGCTCGGGTCCGCTCGACGGGCGGCGGTCCAGACGAGGAACGGCAGCGCCAGCAGGAAGGTCTCCTTGCTGAGCACCGCGATCCCGAAGCACGCGGCGGCGCCGATGAACCCGGCCAGCTGCTGGCGGCGACTCAGCACGAGGACGAAGGCGGCCAGCAGCCACGGGGTGGCGACGTTGTCGATGTAGACGGTGCGGTGGTACTGCAGCGCCAGCGGCGAGAGGCCGAAGACGAGCACCGCGGCGGCCGCGGTGGGCCGGGCGGCACCGAGACGGCGGGCGAGCACGAAGAGGAGCACGGCGGAGACGGCGGCGAAGAACACCATCGCCTCGCGAGCGGCCTCGACGGCGAACGGGTAGCGGGCGAACGCGCCGGTCAGCTGCGTGTAGCCGGCGATCTGGACCCAGCCGAGCGGCGGGTGGTCGTACCAGTACGTGTAGTGCGTGATCTCGCCGAGGTGGGTGATCGCCCACGCCTGTGCGGTGTACGTCCCCTCGTCGTCGATGCGCTGCGGGGTGCCGCCCATGTTCCAGGCCTGCACGACCGCGGCGATCGCGACGACGGGCAGGAGCCAGGCCGCACTCCGGGCGTGCACGCGGATCCAGGTGCCGAGGCCGGACGAGTCCCGTGTACCGCGGATCGGGATGCCGGTCGTGTCCGTGATGCTGGCGGTCATCGGTCACCTCCCGCGGTGGCGCCGACGAGGGTCGGCTCGGGTTCGGTCACGGCCGACGGGAAGCCGACGACCTCGGGCTGGCCGGCACCGCGGTGCTGGCCGGTGTGCTCGGTCTTCTCCCAGCCGTTCTGCTTTCGGGCGTGCCGGATCACGGCACGGACGGCCGCGGCGGCGAGGAACACCTGGTACGGCACGAGGCCGAGCACGAGCTTCACGTAGTCGCGGACGCGGACCTTCTCCTTGTAGAGCCGGCCGAACTCGCCGAGCCCGGCGATCTCGACCGCGAGCAGCATGAGCGTCGGCGCGAGCGGGATGAACGAGATCAGGGCGATCCCGGTGGGCACCTTCACGAACGCGATCATGACCACGCTGAGCGGGATGAGCAGCCCGGTCGCGGCCTGGATGAACGGCATGGTGAGCAGGTAGCGGGCGAAGAAGCGCTGCTTGAACGTGGGGAGCTTCTTCCACTCGCCCTTCTCGAGGACCTGCAGGAAGCCCTGGTTCCACCGGGTGCGCTGCTTCAGGAGCGAGGCGAACGTCGGCGGGGTCTCCTCGCGGGTGACCGCCTCCGGGCTGTACGCGACGACGACCTTGGCGTTGTCGGCCGACAGCCGGACGCCGAGCTCGCAGTCCTCGGCGAGGCAGTGCGCGTCCCAGCCGTCCGACCAGTCGAGCCGCTCCTTCGTCACGAAGACGGTGTTGCCGCCGAGCGGGATGAACTTCGACTCGGCGTGGAAGTGCAGGCGTGACCGGAACCAGAAGTAGTACTCGAGCACGTTGCGGAGCGACCACCAGCTGGACTTGAAGTTCATGAGCTGCACGCCGCCCTGCACGACGTCGGCGCCGGTCTCCTGGAACCGCGAGTCGACGAGGCTGAGCAGGCGCGGGTAGACCTCGTCCTCGGCGTCGAACACGCCCACGATGTCGCCGGTCGCGTACTGCAGGGCCAGGTTCATCGCCTTCGGCTTGTTCTTCGGCAGGGTGTCGTCCACCACGACCCGGATGAGCCCGGGGTGCCGGGCGGCGGCCTCACGCACGACCCGGTCGGTGCCCGGGTCGTCCTCGCCGACGATCGCGATGATCTCGAAGTCGGGGTGGTCCTGGGTGGCGAGCATGTCGAGCGTCTGCCCCATGACCTCCTCCTCGTGCCGCCCGGGCACGAGGAGCGTGAAGCGGTGCGCGGCCGGTCGCGGCGTCTGGCTGAAGCTCGTGGCGCGGAGGGCCGAGCGTGAGCGCCAGGCGTGCAGCATCCACCAGAGGGTGGACAGCGCGACCAGGGTCAGCAGCACGGAGATCGCGACGAGCGCCGAGTAGCCGATCCACTCCCCCAGGGACCAGGCGACGTGCGCGCTCTGCCCCGACCCGCCGGTCGGGACGTCCGTGGTGCCGCGGTTCGGGACGTCCCCCGGCGTCCCGGCGGGGTCGTTCGGCTGGAGCAGCGGCGCGGCGGCCGCTGTCAGCGTGGTGAGCATGGTCATTCGGTGGGCTCCTTCGTGCGACGAGCGTCGGGGGAACGGAAGACGAGGGTCTTGTACGCGGCGAAGCGGAACGCTGTGCCGAGGACGAGACCGACCCCGTTGCCGGCGACGTTGTCGGCGAGGGTGCTGGTGAGACCGAGGACGTGGTGTGAGACGAGCAGGCAGCCGGCTGCGATCGCGAGCCCGCCGGCGTTCGTGGCGGCGAAGAGCACACCCTCCCGGACCGCCTCCCGACGGCCGCGGGTGCGCTGCGTCCGGAAGGTGACGAACCGGTTGCCGAGCCAGGCGACCAGGGTGGCGACGACGACCGACACGGCCTTCGCGGTCACGGCGTGGTCGGCGAGGACGCCGGCACGGAGGACGTTGAAGACGACGAGGTCGACGACGAAGGCGATGAGGCCGACAGCGCCGAAGGTGGCGAGCTCCCGCACGGCCCGGGTCAGGCGGACGAGACGGGAGGCCGCCGCAGCGGCCACGGGTGCTGCCGTCGCTCCGGGCGTGACGGCTCCACGGCTGGTGGACGGGTGCGGGGTCGACGCGGGCGCCACCCCCTGGACGGGTGGCACCAGGACGGGGGTCACTGGTGAGCGCATGCCCCCGATTCGGGGGTAACGGGGAGGTGGTTTGGTCGGGGTACAGGGTTTGCCAGGCCCCTGCCAGTCGCGCGACACGCGCTGTTCATCTGCCATGGCCCGCCACTCCGTCATGTCGAGCGTCCACGGAGGCGCCGACGCCCGTGCACGGGGAGGTCACCCCGCTCGGCCGACACCGCCGCGCAGCACACCGGGCCCCGCGGGGTCGTTCGGCGACCAGGTCGCAGCGACCTCGGTGCCGCGCCGGTGGACGTGGTCCGGCGCCAGCGCACCCTCGAGTCCGCGCAGGCGCATCTCGGCCCGCTCGGCGGCGGCGGTGTTCGTGGCCCGCAGGACGACGCCGCGGCGGGCCGTCTCCTGCTCCCCCGGCACGACCGGGAGCGCGGTGAGCGTCACCGGACCGGCCGCGAGCGCCGCCCCGATCCCGACCGTCGCCCGCTCGTCGACGCCCCCGCTGCGGAGGAGCGCCGTCTGGTCGTCCGAGGCACGGAGCGCCGGGTTGCCGGCGAGCTCCGTCCCGACCCGCTCCCGGGTCGCCGCGGCCCGCTCCGCACCGGCCCGGAGGTGTTCCGCCCCCTGCCGGTCGATGCGCCGGACGACGACCTGTTCGCCACCCTGGCCGAAGACCGCGACCGGCGCCGAGGCGCGGAGTGCGGCCTGGATGCCCGGCAGCTGCGTGGCGCCGATCGCCACGGACTGCGTCGTCACGATGTAGTCCGCGTCGCGCCAGCCGGAGGGGTTCTGGCGTGCGACGGCGCTGTCGGTGCTGAGCTTGTAGTACCAGATGACGTTCTGCCGTGGGAAGCCGGCCCGGACGAGGTCGACCCAGAGTGCGTCGTCGACCAGGAGCCGGTCCGACCGGGAGACGTTCGCGGTGATCCAGTCCTGCGCGCCGAGCATCGGCGCATCCGCGGAGGTCGCCATGAACGACCCGAGCCGGGCGGCGGAGGCGGGAGCGGCGGCGCCGACGACCCCGACCGCCGCGACCGACCAGAACGTCAGTCCGACGACCGAGACGACCAGGCGACCCGGTCTGCCCGACGGCTCGCCGGACGCCCGGGCCAGCCGTGCCCGTCGGACCGCATCGACCACCGCCCGGGCGAGGACGTCCGAGACACCGGCGATCGCGAGGGCGGCGAACGGCAGGATCGCGATCGGGTACGGCACGGGCAGGTACCCGTTCGGACGCAGCACGACCGCGATGAGGAAGACGGCGACGGCTGCGACCGAGCGCAGACGCGGCACCGCCAGTGCGGCGACGCTCGCGACCACCCCGAGCGCCACGAAGGCGGGGTCGAGGCCGAGCCACAGGCTCACCACGTGGTTCGCGGGCGTCGCCGGGTCGAACACCGAGCCGCTGCCGCTCCGGTCCCCGAGCTGGAACGTGACGCCCTGCCACAGGCTGACGTGTCCGGGCCCGGGCACGAGCTCGCCCTTCGTCGCCGCGAAGACCAGGTACGACGACCCGCCCAGCGCCAGGACGACCGCGGCGACGCTGAGCGTGTACCGGCGGATCTCCGGGTGCGCCGACCGCCACATCGTCCACGCCAGGAACGGCAGGGCGAGCAGGAAGGTCTCCTTGCTGAGGACGGCGGCGACCATGCAGGCGGCCGACCCGGCGAACTCGACGAGCTGGTGGTGCCGGGACACGGCGAGCACGAAGGCCGCGAGGAGCCAGGGGGTCGCGACGTTGTCGATGTACACGTCGCGGTGGTACTGCACCGCCAGGGGCGAGAGGGCGAACACCAGCACCGCCGCGGCGGCGGCCGGGCGGCTGACCTGCAGCTTGCGCGCGAGCACGTACAGCAGGGCGGCGGAGGCGACCGCGAACACCACCATCGCCTCGCGCGCGGCGCCGACCGCGGTCGCGTGCCGCACCCAGGCTCCGGTCGCCTCCGTGTACAGGGCGATCTGGATCCACCCGAGCGGCGGGTGGTCGTACCAGTAGGTGTAGTGGGTGAGGCCGCCGAGGTGGAACACCGACCACGCCTGAGCCGCGTACGTGCCCTCGTCGTCGATCCGCTGCGGGTTGCCCTCCAGGCCGACCACGAGCACGGCGGCCGTCACGGCGAGGACCGGGAGAGGCCACGCCAGGTCGCTCGCGGACGTGCGCGCCGCGGCGGCGACGGCGCTGTCGGCGAACGACCGGCGGGCTCCGATCGAGGAGGCGGTCACGGGCACCGCAGCAGGTCGCGGGCGTGCGGGAGCAGGGGCATCGTGGAGCCTTCGGTCGTTCGGGTCGCCGGGCAGCAGCGTGGTGAGCGGTGCTCCGTCATCACAACACCGGCCCGGGTTCCCGCACAGGGCACGAGGACGCGTCTGCGGTTTCCCGCACCGATCACGCGGTGTCCCCACCGGAGTGCCCTGCGCCTCCGCCGCCGGTCACGAGCCGAGCAGCGGTCGCCTGCCGGTGGCGCACGACGGACGGGAGGCCCGGTACCAGCTGGTACCGGGCCTCCCGTCGGTTGGTCGGTCGCGACCGCGACCCGCCGGATCAGGCGGGGCGCTGCGCCGGCGACACGTTCTTCGACGCGTCGCGCTCGGGGATGTCGCCGAGTGCGTCGTCGATCGCGGCGAGCGCGTCGGCGTCGAGGGTGACGCCCGCGGCCTTGACGTTGTCCGTGACCTGCTCCGGGCGTGATGCCCCGACGATCGCGGACGCGACGTTCTCGTTCTGCAGCGTCCACGCGATGGCGAGCTGGGCGAGCGTGAGTCCGGCCTGGTCCGCGACCGGCTGCAGGCGCTGCACGGCCTCGAGGACCTCGTCGCGCATGAACCGCTTGATCATGTCGGCGCCGCCCTTCTCGTCCGTGGCGCGCGAGCCCTCGGGGAGCGGCTGGCCCGGCTTGTACTTGCCGGTGAGCACGCCCTGCGCGATCGGGGACCAGACGATCTGGGACAGACCGAGCTGCTTCGAGGCCGGGACGACCTCGCCCTCGATCACGCGCCACAGCATCGAGTACTGCGGCTGGTTCGAGATGAGCTGGAAGCCGAGCTCCCTCGCCAGCGCGGCACCGGCGCGGATCTGCTCGGCGGTCCACTCGCTGACGCCGATGTAGAGCGCCTTGCCCTGGCGGACGACGTCCGCGAAGGCCTGCATGGTCTCCTCGAGCGGCGTCTCGTAGTCGTAGCGGTGCGCCTGGTAGAGGTCGACGTAGTCGGTCTGCAGCCGCTCGAGCGAGCCGTTGATCGACTCCATGATGTGCTTGCGGCTGAGGCCGACGTCGTTGTGCCCCTTCGGGCCGGTCGGCCAGTACACCTTCGTGAAGACCTCGAGGGACTGCCGACGCTCACCCTTGAGCGCCTCGCCGAGGACGGTCTCGGCGGCGGTGTTGGCGTACGTGTCCGCGGTGTCGAACGTGGTGATGCCGGCGTCGAGCGCTGCCCGCACGCACTGGGTGGCGACGTCGTTCTCGACCTGCGAGCCGTGCGTCAGCCAGTTGCCGTAGGTGATCTCGGAGATCTTGAGTCCGGAGTTGCCCAGGTACCTGAATTCCATGTGCCCGACGCTACTGGAGTGAGCGCTCTCGTGAGGGGTCTCCGCAGTACCCGGGTCGACTCCTCGGTGAACAATGGTTGACGCTTCAACCAAACGGGTGCAGGATGGGGTAGCATCAAGGTCGATGCAGGCGCATGCACCACCGCGCCGGCCCCCCGACTCACCGCTCGAAGACACATCGCTCGAAGAAGGACACACCATGGCTCTCACCGCCTCCGCCATCCCCGGCTACGTCACCGGCACCTGGAAGCTCGACCCGACCCACTCCGAGGTCAGCTTCTCCGTCCGTCACCTCGCGATCAGCAAGGTCAAGGGCAAGTTCGAGCAGTTCGACGCGACGCTCGTCACCGCCGAGAACCCCCTCGACACCACCCTCGAGGCCTCGATCGACGTCGCCAGCATCAACACCAACCAGGCGCAGCGCGACCAGCACCTCGCGACCGGTGACTTCTTCCTCACCGAGGAGCACCCGCACATGACGTTCCGCTCGACGGGCATCCGCGAGGACGGCGACGACATGCTCATCGACGGCGAGCTCTCGCTCCGCGGCGTCACCAAGAACGTCACGCTCAAGACCGAGTTCGGCGGCGTCACCACCGACGGCTACGGCCAGACCAAGCTCGGCGCCGAGGCGACGACCAAGATCGACCGCACCGAGTTCGGCGTGAACTGGAACGCCGCGCTCGAGGCCGGTGGCTTCACGCTCGGCAACGACGTCACGATCAACCTCGACGTGCAGTTCGTCCTCCAGGCGGCCTGACCCGCGGTCCCACTCGACGAGCCCCGGCGCCCTCGGCGTCGGGGCTCGTCCCGTGTCCCGACGCACGACGTGCCGAGCGGTAGCGTGAGCAGCACCGCTGACGAACAGGAGTCACCACGATGCCCACCGACTGGATCGCCCTGCAGACCATCGCGGCCGCGGAGTTCGGCCGCCGCGTCGCCGCGGTCACCGACTGGGACGCCGCCACCCCCGACTCGGAGTGGACGACCCGGGACCTCGTCGCCCACGTGGTCGACGAGCAGCGGTGGATCCCGAAGCTCCTGACGGGGTGCGACCACGAGCAGGCCGCGGCCGATCTCGAGCCGATCGGTGACGACCTGGTGGCGGCGTGGGAGCGGCACTCGAGCGCGGCGATCGAGGCGTGGCAGCGCGCACCGCGGGACACCCCGGTGCACCTGGCCACCGACGTGGTGAGCGCCGGGGAGTACCTGGCGGAGCAGACGAGCGACATCGCGATCCACACGTGGGACCTCGCGCGGGCCACCGGCAGCGACGAGCACCTGCCGGACGAACTCGTCGAGGCGGTGTGGACGCACTTCGAGCCGCAGATCCAGTCCCTCGCCGCGACCGGCCTGTACGCGGCCCCAGTGCAGGTGGACGACGATGCTCCGCTGCAGGTGAAGCTCCTCGCGGTCACCGGGCGCGACGCCCGCACGACCGCCTGACCGTCCCGTCGGTACCTGCACCGTCACGTCCCGGGAGGACCCGCATGTCCGACACCACGACCGTCCCCACCACCCGCCTCGGCAGCTCCGGCCTCGAGATCTCGAGCATCGTCCTCGGGATGATGTCCTACGGGGACCCGTCCGCCGGTTCGCATGCCTGGAGCGTCGGACTCGACGACGCCCGGCCCTTCGTCCGCCGCGCCTTCGAGGCGGGCATCACCACGTTCGACACCGCGAACGTCTACTCCGCCGGCAGCAGCGAGGAGATCACCGGGAAGCTCCTGGCGGAACTCGCCCCGCGCGAGGACGTCCAGGTCTTCACGAAGGTCTACAACCGGATGCGCCCCGGGCGGAACGGTGCCGGACTGTCGCGTGCGGCGGTCATGCACGAGATCGACGCCTCGCTGACCCGCCTCGGCACCGACTACGTCGACCTGTACCAGATCCACCGCTTCGACCCGGACACGCCCGTCGAGGAGACGATGGAGGCGCTGCACGACGTCGTCAAGTCCGGGAAGGCCCGGTACATCGGCGCGTCGAGCATGTGGGCATGGCAGTTCGCCGAGATGCAGCACGTCGCCGAGCTGCACGGCTGGACGCCCTTCGTGAGCATGCAGGACCAGTACAACCTGCTCGAGCGCGAGGAGGAGCGCGAGATGCACCCGTTCTGCGAGCACACCGGCGTCGGTGTCATCCCGTGGAGCCCGCTCGCGCGCGGCAAGGTCACCCGCCCGTGGGACGCGCAGGGCTCCGGCTCGCGTGCCGACACCGACGAGTTCGGCAAGACGCTGTACCGCCAGGACGAGGACGCGAACCGCGCCATCGTCGACGCGGTCGGGCAGGTCGCCGAGGAGCGGGGCGCGAGCATGGCGCAGGTCGCGCTCGCGTGGGTCGCCGGCAAGCCCGCCGTCTCCGCGCCGATCATCGGCGCGACGAAGGAGCACCACATCGACGACGCGGTCGCGGCGACCGCGATCACGCTGACCGAGGACGAGGTCACGCGACTCGAGCAGGCCTACACCCCGCGGGTGCCGTCCGGCTTCTGAGCCACCGGCGGACGGGAGGCGCGGCTCCAGCTGGTGCCGCGCCTCCCGTCCGTGCCAGCGCTGTCCGCACCCGGGCCGGACGCGCTGTCCGCACCCCGGGCCGGTCGGGCCCGCGAGGTCGCACGACACGCCGCCCGCGCGGCGCCGAAGTCGCACGAACGCTCGGCCGGGACGTGTCCGAACGGCCGAGCGTGCGACCTCGGCCAGACCGTCAGGCGCCGTCGATGCCCCGCTCCGCCGCCGCCTCGCGCTCCAGCCGGGCGATGCGGGCGAGCGCCGCACGCTCGGTGCCGGACTGGGTGCCGAGCACGCTGCCGATGCCGTCGAGGACGACCCCGGTCGCCCGGTCGACGGGCAGCTCGATCGGTCCGATCGCGGGCGTCCGGATGCCGAGCAGCGACCGGTGCCGCGGGTCGAGGGTCGAGACCGCGCCCTGGTACACCGCCCGGTAGCCCGGTCGCAGCAGCTGGGCGAGCGGGGGGTTCTTGATGAAGCGCAGGACCTCCCGGGTCCTGGGCGTCACCGCGAGCTCCCCGCGGTCGAGGTACCCGTCCATCTGGGCGCGTAGCTCGGCCTCGGACTCGGGGGCGTCCGCGACCCGCATGAGCCGACCGGCGACCGCCCACTCCTTGACGTAGGCGTCCGCCCCGCCGGGGATCGGCTGCCCCCAGCGCTGCGCCGTGCGCAGGAACGCGTCCGTGAACGCCAGGTGCACCCAGCGCGCCAGGTCGGGGTCGTTCGCGGTGTACGGCCGTCCGACGCCGTGCCCGTCGACGTACACGCCGCGGACCCGCTCGTGCAGCTTCAGCACCCACTCGCTCCCCGCCCGGGCGGTCGCGGTGTCGCCGTGCGTGACGGTGTAGATCCACCGGATCGTGCCGGCGAGCCGACCGAAGGGGTCCTCCTTGTACCGGGAGTGGTCCGCGACGCCGGCGAGCGCACCCGGGTGCAGCGCCTGGACGAGCAACGCGCGCACACCGGCGACGATGGTCTGGTTGCCGCCGTGCACCGACCACGTGGCCGAGCCCGGGCCGAAGAAGCCGGCGTCGGTCCCCTGCTCGAGGGCGTCCACCCACTCCGGACTGCCGGCGGTGCTGCCCGTGAACGTGGCCTGCAGACGGGTGCGGAAGGCATCGGAGACGAACGACATGGTGCAATGGTCCGTCGCGCCCCTGACAGTGCGCCCTCCGTCCGCCCGGGAGCATGCCTGACGAGGACTCGGGTCCGCCCGCTAGGTTGGTCCGCGTGAGCATCGACACGCCTCGTCCCTGGCTTGCCTCCTACGCGTCAGGGGTGCCGCACGACATCGAGCCGATGACCGGGTCCCTGCCGGACCTGGTCGAGCAGTCCGCGGCGCGCTGGCCGAAGGCGGTGGCGCTCGAGTTCTTCACGCGGACGACGACGTACGCCGAACTCGAGGAGCAGATCGCGCGCGCGGCCAACGGCCTGCGGAAGCTCGGGGTGACGAAGGGCGACCGCGTGGCCCTCGTGCTGCCGAACTGCCCGCAGCACGTCGTCGCGTTCTACGCCGTGCTGCGGCTCGGCGCGATCGTGGTCGAGCACAACCCGCTCTACACCCCGCGCGAGCTCCGGCACCAGTTCGAGGACCACGGCGCGAAGGTCGCGATCGCCTGGGACAAGTCGGTCGCCACGCTGCAGGACTTCCCCTCGGACCTCGCCCTCGACGCGGTCGTCTCGGTCGACCTCACGCGCGCCATGCCGCGCCGCACCCGCCTGGCGCTCTCGCTGCCGGTCGCGAAGGCCCGCGAGTCGCGCGCGAAGCTCACCGCACCGGTCACCGGTACGACCCGCTGGGACGACCTGGTGTCGAGCCGGAAGCTGTCGAAGCGGCACCCGCGCCCGGAGACCGACGACGTCGCGCTCATCCAGTACACCTCGGGCACGACCGGCACCCCGAAGGGCGCCGTCCTGACCCACCGCAACCTGCTCGCCAACGCCGCACAGGCCCGCGCCTGGATCCCCCAGATCAGCGCCGGTGACGGCAGCGTCGTGCACGCCGTGCTGCCGATGTTCCACGCCTACGGCCTGACGCTCTGCCTGACCTTCGCGATGAGCATCGCCGGGCGCCTCGTGCTCTTCCCGGCGTTCGACCCGGCCCTCGTGCTGGCGGCGATCAAGAAGCGCCCGCCGACGTTCCTGCCGGCCGTGCCGCCGATCTACGCGCGGCTGCAGCACGCCGCCGACTCGGCCGGGGTGTCGCTGCAGGGCATCGACATCGGCATCTCCGGCGCGATGCCGCTCTCCCAGGACGTCATCGAACCGTGGGAGGCCCGCACCGGCGGCTTCCTGGTCGAGGGCTACGGCCTGTCCGAGTGCTCTCCGGTGCTCATGGCCAACCCGGTGTCCGACGCCCGTCGACTCGGCGCGATCGGCCTCCCGCTGCCCTCGACCGAGTGCCGCGTGGTGGACCCCGACGACGAGACGAAGGTCCTCGGCACCGGCGAGTCCGGCGAACTGCAGGTGCGCGGGCCGCAGGTGTTCAGCGGCTACTGGGGCAAGGCGGACGCCACCGACGAGGTGTTCACCCCCGACGGCTGGTTCCGGACCGGCGACATCGTGGCGATCGACGCGGACGGCTTCGTGCGGATCGTCGACCGGCTCAAGGAGCTCATCATCACGGGCGGCTTCAACGTCTCGCCGTCCGAGGTCGAGGACACCCTGATGAAGCACCCGAGCGTCAAGGAGGTCGCGGTCGTCGGCATCACGCAGGCCGGCAACGAACAGGTCGTCGCCGCGGTGGTGCCCGCCGACCCGTCCTCGTTCGACGCCGACGCCCTGCGCGCCTGGTGCCGCGACCAGCTCGCCGCGTACAAGGTGCCGCGGCGCGTGGTGGTCGTCGAGGACCTCCCCCGCTCGATGATCGGCAAGGTCCTGCGCCGCAAGGTGCGCGACGCGATCACCGACCGCGACTAGGAGCACTCCGGGCGGCCCACCGCGGCCGCCCGGAGCCCTGCGTCAGGTGCTGCTGATCCGGGTGTACTTGCGCACCGCCCACGGCACGAACACCGCGAGCATCACCACGATCCCGATGAGCACGGTGGCGACCGGGTGCTGCATCGTCCAGATGTCCGGCACCGGCGCGGACCCCGCGTTGCCGAACAGCTGCCGGGCGGCCTGCACGAGCGACGACACCGGGTTCCACTCGGCGAAGACCCGGAGCACGAGCGGCATGGTCTCGCTCGGGACGAACGCGTTCGAGATGAACGTCAGCGGGAACAGGATCATGAACGACGCGTTGTTGATGACCTCCGGCGTCCCCACACTCATGCCGAGCAGGGCCATCACCCAGCTGAACGCGTAGCTGAACAGCAGCAGGAGCCCGACGCCGGCCAGGAACTCGAACGGCGACGAGGTGACCCGCCACCCGACGGCGAGGCCGGTCACCATCATGATGACCATCGAGATGCCGTTGAGCACGAGGTCCGAGGCCGTCCGGCCCACGAGCACCGCTGACGCCGACATCGGCAGGGTGCGGAACCGGTCGACGAGCCCGTCCTTCAGGTCCTGCGCCATCGCCGACCCGGAGAACGTCGCCCCGAACACGACCGTCTGCGCGAAGATCCCGGCCATCAGGAACTGCGTGTAGTCGGTCCCCTGCACGCTGATCGCACCGCCGTACACCTGGCTGAACAGCAGGACGAACATGATCGGCTGGAGGACGGCGAAGACGAGCATGTCCGGCGACCGCTTGAGCTTCGTGAGGTTCCGCTTCGTGACGACCCAGCCGTCCTCCATCCACACCGCGAGCGGGGACGTCACCACGACGGGCAGCTGCCGCCCGAGGGCCGACCCGGTGGACGTCGCGGTCACCGGCTCCGCTCCCGTCCGGCACCCGCCGCCAGGTGTGAACCGGCGTCCGGGTCACCGGGCGACCCCGCCCCGGTGCCGGTGGCGCCGCCGTCTGTCGGTGGTGCTCCGCGGCCCCGCCGGGAGGCCCGGCCCGCGCCCGACCCGTCGCCCGCCTCCGCCTCGTCCGCCGTCGCCGCGTGCCCGGTCAACCGGAGGAACACGTCGTCGAGCGTGGGGCGGCGCATGCCCGCGTCGTGCAGCGCGACGTCGGCCGCCCCGAGGTCGGCCAGGACCCGTTGCAGGGCCGCCGGCCCGGCGTCGACGGCGACCGCCAGCGACCGACCGTCCGCACTGGTCTCGACCTCGCCGCTGCCGTGACGCCGGAGGACGGCCGTCGCGGGCTCCCCGTCGGCGGCGTCGACCAGCGTCACCGCGAGCCGGTGTCCGCCCACCTGCGCCTTGAGCTCGTCCGAGGTGCCCTCGGCGATGACCCGACCGTCGTCGATGACGGCGATGTCGTCGGCCAGCTGGTCGGCCTCCTCCAGGTACTGCGTGGTGAGGAGCACGGTCGCACCGTCGGCGACGAGGTCCTCGATGATCCCCCAGAGCGCGAGACGGCTGCGCGGGTCCAGGCCCGTCGTCGGTTCGTCGAGGAACAGCACCCGCGGGTTCATCACGAGTGCCCCGGCGAGGTCGATCCGTCGGCGCATGCCGCCGGAGAACCCCTTCACGGGCCGGTCCCCCGCCTCGGCGAGCCCGAACACGTCGATGAGCTCGCGGGCCCGGTCGCGCGCGGCCCGGCGTCCCAGGTGGTACAGCCGGCCGATCATCTCGAGGTTCTCGGCCCCGGTGAGGTTCTCGTCGACCGCGGCGTACTGCCCGGACACGCCGATCGCGCGCCGGGTGCCCTGCGGGTCGGCGACGACGTCGGTGCCGGCGACGGTCGCGGTGCCGGCGTCCGGGACGACCAGGGTGGTGAGCACCTTCACGGTCGTGGTCTTCCCGGCGCCGTTCGGGCCGAGCAGTGCGGTGACGGTGCCCTCCGGCACCGAGAGGTCGAGGCCCGCCAACGCGTGGACGGGCCCCGACCGTGACGTGTACGTCTTGGTGAGGTCGGTGGCCTCGATGATCGCCATGTCGCTCCTTCGTGACCGGCTGGACAGGAGGGGCCGGTGGAGCGCGGAGCGTCACTCAGACGTCGAAGCCACCACCGAAGTCGCCGCCGAAGTCCTGGTCGAACCCGCCGCCGTCGTTCGAACCGCCGAAGTCGGATCCGCCATCGCCCCAGGAGGCGTTCTCGTACCCGCCGCCGTCGGACGCACCGCCGTCGCCGGATCCGTCACCAGTGTCCCCCTGACCGCCGTCGTCCGCAGCCCCTGCATCGGTTCCACCGTCGAACGACCCGGGGTCCGGCAGGAAGGCGCTCATCAGGGCGGACCCGATCACGTACCCACCGACGGTGCCGAGCAGGGAGGCGCCGAGCATGCTGCCGAAGCCGGATCCCTGCCGTCCGCCGAACCCGCCGCCGCCGCCGATGCCGCCGAGCGAGCGCTCCATGTACCCGGGCTGGCGGAGCTCGGAGCGGGTCGCCGACTGGGCCAGGGAGCGGGGGTCGTCGCCGCGCGGGGCCTCACCGGCGGGTGCGGTGCGCGTGAACTCCTCGTAGACCATGCGGCGCTGCTCCGGGGTGAGCTGCGCGAAGGCCTCGGCGTGCACCTCCTCGATGCGCTCGGGCGGAGCGGTGCGGAGCAGGTAGCGGTAGCGCGCGACGGCGCGCTCGTCCTCGCCACCGCCCTGCTGCTGCGGTGCGCCGGTCGGCTGCTGCGGTGCGCCGTACGGCTGCTGGTACGACTGCTGGCCGTACTGGTACCCCTGCTGCTGTCCGCCGCCGGGTCGTGGCTGTGCCGGACGCTCCTCGCGGCCGAGCAGACGGTCGAGGAATCCCATGACGTGCTCCTTCGTGCGGACACCGTGCCCGCTGGCGCCCACGGTAGGCACCCCCGGCCCGGACTGACTGGGTGTGTGCTCAGAAGCAGCCGCAGAGCGTCACCGCTCCGACCCCGCACCGAGCAGCGCCGCGGACCAGATCGCGGCCAGCTCGTCGGCGGCGCCGGGGTGCGCCACGAGGAACGGTGCCCCGACCGGCGGGAAGTCGGACACCGGTCCGTCCAGGGTCAGTACCACCCCGCCGGCCTCGTGCACGAGCAGGACCGCGGCACCGTGGTCGACCGGGTCGAACGCGGGCGTGCACGCGCCGATCCCCCGCCCGGCCGCGACCTGCGCGATCGTCAGCGTGCCGGACCCGGTCACCCGCACGGAGCACGACCGCGCGGCGAGCGCCGTGACGAACGCGGTGAAGCCCGACCACGGACGGTGCCCGTCGAGCTCGGTGCCGACCACCGCACCGGCGAGGGCACGCGGGCTGTCGTCGAGACGCAGGACCCGGTCCCGCTCGGTGGCGCCCCGGCCGCGGCGGGCTTCCAGCACCTCGCCGCGCCACGGGTCGGCGACGACGCCGACGACGGGTCGTCCGGAACGGGTCAGGCACAGCGAGGTGCTCGTCCACGGCACGCCGTTCGCCAGGTTCGTGCTGCCGTCGACGGGGTCGAGGTACCACCGGTGCTTGTCCCCGGGCGCGACGCCGTACTCCTCGCCCGTGAAGCCGTGCTCCGGGAACACCGCGCGGACCCGGCCGCGGACGTGCTGCTCGATCGCGCGGTCGAGGTCGAGGACCCGGGCGGCGGCGTCACCGGCGTCCGTGCTGATCCGGTGCTCCCGGGTGAAGGCGATCACCTCGTGCGCGATGCGGTGTGCCAGGGCCTGGGCCCGTCCGGCGACCTCGGGCTCGGTCGGCTCGCGACGCGGGACCCAGCCGTCCCGCTCCGCCGCAGCGAGCACGGCGTGCACCGTGGCGACGTCCTCGGTGAGCAGCAGGTCGGCCCCGAGTCGGGTCGCCCAGCGCGTCGGCTCGGGGTCGTCCACGGTCCACACCGCCACGCAGAGGCCCAGGGCGTGTGCGGCCCGGACGGTCGCCGGGGTCAGGAACGCGACGTCGAGGTCGAGCGTCGAGGGCCGTACCGTCGTCAGGTGCGCAGCCGTCGGCGCTCCGAGCGAGTCCCACGGCAGCCACACGTCGGCCTCGGGCAGCAGCGCGCGCACGGCCGTCACGGCGTCGGTGGTCCCCCGCCAGGCGACCGGCACGGACCCCGCCGCGGCCTGCACGGTGCGGACCGCCACGGCGGCGTCGGCCGGGTCGGCGAGCCGGACCAGCAGTGACGCCGAGCACCCGTCGAGTCGCTCGAGCACCGCGTCGAGCCGTGGGATGCGGTCGAGTCCGTTGCCGAGCCGGGCGACGTCGCACCAGGACACCTCCGACACCGGGCGGCCGTCGCCCCACATCCGCCCGAGGGTCTCGTCGTGCAGCAGCACCGCGACGTCGTCGGCGGTGCGCCGGACGTCGACCGCGATGACGTCCGCGCCGAGCGCCTCGGCGACCGCGACGGCGGGCAGCGTGTCCTCGCGGCGGACGCGCGGGGCACCGCGGGAGGCGACGACCCGCGGCGGACGCGGTCCGGGCCTCCCGGTCGCAGCGGGGGCCGGGCTCTCGAGCGTCGTCACCACTCCATGGTGGGAGGGCCGCCCCAACGGCACGTGACCGAACGGTGAACTCCTGGCTGCCCGCCGCACCCGAACGCCTGCGAGGATGGTGCCGTGGAGACTCGACCCTGGAACTGGCTCGCGGCGGTCGTCGACGTCGTGCTCATCGTGACGTTCGCCGTCATCGGCCGCGGGTCGCACGGCGAACCGTTCGCGCCGCTCGGCCTGTGGACGACCGCGTACCCGTTCCTCGCGGGGTGGGCGATCGCGTACGTGACGTCCGGGGCGTGGTCCCGGCCGCTCGTCACCTGGCCGACCGCGGTCGTGGTGTGGGTCCTGACCGTGTTCGTCGGTCTGGCCATCCGGGTCGCGACCGGGCAGGGCGTGGTGGACGGGAACCCGCTGCCGATCTCGTTCGTGGTGGTCACGACGATCGTCCTCGGGGTGTTCCTGGTCGGGTGGCGACTGCTCGCCCGACTGGTCCTGCGCGCCCGGGCCCGCCGGACCGGTGCCCGGACCGGAGCGGCGACGCCGCAGCGCTAGAAGAGTCCGCCCCGCGGGCCCTCGTCGGGTCCGTCCAGCCCGCGGAACATGTCCGAGACGAGTGCGGCGATCTGCGGTTCGACCAGACGGTCGACCGCCTCGGCGATGCGCTCCCGGTGGTCCGTGAGCGCCAGGCAGACCGCCGTCCCGGTCGACCGCGCGCACTCGTCGGACAGCTCGATCTCGTGCCGGAGCGCGGCCTTCGCCTCGTCCGACAGCGGCTCGCGCGGCTCCTGCTCGCTCGCGCCGGTGCCGGCGAGCTCACCGAGCGTGAACAGGAACGGCTCACCCGGCTGCGGCTGCGGGTCGACGTCCAGACCCTGGAACTCGGGCTCGAGTCCCTCCGCCGGCTGGTACCCGGCCCGTCGCTTCCGGGCGGCGGCGCGCTCGAGTTCCCGCTGCAGGAGCGGCAGGTTCCGCGCGGTGTACTCGTCGACCGCGTCCTCGACGATGGCCGACATCCGCCCGATCAGCGCGTGCTGGACGGGGTGCGGCACGTCCGGGCCGAAGCCAGCGGCCGCCGCGATCGGCGACCCGGTGCAGCGCCTGCAGATCCGGGTGCGTGGACGTGCTGAACCGATCTGCCACCGCGGCAGCCAGCGCAGCCAGACGTCGACGGCGTTCCGCACGCGTCCGTCGATGCCGTCCATCCCGCCAGCGTAGGCGGCGCGCCCGGGATCCGCGCGGAGGCGCCGGGCGGGTCCGGACGGGAGGCCCGGTGTGGGTCCGCCAGACCGGTGCGCTCGGGTCAGACCGGTTCGGTCACGGAGTCGCGCGCGCCCCGCTCAGGCGACACGCCAGCGGCGCGCGGCGCCAGCGCCGACCGAGCTCGCGAGGGCGGGTGATCATGGCGCTTCGGTCACGAAGTCGATCAACTCCTCGACCCGTCCGAGCAACTGCGGCTCGAGGTCGGCGAAGGTCCGCACCTGCCCGAGGATCCGCTGCCACGCCCGCGCGATGTCGGCCTGCTCCGCGTGCGGCCAGCCGAGCGCCTGGCAGATGCCGGCCTTCCACTCGATCGACCGCGGGATGGTCGGCCACTCGCGCAGTCCGACGCGCGCGGGCTTCACCGACTGCCAGACGTCCACGAACGGGTGCCCGACGACGAGCACGTGCGCGCCCCACTTCCCGCGCATCACGGCGTCGGCGAACCGCGACTCCTTCGAGCCCGGCACGAGGTGGTCCACCAGCACGCCGACCCGGCGCTCCCGGGTCGGGCGGAAGTCGTCGAGGACGTCGGCCAGGTTGTCCACGCCGGAGAGCTCCTCGACCACGACGCCCTCGACGCGGAGGTCCGCGCCCCACACCTTCTCGACGAGTTCGGCGTCGTGCTTGCCCTCGACCATGATCCTGGAGGGCAGCGCCACGCGGGCGCGCTGCTGCTCGACCGCGAACGAGCCGGACGCGGTGCGCAGGCGGCCACCCTCGGGCGCACGCCGGACCGCCGGGGCCTGGTCGGGCCTCCCGGCCGGTCCGCTCGTCCTCGCCGGCGGTGCCGCGGCGGCGGCGCGGCCGACGGGTGCCTGTGGGCGGGTCAGGGAGACGAGTTCGCCCTCGAGCAGGAACTGCCCCGTGAAGGGGAAGGCGCGGGTGCGGCCCTTCCAGTCCTCGAGCGACACGTTGCCCGCCTCGAGCCCGACCACGGCGCCGGCCCAGCCGGAGGCCGGGTCCTCGAGCACCATGTCCCGTTCGAGCGGCACCTGCCGCACCTTCCGCACGCCTCGCGAGCGCCAGTCGCCCGAGAGCACGTCACTGCCGTACCGGTCCTCGTCCACCCGCACGAGCGTACTGTCGACGGGCGGCAGGACGACGTCGACCGGCCGGTCCCCCACCATCACGACGGAAGGCACTCCCCGTGCGCGCAACAGTCATCCACGCTCCTCGCGACATCCGTGTCGAGGAGCGTGACGCCCCGACGATCATCGAGCCGACCGACGCCGTGGTCCGCATCACCGCCGCCTGCGTGTGCGGCTCCGACCTCTGGCCGTACCGGGGCGTCCGCGACACCACCGAGCCACGCGCCATCGGCCACGAGTTCGTCGGCGTCGTCGACCAGGTGGGCGACGGGGTCACGGACCTGCACGTCGGCGACTTCGTCATCGCCCCGTTCACCACGAACGACGGCACCTGCCAGGCCTGCGCGCACGGCATGACGAGCGGCTGCGACCACCGCTCCACGTTCGGCGTGACGCCGGACGCGTACGGTCACCCGCTCGGCGGCGCACAGGCGGAGTACGTCCGCGTGCCGGATGCGGCAGCCACCCTGGTGGTCGTGCCGGGCCCGGTGGACGACGACCTCGTCCCGTCGCTGCTGACGCTGTCCGACGTCTTCTCGACCGGGCACCACGCTGCGGTCTCCGCCGAGGTCGGCCCGGGCAGGACCGTCGTCGTGGTCGGTGACGGCGCGGTCGGCCTGTCCGGTGTCCTCGCGGCAGCGCGACTCGGCGCGGAGCGGATCATCGCCATGAGCCGGCACGCGGACCGCCAGGCCCTCGCGCGCGAGTTCGGCGCGACCGACATCGTGGAAGCCCGCGGTGACGAGGGCGTGCAGGCGGTCCGCGACCTGCTCGGCGGCGACCTGGCCGACTGCGCGCTCGAGGCCGTCGGCACCGCGGAGAGCATGGACCAGGCGCTGCGGGTCGTCCGTCCGGGCGGCAACGTCGGGTACGTCGGCGTCCCCGCGGGCGACCCGGAGCTGCCGATGCCGTTCCTGTTCGCCCGGAACATCACGGTCGGCGGCGGCATGGCCCCGGCCCGCGCCTACATCGAGGAGCTGCTCCCCGACGTGCTCGCCCGCACGATCGACCCGGGCCGCGTGTTCGACCTCGAACTGCCGCTCGACGACGCCGCCGAGGCGTACGCCGCGATGGACGAGCGCCGGGCGATCAAGGTGCTGCTGCGCCCGTAGGGCTCGGTGTCCCGCACGGGACGCACCGTGGGCGGCCCCGGGCAGCGGTGACGCATCGCCCGCGGCCGCCCACGCTGCGCCGTCGTGCGGAGGGGGTCAGCCCCGGACCGCGAGGACCCGGTGCGGGGACGCCGACTCGGCCCGCCACCCCGGCGGCAGGGCGGCGGCCAGCTCCGGCACCGTGAAGCTGCGGCGGATCGAGCGGAGCCCGTCCTCGCGGATGAACGTCCCCGCGGTGACGAGCACCGACCCGATCGCGTACAGGCGGTAGGCGGCTGCGGACCGCCGGATGTCGGAGTGCACGCTGCGCGACCCGGCGAGCACCGCGGAGTCACGCAGGAACGTGTCGCGCTCGGCGTCGTCGAGGTGGTGCAGCACGTGGTTCGAGACGACCACGTCGAACCGCTCACCAGCGGCGACGAGCTCGGCGCTCGACTGCTGCCGGAAGGTGACCCCGGGCGCGGACAGCCGCTCGGCCGCCCGGATCGCGCGCGGGTCCGGGTCGACACCGACGACCTCGAGGTCGAAGCCGTCGCCCCGCGCCCACCGGCTCAGCGACCGGGCGAGGTCCCCGCCGCCGCAGCCGAGGTCGAGCACGCGGGCCCGTCCGGTCGCGGGCAGCGCCGGCACCACGTGCGTCTGCCACACCGCCCGCCAGCCGCTCACGGCCGCGTTCACGACGGCGAACCGCCGGTAGGTGCGGTCGAGCGTGGCCGGATCGCAGTGCGGGTCGTCCATGAGTTCGCGCAGGTCGACGGCGCGCGCGGACAGGTCGATCCGGTCCGTCACGCACCCACCACCGTCAGTGCCGCGGCCTCGACCGTCAGGCCCGGCCCGAAGGCGAGTGCGACGACCGGGGTGCCGTCGGTCGGTCCCGCGGCCAGGGCTTCCTGCAGGACGAACAGCACGGTCGCGCTCGACATGTTGCCGTGCTCGCGCAGCACCGTCCGGCTGGCCGTCAGGGCGCTGTCGGGCAGGTGCAGGGCGTCCTGGGTGCGGTCGAGGATGGCCCGACCGCCCGGGTGCACGGCCCACACCGGCACGTCGTCGGGGGTCCAGCCGCGCGGGTCGAGGAGCGGGGCGACCGCTTCCTGCGCGTGCACGCCGATGAGCTTCGGCACCGCGGTGCTGAGGACCATCTCGAAGCCCTCGTCGCCGATGTTCCACGCCATCTCGCTCGCGCCCTCGGGCAGCACCATGGTGGTGAACGCGTCGAGCCGCAGCCCGGAGCCGTCCGCGGTGACGACGGCGGCGGCGGCCCCGTCCCCGAAGACGCTGTTCGCGACGATCTGGTCCGGGTCCTCCGAGTGACGCACGTGCAGCGTGCAGAGTTCGGCGCACACGACGAGCACCACGGCCGACGGGTCGGCTCCGACGAAGGCGTCCGCGATGCGGAGGGCCGGGAACGCCGCGAAGCACCCCATGAAGCCGACGTGCTGGCGGAAGACGTTGCGCGGCAGGCCGAGTTCCTCGACGATCGCCAGGTCCGGACCGGGCTGCGTGAAGCCGGTGCAGGACACGGTCACGACGTGCGTGACGGTCGCCGGGTCGACGGCGGCGCGTTCGAGGGCGTCGCGGGCGGCACCGACGAACAGGGGCGGCGCGAGTTCGCGGAAGCGGTCGTTGCGCATCCCGGTGCTCGGCGAGGCGAGCACGCCGTCGACGTCGCGGAAGGGCCCGGGCTCGGCCGCTGCGTCGAGCTCGGGCAGGACGCTGTGACGGTGCTCCACCTCGGAGGCGTCGAACGCCGCCGGGACGAGTCGGGTCGCCAGCCGCCCCAGGCCGGGCTGGGCGGCGAAGAGGTCACGGACCTCCGCCTGCCCGAGGGTGGTCCGCGGGACGGCGGTACCGATGGCTCGGATCGTTGCTGACACGCTCCATCCTGTCACCAGGTCGCTGACGTGTCCCCAGGATGGTCCGGACGCCGTGGCTGGCGTCTGAGCCGCCGGCGGACGGACGGGAGGCCCGTGGCGATCCCGCCACGGGCCTCCCGTCTCGCAGTGCCCCGCCCTACTGCTGCTGGGCGCGCTCCAGGACCAGCTCGCGGACGCGTGCGGCGTCCGCCTGGCCCTTCATGGCCTTCATGACCGAACCGATGATCGCGCCGGCGGCCTGGACCTTGCCGTCGCGGATCTTCTGCAGCACGTCGGGCTGGCCGGCGAGGGCTTCGTCGACCGCGGCGGTGAGGGCGCTGTCGTCCGAGACGACCTTCAGCCCGCGGGCCTCGACGACCTGCGCCGGTGAGCCCTCACCGGCGATGACGCCCTCGAGGACCTGGCGTGCGAGCCGGTCGGTCAGGTCGCCGGACTCGACGAGCGCGATGACCTCGGCGACGTGCTGCGGTGACACGAGGTCACCGGGTGCGGCGTCCTGTGCGTTGGCGACGCGGCTGATCTCGCCGGTCCACCACTTGCGGGCGGCCTGCGGAGCGGCACCGGCGTCGACCGTGGCCTGGACCTCGTCGAGCAGGCCGCCGTTGACGACGTCCTGGAACTCGAGGTCGGCGAAGCCCCACTCGCCCTTGAGCCGACGGCGGCGGGCCACCGGTGCCTCGGGCAGGCCGGCGCGGAGCTCCTCGATGAGGGCCGGGTCCGGCACGACGGGCAGCAGGTCGGGCTCCGGGAAGTACCGGTAGTCGTCCGCGTCCGACTTGGGGCGCCCGGCCGAGGTGCGGCCGGTGTCCTCGTGCCAGTGCCGGGTCTCCTGCGTGATCGTCCCACCGGCGGCGAGGATGGCGGCCTGGCGCTGGATCTCGTAGCGGATGGCGCGCTCGACCGCGCGGAACGAGTTGACGTTCTTCGTCTCGGTCCGGGTGCCGAGCTCCTCCTGTCCCCAGGGGCGCAGCGAGATGTTCGCGTCGCAACGCAGGTTCCCGCGCTCCATCCGGGCCTCGGAGACGCCGAGCGCACGCACGAGGTCGCGGATGACCTGCACGTAGGCGGCACCGAGCTCGGGCGCGCGCTCCTTCGCGCCGATGATCGGCTTCGTGACGATCTCGACGAGTGGGACGCCGGCGCGGTTGTAGTCCACCAGGGAGTACTCGGCGCCCTGGATGCGACCGGTGGCACCGCCGACGTGCGTCAGCTTGCCGGCGTCCTCCTCCATGTGGGCGCGCTCGATCGGCACCTGGAAGATGGTGCCGTCGGCGAGTTCGACCTCGACCTCGCCCTCGAACGCGATCGGCTCGTCGTACTGGGAGATCTGGTAGTTCTTCGGGTTGTCCGGGTAGAAGTAGTTCTTCCGCGCGAACCGCGAGCTCTCGGCGATCGAGCAGCCGAGCGCGAGCCCGAGCTGGATCGAGTAGCGCACGGCCTGCTCGTTGACGACCGGCAGGGACCCGGGCAGGCCGAGGTCGACCGGTGTCACGTTCGTGTTCGGCTCGCCACCGAAGAAGTTCGGCGCGTCCGAGAACATCTTGGTCTTCGTCGCGAGTTCGACGTGCACCTCGAAGCCGAGGACCGGCTCGAACCGCTCGATCGCCTCGTCGAAGTCCATGAGTGCGTCCTTGGCCATCAGATGACACCTTCCTCTGCGGCGGACTGCTGTACGGCGTCCAGGTCCGGGATCCGGGAGATGAGCGGGGCGCCCCACTGCTGCTCGAGGAGCCGCTCGAGGGCCGCGCCGACGCGGTAGAGCCGGGCGTCCTCGCGCTGCGGCGCCATGAGCTGCACGCCGGTCGGCAGGGAGTCCTCCGGCGCGAGGCCGTTCGGGATGCTCATCCCAGGCACACCCGCCAGGTTCGCCGGGATCGTGGTGAGGTCGTTGAGGTACATCGCGAGCGGGTCGTCGATGCGCTCACCGATCTTGAACGCGGTGGTCGGCGCCGACGGGCTGATGAGCAGGTCGACCTGGTCGAACGCGGCGGCGAAGTCCCGCTGCACCAGCGTGCGGACCTTCTGCGCGCTGCCGTAGTAGGCGTCGTAGTAGCCGGCGCTCAGCGCGTAGGTGCCGAGGATGATGCGGCGCTTGACCTCCGGACCGAAGCCGGCCTCACGCGTGGCGGCCATGACGTCCTCGACCGTGGCCCCGCCCTCGGGCGTGACGCGCAGACCGAAGCGCACGGAGTCGAACTTGGCGAGGTTCGAGGACGCCTCGGCCGGGAGGATCAGGTAGTAGGCGCTGATCGCGTAGGCGAACGACGGCGCATCGATCTCGACGACGACCGCACCGGCCGACTCGAGCAGCGCGACGGTCTCCTGGAAGCGCTGCGTCACGCCCGCCTGGAAGCCCTCGCCACCGGCGAGCTCCTTGACGACGCCGATGCGGACGCCCTGGAGCGAGTCAGCCTGCAGGCCCTCCCGCGCGGCGGCGGCGAACGACGGCCACTCCTGGCGGAGCGAGGTCGAGTCCTTCGGGTCGTGCCCGCCGATGACGTCGTGCAGGAGCGCGGCGTCGAGGACGGTGCGGGACACCGGGCCGATCTGGTCGAGGCTCGACGCGAGCGCGATCGCGCCGTAGCGGCTGACGCCACCGTAGGTCGGCTTGACGCCGACGGTGCCGGTGACGGCGCCCGGCTGGCGGATCGACCCACCGGTGTCGGACCCGAGGGCGATCGGCGCCTCGTACGCGGCGACCGCAGCGGCCGAGCCGCCGCCGGACCCGCCGGGGATCCGGTCGAGGTCCCACGGGTTCCGCGTCGGGCCGTAGGCCGAGAACTCGGTCGACGAGCCCATGGCGAACTCGTCCATGTTCGTCTTGCCGAGCGGCACCAAGCCGGCACGGCGGAGCTTCGCGACGGGGGTGGCGTCGTACGGCGGGACCCAGCCCTCGAGGATCTTCGACCCGGAGGTGGTGGGCATGTCCTGCGTGCACAGGACGTCCTTCACGGCGATCGGCACGCCGGCGAGCGGGCCGAGGTCGTCCCCGGCGGCGCGGCGCGAGTCGATCGACTTGGCCGCGGCGAGCGCGTTCTGGTTGACGTGCAGGAACGCGTGCACGTCCCCGTCGACGGCGGCGATGCGGTCGAGGTGCGCCTGGGTCGCCTCGACGCTCGAGACGTCGCGGGCCACGAGGGCGTCGGCGAGCGCAGCGGCGCTCAGTGTGGTGATGTCGTCGGTCACTGTTCCGCCTACTGTTCTTCGCCGAGGATCGCGGTCACGCGGAAGCGCTCGCCGTCCGAGTCGGGGGCACCCGAGAGGGCCTGCTCCTGGGTGAGCGTCTGGCCGACCTCGTCGGGGCGGGAGACGTTCTCGAGCGGGACCGGGTGGCTCGTCGCGGGGACGTCCGGGGTCGCGACCTCGGTGACCTTCGCGACGCTGTCGACGATGAGTGACAGCTCCTCGGTCATCTTCTCGATCTCGTCGGGCGTGAGTGCGATACGTGCGAGGTTCGCCAGGTGGGCGACCTGCTCGCTCGTGATGTCAGGCATGGTGCTCCGTCGATCGGTTCGTGGAATGCCGCCCAGTCTATTGGGCGGGCCGGACGGAGGTCGGACGCCCCTCCTCGGCTCGGGACCCGGACCCGGACCCGCAGCCGAGCCGGGCGTCCGAGCAGGACGCCTGGTGCTCAGCGCTCCGGAGCGGCCTGCCCGGGGGCTGACCCCGTGCCCACACCACCGGGCCCGGCTGCCGCCGCTCCACCCTGGCCCGCAGCCGGGGCCGGGGCCGCTGGCGCAGCCGGAGCCGGAGCTGACGCCGCGGACCCGATGAGCGCCGGGTCGGGCGCAGGCAACGGCCCCCCGCCGACGACGCCGTCCAGGTAGGCCATCATCTGCTTGCCGACCCCGAACTTCGCGCTGTACCCGGTCGTCCCCTGCAGGAACGGCCAGTCCGCCAACCGGACGTGGCCCTGCACGTTGCCGATCCACGTGGCGTTCGTGTACTTCGTCGACGAGGCGATGAGCCAGTTCTGCTCGTCACCGTCCGTCGTGCCCGTCTTCGCGAACTTCGGCACCGCGTCGCCGGGGTTCGCACTCGCGGCCGTCCCCTTCCCCGACAGCACGCCCTGGAGCGCGTAGTCGACGGTGCCGGCGACCTCGGCGCTGACGCCGCGCGAGCACGTGGGCGGGGTCGGTCGGATCGTGCCGCCGCTGGCGGTCGTGACGGAGTCGATCGTGGTCGGCGTGCAGACGATGCCGCCGTTCGCGAAGCCGGCGTACGCCTCGGCGAGGTCGATCGGCGACAGTGGGTTCGTTCCCAGGACCGACGCCGGGTTCGAGTCGGGTGCACTGCCGTCGGCCTGGTGGATGCCCATCGCCTCGGCGGTCTTCTGGATGCCGCACAGGTCGAGCTGCTTCGCCATCGCGCCGAACGCGGTGTTGATCGACTCCACGGTGGCCGCGAGCACACTCATCGTCGGTTCCACCTGCTCGGCGTTGGCGACCTGCCACGGCGCACCGCCGACACCGACGCACGAGTTCGTGAACTCCGACTGCGGGAACGTGTGCTCGGTCGTCGACACCGACTGCGACAGCGTGTGTCCGTTCGCCAACCAGTCCGCCAGTGTGAAGACCTTGTAGGTGGAACCGGTCGGGAAGCCGCCCGAGCTGCCGACGGCCTGGTCCGCGTTGTAGTTCACCGCCGTGGCACCGGCGGTCGGGGCGTCCGACTGCGTGTAGTCCGTGTTCTGCACCATCGACAGCACGCGTCCCGTCCCGGGTTCGACGGTGACGTTCGCCCCACCGGCGTCGACGCCCGCCATGGTGGTCGGCACGTACGACGACAGCGCCGCCTGCGCGGTGTGCTGCAGGTCGAGGTCGAGCGAGGTGTGGATCGACAGCCCCTTCGTGTCGAGGGTCGCGATCCGGTCCGAGGCCGTCTTCCCGAACGCCGGGTCCGCGAGCAGCTGTGACCGCACGGCGTCGCAGAAGTACCCCGCATCGTACTTCGTCGCGGCGCTCGAGCACCCGTTCGCGGTGTCGGTGATCCGCGGTGTGATCGGCGTCGCGACCGCCTTCCGCAGGGCAGCCGCCGAGATCGTGCCGTGGGCGTGCATGCGGCGCAGGACGTAGTCGCGCCGGACCTTCGTCAGCCGGTACCCGTTCGCCGCACCGTTCGCGGTGCTGTCCGGCTCGTCGATGCGCAGGTACGACGGGTTGTTGAGGATCGCCACCAGGGTCGCGGACTGCACGAGGGAGAGGTCCGCCGCGTGCACGCCGAAGTAGTACTCCGCACCGGCCTCCGCACCGTAGACACGCCCGCCGAGGCCGACGATGTTGAGGTACCCGGTCAGGACCTGGTCCTTCGTGTACTTCTGGTCGACCGCGATCGCGTACCGGATCTCCTGGAGCTTCCGGGCCTTGGTCTGGCCGGCGACCTCGTCGTAACAGGCGTCCACCTTCGTCTTGGTGGACGCGGGGTCCTTGCCGGTGAGCTGCTCGCACTGCTGCACGAGCACGTTCTTCACGTACTGCTGGGTGATGCTCGACCCGCCTTGGACACCCGCGTGCAGGGCGTCGGCGATGGCGGCGCGGATGGTGCCGACGACGTCGATGCCGCCCTCGTCGCGGAACCGGGGGTCCTCGGTGTCGATCGCGGCCTGTTTGAGGCTGTCGGCGATCTGCGACGACGTCACGTCCGTGCGGTTCTCCGCGTAGAACGAGGCGATCGGCACGTCCTTGCCGCCCTGCTTCGCGTAGACGGTCGAGAGCTGCTGCGGTGTCTGGATGTCGAGGTAGCTCGGCAGGTCCTCGAAGAACTCCGCGGCACCCGAGGCTCCCTCGCCCGCCACCGCCACCGTCGGCGTCACCGCGACGGCGACGAGCAGCCCGGCGAGCACGGACATGACGACGAACATCAGGAAGGCCCCCGGCCAGCGCGCGATCCGCATGTCGAGGACGGTAGGGAGCGGTGCTGGGTCCGGTCTGCTGCGCGCCGGCCCGGGACTGCGCGGCCGCACAGGAAGGCGCACGACCGGCTCGCACCCGCCCCGACGGTGCGGCCGGGAGGCACGGATCGCCTCCCAGCGCACCCTAGGATCACGATCCGGTCACGTCCGCCGACCCCGTGGTCGTCAGTCGCGCGGCTGGAGGTCCTGCGGCCGGACGAGGTACATGTCCGGCGTCGCCTGGACGATGCCGCCGTGCCGGCCGTCGCCCTCGTGGTGCTCACCACGAACCAGGTCACCCCGTCCGACCGCGATGAGCGCCACGTCGTGCAGCGACGCGGTGCCCGGCTTGAGGTAGTCGTTGTGCCCGAACGGCTGTCGGAACACGTCGCCGCCTCCGTCCGGGTCGTCCGCGACGAGGAGGTCGAGCCGTGCCGCCCCGAACGCGGCGAGGCCCGGGTCGGTCCCGAAGAAGCCGGTCCCGGCGATCGGGTCCCAGTGCGCTCCGCCGACGTACACCTGCCCCGGGGTCACCGCGAGTTGGTCGGCCGTGGTGACCGCGCTGCCGGGCGACCCCAGCATGGTGAGGCTGTCGACCGTGACCCGCCCCGAGGAGAGTGCGATCATCGCCGTGGTGGACCCGTACGAGTGCGCCACGACGCCGAGCCGCGGCTCGTGGCCGGTGCGGACGGAGCGGATGCCGTCGAGCGTCCGGACGAGTCGGTCCGCCCCGAGGTGCGCGAGGTCGAGCGACATGAAGTCGGAGATGCCCGGCGTGCGGTAGCCCATCCAGGCCAGGACCGCCACCCCGGGTCCGTCCGCGGGTGCAGCGACGGGGGCGACGGTCGCCTGCTCCCGGTACACGTCACCGGCGGTCGCGGTGAAGTCCGCCATCTGCCCGTTCACGGTGAAGAAGATGCCCGGGACGACGACCGACACGTGCCCGGCCGTCCCGATGTCACCGACCGAGATCGCGCACCGACCACTCCCCCGCGTGTCCAGCGTGACGAGGTACTTGCGCGGGTCGCCGGGCTCCTGCTCGAGCGATTCCTGCACCTGTCCGAGCATCGCGGCCAGCGCCGTCGGGGCCTGCGAGTCGGCGAGTTCCGACGTCAGCACCGCTCGGTTCGCCGCGTCCCGCACGTCGAAGGGGACCCCGTCGAGGTTGCCGACGACCGCCGGGGCGTCGTCGGTGAGGACGGTCCGCGTCGCGGGTGAGAGCGCCGACCACCACGCCGTCACCGTGCTGCTGGTGGGCGGGTCGTCCATCGCGGTGGTCAGGACCCGGCCGTCGGCGTCGGCCGCGCGCAGGACGGTCGGCGGTGCCGCCGCGAGCGCCTCGAGCCAGCGCTGCCCGGTGGCGTCGGCGAGAGCGTCGACGGCTCCGTCCCGTCCCTGCTCGGGAGGTGCGTGTCGCATGGGCGCGGACGAGGTCGCCTGGACGACGGCGACGGCGCGCACGGCCGGGGCCTCGACCACTCCCTGCGAGTGCATCGAGGCGGTCAGCAGCGCCGCGGCGAAGAGCAGCAAACGGGTCTCCCCCTGGAAGGCCAGCCTGTCGTTCCCCTGCAGACGACAGGTGATGCGCTGTCGAGTGTATGGAGAACGGCCCTTCGGGGGTCATGCGGGATGCAACTTGCCCCCCGTACTGGGGACACACCCTGGCGCGTCGCAGCAGCCGGATCCCGCTCCGGTGTGCATGCGTCCGCATCAGGTCGCGGGCTTCTCCGCGTCGTCCGTCGGCGCGACGGCCGCCGCCGTGTCGTCGAGCACCGCGTCGTCCGGCACCGCGTCGTCCGGCACCGCGTCGTCCGGGGCCGCATCGGCGAGCGCTGCCGGCCCCTCGGTGACGAGGACCGCGAACTGCGCCGCGTCGATGACCCGCACACCGAGCTGCTCGGCCTTGGTCAGCTTCGATCCCGCACCCGGCCCGGCAGCGACGAAGTCGGTCTTCTTGCTGACGCTCGACGCGGCCTTCCCGCCCGCGGCCATGATCGCCTCGATCGCGCCCTCCCGCGTGAAGCCCTCCAGCGATCCCGTGGCGACGATGGTCACGCCGCTGAGCACACCGCCCTCGGCGACGGCTGCGCCCGGGCCCGGGTGGCCGGGGGTGGTGAGCTGCACGCCGGCCGCGGTCCACCGGTCGATGATCTCGCGGTGCCAGTCGACCTCGAACCAGTCGAGGAGGGCGTCCGCGATGATGCCGCCGACGCCGTCGACCGCCGCCAGGTCCTCCCGCGAGGAGGACCGGATCGCGTCGAGCGACCCGAAGTGGTTCGCCAGCGCGCGGGCCGCCACGGGTCCCACGTGCCGGATGTTCAGGCCGACCAGGATCCGCCACAGCGGCCTCGTCTTCGCGGCGTCGATGTTCGCGAGCATCTCGAACGCGTTCTTCGAGGGGTAGCGGCCCGGCTCCCCCGTGTAGTCGGCGCCGCGGGCCTCGGGGTCGAACGGCGGGTCGGTCTTCTTGCGTGCCCGGCTGAACGGGGTGACGCGCTTCGGGGCGCCGCCGTCCTCGGTCTTCTCCATGCCGGTCTCGGCGTCCCGCACGATGACCTCGATGGGGACGATGTCCTCCATCGTCAGGTCGAAGAGCCCGGCCTCCGTCACCAGGGGCGGCGTCTCCGGGTACACCGGTTGGGTCAGGGCGGCGGCGGCGACCTCACCGAGGCCCTCGATGTCGAGCGACCCGCGCGATGCGATGTGCTCCACCCGCCCGCGCACCTGCGCCGGGCAGCTCTCCGCATTCGGGCAGCGGAGGTCGATGTCCCCCTCCTTCGCCGGACGGAGCGGGGTACCGCACTCGGGGCAGTCCGTCGGCATCACGAACTCGCGCTCGGTGCCGTCGCGGAGCTCCACCACGGGGCCGAGGACCTCGGGGATGACGTCGCCGGCCTTGCGGAGCACGACGGTGTCGCCGATCAGCACGCCCTTCGCCTTGACGACCTGCTGGTTGTGCAGCGTCGCCTGTCGCACGACCGAGCCGGCGACCTCGGCCGGGGCCATCGACGCGAACGGTGTCGCGCGCCCGGTCCGTCCGACGCTCACGACGATGTCGAGCAGCTTCGTGTGGACCTCCTCCGGCGGGTACTTGTACGCGATCGCCCAGCGCGGCGCGCGGGAGGTCGAGCCGAGCTCCTCGTGCAGGGCCAGGTCGTCGACCTTGATGACGATGCCGTCGATCTGGTGCTCGACCGCCGACCGGCGCTCCCCGTAGTCCGTGACGAACCCCAGGACGTCCTCGATCGAGTCGAACACGCGGTGGTGCGTGCCGGTCGGCAGTCCCCATTCGTGCAGGAGCTCGTACACCTCGGACTGGGCGCGGACGTCGGTGTCCCGCTCGAGGTCCCGCACCGGCCAGGCACCGATGCCGTGCACGAGCATCCGGAGTCGGCGGAGGCGGTCGACCATGAGCTCGCGCTTCGCCGGGGACTTGCCCTCTTCCTTCTGGCGCAGGGAGCCCGCTGCTGCGTTGCGGGGGTTGGCGAACACGCGTTCGCCGGCGTCGCGCTGCCGGGCGTTCAGCTCGTCGAACTGCGCGACCGGGAAGAAGATCTCGCCGCGGACCTCCACGAGGGGCGGGTGTCCGGTGCCGGCGAGCCGGTCGGGGATGGTGCCCATCGTCCGGACGTTGCCGGTGACGTCCTCACCGACGACGCCGTCGCCACGGGTCGCCGCCGAGACGAGCCGGCCGTGCTCGTACCGCAGGTTGATGGCGAGGCCGTCGATCTTCAGCTCCGTGAGGAACCGCACGCGCTCGGTCCCGGCGTCCCGCTGGACCTTGAGCGCCCAGTCGGTCAGTTCCTCCGGGCTGAACACGTTGTCGAGACTGAGCATGCGTTCGGCGTGCTCCACCGGCGCGAACTGCGTCGTCTGGGCCTGCCCGCCGACGGTCTGCGTCGGGCTGTCCTCGGTGAGCAGCTCGGGGAAGCGCTGCTCGATCGCGTCGAGCCGGCGCATCATCGCGTCGTACTCGGCGTCGGCGACGGGGGAACCGTTGCCCTCGTAGTAGGCGTGACGCAGCTCGGTGACACGGGCGCGGAGCCGGTCGACCTCCCGAGCGGCCTGCGCGGCGTCGAGCCCCGCGGGGTCGATGGTCTCGAAGGTCGCGTCGGTCTCGCTCATGCAGTCAGTTCTACCGTGCTCCACCGACGCCGCGCGCAGCAGCGGTGCGCCCGTCCGGGGGCGTGGACCGCCGGATCAGGCGGGGACGGGAGCGGCCGACACCGTGGTGTCGATCGTGCACTGCCCGAGCACCCGGGTGCCGACGTACACGACCGCGGTCTGCCCCGGTGCGACGCCGGACAGGGGCTCGTCGGGCTCGATCACGAGGGCGCCGTCCTCGACCCGTGCGGTCGCGGGCTCGGGGTCGGCGTGGGCGCGGATCTGCACGTCGCACCGGAACGGCGTCGACGGGTCGGACGGGGCCGATCCCGCCCAGGTGTACCGGGTGCCGGAGAGCGATGCGACGTCGAGGGCCTCCTTCGGGCCGACCACGACGGTGTTGTCCTTCGGTCGGATCTCGAGCACGAAGCGGGGCTTGCCGTCGGCTGCGGGACGGCCGAGTGCGAGGCCGCGACGTTGTCCGACGGTGTACCCGGTGGCGCCCTCGTGGGAGCCGACCACTGTTCCGTCGCGCTCCACGACCTCGCCGGGCGCGGTGCCGACACGGTCCGCCAGCCAGCCGCGGGTGTCGCCGTCCGGGATGAAGCAGATGTCGTAGGAGTCCGGCTTCTGCGCGACCGTCAGCCCGCGCGCCGCCGCCTCGGCCCGGACCTCGTCCTTGGACGGGGTGGCGCCCAGCGGGAACATCGCGTGCCGGAGCTGCTCGGCGGTCAGCACGCCGAGGACGTACGACTGGTCCTTCGCCCACGCCGCCGAGCGGTGCAGCTCGCGCGAGCCGTCGGCGCCGGTGACGATCGAGGCGTAGTGCCCGGTGCAGACCGCGTCGAAGCCGAGGGCGAGGGCCTTCTCGAGCAGCGCGGCGAACTTGATGCGCTCGTTGCACCGCATGCACGGGTTCGGGGTGCGCCCCGCCTGGTACTCGGCCACGAAGTCGTCGACGACGTCCTCCTTGAAGCGCGCCGAGAAGTCCCACACGTAGTACGGGATGCCGAGTGCGGCGGCGGCCCGCTGGGCGTCCATCGAGTCCTCGATGGTGCAGCAGCCGCGACTGCCGGTCCGGAGGGTGCCCGGCATCCGGCTCAGGGCGAGGTGCACGCCGACGACGTCGTGGCCGGCGTCGACCGCCCGGGCAGCGGCCACCGCCGAGTCGACCCCACCGCTCATCGCCGCCAGAACACGCATGCGTCCAGGGTAACTCCGACACCGGCGTACCGTTGCTCGACGATGACGAGCACCCCGAACGACGGCTTCGACCTCCGTGGCGTCCTGCTGTCCGGCTTCCTGCCCGCGGCGCTCTTCGCGATCGGCGAGGGCGCGATCATCCCGATCATCCCGATCGCCGCGGACTCCCTCGGGGCGAGCCTCGCGATCGCCGGCTTCGTCGCGTCCCTCATCCTCGTCGGCGAGCTCATCGGCGACGTGCCCTCCGGGGTCGTCGTCGCGCGGATCGGCGAACGGAACGCGATGATCGGCGCCGCGGTCGTGTCGGTCGTCGGCCTGCTCGTCTGCACGGCAGCGCCGAACCCGGTCGTGCTCGCGGTCGGGGTCTTCCTGGTCGGCCTGTCGACGGCGGTGTTCGCGCTCGCCCGGCACGCCTACATGACCACCGCGATCCCGCTCCGGATCCGGGCCCGCGCGCTGTCGAGCCTGGGCGGGGTGTTCCGCTTCGGCTACTTCGTCGGCCCGTTCCTCGCCGCGGGCGTCGTGCACCTCACGGGGACGACGCAGAGCGCGTTCTGGGTGCACGTCGTGTGCTGTCTCGGCGCGGCCGTCGTGCTCCTCGTCATCCGCGACCCGGCGACGGGCGCGCGCGGCCTGCAGTGGCCGCGCCGCGCCTCCCGGCCAGCGCCCGCGGAGCACGAGGGCGAGCAGTTCGTGCAGGCGGAGTCCGAGGGGCTGTTCCGCACCCTCCGTCAGCACCACAGGGTCCTCGTCCGGCTCGGCAGCGGTGCCGCGCTCATCGGCGCGATGCGGGCGGGCCGCCAGGTGATCCTGCCGCTCTGGGCGGTCAACGTCGGACTCGACGACTCGGCGGCCGCGCTCGTGATCGGCATCGCCGGGGCGGTCGACTTCGCGCTGTTCTACACGAGCGGCCAGATCATGGACCGGTGGGGCCGGCTGGCGAGCGCCCTGCCCTGCATGCTCGGCCTGAGCGTCTGTTACTTCCTGCTCGCCGGGAGCGACCACCTCGACGCCCGGGTCGGTTGGTTCGTCGCGGTGGCGATGGCGATGTCGCTCGCGAACGGCGTCGGCTCCGGCATCCTCATGACGCTCGGTGCCGACCTCGCGCCCGCCGACCGTCCGGCACCGTTCCTCGGGGCGTGGCGGTTCACCGGGGACGTCGGCTCCGCGGCAGCCCCGCTCGTCATCTCGGGTGTCACCGCGGTCGCGACGATCGCGGTCGCGAGCGGGGTGATGGGCGTGCTCGGGCTCGTCGGTGCCGGCGTCCTGCTCCGCTACGTGCCGCGCTACCTGCCCCGCACGCTGCGCTGAGCGGCGCCGCCCCGGCGGTGTCCCGCCGCGGGTGGCCGGCCGGCCGGCGGGTGACCCACTGCGGCTCCGCCACGGGCCCTCCTGCGTACACTGGTGCGGCCAGCGGGAGTGGTGGAATCGGTAGACACGCAGGATTTAGGTTCCTGTGCTTCGGCGTGAGGGTTCGAGTCCCTCCTTCCGCACCGGGTGACGAGGGACCGACGGTCCCGGTCCGGAAGCCGGCGTTCGTCGATCGACGTCAGCCTGACGACGGATGGCCAGGACATGCCCGCACGGTACCCTCGGTCCGGCGGGTGCCATCCGCCCTCGTCCGCCGACCGGAAGAACCATGGACTCCGTCGCACTCGCCCTGATCCCCTGGCTGGATCCGCAGTACATCCTCGACCACTTCGGGGCGTTCGCCGTGCTCGTCGTCTGCGCCATCATCTTCGCCGAGACGGGCCTGCTGGTCGGGTTCATCTTCCCCGGGGACAGCCTGCTCGTCATCACGGGCCTGTTCGCCTTCGACCGCCACGGGCAGATCGGCGGCATCCCGATCTGGGTCGTCGCGCTCATGATCGGCGCCGCCGCGTTCATCGGCGGCGAGCTCGGGTACTACATCGGCAAGAAGGCCGGACCGCCCATCTTCGAGCGCAAGGACAGCGGTCTGTTCTCGAAGGCGAACGTCGACCGGACGAACGCGTTCTTCCACCGGTACGGGGCCCTCGCGGTGATCCTCGCCCGCTTCGTCCCCGTCGTCCGGACCTTCGCGCCGATCGCCGCGGGCGTCGGCCGGATGAACTACCGGAAGTACTCGCTGTACAACGCCGTCGGGGCGGTCATCTGGGGGGTCGGCGTGACGTTCCTCGGGTACTTCCTCGGGTACATCCCCGCGGTGGCGTACATCGTGCGCAACTACATCGACGTGATCCTGCTCGCCGCCGTCGTCGTCACGGTGGTCCCCGCCGTCATCACGTACGTCCGCAACTCCCGCAAGGCGAAGCAGGCCGACCCGCTGCCGTAGCCGCCGTGGTGGCCGACGGACGCCGGCCCGATGGACGGACGCCGGCCCGACCGAGGCCGGCGCGAGCTGGACCAGCACAACACGAACCGGCTCGAACCACGGAGATCCGCGGTTCGAGCCGGTTCGTGTTGTGCCCGTCCGATCGGCACCGGGCACCGGGAACCGGGAACCGGGCACCGGGCACCGGGCACCGGGCACCGCGCCGACCGCCAGCGGCTACCGCTCTCCGCCCTCGAACCACTCGCGGACGATGGGCGCGATGCCCCGGAACGCCTTCGACCGGTGGCTCAGCGCGTTCTTCTCGGCGCGGGTCAACTCCGCTGCCGACCCCTCCGCGTCGTCCGGCCGGAACACCGGGTCGTAGCCGTGGCCGCCGTCGCCGACGGGCTCGGTGCCGACCTCGCCGTTCCACACCGCCTCGAACACGTGCTCGGTACCGGAGGGCGTCACGAACGCAGCGGCGCAGACGAAGGCCGCGGTCCGCTCGACCACGCCCTCCAGGTTCTGCAGGAGCAGTGCGATGTTGTCCGCGTCCACCCGGGTGCCGGCGTACCGGGCGGAGTGGATGCCCGGCGCACCCCCGAGCGCGTCGACCGCGATGCCCGAGTCGTCCGCGAGCGCGGGCAGCCCCGTGTGGGCGACCGCCGCCCGGGCCTTGATGAGCGCGTTCGCCGCGTAGGTGTCCCCGTCCTCGACCGGCTCGGGGCCGTCGTACGCGACGAGCTCGACCCCGCCGAGGGCCTCGCCGAGGATCTCCCGCAGCTCGACGACCTTGCCCTGGTTGTGCGTCGCGAGGACGACCGTGCCGGTCACGAGGACAGCCCCAGCACCTCGCGCTGGACGGCCGCGAGCGAGGCGTTGCCCGCGAGTCCGAGGTCGAGCAGCGCGTCGAGCTCCTCGCGGTCGAACGGCGCGTGCTCCGCCGTGCCCTGCACCTCGATGAACTTCCCCGACCCGGTCGTGACGATGTTCATGTCGGTGTCGGCGCGCGAGTCCTCCTCGTACGCCAGGTCGAGCATCGGCACCCCGCCGACGATCCCGACCGAGATCGCCTGCACGCTGTCCGTCAGCGGCGTCGCCTTCTTGCCGATGAAGCCCTTCGACCGGCCCCACTCGATCGCGTCGGCCATCGCGACGTACGCGCCGGTGATCGACGCCGTGCGGGTGCCGCCGTCGGCCTGCAGCACGTCGCAGTCGAGGACGAGCGTGTTCTCGCCCAGGCCCTTCATGTCGACGACCGCGCGGAGCGACCGGCCGATCAGTCGCGAGATCTCGTGCGTGCGGCCGCCGACCTTGCCCTTGATCGACTCGCGCTGCATGCGTTCGTTCGTCGACCGCGGGAGCATCGAGTACTCGGCGGTGACCCAGCCGGTGCCCTTGCCGGCCATCCAGCGCGGGACACCGTTCGTGAACGAGGCGGTGCAGAGCACCTTCGTGTTCCCGAACGAGATGAGCGCGCTGCCCTCGGCCTGGCTGCTCCAGCCGCGTTCGATCGTCACGGGGCGGTGGTCGGTGGTCGTCCGACCGTCGATGCGGACGGGTCCGTCGGTGGCGTTCATGGTGTTCCTCTCGGTCCGGCCTGGAGGCTCGGTGCGGGTGGTCCGGTCGGTCGCGCGCCCGCCGGGTGGCGGGCCGGGCAAGGTCAGCGCAGGGCGCGTGGGAGCGTGATGGTGCCGGTCTCGAGGTGGCCGACGGCGGCGACCTCGGGTCCGAGGAAGCGACGGGCGAGCCGGACGAAGCCGTCGGGGTCGGCACCGGTGGCCTCGAACGAGTGGCTCGGCGGCTCGGTGCTCGTGCGCTCGAGCCCGTGTTCGACCAGGCGGCGGTAGACGTCGCTCGCGGTCTCCTCGGCGCTGGAGACGAGCGTGACGTCCGGCCCCATCACGTACTGGATCGCGGCCGACATGAGCGGGTAGTGCGTGCAGCCGAGGACGAGGGTGTCGACGCCGGCGTCCCGGACCGGGGCGAGGTACCCGGCGGCGACCTCGCGGAGTTCGGCGGACGAGGTGTCGCCCGCCTCGACGAACTCGACGAACCGCGGGCACGCGGCCGTGGTGAGGGTGACGTCGGAGGCGACCGCGAAGGCGTCCTCGTAGGCGCGGGACGCGATGGTGCCGATCGTGCCGATGACCCCGATCCGTCCGGTGCGGGTCTGCTTGACGGCCGCGCGGGCCGCGGGCTGGATGACCTCGACGACGGGGATGCCCGTCGCCTGCTCGTACCGTTCGCGGGCGTCCCGGAGCACCGCCGAGGACGCGGTGTTGCACGCGATGACGAGTGCCTTGACGCCCTGGTCGACGAGGTCGTCCATCACCTGCAGCGCGTACCGCCGGACGTCCGCGATCGGCTTCGGGCCGTACGGCGAGTGCAGGGTGTCCCCGACGTAGCGGACGCTCTCGCGGGGCAGCTGGTCGATGATCGCCCGGGCCACCGTGAGCCCGCCGACGCCGCTGTCGAAGACTCCGATCGGTGCATCCGTCACGGTGACCAGCGTACCGACGCCACCGACGGGGCGGACGCGCACCGGACCTCCCGGCGGTCCCTGGCCGGGCGGCGGGCCCGCTGGGTAGGGTCGGACGCGTGACCACCGCGCTCCTGACCGACCAGTACGAACTCACCATGGTCGACGCCGCGTTGAAGGACGGCACCGCCGACCGCCGCTGCGTCTTCGAGGTGTTCGCCCGCCGCCTGCCGGACGGGCGCCGGTACGGCGTCGCGGCCGGACTCGGGCGCTTCCTCACCCAGCTCACCGAGTTCCGCTTCGGCGACGAGGAGATCGGCTTCCTCCGGGACCGCCGCGTCATCGACGAGGGCACGGCGCGCTGGCTCGCCGACTACCGCTTCAGGGGGGACGTCCGCGCATACCGCGAGGGCGAGGTGTTCTTCCCGAACTCCCCCGTGCTGCAGATCGAGGGCACCTTCGCCGAGGCCGTGATGCTCGAGACGCTCGCGCTGAGCGTGTTCAACGCCGACTCGGCCATCGCCTCCGCAGCCGCCCGGATGGTGTCCGCCGCCGACCGACGCCCGCTCGCCGAGATGGGCTCCCGCCGCACCGGCGAGTGGAACGCCGTGGCCGCCGCCCGTGCCGCCTACATCGCGGGCTTCGGCGCGACGAGCAACCTGGAGGCCGGGCGGACGTGGGGCATCCCGACGATGGGCACGGCCGCGCACGCCTTCACGCTCCTGCACGACACCGAGGAGGCTGCGTTCCGCTCGCAGATCGACGCGCTCGGCACCGGCACGACGCTGCTCGTCGACACCTACGACATCGAGGCCGCCGTCGACACCGCCGTCCGGTTGACGGACGGCAAGCTCGGCGCCGTCCGCATCGACAGCGGCGACCTGCCGTCGGTCGTCGCGAGCGTCCGCGCCCAACTCGACCGGCTCGGGGCGACCAGCACGAAGATCACCGTGACGAACGACCTGGACGAGTACACGATCGCCGCGCTCCGGGCCGCCCCGGTGGACTCGTACGGCGTCGGCACGTCCGTCGTCTCCGGCTCCGGGCACCCAGCCGCAGGCATGGTGTTCAAGCTCGTCGCGCACCACTCCCCCGCGGGCGAGTGGGTCCCGGTGGCGAAGAAGTCGGCCGACAAGGCGTCCACGGGCGGCCGCAAGGAGGCCGGCCGTCGCCTGCGCAACGGGATCGCGACCGCCGAGGTCGTGCTGACCTCCGGATCCGTCGGACCGGACGAGCGGGACCTGCTCGTCCCCGTGGTGACCTCCGGTGAGGTCGACCCCGCGTTCCTCGGCGCCGCCGGGGTCGAGGCGGCCCGGGCGCACCACAAGCGCGCGAAGGCCGAGCTACCGGCGGACGCCGAGCGCATCGGTCGCGGCGATCCGGCCATCCCGACGCTCGTCATCTGAGCGCGCGGGTGCCGGGCGGCGGGGGTCCTACTCGGACTTCATCTTCTCGTAGATGGCCTTGCAGTCCGGGCAGACCGGGAACTTCTCCGGGTCGCGGCCCGGGATCCACTTCTTGCCGCAGAGCGCCTTGACGGCCTTGCCGGTCAGGGCGGACTCGAGGATCTTGTCCTTCTTGACGTAGTGCGAGAACCGCTCGTGGTCGCCGGGCTCGATCGCCTCCTCTTCCAGGAGCTTCTCGAGTTCGCGGTCCATCACGTCGAGGCCGCCACCACCGGGTTCCGTCGTGCTCATGACACCAGCGTACGTCGCCGTCCGCGGACGCGCTGCCCTCCGGTCTCGTCGAGGGCCCTGCGGACGGTCAGTTCCGCTGCGCGGCGGCCAGGAGGTCCGGGCCGCGTCGGTCGAACACCGCGCCGCCGACGACGACCCCGAGCACGAGCACCGCCAGGCCGACGCCCGCGCCGATCCACATCGCCGGCCACGGGTCGCCGCCGTCGAGCAGGACGTGGACCGCCGACCACCCGGCCGGGACCATGCAGGCCAGCGTGCCGAGGACCATCAGCGTCTGTGCGACCGTCGCCGTGGCACCCGCCGCCTGGGGCTGGTGGAAGGGGTGGTCGCCCGGTCGGACCGTCGGGTAGGCCAGAGCCACCGACACGACGCTCGACAGGCCGAGCCCGCCGAGCAGCGCACTCGCCGAGACACCGACGAGCAGCGGGAACGCGTCCGGGTCCCCGTACAGCCGAGCCGACACCGCGGCACCGAGGACGAGCAGCGGGACACCGACGACGATGAGCGGCACGAGACGCCCGAGGCGGTCGGTCCACCCCGGGGCACCCGAGGCGACGTGCAGCCAGACGGCCGTGTTGTCGTACGAGACGTCGTTGTGCGGCAGGAACCCGGCGATGAGCGCCATGAGCGGCAGCGGCGCGAGCGCGGTCCACGCCCACGGCACACCGGCCACGCCGAGCGGCACCACCACGAGCGGCACGAACACCAGGATGAGGTACGAGCTCCGGTAGCGCGGGTCCCGTCCCCAGTACGTCAGCGCCCGGGCGGCGACCGCGCCGAACGGGGTGGCACCGAGCCGGTCGAACCAGCCGAGGGTGCGGTAGTGCCGGCTCCGGCTCCGGCCCTGGACCGTGACGAGCAGCCGCCCGACGAGGGCCCACCACGCGAGGGCGAGCAGCCCGACGACGACGAGCGCGACCAGCAGCTTGCCGGCGGCCGACCCCACGTCTCCGTTCGCGGCGTCCGCGGGGACGGCCCACGCCGCTCCCCACGGCGTCCAGCCGGCGACGTCCGCGATGCGCTGCAGTTCCGGGCCGGCGGGTTCGACCCACGCCGGGCGGAGCAGCAGCGGGACCGTCGGGACCGACAGCACGACCACGACGAACGTCACGAACCAGGCGGCGTCCCGGGCGCGGTGCGCGGCGAAGAGCCAGGCGCCGACGGTGCTGCCGACCCGGATGAGCAGGGCGTTCGTCGCGATGACCAGGACCGCGGCGAGGACCCCGAGGAGCGCCGGCCCGACCTCACGGCTCCACGTCACCACCTGGCCGACGGCGAGCACCGCCACCGCGAGCACCGGGACGCCGAGGAGTCCGGCCAGGCCGAGTCCGACGGCGAGGTCCCGGCGGGAGATGCCGTGCACGAGGAAGCGTCGCGGGTCGAGCGGGTCCGCGACCCCGACGGCGAGGGACACGAAGGTGCACCCGACGGCGACGGCGGCCCCGACCAGGACCACGACTGCGCGGGCGGCCGCGGGGTCCGCTCCGCGGAGGCCTCCGAAGACGGACGCGACCCAGACGGCGACGACGAGTGCGACGAGGCTGCCGACCACCACGGCCACGGACCGTCGGGCTCCCCCGCGGACCTCGCCCGCGAGCAGGTCGGCCCTCAGCCGGAGAAGCTGTGCAACCATTCCATGCTCTCCGTGACGGGGCGGCCTCCGGCGAGTTCGACGAAGGTGTCCTCGAGGCTGCGACGCCCGCGGACCTGCGCCATGGTGCCGGCGGCCAAGACCTTCCCGCCGACGATGATCGCCACGGAGTCGCAGGTGCGCTGGACCAGTTCCATCGAGTGGCTGGAGAGCACGACGGTGCCGCCCCCCGCGGTGTAGCGGCGGAGGATGTCGGTGATGGTCGTCGCGCTGACCGGGTCGACGGACTCGAACGGTTCGTCGAGCACGAGCACGCGCGGCGAGTGGATGAGGGTGGCGGCGAGGGCGATCTTCTTCGCCATGCCGACCGAGTAGTCGGCGACCGGGCGGCCGAGCGCGTCGCCGAGACCGAACGCCGCGGCCAGGTCGGCGCTGCGGCTGCGAGCGGTCGCGCCGTCGAGCCCCCGGAGCGTCGCCGAGTAGAACAGCATCTGCGCGCCGGTCAGGCGGTCGAAGAGCCGGAGCCGGTCGGGCAGGACGCCCATCGCCCGCTTCGCCGCGGTCGGGTCGGCCCACACGTCGTGGTCGAGGACGGTGACGGTGCCGGCGTCGGGGCGGAGCAGGCCCGTCAGGATCGACAGGGTCGTCGTCTTCCCCGCACCGTTCGGCCCGACCACGCCGAAGATCGAGCCCTTGCGGATCTCGAGGTCGACGTCGTCCGCCGCGAGCGTCTGTCCGTACCGCTTCACGAGGCCGTCGGCGCGGAGCACGACGGGCTGCTGCGGCACGTTCTGCCGGGGTGAGGGGCGCTTCGTCGTCCGCGCTGCCCGGTCGGGCGCACCGGACGAGCCGGAACCGTCCCGGGCCTCCTGGTCGGCCCGCCCGTCCTCGGGCTCGACGCGCTCGTCGACGGGTCGGGACGCGGCCGAACCCTGCGGGCGTGTCGCCCGTCCGGACCGCTTCTTGCCCTTCTTCGTCGGTCGCGGCGCGGGCGTGCTCGTGGCGGCGGCCGCACCAGCGCCGCTGGCTTCCGCGCCGTCCCCTGCCCGCACCGCGCTGCCGGTCGTCTCGTCCGTCATGTCGTCACCCGCGGACGCGTCGTGTGCGCCCGTGTCCCCCGTGTCGTCGTGGTCGCGCCTGCCCGGCCCCGGGGCAGCGGTCGCGTCGTCGTCATCCTGATCGGCCGTCCATGTGGCGTCCGACGTGCTGTACACGTCGTCGTCTCCCGTTGTTCCTGCCGACACGAGCCCAACCGTACCAACGGTTCCGACCGGTCGGGGAGCCGCGTCCGGCAGGGTCACGAAATGAACACGATGCCCGGTGAGCCGTACCCCGACGCGGCCTGGTTCCGTATCATTCACCGGGACACGACGCAGTGTTCACCACTCGGAAACCTGCCCGCGCCGCGCGGAGCGTCCGCCGGTCGGAGCGCGTGTCGCTCCGGATCGCGCAGATTCTCGGCGAACCCGAACCGGCAGCGAGCAGACTCGAAGAGTCCACCCAGCGCCGGACGGGGCGCGCCCTGCCGGGGCAGCTCCCGCACAGCGGCGCCGGTGGACACCGGAAGGGACAAGCATGACCACGCAGATCGTCATCCTCGCAGCGGGGATGGGCAGCCGCCTCGGGCGCAGCCTGCCGAAGCCGCTCACCGAGCTCAGCGACGGCCGCACCATCATGCAGCAGCAGTTCGACAACATCCGTGCCGCCTTCGGGTCGAGCGCCCGGGTGACCATCGTCGTCGGCTACAAGTCGGAGTACATCGTCGAGGCCTTCCCGGAGGCGAACTTCGTCTACAACGAGTCCTACGACTCCACGAACACCTCGAAGAGCCTGCTGCGTGCCCTCAAGGCGACCGGCAAGAGCGGCGTCCTCTGGATGAACGGCGACGTCGTCTTCGACCCGATGGCGCTCGTGCGTGCCGCCGACATGATCGACGAGGGCCGCTCGTTCGTCAGCGTCAACACCGAGAAGGTCTCCGACGAAGAGGTCAAGTACACGGTCGACGCCGAGGGCTTCATCGCGAAGCTCTCCAAGAAGGTCGTCGGTGGTCTGGGTGAGGCAGTCGGCATCAACTACGTCTCCGCGGCCGACAAGCAGGCCCTGGTGCGCCAGCTCGGCCGGGTCGACGACCAGGAGTACTTCGAGGGCGGCATCGAAGCTGCCATCGCCGAGGACGGGCTACGCTGGACGCCGATCGACATCTCGGACCTGTACGCGGTCGAGATCGACTTCGCCGAGGACCTCGAGCGCGCGAACGACCTGTTCGCCTGACCGTCGTCAGGACCCCCTGGTCGTCGCCTGCCTCCGGCGTGGTCCCGACCGGAGGGAACCCATGAGCGGAACGCGCACGCACGCCACGGCAGTCGCGGCGTCGCCGTCGCGGTCCCGGGGCGCCGGCCGTCGGTACCGGCAGGCGCTCTGGCTGCTGACCGTCCGCGACCTGCGTGTGCGGTACTCGACGTCCGCACTCGGGTACTTCTGGTCGATCCTCGACCCGCTGGTGATGTCGGCGATCTACTGGTTCGTCTTCACGCAGGTCTTCCACCGCGGCTCGGTGGGCGAGGAACCGTACATCGTGTTCCTGCTCGCCGCCCTGCTGCCCTGGATGTGGTTCACCGGCGGCGTCTCGGACTCCACCCGCGCGTTCATCAAGGAGTCGAAGCTCATCCGCTCGACGACGATCCCGCGGAGCATCTGGGTCGCGCGCATCGACGCGTCGAAGGCGATCGAGTTCCTGCTGAGCATCCCGGTGCTCGCCGTGTTCGTGCTCGCGACCGGGGCGCACCTGCACTGGCAGGTCGTGCTCTGGCCGCTCGCGATCGTGCTGCAGGCCACCCTGGTCTACGGCCTCGGGCTCATCGTGGCCCCGCTCGTGGTGTTCTTCCGCGATCTCGAGCGTGCGGTGAAGCTCGTGCTCCGCTTCATGTTCTACGCGTCCCCGATCATCTACGGCACGCAGGCCCTCCCCCCGGCGTTGCACGACCTGGCCGCGATCAACCCGCTCAGCGGCATCTTCGGGATCTACCGCTCGGCGTTCTTCCCGGGCCAGCTCGACTGGGTCGAGGTGCTCGCCTCGGTCGTGGTCACGGCCGTCGTCCTGGCCGTCGGGCTCGTCGTCTTCCGCCGCAGCGAGCACCGCGTCCTCAAGGAGCTGTGATGGCCACCACCGAACCGACCGTCACCGCGAGCACGACCGCCCCGGTGATCTCCGTCACCGACGCCGGCATCCGGTTCAAGCGGAACCGGCGGGCGAGTCGGAGCTTCAAGGACCTGTTCGGACGCGGGCAGCGGCGACGCAAGGCCGACGAGTTCTGGGCGCTGCGGAACGTCTCGTTCGACGTGCGCCCGGGCGAGGCGATCGGCGTGGTGGGTCGGAACGGGCAGGGCAAGTCGACACTGCTGAAGCTCGTGGCGCAGGTCATGCTCCCGGACGAGGGCCGTGTGCACGTCGGGGCCGGCGTCGCGCCGCTCATCGAGATCACCGGTGGGTTCGTCGGGGACCTCACCGTCCGCGACAACGTCTACCTGACGGCGGGTCTGCACGGGATGTCCCGCGCCGAGATCCGGGCCGCGTTCGACGAGGTCATCGCGTTCGCCGAGATCGGCGACTTCGTCGACACCCCGTACAAGCACCTCTCCAGCGGCATGAAGGTCCGGATCGCCTTCGCGGTCATCTCGCGGCTGGACGAACCGGTGATCCTGGTCGACGAGGTCCTGGCGGTCGGCGACAAGGCCTTCCGCGAGAAGTGCTACAAGCGCATCGAGGAGCTCCTGGCGGGCGGGCGGACGCTGTTCTTCGTCTCCCACAGCGACAAGGACCTGCGCCGGTTCTGCGACCGCGGGCTGTACCTGGACAAGGGCCGGCTGCAGTTCGACGGGCCCATCGGCGAGGCCCTCGACCGGTACAACGCGGACCACGGGGCCTGAGGCCACTCCTGCACAACCGGGGCCTCCCGCACCGCGCTCCACAGCCCCCGGTCGTCCGGCGGGCTGACGGGGCCCCGGCGTCGGACCCCACCCCTATCGTGCTGCCCATGCACCACCCCACCACCGCGTACCCAGTACCGTTCACCGTCGACCGATCGGCCGCCCCACGGCGGTACGAGATCATCAACACCAGTACCGAGACCCTCGACGGCATCGACCTGACGCACCTCGGGACGGGCTACTCCCCGCCGCTCGTCGTCCGTCGGCTCGAGCCCGGTCGGGGGCTGTCCCTCGCCGTCTTCGGCGCAGGACCGGAGGAGACCGGCGTCGTCATCGTGCGGTGGCGCCGTCCGGACCGGTCCGAGTACCTGTGGCGGATGTCCCTCGCCGGTCCCGGGCTCGCGCCCTGAGGCCGCCGCCGCCCGGACCGGTCAGGAACCGGACCGGGCGGCGGCGACCTCGTGCCAGTGGGCGACGAGGCGGTCGACGGCCGCGTGGAAGCGCGCGGTCGCCGTGCCCGGCGTCGTGTCGCCGAAGTACCGGTGCACCCAGTGGCGGAGTCGCGCGAGCTGCTCGGCGTCGTTCGCGGCGCGCTCCACACGGGCGATGACGTCCCCGGCGTCGTCCGCGCGCAGCCAGTCGGCGTCGGACAGGTACCCGCGCTCGTCCACTTCGGCGTCGGCGGACACGGGTCGGGTCACGAGCAACGGCTTCCCCACGGCCAGGCGGTCGTAGATCATCGCGCTGATGTCGGTGATCGCGACGTCGGCGTCCGCGAGCTGCCAGCCGAGCGTCGGCCCGTCGTCGTACACGTGGTGCGCCGACGGGTCGGCGGCGTTGGCGGCCGCGATCGCAGCGACGATCCGCTCGTGCGCGGCCTTGTATGCGGGGTCGACCACGCCGCTCCGCGGGTGCGGGCGGTACACGAGCCGGTGCTGCGGCGACGCGAGCACGCGGTCCGCGATCGTCGTCCCGTGACTCGCGATGGACCCGTAGGCAGCGGCGCCGCGGTCACCCTCCCACGTCGGGGCGTACAACACCACGGTGCGGTCGTCGGACGGGTAGGGCGGCTCCCCCACGAAGTGGTCGGCCTGCGGACGCCCGATGGCGATGGTCCGGGCGTCCAGGTCGTAGTCCCACAGCGCGTCGGCGAGTCGGTCCCGGGCGGCGTCACCGGCGATCAGGGCGTAGTCGTACGCCTTGAACTGGTTCGTCGTCATGTACATCTTGTCGCTCTCGCCGTGGTTCACGAAGACGTGCCACATGCGCCCGTACCGCATCATCTGGAAGTTGCGGGCGTTCTGGTTGACGTAGAGCACGGTCTTCGGGGCCTGCTCGGCGACGAACCGCTCGAGGTCCACGACCTGCCGGGCGTAGACGACCGGGACCGGCGACTCGTCGAGCAGCGTGAGCATCGCGCCGGGGCTCCGCGAGATGATCGCGACCCCGCGGTGCCGCGCCAGCTCCGCCAGGGGGCCGTACCACTGCCGGATCTGGTACATGTTCACGGGACCGTCGGCGAAGTACACGGCGACCTCGACCGACCCCGGTGCGGGCCGCGGGACCGAGGGCAGGCGACGGGCCAGCTGCGTGCGGACCTTCCGCGACCGCAGCAGGCGGGCCACGAGACGGATCGCGGTACGGGCGTCCTTGACGATGGCCATGCTCTGCTCCTGCGTGGTGGTCGGTCGGTGGATGGTGGTCGTGTCGGGGTCGGGCGAGTCCGGAGCGGGCCGGGGCTCAGACGACGGGCGGTCGACCCGCGAGCGTCATCCGGCCGATCGTCAACCATCCCATCACCCGGACCGGCCCGCAGTCCGCGCGCCACCCCTCGGCGACGCCGGCGAACCAGGTGGTGAGGCGCCGCGGGGAGCGCCACCAGCGCAGGACCTGGATGGCGGCCCAACTGCCGACGTACAGCGGCCGGAGGACGGCGGGCAGGTTCCGACGGGCGAGCCAGACCCGGTTCCGGGCGTTCAGGCGCACGTACTCACGGTGCCGAGCGGGGTCGATCGCGGGGTGGTTCGCGACGAGCTCCCCCGCGTACCAGGTGCGACGACCGGCGTCCCAGACCCGCCACGCGAGCTCGATCCCCTCGTGCGCGTAGAAGTACTCCGCGCCCCAGCCTCCGACGGCGCGCCAGACGTCCATCGGCAGGACGACGGCGCCCTCCCAGACCGAGAACACCGGAGAGCTCTGCTCCGGGTCGCCCTTGCGGATGCGCGGCACCCAGCGTCGAGGGTTCGCGGCGCCGCTCGGGTCGACGACCCGCGGCTGCACGAGCCCGAGCGAGGGGTCCCGCTCGAAGAGCGCGATCGCGTCCCGCAGGAACGTCGGCGACGGCACCGAGGCGTCGTCGTCGAGGAAGAACACGTAGTCGCCGTCGACCGCCGCGGCCCCGGCGTTCCGACCGGCGGGGATCCCGAGGTTCTCCGGCAGTGCCAGCGCCCGGACCCCGTCCGGCAGGTCCACCGGTTCCCACCCGTTCCCGACGCACACGACGTCGAGGTCGACGTCCTGCTGCGCGAGCACGCTGTCCAGGCCACGGCGGAGGTGCTCCGGCCGGGTCCCCTGCGTCAGGCTGACCACGGCGACCCGTGGCCGCTCGCGGTGCGGGACCGCGCGACGCCGATCGGTCCCCGGCATCACGCGCGGACCCGCTTCGACGAGATGATGGCGAGGAAGTGCCCGGCCGTCGCGAGGACCGCGAGCGGCAGGAGTGCCCCGACCAGGACCCGGTCGGCCAGCGGGTGCCCGACGACGAGGGCGACGAGCGCGACCACGAACGTGATGATCGTCAGCTCGACCGAGTGGTACAGACGGTGGAACGGCAGGAACCGCGCCACCCGACGCAGCGTCGCGAGGCGGGCACCGGACGGCACCGTCACCCCGTCGCGGCGGTCGGCGAGCTTCTCCATGCCGCCGTGGGCACGGGCGACGTGCACCATGTCGTTGAGCGCCTTGTTGAGGACGATGACCAGGCCGAGCGCGCAGCCGATCGTCGTCCACATCCAGTCGACGCCCTCGATCGGCCATGTCGCCGCGCGGACGCCGAGCGCGATCGGGATGAGTCCCTCGGTCGTGTAGTGCCCGACCTTGTCGAGGAAGATGCCGGCCGGGGACCGTGTGCCCCGCCAGCGCGCGACCTCGCCGTCGGAGCAGTCGACGAGCATCTGCAGCTGCCCGAGCACGAGGGCGAGCAGCGCGCCCCAGATGCCCGGGATGAGGAGTGCGGCCGCCGTCGACCAGCCGACCAGGATCATCAGGCCGGTGACCTGGTTCGCGCTGACCCGGGTCCGGAGCAGCACCGAGGTCAGGTACGGCGAGATGTCCCGCAGGTACAGCGAGGCCGTCCAGTGCTCCGCGTTCGCCCGGGCGCGGACCTCGTCCGGCTGGGCGACGGCTCGGAGTTCCGCGATCGAGGTGGGGCGTGCGAACCCGCGGCTGTCGGAGGGACCCGGCAGGCCGCCGTTCCCGCGGTCGTCGTCGGCCATGTCGGTCACCGTCCCGTGTGCGTGGTCAGATCGGAGGTCCGGGTGAGGAACCCGATGATGAAGCCGACGCCCCAGCCGACGTGGATGCACGGCAGGACGACGAGCAGCCACGCCCGTGTCGCCGGGTCCGACCGTCGTGACACCGCGAGGGCGCCGACGACGACGAAGAGGAGGTAGACCGCCGGGACCACGAAGCCGACCGTCGCCCAGGCGACGGGACTGCCGAGCAACGCTCCGACCACACCGACGAGCCCGGCGACCAGGCCGAGCGCGACGGCGACGACCATCGCCGGCGGGACGAAGTAGCGCAGGCCGTTGCCGGCGGGGAAGCGTCGGGCGAGTTCACCGCGCCACAGCCCGGTCGCGACGAACTGGCGGACGAGACGGCGGAGGCTCGGCCGGGGCCGGTAGGTGACGACGAGCTCGGGGGTGAACCAGACCGTGCCGCCGGTGGTGCGCAGGCGCCGGTTGAGCTCCCAGTCCTGCCCGCGCTTGATGCCCTCGTCGAAGAGCCCGACGGCGAACAGCCGCTCCCGTCGGAACACCCCGAGGTACGCCGTCTCGGCCGGTCCGGCCTGCCCGCCGACGTGGTGCGGGGTGCCGCCGAGGCCGACGCGACTGCCGTACGCCAGGGCGACGGCCTTCTCGAAGGGGGTGCGGCCCTCGGCGCGCATGATGCCGCCGACGTTGTCCGCGCCGGACTCCTGCAGGGTCCGCACGGCGATCCGCGTGTAGTCCCGCGGCAGGACGCTGTGGGCGTCGACCCGGACGACGATCGGGTGCTCGGAGGCCCGGATCGCGACGTTCAGCCCGGCCGGCGTGGAGCCGACCGCGTTCTCGACCGCGCGGATCCGCGGGTCCGCGGCGCTCATCTCGGCGACGAGCTCGTTCGTGCCGTCGATCGAGGGGCCGAGGGCCAGGATGACCTCGAACGGCCCCTGGTAGTCCTGCTCGAGCAGACTGCCCACCGCCGCGCGGACCTCGGTGACCTCGTTGAGGACGGGCATGACGTAGGAGACACCCGGCAGGGCCTGTCCGTCGTGCTGCATGTGATCCTCGGGGTCCGGCGGGCGCGGCACGGCCCGCCGGGGCCGTCTCCGCAGAGCGGACCCGAGCCTATCAAGCACCCGGGGCGGCCACCTGGCCGCGCCCCGCCGCGCCCCGGCGGACGCACGGGAGGCTCCCCACCAGCTGGTGGGGAGCCTCCCGTCCGGAGCGTCCCGGGTCAGTTCGAGCTGTCGTACGTGCCGAGCTTGACGTTCGCCGTGCGGGTCTCCCCGTTGCGGACGTAGGTGATCTCGGTCGTCGCACCGCCGGCGTAGAAGCGGACCTGCGCGGTGAGGTCGGTGGCGTCCGCGATGGAGGCGTCACCGAGCTTCGTCACGACGTCGCCCTTCTGGAGCCCGGCGTCGGCCGCCGCGCCACCCGAGGTGACGTCCTTGATCAGTGCGCCCACCTGCGTGGCGCTCGCGTCCTCGGTCGCGTCGCCGACGGAGGCGCCGAGCAGACCGTGGGTGGCCTTGCCGTTCTCGACGATCTCGGTCGCGACGCGCTTGACCAGGTTCGACGGGATCGAGAAGCCGACGCCGATGCTGCCGGCCTGCGAGCTGGACGAGTCCGAACTGCCGGCGCTGGCGATCGCGACGTTGATGCCGATGAGCGCGCCCTTGTCGTCGAGCAGCGCGCCACCCGAGTTGCCGGGGTTGATCGACGCGTCGGTCTGGATCACGGGGAGCGAGACGGTCGTGCTGGCTCCGGAGCTGCTGCCGTTGTCGCCGTTGCCCCAGAAGTCGAACGGGCCGTTGCCGTTGTTGCCCTGGCCCTCGTTCGTGTCGCCGCCGGCGTTCGGGTCGCTCGAGGTGACCTGGATGCTGCGGTTCAGCGTGGAGACGATGCCGTCGGTGACGGTGTTCGACAGGCCGAGCGGCGCACCGATCGCGACCGCGGTGTCGCCGACGTTGAGCTTCGACGAGTCGGCGAAGTCGATCGGCGTGAGGTCGGGCGCGTCGATCTTGATGACCGCCAGGTCGACCGTCGGGTCGGTGCCGACGAGCGTGCCCTTGTAGACCTTGCCGTTCGAGGTCGTCACCGAGATGGTGCCGTTCGCGCTGTCGCCGTCGAGCGTCACCACGTGGGTGTTCGTGACGATGTAGCCCTCCTTGTTCAGCACGACACCCGAACCGGTGCCTGCCTCGCTGCTCGCGGAGACGTTGATCGTGACGACCGACGGGGTGGCCTTGGCGGCGACCGCGGTCACGACGGTGGCGGAGTCGTAGTCGTTCACGGTGAGGTTGCCACCGCTCTGCGAGGTGCCCGAGCCACCGACGACCGTGCCGCCGTCCGACGCTGCGCCCGCCGCCCAACCGGCGCCGCCGCCGACGAGACCGGCGATCACGGCGGCCGCGACCAGCGGCAGCACGAGACGGTTCCGACCCGAGCGGTCGCGCGGGGTCGTGCTCGTGGCGGCCGGGGAGCCGGTGAAGTAGTGGCCGTTCTCCGGCCGCTGGTCGGCTGCCGCACCGAACGCACTCGCACCGGAGGCCGTGTGGTGGTCGCTCACGTGCTCGCCGTACCGGGGAGCGTCCTGGCCGTACTCACCCTGCTGGCCGTACTGGCCCTGGGCGTACTGCCCCTGGCCGTACTGGTCCTGCTGGCCGTACCGGGTGTCGCCGGACGTGTCGTGCTCGCCGTACTGGCCCTGCCCGTACTGGGCGGTGCCGTACTGGCCCTGCCCGTACTGGGCCGTGCCGTACTGGTCCTGCCCGTACTGCGCGCTGCCGGACTGGCCGCTCCCGTACTGGCCCGAGCCGTGCGGGCCCGAGCCGTACTGATCCGAGCCGTACTGCCCGCCCTGGCCGTACTGACCCTGCTGCGCGTACTGGCCGTACTGGCCGTACTCGGCGGTCGGTGCCGCATCCGCGGACCCTGCGTCGGCCGTCGGGTACGGGGCGGTGTACCGGTCCGTGTAATCGGAGGCGGCAGCGAACTGCTCGGTCTCCTGCGCCGGAGTCGTCCCCACCACGTCCGTGTCGTCGGCGTCGTGGTGCCCGTGGCGGGTCCCGTTCGACTCGTGCGGACCGGTGGTCTCGTCGCGACGGTCGTCGTCGCCGTGTCCGTGGTGTGTGTCGCTCATGCTGGACGTGCTCCTTCCAAAGCTCCTGCAGTCTTCTCCACCGACCTGGGCGGTCCTGATGGCGCAGCTGCGAGCTGACCAAGCCGATCGTATGCGTCGGCTGTGTGCTCGACCCGCAGATGTCCGCCGGAGGCGACCACCGGAGGCGACTGCCGGGCGGAGGCTAGGTTGGGGTCCGACGCGCGCCGAGCCTCCCGGCCGGTGCCCCGAGGGTGAGAGGGGTCGCGCATGCGGCAGACCGGTCCGTGGCTCCGAGCCGCCGAGGGAGCGATGCTGCTGGGCCCCGACCGGGTGCCGGCGCCGACCGTCTTCGCGGAGATGAGCGCCCTCGCCGCAGCGACCGGCGCCGTCAACCTGGGACAGGGCTTCCCGGACGAGGACGGGCCCGCAGAGGTCCTCGACGCGGCCGTCCGTGCGATCCGGGACGGTGCCAACCAGTACCCGCCCGGCCGCGGGACCCCGGACCTCCGTGCCGCCGTCGCCGAGCACCAGGCGCGCTGGTACGGGATCGACGTCGACCCCGACCGGGAGGTCCTCGTCACCGCCGGTGCCACCGAGGCCCTGGCCGCGACCCTCCTGGCGCTGGTCGAGCCCGGTGACGAGGTCGTCACCTTCGAGCCGTTCTACGACGCGTACGGCGCGCTCATCCGACTCGCCGGCGCGGAGCACGTCACGGTCCCGCTCCGGGCGCCGGACTTCCTGCCGGACGAGGCGGACCTCCGCGCCGCGTTCTCCGACCGGACGCGCGTGGTCCTCGTGAACACCCCGCACAACCCGACGGGTCGGGTGCTGCCGATCGAGGTGCTCCGCACCGTGGTCGAGCTCGCGGAGCGCCACGACGCCGTGATCGTCACCGACGAGGTCTACGAGCACCTGGCGTTCGCCGGCACCCACGTGCCGCCGGCGTCGTTGCCCGGAGCGCGGGACCGCACGGTGTCGATCTCCAGCGCCGGGAAGACCTTCAACACGACGGGCTGGAAGATCGGCTGGCTCACGGCCCCGGCAGCGCTGGTCGAGGCGATCACGACCGTCAAGCAGTACCTGACCTTCGTCAACGGGGCACCCTTCCAGCCGGCGATCGCGACCGGGCTCCGCCTGCCCGACACGGTGTTCGCCGGGATCGCCGCCGACCTCGGGGCGAAGCAGGAGCTCCTCGCCACCGGTCTGGCCGCCGCCGGGTTCGGGGTGCTGCGCCCGGACGCCGGCTACTTCGTCATCGCGGACGCCGCTCCGCTCGGACACGACGACGCCCGCGCGCTCTGCCTCGAGCTCCCGCGGCTCGTCGGCGTCGTGGGGGTGCCGGTGTCCGCCTTCGTCCGGCCCGACCACGTCGATGGGTACCGGTCGCTCATCCGGTTCGCGTTCTGCAAGCGCCGGTCGGTCCTCGAGGAGGCCGTGTCACGGCTGGCCGGGCTCGCTCAGTCCCGCGGGACCACCGCGTAACGACCGAGGGACAGCGACGGGTTCACCGCCCGCACACGGTCCGTGACCGCGGTGTCCACCGTCACCACGAGGAGCCCCGGCTCCGCGCCGAGCGCTGCGACCGCGGTGCCCGTCGGGTCGAGCGCCACCGACGCCCCGATCCCGACCGGGGGCGCCTGACCGACCCCGAGCACCCACACGGTGTTCTCGACGGCGCGCGCCGTGAGCAGGGTCCGCCAGTGGTGCTCCTTGCCCGGACCGCGGACCCACTCGGCCGGCAGCACGACGACGTCCGCGGCCCCGGTGTCCGTCGCGGCGAGACGTCGCGTCACCTCGGGGAACCGCAGGTCGTAGCAGGTCTCGAGCCCGACCCGGACGCCGTCGACCTCCACGACGGGCAGCTGCGCGGGGTCGCCGGCCTCGATGCGGTCGGACTCCCGGGAACCGAACGCGTCGTACAGGTGCACCTTCCGGTAGGTCTCGAGGACCGAGCCGTCCGCACCGATCGCGACGAGCGTGTTGCGGAACCGACCCGGGGTCTCCCCCGCCTCGGCGACGCCGACGACGAGTGCGATGCCGGTGCTCCGCGCGATCCGACGGAGGCCCGTGACGAACGAGCCGTGGAGCGGCTGCGCGGCCGCGACGAAGCGGTCGTCGATGTCGGCGGTGAAGTACGAGGTGTACTCGGGCGTGACCAGGAGGCGGGCGCCGCGCGCGACCGCGTCGACGGCGGCGGCGCGGACGGTCTCGAGGTTCGCGGCAGGGTCGTCTCCGGGGGCGAACTGCGCCGCGGCGATGGTCAGTGTCGTCACGGTGCCAGGCTAACCACGCCGGGCTCCGTCAGGACCGGACGTCGAGGACGTCGAACGACCGCCGCAGGATCCCCACGACGTCGTCGCCGCCCTCCGCCCACCTCGCCACCGAGACGTCGAAGCACCCGAGCGCGGCCTGCACGACCGTCCGCGCACGCAGGTCGCCGTCCGTCCCCCCGAGCCGGTCGACCACCAACGGGAGGAGCACCTCGGCCCAGGCGTGGTGCTTCTCGGTGTTCCGCGCCCGGAGCGACGGTGTGCTCAGCATCACCCGGACGGAGCGCCGTCCGGTCTCCGGATCGTCGTCACTGCCGTGCTCGAGCATCGCCACGAAGGCCTCACGCAGGGCGCTCCAGACCGGTTCGTCCGCCGGACGTGCGCCGAACGCCGCGGCGAGGGCGGCACCGTGCCGGGCCGGGTCACCGATGACCGCGTCCTCCTTTGCCGGGAAGTACCGGTGGAAGCTCCGTGCCGAGATGCCCGCCTCCGCAGCCACCTGCTCGACCGTCACCCGGTCGAACCCCTCCGCGTCGAACCGGGCGATGGCGACCGCGGCGATGCGCGCTCGCACTGCATCGCGGGCGATGTCCCGTAGTCCGGGCCGTGCCTCCGCCGTCTCGCTCATGGTTCGATCGTACCCCTGAGTCAGCGTCTGCCGTAGTTGACAGACTCTGCCAAGTACGGCGTACAGTGCCACTCGAACCACGATCCGTTCCAGGAGGACGACATGCAGCAACGAACACTCGGACGACAGGGCCTGGTCGTCAGCGCGATCGGCTACGGCGCGATGGGCACGACCTTCGCGTACGGCCCCGGCGACGACACGGAATCCGTCGCCGCGATCCGGCACGCGCACGACCTCGGCGTCACCCACTTCGACACCGCGGAGCTCTACGGCTGGGGAAGCGGTGAGCGGCTCCTCGGCGCCGCACTCGCCCCGATCCGCGACCAGGTCACGATCGCGACGAAGTTCGGCTTCACGGACACGTACGCCCCGAACTCGCAGCTCGACCACATCCGCGACGTCGTCGACGCCAGTCTGCGCAACCTCGGCACCGACTCGATCGACCTGCTCTACCAGCACGTGCACGACCCGCAGGTCCCGGTCGAGGACGTCGTCGGCGTCATGCAGGAGTTCGTGCAGGCCGGCAAGGTCCGCTACCTCGGCCTGTCGAACACCGACGCCGAGAACATCCGCCGGGCGCACGCGGTCCACCCGATCTCCGTGCTGCAGACCGAGTACTCGGTCTTCGCCCGCGAGTCGGAGGACCTGTTCCCGGTCGTCGACGAGCTCGGCATCGGTCTCGTCGCCTACTCACCCCTGGCACGCGGCTTCCTCAGCGGCGCAGTGCGACCGCGGAGCACCTACGCGGAGGACGACATCCGCCAGTGGCTGGAGTGGTGGGCCCCGGAGAACTGGGACGCGAACACCGCGGTCGTCGCAGGGCTCACCGAGCTCGCTGCGGAGAAGGACGTCTCCCTCTCGCAGCTGGCGCTCGCGTGGATCCTGGCGCAGCGCGACGACATCGTCCCGATCCCGGGATCGCGGAACCCGGGGCGCGTCGCCGAGAACGTCACGGCCGCTGACGTCACGTTCACCTCGGACGAGCTCGCGCGCATCGACGCGCTCGGTCGCGGCGTCCGTGGCGCACGCGCCACGAGCTGAGCGAGCGACCGCGTCCTGGCAGGACCGGTGACGGACGGGAGGCCCGGTGCCAGCTGGCGCCGGGCCTCCCGTTCGTTCTCCACGCACCCCGGCGTGTCGACCCCGACGGCGGACGCGACGATGAGCCACGACGAGCAGAGGACGTCCGGAGGCACCGGACGGCGCGAGCGCGCCGGGATCGGCTTGAACGGGCAGAGGGGCCGGGAACACGAAGAAGCCCCGGTCCGTGAGGACCGGGGCTTCTCGTGTCGCGTTGGTTGCGGGGGCAGGATTTGAACCTACGACCTCTGGGTTATGAGCCCAGCGAGCTACCGAACTGCTCCACCCCGCGGCACATGGAAAACACTACACGGGATCGGGCGGGGTGCCAAATCGAGCACCCCGCCCGCCCGCATCAACCGTCGGAGCCGCTGCCACCCTGCGCTGCGATGGCGTCCTCGACGGCCTCCTGCAGTCGCTGGTCGGCCTCGGCGGCGGCGACCAGGTCGTTGTCGGCGTACGCCTGCTCACGAGCCCGGAGCGCCTCGTCCGCTTCGGACAGCGCCTGCTGCAGGTCCGGCGTCGCAGCGCCGGAGGACGACCCACCGGTCGCGCCGCCGGTCGCACCACCGGTGGCACCGCCCGTCGAGCTCCCACCCGTCGACGTGTCGGAGCCCTCGTCGTCGGAGTCCGAGTTCCCCGCAGCCGCACCGGAGTCACCCGCGGCCGCGCCCGAGTTGCCGCCGAACAGTTCGTCGAGCGCCTCGTCGAGCGTGTCCTCGAACGCGATCTTGTCCCCGAAGGCCACGAGCACCTTCTGCAGCAGCGGGTACGACCCACTCGACGTGGACTGCACGTACACCGGCTGCACGTAGAGGAACCCACCACCGACCGGCAGCGTCAGCAGGTTGCCCTGCTTGACGGTGCTGTTGCCCCGCTTGAGGATGTTGAGCTCCTGCGAGACGGCCGGGTCGGAGTTGAACAGGTTCTGCACCTGCGACGGGCCGGGGATGCTGTCGGTCTTCGGGATCGTCAGCAGCGTGAGCTTGCCGTAGCCCTCGCCCTTCTTGCCCTTGCCTGCCCCGCTGGCGTCGGATCCGACGGCCAGGTAGCCGGTCAGCACGTTCCGCGCGTTCGACGACGAGTTCTGCTTCGGGATGTAGGTGCTGTACAGCGAGTAGGCCGTGCCCGCGCCCGGCACCTTCATCGTCAGGTAGTACGGGTCCTGCTGGTCCGGGTTCGTCGCCGTGGTCTGCGTCCCGAGCGCGTTCGTGGTGTTCGCGTTCGTCCCGGTGGTGGTGCCCGCCGAGTCGGCGTCCCCGGCGCTCGTCGAGGTCGAGGTCGGGTCGACCGGCGTCGTCCACGCGTCGTCGCCCGAGTAGAACGAGTTCGCGTTGGTGACGTGGTACGTGCCGAGGATGCTCCGCTGGACCTTGAACAGGTCGGTCGGGTAGCGCACGTGGGCGAGCAGGTCGGCGCTCATCGCGGACACCGGCTGCAGCGACGTCGGGAAGACCTTCTGCCACGTCTCGAGCACCGGGTCCTTCGTGTCCCAGGCGTAGAGCGTGACCTTGCCCGTGTAGGCGTCGACCGTGGCCTTCACCGAGTTCCGGATGTAGTTCACCTGGTCGGTGCGGAAGCTGCCGGAGTCGGTGCCGTTGATGCTGTCCGTCATGCTCTGGCTCTGCGAGTACGGGTACGCGTTGCTCGTCGTGTAGCCGTCGACGATCCACTTGATGCGGTTGTCGACGATCGCCGGGTACGCGTCCTGGTCCAGCTTCAGGTAGGGCGCGACGTTCTGCACGCGCTTGACCGGGTCACGGTCGTACAGGATCTGCGAGTCGGCGTTGACGGCGTTCGACAGCAGGATCTGCTCCGACTGGAACTTCGCCGCGTAGACCAGGCGGTTGAAGAAGTTGCCGATCTTCGGTCCGCCGTCCGCCGCGTAGGTCGTGGTGGCGTTGCCGTCGTCGTCGTCCGAGCCGGACGGGTAGTCGAGCTCGACGTCCTTCGTGCCCTCCGGTGCCCCGACGATCGAGTACGCCGGCGAGTTCTCGCCGAAGTAGACGCGCGGCTGGTACTTGCCGAGGGTGTCGCCGGCCGGGATGCCCGACTCGATGAACACCGGCTTGCCGTCGGATGCCCGCTGGTTGCCGTACGCCGCGACGACGCCGTAGCCGTGCGTGTAGACGAACGTCCGGTTGTACTGGGTGGCCGAGGCACCGAGGCCGTCGAGGTCGATGTCACGCACCGCGAGCACGGTGTCCTCGGTCTTGCCGTCCACCTGGTAGCGGTCGACGTCGAGCTGGTCGGGGAACTTGTAGTACTGCCGGTACTGCTGGAGCTGGCTGTACGTGTCGGAGACGATCTTGGGGTCGATGATGCGGATGTTCGCCGTCGTCTGGGCGTCCTCGGACAGGGCACCGGTCGTCGCCGTGGTGGTGGCGTCGTAGTCCTGTTCCTGGACCCCGGCGACGTTGTAGGCGTCCCGGGTGGCGTCGATGTTCCGCTGGATGAACGCGGACTCGAACGAGCGCTCGCTCGGTGCGACCTGCAGGCGCTGGACGATCCAGGGGTAGATCCCGCCGATGACGATCGCGGACACCAGGAGCAGCCCGGTCCCGATGATCGACACGCGCCAGCGGCCGATGACCGCCGTCACGATGAACAGGATCGCCACGATCGCCGCGATGCCCGCCATGATCTCGCGGCCCGGGATCGTCGCGTTCACCTCGGTGTACTGCGCGCCCGTGATGAGGGAGTTGTCCTTCGTCAGCGCCGTGTACTGGTCGAGCCAGAGACTGGCGGCCTGCAGCGCGATGTAGAGCGCGGCCGTGATCGCGAGCTGGATGCGCGCGGCCTTCGAGATGCGGACCTCTCGACCGCCGAAGCGGATCGCGCCGTACAGGTACGTCGCGGCGAGCGCGGCGAGGCCGGCGATGAGCACGACGGCGGATGAGTACGCCACGACGGCGCGCCAGAACGGCAGCTCGAAGACGTAGAACCCGACGTCGAGCCCGAACTGCGGGTCGGTCTTGCCGAACGGCGTCCGGTTGAGGTACTCGAGGACGGTGCTCCAGCGCGGTGCGGTCGCCAGACCGGCGAAGACGCCGAGCACCGCGGGGATGCCGAGCACCACGACGCGGCGCAGCGGCTCGATGACCTGCTGGTAGCGGTCGAGCTGCGCGTTGAGCTTCGCGTAGACCGGACGGAACCGGAAAGCGAGGACGATGCTCAGCCAGACCGGGATCGCCATGCCCAGGAAGCCGGCGACGAACATGGCCGTCCCGGCGAGCCACCGGGTGGTCAGGACGCGCTCGAACCCGAGCTGCGCGAACCACGCGTAGTCGGTGTACAGGCTGGCGAAGATGAAGAAGCCGATCACCAGTGCGGCCAGCACGATGATCGTGACCACGATCGGGACACGCGGCGAGCGCCGTCCCGCGGTGGACGAGGTGTTCGTCACTTGTTGTGCTCCAGACGTGTCGGACCGGCGGCGCCGGCAGGCCGAGCCGTCAGTGCTGACGATCCTATTCGTCCCGGCCGACAGTGAACCTGTGCCGCATCTCAGGATCGCGCCCCGGGCCTCCCGGCCCAGCCGTCCGGGCCGTCCGTGCCGGTCGTCCGGGAGGCCGGCGGCCCGGAGACCGCGGCAGCGCGCCTGGCGCTCAGGAGGTGCAGCGCTCGAGCCCGGCCGTGCTCCGGCCCGCCGCGATCGTCTCGAGGTCGGTGACCGCCTGGTCGAGCGTCGAGACCGCGTACACGTCGAGGCCGTCCGGTACGTGTCCGACCACCTCGTCGCAGTTCGCCTTCGGGGCGAGGAACACCGTGGCGCCCGCCGACTCGGCGCCGTGGAGCTTCTGCCGGATGCCGCCGATCGGTCCGACCGCGCCACCGGCGGTGATCGTGCCGGTCCCGGCGACGTGCTCGCCGCCGTTCAACGCGCCGGGCGTGATCTCGTCGATGATCCCGAGCGCGAACATCATGCCCGCCGAGGGCCCGCCCACGTCCTGCAGCGCGATGTCGACGTCGAAGGGGAAGTCGTAGTGCTCGACCACGCCGACGCCGAGCAGCGCGGTGCCCTGCTCGGTCCGCGGGGTGACCGAGAGCTCCCGCGTCGCCCCGTCCCGCTCGACGGTGATCGTCGCCGGTGCGCTCGTGCCGTGCTCCGCGACGAGCTGCCGGAGGGTCGACGCGTCGGAGTTCGTGGTGAGGGACGTGCCGTCGAACGCCGTGATGACGTCCCCCTCACGGACCACGCCGTCGGCCGGGGAGCCCTGCTGCACGGTGCCCACCTCGAGTTCGCTCGGGACCTCGAACCCCTCCTGCACGAGGGCCGCGGCGACGGAGGACTGCTGGGAGTTCGTCATGTCCGCGGCGTCCTGCTCGTTCACCTGCTCGGTCGTCCGTCCGGGCGGGTAGATCGCGCTCGCGGGCACCACCGCCTCGGACTCCGAGAAGAGGGCGCGGATGACGCTCGTCCACGGCGGCCGTTCGGTCGCCGTGCCCTGCACACTGACCGTGAGCATGTCGAGCGCGCCCGACGTCGGGTAGGTGCGGTGCCCGTCGATCTGGATGAGTTCGACGTCCTTCGCGTCCTTGCCGGTCCCCTGCCGCTGCGTGCCGATCGTGTTGAACACCGGGCCGGGCATCTCGATGAGGTACGGGCTCGGCAGCAGGCTCGCGACGACCGCCAGGACGAGGGCGCCGACGACGAAGGCCCAGCCGACCGTCCGTGAGCGCGAGCGACGACGGGGGGCGGGGGCGAAGAGGGTCACACGGGTCCTTCCGGAGGCTGTTCGCCCACGGCGCAGCCGGACGGGCGGTTGCCCGGGCCGGTCCCAGGCACGGCCTCACGGGCAGCGGTTAGCGTAGTCGGCATGCCTGATCAACCGCAGCCGGGGCCGGACGACGACTTCCGGGAGATGCTCCGCAAGCTCCTGTCCGGCGAGGGCCAGATCGACCCGTCGCAGCTCGCCGGAGCCGCCGGCCTGCCGAACGACCCGACCTTCGTCGCGAACCTCATGAGCCAGCTCCAGCGGGCCGCGCAGGACGGCGGCGACGGCATCGACTTCACCGTGACGGCCGAACGCGCCGCCACGATCGCCCGCGAGGGCGAGCAGCCGCTCGACCCCGCCACCGCGCAAGCAGCGGCGCAGGCCTTCCAGGTCGCGGCGCTCTGGCTCGACGAGGTGACCACCGTCGCGGAACTCACCTCGACACCGAGCGTCTACACGCGCGAGCAGTGGGCGAAGGCGACCGCACCCGTGTGGTCGCAGATCGCCGAGCCCGTGGCGTCGAGCATCGCGACCGCCCTCACCGAGGCGATCGACCAGCGCGCGCCCGAGGAGCTCAAGCTCATGCTCGGCGACGTCTCGAAGGCCATGCGCGGGGTCGGTGGTGCGCTCTTCGCGATCCAACTCGGCCAGGTCGTCGGGCAGCTCGCCAAGGAGGTCGTCTCCGGCGGCGACGTCGGCGTCCCGCTCCTCGACGAGCAGGTCGCCGCGCTCGTGCCGCAGAACGTCGCCGAGTTCGCCGAGGGCCTGGACGTCCCGGCCGACGAGGTGCGCATCTACCTCGCCGTCCGCGAGCTCGCCCACGCCCGACTGTTCCGCTCGGCACGCTGGCTGCGGCTGCACATCATCTCGTCGATCACGGAGTACGCCAAGGGCGTGCACATCCCGTTCGACCGGGTCGAGGAGTCCCTGTCGGGCATCGACCCGACCGACCAGGAGCAGCTGCGGGACGCGCTGGCCTCCGGGGCGCTCATCCCGCCGCGGACCCCGGAGCAGGACGCCGCCCTCGCCCGACTCGAGACGATGCTCGCGCTCGTCGAGGGATGGGTCGACACCGTCACGGCCGCCGCGACCGCCCGTCTCCCCCGCTCCGGCGCGATCGCGGAGATGGTGCGACGTCGTCGCGCCGCAGGAGGCCCGGCCGAGTCCGCCTTCGCGACGCTGGTCGGTCTCGAACTCCGCCCGCGCCGACTCCGTGAAGCGGCCGCGATGTGGCAGCGGGTCACCGACGAACTCGGTGCCGGCGAGCGCGACGCGCTCTGGGCCGCGTTCGACCTGGTGCCCGGCTCGGACGACATCGACGCGCCGGAGTCCCTGGTCGCCCGGCTCCGCGACCCGTCGCAGACGCCGGAGGACGACGCGTTCGACCGAGCGCTCGAGGACCTGCTCAACGACACCACCGCCGACCGTCCGCACGAGGACGAGGACGGCGGCATCGAGGACTCCGGCATCGAGGACTCCGGCGACGGCCCGACGGCCGGGCCCGCCGACGGCGACCCGCAGGGCGGACCGCGGCACTAGTCACCCCGGTCGGGACGGGAGGCGCGACCCGCCTTGCGTCCCGACCGTCCGGCCCGCCTCGTCTTGTCCACAGATCGGCGTCCGGACTGCCCCGTCGGCGGTGCCTGCGCCAGCGTGGACGCATGGGCATCCGCATCGACCCGACGCTCGAGTTCATCTGGCGCGATCCGTGCACGGTCCAGCTCGGGGTCGACCCGCCGCGCGCGCTGGTCACCTTCCCGACGACGGCCGAGGAGCGCTTCCTCTGCGCGCTCCGGAGCGAGACCGGACGGGACGCGATGGCCGGGGTCGCCCGGAGCGTCGGCTGCCCGCCCGCCGTCGCGGCCCGGTTGCTCGGGGACGCCGCTCCGGCCCTGGTCGACCTGGACGCGGAGCCGGCCGCCCGGGTCGAGGTGTCCGGTGCCGGGCCGCTCGCGCAGGAGCTCGACCGGATGCTCACCGGTGACGGCGTGACCGTCGTGCGGACGTCGGTGCCGCGCGGCGGCCCGGTCCCCGAGCCCGACCCGCCGCCGACGCTCGCCGTCCTCGTCGCCGACCACGTGACCGACCCGACGGTCCGGGCCGCCTGGTGTCGCCGGTCGGTCCCGCACCTGCCGGTGGTGGTGGGCGACGGACGTGTCCGCGTCGGGCCGTTCCTGGTCCCGGGAGCCGGGCCGTGCCTCCAGTGCGTGGAACTCGAGCGCACCGACGCGGACCCCGCCTGGCCGGCGATCGCCGCGCAGGTCTGGGGCCGTCCCGTGGCCGCACTGTCGCCCTACCGGGCTGCGACGGTCGCCACGACGGTGACCCGGCTGGTCCTCGAGCGGCTCCCCCTGGTGACCCAGTACCCGGACGCGCAGCAGCTCCTGGTGGACCGGACGGACCTGTCGGTCACGGTGCGGCGGGTCGCTCCGCATCCGCGGTGTGCGTGCCGAGGGCTGCCAGGAACCGACTCGCCACCCGGGCCCCACCCCGTGTGGACCCCTGACCGGACCACGTCAGCGTCAGGGAACGACGAGCACGGGTGATGCCGACGTAGAAGAGCCGACGTTCCTCGTCGACGCCGTCGTCGGTCGTCGCGTACGAGATCGGCAGCAGCCCCTCGGCGACGCCCGCGAGCACGACGTGCGGCCACTCCAGGCCCTTCGACGAGTGCAGCGTCGCGAGCGTGACGGCGTCGAGTTCCGGCTCGTGGTGGGTCGCGGCACGGTCCACCAGATCGGCCGTGAACTGCTGCATGGTCGTCCCGGCCGGCGAGGACTCGGCGAGCTGCATGATCGCCTGCAGGGCCTCCCACTGCTCACGCACGGCACCGGTGCCCTCCGGCGGGGTGCGCGTCCACCCGCTGATCTGCAGCACGAGCTCCACCCGGCGCAGGAGCTCGTCGTCGGTCTGCCGGACCGCCTCGCCGCGCATGTGGTGCACGGCGAGCTTCACCTCCGGGCGGTCGAAGAAGCGCTTCCCGCCCTGCACCCGGTACGGGATCCCGTTGCGGGCGAGCGCCGACTCGATCGCCGCGGACTGCGCGCCGACGCGGTACAGGACGGCGCACTCGCCGTACGCCGCCCCGCCGTCCACGAGCTCGGTGATGCGGCGGGCGATCGTCGCGGCCTCGTCCCCGTCGTGCGCGCAGGCGAGCACCGTCGGCTCCGGACCGGGGGCGGTCTCCTGCGCGACGAGGTCGAGCGCCCCCGGCTGCCCGCGCATGAGTGCGTTCGCCGCGTGCACGACCTCTGGGGTGGAGCGGTAGTTCCGTTCGAGCCGGAGCACGGACGCGCGCGGGAACTCCGAGCCGAACCCGAGCAGGTAGCGGCTGGACGCGCCGGTGAACGAGTAGATCGTCTGGCTGGCGTCACCGACCACGCACAGGTCGTCCCGACCGCCGAGCCACGCGCGGAGCAGGTCGTGCTGCACGGGCGAGACGTCCTGGTACTCGTCCACCACGAAGAACCGGTACTGCTGACGCACGTAGGACGCCACCCGGGGCTCGGACTCCACCATGCCGAGGGTCGCGAGCAGCACGTCCTCGAAGTCCATCTGCCGACGGTCGTCCTTGAGCCGCTCGTACGCGCGCATGAGGTCGACCACGCGGGACGGCGAGGTGTCGCGTGGCATCGTCCGCTCGGTCGCGGCGGACTCGTACTCGTCGTACGTGAGCCGCTGCACCTTGCGCCACTCGACCTCGCCGGCCAGGTCGCGGAGCGTCGGGGTGTCGACCCGCAGGCCGATGGTGTCCGCGGCGTGCGCGATCATCCGGCCCTTGGACTCGACGAGCCCGGGGGCGTGCCCGCCGACCGTGTCCGGCCAGAAGTACCCGAGCTGGGACATCGCCGCGGCGTGGAACGTCCGGGCCTGGACGGCTCCGGCGCCGAGGGCGCGCAACCGCGAGCGCAGCTCTCCCGCCGCCCGGGTGGTGAAGGTCAGCGCGAGGACGTGGTTGGGCGAGTACGTGCCGGTCGCGACCCCGTAGGCGATGCGGTGCGTGATCGCGCGGGTCTTGCCGGTCCCCGCGCCCGCCAGCACGGCCACCGGACCGAGGAGCGTCCGTGCGACCGTCCGCTGCTCGGCGTCGAGTGCGGCGAGCAGCGCGTCCGGGGTCGGGGTCGACGGGTCGCCGGCGCCGGGTGCGACCGTCACGGCAGGTCGAGCGGCCCGCCGTACCACTCCTCGATGATCACGCGGGCGATCGAGGTCCGGCCGGGCAGCAGGATCGTGTCCCCGGCCTGTTCGCGGATCTCGTCGCGGGAGAACCAGCGGACGTCGAGGATCTCGACACCGTCCGGCCGGGCGGCGGAGGGGTCGCCGTCGACGGCACGTGCGCGGAACCCGACCATGAGCGACGCCGGGAACGGCCACGGCTGCGAGCCGAGGTACTCCGGTTCCTCGATGGTGACGCCCGCTTCCTCGAAGACCTCACGCCGGACGGCGTCCTCGAGCGACTCCCCCGGCTCGACGAACCCGGCGAGCAGCGAGTACCGGTTCGCGTCCCAGGCAGCGTTCGAGCCGAGCAGGATGCGGTCCTCGCCGTCGGTGATGCCGACGATGATCGCCGCGTCGGTCCGCGGGAAGTGCTGGTGCCCCTCGGGGTCGCGGCGGACCCACCCGCCCGAGGTCGACTCGGTCGCCGAGCCGGTCCGCGGCGAGAAGCCGTGCACCGCGTGCCAGTTCGCCATCGCGACCGCTTCGACCGCGAGGCCCTGGTCGCGGGCGGACAGCTCGGTGCCGAACATGCGCAGGTTCTCCCACGCCGCGGTGTCCGGTTCGATGGCGGCGGCAGCGTCGTCGTCGACGAGCGCCGCGACGAAGCGGGTGCCGGCCGGGGCGTCGGCGGCGTCGGCGACCGCGCGTCCGAGGTAGAGCAGCGTCGCGTCCTCGGGTACCTGTCCGGCGTCGACGAAGCGGAGCGCGCCGTCGCCGCCCCGGAGCATCGCGCCGGCGTGGACGGGCAGGAACCGCGTCGCCGGGTCGTCCCGCAGCACGCGGTCGAGGTCGGGGGTGGCGCGGTACTCGGCATCGCGGTCGAGCTCGTTGCGGGCGAGCGGCAGCCGGGCGGCGAACTCCACGGTCACGCGGATCTCCTCGTGGTCGACACGTCCCGGGCCAGCGTGGCGCGCACCGATCGGGTGTGCCGCGGACCTACCCTGATGGGCATGGCGGGATCGCAGTTCACTCTAGCCGCGTTGGCGACGACGGCCGTGCCCGGGCTCGTCCTGACCGGGACGCGCACGCTCGGCTCGGTGGCCGCCGGTGACTACGAGTCGGCGGTCGTCCGTGACGCGGAGGGCCACAGCTCGGCGATCCGCCGGCCCCGGAACCAGCGCGCCGAGGCCCGCCAGTCCGCCGACCTGGTGGCCATCCGCGCGCTCAGCGCCGGGATCCGCACGCGCCTCCCGTTCGCCGTCCCGGAGTACCGCGGACAGGCGCCGATCGGGTCGACCCGCGCCATCCTCACCACGTTCGTCGACGGCGAGCACCCCGCGCTCCGTGACCTGACGGAACGTCCGGAGCTGGCGACCAGCGTCGGCCGCGCGGTCGCCGCGCTCCACGTCCTGCCCACGAGCTTCGTGACGGACGCCGGCCTGCCGTCCCTGACGCCCTTCGAGGTGCTCCGCTCCGCGGTCTCCGTGATGGACCGGGCCGTCGCGACGAAGCTCGTGCCGGCCGCGCTCCAGGAGCGCTGGGAGGGTGCCGCGCGCGACCAGCAGCTCTGGCAGTTCACGCCGACCGTCGTCCACGGCTCGCTCGGCGTCGACTCGCTGCTCGTGCAGGGCGACGAGGTCACGGGCGTGCTCGGCTGGGGCGAACTCCGCCTCGGCGACCCGGCGAAGGACCTGGCCTGGGTGCTCGCCGGCCGCCGCGAGGCGTTCGACACGGTCCTCAGCGCCTACACCGCCGGCGGTGGCGGTCGGGACCGGCAGCTCGGGCAACGCGCCCGCGTGCACCACGAGCTCGAGACCGCCCAGTGGCTGCTGCACGGGGTGCAGGTGAAGAGCACCGAGGTCGTCGACGACGCGGTCGCGATGATGCACCGCCTGGCCGAGGCCGTCCACGCACCGTCGGCCGCACCGCTGCAGGCGGTGTCGCCGGAGACGATGGAGATCGGCGAGGTCGAGCAGCTGCTCTCCTCGACCGAGCGCCGGCACGGCTGATCCGGCCTGGAGGCGCGGCTCGCCTCAGCCGATCGCGTTCCGCCAGGCGCGTTCCAGCCCGGCACGGTCGAGCAGCGACGTCGGTCGGACCTCGAGGTCGTCCGCCACGAAGTAGAACACCGCGTCGACGTCCTCGATCGGCCGGCCGGTGAACTCGGCGTACGCGACCCGGTACAGCGCGAGCTGCACCTGCCGGCGTTCCAGGTCCTCGGCACCGGTCGGGGCCTTGCCGGTCTTCCAGTCGACGACTTCGATCCGCCCGTCGATCTCGTAGACGGCGTCGAGCTTGCACACGACGCTGTGCCCGAGGAACGGGATGTGGATCTCGCGTTCGACCTCGAGGGGCGTCAGACCCGCCCAGCGTGACCGGGCGAAGGTCTCCTGGAAGTCGGCCAGCCGTCGGGCGTCGTCGTCCGTGACGGCGAGGTCACCGTCGGTGGCGGGAGCGGTCTCCCCGACGTCGAGGTCGAGTTCGCCGGCCCAGGCGTCGAGCCCGCCGTCCCACCCGCCGAGCGGCGCCGCGGCGCCACCGCCACGGGCACGCTGTTCGACCCACTGGTGGAACAGCGTGCCGAGGCGGGTGGCCCGGTACGGCCGCTCGGGCATCGGACGGCGCAGCCGTTCGGCGACGCGGTCCGGCTCGCCGAGGTAGTCCTTGAAACCGGACGCCGGGACGCGGTGCGGGACGACCACCGCGTGCGCGGCCGACCGGGCCGCCCGGCGTTCCGCGAGCAGCAGGTCGATGTCGGCGGCGTGGCGACCGGCGGCGCCGGGGTTCGCGTTGCGCACGCGCTCCGCGGCGGCGAGCACCCGCGGACCGCGGGAGCCGAACGGCACGTGCGGCCAGGTCTGCGTCGCTCCCTGGTCGCCGAGCGGGTTCGACTCGTGCGCGGTGCCCTCCGGGATCCGGTCGGCGGGGAGCACCCCGGCGTCGACGAGGTCGTGCAGGTACCGGCTCGGGGCCGTCGGCTTCACCCCGGTCGACCACGAGGACCCGGTGACGAGCAGCTCGTGCTTCGCGCGGGTCAGCGCCACGTAGGTCAGGCGGCGTTCCTCGTCCTCGTTCCGCGCCCGGACCTCGTCCTTGAAGGCGTCGATCGCCGTGACGACGTCCTTCTGGGTCTCCTGCCCGCGCCAGGCCAGACGGGGCAGTTCCTCGGCGTCGCCGCGGAACTCGTACGGCAACCGGCCGAACCCGAGCCACCCCGTCGACCCCTCCTGGGGCCGGGCGGGCAGGGCGCCCTCGACCATCCGCGGCACGGCGACCGCGTCCCACTCCAGGCCCTTCGAGCCGTGGATCGTCAGGATCTGGACGGTCCCGCCCTCGGGTTCCTCCGACCGCGGCCCCATGTCGTCGCGGCGGGCTGCGGCGTCGATCCAGCCGAGGAAGGCGCCGAGGTCGGCACGGTCGTCGGTCTGCACGAAGCCGCTCAGTTCGTCGACGAAGGCGTCGAGGTACGCCGACCCGCCCTGCTCGTGCGCGGCGACCTCGATGTCGAGCCGCATCTCCTGCACCACGAGCGTGACGAAGTCGACCAGGTCCCCGCCGGCACGGGAGCGCAGCGTGGCGAGCTGGGCGCCGAGGGCGCGCATCCGCTCGCGGCCGGCCGGGCTGATGCCGGCGAGGGCGGAGTGGTCGTCGGGCGCGGTCGTGACGAAGTCGAGCGCGTCGACCACGGAGCCCTGCTCCCCCGCGGCGACGGACGCCCGGAAGGCCGCGGTGACGTCGTCGTCGAGGCGCTTGTGCGTGTGGTCGCGGCCGAACAACCAGCGCGCGAGACCGTGCAGCGCGACGATGTCCGCCGCGCCGACCCGCCACCGGGCACCGGCGAGCAGGCGGATGAGGTCGTTGCCCGCCGCCGGGTCGTGCAGCACGCGGAGGCAGGCCACCAGGTCGACGATCTCCGGCCGCTGCAGCAGCCCACCCGTCCCGAGCACGTGGTACGGCACCCCGCGGGCGGCCAGCGCTGCGGTGAACGCCGCCAGGTCCTTCCGGGCGCGCAGCAGGAGCGCCATCGAGCCGTCCGGGTTCCGCCCGCGGTGGTCCGCGAACCACGCGGCGACGGCGTCCGCCTCGTCGGGCAGGGTCTCCGGGAAGGCGACCGCCACCGTGCCGCGGTCCGCTCCCGGTCGCGGTGCGAGCTGCTCCACCCGGACGTCGGACGCGGCGGAGAGCGGGGAGACGACCGCGTTCGCCGCGGCGAGCACGTCGAGGGGGTTCCGCCAACTCGTCGACAGGGCGTAGGTGACGACGGGGTCGGCGGCGGGCGCGCCGAAGTCCGCCGGGAACCGGGCGAGGTTCGCGGCACTCGCTCCGCGGAAGCCGTAGATGGACTGGTGCGGGTCCCCGACCGCCATCACCGGGTGGTCCCGGAACAGCCGCGCGAGGAAGCGCGTCTGCACGACCGAGGTGTCCTGGTACTCGTCGAGCAGCACCACCGCGAAGCGGGCTCGGAGGTCGGCGGCCACCCGCGGGGCGGCGTCGGCCGCGGCGAGCGCCAGGGCGATCTGGTCGGAGAACTCGACGAAGCCGCGGTCGACCTTCTGCCGACGGAACTCCTCCACCAGGTCGGCCAGGGGTTCGAGCGACCCGATCGCGGCGACGGCGTCGGTGACGGCCTTGTAGGGCGTGCCCCTGGTCGAGCCGGGCAGTTCCAGGAGCTCCCCGAAGTCGATCGCGAACCGACGGAGGTCCGCCGGGTCCACGAGGTGCTCGGACGCGGCCCCGGCGAGCGCCACCACGGCCGCGGTGACGGTGTCGACGTTGCGGTCGAGTCCGGCCAGGCGGTCGTCCCGTGCGGCGACGACGACCCGACGGGCGAGCTGCCAGGCGGACGGCTCGGTGAGCACCTGTGACTCGCCGTCCCGGCCGACGAGCAGGGCGTTCTCGCGGAAGACGGCGTTCGCGAAGGCGTTGTAGGTCGACACCGTGGGCGCGAGGAAGGCGTCGCCGGCAGCGATGAGCCCGGCGTCCTCGAGCGCGGCGATCCGGTCGTTGATGCGCACGCCGAGCTCGCCCGCGGCCTTGCGGGTGAAGGTCAGGCCGAGCACCTGGTCCGGCTGCACGAACCCGTTCGCGAGCAGCCAGACGACACGGGAGGCCATCGTCTCGGTCTTCCCGCTGCCGGCACCGGCGACGACGAGGGCCGGCGCGAGCGGTGACTCGATCACGGCCCGCTGCTGCTCGGTGGGTCGGGGCTTCCCGAGGGCGTCCGCGATCGCGTCGGCACCGACCCGCGGTGTCAGCGGGACGCCCCCGTCGGGCACGCGGTGCTCGGGTCCGGGCGCAGGGGCGGCGGGGTCCGACCCGGTCCGACCGGTCCCGGCGCCGTCCACCGCTGTCGGCGCCTCGTCCGCGCTCACCAGGTCACCTCGCCGACGACGTGGATCCGGCACTCGGTGCCCGTGCGGGCGCGGTCACAGTGCTCGTCGACCGCCGCCAGGAACGTCCGTCCCGCCATGCCGCGCGCGACGCCGTGCAACCGCTCGCGGTACGCCTCGCGCGCTTCCGGGTCGAGCGCGCGCTGGGTCCGTTCCGAGTACGCGTGCGCGCCCTTCGGGTTCTGCACGAAGACGAGCCGGGCGTCGGTGGTCTCCGCTCCGACCGGGACGCCCTCGACCGCGCCGTCGGCGACCGCGAGCTGGTAGGCGGCGAGCTGCGGATGGGCCGGCATGTCGTTCTTCTCGCTCGGCATCGATCGCCCGGTCTTCAGGTCGACGATGCTGATCCGGCCGTCGGGGTCGACCTCGATCCGGTCGATGCTCCCCCGCACCCGGGCCGGGCCGGTCACCAGGGCGAAGGAGGACTCGGCACCGAGCAGTCGTCGCCCCGCGCTGGCGGTGGTCCGGAGGTAGTCGCTGAGCCCCTCGATCATCCGTCGGGTCCTCGCGCGCTCACGGTCCGCGATCCACGGCGACTCGAACGTCAACTCGTCCCACCGGCCCTCGACCCGCTGCCACAGTGACTCGACGTCGATCTCGGTCGCGTGCTCCATCGCCTCGTGCACGATCGTCCCGATGCCCATCGCGGGGCTCGGGGCGCCGCCGCCGAACGTCTGCGCGAACCAGTGCACGGGGCACTCCTCGAACGTGCCGATGCGGGAGGGCGACACCGACACCGTCGGCGGGACGGGCTCGTCGCCGTCCTCGGGCACCACCGGTGCGGCGTCGAGGTCGACGAGCGGCGCGTCGGTCGTCGGCTCGGCCAGGCCGTACCAGTCGTCCGGCGACGCCCCCGGCACGTCCTCGGCGGCGAGGCGCGCGAGTGCGGACGCCGCCTCGGAGTCGCCGGTCGCGACCACGCGCCGACGCAGCGAGCCGGCGAGGCCGCGTAGGGACAGCGGGTGCGCCGACGGCTGTCGGTCCGGCGGGACCGGGACGAGCCGGACGAACGGCGACGGGGACTCGTCGTCGTTCGCGACGGTCGCGATGACGACCTGCGTCGTCGCCCGGGACACGGCCCGGGCGAACAGGCGCAGCTCGTCGCCGATCACCGCCGCCCGGTCGTCCGTCGGCGAGTGCGGGACGCCGGCGGCGGCGCGGACGAGCCCGTCCGGGTCGAGCAGGCTGCCCCGCACGCGGGTGTTCGGCCAGACGCCGTCCTGGAGGCCCGTCACCACCACGACGTCGCACTCCAGTCCGACGGTGGCCGAGGGGGTCAGCACCCGGACCCGCCCGGCGGTCCGGTCCGGTCCGATGGAGTCCTCGGGCAGGTCGGCACCGAGGAGGTCGTCGACGAAGACGCGCGCCGGGGCGTCCGGCGTCCGCTCGACGAACCGCTTCGCGGCCGTGAAGAGCCCGACCACGGCGTCGAGGTGCCGGTCGGCCTCGGCCGCTCCGACACCTCCGGCGACCGACTGGGCACGCCAGGTGCCCGCGAGACCGCTGCGCTCCCACAGCCCCCAGAGGACCTCCTCGATGCTCGCCCCGGTCTCGGCGTCGTGCCGCGCGGCCGCGAAGCTCCTCGCCAGCCGTGCGGCACGGCGGGCGAAGGGCGCGTCGATCGTCGCGAGTCGCTCCGGGGCACCGAGTGCGTCGACCAGGAGCTCGTCGGACGTGCGGGTCCCGCCGCCCGCCAGCTCCTCGCGCCGGAGCGCCAGCCGCAACCGTCGCATCGCCAGGGTGTCGAGTCCGCCGAGCGGTCCGGTCGCGAACGCGGTCGCGAGCTGGGCGTCGAGCGGCACCACACCGAGGGCGACGGCGGCCGCGTCGACGAGCGCCCGGGACGCGGTCTCGTCCCGGGGTCGGGTGGGCGCGGCACCCGCGGTCGCCGGCACCTCGGCCACCGAGAGCGCCCGGACGAGTTCCGGGATCGCCGCCCCGCTGCGGGTGACGACGACCATCCGGTGCCACGGCACACCGTCGAGCAGCCGGTGTTCGCGGAGGCGCCTCGCTACCGCGGCGACCATGGCGGACCGGCTCGGGGCCTCCAGGTGCAGGACGGCGTCGGAGCGGCCACGGGCCTCCCGGGCGACGGCGGAGCGCTGTCGGCCCGCGGCGGCGGTGCCGATGCGGCCGGTGACGCCGGTCACCAGCGCCCGGACCGGTCCGGCGTGCCGGTGCACCGTGCCGAGCACGATCTCCCGGACGCCGGTGACGCCGAGGCGCGGACCGAGGCGGCCGAGCACGTCCGGCTCCGCGCCGCGGAAGGCCGAGGCGGCGATGTCCGGGTCGCCGAACGCGACGACCTGCACGCCGGAACGGGCGAGGGCACCGAGCAGGGCGATCTCGCCCTCGACGAGTTCCTGCACGTCGTCGACGACGACGAGACGCAGCGCGGCCACCGCGGGCGGGAGGTCCCCCCGCAGCACGGCCGCGGTCGCGAACGCCACGAGCTCTGCCGCGTCCAGCGCGGTCGTCCGGAACGCGGTCACGGTGGCGCGGTACTCGTCGACGAGGTCCCCGACGGCACGCCACTCGGGGTGCCCGGTCTCGTCCCCGAGCTCCCGCATGTCGTCGGGTTCGATGCCGGCCGCGACGGCACGCATCATGAGGTCACGCAGCGCCGTGCGGAAGCCCGCCCGCTCGCGGACCACCGCGGTGATCGGTGCCGGCCAGTCCGGTCCGCCGCCGTCGAGCTCGTGTCCGGCGAGCAGGTCGGCGAGGATGCGGTCCTGCTCGCCGCCGGTCAGCAGGGTGGGAGCGTCCTGGCCCTGCACGGTCGCCGCGTGCGCCACGACCTGGAACGCCAGGGAGTTGACGGTCCGGGCGAGCGCGCCCGGCGTGACCCGGTCGACCGCGGCGGCGAGCCGGTCCCGGAGCGCCGTGGCCGCCATGCGGGCCGAGGTGAGCGCGAGCACGGTGGCGTGCCCAGCGGCGTCGACGGCACCGGGTCTGGCGATCCGGTCGGCCACGAGCCGCGTCAGTGTGCTCGTCTTGCCCGTTCCCGGCGCGCCGAACACCGCGGCGTGCTCGCCGTCCGGCAGGGCCAGGACCGCCTGCTGCGCAGGGTCCTCGACGAGCGCACGCGACACCGAGCCGAGGTCCGGCGCGGGCGTCAGGGTGGTCGGTGGCACGCACGTACGGTACCCAGCGCTGCCGACATCGCGCGCCACCCGCGCCGGATGCGGGGACCGGGTGCGGGACCGGGTGCGGGACCGGGTGTGCGCCCGCGGCGAACGCTCCGGGCAGCCCGGGGGCGCTCGACTACGCTGACCTCGTGGACATCAAGATCGGCATCATCAACAGCCCGCGTGAGATCGGTTTCGAGACGGCCCAGACCGCCGACGAGATCGAGACCGCCGTGTCCGAGGCCCTCGCGGCCAAGGCCACGCACCTGTCCCTCAAGGACGACAAGGGCCGCCGGTTCATCGTGCCGGTCGCGTCGCTCGCGTACGTCGAGGTGGGCTCCGAGGAGTCCCGCCGCATCGGCTTCGTCGCCTGACCCTCCCGGGCGTGGAGCTCCTCTTCGCCGTCCTCGGCGGGATCCTGCTCGGGGCCGTCGCCCACGTGGTCGTGCCGCTGCGCACGACCCGTGGCGTGCTCGTCGGACCGGCCGTCGGTGGCATCGCCGCGGCGGTCCTCTGGGAGGTCCTGACCTGGGCCGGATGGCCGTACGACGGCACCTGGATCTGGGTCGTCGCGCTGCTCGGGGCCGCCGCGGTCGCCCTCGTGGTCCAGGTGGTGCTCGGCCGCCGTCGGACCGCTGCCGACGAAGCGCACTACGAGCGTCTGGTCAAGCAGGGCGCCTGAGCCCGTCCGGCTGCTCGCCGTGGCGCTGCTCACCGTGACCGGCGGACCGTTGCTCGCCCTCGTCGACGCGCGGGGGTCCAGCCAGCAGGCCGATCAGGCCGTGAGGCCGAGCGCGTCCATCCGCCGGGTGTGCGCCGCGATCAGTTCCGTCCAGACCGGCTCGAGCCGCTCCTGGTCCTCGCGGGCGTGCGAGGCGAGCGCCGACCGCGCCACGAGGAGCGTGTCCCCGACCAGGCGGCGCCCCCACATCGCGAGACGGGACGCCACGACCGGGTCCTCGTCGATGCGTGCCGTGAGCTCCTCGACCACGGCCGGTTCCTCCCGGGCGTCGAACACGGTGCGCAGGCGCTGCCGGACGTCGATCGGGAGCGACCGGAGCAGGTTCGCGAACAGGTCGTTGAGGATGCCGGCGGTCACGTACCCGGTGAGCATCGACTCGTACCAGTCGGCACCGTTCGTCCGCTCGAGGAACCGGTCGATCGCCTCGCGGTGCGGCGCCATCAGGTCGGCCGGCTCCTGCCCGCCCCGCTCGATCTCCGCGACGATGGCACGGTGCCGCTCGAGTGCGGTGGTCGCGAGCACGCCCGTGACCAGCCGGCCGGAGAGCGTCGGGGCACCGGCTCCGGCGCGGCCCATCGTCTCGTACAGCGACAGCTGGAGGTAGGCGGCCTGGCCGAGGTACACGTCGAGCTCGGGGCTGACGTCGTCGAGCCGGAGACGCTCGACCGCACCGCCGCGCGGGTTCCGCGACGCGAGCCAGGCCGCGGCGAGCTGCGCAGCGCGCTTCCGGTTCCACCACGACACCACACGACCAGCATACGGGTCGGCTCGTCCTCGTCCGGCACGTCGGTAGACTGGGCGGGACTCCTCCCCACGAACAGGGTGAACTTCTTGACTTTCTCAGAACTCCAGATCGAGCAGGACATCGTCGATGCGCTCGCGAGCAAGGGCATCATCGAGCCCTTCCCGATCCAGCAGCAGACGATCCCGCTCGCCCTGACCGGCCAGGACATCATCGGTCAGGCCAAGACCGGCACCGGCAAGACCTTCGGGTTCGGCCTGCCACTGATCCAGCGCATCGGCGCCGACCCCGGGCCGGGGGTGAAGGCGCTCGTCGTCGTCCCCACCCGCGAACTCGCCGTGCAGGTGAGCGAGGACCTCGAGTCCGCGATGGTCAACCGCCCCACGAAGCTCGTGTCGATCTACGGCGGCAAGGCGTACGAGGGCCAGGTCGAGCAGCTCAAGGCCGGCGCCCAGATCGTCGTCGGCACGCCCGGTCGACTCATCGACCTGCACCGGCAGCGTCTCCTCGACCTGTCGCACGTGCAGGAGATCGTCCTCGACGAGGCCGACCGCATGCTCGACCTCGGCTTCCTGTCCGACATCGAGCGGATCTTCCAGGCGGTCCCGGCCGTCCGGCACACGATGCTCTTCTCGGCCACGATGCCCGCCCCGATCGTCGCCCTCGCACGCCGCTTCATGTCGCGTCCGGTGCACATCCGCGCGACGGACCCCGACGAGGGTCTGATGCAGGCGAACATCAAGCACGTCATCTACCGCGCGCACTCCCTGGACAAGGACGAGGTCATCGCCCGCATCCTCCAGGCCGAGGGCCGCGGCAAGACCGTCATCTTCACGCGGACCAAGCGCGCCGCCGCCCGCATCGTCGAGGAGCTGAAGGACCGCGGGTTCAACGCCGCCGCCGTCCACGGTGACCTCAACCAGGAGCAGCGCGAGCGCGCGATGGCCGCCTTCAAGGCCGGCAAGCGCGACGTCCTCATCGCCACCGACGTCGCCGCCCGTGGCATCGACGTCGACGACGTCACGCACGTGATCAACCACACGATCCCGGACGACCCGGACACGTACCTGCACCGCGCCGGTCGCACCGGCCGTGCCGGCAAGACGGGCATCGCGGTCACGTTCGTCGACTGGGACGACCTGCACAAGTGGACGCTCATCGACAAGGCGCTCGAGTTCGGCATCCCCGAGCCCGTCGAGACGTACTCGTCGTCGCCGCACCTCTTCACCGACCTCGACATCCCGGCCGGCACGAAGGGTCGCCTGCCCGGCACCTCGCCGCGCGCAGCGACCGCCGGAAGCGAGAAGCCGGCGTCCGGAGGTCGCTCCGGTTCCGCCTCCGGCAGCGCCGGCGGTTCGCGGTCACGCAGCCGCACCCGGTCGTCGGGCTCCGAGGAGTCCGGCTCGCGCCGCGCCTCGGCAGACCGACGGGAGCGCTCCGCTCCCGTAGCGGAAGCCACTGCCCCGACCGGTGCGCCCGCCCCCGCCTCCCCCGCGGGTGACGACACCGCCGACGGCGCCCAGAAGCGCCGTCGCCGCCGCCGACGTCGTGGCGGCACTGGCTCGTCCGAGGCGACCGCCGCGGCACCGCAGGGTTCCTCGGACGGCGAGTAGCGCCTCCAGGCCGAAGGCCCCGTCACGAGCGTGACGGGGCCTTCGTCGTCCCCGGCTCCGGAACGCAGCCCGGCGCCGACGCCGCAGCGCCCCCCTCCACGAGGACGGGAGGCCCGAGCCTGGTCCGACGGACCGGCCGACGGTCAGGACAGGCGGGAGCCGGGCCCGACGACGGGCGCACTGCCGGTCGCCTGGTCGACGATCGCGTCGAAGGAGCGTCGGGCCGTTCGGTGCTCACCGAGGCGGTTCGGCTTGCCCTCGCCGTGGTAGTCGCTCGAACCCGTGACGAACAGGCCGTACCGACCGGTCCAGTCCAGGAGCGTCCGCTTGCCGTCCGCGCTGTTCTCGCGGTGGTCGACCTCGAGTCCGCCGAGGCCCGCGTCGACGAGCTCGCGGAGCATCGGCTCGTCGATCACGATCCCCCGCGATGACGCGGCCGGGTGCGCGATGACGGGCACACCGCCGGCGGCACGGATGAGCTCGACGCCACGGAGCGGGGTCGGGGCGTCGTGCGGCTGGTAGTAGCCGGAGGAGGGGTGCAGGATGCCGCGGAACGCTGCGCTGCGATCGGGCTCCAGGCCGAGTCGGACCAGGGCGTCGGCGATGTGCGGACGTCCGATCGTCGCCCCCTCGCTCGACTCCGCCAGGACGTCGTCCCAGGTAACCGGGTGGTCACGGCCGATGGCGTCGACCATGCTGCGGGCACGGGTGAGGCGGCCGTCACGGATCGCGGTGGTCTCGGCCGCGAGTCCGGGATCCGCCGGGTCCACCAGGTAGCCGAGCACGTGCACGCTCCGCCATCCGATGCGCGTACTGAGCTCGAGCCCGGGCACCAGGGTCATCGGCAGCTGCCGGACCGCCTCGGCGGCCTCGTGCCACCCGGCCGTGGTGTCGTGGTCGGTCAGGGCGACACCGTCGAGTCCGCTCGCCGCCGCCGCGCGGACGAGGTCGGCCGGGCGCTCGGTGCCGTCGGAGACGCTCGAGTGAGCGTGCAGGTCGATGAACGGATCAGGCACGCGGCAATGCTACCGACACGTCGACGGCTGGTCGGACGCCGTTCACAGCCCCTCCCCGCACGCCGTTCCTCGCGCTGCGCTCGCGTCACCGCACGGCTGCGACCCCGTACCGGTCCCTGCGCTTCCGGACTGCGGTGCCGGACCCCGCTCGGTGCAGCGGTGCGATGATGGGGACATGGCCGACACCACTCCCCGCGCGACGAGCAACCGCTCCACCACCCCCGGCTCGTCCGTCTTCAAGGACCACATCGCTGCGAACTGGGCCGAGCGTGAGCGTCCGCTGCCGGCCCCGCGCGAGCAGTCCGCCTTCGCCGCCGCGCGTCGCGCCCGGCTCTCCGGACTGCACCCCGGTCGGACGATCGTGGTGCCCGCCGGCCAGGCGAAGGTCCGCTCGAACGACTGCGACTACCCGTTCCGCCCACACTCGACGTTCGCCCACCTGACCGGCTGGGGCACCGACACCGTCGTCGGCTCCGTGCTCGTCCTGACGCCGAACGGCGACGGCCACGACGCCACCCTGTACTTCCGCGCCACGGCCGGCCGTGACTCCGAGGAGTTCTACGCGAACCCGGAGATCGGCGAGTTCTGGGTCGGACCGCGCCCCTCCCTGGCCGAGGTCGCCGCAGACCTCGGTGTCGCCACGGCGGACCTCGGTGCGCTGGACGCCGCACTCGCCGGGCTCGACGCCTCCGTGCTCGTGGTCCGCGACGCCGACCCCGGGTTCACCCGCGCACTCGACGAGCGCCTCGGCACCACGGTCGGAGGCGCGCCGGAGCAGGACGGTGCGGCCGCGACGGACGACGTCCTGTCCCGCGACCTGTCCGAACTCCGCCTCGTGAAGGACGCCTACGAGGTACACGAGCTGCGCAAGGCCGTCGACGCGACCCGCCACGGCTTCGACGACGTCATCGCGGACTTCGACGCCGTGCTCGCACACCCCCGCGGCGAGCGCATCGTCGAGGGCACGTTCAACCGTCGCGCCCGTGCCGACGGCAACACGGTCGGCTACGACACCATCGCCGCCGCGGGCCACCACGCCTGCATCCTGCACTGGACCCGGAACGACGGTGCCGTGCAGCCCGGCGACCTGATCCTCATCGACGCCGGGGTCGAGGTCGACTCGTTCTACACGGCGGACATCACCCGCACCCTGCCGGTCAGCGGCACGTTCTCACCCGTGCAGCGCATGGTGTACGAGGCCGTGCTCGAGGCCGCCGACGCTGCGTTCGCGATCGTGGAGCCGGGCATCACGTTCCGGCAGGTGCACGCGACCGCGATGGAGGTCATCGCGCGCAAGACCGCCGAGTGGGGCTTCCTACCGGTCTCCGCCGAGGAGTCCCTGCAGCCGGACAACCAGTTCCACCGCCGCTACATGGTGCACGGCACGAGCCACCACCTCGGCCTCGACGTGCACGACTGCGCGAAGGCCCGCCGGGAGATGTACCTGGACGGCATCGTGCAGCCCGGCATGGTGTTCACGATCGAGCCCGGCCTGTACTTCCAGCAGGACGACCTGACCGTCCCGGAGGAGTTCCGTGGGATCGGTGTCCGGATCGAGGACGACATCCTGGTGACCGAGGACGGCGCCGAGAACCTGTCGGTGCACATCCCCCGGACCCCCTCGGAAGTGGAGGGGTGGATCGCGAGGTCCGCGCGCTAGCCTGGGCCTCGTGAGCGCTGAAGCCCCCTCGGGCACCTTCCTGATCGACGTCGAGCACTTCGACTCGCCCGACGCCCAGCGGCTGCGAGCGGCCCAGCGCATCGAGATCGACAGCACGTACGGGGCCGACACCGAGCCGGGCCCGAAGCCGACTGCCGACTCGATCGCGGTGTTCTTCGTGGCGCGCGACGAGGCGGGCACCCCGGTCGGGTGCGGCGGGTTGCGACTGGTCGACGACGGCATCGCGGAGGTCAAGCGCATGTACGTCCGGACCGAGTCCCGCGGCTCCGGCGTCGCCGCGTTGATCCTGCGTCGACTGGAGGAAGCGGCGCTCGACCTCGGGTCACCGGCGCTCGTCCTCGAGACCGGTGCGGAGCAGAAGGGCGCCATCCGGTTCTACGAGCGCGAGGGCTTCCGACGGATCGCGAACTTCGGGCCGTACGTCGGCGCAGCCCGGTCGGTCTGCTTCTCGAAGATCCTCTGAGCCCACACGCTCCGCCGACACGGCGAGCGAGGCCGCACCAGTCCGCCAGGTCGGACCAGCCCGAGAGCCGCACCCAGCGAGACGCGACCGCTCATGCGCGACACCGGACACGACGACGGGCTCCGGGTCGGTGCAGCACCGGCCGGGAGCCCGTCGTCGTCCGCCCGCTCCCGACGGTGGCACCGTCCGGAGCGGGACCGCTCACGCGCGGCTGTCGTCGTCCTCACGCCGGTTCGTGTCGTCCGCGGCGCCGTCGGTGTCCGACGGCGTCGGGGCCTGCTCGCCGTACCGCGGGCCGTCGTTCGTGCCGTAGCTGCGGGTCGCCGCCGACGGACGCTGCGTCTGGTCAGCGGTCGCGTCGGCCTCCGGCGTGCGGGCAGCGCCCTCGTTCGTGCCGTACCGCGGTGCGGTCGAGCGCTGGCCGGCCCCGGGGGCAGGGTCACCGGTCGGCACCGTCCGGGCACCGCCGTCGTTCGTGCCGTAGCGCGGCCCGTCGTTCGTGCCGTACCGCGGCCCGTCGTTCGTGCCGTAGCGCGGCCCGGCCGGCGCCTGTCCGCGGGTGTCGTCCGGCCGCGATGACCCGTCCCCGCCCTGCTGCTGAGCCGAGTCGCCGGGCCGAGCCGGGCCGCCGGGCTGCGCCGGTCCGCCGGACTGTGCCGGTCCGCCGGACTGCGCCGGGCCTCCCGGCTGGTGCGGGGTGGCGTGCCCACCGTAGGGCGAGCCCTGCGGCGCACCGCCCGGGCGCCACTGCTGCTGGCCCGGCTGGCCGTACTGGCCCGGCTGGCCGGCGCCCGGCTGACCGTACTGCGGCGGCTGGCCAGCGCCCGCGCCCCCGCCCGGCTGACCGTACTGACCCGGCTGACCCGGCAGACCCGGCTGACCGTACTGCCCCTGCTGCGGCGGCACCCCACCGGGCCCCGGACGCCACTGCTGCTGTCCCGAGCGCTGCCCGAGCTGGTCCTGCCCCTTCTGTCCGGGTCCCGGCTGTCCGCCGTACCCCCCGGCGTTCGGCTGGTCCCACGACGTGTGCTGGATCGCACCGCCCTGGCCGAGGATCCGCTGCGCCTGACCGGACAGCTGCGGGTCGACGACGATCTGGTACGTGGTGGCGAGCACCTGGTGGATGCTCGTGAAGTCCCGCTGTCGCTTGGTGATCGCGAACGAGACGATGCCGTAGAGCATGCCGAACCCGGCACCGATGACGGCGGCGGGGAGGAAGAGCCCGCCGGCCTGCGGCGAGAAGAGCGTCAGCACGATGCCGAAGAAGAACCCGAGCCAGAGCCCGGACAGGGCGCCCGCGAGTGCTGCTCGTCCGTAGGTCATCTTGCCGGTCACGCGCTCGACGGTCTTGAGGTCGTTGCCGACGATGGACAGCTTCGCGACCGGGAAGTCCGACTCCGCGAGCTTCGCGACCACGCGCTGTGCTTCGGGGTAGCTGTCGTAGGTGCCGAGGACGTCACCGCGCGGCAGGGTGGGGAACGCCTGTGCCGTGCGGCCGCCGAAGGGGCTCTGAGTACTCACCCAGTCATCATCCACCGGAGTCCTTGCGATCACACGAGAACCACCAGGGAAGGGGCGGCGAGCACGCCCGGGCGAGCGACTACGCTGGACGGGTGAGCGCCTCGAAGGTCTTCGTCGCCCGCCTCGCCGGGTGCTCCGTCTTCGACCCCGCGGGCGACCGTGTCGGCAGGGTGCGTGACGTCCTCGTCGTGTACCGCCGCGTCGACGCCCCACAGGTCGTCGGGTTGATCGTCGAGGTCCCCGGCAAGCGCCGCATCTTCGTCAGCATCGGCCGGATCACCTCGATCGGCGCCGGGCAGGTCATCACGACCGGGCTCGTCAACATGCGCCGCTTCGAGCAGCGCGGTGGTGAGGTCCGGGTGATCGCGGAGATCCTCGGCCGCAAGGTCCTCATCAAGAAGGAGCAGATCCGGGCGACGATCGAGGACGTGGCGATCGAGGACCACGGGCAGGGCGACTGGTCGATCGCGCAGCTCTTCCTCCGCAAGCCGAAGACCACGCCGTCGCCGTTCGGCAAGGGCCCGACGACGTTCGCGACCTGGAACGAGGTCACCGAGGACGAGCTCCCCGGCGAGTCCCAGTCCGCCGAGCACGTCATCGCCGCCTACTCCGACCTGGTGCCCGCCGACCTGGCGTCGACCCTGCTCGACCTGCCGTCCGAGCGCCGGTTCGAGGTCGCCGAGGAGCTGCCGGACAACCGCCTCGCGGACGTGCTCGAGGAGATGCCGGACCAGGAGCGGATCGAGATCCTGTCCGCGCTCCGCGACGCCCGTGCCGCCGACGTCCTCGACCAGATGCAGCCGGACGACGCGGCCGACCTCCTCGCCCAGCTGCCCGACGAGCGCAGCGAAGCCCTCCTCGAGCTCATGGAGCCGGAGGAGGCGCAGGACGTCCGCATGCTGCTCGAGTACGAGCCGGACACCGCCGGTGGTCTCATGACGACCGAGCCGGTGATCCTGTCCGCGGACTCGACCGTGGCCGAGGGCCTGGCCCTGGTCCGTCGGCACGAGCTCGCCCCGGTGCTCGGCGCCGCGGTGTGCGTCACGCTCCCGCCGTACGAGCCCCCGACCGGACGGTTCCTCGGGCTCGTGCACTTCCAGCGCATGCTCCGGTACCCGCCGAACGAACGCCTCGGCACCCTCATCGACCAGCAGACCGAGCCGGTGGAGGTCGACGCGAGCGCGGCCGAGGTCACACGGGTGATGGCGACCTACAACCTCCTGTCCGTCCCCGTGGTCGACGACGCCCACCGACTCGTCGGGGTGGTGACCATCGACGACGTCCTCGACCACGTCCTCCCGGACGACTGGCGGAGTCAGGACGCGGCCGACGCCAACCCCGGCGCCGCGTCGCGACCACGGACCCGCACCCGCCGCACGGCGATCCCCTCGGGAAGGAGGACGAATCGTGGCACGCCCAGATGAGAACCGCCGGGAGCGGCCCGAGGAACGCCTCGACTCCCCGAAGGGCATGCGCACGCGCGTCCTGCCCACCCGCCGACGCGGACGCGGCGACGCGTTCGGTCGCGCCACCGAGGGCATCGCCCGTGCGATGGGCACGCCCTGGTTCCTGATCGGGCTGACCCTGTTCTGCGTGCTCTGGATGGGGTGGAACACGCTGTCGCCGAAGTCGTGGCAGTTCGACTCGGCGGCGATCGGCTTCACCGCGCTGACCCTGGTGCTGTCGCTGCAGGCCTCGTACGCGGCGCCGCTCATCCTGCTCGCGCAGAACCGGCAGGACGACCGGGACCGCGTGCAGTTCGAGCAGGACCGGCAGCGGGCGGAGCGCAACCTCGCGGACACCGAGTACCTCGCCCGCGAGGTCGTCGCCCTCCGCCTGGCGATGCGGGACATGGCGTCGAAGGACTTCATCCGCGCCGAGCTCCGCTCCCTGCTCGAGGAACTGGACCGCCGCGACGGTGACCCCGAGGACCTCGACGACCTGGACGACCGCGGCCACGAGCGTTCGGTGACGCGTGGCTGACGGCACCACCGCGCAGGACCAGCTCGGCGCCGCGGTCCTCGCTGCGCTCGGCCGTGTCCTCGACCCCGAGATCCGCCGGCCCGTCACCGAACTCGACATGATCCGGGGCGTCGACGTCCGGCCGGGAGGCTCGGTGCGCGTCGACCTGCAGCTCACGATCGTCGGGTGCCCGGCCGCCGACACCATCGAGCGGGACGTCCGCGCCGCCGCCGGTTCCGTGGCGGGGGTCGCGGCGGTCGACGTCGACGTGTCCGTGATGGACCCCGCCGTGCGTCGCGCCCTCACGGAGCGGCTGCGCGAGGGTCGTCCCCAGGGCGTCCAGTTCACCCCGGACTCGTTGACCCGCGTCATCGCGGTGACGAGCGGCAAGGGCGGCGTCGGCAAGTCCACCGTGACGGCGAACCTGGCGGCGGCGCTCGCGCGTCGGGGGCAGCGGGTCGGCATCGTCGACGTCGACGTGCACGGCTTCAGCATCCCGGGGCTCATGGGCCTCACGGACGAGCACGGCGTCGCCCCGCGGCCGACCCGCGTCGACAGCATGATCCTGCCGCCGGTCGCCCACGAGGTGAAGGTCGTCTCGATCGGCATGTTCGTCGACGACGTCTCCACCGCGGTCTCCTGGCGCGGGCCGATGCTGCACCGGACGGTGAACCAGTTCCTGTCCGACGTGTGGTTCGGCGACCTCGACGTGCTCCTGCTCGACATGCCGCCCGGCACCGGCGACGTGGCGATCTCCGTCGGCCAGCTGCTCCCCCACGCCGAGGTGCTCGTCGTGACCACCCCGCAGGCGGCCGCGGCGGACGTCGCCGAGCGGAGCGGGATCGTCGCGCGGCAGACCGGGCAGAAGGTCATCGGCGTCGTCGAGAACATGGCGGGGCTCGTGCAGCCCGACGGCAGCGTGCTGCACCTGTTCGGCGAGGGCGGCGGCGACGAGACCGCCCGACGACTCTCCCGCGGTCAGGACGCCCCCGTGCCGGTGCTCGGCCGGGTCCCGCTCTCGGTGCCGCTGCGCGCCGGCGGCGATGCGGGCCTCCCGGTCGTCCTCGGTGACCCGTCGGACCCCGCGGCGGTCGCGCTCGACGCGGTGGCCGACCGGCTCACCGCGATGGGTCGGGGACTCGCCGGCCGGAAGCTCGGCCTGTCGCTGACCTGAGCGACGACGGACGAGGTCCGGGTCAGGTCGCTTCGACGTCGAACGGCGCGGGCTCGCCCGCAGCCAGTGGCACGACCGGCGCCGGTGCCCGCACCTTCGCGGCGGTGACGGTCGCCGCCGTCGCCGTCGCGGTCTCGGCCCCGGACGAGGGCGAGTCGAGCAGGGCGTCCCGGATGATCCGGCGCGGGTCGTACTGACGCGGGTCGAGCTTCTGCCAGTCCACGTCGTCGAAGTCGGGGCCCATCTCCTCACGCATCCGCTCCTTGGCGCTGTCCGCGAAGCGGCGGACGGCCTTCACGAACTCGGCGAGCTTCTGGGCGTACACGGGCAGCCGCTGCGGCCCGAGCAACAGCACGGCGATGATCCCGATGATCAGGATCTTGTCGAGCTGGATGTTCACGGGAGCGAGCCTAACGCGTGGACCCGGCGAGTCACCCGTAGAGTTGACCGACGAGGAGTGTGCGTGTCAGAGAAAGACTCGAACTGGAAGTTCGCGGAGGACATCGTCTCCGAACCCGATGGTGTCGCCCGTGCGCGTGAGCACTCCCTCGAGCTCGGGGTCGAACCGGTCTCCCCGGCGATCGGTGCGCAGATGAGCGTCATCGCCGCGGCGTCCCGGGCGACGAGCATCATCGAGATCGGGACGGGTCTCGGCGTGTCCGGGCTGTACCTGCTCGCGGGCGCGCCCGATGCCACGCTGACGACGATCGACGTCGAGATCGACCACCAGCAGTACGCCCGGGACGCGTTCATCGCCGCCGGCACCGCGCCCGGTCGGGTCCGGCTCATCCCGGGTCGTGCCGCCCAGGTGCTGCCGCGCATGAACGACGCCAGCTACGACGTCGTGCTCATCGACGCGGACCCGGAGCACGTCATCGAGTACGTCGAGCACGGCCTGCGCCTGGCGAAGACCGGCGGTACCGTGCTCGTCCCGCACGCCCTGTGGCGCGGCAAGGTCGCCGACCCGGTCAAGCGCGACCGGGCGACGACGGACTTCCGCCTGCTGCTCACCGAGGTCTCCACCTCCGGCGCCGTCCGCAGCGCCCTCTCCCCCGCGGGCGACGGGCTGCTGCAGATGACGAAGCTCACGGCCTGACGCGGTCGGCATCGCTCGGTCTGATCCGGTCAGTCGGGTCGGTCGTCGGCCGGGAGGCCAGCTCACTCCAGGTGCCGCAGGGACCGTCCCGGGTCCTGCAGGGTCGTGGTACCGCGTCTCGGGCCGGGCGCCGGGGCGTTGCCGGAGGCCCGCTCAGCGGCAGGCCCGGACGCACGGAAGGCCCGGATGCACGGAAGGCCCGGGACGTACGCGTCCCGGGCCTTCCGTGGTGGTGCGTCGACGTACTAGGCCGAGACGACCTCTGCCAGTGCGTCGTGGAGTTCCTTGGCCTCGGCGTCGTTGACCGAGACCACCAGGCGGCCTCCACCCTCGAGCGGAACCCGCACGATGATGAGTCGACCCTCCTTGACAGCCTCCATCGGCCCGTCGCCGGTCCTCGGCTTCATCGCTGCCATCAGATGTCCCCTTTCGTGCAGTACGAACAGGGGCCATTATCCCGTAGACAGGCGCGACTGCGAAACCGCCCCGGTCGGGGGTGCTCCGAGCGGACGGGTCAGGGCGTCACGGTGGGGTCCAGTCGTACCCGTCGACCCACCAGCAGAAGTACAGCCAGGTCCACTGCAGCACGACCGCGAGGACCACGAGTGCGACCCGGTAGACCCGCGACCGTGGCAGTGCGACGACGCCGAGCAGGGGTGCGATCGGGAGCAGGATGCGCCACGTGCTCGACTGCGGGAAGAACACCGCGAGCAGGTACACGAGGTACGCGACACCCCAGAGCCGCAGCTCGAGGCCGATGCGCCGGGCGGCGGGCTGGAAGACGACGGCGGCGAACCCCAGGAGCACCGCGACCAACAGGATCGCCCCCGCCGGCTGGTGGAACCACCACCCGAAGCCCTGCACCCACGGGGTGAACGGGACGAGCTCGCCCCAGCCGATGTACGACGACCGCCAGGCGAGCTCGGTGTCGGTGTAGGCCCTCGGGACACCGGTGACCGCCCAGGCGACCGCGGGCCAGGCGAGCCCGACGAGTCCGGAGACCACCGCGACCGTGGCCGGTGCGACCGCGGTGCGGGGGGTCAGTCGCTCCGGCATCCGCAGCCACGCCGGCCGGAGGACCCCGACGAGCACGAACAGGACCATGAGGAGCGCGAAGGCGAGCCCGGTCGGCCGGGTCATCCCGAGCAGCAGGACGGCGGGCAGCATCGCCCAGAACCGCCGTTGCACCAGGAGCAGCAGGGCGACGAGCAGCAGCAGGACCCCCATCGCCTCGGCGTAGGCGACCTGGAACACGACGGAGACCGGCGCGACGCAGAACAGCACGGTGGCGAAGGTCGCGCGGGTCGGGTCGAGGAACCGGCCCATCAGCCGGCGGAACACCAGCGCGGCGCCCCAGCCGGAGAGCAGGGAGACCCACACGGCGACGAACTCGAAGGACGCTCCGGTCAGAGCCATCAGCGCCCGGACCGTGAACGGGTACGCGGGCATGAACGCCCACGCGTTCTCCGTCACGTGTCCCGCGGCGTCGACGGGCAGGGTCGACGGGTACCCGCTCGCGGCGATCACCCGGTACCAGGCGCCGTCCCAGATCGAGGCGAACGACAGGTACGTCGGGTTCTGCACGGTGAACGAGTTCGCCGCCTGGATCCGGGCGAAGCCGGACATCATCACCGTCGTCAGGACCCGCGAGAGGGTGTAGACGACCGTGATGCGCAGCCACCACGGGACGAGCCGCCACCGGACGACGACCCACGTCAGTGCCGCCCTCGACGCCCGCGGACGGGGCACGGCCGTGGAGGCGGTGGTCACGCCGTCAGCCACCGCCGCAGTCCGTCCTCGACGGCCGTGACCTGGGCGACGGGGACCTGCTCGTCGTCGTGGTGTGCGAAGACGGGCTCACCGGGGCCGTAGTTGACCGCGGGGACGCCGAGCGCGGAGAAGCGGGCGACGTCCGTCCAGCCGTACTTGGGGCGCGGGGCCGGTCCGCCGACGGCCGCGACGAACTGCTGGGCGAGCGGCGCGTCGAGACCCGGGCGGGCTCCCGCGGCGAGGTCGACGATCGTCACGTCGTACCCGTCGAAGAGCTCGCGGATGTGCGCGACGGCCTCGTCGGCGGAGCGGGACGGCGCGAAGCGGTAGTTGACGTGGACCATCGCCTCGTCCGGGATGACGTTGCCGGCGATCCCGCCCGAGATGCCCACGGCGTTGAGGCCCTCGCGGTACTCGAGCCCGTCGACCGTCACGGTCCGGGGCTCGTATGCCGCGAGGGTCGCGAGGATCGGGGCGGTCTTGTGGATGGCGTTGTCGCCGATCCAGCTCCGGGCGCTGTGCGAGCGCTTCCCGGAGGTGCGGATCTCGGCCCGGAGGTTGCCGTTGCAGCCGCCCTCGATCTGCGCTCCCGAGGGTTCGCCCAGGATCGCGAAGTCGCCGGCCAGGAGCTCGGGTCGGGTACGGGCCAGACGACCGAGGCCGTTCAGCGCGTCGCTGACCTCCTCGTGGTCGTAGAAGACCCAGGTGACGTCGACGTTCGGCGCGACGAGGTCCACCGCGAGCTTGAGCTGCACCGCGCAACCGGCCTTCATGTCGACCGTCCCGCGACCCCAGAGGATCTCGGTGCCGTCCTCGGTGGTGCGGAACTCGGTCGGCAGGTTGTCGTTGAGCGGCACGGTGTCGATGTGCCCCGCGATGACGACCCGGCGCTCCCGACCGAGGTCCGTCCGCGCCACGATCGCGTCCCCGTCGCGCACCACGTCGAGGTGCGCGAGCGGGGCGAGGGCGGCCTCGATCGCGTCGGCGAGCGCACCCTCGTTCCCGGACACCGATTCGATGTCGCAGATGGCGCGGGTGATGTCGATGGACGAGGCACTGAGGTCGAGCGGCTGCGGCATGCGGTCACCTTATCCGCCGGCCCTGTCGTCCCGCTGCCGCGGTCGCAGCCCGGCCGGGAGGCCCGTCCCGACCCCGCAACGTCCGTCCGGCCGGTCCGGGAGTCGGGTCCGGCGCCTCGGTACCCTGGTGCGGTGACCGACACGACCGACACGTCCGCCGACGCCCGCCCGACCTCTGCATGGGGCCACGGCCTCGCGACGATCGCCGCCGACGGCACCGTCCTCGACACCTGGTTCCCGGAGACGCACCTCGGTGAGCGGCCGGCCGACGCAGCGGTGCCGGCCGGTCTGCAGGCCGCCGCGGGCGAGGACCCGCGCCGCGAGGTCCGGCTCGAGGTCGTCACCGTCGACATCGTGATCGACGAGGCCCCGACGAGCACGCCCGACGCCTACCTCCGCCTCCACCTGCTCAGCCACCTGCACGTCCGGCCGAACGAGGTCTCCCTCGACGGCGTGTTCGGGCACCTGCCGATCGTCGCCTGGACCAACGCCGGCCCGGTGCACCCCGAGACGCTCACCCGCCTCCGGCCGACCCTGCAGCGCGCCGGCATCGCCGTGCACGCGATCGACAAGTTCCCCCGGCTGGTGGACTACGTCGTCCCGGACCGGGTCCGCATCGGCGACGCCAACCGCGTGCGGCTCGGCGCACACCTCGCACCGGGCACGACCGTGATGCACGAGGGCTTCGTGAACTTCAACGCCGGGACCCTCGGCGAGGCGATGATCGAGGGCCGCGTCTCCCAGGGCGTCGTCGTCGGCGACGGCACGGACATCGGCGGTGGTGCCTCGATCATGGGCACGCTCTCCGGCGGCGGGACGCACCGTGTCCGCCTCGGTGCCCGTGCCCTGCTCGGTGCGAACGCCGGCCTCGGCATCTCGCTCGGCGACGACTCCGTCGTCGAGGCGGGGCTGTACGTCACGGCGGGCACGAAGGTCGTCCTGGTCGGGGCAGCTCCGGGCCCGGACGGCACGCCCCGGACCGTGAAGGCCGCCGAGCTGTCGGACGCGCCGAACGTCCTGTTCCGGCGCAACTCCGTCACGGGTGCGGTCGAGGCGCTGCAGCGGAAGGGCGAGGGGATCCAGCTCAACACGGCGCTGCACGCCTAGCGTGTGCTCGGCGGTCGGGCGTCGGCCGCGCACCGGGAAGCCGCATGAGCCCCGTCCGGACCGGTGACCGCGAGGAACCGTCCGTCTCCACCTGACGCGAGCGCGGGAGCGCGGTGCCGGTGTACGGGCCCGGCACCGCGCCTCCCGTCCTGGCAGACGCCTCGTTGCTGTTCTCGTATGTGGAATACTGGATGCTCCTTCGTCCCGACCCAGGAGTCACCACCATGCCGTTCCCCCGTGCCCGCGCCCGTACCACCCGGACGGGCATCTGCAGCCTCGTCCTGGCGTCGACGGCCCTCGGTCCCCTGCTCGTCCCGAGCGTCGCCTCGGCCGCAGCGACACCGACGGTCACCGGCAGCCTCCGCACCGCCGTCGTGAACGACGCGGTCGTCGACGCGACCTTCACCTTCCGCAACACCGGCACCGTGTCCGCACCCGTGACCGCCGCCTTCGACCTGGCACGCGGGATGGTCCACAACCGCCTCAGCGCACGTGTCTCCGTCACGATGACCGGCACGCGCGTGACGGTCACCGCTCCCGGCACGCTCGAGCCCGGTGCGTCACTGGAGGTCCCGCTGTACCTGCTCGACGGCAGCGGTGCTGTCCCGGAGCACTGCTCGGTGGGCACCGCACCGGTGGACGGGTGCTCGGCGCCGGAAGCCGGGGCACCCGCGCCGTCGCCGTCGCCGTCGCCGTCGCCCGGTGACGACACCGACGGGGAGCAGACCGGCCAGGGCTCCGACGGCGGTGCCGAGGCGGGCAGCGAGGCGGACCAGGGTGGCGACACCCCGGCGCCGTCGGCACCGGAGCGGACCGTCCCGACCGTGACGTCCGGGCACAGTGACGTCCCCGTCCGCCCGGTCGGCTCGGCGGCTGACGCAGCCGCCACCGACGGCACGCAGTTCGTCCGTAGCGACCTCCGCCAGGCCGCGCGGTGGATCCGGAAGGGCCAGTCCTTCGTCGTCGAGGTCCCGGACACCGTGAGGCGCGCCGAGGTCGGCATCGGCCTGTACGGCCGCCACCGCGGCATCAACCACTGCCACGACGTCGGCATCTGGACGCAGTCGCTCGCGCCCGGTCAGAACATCATCACCGCTCCGCACGACGGTCTCGTCTCGGTCCTCGACCGCAGCACGACCGACAGCGGCACCGTGGTGGTCCGTGGCGGTGCCCCCGTCCCGACCTACGTCGCAGGTGCCACAGACCGCGCGTGGTTCGACACCCAGCTGACGAACTGGGACCGGTCGCCGTTCTTCCTGCTCATCGGCGAGCACGTCCAGGCCGACGTCCTCCGAGCCGACACGGAGGACCCGCAGGGTGACCAGAACGAGCAGCTCATCGCCGGCGACGACCTCGACACACGCATCGGTCGTTGGGACGAGATGATCGACGTCAACCACGAGGTCTGGGGCGTCCAGGACACCGGTCACCGCGTGCACATCGCCACGCCGTCCTTCGGCGAGCCCGGAGGCGAGTACATCGACAACCACCAGGGGTGGCTCGCGTTCCCGACCGACCATGCCAAGCCGCACCACCTGCTGGACGGTGAGGACTCCATGGTCGGCGACCGCCACCTGCGCCGCGCGTTCGGCCGGGTCTTCCAGCAGGACGTCGTGCGATGGACCGACCACCACGGCCAGGTCGACAGCCGGAGTTCGGAGGACCTCGCGAGCCTCGTGGTCGAGGAGCGACGCAACCACCGCAACTGGCTCGACTCCTGGCGGAGGAACGTCGAGGAGTTCCGCGAGCAGCCGGTCGAGCAGCGTGACTTCTGGAACGGGTCACTGAACCCCACGACGCGACACCTCGCGTTCGACCAGCTCCGCCGCGCCTACGGGGACGACTTCATCGCACGGGTCGCCGAGCGGACCCGAGGCCCGGTCCTGCCGGGCGCCCGACGAGAGGCACGGCTGGACTTCATCCTGGCGGCCGCGCACGTCGCCGGACACGACCTCACGCCGTTCTTCGAGCAGTGGGGCATCCCCGTCGAGGCGGATCTCCGACCACACCTCGCCGAGTACCCGGCGCTCGAGACGCCGATCTGGGACGACTTCGACGCGCTGCACTGAGGTCCGGCGGTCCTGCAGGCACGGGTGCCGCAGACGGACGGGAGGCGCGGTGCCGGCCGGCACCGCGCCTCCCGTCCGATGACGCGGGCGTCAGCGCTGCGGCAAGTCGCGCTCCGGGTACCCCACGTACAGCTGCTGCGGGCGGCCGATCTTGTTGAGCGGGTCGTTGTTCAGCTCGCGCCACTGGGCGATCCACCCGGGAAGCCGACCGATGGCGAACAGGACGGTGAACATCCGCGGCGGGAACCCCATCGCCTTGTAGATGATGCCGGTGTAGAAGTCGACGTTCGGGTACAGCTTGCGGCTGACGAAGTACTCGTCCTCGAGCGCGATCTGCTCGAGTTCCTTCGCGATGTCGAGCAGGTCGTCCTGCACGCCGAGCGCCTCGAGGACCTCGTCGGCGGACTCCTTGACGAGCTTCGCGCGGGGGTCGTAGTTCTTGTACACGCGGTGTCCGAAGCCCATGAGCTTCACCCCGCGCTCCTTGTTCTTCACGCGCTCGACGAAACGGGTGACGGGCTCCCCCGAGTCCTTGATCTGCTGGAGCATCTCGAGCACGGCCTCGTTCGCGCCGCCGTGCAGCGGACCGTAGAGCGCGTTGATGCCGGCGGAGATCGACGCGAACATGTTCGCCTTCGTCGACCCGACCAGGCGCACCGTCGCCGTCGAGGCGTTCTGCTCGTGGTCCTCGTGCAGGATGAGCAGCCGGTCGAGCGCCTTCGAGAGCACCGGGTCCGGCTGGTACGGCTCGGCCATGGTGCCGAAGTTGAGCCGGAGGAAGTTGTCGACGAACGACAGCGAGTTGTCCGGGTACAGGAAGGCCTGTCCGATCGCCTTCTTGTGCGCGTACGCGGCGATGACCGGCAGCTTCGCGAGGAGCCGGACGGTCTGCAGCTCGACCTTCTCGGGGTCGTCGACGTCCATGTCGTCCTCGTAGTACGTCGAGAGCGCGCTGACGGCGCTCGAGAGCACGGACATCGGGTGGGCCGAGTGCGGCAACGCGTCGAAGAGGCGGCGCAGGTCCTCGTGCAGCAGGGTGTGCCGGCGGATCCGGCTGTCGAACGCCTCGAGCTCGGTCGGCGACGGGAGCTCGCCGTAGATGAGGAGCCAGGCGACCTCGAGGAACGTGCAGTTCGACGCGACCTGGTCGATGGGGTACCCGCGGTAACGGAGGATCCCCTGGTCGCCGTCGATGTACGTGATCGCGCTCTTCGTCGAGCCGGTGTTGACGAAGCCGTAGTCGAGGGTGTTCAGCCCGGTCTGCTTCTTCAGCGAGGAGATGTCGATCGTGGACGCGCCGTCGACGCTCTGCAGGATCGGGAACTCCGCCTGACCCCCCGGGTACGACAGCGTGGCCGTCTCGGTCGCCTGCTCGGCACCGGGGCTCACCGGGATGGGCGTCGTGGGCGGTGTGGCCGTCTTCTGAGCGTCGTTGGCAGTGTCAGTCACGCTGGACAGCCTAACGGCGGCGACTGTCGATCGGGTACAGCCCGGGGACGGTCGGTTGGTGTGCAACCACGGTTGCGCGGACGCTCCGCCCGTGGGCCGATCCCGGCCGGGAGGCCCGTCAGCCGCCCGCCATGCGACCCGCGCTGGCGAGGCGCTGGGCAGCGGCGGCGATGCGGTCGTCCGTCGCCGTCAGGGCGACGCGGACGTGACGAGCACCGGCGGCGCCGTAGAACGTGCCGGGCGCGACGAGGATGCCGCGGTCGGCCAGCCACGCGACGGTGTCCAGGGCGGGCTCGTCCCGCGTGGCCCAGAGGTAGAGTCCGGCACCGCTGGCGTCGATGCGGAACCCCGCCCGCTCGAATGCCGTCCGGAGCACGTTCCGCCGGGTGCGGTAGCGGGCCTTCTGTTGCTGCACGTGCGTCTCGTCCTCGAGTGCGACGACCATCGCCTGCTGCACGGGCAGCGGCGGCATCATGCCGGTGTGCTTGCGGATCGCGAGGACGTCGGCGAGCAGTGCGGCATCCCCGGCGACGAAGGCTGCGCGGTACCCGGCGAGGTTCGACTGCTTGGAGAGGGAGTACACGCTGAGGACGCCGTCCAACGAGTCACCGACCACGCGCGGGTCGAGGATCGTCGGGGTGGGTCCGGTGTCGTACGGGGCGTCCCAGCCGAGTTCGGCGTAGCACTCGTCGCCGACGATGACGGCGCCGAGCTCCCGCGCGCGGGCGACGGCGGCGCGGAGCTGCTCGATCGAGAGCACCCGCCCGTCCGGGTTGCCCGGGGAGTTCAGCCAGACGAGCTTCGTGCTGGTCGGCCACGATGCCGGGTCGTCGGCGGCCATGGCGTCGGCGCGGACGAGTGCGGCGCCGAGCTCGTAGGTCGGGTAGGCGGCCTCGGGGAAGACGACCGTGTCACCCGGTCCGAGTCCCATCCAGAGCGCGAGCCCGGCGATGAACTCCTTCGACCCGATGGTCGGCAGGACGTGGTCGGCGGTGAGCCGGACGCCCTGGCGACGGCCGTACCAGGCCGCGATCGCCTCGCGGAGCGCGGGCGTGCCGGCGACCTGCGGGTAGGCGTGGGCGTCGGTCGCGTCGGCCAGTGCGCGACGGACGACCTCGGGCGTGGGGTCGACCGGCGACCCGACACTGAGGTCGACGATGCCGCCCTCGTACGCCGTCGCCCGCTGCTTGTACGGGGCGAGCTGGTCCCAGGGGAAGTCGGGGAGGTCGAGCGCCACGGGTGTCAGGCCCGGGGCTGTGCCATGACGACCGGGTGGTCCTTGTGGATCACGCCGACCTTGGCCGCTCCGCCGGGCGAGCCGATCTCGGAGAAGAACTCGACGTTGGCCTTGTAGTAGTCGGCCCACTCCTCGGGGAGGTCGTCCTCGTAGTAGATGGCCTCGACCGGGCAGACCGGCTCACACGCACCGCAGTCGACGCATTCGTCCGGGTGGATGTAGAGCGACCGGTCACCCTCGTAGATGCAGTCCACGGGGCATTCGTCGATGCACGCGCGGTCCTTCACGTCGACACAGGGCTGAGCGATCACGTAGGTCACGAGCGGGTGCTCCCTTCCGGGGTTGAGCGACTGCGAGTCTACCCGTGCGGTGCTGCGACCTCGGACCGGTCGGCCTGCCGTGCCGGGTCTGCGCGCAGCCCGGAGAGGTCGGGCCAGGCGAGCACGAGCATCGCGACGACGGCGGGGCCGAAGGTCCAGACGTACCCGGCGGCGTTCGCGAGGACGAGGGGCGAACTCGTCCCGGCGACGGCGACGAGCACCTGGGTGGCGAGGATGACCCCGACCCCGACGGCCGCGACGAGCAGCCGCGACCGGTACAGCAGGCGGACGCCGACGACCACGCCGATGACGATCAGCATCGTGAGGACCATGCCGATCGGTGCTGCGCTCCACGACCCGATGGGAACGGTCTGCTGGTGGGTGACGGTGCCGAGGCCGCCGACGATCAGGCCGACGGCCGCGGCGACCACGAGTGCGGCGGCTCGGCCCGGGCCCGACATCTCGGCGAACGACTGCGGCGCGGTCGGGACCGGGGGCACGTCGTGCCGGAAGCCCTCCAGCGCGGGCACGGCCTGCCGGGCGCCGTGCGGCAGGACGTACGACAGCGCACCGGGGTCGCGCGGATCGGCGGCGTCCACGGTGAGCTGGCTGCGGTACTGCTCGAGCGCTGCCCGGACCTTGCCGCGGACCGGGAGGACGTCGACCGTGACGTCGGCGCGGCCGGAGTCCGCGTCGACGATCATCGAGAACGCGACCTCCTCGGCGCGCGCGGCGTACCGGGCGGCGGCGTGGACGCGGACGTGGTCGGGGTGTCCGTACCCACCGTCGTCGTCGTAGGTGACAACGGCGTCGGCACCGGTCGACCGGATCGCCGCACGGACGTCGTCGACCACCTCGCCCAGGTCGGCGCGCGTCAGGGAGTCCTCCGGTGCGTCGCCGGCCGCGGTCGCGCGGCCGTCCGGCCCCCACTGCATGCCCGAGTCGGTGTAGCGGCGTGTCGGGAGATCGGTCGGCCGGGCACCGGGGCCGCCGAGCCACAGGTGGGCCGGGCCGCCGAGGGCTGCGAGGGCCGCCGCGATCTCGGTCTCGCGGTGCGCGGCGACGCGTGGGCCGTCGCCGGCGAGCGGTGCGAGCTCGGCCGTGAGCATCTCGCCGCGCTCCCCCCGGGTGGCGGTCAGCACGGTCACGTGTGCGCCGAGCTCGAGCAGGGTCGCGATGGTCCCGCCGGACGACAGGGTCTCGTCGTCGGGGTGCGCGTGGACGAAGAGGACGCGTTCAGGGCGCGTGGCCGGTGCCGTGGACATCGCCTGCAAGCGTACGGGAAGGGCTCCGGGCGCCGCGCGTCGGCGGACCGCCCCGGGCGTCAGCGCGAGGTGACGATGTAGGTGGCGGTGGCGCCGCCGTCGGCCGCGGAGAACGTCAGGACGACGCGGTGGTCGTCGCTCCGGAACAACCCGAACGCGCTCGAGCTGTCGGCCCGCTCGGCCGACTCGGTGAAGCCGGCGTCGGCGAGCTGCTGCGCCGCCGTGCTGAAGTCCCCCACCGACGCGGTGCGGACCTGCACGACCCAGCCCGAGCCTCCCGGGCCGGCCCCACCGCCGAGCACGGTGCCGTCGACGAGCGGGACGGACGAGGACGGGAACCCGTCGGGGACCTGGCCGTCGCTCGTCACGTGCGTCCCGCGCAGGGCCGTGTCGAGCGCTCCGTCGATCCCGCCCGCCACGTCGGCCATGCCGCGCTCGATCGCGGCTCCGTCGATGCCCTGGACCCCTTCCGAGACGGTCGACGCGACCGAGGAACCGAGGTCGGTCGCCTGGCGGACGGCGTCGGACGAACAGCCGCTCAGACCGGCGAGGGCGACGCCGGCGGCGACGGCAGCGGTGAGCGAGGTGCGGATCGGGCGGCGCATGCCGGTACCGTAACCGGCCGGACGGCGGAGTCGTGGTGCGTTCGCTGGGAAGTCGCCCCGGACCGGCCTCAGGAGAGGTACGCCCGCGCGGCCGCGACGAGCGCGTCGACCCCGACCGGGATCGCCGTCTCGGCCTGCGGTGCGTAGAACGGCGAGTGGTTGCTGGGGATCTCCGCGCCGCTGCGGAACAGCTCCGGGTCGGTGATGCCGGTGAACCAGTAGACGATCGGGGCACCCGCGGCGGTGGCGAGCTGCCCGACGTCCTCGGACGCCATCGCCAGTCCGGACTCCATGTCGACGGCGTGCGGCACGACGGCACGGACGGCGTCGAGGACGACCGCTGCCTGCTCGGGGTCGTTGACGAGCACGTCGGCCCCCGGCGCACGCGCGATCGTCGGAGCGGCCAGTCCCCCGGCCTCGCTCTCGGCACGGACGATGCGCTCGATCGAGGCCACGATCCGCGCTCGCGTCTCCTCGTTGCGGGCGCGCGTCGAGATCTCGATCACGGCCGTGTCGGGGATGATGTTCGGCCGCGTGCCGGCGTGGAACGACCCGACGGTGACGACCCCGGCGTCGCTCGGGGCGACCTCCCGCGACACGATCGTCTGCAGCCGCACGACGGCGGACGCGGCGGTGACGATCGGGTCCAGGGACGCCTGCGGTGCCGAGCCGTGCGCGCCGCGGCCCGTGAAGGTCACGGTGAACCGGTCGCTCGACGCCATCACCGCTCCGGACCCGACCGCGACGACACCGACCGGCGCCGGGGCGGAGTGCTGCCCGAGCACCACGGTCGGCTTGGGGAAGCGGTCGACGAGACCGTCCTCGATCATGGCCCGCGCGCCGGAGATGACCTCCTCCGCAGGCTGGAACACGGCGACGACCGTGCCGTGCCAGTCCGCGGTCGCGGCGACGAGCCGTTCGAGGGCGCCGAGCAGCCACGTCACGTGGATGTCGTGGCCGCAGGCGTGCATGGTGGGCCCCTCGTTGCCGTCCTCGTCCACCCCGCGGTGGGTGCTGGCGTACGGCAGGCCGGTGCGCTCCTGCACGGGCAGCCCGTCGATGTCGGCGCGCAGCCAGAGCACCGGGCCGTCCCCGTTCCCGAGCACCCCGACGACCCCGGTGCCGCCGACCCCGGTGGTGACCGTGATGCCGCCGATCTCCGCCAGCCGGTCGGCGATGACGCCGGCGGTGCGGTGCTCCTGGAACCCGAGCTCCGGGTGGGCGTGCAGGTCCTGGTAGATCGAGAGCAGGTCGAGAGTCACCGGACCACCGTATCCCCCGGTCCCGGTCCCGACGGCACGGGCGCCGACGGTACGGACGCCGACGGCCCGGCCACCTGGAGCGGTGACCGGGCCGTCGGGAGGAGGACGGGCCTCCTGGATGGTGCTCGGCTGCTTACGCGTCCTGGCGCTTCAGGCGGGCGTAGCTGCGCTGGCGGGCCTGCGCGTCGAGCTCGACCTTGCGGATGCGGACCGCGTCCGGGGTGACCTCGACGCACTCGTCCTCGCGGGCGAACTCCAGGCACTCCTCGAGCGAGAGCTGCCGGGACGGCGTCATCGACTCGAACGTGTCGGCGTTGGCCGACCGCATGTTGGTGAGCTTCTTCTCCTTGGTGATGTTCACGTCCATGTCGTCGGCGCGCGAGTTCTCGCCGATGACCATGCCCTCGTAGACCTCCTCCGTCGGGTTGACGAAGAACGTCATCCGCTCCTGGAGGTTCGTGATGGCGAACGGGGTGACCACACCGGAGCGGTCGGAGACGATCGAGCCGTTGATGCGGGTCTGGATCGGGCCGGCCCAGTCGTCGTAGCCGTGGAAGATCGCGTTGGCGATGCCGGTGCCGCGGGTCTCCGTGAGGAACGACGTGCGGAAGCCGATGAGGCCGCGCGACGGCACGATGAACTCCATGCGGATCCAGCCGGTGCCGTGGTTCACCATGTTCTCCATGCGGCCCTTGCGGGCGGCCATGAGCTGGGTGATGGCGCCGAGGTGCTCCTCCGGCGTGTCGATCGTCATGTGCTCGAACGGCTCCTGCAGCTTGCCGTTCTCGTCACGCTTGGTGACGACCTGCGGCTTGCCGACGGTGAGCTCGAAACCCTCACGACGCATCTGCTCGACCAGGATGGCGAGTGCGAGCTCGCCACGGCCCTGGACCTCCCACGCGTCCGGGCGTCCGATGTCGACGACCTTGAGCGAGACGTTGCCGACCAGCTCACGGTCGAGACGGTCCTTCACGAGACGCGCGGTGAGCTTGTGGCCCTTCACCTTGCCGACCAGCGGCGACGTGTTCGTGCCGATCGTCATCGAGATCGCCGGGTCGTCGACCGTGATGGTCGGCAGCGGGCGGACGTCCTCGGGGTCGCTCAGCGTCTCACCGATGGTGATCGTGTCGAAGCCGGCGACGGCGACGATGTCACCGGGGCCGGCGGACTCGGCCGGGAAGCGGTTCAGCGCCTTGGTGATGAGGAGCTCGGTGATGCGTGCGTTGACGACGGAGCCGTCGTGCTTGACCCACGCGACCGTCTGGCCCTTCTTCATCGTGCCGTGGAAGATGCGCAGGAGCGCGAGGCGGCCGAGGAACGGCGACGCGTCGAGGTTCGTGACGTGCGCCTGCAGGGGGTGCTCGTCGTCGTACGTCGGGGCCGGGACGTGCTGGAGGATCGCCTCGAAGAGCGGCTCGAGGTCGTCGTTGTCCGGCAGCGTGCCGTCCTCGGGCTTGTTGCGGCTCGCGGCACCGGCGCGACCGGAGGCGTACACGACCGGGACGTCGAGGATCGCGTCGAGGTCGAGGTCGTCGACCTCGTCCGCCAGGTCGGAGGCGAGCCCGAGGAGCAGGTCCTGGCTCTCCGAGACGACCTCGTCGATCCGGGAGTCCGGGCGGTCCGTCTTGTTGACGAGCAGGATCACCGGCAGCTTGGCGGCGAGCGCCTTGCGGAGCACGAAGCGGGTCTGGGGCAGCGGGCCCTCGGACGCGTCGACCAGCAGGACGACACCGTCGACCATGGAGAGGCCGCGCTCGACCTCACCACCGAAGTCGGCGTGGCCGGGGGTGTCGATCACGTTGATCGTGATGCGGCCGCCCGGGTTGAACTCCTCGGCGTGCTTCCCGTTGTAGAGCACCGAGGTGTTCTTCGCGAGGATGGTGATGCCCTTCTCGCGCTCGAGGTCGTTCGAGTCCATCATGCGGTCTTCGCCCTCGAAGTGGGCGTCGAACGAGTTGGTCTGCGTGAGCATCGCGTCGACGAGGGTGGTCTTGCCGTGGTCGACGTGTGCCACGATGGCGACGTTGCGCAGGTCGGACCGAGTGGCGAGCGCCATACAGGACATCCTTTTGTGTTCGGAAGAAGATCGGGCGAGCGCCCGGTTTCGGGACCGGCCCGAAGGGGTTCGGGACCAGCCCGAGGAGTGCGGGACGGTGCCCGACGGGGTTCGGGACCATGCCCGACTCGCCAGTCTACCGGTAGTTCTGCAACCAGGAGGAGTACAGCCGATGAGCCGACGGCGAACGTGGACCGAGATCGCCGTGGTGCTGATGCTCTCGCTCGGCGCGAGCGCGCTGTACTCGGTCCTGCAGATCATCGACGACCTGTCGCAGACGACACCGCTCGGCGAGCAGTCCACCGCGCTGAACAGCTCCACGACGACGGTCCAGTACGTCGACCTGGCGCGGCAACTGCTGGGCATCGCCGTCGACCTCGCACCCGTCGCGCTGGTGTGCATGCTGCTCTGGGAGTCGTCCCGCCCCCACCTGGGCCGGCTCGGCATCGACCGGTTCCGCGTCCGGCCCGACCTCGGCGGCGCGGCGCTCATCGCCCTGGGCATCGGCATCCCCGGGCTGGCGCTCTACTTCACCGGACGGGCGCTCGGCATCACCGTCGCCGTGGACCCGGCGGCGCTCGACTCGTACTGGTGGACGATCCCGGTACTGCTGCTCTCCGCCGTCCGGTCCGGGCTGCAGGAGGAGGTCATCGTCGTCGGTTACCTGTATGCCCGACTCCGCGACGACCTCGGGTGGGGACGCTGGCAGGTCACCCTGTCCACGGCCGTCCTGCGCGGCAGCTACCACCTGTACCAGGGCTTCGGTGCGTTCATCGGCAACGCGGTGATGGGCGTCGTCTTCGGGTGGATCTACACGAAGTGGGGGCGGCTGCTCCCCCTCGTCATCACGCACGTGCTCCTCGACGCGACGGTCTTCGTCGGCTACCCGTTCGTCGCGCGGGCGTTCCCCGGACTGTTCTCCTAGCGCGCGCTGGCGAAGCGGCGGCGGCACGTCCACCGGCCCGTCCGGCCGGGAGGCCCGGTTCCGGTCCGGCGCTCGGCTCCCGGTCCGGAGTGCGCTCGGTTCTCCACAGCGCGGCAGTCGCCTCGCCAGTGAAATGCTACGTTCTACACGTCAGCAAGAGCGATGTGGGGGACGATGGGGATCGAGTTCGACGACGCCGCGGCCGTGCGGCTGCTCTCGTGCGCGACCGAGGTCGCGCTGGCACTCCGAGCGGGTGGCGCCGCTCGACGTGCTGACGCCGAGGACGCCCTGCACGACTTCCACGGCGCCTACGCACGACTCTACGAGCAGGCGCACACGGTCGAGTCGGAGGACAGGGTCCGCCTGGTCCGGGCGCTCGACGACCTCGCCGGGCAGCTCCACGTCGTCCGGCGCCAGGCACACGACGAACAGCGTCGACAGCACGACCTGGCAGCGTGGCACGAGCGTGAACGGCAGCGCGACCAGGTGCTCGTCGGCGTCGGGGCCCCGTTGCGACCCGCGCTGGACTGGAGCGACGCGGTGGTCGACCCGAAGCCGTCGGAGACGCCGGTCCGCCCGACGCCACTCACGGCACGGTTCCACGCGCGCACTCGTGTCCGGACGAGCAGCGGTGGCTCCGGCGGACGCAGCGGCGCGGACCCGGACCGCCTACGCCGGGTCGCTGCGCGCGCCCGCGCGCAGGACGCGGCCACCGCCCAGGAACTCACCCGTGTGCGGAACGCCTGGGTGACCTTCACCCGGACGTGCGCCTGGGTGCCCGTGGACGATGCGTCCCTCGTGCCGGGGTTCGAGGACCACCTCGCCGAGAACGCCGCGGACGCTGCCTGGCTGGACCGGATCGCGGACGCCTTCGCCGCGGCGGGAGGAGGGTCGCTGTCCGACGGCGTGCTCGACGCGGCCGGGGCGTCTCGACTGCCCCGGGAGCTCCAGCGTGTCCTCGACCCGTCGTCGACCACCGTCGAGGTCGCGGCGGCCTGGCATGCGCTCGGCTTGTCCGACCAGGACGTCGAGGCGCTGCCGCTGAGGACGAAGCTGCAGCTCGCCGGGATCGACGGGCTCCCGGCCGTGGCGCGGGACATCGCCTCGCGCGCGGTGCTCCGTGCAGCGGTCGCGAACCCGGGGCGGGTGTACCGGATGCTCGGGCTGCCGTACACGTACGGCGCGGTCGGCCTCGAGGAGTTCACGCGGCAGGTCCTGGCGCTGCGGGACGGGCTCGAGCGCGCTGACCAGTCTGCGGCCAGGCTCGCCCCGCCATCGGCGCAGGTCGGTCAGCTGGTCGGGTTCGGGACTTCGAACGGCGCGCTCGTCGCGGCGATCTCGCTCGGGGACCTCGACACGGCGTCGAACGTGACGGTGAACGTACCGGGCGCGACGACGACGGTCGGGAGTGCTCCGGAGAAGGTACGTGCTGCACACGGGCTCCTCTCGACGGCAGCACGTCAGGACCAGAGATCGTCGTTCGCTGTCGTCTCCTGGTTCGGCTACCGCGCGCCGTCCTTCCCCGAGGTACCCGGCCAAGGGCGAGCAACCACCGGTGGGGCGAACCTGGCTTCGTTCCTCGACGGCGCCGTCGACAGTCGCGCGGGAAGCCCACCGCGCTCCATCGCCGTCCTCGGGCATTCCTACGGATCGACGACAGCTGCGGAAGCACTAGCCCAGACACGTCACCGGATCGACTCATTCGTCACGTACGGCTCGGTCGGGTTCACCGACGCGACGAAGCCGGACCAGCTCAACGTCGACCGTGTGTTCGCTACCGAGGGTGAGAACGACCACGTTGCGGCCCTCGGTCGGTCAACGCGAACGGATCCTCGGGATCTCCCCGAGGTCGAGGTCTTCTCATCCGAAGCCGCCCCCGGTACGAAGGCAGTCACGGGCCACGACATGTACCCAGAGCACGGAGTCGGGTACCTCTCGTCCGGGTCAACGGCTGCACGGCAGATCGCCGAGATCATCGCGAACGGGAAGCCAGGATGAAGATCATGACCACGAAACTGCTCGCGATCGTCGTCGCTGCCCTGATCCTCGGGGTGACGGTCAGCTGCGCAGCAGGAGGGAAATCCATGCCGAAGGACGCAGCCGGTCTGACACGTGCCGACGTCTCGGAACTCAGTTTGCGCCAGGAATTCAACCGGTACCGGGAGCACTACGAGGAGATGCAACGAGTACTGGCTGCGGCACAGCGCGCGGTCCACGAGGGAGAGTGGGACTGGAACGGTGGCGACGACAACCCGCAGATCGGTGGCGACGGCCGCACTCCCCTTCCCGGCGCGGACGTCGACAACAGCTACTTCCTTGAGTCGAGCAGAGCCTGGACCCCGGAGGGAGCCACGGGTTCCAGAGGAGACCTCGATCCGATGATCGACTACTTCGAGCACCGCGGCGCGAACATGCACATCGAGCGGGTCGCCGACTCCTACTACCTCGACGGCAGCGTCCGTGACGGCTGGCACGTCGAGTACTTCATCCAACCGAGCGGCCGCTACTCCCTCACCGTGTCGAGTGACCTCTTCTGGACCAACAACGCCGACGCACTCGCCAGGGCAGTGTTCGGCCGAGCATCACTGCGATGGCCGGATCGCTCTTCTCCCGGTGAGTACCCGGAGCCGCCCGAGTGGGATGCGCCGATCATCAACCGCCCCCGAATCTGATGCAGCCACGACGACGGCCGCTCACGCTCGTCGCCCTCGTCATGACCGTGCTCCTAGCCGGTTGCGCGGCGGGAGCAGCGCAGCAGACGAAGGACGCAGCCGGACTGACGCAGGACGACGTCGCGGAACTCACGCTGCACGAGGAGTTCGATCGGTACCGGGACCGCTACCGACACATGCAACAGCTCCTCGAAGAAGCGCAGAACCAGGTGCACCGCGGGGACTGGGAGTGGGACAGGGGCGACGACCTCCCACTGGACGGCTCCAACGGTGTCGCGCCACTTCCCGGCTCGACGGTCGTCAACAGCTACTACCTCCGCGCGCCACGTTCGTGGGCACCGCCCGGCGCATCGGGGGCGAAGCGTGACCTCGATCCGATGCTCGAGCACTTCAGGGCGAAGAGATGGACCTTCGAGGTGCGAGCGCGCTCCGGCAGTCACGAGGTCCGGGCGTGGACCGGGGACGGGTGGCAGATCCAGTACTCCCTCGACGTCGACGGCCGGTACTCCCTCGATGTCTACAGCGAACCGTTCTGGACCAACGACTCCGACGCGCTGTCCGCAGCCGTCTACGGCCGAGCGACGCTGGACTGGCCGACCGAGTCCCGACCGGGTGAGTACCCGACGCCGCCGACGTGGGACGACCCGGTCGTCAACCACCCGAAGACCTGAGCAGGCGGGCGCGCCCGGCTGACGAACGGGAGGCGGCGCGCGGTCGGTGTGCACCGCCTCCCGCCCGGCAGCCGACTACGCCGCGATCGAGGGCACCTTCTCCGGGTAGTGGCACGCAGCCCGGTGGTCGACGTCCTCGCCGCGACGCGGCGCCTTCTCCGGCTCCTCCTGCTCGCACCGGCGCCGCTCGTCCTCGGGGAGGAGCGCGTAGAGCGGGCAGCGCGACCGGAACCGGCACCCGGTCGGCCGCTCGGTCGGGCTGGGCGGGTCGCCCGGCAGCAGGATCGTCCTCCGTGCCCGCTCGACGACCGGGTCCGGCACCGGCACGGCCGACATGAGAGCGGCCGTGTAGGGGTGCATCGGGCGCTCGAAGACCTCGTCGACGGCGCCCTCCTCGACGGTGCGACCGAGGTACATCACGCTGACGCGGTCGGCCACGTGCCGGATGACGGACAGGTCGTGCGACACGAACAGGTACGACAGTCCGAGCCGCGCCTTGAGCTCGGCGAGCAGGTTGAGCACGCCCGCCTGGATGGAGACGTCGAGCGCGGAGACCGGCTCGTCGAGCACCACCAGGTCCGGCTCCACGGCGAGGGCACGGGCGATCGAGATGCGCTGCCGCTGACCACCGGAGAACTCGTGCGGGTACCGGTCGGCCTCGGCCGCTCGCAGACCGACGAGCTCGAGCAGCTCCGGCACGCGGTCGGCGATGCGCGAGGACGGGGCACCGACCGCCCGGAGCGGTTCGGCGACGACGTCGTACACCGACATGCGCGGGTCGAGGCTGGCGGACGGGTCCTGGAACACCATCGAGATGCGTTGCCGGAGCGCCCGGGTGCCGGCGGCCCCGCGCGCGGTGGCGTCGGCGAGTGACTCCCCGAACAGCTCGACCGTGCCGGCCTCGGGCCGTTCGAGGTCCATGAGCTGGTGGAGGGTCGTCGACTTGCCGGAGCCGGACTCCCCGACGAGGCCGAGGGTCTCCCCGCGGCGGATGTCCAGGTCGACCCCGTCGACGGCGTAGACGTCTCCGACCTTGCGGCGGAAGACGGAGCCCTTGACGAGCGGGAAGGTCTTCGTCAGCCCTTCGACGTGCACGACGGGTTCGCGGTCGGTCCGTGTGGCCTCGATCCGGGCGCTGTGGTCCGGGATCACGGGGAGCGAGAAGATGCGGCCGGCGTCCGCGTGTGCGGCGGCGACCTCGGCGGTGCGGTGGCAGGCGGCGGTGTGCCCGACCGGCACGGTGCGGGCGGTGCCGGCAGCGGCCGTGTCGGCACCGGGTACGACGTCGACGGGCGGGGCGAGCACCGGCTCGGTCGACCGGCAGACCGCACTGACCAGGGGGCACCGGTCCGCGAAGGGGCAGGCGTCCGGCAGCCCGATGAGCGACGGCGGTGCGCCCGGGATCGGCACGAGCGGAGACCGGTCGGAGGCGTCGAGCCGCGGCAGCGCGCCGATGAGCCCGATCGTGTACGGCATCCGCGGTCGGGCGAAGAGCTCCTCGGCCGTGGCCGTCTCGACGATCCGGCCGGCGTACATCACCGCGATGCGGTCCGCGATCCCGGCGATGACGCCCAGGTCGTGGCTGACGAACACCAGCGCGGCCCCGGTCTCGCGCTGGGCGGTCCGGAGCACCTCGATGATCTGGGCCTGGATCGTCACGTCGAGCGCCGTGGTCGGCTCGTCGGCGAGGATCACGTCCGGGTCGTTCGCCATGGCCATCGCGATCATCGCGCGCTGGCGCATGCCGCCGGAGAACTCGTGCGGGAAGGCGTCCACGCGGCGACCCGGTTCGGGGATGCCGACGAGTTCGAGGAGTTCGATCGCCCGTGCTCGCGCCTCCGCCTTCGAGGCGCCGCGGTGCAGCCGCACCGTCTCCGCGATCTGGTCACCGATCGTGTACACCGGCGTGAACGCGGACAGCGGGTCCTGGAAGACCATCGCCACCTTGTGCCCGCGGAGCCGGCTCATCTGCTTGTCCGACCGGCCGAGCAGTTCCTCGCCGTCGAGCTCGACCGACCCGCTGACCTCCGTGGTGTCGGGCAGCAGCCCGAGGACCGCCATGCTCGTCACCGACTTGCCGGACCCGGACTCGCCGACGATGCCGAGTACCTCTCCGCGACGGAGTTCGAGGTCCACGCCGCGGACCGCGTGCACGGTCCCCCGCGGGGTCGGGAACCGGACGTGCAGGTCCCGGACCCGCAGGATCGGCTCCGTGGTGGTCGCGCCCGTGGTCGAGCCGTTCGTGATGGTGCTCATGCTGCTTCCCCGGTCGTCCGCGACGCTCATGCGCCCGATCCGGCCTGTGTGTTCAGCGCGGCCACGTCGACGGCCGCCTGGTTCTGGTCACGACGACGGTTCTGCTTCTGGCGCTTCCCGGTCGTCGAGGTCGGGTCCAGCGCGTCGCGGAGCCCGTCCCCGATGAGGTTCGCGGCGATCGCGAACACCACGAGGGCCCCGGCGGCGAAGTAGAAGAGCCACGGGCTCGTCAGGGCGTTGTCCTGGTTCTGGGCGATCAGCGTCCCGAGCGAGACGTCCGGTGCCTGCACGCCGAACCCGAAGTAGCTCAGCGTCGTCTCGCCGAGCACCGCGGTCGCGACCTGGATCGTGCCGTCGATGATGAGGAAGGACGCCACGTTCGGCAGGATGTGCCGGAAGATGATCCGGAACGGCCCGATGCCCATGTACCGGGCGGCCCGCACGAACTCGCGCTCCTTCACCGACAGGGTCATGGCCCGCACGACCCGTGCCGTGATCATCCAGCCGAAGACGGTGATGAGGACCACGAGGACGATCCACCCGGCGTTCTGGATGCGCGGGCTGATGATCGCGATGATGAGGAACGACGGCAGGACGAGCAGCATGTCGACGAAGAACATCACGATGCGGTCGACCCAGCCGCCGAAGTAGCCCGCCGCTGCCCCGGTGATCGCGGCGATGGCGGTCGAGAACACCGCGACGAGCAGCCCGATGAGCAGGCTCTTCTGCATGCCGCGCGCGGTCTGGGCGAAGACGTCCTGCCCGATGCCGTTCGTCCCGAACCAGTGCGCACCGCTCGGGGGCCGGGTGAACGAGGTGTAGTCGATCTCGGAGTACTGCCACGGGCTGACGAGCGGCCCGATGAACGCGAAGGCGAACAGCAGCAGGACGACGACGACGCCGATCCCGGCGCCGCGGTTCATGAAGAGCCGGCGCACCGTCTGGAGGATCCGGTTGCCCTGCGCGGTCGGACGGGCCGGCACGTCGCTGCGCGCGACGAGCGACGGGTCGACGGGTTCGATCCGGGTGTCGGTCATGTCATGCCCTCCTGACGCGCGGGTCGAGCGCAGCGGTCGCGAGGTCGGCGAGGAAGCCGGCGACGAGCACCACGACCGCCGCGAACAGCGTGTACGCCGTGACCACGTTGACGTCGTTGTTGTTGACCGCGTCGATGAACCACGACCCCAGCCCGTTCCAGGCGAAGATCTTCTCGGTCAGGGTCGCACCGGTCAGGATGCCGAGGAACCCGTAGGCGAACAGCGTCGTCATCGGGATGAGCGCCGTGCGGAGGCCGTGCTTGAACGTCGCTCGGCCGCGCGTGAGTCCCTTCGCCCGCGCGGTCCGGAGGAAGTCCGAGCCGAGCACGTCGAGCATCGTCGCCCGCTGGTACCGGCTGTAGATCGCGATGAGACCGACGGCGATCGAGATCGTCGGCAGCAGCAGGTGCGCGCCGCGGTCCAGGAGCAGCGTCCACGGTGTCCCGTCGAGCCCCGGCGTCGCCTCCCCCGTGAAGTTGATGAGCTGGCTGCCGGCGTCCTGGTTGAGCTTCGTCGCTCCGATCTTCAGGAACACGGCCGTCAGGAACACCGGTGTGGAGAACAGGACGATCGAGATCGCCGCACTCACCCGGTCGGAGATCCGGTACTGCCGGATCGCGTTCCACACGCCGACGAGCACGCCGAGCACGATGCCCGCGACCGACCCGACGAGCAGGAGCCGGAGGCTGACCCCGAGCCGCGGGAAGAACTGTTCGTTGACGGGGCGGTCCTGGATCGTCTGCCCGAGGTCACCGTGCGCGACGTCACCGAGCCAGTGCGTGTACCGGATCACGATGGGCGTCTTGTCGTTGACGCCGATGTCGTCGAGCTTCGCGTCGATGACCTGTGCTGACGGAGCCGGATTGCGCTGCGCGTACACGGAACGGGGACTGAACGTCGCTGACGCGAGGAAGTAGGTCAGCGAGGTCGCGAGGAACACGAGCACGACGTAGTACACGAGTCGCCGCCCCAGGAAGCGGATCATGGAGGCCACCATAGGGCCTGGTTTGTTTCCGGTACATGTCGTCCGACGTCCCGCCACGTAACGAAAGGACGTCGACAGCAGAAAACGCGCTCTACCCCCTTCGGAGGGCCCTAGGCTCGACGACAACTTCCAGAGGGGAACCACATGAAGCACAGGAAAGTCCTCGCGGTGACGGCGGCCCTCGCCGGCATCGCCCTCGCCGTCACCGGCTGCTCGGGCGGCTCCGGCGACTCCGGCGGGACCGGTGGGAACGACTCGGGCAAGAAGTCACTGCCGACCTCGGCCCAGATCAACGCCACACCGGTCTCCGACCTGCAGGACGGCGGCACGCTCCGTCTGCCGATCTCGCAATGGGTCTCGCAGTGGAACTACAACCAGGTCGACGGCCCGCTCGTCGACGCGTCGACGATCGAACAGGCGACGATGCCGTTCATCTACACGATCGACGCGAAGGGCGCCCCGGCACTCAACCAGGACTACGTGACGAAGGCCGAGGTCACAAGCGACGACCCGCTGACCATCGAGTACACGATCAACGACCAGGCGGAGTGGAACGACGGCACGCCGATCACGTGGCGTGACTTCGAGAACGAGTGGAAGACCACGAACGGCGAGGACGAGGCGTACCTCATCGCCGGCTCGACCGGCTACGAGGACATCGAGTCCGTCACGAAGGGCGCGACCGACCGGGACGTCGTCGTGACGTTCTCGACCCCGTTCTCGGACTGGAAGTCGCTCTTCAGCCCGCTCTACCCCGCCAGCCAGACCAGCACGCCCGAGCAGTTCAACAACGGCTACAAGGGCAAGGTCCCGGTTTCCTCCGGGCCCTACGAGATCACCGACCTCGACGAGACCGCCGGCACCGTCACGATGAAGCCGGACGACAACTGGTGGGGCGACGAGCCGAAGCTCGACCAGGTGATCTTCCGGTCGCTGGACGGCAACGCCGACGTCGACGCCTACCTCAACAAGGAGATCGACTCCGTCCTCACGACGACCTCCGAGCGCTTCGACCGTGTGAAGAAGGCGAAGAACACGAGGATCCTCGCGTCGACGTCCGCGCAGTACACGCACGTCGACTTCTCGTCGAACGGCCTGCTCAAGGACAAGCAGCTCCGGCTGGCGATCCAGCACGCCGTGAACCGTGACGCGCTCGCGCAGGTCATCGGCGGCACGCTCCCGTACAAGCTCGGCACGCTCGACAACCACCTGTTCCTGTCCACGGACAAGGGCTACACGTCGAACACCAAGCCGAACGCGACGTTCGACGTCGAGAAGGCGAAGCAGCTGCTCGACGACGACGGGTGGAAGACCGACGGCGCGTACCGCTCGAAGGGCGGGAAGAAGCTCTCCATCGCGATCACGATCCCGTCCGGCGCTCCCACGTCGCAGCAGCTGGCGCAGGTCATGCAGCAGCAGCTGAAGGAAGTCGGCGTCGAGCTGAAGCTGAAGTCGGTCGCCACGGACGACTTCTTCGAGCAGTACGTCACGCCGGGCAACTACGACATGACGATCTTCGTCTGGGGTGGCACCGGCTTCCACTCGAGCAGCGCGACGATCTACACCTCCGGTGACGTCGGCCAGAACTACGGCCGGGTCAGCTCGAAGGAGATCGACGACCTGACGAAGCAGGCCCTGTCCGAGCCGGACACGGACAAGGCGAACGCCATCTGGAACAAGATCGACGAGGAAGTCTGGGCGATCGGACACTCCATGCCGATCACCGCGAAGCCGGCGCTCGTCGCGCAGAACCCGAAGCTCGCCAACTACGGCGCGTTCGCGGGGGCGCAGAACATCGACTGGACGAAGGTCGGCTTCACCGACTGACCGTCCACGGGCGGTGCCCGCTGATCGAGGGAGGGGCCGGACGCACTGCGTCCGGCCCCTTCGTCGATCCGGTGCGCGCGCTCGCAGGGGATCCTCGGTGCGGTCCACGGATCGACGGGCCCCTGGACCGTACGATCTGCCTCATGGCCATCCCCGAGATCGGTTCCGCCGCCCCCGGCTTCACCCTGCCCGGCATGCTCGTCCGCCAGGGCGTCCGCACCGACGCGGAGTACTCGCTCGCCTCCGAGATCGGTCGCCCGGTGGTCCTCGCCTTCTACCCCGGCGATGCGACGCCCGTGTGCACCGCGCAGCTCTGCTCGTACCAGGAGGAGCTCGACGACTTCCGCGACCTCGGCGCGGTCGTCTGGGGCATCAGCCCGCAGGGACTCGACTCGCACGAGGGGTTCGCGCGCGGCGCCTCGCTCGCGTTCCCGCTGCTGTCGGACGTCGGCGGTGACGTCATCCGCGCCTACGGCGTCCACCTGCCGGGGATCGGACTCCGTCGCTCCGTCTTCGTCATCGGTCCGGACGGCGTCATCCGCTGGCGGCACGTCGGGCTCGTCGGACTGCGCTTCCCGAGCGCCCAGGTCATCCGCGGCCAGATCGAGGCGCTCGTCGTCTGACCCGTTGACAGCCGGCCGTGTCGGCGTGACCATGGTCTGGACGACGACCCCCGGGTTCGCCTCCTCGGGACATCAGGTCCGCCGGTACGCGCACGGCCCGTCTGGCCCGCTCGGTTGGTGGTCCCGAGGAGGCGCTCTCGTCACCGCCCGAGGCCGGGTCTCCTAGGCTTGCCCCATGCCCGCCCGGATCGTCGCGACGAACATGCGCCGCTTCGCCGTCGTCCTCTGGATCGTCGCCGCAGCCCTCGTCGTCATCGGCTTCGTCACGAACGGGCCGGGCGCCGCGTTGCTCGTCCCCGTGCCGTCGCTCTTCACCGTCTGGTTCGCGTGGGTCGTGCTGTGGCGTCCGCGGATCGAGATCACCGAGGACGCCCTGGTCGTCGTCGACGTGCGCCGCACCACCCGGTTCGCGTGGCGGCGCGTCCGGGAGGTCCGGACGAAGTACGGGCTCGAGGTGGTCACCGACCAGGGCGAGCAGCGCGTCTGGATCGCGCCGCGTCCGGACGCCCGCCTGGCGGTGCTCCGGCCGGGAGGCCCGGTGCCGGTAGGCGTCGCCGCTGCGGCCGACGAGATCCGCGCGTCCGTCCCCGCGCCGGTCGTGTACGACGGTGCTCCCCCGGCCACGGTCACCGCAGCCCCGATCGTGCACCGCGTCCACGGCTGGTCGATCACCGCGCTCGTCGTGCTGGGCATCGCCGCGAGCCTCGCCGGCGCGCGCCTCTGAACCGGCCCACCCCAGACGTCGGCGTCCGTCCCTCGATGACGGAACGCGCCGTCCCGTGATCGGGGCGGCGCGTTCCGGCGGACGCGAGGTGCGGCGGGTCAGCGTCCGAACTCGAAGCCGGCGCCGGGGATGGCTGCCAGCAGGTCCTTCGTGTACTGCTCCCGCGGGTTGGCGAACACCTCGTCGGTGGTCGCCTTCTCGACGATCTGGCCCTTGCGCATGACGCACACGTTGTCCGCGACCAGACGGACGACCGCGAGGTCGTGCGTGATGAACAGGTACGTCAGGTCGAGCTCGGACTGCAGCTCGGTCAGCAGGTCGAGGATCTGCCCCTGCACGAGCACGTCGAGCGCGGACACGGCCTCGTCGAGCACGATGACCTCGGGCTTGAGCGCGAGCGCGCGCGCGACGGCGATACGCTGCCGCTGGCCACCGGACAGCTCGCTCGGGTACCGGTTGACCATCGACTTCGGCAGCGACACCTGGTCGAGCAGTTCGAGCACCCGCGCGCGACGGGACGCCTTGTCGCCGACCTTGTGCGTGCTGAGCGGCTCGGCGATCGTGTTCCCGACGTTGTACATCGGGTCGAGCGATCCGTACGGGTCCTGGAACACGGGCTGCACCCGGCGACGGAAGTCGAACAGGTCCTTGCCCTTGAGCGCGCCGATGTCGATGCCGTCGAACTGCACCGAGCCGGCGGTGATCGATTCGAGCTGCAGCACGAGCTTGGCGACCGTCGACTTGCCTGAGCCGGACTCGCCGACGAGCGCCGTGGTGGTGCCCTTCGGGATCGAGAACGACACACCGTCGACGGCCTTGAGCTCGCGGGTCGCGATGCCCTGCCCACGCAGCTTGTAGACCTTCTGCAGGTCCTTCACCACGATCAGGTCCTCGGTCGGCTTGCTCTCGCGCTCGTGGGCGCGGGACAGGAGTTCGTCGTCCTCGCTGCCGGTGCCGGACGCGATGTCCACCGTCTGGTGCTGCACCTTGGACTGGATCCGACGGCTCGCGAGCGACGGCGCCGCAGCGACGAGGCGCTGCGTGTACGGGTGCTGCGGGTCGGCCAGGATCTCCTTCGACGGACCGGCCTCGACGACCTGGCCCTTGTACATCACCACGAGCTTCTCGGCACGCTCGGCGGCGAGACCGAGGTCGTGGGTGATGAACAGGACCGAGGTGCCGAAATCGCGCGTCAGGCTCTCGAGGTGGTCGAGGATGACGCGCTGCACGGTGACGTCGAGCGCGGAGGTCGGCTCGTCGGCGATGAGCAGCTTCGGTCGGCTGGACAGGCCGATACCGATCAGCACGCGCTGGCGCATGCCGCCGGAGAACTCGTGCGGGTACTGCTTGAGCCGGCTCTCGGCGTCGCCGAGCCCGGCCTCCTGCAGGACCTCGACGGCACGGGCACGGACGGCGGCCTTGCCCGTCGCCATCCCGTTCGCCTTGATCGCCTCTTCGACCTGGAAACCGATCTTCCAGAGCGGGTTGAGGTTCGACATCGGGTCCTGGGGGACGTAGCCGATCTCGGTGCCGCGGATCTCGGCCATCTGCTTCTCGTCCATGCCGACGAGCTCGCGCCCGTTCAGCTTGATCGAGCCGCCGGTGATCTGGCCGGTGCCGGGCAGGAGCTTGATGATCGCCTGGGCGCTCGTCGACTTGCCCGATCCGGACTCGCCGACGATCGCGAGGCGTTCGCCCTGCTCGAGCGTCATGTTGACGCCGCGCACGGCCTGCACGAGACCGCTCTGCGTCCGGAAGCCGACGTGCAGGTCGGTGATCTCGAGCAGCGGGGCGCCGGCTGCACCGGACGTCCGGGCGTTCGGCTGGGTGAGTGTCTCGCTCATCGGCGGGCCCTCGCCTTCGGGTCGAGCGCGTCGCGGACCACGTCACCGAGGAGGAGGAACGCGAGCACGGTGATGGACAGGGCGGCGGACGGCCAGAAGATGGTCGACGGGTTCGTGCGGATGGAGGTGCGCGCCGTGCCGATGTCGAGACCCCAGCTGAGCGCCGACGGCGGCAGACCGATGCCGAGGAACGACAGGGTCGCCTCCGCGACGATGAACGTCCCGAGCGAGACGGTCGCGACGACGATGACCGGTGCGAGCGAGTTCGGGATGACGTGCTTGACCAGCGTCTGGAAGCGGCTGACACCGAGCGCCGCCGAGGCGGTGACGTAGTCGGACTGCTTCGCGCTGAGCACGGCACCGCGCATGATGCGCGCGATCTGCGGCCAGGCGAACACGGCGAGCACGAGCGAAACCGTGATGGCGTTGCGCTGCGGGATGACCGACATGATCACGATCGCGCCGAGGACGGTCGGGATCGAGAAGAAGATGTCCGCGATGCGGGACACGACCGCGTCGAGCCAGCCGCCGTAGAACCCGGCGATCGCGCCGATGACGACGCCGACGATCGTGACGAGCACGGTCGCGAGCAGCCCCACGAGCAGCGAGTTCTGTGCACCCCAGATGACGCGGGCGAACACGTCGGACCCCTGACGGGTGTACCCGAGCGGGTGTCCAGCACGGGCACCCTCGTCGCTGTAGTCGAGGTTCGCGGCGCGCGGGTCCACGTGCGTGAAGAGCCCCGGGACGATCGCGACCACGAGGATCAGCAGGATGAGGACCGCGGAGACCCAGAACGTGGGACGACGACGCATGGACTCCCACGCGTCGGTCCACAGCGAACGGGTCTTCTCGTCCACGTTGACCTGGTCGACCGCCTGCAGCGGCGTCTCCTCGATCGGGGCGACGTAGTGCGTGGCCGATCGCGGTTCGGTGTTACTTGGCATAGCGGATCCTCGGGTCCAGGACGGCGTAGAGCAGGTCGACCAGGAGGTTGGCGAGCATGAAGATGATGACCATCACGGCGACGAACGACACCACCGTCGGGCCTTCGCCGAGCGTGACGGCCTTGTAGACCGTCCCACCGACGCCGTTGATGTTGAAGATGCCCTCGGTCACGATCGCGCCGACCATCAGGCTGCCGATGTCGACGCCCAGGTAGGTGACCACGGGGATGAGCGAGTTCCGGAAGATGTGCACGGTCACGACGCGACGACGGGACAGGCCCTTCGCGGTCGCGGTGCGCACGAAGTCGGCGCTCATGTTCTCGGCGACGCTCGCGCGGGTGAGGCGCACGATGTAGGCGAACGACACGGTCGCGAGCACGATCGCCGGCAGCACGAGCTCCGACCACGGCGCTTGACCGGAGACCGTGACACGGAACAGCCCGAGGTTGATGCCGAAGACGTACTGCAGCAGGAAGCCGACGACGAAGGTCGGCACCGAGATGAGCAGCAGCGAGACGACGAGCGCGGTGGCGTCGAACCACTTGCCCTTGCGGAGCCCGGCGATGACGCCGACGAGGATGCCGGCGACGGCCTCGAAGACCAGCGCGAGGATCGCGAGACGGGCGGTGATCGGGAACGCCTGGGCGAGCTGCTGGCTCACCGGGAGGCCCGAGTACGTGACCCCGAGGTCACCGCGGAAGAGACCGCCGACCCACAGCAGGTACTGGATGATGAACGGCTTGTCCAGGTTGTACTGCGCCCGGAGCTGCTCGATCACCTGCGGCGACGGCTGGCGGTCGCCGAACAGCGCGGCGATCGGGTCGCCGGGCAGCGAGAAGACCATGAAGTAGATGAGGAACGTGGCCCCGAAGAACACGGGGATGAGTTGCAGGAGGCGCTTGCCGAGGTACCAGAGCATCAGATCCCTGCCTGGTACGGAGCGCGCATGTCGTTCAGGTTCATGTCGTGTGGGGTGGACGGTCCGAGGGTCGGCACGGGTGTCCGGTGCGGGCGGCGGCGCCCGCGGTCGTGGGGGAAGGTGTAGCCGCCGTGGTACGGGGGTTCGGGGACCGTGTGGTCCCCGAACCCCCGTCCGGTTGGCCGCGGAGCAGGATACCTGCTCGCGATGGGTCCTCCGCGAGGACCGGTGTTACTTGGTGACCTCGATGTCGTAGTACAGCGGCACCGAGTCCCAGCCGAACTTGACGTTCTTCACGTTGTCCGCGGACCACACGCCGGTGACGTTGGAGTACCAGAGCGGGATCTCGGGGAGGTCCTGGAACAGGAGCTCCTGCGCCTGGTCGAAGAACTTGTTGCCCTCTTCGACGGTCGCGGCCGAACGGCCCTTGGCGAGCAGCTCGTTGTACTCGGCCGAGTCGTAGCGCGAGTAGTTGTTCGACGAACCCTCACCCATGGTCGGGCCGAGGAAGTTGTACAGCGACGGGTAGTCGGCCTGCCAACCGGTACGGCTTCCGCCCTTGAGCTTGTCGTCCGTCTGGAGCTCGAGCGCCTCGGCGAACGTCGGGACCGCGTTGCCCTCGGCCTTGATGCCGAGCGTGTTCGAGATCGAGTTCGTGACGGCGGTCACCCATGCCTCGTGGCCACCATCGGCGTTGTAGGTGATGGTGAGGGTGTCGTCGTACTTCGACATCTTGTCGGCTTCGGCCCAGAGCTTCTTGGCCTCGTCCGGGTCGTACTTCAGGACGTCGGAGCCCTTCAGGTCGCCGGTCCAGCCGTCGATCACCGGGGAGGTGAAGTCCTTCGCCGGGGTACGGGTGCCCTGGAAGATCTTGTCCGTGATCTGCTTGCGGTTGATCGACATCGAGATCGCCTCGCGACGCAGCTGACCCTCCTCGCCCTTCCAGTGGTCGAGGTAGTAGGGCAGGTAGATCGCCTGGAAGATCGCGGCGGCCTGGTTGACGTTCGAGTCGGGGAAGTCCGACTTGTAGGTCGAGAACGCGGCGTCCGGCACGGCGTCGAGGACGTCGAGGTTGCCGCCCTGGGCGTCGGAGTACGCGGTGTCCTGGGTGCTGTAGAACGTGATCGTGAGACCGCCGTTCTTCGGCTTGCGCTTGCCCTGGTAGTCCTCGTTCGCGACGAGCTTGATGTCCTGGTTGTGGGTCCAGGCCTTCTTGCCGTCGAGCTTGTACGGACCGTTGCCGATCGGGTTCTCACCGAAGGCCTTGGGGTCGTCGTAGAACGCCGAGGGGAGCGGCACGAAGGCGTTGTAGCCGAGCGACAGCGGGAAGTCCGACTGCGCCGACTTGAGCGTGACGGTGAACTCGTCGTCGTCGACGACCTTCAGGCCGGTGAGCTCGGAGTCCTTGTCGGCGTCGTAGCCCTCGATGTTCTCGAAGAAGTAGCTCGCGCCCTGGGCGTTCGACTTCTGCGCCGCCCAGTTCCACGCCTTCGTGAAGGACTCCGCGGTGATCTCCTCACCGTTGGTGAACTTCCACCCGGTGTTGATCGTGATGTCGAAGGTCTTGGAGTCGTCGGTCTCGACGCTCTTCGCCAGTTCCTTGACCGGCTTGCCGTCGGCGTCGTAGGTGAACAGACCGTCGAACAGCGACGTGATGATCTTGCCGCCACCGGTCTCGGTGGTGTTCGACGGGATGAGCGGGTTCTGCGGCTCGCTGCCGTTGGTGGTGACGATGCCGTTGGCGTTCGTGGAGCCGGAGCCCGAGCCACTTCCGCCACCGTTGCCGGAGCAGCCGGTCAGGGCGAGAGCTGTGGCCCCGAGCACGGCGAGGGCAGAGAGCCCAGCGCGCTTCTTGATCAAGAGTTCCTCCTGGTGCATGGGACGCGCCGGGTACAGAGGTCCCTCCCGCCGCGTTTGACTCCTGAACTGTAGGCAGTGCTGAGGGGCCCGTCCAAACCCAGCGCACATCGGTTACACGTCTGAAACCAAGTTGCAGGATCGTTGCGGCAAAGTGCAACTTCCCCGCGTGCGCGAGCCGGGATCAGGTGATCTGTTGCGTTTGCATCGAGGTCCGTGCATCGTCCAGGTGACGTCCCGGTGAACCACAGGTGTGGTCGAGAGCGGCTCGTGGTCGGAGCGCTCCACCGTCGTCGTCAGGATGGCGATCCTGCTACGCGAACGCCTCGATCGGCGGGCACGCACACACGAGGTTGCGGTCCCCGTACGCCTGGTCGATGCGGCGCACCGGCGGCCAGTACTTGCGCGTCGCCTGCCCGGCCGACGGGTAGACCGCCTGCTCCCGCGTGTAGGCGTGGTCCCACTCGCCGGTGATGACCGACGCTGCCGTGTGCGGGGCGTTCACGAGCGGGTTGTCCTCCGCCGGCCACTCCCCCCGGCCGACCGCGTCCGCCTCGGCCCGGATGGCGAGCATCGCGTCCACGAAGCGGTCGAGCTCGGCGAGGTCCTCGCTCTCGGTCGGTTCGACCATGAGCGTGCCCGCGACCGGGAACGACATCGTCGGGGCGTGGAAGCCGTGGTCGATGAGCCGCTTCGCGACGTCGTCGACGGTGATCCCCGTCGCCTCCCGCAGCGGGCGGAGGTCGAGGATGCACTCGTGCGCGACCAGACCCGACTCGCCCGTGTACAGGACCGGGAACGCCTCGCGCAGCCGCGCCGCCAGGTAGTTCGCGCCGAGCACGGCGACCTCGGTGGCGCGGGTGAGGCCCTCGACGCCCATCATCCGGACGTAGGTCCAGGTGATCGGCAGGATGCTCGGGCTGCCGTACGGCGCGGCGGAGACCGGACCGCCCGCGTGCGCGAGCCGGCCGTCCTCGGTCGACGCCTCGGCACCCGTCCGCCGGTCGGCCTCCTGCGCCATCGGGTGCCCGGGCAGGAACGGTGCCAGGTGCGCCTTCGCGGCGACCGGCCCGACGCCCGGACCGCCACCACCGTGCGGGATGCAGAAGGTCTTGTGCAGGTTGAGGTGCGAGACGTCCCCGCCGAAGTCCCCGAATCGGGCGTGCCCGAGCAGCGCGTTGAGGTTCGCGCCGTCGACGTAGACCTGGCCGCCGGCGTCGTGCACGGCGTCGCAGACCGCGGTGATGTCGTGCTCGTACACCCCGTGGGTCGACGGGTACGTGATCATCAGCGCGGCGAGCTGCTCGGCGTGCTGCGCGGTCTTCGCCCGGAGGTCGTCGAGGTCGACGTTGCCGTCCTCGTCGCAGGCGACCACGACGACCCGCATGCCGGCGAGGACCGCCGACGCCGCGTTCGTGCCGTGCGCGCTCGACGGGATGAGGCACACCGTGCGTGCCTCGTCGCCGCGAGAGCGGTGGTAGCCGCGGATCGCGAGGAGTCCGGCGAGCTCGCCCTGGCTGCCCGCGTTCGGCTGCACCGAGACGGTGTCGTAGCCGGTCACCTCGGCGAGCCAGGTCTCGAGGTCCCCGATCATGTCGAGGTAGCCCTCCACGTCCCCGCGCGGGGCGAACGGGTGCAGTCGGGCGAACTCGGGCCACGTCACGGCGGCCATCTCGGTCGCCGCGTTGAGCTTCATGGTGCAGCTGCCGAGCGGGATCATGCCGCGGTCGAGCGCGTAGTCCTTGTCGGACAGGTGCTTGAGGTAGCGCATCATCCGCGTTTCACTGCGGTGGGCGCTGAACACCGGGTGGGTCAGGAACGCGCTCGCGCGCTCCAGCCCGGACACGACGCCCGTGGTCGCGTCCCGCACGGCGGTCTCGATCGCCGGGACGGTCACGTCGGTCGCGCCGAACACCCGGGCGAGGGCGACGACGTCCTCGGGCGTGGTGGTCTCGTCGACCGAGAGCTGGAGGGTGTCGGCGTCGACGAGGTGCAGCAGGTACCCGGCCTCGTGCGCTGCCGTGACGACGGACTCCGCGCGGCCGGCGAACCGGAGCGTGACAGTGTCGAAGAAGGCGTCGTGCACGAGCTCGGCGCCGGCTGCGCGGGCGACGTCGGCGAGGGCCGTGGCCGTCCGGGCCACCCGGGACGCGATGAACCGCAGGCCCTCGGGCCCGTGGTAGACCGCGTACATCGACGCCATGACCGCCAGCAGCACCTGCGCGGTGCAGATGTTGCTCGTCGCCTTCTCGCGGCGGATGTGCTGCTCGCGGGTCTGGAGGCTGAGCCGGTAGGCCATGCTGCCGTCGGCGTCGAAGGACACCCCGACGAGTCGGCCCGGCAGCTGACGCTCGAGGCCCGCGCGGACGGCGAGGTACCCGGCGTGGGGTCCGCCGAACCCGAGCGGGACGCCGAAGCGCTGGCTGGTCCCGACCGCGACGTCGGCGCCGAGGTCACCGGGGCTCGCGAGCAGCGTCATCGCGAGCAGGTCCGCCGCGACGACGGCGATGCCGCCACCCGCGTGGACGCGCTCGACGGTACGGCTCGGGTCGACGATCCGGCCGGAGGCGCCGGGGTACTGCAGGACGACGCCGAAGGCACCGTCGAGCTGCTCGTCGGTGGGGCCCTCCGCGGCGTCGAAGGACCGCAGGGTGATGCCGACCGCCTCGGCGCGGTGGCCGAGGATCGCGGCGGTCTGCGGCAGGAGGTCGGCGTCCACGAGGAACGCGTCACCCTTCACCTTCGAGGCGCGACGGGCGAGGAGCATGCCCTCGACCACGGCCGTGCCCTCGTCGAGCATCGAGGCGCCCGCGGTGGCCATGCCGGTGAGGTCGGACACCATCGTCTGGAAGTTGATGAGCGCCTCGAGCCGGCCCTGCGAGATCTCCGGCTGGTACGGCGTGTAGGCCGTGTACCAGCTCGGGTTCTCGAGCACGTTCCGCTGGATGACCGCCGGCGTGTGCGTGTCGGAGTAGCCCAGGCCGATCATCGCCCGGCGGACGGTGTTGCGCCCGGCCACGGCCCGCAGTTCGGCGAGCGCCTCGGTCTCCCCCACCGCGGTCGGCACGCTCGAGTGCGCGACCGGTGCGGCGTGGATCGACTCGGGGACGGCTGCCCGGACGAGGGCGTCGAGCGACGGCTGGCCGACGACGTCGAGCATGGCCTGCTGTTCGGCCGACGTCGTGCCGATGTGGCGGTCGGCGAAGGTGGTCTGCAGGTTCGTCGACGTGGTGAGGTCCTGGTCCGCGGTCATGCGATCGAGGCCCGGTACGTGTCGTGGTCCATGAGGTCCTCGGGGAACGTCGTGCCGTCGACCTTGAGCTTGACGAGCCAGCCGGCGCCGAACGGGTCGTGGTTGATGGTGTCCGGGGTCGCGACGACGGCCTCGTTGACCTCGACGACCTCGCCCTCGATGGGAGCGAAGAGCTCGCCGACGCTCTTGGTGGACTCGATCTCACCGAGCTGCTCGCCGGCGGTCGTGGTGGTGCCCACGGCGGGGAGCTCGACGTAGACCACGTCACCGAGCTGCTCGGCGGCGTGGTCGGTGATGCCGACGGTGACGACGTCGCCCTCGACGAGGATCCACTCGTGGTCCTTGGTGTACTGCAGTGCGGTCTGGTCGGTCATGGGATCAGCCTTTCGAGGCGCGGCGGTAGAAGGGGAGCGCGGTCACGGTGCCGGGGATGGCGGTGCCACGGACGTCGATGTGGAGGACCTGTCCCCCGTCGGCGCAGTCCGGGTCGACGAACGCCATCGCGACCGGGTGGCCGAGCGTCGGCGAGAGCGCGCCGGAGGTCACGGTGCCGACGACGACCCCGTCGCGCAGGACGTCGTACCCGGCACGGGCAGCACGGCGTCCCTCCATCACGATGCCGACGAGGACGCGGGCGTCGGGGGCCGGCTGCACGCCGGCGTCGCCGACGAAGGACCCCGAGGTGGCGACGACCCGGCCGAGTCCGGCCTGTGCGGGTCGGACCGAGGTGTCGAGCTCGTGGCCGTAGAGCGGCATGCCGGCCTCGAGGCGGAGGGTGTCACGCGCCGCGAGCCCGGCGGGCACCACCCCGCGCTCGGCCCCGGCGGCGAGCAGGGCGTCCCAGATCGCCGGGGCCACCTCGGTGTCGCTGTACAGCTCGAAGCCGTCCTCGCCCGTGTACCCGGTGCGGGCGATGAGCACCTCGCTGCCGTCGAACAGGGCGTGCAGGACGCGGTAGTACCGGAGCTCGTCGAGCGGGGACTCCGGCTGCAGACGATCGGCGACGACGAGGGCGTCGAGCGTGCCCGCTGCGGCCGGCCCCTGGATCGCGACGAGGGCCGTCCGGTCGGAGTCGTCCGACACGAGGACGTCGAACCCGGCGGCACGGTCCTGCATGGCCGCGACGGCGACGTCCCGGTTGCCGGCGTTCGCGACGACGAGGAAGACGTCCTCACCGGTGCGGTACACGACGAGGTCGTCGAGGATGCCGCCGTCCGGGGTGAGGAGCAGCGAGTACTTCGCCCGGCCGACCGGCATCGCGCCGAACGACCCGGCGAGTGCGGCGTCGAGGTAGGGGACGGCGTCGGGTCCCTGCACGCCGATCTCGGCCATGTGCGACAGGTCGAACACCCCTGCGGCTCGGCGCACGGCGTGGTGCTCGGCGAGGTCCGACGAGTACCGGACCGGCATGCGGTGGCCGGCGAAGTCGGTGAAGGTCGCACCGGCGGCTTCGTGCGCTGCCTCGAGCGGCGACGAACGCAGTGGTTCGGACAAGACGGAGTCCTCCTGACATCGGCAGGGCCCGACGACCGTCGTCGGGTGCGGAACTCCCCCTCTGTCATGGGCCTGAGAGCTTCACCGCGGCCCGTGAGGTCCTGCGGCTTTCACCGTGGGCGAGACGGTGCGCCGCGGGATGCGCCCACGTCGATCGCGTCTGCTTTTCAGAGTGGCCTGTCCGCTGCGGTGTTGGACCTGAGAGATTGGCGGGGAGCTTGCTCCTTCGGTGCCCGGGACCGGAGGAGCATCGATGATGCGCTGCGATCCGGTCGGGCTCTCCCGCGGCGGGTGGTCGGCCGTCGTGTTCTGTTGTCCGCTGAGCATACCGAGCCCGCGTTACGGGCATGTGTCGGACTGCGCGTCCGGCGGTCTCCCCGACCACCGACCCGGTCCTCGGCGACGGGAGCACCGGTCGGCCGTTCGACATCACGTAGAGTGGCGGTCGTGGCAGGACAGCGATCGCGCCCCCGTGGGCAGCTCGAGCAGGCGGTGCTCGACACGCTCTGGTCCGCCGACGCCTCGGCGAGCGACGGGCTCACCGCCCGCCAGGTCCTCGACGCGTTCGGGGAGCCCCGGCCCGCCCTGACGACGGTCCTCACCGTGCTCGACCGGCTCGGTCGCAAGGGTGCGGTGCTGCGCGAGGAACACGCGGATGCTCCGCTGACCTTCCGTGCCGCGCACTCGCGCGAGGACCACACCGCGTCGCTCATGTCGACCGCGCTCGCCGCGGCCTCCGACCGTGAGGCCGCGCTCCTGCAGTTCACCGGCTCGCTCGCGTCCGGGGACCTCGAGGTCCTCCGCCGCGCGATCGACTCGCGCACCCGTCCCTGACCGGTCCGTCCCGTGGTCGTCACCGGCGTCTGCCTGGTCGTGCTCGCCCTCGCCGTGGTCGCGTTCGTCCCGCGCGTGCTCACCCGGGCGGGGTGGACGATCGACCGCCCGCGGACGGCGATCGCCGCATGGCAGGCCGCGGTGGTGGTCGGGACGGCCGGGTTCGTCGTCGGCATCGCCTTGGTCGTGCTCGCGGACCGGCCGCTGGGCGACCCGTTCGGCATCGGCGACTCGCCGAGTCACGGGCTCAACGTGGGCGTCGCCGTCCTCGCCGTGATCGCGTTCGCCGTCGCGGTCCGCGTCCGACCGAGTCCCGCGCACGCGGCCGTGCGCGAGGCCTTCCGCGCCGGCGCAGCACCGCACCGCGAGGTGGACGGCACCCTCGTCGCGGTGCTGCAGGCCGACACCGCCCTGGCGTGCGCCGTGCCCGGCCGGTCGGGCGGTGTCCTCGTCAGCACCGGGCTCGCCGACCGGCTGCGCACGGACGAACTGGAGGCCGTGGTCGCCCACGAGCGTGCCCACCTCCGGCAGCACCACGCGTCCGTCGTCGGCTTCGCCGAGTCCGTGGAACGGGCCGTGCCGTGGGTCCCGGGAGCACGGGCGATGGCCCGGTCCACCCGTGTCCTCGTCGAGTTCGCCGCCGACGACGCCGCCGCGCGTCGCGTCGGCCGCGACGCGCTCCGTCGGGCGGTGCTGGTGGCGGACGGGACCGGTGCGCTCGGCGCGGTCCGGGCCTCCCGGCTGTCCTGAACCGGACGGGAGGCCCGCGCTGCGTCCGCCTGTCGGCGCACGGGGCTAGCCTGGTCCGGTCCGCCACCGCGAGGGGAACCGTGCAGCCGCTCACCGAATCCGACATCCGATCGTCCTTCGTCAACGCGACGCCCGACGAACTCGCGCAACTCCCGATCCCGGGGCTGCACGAGACGTTGTGGAACGAACGCGAGTACCTGGGCTGGCGTGACCCCCAGGCCGCCCGCCGGGGGTACATGGTGTCCTGGATGGACGGCAAGCCCGTCGGCATCGTCGTCCGGGCCGCGGGTGGTTCGCTCCGTCCGGGCATCGCGGCGATGTGCTCGTTCTGCCACTCCCCGCAGCCGGCGACGCAGGTGCGCCTGTTCTCCGCTGCCCGCGCGGGCGAGGCCGGCCGGAACGGCAACACGATCGGCTCGTACATCTGCGAGGACCTCGGCTGCTCGATGCTCATCCGCACGGCACCGCCGCACCTCAACCCGCCGGCGACGATCGCGATGCGGTCCGAGTCGTTGCTCGCGCGGCTGCACAACTTCACGGCCGACATCATGAAGACGGCGTGACGCCGGACCGCTTCCGCACCGCACGGTGGGCCGTCGCCGAGGAGTTCGGGGACGGCCGGTGGCGTCTCACGCTCCGGGACGAGGCCGACGACGAGCTCGGCGCGTTCGGCCTCGGCGTCGAGGGGCCGTGGGACCCCGACGTCGAACCCCACGTGGCGTTCGTGCTCGTGCAGCTCGGGCTCGCGCTGACCGGCACCCGTCCGTGGCGCGAGGACGAGCTCGGCGACCAGCGCGCACCGGTCCTGCCGCTCGGCTGACTCCGCGCCCGGTCAGTCCGCGGCGGCGAAGTTGCGGAGGACCTCGCGGTCGTCACCCGACCGGGACGCCCAGACGAGTTCGCTGCGGTGCGCGCTGCCCTCGAGCGGCAGGAGCAGCACCGTGTCCGGGGCCGCCAGCGCCGCGCTCTCCGGCAGCACCGTCACCCCGAGGCCGACGCCGACCAGGTGCAGCACGGTCGCCCAGGTCGTGGCCTCCTGCACGATCACCGGACGCCGACCACCCGAGGCCACGGGCGCGGTGTTCCGCTCGGTGGCGAGCCTGCCGGCCTCGGCGGGGAAGAACACGAACGGGTCGTCGAGCAGCTCCGGCCCCCGGATGCTCGGCCGCCCGGCGAACCGGTGGTCGCGCGGCACCGCCGCCACGAACGGCTCGCTCCGGAACCGGGTGAACCGCACGCCGTCGACCGGGTCCGGGTCGCGCACGACGGCCAGGTCGAGTTCCCCGCGCTGGACCGCGGTGACGAGCCGCGAGGAGAACCCCTCGGTGAGTTCGACGCGCACGAGGGGGAAGCGCTCCCGGAACCGCTGCACGCGCTCGATCGGACCGAGTGGCAGCGCCGAGACGACGAACCCGACGTCGAGCCGCCCCGCCTCTCCCCGTCCGACCCGCACGGTCTCGTCCAGGTCCCGTCGGGCCTGCGCCAGGAGGGACCGCGCCCGCCCCTGCAGCACCCGACCGGCGGGCGTGAGGGCGACACTCCGCGAGGTGCGCGCGAACAGCTCCACGCCGAGGGCGACCTCGACGCGGCGGATGAGCTGGGACAGCGCGGGCTGCGCGATCCCCAGGTCGACGGCCGCCCGACCGAAGTGCAGTTCGCCGGCGAGCGCCAGGAACGCCCGGAGCTGTCGGAGGTCGACCTCGGGAGCACGATCCATAGCGGGATGCTATCGATCCGACCGAACGAGTATTGGACGTGTCTGGTTCGGCGACCCAGGATGGAGGCATGCCCGCCACCACCGAGGTCGTCATCGACGACATGTCCTCCGCCGCCGACGCCGCCGCGTTCCGCTCCCTGAACGAGCGGTGGATCACGACGTTCTTCACACTCGAGGACGAGGACCGTCGACTGCTCGGCGACCCCGTCCAGCACATCGTCGAGCCCGGCGGCGTCGTCCTCGTCGCCCGACTCGGCTCCGACGTGGTCGGCTGCGTCGGGCTCGCCCCGCACGGCGACGACGCGTTCGAACTCGTGAAGATGGCCGTCGACCCGGACCACCAGGGGCACGGCACCGGACGCCGGCTCATCCGCGCCGCGGTCGACCGCGCCCGGGAGCTCGGCGCACGCCGGGTGCTCCTCGAGACGAACAGCGGACTCACGAGTGCCGTGCACCTGTACGAGACGACGGGGTTCCGTCACCTCCGCACCGACGAGCACCCGCCAAGCCCGTACGTCCGAGCGGACGTGGCGATGGTGCTCGACCTCTGACGCCGGTGACGCAGGCCGGAGCGCGCACCTGTTGACGGGCCTCCCGGCCGGTCCGCGTACGGTCCTCGACATGCCTCGCGACCAGTACGAGTACAGCGACCCGACGACCCGGTACCCGAACACCAGCCCGGAACCGCAGCAGCAGCCGGAGCCCGGCCTGGAGTCGCGGATGGACCCGAAGCCGGACCACGGTGAGGACTCCTACCGCGGCACCGGGCGCCTCACCGGGCGTCGCGCGCTGATCACCGGCGCCGACTCCGGGATCGGCGCGGCCGTCGCGATCGCCTACGCGCGCGAAGGCGCCGACGTCGCCCTCGCCTACCTGCCCGACGAGGAGGAAGACGCGCAGCGGATCGTCGCCCTGGTCGAGGCCGCCGGCCGCAAGGCCGTCACGATCCCGGGCGACCTCACCGCTCCGAACTACCCCGCAGCGCTCGTCGAGCGGGCCGTCGCCGAACTCGGCGGGCTCGACGCGATCGTCAGCTGCGCCGGCAAGCAGCACTGGCGCGCCGAGGTCACCGACATCCCGGACGACCAGCTCGTCGACACCTTCACCGTCAACGTGCTCTCGCTCTTCCGGCTCGTGCAGGCGGCGCTCCCCCACCTGGAGCCCGGCTCGACGATCATCACCACCGCGTCGATGGAGGCCTACCAGCCCGCTCCCGACCGGCTCGACTACGCGGCGTCGAAGGCGGCCGTCAACAACTTCTCGAAGGGGCTCGCGCAGCAGCTCATCCCGCGCGGCATCCGCGTGAACGTCGTCGCGCCCGGGCCGACCTGGTCGGTGCTCCAGGTGTCCGCCGGGGTCGACCCCGAGACGCTGCCGGACTTCGGGTCGAGCGAGTCGCCGATGGGTCGCCCCGGGCAGCCCGCCGAGCTCGCTCCCGCGTACGTGTTCCTGGCCTCGCACGAGTCGAGCTTCGTCGCGGGCGAGACCCTCAACGTGAACGGCGGCATGGTCACGCCCTGACCACTCCGAGCCGGGGGCCGCTCCGAGCCGCGGCCGCTCCCACCCGCTGGCCGGCCGGGGCGCTCCGCCGTCCTGGCCGGTCCGCTGGTGCCGTTGCTACGCTTCGGGCATGGCGACGCACGAGGTCCAGGCCGTCCGTGAGCAGGGCATGTGGCAGGTGTTCATCGACGGGTTCCCCGTGACCGAGGTCCGCCGGTGGCCGTCCGTCGCGTTCGTGGCCCGCGAGTGGATCTCCCTGACCGACCAGGTCCCCTCCCGCGAGGTCGACCTACACGTGACCGTCATCGGTCGCAACCACTTCGCGCCCGTCGCCTGAGCGGGTCACTCCGCGGCGGCCACCAGCTGCTGCGCTCGCTGGTACGAGACGTCGAGCAGCGGCCCGATCTCGCGAAGGGTGAGCCCGGCCTCGTGCAGTTCCCGGGCCGCTGCTGCCGTCTCGTTCGTGGCGGCTCGTCGTGCTCGGTCGGCCTCGGCCCGCAGCTCCACCGCACGGTCCAGGTGCGCACGGACCGAGTCCGGCAGCACGAACTCGACGTCGAGCGTGAAGCTGTCCGCGTCGCGGTCGTGCATGTTCGCCAACCAGTCGCGGGCCATCAACTCGACGTCGCGCTGCCGTCGCGCCTGCGTCCGCAACTCGTCGTCGATCCACACGAGCCAGGAACGTCCGTCGCGCTGAGCCCGGACGGTGTGCTTCGTGGTCATCGGTCGTCCTCCCCGTCGTCGCACGCACGGATGATCGCGCGCGCCAGCATCTCCCGGATTTCCCGGTGTCGCGGGACCTCGATGCGTGCGCTGCCGAACAGGAACACGTCGTGGCGCCCGCCGTGCCGGAGGAGCACGAACTCGACGCCCCGTCGCTGCGCTCGCTGGTGGAGGGCGCGGATGAGGTCCGCACGCTTCACGGTACGTGTCCAACTCGAGCTGGACAAGTTCGTCTAGCGGCATTGGACGCTCGTGGTGACCCGGCGGCCGGTTCCTGGTGGAGAAGCACAGCAGAACGATCCCCGAACGCAGCACCGCGCCGAGGTCGGGCACCGTCATCTGTGGACGGCCCACCCTCGTCGCCGATCTGGGAAGCAGAGGCGGGCGACCGCAGTCCCCGTCAGGCGACGTGCCAGACGACACCCTCCTGCGCGCTCGACGGGTACGCGGCAGCGATGCGGAACACCGCCTCGCGCAGGGTCTCCGGCGAGCACGCCAGGTTGATCCGGGCGAACCCCCTCCCCTGCGCCCCGAACGGCAAGCCGGAGTTGAGCGCCACGAACGCGTGCTCCCGGAGCTGCACCGCCGGGTCGTCGCCGAGGCCGAGCCCCCGGAAGTCGAGCCAGGCCAGGTACCCGGCCCGCGGTCGCGCGTAGACGACGCCGGGCAGGTGCTCGGCGAGGAGCTTCGCCAGCAGCCGGTCGTTCGCGACGATGCGGTCGACGACGTCGTCGAGCCACCCGACGGCCAGGCTGAAGGCCGCGACGTTCGCGTGCAGCCCGAGGATGCTCGTCCGACAGGCGACCTCCTCCCACAGGGTGTCGAGGAGCTCGGTGGTGCGGGTGTCCCCGGCGACGATGACCGAGCACTTCACGCCGGCGAGGTTCCACCCCTTGCTCGCACTCGTCACGCAGACGCTCCGCGCCCCGAGCGGCTCGGCGATGCTCGCGAACGGCGTGAACTGCACGCCCGGGTGCGTCAGCGGAGCGTGGATCTCATCACTGATGACGAGGACGTCGTACCGGGCGGCCAGCTCCGCGAGCGCGACGAGGTCCGCGCGGTCGTGGACGAGCCCGATCGGGTTGTGCGGGTTGCAGAGCAGGAACACCCGGACCCCGTCGGCGAACGCCCGCTCGAGGCCGTCGAGGTCGAGCCGGTACACACCCCACCGTTCGAGCAGCGGCACCTCCTCGACCTGACATCGGGCCTCCTCGACGAGCTCGAAGAACGGCGGGTACACCGGCGGCGTGATGGCGACGCGACCGCCGTCGGGCAGCGCGAGCCGGAGCGTCTCGACGATGCCGACACTGACGTCCGTCGCCAGGTACACGCGTGCCGGGTCGACGTCCCAGCCCCAGCGGTCGCGGGCGAACGCGGCGAACGCGGGCGCGAGCGGTCCCGGCCCGTCCAGGTACCCGAGGTCCGACTGCTGCACCCGCTCGACGAGCGCCTGCCGGATCTCCGGCGCGACCTCGTGGTCCATCTCGGCGACGAACAGGGGCAGCACGTCGGGCGCGTACCGCGTCCACTTGATGCTCGTGCGGACCCCGCGGAGCGTGCCGACCGGGTCCTGTTCGTCGCTCGCCATGCCGTCCAGCATGCCCCGCCGGGAGGCCCGGCACGAGTCCGGACGTCATCTCGCGTCGTCTGCGGCCCGCGCCGCAGGCGACCGTTCGCACTGGGCGACACCGTTCGGGCCGCCGCCCGCGAACGGTGTCGCCCAGCGTGAACAGCGCCTCCGCCGCACGCCTACTGTCGGCTCCATGACCACGAGCACCGCCGAGAAGGCGACGACCCTCAAGTCCCTGCACGAAGCCCCGCAGATCCTCCGCGTCGTGAACGTCTGGGACGCGATCAGCGCGAAGACGGTCGCGGCCCTGCCCGAGACGCGCGCGATCGCCACCGCCGGGCACTCGATCGCCGCGTCGTACGGGTACCAGGACGGCGGCATGCCGCTCGACCTCGCCCTCACCGGCGCGAAGACCGTCGTCGACGCGGTGGACCTGCCCGTCACCGCGGACCTCGACGACGGGTACGAGGACCCGGCCGAGACGATCCGCCGCGCGATCGGCCTGGGCATCGTCGGCGCGAACGTCGAGGACCGTCTCCGCCCGTTCGACGAGTCGGTCGCCCGTGTCGCCGCGATCATCAAGGCCGCCGAGCAGGAGGGTGTCGACTTCCAGCTGAACGCCCGGACCGACGCCATCGCCCGCGGCGGTGACCGCCCGATCGCGGAGAGCATCGCGGACGCCATCGCGCGCGGCAAGGCGTTCCTCGACGCGGGCGCCCCGCTCGTGTTCGTGCCGGGCGGGCACCAGCGCGAGGTCGTCGAACAGCTCGTCGAGGGCCTGGGCCGCGGCAAGCTCAGCGTCATCGGCCTGCCGGGCGCACTGCCTGCGTCCGAGTACGAAGCGCTCGGCGTCGCCCGCATCTCCTACGGCCCGCTCACACAGCGCGTCGCCCTGCGGGCGCTCCGCGACCTCGCCGCGGACCTCTACCTCGGCGGCGTCGTGCCGGAGGACACCCCGACGCTCAACTGACGGACGCGGCTGCGGAGCCGCAACGAGACGGACGGGAGGCCCGACCCCAGCTGGTCGGACCTCCCGTCCGTCAGTCGGTCGCGTCGGCGACCGGCGTGCTCACCCGAGCGCCGGGTACAGCGCCGGGCTGGTGCGGGCGTGCGTCGCCTGCTCGAACCCGTAGCCGAGGCCGATGACGGTGCCCTCGTCGTAGGAGCGGCCGAGGAACTCGAGGTTCACGCCCGCCCCGGTGATCGTGGCGTCCGCCGCGGTGGCCTGTCCCATCGGGACGGTCACGGCCGGCATGCCGGTGTTCGGGCTGAGGCGCATGTTCGTGCCCTGCGTGCCGTACGGGGTTCCCGACGGGTAGACGAGCGCGTCGAGGTCCTGCGCGTCCATCATCCCGGTGACGACCTGCTTCCCGGTCGCGATCTGCGTGGTGTGCGAGCCCTCCGGTCCCGCCCAGGCCTGGTACTGCGCCTCCGTGATCGCGTTGCGCTGCTGGTACGTGCCCTTCCGGCTCGGTACGTACTCCCCCGAGTCGAGGATGCCCTGCAGGGAGCGCGCGGTGACGTCCGGGTCGAGGTGTTTCGCCACGTACTGGTCCAGGTCGTGCTTGAACTCGTTCGTGCTGCCGCTGCCCTCGCTGAGGACGCGGTTGAACTCGGGCGTCGCGGTGATCGGCACGACGGTCGCACCCTGGGCCTCCAGGGTGGCCCGGGCCTCGGCGAAGAGCCGCGCGGTGGTGCGGTTCGTGCCGACCATCGACGTGACGTAGCCGATCCGCTTCCCCTGCAGCGCCGTCGGGTCGAGGAACTGCGTGTACGAGGTCGGGACCTTGCCCGCCTGGCCCTGCGTGACCGGGTCGGCCGCGTCGATGCCGGTGACGGCGTCGAGCGCCACGGCGGCGTCGGTGACCGAACGGGCGAGCGGGCCGCCGGTGTCCTGGGACAGCGCGAGCGGGATGATGCCGTCGCGGCTCGCGAGACCGACCGTCGGGCGGATGCCGACGAGCTGGTTGTAGGAGGACGGGATGCGGATCGAGCCGCCGGTGTCGGTGCCGAAGCCGATGCCCGCCAGGTTCGCCGCGATCGCCGCGCCCGTGCCGCCGCTGGACCCGCCGGCGGTCTGGTTGGTCACGTAGGGGCTGGCGACGAGGAGCGACGATCCCGCCGGCTGGTTCGAGGAGAACTCGGACACGAACCCGAAGGCGAACTCGTCGAGGCTCGCCTTGGCGAGGACGACCGCCCCGGCGTCGCGGAGGCCGGCGACCATGGCCGCGTCGGTCGTGGTCTGGTTGTCGTCCCAGCAGCCGCAGCCGCCGGTGGTCGGCATGTCCTTCGTGTCGTAGTTGTCCTTCAGCGCGATCGGGACGCCGAGGAGCATGCTCGTCATCCCGTGCGCGGCCCGCTCGGCGTCGGCGGCCTTCGCTGCCGTGAGTGCCGCGGCGTTCGTCGTGACGATCGAGTTGAGCGGCCGCCCGCCCGTCCCGGTGTCCGTGGTGGTCCGGTCGTACGCGGCGATGCGGTCGAGGTAGTCCTGGGTGATCTCGGCCGAGGTCGTGACGCCCGCGTTCATCGCGGCCTGCATGTCGAGCGTCGACGCCTCGACGAGGGTGAACGGCCCGTCGTCGTAGATGATCCGCTGCGACAGACCGGCGACGTCCGGAAGCGTGATCGTGCCGTCCCCGTCGGTGTCGGCCGCCGAGACCGCCGACCAGTCCGCGTCCGCGGTGGTCGCTCCGAGGTGGTCGGACAGGACGGTGAGGTCGGCGGTCGTGACCTGGTCGTCGCCCGTCAGGTCGAGCGCCGTGTAGTACGGGGCGAGCATCGCGGCGGGGCTCGTGTCGACCGCGGCAGGTGCGGCGTTCGCGGCCAGGGAGGGGGTCGCGACGACGGCGGTGCCGACGAGGGCCAGGAGCGCGGCTCCGGCGACGGTGGTGCGACGACGGCGGGTCACGGGGGTTCCTCCGGGGGTTCGGGTCGAGGTGGCGTCGGCCGTCCGGGAGCGGTCGGTGGCGGTCATCGCGCGTCCTCCGTCCGGGTCGCACGGGAGGCACGGCGACGGGCGGCGACGAGGCCCGCGCCGGCGAGCAGCAGCGCGACGCTGGCGGCGATCCAGGGTGCGAGATCGGCACCGGTCCAGGCGAGCGCGCCGCCGGCGGGTGCGGGTGAGGTGTCGGTCACCGGGTCCACGGACCCGCCGGTCCCCGTGCCGGTGCCGGGTCCGCCGGCGCCGCCGGTGCCGCCCGGTGCGGTGGTCGGAGCCGCCGTCGGTGTGCTGGGAGGGCCGGGGGTCGGCGTCGGGCTCGCCGTCGGGACCGCTGCGATCGTCACGGTCGTCGAGGCCGGGTCGGTCAGGGTGGTGGTGCTGCCGTCGCTGGCGACCAGGGTGACGCTCGTGACGGCGAGGTCGACCGTGGCGGGGCTCGTCGCGGTCAGCTCGACCGACGCCGCGAGGTCACCCGACAGCGCGGGCGAGGTGCCGAGGCGGGTGTGCAGGAGCGTGACGGTGTCGCCGTCCTGCTCGACCGAGTCGAACCCGCCGTCCGGACCGGTCGCGCTGCCGTCGACGACCTCGACGGCGTCGGCGTCCGCCGCGATGTCGATCTCGTACGCGAAGACGTCGGACGTGGCCGGCAGGGTCAGGGCGACGTCGACGGTGTCGCCGACCGTCACCGTGGCCGGTGCGGTGATCGTGGCCGTGGTCGCGACCGGGGCCGCGGCGGCCGGTGTCGCCGCGAGGACGGCGAGGCCGACACCTCCCGCGGTGATGACGGCCGTGCGGAGTGTGGTGGTCAGGCGGGTGGTCGTGCGGGAGCGGAGCCGAGTGCGGTGCTGCATCCGTGCGGGTCCTTCGTCGGGGTTCGGGCTGAGCGCTTGCTCAGTGCTCGAACCGTAACGACGGGGTGTTTCGCGCTCGGGCCTCGTCGGTTTCCCACGTGTTACACCTTCGGAGCGGGCTGTCGCTGCCACTGGCATGCGGTCATGCGGCACGGAGACCGGACACGACGGCGAGCGCTGGGCGGGCCTCCTGGCCGGCGGGGCCCGGGAACCGACCGCGCGACTGGACAGACGGACGTCTACGGAGTAGTGTCCTCAGTTGGTGCATTGCAGCGAACCCATCTGACTCGCGCACACCGACCGTCTCGAACCGATCCCCCTGGATCGCATTCCAGCGAGACCACCGCTCCCCGACCGGCGAGCATGCACGTCGAATGTCGACGTGCGCGTCCGCGCTCCTGCGGCCGACGAGACCACGGAGTCCGTCCGGCCCCGCGCGACGCCGAACGACTGAAGAAAGACAGCACCATGACCACGAACGAACACACCATCATCACCGGGACCGCCATCGCGGCGCCCACCGTCTCCCCCGACCGCATCGCCGAGTTCCCCGTGCGTGAGGACCGCTCGCAGCGTGAGTACCTCGTGCGCATGCCCGCCGACGACCTCGGGTTGTTCCTGACGCCCGGCGTCCGCGTCTCCGTCGACGGCGAAGCGGGCTGGGTCGTCCCGGGCCGCTCCTGGCGCGGCGAGGCCAGCCGCACCATCCTGCAGGCGCGCGCCGTGCGTGCGCCTGAGCTGGCACTGGCCGCCTGAGCCGTACGGTCGGGTCCGCCCGACGCCACTCGACACGAGACGCCGTCCCTCCGGGGGCGGCGTTCCGTCGTTCCTGCCCTGCTGGTCGCGGCGCCCGTGGGCGGCAGGCGGCAGGCGGCAAATCGCCGTCGCGCTGGCTCCGACGACCGCAACGGGAGTACCGCTACGACGCTCGCTGGGAGGACGGACACGTGGAGTCCGGGGTCGACCTCGTCGCCCTGTACCGGCGTGCGCCTGCTGACCACAGAGTGGTCGAGCGGGTGATGGAGGAGCATCGCCCCGAGTCGGGTACCGGCCCGTGGGTCCGCTACCCGGCGGCCGGGCTGCTCTGAAGCGCTGACGTGGCGCCGTCGGCGACGTCCCCTGGGTCGCTGGTGTCCACTCCCCGCGCCTGGCGACTCATCCTGTGCCGCTCCCGGAACCCCGGTGCCTACCGTGGGGACCAGGGAGGGCACATCGTGAAGTACATCCACTACGACGGCGCAGACGTCCTCACCGGGGACCTCATCGCGGATGCCGTCGCCGACTACGCAGCCATCCTCGGCGCGAACACCAGGACGGACACGATCGCGGTGCCCTGCGTCGGGGACGACGGGACGCTCGAACGGACCAGGATGCTGGTGGGTCCGTCCAGCGAACTGTTGCTGCGCGAGGCGCCGGACGACCTCCTGGAGCCGGAGGACCCGGCGTTCATCCGGCGGCTCCGGGACGCAGCGGCGCGGTGCGGCGACGTGCTCCCGGTGAACGCAGACGGGCGGACGCTGTTCGTGGGCGCCGCCGACGACGCCTGACGTCGCATCACGGACGAGCACCGGTCCGGCTGGGCATCACGCCGTCGAGGGGTCAGGGCCGGCAGCGCCGCGCAGGACTTCCTCGTCCGTGGCCGTGCCGCCGAACGGGTACTGCACCCAGTGCTCCCGGTCGCCCGACTCGAACAGCTCGACGGCTCGGGACCGGCAGTGCTGCTCGTCGTTCCGGGAACCGCCGGGGGCGATGCCGAGCGCGTCGCGCAGTCCTGCAGTGTCCACCACGAACGAGGTCCCTGCGCCGCTCGACACCTCCCACGTGGTGACGCCGGCGGTGAACAGGAACCGGCGCTGCGGTCGTCCTGCGACGCGGAAGTACCGCGTCTCCGGTGGGCCCGGCTCCGGAGCGCGCGACGAGGTCGGCGACGTCATCGCAGGTCCCAACTCGGCTGGGGGTCCTGGGAGTACCCGGAGTACCCGGCCACCCGGCTCTGCTCCATGTCGTAGTACGCGCTCGGTCCGAGTGGATCGACCCCTGCTGGGCGCAGCGCTTCGTCCGGAGCGCCGATGTCGACGATGTCCTTGCCCTGCATCTTCTGGTAGTCCACCCATTTCTCGTTCGCCCAGAGGTGCACCCGCTCGTGGACCGACGTGGGGAGGTGCGCCTCTGTCCAGTCGTAGACCCGGGACGGCAGCGCCTCGTACGAGGAGTACCCGTGCGCAGCTCCGTAGGGATGGACGCGGTACTCCATGCTGCGCCCCATGACCGCCGTGTCGGCGGAGGCGTTCCGCGTCACCGCACCCATGATGCCCTCGCTGACCTTCTGGCCCACGGCTCCACCGGCGCCGCCGGTGACGGTCCCCGCGAGCGCACCCTGGCCCGTGGCGGAGAGCGCTCCGGTGACCGAGTGCGGGCCAGGCCCGGTGTAGTAGCCGTACGCTCCCTGGACGCCGCCACCGATCCCGCCGGAGCTGGCACCCGCGACGACCGACGCCTTCATCCCGGTCAGTCCCGCCCGGGCTGCGATGCCCGCACCGCCGAACCCGCCGAGGGCGCCGCTGAGCGCGACCTCGCCCCAGTCGACCTCGCCCGTCGTGGCCTTCTGGATGATCGTGTCGGCTCCGGCGCTGATCAGCATCATCCCCGCCGGGCCGCCCACACCGGTCGCCATGAGCACGCCGCCGGCGACGACCATGGCACCCCCGGCGAAGTACTCCCAGTTGTCGGCGAAGAAGTCACCGGCGGCAGCGAACGCGCCGCGCGATGCCGAGCTGTCGTACGCCTTCAGTTCTGCGTCGGTGAGCGGGCGGAGTCCGGTCGGGTCGACGGCCCCGAGCGGGTCGTTGCCCGCGTACGCGTACGGGTTGCCGTCCCACCCGGCGGCGATGACCGGGGGCAGCGGATCAGCGGACAGGAAGCCCCGGGCGGTCGGGTCGTACACACGCGCACCGAGCCACTCGAAACCCGCGACGACGAGCCCACCCGTCGCCGTGACCCCGATGTCGTCCGGGAACCCGGATGCGGCGGTCGACGAGCCGACGATCCCGGTGACCGCCCAGGGATCGCCGACGTCCGTCGCCCGTGCTCCACGCCACTGGTCGGTGGTCCAGGTCGTCCCGACCGCGGTGAGCCCTGCGGGCAGCCCGAGCACCCGCTCGCCTCCCACCGCCACGAGGGTCGGTACGGCGGCGGCCGTGTCCCACCAGACCGACGCGTCGTCGACCTCCGCGAGTTCGCCGAGTGCGTCGACCCACAGGCGGTGTTCCGTCGCGGGGTGGTCGCTCGTGCCGGGGACGGGACGGTGCACGACCTCGGCCAGACGACCGATCGTGCCCCAGCCGTACTCGGTCGTCGCCCCGTCCGGGTCGATGACGGCCACGCGCCGCCCCAGGGCGTCGTGCAGGTACTCGCTGCGCGACCCGTCCGGGTGCTCCGTCGAACGGATCTGCCCCGCTGCGTCGTACTCGTGTGTCGTCGTGCCGTCGGGGCCGGACTCCGCGACCAGGCGTCCGCCGAGGTCGTACTCCCACGTCGACCGGCCCGCGTCCGTCTCCACCGCGACGAGTTGCCCCGCGGCGTCGTACTCGACCGTGGTCACACGGGCCGGACCGTCGTCCGGGCCCTGCCGGGTGACCCGGGAGACCCTCCCGTGGTCGTCACGCTCGACGAGGGTCGCACCGCTCCCGCCCGTGTGCCGGATCATGAACCCGTCGTGGAAGGCCCAGCTCTGCACGTGCCCACCGGCACGCGCGGCGATGCACCGACCGCTCGCGTCGCGGTCGAACTTGACACGGCCGAGTCCCGGGTGCTCGATGGCGACCGCCCGTCCGGCTGCGTCACGCGTCCACGTCGTCCGCACGCCGTTCGTGTCGGTCGACGCGATGCGCTCGCCGTCCGGTCCGTACTCCCAGGTCATGCCCCAGCCGTCCCGGGTCCGGGAGGTGAGCAGACCACGACCGTCGAAGCGCAGTTCGTGGTCGACGACCCTGCCGTCGTCGCGCGTGTGGTCGTGCACGACGACCCGACGCCGGGCGGCGTCGTGCTCGACGACCGACACCAGCCGACCGTCGACCGAGGTGCTGACCGGCCGCCCGGACGCGTCGTGCGTCCACGTGGTGGTGCGGCCGTCCGCATCCGTCCGCGAGATCGGTCGGCCTGCCGCGTCGTACCGGAGGACCGTTCGGCGCGTGAGGGGGTCGGTGATGCCGGTGACCTGGCCGAGGTCGTCGTACTGGTACTCGGTGACGGCTCCGGTCGGCCCCGTGACCCGGGTGATCCGCCCGAGGTCGTCGTGGTCGTACGAGGTGACGCCACCGACCCCGTTCACCGTGCGGACGAGCTGCCCGACGGCGTCGTAGGTGAAGCGACGCGTACCGAAGGCGGGGCCCCGGGTCGCGACGAGCCGCCCGACCCGGTCGTACTCGAACCGCGTGGTCCCGACCCCGGGCACCCGCTGCACCGTGAGGCGTCCGACCGCGTCGTACTCGAAGTGCTCGGACTCGCCCGTCGGGAACGTCCTGGCGACGAGACGCTGATCGGCGTCCCAGACGAGTTCCGTGACCCCGCCGACCGGGTCGGTGGTCCGCCACGGGCGACCGCACGCGTCGTACTCGTACGCCGTGGTCGCGCCGGAGGCCGCCACGACGGCGACGACCCGACCGGCCGGATCGCGTTCGAGCGTCGTCAAGCCGCCCTCGCCGTCGACGAGTTCGACCGCGTTGCCCGCCGCGTCGTAGGTGACGAGTTCGGCCGAGCCGTCCTCGGCCTCGACCCGCACCGGGCGGCCGTACTCGTCGAAGCGGACCGTGGTGCGGGCGAAGGCGTCGGCGATCGTGACGGTGCCGGTGTCGCGCTCCGTCGTCGCCGAGGTCCGGAGTCCGGTCGGGTCGATGCTCGCCGTCAGGTTCCCGGCCACGTCGTACTCGCGCGACCAGGTGCCGCCAGCGGGGTCCATGACGCTCGTGAGCCGCGAGAGCGCATCGTGCGCGAACGCACACCTCCCGCCACCCGGGAGCACGACCGCGGCCACGTTGCCCAGGTCGTCGAACTCGCGCTCGACGGTCCTGCCGAGCGCATCGGTGGTGCGGACGAGCTCGCCGTTCGCTCCGTACTCGAACCGGGTCCGCGCGCCCGTCGGGTCCACGACCGCCGTGGGCCGTCCCGCAGGGTCGTGCTCGAACCGCCACTTCGCACCGTCCGCGTCGGTCCGCTGCACGAGCAGCCCCGCTCCGTCGTACCGGTACTCGGTGCGCGCACCCGACGGACTGACGGCAGCGGTCGGACGTCCCGCGGCGTCGCGCTCGGTCCGGGACGTCTCCCCCGAGGCGTTCCGGATCGCGACGAGGTCACCGGCCCGGTCGTACGCGAAGTGCAGCGGCACGCCGGTCGGGTCGACGACCCTGAGCAGCCGACCGCGATCCCACTCCAGTTCGGTGCGCCCACCGAGGGCGTCGTGGATGACCGACGGGTTCCGCGACACGTCATCGGGGTACTCGTAGCTGATGACCGATCCCGACGCGGTGACGAAGGTGGTCACCCGGTCCTGCGCGTCGTACCCCCAGGTCAGGTCCGCACCCTCGGCGGTGACCGTGCGCGTCCGCCGACCGCGCTCGTCGTGGGCGTGGACCGTGACGGACCCGTCTCGACGCGTGGACGAGACCAGGTTGCCCGAAGCGTCGTACGTCATCGACTGCCGCTGGTCGGCGGAGTCGAGCATCCCGACCAGGCGTCCCTTCGCGTCCGCGATCCACGAGTTCGACCGGGTGCCGTCCTCGTCCGACACAGCGGTCACGCGACCGGGGAGGTAGGCGAACCTCGTGCGCCGCCCGTACTGGGACACCTGCAGGACGACACGTCCTTGCTCGTCGTAGGTGTTCTCGGCCTCGACCACGCCGGCGGCCGAGACGACAGCGGCGATGAGGCCGTCCTCGTTCCACCGGTACGTCCGTGTCCCGAGTGCACCGGTCACGCGGCCGAGGTACCCGTTCTCGTACCCGTACTCCATCCGGCGTCCGTCCGACGCACGGACCACGGCCACGCGCCCGCCGACGTACTCCACCTCGAGGTTCCGGCCGAACTCGTGCTCGAGGCGGATGACGGCACCCGAACCGTCACGGCTGACCGTGGTGGTCTCGCCGTGCCCACGTCCGGACGCGAGCCAGCGACCGGTCGGGTCGAACGCCCACCACCCGCCCTGGTTGTCGCGCACGACGAGACGGGCCCCGTCGGGACCCTCGCCCGGCTCCCGGTGCAGCCAGGAGTTCTCGCCGACAGCACGACCGAAGCCGTCACCGTCGCGCGGGTAGTCGACTGCTCGCCCGTCGTCCCGGACCCAGCGGGCACCGGTGTCGGACAGCAGGAGCGCCTGGTCGAGGACCGATGCCCATCCCGGTCCGAACACCCCCGGCGTCCCGAGCGCGGACGGCATCGAGTTGTACATGCGCGTCAAGGCCAGGCCGGATGCCCCGACGAAGGCCAGGTCCGTCTCCGGCTCGAGGAAGTTGCCGGTCGACGTGTTCACCGGGTCGTTCGCGTACCCGCTGGTGGGCATCGCACCCGCCGCGGTCGGCGGGTCGATCTGGAGGCTCGAACGGCTCGCCGAGACGCCGGCCGCCTGCAGTGCCGCGCCGAGCGCTGCGTCGCTCAGGGTCGAGACCGCCCCGGCGCCGCCGGCGGCCTCGAAGGCGGCGGCGATCGTGTCGGCCCAGGAGGCGTCCTCGGCGTTCGCGCTGAGGTACCGGCGGTAGGCGCCCACCACTCCGGCCGCATCGATGTGGCCCCATGAACAGTCGCTCGCGAAGTCGGCGAGCGCCGCCTCGATGCCGCCCGGGGCCGCCGCGAGGGCGTCGTCGAGCCCGCGGGATCCGGTTGCGAAGGACCGCATGTCCTCCGGCCGCGCAGAGGAAGTACCACCTCCGCCTCCGCCTCCACCGCCACCGGGAGCCGGGGTCTGGCGGGAGCCGGTCGAGGCCTGGGCAGCAGGGAAGGTCGGGGCCGGTCCGGGATCGACGTTCGGACGCTCGTCCTCACCGAACCAGAAGTCGTGGAACTGGTCGCCGAAGTCCTTGTTGTTGTGCCGGTGGACCCACTCGTTGTTCTCCTTGCGGCGGGCGTCCTCCTCGTGACCGGCCGCGATCATCTTGCCGACGTACCCGGCGACCGTGCGGAGGGCACTGGCGAGGTTCGACGCGTCCTGCGACGCCGTGGTGGCGTTCGTGGCGAACAACTCCGAGAAGTGGCCCTCGAAGTCGTGCTTCGCCGTCGAGACGTACGAGGCCCGGGATCCAGCCTGCCCTTCGAGCCGAGCCGCTTCTGCCAGGAGCTTCGACTGCAGTGCCGAAGCGGTGGAGTACGTGAACTTCCCACCGTTGGACGAATCCGACTGCGGGAGCAGTGGCACCTCGACGAATTCGGTCATGACCGGCACTCCCCCGTGTTGCTTCCCCGGGCCGGGTTGCCGACCCGCCGCGCATCGCGCGCGACGGCTCCACCGTACCCACCGGTGGCGACGAGCACCACGGGTGCGGGCAGGACACCGGGCCTCAGTTGTTGAAGCGGAACTCCACCACGTCGCCGTCCTGCATGACGTAGTCCTTGCCCTCGATGCGGGCCTTCCCCTGCGCACGGGCCTCGGCGATGGAGCCGGTGGCGATGAGGTCGTCGAACGAGATGACCTCCGCCTTGATGAAGCCCTTCTCGAAGTCCGTGTGGATCACACCGGCAGCCTGGGGCGCCTTCCACCCCTTGCCGATCGTCCACGCACGCGACTCCTTCGGACCGGCAGTCAGGTACGTCTGCAGCCCGAGCGTCTCGAACCCGATGCGCGCGAGCTGGTCGAGACCGGACTCGGTCTGACCGGTGGACTCGAGGAGCTCCGCGGCGTCCGCCGGGTCGAGGTCGATGAGCTCGGACTCCACCTGGGCGTCGAGGAACACCGCGTTCGCCGGGGCGACGAGGGCGGCGAGCTCGGCCTTGCGGGCCTCGTCGGTCAGGATCGCCTCGTCGACGTTGAACACGAAGATGAAGGGCTTGGCGCTGAGCAGCCCGAGCTCCTTGATCGGCTCGAGGTCGATCGAGGTCGCGGAGAGCAGCACGCCCTTCTCGAGCTCGGCACGGGCGTCGCGGGCGGTCTCGAGCACGATCGGCTCGGCCTGCTTCAGCTTGAGCATCTTCTCGTACCGCGGGAGCGCCTTGTCGATGGTCTCCATGTCGGCGAGGATCAGCTCGGTGTTGATGACCTCGAGGTCGTCCGCCGGCGAGACCTTGTTCGCCACGTGCACGACGTCGTCGTCGGTGAAGCCGCGGACGACCTGCGCGATGGCGTCGGCTTCGCGGATGTTGGCGAGGAACTTGTTGCCGAGGCCCTCGCCCTCGCTCGCGCCCTTGACGATGCCGGCGATGTCGACGAACGACACCGGCGCGGGCACGGTCTTCTCCGAGCCGAACAGCTCCGCGAGCTGGTCGAGACGCGGGTCCGGCAGGTTCACCACCCCGACGTTCGGCTCGATGGTGGCGAACGGGTAGTTGGCCGCGAGCACCTGGTTCTTGGTCAGGGCGTTGAACAGGGTCGACTTGCCGACGTTCGGGAGACCGACGATTCCGATGGTGAGTGCCACGGGAGGAGAGCCTACCGGCGGCGGCGTGACGGGGCCGCCCCTGGGTCCCGCCGCCGGTTCCGAGCCGACGCGCCGGCGACGGACAGGCCGTGCCGGTGGGGAGCCTCCAGTGTGTCCGTCAGCCGCCGCTGGACGTGGGATCCAGCGTGGCGTACCAGATCGCCGCGATGACGAGCCCGCGGAACCCGGCGAGGGCGCCGACGGCGATCGCGACGCAGGTGCCGGCGAGCACGAGGGCCAGGCTGATCGCCCGTCGTGCGGTGCGCGGCGGTGCGTCGACGACCTCGGCCTGCGCCAACAGGTCGTCGAGGTCGCGTGGGTCGGCCATGACGGGAGGCTACCGCCGCCCGCCTGGTCGGACCAGGGCCGCCACCTGCTCCTCGACGACGCTCAGCACCTCGACCTGGAGGCGCTGGGAGCGTCGCCAGTCACCGGGGACCTCGAGCGCGTGGTCGGCTCCGTCGACGGTCACGAGACGCGCCCGGGTGTGCGTGACACGGTCGGGCCGCCACATGGGATCGGCGGAACCGCCGACCGCGACGTGTCCGTCGTTGACCGTGGCGAGCGCGTCGCGCACCGTGTCGTCGGTGAGCACCGGGGTCAGCCACACGCCGGGGACCTCGTGCGCCACCGCCCAGGGCAGGGCGGAGCACCCGAAGACTTGGCGACCACCAGGTCGGGCAGCCGGTCGCCGAGCGCGGTGGCGACGTGTTGCGTGACGAAGCCGACCGGGTCGGCGCGGGCAGCGTCGTCGACCGTCCAGTCGGGTGCGAGGACCGCACAGCCGCACTCCCGCGCGATGGTCGTCGACCACCGGAGGAGCGGAGCCTGCTGTCCGTACCCGGCGCCCGCCAGGACGAGGACGAGCGGGGTGCGTGCGGGACCGGTCTCCATCGCCACAGCGTACGAGCGGGGACTCCCGCTGCCGGCACCACGCCGCGCTCGATTCCGGAGTTGTCGTATCCCCGTGCGACGATCGATCGCGTGTTGAACTTCACCGCGATCGACTTCGAGACCGCGAACAACTCGCCCGCCAGCGCGTGTTCCGTGGGTCTCGTCAAGGTGCGCGGCGGCCGCGTCGTGGAACGGGCCTCCTGGTTCATCCGCCCGCCCGCCGGGCATGACGCGTTCCTCGAGTGGAACACGCGGATCCACGGGATCGTCGAGTCGGACGTCACCCACGCCAAGACGTGGGAGCAGCAGTACCCGGACATCGTGGCGTTCGCGGAGGGCGACGTGCTCGTCGCACACAACGCCCGCTTCGACATGGGCGTCATCGCGGGTGGGTGTGCGGCGACGGGGATCGACATCGCCGAGCACCACTCGATGTGCTCGCTGGCGGTCGCACGGAAGACGTACACGCTGGACTCGTACCGCCTGCCGTCGGCCGCGACGGCAGCGGGCTTCTCCGGCTTCCAGCACCACGACGCGGCGGCCGACGCCGAGGCCTGCGCCGCCATCGTCGTCCACGCGGCCGGGTTCCACGGCGTCCCGACGGTGGAGGCGCTCGGCGCCGTGACCCGCGTCACGATCAACCCGGTCCGCGCCCGTGTCGAGAAGCCGAAGGCGACCACGCCGCAGCCGCGGCTGTCACGCCGCCCCATGGTCTTCTCGGACTGACCGCGGTCCGACGGGCCCCGTCCGGCCCGTCGCACGGCTCGCCGCCGGCCGGGAGGCCCGGTGTCGGTGGGACCTGCCAGGGTCGCGTCATGCAGATCCTCGCCCTGGTCATCGGTCTCGTGATCGGCATCGCCGTCGGGGCCGTGGTCGCGTGGTCACTCGCCCGGTCCCGTGCCGGAGTGGACGCAGCGACCGCGAACGCGACGGCGGACGGCCTCCGTTCCCAACTCGACGCGGCCCGACGTGACGCCGAGGAGCGGCTCGACGCGCAGGACGCGCAGTACCGCCGACAGGTCGACTCCCTCGAGCGCCGGGCGGCCGAATTGGAGCACCTCGTGCAGCGCATGCACGGCGCCGAGTCGAACCGGGCGCAGGACGAGTCGAAGGTGCTCTCCGCGCTCAGCCCGGTCGCCGACACGTTGCAGGTCATGCGGGAGAAGATCGCCGAGCTCGAGCGCTCCCGCAGCGAGCAGTACGGCGCCCTGTCGGCGCAGCTCCGGTCGGCCGCCGAGTCCGAGGAACGCCTCCGTGCCACGGCCGAGACCCTCGCGAGCGCGCTGTCGTCGAACAGCACGCGCGGGGTGTGGGGCGAGACGCAGTTGCGGAACGTGGTCGAGGCCGCCGGGCTCCTCGAACGGGTCGACTTCGACGTGCAGTCGTCGGTGACCACCACGGCGGGGGCGGCCCGCCCGGACATGATCGTGCACCTACCCGGCGGGAAGAACATCGCCGTCGACGCCAAGGTGCCGTTCGCCGCGTACCTGCAGGCGATGGACATCCCGGCGTCCGCGACGGGGGCGGAAGGTGCGCGGCGCGGACACCTCATGGCGCAGCACGTCAGGGCACTCCGGGCGCACGTCGACGCCCTGGCGGCCCGGGAGTACTGGTCGGGCTACGACGCCTCCCCCGAGCTGACGGTGGCGTTCATCCCGTCGGAGTCCCTCATCGCGAGCGCCCTGGCCGCCGACCCCGGCCTGCTCGACCACGCGTTCCGCAAGCGGGTGGCACTGGCTTCGCCCGTGACGCTGTGGTCCGTGCTGAAGACCGTCGCGTTCTCGTGGCAGCAGGACGTCGTCACGCAGGAGGCACGCGAGCTGTTCCGGGTGTCCCGCGAGTTGCACGGGCGGCTGTCGACCATGGCCGGGCACGTGGACAAGCTCGGCCGCTCGATCCGCGGTGCCGTGGTCGACTACAACCGCTTCGTCGGCTCACTCGAGCGGCAGGTGCTCCCGAGTGCCCGTCGACTGTCGCTGCTCGACGAGTCGAAGGTCATCGCGGACCCGACGTCGATCGAGGACGAGCCGCGGTTGCTGACGGCGCCGGAGCTCGTCGCGAGCACTGAGCGCGACTGAGCGGGGCCGGGGCCGGGGCCGGGACCGGGACCGGGACCGGGACCGGGACCGGGACCACGAAAACCCGCTCGAACCACGGGAGTACGTGGTTCGAGCGGGTTCTCCTTGTGCGGATCCTCGGCGCGCCGCGGGTCAGCGGATCAGAACCACTTCTCGGCGCGGTGGTCCGCCTGGATGCGGCGGATCGTGTTCGAGCGGGACCGGAGCACGAGCGAGTCGGTGTGGATGACGCCGCGCGAACGACGGACACCGTCGACGAGGACGCCGTCGGTGACACCGGTCGCGACGAAGAACGTGTTGTCGCCCGTGACCAGGTCGTCCTGGTCGAGCACCTTGTCGAGGTCGTGACCGGCGGCGACGGCGCGCTCGCGCTCCTCGTCGTCCTTCGGCTGGAGCTTGCCGAGGATCACGCCGTCGAGCGCCTTGATCGCGCAGGCGGTGATGATGCCCTCGGGCGTGCCGCCGACGCCGACGCACATGTCGATGTTCGACCCGGGCAGCGCCGCCGCGATGCCACCGGCGACGTCACCGTCGAGCAGCAGTCGGGTACCGGCACCGGTCGCGCGGATCTGACGGATGAGTTCGTCGTGGCGCGGCCGGTCGAGGACGGCGACGACCATGTCCTCGAGGTCCTTGCCCTTCGCCTTGGCGAGCGCACGGATGTTCTCGCCGATGGGCTTCTCGAGGTCCAGGACCCCGCGGCCCTCGGGCCCGGCGGCGATCTTGTCCATGTAGAACACGGCGGACGGGTCGTACATGGAGCCGCGGTCCGAGACGGCCATGACGGAGATGGCGTTCTGTCGCCCGGCGGCGGTCAGCGAGGTGCCGTCGATCGGGTCGACCGCGATGTCGCAGGCCGGGCCGTGGCCGTTGCCCACGTGCTCGCCGTTGTAGAGCATCGGGGCGTTGTCCTTCTCGCCCTCACCGATGACGACGACGCCGTCGAAGTTCACCGTGCCGAGGAACTTGCGCATCGCGTCGACGGCGGCACCGTCGGCGAGGTTCTTCTCACCACGTCCGACCCACGGCTGTGCCCGGATCGCGGCGGCCTCCGTCGCACGCACGAGTTCGAGCGCCAGGTTGCGGTCGGGCTGGAGGAACAGGGAGCCGGTCTCAGTCGTGGGAGTCACGACCCGAGCCTACCGACCGCCACCCTCCCGGCCTCCCCGCGCGCACGGATGTGCACACCGTGCTCCGTCCACAGGTGCCGACCACATCCACCGCCCACCAACCGCCCCTGACTAGCATCGGTTGCGACATCACCGAAGAAGTCGAAGGAGAACCCAGTGCCCATCGCAACGCCGGACCAGTACGCCGAGATGATCGACCGCGCGAAGGCCGGGAAGTTCGCTTACCCCGCGGTCAACGTGTCATCGTCCCAGACCATCAACGCGGTCCTCCAGGGTCTGACCGAGGCCGGCTCCGACGGCATCATCCAGGTCACGACCGGCGGCGCGGACTACTTCGCCGGGCACACGGTCAAGAACCGAGCAGCCGGCGCCCTCGCGATGGCCGCCTTCGCGCACGAGGTCGCGAAGAACTACCCGATCACGGTCGCGCTGCACACGGACCACTGCCCGAAGGACGCCCTGGACGGCTTCGTGCTCCCGCTCATCGCGGCGAGCGAGGAAGAGGTCCGCGCTGGCCGCAACCCGATCTTCCAGTCGCACATGTGGGACGGGTCGGCGGTCCCCCTCGACGAGAACATCGAGATCGCCAAGACGATGATCGAGAAGACGCGGAACATCAACGCCATCCTCGAGGTCGAGATCGGCGTCGTCGGCGGCGAAGAGGACGGCGTGCAGCACGAGGGCACGAACGACGCGCTCTACACGACCTCGGGCGACGTCGAGCGGGTCGTCGAGGCACTCGGTATGGGCGACCAGGGCCGCTGGATCGCCGCGCTGACCTTCGGCAACGTGCACGGCGTCTACAAGCCGGGCAACGTGAAGCTCCGGCCCGAACTCCTCGGCGAGATCCAGGACGCCATCGCGCAGAAGCACGGCACCGGTCAGAACCCGCTCGACCTCGTCTTCCACGGCGGTTCGGGGTCGACCGACGACGAGATCCACCAGGCGGTCCGCAACGGCGTCATCAAGATGAACATCGACACGGACACGCAGTACGCGTTCACGCGGTCGATCGCCGGCTCGATGTTCTCCAACTACGAAGGCGTCCTCAAGATCGACGGCGAGGTCGGCAACAAGAAGCAGTACGACCCGCGCGCCTGGGGCAAGGTCGCCGAGACGGCGATGGCCGCCCGCGTCGTCGAGGCCACGAAGGTCCTCGGGTCCGCGGGTCAGTCCCAGAGCTGAGCAGCGAGCACCCGGCCCGGACCGGGAGGCACGGGGCACGTCCGACGGACGTGCCCCGTTCTGCGTCCCGTGGCCTCTGCTGCGTCCGCCCACTGCCGCCGTGCCACGATGGACGGATGACCGTCGACGCCATCGCCAGCGAGTTCGCCCACTTCGTCACGGAGTCGCCGACCGCGTTCCACGCCGCCTCGGTCGCGCGCGACCGCCTGGTGGCTGCCGGGTTCACCGACCTCGCCGAGACCGACGCATGGCCGACCGAGCCCGGGGCCTACGTCGTCGTCCGCGACGGCGCGGTCATCGCCTGGCGTCTCCCCGGAGGAGCCACGGCGACGACGCCGTTCCGCATCCTCGGCGCGCACACCGACTCCCCCGGGTTCCGGATCAAGCCGAACCCGTCCGTCCGTGTCGGCGGCTGGGAACAGCTCAACGTCGAGGTCTACGGCGGCCCGGTCCTGTCGACGTGGTTCGACCGTGATCTCCGCATCGCCGGACGGGTCGTCCACGCCGACGGCACCGCGAGCCTGTTCGACACCGTGGACGCCGTCGCGCGGATCCCCAACCTCGCGATCCACCTCGACCGCGGCGCGAACGACGGCCCGGGCATCGACAAGCAGCGCCACACGCTGCCGATCGTGGGCACCGACGGGACCACCGGCGGCACCGACGTCGAGGCGTGGCTGCGCTCCCGACTCGGCGAGACGGCCGTGGCGTGGGACCTGTTCCTCGCCGACTCGCAGGCCCCGTCGCGGATCGGCATCGACCGCGCGTTCCTGGCGTCGGGCCGGATGGACAACCTGACGAGCGTGCACGCCGGCCTCCGCGGGATCGTCGAGGCGCCGGGCGACGGCGACCACATCCCGGTGTTCGCCGCGTTCGACCACGAGGAGATCGGGTCCTCGTCGCCGTCCGGTGCCGGCGGGCCGTTCCTCGAGGACGTCCTCGCCCGCGTGCAGGAGGGGCTCGGGGCGAGCCGCTCCGAGTCCGCCCGCGCCTTCCGGGCATCGTGGCTGCTGTCGAGCGACGCGGGGCACCTGGTGCACCCGAACTTCTCCGAGAAGCACGACCCGACCAACCGCCCGCGCCCGGGCGGTGGCCCGCTCCTGAAGATCAGCGCGAACCAGCGGTACATGACCGAGGCGAAGGGCACCGCCGTGTTCGCGGCGGCGTGCGAGTCCGCGGGCGTGGCGTTCCAGCCGTTCGTCAACGTGAACACGATCCCGGGCGGCTCGACGATCGGACCGATCGCGGCGACGCGTCTCGGCATCCCGACGATCGACATCGGCGTCGGTCTGCTCTCGATGCACTCGGTGCGGGAACTCGTGCACGTCGATGACCTCGCCGACCTGCACGGGGCGGTCGCCGCCTTCCTCGCCTGACGGCGTGGCATCGGCGCTGGGCCTAGCCTCCGGCGGCCTGCCGCATCATCGCTGCGACGAACCCGTCGTCCCGGAAGACCACGGCGGCGAACACCACCGCGCTGAGCAGGGTCGCCACCGCTCCCCCGAGCAACGGCACCCAGAAGCTCCTCCGACCTGCGCGGAGCCGGACGACGGACCACCAGAGGACGAGCGCGAAGACCACGAGCATGACGACCGAACTGATCATCGCCGCGCCGTTGAGCGCTCCGGGGTCCTGCAGAGCGGTGTAGTTCGTCTCGAGCTCCTCGCGCACCGTCGAGGCGACGGACCCGATCGAGAGTGACTGGACGACGCTCACGAGCCCCATGCCGAGGAGCACGAAGGTCAGCAGCACGTCCACGGGGGACGCGCCGAGCCGTCGGGCGGACGCGGCGTCCCCGGTGGTCGCCGTCCGGTCGGCCGTCGCAGCAGCTCGTGCTCGGACAGCGGGACGACCCGACCCGCCGGTGGCCCCGGGAGCGGCCGACGCGGCAGCGCGCTCGCGGTCCTCGCGTTCCTGACGTTCCTGTTCGACGAGGACCGGGTTCACCCAGCCCTCGGGCGCGTACTCGCCGTACTGCGGAGCCGGTCGCCCAGCCGGGACGGCGCCCGGGGTCTGCGTGGCGGCACCCGCGGTATCGGGGGCGATCCGGGCCTCCTGAGCGTCCACGGCCGTGGTCCCGCGCGGCGGGACGACGTCCCACCCGGTCGGGCGTCCGTCCGGAGCGCTCATCGGGTGCGCCCGCCCAGCGGACGCGTCGGCTTGCCGTCGGCGTCGGTGCGGAGTTCGCGCGGGAGGGAAAACATGAGGTCCTCGTGCGCGGTGACGACTTCCTCGACCGTGCCGTAGCCGGCGTCGGCGAGTTGGTCGAGCACCTCGGCGACCAGGACCTCCGGGACGGAGGCGCCGCTGGTCACGCCGACGGTCTCGACCCCGTCGAGCCATTCCTGCCGGATCTCCTCGGCGTAGTCGACCCGGTGCGCGTCCTTGGCGCCGTACTCCAGGGCGACGTCGACGAGGCGCACGCTGTTCGACGAGTTCGCGGACCCGACCACGATGACCAGGTCCGCGGCGGGTGCGACCTTCTTGACCGCGACCTGCCGGTTCTGGGTGGCGTAGCAGATGTCGTCGGAGGGCGGGTTCTCGATCGACGGGTACTTCTCCCGCAGGAGCCGGACCGTCTCCATCGTCTCGTCGACGCTCAACGTGGTCTGTGACAACCACACGAGGTTGTCCGGATCGGGGACCTCGAGCGCGGCGACGTCGGCCGGGCCGTTCACCAGGATCGTCCGCTCGGGCGCGTGACCCATGGTGCCCTCGACCTCTTCGTGGCCGGCGTGCCCGATCAGGATGATGGTGCGCTCCGCCTTCGCGAACCGGGAGGCCTCGCGGTGGACCTTCGTCACGAGCGGGCAGGTGGCGTCGATGGCGTGCAGGTCGCGTGCAGCGGCTCCGGCCACCACCGCCGGGGAGACACCGTGCGCGCTGAAGACGACGTGCGACCCGCGGGGCACCTCGGCGACGTCGTCGACGAACACGGCGCCGCGCTGCTCGAGTGTGGAGACCACGTGGACGTTGTGGACGATCTGCTTCCGGACGTACACCGGCTCGCCGTACTGCTCGAGCGCCTTCTCGACCGCGACCACGGCGCGGTCGACCCCCGCGCAGTAGCCGCGCGGCGCCGCGAGCAGCACCCGCTTGCTCCCGCTGACCGGCAGGTCACGCAGGCGTCCGCGCGCTGCGGGGACCCGCGGCGGGGCGAGCGGGACCGAGTGGCCGTTGGTGATCGTCACGTCCCCGATGATAGGTGAGCAGGACCCGCGCAGCCTGGGCACGGACGAGCCCGTGGAGAACGCGCGGACGGCCGGGATGTCACCGGCGTCCGACACCATGGTCCGCACGACCGGGAGGAGCACGATGGCGATCGAACAGGGGCCGCCCACGGCGGAGGACCCGTGGCCCGTCGCGCTGCTCGGCGCGAAGCTCCGCGACTGGATCGACCGCCTCGGCGTCGCCTGGGTCGAGGGTGAGATCACGCAGTGGAACGTCGCCGGCGGCAACGTCTACGGCAAGCTCAAGGACGTCGAGGTCGACGCGACCGTGTCCTTCTCCATCTGGTCGAGCGTCCGCTCCCGGGTGCCCACCGACCTCAAGCAGGGCGACCGCGTCGTCGCCGCCGTCAAGCCGAACTACTGGGTCAAGGGCGGCTCGCTGACCATGCAGGTGGTCGAGATGAAGCACGTCGGGCTGGGCGACCTGCTCGAACGGCTCGAGCGGTTGCGGCGTGCCCTGGCGGAGGAGGGGCTGTTCGACCCGTCCCGCAAGAAGCGTCTGCCCTTCCTGCCGCACCGCATCGGCCTCATCACCGGCAAGGACTCCGACGCCGAGAAGGACGTCAAGCGGAACGCCCAGCTGCGGTGGCCGCAGGTCGAGTTCCGGACGGTGCACACGGCGGTGCAGGGCGACCGTGCCGTGGCCGAGGTGACCGCGGCGATCCAGGAGCTCGACGCCGACCCGGAGGTCGACGTCATCATCGTCGCTCGTGGTGGCGGCGACTTCCAGAACCTGCTGGGCTTCAGCGACGAAGGCCTCGTCCGCGCGGCCGCCGCGGCGACGACACCGCTCGTGTCGGCGATCGGGCACGAAGCCGACCGGCCGATCCTCGACGAGGTCGCCGACCTCCGGGCCTCCACCCCGACCGACGCGGCGAAGCGGGTCGTCCCGGACGTGGCCGAGGAGCTCGCGAACGTCCGTCAGGCCCGAGCCCGTCTCGGCCTGCGGCTCTCGCACACCCTGTCGGTCGAGGCGGACCGGATCGCCGCGCTGCGGTCCCGGCCCGCGCTCGCCTCGACGGCCTGGCTGGTGGACACACGTGCCGAGGAGGTCGCCCGTGACCTCTCCCGCGCCCGGGAGCTGCTCGACCGTCGGATCGAGCGGTCCCACTCCGACGTCGGGCACCTGACGGGGCGGCTCCGGGCCCTGTCCCCGCGCGACACCCTCCGACGCGGGTACGCGATCGTGCAGACGCAGGACGGCGCGGTGGTCCGCGGCGCGGACGAGCTCCACGGCGCCACCGCGGTGCACGTGACGCTCGGAGCGGGGACCGCGGTCGGCACGCTGGAAGCGGACGGGCCCGGTCCGGACGGATCGGGCGCCGGCGGGGCGGCCGAGGACGCCGCCTGACGCGGGAGGCCCGCCCCGGTCGGTCCGTTCCGGCTCGGAGGCCCGTCCCGACCTCCCGGGCGACGCTCCGCCCGCCTCGGCGCGAGTTCTCCACGGACCCCGCCGGACAGCGGAACCGTCGGTGGCGGCTCGGTAGGATCGGACCGTGTCTTCCGAGCAGCAGTCCGAGCAGCCCGACGTCCGCTCGTTGAGCTACGAGGCGGCGCGTGACGAACTCGTCCGTGTCGTCTCCGAACTCGAGCAGGGGTCCGCGACCCTCGAGCGTTCCCTCGGGCTGTGGGAGCGCGGGGAAGCCCTGGCTGCTCGCTGCGAGGAGTGGCTCATGGGGGCCCGCGCGCGCCTCGACGCTGCGCGTGCCGCAACGGAGGACCGTCCCACGGCCGACGACTCCGCGGTCGGTGGTGCCCGATGACCGATCCGGACACCGGTCGACCGATCGTCGCCGAGCTCGGCCGCCCGGAGACCGCCGAGGAGACCTGGGCGCGGAAGGACACCGCCCGTCGTGCGCGGCGTGAGCACCAGACGGCGTTCAACCTCGTCCTGGCGCTCATCGCGTCGCTCGGCATCGTGCTCTTCCTGGTGGCGGTCGTGGTGCGACCCGACCAGGCCGTCGACCGCGCCGTGGACTACCGCCAGGTGGCACAGCAGGCGGACGTGTCCGGTGCCACCCTCCTGGTCCCGACGCTGCCGTCCTCGTACACCTCGAACCACGCCGACTACGAGTCGGGCTCCGCTCGTGGGGTCGCCGTCTGGACGATCGGCCTGCTGACGCCGGACTCGCAGTACATCGGCATGCACCAGGGGATCGACGCGAACGACACCTGGATCGCCGACCAACTGGACCAGAAGCCGGCGACCGGCTCCCGCGACATCGGTGGCGTCGAGTGGACCGTCTACGACCGTCGCGACGAGGGCAAGGACGCGGGCAACAACGCGTACGCCCTCGTGACGACCTCCGGTCGGGACACCGTCGTGCTCGCCGGCACCGCAGACGACCGCTCGTTCCGCACCGTCGCGACCGCGATCGGCGAGGAACTCCGGAACTAGCCGCCGGCGGCCGGTCCTGCGGCCGACCGCGGCCAGCACCGGCCGAGAACCACCACGAACCCGTCCCGAGAACCCGAACGCCCGAGGAACGACACACGATGACCGACCGCGCCGCCTCCACCCCCGCCGAGGCCCTCCGACTCCTCGTCGAGGGCAACGCACGCTTCGCCGCCGACAAGCGCCGGACCGGGCGGATCGACCCCGAGCGTCGCTCGGAGCTGCAGGGCTCGCAGGCTCCGTTCGCCACCGTCCTCGGCTGCTCCGACTCACGCGTGCCGTTCGAGCACGTGTTCGACGCCGGCATCGGGGACGTGTTCGCGATCCGGAACGCCGGACAGATCGTGGACGAGGTCGTGCTCGGCTCCATCGAGTTCGCCGTCGTCGCGCTCGGCACGCCCCTGGTGGTCGTGCTCCGGCACACCAAGTGTGGAGCCGTCGCCGCTGCCCGGTCGGGTGAGCCCGTGCCCGCGCCGCACCTGCAGGCCCTCGTCGACGCCATCACGCCGAGCGTCGAGCGTGTCCGCGCCACGGACCCGGACGTCGCGCAGGAGTCGGTCGGTGCCGCACACCTCGAGTCGAGCCTGAAGACGATCCTCGACCGCTCCGGCGCGGTGTCCGACGCCATCGCGGAGGGTAGGTTGGCCGTGGTCGGCGCGACCTACGACCTCACCACGGGAGAGGTCACGATCGACACCGTCGTCGGACAGGCCTGACGGGTCCGTGCGGCGGACGCCTGCCCCGTGGGGACACGGGTGGGCGCCCGGACGGACCACGTCCGACGACGACACCGCCCCGGCAGCGACGAGCCGCCGAGCGGACACCGACACCGCCCGCGACCGCGACCCGGTGTGAGCACCACGAGGAAGGACCACGACGACGTGACCGACACCACCACCCCCGCTGACGGCGAGTTCCGCATCGAGCACGACACGATGGGCGAGGTGCGGGTCCCCGCGTCGGCGCTCTACCGTGCGCAGACACAGCGGGCCGTGGAGAACTTCCCGATCTCCGGCACGGGCCTCGAGTCCGCGCAGATCGTGGCGCTCGCGCGGATCAAGCGCGCCGCAGCCCTGGTGAACGGCCGGCTGGGCATCCTCGACGACGACGTCGCCCAGGCGATCGCGACCGCCGCGGACACCGTGATCGGCGGCGAGCACCACGACCACTTCCCGGTCGACGTGTACCAGACCGGTAGCGGCACCTCCTCGAACATGAACATGAACGAGGTCCTCGCCACGCTCGCCTCCCGGACCGCCGGGACCGAGGTGCACCCGAACGACCACGTCAACGCTTCGCAGTCGTCGAACGACGTCTTCCCGACCTCCGTGCACGTCGCGGTCACGGACGCCCTCATCCGTTCGCTCGTGCCGGCACTCGACCACCTCGCCGAGGCACTCGAGCGCAAGGCGACCGAGTGGGCCGGCGCGGTGAAGTCCGGCCGCACCCACCTGATGGACGCCACGCCCGTCACCCTCGGCCAGGAGTTCGGCGGGTACGCGCGCCAGATCCGCCTCGGCATCGAGCGCCTGACCGCCACCCTCCCCCGCGTCGCCGAGGTCCCGCTCGGCGGCACCGCGGTCGGCACCGGCATCAACACGCCGAAGGGCTTCCCGCAGCAGGTCATCGCGCAGCTCGCGGAGGACACCGGACTGCCGATCACCGAGGCGCTCGACCACTTCGAGGCGCAGGGAGCCCGCGACGCCCTCGTCGAGGTCTCCGGTGCCCTCAAGGTCATCGCCGTCAGCCTGACGAAGATCAACAACGACCTCCGCTGGATGGGCTCCGGCCCGAACACCGGGCTCGGCGAACTGCACATCCCGGACCTGCAGCCGGGCTCGTCGATCATGCCGGGCAAGGTGAACCCGGTGATCCCCGAGGCCACGCTCATGGTCGCCGCGCGGGTCATCGGCAACGACGCGACCGTCGCGTGGGCGGGCGCGTCCGGCTCGTTCGAGCTCAACGTCGCGATCCCGGTGATGGGCACGGCGCTGCTCGAGTCCATCCGTCTGCTCGCGAACAGCACCCGCGTCCTCGCCGACAAGACCGTCGACGGGCTGGAGGCCGACCTCGAGCGGGCGCGCGCATTCGCCGAGTCGTCGCCGTCCATCGTGACGCCGCTGAACCGCGTCATCGGCTACGAGTCGGCCGCGAAGGTCGCGAAGACGGCGGTCGCCCAGGGCATCACCGTCCGGGAGGCGGTCGTCGCCCTCGGCTTCGTCGAGCGCGGCGAGGTCACCGAAGAGCAGCTCGACAGCGCCCTCGACGTCCTCAGCATGACCCGCCCCGCCTGACCTCCGGTCCGGACGAGACGCCGGCGTCCAATCCAGGACGCCGCCCTGTCGCCGAGACGCCGCCGTTCCCGGCGGCGTCTCGTGCGTCCGGCGGCGTCTCGTTCGTCCGGCGGCGTTCAACCTCGACGGACCCATTCGACGCCGGACCCGGTCCGCGCCGCCGGACCCGCCCCGCGCCTCCCGTCGAGCGCCGTCGCACCGGACGTCGGATCGCGCTGAGCGACACCCCTCGCGCCGACGAGCGCGAGGGTTGTCGCTCAGCGCGGAGCGAGCCGGCCGGCCCGGCCCGCCCCTACGCCAGGTCGGGCGAGTCCAGCAGCTCCGTCACGAGCGCCGCGATCGCCGAGCGCTCCGACCGTGTCAGCGTCACGTGCGCGAACAGCGGGTGCCCCTTCAGCCGTTCGATGACCGACGCGACCCCGTCGTGCCGGCCGACCCGCAGGTTGTCCCGCTGCGCCACGTCGTGGGTGAGCACCACGCGCGAGTTCTGCCCGATGCGGGACAGCATCGTCAGCAGGACGTTGCGCTCGAGCGACTGCGCCTCGTCCACGATGACGAACGCGTCGTGCAGGGAGCGGCCCCGGATGTGGGTGAGCGGCAGCACCTCGAGCATGCCGCGCTCGACGACCTCGTCGAGCACGTTCTCGGACACGAGCGCCCCGAGGGTGTCGAACACGGCCTGCGCCCACGGGTTCATCTTCTCCGAGGCGTCCCCGGGCAGGAACCCGAGCTCCTGGCCGCCCACGGCGTACAGCGGGCGGAACACCATGATCTTCTTGTGCTGCTGCCGTTCGAGCACGGCTTCGAGACCGGCGCACAGTGCGAGCGCGGACTTGCCGGTGCCGGCACTCCCCCCGAGGGACACGATGCCGATCTCCGGGTCGAGCAGGGCGTCGATGGCGAGCCGCTGCTCGGCGGACCGCCCGCGGAGGCCGAAGACCTCACGGTCCCCGCGCACGAGCGACACCGAGCCGGCGGTGTGCACGCGGCCGAGTGCGGAGCCGCGCTCGGAGGAGATGACGACCCCGGTGTTGACCGGGACGCCGTCGAGGTCGACCGTGCGGAGCTCCTCGGTCTCGTAGAGCGCCGTGACCTGGTCGCCGGACACCTGCAGTGTGGTGATGCCCGTGTACCCGCTGTCGACGGCGAGTTCGGCGCGGTACTCCTCGGCGGCGAGGCCGATCGACGCGGCCTTCACCCGGAGCGGCAGGTCCTTCGACACGACCACCACGTCGAGCCCGTCGTTCGCGAGGTTGGACGCGACCGCCAGGATGCGGGAGTCGTTGTCCCCGAGTTGGAGCCCGGACGGCAGGACGGACTGGTTCGAGTGGTTCAGCTCGACGCGGAGCGAGCCGCCGTCCCCGACCGCCACCGGGAAGTCCAGTCGCTCGTGCTCGACCCGCAGCTCGTCGAGGATGCGCAGCGCCTGCCGGGCGAAGTACCCGATCTCCGGGTCGTTGCGCTTCGACTCGAGTTCGCCGACGACCACGACGGGCAGGACGACCGCGTGCTCGGCGAAGCGGAACAGGGCGCGCGGATCGCTGAGCAGCACGGAGGTGTCCAGCACGTAGGTGCGCTGGGCGGCCGACGTCGATGCCGGCGCTGCTGACGAGGTTCCGCGGGAGACGTTCTGAGAGGTCACGACCACTCCATCCCCGGGCCGCGAGCGACCCGGTCCATGTCCTCGACGCGGCCACTGGAGCGGTCCCGGAGCACCGACCGTGGCCGCTCCGACCGGGCGCGTTGCCCGATGTCGCCAAGCTACGACGGGTGGGCGCAGCGCACCAGCGACACGCCTGATCGCGCGGTTACGGTCGTGTGTCGGCCGGCTGAACGGCCGGGAGGCGCGGCCAGCGCCCGGCGTCAGGCGTCAGGCGTCAGGCGTCAGGCGTCAGGCGTCAGGCGTCAGGCGTCAGGCGTCAGGCGTCAGGCGTCATGCGTCAGGCGTCATCGTGGCGTACGAGACGCAGGCATCCCGGAACATCCCGAGCGTCTCGTCCGTCGTGGACGCGAACACCGAGACCCGCACCTCACCGAGGCGGGCCGTCGCGGTGACGCCGTGGTTGTGCAGCGCTGCGCTCAGTGCGGTGAGCCGTCCGGCGCCCGGTCGGAGCACGACGATGCCGGCGCGCTCCGGGAGGTCGCGGCTCGACACGACGGGCAGGCCGAACTCGTCGGCGATGGCGATGACCCGGTCCACCCGGTCGGCGACGCGCTCCTGCACGGCGGCGACGCCGACGGCGGTGAGGCGTTCGAGGGAGACGGCGAGACGGGCCTGGGACACGGGGTCCACCCGCGACATGCTGAAGGCCGTCGCACCGGGGCGCACGGTCGGGACCTCGGACGGCCACCCGGTCGTACCGTGCGGACCGGACAGCGCCGGCCGGACACGCTCGAGGGCCCGGTCGCTGAACGACACGAAGCCGGTGCCCCACCCGGCGTGCAGCCACTTCTGGCCGCCCGTGGCGACGACGTCCGCCACCTCGTACGGGGCGTCGACGACGCCGAAGCCCTGGATGGCGTCGACGATGAGCAGACGGTCGCCGATGACGTCCCGGATCGCGGCGAGGTCGGCGAGGTAGCCGGTGCGCCAGTCCACGAGGGACAGCGCCACCGCGGTCACGTCGTCGGAGAGCCGCTCGCGGATCAGCTCGGGCGTGAGCCAGCCGGCGCCGGACTCGATGACGACGGGCTGCACGCGGCCGCCGGTCGCCGACGCGGCACTCGCGAGGGCGAGCGGCAGCGACGGGTACTCGTCGGCGGCGACGAGGACCCCGCCGGTCAGGCCGAAGGCGGTGTGGAGCAGGCCGGGCGTGGTCGCGGTCTGCGAGACGACCTGGTCCTCCCGGCGGCGGACGAGACGGGCGGCGACGGCGCGGACCCGGGCGTCCTGTTCGTCGAGCGTCTCCATCGCCCCGAAGCGCATGTGCTCCTGGATGTGGCCGAGGACACGCTGCTCCTCGAGGACGGCGGTCTGCACGGGGCCGAACGCGGCGTGGTCGAGGTAGCCGGGCTCCTCGGCGAAGCCGGCGACGTACTCGTCGATCGTGGTCACGGGGTGCACCTTCCAGTGGGCAGAACCCTGTGAGCCTACTGGGACCGGTGCAGGCGGTCGAATGCAGTCCGCGGAACGCCAGGCACACGGGGGCGGCCGATCGGCCCCGGCCACCCCGGCTCGGACCCTGTGGAGCGGTTCAGCCGCCGAACCGTCGCGAGCGCAACCCGAAGTCGCGGACCGCACGGAGGAAGTCCACCTCGCGCAGGTCCGGGTAGAAGGCCTCGACGAAGTAGAACTCGCTGTGGGCACTCTGCCAGAGCAGGAAGTCCGACAGCCGCTGTTCCCCCGACGTCCGGATCATGAGGTCCGGGTCCGGCTGCCCCTGCGTGTACAGGTGGTCGCCGATGAGCTCGGGCGTGAGCACCTCGGCCAGGGTGTCGAGTGTCCCGCCGCCCTCGCCGTGGGACCGGACGATGCTCCGCATGGCGTCCGCGATCTCCCGCCGACCGCCGTACCCGACCGCGAGGTTGATGTGCAGCCCGGCGTGGTCCGCCGTGCGTTCCTCGGCCCGCTCGAGCGCGCTGACGAGCTCCGGTGGCAGGCCGTCGTTCGACCCGACGTGCTGGACCCGCCACGTGCGGTGGTGCGACAGGCGCTCGGCCAGGTCGGCGATGATCCCGACCAGCTGGTCGAGCTCCTCGCCGCCGCGACCCTTCAGGTTGTCGGCCGAGAGCAGGTAGAGCGTGACGACCTGGATGTCGAGGTCCTCGCACCAGGACAGGAACTCGGGGATCTTGGCAGCGCCGGCCCGGTGGCCGTGTGCCGCGGTCTCGAGACCGAGCTGCCGGGCCCACCGGCGGTTCCCGTCGACGATCATCGCCACGTGCTTGGGCTTCTGCGCGCCCTCGATCTCACGGCGGATGCGGTTCTGGTACGCACGGTAGAGGAGCCCACGCCCCGCCCATCCCAGCCTGCCCGTCACGCGTCGACTGTAGTGCAACCACTCCGCACGAGGACTCCCAGCCGCTCTTCCGTGATCCGGTCGTAGCGTCGAGGGCATGCAGTCAGACCAGGACGCGCCAGCGCTTCCCCACGTCCCGTTCACGGAGGAGGCGAGCGCCGACGCCGCCACGACGGACGCGCCCCGTCCGGCCTGGCGCGGGTGGATCCACGCCGGCACGTTCCCGTTCGCCGTGGCGATGGGCATCGTGCTCATCGCGCTCGCGGCCACCCCTGCCGCGAAGGCGGCGAGTGCGGTGTTCATGGCGACGTCGATGATCATGTTCGGCGTCTCCGCGACGTACCACCGGTTCCCGTGGGGCCCGGTCGTCAAGCGCGTGCTGAAGCGCATCGACCACACGAACATCTTCCTGCTCATCGCCGGCACGTACACGCCCGTCGCGGTCTGTGCGCTGCCGCACACGCTCATGGTCGTGGTGCTCTGGGTGATGTGGAGCGGGGCGCTGCTCGGCGTCGCCTTCCGCGTCTTCTGGATCGGGGCACCGCGGTGGCTGTACGTGCCCCTGTACCTGGCGCTCGGCTGCGCGGCGTTCCTCATCCTGCCGCAGCTCTTCGCGGCGAGCGTGCCGATGACCGTGCTCGTGCTCGCCGGCGGGGTGGCGTACATCCTCGGAGCGGCCGTCTACGGCTTCAAGCGCCCGGACCCGTCGCCGACGTTCTTCGGCTTCCACGAGGTCTTCCACGCCCTCACGGTCGTCGCCTTCGCCGCGCAGTGGGCGGGCATCCTGGTCATCGCCCTCGACCCGGTGCGCTGAGGCGGCGCGCGGACGCCGCACCCACGACGGACGGGAGGCTCCCCACCAGCTGGTGGGGAGCCTCCCGTCCGTCGTGCGGACGCGTCAGCCGCGCTCGGTGTCGTCGCCCACGTCGGCCCGGCCGTCCTCGGCGGCGCGACGTGACGGCTCGTCGGTCGCGGCGCCGTCGGCGGGCTCGCCCGCGACCTCGGCCTCGAGGCGTTCCCGCACCTCGGCGCGGTAGCGGGTGCGACGGATGCGCCGCGTCATGTCGAGCACGAGGAGGATCGTCACGATCGCGACCACCGCGATGGCGACGAAGCCGGCGACCCCGGGCGTGACGTCGACGTCGGGGACGCCGCTCGGGCTCGGGCTGGGGGTGGCTGCCAGTACGGCGGCGATGGTGCTCACGCGTGCGCGTCCTCTTCGGATGGGATCCCTGCGAACAGGTCGGACTCGGGGAGCTCGGTCGGCACTCGTGCCTCGACGAGCTGGTAGTCCTCGGTCGGCCAGACCTCGGCGAGCAGGTCGTTCGGCCAGTAGAAGAACGGGCTGTCCGGCGGCACCTGGCTCGCGTGCGCCCGGAGTGCGGCGTCCCGCGCCTCGAAGTACTCGTGCACGTCGACGTGCGACGTGGCGAGGTCCGGCCGGTCCGCGAACCGCTGCACCCACTCGCCGAGCTGCTCGAGGAGCGGGTTCTCGGGGTCGCGCTCCCGCAGGGCATCGTGGAAGGCCGAGAACCGCCGTGGGTTCATGGTGCGCTCGTAGTACAGCTTCGACACGGACCAGGCGGGCCCGGCCTCCGGGTACTTCTCGGGATCCGCGGCGTCACGCCACGCAGCGACCGAGACCTCGTGCGTCCGGATGTGGTCCGGGTGCGGGTAGCCGCCGTTCTCGTCGTACGTCACCAGGACGTGGGGGCGGAAGCGACGGACGACCCGGACCAGGGCCGCGGTGCTGTACTCGAGCGGGACCGTCGCGAACGTGCCGGGGCGGACCGTCTCACCCTGCTCGGTGTCCGGCAGTCCGGAGTCGTGGTACCCGAGCCAGACGTGGTCGATCCCGAGGGCTGCCTGCGCGGCCGCCATCTCGGTGCGGCGGAAGCCCGCCATGTCGCGGTGCGCGCGGGCCTTCGACGCGTCCGGCAGCTGCTCGTTGAGGATGTCCCCGGCCTCGCCCCCGGTGCACGAGACGACGAGGACCTCCGCACCGTCGGCCACGTACTTCGCCGCCGTGGCCGCGCCCTTGCTCGACTCGTCGTCGGGATGGGCGTGCACGGCGAGCAGACGACGGGGCACAGCGTTCCTCCACTGCTCACGGACCTTCGGACGCGGGTGGCGCACGGCGAGCGTGAACTACCCTGGGATCAGGATAATCACCCCGGGAGCCCCGAACTGTCCGATCAGCACACCGCCCCAGCAGCAGGGCCCGCAGCAGCCGGTAGCGCGGCACCCGCCGACCGGGCAGCACTGGACGACCGCTACGGTCGCGGTGCCGGCACCCGGCGCCGGGGCAGGCTGCTCGCCATCGTCACCGCGGTCGCGATCGCCGTCGTGTTCGCGGTCTGGGCGATCTGGGCGGGCCCCGGACAGACCGACCACGGGCTCGACACCGACGACGTCGGGTACGAGGTCGTGTCGGACCACCAGGTCGTCGTGCACACCCAGCTGGCGGTCGACCCGGGCACCGAGGTCGAGTGCGCGGTCCAGGCGCTCGACAAGGGCTACACGATCGTCGGCTGGCGGGTGGTGACGGTGCCGGCGGACGACCAGCGGAGCCGCTCGCTCTCGACGCCCGTGAACACGACGTCGCGCGCCGTCACCGGCTTGATCCACTCGTGCTGGGTTCCCTAGACTGCTCGGAATCACGATTCGAGACCGGCCGCCGGCCGGTCTCGATTCTTTTGCGCCACACGCCGTGACCGGTCCCGACCGTCGCGGCCGAAGGGAAACGACATGAGCAACGACACGCAGGGCACCTGGCTGACCCAGGAGGCGTTCGACCGTCTCACCGCCGAGCTCGAACAGCTCACCGGCCCGGCCCGCATCGAGATCGCGAGCCGCATCGAGGCCGCGCGCGAAGAGGGCGACCTCAAGGAGAACGGTGGCTACCACGCCGCCAAGGACGAGCAGGGCAAGATCGAGGCCCGCATCCGCTCCCTGACCGAGCTCCTCAAGCACGCCACCGTCACCGAGGCCGAGTTCGACGGCACCGTCGAACCGGGCACCGTCGTCACCGCGACCATCGCCGGCGACTCCTCGACGTTCCTCGTGGGCAACCGCGAGATCGTCGCGGAGGGCTCGGACCTCACCGTGTACAGCCCGGTCAGCCCGGTCGGCGCCGCGATCGTCGGCCTCCGTGCCGGTGAGGCGACGACGTACACGGCCCCGAACGGCAAGGAGATCGCCGTCGAGGTCACGAAGGTCGAGCGGTACGAGCCGTAGGCCCTCGCGGCCTTCGCGGCCTCGCGGCACCCGACCTCCGGCCCGGCGTGCACCCTCCTGGTACACGCCGGGCCGTCGTGTGCCCGCCGCGCACGGCGGGCCGGAGGTCGTTGACCGTCGCGACGGCCTGGAGGCGCGACCGCCGTCCGCCGGGTCGGCCCGGGCCTCCAGGCCGTCGCCGTGCGCAGCACGGTCCTGCCCCAGGAGCGCGCGTCAGTTCGTGAGCTGCTCCGGGCGGAAGCCGGCCTCCTGCAGCCGGGCCATGACCTCGTCGGCGTGTTCGGGCCCGCGCGCCTCGATCGACAGGTCGAGCGCCACCTCGCTGATCACCACGCCCTGGCCGTGGCGGGTGTGCAGGACCTCGACGACGTTGGCGCCGGCGTCCGAGATGATCTGCGAGACGCGGGCGAGCTGACCCGGACGGTCCGGCAGCATGATCCGGATCCCGATGTAGCGGGACGCGGCGACGAGTCCGCGCGTGATGACCCGCTCCATCATGAGCGGGTCGATGTTGCCGCCGCTGAGGAGGACCACGGTCCGGCCGGTGTCGTGCACCGCGCCCGCCATGATCGCCGCGACGCCGACGGCACCGGCGGCCTCGACCACGAGCTTCGCGCGCTCGAGCAGCACGAGGAGTGCCCGGGCGACGTCGTCGTCGGAGACGGTCACGATCTCGTCGACCAGATCGCGGATGATCGGGAAGTTCATGTCGCCCGGGCGCGCGACCGCGATGCCGTCCGCGATCGTCGGGCTCGTCGTGATGGTGACGGGCTCCCCCGCCTGGATCGACGACGGGTAGGCGGCCGCGTTCTCGGCCTGCACGCCGATGACCCGGATGTCACGACCGAGGCGCTCGGCCATCCCCTTCACCGCGATCGCGATGCCGGAGATGACGCCGCCGCCGCCGATCGGCACGACGACCGTGTCGACGTCGGGCACCTGGTCGACGATCTCGAGGCCGACCGTGCCCTGACCGGCGATCACCGCGGGGTGGTCGAACGGCGGGATGAACACGGCGCCCGTGCGGATGGCGAAGTCCTTGGCGGCGGAGAGAGCCTCCTCCACCGAGTGCCCGCGCAGGACGACGTCCGCCCCGTACCGGCGGGTGGCCTGCAGCTTCGGCAGGGCGACACCGACCGGCGTGAAGATCGTCGCGGGGATGCCGAGCTCGCGGGCGGCGAAGGCGACCCCCTGCGCGTGGTTGCCGGCGCTGGCGGCGACGACCCCGGCCTCCCGCTGCTCGGCCGACAGCGTGGACAACCGGTTGTAGGCACCGCGCACCTTGTACGCGCCGGTGCGCTGCAGGTTCTCGCATTTGAGGTGCACCGGCGACCCGAGCAGGCCCTCGAGGAACTTCGACGTCTCCATCGGGGTCACCCGCGCCACCCCGGCGATCGTCTCGCGCGCGGCCTCGATGTCGGCGAGCGTCGGGATCGGGGCTGCAGTCGTGTCGGTCACGGTCCCATCATCGTCGGTCGCGGAGCGGTCGCGTGCCACGTGACGCTCAGTTCGTGCTGGCGGTCCCGGGCTCGGCCGCGGGCTGCGCGTCGCTGCCCGGTGCCGGGACGTCGTCGCCGATCTGGTGACGACGTCGTCGGAGGAGCTGGATGCGGCCGTGCTGGCCGCGCTTCGGGGTTGCCTCGCGGACGTGCTCCGAGTCGAGTCCCCGCCACCGGCCGCTCGCGATGGTCGTGACCATCGCGTTGAGCGTCGCGATGAGCGGGACCGCGAAGAACGCCCCGGCGATGCCGGCCAGCCCGGACGCGGCGGTCACACCGAGCACCACCGCGAGGGGGTGCACCTTGACGGCGTTGCCCATCACGAGGGGCTGCAGGATGTGGCCCTCGATCTGCTGGACGAGCAGGACGACGCCGAGCACCAGCACCGCGGCGAGTGGACCGTTGAAGATGAGTGCGACGAAGACGGCCAGGAAGCCGGTGACGATCGCACCGACGACCGGGATGAAGGCACCGAGGAACACGATCGCGGCGATCGGGATGACGAGCGGCATGCCGCCGAAGAACAGTCCGACGATGAACGCACCGAGGCCGATGCCCACGGCGTCGACGAAGGCCACGAAGATCTGCACGCGGATGAAGCTCGTCAGGGTGATCCACCCCGCGACGCCGGCCCCGTCCACGGTCGCGCGGGCCTTGCGCGGGAAGAGCCGCACGGTCCAGCGCCAGACGTTCTTGCCGTCGATGAGCAGGAAGATCGTGGTGAACAGGATGATGAAGAGCGCCTCGAACACGTGCGTGGCACTCGAGCCGGCAGTGGCGACACCGGACAGGATCGTCCCGGTGTTGTCCTGCACCCAGGTGGTGGCCTCCCCGATCCAGTTGTCGACGTCCGCCTGTGAGATCCCGAATCCGGAGTTCAGCACGAACTCGCGGACGTTGCCGAACTGGGACACCGTGCGGTCGCGGAGCGAGGGGTACGACGCGATGATCTGGTCGATGACGAGCCAGAGCAGCGCTGCGACCGCGGCGAGCCCGCCGAGCAGACTGAGGACGACGGCGAGCCACTTCGGCACGTGGTGCCGCTGCAGCCGGTTCGAGATCGGCACCAGGAGCGCGGAGATCACGATGCCGACGAGGAAGGGGACGAGGATGTCGCTGAAGATCGTCATCAGCCAGACGAAGAGCGCGATCACGCCCGCGATGACGAGCACCCGCCACGAGAACGCCCCCGCGATCCGCATGCCGATCGGCACCGATTCCTCGACCACGGGATCGGGGTGCGCCTTCTTGACCCAAGCCATGCGCTCACTGTATCCACGCGATGCCGCAGGAGTACCGGGCGCGGCATGGACCGGATCGGCACGCGGTGTCGGGCGCCGTCGGTAGCGTTCCCCCATGGTCAGGACGACACTCTCCGCCTCCGAGGCCCGCCGGGTGGCCCTGGCCGCGCAGGGGTTCGGCCGGCCCCGACCGGAAGCGGTCACGGCGCGCACGGTGTCGGCCGGCGCGGCACGTCTCGGCCTGCTGCAGATCGACTCCGTCAACGTCTTCGAGCGGAGCCACTACCTCCCCCTGTACGCACGCCTCGGCGCCTACGACAAGGCGGCCCTCGACCGGCTGACGCTCACCCAGCGCAGCCCGTGGATCGAGTACTGGGCGCACGAGGCGGCGTTCGTCCCGCGCGACGACCTCCGCCTGTTCCGTTGGCGCATGGACGCGTACCGGGAGCGGGACGCGACGCGGCCGAACCGGGTCGCCGGGGTCGAACGCACCGCCCGGGTGCGCGGTGAGCTCCTCGCGCTGCTCGCGGCGCAGGGGCCGATGCCGGCGAGCGCCGTCGAGCACGAGTCGAACGTGCGCCGGGGCCCCTGGTGGGGCTGGAGCGACGTGAAGCACGGGCTGGAACAGCTCTTCCGGTGGGGCGACGTCGTCAGCGCGGGCCGTGCCGGCTTCGAGCGGGTGTACGCGCTCCCCGACCAGGTGTTGCCGGCCGGGTACTTCGCGACCGCTCCGGACCGGCAGGACGCCGTCCGGGAACTCGTCCGACGCTCGGCCCGCGCGGTGGGCATCGGCACCCGGGCGGACCTGGCGGACCACCACCGGTTGCGCGCGGACGACACCGCGGCGGCGATCGCCGACCTGGAGGACGCCGGCGAGCTCGTCCCGGTGTCGGTGGCGGGGTGGAAGGACCGCGCGTGGATGCACGTCGACGCACGGGTGCCGCGACGGGTCGACGCCGACGCCGTGCTCAGCCCGTTCGACCCGGTCGTCTGGTTCCGGCCGCGTGCCGAGCGGGTGTTCGGCTTCCACTACCGGATCGAGATCTACACGCCGGCACCGAAGCGGGTGTTCGGGTACTACGTGCTCCCGGTGCTGCAGGACGAGGCGCTCGTGGGGCGCGTCGACCTGAAGAGCGACCGGCAGCGCGGGGTGCTGCACGTCCGGACGGCCTGGCACGAGCCCGGGTCGGTGGTGGACGTCGACCGCCTGGCGGCGCTGCTCCGCCGGACAGCGGCGTGGCAGGGGCTCGGCGACGTCGAGGTCACCGACCGCGGGACGGCCGCCGCGGACCTGGCCGGCGCGCTGGGTGTCCGTCCACGACGGGACGGCTGACGAACGCGACCGCCTAGAACTGGACGCGCGGGGGTTCCGCGATCGCGGCGGGCTCGGCCGTCTCGAAGAACGGAGCGGGCCCGACCCCGCGGTGCTTCGCGAAGGTGGACGTGGGGAACGACTTCACCTTGGTGTTGAGCTCGCGGACGCCGCCGTTGTAGTGCCGGCGTGCGGACTGGATCTTGTCCTCGGTGGCGACGAGCTGCGACTGGAGTTCGAGGAACCCCTGGCTCGACTGGAGCTGCGGGTAGTGCTCGGCGACCGCGAAGACGCTCTTCAGTGCCTTCTGCATGTGCCCCTCGGCGGAGGAGGCCGCGACGGCGTCCCCGGCGGAGAGCGTCTCGGTGCGGGCCCGGTCCACGGCGGAGAAGACGGACTCCTCGTGCGCGGCGTAGCCCTGCACGGTGCTCACGATCGTCGGGATCAACTCCGCACGCTGCTGCAGGTGCTCGGCGATCTCCGACCAGGCGCTGTCGACCCTTCCCTGCAGTGCGACGAGCGACTTGTGACTGACCCAGAGCCAGATCCCGATCACCACGAGGACGACGACCACCACGCCGACCACGATGAGTGCCGTGATGAGTCCGGTGTCCATTCGGTCGTGCTCCTCTGCGCGTCGGGCCGCGGTCGTGCCGGACCACCAGGGTCCGTCGGGCGGACCAGGGAGGTCCTCGACGATCTTACCGAGCAGGTCGGAGCGCCCTCACCGGGGGAGGATCTTCACGGCCGATTCCCGAGTGCCGCACACCCTGCTCGCGGACCACGCCCGGCTCGGGCGACGATCGGCGCAGAACCGGCCGGATCGTCCGCGCGGGGTGTTGACCCGGGGCGCCTGATCACGTGGGATGGAGGGGATGGACACGGCAGGGGGCGACGTGGGACACCGGGGCGCGAGGGGCGGTACCCGGGCTCGGCGATCCCGGAGCCGTGGCACGGTCGCCCGCCTGCTCCTCGCCGCGGCCGGTCTCGTCCTGGTACCCCTCGTGCTGGTCCCGCTCGACGCCGTACCGGTGGCCGCCGTCCCCTCCACCCTGCCCGGTGCCGGCACGACCGCGCCGCCGACCGAGCCACCCACGTTCGCGAACCCGGTCCCGGCGCCCGCCGCACCGAGCCCGTCACCGAGCCGGACACCCGTGGCGCCGCCGTCGGGCGGCACCCCGACGGCGCCGACCATCGCCGACCCCGGGGACCTCACGACCGACCTCGCGCGCTTCTCCGGCCGTGCCGCCCCGGGTCACGGTGTCCGCGTCGCCGACCCCGCCGTCCCGTCCGCCTCGGTGTGCCGGACGACCGCCAGGGCCGACGGCACCTGGTCGTGCGTGGGCACCGTGCACTCGGGACCGGCGCAGGTCTTCACCGTCCTCGACACGACCACCTCGTCCCTCCCGAGCGCCGACGCCGCTCCGTCGGACGTGATCGTCCCACCGGTCGTCACCACCCGGCGACCGACCGCCGGGGCCGTCACGGGCACCGGCCGACCAGGCGCGACCGTGACGGTCACGCGGGCCGGCAGCACGGCCGTGCGCACCGCGGTCGTCGGGCCCGCCGGCACCTGGCACGTCTCCTGGGCCGTCGGTCCCGGTGCGCCCGCAGACGGCCCGTCCACCGTGACGGCGACGCAGACCGCGAGCACGGCCGACGGGTACCGCTCCGACCTCCGGAGCGCGGTCTCGCCGCCGAGCAGCATCACGATCGACCGGACGGCCCCGGCCGCTCCCCGCATCGGCACCCCGTCGGCATCCGCGGTCGTCGGCGCACGCTCGGTCCGCATCGCCGGCACCGCGGAGCCCGGGACCATCGTGACCGCCTACGTCGACGACGTCGCGGTGTGCCGGGCGGAGGTCACGGCGTCGGGGACGTGGTCGTGCCGCGTCGCCGACGTGCTCCGTGGCGGCGCCCACCGCATCAGCGCGGGGGCGCAGGACGTCGCGGGCAACACCTCCCGGGCGGCGCCCGCGGTCCCGGTCCGCGTGAGCGGGCCGTCGGCCGCCGGGCCGTCGCCCACCGACGGGTCCGGATCGGACCCGGGCGCCGACCGCCCCTCCTCCGGCAGCGGCGCCGTGGCCCCGACGCCCCGGCCCGGCCGAGGACAGCAGTCCGACCCCGAGGACGGACCCGGTGGCGGACCGGGGAGCCCCGCCGACGGCCCACCCTCCGCGGGCGTGCCCGGCGGTGGCACCGACGGCCGACCCGACGGAAGGCCGGACTGGTCCGGCCCAGCAGGTGACTGGACGGTCGCCACGGCGTACGACCACGCGGTCCCCACGATCCAGTCCTCGTTCTCCTGGCGCACGCTCGCGATCGCGGTCGGCGTCGCCGCCGCGTTCCTGCTCCTGGTGGCCGGACCGGTGCGGGTCCTCGCCGGCGCCCTCCGCGGGCGACTGCCGCGTCCCGCTTCCCGCTTCACGGGCCGCAACCGGCCCCGGTCCGAGCGCACACGCGGTGACGACGCACTGCCGGCCTGGGTCTCGATCGCGGTCGGCACGACGCTCGCCGCGGTGTCCACGCTGCTGGGCACCGGGATCGCCCTCGAGGCTCGCTACGTCCGACTCGCCCTGGCCGTCCTCGCCGGCGTCGTCGTGCTCACGGCCGGTGTCGTGCTCGCGACGCGGTGGGCTGCTGGTGAGGATCGACGAGCCGTCACCTTCCGGGTCTCACCCGGTCTCGTGCTCGCGGCGGTCGTCGCGAGCGGCCTCACCCGCACCGCGGACCTCTCCCCCGCCCTCGTCGTCGGCGTCCTCCTGGTACCCGTCGGCCGCACCGACGTGGACACCGCCGCCATGCGACTCGGGAACGGTGTCGCGGCCTGTGCGCGGAGCGCCACGTGGCGGTCGGTGACCCTGCTCGTCCTCGCGGCCGTCGGATGGGTCGTGCACAGTGTGACGGCCGGGTCCGGGTTCACCGCCTCGCTCGTGTCCGAGTTCGCCAGCACGCTCTGCGTCGGCGGCCTCGGCGCACTCGTCGTGACGCTCCTGCCGCTCCGGGGGTCGGCAGGAGCAGCCCTCGCCGCCGTGTCCCGTCCGCGGTACGGCGCCCTCGAGGCCGTCGCCGTCGGTCTGGCCGCGGCGGTCTACTCCGGCCCGACCGGGACGCACCTGCCGCTCGTCGCCTGGGCCTCCGCGGTCGCGGTGGTGGTCGCCCTCGCGGCAGCCGTCCTGCTCTGGCCCCGGCTCCGCGGAGGTGCCTCCGCGTCCTGACCGGTTCCGTGGCGGCGGCGGCGGGCGCGCACCGGATGCGCGCCGGCGGGGAGGCCCGCATGCACCGCACGGAGCGGCGACCGGTCCGACAGCGACCGGCACACGTCGGCCGGGAGGCTCGCACACGCCTCATGGACCGGGCACCGGTCCGACAATGACCGGCACGGCGTCGGCCGGGAAGCCCACCACGCGCAGTCCGCTCACTTGTCCGGCGGGCGGAGACCGAGCCTCCAGAACGGGACGACGTGTCCCGGTCGTAGACGCCAGGTGGTTCCGGCGCCGGCTGCCGGATCCCCTCGGTCAGTGGGTCGGCGCGGACCGGGCGAACAGCCCGGGCAGCAGCCCGCCGATCTTCGTCCCGACGCAGAGGCTGACGAAGGTCGCGAGCGGTGTCGCGAGCGCGGCGGCGTCGAACGTCGCGACCGCGACCAGCCCGACCGTGCCGGGCACGAGCAGCAGGAACGCCGGCCGGAACGACACGGTCGCCGGCACCACCGGCACGATGCGTTCGAGGACACGCGTCGCGACGAACAGCAGCGCCGCGGCGAGGCCCGTCGCGACGACGCTGCCGCTGAGCGGCGTGAGCAACGACACGACGGCGTAGGCGGTGACCATGACGACGACCGACGCCGCCGTCAGGCGCCACCCGGATCCGAAGACGAGGCTGATGCCGGTCGCGAGGACCACCACGGCGACCCACGACGCCCAGAGCGCCGGGACGGCCTCCCAGCCGGGTCGGTCGGTGCCGATGCCCGCGACCTCGCCGACGAGTGCCGCCGAGGTCGGGTCGATGCGGAGGCCGGTCACCGTGCTCCCCGCCGCGATCCCGGCGGCCATGAAGCCGAGCATGATGAGTCCCTGCATGAGACGAGCCGACCCCGTGACGATGTCGGCGGCGGTGAGTTCGAGCAGGGCGTTCGTGATGAGTGCTCCGGGCACGAACACCGCGACCGGCGCGCACACGGCGTACAGCGGGACGTGGTCGAAGCCCGTGCCAGCGGCGACGAGTCCGACGACGGCGGTCGAGCAGAAGGCCGCGAGGAACGGCACGACGGCCACGGCCTCACGGAAGCGCCGGAGCAGCAGGCCGATGACCCCGACGAGCGCCCCGACCACCAGCGCGAGGAGGACCGCCCACCACGGGCACCGGAACACGACCGCGAGCCCGGCGGAGGTCAGTGCATTGCCGAGCACCCACGGCAGCGGGGCCGGTGGTCGCGTGCCCTGGCGGATGCTCCGGACCCGGGCGGGGATCTCGGCGAGGGCGATCGCGCCGCGCTCCAGACCGAGCACCAGGCGGTTGGCGCGGGCGGACTGGCGGAACGAGAGCTCGATGCCCTCGGCGTTGACGATCGTCGCGGCGCCCGTCGCGGTCTCGCTGACGATGACGAGCGCGGGCAGCACCCCGATGGCGAGGCCGTTGCCGACACCCGCTGCGTCGCGGGCCTTCTCGAGCGCTGAGCGGACGTCGGTGACCGAGCTGCCGGCGTCGAGGAGCAGTGCGCCGAGCGTGCCGAGCAGCATGCCGACGGGGACCGTCTCGCCGTCGATGACCTCGACGTGGGCCTCGGGGCGCCGGAGCGCGTCCCGAAGGTTCGTCAGCGCGCTCCCGATCCCGACCACCTGGTCAGCGTAACGAGTACGGCGGGCGTGCCGTCCGGTCTCCGTACCCCCGGAGGGACTCGAACCCTCATCTCGGCGATGTTGAGTCGGATGCCCGTCCGGTCTCCGTACCCCCGGAGGGACTCGAACCCTCATCTCGGCGATGTTGCGTCGGATGCCCGTCCGATCTCCGTACCCCCGGAGGGACTCGAACCCTCATCTCGGCGATGTTGAGTCGGATGCCCGTCCGATCTCCGTACCCCCGGTGGGACTCGAACCCACAACTCGGCGATTTTAAGTCGCATGCCTCTACCGATTGGGCCACGGGGGCGCACGGCGACGGGCGGCCGCGCCGGGACAGCCTACCGACGCCGGAGGGCGGCCACCCGTCGGGTGGCCGCCCTCTCGACAGCGGGTGTGCGCTGCCTACTCGGTCTTGGCGGACTCGCCGGCGCCGACGGGCTCGGCGGCCTTCGAGACGTCCTCGGCGGGCGTGGCGTACGCGGGACCGGCAGCGCCGGCGGGCTGGCCCTCGGCCGGGGACTCGGCTTCCGGAGCAGCCTCGACGGCCGGCTTCGGACGGGAGGCCCACGCCTCGAACGCGGCGCGGGGCGTCTCGCGGTCGTCGAGCGACACAATGTCGCGACCGAGGAAGAAGCCGGAGACCCAGTCACCGACGACGCGGATCTTGCGCTCCCACGACGGCATGGCCAGACCGTGGTAGCCGCGGTGGGCACCCCAGGCCAGGAAGCCCTTCATCGCGAACTTGCCGGACTGGAAGACACCGATGCCGAGACCGAGGCCGGCGACGGCACCGAGGTTCTCGTGCTTGTAGTCGACGGTGGCTTCGCCGCGCAGGGTCGCGACGAGGTTCTTCGCGAGCTGCTTGGCCTGACGGACCGCGTGCTGGGCGTTCGGCACGCACATGCCGCCGACGCCACCACCGGTGAGGTCCGGGACGGCCGCGACGTCACCGCAGGCCCAGGCGTCGGCGATGACCGTGCCCTCGTCGACGATGCGGAGGTCGGGCTGCACCGTGATGCGGCCGCGGGGCTCGAGCGGGAAGTCGGTACCCTTGACCATCGGGTTCGCCATGACGCCGGCGGTCCAGATGATCAGGTCGGACTCGATGACCTCGATCGACTCGTCCTTGGCCTTGAGCTGGCAGACGCCACCGACGGCCGAGGCGAGCTGCGTCTCGAGGTGCACGGTGGCCCCGCGCTCGGCGAGGTTCTTGAGCACCCAGTGCGAGGTCTCGAGCGAGACCTCGGGCATGATGCGGCCCATCGCCTCGACGAGGTGGAAGTGCGTGTCCTCGAAGGCGATCTGCGGGTAGCTGCTGAGCAGGTCCGAGACGAAGGAGCGGAGTTCGGCGAAGACCTCGATACCGGCGAAGCCACCACCGACGACGACTACCGTGAGCAGACGCTGCCGCTCGGGGCCGGCCGGCAGGTTCGCTGCCTTGGCGAAGTTGGTGAGGATCTTGTCGCGGATCGCCGCGGCCTCTTCGATGGTCTTCAGGCCGATGGCCTCGTCCGCGACGCCCGGGATCGGGAAGGTGCGCGAGACGGCGCCGGCGGTCATGACGATCTGGTCGTACGACTCCTGCCACGGCTCACCGACCGCGGGGGTGATGGTCGCGGTCTTGTTCGCGTGGTCGACCCCGGTGACCTTCGCGGTGACGACGCGGGTCGACTTGAGGTGGCGGCGGTGCGAGACCACGGCGTGACGCGGCTCGATCGACCCGGCGGCGACCTCGGGGAGGAACGGCTGGTACGTCATGTACGGCAGCGGGTCCACCATGACGACGTCGGCTTCGCCGTTGCGAAGGTGCTTCTCGAGCTTCCATGCGGTGTAGAAGCCGGCGTAGCCGCCGCCGACGACGAGGATCTTGGGCACGGTTGGTGATCTCCTTGGGGTGGTTGGACTGCTGGGCGGCTGGTCAGGACTCGCCGCCACCCACCCCGACTCCGGCGTCTGCATCCTCATCATAGGCCCGGCATTCGCACCGGGACGGCGACCAGTCCGCGCGCTCCAGCGCGAGGTCTCCGATGGGGTTGACGCCGGGTCCGGCGGCGAGGGCGTGCCCGACGAGCGCGTGCAGGCACTTCACGCGGGTGGGCATGCCACCGGCGCTGATGCCCGCGATCTCCTCGACGTGCTCGATCGACTCACGGTCGTCGAGGTACGCCTGGTGCGCGTGGCGGTACTGCTCAGCGGTGTCCGCGTCCTCGAGGAGGGCGGCCAGCTCGGGCATGACCTGGTTCGCCTCGAGGGTGCTGACCGCTGCGGTGGCTGCCGGGTGGCAGAGGTAGTAGAGCGTCGGGAACGGGGTGCCGTTGCCGAGGCGGGGCTTCGTGGACACGACCGTCGGGTTGCCGCAGACGCAGCGAGCAGCGATGCCGATCACGTCACGGGCGGGGCGTCCGAGCTGGGCGGTCACCACCTGCACGTCGTGCGCGGTCGGCGGGTCGAACGGAGGGGTCGTCACGGGCACGTGAGCCTACCCGACTCCGCGCGTCGGCCCTACTCGGGGGACGAGCCGCTGTCCGTCCCGCGGTCGGTGTCGCTGCCGCTGCCGTCACCGGTGTCGCCGCGGCGCTCGAGTTCGTCATCGGTCTCGTCCGACAGCCCGGACTCGAGGACGGACGAGAGCATCGACCGCACCCAGTCCACGTCCGGCGTCTGCACCGTCGAGCTGACCGGGGTGCCGGACTCGGTCCTCGGCGCCGGGGTGGCCGAAGCGCCGGCCTCGCTGCCCATCACCAGGTAGCTCTCCTCGCCCGGGTACACGTAGAGCAGGCGGTCGCGCGCCTGTGCCTCGATGTAAGCGGGGTCGTCCCAGCGCGCCACGTCGTGCTTCTTCTGCGCGACGTCGGCCTTCTGCGCCGCGACCTGCCGCTGCATGTCGGTGATCTGGTCCTGCTGCTGCACGAGCGTGCGGAGCGAGGGGGCGAGCACCACGACGAAGAGCACGATGATCGCGAGCATCAGCAAGCTGAACCCGGAGAAGTGCAGCGACCGGTACCACGGCTGTCCCGAGGTCGCTCCCTCGGGCATGGCCACGGGGACGCGGCGGACGCGGGGCTTCTGGCTGGGCACGACGACGACGATAACGCGGCCGTCGGGGCTCGGCATCCCGCCGCGCGCGCGTTGCGCACCCTCTCAGCGACGGCTGCCGACGCTGGAGGCGCGCCCCGCGCCTCCAGTCCGGCTCGGGTCCCCGAGACGCCCCCGCCGCGCCGAGACGCCGCGACCTCGCCGAGACGCCGCCGAATCCGGAGGCGTCTCGCGCGCACCGCGGCGTCACGCGCAGACGGGGGCGTCACGCGCAGACGGGGGCGTCACGCTACACCTGCCTGGAGGCACGGCCCGGGTCTCCCGGCTGGCTCGGGTCCCGGGACGTCAACTGACCGACGGGACGCCGCCGGCCGCCGAACCGCCGCCACCTCGGCGAGACGCCGCCGAATTCGGAGGCGTCTCGCGCGCACCGCGGCGTCGTCCGCAGACGGGGGCGTCTCGCGCAGACGGGGCGTCCCGCGCAGACGGGAGGAACGGCTCGCGCAGACGGGAGGAACGGCTCGCGCGGACAGGGCGTCTCGCGCAGACGAGGCGGCTCGCGTGAGTCGGTGGCACGCGCGGACGGGGCCGTTCCGCGGAACGGCGAGACGCCGCCCTCCGGACGGAGGACGGCGTCTCGGGGGTGCTGGGTTACAGCGAAGCCGAACGCGGGAAGGCGGAGCGGCCGGCGTAGACCGCCGCGTCGCCGAGCTCTTCCTCGATGCGGAGCAGCTGGTTGTACTTGGCGACGCGGTCCGAGCGGGCCGGGGCGCCGGTCTTGATCTGACCACCGTCGACCGCGACCGCGATGTCCGCGATCGTGGTGTCCTCGGTCTCACCGGAGCGGTGCGACAGGATCGCGGTCATGCCGTGGCGGTGCGCGAGGGAGACCGCGTCGAGGGTCTCGGTCAGCGTGCCGATCTGGTTCACCTTGACCAGGATCGAGTTGCCGGCCTTCTCGTCGATGCCGCGCTGGAGCCGCGTCGGGTTGGTGACGAACAGGTCGTCGCCGACGATCTGCAGCTTCGAACCGAGCTCGACGGTCAGGTGGGTCCAGCCCTCCCAGTCGTCCTCGGCCAGCGGGTCCTCGATCGTGGCGAGCGGGTAGTCACGGGCCAGGTCGACGAAGTACTGCGTGAACTCGGCGCTCGAGAGCTGCTTGCCCTCGAAGGAGTACTTGCCGTCGTGGAAGAACTCGGTGCTGGCGACGTCGAGGCCCAGCGCGATGTCCTTGCCCGGGGTGAAGCCGGCCTTCTCGATCGCCGCGAGGAGGAAGTCGAGCGCGGCGCGGTTCGAGGCGAGCTCCGGCGCGAAGCCGCCCTCGTCGCCGAGGCCGGTCGCGAGGCCCTGCTTCTTCAGCTCGCCCTTGAGTGCGTGGTAGGTCTCGACGCCCCAGCGCAGGGCCTCCGAGAAGGACTCGGCGCCGTACGGCACCAGGAAGAACTCCTGGATGTCGACGTTGGTGTCGGCGTGCGCGCCGCCGTTGACGACGTTCATGAGCGGCACGGGGAGCGTGTGCGCGTTCGGGCCACCGAGGTAGCGGAACAGCGGCAGGTCGACCGAGTCGGCCGCGGCGCGGGCCACGGCGAGCGAAGCGCCGAGGATGGCGTTCGCGCCGAGGCGGGACTTGTTCTCGGTGCCGTCGAGCTCGATGAGCGCGGCGTCGACGAGACGCTGGTCGGTGGCGTCGAAGCCCTCGAGCGCCGGGCCGATCTCGTCGAGCACGGCCTCGACGGCCTTGAGCACGCCCTTGCCGCCGTACCGGGAGTCGTCGCCGTCGCGCAGCTCGTACGCTTCGAAGGCGCCGGTGGAGGCACCGGACGGGACGAGGGCGCGCGAGACGACACCGTCGTCGAGGAGGACCTCGACCTCGACCGTCGGGTTGCCTCGGGAATCGAGGACTTCGCGTGCGCCTACGGCATCGATCACTGCCACGGGGAACTCCCTGTCGTTGGGTTGTGGTGGTTGCGCTGTCGATCCTAGCGACGCCGCTGCACCGCGACGCCTGGCTGTGGATGACCGGGAGGAGTCCGTCAGGCGAGCGGACGGAACTCCACGCCGTCGAGCGACGTGGTGTCGGTCCCGACGGTGGCGAACGAGCCGAAGCCCTGCTCCGCGAGTCCGGCGAGCAGGTTCTTCATGTTCTTCGTGCGCTTCTCGAGGCGGACGCGGTGGTGCGTGTCCAGCGCGTCGGCCTTCAGCGCGGCCAGCCGGACCGGGTCGACGTCCTTGTCGTACACGAGCACGACGGCGTCGGACTCGGCTGAACCGGGCAGCGACACGAGGTCCACGAGCCGCTCGAACCCGAGCGAGAACCCGACCGCCGGGACGTCCTGCCCGAGGAAGCGCCCGATCATGCCGTCGTAGCGGCCGCCGCCACCGAGGCTGTACCCGAAGTCGGGGTGCGCGACCTCGAAGATCGTGCCGGTGTAGTACCCCATGCCGCGGACGAGCGTCGGGTCGAAGCGGAGGTCGACGCCCGGGAGCGCCGCGCGCAGTCGCTCGAGGTCGGCGAACGCCTCGGCGTCGAGCCAGTCGGCACCGCGCACGCTGTCCCAGTCGGCGGACTCGAGCGCCCGGATCGTGTCGGCCGTGGCGGCGGGGTCGAGGCCGAGCGTGGTCCCGAGCTCCTCCGCGACGCCGACGGCCCCGATTTTGTCGAGCTTGTCGACCGTGATGAGGGCCCGGTCGGCTGCGGACTGCTCGGTGACCCCCCACGAGGCGAGGAGCGCGAGCAGGATGCGGCGGTCGTTGATCCGGATCGACGTGCCGACGATGCCGAGCGCGTCGAGCGCCGCGGTGGTCGCCCGGATGAGTTCGATCTCGGCGAGCTGCCCGGGCTCGCCCAGGACGTCGATGTCGCACTGCACGAACTGGCGGTAGCGCCCCTTCTGCGGACGCTCGGCACGCCACACGGGCGCGATCTGCACGGCACGGAACACGCTCGGCAGTTCGGCGCGGTGCGAGGCGTAGAACCGGGCGAGCGGGACGGTCAGGTCGAACCGCAGCCCGAGGTCGGCGAGGTCCAGCGGCGCGTCGGCCTGCCGCAGGTCCTCGGTGGTCAGCCCGCGGCGCATCACGGCGAAGGCCAGCTTCTCGTTGTCACCACCGAGTCCGGAGTGGAGGCGGGCGGCGTCCTCGACGACCGGCGTCTCGATCTCGTCGAACCCGTGTCGCGCGTACACACCGCGGATGACGCCGAGCACGTGCTCCCGCCGGGCCTTGTCGGCGGGGAGGTGGTCTCGCATGCCCCTGGGGGCCGTCACGGTCGTCGCCATGCCGTCGATTCTCGCAGAGCAGGACCGCCTCTTGCAGCAGCGTGTGTCCGCTGATATGCTGAATCCAGAACCTCGGTCGGAGCGTGCCTGATCCGCGCGTCGGCCGGCAGCGGAGGCGGCGTGCTGCAAGCGCCTCCGCGGTTCGAGCGGGATCCCCTGTCGGCGTCGCTCCCTGGTGACGCCGTCTCCCGCTCGCGGGCGTCCTCCTTTTTCGGGTTAGGAGGACGCCCGCTCCTCGTCGCCTCCGCGGTCGTCTCAGCGGTCGTCCTGCTCGAGGCTGCGGCCCGCCACCTCGAGCATCGCCACCGCGGCTCGGAGACTCGCGATCGGGTCCAGGCCCTGTTCGTGCGCGACGGCCACCTCGGCGAGCATCCCGGCGCCCCAGGCCGCGTCGACCCGGGTCCCCGGCTGCTGCCCGGCAGCGGCGTCACCGGGGTCCGCGGCGCCGACGAGGTGCGCAGCACCGACCGCGCTGGAGGCCGCCACTCCGTCGGCGACACCGGGAGCGTCGGCGACACCGGGAGCGTCGGCGACACCGGGAGCACCGGGCGCTCCGGGAGCGATCGGGGCACCGGGGACGTCGGCGGCAGCGGGAACCCCGGCGACACCGGGAGCGACGGGGGCACCGGGGACGGGATCGACCACCTCGAGCACGGCGCCGTCCGTCACGGAGGCCATCGCGGCGTGCAGGTCACCGCGCTCCTCCAGCCGCTCCAGGAGCTTCACGGCACGTTCGAGCGGCGGCATCGCCCGCGGCACACCCGTGTACGCGCTCGTCCGCGACGACTTCTCGGCGGCCTTGGCGGCACGCCAGACCCGGATGACGTCCTCGACCGTGTGCGCTTCCTCGTCGCCGAAGACGTGCGGGTGGCGGCGCTGCATCTTCTCGCGCACGGAGTCGGCCACGTCGTCGAGGTCGAACCTGCCCTGCCGCGCGGCGATCCCCGCGTGCAACACCACCTGGTACAGGACGTCGCCCAGTTCCTCGCGGAGCTCGTCGTCGTCCCCGCCGTCGATCGCGTCGACGAGCTCGTAGGTCTCCTCGACGGCGTACCGGGCGAGGGTGGCGTGGGTCTGCTCGCGGTTCCAGACGCATCCGTGCTCGGGGTCGAGCAGGCGGTCCACGACGGCGACGAGTTCGGCAACGGCAGTCATGCCGCCATGCTGCCACCCGCGGCTCCGCGTGGATCGGGCTCCCGGGCCGTCCCGCTATCCTGGTGGAGGTGTGTCGGGAAGCCTGGTCGACGGTCCGTTCCCCGTACCCGATCACCGGAGCCGCATGCCGTCCTTCGTCCGTTCGCCCCGTTTCAGCGCGATCGCCCTCCTCACCGCCGCCGTCCTCGGACTGGTCGTCGCCAACACCGCACTCGGCCCCGGTCTCGAGCGCGGCCTCGACTGGCACACCCCGTGGGGAGCGGTCGGCCTCGACCTCTCGATCACCCACTGGGTCAGCGACGGCCTGCTCGCGGTCTTCTTCCTGTTGGTCGCTATCGAGCTGAAGCACGAGCTGGTCGCCGGCGAGCTCGCGAACCCGAAGACGGCCGTCGTCCCGGCCATCGCCGCGGTCGGCGGTGTGCTCGTGCCGGCGCTCGTCTACCTGCTCGTCACCGCCGGGACGCCGTACACCCACGGATGGCCGATCCCGACCGCGACGGACATCGCGTTCGCGCTCGGGGTCCTGGCGATGTTCGGGCGCGGGCTGCCCGCGACGATCCGGGTGTTCCTGCTCGCCCTCGCGGTCCTCGACGACCTGATAGCGATCGTCATCATCGCCGTCGTCTTCGCGCACGGCACGGACTTCCTCGCGCTCGGCGGAGCAGCGGTCCTGCTCGTGGTCTTCGCACTGCTCGGACGCCGGCTGCGCCCGGGCAGTGCCGCGCAGCCGTTCCTCGTCGTCGCGATGGTCCTCGTCGGCCTCGTCACGTGGTGGCTCGTGTACCACTCGGGAGTGCACGCGACCATCGCCGGCGTGGCCCTCGGGTTGGTCCTCCCCCGACGTCCGGGCGGCACCCTGCACGAGCAGGTCGAGCCGTGGTCGAACGCGATCGTGCTCCCCGTCTTCGCCTTCGTCTCCGCAGCGGTCGTGATCCCCGCCGTCGGCGTCGGCGAACTCTCTCCGACGTTCTGGGCGGTCGTCCTGGCGCTGCCGGTCGGCAAGGTCATCGGCATCACCCTGTTCGGCGTCGTGGCCGGTCGGCTCTTCCGCGGACCGGGTCGGTCGACCCTCTCGGTCAGCTCCGTGATGACGGTCGGCGTGCTCGGCGGCATCGGCTTCACCGTGTCGCTGCTCATGAACGAACTGGCGTTCGCGGCGAACGAGGAGATCGTCGACGAGGGCGTCCTCGCGGTCCTCGTCGGGTCGGGCATCGCGATGGTCGCGTCCGCGGTCGTGGTGTCGGTGCGGGCGCGCCGGTACCGCCAGCGGCGCGAGCTGTCCGAGGCCGAAGCCACCGAGTAGCGCCGACCCATGCGCCGGCGCGACCACGCGACGGACGGGAGGCCCGGGACGGATCCGTCCCGGGCCTCCCGTCCGTCCGGTGGTCACCGGACGAGGACCGTCAGGCGGCCGGCGCCTCCGCACGGGCGGGCGCACCGTAGACGGCGGTGAGGATGCTCTCCACCCAACCGATGAGGGCGTCGTCCGGCAGGGTCTCGCCGTGCGGCTTCGGGACCGGGATGCTCGCGGCGTCCTGCTGCGGGAACCAGCGTGCACCGGCGAACATCCGCTTGAGGCGGACCTGCGCCGAGTCGGCGAGTTCCTTGCCCGCCACCCGCAGGTTCGACCCCATGACGACCACGTCGGACAGGCCGACCTGCTGCGCCATCCGGCGGAGGCGGGACACCTCGATCAGCGTCAGCACGGCCTGCGGCGGCGTGCCGTACCGGTCGGTGAGCTCGTCGAGGACCATGTCGATCGCCTCGGGCTGCGCGGCCGGGGCCGACGCGGCGGAGAGCTTCTGGTACGCCTCGAGTCGGAGTCGCTCGGACTCGACGTAGTCCTCCGGGATGTGCGCGTCGACGGGGATCTCGAGCCGGAGCTCGGTCTGTCCCTCCGCCACGTCCCCGCGGAACTGCGACACCGCCTCGCCGATCATCCGCAGGTACAGGTCGAACCCGACGCCCGCGATGTGCCCGGACTGCTCGCCGCCGAGCAGGTTGCCGGCACCGCGGATCTCGAGGTCCTTCATCGCGACCTGCATGCCCGCGCCGAGCTCGTTGTTCGCCGCGATCGTCTCGAGGCGGTCCTGCGCGGTCTCGGACAGCGGCTTCTCGGCGTCGTACAGGAAGTACGCGTACCCGCGCTCGCGCCCACGACCGACACGGCCGCGGAGTTGGTGGAGCTGCGACAGGCCGTACTTGTCCGCCTTGTCGATGATGAGGGTGTTCGCGTTCGCGATGTCCAGACCGGTCTCGATGATCGTCGTGGACACGAGCACGTCGAACCGGCGCTCCCAGAAGTCGACCATGACCTGCTCGAGGGCCTGCTCGCCCATCTGCCCGTGCGCCACGGCGATGCGGGCGTCCGGCACGATCTCGGCCAGGTGCGACGCGACCGACTGGATGTCCTTCACGCGGTTGTGCACGTAGAACACCTGGCCCTCGCGGAGCATCTCGCGCTTGATCGCCGCGGCCACCTGCAGGTCCGACTGCGGTCCGACGAACGTGAGGATCGGGTGCCGGTCCTCCGGCGGGGTCGCGAGGGTCGACATCTCACGGATGCCGGTCACCGCCATCTCGAGCGAGCGCGGGATCGGCGTCGCGGACATCGCCAAGACGTCGACGTTCGTCTTGAGCTTCTTGAGCTGGTCCTTGTGCTCGACACCGAAGCGCTGCTCCTCGTCGATGATGACGAGGCCGACGTCCTTGAACTGCACGCTCTGCGACAGGATCCGGTGCGTGCCGATGACGACGTCGACGGTGCCGTCGGCGAGGCCCGCGAGGGTCTCCTTCGTCTCCTTCTCGGTCTGGAACCGGCTCAGGGCGCGCAGGTTCACCGGGAACCCGGCGAACCGCTCCTGGAACGTCTCCATGTGCTGGCGGACGAGCAGCGTCGTCGGGACGAGCACGGCGACCTGCTTGCCGTCCTGCACCGCCTTGAACGCGGCGCGGATCGCGACCTCGGTCTTGCCGTAGCCGACGTCTCCGGAGAGCAGCCGGTCCATCGGGATCGGGCTCTCCATGTCGCGCTTGATCTCGTCGATGGTCGTCAGCTGGTCGACGGTCTCCGCGAAGGGGAACGCCTCTTCCAGCTCGCGCTGCCACGGGGTGTCCGGCCCGAACGCGTGCCCCTTCGACGCCATGCGGGCGGAGTACAGCTTCACGAGGTCCACCGCGATGTCGCGCACGGCCTTGCGCGCCTTCGACTTCGCCGCAGACCAGTCCGAGCCGCCCATCTTCGACAGGGTCGGGTTCTCGCCGCCGACGTACCGGGACAGCTGGTCGAGCTGGTCGGTCGGCACGAAGAGCTTGTCGCCGGGGTAGTTCCGCTTCGAGGGCGCGTACTCGAGCACCAGGTACTCACGCTGCTGCTTGACGGCGTTCCGGCCGCCGGAACTGACCTCCCTGCTGACCAGTTCCACGAACTTGCCGATGCCGTGCGTGGCGTGCACGACGACGTCGCCCGGCTTCAGCTGCAGCGGGTCGACGACGTTCTTGCGCCGGCTCGCGAGCTTCTTGACGGTGCGGGCGCCCTGCTGGACGCTGCGGCCGTAGAACTCGGCCTCGCTGAGGAGCGCGATGCGCGGGTCCGCGACGGCGAAGCCGTGCTCGACGCTGGCCGTCGTGACGATGGCGACGCCCGGCTCGGGAGGCCCGTCCAGCGTCTCGGCGCGCGCGGCCACCCCGGCGTCGGCGAGCACCTGCACCGCACGTTCGACGAGGCCCTGGCCCTGCGCCGTCACGACGACGGCCCACTGGTCGTCGGTCAGCGCCTTGACGTGGGCGACCGCACCGTCCGCACTGCCGGCGAAGCTCGGGATCGCCTCGCCCGGGACGCGGATGTACTCCCCCGCCTCGGCGGCCGCGTCGGCGTCGCTCAGCGGTTCGTCGGCGCCGGAGTCGAACGGCGACACCGTCCACCACGTGCGCTGCCCGCGGGTGTTCTTCAGCTGCTGGACCGTGAGGAAGTTGCCCGCGTCGAGGTCGATGGGCGCCTGGGCACCCGCCACGGCCGCGCTCCACGCCGCCTGCAGGAACTCCTGGTTCGTCTCGGCCAGGCTGTGCGCGCGACCGCTCACCCGCTCCGGCGAGAAGACCGCGATCGTCGCTTCCTCGGGCAGGTACTCCGTCACCGGCACGAGCTTGCGGACCAGCGCCGGGGCGAGGGACTCCATGCCCTCGACGGGGATCCCCTCGGACACCTTCGCGAGCATCTGCGACAGGTTCGGGAACTCGTGGAGCATCTCGCGCGCCCGCTGCCGGACGTCGTCGCTCAGGAGCAGTTCGCGTGATGCGGTGAGCTCCACCGCGTCGAGGTCGTCGTCCGTGGACCGCTGGTCGGCCACCGAGAACGCCTTGATGCCCTCGATCTCGTCACCGAAGAAGTCGACGCGGACGGGGTGGTCGGCCGTCGGCGGGAAGACGTCGAGGATGCCGCCGCGGACGGCGAACTCCCCGCGGCGGGTGACGAGGTCCACCCGGGCGTACGCGAGGTCGACGAGCTGTGCGGCGATCGCGCCGAGGTCGTTGCCCCGCGACGCGCTCCGCAGCACGACCGGCGCGAGCTCGGTCAGGTTGTCGGCGATCGGTTGGAGCGCCGCCCGGACGCTCGCGACCACGACGGTCGTCCGGCGCTCCGCGGCAGGGGCGTCCTGCCACCGCTGCAGTGCGCGGAGGGTCGCGATGCGGGTGCCGACGGTCTGCGGGCTCGGGCTGAGACGCTCGTGCGGCAGGGTCTCCCACGCCGGGAACTCGAGCACGTCCGCGTCGGGGACGGTGCAGCTGAGGGCGTCACGGACGGCTTCGGCCTCCCGCCCGGTCGCGGTGATGACGAAGGCGCACTGCGGGCCCGAGCGCTCGGCCAGCAGGGCGGCGAACAGGGGCACGCGCAGACCGTCGACCACCGAGAAGTCGGCGTCGCGAGGAGCGGCACGGAGCGCACGATCGAAGGAGGAGGCGCGCGAGAGCGCAGGGATGAGGCCCGAGATCGTCACTCACACGATGGTACCGGCGGCCCCCGACAGCGGTCGCGGCGTGCGCGACGGGCGAACAGGAGGCGCGTGGCGGAGCCGGGGCGGGCCTCCCGGCCGGTTCCGGCTCAGGAGCTGCCCGGCTCCAGGTCGTCCGGCGGCGGCGTCGGCTCGCCCTCGCGCGCCTGCTCGGCCGCGCGGCGACCGAGGAAGCGCGCCGTCCCGACGAGCGCGATGCCCATGACCGAGACGACGACGAGCGCGGCCGTGGCGAACGGGTTCGTCGCGAGCACGACGGCGGCGACGACGTTCATCAGGCCGGGGCGTGGAAGCGCTGCTGCGCGGCGAGCAGGCCGTCGGTCACGATCGCCTCGACGGCGTCGGCCGCGTCGGCGAGGAGGTTCGGCAGCGCCTTCTTCTCGGCGGCGGAGAAGTCACGCAGCACGTAGTCGGCCGGGTCCTGACGACCGGGCGGGCGTCCGATGCCGACCCGCACGCGGGCGAACTCGTTCGTGTTCGTCGCCTTGATGACGTCGCGGATGCCGTTGTGCCCGCCGTGGCCACCGTTGCCCTTGAGCTTCACGGAGTCGAACGGCAGGTCGAGCTCGTCGTGGACCAGGATCAGGTCCGCCGGCGGCACGCTGTAGAACCCGAGGACGGCGGAGACCGGACCGCCGGACGTGTTCATGAACGACCCGGGCTTCGCGAGGACGAGCTTCGGCCCCCCCGGTACGAGGCGCCCCTCGGCGACCTGGTTCGGGGTCTTGTGCTTCCTGAACGTGGCACCCATCCGGGCGGCCAGTTCGTCGAGGACCATCTGGCCGACGTTGTGACGGTTGCCCGCGTAGTCGGGCCCGGGGTTCCCGAGCCCGACCACCACGAACGTGCGCTCCGCCATCAGCGTCGGCCAGACGTCGTCGTCGTCTTACTCGGAGTCGGCGTCGGCCGGGGCGGAGCCGCCCTCGGTGCCGGCCTCGGCGCCCGCCTCGGCAGCGGCCTCGTCGGCGGCGTCGTCGTCAGCGGTGCCACGCGGGGTGACGATCTGGACGACGAGCGACTCGGCGTCGGTCTCGAGCTCGGCACCGGCCGGGAGCTGCAGGTCGGACGCGTGGACCTGCGCACCGTCCTCGAGGCCCTCGACGTCCACGACGACGTGCTCGGGGATGTCGGTCGCCTCGACGAGCAGGGAGACGCTCGCCAGGTCCTGCACGTGGATGGTGCCGGCGAAGGACTCGCCCTCGATGACGACGGGCACGTCGACCGTGACCTTCTCGCCACGACGCACGACGACGAGGTCGATGTGCTCGATGATCTGACGCACCGGGTCACGCTGGACGTCCTTGACGAGGGCGAGCTGGGCAGCACCCTCGATGTCGAGGTCCACGACCGCGTTGGCGGTACGGACGAGGAGCATCGTCTCGTGGCCCGGCAGGCTGATGTGCTTCGGCTCGGTGCCGTGGCCGTAGACGACGGCGGGGATCTTGTCGGCGGCGCGGAGCTTGCGGGCCGCACCCTTGCCGAACTTGGTGCGGACTTCCGCTGCGAGCTTGGTGTAGTCAGCCATGATGCCTCCTGGTGTCGGGGACGACGCCGGAGTGCCGGCATCGGGGGGTCTGTGGTGTTGCAACTCGAACGCGTGCACGCGTGAGGAACGTTCCCAGGGCTGGCCGGGTCTCCCACCGCGTCGATCACGGCCGCTTGCGCGGCCCTCGCCGAAGTCAGTCACCGAGTCTAGCAGGGCCTCCGGGCGTGTCGCGACGGTGCCGTGACTGGTCAGCGGCGACGGTGGTGCCGGGCGGCGACGAGGGCTTCCCGGGCGCGGTCGCTCGCGGCCTCGGCGTCGTCGCGCTCCTGCCCGAGCCGTTCGGCCTCGGCGTCGAGGTCGGCACGCTCCTGGTCGAGGGCGCTGAGCTGTCGCTCGAGGTCGCGACGGCGGCGGTCGAGGTCAGCGCGTCGGTCCTCGACGTCCTCGAGGGCGGACTCCGCCTGGTCGAGAGCGGCATCGGCCTGCCGGGAGGCACGTCTCGCTGCCGCCTCGGCCTCGCGCGCCTCGCGGCGCTCGGCTGCGGGGTCGCGCTGGTCCTCGTCGGGAGCCGGCAGGTCGGGCCCGTCCGGAGCATCCGGTTCGGCAGCAGCATCTGGTCCATCCGGGGCATCCGGCTCGTCAGGGGTCCCGGGCTCGTCGTCTGCGGGACCGGGCGCGGCGGGACGGCGTGCACCGCGCCTCCCGGCCGTGATCGGGATGGGAGGCGCGTCGCTGCCGGACCACGCGTCCGGGACGGCGTCCGGAACGGCCACCGCGTCGGTCAGGTCGACGTCCTCGAACCCCACGCTCTCGAGGGGCCGCAGGAGGAGGCCCGATCGGATCGCGGCGCCGGCGTGCGGGTCGGCCATGCCGGCCTCGATGGTCGCGCGGACCTGCTCGAGCACGGCCGGGGTCGGCGGGTGCCCGGCTGCGGACGCCCGGTCGGCCCCGGTGTCGGCGAGCGCCGCCACGACCTGTGACCGCTGCTTCCGGAGTGTCGCGATCTGCTGCGGGTCCGCGGAGGCCTGCGCCTGCCGGAGGGCCGGACCGAGGTCGACGGCGTCGTCGAGGGCGGCCTCGGAGGCGAGCAGGTCGACGATCCACGCGGCCGGCGCGGGCTTCTTCAGCTTCCCGATCGCGGCCGCGAGCTCCCGGTCGTCCTTCCGGACCGCTCGTTGCCGTGCCGTCCGCGCGGCCACGAAGTCGCCAGGAGCGGCGCGCAACAGGTCGCGGGCGACGTCGGCGAGCGCTGCGGGGTCCACGCCACCACTCTGCCCGTCGGGCACGGTGCGGCGCCCGGGAACGCTCACCAGTCGTGCACGGTGCCGTCCGCCAGGCGGTTGAACGGCAGGTACGCCTGCTCGTACGGGTACTTCCCGGCCTCGTCGACGTCGAGCGAGACGCCGATGCCGGGCTCGTCGCCGGGGTGCAGGTACCCGTCGGTGAAGGTGGCCGTCTGCTGGAACACCTGGTTCGTCCTCGGGCCGTGCTGCATGTACTCCTGGATCCCGAAGTTGTGGATGGCGAGCCCGAGGTGCATCTGGGCCGCCATCCCCACCGGCGAGATGTCGGTCGGCCCGTGGAACCCGGACTTCACCTGGTACATCGCGGCGTAGTCCATCGTCTTCCGCAGCGGGGTCACGCCGCCCATGTGCGTGACGGCGCCGCGGACGTAGTCGATGAGCTGGTCGCGGATGAGGTCCTTGAAGTCCCAGACCGTGTTGAAGACCTCACCGATCGCGAGCGGGGTCGTGGTGTGCTGCCGGACGAGTCGGAGCGCTTCCTGGTTCTCGGCGGGGGTGCAGTCCTCGAGCCAGAAGAGGTCGTACGGCTCGAGCGACTTCCCGAGCTTGGCGGCCTGGATCGGGGTCATCCGGTGGTGTCCGTCGTGCAGGAGCGGCAGCTCGGGGCCGAACTCGTTGCGGACCGCCTCGAAGACGGTCGGCAGGTGCCGGAGGTACGCGCGGGTGTCCCAGTCCTCCATGGCCGGGAACCCCCCACGCTGCGCGGGCTCGAAGTCGTAGCGGACGCCGGCGTTGCCCTCGGTGGTGCGGTTCGAGGCGATGCCGTAGATGGACTCGAGCCCCGGCACGCCGGTCTGGATGCGGATCGACCGGTACCCCTCGGCCTGGTGCTGGCGGATCGAGTCGAACAGCTCCGGGAGGTCCTTGCCCGACGCGTGCCCGTACGCCATCAGCCCGGTCCGGGAAGCACCGCCGAGCAGCTGGTAGAGCGGCATCCCGGCGACCTTGGCCTTGATGTCCCAGAGCGCCATGTCGACGGCGGCGATCGCGGCCATCGTCACCGGACCCCGACGCCAGTAGGTCGAGCGGTAGAGGAACTGCCAGGCGTCCTCGATGCGGCTGGCGTCCCGACCGGTGAGCAGCGGGACGACGTGCTCGGACAGGTACGCGGCGACCGCGAGCTCGCGGCCGTTCAGGGTCGCGTCACCGAGACCGATGACGCCGTCCGCGGTGGTCAGCTTGAGGGTGACGAAGTTCCGGTCCGGACTGGTGACGATCACCTCGGCACGGTCGACGAGCTGTCCACGGTCCGTGCTCGCCCAGGTGTCCGGCCTGGAGGCTGTGCCTCCGCCCGCAGAGCGTGCGTCGGTCGCACCGGGGGTCGGGTTCGCGGGATCGGTCACGGCGTTGCTCCTCCTCGAGGTGGGCGCGGTGCTCCTCCGCGGCGGTGCGGGATGCATCCGGCGTCCACCTGTCGAGCCTGCACCGGCGGCGGCCGTGTGTCCATCGTCAGCGGCGGCTCGAGGCCCGCTCGACCCCGACGCACGGCGGGCGCGCGGCTTCCTCGACCAGCGACGGGTGGGCATCGCGGCCGTCGACGCTGGCGGTGGCCCGGGCGACCGCGGCTTCCAGCAGGCCCGCGTCACGAATGTGTTCCCGGTCATCCCGTCCATCCCGGGGTGACGAGGCCGGTCTCGTAGGCGAAGACCACGAGTTGGGCGCGGTCGCGAGCACCGAGCTTGATCATCGCCCGGGAGACGTGGGTCTTCGTCGTGGCCGGACTGACGAACAGGCGCTCGGCGATCTCGGCGTTCGTCAAGCCGCTCGCGACCAGGCGCATGACCTGGCGCTCGCGGTCGGTCAGGGCGTCGAGTTCGGGTGCGAGCGCTGTCGGCTTCGCGTGCGCCGCGTACGCCTCGACGAGCGACCGGGTCGGGCCCGGCGACAGCAACGACTCCCCCGCGACGACGGTGCGGATCGCCCGGAGGAGTTCGCCGGGCTCGGTGTCCTTCACGAGGAACCCGGCAGCACCACCACGGATCGCCTCGAACACGGTGTCGTCCTCCTCGAAGGTCGTGAGGACCACCACGTGCACCGCGCTGAGCGCCGGGTCCTCCGAGATCCGCCGTGTGGCGACGAGGCCGTCGGTCCCCGGCATGCGGATGTCCATGAGCACGACGTCCGGCAGTTCCCGTGCGACGACCGCGACGGCGTCCTCGCCGTCGGACGCCTCACCGACGACCTGCATCCCCGGCTCGGCGGACACGAGTGCGCGGAGTCCGGCACGGATGAGGCTCTGGTCGTCCACCAACACGATCCGGATCAGATCCGGCGTGGTGGGAGTCGCGGACATGGTCATGCGGTCGTCTCCGTCGCTCCGGACGCAGTGCGTGCGGGTTCGCCGATCGGCAGGCGTGCGTGGACCGACCACCCGCCGTCGGGCGTCGGGCCGACGGCGAGTGTGCCGCCGACAGCCGTGGCCCGTTCGTGCATCCCGACCAGCCCGTTCCCCGGACTGCTGCCGCTGCCGCCGTCCGCACGCTCGGTCACGGTGTGCTGGCCCGCCGCACGGGCGAGGGCGGACGAGGAGCGGTGCCCGTGGGGCGCCTCCTCGGTCCGCGGGGCACCGGCGCCGATCGCGACCGGCGCCGGGACGTCGGTCACCGTGATGTCGACGACCTCGGCCCCCACGTCGACCACGACCGAGGCGTGGTGGTCAGGGGCGTGCTTCATGACGTTCGTGACGGACTCCTGCACGATGCGGAAGGCGTTGCGCGAGACGACGCCGGCGACGGTCTCCACCGGGCCGTCCAGGCGCAGCTCCACGTCCACTCCGGCCAGGCGGGCTCGATCGACCAGGTCGGGGACGCGGTCGAGGCCGGCGACCGGGGCGCGGTCGGAGGTGCCGGACGGTGCGTCGACGGCCCGCAGCACGCCGAGGATCGTCCGGAGCTCCACGAGCGCCTGCTTGCTGGAGTCGCGGATGTTCAGCAGCGACTCCCGGGTCTGCTCGGGGAGTTCGGCCCCGAGGTGCAGGGCCACCCCCGCCTGCAGGTTGATGAGCGACATGCTGTGGGCGACCGAGTCGTGGAGCTCCCGGGCGATGCGGACGCGCTCGGCGCCGGCGCGCTGCTGCTCCGCCGCGAGGCGGGCGCGACGGGCGTCGGCGGCGCGGGCCACCCGTACCCGGACGAGCTCGGTGACGGCGATGGTGACCGTCAGCCACGCCAGGCAGAGCGTCATCGTGGTGACGGTCGGGAAGGGCGCGCGGCCGGTCAGGGTGTCCGCCGAGGGCAGGACGACCAGCGCGACCGCGGCAGCGACGTACGTGGGGACGCGGTGGCCGCGGAACCAGGCGTTCGCCAGCGCCATGGTCAGCGCCGCGACGAACGGCCCACGCGGACTGACGACCAGGGCGTAGCCGATCGTCGTGCCGAGGGTCAGGGCCAGGACCACGACCGGCCACCGCCACCGGAAGGGCAGGACGACGATCCCGCCCACGAGCAGCACCCATGCCAGGGGCCCGAGCAACACCGGGTCGACGCCGTCACCGAAGCGCTCTGTCCACGGCGGGCCACCAGCACCGACGGCACCGGGACCGACCCCGGCTGCCCACCGGGTGGCGGCGACGGTGCCGACGACCTGCACGAGCGCCACCGGCAGCACCCGTCCCACGCGGGCGAACCGGCGTCCACCCGCCGGGCGGGTGTCGGAGCGCGTGTCGGTGGTCATGCAGCGAGCCTACGGTCGGCCCTCCGCCGACACATCGCGCAGCGGGAGGGCCTGTGGACTACGCCCGGAGGAGTAGTCGCCTGTGGACGAACCGGCGCGGGTGAGCCGGCGGGAGCAGGTCCGAGTGGGCTCTCCTGGCGGACGCGGGTGGGGCCTCCCGACCGACAGCCTTGTCGTGTCGCGACCGCGGCACCACACCCGACCTCGGAGGTCCCCATGCTCACCACACTCGCTGCCACCGCTCCGTACTGGCACGGAGGCGGGATGCCGTCCCACGGCTTCCCCGTGTTCCCGGCGCTCCTGCTCCTGCTCGTCGTCGGGGTCGTCGTCTTCGGCGTCCTCCGCCGCGGTGCCGGACGGGCGATCGCCGACGCGCGGTCGGTGCTGGCCGACCGGTTCGCCCGCGGCGAGATCGACGCCGAGGAGTACCGCGCTCGACGGTCGGAGCTCAGCCGGAAGTAGACCCGACGGTCAGGTCGTCGAGCGCGACGGGCTCAGGCCAGGACGGGCTCAGGGCAGGACGGCGAGGATCGCCGCGACGGTGTCGTCCACGACCCCGTGGATCGGCACCGCCGCGACGGCTTCGTCCGCGCCCGGGCGCTCGAGCGTCGCGAACTGCGAGTCGAGCAGGGAGTTCGGCATGTACTCGTGGTGACGGTGGCGCTGCCGATCGGCGATGAGCTCGCGCGATCCGTCGAGGAACACGATGAAGAGGTCCGGGGCGTCCTCACGCAGGCGGTCCCGGTACGCGCGCTTCAGCGCCGAGTTCGCCATCACACACCGCGAGCCGGAGGCCTCGACCTCCGCGATGCGGGACGAGCACGCGTCCAACCAGGGGCCACGGTCGTCGTCGGTGAGCGGGATGCCGGCGTGCATCTTCTCCTTGTTCGCCGCCGGGTGCAGCGCGTCCGCGTCGACGAACTCCACCGCCTGTCCGCGGTCGACGAGCGCCTGTGTCAGGGCCTCACCGATCGTCGACTTGCCGGATCCGGAGACCCCCATCACGAGCACGGGCGGGAGGACGGTCGCATCGGCCATGTCTCCACAGTACGAACAGGGGGACCGACTGTCCCCAGGATGCGGAAGACCTGGATGAGCACATCGGGCGCTGCATAGATTGGCGACGGCCGTCCAGACACGAAGGAGTCGACGTGGCAGACAACAACGAACAGGCGAACATCGGGGTCATCGGCCTCGCGGTGATGGGTTCGAACCTGGCGCGGAACCTCGCGTCGCGTGAGGGGAACACCGTCGCGGTCTACAACCGCACCTACGCCCGGACCGAGGACCTGATGCGCGAGCACGGGGACATGGGCTTCATCGCGTCGGAAGACATCGACGACTTCGTCACCTCGCTGTCGAAGCCGCGCACGGCGATCATCATGGTCCAGGCCGGGAAGGGCACCGACGCCGTCATCGGTCAGTTGGCCGAGCGGTTCGAGCCGGGCGACATCATCGTCGACGGCGGCAACGCGAACTTCCACGACACCATCCGCCGCGAGCACGACCTGAAGGACAAGGGCATCAACTTCGTCGGCACCGGCATCTCCGGCGGCGAAGAGGGCGCCCTGCACGGGCCGTCGATCATGCCCGGCGGCTCGGACGAGGCGTGGGAGACGCTCGGCCCGATCCTGAAGTCGATCGCGGCCGTCGCCGAGGGCGAGCCCTGCGTCACCCACGTCGGGACCGACGGCGCCGGACACTTCGTCAAGATGGTGCACAACGGCATCGAGTACGCCGACATGCAGCTCATCGCGGAGTCCTACGACCTGCTGCGCCGCATCGGGGGCTACAGCGTCGACCAGCTCGTCGACGTGTTCGACGAGTGGAACAAGGGCGACCTGGAGTCCTACCTGATCGAGATCACCGGGGAGGTCCTCAAGCAGAAGGACGCCGACACCGGCACACCGCTCGTGGACGTCATCCGCGACGCCGCCGGATCGAAGGGCACCGGCGTCTGGACCGTGCAGAACGCAGTCGGTCTCGGCATCCCCGTCTCCGGCATCGGCGAGGCCGTGTTCGCCCGAGCCGTCTCGTCCCGGCCCGCGCAGCGCGCAGCCGTCCAGAAATCGGTCACCTCACGGCCGGACATCGCCCAAGCACCGGACTCGTTCACCGACGACGTCCGCGCAGCCCTCTACGCATCGAAGGTCGTCGCGTACGCGCAGGGCTTCGACCTCATCATCGCCGGGGCGAAGGAGTACGACTGGGACATCGCGCTCGGGGACATGGCGAAGATCTGGCGCGGCGGCTGCATCATCCGCGCCCAGTTCCTCAACCGCATCGTCGAGGCGTACGAGAAGAACCCGGACCTCGAGTCGCTGCTCGTCGACCCGTACTTCGCCGACGCCGTCGCCGAGGGCGAAGCCGCCTGGCGTCGGATCGTGGGCATCGCGGCCGCGTCCGGTGTCCCCGCGCCCGGGTTCTCCTCCGCCCTGTCCTACTTCGACTCCCTCGCGTCCGAGCGCCTGCCCGCCGCGCTCATCCAGGGGCAACGCGACTTCTTCGGCGCCCACACCTACCAGCGCATCGACAAGGACGGCACGTTCCACACCCTCTGGTCCGACAACGACCGCCGCGAGGTCGAACAGGAACCGTCCACACACTGAGCAGGACCCGCGGGAGCGCAGGCCCGGGTCGGTTGCCTCGTCATCGACGAGAGCCGACCCGGGCAGACCCGCGTCCCGGTCGGTACACGGGCACCAGCACGGGCACGGGCACACGCACAGGTCCGCAGCGCCATCCCCGTCAGGCGACGATGCGCTCGCGGGCGAGTCGGGCGAGCAGGTCGTCGAGACGAGCACCGGGGCCGAGCAACCGGTCCGAACCGGGGGCGACACGCACGAAGAACGTCGCGACGGCGGTCGTGTCGTCGGCTCGGACGTAGTGCACCGCTACGGCGGGGGCGGTGCGCCGACCGGCACCCGGCACGAGGACCGCCTCGGTCCCGACGTGCATGACGCGGCTCCACCGGATGACGAGCAGCCGAGTCGCCCGCCGTCCGTCGAGTTCCCACAGCGAAGCCTCCGTCGCTCCGAACGCCCAGGTCACGCGAGCGGTGAGTGGCACCTCGGGTCGGGCCGCCTCGATCACCCCGCGCAGTTCCTGCGTCGGAGCCGCGGGGACCAGCCACACCGTCGGGTCGATACGGCGCACCGCGCGCGCGAGCACGTCGTCAGCGCGACGCCGACCCGCTGCGCGTGCACGGACGACCGCGAGGACGACGATCGTCACGCCAGCGGTGACGGCCACCGCCTCCGCGATGCCGAAGGCCCGCAGGTCTGCGTCCGGGTGGACGGTCACGACGATGATCCGGGCAGTGAGGAGCGCCACCCACACACCGACGATCACCCACCGGAGCACGAGGAGCCGACCGGCGGAGGACCAGCGGTGCTGGTCGTCGCGGGCGCGACCGAGCCCGGGGACACGATCATGTCGCCACGGCACGCTCCGATCCTGCCACGGCGCCCGCACGGCACACCTCGCACCGGGTGAACGCTCCCCGAACCCCGACCCCGAACCCCGATCCCGACCCGGACCCGACGCGCGACCTGCAGCCGCAGCCGCAGCCGCAGCCGCAGCCGCAATCCACGAGCGGCACCGACGCCCTGTTCCCAGCACGACTGACCTACGATCCGATCGTGACCGAGCCAGACCCGCGCCTCCTCCCGCACCGCAGGTGGGCCGCAGCGCTCGTCGGCGTCATCGCCGTCCTCGCGTTCCTCGCCGTCGCCGAACTGGGCGCGCTCGTCCTGGGCGGCGCAGGCAGTCCGCTCGTCGCGGTCGGCTCCGCCGTCATCGACCTCGCGCCCCCGGCGGCGAAGGACCTCATGGTGTCGCTGTTCGGGACGGGCGACAAGGTGGCCCTGTTCGTCCTGATGAGCGTCGTCCTCGTCGCGGTGGCGGCCGGCGCCGGTGTCCTCGAACGCCGGAACCCGCCGTACGGCGCGCTCGTCTTCGCCGCCGGCGGGGTGCTCGCACTCCTCGCCGTCACCACTCGTTCGGGCAGCGGCACCCTCGACGGCGCCCCGACGGTCGCCGGCATCGCCGCCGCGGTGGTGGTGCTGCGGCTCCTGCTCCAGCGTCTCCGCCGCTGGGAGGACGCCCGCGCGGTCCCGACCGCCGGACCCGGCGGTGCTGGTGCGGTCGCACGCCGCTCCTTCATCCGCTGGACGGTGACCAGCGCAGCGCTCGCAGTGGTGGTGGGCGGCGCCTCCCGGATCGGCTCGGCCTCGCTCCAGGCCGCAGCGGCCGTCCGGCGAGCCGTGCGCCTGCCGCAGCCGGCGACGCCCGCCCCGCCCGTCCCGAGCGGCGCGAGCCTGGACGTCGAGGGCATCACACCGTACGTCACGCCGAACGCCGACTTCTACCGCATCGACACGGCGCTGCGCGTCCCCGCCATCGACCCCGCCGACTGGTCGCTGACGATCACGGGCGAGGTCGACGAGGAGGTCGAGCTCACCTGGGACGAACTGCTCGCGCTCCCGCTCGAGGAACACATGGCGACCCTGAGCTGCGTGTCGAACGAGGTCGGTGGCGACCTGATCGGCAACGCCCTCTGGCTCGGGTACCCGATCCGGTCCCTGTTGGCGCGCGCCCGCCCCCGAGCCGGAGCGGACATGGTGCTGTCCCGCAGCATCGACGGCTTCACCGCGGGGACCCCGCTCGACGTGCTCCAGGACGAGGGGACCGACGCGCTCCTGGCCGTCGGGATGAACGGCGACCCACTGCCCGCCGAGCACGGGTTCCCGGCGCGGCTGGTCGTGCCCGGCCTGTTCGGGTACGTGTCCGCGACGAAGTGGGTGACCGAGCTCGAGGTGACGCGGTTCTCCCGGGCGCAGGGGTACTGGACGCCGAGAGGTTGGTCGGAGCGGGGACCGGTGAAGCTCGAGTCGCGGATCGACACCCCGGTGGACGGCGTCACGGTGGCCGTCGGCGACCGGGTCCCGATCGCGGGCGTCGCGTGGCAGCCGCACACCGGGGTGAAGGCCGTGCAGGTCAAGGTCGGGGACGCCGACTGGCAGGACGCCGAACTGGCGGACTCGGTCTCGGCCGACACGTGGCGGCAGTGGGTGCTCCGGTGGACGGCGACGAAGGGACGGCACGAGATCCAGGTCCGTGCCGTCGGTGCCGACGGCGAGGTGCAGACGAGCGTGCAGCGGCCGCCGGCACCGAACGGCGCGACCGGGTGGCACGGGGTCACCATCACGGCGTCCTGACGGGAGGCCCGTGCGGTCAGGCGGGGAGCGTCGCCACCACGCACGTGCCGTCGACGTCGTCGTCCCGCACGACATCGGTCGTGAACCCCGCGGTGCGGAACAGTTCCGCGGACACCGGCGCCTGCTCGGCCGACACCTCGATGACCACGGACCCGCCGCGCCGCACCCAGTCAGCAGCGCCGGCAGCGATGCGCCGGTGCAGGTCGAGCCCGTCGGCGCCGCCGTCGAGTGCGACCCGGTGCTCGTGGTCGCGCGCTTCGGGCGGCATGGTCGCGATGGCGTCGGTCGGGACGTACGGGGCGTTCACGGCGAGCACGTCCACCGCACCGCGGAACCGGGTGGGCAGCGGGTCGAACAGGTTCCCGGTCACGACGATGCCGCGGTCGCCGAGGTTCTCCGCGGCCACCTCGGTGGCGTCGGGGTCGATGTCGGCAGCGACGAGGTCGAGCGCCCCGACGCGTTCCAGCAGCGCCATCGCGACGGCTCCCGCTCCGCAACACAGGTCGACGACACGGTCGTACCGTCGGAGCCGTCGGGCTGCCTCCGTGACGACGACCCTGGTCCGCGCCCGTGGCACGAAGACGCCCGGTGTGACGCGGACGCGGTGCCCGTCGAACGCCGCCCAGCCGAGGACGTACTCGAGGGGCTCCCCCGCCAGGCGACGCTGCACCAGGCCGCGGAGCCGGACCGCGTCGCCGTCACCGGCCGCGAGGAGCAGGTCCGCCTCGTCCTCAGCGAACACGCTCCCGCCCGACCGGAGTCGGGCGGCGAGGGCGTCCCGCGCGGTCAGTGCCACCGTCGGACGTGAGCGCTCAGGCGGCGCCGTCGAACATCGACGTCACCGAGCCGTCGTCGAACACCTCGTGGATGGCCCGGGCGATGAGCGGCGCGATCGGCAGCACCTCGAGCTTGTCCCAGCGCTTCTCGGGCGGCAGCGGCAGGGTGTCGGTCACGACGACGCGGTCGATGAACTCGCTCTGCAGCAGCTCCGTGGCCGGGTCGGAGAACACCGCGTGGGTGGCGGCGACGACGACGCCCTTGGCACCGTTGGCCTTGAGTGCCTCGGCGGCCTTCGCGATGGTGCGCCCGGTGTCGATGAGGTCGTCGACGAGCAGGCACCAGCGACCGGAGACGTCACCGACGATCTCGTGCACGGAGACCTGGTTCGGCACGAGCGGGTCACGGCGCTTGTGGATGATCGCCAGCGGAGCCCCGAGCTTCTCGGACCAGATGTCGGCGACGCGGACGCGCCCCATGTCCGGCGAGACGACGGTGAGGGTCTCCGGGTCGAGCATCTCCTTGAAGCGCTCGAGCAGCACGGGCATGGCGAACAGGTGGTCGACGGGACCGTCGAAGAAGCCCTGGATCTGCGGCGCGTGCAGGTCGACGCTCATGATGCGGTGCGCACCCGCGGCCTTGAACAGGTCGGCGACCAGACGGGCCGAGATCGGCTCACGCCCACGGCCCTTCTTGTCCTGGCGGGCGTACGGGTAGAACGGCGCCACGACGGTGATGCGCTTGGCCGAGGCACGCTTGAGCGCGTCGACCATGATGAGCTGCTCCATGAGCCACTCGTTGATCGGGGCGGTGTGCGACTGGATGACGAAGGCGTCGCATCCGCGGACCGACTCGTCGAAGCGGGCGTAGAGCTCACCGTTGGCGAAGGTCCGGGCGTCGGTCGGGACGAGGTCGACACCGAGCTCTTCCGCGATCGCCTTCGACAGTTCCGGGTGCGCTCGCCCGGCCACCAGGACGAGTCGCTTCTGGCCGGTTGTCTTGATTCCGGACACGTGTGGTGCTCACTCCCTGACCCCGAGAGGGGGCCGATCTGACCCCGCCGGGGCCGATGTCCTGGGCTCCGATCGGGGCCCACCGCTGACGGCCGCAGGGACCGTCGAAGGTGTCACTCGCCTCGCGCGCGCCGAGCTGCCTCGGCCGCCGGGGTACCGGGTCGGTTCTCCTCGACCCATCCCTCGGTGTTGCGCTGTGGGGCGTAGCTGATCGCGAGCGACCCGGCCGGCACGTCCTTGCGGACGGTCGTGCCTGCACCGGTGTACGCCCCGTCACCAATCCTAACCGGGGCGACGAACACGTTGTGCGACCCGGTGCGGACGTCCGACCCGACGACGGTGCGGTGCTTGTGCACGCCGTCGTAGTTCGCCGTGATGGTGGCCGCGCCGATGTTGGAGTCCTCGCCCACCTCGGTGTCGCCGATGTAGGACAGGTGCGGGACCTTGCTGCCGCGACCGATCACGGCGTTCTTCGTCTCGACGAAGGTACCGATCTTGCCGCGGTCGCCGAGGACCGTGCCCGGCCGCAGGTAGGCGAACGGCCCGACGGAGGCGCCGTCCCCGATGACCGCGAGCGTGGCGTCGACCCGGTTGACGGTGGCGCCGGCGCCGACCTCGGTGTCCCGGAGCGTGGTGCCCGGTCCGACGACGGCGCCGGCCGCGATCGCCGTCGCTCCGAGCAGCTGCGTGCCGGGCAGGAGCTCGGCGTCGGGCTCGATGGACACGTCGAGGTCGATCCACGTCGACGCGGGGTCCTGCACCGTGACGCCGGCGAGCTGGTGCCGACGGACGATCCGCGCGTTCAGCTCCCGTGCCGCATCCGACAGCTGCGCCCGGTCGTTGATCCCGGCCACGAGCCACGGGTCGGTCAGGGTGACGACGTCCACCCGTCCCCCGCGGGCGGCGATGAGCGCGGGCACGTCGGTGATGTACTTCTCGCCCTGTGCGTTCTCCGTCGTCAGCGACGGCAGCACCGCGCGCAGGTGGGTGACGTCGAACGCGTAGATGCCGGCGTTGGTCTCGGTGACGGCACGCTGCTCGTCTGTCGCGTCCTTGTGCTCGACGACACCGGTGAAGGCGCCGGAGGCGTCGCGCAGGATCCGGCCGAGCCCGGTCGGGTCGTCCTGGATGGCGCTGACGAAGGTGACCGCGTTCGACTGGCTCGCGTGCGCCTCGACCAGTCCGCGGAGGCTCTGCGCGTCGAGCAGCGGGACGTCGCCGGAGAGCACCACGACGACGCCGTCGAAGTCGGCCGGGAGCGCGTCGACCGCGACCTCCACCGCCCGACCGGTCCCGGGGACGTCGTCCTGGTCCACGACGAGGGCGTCGGGGGCACGCTCGGTGATCTCCGCGGCGACGCGCTCACGCTCGTGCCGCACGACCACGGCGACGTGCTCGGGCGACAGGGACTCGGCGGTCCGGAGCACGTGGGCGATGAGGGGCAGCCCGGCGAGCCGGTGCAGCACCTTGGGGAGCGAGGACTTCATGCGCGTGCCCTGCCCGGCGGCGAGGACGACGACGGCGATCCGCTGGTCGGTCATGCGTCCCATCCTGGCGCACCGCTCCCCCGGCGTCCGACCGTCGCGGGCATCTGTGCGGAACTCCGCGCCGCAACAAGTCCGTGGAGGAGCCCGCCGACGCACCGCGAGCGCCTGGAGGCCCGGCACCGGCCGTCTGACCGGTGCCGGGCCTCCAGGCCGAGCCGTGCGCGCGGTCCGCGAGCGCGGTCCGCGCGTGCGTGTGGACCGCCGTCAGGCGGACGTGTCCGACAGCTCCACCTTGATCCAGCCCGGCTCGCGACGGTCGAAGGCCTCGTACGCCTCGATCGCGGACCCGATGCCCTCGTGCTCGGTGATGAGCGCGGTCGGGTCGAACTGGCCCGCTGCGACCATGTCGATGAGCGGCGGCGTGACCGAGTGGTGGTCGCAGTTGCCCATCCGGATCGTGAGGTTCTTGTTCATCGCCTCGCCGATCGGGTACGACTGCGCGGTCGGCCCGTACACACCGATGATCCCGATCCGGCCGTACTTCGCCACGCACGCGACCGCCCACTGCGCGACCTGCGACGGGCCGTCACCCGGCTTCCACTGCTGCGCCTCGCCGAACCCGTCCGGGGAGGCGTCGGGCGCGACCTGGGCGACCTCGGCGTCGAACGCGGCCGCCTGCTCGTCGGACACCGCTGCCGGGCCCCGCTTCGGGCGCTCGGCGTCGACCCCGACCGCGTCGATGACGGCGTCGGCGCCGATCCCGTTCGTCAGGTCCATGATCGCCTGCACCGGGTCCTCGCGGTTGTAGTCGACGACCTCGCAGTTCTGCGCGAGCGCGGCGGCGAGCCGGGTCTCCTCGCCGTCGACGACGATCACGCGCCCGGCGCCCTGCTTGAACGCGGACGCCGCGGCGAACTGCCCGACGATGCCCGCGCCGAACACCACGACGACGTCGCCGCGGGTGACGCCGGCGAGTTCGGCACCGAACCACCCGGTCGGGAAGATGTCGGAGAGCAGGATGGCCTGCTCGTCGCTCACGTTCTCCGGCAGCGGGTGCATGGTGTTCTGCGCCCACGGGACCCGGACGTACTCGGCCTGCAGACCGTTCACGGGACCGGTCGACTCGGGGCCGCCGAAGAAGCTCGTCCCCGCCTGCGGGCCGTTCGGGTTCGCGACGTCGCACTGCGCGGTCTGTCCCATCCGGCAGTACCGGCACGCACCGCACGAGATCGTCGAGTTGATCACGACGCGGTCGCCGGCGCTGAAGCCACGGACGGCGTCGCCGACGCTGGTGACGACGCCGACGGCCTCGTGACCGAGGATCGTGCCCTCCTGCATCGGGGCCATGGTGCCGCGGACGAAGTGCAGGTCGGTACCGCAGATCGCCGAGCGGGTGATGTGCACGATCGCGTCGTGCGGGTCCTGGATCGTGGGCTCCGGGACCTCGTCGAGCCGGATGTCGCCGATGCCGTGCCAGACAACTGCCTTCATGGGGTTCCTCCTCGTGGGTCGTCGACCCGGACGGTACGCGCGGCGGTCTCGGTGGTCGTCGAGGGCAGCAGGACCCGCGGGCAGGCGGCGGCCGGGAGGCCCTCCCCGCCTCCGTCAGGCGGCGGCGCCCCGGCTGGCGGGCCGGGTCTCGTCGCGCACGAACGCCATGAGCACGAGCCCGGCGACGAGCACCACGACCACCCCGAGGATCCCGTACCGGGTCGACCCGCCGACGGTCACGGCGAGGCCGAACAGCGCCGGCGCGATGAACGAGGCCGCGCGGCCGGTGGTGGCGTAGAGGCCGAACAGCTCTCCTTCACGACCGGGCGTCGCGAGCTTGGCCAGGTACGCCCGGGAGGACGACTGCACCGGCCCGACGAACACGCAGAGCGCGAGACCGAGCACCCAGAACGAGACCTGCGCGGAGCCGGCGAAGAGCACTGCGGTACCGGTCAGGGCCAGCCCCACGAGCGACACCATGATGAGCGGACGGGACCCGAACCGGTCGTCGAGTCGGCCGGAGAGCACGGTCGAGATGCCCGCGACGACGTTCGCGACGATCGCGAACAGGATGACCTCGGACGGGCTGAAGCCGAAGACCTGGGCGGCGATGATCCCGCCGAACGTGAACACCGCGCCGACGCCGTCGCGGAACACCGCACTCGCGAGCAGGAACGCGAGCACGTTGCGCCGCGTCCGCCAGAGCCGGGCGACGTCCCGCCCGAGGTCCGCGTAGGCGGTCCAGAGCGACCCGCGGCGGCTCGGGTCGGCGGGTGCCTCGGGAACGGCGAGGAAGAGCGGGACCGAGCTGACGGCGAGCCAGACCGCGGCGATCCCGATCGCGACGCGCACGTCCCACTGCCCGCCCGCGACCGTCGCCGGGAGCTGCAGGAGCCCACCGCGGCCGTCCACGCCGAAGTCCTGGATGCAGAGCAGGAGCAGGACGACGAGGAGCACGATCCCGCCGAAGTACCCGGCGGCCCAGCCGATCGCGGAGACCCGGCCGGTCTTCGGTCCGGTGGCGACCTGCCCGAGCATCGCGTTGTACCCGACACAGGCGATCTCGTACGCGACCGTCCCGATGCCGATGAGCGCGGCGCCGAGCACCAGGTACGGCTGCTCCGGGGCGACGAACACCATGCCGACGATGGCGAAGAAGACACCGACCGTCGCGATGAGCACCGACCGCCTGCGGTGCCCGGACGTGTCGGCCAGCCGCCCGACGGCGGGGGCGACGAGGGCGACCAGGATGCCCGCGACGGTCAACGCCGTCGAGACGACGGCGGCGTTGTGGGCGAGCTCCCGCTCGACGGCGGCGGCTGCTGCACCGGTCGAGTCCTCGGCGGCGACCAGTGCCGGGTCCACGAAGGCCCGGCTCGCCAGGTAGGTGCTGAAGACGAACGTCGTGACGACGGCGTTGAAGGCGGCGGAGCCCCAGTCCCAGAGCGCCCAGGACACGAGTGCCCGTCGTCCTGCCGTGGTCGGCGGGGCCGCGGCGGTCGTCGGCGTACCGGTCATGGCGGAACCGTAGCGCGTCCCGGTGTCCTGCCGGGGAACCCGTGCCGCTCCGGGTCAGCAGGTCACCGTCGGAGCGTCTGCTTGGGGTACTCGCCGAACCGCTCCGCGTAGGCCGCGGAGAAGCGTCCGAGGTGCGCGAAGCCCCACCGGGTCGCGACCTCACCGACCGAGGCCGTCCGCGGGTCGCGGGCGAGCAGTTCGTCGTGCACGCGGTCGAGCCGTACCTGCCGCAGGTAGGTCAGGGGCGAGACACCGAGGGTCCGGCGGAAGGACTCCTGCACGCTGCGCACGCTCAACCCCGCGACCCGCGCCAGCTCCGCGATGGTGATCGGGTCCTCGGGGTGGGCGTGGACGTACTCGACGGCGGCCCGGAGCTTCGCCTGCCGCGGGTGCAGCAGCTCGGCGGGGAGGCGGTCGAGCTGCGGCGGGACGACCCGGAGGAAGGCGTCGGCCGTCTGCCGCTTCGCCTCGTGCCACACGAGCGAGTCGGTCCCGCCCTCGCGCAGCGCGCGGGAGAGCGCGCCGAGCGAGTCGCGCCAGTGCCGGACGGCCGCGCTCTCGGTCGGTCGCAGGTGGTCGAACCGCAGGTCGCGGGTGCCCACGTCGAACCGTTCCGAGGCGACCTCGCGGACGAACCGACGATCCAGGTGCACGAGCTGCTGGTCGTAGTCGGCGGCCACGAACACGACCTCGCGGTGCGCGGCGAACAGCGTCGGCTGCCCGATGCGGAGCGGGACGCGGTCGCGCAGGGTGTCGGGGACGCCGGAGCCCGACGTGAGCCACCCCATCACCAGCTCGTTGCCCGGGGTGGAGGCGCCGCGGAGGAAGCCGTTCATGGTCGACCGGCGCATCGACACCTCCGAGTCCCCGACGGCCGTGTAGCGGTACGAGTACTCGCCCTCTGTCCGGCGGGACAACCACTGCTTGCCGGCGTAGATGCCGGCGAGGTCGCGGACGGCCGCCTCCGGTTCGGTCCCGGCGACCTCGAACCGGACCGGCGTGACGGACTGCTCGTCGCCCGGACCATCTGAGGACGTCGGCGCGCTCACCGGGTCACCCGACCGGACCGGACGAGACCACCGTCCGGATAGGGTGAGCCCGAACGCGCGGAGCCGACCCGCGCGCGGCTGCACGTCGAGGAGGCGAGCCCGTGAGTGAACTCGACGTCATGGGCGCCCTGGCCCGGCTCGAGCACTCCTCGATCTCGCTGCGCGACCGTCTGCGCGACCGGACCGGCATCACCGGCACGGACCTGCTGGTCGTGCGGTACGTGTGGCGCGCGAAGACGGCCGGACGGTCGGTCCGCGTGAAGGACCTCAGCGTGCACCTGGGGCTGACGGGCCCCGCGGTGACCGGTCTCGTCGACCGGCTGGCACGGCAGGGCGTCCTGCGACGGGTGCCGAACCCGGAGGACGGTCGGAGCCGCTTCATCGAGCTCACACCCGGTCACGAGGAGGTCTTCGCAGCGGCGCTGGCGAGCACCAACGAGCAGTTGCACGAACTCCTGTCCTCCTTCTCGGAACGCGAGCGTCGACGCCTCGTCCGCATCGTGGACCTGATCGCCGGGGCGCTCGACGACGGGGTGCCACCCGCGTCGTAGTGCAGGGTATGGGCCGGTCGGATCGTCGCTGGGGGGTTTGTCCGCGCAGCGCGGATGGGTCGGCGACCTCCCCGTTCGCCCGGACGTGCTCCCGTCCACCGTCGTACCGTCGGTGACGATCAGGACCCCTCGCAAGGGGGTCATGTCCGACGGGAAGGGACACCATGGGCATGTACGAGTCCGAGCCGGGCGTCGACCCGGTGCGCATCACCACCATCCGCCGTCTGCGCCGCCGCTGGAAGCACGGCGAGCAGCCGACCGACGACCAGGGGTTGTTCGACGACCTCTTCGTCGGCACGACGAAGCAGCGCTGACACACCGTCGTCGACGCGGCAGCGCGTCGCGCTGGCACACGACGGGAGGCCCGTGGCGGGATCGCCACGGGCCTCCCGTCGTGTGTGCGGCCGCTCAGCCCTTCACCGCGCCGGACGTGAGCCCGGAGACGATCGACCGGCGGAACACGAGCACGAGGATGACGATCGGCACCGTCGCCGCCACGCTCGCCGCGAAGATCTGCGCGAACGGCACCGTGAACTGGGTCCCGAACAGCGCGATGCCGACCGGGATCGTCCGCAGCGAGTTCTCGCTGTTGAAGGTGAGCGCCATGAGGAACTCGCTCCACGACGCGGTGAAGGTGAAGACCCCGACGGTGAACAACCCGGGCTTCGCCATCGGCAGGATCACGGAGAGCACCGTCCGCCAGGCACCGGCGCCGTCGATCTCGGAGGCCTCCTCGATCGTCGACGGGATGCCCTGCAGGTAGTTCCGCATGATCCAGATGGCGAACGGCAGGTTGAACGCCACGTACGGCACGATCAGCCCGGGGTACGAGTTGAGCAGTCCCAGGTTCCGTTCGAGCAGGTACAGCGGGGTGAGCACCGCGATCGCCGGGAACACCGACAACATGAGCAGCGACGTCATGATCGCGGTGCGTCCACGGATCCACCGGCCGGCGAGCGCGTACCCGGCCAGGAACGCGAGCGCGAGCACGATCACGGTCGTGGACACCGACACGATGATGCTGTTCACCATGTACTGCCCGAGCGCGTTGTCCCGGAAGGCCACGACGAAGTTGTCGAGCGTGAACGACATCGGGAAGGCGGTCGGCGGGGACTGCGCGATCTCGGAGGACGGCTTGAACGACGTCGTCACGAGCCAGTACAGCGGCAACGCGGTGACGACGGCGATGACGACGGCGCTGACGTTGACGGTGTTGACCCACCGCCGCCAGCCCTTGCGGATCCGTTGACGGGGCATCAGGCCTCGCCTCCCTTCGCCTGGTTCCGGAAGGCCCGGAGGAAGAGCAGACAGCCGGCGGCCACGATGAGCGCGGTGCTCGTCGCGATCGCCGCTCCCGGCCCGATGTTGATGTCCTGGAAGAGCACCTTGTAGCCCATGATCGCGAGCGACTGGGTGCTCGTCCCGGGGCCGCCGTTCGTCAGCACGAAGGGCAGGTCGAAGACGCCGAACGCCTGCAGGATGCGGAACAGCACCGCGATCGTCAGGGTCGGGGCGAGTTGCGGCAGCACCACGCGCCAGAACGTCTGCCAGCCGTTGGCGCCGTCGAGCTCCGCGGCCTCGTAGTGGTCCTCGGAGATCTGCACCAGGCCCGCGAGCAGGATGATCGCGACGAACGGCGTCGTCTTCCAGATGTCGGCCACCATGAGTCCGGTGATGGCCGGGACGGGCTCGCCGAGGATCACCGGCGCCTCCCCGAACAGGGCGAAGAACCAGGTCGCCACCCCGTACGTGGAGTCGTAGACGTACTTCCACAGCTGGGCGTTGACGATGGTCACGAGCGACCACGGGACGAGCATGAGCGCGAGCATCCAGCCCCGGGTCGCCCCGAGCCGCTCGAGCACGAGCGCGACGAGCATGCCGAGCACGAGCTCCACGAACACCGTGACGATCGTGTACAGGAACGTGAAGCCGAGCGCCCGGTACCAGTCCGCGCTCTGCACCAGGGCCGCGTAGTTGTCGAACCCGAAGCCCTGGATCGCGAAGCCGTCGTAGCCGATCTCGACGTCCGCGAAGCTGAGGACGATCGAGTAGACGACCGGGAAGATCGTCACCGCCGCGACGACCAAGAGGGCCGGGGCGGCGAAGCCCCAGGCGCTCCGGGCACGCAGGCGGTCGAGACGGTTCCGTCCGCTCCGGCGAACGACGGGGTCGGGGCGGGTCGGGCCTCCCGGTCGGGTCGACGTCCGGACGCCGGTCGCGGCGCTCACAGCGCCGCTCCCCGGAGCGCGAGGTCGATGGCGTCGGCCATCGCGCGCGTCCCGCCGTCGACGGTGCGCTGCCCGCCGAGGATGCCGTTGCCGTTCTGGTAGACGCCCTGCGAGACCTTCGGGTAGTAGGCGGTCGAGGTCGGACGCGGCACGAGCGTGATGCCCGCTGCGGTGTCGTACGTCGGGCGCTGCTGCCGCTTCGCGTCCGCGCTGACGAGCGACGCGGACCGGGCCGGCAGGACCCCGCCCTCGCGGGTGAGGAACTGCTGCGCCGTCTCGCTCGACATCCAGCGGGCGAACGTGAGGGCGGCTGCGGGCTGCTGGGTGTGCGGGTTGATGTAGTTCCCCCAACCGCCGATCGTCGAGTGGTGGTCCTCCATCCCGTCGAACGTCGGGCGGGCGGCGAGCCCGACCTTGCCCTGGACGGCGCTGTCCGGGCCGTTCGCGATGCCCCACGCGTACGACCAGTTCCGGAGGAACGCGGCACGACCGCCCGAGAAGGCGTCGTTCGTGTCCTGCTCCTGGTACGTGAGCGTCGCACGCGGGCTCGCGCCGGAGGTGACGAGCGAGCGCATGAACTCGAACGCCCGCCGGGTCTCGGAACTCGTCGTCGTCGCGTTCTCGAGGCCGTCGTCGAGCAGCGAGCCACCGGCGTCGGCGACGAACTCGGTGACGTTGCAGGTCAGGCCCTCGTACACGTCGCCCTGGAACGCGAACCCGTACGAGACGTCCCCGGTGTCGACGAGCTTCGCCGCGGTGTCGCGGACCTCCTCCCACGACCCGGGTACCTGGAAGCCGTGCTTGTCGAGCAGGTCCTTGCGGTACAGGAAGAACGACTCGTCGATGTAGAGCGGGAACATGTAGTACGTGCCGTCGACACTGGCGGCGAGCCGGAGCCCCTCGGGGAACTGCTCGAAGAAGTCCTCCCCCACCAGCGTGTTCACCGGCGTCGCGAGCTTGTTCTTCGCGAACTGCCCGGGCCAGGCGACATCGCCCAGGTACACGTCCGGCGTCGGCGACCCGGCTGCGATCTGCGTCGTCAGCGACGTCCGGTTCGTGTCGGTGTCGCTCGGGGCGCTGACGATCCGCACGCGGATGTCGGGGTGCTCCTTCTGGAACTCGGCGATCAGTCGCCGTCGGAGGTCCCCACCGTCCTTCGACGCCACCTGCCCGGCCCACCAGCTGATGGTCGCCGGTCCCTCCGGCGGGTCGGTCGGCCAGTCGGCGACCTCGGTCCGCTCGGGGCGCGTGGAGCAGCCGGCCAGCAGCAGCACCCCCGTGCCTCCGAGCAGGAACAGCCTGCGGTCGATGTCCATCCGTCCTCCTCGACGTCCGGTCCGCACCCCCGGCCTCCGTCTGAGCGGGCGCGCGAAGCTGTGAGGCCACTCAACCCCTGACCACCGCACCGCGCCTGGGAGTCCGCCGAGCACGAGGGTCACGCTCCTCCGCTCCGGCCGGTCTCGACGAGCCGGTCTCGTCCGCCGCGCGCGCCGACGCCCGCCGGAGCCGTACCGGACACCGCGCAGCGGTTACGGTGACCGGGTGCGCGGACCACGGACGACGGAGCCAGCGCCCGACGGCGACGCCGAGCGCGCACCGAGGGCCGTGGTCGTCGTGCCCCCTGACCCGCGGCGACGCCCGGTCCGCGCGACCCCGTGGCGTCGGGTCCTGGTGGGCGTCGTGCTCGCGGCGGTGCTCGGCGGTGCCGCGGTCGCCGCTGCCGGGACGCTCGTCTCGCAGCGGACAGCGGAACGCTTCGCCGTCGAGGACGCCACCCGCGACACCGCGGCCGTCGCACGGTCCGTCGTCGAACCCGCGCTCCGCGACGCGATCGTCGACCCGCAGGCCGACACCACCGCACACCGGGAGGCGGTGGAGGCCCTCGACCGGGCCGTGCGCCGTGCCACCGCGGCGAGCGCCGCCGTCCGCGTCAAGCTCTGGGCACCGGACGGGACCGTGCTCTGGTCGGACGAACCCCGGCTCACGGGTGAACGGTTCACGCTGTCCGACGAGGACCTCGAAGCACTCGCCGAGGACCGGTCCGACGCCGAGGTGTCCGACCTGAGCGCACCCGAGAACCGCTACGAGCGGGGGCAGGGGCCGCTCCTCGAGGCGTACCAGGCGGTCCACGTCCCCTCCGGCGACCCGCTGCTGCTCGAGGTCTACTACCCGTACGACGACGTGCTGGCGAGTTCCGCGTCGCTCCGTTCGGCGTTCGCGGCACTCGCGTTCGGCACGGTCGCCGTCGTGATCGGGCTGCTCCTGCCGGTGCTCCTGTGGCTGCTGCTCCGCCTGCGCTCGGGCCAGCGGGACCGCGAACGGCTGCTCGTCCGCGCGCTCGACGCCGAGACCGCCGAGCGCCGACGCATCGCCGCGGACCTGCACGACGGACCGGTCCAGGACGTCGCCGGGCTCGCGTTCTCGCTCGGCGCGGTCGCGCGGGGAGCGACGGGTCCGACCGCCACGGCGCTCGACGCCGCCGCGTCGACCCTCCGCGGAGCGGTGTCCGCCCTGCGCTCGCTGATGTCGGCGGTGCAGCCGGCAGCCCCCGACCGGGACGGGCTCGGTGCCGCGCTCGCCGACGCCACCGCGCGCGCCCACGCCTCCGGCATCGCCACCGTCCTCGACGTGCCGGACCGGGTGGACGCCCCACCGGCCGCCCTGACCGCGGTGGTGCGGTTCGTGCGGGAGGCAGTGGCCAACACGGTGCGGCACGCCGGGGCCTCGCGGGTCGAGGTCGTCGTCCGACGGCGGGACGGTGACCTGTCGGTCCGCGTGACCGACGACGGGACGGGATTCGACCCGGTGACGGTCCTCAGCGCGCGGCGGGAGGGACACCTCGGCACGACGCTGCTCCGGCAGGTGGCCGAGGACTCCGGCGGGTCGCTGCACCTGCGGACCGCTCCGGGTGCCGGCACCACGTGGGAGCTCAGCCTGCCGGCGGAGGCCGACCGGTGGTGAGGGTGCTGCTCGTCGACGACCACGCGCTCGTCCGCAACGGCCTGCGGGCGGTGCTCGACACGACGGCGGACTGCACGGTGGTCGGTGAGGCCGCCACGGGCGAGGCCGCGGTCGACCTGGCGGAGACCCTGCAGCCGGACGTCGTGGTGATGGACCTGTCGATGCCGGGCGCGGGCGGGGTCGCCGCCACGGCCGCGCTGCGGGAGCGCGTGCCCACGGCCCGGGTGCTCGTGCTCACGACGTTCGCCGACGACGCCCGGGTCCGCGCCGCGCTGGCGGCCGGCGCGACCGGCTACCTGCTCAAGGACGCCGACCCCGACGACGTGGTCCGGGCGGTGCAGGCGACGGCGCGGGACGAGGTGCCGATCGACCCGCGGGTGGCCCGGAGCCTCCTGCCCCGCGGGGCCGACCGGCACGCGGATTCCGACGGCCACGCGGATGCCGTCGGCCACGCGGGTGCCGACGGCCACGCGGGTGCCGACCGCCACGCGGGTGCCGCCGGTCTCGCGAGCGCAGACGGTCACGCCGGTGCCGGCAGCGGCGTCCCGGCGGGCACCGGCGGCGCGGTCCGATCCGACGGCGGCGGTCCGGTGCGCGGCCGCGCCGACGGTCCGGACCGGCACGATGCCGGTGGTCCGTTCCGTGGTGCGGCGGACCGGGACGCACCCGACCTGCCGCCGCGGGAGCGTGACGTGCTGGTCCGTCTGGCCCGTGGCCTGTCGAACCGGCAGATCGCCACCGAGCTCGGGATCGCCGAACGGACCGTGAAGGTGCACGTCGGCAGCGTGTTCCGCCGCATCGGTGTCGCCGACCGGACGAGCGCCGCGCTCTGGGCCCGGGACGGCTGGTGACCGCACGCCGACGTCGTCCGGCAGGCGGGTACTAGTACCAAGGTCCGATGGTGCCGTCCCGCTGCAGCGGCGACGATCGTGCCGAGGGGACGAACCGCCCCGAGCACAGGAGGCACACCATGGACACCACGACCACCCACCGCGGCCGCACCGCAGGTCGCCGCACGGTCGGCATCGCCGCCACCGTCGTCGCCGCCGCGGTCGCCGCAGTCGCCCTCGTCGGGGTCGCCCCGGCGCAGGCGTCCGGCAAGACCTCGACCGGCGGGGACTACGCCGTCACCGTGAACGGCACCACGACGAACCCCGCGGTCGGCAAGGACTTCAAGCTCCGTGACACCGCGGTGTCCGGCACGATCGCCGTGCGCGGCAAGCACAACGGCTTCGACATCCGGGTCGCCGACCTCGGCGTCCACGACTACACGCTCACCGGCGCACCGGACACGCAGCGGATGGTGACGAAGCCGACCGTCGTGTTCGCGTCGAAGGTCCCGACGCTGACGCCCGCCCAGCTCGCCGGCACGCGGCTGTCGTCCCTCGAGGTACGGGACGACACCCTGGTCGCGATCTTCAGCACTGCAGCCGGCAAGTACAAGATCCAGGCCAAGGACGGCGCCCAGGGCGGGATCTTCCAGATGGAGACGGAGTTCGCCGGACCGGTCGAGTTCACGCACACGCTCGGCGCCGGCCTGTTCTACTTCGTCAACCCGTACACGGGCAAGGTCAACTTCGGCGACGGCATCGCGGCGGTGGCCTCGGGCAGCGGCGCGCACCAGATGCTCCTCGGCAAGGACAGCCCGCAGGTCGCGACGAAGACCTCGCAGACGGCCACGACCACGACCTGGACCGTGCAGCCGGGTGGACGCATGGGCGGGGTGCTCGGCGAGGACGCCGTCGAGCTGAGCGCGGGTGCGACGAACTGCACGAGCGACTGCCAGGCACAGAACCAGATCCGCGGCTCCCTGCCGGTGCCGCCGGACCCGGTCGACCCGACGCCGATCGCGTCGCGCTGACGGCCGGACGGCCTGACAGGCAGACGGGAGGCCCGGTACCAGCTGGTACCGGGCCTCCCGTCTGCCTGTAGCCCGTCGCGCGCCGCGCGTCAGCGCGGGATGACCGAGAACAGGAACTTCTTCCGCACCATGTACCAGACGAGCAGGATGAGCACCGTGTGGGTGATCGTCCCGATCCAGACGTTGCCGTAGTCGACCGGGATCGACGCGACCACGAGCGCGAAGAACACCTGCCACACGAACACGTACAGGCTGGCCTGACCGAGCGGGATCCAGAGCCAGCCGATCACGGCGTTCACCGGCTTCCAGAACACCGTGAGGATCGCGTACGACACGATCGCGAAGAACGCGATGTCGACGAGACGACCCCACTGCAGGTCCACACGCTGGTACGCCGTGTTGTACAACTCGCGGTACATGTCCGCCGGGAACGGCACCGGCGTGAAGTCGAACCGGTCACCCGCCCAGACGTAGACCAGGAACGCCGCGTACCCGCACACCAGCACGCCGACGAGCACCTTGCCGACGCGGCCGGTCAGGGCGCGTGTGATCTGCCGTCGGTGGTAGCCGAGCACGAGGCCGTGCGTGAAGACCACCTGCCAGATGAACAGCGGGAACACCGCGTCGAACTGGGCGTTGACCGGCTTGAACTCCGGGTTGAGCACCTGGAACACGTAGAGCGCCCAGCTCGCGATGAGCAGCGCCCACCAGAACCCGCGGCGGATGATCCACATGAACACCGGAATGAACAGGCTCAGCACCACGAACAGGCCCATGATGTTGAACGGCCAGGGGCCCATCTCGAGCAGCAGGAACTGTCGGATCGCGTACCAGGGCGGCGGGTAGGCGAGCAGCTGCATCGCGTTCGGGTACAGGTCGTAGACGCGCCCCTCGGCCCGCACGCCGTCCGTGCCGGTCCCACGGTCGGTGAAGGTCGTGATCGCGTCGGTGTTCAGGAACGGGATGAAGCTCAGCGCGAAGACGACGAGGATGACGACGAGCGTCACGACGTACTGCTTGCGCGCCCGCTTGAAGGCCCCGATCGCCGAAGCCCACTCGCCGAACTTGGCGACGCCGAGCGGGTAGACCATGCCGAGGACCATGCCGGACAGGAACACGAACATCTCGGCACCGGTGATGGCGCCGACCGCGTGCAGCGTCAGGTACGAGTACGGGCCGGACACCTCGATGTGCGTGATCACCACCGCGAGGATGATGAACCCGCGGAACAGGTCGAGTCGGAGATCACGTCCGGGCTTGCCGTCGTCCGGGTAGCGCCAGCTCGGCACGAGCCGCCCGAACAGCCCGCTCAGCACGAACACGACCGCGAGGCCCGCCGCCAACCAGACGATCCAGGCCATCTGGTCGCCGCCGGTGTCGAGCTGCTGGTTGGTGGCCTCGGCGCCCTGCTGCGGGGTGACCCGCTCGGTGACCGGACCGAAGACGAAGCGGTCGGACTCCTGCAGGTCGGTGCGGAACGACCCGGCGACCCCGGGCGCCTTGGCGAACCGCCAGTCCGCGGGCCGGTTGCCCGCTTCGGGCTCACGCCGGATCGCGTCGATGTAGGTCACACCGCGGATCTCCGGGTGGTCGCGGACGGCGTCGATGACCTGCCGCCACCACCCCTGCTTCACGGGCAGTTCGGCGTCCCCTCCGAGCGAGTGGTCGTAGAGCGCACCGGTGTCGAGGAGCATCGGGAGGTCCCGGCCCGCGGCGAAGCGCTCCGTGAACGTCTCCGGCTGGGCCCGCTGGTAGCCCCAGGTCTCGGCGAAGCGCTGTGCCACCTCGTCGGCCTCCGGCACGTCGTTCCGCGTCAGCGGGACGTCACGCCCGGCGGCCTCCGTCGCCGCTCCCTTGCCGAAGTAGAACATCGACAGGCCGACCCAGTCGACCGACGCCTCGCCCGGCCAGTAGGGCAGGTACGGGTCGTCGGCCTCGGTCAGCTGCCCGTCACCGTTGGTGTCGAGCTTCTCCGTGTCCGTCGCCGACAGGTCGGCCAACCGGCCGGCGGACGAGCCGAACGGGTACCCGGCGCCGTAGGACGGCTGCCACACCATGCGGGCGTCCGAGTTCCCTGCGTGCACCTGCGACGCGAGCGCCCGGAAGGCCCGGATGAACTGCGTCGGCTGCTGCCCCCAGCGCAGCCACGTGCCGTTCATCTGCGGGGCGAAGCGGACGAGCAGCTGCGTGTCGTACTGCCGGTGGATCTCCTGGAGGAGCGTGTTCGCCCGGCGGGCGTCGGCCTTCGTGAGCGTCCGGAGCGCACGGTCCGGCTCGAGGCTCACCACGAGCACGGCACCCTGCGCCGCAGCGGCACGGGTCGCGCGCAGCAGCTCCCGCTCGGCCGACCGGTCGATCGGGTACGCGACCTCGACGCCGTACATGGACGGCGTCGCGTCGAGTCGTCCCTCGTAGCCGTCCGGTGAGTCCGAACCCCAGTCGAGGTCCGGTCCGAACCAGGTCTTCCCGCTCGCGGGTTCGCGGACGCCGGACGTGACGGCGTCGGCGGGCAGTGCTCCCCCGAGCACGAGCACGCCGATCGTGACCAGGAGCGCGACCGCCTTCGCCGCGTTCTGCCTCAGCGAGCGCACACCAGCGTCCAGACGTTGCGGCCGCCCTGGTGGGTGTGCTCGAGGCGGTCGAGGGCGGCGATGGCCAGGGCGAGCCCCCGGCCCCCCTCGTCCTCGGGGTCCGCCATGGTGACCTCGCCGAGGTCGATGTCGACCGGCATGCCGTTGTCGGACAGGACCGCGACCAGGTCGTCGCCGTCGGTGCCGAGGTCGAGCAGGAACCGTCGGCCCTGACCGACGTCGGACCGGCGGGTGTGCTCGATCACGTTGGCGGCGATCTCGACGAGCGCGGTCTCGAACCGGAACCGCAGCGAGACGTCGTCGACCCCCAGGCCCTCCCACCACGACCCGAACGTGTCCTGCACGGTGTCGAGCGACGCCGGGACCGCCGGGACGTCGATGCTGGCGTCTACGTTCACAGGGGTCCTCCGACGGTGGTCGACTCGTGGGCCAGGGGCATCTCCGCCTCGGGTCCGCGGTAGCGCACGGCCCGGATGACGATGCTGAAGATGAACAGGTCGAACACGACCCAGGCGGTGTTGACGAGCGGCGCGATGCCCTCGGCCTGCCCGGCCAGGTAGCGGATCGCGATCATCACGAGCGCGGCGACCAGGGCACCCATCGCGATGAGCTGCGGCCTGACCAGGTCCCACCGGGGCCGTGCCTCGGACTCGTCGCGCACCTTCGGCGTCACGCGGAACCCGAGGGGCTTGCCGCGGAACACGTTCTCGAACGCGCTCGTCACCGACTCGATCCAGACCGGGAAGAGCGCGAGCGAGTACTGCTGCCCGCGCCACGTCGGTCTGCCTGCGGCCACCACCCAGAACAGCAGCTGGTTGAGCACCAGGAACGGGATCAGCCGGACGAAGAAGTCCACGCTGTACGCCTGCACCGGCACGACGCCGAACGACAGGCAGAGGACCGGTGCGGCGATGTAGACGACCGCGGCGAAGCCCGACAGGTAGCTCCACATCGTGGAGAAGTACATGAGGCGCTGGCCGAACGACAGGCCCTTCTGCACGAGCGGGTTCTCGCGGAAGAACACCTGCATGGTGCCCTGCGCCCAGCGGAGGCGCTGCACGAGCATGGTCTGGAGGTCCTCGGGCGCGAGGCCCTTCGCGAGGATCTCGTCGTGGTACGCCGACTTCCAGCCGAGACCGTGCAGGCGCATGGCGGTCGCCATGTCCTCGGTCACCGAGATCGTCGCCAGCGGCATGATCGGCTGCGCCTCGTCGTCGCGGTTGACGTCGAGCGCGCGGGTCAGCACGGCGATCGCCTCGATCGCGGCGACCGGCGACGCGTCGCGCTGCCCGAGGACGTCGAGTGCGGCGTCGTCGAGCCCCGCGAACGTGTTGGCGTCGGTCGACATCGCGGCGAGCTCCTGCAGCTCGGCACGGACCGCCTCGAGGTCCGCCGCGGCGAACCGGAAGGCGATCGCGTCGATGCCGCGCTGGAACCGGTAGGTGACGTCGCCGAGCGGCTCGCCCGTGGCGATGTCGGCGCGTGCCTGCTCGACCACGACCTCGGCGTCGTCGAGGGCGGCGAGCACGCGCGGGTCGGTCTCGTTCTCGCGTGCGCGGGCGAGGAGCTTCTTCGCCGTCTTGACGGTGCGCTGCACGCTCGTCTCGACCTCGCGGACGTACCGCGTGATGCCGAGCTGCATGAGGGCCTCGCGGCGCAGGATCGCGTTCGACCCGCAGAAGAACGCGGCGTTCCAGCCGTCCTTCGACTGCTGGATCGGCCCGTAGAACAGGGGCGCCTGGCTGCCGAGCGGGTCCGAGTCCGGCACGTTCTCGAACCACTGCGGGGTCTGCACGAGTGCCATCCGCTCGTCCTTGAAGTACCCCAGCGTCCGGTCGAGGATGGCGGGGTCCGGCACCTGGTCGGCGTCGAGGATGAGCAGGAACTCGCCCTGCGTGGCGAGCAGCGCGTTGTTGAGGTTGCCGGCCTTCGCGTGGCGCGGCCGGTCCACCCAGTCCTTGCCGCGCGTGATGACCCCGAGGCCCTCGGCCTCTGCCGCCGCCCGCATCTCCGGACGGTTGCCGTCGTCGAGGATCCAGGTCTCGTGCGGGTGCCGGATCGCCTTCGCGGCACGGGCGGTGCGCATGACGAGGTCGATCGGCTCGTTGTACGTCGTGATGAAGACGTCGACGGTGACCGGGTCGCTCGGCGGGGTCGGCGGCTCACCGCGCTCCCGGAGCTTCCACGCGCCGAACGCGAAGAGGACCGAGTCGATGACGCTGTACGTCTCGGCGAGGATGAGCGGCACGGCGATCCACCACGAGTGCCAGTTCACCGAGGCCACCCACCGCCACGCGATGTAGTTGATGCCGGAGACGGCCGCGAGCACGGCGACCGTCCGCACGGCGAGGAGCCGACGGCGCGGGGTGCCGACCTCGAGCCGACGTCGGTCCTGACGCCCGACCTCGACCGCCGTCATCGACGTGCCTCCGGTGAACCGTGGGTGCTGTGCACGGTGTCCCCTCCTGATCCCGAAGACCCGTGCACGCGGTTGCCGCGCACGGGGGTGCCATCGGGGTCGGCGACGGTCCCGGGTCCCGCCGGTCGCTCCCCTGCGCTCGACGTCACCCCTGGCGACGTCGGCGTGCTGTCCTGTCTACCGCAGGCGGGCGACCACTGTCAGCACCACGCCCCGATCTGGGGACGGCCGGCCCGGTACGACGACGCCCGGGCCGTCGAACTCGTCGACGACCCGGGCGTTGTCGGGCGGTGTTACGCGCCGCCACCCGCGGTGAAGATGTCCTGCGAGATCTTGTCGAGCTGCGTGCGGAGCTGCTCGAGCTCCGTCTTCGCCTTGTCCAGCGCGGCCTTGGTCTCCGGCCACGTCGAACCACGGAAGTTCGCAGCCAACGGCCCGTCCCACACGTTCGAGTCGGACAGGATGCGCCCCTGCGCATCGAGCTGCGAGATCTGGTCCGTGAACCCACCGTTCACGATGGACTGGATCTGACGGATGGCGGTCTTCGCCTGCTCGGTCGAAAGCACACGCGACATGGTGAACCCCTCTTCTCTTCGTACCTGCACCCCCGCGCAGAAGATCCCCCGGAGGCTCTGACGGGGTCCACAGTACCGAACCGCGCCGCAGGCACACCAGGGTGTGCACAGGAACGACGGGAGGCCCGGTACCAGTGGTACCGGGCCTCCCGTCAGTGGTCGGTCGCGTGCGCGGCCGGTCGTGTCAGTCGCGCGTGTGACGCGGCTTGCGCGCCTCGCGGTCGTCGCCGTACCCGCGGTCGTCGCGACCACCGCGGTCGTCCCGGTCGCCGTAGCGCCCGCCGTCACGGCGCGGACCGCTGTCACGGCGGATCGGGCCGCGACGGTCCGGCTGGATCTCGATGAGCTTGCCGCTGATCCGGGTGTCGCGCAGTCGGTCGAGGACGTCCGAGCCCATGTCCGACGGCAGCTCGACGACGGAGAAGTCCGGACGGATCTGGATCGCACCGAAGTCGTCGCGGCGGAGGCCGCCCTCGTTGGCGAGGGCGCCGACGATCTGCCGGGGCTCGACACGGTGGCGGCGGCCGACCTCGATGCGGTAGGCCGTCATGGGGACCGAGCGACGTCGGCGGTCGCCGCCGTCGCGCTCACGGTCGCCGTCCCGGGCGGGACGGTCGTCACGGCTGCGGCGCTCGTCGCGCTCGGCCTGCTGGCGGACGCGGTCGTCGGCCGGGTCGAGGAGGAGCGGGGTGTCGCCCTGCGCGACGACGGCCAGCGCCGCGGCGACGTCCGACTCGGGGACGTCGTGGTGCTCGACGTAGTGCCCGATGATGTCGCGGAACGCGGTGATCCGGGACTGCTGCTCGAGGGCCGCGGTGATCGCGTCGTCGAAGCGGGTGAGGCGGGTCGAGTTGACGTCCTCGACACTCGGCAACTGCATCTGCGTGAGCGGCTGCCGGGTGGCCTTCTCGATCGCCGAGAGCAGTCGGCGCTCGCGCGGGGTGACGAAGCTGATCGCGGCACCCGAACGACCCGCGCGACCGGTGCGGCCGATGCGGTGCACGTAGGACTCGGTGTCCACCGGGATGTCGAAGTTCACCACGTGCGTGATGCGGTCGACGTCGAGTCCGCGGGCGGCGACGTCGGTCGCGACGAGGATGTCGAGCTTGCCGGACTTCAGCTGGTTGACCGTGCGCTCACGCTGGGCCTGGGCGACGTCCCCGCTGATGGCGGCGGCGGCGTACCCGCGGGCGCGGAGCTTCTCGGCCAGGGTCTCGGTCTCGCTCTTCGTGCGGACGAAGATGATCATGCCCTCGAAGTCCTCGACCTCGAGGATGCGCGTGAGGGCGTCGACCTTCTGCGGGTACGAGACGATGAGGTACCGCTGCGTGGTGTTCGCCGAGGTGGTCGTCTTCGCCTTGACCGTGATCTCGGCCGGGTCGTTGAGGTACTGCTTGGAGATGCGGCGGATCTGCGCGGGCATCGTCGCGGAGAACAGCGCGACCTGCTTGGTGTCCGGCGTCTCGGCGAGGATCGTCTCGACGTCCTCGGCGAAGCCCATCTTGAGCATCTCGTCGGCCTCGTCGAGCACGAGGTACTTCAGCTCGGACAGGTCGAGGGTGCCCTTGGCGATGTGGTCCATGATGCGACCCGGCGTGCCCACGACGACGTCGACCCCGCGTCGCAGGGCGGACAGCTGCACGCCGTACGCCTGGCCGCCGTAGACGGGCAGGACGTGGACGTTCTTCATGTGCGACGCGTACTGCTCGAACGCCTCGCAGACCTGGAGCGCGAGCTCACGGGTCGGGGACAGCACGAGCGCCTGCGGCAGCTTGGCGCCGGACTCCATGCGGGAGAGCACGGGGAGCGCGAAGGCCGCGGTCTTGCCGGTGCCGGTCTGGGCGAGGCCGACGACGTCACGGCCCTCGAGCAGGGTGGGGATGGTGGCGGCCTGGATGGCGGAGGGGGTCTCGTACCCGATCTCCTTGACGGCCTTGAGGACGGCATCGCTGAGCCCGAGGTCGGCGAAGGTGATCACGGGCTCCTCGTCGACGGCTTCGGTGGGGGTGTTCGTCTCGGTGCTCATAGGAGGAACGGTATCCCGTTTTAGGACCGCACCCCAGACGGCGCGGGGCGGACGGGACGGACGGGAGGCCCGTGGCGGCGCCGCCACCGGGCCTCCCGTCCGTCGTGCGGCCGGTTCAGACGACCGACCAACCGCCGTCACTCGGCAGGACCGCTCCGTTGACGTTCGCGGAGTCGTCGCTGAGCAGCCAGGTGATGGCCGCCGCGAGCTGCTCCGGCTGCGCCACCGGCGGGATCGTGGTCTGCATGATCGGGCCGACCCGACGGGCGGCGTACTCGCTCCGCATCGGGGCCTCGATGTTCGTCGCGACCGCACCCGGCGCGACCGCGTTCGCGCGGATGCCCTGCGGCCCGTGGAAGAAGGCGACGCTCTTGGTGTACCCCGCGATGGCGTGCTTGGACGACGTGTACGCGGCGCCCGCGGCGGATGCCTTGAGCGCCGCCTCGGAGGCCACGTTCACGATGGCCCCACGGCCCGCGGCGATCATGAGCGGGAGCACGGCACGGGTGAGCCGCATCGGCCCGGTGACGTTGACGCTGAACACCCGCTCCCACGTGGCGTCGTCGACCTCGTCCGGCGGCAGGAACGCGTCCATGATCCCGGCGACGTTCGCGAGCCCGTCGACACGGTCGCCGGCGACGGCGAGCAGCGCCTCGATCGTCTCGGTGGCTGCGACGTCACCCACGACGGTCTCGACGTCGAGTCCGGCGCCGTCGACGAGCTCGCTGCGGAGCACGTCGAGCCGGTCGGCGACGACGTCGGTGGCGATCACCCGGCCGCCCTCGGTGGCGATGCGGAGGGCGGTCGCGCGGCCGATCCCGGAGCCCGCTCCGGTGACGATCACCGTCCGGCCGGCGAAACGGGCAGCGGACGCGGTGGCTGGTGCTGGGTCGGTCATGGTGTCTCCTCGTCGAGCAGCCGACGGGCGGATCCCACCGGCGACGGTCACCCGTCGGCACAGTTCTAGCACTCAGTGCCGGAAGTCACCAGTGTCCGGCGCCCGGACGACCGCGTGGCAGGATCGGCCCATGGCAGATCGGCCGACCGGGCGACCCCGCACGATCGACCCGGACCGGGTGTCGCTCGTCGCGCTCCGCCTGTTCGACGAGCGCGGGTACGACCTCGTCTCGATGGACGAGGTCGCCGCCGCTGCCGGGGTCAGCCGCCGCTCGCTCTTCCGGCTCTTCCCGACGAAGGCCTCGCTCGTCTGGGGTGGCCTCGACGAGTTCGCGGAGCGCCTCACCGCGGCCCTGGACGCCCGCCCCGCTGCCGAGCCCGCGCGCGCCGGCCTCCGCGCCGCCTACCGTACGGCCGCCACGTTCCCCGACGCCGTGGTCGAGACGACTCGGCACCGACTCCGGGTGATCCGGGCGAACCCGACCCTCGCCCGCGAGGCCCCCCGATTCCCCGGAGGCACCGAGGAGCACCTGGTCCGCTTCGTGGCCGAGCACGACGGGGTCCGGGCAGACGGGCTCGCGCCCGCGGTCACCGCAGCGGTCGTGATCGGGGCGGCGACGGCGGCACTCCGGTGGTGGGCCGAGCAGGACGACGGTCGCCCGGAGGACGTGGTCGACCGGGCGCTGCGCGACCTCTCCTGAGGAGACGTCCGCACCGTCCGCACCGTCCGCAAGGTCCGCGAGGTCCGCAAGGTCCGCAAGGTCCGCAAGGTCCGGGGGGATGGTTGCGTGTTGGAACTATCGGGTGTAACTTTGCATCGTCTGCAAGGTTTCACGGCGCGCAGCAGCCCTCGCGATCCGTCCGGATCCCGGCCTCCGCCCGACCTCGCCACCGCCCGACGACGCGTCCGCCGCCCGGGCACATCGATGAAGAAGGACCCCCATTGTCAACAGCCACCGCAGCGACCTCGGTGCAGGACAGGCACGCCACGACCGCTGGCGCGCCCGGCCAGCAACCCCTGATGACCCACCGTCAGATCCTGCTCGTCATCTACGGCCTCATGGCGGGCATGTTCCTGTCCTCGCTCGGACAGACCGTCTTCGGCACCGCGATCCGCACGATCGGTGACGACCTGCACGGGCTCGACCAGCAGGCCTGGGTCACGACGGCGTACCTCATCACGTCGACGATCGCGACGCCGATCTACGGCAAGCTCTCGGACGTCTTCGGCCGTCGTCCGCTCTACATCTTCGGCATCGTGGTGTTCATCCTCGGCGCCGTGCTCTCGTCGATGTCCACCTCGATGCTCATGCTCGCGGCCTTCCGCGCCGTGCAGGGCATCGGTGCCGGTGCACTCATGTCCCTGCCGCTGGCGATCATGGGCGACATCCTCGCCCCGCGTGAGCGCGCCAAGTACCAGGGCTACTTCCTCGCCGTGTTCGGCATCTCCTCGGTCATCGGCCCGCTCATCGGCGGTCTGCTCGCCGGCGCGTCCGAGATCCTCTTCATCACCGGCTGGCGCTGGGTGCTCCTCATCAACGTGCCGATCGGCATCGCCGCGCTCGTCATGGTGATCGTCTTCCTGCACCTGCCGAAAGTGCACGACACGAAGGACAAGCCGGTCGTGGACTGGTGGGGCGCGACCGCGGTCATCGTCACCCTCGTCCCGCTGCTCCTCGTCGCCGAACAGGGCCGCACCTGGGGCTGGGGGTCGGCGGCCGCGATCGCCTGCTACGTCATCGGCGCGGTCGGCCTCGTCGCACTGCTGCTCATCGAGTCGAAGATGGGCGACGCGGCGATCATCCCGCTGAAGCTCTTCCGCTCGGGCACGTTCTCGATGGCGACCGTCATCGGCTTCCTCGTCGGGTTCGCGATGTTCGGCGCGATGCTGACCATCCCGCTCTACCTGCAGATCGTCGTCGGCCTCACCCCGACCGAGTCCGGGTTCGCCACGCTCCCCCTCGTCGGCGGCCTCATGATCGCCTCGATCGTCTCCGGTCAGATCGTCGCCCGCGTCGGCCGGTACCGGGTCTTCCCGGTGATCGGCACCGCGCTCGTCTCCGCCGGGTACGTCGTCCTGACCTTCATGACGATCGACAAGCCGCTCTGGTTCCTGATGATCGGCATGTTCCTCATCGGGCTCGGACTCGGTTCGGTCATGCAGTCCCTGACGCTCGCGTCGCAGGGATCGGTCGAGGCGCGGGACATGGGCGTCGCCACCAGCTCGGCGACCTTCTTCCGCCAGATCGGCGGCACGCTCGGCACCGCCGTGCTCCTGTCGATCCTGTTCTCGGTGATGCCGACGAACATCGTCCACGCGACGGCCGACAAGGCCGACCTGACGTCCGCACTCGACGCCGCACTCGACCCGCGGGTCGCCAGCGCGAAGGCGAACCAGGGCGTCATGGACCAGATCTGGGACCCGATCGTCGACCCGGTCCAGGACAGCATCGGCTCGGGCCTGGCGCGCGCCACCACCGCCGCGAAGCAGGCCGCCGACCAGGCCGTCACCGAGCAGGTCACCACCGCCGTCCAGGCGCAGGTCGCCGCCGGCACGCTCCCCGCAGCGGCCGCCGAGACCGTCATCGCACAGCAGGTCTCCGACGCCACCCCGCAGGCGGAGGCCACCGCGCTCGCGACGGCAGCCGACAAGGCGCACGCCAGCGTCGTGGACGGCAAGCTCGCGGTCGACTGGGAGGACGCCGGACAGCGCACCTACTGGGTCGACCAGGTCGTCCCCGACCTCGCGAAGCAGATCGAGAAGGGCGCGCACGACGACTCGAGCGCATCGGCCACCAACGACACCTCGTTCCTGACCGGCGCCGACGCCCGCCTGACCCGCCCGTTCATGGCCGGCTTCAACGCCTCGTCCGTCGCGATCTACTGGGTCGGACTCGGTGTGATCCTGCTCGCGTTCGTGCTCACCTGGTTCTTCAAGGTGCCGCCGCTGCGGCAGCGCTCGGCCCTGCAGGAGCAGGCGGACATGTCCGCGCAGGCACAGCTCGAGACCGACGCCGGTCTCGCCGCTGCCGAGGCCGGCTCGTTCACCGGTCCGATGACCGGCTCCACCCCGACCCAGCGTCGGTGACCACCCGGGCCGCCCGTCCGCTCGCCGTCCCCTCGGCTGCGCGCGGGCGGCCCGTCCTCGTCTCTCCCACCCCGGAGGTCCTCCCGTGACCACCACGGCAGCACCCGCACACCCCGACGGCACCGAGCCGTGCACGCTCCGCGAGCGCAAGAAGCAGCAGACGCGCCAGGCGATCCACGACGCCGCCCTGACGCGCGTCACCGAGCAGGGGCTCGACGGCGTCACCGTCGAACAGATCTGCGCGGACGCCGACGTCTCCCCCCGGACGTTCTTCAACTACTTCTCGTCGAAGGCGCACGCCGCGATCGGGCTCGACACCGTCGAGGTCCCCGACGTCGTGCGGGACCGGTTCGCAGCCGCGGACGGCCGGCTCGTCGACGACGTCTGCACCCTCGTCGCGGACACCGTCCCGCTCGCCGCCGACCGCGCCCGCGCGAAGGAGCTCCTCGTCCGTCGCCCCGAGATGACCTCGATGGTGATGCGCTGGATGGCCGAGTCCCGTCAGGCCCTCATCGCCGCGGTCACCACCCGGACGGACGAGGACACCGCCCGCACGGCGGTCGCCCTCGTCATGTCGGCGCTGTCCGAGGCCGCCCACCGCTTCACCGTGCAGTCCCAGGCGGACCTGGCCGTCCGCCTCCGCGCCGTCGTCGCCGAGATGGTCGCGCTCGCAACCGCTGCGCCCGCCACGACCGAACGCTGACGCGCGGCGTCGTCGGGACGCCGGACGGGAGGCCCACCCGGCCCCGCGCCTCCCGGCCCGTCAGCCCGTCAGCCCGTCAGCCCGTCAGCCCGTCAGGAGCGTCGCTCCGGCCAGCCTCCGCGACGGCGACGGTCGCGGAGCTCACGGAGGAAGGCGCTGGGCGTCGTGCCCCGCTCCTCCCGGAAGAGCTGCTGCAGGCGTCGCGGCCGGAGGCCGGCCGCCGCCGCGATGTCGGCCACCGAGCACGCCCCGTCCAGGTGCGCCTCGATGTAGTCGACCGCCCGCCGGATCCGCCACGACGACCCGCCGTCGGGGCGCTGCGACGTCGACGCACGCAGCGTCGCCGAGGGGTCCTCGCCGAACCGCGCGCGGTAGGCGACGGCGAACCGGCTCGGGTTCGTGAACCGCCAGGTCCGGGCCACCTCGAGCACGCTGTTCGGCGACGCACCGCGGAGGAGCTCCCGCCGGACCTCGTCCAGGCGGTGGTCGCGCAGGAACCCGTTCGGCGTGACGCCGAGGGTGCGGGCGAACACCTCCTGCAGGCCGCGCTCGCTGAGTCCGGCTGCGGCCGCGATGGCCGGGACGGAGGGGCGGTCGCGTGCGTGCTCCTCGATGAACGCGATGGCGTCCCGGATCCGGCTCGCGGTCGGGACGTCGTCGCCACGGTCCCGCACGGGGAAGGTGTCGAGCACGACCGTGGCGAGCCGGCGGTTCAGGGCCGTCCGCATCGCGCCGCGCACCCGGTCGTCCATGAGCGTCGGGCTGACCTCACGGAGCAGACGCCGGAGCGGCCCGTACCGCGCGATGCGTTCGTCCTGCTGGTCGAACAGCACCGGCCCCGAGGGCATCCGGTAGCCGAGCTCGGCCGCGGTCCGGCGCAGGAACGCGTCCGAGATGTGCACGCCGTTGTAGACCGTGCCCTCGGAGGCGAAGCGGTACGCCTCGGACGCAGAGGCGATGTAGGGCGTCCCCGGCTCGATCACCCGGGACCGGTCCGCGAAGTGCATCTCGAGGCGGCCCTGCTGGAGCCAGAACAGCACGTGGTCGTCCCGCGGACCGATCACGCCACCACGACGGCCGCCGTGCGCGTTCATCGTGCGGAGCGTCAGGTCGGCGTCGCCGATCAGCGAGTACTCGTACCGCGTGCCCTCGGTCGCGAACGCGTCCGTGACCGTCGCGGTCGCCCCGACGAGGTCCCGACCGGAGTACTCGGACCGGAAGATCGCCGTGTAGTCCGCTCCCCCGGCGTCCGTGAACCGCTGTCGGCGGAACCCGTTGTCGTCGTCGATCGGTGGCACCGCGACATCATCCCATCCGGGGAACGCGGACCGTGACCGTCGTCCGCGGAGGGCCGGTCCGGGCGGCGCCGGTCCGGGCGCGACCCGTCAGCTCCGGAAGAGCGGCGCCCAGAACGCGTCCGGCCCGTCCTGCTGCACGGCCTCGCCGTCGAACCGGAACCCGTAGCCGCCGACGAAGTCCGCGGCGGCTGCGAGTTCGTCGACCCCGTCGTCCTGCGTGTGGTCGAAGAGGTGCACGCCGTGCCCCATCGGGACGCCGCTGTCGCTCACGATGGTGAGGTCCCAGCGGCCCTCCTCGGCGCGTTCGATGCGGACGACGGCGGCCTGGTCGGCGGTGAAGTCGGACATGACGCCGAGCCTACGCACGCGCGCCGGGTGCGGCGCCGGGAGCACGCGCGCCGGGAGCACGCGCGCCGGGCGGCGCCGGGAGCGGGCGGTGCCCCGGCGGCGTCCCGGGTCAGACGCCGGTGAAGAAGTCGGCGTAGGTGGGTTCGGCGGGCGTCGACCCGGACGTCCGGCGCGAGACCATCGCGTCGATCTCGTCGGGGTGGCTCAGACCGCGGCGGTGCCACTCGTCGGGCTGGCGGCGGAGGTCGTGGAGGGAGGGACGGATGCGCTCGTTCACGGTGCGCTCTTCCTGCTGGTGCGCTGGTCCCGAGGGGTTCGGAGGCGCACGGACCAGCATCCCGCGTCCGCCCGGCCGGACCAACCGCCGGGCACCCGCGAGTACGCCGTCCGGACACGGTGTCCGCTGTGCGCATCGCCGAGGCCCTGCGGGTCCGCGCGTGCTCGGGACGGGTCCCCTCGCCCTGCCCGGGTCGGCCGCTCCCGAACCGGTCGGTCAGACGCCGGGACGACGGCGGAGCGTTGCCGACGGCGGCTCGCCGAACGTGGCCGCGTAGGTGCCGGAGAACCGTCCGAGGTGCCCGACACCCCACCCGAGGGCGACCTGCGCGACGGTGGTGGTGCTCGCATCGGCGGCGGCGAGCTCCGCACGCACCCGGTGCAGGCGGACCTGTCGCAGGAAGTGCATCGGCGAGGCACCGGTGTGCCGTCGGAAGGAGGCCTGCAGGGACCGCACCGCCACCCCGGCCGCCTCGCTGACGTCGGTGATGGTGATCGGCCGCCGGGCGTTCGCGACCATCCACTCCTGGGCGGTCCGCATCGTCGCGGGTCCGCCGTCCAGGAGCCGGGAGGGTGGGACCGGCACGGCGTCGAACGCGAGCACGACCGCCTCGGCGACCGCCGTGTCGAGCGCGGCCCGGCGGTCGCGGGCCGTCATCGGGTCGAGCAGGGCACCGGCGGCCCGGGACACCACGGCCTTGAGCCGTCGGAGGGCTTCCGGGTCCGGCTGTCGCGCGAACTGCAGCGGGGCCGGCAGGTCGCCCTGTCGTGCGGCGGCGACGGACTCCAGGAAAGTGCGGTCGAACCGGATGACGTGCTGCGCGGTCGGCACGGCATCGAAGGCGAACGCCCGCCCGGCGGGGTAAATGACCGGCACGCCGGGCTGCATCTCGACAGGGTCCGACGAAGCCGTGTCGAGCCGGATGCCCGGCGCGGACGCCCAGGCCAGGACGTAGTCGTCCCCGGGCTCGATCGTGCCCCAGCGACGCGCCGCCACCGAGGACGTCCCGACGGTCACCGCGTCGTCCCCGACGAGGCGGTAGCGCCACGAGAACCCCTCGGCGGCGGCCCGCCCGATGGAGATGTCCCGGCTCGAGTAGACGCGCTCGTAGAACGCGACCGCCTCGTCGACGGCGGAACCGCGGCGGTCGATGTGCACCAGGGGTTGTTCGACGGAGTCCATGCACCTCCAGGATGCCGACGACCTCCGACATCGCGCCCGTGACACAGAAGAGCCCCGCACCAGGAGGTGCGGGGCTCGTCGTGGTGCCGGCGATGTGCCGGGCTCCGGCAGGGTCAGGCGCGGGAACGGCGGCGACCGGTGATCGCACCCCAGATGACGAGGACGATCAGCGCGCCGAGGATCGCGATGATCCAGGACTGGATGCTGAAGAAGCCGTCGTAGCCCACGTCGAAGATGAGGCCACCGAGCCAGCCACCGATGAGGGCGCCGATGACACCGAGCACGAGCGTGGCGAGCCAGCCGCCGCCCTGACGACCGGGGAGGATCAGCTTGGCGATGGCGCCGGCGATGAGGCCGAGGAGGATGAAGCCGAGGAAGCTCATGGGAGTGCCTTTCGAGACTGGCACCGCGAGGTGCCGTTGTGGTGCAGGGGTGTCACCCGGAGGGCGACGGAGCGGTCGAGATCGACGCTCCCGGGACCGGAGGGTGCCGGTCAGATGGTGTCGAGCAGGCCGTCACGCGACTGCTCCGCGAACAGAGCCGTCATGTCGATGGCCTCGGTCGGGGTGTCCCCGTCGACGAAGGTGGAACTCGAGGGTGTCGAGTGCATCAGACCGGTCCTTCCGTGGTGGTGCGTGTACCGCTCCACCATGCTCCCCGTTCAGTAGTTAGGCACACTACACAGTCGGTGATGCGTTATCCGGAGCATGTGCAGGACCCAGGAGGTCCGTACGGGCCGTCAGACGACGCGCTGGACCTTCGAGACGGCGGGTCGTGTGCCTCCGGAGAGGTGCACCAGGACCGGCAGCTGCCGGCCGAGGGTGCGGTCGAGGGTGTCGACCGCCGCGTCCACGGCCTCGAGGACCGTCACGGCGTCCCCGCCACGGCGGACCGCGACGCGGAGCCGTGCAGCGCGGTGCTTCCGCACCGTGTAGACGTCGACCTTCGAGGAGACGACGTCGCGCACGCCGGCCAGCTCGTGGTCGATGACGTCACGGACGAGGGCGACGTTCACCGTGACCTCGTCGTCACCGACCGACTCGCGGACGGCGATCGCGGTGCCGCCCCGCCCGCGGGTGAGGACCCAGACGAGCGCGAGCACGACCACGACGAGGCAGGCCGCCGCCACGACCCACAGCGAGGCCGCGGGGACCTCGACGCGGTCGGGGATGGTCACGTACGGCCGCAGTGCGTCCCGGACGGCGGGCAGGACTCCGGCACCCATCGCGAGTCCGACGACGACCGAGACGAGGCCGAGCACGAACAGGATCACCCGGTTGATGGTGCGGTTGCTCGATGTCATGACAGGGAGCCCTTCTCGCTGACGCGGACGGTGACGTGGCGGCCGAACCGCTCGTCGAGCTGTCCGAGCCGTTCAGCGACAGCGTGCTCGACGGCTGTGGAGTCCACCGGGATGCCGGACATCGGTACCACGGACACCTCGGTGCGGAGGCCGCGGGCACTCGCGGTGGTGTGCCCGTCGGGGACACCCGCGGCACGACCGGCGGCGTTCCGGGCGGTCGAGGCGACGATCGACGAGTCGATGACGACGGCGCCGCGGTCGTGCGCCACGACCGATCGGTGCTGGCGGCCGGGCTTGAGTGCCAGGACCACGAGGACGATCCCCGCGACGAGGAGCACCGCGGCGATGACCTCGATCATCGTCACGAAGGCCGCGTCCGGTGCGAGTGCGGCGTCGACCGCCGTCTGCGGGTCGGCCAGGAGCGGCGGCGCTCCGATCGCACGGAGCACCGACTCGGTGCCGATCCACGCCGCGACCAGCACGAGCACCACCAGCGCCACGGACACGGCGGTCGACCGGGACCGGTACACGCTCCGGCGACGGAGCCGACGTTCGACGGGATTGTTGCTCATGGCGTCCTCTCCTACCGGACCCGGACGTCGCGCTCGCGCACGATCCCGGTCAACTCGATGCGGGCCGCGCCGACCCGACGACCGGTGAGGGCGCTCACGCGGCTCCGGATCTCAGCGGCGGCGGACGTGGTGCGCTCGACGAGGTCCGTGCCAGCGGCGATCGGGCCGGTGATGTCCATGGCCAGTGCCCCGGAGGCGTCGCCGAGGTCCACCCGCACCCGCTTCGTGGGTGCCCCGAGCCGCTCGGCGGCGACGGCGCGCGCACACGAGGTGAGGGCACGGGTGGTGATCTCGACGCGGCCCGGCACCGTGCGCGGGCCGTCCGTCACCGGGAGCTCCGGCGTCCGGTCAGCACGTCGGTCAGCGCGGCTCGGTCGACGCGTCCGGTTGCGAGTGCCGCGACGAGCGCACCCAGGGCGGCGAACACGGCGACGAGGACGAAGCCCCAGAAGCCGAACTGCAGTGCTGCGACTGCCAGGAGGGCGCCGATCAGGGCGCCGGTCAGTGTGGCGCTCATGCGACGCGCGGCTCCTTCTTGTCCTCGTCCTCGTCGTCGTCACCGGGGATGAAGACGTCCTGGATCGTGACGTTGACCTCGGCGACCTCCATGCCGACGATCTCCTCGAGCGCGCGGGAGACCGCGGAACGCACGTCCTCGGCGACCTGCTGCAGGGGCACCGGGTACTCGGCGACGATGGTGATGTCGGCGGCGACCTGCTTCTCGCCGACCTCGACCTTGACGCCCTGGCTGAGGTCACGCTGCCCGATCGCACCGCGGATGGCACCGATGGCGCGGGCGGCTCCGTTGCCGAGCGAGTGCACGCCGGGGACGTCGCGGGCTGCGATGCCGACGACCTTCGCGACGACGGTGTCGTCGACGACGGTCTTCCCGGTGGACGTGGACGTGAGCGCCGAGCTGCCCGTCGACGTGGTCGCAACGGTGGTCGTGGTGGTGTCGGTCATGGTGTCTCCTTCCGATGGCCCGCCGGACGTTCCCAACGGGTGCTGTTCACGGATGAGACGGGCTGGGGAGGACGTTCGTCACGGAAGCCGCGCGACTTCCAGGTCGGTCCCAGGATCGGCCGGTCCACACGCATCGACCTGTACCCCGACGGTCGCATGCTTCCGATTGCGGCTCAGCCGATGCGCGGAGTGGCACCGATCGAGACCGAGGGTCGTACCCGCTCGGGGTACACGGCGCTGTGGACACCGGCTCCCCCGACGGTAGGAACGACCCATGACGGCGACCGCGTTCTGCCTCCACGCCCTCGGGTCGAGTTCCGAGGAGTTCGCCGCGTTGCGGACCCGCCTGCACGGCACCCTCGACCTCGTCGGCATCGACCTGCCCGGCTTCGGCACGAGTCCGGCCGCGAGCGGCACCACCGTCGAGGAGATGGCCGTGCTCGTCGAGCGTGCGATCGGGACCAGCGGCGCCACCGAGTGGGCGCTGATCGGGCACTCGATGGGCGGCAAGGTCGCCGCGGTCGTCGCCGGCCGCACGATGAGCGGCGCGAACGGCCTGTTCGGACTGCGGGCGGTCGTGCTCCTGGCGGCGTCGCCCCTCTCCCCCGAGCCGATGGACGAGGGACGTCGGCAGACCATGCTCGACTGGGCCGCCGACCACGAGATCGGGCCGGACGAGGCCGCCGCGTTCGTGGACGCGAACACCGCGGGCCAGCTGCCCCCGCACGAGTCCGCGATGGCCGTGCACGACGTGCAGCGGGCCGATCCGGCAGCCTGGAGGGCGTGGCTGCTGCGCGGCAGTCGCGAGGACTGGTCCGACACGATCGCGCCGAGTCCGGTGCCGGCCCTCGTGCTCGCCGGCGCGGACGACGGTGACCTCGGCCCCGACGCCCAACGTCGACTGACCCTCCCGCACTGGACCCGGGGCGAGTTCGACGTCGTGCCGGACGCCGCGCACCTCCTGCCCTGGGAACAGCCGGACGCGGTCGCCGACCGGATCCGGTCGTTCTGGACCCGACGCGTCGACCACGGGCCGACCGTCCCGACCGACTCCGCCCGTGTCGTCGCATCGCCGCGGGTGAGCGCCCGGACCCGCGGGGTGCTCGCGGAGCGCGCGCTCCCCGACGACCCGGCGGCGGAACCACGTGCACTGACCCCGCAGCAGCTCGACACCCTGCGCGCCGTCGCCCGGGTGGTCGTGCCGCAGGCCGCGGACCGGGCGATCGACCTCGCGCTGCGCGTCGACGCCCAGCTCGCCGCCGGGGCAGGTGACGGCTGGCGGACCGAGGGCATGCCCGCCGATCCGGACGCGTACCGGGCGGCACTCGACGTCCTCGCCCCGGAGGCCGCGGTGTCCGACGAGCACCTCGCCGAGGTCCTCGACGCCGTGGACGAGGGCACGTACTCGCCCGCCGGTGGGGTCCTCGACGCCGGGCAGTTGCGGGCGTGGTCCGAGGACGCCGGGGTCGACCTCGTCAAGCAGTGGCTCGCCCACCCCGCGACGATGGGCGCGATCGACTACGACGGCTTCGCCAACGGCGGGGACGGCGTGCGCAAGCAGGGCTTCCAGCTGCTGGGAGCCGGACAACGCGAAGCATGGGAACCGGGAGCGACACGATGAGACTCGACCACCAGCGCCGGTACGGCGAGGACGAGGTCGTCGACGTGGTCGTCGTCGGCACCGGTGCGGGCGGCGCACCGCTCCTCGCGAGCCTGGCCCGTGCCGGCCTGCGGGCCGTCGCGCTCGAGGCCGGCCGGAACACCGAGCCCGGCGACCACCTGCCCGACGAGGTCGAGGCACCGGCGGACATCAACTGGATGGAGGAGCGGATCAGCGGCGGCGGTGCCCCGACCGCCTTCGGTCCGAACAACAGCGGCACCGGTGTCGGCGGGTCGACGCTGCACTGGGGTGCCTTCACACCGCGGCCGAGCGCGCACGACCTGCACCTGCGGTCGGACACCGGCGAGGGCGTGGACTGGCCGGTCGACCACGCCGAGCTCGTCCGCTACATCGAGCAGGTCGAGCACGACGTGGGAGTCGCCGGCCCCGAGCACTACCCGTGGGACCCCGCACGTCGGTACGCGATGCGCCCGCCGGGCCGGAACGCCTCGTCGGACATGATGATGCGCGGCACCGCAGCCGTCGGGATCACCGCGACGGACGCCCCCGTCGCGCTCACCACCGAGGACCGGCACCAGGAGCACCACGGCCTCCGCCACGCCTGCGTCTCGTGCGGCTCCTGCCACCAGGGCTGCCGGAACGGCGCGAAGGTCTCGATGGACACGACGTACCTGCCGGCCGCCGTCGCCTTCGGTGCGGAGATCCGCGCCGAAGCGCTCGTGCACGGCATCGAGCTCGACGCCCGGGGCGAGGTCGAGGCCGTCGTCTACCGGCAGCACGGTCGCGAACACCGTCAGCGCACCCGTGCCCTCGTCCTGGCGGCCGGCGGGGTCGAGACGCCCCGCCTGCTCCTGCACACCGGGATCGCGAACAGCAGCGGTCAGGTCGGCCGGAACTTCACCGCGCACGGTGCCACGCAGGTCTGGGCCCGGTTCGACGAGTCGATGCGGTCCTACCGCGGCTACCCGTCCTCGATCATCACCGAGGACTTCGTCCGCCCGGCCGACGCCGACTTCGCCGGTGGGTACCTGATCCAGAGCCTCGGCGTGCAGCCGCTGACGTTCGCCACGTCGCTCGTGCGCGGGGGCGGGCTCCGCGGCGCGGCCCTGGTGCGGGCGATGCGGGACTACCCGCACATGGCCGGTGTCGGCATCAACGCCGAGTGCCTGCCGTACGACGACAACCGACTCGTCCTCGGCGACGAGGTCGACGAGCACGGGATCCGGAAGGCGACGATCACGTTCACGCCCGGCTCGAACGAGGAGGCCATCCGGCGCCACGCCGTCCGCACCATGACCGCGATCATCGAGGCCGCGGGCGGGCAGGACGTCCGCGTGCTCGAGCGCACCGCGCACACGATCGGCACCGCCCGGATGGGCACCGACCCCGGCGCGTCGGTGGTCGACGCGGCCGGTCGGTCGTGGGACGTCCCGAACCTCTGGATCGCGGACAACTCGGTCTTCCCGAGCGCGGTGATCGCGAACCCCGCGCTCACGATCATGGCGCTGTCCCTCCGGACGGCCGACCGCATGCTCCGCGCGGACGCTGCCGACGACCGCGCGGAGGGGCTGGTCGCCGCCGCCTGAGCGGTCCGGCCCACCACCCGTCGGACGGGAGGCCCGTGGCCAGGTCTCCCCGTGCCTCCCGTCCGGGCCCCGGCAGCGGGCGTGTCGGTGGGCGGTCGTAGCGTCGGCGCATGCCCGAGGGTGACTCCGTCCACCGGCTCGCCGCCCGCCTGCGGCAGGTCGACGGGGCGCGCGTCGTCAGCGGCGAGCTGCGTGGCGGCGGGGCCGCGGGTCGACGTCTCGCCGGGCGTCGGGTCCTCGCGCACGCGACGCACGGCAAGCACCTGCTCACCCGGTTCGACGACGGGACGACCCTGCACACCCACATGCGCATGCAGGGCTCGTGGACCGTCACGTCCCCGGGTCGCCGGCTGCCTCCGACCGTGGCGCAGCGGGCTCGCGTGCGTCTCGGGCTCGAGGACGGCCGGGTCGTCTGGGGCATCGACCTCCCCGTGGTGGACCTGGTCGACACCGTGGACGAGCACGCGGTGGTCGGGCACCTCGGGCCGGACCTGCTGCACGAGGACTTCGACGCGGCCGAGGCCGTCCGGCGCCTGACCGCCGAGCCGGACGCCACCGTCCGGAGCGTCCTGCTCGACCAGCGACGGGTGGCCGGACTCGGCAACCTCTGGGTGAACGAACTCGGCTTCGTCCGCGGCCTGCACCCCGACCGGCCCGTCGGGGACGTCGACGCCGATGCCCTGGTCGCGACGGCCCGGCGGATGCTGCACCACTCGGCGACCGTGCCGGAGGCGTACCAAGTCACCACGGGTCTGCTCCGACGGGGCGAACGGCACTGGGTGGTCGGCCGAGCCGGGCGGCGGTGTCTGCGCTGCGGCACGACGGTGGCCGCCCGGGACGACGTGGAGGTCGTCGGCTCGCCGGCCCGACGGCTCTGGTGGTGCCCGCGGTGTCAGCCGCCACCGAGCCCGTCCGGCCGACGACCCGCCGACCCCTGACCGCTCCTCCTCGTGCGCCCTACCGCGTCGACCGGACGGTGCTCACCCGCAGGTGCTCGAACGTGCTCGTCGATCCGGCACCACCGAGCGAGATGAGCCCGATGCGCGGCGTCGACCCGAGGTCGGCCGTCCAGGTGCCACCCCGCGCAAAGTGGCGGCCGTCGATGCTCGTGTACGCCGTGTAGCGGTGCTCCCCGTCGACGACGCGGTGCACGATCCGGAGCGTGGTGGCGTCCCCGACCGGCCCGACGACCATGTTGCCGTAGCTCGGCGCACCGTCCGGCTGACCGCTGACCTGCTTGCCGAACTCGGTCTGCCGGGTGTTGAAGATGGAGTTCGACACCAGTCGGACGTAGTTCCCGTCGTCGCCGTACACGACGAGTCCGCCCTGCCGGTAGTTGAAGGAGTCACCGGTCGCCGGGGTGTCCATCCGCACCCGGGTCTCCACGACGTAGTCCTCGGCGGGTGCCGCTTCGGTCAGCACCGAGGCGAGCGGCGTCTGCGGCGGGTGCAGGTCGGCGTCCTGGGTCTGCCAGCGGAAGGCGCCGCCGGAGACCCCGTACGTGGCACTGTCCGGCTGCCGGGTCCACGTGAGCGTCGGCGGCAGCGCGGTGCCGTCGAACCCGGTGGACAGTGACCGGATCGTCCGCGCCGGGACGTCGACCGGGGCGAGGCGCGGCCGGTACGCGGAGCGCTGCCCGGGCTGTGCCGCCGGGGCGGGCTCCACGGAGTCGGAGGGTCCTGCTCCCCCGCGCACCACGGGCCAGCCGCCGACCCAGTCGATCGGGTCGATGAGCGCCGGGCGCTTCGTGTACCCGGTCTGCCCGGCGTAGTACGGGTCGGTCCGGTCGACCGCGTGGTAGATCATCCAGTCCTGATCGGCGAAGTCGGTGACGACCGTGTTGTGGCCGGTGCCCACCCAGCGGTTGCCGTTCTGCGCGAGGAGGGGCGAGCCTCCCACCCGGGTGTCCGTGATCGCGACGCCGTCGCGGTCGCGGAACGGCCCGAGCGGGCTCTTCGAGCGGGCGACGAAGACGCCGTACCCGGTGAGCGATCCGTTGCAGCAGTTCGTCGCGGAGCCCATGTAGTACCACCAGCCGCCGTGCCGCATCAGGTACGACCCCTCGTACCGGTTGTCGATCGCGATCTGGCGTTCGGTCTCCGGACGCGAACGCAGGCCGTCGGCCGTGAGCTGCCGCACGTGCACGCCGCCGAAGTAGCTGCCGAAGTACAGGTAGGTCCGGCCGGAGTCGGTGATGACCTCGGGGTCGAACGACCACCGGAAGCCGTCACCGTTCGGCGCGGTCTGCGGCGCGACGACGGGTCCGCCGGAGTCCGTCCACGGTCCGGTCGGGCTGCTGCTCGTCGCGACCCCGATCGCGGACCCGCCGCCGGTCGGACCGGTCGCCGAGGGGGTGTCCGACGCCGTGTAGTACAGGAACCAGGTCCCCGGCTTCCCCCGCGATCCAGCGCGGTACACGACGTCCGGGGCCCAGATGCCGTTCGCCTCGCCGACCCAGGCCGGCTTCGTGTCGAAGGCGTCGCCGACGTACGTCCAGTTCGTCAGGTCCGTCGACCGGTACGTCGGGACACTGTGCTGCACGAGTGCGCCGTCCGGGGTCGTCTCCGTCTCCGAGGTCGCGTCGGTCGTGCAGTACAGGTACCAGTTCCGGTCGCGCCCGACCCCGTGCAGGGCGGTCGGGTCGGCGCAGCTCGCGGCCGTCTCGCCGTCCGGGAGGCGCAGGGCCATCGGGTTCTGGTGCGTCGCCGCCGGGGCGTGGTGGCGGGCGGTGGCGGGTGGTGCGGGAGCGGCGGGTGGAGCGGCGGTCGCGGGCCCGGCCAGGGCCTGGGCCCCGACGATGGTCACGGCCGCGAGGGTGATCGCGATGGTTCGGCGCACGGGACAGCCTCTCGTCGTTGAGGAGGTGGTGTGCCCGCGAGCGTAGCCCTGCCACGGTCCTGTGGCCAGGGGTGCGTCGCCGTCGCCCCCGCGTCCCGGACGGGAGGCCCGGTGCCAGCTGGTGACGCGCCTCCAGTCCGGCGACCACCGGCGGGTACAACGGGAGCATGACGCGACGCAGCCCCGGCCACCCCGTTCCCGTGCAGCCCGGACCCGGTCAGGAGTCGGTCTGGGAGTACCCGCGGCCACCGCGCGTCGAGCGCACCGGCGCCCGTGTCGTCGTGCGCCTGGGCGGGCAGGTCATCGCCGACACCACGGCGGCCCTCCGCGTCCTCGAGACGAGCCACCCGCCGGTCTACTACCTGCCGATCGCGGACTTCGCCCCCGGCGCGCTCGTGCCGACGAGTGGCTCGAGCATGTGCGAGTTCAAGGGCAGTGCGACGTACTTCGACGTGCACGGCGGCGACGAGGTCGTGCCGCGGGGTGCCTGGACGTACCGGTCCCCGTGGCAGGGGTACGGCGAGCTGCGTGACCACGTCGCCGTCTACCCGTCGCGGATGGACTCGTGCGAGGTCGCCGGCGAACGCGTGCAGGCGCAGGCGGGCGACTTCTACGGCGGCTGGATCACCGCGGACATCGTCGGGCCGTTCAAGGGCGAACCCGGGACGCTCGGGTGGTGACACCGGCTCCGTCGCCCTCGGGCACCACCCGCCGCCGGGTCGAACTCCGACTGCGCAAGCCCTGGTTCGCCTGGGGCGCGCGACCGACCGTCACCGTCGACGGCGTCGGGCACCCCGCGCAGTGGGGCTCCGGCACCTGGGTGCTGCCGGACGAGGGCGTCGTCGAGTTCGGCGTGTACTGCATCAACCGGGGTTGGCGGTTCGGCGCGGCCGCGGTGCGGGTCGATGCCGCCACGGCGACCGGCGGCCGGATCGACTACCGCGCCGGGGTGGTGCCGATCGGGCCGGGGAGGCTCGAGGTCGTCCGGAGCTGAGGCGTCGGCGCGGACGGTGCCGCTCGCGCAGGTCCCCTTCCGGCCCCTCGGACTGGGGCGACTCCGAGCCGTTGACCGGTGACGTCGACGCTCCGTAGCGTTGCCCGGACACGACCGGAGGATCTCGATGCGCGCCGTCAGCAGCACCGTCACCACGACCGTCCGACTGGCCGCGGCGGTGCTCGCGGTCGTCCTGCTCGCCGCCCTGCTCGTGGCGCTGCGGACACCGGCCGCCAGCGCCGCACCGTCCGTCCTGTCGACCGGGCGGCCGGCCGTCGCGTCGTCGACCGACTCGAGTTCGCGGTCGGCCGCGAAGGCGGTGGACGGGAACACCGCGACACGGTGGGCGAGTGCGCGGACCGACGCGCAGTGGTTGCGCGTCGACCTGGGCCGCACGGCGACGATCTCGAGCATCACCCTGCGGTGGGAGGTCGCGTACGCGAAGGCCTACAAGCTGCAGGTGTCGGCCGACGCGAAGACCTGGACCACCGTCTCGAACGTGACCGCCGGCAAGGGCGGGGTCGTCCGGAAGGCCGTGTCCGGGACGGGCCGGTACGTCCGGATGCTCGGCGTGCAGCGCGGCACCGTCCACGGCTACTCGCTGTGGGAGTTCCAGGTGACGGGGACCCCGGTGACGCCGACCACGCCGGCACCGTCCCCAGCCGCGGGGGTGCGGGTCACCGGCTCGCAGGGGAAGTGGCAGCTGACCGTGGACGGCAAGCCCTGGCTCGTCAAGGGCGTGACGTACGGTCCCCCGGCCGCCGAGGCGTCGTCGTACATGGCGGACATCGCCGGCATGGGCGTGAACACGGTCCGGACGTGGGGCACCGACGCGTCCTCCCGTCAGCTGTTCGACGCCGCCCAGGCACACGGCATCCGCGTCGTCGCCGGCCTCTGGTTGAACCAGGACGTCGACTACGTGAACGACTCCGCGTACAAGTCGAACACGCTCGCGAGCATCACGAAGACCGTCACGAGCTACCGCGACCACCGCGGACTCCTCATGTGGGACGTCGGCAACGAGGTCATGCTCGGCCAGGGCGAGGCGCAGCGCGTCGCCTACGCAAAGTACGTCGAACAGGTCGCGAAGGCGATCCATGCCGCGGACCCGGCGCACCCCGTGACGTCGACCGACGCGACGACCGAGGCCTGGGACTTCTACCGGCAGTACACCCCGAGCCTCGACCTCTACGCGGTGAACACCTACGGCGGCATCGGCTGGGTGCAGCAGAAGTGGCGGGACGGCGGCTACACGAAGCCGTACCTGGTCACCGAGACCGGGCCGGCCGGGTCGTGGGAGGTCCCCGCGGACGCGAACGGTGTCCCGCAGCAGCCGAGCGACACCACAGCAGCGCGCTCGTACACCGACGCGTGGAAGGCCGTGACCGCCGCTCCCGGGGTCGCCCTCGGCGCCACGATGTTCCACTACGGCGTGGAGGACGACGAGCAGGGCGTCTGGCTGAACCTCCGCACCGGCGGCCTCAAGCGCCTGTCGTACTACGCGGTGCAGCAGGCCTACGGCGGGCCGGTGACCGGCAACCGGCCGCCCGTCATCCAGCGCATCGCCGCCTCGCCCTCGACGGGTGTCGCACCCGGGTCGACGGTGACCGTGACCGCTCCGGCGGTCGACCCGGACGGCGACAACCTGACCTACCGGGTGTCGGTGACGAGCCGGTGGATCGACGGCAACGGGGCGCTCCGGCCGACGCCGGTGACGACCACGGGCGACGGGACGCTGCGCATCACGGCACCGACGACTGCCGGCAACTGGAAGCTCGCGGTGTACGCGATGGACGGGCACGGCAACGCGGGCATCGAGACCGTGACGGTGCGGGTGCGCTGAGCCTGGGCAGGCGGGAGGACGTCGGCGGCTGGACAGTCGATCGAACGGTTCATCCTGCCGATGCCGTGCAGGATGGTGGACGTGCAGGCGAACATCGCGAGGGTGACGATCGACGGCCGGGAACAGGATCGCGACGCCGACCTCGATCACCATCAACGGTTCGAGGTCGAGACGGACGCCGGACACCACTACGTCGTGACGCGCGACGGGTCTCCGAGCGGCTCACCGTCGGAGTGGGACGTGACTCGAGCGGACGGGAGTCCCGTGGGTCACGTGCACGGGTCTGGGTGGGCCGGGGCGGGCGACCGGGCCTACCGCTACAAGCGGACTGGTGCCTGGTTCTCCGGGGGACAGCAGCACGACCTGTGGAACGCGGTGCAGTCGCTCCTGGAGTGACCGCACCGATCCAGGATCGACTGTCGAACGACGTCGCGCGGTAGCGTGCGCTGGTGCAGATCGTCGATGGCGTGTGTGTCTGGTGGAGTGACGAGGACGGGTGGGGCGCTCTCCGTTCGGCCGAGGTCGAGTCGGAGGTGTTCGCGCACTTCGCAGACGTGGACATGACCGGCTACCACACGCTTCGAGCTGGACAGCGTGTCCGGTTCGAGGTGGAGCCCTACCCGCGAGGGCAGGACGGCTACTTCTTCCGCGCTCACAACGTCACGATCATCTGACAGCCAGCCACCGCTCAGTCCGTGAAGCAGCTCCCGATCGGGGGTCGTCTCGATCGGGAGCGGTGCGGTAGTCGAACGGTGGCCGAAACGAGCGATGTAGCTACCGGCCGGTGCAACAGGCACGCGTCATGAGAACCCATTGATCGAGGGCGCACGTCAGAACGACCGTCTGGTTGCGTTCCGTCAGTCGCACGAAGGTTCCCTCACTGCGGTTGCCTGCACCTCTGCGCCTAGTCGGTGGTCGGCCTGCTGAACAGGTTGACGACGTTGCCGTCGGGATCACGGACCAGTGCGGAGCGGTTGCCCCAGGGCATCGTGGTCGGTTCGAGGACGACGTCCTCGCTCGTGGGCCCGAGCTCGGCGAAAGCGCCGTCGACGTCAGCGACTTCGAACTCGATGAACACCGATCGGTTCGTCGCAGGAGTGAGAGCGCCGCTGAGCACGGCGACGGTCGCGGTGCTCGCGATCGCGAGGCTCGCGCCGGGGCCGACGAACTGCGCGAAGACCGGGGCGGGGCGCTCGGCCTGCTGGCCGGTGACCCGCTCGTAGAACGCGACGAGACCGTCGAGGTCGTCGGTGACGATGCGGATGGATGCGAACGACATGGGGCTCCTTCAGAGGCGCTGGTGAGGTTGGAGCATCAGCATCACGGGTCGTCGCGACACCGTCCTGTCGGTGTTCCGCGGAAGACGTCGGCTGCCGATCAGTCGTCGACGACCGAGCGGAGTCCTCCGTACTGGATCGCGAGGTCCTCAGCGCGGAGCGCCCGCGTCGGGGGCCGCTCGTCGGTGACGCGGACCGAGAGCATGCGGTCTCCACGGAACGCCCGCACGCCGTCGCGCAGCCGGCACCAGGCGATCAGGTACCACTGCCCGTCCTTCTCGATCGACCCCAACGGTTCGACGTCACGCACGGACTCCGCACCGCCGGCGTCCTGGTAGCGCAGCTGCACGACGCGATCCGCACGGAGCGCCTCGGCGAACTCGGTCGGCACGACCGCGTCGTCCTCGCTCTCCAGGAAGTGCATCCGGGATGCGAAGGCGGTGGCACGTGCGGCGTCCCGGTCCGGCATGACCGCGAGCATCTTCCGGGCGGCGGTCTGTGCGGCCTGCCGGAACGGGCTGTGGCGGAGCGAGCCGAGCCCGATCAGCACCGCGAGGGCTTCGTCCAGCGTGAACCCCGCCGGGCCGAGCGTTGCTGACGCGTCGATGACGTACCCACCGGTCCGGCCGGGCTCCGCCCAGATCGGCAGGCCCGACTGCTGCAACGCAGCGAGGTCCCGCTCGATCGTCCGCACGGACACCTCGAAGCGTTCTGCGAGACGACGCGCGCTCCGCGGACGCGGCGACACGGCCCGCAGTTCTTCCACGAGGCCGTAGAGACGATCGGTCCGGTTCACCGACCCATCATCCGACACATCGCATCTGCCGCGCGTCGCACGACCACACCGTTCTGGTGAGCAGGTCTCCACCCGGCTGGACGCACGGCGGCCGGGCGCTGCACGTCGCCCGCGACGGCAGCGCGGAGTCGGGAGATCGCCGACCACTGCCCGACACGTCGGCGGTGCTCGTCGACGCCCGGGCACACTGCCTCAGCGCGGCAGCCGCGGCACCGCGTCGAGCAGCGCCCGCGTGTAGTCCGACCGCGGCGACGCCAGGACCGCACCCGTGTCGCCCTGCTCCTCGACCCGACCGCCGCGGAGGACCACGGTCGCCGCGCAGAGGCGTGCGACCACCGCGAGGTCGTGCGAGACGAGCACGATCGTCATGCCGTGCTCCTCGGCGAGCCGCTCGAACAGCTCGAGGACGGCGACCCGGGTCGTCAGGTCGAGCGCGCTCACCGGCTCGTCGGCCACCAGCACCCGGGGACCGGACACCACGGCGCGGGCGATCGCGATGCGCTGCCGCTGTCCGCCCGAGAACTCGTGCGGGTACCGACGACCGGCATCGGCACCGAGCCCGACGTCCCGCAGCGCGGCGGCGACACGGTCGGACGCCTCCGACCCGGACGCCACCCCGAGGGAACGCAGCGGCTCCCCCACGATGCGGTCGATGCGTTGGCGGGGGTCGAGCGACGAGTACGGGTCCTGGAACACCGGCTGCACGGCGGTGCGGAACCGACGGAGTGCGGCCCGGTCGCCGAGGTCGAGGGGCGCGCCGTCGAACGACACGGAGCCGCTGTCCGGCGCCGCGAGCCCGAGGAGCATCCGGAGCACGGTGGTCTTGCCAGCGCCGGACTCCCCCACGATGCCGAGGTGCTCACCGGGCTGCACGGCGAACGAGACGCCGTCGAGCGCCAGGCCCGTGCCCCCCGTGCGGCGCGTGCCACGGCCGGGGTACCGGAACGTCACGTCCGACAGCTCGAGCAGCGCGGTCATCGCGCACCTCCGCGTCGGCCGGCGTCGAGGGCGTCATGCAGCGTCCGGGCACTGCCGACGAGCCGCTGCGTGTACGGGTGGGTGGGTGCGGCGATGACGTCCCGGACGGGTCCCTGCTCGACGGCACGACCGTGTTCGAGCACGAGCACCCGGTCCACGGTCCGTGCGACCACCGGCAGGTCGTGGCTGATGAACAGCAGCCCCATCCCCCGCTCGGTCACGGCGCGGTCGAGGAGGTCGAGCACCTGCGCCTGCACCGTGACGTCGAGCGCCGTGGTCGGCTCGTCCGCGATGAGGACCCGCGGCCGGCACGCGAGTGCCATCGCGATGGCGACGCGCTGCCGCTGACCGCCGGACAGCTCCCACGGGAACGACCCGGCGACGCGCTCCGGATCGGCGAGGGCGACGTCGGCGATCGCCTCGCGCACCGCGGCGCGCAGGGCCTCCCCGCGGAGTCCGCGGTGCCGCCGGAGCGGCTCGGCGATCTGGTCGCCGGCGCGCATGAGCGGGTCGAGGGCGGTCATCGGCTCCTGGAAGACGGGGGCGACGATCGAACCGCGGACGTCGCGCAGGCTGCGCTCGCGTGCGCCGATGACCTCGACGTCACCGACGCGGACCGAGCCGGTGGCGGTCAGCCCCGTCGGCAGCAACCCCATGACCGCGAGCGCGGTGAGCGACTTGCCGCTGCCGGACTCACCGACGATGCCGAGGCGGTCGCCGACGTCCACGGAGAACGAGACGCCGTCGACGAGCGGGGTGCCGTCAGCGGTGGTGATGCGGAGGTCGGTGACCTCGATGGCGGACGTCATGCGGGCCTCCCGTCCGGGTCGTCGGTGGCGGACGCGACCGGTCCGATGGCGGTGCCGACGCCGTCACCGGCGACCGGCGCACCGGCCGGGAGGCCCGGGGCGGCACCGCGCGCGGCTCGCCGTCCGCGACGGGTCGGGTCCGCGACGTCACGGAGCCCGTCCGCCAGCAGGTTCGCACCGATGACGAGGACGACGAGCGCGAGGCCCGGCGCGAGGACGCCGGCGGGTGCCTCGAACGCGGTCTGTTGGGCGTCCTGGAGCATCCGCCCCCAGGACGCGTTCGGCGGCGGCGCACCGAGGCCCAGGTACGACAGGCTCGCCTCGGCGAGGACCGCGAGCCCGAACTGCAGCGCGAGGTTGACCGCGAGGGTCGGCCAGATGTTCGGGAGCACGTGCTGGGTGACGATCCGCGGCCAGGTCGTGCCGGAGGTCCGCGCCGCGGTGACGTAGTCATGGCGGAGCACCCGTCGGGCCAGGATCCGGACGAGCCGGGCGACGACGGCGGCCATGACGAGGCCGATGGCGACGATCGCGGTCCCGAGCGACGCACCGCGCGCAGCGACGAGCAGCATCGCGACGAGCAGCGTCGGGAAGGCGATCACGATGTCGAGCACGGCGGAGAGCGTGTCGTCGAGCCAGGGCCGGGCGAAGGCCGCGGCCAGCCCGATGGCGGTGCCGAGGACACCACCGACCAGGACGGCGCCGAGGCCGGTCGCGAGCGCGATGCGGGCGCCGATGAGGAGCTGCGTCGCGAGGTCACGCCCGAGCGTGTCGGTGCCGAGCCAGTGCGCGGCTCCCGGCGGGGTGAGTCGGCCGCCCGAGGTGTCGTAGAGCGAGTACGGCAGCCAGACGAGCGAGACGACCGCGGCGACGACGACCAGACCGACGAGCACGATGCCCGTGGTCAGGGACACCGACCGGCGGGCGCTCATCGGTTCCCCGAGACGCTCGTGCGCAGGCGCGGGTCGACGATGCGCTGCACGACGTCGGCGACGAAGCCGATGACGAGCACCGCGACGGTGGAGACGAGCAGGACGCCCTGGATGCTCGGGTAATCGTGCTGCTCGATGCCGGTGATGAGCATGCTGCCGAGGCCGGGCAGGGCGAAGACACTCTCGACGACGACCGCGCCGAGGAAGGTCGACGCGAGTTCGATGCCGAGCACCGCGATCACCGGGACGACCGCCGACCGGACGCCGTGCCGGAGGAACGCCGAGGCGGTCGACGCGCCGAGTGCCCGAGCCGTGCGGATGTGGTCGGCACCGAGGACGTCGAGCACAGCGCTCCGCACGTACCGGGCGATCGAGGCCGTCATCACGACCGCGACGGTGATGATCGGCAGCGCGAGGGACTCCAGCGCGTCGCCCGGGTACGTCCAGTCGTCACGCGGGAAGCCGCTCGACGGCAGCAGACCCCACTGCAGCGACACCACCTGCACGAGCAGGATGCCGATCCAGAACACCGGGACCGCGATGCCGAGCTGCGTCACCCCGGAGAGCAGCACGCCGTACCAGCGGTCGGCACGGGCAGCGGCGACGAACCCGACGACGCAGGCCACGACGACGGCGATGCCGAACGCGATGAGGGTGAGCGGCACGGTGACGACCAGGCGCTGGGCGAGGTCGGGTAGCACCGGGAGCCCGCTCGTGAACGACGTGCCGAGGTCGAGGTGCAGCATCTGGCCGATCCACTGCACGAACTGCTGCGCCAGCGGGAGGTCGGAGCCGACCTCCCGCCGGGCCGCCGCGATCTGGTCCGGCGTCGCGTTCGCGGCGAGGAGCGCGTTGGCCGGGTCGCCGGGCAGGATCCGCAGGAGCGCGAACACCACCACCAGGGCGACCGCGAGCGAGAGCACGAGGATGCCGAGGCGGCGGAGGACGTACGCGGTCATGCGGGGGTGCGGATCCTGCCTGGTCGGTCGGTACTAGGAGACGGCGATGTCGGAGACGGGGAACTGCGAGTTCAGCCCGTTCTTCCAGTATCCCGTGACGTCCTTGTCCGACACGACGATCTGCGGGTACAGGTACAGCCACGCGCTCGCGGCGTCCCGCACGATCTGCTCGTTCGCCTTCCGGAGCAGGTCCGTCTGCTGGTCCTCGGACGGAGCCTGCTCGGCGTCCGTGATGTCCTTCTGGACCGCCTTGTTGTCGTACCCGAAGTAGAAGTCCGGGTTGCCGTAGAAGACGACGTCGCGGTCGTTGACGTGCTCCTGCAGCGTCGCCTCGAAGTCGTGCTGCTGGTACACCTTCGTGTACCACTCGTCGGCGCTGATCGTGTTGATGTCGACGGTCACGCCGACCTTCTTCAGCGCGCTCTGCAGGTACTGCGCGACGGCCGGGTGCGGGTCGTACGACGGGGTGTCGAGCGTGAAGGAGAACCCGTCGGCGTGGCCCGACTCGGCGAGCAGGTCCTTCGCCTTGGCGGGGTCGTACGCGTTGACGCTCGTCAGGTCCTCGTACCAGGGGTCGGTCGGCGGCACCATCGAGCCGTTCACGGTGCCGTAGTCGCCCCAGATCGCCTTCAGCAGGGCCTTCCGGTCGATGGCCGCCGAGATCGCCTGGCGGAGCTTCACGTCGGTGAAGGGGCCCTCCGCGTCGTTGAACGCCAGGAGTTCCTTGGTCGTGGAGTCGCCCTCGCTGACCGTGTACTTCGACTCGTCCGCGGTGAACCGGGACAGGGCGTCGGGTGACTGGATGCTCGTGATGACGTCGACCTGACCGCTGGCGAGCGCGTTCGACAGCGTGGAGGCGCTGGTGAAGTAGTCGAACTCGACCCCGCCGTTCGCGGGCTTCTCACCCCAGTAGTCGGCGAAGGGCTCGAGCGTGATCGACGAGCCGCGCTTCCAGGTGTCGAGCGTGTACGGCCCGGTGCCGTCCTCCTCGGTCTTGAGCTTCGTCTCCCCCGCGGGGACGATCCAGACGTAGGACAGGTTGTAGACGAACGAGATCGACCGCTGCGACAGGTGCACCACGACGGTCTCGTCGTCGGGGGTCTCGATCGACTCCACGACGGCCAGGCTCGACTTGCGGGAGGACTGCGAGTCCTCGGCGGTGACGCGCTCGATGGAGCTCTTCACGTCGGCGCTGGTGAGCTCGGCGCCACTGTGGAACTGCACGCCCTTCCGGAGCGTGAACGTGTACGTGAGCCCGTCCGAGGACGTGTCGTACGACTTCGCGAGCAGCGGCGTCACCTTGCCGTCGTCCCCGAGGCGGAACAGCCCCTCGTAGACGTTGTCCTGGAACGCCTCGTTGACGCCCTGGCCGCCGCCGTCGACGTTCGACAGGTTCGTCGGCTCGTAGAGCGAGCCGATCGCCACGGTGGCGTTCCCGCCCGACGACGATCCGCCGCCGCCGGAGGACGAGCAGCCGGCGAGGGCGAGGCTGAGGGCGATGCCGGACGCGGCGAGCGCGACGATTCGGGTCTTCACGGGACTCCTGGTGCTTCGGGGGGTGTGTGGAGGCAGGGTGTGGCTGTGCGGCCGACGGCCGCGGGACGCGTCAGGCGCGGTGTGCGACGTGGCGCTCGCCCGCGTGGACGGGCACGTGCAGTCGGTTCTGGAACGGCGGGAGCGGGCAGTTGTACTGGTCGCTGAACCCGCACGGCGGTACGAACGCCTGGTTGAAGTCGAGGACGACGTCGGACTCCTCGCCCGTCGAGGACCCCGCCGGGCGCTCGACGAACAGGAAGCGGCCGGTGCCGTAGGTGCGCTCGGACTCGTCGGTGCTGCGGTTCGTCGGGTCGCCGAAGACGAGCAGCAGGGTGCCGTCGTCGTCGAAGGCGCTGAGCGTGTACTCGCGGTCGCCGATCGACGCCGTGATGTCCCCGGGGACGACGAGGTCACGGGTCGCACCGGCGGCGTCGCGGAGGTGCTCGTACGGGATCGTCCGGCCGGGCTCGGCGGGCGTGAAGTGCGCGGTGATCCGCCATGAGGGGTCGTACGGGAACACCGGGGTGTCGACGTAGGAGCGGATCGCCGGGGACTCGGCGTCCCACAGGCGGTAGCCGTGCTGCGGCTCGCCGGTGTCCAGGTCGGTCCGACGCACACGGGTCGCGGTGACCGTCGCCGGCTGGTCGGCGAGCGCCGCCTCGAGGTCGGGCTCCTGGCCGATCGGGAGCCACTCGGTGCGGATCAGCGCCAGGTCGCCCTGCGCGCCGGTGACCCGCTCGCGGCGGGCTGCGCGCCAGGCGTCCCAGGAGGCGGGGGCGTCGTGCGTCGTGTCGGGGTCGGTGATGCTCATCGGGGACGAGAATCGCAGAGTGGCGTTCGGTATTCCCATGCGGTCGTCACACGGGGCAACACTGCACGTCGTCACGTCGACGGAACGGGGAGGACGGGGACCACGCGTCCCAGTACCGCCCCGACCGCTCGGTGCGTAGAATATCAGGGTGGGGGCCCTTCCGCGTCGGAGACCCGAGCGGGATCCGCACCCGCATCACCGCCGTGGGGAGGCAGCGTCCGGGGCGGCCGGCTGGAGTTCCACGGGCTCAGCCCGCGGCGCCTCCCGGCGTCAGGACGTCCGGCCCCGAGGTCCGCCGGTGACGACCTCGGCGGTCGAACGGATCGCGTCGGCGATCGGGCGGACCCCGTGCGCCAACTCGACGCTGTCGAGTTCGCCGCGGGCGAGCATGGTCCGCACCACCGAGACACACATCGCGACGAGCACCGGCGCGACGACGGCGCTGCTCTCCGCGGTCGACCCGCGGCGGAGGAGGAGGTCGGTGACGGACACGGCTGCGGTCCGCACGGACGCCTTCCAGAACGGCCGGAACTCGTCGAGGAGCTCCGGGAACCGGACGAACACCTCGCGACGCAGGTCCGTGTTCGTGCTGTCGACCTGACGGCCGAGGACGGCGACGACGATGGCCACCACGGCGTCGACGACGTCGGCGGGGAGCTGGTCCAACTCGTCCGCGGTCAGCGCACGCGCTGTCCCTGGGATCACCCCGGCGATCGCCGCTTCCTTGTTCGGGAAGTAGTTGAAGAACGACCGTGGCGAGATGTCGGCCTCACGCGCGATGGCGTCGATCGTCAGACCGTCGATGCCGGCGTCGAGGCTCCCGACACGCGCTGCCAGGATGATCCGACGGCGCGTCTCCTCCCGCTTGCGTTCACGCAGTCCGACCGGCGCCGGGGCCGGTTCGCCGTCCAGCGCAGCGGCCTCCCCCACCGTTCCGTCTCCTTCACCGCGGGGGGTCACGACAGCGCAGCGAGCAGTCGTGCGAGGTCCTCGAGATCCGTGCGCGGCCAGGTCACGAGCCGCTCGCGGAAGGCTGAGCGGGCACTGGCCCGGATGCGCTGGACCCGCTCGACGGCGTCGGGCGTGGCACGGACGACGACCGCACGGCGATCGACCGCGTGGCGTTCCCGCGTGACGAACCCGAGCGCCTCGAGCGCGCTGAGTTGACGACTGAGGGCGGTCTTGTCGTACCCGAGCGCCTCCGCGAGTTCGCCCGCTCCGGTGCTGCCGTTGACCACGACCTCGAGGAGGACCCGGTAGCCGGCCGGCTGCAGCTCCATCTGAGCGGCCTGCTCGCGCATCGTGCGCCGGGTCGAGCCGGCCAACGCCAGGAACTGCCGTTCGACGCCGGCGATCGCGCGTTCGGTCGCGTCGAGCGCCAGGTCCTCGGCGGACGTCCGCAGGGGGTTCGTGGCCGCGTCGGTCATCACATCAGTGTCGGGCACGCCGCTCGCCGCCGTCCTGGGAGTCCGCCGACTGGATCGTCGGGTTGGACCCGGTCACGGTGCCGACCCCGGCGAAGTCCTCGGCAGCACCGGCGACCGGTCCAGCGTCGGTCGAGCGCTCGGCGACGGTCTTCGTGGTGAGCGGCACGTTCGGCATGAAGGCGATCGCCAGGACGAGCAGGACCGCGATAGGGGCGGCGATGAGGAAGATCTCGGCGACGCCCTGGCCGTACGCCGACTCGATGATCTGGCGTACGCCCTTCGGGAGCGAGCTGACGGCGGGGATGCTGCCGGACGACAGCTCCTTCGCGACGGCGGCGCCCTTCTCGCCGAGCGCGGCGATCGCCCTCGTCAGGGCGTCCTGCTTGTCGCTGATGGCGTCCGCCACGCGGGTCCCGAGGACCGTTCCGAGGACCGAGACGCCGATCGCGCCGCCCAGGGAGCGGAAGAACGCGACGCCGGAGGAGGCAGCGCCGATGTTCCTCGGTTCGGTCGTGTTCTGCACCACCAGGACGAGGTTCTGCATGACGAGTCCGACGCCGCTCCCCATGACGAACATGTAGACCGCGACGACGACGTACTGCGTGTCGTACGCGATCGTCCCCATGAGACCGAGTCCGACGACGAGGGCGACCGAACCGATGAGCATGATCGGCTTCCACTTGCCTGTCCTGGTCACCAGGGCACCACCGACGGTCGAGGCGATGAGCAGACCGGCGATCATCGGGATCGTCAGCAAGCCGGACTGCGTCGGGGTGGCACCACGGGCGAGCTGCATGTACTGCGCCAGGTAGACGGTGGCGCCGAACATCGCGATGCCGACGGCGATGGAACCGATGACCGCCATCGTGAACGTGCGGCTCCGGAAGAGCGTCATCGGGATGATCGGCTCCTCCGCGCGGAGCTCGATGAACACGGTGGCCGCGAGCAGGACGGCCGCACCGATCACCATCACGAACGAGGTGGGCGAGACCCAGTCGAAGTTCTTGCCGGCGAGGGTGACCCAGATGAGCAGGAGCGAGACGCCGCCGGCGATGGTCGCGATGCCGAGGTAGTCGATGGAGACCTTGCGCTCCGGGAGGGTCCGGAGCTTCAGGGTGACCTGCAGCAGGATGATCGCCGCGACCGCGAAGGGCACGCCGACGAAGAAGTTCCAGCGCCACCCGAGCGTGTCGGTCAGCAGTCCGCCGAACAGCGGGCCGCCGACGGTGCCGACGGCCATCACCGCGCCGAAGTAGCCGCCGTACCGGCCGCGCTCACGCGGGCTGATGATGTCGGCCAGGATGATCTGGCTGAGCGCGGTGAGGCCACCGGCGCCGAGACCCTGCACGACTCGGAACGTGATGAGCGTGCCGGGGTTCTCCGAGAACCCCGCGAGCGCAGAGCCGAGGACGAAGATCACGAGCGAGAGCTGGATGAGCAGCTTGCGGTTGAAGAGGTCGGCGAGCTTGCCCCAGACCGGCGTCGAGACGGTCGTGGCGAGGAGCGTCGAGGTGACGACCCACGTGTAGGCGCTCTCGCCGCCGCCGAGGTCACCGATGATCTTCGGCAGGGACGTGCTGACGACGGTCGACGCGAGGATCGCGACGAACATGCCGAGCAGGAGCCCGGAGAGTGCTTCGAGGACCTGTCGGTGGGACATGGCCGCCGGTTCGGTCGGGTGCAGCTGTGCTGCTGCGGCATCGGGACGGGACATCGTGACTCCAGGACGAGGGATGCCGCGCTGCACCCAATTGATTGACGACGGTCAACTATCGTTGTTTGATTGCTCGTTGTCAACCAAGGACCACCGGCGGAGCACACCATCCGCTGCGTCAGCGCCCGCCACGATGTCCGTGCACAGCTGGACCGACTCCTGCACCAGCGTCCCGGCGCCGGCCCTTTGACCGCCACCCGGCTGCCTGGCAGGCTCTGGGAAGCACACCGAAACGGGACGGTGTCGATCCGTGTCGACGACGTCAGCGGAGCAACCCGGAGTTCTGAAGTGGAACCGACCTACTACCTCTCATCGATGGAAGACGACCGATTCGATTCCGTGTTCCGGTGCGAGCTGGAGTCGAGAGTCGAACTCCCCAACGGCCACCACGCTCTCGTCGTCAGTTGTGACCCGCCAGCGCTCGGCCAGGACCTCGGCTTTCCCGAGGGAATCGCTCGACTCCTCCTCTGGAGCCGTTTCGAGGGGGACGACTTGTGGACTTTCCCGACCTTCCCGCAGTTCGTGCAGATCTGTGTCCCCGACGTCATCATCCCGACGACTCGCATGCCGACCAGCATCGCGTGGGGCGAGCTCTACGCAACCGAGGCGGACGCGGAGGTGCAGTCGATGACCAAGCGCCCGCACACGCCGACCCCCTGCGTCGATGACGTGGATCCGGACTTCTGAGATGCGAGGAGTCTTCTTCCTCTCGTCCATGGACAGCAAGCGGTTCTCGTCCGTCTTCCGGTGCGAGGTGGAACGACCGATCGAGCTCCCGAACGGTCACCACGCGCTGATGGTCAGCTGCGATCCGCCGGTGAACGGTCAGGAACTCGGCCACCCGCTCGGCATCGGCGAGTTGTTGCTCTGGAGTCGGTTCGAGGACGAGGACCTGTGGTCGTTCCCCGCCTTCCCGCACTTCGTGCAGATCTGTTTGCCCGACGTGGACCTGCGTGGCGACGCCATGCCCGCGAGCATCGCCTGGGGCGAGATCTACGAGACCGAGGCAGACGCGCGCGCCCATGACATGAGCGCCCGCCCGCATTCCTCGGCAGAGTGACCGAGTTGCTCGGCGAGCGCCGATCGCCACGAGGCAGCAGGAGACGATCCGTGTCGAGCAGGATCGACGCGACGGACGTTCGTCTCCACCGCATCCGTGGAGAACCGGACGCGGTGAACGCCCGTTGCATCAGGTTCGCGGGGCGGTCGCCGACCGGAGCCGGCCGACGCCGGCTTCAGGACCGCATCCGCCCGCCGCAGCTCCCGGAGCGTGCACGGGTACTTCCTCGGTGCTCCGCTCGGCTGATCGGCGGTCACGCGAACCGGACGGCTCCGGACACCCGACATGTGCGCGGCTGGTGGTGAGACTGTCCGCCGGCTTCGACGGTGATCAGTGAGGGCCGACCCATAGCGACGCCCTGCCGCACCTGCACGACTCCGCGCGGCAGTTCACCGCTCGCGGCCAGGGCGAAGAAGAGTGCGGCGGCTGCGATCCCGGTGGCGGGGTCCTCCAGGTATCCAGATGCCCGCGGGAACTGCCGCGCTTCCACTTGCCCCTCCGTGATGACCGCGTAGGGATACAAGCCCGTCGACCCCATCTCGGTGCATGCGCGTTCGACGGCGGCTGCGTGCGGTCGAAGTCCGCGCAGTACCGCGGTGTTGCGTAACGGTAGGAGCGTCTTCGTCCGCGGCGCAGCAGCATTCGACGACGTTCCGACGAGGTCGTCCGGAGTGAGGCCCAGCGCGGCGAGCGCCGGGCTCGGGTCGACCGGGTCGATCTGCTGCAGAGACTGCTGGAACCACCCACCGTCCGTGGTCGCTCCCGCCCGGACCAAGCCTGCAGCGGTTGCGAAAACGTATCCGTCGTCGGGTTGGGCATGGCCACGGCGGTTCAGCAACCATGCGGTTCCGATGCTGGCATGGCCGCACATGCTCATCTCGTGGTTCGGTACCCAGTAGCGCAGCCGTCCGACGGCCGGTGTGTCCGAAGACGACAGGAACGCGGACTCCAGCCCCGTCTCCTCCGCGAGCTCCTGCATCTGCTGGTCGGTGAACGTGTCCGCCTCGAGCACCACCGGGACCCGGTTCCCGCCGGCCTCTCCCTCGGTGAAGACGGTGAGCATCTCGTGCCGGACAGCCATGTGTCGTTCCTAACAGCTCCGCTCGTCGAGCGTCTCGCGAGAGAGGTCGGTGGCGTCGGTACTCGCTGGTTGTGACCTTCCCGAGCCCGCGCTGTCGACGCACGGCCGCATGTGCTCGCCGGTGCCCAGCCGCTCAGCGCTGACACGCAGCGCCCCGAGACGATGCCCCTGCCCTGGATCCGGGTACGGGACATCTTGCGTCCGTGAAGGAGGCTGTCGGCGTCGTTCACCGACCCCGGCCAGCGCTCCTCCTCTCCTCGGCGCTGTGCTGAAGGTGCGACAGGAGGTCCGCGCACGGCCAGAGACGCTCCGGAAGGAACACGCCCAACCGTCTCCGTTGATGGGCCGATCGGTCCCGAGCTCCGCCTCCAGGATTCGAACCCGGACCTAACGGCACCAAAGGCCGTCGTGCTGCCATTACACCAAGGCGGAACGCCCCCGGAGGAGCCCGACCATCTTCCCATGTGCCCGACACTGGTCGTGCGCCGCCGATCCACGCCATGATGGACGGATGCCGCCAGAGGACGAGGTCGACCGGATCGTCGCGGCGTGGGGGCGGAAGCGCCCGGACCTGGACTTCGCCCCGCTCGACGTGCTGTCGCGGGTCGACCGGCTCGCCCGGCACCTGGACCGCGCCCGACGTCAGGCGTTCGAGGCGGGCGGGACGGAGCCGTGGGAGTTCGACGTCCTGTCGGCGCTCCGGCGCGCGGGCGACCCGTACGAGTTGAGTCCCAAGGCGCTGCTCCAGCAGACCCTGGTGACGAGCGGCACGATGACGAACCGGGTGGACCGCCTCGCCGCCCGCGGGCTCGTCGCCCGCCGGACGGATCCCCGTGACGGTCGCGGTGTCCTGGTGACGCTCACCGACGCCGGTCGCGCTGCCGTCGACGCGGCCATCGCCGACCTGCTGCAAGCCGAGCGGGACATCCTCGCCGGTCTGTCCGCGGGTGAGCAGGACCAGCTCGCGGGCCTGCTGCGGCGCCTCATCCTCGGTCTCGGTGACTGACGCCGACCGGCACTGCCGTTGGAGCCCGGGCTAGACCCCGAGCTGCTCCGCCACCTCGAGCCACCGCTCCTCGAGCTGCTCCACCTCGGCATCGAGGTCGGCGAGCCGCCCCTGCAGCTTCCCGAGCCCCTCGTAGTCGGATTGGTCGTGCGTCGCGAACGAGTCGAGCAGCTTCTTCCGGTCGTCCCCGAGCTTGGCGATCCGACGGTCGAGGGCCGACATCTCCTTCTCGACGGTGCGGCGCTCCGAACCGGACAGGGTCGGCGCAACGGCCGGAGCCGCACTGGTCCCCGCTGCCGGACGCAGCCCCGAGGCGGCGGCGACCGCGGACGCACCGGCGGTGTCGGGCCTCCCGGCCGATGCGGCGGCAGCCGCCGACGCCGTCGTACCGCCGCTGCCGGAGGCGCGCAGGCGCATGTACTCGTCGACACCGCCCGGCAGGTGCCGCAGGTGCCCGCCGAGGACGGCGTACTGCTGGTCGGTGACGCGCTCCAGCAGGTACCGGTCGTGGCTGACGACGAGGAGGGTGCCGGGCCAGGTGTCGAGCAGGTCCTCCATCGCCGCGAGCATGTCGGTGTCGAGGTCGTTCGTGGGCTCGTCGAGGATCAGGACGTTCGGCTCGTCGAGCAGGATGAGCATGAGCTGCAGGCGGCGCTTCTGCCCACCGGACAGGTCCTTGACCGGCGTCGACAGCTGCTCGGACGTGAAGCCGAGGCGCTCGAGCAACTGCGACGGCGTCATCTCCTTGCCGTCGGCGACGTAGCTCGTCTTCTTGCGGGCGACGACCTCGCGGACGCGGTCCTCGGCGAACTGCTGCAGGTCGGCGAGTTGCTGGTCGAGTACCGCGATCTGCACGGTCTTGCCCGTCTTCACCCGGCCCGTGGTCGGCTGGAGCTTCCCGGAGACGAGGTTGAGCAACGTCGACTTGCCGGCGCCGTTCGGGCCGAGGATGCCGGTGCGCTCCCCCGGGGCGATGCGCCACTCGACGCCCTCGATGATCATCGTGCCGTCGAACGAGACGCCCGCGTCGATGAGGTCGACGACGTCCTTGCCCAGGCGCGCCGTCGCCGTCTGGGACAGGGCGACGGTGTCGCGGATCGGTGGGACGTCGTCGATGAGGGCGTTGGCCGCGTCGATGCGGAACTTCGGCTTGCTCGTCCGCGCCGGGGCACCGCGGCGGAGCCAGGCGAGCTCCTTGCGCGCCAGGTTCTGCCGGCGCTGCTCGCTCGACGCCGCCTGCCGGTCACGTTCGACGCGCTGCAGGATGTACGCCGCGTAGCCGCCCTCGAAGGGCTCGACGACGCCGTCGTGCACCTCCCACGTGTCGGTCGACACCGCGTCGAGGAACCACCGGTCGTGGGTCACGACGACCATCCCGCCCTGGTTCGACGACCAGCGGCGGTTGATGTGCTCGGCGAGCCACTGGATGCCCTCGACGTCCAGGTGGTTCGTCGGCTCGTCGAGGAACAGCACGTCCCAGTCGCCGACCAGCAGGCGCGCCAGGGCCACCCGCCGACGCTGCCCACCGGACAGTTCGTCGACGGTCTCGTCCCACGGGATGTCCGACACCAGGCCGCCGATGACGTCGCGGATCTTCGGGTCGCCCGCCCACTCGTGCTCGGCGAGGTCACCGACGACGACCTGCCCGACCGTCATGCCCTCGGGCAGGACGTCGCGCTGGTCGAGGTACCCGATCGTCACGCCGCGACGGTGCGTCACCCGGCCGGTGTCCGGCTCGAGCCGCTGCGCGAGGAGGGCGAGCAGCGTCGACTTGCCGTCGCCGTTGCGCCCGACGACGCCGATCCGGTCGCCCTCGTCGAGGCCGATGGTCACGCTGTCGAAGACGACACGGGTGGGGAACTCGAGATGCACGTTCTCGGCGCCGAGGAGATGAGCCACCTGACCAGGGTAGGCGGGCGCGGGGGCGCGCCGCGCCGCGGGCGGCGTGGCGACGAGCTGTCGGCCGGGATCGGCGGCGGGCCGGGGGCTCGGGTCCGGAGGCCGGAGGCCGGAGCGGCATGGCGACCAGAGGCCGGGCAGCGCGGCGGCCGGGGGCTCGGGTCCGGAGGCGCGGCGGCGAGCTGTCGGCCGGGCTCGGCGGCGCGGTCCGGATCCGGCCAGCGGCATCCGGTCCGAACCGCGGACGCCCGTGGTTCGGTCAGGAGTTCGTCGTGCGGGTCCGCGCGGCGCCGGGTCCGTCCTGGAGGCTCGACTCAGCTCGCGGGGCTCGGGTCGCCCTCGCCGGCGGCTTCCTTCGCCCGCTTTAGGCGCGCCTGGGCCTCCCAGTACTCGATCTCCCGTTCGAGCTCGGCGAGTTCCTGCTCCGTGCCGGAGATCCGCTTGTCCCCGTGTGCGACCTTGGCGGCGCCGAGGGTGGCGTACCCGTCCTCGTGGCGCTTCGGTTCGACGTACCGGCCGTGGCTCCGGGGGCCGGCGCTCCAGTCGTGGCCGATCGCGAACCACACGATGCTGCCGACGAACGGCAACAGGATCACGAGGATGATCCAGGCGACCTTCGGCAGGCCGCGGACCTCGCTGTCGGGGCGCGTGATGATGTCGATGAGGGCGAACACGAGCAGGACGACGCTCACGCCGGACAGCAGGATTCCCATGGTCCGGATACTAGGGAGTCTCGAGGCGGCGGCGCTACGCCCGTGTTCACGGGGCGGTGCCGCGGGCCGACTCCTGCGCGGAACCGACAGACCACTGCGGAAGTCCGGCGGCCTTCTGTCGGTTTCGCGGCCGGACGCGGCGGTCCAGCGTGGCCAGCCCAGCGCAGCCGGCCCGACACAGCCAGCTCACCGCGGCCAGGCCTGCGGAGCCGGCCCGGCGCCAGCGGCCCAGCGCAGCCGGCCCGGCCGAGCCGACCCGGCGCCGCCTGCCGCACGGGTCAGGGGTGCGTGACGGCTGCTTCCCACGGCGTCGGCGACGACCGCAGCGCTCGTCGGACCCGGGCGACGTCGAGTCCGGCGTACACCGCAGCTCCTGCCGAGAGGACGGCCGCGACGCCGTACAGTGCGCCGCCGGCCGGGGCCGCGGTCGAGCTCCCGACGGCGAGGGCGGCCAACAACGCCGAGTACCAGGTCATCTCTTCGATCCGGTGGGGAGCGGCACGGAGTACGGCAGCCGCGCGGACGATCCGGAGTCGGTCCTCCGGTGCGCGGACTCTCCCGTCCACGGCACGAGCGACGGCGTGCCGCTCCCGCGCGGACAGGACCGTCGTCACCGTCGGGAACGCGGTCCCGACGACCCGTCGACTGCGCGCGGCGACGACCAGGCGGACGACGACGGACGCGACAGCCGCTCCGACGAGGACCATCCCGACGACGAAGTGCGCCACGTCGTCCTCTCCCCGCGGCAGCAGGACGAAGCCGGCGATCGCGGCCAGGAGCGCCGCCAGGCCGAGTCCGAGACTCCACTTCGTCCACGGCGTCACCCGGAGGAGCGACTGCTCGTGGGCGAGCACGCGTTCGGCGTCCTCGTCCGCTGCGGCCCACCGTCGGGCCACCAGGCCGTCGATGCTCACGACTCCCGATCGAACACCACTGCGCGCACCGCCGTCATCAGAGCGCTGCGACCCACTCGTCCGTCCCGTCGGTGAAGCGCTGGTGCTTCCAGATCGGCACCTGTTCCTTGACGAGGTCGACGAGCGCCCCGCACGCCGCGAACGCCTCGGCGCGGTGCCCCGACGCCACCGCCGCGGCGAGCGCCACGTCCCCGATGCCGAGTGCCCCGACGCGGTGCAGCACGGCGACGCGGACCTCCGGGTGCTGCTCCGCGATGGTCCGGGCGACCTCGGCGATGACCTCGCCGGCGCTCGGGTGCCGTTCGTAGTCGAGCGCGGTGACGCCCTTCCCGCCGTCGTGGTCGCGGACGACCCCCGCGAAGGTGACGACCGCGCCGTCGTGGTCGGAGGCGACGACCCGCGAGACCTCGTCCACCGTGATGTCGCGGTCGACGACGTCCGCGACGACCACGCGGTCCGCGGCTCCGGCACTCACGAGGCGCTCCGGGGAGCGTGACCGTCACCGTGCAGCTGAGCGAGCAGGTGGTCGAGCAGGCCGTCGAGCACGGCCAGGCCGTCCGCCACCCCGCCACGGGACCCCGGCAGCGTGACGACGAACGTGCCGCCCCCGACGATGCCGGCGACGCCACGGCTGAGGAGCGCGGTCGGTCCGGCTCCGGCCAGTCCCCGCCGGCGGATCTCCTCGACGATGCCGGGCAGTTCCAGGTCGAGCAGGGGTGCGACGGCCTCCGGGGTGCGGTCGGTCGGCGTGACGCCGGTCCCGCCCGTCGTGATGACGACCCGTGCGCCACCGGCGACGGCAGCGGCGAGGGTGTCGGCGACGGGACCACGGTCGGCGACGATCACCGGGTCACCGACGGCGAAACCGCGGTCCCGCAGCCAGTCGGCGATGACCGGCCCGGTGCGGTCGAGGGCCGGGTCCGTGGCGGCCGAGGTCGACACCACGACGACGGAGGCCCGTCCTCGGTCCGGGACGGCCGTGTCGTTCATCGGGCACTCCAGTCGCCGGAGCGGCCGCCGCGCTTCTCGAGTACGCGGACGTCGGTGATCGAGGCCGTCTTGTCGACCGCCTTCACCATGTCGTAGACGGTGAGCGCGGCGACGCTCGCACCGGTCAGGGCCTCCATCTCGACGCCCGTGCGTGAGGTCGTCCGCACGGACACCTCGACGACGACTCGGTCGTCGGCGCCGGAGATGTCGACCTCGACGCCGGCGATCGGCAGCGGGTGGCAGAGCGGGATGAGGTCCGAGGTCTTCTTGACGGCCATGATCGCCGCGATGCGGGCGGTACCGATGACCTCGCCCTTCGGCAACGAGCCGTCCAGGATGCGTGCGACGACGTCGGGTCGGGTGACGAGCGTCGCGGTGGCGGTCGCGGCCCGGGCGGTCACGTCCTTCTCGGAGACGTCGACCATGTGGGCGCTGCCGTCGGCGCGGACGTGGGACAGGTCGGTCATCGGATGCTCCAGACGGTCAGGGAGTCGCCCGGCTCGACGCTGGCGACGCCGACGGGGACGTGGACGAGGTGGGTGGCTTCGGCGTAGTGCCAGAGCAGGTGCGAACTCGGGCCCCCGACGAAGTGCACGCGGCCGTCGACGACGGTCCCGCGACGGACCTGGTGCTTGCCCGCGGGCGAGGTCGTGGGCTCGGCCGCCGGCAGCTCCGCGGTCGGACGGTGCTCCGGCAGCCCGACGGCGCGGGCGAGGACCGGGCGGAGGAACACCTCGAACGAGACGAGCGCCGAGACCGGATTGCCGGGGAAGGCGACCACCGGGACCGTTCGGCCGGCGACCGGGACCGATCCGAGCGCCTGCGGCCCGCCCGGCTGCATCGTGACCGGGGTCACGACGAGCCCGCGGGGTCCGAGGGCCTGCCGGACGACCTCGTACGCCCCCGCGCTGATCCCCCCGGTGGTGAGCACGACGTCGGCCCAGTCGCCCACGGCGTCGTCGAGGGCGCCGAGGAACCGGTCGGGGTCGTCGGGGACCCGGACCCGCCGCGTGTCGACCCCGACCTCGGCGAGCGCGGCGGAGAGTGCGACCCCGTTCGCGTCGCCGATGGCGGCCCCGGCGCGCAGGTCGGTGTCGGCCGTCGACCCGGGGTCGAGCAGTTCGCTGCCGGTCGACACGACGAGCACCCGCGGGCGCCGGACCACGTCGACCGTCGTCACGCCGGCGCCTGCCAGCGCACCGAGCACGGCCGGGGTGAGGGGTTGCCCGGCCCGGGCGATCGGAGCACCCGCGGCCAGGTCGGAGCCGGCGACACGCACGAAGGCCCCCGAGGCGAGGTCGGGCGGCACCGGCACGTCGTCGGACTGCAGAGCGGCGGGGAAGGACCGGGCGGGCGTGGACTCGACCGGGAAGACGGCGTCCGCCCCGTCCGGGATCCGCGCTCCGGTCATGATCGGGGCCGCGGTGCCCGCGCCGAGCGGCGGGGGCACGACCCCGGCCGGGATGGGTGCGCCCACCCGGACGGTCGTACCGGCGTCGGCGGCGCGGACGGCGAACCCGTCCATCTGGCTGTTGTCGAAGGCCGGCAGGGGCGTCGGCGCGAGCACGGTGGTGGCGAGCACGCGGTACCCGTGGCCTGCTCCGGACTCCACGGCCAGCGCGACGACCGACGACGACTCCGGCGGCAGCGACGACCCCGCGGTCGGCAGGGCCGGTCCCACGAGCGCCTGGACCGCGTCCCGGTGCTGACCGATCGTTCGCACGCGCGCCTCCGAATGGTCGTGACGTGGCGCCGACAGGACGACGGCACCACACGCGGGCCGCTCCTGGCCCGCATCTGTAGCGTAACGACGGCGCCGACCAGCGCCGAGGACGACCGGAGGACCTGTGGAGAACGAGAAGACGACGACGATCGGCGTGATCGGCGGCTCGGGCCTGTACGAACTGTTCGAACCCGGCACCGCGGACGAGGTCGACGTCCCGACGCCGTTCGGCCCGACCTCCAGCCCGATCAGCATCGGCACGATGTCCGGCCGCCGGGTCGCCTTCCTCACCCGCCACGGCCGGGCCCACTCCGTCGCGCCCCACCGCATCGAGCACCGCGCGAACCTGTGGGCACTGCGCTCCCTGGGCGTCCGCGCCGTCGTGTCCTCGAGCGCCGTCGGCGGCCTGCACCCGGACTACGCCCCCGGGACCTTCGTCGTGACGGACCAGCTCATCGACCGGACCTGGGGCCGGGCCGACACCTACTTCGAGGACGAGGTCCAGCACCTCTCCTTCGCCGACCCCTTCGACCCGGTGCTCCGGCGCGCGGCGATCGACGCCGTCGCGGCGCTCGACGTGCCCTTCCGCCCGACCGGCACGTGCGTCGTCATCCAGGGCCCGCGGTTCTCGAGCCGCGCCGAGTCCGTCTGGATGCGCGAGGCCGGCGGCCACACGATCAACATGACGATGACGCCCGAGGTCCCGCTGGCCGCGGAGCTCGGCATCGGCACGGTGAACCTGTCGTTCGTGACCGACGCCGACGCGGGCCTGGCCCCGGTGACCGACGAGACGACGAGCACCGACGCCACGACCAACACCGAGGCGCCGGTCACGCACCAGGCCGTCATGGACCGTCTGGCCCGCGCGAACGAGGTCATCGTCCGCGCCATCGGCTCGATCGTCGCCGCGGTCCCCGAGGACTACACGCCGCGCGAACTCGTCCCGGCGAGCGCCAGCGCCCGCGTGATGGACCTCCGCCCGTGACCCGGCTGCTCGTGACCGGCGGCGCCGGGTTCATCGGCTCCGCGATCGTCCGGCAGGCCCTGGCGGCGGGACACGAGGTCCGCGTCCTCGACTCCCTCCGCACCGACGTGCACGGCGACCCGGAGGCCGTCGTCACCGCGCACCGGACCGCGGGGATCGAGCTCGTGCACGGCGACGTCCGTGACCGTGCCGCCCTCGACGCCGCGCTGCAGGACGTCGACGTCGTCTGCCACCAGGCGGCGAAGGTCGGCCTCGGTGTCGACTTCCAGGACGCGCCCGACTACGTCTCGAGCAACGACGCCGGCACCGCGCACGTGCTCGCCGCGATGGACCGTCTCGACATCGACCGGCTCGTGGTCGCGAGTTCGATGGTCGTCTACGGTGAGGGTGCGTACAGCACCGCCGACGGCGACCCGATGCGCCCGCCGGCCCGCCGCCGCGAGGACCTGGACGCCGGCCGCTTCGACCCGATCGGCCCCGATGGTCGGCCGCTCCGACCCGGGCTGATCGACGAGTCCGCCGCACTGGACCCGCGGAACGTGTACGCCCAGACGAAGGTCGCGCAGGAGCAGCTCGCCTCGTCGTGGTCCCGCGCCACGGGCGGCCGCGCCGTCGCCCTCCGTTACCACAACGTCTACGGCCCGGGCATGCCGGCGAACACGCCGTACGCCGGGGTCGCGTCCCTGTTCCGCTCGGCGCTGGCGCGGGGCGAGGCGCCGCGCGTCTTCGAGGACGGGGCACAGCGCCGCGACTTCGTGCACGTCGACGACGTCGCGGGAGCGAACCTCGCCGCGATCGACGCGACCGGCTCCGCGCCGTCCGAGTCGTTCCGCGCCTTCAACGTCGGTTCGGGCACGGTGCACACCATCGGCGAGATGGCCGCCGCGATCGCCGGTCCGGACGGTCCGCAACCGGTCGTGACCGGTGAGTACCGCCTGGGTGACGTGCGGCACGTGACGGCGTCGTCCTCGCGGATCGCGGACGAGCTCGGCTGGCGCGCGCAGGTCGACTTCACCCGCGGCATGCGGGAGTTCGCGACCGCGCCGCTCCGGGCGGCCGTGCGCTAGGTCCGGGCTCCCGCGCTGCGGCGCCGTCCTGTCCCCCGAACAGGGCCGGGAGGCGCGTGGCGGCCCCGCCACGGGCCTCCCGGCTCCCACCCCCTCCGGGTGGGCGCGGTCGCACCACAGCGCGGTCCGCCGCGCATCGGCACACCGCGGACGGTGCGCAGAACGGCCGTCGGGGACGCGTTCACTGTCCCCCGACAGCCGGGATCGTGTTTGCTCGTGTGCATGACGCAACACCCCGCCGCCGACCCCGACGCCGGACCGCACCCCGAGGACGACAGCTCGACCAGTCGATCCGACGGAGGGCACCGAATGGTCTCCATGAGCGTCGACGTGATCCTCCCCTGCCTCGACGAGGCGGACGCCCTGCCGCAGGTGATCGGTCGGCTCCCCGAGGGCTACCGGGCGATCGTCGTCGACAACGGTTCGACCGACGGCTCGGCGGACGTCGCCCGCGCGCACGGCGCCCTCGTCGTGACGGAACCGGTCCGCGGGTTCGGCTCCGCCTGCGCCGCCGGTGTGGCAGCAGCGACCGCCGACTACGTCGCCTTCTGCGACGCCGACGCGTCGATGGACCCCGCCGAGCTCCCCGCCCTCGTGCAGCGGGTCGCGGACGGTCGGGTCGACCTCGCCCTCGGCCGCCGTGTCCCGACGAGCCGCGGCGCCTGGGCCCCGCACGCACGCTTCGCGAACCGCGTGCTCGCCGTCCTCATGCGACGTGCGACCGGCTACCGACTGCACGACCTCGGCCCGATGCGCGTGATGCACCGCGAGGACCTCGTCGCCCTCGACCTCCGCGACCGCCGCAGCGGCTACCCGCTCGAGATGGTCCTCGCCGCCCACGCCGCCGGGTGGCGCGTCGACGAGTCGGACATCGGGTACGCGCAGCGCATCGGCGACAGCAAGGTCACCGGGACGCTCCGCGGGACGGTCAACGCCGTCAAGGACATGTCCCGCCTGCTCCGTGCGTACCGCCGGGAGGCCCGGACCCGCTCCGCCGCGCCCGTGTCGGTCCGCCAGCGCGTCGCCGCCGAGGCCCGCTCGTGACGGCCGCGCGCACCACGGGCGGACCCGGCACCGACGGGCCCGTGGGCATCACGGTCGCGGTCGTCGCGAAGGAGTGCCTGCCGGGCAAGGTCAAGACGCGCCTGACCCCGGCACTCTCCCCCGAGGGCGCCGCACGGGTCGCCGCCGCGAGCCTCGCCGACACCCTCGCGACGGTCTCCGCGCTCCCCGCCGCCCGCCGGGTCCTGTTCTTCGACGGCGACGTCCTGCCCGAGGGTGCCGAGGGCTTCGACGTCGTCCACCAGCCCGGTGGCGGGCTCGACGAGCGCCTCGGGTTCCTGTTCGACACCGTGGACGAGCCGCTCCTGTTGGTCGGCATGGACACCCCGCAGGTGTCCGCCGACGCGCTCGCCCCGGTGTTCGCCGGTCCCGAGCGGGACGCGTGGTTCGGTCCGGCGGAGGACGGCGGGTTCTGGTCGCTGTACTTGCGCGAGCCGACCGGCGACCTGCTGCGCGGCGTGCCGATGTCGCAGGACGACACCGGGGCCGTGCAGCTCGCACGCCTGCGGACCGCCGGACTCGAGCCGGGCCTCCTGGCCGAGCTGCTCGACGTCGACACGCTGCCCGACGCCGAGCGCGTCGCGGCTCTCGCGCCCGCAACGCGGTTCGCCGCGGCCCTGGCCGCGGAGTCCACGACCACCTCCGGAGGTGTCCGATGACCGACACGACCAGCACCGTCCAGGCCTTCGGGGCCGGCGGCGACGAGCCCTACGCCCGCGCCCTGCGGTCCGACGGTCGACTGCGTCTGACGGACCCCGCCCGCCCCGGCGAGGTCGTCACGATGGACGTCGGCCGCTGGAGTGCCGCCGCGGACCGGGTCGACGTGTCGCTCCTCGAGGGTGCCGACGGCCCCGTGATCGACCTCGGGTGCGGACCGGGCCGGATGCTCGTCGCCGCGCTCCGGATGGGTCTGCCCGCGCTCGGCGTGGACGTCTCGGCCGAGGCCGTGGCGATCGCCCAGCGCTCCGGCGGTCGCGCGGTCCAGGGATCGGTCTTCGACCCGGTGCCGGACGAGGGCCGGTGGGACACCGCGCTCATCATCGACGGGAACATCGGCATCGGCGGCGACCCGGTCGCGCTCCTGTCCCGCGCCGCGCAGATCGTCCGGACGGGCGGCCGCGTGGTGGTCGAGACGAACCGCGACGCCGACGCCGACCGCACCTACACGGCCACGGTGACGGACGCGGACGGCCACGCCAGCTCGGCCTTCCCGTGGGCCGAGGTCGGCCTGCCAGCACTCCGTGCACACGCCGCCGCCGCGGGGCTCACCGCCCGTCAGAGTTGGACGGACGGCGGTCGGCACTTCTGCGAGCTCGTCGCCTGAGCCGTCCTTCTTTTGCATCATGCAAGAGAAGGACGTAGAGTGGTCGCAGCAGTCGACGGCGTCGCGGACGTCGACTCGACGGACGTGACACCTCGGCACGACAGCGAGGAGACCACCATGAACACCTTCCCCCTCGGCGGGACCTTCGTGAGCGGGCTCCGGCAGCGCGACGAGCACGGCACGTACACCTCGTCCGCGGACGCCCGGACCGACACGATCGGGAGCTACACCGGCGTCGCCGTGGGCCGCCTCGGCCGCTTCGTGGACACGCGGTCCCGTCGACCGAGCACGGTCACCGCGAGCACCCGCACCGTCACCGGCTCGGTCCGGACGGCCACGGGGTCGTTCCGCACCGCCTGACCCGCACCACTCCCCCAGACCGCGAGCGGTCGCACTCCCTGACGCCCCCCTTCGTCCGGGAAGGCGGCCGCTCGCTCCTCGTCCGGCAGGCGGCCGTCCTGCTCGTCCAGCGGTGACCCTGAACGCGTCCACCCGTCGGATGCCAGGATGGGCACATGAACGACCGTGCCGGCACCCCAGCGACCGCAGACGACCTCGTCGACCTCGACGCCCTCATCGCCGCGTACTACGACCGGGTCCCGGACGTCACGAACCCCGAGCAGAAGGTCGTCTTCGGCACCTCCGGCCACCGGGGCTCGTCGCTCGACACAGCGTTCAACGACACGCACATCGCCGCCATCACGCAGGCGATCGTCGAGTACCGCACCGCGCAGGGCATCGACGGCCCGCTCTTCATCGGCCGTGACACGCACGCGCTCTCCGGCCCGGCCGAGCGGACCGCGCTCGAGGTCCTCGCCGCGAACGGCGTGCACGTCCTCGCCGACGCCGACAACGGCTACGTGCCGACACCCGCGCTGAGCCACGCGATCATCGCCTACAACACGGCCGGCCACGACGACACCGCCGACGGCATCGTCATCACGCCGAGCCACAACCCGCCGCGTGACGGCGGCTTCAAGTACAACCCGCCGCACGGCGGCCCGGCCGACAGCGACGCGACGACGTGGATCGCGGACCGGGCGAACGCGATCATCGCCGGCGGCAACGCCGAGGTGCAGCGCGCCGAGCACGCCACCCACGACGGCTACGACTTCCTGCACAACTACGTCGCGGACCTCGAGAACATCATCGACATCGACGCGATCAAGCGCGCCGGGGTGAAGATCGGTGCCGACCCGCTCGGTGGCGCGTCGCTGCCGTACTGGAACCTCATCCGCGACCACTACGGACTCGACCTCACCGTCGTGAACCCGGACGTCGACCCGACCTGGTCGTTCATGACGCTCGACTGGGACGGGAAGATCCGGATGGACCCGTCGAGCCCCTCCGCCATGGCGTCCGTGGTCGCGCGGAAGGACGACTTCGACGTCCTGACCGGCAACGACGCCGACTCCGACCGGCACGGCATCGTCACGCCGGACGGCGGGCTGATGAACCCGAACCACTACCTCGCCGTCGCGATCGAGTACCTGTACGCGCACCGCCCGCAGTGGCGCGAGGACGCGGCCATCGGCAAGACCCTGGTGTCGTCGAGCATCATCGACCGCGTCGCGGAGTCCCTCGGCCGTCGCCTGTGGGAGGTCCCGGTCGGGTTCAAGTGGTTCGTCCCCGGCCTGATCGACGGCTCGGTGGCCTTCGGCGGTGAGGAGTCCGCCGGGGCCTCGTTCCTCCGCAAGGACGGCACCGCGTGGACGACGGACAAGGACGGCATCATCCTGGCGCTCCTGGCGTCCGAGATCGTCGCCGTGACGGGCAAGACGCCGTCGCAGCTGTACGCCGAGCTGACCGAACGGTTCGGCGCCCCGGTCTACCAGCGGGTCGACGCCGCCGCCTCGAAGGAGCAGAAGGCGCGCCTCGGCAAGCTCGACGGCGACGCCATCCAGGCCGAGACCCTGGCCGGCGACCCGATCACCGCCAAGCTGTCGAAGGCACCGGGCAACGACGCGGCCGTCGGCGGCGTGAAGGTCGTCACCGACAAGGCGTGGTTCGCCGCCCGCCCGTCGGGCACCGAGGACGTCTACAAGATCTACGCCGAGAGCTTCGTCGGGCAGGAACACCTCGAGCAGGTGCAGCGCGAGGCCAAGGAGATCGTCGACGCCGCGCTGGGGGCCTGACACCGGCCGTCGTTCCGTGCACGGCTGACCCCTGCCGTGCGCGCCGGGCCCCTGGTGCGGGTCCTCGGCGACCGCGCGATGCGGGCCTCCAGTCCAGCCGCACGTCGGGCTGTGGACGGCTGCCGATCCCCACAGGAACGCCCCGCCGGAGCACGCCGTGCGTGCGGCGGTTGTAACTTTGCACGCAGCGCAAAGTCCTCGGGAGTCCCGCACATGACACAGACCGCGACCGCACCCGCGGCCCCCACCACGGCGTCGAACGCCGTGATGAACCACCGCCAGATCCTCCTGGTGATCTACGGCCTCATGGCCGGCATGTTCCTCGGCGCCCTCGACCAGACGATCGTCGGCACGGCCATCCGCACCATCGGCGACGACCTGCACGGGCTCGACCAGCAGGCGTGGGTGACGACCGGGTACCTGATCGCCTCGACGATCACGACGCCGATCTACGGCAAGCTCTCCGACCTGTTCGGTCGGCGACCGCTGTTCATCACGGCCATCGGCATCTTCATCATCGGCTCGCTCGCGGCCTCGTTCTCGACGTCCATGCTCATGCTCGCCGGCTTCCGTGCGCTGCAGGGCCTCGGCGCCGGTGGCCTGATGTCGCTGCCGCTGGCGATCATGGGCGACATGCTCGCGCCGCGTGAGCGCGCCAAGTACCAGGGCTACTTCCTCGCCGTGTTCGGCATCTCCTCCGTCATCGGGCCACTGGTCGGCGGTGTCTTCGCCGGCGCCGACGACCTGCTGTTCGTCGACGGCTGGCGGTGGGTGTTCCTCATCAACGTCCCGATCGGCGTCATCGCGCTGTTCATGGTCTTGACGTTCCTGCACCTGCCCAACTTCGGCGAGCGCCGGAAGCCGCGCATCGACTGGTGGGGTGCCAGCCTCGTCATCGTCACCCTCGTGCCGCTGCTGCTCATCGCCGAACAGGGCCGCGACTGGGGCTGGGACTCCCCCGGCGCCTTCGCCTGCTACGGCATCGGCGCACTCGGGCTCATCGCGTTCGTCATCGTCGAGCGTGCGATGGGCGACGACGCGATCCTGCCGCTGAAGCTCTTCGGCTCGCACGTGTTCTCGATGGCAGCCGTCCTGTCCGTGCTCATCGGCTTCGGCATGTTCGGCGCGATGCTGACCATCCCGCTGTACCTGCAGATCGTCAAGGGGGTCACCCCGACCGAGTCCGGCTTCGCGATGCTGCCCATGGTCCTCGGCCTGATGATCTCCTCGATCGCATCGGGACAGATCGTCTCGCGCACCGGCAAGTACCGCATCTTCCCGGTCACCGGCACGGCCTTCACCGCCGTCGGCTACACGGTCCTGACGTTCCTGACCGCGGACCGCCCGCTGTGGTTCCTCATGACCGGGATGTTCCTCATCGGCCTCGGGCTCGGACAGCTCATGCAGACGCTGACCCTCGCGGCGCAGAACTCGGTGAGTCCGCGGGACATCGGTGTCGCCACCAGCGCCGCGACGTTCTTCCGACAGATCGGCGGCACGATGGGCACCGCCGTGCTGCTCTCGGTGCTGTTCAGCCTGATGCCGACCAACATCTCCGGGGCGCTCCAGAACGAGTCCGACCTCAAGAGCGCCCTGAACGCGGCGCTCAACCCGGCCGTGGCGAACGCCGAGCAGAACGCGGGCGTGATGGACCAGATCTGGGACCCGATCGTCACGCCGGTCAAGCGGAACGTGCAGGACGGTCTCGACCAGGGCGCCGTACAGGCCAAGCGCGCGGCGGACCAGGCCGTCACGGAGCGGGTCACCGCGGCCGTCCAGCAGCAGGTCGCCGCCGGACGGGTCCCCGCCGCGGCCGCCGACACGGTCATCGCCCAGCAGGTCGACGACGCGAAGGGTGCCGCCGAGCAGCAGGCACTGCGGGCCGCCGCCGCGAAGGCGAACGCCGAGGTCGTCGACGGCACGCTGCAGGTCGACTACTCCGACGCCGACCAGCGTCGTGACGTCGTCGACGCGGTGGCGCCGGAGCTCGTCGACCAGCTCCGCGACGGGAAGGGCGGGACGTCGTCGACCACGTCGTCCACCAACGACACGTCCTTCCTCAACGGCGCCGACCCGCGACTGAGCCGTCCGTTCCTGGTCGGGTTCAGCGACTCCGCCGTGACCGTCTACTGGGTGGGTCTGGCCGTCGTCCTCGTGGCGTTCGTCCTCACGTGGTTCTTCCGCGTGCCGCCGCTCCGGAAGACCTCGGCCCTGCAGGAGCAGGCCGACGCCGCACGGAAGAGCGCCGACGACGACCGCCTGACCGTCGACGCACAGCAGGCCGCCGCGGGGTCGGGTTCGCTCGTCTCCCCCGACACCGGCTCGACGGCGGTCGTGCCCACCTCCCCCGACGTCCTGCCGGCGGCGACGACGCACGGAGCGCACGCGGCGTCGACCCCGGTGGACGAGCCTCCGACGCTGACCGGCGCGATCCGGACGCAGCACGGCGCCCACGCTGCCGGCACGGCTCCGGCGACACCGTCGGGCCACGACGACCACCCGCACGGTCGCCACAGCGCCGAGTAGCTGCGCCGAGTAGCCCCGGACGAGGGCGGGTCCGAGCGACGGGACACCGCCGCGCGGACCCGCCCTCGTCACGTTCCGCGCCCGCACCGGGACGACTCCGTGCCGACTCCGGGCCGACCGGGGTAACGTCCGGACGATGAGTCTCGACGTGCGCAACGACACCGACAAGAACCAGTACTCCCTCGTCGAGGACGGCGAGGTGATCGGGCTGGCGGCCTACGAGGTCGACGGCGACGAGATCCGCTTCGTGCACACCGAGGTCGACCCCGAACACCGCGGCGGCGGCCACGCGTCGATGCTCGTCCAGAACGCACTCGACGACGTCCGCGCGAACTCCGACCGACGTGTCGTCGCCCAGTGCAGCTACGTCGCGGCCTGGGTCGAGCGGCACCCGGACTACCAGGAGCTCACGGCTCGCTGACGCGTTCCCGTCAGTACTGGCGGTCGTGCGTACCGGCCCGGTGCGCACCAGCCGAGTGTGCCCCGACGGCGGGCACCCGGATGAGCACCGACCCGCTCAGCAGGTCGTGGTCGTGACGGGACGGCGTCGGCGCCTCCCGCGGCAACCGCGCCTGCCGTTCGTACTCGGTCTGCGTCTCGTGCCGCGTCGGGGCGAACACCTCGTCCAGCATCCCGACCGCACCGCCGGATCCGCCCCCGCGCGTGGCCTTGTTCGACAGGTCGATCCAGCCCAGACGGTCGGCGATCCACATCACGACGGCCGCGACGGCCACCGCCCCCAGGAAGATCAACCAGTTCACGGGAGTGACGCTACGTGGCCGATCGACGGAGGACATCCGCCGCGCGGCTGATCCTCGCGATCCGCACCGACGGCGACGGCCGGACCCCGGGAGTCGGCGCTCAGGGCACGCGCTCGAGCCACTCCCGCGTCGAGAACTTCGTCTCGACGAGCTCCTGCGCCCGCTGCCGCTCGGCGTTGGTGACGTGCCCCTCGGTCGCGCCGTAGAGCTTCGTGAACGTGCCGATGAGCCGGTCGATGATCTCCGCGCGGGTCAGACCGGTTTGCGAGCGCAGCGGGTCGACCCGCTTCGCAGCGCTCGTCGTCCCCTTGTCGCTCATCTTCTCGCGGCCGATGCGGAGGACCTCCACCATCTTCTCGCCGTCCATGTCGTAGCTCATGGTGGCGTGGTGGAGGAGCGACCCGGTGCCGAGGCGCTTCTGTGCGGCCCCGCCGATCTTCCCCTTGGTCGAGGTGATGTCGTTGAGCGGCTGGTAGTACGCCTCGATGCCCAGGGACTTCAGCGCCTCGATCACCCACTCGTCCAGGTACGCGTAGGAGTCGGCGAACGTCATGCCCTGCACGAGGTCGGTCGGGACGTACAGCGAGTACGAGATGATCGCGCCCGCGTCCATGAACATCGCACCGCCGCCCGAGATCCGCCGCACGACCTGCACGCCGTACTTCTCAGCGCCGGCCGGGTCGACCTCGTTCTTGAGCGATTGGAAGGACCCGATGACGACCGCGGGCTGGTCCCACTCCCAGATGCGCAGCGTCGGCCCGCGGCGTCCGGCCCCGACCTCCTCGGTGAGGACCTGGTCGAGCGCGAGGTGCTCGTTCGGGCTGATCGGCCCCTCGTGGACGACCTGCCACTCGTAGTCCCGCCACGAGGAGGCGCGCGAGAGCGCCCGCCGTACCGCGACCCCGACGGACTCGGGCGTGAAGCCGAGCAGGACGGCGTCCTCCGGCAGCGCGTGGCGGACCGCGGCGGCGATGCCGGCCGCGTCGGTGTCGGCACGGAGCCCGTCCACCGCCTGGTCGATGAGCGGGAGCGCGTCGTCCGGTTCCAGGAAGAAGTCACCGGCCAGGCGGAACTGGTCGATCTTGCCGTCGACGACCTCCAGGTCGACGACGACGAGCTTGCCTCCGGGGACCTTGTACTCACCGTGCATGTCGCCACCCTATTCCGGGAGGCCCGTGGCGGCCCCGCAGCGGGCCTCCCGTCCGGCGGCCGGGAACGGCGTCCGTCGCCCGCAGTGCGACCCGATCACCTGAAAACGAACCGAGTTGCCGCTGTGCGTGTGCGGGCGTAGCGTCGTCACCACGCCTGGGGTGCGACCCCCCTCGAGCCTCGGGCGTCGCCACTCGATCCGTTCCCCCCAATGGGTCGAGTGGTCCGGCCCCGGTCTGTTCCCCCCCAACAGGCCGGGGTCTTCTCCGTCGGTGGGTGTGTTCATCCACAGGTCGCGGGTCGGTCGCTGGTTCCCGAATAGGGTCGTCGTGTGGTCAGACAGGACAGCGGCAGCCAAGGCAGCGGCAGCCAGGGCAGCGCCGGACAGCACGGCACAGGACCGCACGACGTCGGACCGCACGACGTCGGACCGCACCACATCGAACCGGGCGACGTCGGACCGGGCGTTGGACGTGGCGGCGGGGTCCGCGCATGGGCATGACCGGCGTCGTGGTCCGTGCTGTGGCGGGAGCGGCCGCCGTGGGGCTCGCGGCATCGACCGCAGCGGGTGTCGTGGTCGCCCGCAAGGCCGTCCATCCGCGTCCGAAGCGGACCGTGACCGTCCTCGACGTGGGTCCCGCGGGCGTCACCGTGCCGGCCGACGAGCAGACCCGGTGCCCGGGCGTGTACCGGGTGTACTTCGGGGACGACGAGCACAGCGTCCTGCTCGGTGACGTCCGCACCGACGACGGCGAGCGGGTGTGCCGCGCGGTGCTCGACGCCCCCGCGACGCTGCCGGCCCCGGGTGACGAGCTGCTCTGGACGGGGTACCTCCTCGACGAGCCGACAGCCGTGTCGCCCGACTCCGCCCAGGTCACGATCACGGCGGACGGCTCGGACCGACCGGCCTGGCTCTTCCCCGTTCCCGGGGCGACGACGTGGGCGATCCACGTGCACGGCATCCACTCCAGCCGGACCGCCGTCCTCCGTGGCGTCCCCGACACCCTCGACGCCGGCATGACCTCGCTCGTGATCGGGTACCGCGGCGATGTCGAGGACGACCGTGGACTGCCGGCGACGTTCGGCTCCGACGAGTGGCACGACCTCGACGCCGCGATGCGGTACGCCGTCGACCACGGTGCGGAGCGGCTCGTCCTCGTCGGGTGGTCGATGGGGGCGACGATCGCGATGCACGCGGCGAGCGACTCCGCACTCCGGGACCGCGTGGACGCGATGGTCCTGGTGTGTCCGGCCCTCGACTGGTTCACCGCGCTCCGGTGGGGCGCGGTGAAGGCCGGCTTCCCGGGGTTCCTCGGCGTGCTCGGCGCCGGTGCGCTCACGCTGCCGGGACTCTCCCGGCTCGCCGGCATGCGGACGCCGATCCCCCTCGGACGGATGCGACCGCGGCCGCCGGTCGGGGTCCCGCTGCTCGTGATCCACAGCGTCGGCGACCGGGACGTGCCGATCGACGCCTCGCGGCGCTTCGTCGCGGCGGCGGGACCGGCGGCGACCCTGGTGGAGGTCGCGTCCTGTCCGCACGGCTCGGAGATGAACCGGGACCCGGACCTGTTCCACGGGTCGGTGCGCCGGTTCCTCGCACGCGTGGCGGCACGGTCGGCGGATGTGGACGCGGCCGTGTCCACGGAGCACGGCGGCACCGCCAGCTGACACGGCGTCCTCCGACCGAGGCGTCGGCCTCGCCGGTCAGCTGCGGTCGACTGCCCGGTCGAGCCACGCGACGAGGTCCGCGACCACCTCGTCACGGTTCGTCTCGTTGTAGACCTCGTGCCGCGCCCCCTCGTACACGCGCACCGTGACGTCGGAGAGCTGACCACGCCGCCGGTACGCCCGCGCGAGCAGCTCGACGGACCGGGGCCCGCCGAGCGAGTCCTCGGAGCCGACCTGCAGCAGCATCGGCAGGTCGTGCGGGATCGCCCGGCGCGGGACCCCGAGCAGCCGGAGGGTGTCCGGCAGCCCGAACAACCCGAGCACGTCGGCCTCGACCGCGAGCGGGTCGACCCCGACGGCGTCGATGACCGCCCGGTCCCGGGTGAGCCACTCGTGCTTCGTCGGACCGGACGCCGCGTGCCGCCGGTTGAGGTCCCCGCCGTTCATGAACCCGGGCAACCGGAGCGCGGTCGCCGACAGCACGACGCCCGCGTACCGCTCCGACGAGGTGTTCACGATCCGCTGGGCCATGAGCGACCCCCACGAGTGTCCGAGCAGCACGACGGGCAGCCCGGGGTCGCCGTCCATCGCCACGGTCGTCATCTGCTCGACCGCCGCGATCGCCGCCCGCAGTCCACCCGGGCCCAGGCGTCCGAGCTTCCCGTGGTCGCCGTCCCACTGTCCGAGACCGGTCCGGCCGTGGCCGCGGTGGTCGGTCGCGTGCACGGTCCAGCCGGCGCGCACGAGGTCCTGGGCGAGCGGCTCGTAGCGCAGCGCGTGCTCCCCGACGCCGTGCGCGATCTGCACGATGCCCTTCGCCCTGCCCGCACGCCAGGTCGAGTAGACGATCTCGACGCCGTGTGCGTCGGTGAACGAGGAGTCACCTCGGGCAGCGGAGAAGGTGGGCACGGCGTCATCCTGGCAGACGTCGCACCTGTTCATCCGTCGTTCACGCGCACCTTCGGGTACCGGCCTAGCGTTCCGCGCATGGACGTCCTCGTCACCGTCGTGCTGGTGATCGTGGTGGCCCTCGTGTTCGACTTCACGAACGGGTTCCACGACACCGCGAACGCCATGGCCACCTCGGTGGCCACGGGTGCTCTCAAGCCCCGCACCGCCGTCCTCATCTCCGCCGTGCTGAACCTCGTCGGTGCGTTCCTCTCCACCGAGGTGGCGAAGACCGTGTCACAGGGCCTCATCCGCGAAGGAGAGGACGGCATCCACATCACCCCGACGATGGTCTTCGCGGGGCTCGTCGGCGCCGTGCTCTGGAACCTCGCCACGTGGTACTCCGGCCTGCCGTCGTCGTCCACCCACGCCCTGTTCGGCGGGCTCATCGGGGCGTCGGTGATCGGTGCCGGGCTGGACTCGGTCGACTGGGCCACGGTCGTCTCCAAGGTCGTGCTCCCGGCGCTGCTCTCCCCGGTCATCGCCGGGGTGATCGCCCTCGTCGCGACCTACCTGGCCTACACGATCACGAAGAACGCGACCACGCACGGCGCCGCCACCGGGTTCCGGCACGGCCAGACGGTGTCCGCCTCCCTGGTGTCGCTCGCCCACGGGACGAACGACGCGCAGAAGACCATGGGCGTCATCACCCTGACCCTCATCGCGGCGGGCTACCAGGGCGCGGGGACCGCCCCGGAGCTCTGGGTGGTCCTGACCTGCGGGCTCGCGATCGCCCTCGGCACGTACATGGGCGGCTGGCGGATCATGAAGACCGTCGGCAAGCGGATCTCGGACGTGCAGTCCCCGCAGGGGTTCGCGGCGGAGACCAGCTCGGCCGCGACGATCCTCGTGTCCTCGCACCTCGGCTTCGCCCTCTCGACGACGCACGTGACGAGCGGCTCGGTCATCGGTTCGGGCCTCGGCAAGAAGCTGGCCGACGTGCACTGGGGTGTCGTCGGCAAGATCGTCGTGGCCTGGGTGATCACGCTGCCGTCCGCCGCGGTGGTGGGCGGTCTGGCGACGTGGATCGCGTCGAGCTCCACCATCGGGCTGGTCGTCGTGGCGGTGCTGGCCCTGGTCGGCGGGCTCACGTTCGCCGTCCTCGCCCGCCGCAAGCCGATCGGTGCGGACGACGTGCGCGAGGGCGCCCCGGAGCGCGAGTCCGTGGCCGCCGGGAACTGAGGGAGGACCAGATGGACATCGACTTCGGAGCGATCGGCACCGTCGCGGGGGTGGGCTTCGTGGCCGCCGTCGGCGTCGTGCTGCTCTACACGCTCGGCCTGCGCCTGCTCGGCACCGGTCAACCCGCCGACGTCGGCGGCGAGCGCACCCAGTACGCCGAGGAGACCCCGCGCTCGGGCTCGACACCGCGCATGGCGTCCCTCGGTGCCGGCGTCTGCTTCGCGCTCTGCGGCGCAGCCGTCCTGTACGGGATCTGGCTGACGATCCCCCAGTTCCACTGACCGTTCGAGACGCCACCGTCTGCTCGAGACACCACCTCGCACCCGAGACGCCGCCGGTTCCGGCGGCGTCTCGTCCGTCGTGCGGCGTCACCCGGAGACGGGCCCGTCTCCCAGGCAGGCCCGTCTCACAGGCTGGGCAGGCAGACCCGCCTCGCAGGCACGCCCACCCCGCCCGCGGCCCACGTCCCGCGCCCGGCCGGGAGGCCCGCCCCACGGCGCCGCCAGGTGCGGCCTGGCAGGATCGCCGAGTGACCCACCACCGCATCGCGACCACCGCGGACACCGCCGTCGACGTGTTCACCGCCGAACGCCGGCCCGTGCTGACGGTCGAGCCCGGCGACACCGTCACCGTCCACACGCTCGACGCCGCCGGCTACACCGAGCGTCTGCCGGCACCGGGCGTCGACGTGCCGACCCTCATCAGTCCGCGACGAGGCCACTGCCTGCTCGGGCCGATCGCGGTCGCGGGCGCCCGTCCCGGGCAGGTGCTGGCGGTCCGGTTCGACGACCTCGTCCCGGACGACTGGGGCTACACCGGTTCCGGTGGGGTGGACACCCCGCTGAACCGAGCGCTCGGGCTCGCCGACCCGTCGACGCGAGGGCCGCTCCTCTGGGACATCGACGCGTCGGCGGGGACCGCCTCCAACCAGCTCGGACTCGGCGTCCGGACCGCCCCGTTCCTCGGCGTCGTCGGCGTTCCGCCGGAGGCCACCGGCGAGCATGTGACCACCCCGCCCCGGGCCGTCGGTGGCGGGAACATCGACTGCCGCGAGCTCGTCGCCGGCGCCACGCTGTACCTGCCGGTGACGGTGCCCGACGCGCTGCTGACGGTCGGGGACGGGCACGCCGCCCAGGGCGACGGCGAGGTCTCCGGCACGGCCGTCGAGTGCGGCATGACGACGACGATGACGCTGTCCCTGCTCGACACGGCGCCGGTCGCGGGCATCCACGCCGACACCCCGGCCGGGCGCATCACGTTCGGCTTCGACGCGGACCTCAACGCGGCGACGACGACGGCCCTCGACCGGATGATCGACTGGATCGCGGCGGAGCACGGCATCGGCCGCGCCGAGGCGCTCGCGATGGCGAGCGTCGCGGTGAGCATGCGCATCACGCAGATCGCCAACCGGACGTGGGGCGTGCACGCACTGCTCGCACACGACGCGATCCTCACGCAGACCCGCTGACGGACGGGAGGCCCGACGGTCGTGAGCAGGTCTGCTCACGACGATCGGGCCTCCCAGCCGGTCCGCCGGCCGGTGCACGCGCACCGGCTCGAGGCCGCCCGCGCGACCGCACGGAGGGTCGGTGCACGGAGGCGGGTGCGTGAGGGTCAGTGCACGGACGGTCAGTGCGCGGAGTAGCCGCCGTCCACCAGGTGGTAGCTGCCGCTGATGAACGACGCCTGGTCGCTCAGCAGGAAGAGGACGAGCGCGGCGACCTCGGTGTCGGTGCCGAGCCGTCCGGCGGCGTGCAGGGACTCGAGGCCGGCGAGCTCGTCGGCGCTCAGCGAGGACCGGACCAGCGGGGTGTCGATGAAGCCCGGGCCGACGGCGTTGGTGCGGACGCCCTTCGCGGTGTACTCGAGCGCCGCGACCTTCGTGAGCCCGACGAGTGCGTGCTTCGACGCCACGTAGGCCGCGTTGTTCGCGATGCCGACCGAGCCGAGGACCGACGACATGTTGACGACGGCGCCGCCGCCCGACTCGAGGATCGCGGGGATCTCGTAGCGGAGGCCGTAGAAGACCCCGTCCAGGTCGACGGCGCGGACGCGGTCCCACGCCTCGACGTCGTACTCGCCGATGGGCTGCGGGGCAGCACCGATGCCGGCGTTGTTCACGGCGAGGTGCAGTGCGCCGTAGGTGTCGACGGCGAACTGCACGGCACGTTCGTTGTCGGCGGCGAGGGCCGAGTTCGCGGCGACGGCGGCCGCGGTGCCACCGGCCTGCTCGATCTCGGCGACGACGCGCTCGGCCGCCTCCTGCTTGATGTCCGTCACGACGACGGAGGCCCCCGCTGCCGCGAGCTCCTTCGCGATCGACTCGCCGATCCCGCTGCCACCTCCGGTGACGATGGCGACCTTGCCCTCGAACCCGTTCATGCGTCCTGCTCCTCCTGGTGCCTTCCGGCCCGTCTCATCTGGGCAACACCTGTTGTCCAGATGCCCATCGTACGCCTGGCGGTCAGAGACAGCGGGGTGAGGCGGCCCAACTGGTTCGTTCGCTGAACTAATGAGGTAGGCTGACGATCCGTGACCGCCACCGACCCGCTCCCGACCACCGCGCGTCGCCGACCCGCTCCGCACGCCGCACTCGCGACCGACGTCCGTGTGGCCGTGAACCGGCTCTCGCGCACGCTCCGCGCGCAGAAGGCCGACACGTCCGTCACCGACGCCCAGTTCTCCGCCCTCGCCCTGCTGCACCGCGACGGGCCGATGACGCTCGCCGACCTCAGCCGGGCCGAGGGCGTCACGCCCCCGTCGATGACGAAGACCGTGGACGTCCTCATCGGTCGCGGCCTGCTGACGAAGGACGACCACGGGGACGACCGACGCAAGGTGCTGCTCTGCCCGACCCCGGCCGGCGCAGAGCTGGTCGCCGAGACCCGGCAGCGTCGTGACGACTGGCTCAGTCCCCGGCTCACGGCCCTCACCGCGGCGGAACGACGGACCCTCGCCGCCGCCACGGACGTCATGCGGAAGCTCGCCGCCCGGTGAGCGCCGTGTTCCGGTCCCTCTCGGGACGCAACTACCGCATCTGGTTCGCCGGCGCCCTCGTGTCGAACATCGGCACCTGGATGCAGCGCACCGCCCAGGACTGGATCGTCCTCACCCAGCTGACCGACGACGACGCCGTCGCGGTCGGCGTCACGATGGCGCTGCAGTTCGGTCCGCAACTGCTCCTGCTGCCCTGGACCGGGTTGGTCGCGGACCGTTTCGACCGGCGTCGCATGCTCATGGTGACCCAGGGCCTGATGGGACTGCTCGGGCTCGGACTGGCCGTGATGGTCCTCACCGACACCGCGACGCTGTGGACCCTGTACGGCTTCGCCCTCGCACTCGGTGTCGTCGCGGCGTTCGACACCCCGGTCCGACAGGCGTTCGTGTCCGACGTCGTGACGGGCGAGAACGTGTCGAACGCCGTCGCGCTGAACTCGGCGTCGTTCAACGCCGCCCGGCTCGTCGGCCCGGCGGTCGCGGGGGTCCTCATCGCGGCGATCGGCTCCGGGTGGGTGTTCGTCATCAACGCGGGGTCGTTCCTCGCGGTGCTCGTGGCCCTGCGCTTCGTCGACCCACGGCAGCTCGCCGACCGCCCGCGGGCCGCCCGCGGGAAGGGGCAGCTCGTCGCGGGGTTCCGGTACGTCCGCACCCGGCCGGACATCCTCGTCGTGCTCGCCATGGTCTTCGTGGTCGGCACCTTCGGCGTGAACTTCCCCATCTTCACCTCGACGATGGCGCGGGTGGAGTTCCACCGGGGTGCGGGTGACTTCGGGCTGCTCAACTCGGTGATGGCGGTCGGCTCGGTGCTCGGCGCCCTGCTCGCGGCACGACGCGACGCTCCCCGGATGCGCACGCTGGTCCTCGCCGCCGGCGGGTTCGGCCTCGCCTGCACCGCGGCCGCCCTCGCCCCGACCTACTGGGTCTTCGCGGTCCTGCTCGCCTTCGTCGGCCTCGCAGCCCTGACCTTCATGACCACGGCGAACGCCCTCGTGCAGACCACCACGACCCCGGCCATGCGGGGCCGCGTGATGGCGCTCTACATGGCGATCTTCGTCGGCGGCACCCCCGTCGGCGCTCCCGTCGTCGGTGCCGTCGCCGACGCCTGGGGACCGCGGTGGGCGATCGTCGTGGGCGCGCTCGCGGGCTTCGTCGCGCTCGCCATCGCCGTCCTGTGGCTCGTCCGGTCCCAGCACCTCCGGCTGCGGTACGACGCCGACGCACGTCTGCACCTCGCCGTCACGCGGTCGACACCGGTGGTCGGGACGCGGGCGAGCCGAGCGGCCGTGCGCCGGGACCTCGAGCACGACGAGGTGGTGGCGGACCGGTCGAGCGCCGTCTGACCTGACCTGGCCCTGGCCCTGGCCCTGGCCCGGATTGGCCCGGCCCGGTCCGGCCCGGTCCGGCCCGGTCCGGCCCGGTGTCAGCCGACCGGTTCGGGTGCGGCGAACACGCGGGCGTCCAGCGCCGCCGTCACCGTCTCCGCGGCCAGCGCGAGCCGCGCTCCGGCGGACCGGGCGGCGTCGACCGCGGTGTCCGGCGTCAGGGTCTCGAGCTCGGCGCGGGCATCGCCGAACGCCCGGACCTCGGCCGCCAGGTGCACGCCGACGAGGTCGTCGAGGCACTCCTCGCTGCGGCGGGTGAGGAAGAGGAGCGAGCGCGGGCTGTGCGCGTCGAGGAGCAGGAACGTGGCCGCCTCCGAGGACGTCGTGCCGCGCCGGTGCTCGCGGTGGAACGCCTCCCCCGCACCGCAGGCACGCAGCGCGGTCGTCCACGACGCCGCCGAGGCCGGGTCGAGGAGGTCGGACGCGAGCATCCGCGCGGTCACCGTCAACCGGGTGAGCGAGCGACCGAGGGTGAAGAACTCCCACACCTCGTCGCGACTGGCGTCCCCGTCGACGACCCCGACCGCGAGGGCGCTCCGTTCGCGGACCCAGCCGAGGAACTCGTGCGCCCGCTCCCCCGCGATCTTGCGCGGCAGCCGCGACCGCGTCGTGTTGAGGCAGTCCCACAGCTCGGTGGAGACGACGTCACGCGCACGACGCGCGTCGTCCCGGGCGACCGCCACCGCAGCGGCGATGGAGGCCGGTTCGTGGCGGTCGAGCGCCAGGGCCTCCAGGGTCGCGTCCGGACCGAGGTCCGCGTCCTCCGGCACGGTGGCGCCGACGACGCCGCGGAGGCTCCGGCCGATCGAGCCCGTCTCGGCCGCGGGGTCCCGGCGCGCGAGGTGCACGTCCAGCAGACGCGCGACGACGTCCGTCCGCTCGACCGCGCCCCCGACGCTGTGGACGCTCCGCGCGAGTCGGTTCAGCACGGCGACTCCTGCATGCGGCGAACCTACTGACCGCGCGTTGCCGGGGTGTTTCGGGATGACGTCCCGAGTGTTGCAGACCGTCGCTCGCTTCGTTCCCTGGACGGTGGACGTGCATGTGACGCGCTCGCTAGACAAACTAACTAGACCGTCTAGCATTGATCCCATGACTTCCGAGGTGACGACAGCAGCCCCGGGTTTCTGGTACGGCGAGGACTCCCGGGTCGACGCGGTGGACGTGCTGAACGCGCTGCGTCGGTACCGCACTGCCGAGAGCTCCGCCCAGCGTCGTGTGCGTGAGGAACTCGGGATCGGTGAGAACGCGTTGATGGCCCTGCGGGTGCTCGTCGACGCCGAGACGTCCGGCCGGACCGTCAACTCGAAGGAACTCGCGGAGCGCCTCGGCATCACCGCGGCGTCGACGTCGGCGCTGGTGGACCGGCTCGTCCGTTCCGGTCACGTCGAACGGCACGCTGACCCGGCCGACCGGCGTGGGGTCATCCTCACCGCCACGGGTCGCTCGATGCGTCGGGCCCTGGCCGTCATCGGGGACCTGGACTCCCGTGCCGTCGAGGTCGCGCAGCACCTGCCCCCGGAGGACATGGCCGTGGTCGTGGCCTTCCTGCGCGAGATGGCGGGCGCCGTCGACGAGTCCGCGGACCACGACGAGCACTGACGTCCGTGTCGCGACACGTCCCGCCGTACGCTGAGGGCATGCGCGAGCCCGAGGACGACATGCCCGCGGCCGAACTCGACGCGCGTGCCCGGGCAGATGCCGCACTGCGACGCATCCGGGACGGCGCGGATCCCGCGCAGGAGGCCTTCACGCTCGCGAACACCCTGAACGACGAGTCCGTGGGCCGGGTCGCCCGACGACTCCGGCAGGTGTTCCGCCGGTCCTGACGGTCGTCAGAACGCGGTGCCGACCGCCGCGATGTCGTCCCCGCCGTGCCCGGCAGCGCTGGCCTCGGCGTAGACCCGGCCGAGTGCGTCGAGCAGGGTGGTGTCGACGCCGGCATCCCGAGCTGCCTCGGTGATGAGAGCGATGTCCTTCCGCAGACCGTCGAGGGCGAACTGCGCCGGGAACTCCTGCGCGATCATCGCCGCGCCCTTCGTGTGGGCGTAGGCGGAGTCGCTCGCCGACCCCTCGATCGCCTGGAGGAACAGCTGCGGGTCGAGGCCGAGTGCCGAGGCGATCGCCAACGACTGCCCGGTGGCCGCGGTGATCGACGCGATCCAGGCGTTGGCAGCCAGCTTCAGGGCAGTCCCCTGGCCGACCCGGTCGCCCGCGTGGACGACCTTGGCGCTGACGGCATCGAGCACGGGCTCGACGACGGACACCGCGTCGGGATCGCCCGCGACGAGCATGGTCAGCTTGCCCTGCTCGGCCGGCGCCTTCGTGCCGAGCATCATGGCCTCGACGAGGGTGATGCCGTACTTCGCGGCGAGCTGCACGACGGTCTCCGTGCCCGGCACGCCGATCGTCGACGCCTGCACCCACACGGCATCTTGCGGCGCATCACCGGCGGCCTGCTCGAGGACGTCGACCACTGCGTCGGTGTCGAACAGGGTCAGCAGCACGACCTGGGCATCGGCGACCGCGTCCGTGACCTCTGCCACGACGGTCGCGCCGAGGTCGGCGAGGGGTCGCGCGCGCTCCGTCGTGCGGTTCCACACCGTGACGTCGTGCCCTGCGCGGAGCAACGACTGCGCGACACCCGCTCCCATCGCTCCGGTTCCCAACACCGACACGCGCACCGTGGTCTCCTCACCGCGTGGCCCGAGCGCCACGACCAGGTCGACGGTACGCCGCTCCGCGGGGCGGCGTCCCGGTCGGCTCGAGCCAGGACGGTGGGGTCGAGGCAGAGCGGCGGGGTCGGGCCCCGCGCACCGCAGGGTGCGCACCGCCGGATGCGCGCCGCCGGGTGCGCGCCGCCGGGTGCGCGCCGCGGGTCAGGACCGGATGACGCCGCTCGTGGTGATCCGGTCGAGCTCGACGGCGATCGCGTCGACGACCGCCTTGGTGACGGCGTCGACGACCGCCTCGACCAGGGGCAGCTGCTCACGGCTGACGGGGTACTCGCGCGCCAGAGACGCGCGGAGGCGGGCGGGGATCCCGTCGATCACGGCGATGAGGTCCGTGGGGACGGGTGAGGCGGGAGGAACCGGCGCGACAGGAGGGGTCGCCTGGGCGGGCGCGGTGGGCTCGGCGGGCGCGGTGGGCTCGGCGGGCGCGGTGAGCACTGCAGGGTCCGTGAGCACTGCGCGGTCCGTGAGCACTGCGCGGTCCGTGAGCACTGCGCGGTTCGTGAACACTGCGGGGTCCGACGTGCTCGGACCGGCCAGTCCAGCGGGGGCATCGAGTCGGACCGGAGCGGCCGGTGCACCAGGTACGCCCGGTGCGGACACTGCACCGCCTGACGGACGACCGGCAGCGGGAGTGACGCCGGCCGCGGCCGTTCGCCGGGCGATCGCGTCGAAGAGCGGCGTGGAGGACACAGCGGACCTTTCCCGAGGAGGAGTCGGATGTCCCGCCGATGTCGGTGCCGGCGAGTGGGACCGAGCATAGTGCGCGTATTTCACATCTGCAATACCCGGCGCCCGCAACTCACCCGGCGGCGGCGACCACGTCCAGGACCGCACGCCCGTAGGACTCGAGCTTGGCCGCACCGACTCCGGAGATCTCGGACAACTCGTCGAGGTCGGACGGTCGTACCGCGGCGATCCCGCGCAGGGTGGCGTCGTTGAACACGACGTACGCCGGGACCCCCTGCTCGCGTGCCTGTCCGGCTCGCCACTGTCGCAACGACTCGAACAGCGGCATGGCCTCCTGCGGCATGTCCGACACGACGGCTCGGCGGGAGCGACCGACACGCGGCGCCTTGACCGGGTCGCGACGCATCCGGACCTCGACCCGTCCGGCCAGGACGTCGGCGCTGGTCGGGCTGAGGACGAGCGTGCCGTACCCGTCGCCGGAGACCGCCACGTACCCCTGTGCCAGGAGCTGGCGCGCGACGGCCTTCCAGTCGGCGTCGGACAGGTCCTGGCCGATGCCGAACGTCGCGAGGGTGTCGTGCCGGAGTTCCTGCACGCGCGGCGATTGCTTGCCGGTGAGGATGTCCACGAGGTGCGCCACCCCGTACCGCTGCCCGCGCTCACGGTCGAGCCGCACGATCGTCGACAGCAGCTTCTGTGCGGGCACCGTGCCGTCCCAGGACTCCGGCGGCGCGAGGCACGTGTCGCAGTTGCCGCACGGCGTGGACTCCTGCCCGAAGTAGGCGAGCAGTCGCACCCGTCGGCACTCGACCGTCTCGCACAGGGCGAGCATGGCGTCCAGGTGCGCGCTGAGCTGCCGGCGGTGTGCGGCGTCGCCCTCGGACTGGTCGATCATCCGGCGCTGCTGCACGACGTCGTTCAGGCCGTACGCCAACCACGCCGTCGAGGGCAGTCCGTCGCGGCCGGCACGACCGGTCTCCTGGTAGTAGCCCTCGACCGACTTCGGCAGGTCGAGGTGCGCGACGAAACGGACGTCGGGCTTGTCGATGCCCATGCCGAACGCGATCGTGGCGACCATGACGATGCCGTCCTCGCGCAGGAACCGGGACTGGTTGCGCTCACGCACCCGGGCGTCGAGGCCGGCGTGGTACGGCAACGCGGCGATCCCCTGGTCGACCAGGGCGGCAGCGGTCCGCTCGACCGAGTTGCGGGAGAGGCAGTAGACGATGCCGGCGTCCCCGCTGTGCTCGGTGCGGATGAACGTCAGGAGCTGCTGCAGGGCGCCGGTCTTCGGCTCGATGCGGTACTGGATGTTCGGCCGGTCGAAGTCGGCGACGAAGTGGGCGGCGTCGTCGAGTCCGAGCCGGGCGGAGATCTCGCGGTGGGTCTGCGGCGTCGCGGTGGCGGTCAGGGCGATGCGCGGCACGGTCGGCCAGCGCTCGTGCAGGATGCTCAGCTCGAGGTAGTCCGGCCGGAAGTCGTGCCCCCACTGGGCGACACAGTGTGCTTCGTCGATGGCGAAGAGCGCGATGCGGGCCCGGTCCAGGAGCGCGCGCGTCGACTCGATCCTCAGGCGCTCCGGAGCGAGGTAGAGCATGTCGACCTCGCCGGCGACGATCGCGCGCTCGACCCGAGCACGTTCGTCCGGCGCCTGCGTGGAGTTGAGGAACGCGGCCCGGACGCCGTTCGCGGCGAGGGCGTCGACCTGGTCCTGCATGAGGGCGATGAGCGGCGAGACGACGACGCCGACGCCGTCGCGCACGAGCGAGGGCACCTGGTAGCACAGCGACTTGCCGCCGCCGGTGGGCATGAGGACGAGGGCGTCCCCGCCGGCGACGACACGGTCGATGATCGCGGCCTGCTCCCCGCGGAAGGCGTCGTACCCCCAGACCCGGTGCAGCACGTCGAGGGCAGCGGAGCGGGTGCCCGCCGACTCGGGCGCGGGCGCGGTGGGACTCATGCGACGAGCCTACGGCCGGGGGCCGACACCACCGGACTTCTCCACAGTCACCGCTGCGGACGTGGCGTGACCGGCATCGGCATCGGCATCGGCATCGGCGGACGCACCGACACCCTCGTCCGGGTCGGCACCGGCGCCGACCCGCACCGGCTCCCGCACCGAGTCGCCGGGGGTGACCGACCCGTCACCGAGCGCCGGCGCACCGGACCAGCCCGGGCCTCCCGGCCGGAGCCACTGCCGACCGCCCGCCCAGGGCGGCACCGGTCCACGGAACCGCGGGGCCTCCTGTCCGGGGAACCGACGGTCCAGCTTCCGCCAGTGGGCCACGAGCTCGACGAGTCCCCAGTACCCGAGGGACGACGCCAGCGTGACGACGAAGCCCTGCCACGAGCCCTGCGAGCCTTCGCCGGTCAGGTCGATCTCGGACCAGCCCGGCGCCTGCAGCACGAAGATCATGATGTTGTTCAGCGCGTGCTGGAGGACCGTCGCCTCGAGCCCGCCGGTCCGGAGCACGATGACCGCCGCGACGAGCCCGAACGAGCCGACGTCGAGGATGCCCCAGATGTTGTACCCGTTCGGGACGTGCAGGACGGCGAACAGCAGCGTCGAGACCCCGACGGCGACCACGGTGCTGACGACCCGCACCGGGATCCACGAGCCGATGGTCTGCATGAGGAACCCGCGGAAGACGTACTCCTCGGCCGCCGCCTGGAACGGCACGAGCAGGACGACCAGGAGGATCGTCACGGTCAGCGTCTTGACCGACACGGTGGACTGACCGATCGCGGCGGTGTTCCAGTGCAGCCCGCCGTCGAACGCGAACATGCCCCACGACTGGAGCAGGAACATGATGATCCCCAGCACCAGCAGCGGCAGCAGGCACCACCCGAGCCAGCCCCACCGGATCCGTAGCCGGATCGAGGACAGCAGCCCGTACGGACCGAGCCGCGCGATCCTCATCGACAGCATGATCGCCGGCAGGAGCACCACGAGGGACACGAGCGACATCGACAACACGAGCGGGTCCGTCGGGTCGAGCGCCCCCTCGGACAGCTTCGCCAGCAGGTCGTTCAGCCCCTCCGGGCCGCGCTGCACCCCGATCGGCACGAGGTAGGCGATCGCGATGACGATCTGCGACAGCACGTAGAAGCCGAGGAAGACCGCCAGGGCCACGAGCGGACGCCACCACCGCCAAGCCGCATCGACACGGGGCAACCGGTGGTAGGGAACGCTCACGCCGAGCAGGGTACCGGTCCGGGCAGGATGGGACCCGTGATCACCGTGCTGCTCGGCCTCGCCGGCGCCGTCGTCTACGGCGCCGCGGACTTCCTCGGCGGCCTCGCGTCCCGCCGGGCACGGGCGGTGTCCGTGACGGCGGTCGCCGCCGCCGTCGGTCTCGCGCCGCTCCTGGTCGGACTCGCCCTGCTCGGCGGTCGCTTCGGCGGCGAGGCCGTCCGATGGGGCGTGGTGGCGGGGGTCTCCGGCGGCGTCGGCGTGCTCCTCCTGTACGCGGCGCTCGCGACCGGACCGATGAGTGTCCTGTCGCCGCTGACGGCGGTCTTCACCGCGGTCGTGCCGGTCGCGGTCGCCCTCCTCCGCGGCACGGTGCTCTCCCCGCTCGGGGTGGTCGCGCTCGTCGTGGCGGGCGTCGCCGTCGTCCTCGTGGCGGCGGTGCCGGACAGCGGTGGTGCCCGCCTGACCGCCCGCGGGGTCGTCACGGCAGCAGCGGCGGGGTGCGGGCTCGGCGGGATCGTCCTGGCGTACGACGCATCACCGACGGACGCGGGCGTCGCGACGCTCGTGGTGGCGCGGGTCGTGCAGGCGGTCCTGCTCGGTGCGGCGGCGCTCGTGGTCGTGCGGCTCCGGCCGGGAGGCCCGCCACACGACGCAGGGTCGGCCGGCGGCCCTGCCGGCGCCGGGTCCGGTGCCGTGCGGTCCGGACCGGGCCGGGCGCTCGTGCTCGTGGTGGTCGGGTGCGGGGTCCTCGACGCCGTCGCCAACCTGTTCATCCAGGCGGGCCTGCACTCGAGTGACGACCCGTCGACCCTGCCGGTGATGAGCGTGCTCAACGCGCTCTACCCGATCGGGACGGTCCTCCTCGCCGGGCTCGTGCTCCGTGAACGGCTCACCGCGGTGCAGGCGACGGGCATCGTGCTGGCGTTCGCCGCATCCGTCGGGCTCGCCCTGTCCTGAGAAGACTGCGAGGAATCGTCAGACTCCGGCCGCGTCCGCTCGCTCGACTCCGGCCGCATCCGGCCCCGGACCCGCATCGTCGACGACGAGCCGCTTGCCCAGCGAGACCGCCTGGTCCGGCGCGTACCCGAGGGTCTCGTAGAAGGCGATCACCTGCTCGTTCCCGGCGCGGACCTGCAGGTTCAGCTTCGGGCACCCCATGTCCGTGAGCAGCCGCTCGAACTCGGCCATCATCGCCCGTCCGAGCCCGCCGCCCTGCAGGTCCGGGCGCACCGCGAGGTAGTTCACCCAGCCCCGGTGCCCGTCGAAACCGGCCATGCCCGCGGCGACGACCTCCGGGGCACCCCCGGCAGCGCCCTCCGCGACCAGGAACAGCTCGGGCTGCACGGTGAGCTTGCGTGCGATGTCCCGACGGGGGTCGTTCCAGGGTCGGACGAGCCCGCAGGACTCCCACAGCGCGACGACGGCGTCGGTGTCCTCGGGACGGAACGGGCGGATGAGGTGCTCCATCTCCACCACGGTAGCGGTGGACCGCCCTGTGGATGATCCCCGCAGCGAGCCGTCGCCGTGGTCTGATAGACCTACTGCGCCGTCCACACGAACCGGAGCCCCAGTGACCTCTCACGACACGCTGCCGACGCGACGCGACGCCCGCGACGCGGCCGATGCCGAGCGGCCCCGGCGACGACGCCCCCGCCAGACCGTCTTCGGCGCGCTCGTCGCACTGCTCGCGGAGCTCCTCATCATCGCGGGAGCGGGCACCGGGCTCTACGTGGTGTGGACCGCCTGGTGGACGGACGTCGTCGCCGTGAACGAGCAGAGCGCCCTCGTGGAGACGCTCGGGCAGCCGGAGACCAAGAAGGCCGTCGGTCCGGAGCACCGGGACGAGGCACCCGTGCTGTCGGAGCCGCCGGGGCTGTCGACCGTGTTCGGCACCATGCAGATCCCCCGCTTCGGCGCGGACTACACGCGTCCGATCGGGGAGGGCACGGACCGCGAGCAGGTCCTCAACACGATCGGGCTCGGGCACTACCAGGACACCGCGATGCCCGGGGCCGAGGGCAACTTCGCCGTCGCCGGTCACCGTGTCACCTACGGCAAGCCGCTCAACCAGATCGCCGAGATGCAGGACGGTGACTCGATCGTCGTCCGTGTCACGGACGCGGAGAAGGAGTTCGACGTCTGGTACGTCTACAAGGTGACCGACAGCCAGATCGTCACGCCGGACAAGATCGAGACCATCGCTCCGGTGCCGAACAAGCCCGGGGTCGAGCCGGGCGCCGAGGACCGCTGGCTCACCCTGACGGCCTGCCACCCGATGTGGTCCGCTGCCGAGCGGTACATCGTGCACGCGAAGATGGACTACTGGATGCAGGCGTCGGACGGCACGCCGAAGGAACTCTCGGAGACGGCCAAGTGATCTTCCCCCTCGTGTGGCGCCTCCTGCCCGGCCCCACTGCGCTCAAGGTGCTCGAGCTGCTCGTGCTCCTGGTCGCGATCGTGTTCGTCCTCTTCACGTGGGTGTTCCCGTGGATCGCCGCCGACATCCTGCCGCCGCCCGACGGCACCGTGGACGCACCCCACTCCCCCTGACCGGCGGACGATCACCGGGCGCTGACTGGAGAGCGCTGACCGGCCGGCGCTGACTGGTCGGCGCTGACCGGCTGGCGCTGAGCGGCTGGCGCTGAGCGGCTGGCGCCGACCGGGTTGCCCGACAGGGGTCCGGCAGGTCAGACGGTGGTGGTGACGCGGGAGCCGCCTTCGGGCGTGCGTCGGACGGCGATCCGCTCGGGGATCCGCTGCTTGAGCTCCTCGACGTGGCTCACGATGCCGACCTGCCGTCCGCCCGCGGTCAGCCGTGACAGCTGTCCGATGACGTCGTCCAGGGTCTCCGGGTCGAGGGTGCCGAACCCCTCGTCGACGAACAGCGTGCCGAGCGACACCCCGCCCGCCTCCGCCTGCACGACGTCGGCGAGCCCGAGCGCCAGGCACAGCGAGAACGTGAAGGTCTCACCACCGGACAGGCTCCTCGGGTCCCGGGTGCTGTCCGTCAGGTGGTCGCGGACCGCCAGTGCCAGGCCGGTCCGCCGGGCTCGGGTTCCGGTCTCCCGTTCGTCCGACGTCTCGAGTGCGAACCGTCCGGCGAGCATCGCCCGCAGCCGGTCGTTGGCTGCTGCGACGACGTCCTCGAACCGCCGCATGAGCACGTAGGTCCCGAGCGTGATGCCGGTCGGGTTCGCGGTCGGTGCCGCGGTGGCGATGTCGGCGAGACGGACCACCGCGCGGCTCTCGGCGCTCGTGGTGTCCCGTGATCGGACCGCCCGTGCGAGGTCGGCGGCGCACCGCTCCGCAGCGGCGGCACGCTCGGCCGCGGCTGCTGCGGCTCGGGTGGCGTCGTCGAGGGCGGCGGCAGCGGCATCCCGGGCGCTCCGGGCGGCGTCGAGGTCGAGCACGACGCTGCCCTCGCCGTCCTCGCGCGCCGTCGTGGCCGCCAGGTCCTCCGCTGCCGCGACCACCGCCGGCTCCGCGAGTCCGGCCTCGACCACGGCCAGCTCCCGGTCCGCGGCGGCCACGAGCCCGCGGAGTCGATCCGCCTCGGTGCGGTCGAGGGCGGCGGCCCGTGCGGAGCCGACGTCGGTGAAGCCCTGCGCCTGGACGGCGGCGTCGACCTCGGCCTTGCGGTCGGCGACGTCCCGCTCGGCGGCGGTCACGCGGTCGTCCAGGTCCGCCACGGTACGGAGCACGGCGGCCACGGCCTCGACCCGTCCGACCAGGCCGGCCAGGGTCTCGTCGACGCCGGGGTCGATGGCGGTCCTCGCTTCCGACCCGGCACCTGCTGACTCGGCCTCGATGGCGACCGCGAGCACGGCCTGTCTCGCCGCCTGAACGCGCTGCTCGTCGTCGGCGATGCGAGCGCGGTCTCCGTCGACGCGGTCGGCGAGGATCCGACTGCGCGTGACGAGGTCGTGGTGGTCCTCCTCGAGCGACCGGGTCACCCGGTCGTGCGCCTGCAACCGATGCTCGTGCTCCTCGACGGCGTCGGCCGCGGCACGGGCTGCGTCAAGGCGGGCCTCCGCCTCGCTGCGCTGCCGAGCCACGGACGCGTCGTCGTGGTCACCGACGGCCTCGGTGAGGCGGACGAGCTCGGCACTGGAGACGGCGTGCTCGGCCGTCGCGGCGGCGAGGGCGCGCTCGGCGTCAGCGCGGGACGCAGCGGCGCGGTCGATCTGGTCGGCGCTCGGGTGGTCCTCCTGCGGCTGCGCCACGGCCGGGTGCTCGACCGCACCGCAGACGGGGCAGACGTCGCCCGGGGTCAGCGCCGCGCCGAGTTCACCGGCCAGGCCGGCGATGCGGCGAGCCCGGAGGTCGTTCTCGACCGAGAGTGCGCCGGACGCGGTGGCGGCCGCCTCGCTGACGGCGGCTGCGGTGTGCGCTGCGGTGTCGGCAGCGGCGGCCCGTGCGGCGAGCAGACGCGCGAGTTCCCGTGCGGTCTCGACCGCGCGTGCAGCAGCATCGGCATCGGCCGCGGTGTCGGCTGCCTGGCTCGCCGCGAGGACGATCGCGGCACGCTCGTCCGGCCGGGCAGCGAGTGCCTCGGCGGCGGTACCGATCCGGGTGCGCGTCCGTTCGAGCTCCTCGACCGCGGTCCCGACCGCGACCGTCCGGTCGGCGAGGGTCCGCTCGAGCTCGACGAGGTGCCGGACGTCGGCGAGGACCGCCGCGAGCCGGTCGTGGGTCGCCCGGGGTGCCGGATCGGTGACCTCGTGCCGGTCGCGGACCGTCGAGCGCTCGCCCACCAGCGCGGTGAGGCGGTCCTCCGCCGAGGCGGCGCCGTCCGCGACCGCCACGACCACGGCGGCGTGGTCCGCGAGGACGAGGGCGGTCCGGTGCTCGGCGACGGCCTGCACTCCGGCGGCGATGGCGTCCTGGCGGGCGAGCAGGTCACGGCGCCGGTCGACGGCCGCCTGGCGCGCGGTCAGGTCCTGCAGGTGGGCGACGGTGTGCTGTGCGGTGGCCGCGGCGCGGGCGCGTGCGTCCTCGTGCGCGGCCGCGGTCCGGTGCAGCACGGCCACGACGTCGCCGGCGGTCGACTCGTCGGCGTCGTCGTCCCCGGAGGCCTGGCTGAACCGGCCGAGCGCGTCGCGCACCCGGGCGTCCGCCGCCTCGACCTCGGCGACCGCAGCCCGTCGCCGCGCCGCGAGTTCGTCGGCGGTCCGGTCGTAGACCGCGGTCCCGAAGAGCGACTGCAGGAGCTTCCGACGGTCCTCACCGGGAGCGCGGAGGAACTTCGCGAACTCCCCCTGGGGCAGCACGACGGTCTGCAGGAACTGGTCGCGGTTCAGGCCGACGACGCGGGCGACCTCGGCGCCGATCTCCGGCGCCCGGTGGGACAGCGGTTCGCCGACCAGGTCCGACGGGTCGGCGAGTCGCCAGAGCTGCGCGGACGCCTGCTGCCGGATCGTGCCGCTCCCCCGTTGCTTCGGACGGTCGTAGGGCGGCGTGCGACGGACGCGGTACACGCCCGCACCCGTCTCGAACACCAGGTCCACGAAGGGCTCGACGGCGGGGTCGGCGTGCTGGCTGTGCAGTCGATCGGCACTGGCGTCACTGCCGGCGAGGCCGCCGAAGAGCGCGTACACGACCGCGTCGATGATCGTGGACTTCCCGGATCCGGTGGGACCCTCGAGCAGGAACACCCCGGACGCGGCGAGCGAGGCGAAGTCGATCGAGACGAGGTCCGGGTACGGGCCGACGGCGCGGAGGTCGAGGCGGTGCAGGTACATCAGCGTGCTCCCTGCTCGGCCAGGGCGGCCGCTGCCGATTCGTAGGCGTCGCGCAGGATCCCGAGTTCCACGTCGTCCGGACGGCCGCCGGTGGCGTAGGTCACGAAGTCCGCGGCGACCTCGACCGGGTCGGACGTCGCGCTGACGGCTCGCGCCGGTGTCCGGTCGGGGACGTCTGCGGGCTCGTGCGTGATGGCGAGGGCGTGCGGGAAGCGGTCCTTCACCCGGGCGTAGAGACGCTCCGGGTGCACGGTGTCCGTCACGGCGACCCGCACCCATGCGTCGGCGTGCTCCGCGAACACCCCGGACTCGATCTGGGCGATGCTGCCGCGCACGTCGACGAGCCGGCGCGGTACGGGCGTCGGGAGGAGGTCGACCGTCACGGCCCCGTCGGCCGCGAGCTCGACGAGCGTCACGGACTTGGTGTGGTTCCGCTCGCCGAACGAGAAGGCCAGGGGGGATCCGGCGTACCGGATACGGTCGCCTGCACCGACGCGCTGCGGCCCGTGCAGGTGTCCGAGGGCGACGTAGTCCACGCCGTCGAAGGTGGACTCGGCGACCCGGTCGACGCCCCCGACGCGGATGTCCTGCTCGCTGTCGCTCGGCAGCGCGCCGCCGACGAAGGCGTGCGCGACGACCACCGACCGGGTGCCGGGGCGTTCCGCGAGGTCGCGCCGCACGCGGTCCATCGCCGCGCCGACGACGGCCTGGTGCGAGCGGGCGAGCGGCTCGTCGGGCACGGGCGCGAGCGCGTACCGCACCATGTCGGGCTGGAGGTAGGGGATGCCGTACACCGCGACCGGACCGCCGCCGTCGTCGGTGTCGACCAGCACCGGCTCCGCGAGCCGGGACGGCTCGGCGAGGATCCGGACCCGGTCGCTCATGACGCCCGCACCGAATCCGAGTCGGACCGCGGAGTCGTGGTTGCCCGGGGTCACGACGACGGTCGCCGTCTCCGCGAGGTGTTCGAGGACGTGGGACAGCATGCGGACTGCCTCGACCGGCGGGATCGCCCGGTCGTAAACGTCCCCCGCGACCACCACGAGGTCGACCGACCGCTCGCGGACGACCTGCACGAGGTGGTCGAGGAACGCCGCCTGGTGCTCCAGCAGGTCCGCACCGAGGAGGGTGCGCCCGAGGTGCCAGTCGCCGGTGTGCAGGATCCGCATGTGAGCCACGGTAACGGCCGCCGGGGACATCCCGGACGCCCACGCTGACCCTGTGGAGGACCGGACGACCGCGGGCACCGGTGGACGACCGGCGGCGTACGGTCGGACACATGACCACTCCCGCCGAACTCCTCGTCGAAGCGTTCTCCCGCGTGCCCGAGACCGTCGGACGCGCCGTCGACGGCCTGTCGGAGGACCAGCTCGCGTCCCGACCGGCCGCCGGGGCGAACACGCTCGCCTGGCTCGCCTGGCACATCGCCCGCGGTCAGGACGCCCAGGTCGCCGCCCTCGCCGGTACCGAACAGGTGTGGACGGCGGACGGCTGGGTCGAACGCTTCGGTCTGCCCTTCCCCGCCGAGGCGCTCGGGTACGGCATGTCCCGCGACGACGTCGGTCGCGTCCGCGCGTCGGCGGCACTCCTCACCGGGTACCTCGACGCGGTGCACGCGCGCACGGTCGCGTACCTGCAGACGCTCTCGCCGGAGGACCTCGAGACCGTCGTCGACGACTCGTACGACCCGCCCGTGACCGTCGGTGTGCGGCTCGTGAGCATCCTCGACGACTGCATCCAGCACGCCGGCCAGGCCGGCTACGCCCGGGGCGTGCTCTTCTTCAACCGCTGACGATCCCCGCGACACGCAACCCCGGCGACCTGACGCAACGCCGTCGCGTTGCGCGTCGTCGCCCTCGTTGCGTTCCGCGGGGACGACGGACAGGAGGTGGGCCCCACCAGCAGGTTCCGACACGACGCGCCAGCGGCGTGGCGGCCGTGCCTGGAGGGACGGTACCAGCTGGTACCGGGCCTCCTGTGCGCGCGTGGTCGGGTCAGCGCGCGGCGAGCTCCGCGATGATGCGGTCGCCGGGGCCGCTCTCGACGAGGTCCGCCTCGATCTCCGCGTGCTCGAGGATGCCCTCGATCTTGCGGCGACGGCCGCGCGGGACGATCGTGACGACGGTGCCCTCCTTGCCGGCACGGCCCGTACGGCCGGACCGGTGCATGTACGCCTTGTAGTCGTCCGGGGCGTCGGCCTGCACGACGAGCGAGACGTCGTCGACGTGGATGCCGCGGGCCGCCACGTCGGTGGCGACGAGCACGTTCACGCGGCCACTGGTGAGCAGCTGCAGGTTGCGCGTGCGTCGCGATTGGTTGAGGTCGCCGTGCAGCGACGTCGCGCGGATGCCGGCGTCCTCGAACTGGTCGGCGAGACGCTCGGCGTAGGCGCGGGTCCGGGCGAAGACGATGGTCTTGCCCTCACCGGCGACGAGCTCCTCGAGGACGCGGTCCTTGTCGCGCTGCTCGACCACGAGCACGCGGTGGTCGATGGTCGAGGACGCCTGGTCCTCACCCGCGACCTCGTGCACGCTCGGCTCGTGCAGGAACTCCTCGACGAGCGCTGCCACCTGGGTGTCGAGCGTCGCGCTGAACAGGAGCTTCTGCGCGCGGTTGCCCTGCGGGGTGACCTCGGCCGTCGCGGAGAGGATCTCCTGGACGGGCTCGAGGAACCCGAGGTCGCACATGTGGTCGGCCTCGTCGAGGACGGAGATGATGACCTCGCTGAGGTCGAGCGTCCCCTTCTTCATGAGGTCCTGGACACGGCCCGGGGTGCCGACGATGATGTCGACGCCACGCTGGAGGGCACCCTCCTGGCGGCCGTAGGGCACACCGCCGTAGATCTGCGTCGTGAACAGGCCGACCGACCGGGCGATCGGCTGCACCGTGCGGTCGATCTGCAGGGCGAGCTCGCGCGTCGGGGCGAGGATGAGCGCACGGGGGGCGCGGCCCATCTTGCGCTTCGTGCCGCCGCCGTGCTCCATGAGCTTCTCGACCAGCGGCGCACCGAACGCGATCGTCTTGCCCGACCCGGTGCGGCCTCGGCCGAGGACGTCCTTGCCGGCCAGGACGTCGGGGATCGTCGCCGCCTGGATCGGGAACGGGCTGCTCGCACCGAGTTCGGCCAGCGCGCGGGAGATGTTGCCGCCGATGCCGAGGTCGCCGAAGGTCACGCCCTCGACGTCCGCGGCCACGATCGACTCGGCCTGGAGCTTCTCGAGCTTGACGTCGTCGGCCGGGACGAAGTGGCCGCGAGGAGCGTCGTCACGACGCGGGGCGCGGTCGCGGTCGTCACGGTCGAAGCGACGGGGCGCACGCTCATCGCTGTCACGACGCGGGGCGCGATCGCTGCGGTCGAACGATCGCGGCGCGCGGTCGTCACGGTCGAAGCGACGCGGCGCACGGTCGTCACGGTCGAAACGACGCGGCGCACGCTCGTCGCTGTCACGACGCGGCGCACGGTCATCACGGTTGAAGCTGCGCGGCGCGCGGTCATCGCGATCGAAGCGACGGGGGCCGCGGTCATCGGCGTCACGACGCGGCGCGCGGTCGTCACGGTCGAAGCGACGCGGCGCACGCTCTTCGCTGTCACGACGCGGCGCACGGTCATCACGGTTGGAGCTGCGCGGGGCGCGGTCGTCACGGTCGAAGCGACGCGGCGCACGCTCGTCGCTGTCACGGCGCGGAGCACGGTCGTTACGGTCGAACGAACGCGGCGCACGCTCGTCGCGGTCGAACCGACGAGGAGCACGGTCGTCGCTGTCACGGCGCGGAGCACTGGGCCCCTGCGAGCCGGTTCCGGCGCGACGCGGAGCCTGCGGAGCGTCGGGACGGCCGTGCGAGTAGGGAGCGTTGCGGTCGAACGAGCGCGGCGCACGCTCGTCGCGGTCCGAACCGCGCGCGGGGCGGCCCGCACCGCGCGGCTCCCACGCAGGGCGGCTGCCGCGGCTGTCGCGCGGCTCCCAGTTCGGGCGCTCGCCCGAGGACGGACGGGAACGACGCTCGTCGGCGTCCCAGCGCTGCTTCTGGCGGGGAGCCGTCGGCTCGGCAGCGCGGAAGCCGCGGTGCTTGGCGCTGCGAGCGGCAGGGGTGCCGTTCGGGTGGCGCGTGCGGTCGGTGCGGTCGGCGCGGGAGTTCGCGCCCTTGTCGTACGGGGCCATGTGTTCTTTCCGGGGTGCAGACGTACCACGCAGCCCGGCAGCGACATCGGCGGGGGCGGCTCGTGGAAAGGGGGTTCATCGCAACGTCGATCGACGCGATTCCAGCCCTCGAACTACACAACACCCAAACACGTCCGCGGCTCGCGGCCGCGGTGTCGAAGGCCGACCGATCAAGCATACGCGACCCGGCCCCGTCAGACCAGCCCCGTCGACCGGTGGGATCGGAGGCGGAAGTGGGACGGGCCTCCCGGCGGTCGGGTCAGGACTCGGCGAGCCGCTGGCGCTGCTCGGCCACGTCGAAGTCCGCCGCGGGCCACGAGAGGTGCATGTCCTCGAGGGCGCGCAGCAGGAGCTGCTGGATGGCGAGACGGGCGTACCACTTGCGGTTCGCCGGCACGACGTACCACGGGGCCTCCGGTGTCGCGGTGCGGTCGAAGACCACCTGGTACGCGTCCTGGTAGTCGTCCCAGAGCAGGCGGTCGTCGATGTCGCCCGGGTTGAACTTCCAGTGCTTGTCCGGCCGGTCGAGGCGGTCGCCGAGTCGTTCGCGCTGCTCGTCCTTCGAGATGTGCAGCATCACCTTGATGATCGTCGTGCCCTGCTCGGTGAGCCGGCGCTCGAAGTCGACGATCGCGCCGTAGCGCCGTTCGATCTCGTCCGGTCCGGCGAACTGCCGGACACGCTGGACCAGCACGTCCTCGTAGTGGGAGCGGTCGAAGACGCCGAGCTGTCCCGCGTCCGGCAACTGCCGTTCGACGCGCCAGAGGAAGTCGTGCTCGCGCTCCTCAGCGGTGGGGGCCTTGAAACCCGCGTAGCGCACGCCGTTGGGGTCGACCGCGCCGACCACGTGGGACACGATGCCGCCCTTGCCCGCGGTGTCCATCGCCTGCAGGACGAGCAGCACACGGCGCTGGTCCCCCGCCGTCGCCGCTGCCCAGAGCCGTTCCTGCAGGGCCGCCAGGCGGGAGGCGCCCGCGGCGAGCGCTTCCAGCCCGTCGATTCTGCGGCCCGGGAACCCCGGGGTGGCGTCGGGGTCGACCGTGTCGAGCCGGAACCCCGAGCCGACGCGCAGGAGCGGCTCGGGGTCGGCGTTCCAGGACTTCTGACGGCTCACGGGTCCTCCTGCGGATCTCGCGTCCATCCTGGCACCCCCACCTGCCCATGTACCGTGGCTGGCGATGAAGTCCGGCCGCCGTACCCTGCTCGCGCTCGTCGCCGCGGCCGCGGTCGTCGGCGCAGCGGCGTCGTGCACCGTCGACGGGACCGGGGACGGGAACAGCACCGTCACCGCCGACCCCGTCATCTACCCGCTGTCGTTGGAGTACCACGGCATCGACGTCGTGCCGGACGTGCCGTACGGGCAGGACCCCCTGCAGCAGCTCGACGTGTGCCTGCCGGCCGACAGTCCGCCCGAGAGCACGTCCACGCCCACCCCGATGCCGACGCCGACCGCGCCGGCATCCGAGGAGCCGGACCGCGTCGAGGTCGGTTCGCGCCCTGCCGTGATGATGATCCACGGCGGCAGCTGGTCCCACGGCGACAAGGCCACGGCGGCGTACCGGTCGGTCTGTCAGTTCCTGGCGTCCGAGGGGTTCGTGACGTTCAACGTCGACTACCGCCTCGCACCGACCGACCCGTTCCCGGCCGGTCTCGACGACGTCCGTCGCGCGCTCGACTTCGTCTTCCGGCCGACCACCATGCAGACGTACGACGTCGACCCGGACCGGGTCGGGGTGTTCGGTGGCAGCGCCGGCGGCAACCTGGCCGCGCTCCTGGCCGTCGAGGACCACGAGTCGAGCGCCTACGCCGACGGCTCCCGCATCCGGGCGGTCGTCGACCTGAGCGGGCCGACCGACCTCACGGTCCGGTCCACCGGTGCTGAGGGGGTCGCTGCCTCGTTCCAGCGGAAGCAGTTGCTGTACCTCGGGTGCGAGTCGTACCGGTCGTGCCCGGCGGCCGGACGAGCGTCGCCGATGTACCAGGTGACGCAGGAGACCGCGCCGTTCTTCATCGGGCACTCCACCGACGAGTTCATCCCGCTGTGGGAGTCGCAGCGCTTCGCGACGACCCTGCGCGACCACGGCGTCCCGGTGACGTTCGTCGCTGTGCAGGGGTCGGCGCACTCGATCGCGCAGCTCGACCGGGCGATGAGCCGGCGGGTCACGGCGTTCCTGCGCGACAACCTGGGCTGACGCTGACGCTGACGCTGACGCCGGCGCCGTCCGGCCCGGCTGACCGTTCCCCGGGGTGACGTGCTCCGGGGTGACGTGCCCCGCACGGGTGGCACCCGGAGCGGGACTGTCGATGATGTCGACGGATCGTCAGGCTTGGCGGGTGACGCACCCCTCGATCTCCGCCCCGGCCACCTCCGCCGTGCGTGCCCGCACCGGCAGCTGGACGTCGGTCCGCACCGCCGCGGAACTCCTGCTGGGGCTCTCCTTCTTCGTCACGGTGGCGTCCGGTTGGTACGGCGCTGCCGTCGGGCAGGCAACCGTGGTCACACCGGTCGCGGCGGTCGTGTTCCTCGTCACCGTGACGTGCGTGCTGGTGTCCTGGTTCCGCGAGCTCGACCAGGACTCCGACGGCCGCTGACACCGTCTGCGTGCCGTCGGCCGCACGGTCGCACGACCCGATGCATGCAGGGGCACGCCGCCGCATGAGCGGCGACGCGCCCCGCTGATCACGCCTCGGCGCGAGCCGCCTTCCGCTGCGCCCGACGCTCACGAGCACCCTCGACCAGGGCGTACAACGCCGGCAGCACGACGAGCGTCAGCAGCGTCGACGACACCAGACCACCGATCACGACGAGGGCCAGCGGCTGGGAGATGAACCCCGACTTGCCGGTGAGCCCGATCGCCATCGGCAGCAGCGCGAAGATCGTCGCCAGCGCGGTCATCAGGATCGGGCGGAGGCGTCGGGTCGCGCCCTCGAGCAACGCCTCCCGGACTGGCAGTCCTCGTCGCCGGTACTGGTTCACCAGGTCGATGAGGACGATCGCGTTCGTCACGACGATGCCGACGAGCATGAGCAGCCCGATGAGCGACGCGACACCGATCGGGACGCCCGAGATGACCTGCAGCAGGATCGCACCGGTCGCGGCGAACGGCACCGAGACCAGGAGCATGAGCGGCTGGAGCAGGCTCCGGAACGTGGCGACCATGATCACGTAGACGATCAGCACGGCGACCACGACGGCGAGGCCGAGCTGCGAGAACGCCGACGACTGGCTCGCGGCGACACCGCCGATGGAGGCGCTCGCCCCGCGCGGCAGGTCGAGTTCGTCGACCGCCTTCGTGACGGACTGCACGGCGGCCCCGAGGTTCGTCGCGTCCGGTGTGACGGTGATCGTGGCGGTCCGGGCGGCGTTCGTCGTCGTGACCGTCGTGGGCCCCTCGGACTGCTCGACCGACGCGACGTCCGTCAGCGGCACGGTGCCGGTGCTCGTCGGCACGTCGAGTGAGCGCAGTGCCTCGACGGTCGTCGGCGGGTCCGGGTTCGCGATGTACACGTCGAGCGTGGCGTCGTCGATCTCGATGCTGCCGGTGTCACGCGGCGACACCGCGGCGGCCACGAGTCCACCGACCTGGGTCTCGGTGAGTCCGAGGTCGGCGGCCTTCGCCCGGTCCACTCGGACGGCGAGGAAGGGCTCCGCCGCGGACAGGTTGCTCGTCGCGCCGGTGGTGCCCTCGACCGAACGCATGGTCGCGAGGACCTTGCGTGAGGCGGTCTCGAGCTGCGCCTGCGTCGGGGCGGTGACGTCCACCTCGATGTCGCTGCTGCCGCCGAACCCACCACCGGACGAGGCGATGGTGATCTCGCCCACGCCGTCGATGGCGTCGAGCCGCTTCCGGGCGTCGGCCTGGATCGTCGGCTGGTCGGCTTCCGCATCGGTGGTGACCGCGTACTGCACGGAAGCCGATCCGCCGCCGCCGAACGCGGCCTGGATGGACTGCCCGCTCGTGCCGATGGTGGTCTGGACGGTCTCGACGCCGGGGACGTCCTGCAGTTCCCGCTCCACCTGTCGTGCGGAGTCGGACTGGACGTCGAGGCTCGAACCGGCCTTCAGGTCCTGGGTCACGGTGAAGGTGTTCTGCCCGGAGTCCCCGAGGTAGTTCGTGGTGACCAACGGCAGCGCGGCGGCCGTGCCACCCAGGACCACGACGGCGAGCAGGACCACGACGACCGGCGCCCGGACGGCCCAGCGGAGCACCGGGAGGTACACGCGACGGAGACGGTCCGAGGTGCCGGCGTCGTGCAGGTCCGCGGCGGACGCGAGCGCGGCCTCGGACGTCGGACGGACGGCGGGCTCGTCCGCGCGCCCCACGGCGTGCGCGGTCTGCTCGTCCCGCTCAGCTGTGGCCCGCTCCGCTGTGGCCTGCTCCACTGTGGCCTGCTCCCCCGTGGCCTGCTTCGCCTTCTTCGGGCGCAGCCACCAGTAGGCGAGCACCGGGACGATCGTGAGCGACACGAGCAGCGAGGCCACGAGCGCCAGGGTGACGGTCACCGCGAACGGCCGGAAGAGCTCCCCGACGAGTTCCGCGACGAAGGCCACGGGGAGGAACACCGCGACGGTCGTGAGCGTCGACGCGGTGACGGCGCCGGCGACCTCGCGGACGGCGTCGAGCACGGCCTGCGCTCGGTCGACGCCGGGGCGCATGTGCCGCTTGATGTTCTCGATGACGACGATGGAGTCGTCCACCACACGGCCGATCGCGATGGTGAGCGCGGCCAGCGTGATGATGTTGAGCGAGTAGCCCGCCGCCTGCATGCCGATCGCCGCGAGGAGCACCGACGTCGGGATCGAGACCGCCGTCACGAGGGTGGACCGCACCGAGAGCAGGAACACCAGGATGACGACGACCGCGAAGGCCAGGCCGAGCAGTCCCTCCTCGGCCAGGGAGTCGATCGACTGCTGGATGTAGGGCGCCTGGTCGAAGACGACGGTGAAGCGCGGGTCGCCCTCGATCTTGGCCTCGATGCCGGGCAGCGCGTCGCCGACGACGGTCGACACGTCGACGGTGTTGGCCTCCTGCGTCTTCGTGATCGAGATCGTCAGGGCCTGCTCGCCGTCGACGCGGCTGATCGACGTCCGCGGCGACTCCTTGATCGCGACCTCGGCGACGTCGCCGAGGGTGGTGTCGGTCGGGGTCACGGCAGGGGTCGCGGCCGCGTCGGTGGGTGCGGCGTCGGTCGCGCCACCGGTCGTCGTCCCGCCCGGGGTCGTCGCACCGGCAGCGGGCCCACCGGCGGCGGGTGCACCGGCGCCGGGTGCGCCGGTCGTGTCGGTCGACGTGGTGTCCGCCGCGTCCGATCCGCCCGAGCCGGACGAGTTGGTGAGGGGCAACGCGCGGATGTCCTCGAGCGACGCGATCCGCTCACCGGTCTGCACCGAGAGGGTCGACCCGTCCTCCGTGATCGTGCCACCCGGGATCAGCGTGCCGTTGTCGTCGAGGGCGTCCGAGATCGCCGTCTGACTGAGCCCCCGGGCCGCGAGCTCGTCCTCGTCCGGTGTGATGACGACGCGACGCCCGGGGTTGCCGAACACGTCGGCCTGCCGGACCCCGTCGAGCTTCTCGAGGTCGGGGATCGCGGTCGCCTGCAGCCGGTCGACCAGCTCCTCCTGGTTGCCGGACGACGAGACCGCGACCTGCAGCACCGGCAGGTCGTCGAAGGACCCGGTGACGATCTGCGTCTGTACGGAGTCGGGGAGCGAGAGGGCGTTGACCGCGGTCTGGATCTTGTCCTCGGCGCTGGCCAGGTTCGAGCCGTAGTCGAACGAGGCGGAGACGACGCTCTGCCCGGTGGACGACGTCGCACTCGTCGACTCGAGGTCGGGCACGACCTGGATCGCCTGCTCGATCTTCGTCGAGACGTCGTTCGACACGACCTCCGGCGTGGCCCCCGGGTAGGCGCTGACGATGGCGACCTGCGGGAACTCGACGCTCGGGATGAGTTCCTGCTTGAGGCTCGACAGGGCGACGCCACCGAAGACGGCCACCACGATCGTCACGAGGGCGATGAGGGCCCGGTTCCGGAGACTGAAGACGGAGAGGAGGTGCACGCCCTGATCCTCGCAGCCCGGTCCTGCATCCACCCAGCCGAAGTGCATCCTGGGGATGAACGTGCAGGTACCCGGACGTGTGGCGGGGACCTCCCGGTCAGGCGGCGCCGAGCAGGGAGTACACGGCGAGCACGCCGACCGAGCCGACGACGCCGACCCCGAGCGCGACCGCACGGCCGATCGGCGACCGGGCCAACGCGATGCCGGCGACGAGGACGCCGACCCCGACCACGATCTGGACGACCCACGTGGCGGTCCCCGTGGTCGCGGCGACCTGCAGCAGGGCGCGGGCGCCCTCGCCGATGAGGACCGCAGCGGTCACACCGGCGGCGGCACCCCGCCAGCGGCCGTCCGGAGACCGGAGCGCGACGGCGACGGCACCGGCGAGCAGCCCGGCGGGCAGTGCCATCACGACCCAGAAGTTGGTGATCGACAGCGAGTCCGGGTAGCCGCGGAGGTTCGTCGTCGCCCAGTAGCCGATGTGCATGAGCTCGAGCAGCACGACGCCGAGCGCCATCGCGAGCGCGGTCCGCAGCCGCGGTCGGACACTCCCCCGAGCGACCCCGGCGGCGAGCACGAGCAGCACGGCGACGACGAACCACGGCCCGGCCGCGTTGGAGATGGACGCCAGCCCGGGCACCGCCTGCCCGAAGCTCGTCGCGACGCCGGCGAGCACGGCCCCGGTCACCGCCATGGTGAGTCGGGCGACCGGCGGCACGGCACTGCCGCTCGGGTGCCCGGGAGCGGTCGGCGACGCGGCCCGGGCGACACCGGGAGAGGACAGGGTGCTGTTCATGGTCTCGATGCTGGCGTGCCCGTCCGCTCGTCACATCACCCGGGAGGGGCATGGGCATCCTCCGCAGGAGTGACGCGGCCGACCGCGGACCACGGACGCGGACGTCCGCGCACCACGGACGCGGCCGACCGCGCACCGCAGACCACAGACCACAGACCACAGACGCGTGCGTCCTCAGACCACCGCCGCCGACGACCCCCGCGCGCCCACGGTCGCCCCGCCCACCCGTGCCCAGGACCGCGCGAGGGCGTCGACCACGCGCTCCCGTTCCTCCGCGGTCAGGGTGAACGGCACGCGGAGCGACCGCTCGAACCCGCCGTCCGGCCCGAACACGCCCCCGGACGCGAGCACGACCCCCTCGGACCGCGCCGCGAGGACCAGCGCGGTCGACACCGGACGCCCGAGCCCCACCCACGTGGTCAACCCGCCGGCCGGCGACGGGACGTCCCACTCCGGCAGCCGTTCCCGCAACGCGGCGACGAGGCCGTCGCGACCCGCGCGCAGGGCCGGACGCCGGGCCTCCAGGACGGCCGCCGTCTGCGGGACCAGTTCACGCGCGACGAGTTGGTCCAGCGTCGGCGTCCCGAGGTCGCCCGTCGGCCGCGCGAGGAGCAGGCGGTGCAGGAGCTCCGGAGCAGCCCGGATCCAGCCGATCCGCAGCCCGCCCCAGAACACCTTGTCCGCCGAACCGACCATCACGACCTCGCCCGGCGCCCCGGCGGCCAGCGGGGGCGCGGATGGGCCGTCGATGCGGAGCTCCCCCATCGTCTCGTCGGCCACGACGACCGTGCCGACGGCCGCGGCGGCCTCGAGCAGGACGCTCCGCGTGGACGTCGGCATGGTCGCGCCCGTCGGGTTGTGCAGCTCGGGCATGACGTAGGCCATCGTCGGCGCCGAGCGGCGCAGGGTCGCGTCGAGCACGCCTTCGTCCCACCCACCGCGGGGGTCGACGGGGACCGACACCAGCCGACCACCGGCAGCGCGGAGGGCCTCGTGCGCGTGCGGGTAGGTCGGCGACTCGACGAGCACCGGGTCACCGCGCCCGACGAGCACCCGTGCCAGCAGCGCGATCGCGTGTTGGGCGCCGACGGTGACGATCACCTCGGAGGGCGAGGTCGGCAGCCCCCGGGCCGTGTACCGCTCCGCGATCGCCGCGCGGAGGCCCGGGTCCCCGACGGTGTCGAACCCGATCCCGGCGAGCGCCGCCGGCAGGTGCCGCATCGCGCGTTCGACGGCCTCGGCCACGACCGGGGCGCTCCGCAGGGCGGCCTTCCGCAGGTCGAGCACGTCCGCGGGTACGACGCCGCCGAGCTCCTCGGGGTCCGGGCGCCCCTCGAGCGGCAGGCGGACGACGCTGCCCGACCCGCGGAGGGACGTCAGGAAGCCGTCGACGCGGAGTCGTGCGTACGCGTTCGCGACGGTGGTGCGGGAGACGCCGAGTGCGGCCGCGAGCCCGCGTTCGGCGGGCAGGCGAGCGCCGTGCGGGATGCGCCCGTCGATGACGAGGACCCGCACGGCGTCGGCGAGCGCCTCGTACGCCGGGGCGTCGGAGCCGGCACGCCAGTGCGTCAGGAGTACGGCGGCGGAGCGGGCACTGAGGAGGACGGGGGTCACGGGGTCCACAGTAGGACGATTGGCTCTCGACCAGCAGGCCAATCTGTTCCAAGCTCGAACCGTGTCCCGCTCCTCCACCGTGTCCCTCCGTTTCGTCCAACTCCTCGTCGGCCTGTTCCTCTACGGCGCCTCGGTCGCACTGCAGGTCCGCGCGGTCGTCGGCGTCTCGTCGTGGACCGTCCTCACGCAGGGCCTGGAGAACGTCCTGCCGTGGTCGTTCGGCGTCATCACGGTCGTGTCCAGCCTGGTGATCCTGCTGTTCTGGATCCCGCTCCGGCAACGACCTGGGATCGGCACGCTGCTCAACGCCCTCGCGATCGGTCCGGCAGCCGACCTGGTCCTCTGGCTGGTCCCCGAACCGGCCGGCCTGGTCGGTCGCGTCCTGCTGTTCGTCGGGAGCATCGCCCTGCTCGCGGTCGCGACGGCGTGCTACATCGGCGCGGGCTTCGGCACCGGCGCACGGGACGGCCTGATGGTCGGGCTGCACGAACGGTTCGGCTGGCCGGTGTGGGTGGCGCGCACGGTCGTGGAGGTCACGGTCGTCGTCGTCGGCTGGCTGCTCGGCGGGGACGTCGGCGTCGGCACGGTGGTCGCCGCGTTCGCGATCGGTCCGCTGGTCCAGCCGCTCATGCCGCTGTTCCGCCGGTTCCCGTGGAGCCCCGGCCGGGAGGCCAGACCCGCTCCCGCCCCGCTGGTCGCTGACCGTCTGCCCGACGTCTCGATCTGACCCTGGCGTCCGCACAGGACGCGATGTATCGTGTCGCGAAAGACGCGATACATCGCGTTCCGTCCGACACCGAGGAGCAGTCATGGCACAGGAGAAATGGCTCGTCGACGAGCCGAAGGTCATCGACACCGGGATCGTCCGCGCACTGCGGGTGGGCCTGGTCGGCGGGCAGGTGGACGTCGTCACGCACGATGAGCCGACCGCGCGCGTGGAGATCCACCAGGTCTCCGGCAAGCCCATCAAGGTGGAGATCGAGGGCGACACCCTGACGGTCGACCACCCCCAGATGCGCTGGGACGACCCCCTCGGCTTCCTCAAGTCCTTCCGCGGCGGCGGCGCCCGCGCGGACGTCAGCATCCTCGTGCCACGGGACGTCACGGTCACGCTCGGCGTCGTCTCCGCCGGCGTCCTGCTCTCCGGCACCGAGCGCGGCGCGGTGCTCAACAGCGTCTCCGGGGACGTCGTCGTCGACGCGGTCATCGGTGACGTCCAGGTCCACGCGGTCTCCGGCACGACCACGATCCGCGACCAGGTCGGCACCGTCACGCTCCGGACGGTCTCGGGCGACGTCGTCGCCACCGGCGAGATCCGTCGGTTCTCGGCCGACGCCGTCTCGTCCGCCGTGGTGCTCGACCTGCACGGCACCCCGGACAGCGTGAAGGTGAACACCGTCTCCGGCCCGGTCGACGTCCGACTCGAGCACGGCACGGCCTACACGAGCACCATCACCACCGCCACCGGCCGCCTGCAGTTCGACGACGCCGAGCTCCGCGGCACCCGCGGCACGTACACCCGGACCGACGGGGAGCTCTCCGGCTCGTACGTCGACATCCGGGTCAACTCCGTCTCCGGCGACGTCGCGATCGTGCACGGCCCGGCACCAGTCCCGGCCGCCGACACCACCCCGACCGCCGACGAGCAGGGCGGTGTCGCATGAGCCCCGTCTTCGCGCACGGACACCTGCGCCTGTACCTGCTCGTCCTGCTCGCCGACCACCCGATGCACGGCTACGAGGTCATCACCGCGCTCGGCGACCGCTTCGGCGGCACCTACGTCCCGAGTGCCGGCACCGTGTACCCGCGGCTCGCCAAGCTCGAGGAGGACGGCCTGGTCACGAAGACCTCCGACGGCCGGAAGACCGTCTACGCGATCACCGAGGCCGGTCGCGCCGAGCTCGACGCACGAGCCGACGAGGTCGCCCAGCTCGAGAACGGTGTCGCGGACAGCGTGAAGTCGCTCGCCGACGGCGTCCGCGCGTCGGTCGGCGCCGCGATGGAGTCGCTCCGCGCCGACCTCGCCGCCGCGCAGCACAGCGGCCCGACGGGGGCCCCGGGTGCCGCCGGCGCCGAGCCGGCACCGGTCGCGGGGTCCGGCGGCCGGACCCTCCGCGACGCCGAGATGGCGGTCGCCGTGTTCCGGCAGCAGCTCCGTGCCGACCTGCGTCGCCGCGCAGCCCGCGGCACGCTCGACGACGCTGCGGTCCAGCGCCTCCGTGACGGCCTGGAGGCCCTGCGCGGGTCGTTCTGAAGCGACCGGACACCAGGACGACCGGTCCGGCGGGGCGGACGCGGTCCGGGCCTCCCGGCCGTCACCGGAGCACCGACCGTCGAACCTGTCCGTTCCTTCAGAGAAGGACAGGAGAACCCCTCCGATCCGCGACGATCCGCGGATCGGAGGGGTTCTCCGCGTCCCGTCCGCTCGTGGGGGAATACGGTTCCGGCCTCCGGTGTTGCGTTCGCCCCGCCAACGAGTAAGTTCGTCGCTCGTGACCAACGAGACCCGGTCGTTGAAAGCCCGACTGATCGGCGACCCGCTCCCCTCCGAGAAACTCGAGGGGCAGCTCCTGCCGAAGCACCTGGCGCTCCCCATCTTCGCCAGCGACCCGCTCTCCTCCGTGGCGTACGCACCGCAGGAACTGCTCATGATCCTGCTGCTCGGCGGGATGGCGTTCCTGACGTTCGCCCCCTGGGTGGCCGCGCTCGTCGTGCTGCTGCTCGTGGTCGTCGTCGCGTCCTACCGGCAGCTCATCAAGGCGTACCCGTCCGGGGGTGGCGACTACGAGGTCGCCCACCGGAACCTCGGCGAGAAGGCCGGGCTCGTCGTCGCGAGCGCCCTCCTCGTCGACTACGTGATGACGGTCGCCGTGTCGGTGGCCTCCGGCGTCGACAACATCATCTCGGCGCTGCCGATGCTCAACCCGTTCCGCGTGGAGCTGGCGCTCCTGTTCGTCGTGCTGCTGGCGGCCGCGAACCTCCGCGGCGTCCGCGAGTCGAGCAAGGCCTTCGCCGTCCCGACCTACCTGTTCGTGGCGAGCGTCTTCCTGATGGTGGTGACCGGCCTCGTCCGCATCGTCGCCGGGGACGCGCCCGTGGCCGAGTCCGCCGGCTACACCGTCGAGAACATCGAGCACACCACGCAGGCGGCCTTCATCCTCCTGCTCCTCCGGGCCTTCGCGTCCGGCTGTTCGGCGCTCACCGGTGTCGAGGCGATCGCGAACGGCATCCCGGCCTTCCGCCGGCCGAAGATCAAGAACGCGCAGCAGACCCTCGTGCTCATGGGCGGCATCGCGATCGTGCTGTTCGTCGGCCTCATCACGCTCGCCCTCGTCTCCCGCGTGCACTACGCCGAGAACGCGTGCGACCTGCAGGGCTTCGCGGACTGCGCGGCGACACCGCAGCGCTCCCTCATCGCCCAGATCGCCGCGGCCACGTTCGGCAACAACTCGGTCCTGTTCTTCGTCATCCAGGCGACCACGGCGGCGGTGCTGCTCCTCGCCGCGAACACGGCGTTCAACGGGTTCCCGCTGCTCGGCTCGATCCTGGCGCGCGACTCCTACGCCCCGAAGGCGCTGTCCACCCGCGGTGACCGGCTCATCTACTCGAACGGCGTCATCGTGCTCGCGCTCGTCGCGGCCGCACTGCTCATCGTCTACCGGGCGAACGTCACGAGCCTGATCCAGCTGTACATCATCGGCGTGTTCGTCTCGTTCACGCTCGGGCAGAGCGGGATGGTCAAGCACTGGGTGAGCCTGCTCCGCGCCGACCGTGCCGGCACCGCCGGGGAGCCCGTGCACCGCGGGCAGGTCATCCGCAGCCTCACGATCAACTCGATCGGCGCCACCTTCACGTTCGTGGTGCTCGTCATCGTCACCATCACGAAGTTCACGCACGGCGCCTGGCTCGTCTTCGTGATCATGCCGGTGCTGTTCGTGCTCATGCTCGGCGTGAACCGCTACTACCGCGACGTCTCGCACGAGATCGCGGCCGACGCGGAGACCGAGTTCGGCGCCACGGGCGACCACGCCATCGTCCTCGTGAACAAGCTGCAGAAGCCCGTGCTGAAGGCGCTCGACTACGCCATCGCCGCGAAGCACGCCGACCTCGAGGCGGTGCACGTCGCCATCGACGACGCCGAGGCCGCGCGCCTCCGGGAGCAGTGGGCCGAGCACGGCATCGAGGTCCCGTTGACGATGGTGCCGAGCCCGTACCGCGACATCTCGATGCCGCTCATCAAGTACATCAAGGCGCACCGGCTCGAGCACGGATCCGAGGTCGTCACGGTCTACACCCCGGTGTTCATCGTCGGCCACTGGTGGGAGGGGCTGCTGCACAACCACCGCGGCCGCCGCATCCGCAAGAAGCTGCTGCTCATGCACGGCGTCACGGTCGCGCTCGTCCCGTGGCTGCTCGACTCGTCGGAGCTGCTCTACGGCAAGCGCTCCCGACCCTTCCCCGGGCAGGACCGCCGCGGCGAGCCCGTCCGACCCGCCCTCCGCCGGTCGCCGCACGGCGTCTTCCGCTCGGAGGCCGAGGAGGACCGCCTCATCCGCTCCGCCCAGCGCAACAGCCTGGAACCGCAGAAGCTCGCGCACGCCGGCACCCCCTCGCGCCGAGCGACGCGACCGGCCGGCCCCGCGGAGGGCGTCGACCCCGCGACCTGCACGGGTGAGATACGATCCCTCGTCCCGACCGCCCCGCCGGTCCCGCACGCGCCGGACGACCGCGTCTGAGCCGAGCACGGTCGAGCGATGACCCCGCGTGACGGTGTCCGGTCGTACCATGTGACCCCATGACCACCGTGCCCGAGGACCTCCGTACCTTCGCGACCTTCGACGGACACGGCGGCAAGGTCTCGAAGCGCGTCGAGGTGCTCGACCACCGCCCGCCGGTCTCGCCGGACGGCCGCTACGACGGGCTCGTCGCGGTGCGCGGCGAGCACCCGCTCGGCGCGCTCGACGAGCGCGCCGCCGACGACTCCGCCGAACTGACGCGCGGCGTCGCGAGCATCGGCTGGGTGGACCCGGCCACGCTCCGGGACTGGTACCGGCCGGACCGGGTCGTGGTGAGCCTCCTGGACGCCCGCCGTTCCGGGCTGGAGCCCGGGGTCTACGCCGACTCACGAGGGCGCGGCCGGGTCCGCATCGACGGCCAGGAGGCCCACCTCGGCCCCGACGGGCGACCCGCGTTCCGCGCACTGGCCGGGACGGCGGAGGCCCCGAAGGTCGACGTCCCGCTGCCGATGGACCAGGCCGTGCGGCTCGTGGTCGTGACCGTCGCGGGGCGCGACGGCGACGACCTGGGCGGGACAGCACCGGCGCACCGCACGTCGACCGGCGCTGCCGGCGTGGAGGTCGTGACGACGCCCGTGGCGCCGCTCCTGGCCCCCGGCGAGTACCCGGAGTACGCCGACGACGTGCCGGGGCTGCCGCCGCGACCCGCGTCCGGACGGGTCCGCGTGAGCGCCTCGGTGCTGCTGGACGGGGCCCTGCACCCGGTGGACCGGCTCGACGAACAGGCGAACACGCTCTGGATCGAGCGGGGCGGCCGGGTCGTCCCGATCGCGGCGAGCGACGTCGGCGGGGACCTGGTGCGGTACACGGCGACGCCGGTCTGACGCGGGACTGGCGCCGGACTGGCGCCGGTCCGGCGTCGCCTGTCCGTTCGCCGGTCGTCGGGGGACGCCGTGCTGCGCGGGACGTCGGGGGTGCGGCGTACGGTCACGCTCATGAGTGATGCAGACCAGAATCAGCCGGAGACCCTCGGCGGCGAGCGCCCGGACCCGTCGACCACCGCGAGCAAGGACCCCGAGCAGTGGGTGACCGGTGACGAGCCGATGACCGGCCCGCAGCGCAGCTACCTCGACACCCTCGCGCGCGAAGCCGGCGAGGAGCTCCCCGCCGACCTCAACAAGGCCGAGGCCTCGGAGAACATCGACCGCCTGCAGCAGAAGACCGGCCGCGGCACCAACTGAACCGCAGGCGTTGCTGTACGGCGGTCCGCATCCCAGCGGGCCGCCGTCCGGCATCTCCGTCGCGATCGCCGTCACGGTCACGGTCGACCTGGACTGCCAGACGGAGCCGCGAGGCGCCCGATGTCAGCGGTGGGGTCCACCGCTGTCGGTCACGCCCGAGCGGGTGACCGCTCCCCGTCGTCCGCGGCCAGCACCGCCAGGACCTGGCGGGCGATCCGACGACCGGCGCGGTTCGCACCGATGGTCGACGCCTGCGGGCCGTACCCGGCGAGGAAGAGGCGCGGTTCGGCTCCGGCACGCCCGTCCTCCACGACGACCCCACCGGCCTCGGTCCGCAGGTGCAGCGGCGCGAGGTGCCGGAGGTCCGCGCGGAACCCGGTCGCCCAGATGACGGCGTCGGCGTGGACGTGCTCACCGGTCGCGGTCTCGACGCCGTCCGCGTCGAGCCGGACGAACATCGGCTCGGGCTGCAACAGCCCACGCGCCAGGCCGCGTCGGATCCGCGGGGAGACCGGGAGGCCCGTCCCGCTGACGATGCTCGGCAGCGTCCGTCCCGCCTTCGCTGCCCGGTCCTGGTCCTCGACGGCCGCCACGGCGGCGCCGAGCGCGAGTTCCGGGTCGTCGGACCAGACCACCGGGCGACGGGAGAACCACCGCGTGGTCCGGGCGACGCCGTCGAGCTCGAGCAGGAAGCCAATGGCGCTCGTACCGCCACCGACGACCACGACGTCCTGCCCCGCGAACTCCGACGCGTCGCGGTAGCCCGTCGTGTCGAGCTGCCGGCCCCGGAACACGTCGCGACCCGGCACCCACGGCACGAACGGTGTGCCCCACGTACCGGAGGCGTTGACGACCACCTCCGCGCGGATCACCCCGGTGGTCCCGTCGTCGTCGCGGGTCTCGACCACGAGCGCGGGCGTGCTCCCGGCGGGACCGGACCCGACCTCGCGGCGGACCGCCGTGACGGCGACGGGGCGACGCACCCGGAGGTCGTGGTGCTCCTCGAACCGCCGGTAGTACTCCGCGACGACGTCACGGGCCGGACGTGAGCGGTCCGCGTCGTCGAAGTGCAACCCCATCTCGTGCATGCCCGGCAGGTCGTGCACCCGGTGCGCGATGCCGAGCCGGAGGGCCTCCCAGCGGAACTGCCACGCGCCTCCCGTTCCCGGAGCACGGTCGAGGACGACCAGGTCGCGGCCGGCGGTGAGTCCGGCGCGCTGGAGGTGCCAGGCGACGGAGAGGCCTGCCTGGCCCGCGCCGATCACGACGACACGGGCGTGTTGGTCGGCGGTGCGCATCACCCTCGATTCTGCTGTGCTCGGGACGCGCCGGGCGAAGTCGGCAACGGGGTACATGGTAAAGTGGCCGACAGATTTCAAACCACGAACCGTCTGTTCTTCCCGGGTGCACACTCGTCGCCCGCCGAGACCGGACACGAGCCGACACAGAGGGGGTCACGCATGGGGCGCGGCCGTCAGAAGGCGAAGCACACCAAGGTCGCCCGGGAGCTGAAGTACTTCAGCCCGGACACGAACTACGGTGCTCTCGAACGCGAACTCTCCGTCGCACAACAGTCGGACGAGCCCGACTACGTCGACCGCTGGGCCGACGAGTTCGGTGACGATGGTGACCTGGAGAACCAGACGGACACGAACAAGTCCGCCTGACCTCCCGGTCTGACGACGCCGCGCTCCTCCGGGGAGCGCGGCGTCTCGTCGTGCCCGGGCGGATGCCTCGTCGCGCCTCCGCTGCGGCACGCCGTGCCGGCCTCGCCTCCGCCGGGGTTGCACGATCTGCCGCCGCGCGGGCATCCGCCGAGGTTGCACGGTCTGCCGCCGCCGGGCATCCGCCGAGGTTGCACGATCTGCCGCCGCGGGCATCCGCCGAGGTTGCGCGATCTGCCGCCTCCGCGCGCCGGTGGCGGCCGCTTCTGCGACCTCGACGGAGCGCGCATGGCGGGTCGTGCGACCTCGACGACGCCGGGCACGGTGAGTCGTGCGAACGCGACGACGCGCGGCACCGAGGAGGTTCCGCAACTCGCCGCGCGTCGGACGTCCCGGTGCCACGAACGCGGGATCTCGCGCGCCGAGGTTCCGTGATTCTGGAACCTCGGGGAGCGGGCTGCCCAGGGGCGGTACCGGGCGGGGCGCCTCAGCCCGCGTAGGACCCCACGAGGCGCACGGCCCCGCCGTCGACGCCCTTGGCGCCCTGCTCGAACCCGGTCAGGTCGCGCGCACCGGTCGACACCGAGCCGACCGTCCACGCGGGCAGTCCGGCTGCCCCGAGGGTCGCGATGACCTCGTCCGCCGCGGCACCGGACACGACGGCGAACATGCCGATGCCGAGGTTCCAGGTGCCCTCGGTGTCCTCGATCGGGGTGCCGGCCAGGTCGGCGAGCACGCGGAACACCGGCAGCGGCTGCCAGGTGGACCGCTCGACCTCGACCCAGGACCCGACGGGCAGCACGCGCGCCAGGTTCGCCGCGATGCCACCGCCCGTCACGTGCGAGAGCGAGTGCACGGCACCGGGGTGCTGCTCGATCAGGTCCAGCAGCGGGGACGTGTACAGGCGGGTCGGCTCGAGCAGGGCCTCCCCCACCAGGCCGCCGAGCTCCGGCAGCGTGTCCGTGTAGCCGATGCCGCGCTGGCCGAGGACGTGCCGGACGAGCGAGTACCCGTTCGAGTGCAGTCCGGAGGACTCGATCGCGATGACCGCGTCGCCGTCCTGCACGAGGTGCGCGCCGAGCTGCGAGCCGGCCTCGACCGCGCCGACCGCGGCACCGGCGACGTCGTAGTCGTCCGGACCGAGCAGGCCGGGGTGTTCCGCGGTCTCGCCACCGACGAGCGCGGTGCCCGTGGCCGCACAGCCGCGGGCGATCCCGGCGACGATGTCGGCGATCCGGTTCGGCACGACCCGGCCGCAGGCGATGTAGTCCGTCATGAAGAGCGGCTTCGCGCCGACCACGACGATGTCGTCGACGACCATGCCGACCAGGTCCTGCCCGATGGTGTCGTGCTTGTCGATGGCCTGCGCGATCGCGACCTTCGTCCCCACGCCGTCGGTCGAGGTCGCGAGCAACGGGCGCTCGAAGTCCTTGAGGAACGAGACGTCGTAGAGCCCGGCGAAGCCACCGACGCCGCCCAGGACGGACGCGTTGTGCGTCGCCGAGACGGCGGACTTCATGAGCTCGACGGCCAGGTCACCGGCGGCGGTGTCGACACCGGCCTCGGCGTAGGGGTTGGGCATACGTCGTCCTCCGCTGGGCATGGCAGACTTGTTCGGTACCACCCGATCCTACGGTCTGGAGCACCCCGCGAATGTGCGGCATCGTCGGCCTCGTTGCGCAGGGGCCTGCAAACCAATCCATCTACGACGCACTGCTCCTCCTGCAACACCGGGGACAGGACTCGACGGGCATCGCCACGGTCGACGGGCACGTGCACCACATGCACAAGACCCGTGGTCACGTGCGCGAGGCCTTCCGCACCCGTGACATGCGGGCGCTCCTCGGGACCATGGGTCTCGGCCACGTCCGGTACGCCACCCGTGGCGCCGCGACGAACGAGGAAGAGGCCCAGCCGTTCTACGTGAACGCGCCCTACGGCATCGTCCTGGTGCACAACGGCAACCTGACGAACACGCGTGAACTCACGCGGGAGCTGTTCGACATCGACCGCCGGCACCTCAACACGACCTCGGACACCGAGCTGCTCGTGAACGTCCTCGCGCACGAGCTGCAGGGCCAGGTCCGCGGCAAGCACCTGGACCCGGGGCAGGTGTTCGACGCCGTCGAGCGCGTGCACGAGCGGGTCGAGGGCTCGTACGCCACGATCGCGACGATCGCCGGGCACGGCCTGCTCGCGTTCCGTGACCCGTTCGGCATCCGTCCGCTCATCCTCGGGCACAAGTTCGACGACGCGGGGAAGAGCGAGTGGGTCGTCGCGAGCGAGTCCCTCGTGCTCGAGTCCGGCGGCTACGACATCGTCCGTGACGTCGCTCCCGGCGAGGCCGTCTTCATCGAGATGGACGGCACGATGCACGCCCGACAGTGCGCGAAGGACCCGCGGCTCGTCCCGTGCGCCTTCGAGTACGTCTACCTGGCCCGTCCGGACTCCGTGATGAACGGTATCTCGGTCTACGACGCCCGTCTCCGTCTCGGCAACCGCCTGGCCGACACCATCGAGCAGTACGCGCCGACCGGTGACATCGACGTCGTCATGCCGATCCCGGACTCGTCCCGACCGGCAGCGATGCAGGTCGCGCAGAAGCTCGGCATCGAGTACCGCGAGGGCTTCTACAAGAACCGCTACGTCGGCCGGACCTTCATCATGCCGGGCCAGGCGGAGCGCAAGCGCAGCGTCCGACAGAAGCTCAACGCGATGTCGTCCGAGTTCAAGGGCAAGAACATCCTCATCGTCGACGACTCGATCGTGCGCGGCACGACGAGCCGCGAGATCGTCGAGATGGCCCGTGCCGCCGGCGCGAACGAGGTCACGTTCACCAGCGCCGCGCCGCCGGTCCGCTACCCGCACGTCTACGGCATCAACATGCCGACCCGTGCCGAACTGATCGCGCACGACCGCAAGATCCCGGAGATCAACACGGTGCTCGGCAGCGACCACCTGATCTACCAGGAGATCGGCGACATGCGCGACGCGATCATCGAGGGGTCCGACGTCCCGGACCTCGAGATGAGCTGCTTCACCGGCGAGTACGTCACCGGCACGGTGTCGCCGGAGTACCTCGCCTGGGTCGAGGCGAACCAGCTCAGCTGACGACGGTCCGGAGCGTCGGGACCACGGACTGGAGGCCCGTCACCAGCTGGTGACGGGCCTCCAGTCCGTTCGTGGTCGCGTCCGCGACCGCAGCCTCAGCGCTCGGGCTGCCCCTGGTCGTCTGCAGTGGGCTCGGCCGTCGCATCGGTCGGGGACGCCGGGCCGGTGGCGGGGCCGTCGTGGTCCTCGAGCTCGCCGTCGACCGTCTCCGGAACCGGGTCGACCGTGACCCGCTCGGCGGTCAGGCTCGCCGCTCGACGGGACGACACCCGGTCGAGGACGACCGCGACGAGCGCACCGACGAGCATGCCGATCGAGACGCCGTAGAGGCCGAAGTACCCGACGAGCCCGGCGAAGCCCGTCGTCTCCTGCTGGTCGCCGCGGTCGAGGCCCATGGTGAGCGCGACGACGACGACCGTCACGAGGAAGCCGAGCACGGCGCCGCCGAGGATGAAGACGCTGAAGCGCGGCGCGCGTCGGATGGTGACCTGGTCCGGGGAGGTCACCACGTCGGGTGCCGGGACCGGACGCTGGTCGGGTCGATCGGTGTCGCTCACCGTCCCATTGTCCCCCACCTTGGGAGGAGGCTCGCGCGGCAGTTCATCCACTGGACGCGAGATGATGGTCCGGTACCGCGGGGTTTCGAGACGGGAGGTGCGCGATGGTCGACGAAGCCGACCCGGGTGACCGCCGTCCGACGCGGGCTCCCGCCCGGTTGTCATGGCCGGTGCTCCGCCGCCGAGAGGAAGACCGGGCCGTCGCGGTCGTCGCCGATCACCGGTGGAGCGTCGCGCTCGTCGGTGCGCCCGGACTCGGGAAGACCACCGTCGCCGCCCGCGTGACCGACCGCGTGGTCCGACGAGCGCCGGACCCGGCACCCCTGGTCGTGCCGATCACCGCGGTCGCCGCCGGTTCCTCGATGCCGTTCGGTGCGGTCTCGGACCGGTTCGGCGACGTGCTCGGCGACGACCTGACGGAACCCGTCCCGGCCGAGGAACTCCTGCGCCGCGCGGCCCGGACGGAGGGTCGGGAGCTCGTGCTGCGGGTCGACGACGCGGACCTGCTCGACGCGCTGTCCGCCCGCTACGTCGCGTGGCTCGTGCGCGACCACGGCGCGCGGCTCGTCCTCACCTGCCGCGACTTCACGGCGCTGGCCGAACCGCTGCGGGCGCTCTGGCAGGACGACCTCCTCGAGCGGATCGACCTCGTGCCGCTCGACGTGGACGAGACGTCCGCGCTCCTGGAACGCGCGCTCGGTGCCCCGCTGGAACCCGCCTCGGTGGAACAGGTGCACCGGGCGACCGAGGGCAACCCCCTGTACCTGCGCGAGGTGGTGCGTGCCGGCCTGGCCTCCGGCGCGCTCGAGCACACCGCGCTGAGCTGGTACTGGCGCGGGCGGGTCACCGCGTCCCACAGCCTGGCCGACATGTACCGGACCGAACTCGCCGCGCTCCCCGGCGACCTGCGCGACGTCGTGGAGATCGTCGCGCTCGCCGAGCCGATCCCGGTGTCCCGCCTGCTCGCCCTGGTGGACGGGAGCGACCTGGACCGGGCGGTCGGCCTCGGGTTCGTGCGGATGGACTCCACGGGCACCGGCAGCCCGGTCGCACGGTCGTCCCACCCCCTCGTCGGCGACGTCGTCCGGGCCCTGGTGCCCGTCGCCCGACGGACCGCCCTGTTCGCGCGGGCCAACGCCTTCCGCACCGACCGGCAGGAGGGCGCACCGCCGGCGGCACGTCTCCGCGCGATCCTGTGGGCGCTCGAGTGCGGTGTCCTGCCGCCCGTCGACCAGTTGCTCGACGCAGCGCGGATCGCGAACGGCCTCCAGGAGCACGAGAGCACGATCGCCCTGACGTCCGCCATGCTCGGGGCGGTCCTCACGCCGACGGAGCGGGTCCGCACCCACTGCCTGCGCTCGCTCGCCCACGGGTACAGCAGCGGACGCGAGGCCGGCCGGGTCGACGCGGAAGCCGCCTGGGGCCTCGCCACGTCCGGCGTCGACGTCGACGACGTCGCGGTCGTCGAGGCGTGCGAGACACTCGCCAACCTCCGGCAGTTCCACGACGACGACGCCGCGTCCGCCGTGACGCTGACCGAGATCGCCGTCGCGCACGTCGGCCCGGCCGCGCGCGAGCAGCTACGCGTCCTGCGGCTCTCGCACCTCGGGTGGGGCGGCGAATTCGCCGAGATCCGACAGGAGATCGAGCGCTCCGGGGTCCTGCACGCCCCGGCGATCCCGCGGTCCTTCCTGCCCATCGCCGCGTGCGCCGTGATGGCCCTCGGCACCGGTGGGCGGCTGGACGACGCGATGCGACTGGCCCACGCCTGCCTGGCGACCGCCACGGTCCACCTCGAGGACTCGCCGTGGACCGTCGGGGAGGTCGTGTCGGTGCTGCACCAGGTCCAGGTGTGGCGCGGGGACATCGCCGAGATGGTGACGCAGGTCCCGCTCATCCGGGCCGACCCGTTCCTCAAGTACGACTTCACCCTCGAGCTCTTCGGCATCGGGAACCGCGCACTCGGGGAGCGACGGTGGTCCGACGCCGTGACGGCCTTCACCGCCGCGTGCGAGCGGTACGAGGTCATCGACCCCGGCGGCTTCTCGGCCTACGCGTGGTCCCGTCTGGCCATGTCCCAGGCGTACGCCGACATGCCGGACGCAGCAGCCGAGTCCGTGGAGCGGGCGCGGACCACACCGCTCCGTGCCATGCGAATCCTCGGCGACCAGATCGAGACGACGATCGCGTGGACCGAGGCGCTGCTCGGGAACCCGTCCGGGCTCCGGCGGGCCGACGAGATCATCGCGCGCGGGACGGCGGCGGGCGCGTGGACCCACGTGCTCTACGCGCAGACCCTGCACTACGCGATGGACGCGATGGCCGGTCGGGACACCGCCGCGTCCCTCGCGCGGATGCAGGACGCGGCCACCCGCGTCGACGGGCCCCTGGCCGCGGCGATCACCGGGTACGCCGACGCCCTGCGGTCGGGTGACCGCGCGTGGATCGCCAGCGCCCAGGCCGACCTGGCCGCGTGCGGCATGGCCGTCACCGCGGGCCGGACGAAGCAGCCGCTCACGAAGCGCGAGTACGAGGTGGCCGAGCTCGCCGCCCAGGGGTACTCGAACCGGCGGATCGCGGACCGACTCGGGTTGTCGGTCCGGACGGTGGACGCACACATGTCGCGCGTGTTCGCGAAGTGGGACATCCGCGCACGGTCGGAACTCGTCGAACTCGTCTGAACACAGAACGAGCCGGGGATGGACCGGGCCGGGCACGGAACGGCCCGCGCACGGAACGCCCCGCGCAGGGAACGGCCGGCGCACGGAACGGTCTGAGCAGGACGGAACGGTCTGGGCAGACCGCAGAAGAAGTTGCGGGATGCAGCACGACTCGCCGCTGCCGTTGACACACCGCGCCCGGTTTCGCGTAGCGTGGAATGCGTCGCCGGGTTCGGACCCGTTCGGGTCGGGTCCGAATCCCGGCGGCTTCACCAAGGCTAGAGAAGCGGGTGCACGGTCCACATCGGTAGGACCTACCTAATTCCCCCGGGTACCGAGACCGACGGGCGTGTCACCACGCCGCCGGGTCAGGGCAGGCGGACCGGCAGGAACGCGGCGATGTCGGCCCGTGAACCGGACGCGCTGACGCGGCGGGTGGTCTCCGGGTCGTCCCAGTGCTGCCGACCCGTCGCGAGCGCGAGCCACGTCGTCGCGTCCGTCTCGACCACGTTCGGCGGCGTGCCGCGCGTGTGCCGCGGTCCGGGCACGGCCTGCACCGCGGCGAACGGCGGGACCCGCACCTCGACGCTGTTGCCGGGCACGTCCTCGGCCAGGCGCTGCAGGGTCCAGCGGACGGCCGTCGCGATCGAGGAGCGGTCGGTCGCGCCGGCGGTGACGGCGTCGAGCGCGGCCCGGCCGACGGCGTCGTCGATGGTCTTCGGCGGCATCCCCACAGGCTAGCCGGTGCACTACGGGCGGCTCATCGGGCTCGGTAGGGTGATCGGGTGCGAATCCTCGTCCTCGGTTCCGGTGCCCGCGAGCACGCGATCATCACGGCCCTCCTGGCAGAACAGGCCGGGCACGTCATCACGGCAGCGCCGGGGAACGCCGGCATCGCCGCCGACGTGGAGACGGTGTCGCTCGACCCCACGAACGGCCCACTCGTGGCGGAGTACGCGCTCGAGAACGACGTCGAGCTCGTCGTCGTCGGACCGGAAGCGCCCCTCATCGCCGGCGTCGCCGACCCGCTCCGCACCCGGGGCATCCCGGTGTTCGGTCCCGGCAAGGCCGCCGCGCAGCTCGAGGGGTCGAAGGCCTTCGCCAAGCGCGTCATGGCCGAGGCCGGCGTCCCGACCGGACGTCCCGTGTCCGCCGGCACGGTGGACGAGGCAGTGGCGGCGCTCGACGAGCTCGGTGCTCCGTACGTGGTCAAGGCGGACGGGCTCGCGGCGGGCAAGGGCGTCCTGGTGACCGAGGACCGCCAGGCGGCGATCGACCACGCGACCTACTGGCTGCAGCACGGACACGTCGTGGTCGAGGAGTTCCTCGACGGGGAAGAGGTCTCGCTGTTCTTCCTCAGCGACGGGCACGACGTCCGACCGCTGTCGCCCGCGCAGGACTACAAGCGACTGTCCGACGGTGACCTCGGACCGAACACCGGCGGCATGGGCGCGTACTCGCCGCTGCCGTGGCTCGACGACCGCTGGGGGTCCGAGCAGGCCTTCGTGGACGAGGTCACCGACCTGGTCGCGCTGCCCACCGTCCGCCAGCTCGAGCACGAGGGCACGCCCTTCGTCGGACTGCTCTACTGCGGGCTGATCGTCACCGAGCAGGGCGTGCGGGTGATCGAGTTCAACGCCCGCTTCGGCGACCCCGAGACCCAGGTGGTGCTCCCCCGCCTCGCGACCCCGCTGAGCGGCCTGCTGCTCGCCGCCGCGTCGGGGCAGCTCGGCTCCACGCCGCGGCCGGAGTTCCGCGACCAGGCGGCCGTCACGGTCGTCCTGGCCAGCGAGGGCTACCCGGAGAGCCCGGTCACCGGCCGGACGATCACGGGTGTCGACGCCGCGAACGCCCGCGACGGCGTCGCCGTGCTGCACGCGGCGACGGGCGCCCTCGACGGCGACTCCGTCGCGACCGGCGGCCGGGTGCTCAGCGTCGTCGCCACCGGGGCCGACTTCGCCGAAGCGCGCGACCGCGCCTACGCCGGCCTGCACGACATCACGCTCCCCGGCGCGCAGTTCCGCACCGACATCGCCGCGAAGGTCGTCCGATGAGCGCCGCCCCGGACGTCCAGGGCTGGCGACACGTCTCCTCCGGCAAGGTCCGCGAACTGTACGTGCCCGCGTCGACGGCCGACGTCGCCGGTGCCACCGAACTGCTCCTCGTCGCGTCCGACCGGGTGAGCGCCTACGACTTCGCGCTCGAGCCGCCGATCCCGGGCAAGGGCGAGCTCCTCACCCGGCTGTCCCGCTTCTGGTTCGACCAGCTGGGTGACGTCCCGAACCACCTGCTCACCCCGAGCGGGACGACGACGCCCGTCCCGGCATCCGTCGAGGCACGCTCCATGCACGTCATGCCGCTGCGGATGTTCCCCGTGGAGTGCGTCGTGCGGGGGTACCTGGTCGGCAGCGGCTGGGCCGAGTACCAGGAGACCGGCAGTGTCTGCGGTGTACAGCTGCCCGCCGGGCTGGCGAACGGTGACCGCCTGCCGGAGCCCATCTACACGCCCGCGTACAAGGCCCCGCAGGGCGAGCACGACGAGAACATCTCGTTCGAGCGCACCGAGGAACTCGTCGGCCCCGCGGACGCCGCGGCGCTGCGTGACCTGTCCCTCGCCGTGTACTCCGAGGCGGCGGCGATCGCCCTGCAGCGCGGTGTGGTCATCGCGGACACGAAGTTCGAGTTCGGCCGCGACGCCGACGGACTGATCCGGATCGCGGACGAGGTCCTGACGAGCGACTCGAGTCGCTACTGGGACGCAGCGGCGTACGAGTCGGGCAACCGGACGGACTCGTTCGACAAGCAGATCGTCCGCGACTGGCTCAGCGCGAACTGGGACCGCACCGGGACCCCGCCCGTGCTGCCGGACGAGGTCGTCGAGCGGACGGCCGCGCGCTACCGCGAGCTGATCGAGCGCCTCGGCGCCTGACCGCGTCCCGGCCGGCGGAAGACCGACCGGGCAGGCGGCCGATCGGGCAGGCAGCCGTTCGGGCAGGCAGCCGGTCGGGCAGGCAGCCGGTCGCGCTGCCATCCGGTCAGGCCGGGTCAGGCGTCGCGGGACACGACCACGACGGTCAGGTCGTCACCCGGGTCGTGTTCGAGCGCCCGGCCCCGGACACCGGCCAGGAACGTCGACAGGTCCGGCGACTTCCGGTGGAGCGCGCCGAGCCGGGAGAGCGACGCCAGGGTCGAGTCCCACAGCTCGAGGGCGCCGTCGCTGACGAGCAGCAGGGTGTCACCCGGTTCCAGGACGAGTTCCCCCGCCGCGCGGTCCATCCCGATCGGGTGCAGGCCGACCGGCAGGTCGAGCGACCGCAGCACGGTCTCGGTGCCGTCGGCGTGCAGGTGCAGGACGAGTCCGTGCCCGGCGTCGACGAACGCCAGCCGACCGGTCGCCGTGTCGAGCCGCCCGTGGAACAGGGTCGCGAAGGCCTCGGCGGCGCTGAGGTCCGGGGCGACCTGCTCCTCGAGCCCGGCGACCGCGGTGGACGGGTCCTCGTGCCGGCGGGCGAGCAGGGCGCCGCGCATGCCGGCCGCGAGCAGTCCGGCGGCCATGCCCTTCCCCATGACGTCCGCGATGGTGAGGTCCACCGTGCCGTCGTCGATGCGCCAGTCGTGGAAGTCGCCCGACACGATGCCGTGCGGGATCGACGTCCCGCCGATGGTCCAGCCGGGCAGGTCGAGGGTGTGCGGCTGCAGCCCGGAGAGCACCGTGCGGAGGCGGTCGTCGTCGAGACCGGTGGCCAGTTCGCGCTCCGCCCAGACGCCGAGTTCCTCGAGCAGGGCGACGTCCTCGGGGGCGAGGGCACGCGGGCTCGGGTCGATGAGGCAGAGCGTCCCGACCTTGGTCGCGTCGGCACCGACGTGCAGCGGGACCCCGGCGTAGAAGCGGACGTTCGGGTCGTTGTTCACCATCGGCAGGTCGGAGAAGCGCAGGTCGTCCCGCGCGTCCGGCACGACGACGGGGCCGTCCTGGTCGAGCGTCCGGCCGCAGAACGTGTCCAGGATGGGCGTCGACCCGGGGAACACCTGGTCGGACTGCTGCGACTTGTGGAAGAGCACGTCGTCGCCGGCGAGGTTGAGGAAGGAGCCGGAGACGCCGAACGCCTCTCGGGCGATCCGGGTGATGCGCTCGAACCGTTCCTCCGGGCCGCCCTGCACGACGTCGAGTGCGGCGAGCAGCGCAGCACGACGAGCCGCGACGGGAGCGGAAGCGGGGATCGTCTGCTCGACGTGCTCGGTGCTCATGCGACCACGCTAACGCGGATACCGGACAAGCCCTCTCGGAGTTCACGGAACGCATGACCCCAGTCGACGGGCCACGCGCACGACTCCCCCGGCACCGCGCACCGCGCACCGCTCACCGCTCGCGCACCGCTCGCGCTCAGTCGGCGTCGGGGACCGCGTCCCACTCGTCGCCGTACCGCGACAGCACCGACCAGCGGTCGACCGGCCAGGTGATCACGAACGCCCGACCGACGATGTCCTCGACCGGCACGTTGCCGTGCACGCGCGAGTCGGCGGAGTTGTACCGGTTGTCACCCATGACCCAGACACGGCCGTCCGGCACCGTGATCGAGAAGTCCTCGCCGGAGACCCGGTTCACGTCCGCCGGCAGGCGCACGTACGGCTCGTCCACCGCGTGCCCGTTGACCGACAGCCGGCCCTGGGCGTCGCAGCACTCGACCCGGTCGCCCGGCAGCCCGATCACGCGCTTGATGAGGTCCTCGCCCTGCCCCGGGGCGAGCCACGCGTTCGGGTCGCGGAACACGACGACGTCACCGCGCTCGAGCGACATGACGTCGGGCACGAGCTCGTTCACGAGGACCCGGTCCCCGACGAGCAGGGTGTCCTCCATCGACTCCGAGGGGATGTAGAACGACCGCACCAGGAACGCCTTCACCAGGAAGGACACGACCAGCGCCGCCACCACGATCACCACGAGGTCGCGCAGGAACCGGGCCGTGGACCGGCCACGGGTCTGCTCGGTCGCGGCCGACGGATCTGTCTCGCTCAATGGGTGACCACGACCTTCACGACGGAGATGACGAGCGCGACGGCGGCGAGCACGAGGCCGCCCCAGAGCCCGAGGAACGACGGCTGCTTGCCGCGGAACCGCTGGAGGAACACCCCGACCAGGCCGATGCGGACGACCAGGATGACGACCGCGGCGGTCTGCGCCCACTCGGCCGGTACCCACCCGATCCACGCGGCCGCATAGAGGACGCCGGGGATGAGTCCTGAGGTCGCGATCGGGTTGGCGTTCCGGGTGATCACCGCGACGGACTCCCGCCGCGCCGTGTCGTCGGCGGTGTCCCCGATCGCGTGTGCCACGAGGTGCGCGAGCACGTGCGCGAGGTACGTCAGCACCGCCGTCGCGAGCACGGTGAGCACGGCGGCTCCGTGGTGGATCTGCTCGGGCGAGACCGCGATCGCGACGGCGAGCACGGTGATGTTGCCGTAGATGTACGACGACATCCGGTCGCGGACGTGCTCGACCGGCAGGTCCTGGGGGCGTGGGCGACCGCGGCGTTCGGAGGGCATCGGTCCATCTTGGCCCGTCCCCGTCGGGTCGGACCGACGAGCGACCGGGTTCGATGCCAGGGTGGACCGGACCGCGCACCGACGCACGGTCGGGACGGAGGCCCGGATGACGAACCGCAGACCACTCGCCCTGGTGACCGGGGTGGGCCGCCGCGCCGGCATCGGTGCCGCCATCGCGACCCGTCTGGCGGCGGACGGCTGGGACCTCGCCCTGAGCTGGTGGGGTCCGTACGACGAGCGGGTGCACGGAGCCGCGGACCCGGAGGGGGTGGACGCGGTCGTGTCGGAGTGCGAGGCCGCGGGGGCTGCCGTGATGCGCCTCCCGGTCGACCTGGCCGACGCCGAGCAGGCGGCCGCGCTCGTCGGCCGGGCCGAGGCGGAGGCGGGCGCTCCGGTGACCGCGGTCGTCATGTCACACTGCGAATCGGTCGACTCGGACTTCGCGACGACCACTGTCGAGTCGTTCGACAAGCACCTGGCCGTGAACGTGCGGGCTCCGTTCCTCATCGTGCAGGCGTACGCGCGCCGGCTCCGCGAGGGGGCCGACGCACCCCTCGACCAGCGGCGCGTGATCGCCCTGACGAGCGACCACGTCGGCTTCAACCTGCCGTACGGGACGAGCAAGGGCGCGCTCGACCGACTCGTCGTCGGTGCCGCGATCGAACTCGGGGACGTTCGGGTCAGCGCGAACACGATCAACCCGGGGCCGAACGACACCGGGTGGATGACCGACGAGATCCGGCAGGCCGCCGTGGACCAGACCCCGCTCGGACGCGCGTCGACGCCTCGGGACACGGCCGCGCTCGTCAGCTTCCTGTGCGGGCCGGACGGCGGGTGGGTGAACGGGCAGCTGCTCAAGACCGACGGAGGCTTCAGCGCGAAGTGACGCGTTTCGTTGACGTGTCACCAATATCGGCGCACACTGAGGACATGCACTCGCAGGACCTCCTCGCCGCGGACACCGGGATGGGCGCCGTCACGCTCCGGGTCGCCGACCTCGACGCGATGACGGCGTACTACCGGGACGGTGTCCGCCTGACGGTGCTCGCGCAGCAGGGCGGCCGCGTGGTGCTCGGCCGTCCGGCTGCCGGGGGCGCACCGGGCGGACGCACCGTGCCGGTCCTGGTCCTCGAGCACGAGCCGGCGCTCCGGAACGCCGGCCCGGGGCAGGCCGGCCTGTTCCACACCGCCGTGCTCTTCGACACCCGGGCCGACCTGGCCGCCGCCCTGTACTCCGTCGCCACCAGCTACCCGCAGTCCTTCACCGGCAGCGCCGACCACCTCGTCAGCAACGCCTTCTACTGCACGGATCCCGAGGGCAACGGCGTCGAGCTCTACTGGGACCGCGACCGGACGCAGTGGTCGTGGACGCACGGCTCGGTCGACATGGACACCGTGTACCTCGACCCGAACGCCTTCCTGCAGGAGCACCTGACGGCCGAGGCGCTCGAGCACGCCGGATCACGACCGGGCCGCGTCGGCCACGTGCACCTGTCGGTCGGGGACGTCGCCACCGCGGAGACGTTCTACGTCGACACGCTCGGCTTCGAGACCACCGCGGCGGTGGGCGGCCAGGCACTGTTCGTCAGCGCCGGCGGGTACCACCACCACATGGCGATGAACACGTGGAACTCGCGCGGGGCCGGACGCCGACAGCTCGCCCTCGGGCTGGGCCTCGTGCGCATCGAGGTGCCGGCCGACGACGACCTCGGCGCGCTCACCGCCCGGATGCGCGACGCCGGCGTGCAGACCGCGGACGACGGTCGGACGGTCGCGTTCGAGGACCCCTGGGCGAACCGCATCGAGGTGACGACCACCGGTCGCGGATGAGCCCCGACCCACCGGCGGCGAGCCCGACCCGCGCTGGCGGCCAGGCGCACCCGGCAGGATGGTGCGATGACTGACGACATCCGGTGGGAGGTGGTCGAGGAGAGCGCGCTGACGCTCACCGACCACGAAGCGATCGCGGCGATGCTGGCGCAGGCCTTCCCGAGCTGGTCGCACTGGTACGTCGGCGGCCGGAGCTGGGCGGGGATGCAGCCCGAGCGCCGTGTGGTCGGTCGCACCGAGGACCGCGTCGTCCTCGCACACGTCGGCATCCGGCGGATGTTCGTCACGGTCGGCGGTGAGGACGTCCTGGTCGGCGACACCGGCCTGGTCGGGGTCGCACCGCGGCTGCAGGGCACGGGCGTCGGTCGCGAGCTGATGGACCGCGTGCACGACGTCCTCGACGGCCTCCGCGTGCCGTACGGGTTCCTCGGCGCGGGTGAGGACCGGATCCCGTTCTACGCACACATGGGCTGGCACGAGTTCCCCGAGGCGGTCGGCACCTTCAGTGCATTCACGGCGGACGGCGCCGGCGTCTCGGAGACCGAGCAGGGCGGGTGGATGGTCCGTCCGGTCACGGCCCGGCTCGAGGACTGGCCGGAGGGACCGATCCTCCTCAACGGCCAGCAGGTCTGACGCCGGGGCACCGGACGCAGCCGGACACACGGGAGGCGCGGTGCGAGTCGGACCCGCACCTGGGCCCCCGCCGGCCGGTACCGGAGCGTCGCGCCAGCGGCGGTCCGGCCGTGACCGGCGGGGAGCCTCCCGGCGGTTCCCGCGTCGACTACGCCTCGACGGCGACCGCCTCCGCGTCCTCGTTGGAGCCCGGGGTGGTCGGCACGACGGCGGCGCGCACGCGGGCACCGAGGTCGGGGTCGACGTTCGTCCAGTAGGCGAAGACGCGCTCGCGCAGGTCGTCACGCGTCACCTTGGAGACGTGTCCGGCGATGTTGCCGACCAGACGCTCGCGGGCGGCGTCGTCGAGCACCTCGCGGTAGAGCGTGCCGGCCTGACCCCAGTCGTCGTCCTCGGGGTGCAGCGTCGCGGCGGAGCGCTGGAGGGCGCCGTCGGACTCCCACCCGGGGACGTCGTCCGTCGCGTTCGGGTCGGCGTGCGCCCCACCGAGCGTGTTCGGGGCGTACACCGGCACCTCGGCCTTCTGGAAGTCGAAGCGCATGGCGCCGTCCTTGGAGTACGAGTGCACCTCGTTCTTCGGGGCGTTCACCGGCAGCTGCGCGTGGTTCGTGCCGACGCGGTAGCGGTGGGCGTCCGCGTAGCTGAAGATGCGTGCGAGGAGCATCTTGTCCGGGCTCGCCGCGATGCCGGGCACGAAGTTCGACGGGGCGAAGGTCGCCTGCTCGATCTGCGCGAAGTAGTTCTCCGGGTTGCGGTTGAGCTCCATCGTGCCGACCTCGATGAGCGGGTAGTCGGCGTGCGGCCACACCTTCGTCAGGTCGAACGGGTTGAAGCGGTAGCTCGCGGCGTCCTCGTACGGCATGACCTGCACCTTGAGGGTCCAGCGCGGGGTGTCACCACGCTCGATGGCCTCGTACAGGTCGCGGATGTGGAAGTCCGCGTCCTCGCCGGCGATGCGGTCGGCGTCCTCCTGCGTCAGGGTCGCGTGGCCCTGCTCGGTGAGGAAGTGGTACTTCACCCAGAAGCGCTCGCCCGCGGCGTTGATCCACTGGTAGGTGTGCGACCCGAAGCCGTCCATGTGGCGCCACGACGACGGCAGACCGCGGTCGCCCATGAGCCACGTGACCTGGTGCGCCGATTCGGGCGACAGGGTCCAGAAGTCCCACTGCATGTCGTGGTTGCGCAGGTGCGAGCCCGGCAGGCGCTTCTGCGAGCGGATGAAGTCGGGGAACTTGATGCCGTCGCGGATGAAGAAGACGGGGGTGTTGTTGCCGACGAGGTCGTAGTTGCCCTCTTCGGTGTAGAACTTCAGCGCGAAGCCGCGGGGGTCGCGCCAGGTGTCGGGCGAGCCCTGCTCACCGGCGACGCTCGAGAAGCGGGCGAGCATCTCGGTGGTCTTCCCCGGCTGCAGGAACGCGGCGCGGGTGTACTGCGACACGTCCTGCGTGACGGTGAAGGTACCGAACGCACCGCCGCCCTTGGCGTGGACGACGCGCTCCGGGACGCGCTCGCGGTTGAACTGCGCGAGCTTCTCGACCAGGTAGTGGTCGTGCAGGGCGAGAGGGCCGTCGGCCCCGACACCCATCGAGTGCTGGTCGCTGGAGACCGGGGCCCCGCTGTTGGTCGTGGTGGTGGGCGTGTTCTGGTCGGACACGGTTCCTCCTAGGTGGAACGGTTGGATCGGTCGGGGTGGCTCGGGTTGGTCTCGGTGGGCGGCGCCGGACAGCGGGCGCGCCTGAGGGGGGCCTGCCGGGAGGCCCGTGCGACGTGGGCGGTCAGCCCACGCCGGGTGCGGCGACGGGAGGCGCGGTCGCGGGGACCAGGGCACCCGTCGGCTCATCGGCCTCGTCCGCCTGCTCCGCCGCAGCGCACTGCTCACAGATGCCCCAGTAGGTGACCTCGGCGGTGGTGACCGCGAAGCCGTGGGTCTCCGACGGGGTCAAGCACGGGGCGTGACCGACGGCGCAGTCGACGTCGCCGATCGCGCCGCACATGGTGCAGACGATGTGGTGGTGGTTGTCGCCGGTCCGGCGCTCGTACCGGGCGGGGCTGCCGGCCGGCTCGATCCGACGGACGAGCCCGGCGCCGGTCAGCGCGTTGAGGACGCCGTAGACCGCCTGGTGGCTCGTCGTCGGCAGTTCAGCGGCGAGCGCGCTGACCAGGTCGTCCGCCGTGGTGTGCGGGGACGCCTCGATCGCCCGGAGTGCCGCGAGCCGAGGAGCGGTGACCCGGAGTCCGGCTCCGCGGAGGAGTTCGGTGTCGTCGACCATGCGGAGCCTTTCTCTTGCAGCGTTCAAGACAACGCTCACAGTACACGGCGGACGCGCTTCCGACGCCAACACCACATGCGCGTTGCGGAATACGATGTGTCACGATCGGGTCGCGATCAGCTGAGCATCGCTCGACGGGGGTGGTCCGGCCGGTAGCGTCCAGCCATGTCCATGCAGCAGGCCGGCGCGACGCCGGCGAACACCGCTCAGGACGCCCGGGGGACCATCGCGCAGCGGGACCTGGTCGTCGACCTCATCCGGACGGCCTGCGTCGTCCTCGTCGTCGTCGTGCACGTGACGATGGTCGGGGTCGGGTCGGGCGCGTCCGGCATCCGGGTCACGAGCCCACTGCAGGAACTGCCCTGGAACGTCGGGGCGACCTGGGTCGGCCAGGTGATGCCGCTGTTCTTCGTGGTCGGCGGGTTCGCGAGCGCCGTCGGATGGCGCAGCACCGTCGCCCGGGCCGGTCACGGCGGCGACCCAGCCCGGGACTTCATCGCGACCCGGCTCGTCCGGCTGTTCCGCCCCGCGGTCCCGCTCTTCGTGGTGCTCGCCGTCGGCCTCGGCATCGCCACCGCGGTCGGGACGCCCGCCGACCTGCTCGGCGAGCTCGCCTTCGGCATCGGGTCCCCGCTGTGGTTCCTGGCGGCGTACGGCATCACACAGTGCTGCGTCCCGGTCATGGCCCGGCTGCACGCGCGTGCGCCGTGGCGGACCCTGCTCGCGCTGCTCCTGCTCGCGGCCGCGATCGACTCGGTCCGCCTGGCGTCCGGCATCGTCGAGGTCGGCTTGCTCAACCTCGGCCCGGTGTGGCTCTTCGCCCAGCAGCTCGGGTTCCTGTGGGTCGACGGCTGGTTCGCCCGACGGTCCCGGCTCCTGCTGCTCGGCATCGCCGGCCTGGCGTACGCCCTGCTCGTGCCCCTGACGTCCGTCGGCCTCTGGGCACCGGACATGCTGCAGGACCTCAACCCGCCGATGCTCCCGCTGGCGTTCCTCGCCGTCGGGCAAGCGTGCCTCGTCCAGCTCGTGCACGCACCCCTGACGCGACTGATGGCAACCCGCCCCGCGCAGGCCGTCGTGTTCCTGCTCGGCCGCGACGGCATGACGATCTACCTCTGGCACCTGCCGCTGTTCATCCTGCTCAACGGGGTCGGCCTGCTCGTGGGGCTGCCGTTCCCCTCGCCGGGTTCGGGCGTCTGGTGGGCCACCCGCCCGGTCGCGGTCGTCGTGCTCCTCGCCGCCACCCTCGGTGTCGCCCGCCTGGTCCGTCGCGCCGATCGGCCCCTCCCCCGCCTGACGCCCGGGTCGGACCGCCCGGCGTGGTCCATGTTGGCGGCCGGCGCCGTGTGCACGATCGGTCCCGCGTTCGCGGTCATGCAGCTCCACCTCTCCTTCCCGCTGGCGCTCGTCGGGGCCGTCGCGATCCCGCTGGGTGTGTGGCTCCTCGCACGGACGGTGCCGGCGGAGGAGGCGGCGACGCCGGTGCCCAGCGCGGGACGCATGTAGGGATCCTCATACGCCGGGGCCGTGTCGGGCCTCCCGGCCGGAGGAGGATGACTCCCGCAGCGCGACCCCGGGAGGCACCCCACGCCGTCACCCTCCGAGTTCTGGAGCACCTGGCACGTCGACCCCCTGGCGACGGCGCTGGTCGTCGTCGCGGCAGCCGTCTACGGCCGCTGGGTCCTCGCCGCCCGCCGCCGCGGCGCGCGCTGGCCGTGGTGGCGGACCGTGGCGTTCGTCGCCGCGCTCGGCCTGTTCGCGACGCTGCAGTCCGGCATCGTGGGACAGGACGACCGCCAGCTCCGGTGGGCGTTCGTCCTGCGGCTCGCGACGCTGTTCTTCGCGGTGCCCGCGTTCGCCGCGGCGGCCGGCCCGCTCACGCTGCTCCGGACGGGAGGCCCGACCCGCCTGTCCGGGGCCGCCGACGCCGTCCTGCGGTCCCGTCCGGCACGGCTGCTCGGCAACGCGATCGTCGCGCCCCTGGTGGCCCTGGCCGTGTTCGGCGTCCTGCTCACCCCGCTGGCGGGCGTGCTGCGGCAGTCGTTCCTCAGCGCCGAAGCGGTGACCGTCCTCGTCCCGGTGCTGGGCTTCCTCCTGTTGGCACCGCTGTCCGAGGTCGGGGTGCTCCACTCCTCCGCCTTCGCGACCGCCGAGTTCCTGCTCGCGTTCGTCGAGCTCGTGCTCGATGCCGTGCCCGCGGTCGTGATGCGGGTGAGCAGCCACGTGCTGGACGGTGCCGGCCGGACCGCCCTGCACGTGCCGTGGGCACCGTCGCCCCTGCAGGACCAGCACCTGGCGGGCGACCTGCTGTGGTTCATCGCCGAGGTCGCGGACGTCCCCGTGCTCATCGCCCTGTTCGTCCGGTGGCAACGCTCGGACCGCCGCGAGGCCAGGGCCGTGGACGACCTGACGGACGAGCAGATGGCGGCGCTGACGCGGGAGCACCTGCGGCGTCGATCCTGACGGGGGCAGTGGGTCCCGCGCTGCCGGGCTCCCGCGGCTCCACGCCCCGCGGCTCCCGCGGCTGCGCACCCACGGCCGCGCGCTCCAGGGCCGCGCCCCTCGGCTCGGCCGCTGCGCGTCCGGCTGTTCCCCGCCGCCGTGGTCCCGCGGCGCCGTGGCCGCGCCGCCGGCACGACGGAGCCCCGGCCCCTCGTGCGAGGGACCGGGGCTCCGGCGGCGCGACGAGCGCGGGCGTCGTGCGGCTAGGCGCCCGCGTGCTTGCCGTGGTGCTCGGTGGTGGCGAGCTCCTCCTCGGCGGTGGTGGGTGCCGGCGACGAGGCGTGCGCGGCGACGTGGTCCCGCTCCCCCGTCGTGGGACGGCCGCCCGCGACCTGGCCGCCGCCGACCTGACCGCTGTCGGCCTGTCCGGCCTCGACCTGTCCACCGTCGGGCTGCGTGGCGACCGCGCCGGTCTGCTTCCACGCGGCCGTCTGCTTCGGCTTCGTCAGGAACAGTGCCGCGACGATCGCCGCGATGAGCACGACGGCCGGCAGGACCAACGACTGGCCCATCGCCCGCGAGAACGGGTCGAGCAGGAAGCCCGGCAGGGACCCCGTCTGCTCGGCGCTGATGCCGGACCCACCGGACCGGCTGGGGAACTCCGCGCGGATGCGGGCCTCCATGAGGGCAGCGATGCCGGCGGAACCGAGCACCGCACCGATCTGACGGGTGGTGTTGTAGACGCCCGAGCCGGCGCCGGCGAGCCGCGGCGGCAGGTTGCGCGTCGCGGACACGGAGAGCGGTCCCCACATGCAGGCGTTCGCGAGCCCGAGGAGCGCGCTCGGCAGGAGCACCCAGCCCCAGTCGGCGTTCGCGGCGATGAGGGCGCCGAACCAGAACAGCCCGCCGGAGAAGCAGGCGAGGCCGAACGAGGCGACCCAGCGCGGGCTCCAGATGTTCAGCCGCTTGCCGACGTAGGGCGCGAGCGCGGCCGAGAGGACGGCCTGCGGGACCAGGAGGAGCGCGGCCTGCGTCGGCGAGAACCGGAGCACGTCCTGCGCCCACAGCATGATCGGCAACGCGAAGGACGCGATGGCGACACCGACCGCGGTGATCGCGATGTTCGCGAGGGTGAAGTTGCGGTCCGTGAACAGGCCGAGCGGGAGGAGCGGCTCCCCCTTCTGCACGCCCTGCCAGACGACGAACGCGGCGAGCACCACGATGCCGGCGATGATGAGCGACCAGACGGAGATCGGACCGGTGATGGTGCCCCAGTCGTAGGTCTCGCCCTCCTGGATGCCGAAGACCAGCAGGAAGAGCCCGACCGCGGACAGCACGACGCCGAGCAGGTCGAAGCGGTGACGGTTCGTGGCGAAGGACGGCACGAACTTCTGCGCGAGGACGAACGCGACGACGCCGACGGGGACGTTCAAGAAGAAGATCCACTCCCAGCCGAAGCCGTCGACGAGCAGGCCGCCGAGGATCGGGCCCACGAGCGAGGCGACACCGGCGACGGCGCCCCACAGGCCCATGGCGGCACCGCGGTTCTGCGGCGGGAAGATGCGGGTGATGACGGCCATCGTCTGCGGGGTCATCATCGCGGCGCCGAGGCCCTGCACGACGCGGGCGAGGATGAGCACCTCGATCGAGCCGGCGAGCCCGCACCAGAGACTGGCGAGCGTGAACACGACGAGGCCGACCTGGTACAGCACCTTGGGGCCGAAGCGGTCACCGAGGCGACCGGTGATGAGGAGCGGGACGGCGTACGCGAGCAGGTACGCACTCGTCACCCAGATGACGGCGTTGATGTCGGCGTCGAGTGCCTGGGAGATGGTCGGCGTCGCGACCGAGACGATCGTCGAGTCGACGAGGATCATGAAGAAGCCGACGACGAGTGCCCAGAGCGCTGGCCACGGCTTCTTGCCGTGCTCCAGGTCGGCGGCGGCGGAGGCGGATGTCATCGAGTGGTGTCCTTGCTGTTCTGGAGGTGTTCGTCGGGGAGGGCCGGGCCCTCCCAGGGGATCTGACCGCTGTCGAGGCGGTCGGCGATGGCACTGAGCCACTCGAGTTGCGCGGTGAGCATGGCACGCGCGTACGACACGTCGAGCCAGTAGCGCTCGGCGAGGCCCTTGGCCTGGAGGCCCGCGGCGGCGTCGTCGTACCCGTCGCGCTGCGTGCGCAGTGCGGCGATGCGCGCCCGGAGCGCGGCGGCCACGTCCTCGACGGGGAGGTTGTCCACGTGGGACACGGCGAGCCCGAACTGCGGGTACTCGTCCGCCGGCTCGGCGACCATGCGGCGGAGGCCCGCCTCGAGCGCCGTGCGTCCGGCGTCCGTGATCGCGTAGGTGGTCCGCTCGGGCCGGTTGCCCGCGCGGTCGGTGCCGACGACCTCGGCGTACCCGAGGTCCGCCAGTCGGCCGACCTGGTGGTACAGCGTGCCCGGTCGGACCTTGACGTTCCGGTCCTCGCGACGCTGCAGCATCGTCTGGAACATCTCGTAGGGGTGCATCGGCGCCTCGGCCAGCAGGCCGAGCGCCGCGAACGCCAGTGGCGTCAGGTCGGGCACGGGTCCTCCGGGTGTTCGATGCCGATTGTTCGAAGTCGAACATACGCCTTCGAACAGTCATCCACAACTGCTCTGGCGGGTCGTGGGCGGCACCTAGACTGTTCCTGTCCCCACCCGACCCCTGTGCTGGAGTGAACACGTGCCAACGATCGTCGTCGAGGTCATGCCGAAGGCCGAGATCCTCGACCCCCAGGGCAAGGCGGTGGGCAACGCCCTCGCCCGGCTCGGCAAGAACGACCTGACCAATGTCCGCATCGGCAAGCGATTCGAGGTGTCGGTCGACGGCCCCGTCGACGACGCCAAGCTCGCCGAGGTCCGTGAGATCGCGGTCGACGTCTTCTCGAACGCCGTCATCGAGGACGTCGTCTCCGTGAGCGTGGTCGAGTGACGATGCGCATCGGGGTCATCACCTTCCCCGGCTCGCTCGACGACCGCGACGCCCAGCGCGCGGTCCGCCTCGCCGGCGCCGAGCCCGTCGCGCTCTGGCACGGCGACCACGACCTGCAGGGCGTCGACGCGATCGTCCTGCCCGGCGGCTTCTCGTACGGTGACTACCTCCGTGCCGGCGCCATCGCCGCGAAGGCCCCGATCATGGCCGAGGTCATCGACGTCGCCGGCAAGGGCATGCCCGTGCTCGGCATCTGCAACGGCTTCCAGATGCTCGCCGAGGCCCGCCTGGTGCCCGGCGCCCACACCCGGAACGCCCACCAGCAGTTCATCCGGCGCGACCAGGTGCTCCGCGTCGAGAACGCCGACACCGCCTGGACCGCGGGCTTCGACGCGCAGCAGGAGATCACCATCCCGCTGAAGAACGCCGACGGCCGGTTCGTCGCCGACGCCGACGAGATCAAGCGCATCGAGGACAACGGCCAGGTCGTGTTCCGCTACGTCGGCGTGAACCCGAACGGGTCGATCGACGACATCGCCGGCGTCTCGAACGAGCGCGGGAACGTCGTCGGTCTCATGCCGCACCCCGAGCACGCGACGGAGCCCGGCTTCGGCCCGGACACCCGCGCTGCCATGGCCTCCGGCACGGACGGCCTGACCTTCTTCACCTCCGTGATCGAGCGCGCGCTCGTCAAGTGACCGCGACTCCAGCGCCCGCGACTCCAGTGACAGGGAACGACAACACCGTGACCACGCCCGTCCGCCCGAAGCCCGACACCGTCCAGGACGCCGCCGAGACGCCCGACAAGGAGCAGCCGTACGCGGCCCTCGGGCTCAAGGACGACGAGTACGCGAAGATCCGCGAGATCCTCGGCCGCCGCCCCACCTCGGGCGAGCTGGCGATGTACTCGGTGATGTGGTCCGAGCACTGCTCGTACAAGTCGAGCAAGAACTACCTCCGCCAGTTCGGCCAGAAGGTCACGCCGGAGATGAAGAAGAACCTGATGGTCGGCATGGGCGAGAACGCCGGTGTCGTCGACGTGGGTGACGGCTGGGCGGTGACCTTCAAGGTCGAGTCGCACAACCACCCCTCCTACGTGGAGCCCTACCAGGGCGCTGCCACCGGTGTCGGCGGGATCGTCCGCGACATCATCTCGATGGGTGCACGTCCGGTCGCGGTCATGGACCAGCTCCGCTTCGGTGCGGTCGACCACGAGGACACCGCCCGCGTCGTGCACGGTGTCGTCGGCGGCATCTCGTTCTACGGCAACTGCCTCGGCCTGCCGAACATCGGCGGCGAGACCTACTTCGACCCGGTGTACCAGGGCAACCCGCTCGTCAACGCCCTCGCGGTCGGTGTCCTCCGTCACGAGGACCTGCACCTGGCGAACGCGTCCGGCGCCGGCAACAAGGTCGTGCTCTTCGGTGCCCGCACCGGTGGCGACGGCATCGGTGGCGCGTCGATCCTGGCGTCCGACACCTTCACCGAGGGCGGCCCGACCAAGCGTCCCGCCGTCCAGGTCGGCGACCCGTTCGCCGAGAAGGTGCTCATCGAGTGCTGCCTCGAGCTGTTCCAGAAGGAGCTCGTCGAGGGCATCCAGGACCTCGGCGCCGCGGGCATCTCGTGCGCGACCTCCGAGCTCGCGAGCAACGGCGACGGCGGCATGCACATCTCGCTCGACGACGTCCTGCTGCGCGACCCCTCGCTCACGGCAGAGGAGATCCTCATGTCGGAGAGCCAGGAGCGCATGATGGCGGTCGTCCGCCCCGACAAGCTCGACGCTTTCCTGCAGGTCGTCGGCAAGTGGGAGGTCGAGACGAGCGTCCTCGGCGAGGTCACCGGCACCGGCCGCCTCGTCATCGACTGGCAGGGCCAGGAGATCGTCAACGTCGACCCGCGCACGGTCGCCGTCGACGGTCCGGTGTACGACCGCCCGGTCGCGTACCCGACCTGGATCGACGCACTGCAGGCCGACGGCGCCGAGTCGCTCGACCGCCCGGAGACCGGCCCCGCCCTCAAGGCGCAGGTCCTGCAGCTGCTCGGGTCCCCGAACCTGTCCTCGAAGAACTGGGTCACGAACCAGTACGACACCTACGTGCTCGGCAACACGGCGCTGTCCTTCCCCGACGACGGCGGCATGGTCCGCGTCGACGAGGAGACCGGGCTCGGCGTCGCGATCGCCACCGACGCGAACGGCCGCTACTGCCAGCTCGACCCGAAGCAGGGCGCTCGTCTGGCCCTCGCCGAGGCGTACCGGAACGTTGCCGTCACCGGCGCCGTCCCGGCTGCCGTGACCGACTGCCTGAACTTCGGCTCCCCGGAGAACCCCGAGGTGATGTGGCAGTTCTCCGAGGCCGTCGAAGGTCTCGCGGACGGCTGCATGGAGCTCGGCATCCCGGTGACCGGCGGCAACGTGTCGTTCTACAACCAGACCGGTGACACCCCGATCCACCCGACGCCCGTCGTCGGCGTGCTCGGCGTGATCGACGACGTCGCCAAGCGGATCCCCTCCGGCTGGCAGGACGACGGCCACAACATCTACCTGCTCGGCACGACGAGCCTCGAGCTCGACGGGTCGGCCTGGGCCGGCACCGTGCACGGGCACCTCGGCGGTCGCCCGCCGGCGGTGGACCTCGGGCGCGAGAAGGCGCTGGCGGAGCTCCTGGCCGCCGCGGCCGACGAGCAGCTGCTCACGAGCGCACACGACCTGGCGGACGGCGGCCTCGGCCAGACCCTCGCCGAGTCGGTCCTGCGCTTCGGCCTCGGCGCCCGGGTCGTGCTCGACGAGCTCGAGTCCCGCGACGGCGTCGACACCGCGACCGCACTCTTCTCCGAGTCCACCGGCCGCGTCATCGTGACCGTGCGCCGCGAGGACGACGTCCGCTTCCAGGGCCTCTGCAACGGCCGGGGCTACCCGGTCCTGCGCATCGGTGTGACCGACGCCGCGTCGGGCTCGCTCGAGGTCCAGGGTGCGTTCGAGGCGACGATCGACGAGCTCCGCGACGCACACCGCGCCACGCTGCCGTCGCACTTCGGCGACGTCATCCAGGAGAACGTGACCGAGGGCTACGTGGGCCGCGGCCCGCTCGACTCGCACGGCGCGTTCTCGCCCCGCACGGACGCCTGAACCCGGTGCCGATCGTCACGCTGCCCTTCCAGGAGCTGGTCGACCGGTTCGGTCCGGTGCCCGACGGCATCGAGCTGGACGTCTGGGACGTCGAGGCGCCGTACCCCCGGGCCGAGCAGGTCGCCATCGCCTTCCTGCCGTTCTACTTCGGTGGACGGCACCGGTGGCAGTACGTGCACGACCTGCCGAACCTCGAGCTGCTGCAGCTGCCGAGTGCCGGGTACGAGTGGGCGATCCCGCACGTGCCCGGTCACGCGCACCTGGCGAACGGCCGCGGCATCCACGACGACGAGACGGCGGAGCTCGCGGTCGGCCTGGCGCTGACCTCCCTCCGCGAGATCGCGGTGTTCCAGTTCGACCGGGTCGAGCAGCGGTGGGACTCGCGGGAAACCCGGTCCCTCGCCGACCGTCGGGTGACCGTCGTCGGCTACGGCGCGATCGGTTCCGCCATAGCCACCCGGTTCGAGGCGTTCCGCACCGAGGTCACCGTCGTCGCGCGCACGGCCCGCGTGCAGGACGGTCGTCAGGTGCACGCCTTCGGCGACCTGCCGGAACTCGCCCGCACCACGGACGTCCTCGTGCTCATCGCGCCGCTCACCGACGAGACCGAGGGACTGGTCGACGCGGAACTCCTCGCGGCGCTGCCCGACGGCGCCCTCGTGGTGAACGTGGCGCGCGGCAAGGTCGTGGACACGGACGCCCTCGTCGCCGAGCTGCGGTCCGGTCGGCTCTCGGCGGCGCTCGACGTCACCGACCCGGAGCCGCTCCCCGCCGACCACCCGCTGTGGACGACGCCGAACACCGTGCTCACGCCGCACGTCGGCGGCAACACGGACCTCAGCGTGCCGCGGTCCCTCGACCTGGTGCGCCGGCAGGTGTCGGCGCTGGCCGAGGGCCGGCCGTTCGAGAACCTCATCGAGGTCCCCGTCCACCAGGGCTGAGTCTGCCGGCGGACGCGGCCGCGCCGGCCTCCCGACGGGCGCGACCCGCTCCCGGCGGCCTCGGCCGGGCCCGGACGCGAGCCCCGCCTCCCGGCGGACGCGGCCGATCACCCGATGGGCGCGACTCGCGCGCCGACGGATGCGGCCGACGTCCCCGGGCGCGCCCCGAGCCTCCCGGCCCTCAGCGCTCCTGGAGCGGGATGATGCAGGTCGGGCTGCCGACCGCGATCTGCCCGACGGCGTCGCCCGGCACACCGTCTGCACCGACCGGCAGCACCGCGACGGCGTCGGACATCTGGTTGGCGACGAGCAGGTACCCGGGCACACGGGCGAAGTGCCGCGGCCACACGCCACCGGCCGACGCTGACCCGACGAACCGGAGCCCGCCGTCGGACGCGTCGAACACGACGATCTGGTCGCGCCCCCGGACGGCCACCGTGACGATGCCGTGCTCGTCGACCTCGACGTGACTGAGCAGCGAGGTGTCGACCGGCCCGTCGAAGGCGGCGGCAGCGCAGACCTCGCGGAGCGAGCCCGACTCGTCACGCCGCATCCGGTACACGCGACCGTCGAGCTCGCCGGCGACGACGAGGTCCCCGTCGAACCAGGCCATGTGTCGTGGTCCGGATCCGGGCTTCCGGTGGTGGACGCGCAGCGGCTCGATCGACACCGAGGCGGTATCGGCCACGACACGGAACTCGTGCAGGGCATCCCCTCCGAGGTCGGCGACCAGGACGGTCCCGTCCGGCGTGGCGATCGACTGATGGGCGTGCGGGCCCTCCTGGCGGTCCTCGACCGGTCCGGTCGCGTCGGGCAGGAGCACGGTGGCGACGGCTGCGTCCGGCAGCGCCGCGGACACCCCGGTCCCCCGGCCGGCGATCCCGTGCCCCGAAGCCATGCCGTCGGCAGCGGGAGCCGTGGCCGTGGTGCCGCCGACGATGCCGTCACTGGCGGAGACGGAGGCCGCGTAGGACTCCGCTGCCTCGAGCGACACCGCGGTGACCGTGCCCGAGACGTAGTTCGTGACGACGAGTGCCCCGGACGGGTCGACCCGGACGTGGCACGGCGCGTCCCCGCCGGCGGGCGCATCCCACAGGTGCTCGAGAGCGGACCCGGACCGGCGGAACGCGTGGACCCCGCCGTCGGTCGTCTCCGACACGGCGTACACGCGGTCCCCCGACACGGCGAGGAAGGACGGGTCGTCCAGCACCGCGACGGTCGAGGCGACGAGGGTGGCCTCGCCGGCGGACTGCCCGGGACCGACGATCGAGATGCCCGTCGCGTTGCCCCCGCCGGTCGCCGTGTAGGACCCGACGAGCAGGTGCAGGTCGGGCAGGGTCACAGCTCGCCGACCGCGATACGCTCGTGGTGGTGGATGACCTCGGCGACGATGAAGTTGAGGAACTTCTCCGCGAACGCGGGGTCGAGGTGCGACTCGGCTGCGAGGGACCGCAACCGTGCGACCTGGATCTGCTCACGCGAAGGGTCCGCCGCCGGCATGCCCGCCGCGGCCTTGAGGTACCCGACCCGCTGCGTGTACTTGAAGCGCTCGGCGAGCATGTGGATCACGGCGGCGTCGATGTTGTCGATGCTCTGCCGGATGCTCTGCAGTTCGGCGACGGCGTCCTCGTCGTTCGTGCTCGGGGCCTCGTTCATGCCCCGAGCCTACTGACCGAGCGCGGCCGGGACGAGGGGCGGACCCGAGCACCCATCGACTGCTGAGATGATGTCCTCATGACGGTTCTGCTCGCCATCTCCGGCGTCTTCGCGGTCCTGGCGGGCCTCGTGCACGTGTACATCTTCTTCCTGGAGTCCGTCGCGTGGACGAGCCCCCGGGTACGTCGCATCTTCGGCATCGTGTCCGACGCCGACGCGCAGGCCACGCGCGCGATGGCGTTCAACCAGGGCTTCTACAACCTGTTCCTCGCGATCGGCGCGGTCCTCGGCGTCGTGCTCGTGCTCGCGGACAACGGCGCGACCGGCTGGACGCTCGTCGTGTTCTCGTGCGCGAGCATGCTCGGTGCCGCGGTCGTCCTCGCGGGAACCGGCCGCAAGTACCTCAACTCCGCGTTCGTGCAGGGATCGTTCCCGCTCATCGCCCTGCTCTTCGCGTTCCTCGCGTCCACGTTCGGCGCCTGAGCCGGCACGGCCGCGGCGGCTGCGAGTGGCGCCACCGGGCCCCGCGCAACAGAAGCCGGCTCGAACCGCGGACTCCCGCGGTTCGAGCCGGTTCTCGTTGTGCCAGGCCGGTCGACGCCTGGCGCCGGGGCGTCGGCCGGGAGGCCCGCCCCACCACGCTCGGGCCGCCGCCGGTCCGCCGGTCCGGCCCGCGCCTCCCGGCCGTCCAGCCCGGCGTCGCCGCCGCGCCGCCGAGCGCCCCGGCGCCTGCAAGCGGCGCCACCGGGCCCCGCGCAACAGGAACCGGCTTGAACCGCGGACTCCCGCAGTTCGAGCCGGTTCTCGTTGTGCCAGGCCGGTCGACGCCTGGCGCCGGGCGTCGGCCGGGAGGCCCGCCCCACCACACACGGGCCGCCGCCGGTCCGCCGTACCGCCCCGCGCCTCCCGGCCGTCCAGCCCGGCGTCGCAGGCGCCACCAGGCCTCGACCGGCGGCCGCCGGCCGGCGTCAGCCGAGCTTGGCCGCGAACTCGTCCGGCAGACGCTCGAGCGCCCACTCGATCGCCGCGGTGGTCCCGAGCGAGAACGCCGTCGAGACGTCCGAGTCGTCGATCACGATGGCGTGCCCGGCCTCGACCGACGGCACCTTCTTGAACAGCGGGTCCGAGGACGCCTTCGACGCCTCGACGTAGATCGGCAGCACGACGGTCAGGTCCGCGTCGAGCAGGTCGAGGTTCTCGTTCGACAGCGACACGGAGAACTCCTTGCCCGCAGCCTCGTCGATGGCCTTCGGGATCTCGAACCCGAGGTTCTGCATGAACGTGGCGCGGCTGTCGCGGGAGGCGTACACGCCGAAGCCCTCGGACGTGTACGCACCGATCGCCGCGGTCTTGCCCGCGAACTCGGGGTGCGCCTCGCGCGCGGCGGCGTAGGAGTCGTCGAGGTCGCTGAGGAGCTTCTTGCCCTCGCTCTCCTTGCCGAGCGCCTTCGAGATCATGTCGACCTGCTCCGTGGTGGACGCGAGGTAGTTCTCGCCGCCCTTCGGGATCGCGACGGTCGGGGCGATGGCGGACAGCTTGTCGTAGCGGTCCTTGTCGCCCGAGCTCTTCACGTCGAGGATCACGTCGGGCTTGAGCTTGAGGATCTCCTCGTAGCTGGGCTCGAGCGTGTCGATGATCTCCGGCGCCTTGTCGTAGGCGCCCTTGAGCCAGGGACCGACGCCTTCGCCACCGAAGGCGAGCCAGTCGCTGGCGCCGACGGGCTGCACGCCGAGTTCGAGTGCCGTCTCGGCGTCACCCCAGCCGAGGGCCACGACGCGCTTCGGGGCGGAGTCGATCGTCGTGGTGCCGAGGCCGGTCGTGATGGACACCGGGAAGGCCCCGTCGGACGAGCCTCCGCCGGAGGACTCGGACGAGGACGGGCTCGACGAGGAGCAGCCGACGAGTGCGAGGGAGACGGCGACGACGGCACCGGCCGCGGCGAGCACGCGCCCGAGGCGGCGCTTGGGGAGGGAGGTACGGATCACGAAGGGTAGCCTAACCTAAGCGCTGCTTCCCCGGGGTTCCGCATGACGCCCGCCCCCAGGCGAACGCCCGCGGACAGGCCGACGCGCGCGGCTAGGCTGCCGACGTGGCAGCCTTCCCCGACGCCGACCGGACGCAGCTCGCCGTCCTCGGCTCCCCCATCGCCCATTCCCTCTCCCCCGCGCTGCACGCGGCGGCCTACGACGTGCTCGGCCTCCCGTTCTCGTACGGGAGGCACGAGGTCGCGTCCGGCGGGCTCGCCGCGTTCGTCGCGGGGCTGGGTCCGGAGTGGCGCGGGCTCAGCCTGACCATGCCGCTCAAGCGCGAGGTGGTGCCGCTCCTCGACCGGACGACCCCGCTCGTCGACGAGCTCGGGGTCGCGAACACGGTCGCGTTCCGCCACGAGGGCTCCTCGGTCGTCCTCGCCGGCGCGAACACGGACGTCGAGGGGATCGTCCGCCCGGTCGCCGCACTCGGTCACGTGCCCGGCGAGGCCGTGATCCTGGGTGGTGGAGCGACCGCGGCGAGCGCCCTCACGGCGTCCCTGCGGCTCGGAGCCTCACTGGTGCGGGTGTTCCTGCGCGACACCGGCAAGGCGGGTGACCTCGTCATGCTCGCAGCCCGGCTCGGGGTCACGCTCGAGGTGCACCCCCTCGACGAGCTCGCGTCCGCCGGGCCGATGGGCTTCGTGGTGTCGACCCTGCCGGGAGGCGCAGCGGACGACCTGCCGCTCGTGCCGTCCGGACCCGACGCGGTGCTGTTCGACGTGGCCTACGAGCCGTGGCCGACCCGGGCCTCCACGGCGTGGACCGGAGCGGGCGGTCGCGTGTTGAACGGCCTCGACATGCTCAGCGAGCAGGCGATCGGGCAGATCCGCTTCTTCCTGACCGGGGACGAGGACGAACTCCTGCCGTCCGAGGCCGAGGTCCGTCGAGCGATGCGCGCTGCCGTGGGCCTGCCGCCGACGATCGGCTGACTCTCTCGCCGCGAGGCACCGCTGCGCCCGGGCCCGCGAGACGCCCCCGTCTACCTTCGACGCCGCCGAGTGGCCGAGACGCCGCTGAATCTGGCGGCGTCTCGGCCAGCTCGCGGCGTCTCGGTCACCTCGCGGCGCTTCGGGCAGACACCCCCGTCTCGCGCGCACTGGCCCGAGCCTGCGCGGTCAGGCCACGACACCGTCGACGTAGTACCAGCGGCCGGCCTCGCGGACGAACTCGCTCGTCTCCTCGAGTGTCCCGCGCTCGGTGTCGGCGCGCCACCACGCGCGGAACGTGACCGTGCCCGCGGTGTCGAACGGGCCTCCCGACCGGGTCGCGACGATGTCGAGCCGCGTCCACCGCTGCGCCGGGTCGAGGTCGAGCGTCGCCGGGCGCGTGCTCGGGTGCCAGCTGTCCAGGAGGTACCGAGGCAGGCCGAGCGCGAAGGCGGAGAACCGTGAGCGCATGAGCCGCTCGGCGGTCGGAGCGGGCGCGCCGGCGTGCAGGGGTCTGCAGCACTCGTCGTAGGGGTTCCCGCTCAGGCAGGGGCAGCGCTCGGTGCTCACCGCTCCAGCCTAGGGAGCGGCGAGCACCGCACGAGCATCAGTCGACGAGCGAGAGCGTCACCGTGATGTTGCCGCGCGTGGCGTTCGAGTACGGGCAGATGGTGTGTGCGAGCTCGACCAGACGCTGCCGCGAGGTGCCCTCGACGGCGGGGGCGTAGACGTCGAGTTCCACCGCGAGGCCGAAGCCACCCGCGCCGTTGCCGCCGATGCTGACCTCGGCGGAGACCTCGGCGCCGGTGGTGTCGAGCTCGAGCTGCTTCCCCGCGACGTGCAGCGCGCCGAGGAAGCACGCGGCGTACCCGGCGGCGAAGAGCTGCTCGGGGTTGGTGCCCTCGCCGCTGCCGCCCATCTCCTTCGGCGGGCGGGTGTCGAGGTCGATGCGGTCGTCCTCGGTGCGGACGTGTCCGTCGCGGCCGCCCCCGGTGGCGTGGGCGGCTGCGGTGTAGACGATGTCGAGAGTCATGGCCCCAGGTCAGCGACCGTGGCTGGACGATCGCTGGGGAGGCGCGGGACGGCGCTGCTCGTCGGCCCGGCTGGCGAGCGGCGTCGGGCGTGTCCGGACTCCCGCGCACGCGAGCGTCCGCCGGTCGGTTCAGCTGATGAAGGTGTCGACGAGCGCCGTCGCGTCCGCGACGACCGACCGCTCCCACTGCTGCCGGGTCTTCCGGATGCGCGTGACGACCAGACCGTGCAGGGCGATCCAGAGCAGGTCCGCCTGCAACCGTTCGTCCCGGTCGCCCGCGGGCAGGCCGACGAGGAGGGCGTCGAGGCGGCTCTGCAGTCGGTCGATCCCGGACTCGACCGTCGCCGGGTCCTCCAGCAGGTCCCGCCCCTCGAACAGCAGCTGGTACGCGCCGGGGTTCGCGACCGCCCAGGTGACGTACGCGCTCGCCGTGGTCCGCAACGCCGTGGCGCGGTCGTCGGTCGACTCGCTCGCGCCTGCGTCGCCGATCGCCGTGGTGAGCGCGGTGAGGCTCTGGCTGGCCACGGCGATGAGCAGCGCCTGCTGGGACGGGAAGTGCCGGTACACGGCGGTCGCCGAGACGCCACAGGCACGCGCGGTCTCCCTGAGGGACGGCGGCGTGACGGCCAGGCGCTGCGACAACAGGTCCGTCGCGGCTGCGAGGAGGTCGTCCCGTAGCTGGTCGCCCGTGCGGGTACGCGACGTGTTCGTCATGGAGCAACTGTTGCACGCACGAGAGGTTGACACCCGTTAACCCCTGCACGTAGGTTTACACCCGTCAACCTCGAAGGAGCAGTCCATGGACCACACCGACACCACAGCGCTCGTCACCGGCGCGAGTTCCGGCATCGGACGCGAGTTCGCCCGTTCCCTGGCCGCGCGCGGAGCCGACCTGGTGCTGGTCGCGCGCCGGGCCGACGTCCTCGAGGATCTGGCGCAGTCACTCCGGGCCGCGCACGGAAGGGTGGTGACCGTCGTGCCGCTCGACCTCACGCAGCCAGCGAGCGGCACGCGCCTGCTCACCGAACTCGACCGGCTGGGCGTCCGCGTGGACACGGTGGTGAACTGCGCCGGCATCGGTCTGACCCGCGACTTCGTGGACAGCACGCCGTCCGAACTCGAGGACCAGCTCGCCGTCAACATCGACGCCGTCGTCGACGTGTGCCACGCGTTCCTCCCCCGGCTCGTGTCCTCCGGCCGCGGCGTGCTGCTCAACGTCGCGAGCCTCACGGCGTACATGCCGACGCCGGGGATGGCGGTCTATGCAGCCTCGAAGGCCTTCGTCCTGCGGTTCACCGAGGCGTTGGCGTACGAGTTGCGCGACGCCGGGGTCACCGTCATGGCCTTCTCGCCCGGTCCGACGAAGACCGAGTTCTACCGGAACTCCGGCACGGACGAGGGTCGGGTGCGCTTCGAGACGCCCGAGCAGGTCGTGGCGGCCGCGTTCCGGGCCCTCGACAAGCCGACGCCCCCGGTCAGCGCCGTCTCGGGCAGTGCGAACACGCGGACCAGTCGCATCGCGCCGCTGCTCCCGCGGCGGACGGTCCTGCGCCTGGCCGACTCCTCCCCGAGGACGACGGCCTGACCTCGTCCCTACACCAGGACGGCCGCCGAGGAGGCATGAGCGGTAGACAGGGGACGTGTACCGACTCGGCTGGCAGGTGTTCCGCACGCAGTTCCGGCAGGACGTGTCCGTCGACCGGCTCCGACGTGCCCTGGTGGTCGGCGGTGTCGTCGCGGTCGGCATCGGTGTGCTGCTCGCAGTGACCGACGCAGGGACCGGCTGGATGGACGTCGGTCCGGGGCTTTCCCCACTCGTCGTCGTCCTGGGGGCGCTGGCGGCCGGACTCATCACGGTGTCGCGCTTCCCGGTGCGCCGCAGGGACGAACCGCCGGCGACGATCAACGGATACCAGGTCCGACCGGACACGATGCGGATCGCTCGGCACTCGGTGCAGCGGTACCTCGGCCGCAGGATGCCCGACATCGAGGCCGACGACCGGGCGGCCGTCCTCAACGACACTGCCCTGGTACGCCGGACGCTCGTGGTCGACGTCATGCGTGCGGCGCCTGGCCTCCTGGGGTTCGCGCTCATCGGTGTCGTGGCGCTCCTGCTCGGAGGTCGCCACGGTCTCGGGTTCCTCGCGGTCTTCGGCTACCTCGGACTCGTTCCCGACCGCATCCTCCGGCTCGGCCGGGCGGAGCGCGCCCACCGTGCCGCCGCTGCTCTCCCGCCGACCGGGCCGGGATCGACCACCCCGACCGGCCGGAACCGGTTCCCGTCCGGGTCGAAGGTCGGCCTGCCCGACGTCTGAGGTCGCAACCGGTGACCGTCACGGCAGGATGAGCCCATGGACACCCGCGCACTGTTCGCCGCGACCGCGCAGTCATTCGTCGACCTGGTCGCCGCGCTGCCCTCCCCCGCCGAGGACGCAGCGCTGTGGTCCGCGCCGGCGCTCGGCGTCTGGGACCTCCGCGCGCTCGTCGGACACACGAACCGGGCGCTCGTCACGGTGGCGACGTACGCCACGGCGTTCCACCACGACGACACCGCCCCGGAGTCCCGACGCAGCACGACGACCGTGACCGACCTCTCCGACGCGGTGGACTACCTCCGGACCGCGACCGGCACGGCGACCGACCCGGACGAGGTCGCCGCGCGCGGTGTCTCGGCCGGCAGCTCGCTGGGCACCGATCCGGCCGCCGCGGTGTCGGCCGCTCGCGACGACGGCCTGGCTGCTCTCGCGGCGGTCCCGTCGGGCGCCCGCATCTCGGTGGTCGGCGGCCTCCGTCTGCCGGTCGAGGAGTACCTGCGCACCCGGATGGTCGAACTGGTCGTGCACGGCAGCGACATCACGCGCGCCGCGGGCGCAGCGGGCACCACGGTCCCGTTCGCCCCGCCGCAGCCAGCGGTGGTCGGCGCCGCCGTGCTGCTCGCCGAGGTCGGGGCGCACCGCGGCGACGGCCCGCTGCTGCTCGCCGCCCTGACCGGCAGGGGTCCCCTGCCGGCGGGCTACTCCGTGCTCTGACCGTCAGCCCCGACGACACCGGCAGCCCCGACACCGGCAGCACCAGCACCACCGACGCCGGCAGCACCATCGACGCCGACCGCACCGCTGACGGCCCGCGCGATCCGCTGGACGGCGCCGTCGACGAGGGCTCGGCGTGCCGCGTCGTCGTCCTGCTCGGACTCGTGCACGAAGGCGGTCGCCCCGCGGACCGCTCCGCAGTAGTCGACGATGCCGTGCTCGATCTGCGTCCGGATCGCCTGCTCGTAGCCGTGCCGCTCGTACGTCCCGGCCGCGTCACCGGCGACCGTCAGCAGGTGCACGGTGAGGCGGCCGAGGTTCCGCCGCGTCCCACCGGCCGGGTCGACGTCGAACGCCCAGCCGTTGACGAAGACGCGGTCGACCCAGCCCTTGAGGAGCGCCGGCATCGACCACCAGTAGACGGGGAACACCAGCACGAGGTGGTCGGTGGCGTCGAGCCGCTGCTGCTCGCGGACAACGTCGTCGGGGAGCGCACCGGTGCCGCGGTAGGCGTCCCGGTCAGCGGGGCCGAAGCGCGGGTCGAACCCCTCGGCGGCGAGGTCGACCAGCTCGACCTCGCCGGGGTGCAAGGCGGCTTGCAGCTGTCGGGCGATGCCCGCCGTGAGCGAGTCCGGGTCGGGGTGGGCGGTGACGATGAGGGTCTGCACGGCCGTCAGTCAAGCGGACCCGGCTGAGCCCGGACCGACGTCGGCGGGTCCGGGCACACTGGTCGCATGTGTGGCCGCTTCGTCGTCTCCGACACCACCGCTGACCTCCTGCCCGAGCTCGTCGGTGAGCTCGCCGCGCGCACCGAGCACGTCGACGAGGACACCGGCGAGGTGCGCACCGGCCTCGCGCCGAGCTGGAACGTCGCGCCGACCGACCCCGTGTACGCGGTCCGGCAGCGGCACGGGCAGCGCGAGCTCCCGCAGATCAGCTGGGGTTTCGTGCCGAGCTGGGCGAAGGACTTCGCCAAGCAGCGCCCGAAGCCGATCAACGCCCGCATCGAGACCGTGGCGACGAGCGGCATGTTCAAGCGGGCCTTCGCCACGAACCGCTGCATCGTCCCCGCGCAGGGCTACTACGAGTGGGTCGTGCGCGAGGACGGCAAGGAACCCCACTTCGTGCACGAGCCCGGCGGCGCGCTGGCGATGGCGGGCGTGGTGAGCGCCTGGCCGGACCCGACCAAGCCCGAGGACGACCCGGACAAGTGGCGCCTGTCGCTCGCGATCATCACGCGGGACGCCCACGTGGCCCCGGGCGAGGTGCACGACCGCATGCCGGCGTTCCTCACCCCCGACGGCTACGACGCCTGGCTCGGCGAGGGTGCCGGCACGGACGACCTGCTCGCCCTGCTCGACCGGGAGTCGCTCGAGGTCGCTGCCGGCCTGCAGCAGTACGAGGTCGCCCGCACGGTGAACAGCGTCCGGAACGACGGCCCGCACCTCATCGACCCGGTCGCCTGACCGTCCGTTCCCCGGTCTGCGTGGACCCACGGCGGGTTGCCCGCGTGGCCGTCCGGACGAGCAGCCAGATCGCGGCGGAGATCACGAGGAGGACGAGCACCAGGCAGATGCTCCAGGCGATGTCGTACCCGATGGGGATGACGGGGTTGTGTACTTCCTGCGCGATCACCGTCGCGGCGGTCCTGGACATGGCGTGTGGTCGACCTTCCCCCTCGCGCCGCAGCCACCCTCGCGACTGCGTGGACGCCGGTCCGTTCTACCGCTGCCGACGAGACCACCACAAGCCCTCCTCGAGACCGTGACCACCCGGTGACACCGCCCCGGCGACGCCGCCGACGGACGGGAGGCCCGACCCCCGCGAGCCTGTCGACTCACCGAGGTCGGGCCTCCCGTCCGGTGCTGCGCGCCTAGCCGCGCCGACGCGGTCCGCTCACCGGCGCGACCATCCGCCGCCGGAGCAGCAGCGCGGCTCCGGCGAGCACGAGGGCGAACGCCCCGAGCCCGAGCCCGAGCAGCCCGGTGCTGCCGGTGAAGGCGAGCGTCGCGACGTGCACGACGGCGGCGAGCCCGGTCGGGTACCGGACGGTGATCGTCGCGGTGACGACCTGTCCGGCGGTGTCCTGGACCGTGTAGTCGGCCGTCAGCGTGCCGTGGTGGTCGCGCTCCGGGGTGAAGGTGACCGCACCGTCCTCGACGCTCCAGGTGCCGGATCCGTCCACGGTGAAGCGGTCGGTCATGTGCCCGGTGGCGGGGTCGAGCAGGTGCAGGGTGTCGGTGTCGAACGTGCTGCCGCCGGTCGGGGTGTCGTTCCCGAGCGGTGTGACGGTCAGGCGTTCGCCCGTCCGGCCGGTGCGCTCGTCGTCGCGGGCGACCGCTGCGGCGACGACCCGGATGGTCGCGGTCGCGGTGGTCGTCTGCCCGGAGGCGTCGGTCACCGTGTACACGAACGTGTCCGTCCCGGTGAAGCCCGCGGCCGGCGTGTAGACGTACGACCCGTCGGCGAGCACGCGGACCGTGCCGTGCTCGGCCTTCCGGTGCAGGCCCGTGGTGAGCGCGGTGCCGTCGTCGTTGCGGAGCAGGCCGTGCCGGGCGTCGACGGCGAGCGGTGTGCCGGCGACGGTGCTGCCGGTGTCGTCGACCGCGGTGACCCCGACGGTCACGGTGACGGTCGCGTCGGTGCGCTGGCCGGCGGCGTCCTGCGCCGTGTACGGCACGGTGTCGACGCCGGAGAACCGCTTTGCCGGGGTGTAGACGAACGTGCCGTCCGCGGCGAGTGTGGCGGTGCCGTGCGCTGCCGTGCCGACGGCGACGACGGTCAGGTCGGTGCCCGAGTCGTTGCCGAGGACGCCGGGGCCGCGCACGGTGACGGGCTTGCCGGCACTCGTGCGGGTGGCGTCGTCGGTCGCGGTCGGGGTGACGTCGATCGCGACGAGGGCGACGGCGGTGTTCTCCTCGGAGTCGTGCGCCGTGTAGGTGAACCAGTCGCGGCCGGACCAGTCGGCGGTCGGGGTGTATTCGTACGACCCGTCCTTCGCGAGCGCGATCCGTCCGTGCCGCGGCTCGACGTCGAGCGACGCCCAGAGCCCGGTGCCGGCGTCGTCGGACAGGACGCCCTTCGCCGCGGACATCCGGACGACGCCGTTCGTCGTCGTGGTGCTCCAGTCGTCGCCGGCGACGGCACCGACCAGGACGACGACGGTGGCCGCGGTGGTCTGCCCGGAGGCGTCGGTCACCTCGTACCGGAAGCGGTCGGTCCCGGAGGTGCCGGCCGCCGGCGTGTAGACGAGTCCGCCGTCGGTGCCCGTGGTGACGGTGCCCCGGCGGGCGTCGCCGTGGCCGGTGACGGTCAGGCCGGTGCCGGAGTCGTTGCCGGTGAGGGTCGTGCCGACGATGGCGAGCGGCGTACCCGCGGGGGTCTTCAGCACGTCGTCGACGGCCGTCGGGGTGACGGTGACGGTGACGGTCGCCGAGGCGGTGCCGCCGGTCGGGTCGACCACGGTGTAGCGGAACCGGTCGGTGCCGGAGAACCCGTCAGCGGGGACGTACGTCACCGTCCCCGCGCCGGTGACGCCCACGGTGCCGTTCGTCGGAGCGCCCTGGGCAGCGGTGCCGACGCCGCTGACGCGGAGCGTGGTGCCCGAGTCGTTGCCGGCCACGGCGACCGCGACCGGGGTGCCCACCGTGGTGCTGGCGGTGTCGTCGACGGCCTTCGGGACGATGGTGATCGTCACGGTGCCGGTCGTGGTGGTGCCGGAGCCGTCGGTCACGGTCACGTCGAACGTGTCCGGGCCGGAGTAGCCCGGCTTCGGCGTGTACGTGTACGAGCCGTCCCGGTCGACCTCGACGGCGCCGTGGTCCGGTGCGGTGTGGTCGGTGACCTGCAGGTCGGTGCCGGTCGAGCCCTGCAGCACACCCTGGTCGGCGGGGACGACGAGCTCGCCGTCCGCGGTGGCGCTCGAGTCGGAGGCGGCGAGGACCGGCGTGACGGTGATCGTCAGGGTGCTGGTCGCGGTGCTGCCGGAGGCGTCGGTCACGGTGACGGTGACGTGGTCGATGCCCGACCAGCCGGCGGCGGGCACGTACGTGACGGAGCCGTCCACGTCGACCGTGGCGGTGCCGGAGGCGCCGTTCGTGACGCCGGTGACGACCAGCCCGGTGCCGGAGTCGTCGGCGGTGAGCGAGGCCGAGGTGGCGGTCACCGGGTGCCCGGCCGGGATCGTGCGGGTGTCGTCGCCGGCGCTCGGGGTGACGAGGACCATGACGACGCCGGTCGCCGCGTTGCCCGAGCCGTCGGTCGCCGTGTACGTGAAGGTGTCCTTGCCGGAGAAGCCGTCTGCGGGCGTGTACGTGTACGAGCCGTCGGCCGCGAGCGCGAGGGTGCCGTGTGCGGGCCGCTGGTCGACGGTCGCGGTCAGGTCGGAGCCGCGGTCGTTCGCCAGGACACCGGTCGCCTTCGGCACGGTCAGCGTCGAGCCGGCGGTGACGGTGGCGCTGTCACGCATCGCCATCGGCCCGACGACGACCAGGACCGTCGCGGTCGCGGACTGCCCGGAGGCGTCGGTCACCGTGTACGTCAGGGTCTCGGTCCCGGAGAACCCGCGCTCCGGCGTGTAGACGACCGAGCCGTCCGCACCGAGGGTGACGGCTCCGTGTGCGGCACCGCTCACTCCCGTGACGGTGAGGCCGCTGCCGGAGTCGTTCCCGAGCAGCGTCGCCGCGGCGACGGTGAGCGGCCGGCCGGAGGCGGTGCCGACGGTGTCCGCCGTCGCGACGGGCCGCACCGTGACGGTCACGGTCACCGGGTCGGTGGTCCGCCCGGCGGCGTCGGTGACCTCGTACGTGAAGGAGTCCGTGCCGGAGAAGCCGGCGGCGGGCGTGTACGTGACGGCGCCGGAGCGCTCGACGACGGCCGTGCCGTTGGTCGGCTTCGTGACGACGGCCGTGCGGAGCCCGGACCCGGCGTCGTTGCGCTGGACGTCGATCGTCGTCGGCCGGCTCGCCGAGGTCGCCGCGGTGTCGTCCTGCGCCACCGGGGTGACGACGAGCCGCACCGTGGCGGTCACGGGCGTCCCGGCGGTGTCGGTGGCCGTGTACGTGAACGAGTCGTCGCCGGAGAAGCCGTCGACCGGCGTGTACCGGAACGCACCGGTGGTCGCGTCGAGGACGAGGACGCCGGAGGTCGGCTCGGTGTGGCTCGCGACGGTCAGGCCGGTGCCGGAGTCGTTGCCGAGCACGCCGGTCGCGCGGGTGGTGCGGGCCAGGGTCTCCCCCGCCCGGACCGTGCCGGAGTCGGCTGCCGCCACGGGGGCGACCACCATGGTCACGGTCCCGGTGCCGGTCGATCCGTTCGCGTCCGTGACCGTGTAGCCGAAGGTGTCCGTGCCGGAGAAGCCGTCCGCCGGGGTGACGGTGATCGAGCCGTCGGCGCCGAGGGTGACGGTGCTGTGCGCTCCGTCCGTGACGGCGGTGACGGTCAGGCCGACGCCGGAGTCGTTGCCGGTCAGGGCCCCCGAGGTCACGACGAGCGACTGCCCCGCGACGGTGGTGAGCGTGTCGTCACCGGTGCTCGGCTTCACGGTGACGGTGACGAGGCCGGTCGCCGGGGTGCCGGAGCCGTCCGTCGCCGTGTACGTGAACGTGTCCTTGCCGGAGAAGCCGTCCGCGGGCGTGTACGTGTACGAGCCGTCGGCCGCGAGCGCGAGGGTGCCGTGCGCGGGCCGCTGGTCGACGGTCGCGGTCAGGTCGGAGCCGCGGTCGTTCGCCAGGACACCGGTCGCCTTCGGCACGGTCAGCGTCGACCCGGCCGTGACGGTGGCGCTGTCGCGCATCGCCATCGGTCCGACGAGGACGGTGATCGTCGCCGTGGTGGTCTGCCGGGAGGCGTCGGTCACCGTGTACGTGAGGGTCTCGGTCCCGGAGAACCCGGCTGCCGGCGTGTAGACGACGGAGCCGTCGGCTCCGAGCGTGGCGGTGCCGTGCGCGGCACCGGTCACCTTCGTGACCGTGAGGCCGGTGCCGGCGTCGTTCCCGAGGAGCGTGGCCGCGGCGATCGTGACGGTCTGGCCCGCCTTGCCGCCGGCGGTGTCGGCCGTCGCGACCGGGGTGACCGTGATCGTGACGACCACGGGGCCGGTGGTCTGCCCGGCGGCGTCGGTCACCGTGTAGGTGAAGGAGTCGGTGCCGGAGGAGCCGGCGACGGGCGAGTACTGCACGGTGCCGTCGGTCCCGACCGCGACCGTGCCGTGAGCCGGCTGGCTGACGACGGCGGTGGTGAGTCCGGTGCCGTGGTCGTTCGCCTGCACGTCGACGGTCACGGGCCGGTTCGCGGGGGTGGTCGCGGCGTCGGCGGTGGCGGACGGTCGCACGGTGATCGTCACCGTGGCCGAGGTCGTCGCACCGGTGGCGTCCGTGGCGGTGTAGTCGAAGCGGTCGGTGCCGGAGAACCCGTCGGCGGGCGTGTAGGTGTAGGTGCCTGCGGCGGCGTCGAGCACCAGCGTGCCGTGTGCCGGGGTGCTCGAGGTCGCCACGCGGAGGCCGTCGCCGGCGTCGTTGCCGAGCACCCCGGTCGCGCGGGTGGTCGTGCTGACGGAGCTGCCGGCGTCCACCGTGGCGGTGTCGTCGACGGCCTTCGGGGCGACCCGGACGGTCACGGTGACGGTGTCGGACTTCCCGTTGCCGTCGACGACGGTCACGTCGAACCCGTCGGTGCCGGAGTAGCCCGGGGCCGGCGTGTAGGTGGTGGTGCCGTCCTTGGCGACCACGACGGTGCCGTGTGCGGGCGTGGTGGTCCCGGCGACGGTCAGGTCGGTGCCGAGGTCGTTGCCGAGCAGTCCGGGAGCGGCGACCGTGGTGGTCTCGCCCGCGGTCGCGCTGATGGTGTCGGCCTTCGCGGTCGGCAGGACGGTGATGCTGACGCTGCCGGTGATGGTCGCGCCGGCGCCGTCCTCCGCGGTGTAGGTGAAGGAGTCCGCGCCGGAGAACCGGGCGGTCGGCGTGTACACGTACGACCCGTCGGCGTCCACCGTCAGCGAGCCGTGCGCGGGGGCGCTGTTGCCGGTGACGGTCAGGCGCGAGCCGCGGTCGTTCGCGAGGACGCCGTCGGCGGCGCCGGCCGTGGCGGTCGACCCGGCGTGCACGCTGAAGGCGTCGTCCACCGCGGTCGGCGTGACCGTGATGGTGACGGTGCTCGTCGAGCTCTGCCCGCCGCCGTCGGTCGCGGTGTAGTCGAACTGGTCCGTCCCGGAGAACCCGGCGGCCGGGGTGTACGCGAAGCTGCCGTCCGCCGCGGTCATCGTCAGGGTGCCGTGGGCCGGGTCGGTGTGCTTCGTGACCGTGAGGCCGGTGCCCGCGTCGTTCCGCAGGACGCCTGCGGCCGGGATGGTGAGCGCGGTGCCGACGGGGGTCGAGTACGTGTCCGCCGTGGTGGTGGCGCGGACGAGCCGCATCCGGTTCGTGAAGGTCACGACGACGTCGGTGCCGTCGGAGCCCACGGCCTGCGGGAAGGTGAAGGCGGCGGTCGAGCCGGTGCCGGACGCCACGACGGTGCCGCTGTTGACGTCGACGGCCTTCCACGTGGTGTCGTAGTCCGCCAGGTCGGCGGTCCCGGCGGCCTTCTGGGTGACCGTGTACTTCTTGCCCGGCGTCGTGAGGATCGCGCCGGCCTTCTGGTCCTGCAGTCCGGTGGCGCTGCCGGTCGTGACGGTGGACGTGCCCTTGCTCGTCGCGGTGATGCCGTCGCCGGTGATGTCGAGGCCGAACTGGTCGCCCGTGTGCCAACGCTGGTCGACACTCGTGCGACCCGTGACCGTGTCGGCGTAGTTGCAGCTGGCGAGGTCGCTCGCACCGAAGTTCCCGGTGACCGGGAAGCTCCGGACCTGGGTGCCCGAGGTGGGGTCGAGCTGGTAGATGGTGGTCGTCGAGACGGTGCTCGTGCCGGTGCCGCTGGTGGTCGTGTTCGAGACGTAGAGGTAGCCGTCCGACGAGAACGCGATGCCGGGGCTGTTCGTGCCCGACGGCAGGGTCGCGATCTCGGTGGTGCCCAGGTCCGTCTGGCCGGGGGCCGTCGGGACGGCCTCCGTGTTGACCCGGTAGACCTTGTCCGCCGCGACGACGAAGAAGAGCCCCTGCGAGCTGAAGGCGAAGTCGCCGTTGCCGGACTTCAGGCCGGTGATCTGTCCGACCTGTCCGATGGCCTTCTTCGTCACGGGGTCGTACGCCAGGAGCGCGCCGGCGTTGTCGCCGTAGTAGTAGTAGCCCGTGACCGGGTTCACCGCGCCGCGGATGATCGTCCGGACCTTGTCGGTGGCGACCGGCGACGAGGCCGTCCCGGTCTTCGGGTCGTAGGACCGCAGCGTGGCGGTGGTGTTGTTGCCCGCGGCGTACATCGCGGTGCCCTCGCGTGCGATGCCGAGGCCGTTGTTCGCCCCGGTGCCGAGGTCGGCGACGTCCACGGTCGAGCCCTTGCTCGTGCCCTGCGTGCTGTCGATCGCGACGACCTTGCCTGCGCTGTTCGAGGCGTACAGCGTGTTCTGGTCGCAGACGAAGTGTCCGCCGTCCGTCGCCTGCACCGCGGCCGAGGCCGGAGCGGTGGTCGCGACGGTGGCCGCCGTGCTGAGCCCTGCGCCGACGAGCAGTGCGGCGCCGAGCATGGCGAGGGGGCGGAGGCCGGACGTGCGGCGGGGCACGGCGGAGCCCTGGGGAGCAGGCAGCATGGGTCACTTTCGGGTCGAGACAGCGCGCCTGGCGCGTTCGAGGACCCGAGGGACTCGGGGAACGGCAGCCGACGCCGATCCCGATCCTGGCAGGAAGCTGAAGCCGTATGGGGACAAGCAGAGTCCCCAGTAGGGGGGACCAGTGTCAGACGACGGGGTACACGCCCCCGGACTGGGGACAGGACACCGGGCCCCCGCGGGCCGGTTCTGGCCCTGCACCTCGTCCCCGCTCCGGCTCGCCTCCCCCGGCAACGTCGAAGCCCCGCCGGTGTTCCGGCGGGGCCTCGGTCATGCTGTTCCGGAGGTCAGGCCTCCGGGTGGTGCTTCGCTTCTGCGTGCTCCGTGTCGGGTTCGGTCAGTCGACCGGTCGGATGACGGACGGGAGCACGATGTGCAGGCGCTCGGCGAGACGCGACTGTGCGTCCTCCAGCGAGCGGAAGTCCCCGACGTACTGGCCGAACGTGTCGGACACGAAGTAGTGCCCGTCCCGCTTGTCGACCGTGCCACCGAAGTAGCCGCCGTAGTTGGCGGACCAGAGGCCGGTCTCGACCTCGGTCCACGTGAGCATGGCGCGGGAGGGAGTGTGGGCCACCTGGGCCTCGAGCACGGCGATCGTGTCGACGGTGTCCGTGTCGAGGGTCACCTCGACCTGGTGCGCGTCGTGGCTGATGATCGTCATGGCCCTGCTCCTTCACGTTCTGGGGTACATCTGCTTGCGGGATCAACGGTACGGGGGACGTCCCCGCCCCACCAGCCAGCCCCGTGCATTCACGGGTTCTCCTGATCCGCGTCGGTATCGAGCCCCGGAAAACCGGGACAACACGTCACGTTTCCGGGGTACAGGGGACAAAGCGGGGTACTCGCGATCTGGACGAAACGCGGCGGACGTAGGCCGGGCCTCCCGTGCGGAGATCCGCCGGCCGGCGGACCCGGCCTGGAGGCCCGCCCCGGTAGCGTCACTCCCCGTGACCCCTGATCGACCGGACGACCGCGTGCACGACGTGCCGTCGGCGCCCGTCGGCCGCATGGCCGGGTCCGGCAACGCCCTGCGGCGCCACGGCAGCACGAGCGCGCACGCGACCGGGCGGAGCTGCAGCGTCGCCGGGGTGCTCGCCGTGGGCTACGGGGTGGCGGTGGTCCTCATCGGGTTCTGGGGCACCCCGGTCGACGCACGCGTGCAACCGCTGCTCGCCCGCGTGGTCGCCGCGGCACAACGACGCGGAGCGCCGAGCTGGTTCGGGTACGAGCTGTTCGAGTCCCTGGCCAACGTGGCGTTCTTCGTGCCGCTGGGACTGCTCGTCGTGCTGCTCGCCGGGGCCCGCTGGTGGTGGGCCGGCGCGGCGGCGGGGCTGCTCGTCGGCGCCGCCATCGAGACCGGCCAGGCGCTGTTCCTGCCGGCACGGTTCGCGACGATCGACGACGTGGTGGCGAACACGATGGGCGCCGTCGTCGGGGCGCTGCTCGGAGTCGTGCTGCTCGGGGTGGCCGCGCGGCGACGGCGCTGACGGCCGCTCGCGGCTCATCCACTCGAGGGCGGCTCAGCCTCTCCGCACGTGCCCCCGCCTACGGTCGATGCATGGCCTCGAACAGCACCCCGATGGTGGAGCAGCACATCGCCGTCTTCGGCGGGAGTGGCAGCGGCAAGACCGTCCTGCTCTCGTCGTTCTACGGCTCCGCCCAGGAGCCGAGCGTCCGACGATCGAACCGGTTCGCCGTGACCGCCGAGGACCGTGCACAGGGCCGCACGCTGCACCGCAACTACCTGGGCATGCGCGACGGCGACACCGTGCCCAGCCCGACCCGGTTCGCCTCGACCTCGTACCGCTTCGTCATCGAGCCGTCGGCGGACTCCCTGCCGAAGGGCCGGTCGAGGCAGAAGGCGATGAAGCCCCTGCGGATCGTGTGGCACGACTACCCCGGCGAGTGGTTCGAGGAGGATCCGAGCTCCGCCGACGAGGCCGCGCGCCGGGTCGAGACCTTCCGGTCGCTCCTCAGCGCCGACGTCGCCGTGCTGCTCGTCGACGGGCAGCTCCTCGCCGAGCACACCGGCGAGGAAGAGCGCTACCTGAAGGCCCTGATCACCGACTTCCACACCGGGCTCTACGCCCTTCGTGACGACGTGCTCGAGGACGGCAAGCGGCTCACCCGCTTCCCGCGGATCTGGACCCTGGCGCTCTCCAAGGCGGACCTGCTGCCCGACATCGACGTCGAGGCGTTCCGGGAGCTCGTCATCGGCAAGGCCGGCGGGGAGCTCGACGAACTCCGCGACGTGCTGCAAAGCTTCGTGCAGGACCCGGACGCACTCGACGTCGGTGAGGACTTCCTGCTGCTGTCGTCGGCGAAGTTCGAGCCGGGGAACATCGACGTGACGACCCGCACCGGCGTGGACCTGCTCCTGCCCATCACCGCGATGCTGCCGTTCGAGCGCTTCGCGAAGTGGGCGACGACCCGGCAGCGCGGGGCGCAGGTAGCGGAGCAGCTGTTGAAGTTCGTCGGGCCCGTCGTCGGGTTCCTGGCGACCTCGCGCTACGGCAAGTCCCCGCTCGTCGGTGCGGCTGCGGGCTGGATCGGTGGCGGCATCGGTTCCCGGGCCGTCAGCTTCGCCACGAAGCGCGTCGCGAAGATCAAGGACGAGGCGGTGGCCGAGCAGGAGTTCACCTCTCGCGTGCTCGCACGCTTCGCCGAGGACCTGGACCGCGGGGTCGAGCAGCGCGTGCTGCGCCGGGGTGAGTCGTGAGCTTCATCTGGGCGACCCGGGGTCGCACGTGGGGCTTCCGGTTCCTGTCGACCGAGCAGCCAGGGCAGGACCCGCTTGCCCGCTACGAGCAGGCGTTCGACGGGGTGCGTGACGTGCCCGCCGTCGTCCGCCGTCGTTCCGGGATGCTCGCCGTGCGCTTCCCCGATCCTGAAGGGCGCCGGGACCGCTCCGGGCGGCCCATCCCCCACGAGTTCGTGCTGACCCCGCCGCTCAGCGACTCGGTGCGGTCCGTCGATGACGCGGTCGCGCAGGTCTGGCCGCTCGTGCGGGAGCGGTACGCAGAGGTGTGGGAGTTGCCGAAGGCGCCCGCCGCTGTGTCCGACGTGTGACGGCCAGCCGAGAATCCTCCGCGTGCACCTACCAGGAGGCGCAGTGTCCGTCCGCCGGACACCTCACCGCCCTACGGTCGGCGTGTGAACCCGAATCGCAGACAGTACCGTCGTCCCTCCGCTTTCCCCTGGTGGCTCTGGGTGGTCGCGCCGCTCGCCGTCATCGGCGTCGTCGGCATCCTCCTCGTCGTGACGTGACGTAGCCCCCTGGACACGACGAGACCCCCGGAGCCTGACGGCTCCGGGGGTCTCGCTCAGTGAGCTGTAGCTCAGACAGTCTCGCGCTGGCGACGGACCGAGCCGCGCACGACGAGCAGGCCGCCACCGAGGACGACGGCGCCACCGGCGACCCAGAGGGCCAGGGTGGAGACGGTCGAACCGGTGAAGGCGAGGGAACCGTTGGTGCCGTTGGCAGCCGTGCCCGTGCCGTTGCCAGCGCCAGCAGCAACGTCAGCCGGGGCGATGGTGAAGGACGCGACGCCGACGACACCGGAGGTGGCGCCCGTGGCGGTCAGGTTGTAGCTGCCCGAGCCGCCCACCGGGAGGGTGACGCGAACGGGGAGCGAGCCGTCGGCGCCGGCCGTGTAGGCCTTCGAGACGGTGGTCACGGGCAGGGCGCCGAGCGTGGCGTCGTTGACGCCGGCGCCGGTGATCTGGACGTTGACCGTCTCGTTGTTCTGGAAGGCGCCTTCGCTGAAGTTGATGACGACGATGCCACCGGCGACGTAGTTGCCAGAGATCGAGACGTCCGAGTCGGGAGCGTAGCCAGCTGCGTTGGCAGCGGCCGGAGTTGCGAGCAGTGCGGCGCCAGCCAGCACGACCGCGGCGATGAGCTTCTTCATGAAGTGGTTCCCCTAGTGATCTGATCCGACAGACCCTGATACCAGAGCCCTGCCTCCGCAGATGTCAATCCCCCCGTGACCACAGACATGGCACGTGCGATTGGCGAAGTTCCCTCAATGTAGCGGATGTTCACAGAGTGTTGCCACCCTTCGTGCAACGAATTCGTGAACAGGGGCTGGGTCATCTCCCAGCGAGCAGGTGCTCGCGAACGCCTGTGCGTCGCGCACCTCATTCCCGAGACGGAGAACCCCAGGTCACGAGGGCCATGACGTTCACGACGCCCATCTCTTGTGGAGACCACGGCACCAGCTGTATCCGCTAGGAGCTTGCTCAGGCCAACCAGCACCCCCGGATTGGGGGCACGATCGCCCGCGTAGTTCGGCGAAACGCCGTCTCACCATGCGAGGAGAGCGGTCATCGAGTGCCCTACAGTCCGCGCACTTGCCGCCGTCAGCCGACCGGGACCGGCTCGGCGCAGTCGAACTGCAGCGGCTCGACCTTGGTCTGACGGACGCCGGGCGTCGACTCCGCCTGCACTCCGGCCTTCGCGAACTTCGCCTCCCCGAGGAACGCGACGCGGAAGGTCGTGCTCTGGCCCGGCGCGAGCAGCGTCTGGATCTGCGCCACCGGATGCTCGCCGTCCGTCGCGGTCTGCAGGGCCGCGCCCTTGCCGTCCTGCGAAGCCCCGAGGTAGATGCCGTTCTTGGGAGCGTAAACCGCAACGAGCGTCTTGATCTTGCCGGGTTCGGTGCCGAAGTCGCCGCCACCGGTGACGTAACGCGGAAGGCTCGTTGCAGCGTCGGCGGGTGCCGTGTTCTTCAGCGTCACCTCGACGACAGAAGTCGGACGGCCGTCCTTCCGACAAACTGAGCTTCCGACCGAAACCTTCTTGTCGAGGTAGTAGTCCATCTTCGCGGCGGTGCCGTCGTTGAGGTAGACGCCGAACTCGCGTGTCTCCGCCGACGCGGTCGGCAGGGTGCCGGCAACCGCAGTACCAGCGATCTGCTTCTGCTCCGCTTCGTCCGCGCTCCAGAGCCGGAGTCGCCCGTCCTTCGTGCCGTCGGTCAACGCGCCGATGAACGCCTTGGTGTCGAAGCCACCGCTCGACACCTTCTCGAAGACCGCGCTCGCCGCCGACGCGAAGAAGGCATCCTGCACCGCCGGGTCCGGGTACTTGGCGTAGACGTCGCTGAGCAGGAGCTTCGCTGCGTTGTCCGACGTGAGCGTGTCCCCGGTCGGCAGCTGCACCGGACCGGTCGCCCGGAGGATGTAGCCGAGCGTGACGGGGTCGATCGCCAGGACACCATCCACCTGCTGCCCGAACTTCTGCTTCCACATCTCCCGGGCGAGCGCACCCGTGACGTCGAAGCGCGGCGTGAGGTTGACGTCCTGCATGTACCGCCCGGTGATGTCGCCGTACAGGCTCGTTGTTTCTGGAGACAGCGGCAGAACCGGCTTTTCGTAGGGCCCGAAGGACGAACCCGCAGCCTGGTTGCCGAGGCTGATCGCCCCGTCCTTCACCTGCAGCAGGGCGACGGCTCCCGGGATCCCCCCACCGGCACGCAGTTCGGCGTTGTTCTGGAAGAGCAGGACGTAGTCACGGTCGCCGTCGTGTCCGAGCATGGCCGGCGCGAGCTGAACGACCTTGTTAGCTGTGGCAGCCTGCTGCGAGACGGGCTCAAGAGCATTCCGCAACCGGTTGACCGCAGAAGTCACAGGCGAGAGCGTCGAACCAGTGTCAATTGCGTCCGCCCTCGTAGAGGCCACCTGCAGGGACTTGGTCACCTCCCCGATCAACGGCTGCACATCGATGAGGCGCTGCAGGTCAATCCGCCCGTCCTTCGGTGCGAAAGCGTCTCCACCGATATCTCCGACAATCCCAACGGCCGGCTGCACTGTCCCTGTCGCCACGTCATCCACGACTGCCGCGATCTCGCGCACCGCTCGGAGGTTCGAGCCGAAGAACGGAGTTTGCTGCGCAGCACTCCAAATCGGGTCAGCAGTCAATCTCCGCGCCGATGACGCATGGTCTACCAACTGCTCTGCTGTTCGCCGCGTGGCGGCATCATCCCCCTCAGCAATCTCAGAGCGGAGCGAGCTTACGAGCGCGACCGATTGCTCAAGGTGGCGCTTTGCGAGCAGTCCCCTTGCGCCTACCCAGGCGACAGCGAAGATCAGCAGCAAGACGAGCGCAAGGACGATCCACAGCACGATCCGGGCCCTGAACCCACGTCGTGCAGCAGTGCGTCGCGACTCGGGCAGGTCGGACATGTGGCAATCCTAGGGTTGGTGAAGCCGGTACTGACCCTCGAGCCCACAAAGTCGCGCAGGATCAGGGCGCGGGTACGTCGAGTTAGGCGCCCTCGGCCGAACGGCTGTCGTCGGCCTTCGACACTTCGGCTAACACGGTGAACACCTGCTGTCGGCGAGAAGGTCCGCGAGGCCAAGGGCACCCCCAGGTCAGCCGTGGCGACTGACAAGCGCGCAGTGAGGGATCCTCCGAACAGGCCCTAGGGTGTAGATACTCATTGGGACACTAGAGCGGAGAGCGCCGTGCCTTCAGTCGCCATCATCGGCACACGCGGCTACCCGAGCTACTACGGCGGGTTCGAGACGGCTGTGCGACGCATCGCACCGTACTTGGTCGACGCAGGATGGTCCGTCACGGCCTACGGCCGTAAGGGCGCGGTCGCTGAGAGCGACCCCGACCGCGACCGTCGGGTGATCAGCAGGTACACAAGAGGCGTGAACTCGAAGTCTTTGAGCACGCTCTCGTTCGGGGCGACTGCTTCCGCGGCTACGCTGCTCAAGAAGCCTGACGTCGCCCTCGTCATGAACGTTGCGAACGGATACTTCTTGCCAGCGCTCAAAGCGCGCGGCATCCCTACCCTGCTCAATGTCGACGGCATCGAGTGGGACAGAGCAAAGTGGAATCGAGCAGCTAAGGCTGTCTTCCGAGGCGGAGCACGGATGTCTGCTCGCTGGGCCGACAACCTCGTGTTCGATGCGCGAGAGATCGCCCGTCGCTGGGAAGTGGACTTCGACGTCAGTGGAACGTTCATCCCCTACGGTGGAGACCCTCACGACGAGCTTCCGCTCCAACCAGGATTACAACACCGCGGATACGTCCTCTACGTGGCGCGGTTCGTACCCGAGAACAGTGTGAACGAGTTCTTTGCAGCGGCCCGAACGATAGCGGAGCGTTGGCCCGTGGTGATCGTCGGAAGCGATGGTTTCAACGGGACTCTCGACCAGGTCGCATCCGAACTCGCGTCTTCTTCACCCAACATCCACTGGCTCGGGCACGTGAGCAGCGATGACCGACTTAAGTCCCTTTGGCAGCACAGCGGAGTGTACTTTCACGGTCATAGCGTAGGCGGAACGAATCCCGCCCTCGTTCAGGCGATGGCTAGCGGCGCTCCCGTCGTCGCACGAAACACCGTGTACAACCGTGAGGTGCTCGGGGACGCCGGCCAATTTACAGAGTTGGATTCGAGGCGTATGGCAGAAGCTATATCCAACCTGATGGCCTCCGAGGACAAGGATCAACTGGGACTGAAAGCAGTTGCAAGGGCGAGGGCGGCGTACAGCTGGGAATCTGTGTGCGCCCGATACGAAGCGGCGCTGACAGCCTTACTGCGAAAGTGACGCGATTCGACTCATCACGCAAGCACCCCGATCGCCCCCCGTTCGCACTTCTCTCAATCGGACTACATCAGCTTGGCGCGACGGAATCAGGAGCGGGGCAATGAAGAACAACATCGGTGCCGTCGTCGTGCATCACAAACACTACGACACAGTCGGAGCCGTTGTTTCGAGTTTGTTGGGTGAAGGCATACTTGCGGCCAATGTGGTCGTCATCGACAACAGCGAGGAACCAGAGCAGTTGGAGTCGCTCCGCGCGTCGCTCGTTGCTGGTGTAACGCTCATTGCCGTAGAGAACAAAGGCTATGGAGCGGCGGTCAACCTGGGCGTCCAGACACTGGCCGAGGCGCGCCGCTTTGACTACATTCTGGTCGCGACGCACGAGGTCGTCATAGAGAAGGGCGCCGTCGCCAAACTCGCTTCCGCCCTCGACAACGACCCAACGGTGGGGGCCGCTGGTCCCGTTCTAACCGTGGAAGCAGACGGCAAAGCGCTGATTTGGTCCTCCGGCGGAAGATTCGCAGCGGTGAGCGGGATCCCACAGCATCATGACCACAAGACCAGCTACGCCGAATTCGCCCGACGGACGTTCCCTGCGACCCTCGATCGCAGCTGGTTGGATGGCGCTTTCGTTCTCTACCGCGCTGATCCGCTTGTGCATCACAGGATCAACGAACTATTCTTCATGTACATCGAGGAAGTAGAGTTACACGAACGATTGCGTCGTGACGGCTTAAGGGTAGTTGTCGTTCCCGAAGCACGAGTGGAACAAAGCTCGAATGGAACACCCATCTACTACTTTAGTCGCAACTTGATCGTCCTTCATCGACTACTTGGCCACCGCTGGCGAATCGCCCTCGTTCCCGCACTAGTCTGTCGATCGACACTCGCTCAGGTCGTCCGGAAGAGATCACTCCAGCCGATAGCCTCTGCGCTCAGCGGTACGCTCGATGGCCTCAGGGCTCGTATCTAAGGATCAAGATGAAGACCCTCATCATCAATCCACTCGGCGCAGCCTTGAAGCATTACACAGCAGAACTCGTGAGTGTCCTCGATGCCTCCGGTGCGGAAATCGATCTGGTCGAATTCCCTGAACCCTCCGCTGGAGGCGGCACCCGCCTCGACTGGCTGAAACACCATCTCGCGGCACTGTGGTCAACTCGAATCCACGATCGCAAGCTGGAGACGGAACGAAAGTGCATCATAACCTGGCCTACGCTTGGCTATTTGGACACATTGTTGGCTGCCCTGATCGCCCCTAAGGCGTGGATCGTCATCCACGACCCGGTTCCGCTGGTTCAGTCGGTAGGGTCCGGGAAATTAGGCCAACTCGCACTGCGATCCATTGGCAATCGCGCCCGCATCATCGTGCACAGCGAGCAAGCAGCTCAAGCGGTTGAGGCGGTCTCGCCGAGCGCTAGAGTCGTTCGCCTACCGCACCCGATCCTTCCTCCGCAGACCCGGGGCCCGCGTGTCCGCGCCACGCGTCCGACTGTGCGTGTGCTTGGGCAGTACAAGGCCGACCGCGATACCGACCTCATGACCGCCATCGCTCGCGATTTCCCGGATGCCGACTTTACGGTGACGGGCCGCGGCTGGCCACCAGTGACCGGCTGGCAGATCGATAGCCGCTTTGTAAGCGAGGCCGAGATGGAAGAGTTGATCTCCTCCGCCTGGACGGTACTCATTCCGTACCGAAGGTTCTATCAAAGCGGTATAGCTGTTCGCTGTCTCGAACTCGGCACTCCCGTTGTGGGCCCGGCGGACAGTTCCCTTTCTGCGCTGCTCAGGAGCGCGCCTTCGCTCCTGGCGGGATCTCGACACGAGGAATGGGTGCGTGCAGTGCAAAGCGGTCTCGACATGCCGCGGGAGGCCATCCTCGAACTCGGGGTTTCGGAACGGAATACGACCGTCGCTAAATGGAATGCACACATGAGTGCGCGGGATTGATGCTCAGGCACCTCGGGTCGCATTACTCGCATTACCCTCGGCGAGCGATTAGGACCAGCGGAGGACAACTGGCCCGGAGAGAATGATTGAACGGCCCGCGCCATACCATCAGTAACAACGGATTGTGTGGGCAGTAGGCAACACAACGGGTAGAGGCCTGGCGGAGCGCGGAAGCGCAGGGTGCGCCCGTCGCGATCGCACGACGCTGGACACGGGCAGCGCATCCCGCCGCCGTCCAACCGGCGCGACTGCAGCTCTAGGCGGCGGCTAACACGGGGCGAAGTTCCGCTGGCGTCTGTTGGCTTCGCTTTGGTCCGCGAGCGAGTCTCGGGACGAGGGGCGCCGATCGGAGCGCAAGGGAGACCAGTGATGTGCCAGGATGAGCACCATGGGGGATCAAACCACCGCCGCTCGCATCGCACAAGAACTGAAGAACAGGGTGGGCTTCCACACTGCTGCAGTCGTCGCGGCTGTCGCGGTCTTAACACTCACGGTCCTGGTAGGTCCGCTGATCGCCCTGATCGTTGTGGCAGTCGTCGTCGTCTTGCTGGTTCTCGCAGCTCGTCCGCACTGGTCGATCTACGCCACGATCTTCCTTGGGTTGACGACTTTCCCCGCGTTCATCCCGTACCAGTTTCAGATCGGTCCGACAACGATCTTCTCGTACGAACCAGCGCTCATCATCGCCGCTGCTTGGGCGTTCCTCGGGCGCAAGCCAGCCAGCGGCGTGCTCTTGCGGGTGTCCCTGCTCGTAGTCATCGTTGTCGCCTGGGGCGCCGCCGGCGTTATACAGCGATACCCAGGAATCGAAGTCATCGGCGACGCACGAGGGCTCATCAATGTCGCGCTGTGTGCGGTCGTCGCGGCAGTGGTGTTCGGAAGCTCACTAATTACGCCAGTACTCCGGGCTCTGCTCGTTAGCCTTTGGATTTCTGCCGCGGTGACGCTGGTGTCATCCGTCTCCGGGCTTTCAGTGGTCGGCCGCAGCGAGGACGCAGGCCTGGTCTTCATCAATGGTGTCAGCACGTCGAGTAGCGCCACCCGGCTTCTCACCCCGGCGTCGGAGGTTGCGGTGCTGGTGGTTTGCGCGTGCGTCGCGCTGTTCATGATGGGCCGCTTCCGTCTCGCGCTTCCATTCTTTGTGCCAGCACTTCTCATAACTGGCTTGGGTTTCTCCCGGAACAGCGTGCTTGCGATTGCGGCTGCCGCTCTCTTCGCTCTGCTGCTGGCTGGCAACAAGCGTAGCTTCGCAGCCGTGCTGAAACTGTTGCTGGCAATCGCCGCGGTATCCGGACTGGTTGCACTCGGTGCAGCTGCGGGGCTGCCGGGCACGACGTACATCGTCACGCAGGTGCAGGGCTTCGTTACTCGCGTGGTCGAAGGGCTCGGCTCAACGGCCATCAGTCTCGACTCCTCCGCCATCGCTCGGGAGAGCGAGAACCGCTACGCCCTCCAGGCGATCCAAAACGCGCCTGTCTTCGGGCACGGCCTCGGATTTGCATACCGCCCGCCCTACGGACCGGTCGGCTCCTTCTCGGCCACAAAGGGGCAGTTCTACGCTCACAACTTCTACCTATGGACACTAGTCAAGGCCGGCGCCGTCGGGCTCCTGATATTCCTGTTGGCGGTTCTGGTGCCCGTCGTGGCTGTAGCGAAGGGACGATCTCGGGTTGGCATAATGCTCTCCTCAACCGGTCTCGGCCTTCTCGCCTCGCTGGCGTTCGCCCCCTTCGTCAACGATCCCGACAACGGGGGCAGTCTCGCAGTAGGTGTGATAATCGGTGCCGTGTACGGCTGCGTAGTCCGCGGACGGGAAGCGGGCGTACGAACGATCGAGATAGGCGATGAAGCATCGCAACTCCAGTCAGTCCGTGCTGGCCTGTAGCCGCCGTGCTAACTTCTCCATTGTGTTGACAGGTAACCGAGCCCAGTTCAAATTCGCCGATGGGCTTCGGGCGGTCGCCGCAATTGGTGTCGCTCTATTCCACACCTACACGTACACGGGACTCTCCGAGCAGAACCAGCAATTACCCGTCTTCTTCAAGATCCTGAACCTCGGAGACTTCGCCGTCGCCGTCTTCATTGTACTTTCCGGCTTTGTACTGATGCTGCCCGTCGCGAGGACGGCAAGATTCACCGTACGAGGCGGCATCGGGCAGTTCCTGACGCGCCGCGCTCGACGCATCCTACCGCCCTACTACGCAGCCATAGTGGCTTTTTTGATCGCGATCCTCATCATCCCGGGGCTGAACGAGAAAACTGGGACCGCCTGGGATTCGAAGGTCCCGGTGAGCATCGATGGCATCATTTCCCATGCGCTGATGCTCCACAATCTATCTCCCACTTGGGTGTACCAGATCGACGGACCCGCATGGTCTGTGGCGACAGAATGGCAGATCTACTTTGCGATGCCGTTGCTTCTTCTCCCAGTATGGCGCCACTTCGGTGGACGCGTCGCCGTGGTCCTTGCGATCCTCATCGGCTGGGCCGTGCACTTTCTCCTCCCCCAAGTCGACGCGGCGCACTACTGGTTCCTCGGGCTGTTTGCGCTGGGCATGGCGGCGGGTTCGCACGCGTACCGCGGCACGGTCCGGGTGCGTGGCTCATACGTCGTAGCGGCAATGCTCGTCACGCTCTTGCCTGCTGCTGCAGCCTTTGGCGCCATGCACCGGTTCGCATGGCTCAGTGAGACGGCCGTCGGCGCGGCGGTTGCGCTCCTCTTGACATGGCTGGCCCAGCGGACCGTTGACGGTGAGCAGACAAGGGTGCACCGGATGCTCGAGTGGCGCCCCCTGGTTCAGGCTGGCAACTGGTCTTACAGCCTGTACCTGATACACAGTCCGATCATCGGGATCACTAATATGATCCTGCTACCGATTCATATGCCCCTCGTCGTCCGGTTCGCTTTGTTGGCTTGTATTGCACTCCCGATTGCCGGACTCGCCAGCTACGCATTCCATTGCCTGGTTGAGAGACGATTTATGACCAGCCACCAGCAGAGCCTTCGTACCGCTGGGCACGTTTGACGGACGGGTCGTCGATTTGACGGAGGGCGTCGTCGACCCAATGCCGTTCATCCGGACCCGGCGCTGGCATCTACGGTTCCCACATGCCGTTCACCGCACAGCGATTCGGATCGAGTTCGCAACGCATCGATTCCTCCCAGGCGGGTGCTGGAGCGGACCGAGCGGTTACGGAGTAGAAGGTTTCGTTGATATGCCCGAGAGTCTGCATATGACTGAACCACCGATTAGGGCATGCGTATCGCAATTGCATGGGGCCGTATAGCTCATATGCCTCCGCTTGAGCGAAGCATCAAGGGTCGACCAGCGCCAACTGCTGCGCAACGACCAGAATAAAATACCGAATTCTCGGTCGCCCACCGAAAACTACAGTACCTTCACCCTCAAGAGGCACCCCTCACGGCGCAGCTTCCTTGTTCTCTACCACATTCGTCACAAAGCCAGCAAGCGCAGCGTTCATGCGCGAGGAGGTGAAGTTCGCTTCGACGAGCTTTCGCCCTGCTGTCCCCATAACCCGTGCTCGTGCCGGATCTGCAAGAAGAGCGAGTAAGGCTTGTGCCGCTTCGGCGGCGTCAAGCGCAGGTACAAGCAGGCCCGTTTCACCGTGCCGCACGTAGTCACTCATCCCGGGTGTGTTCGTCGCAACGACGGGGCGCCCGACCGCCATAGCCTCCAACGCCACGGTCATGCCAGAAGCGTGAAGGTTCTGCCTCGTGGCGACCGCGACGATCGAAGCGCGTCCATACAAATCGCGGAGCGCCCGGTGGCTCATCCGCGGGACGGTCTTCACTCCCGGAGGGGGCCTCAGTCGCGACGAGGTCTGAACGACCACTTCCACGTCTGGACGACTCTCGAGCACAATCGCCAAGGCTTCGAAAAGTGTCGCGGGATCGCGGTCGCGATCTCCCCCCGCGCTGAGGATCATAGGACGCTCGGGGTACGGTCTCTGCTCGAAAAACTTCTCGTCGATTCCGAAGCGCAAGTAACGGACTGGTGGCGCACCTGGCCCAAGCCACCGCTTCACGGCTTGAACTTGCGGCCGGCTCAAGGTCCAAACAACATCCATCCTTCGCAGAACACGCTTGGCGAGCGCACGCTTGAACATGCCTACTGCCCCAGCGCGGTCAGTCGCCCAGATGACTCCGCTCAACGCGATACTGGATGGGTATTGATAGAGCATCCTCAGCGAGACGTCCTCTTCCCAGCTCACGGTGACGCGATCGTCGGCTCTCGCAGGCTTTCGTCTGAGCAAGGCGCGGACAAGTGACGCAACGCGCAAATCTGTAACTTCGGCTGAGGACAGGGACGGGAAGCTCGCTCGCAGCTTCTCCAGGCCATACGGCCAGCTGTCCGGCACCTCGCCCTCGTCGTGCCGACGCTTCCACGAAACAACATCGGCGCCTTTGGCGAAAACGATCGTCACTCGCGCCTCGGTCATGAACTGCCTCCCGTCGAAGCGGTTTCAGCACTCCCCGTACTGATTCGCTTCAGCAGCCACGCGAAGGCCGCTTCTGCCTCTTCCTGATCACTCACGAGGCGGTGGTCTCCGATCTTGCTCGTTGTAGCTCGCAGCACGCCGCCGATCTTCCCATAGCTATTATCGGCGATCACGTGAGGCAGTCCCAATAGCACTGCGAGAACATGCGCGTGCAATCTATCTGTAGCCACTCCACTGGCTGCCCGAAAGAGTCGGATGCCCGCCTGACCGTTCAGACGAGCCAGTTTCTTGTAAGCAGATCGAACGACCGGGTAGTACAGCGAGGAACGTCCGAGCGACGGAAAGATCCGCGCGAGGCCCAGTGGAATCCGTGCCACGCGCCACGATACCGCTGAAGAACCGAACAAGCCCCAGTCGACCACCACGTCATCGGCTTGGAGAAAAGGGTGCGCAAGCTCCGCGATTCCCAACGCCTTCTCATGGTCCTGCCGTGCGAGAACTAACATCCGAGTTTTGTTCTTCATTGGTTTACCGGGCAGCGGCCGCCAGCCGAGCGCGGAATCGTGGCAGAACTGCACCGCCACGTCGGGCAGCAGGCGTTGCGCCCTCTCATACGATTCCTGGTCTCGCACGAGAAGATTGAACATGCCGTGCCCGCCGAACACCGCGTTTGCCCGAGCAGCGGCCCGCGCGTCCCCGAACTGAATAGACTGCGGTAGCTGAATGATCTCTCGCCCTGGGAAGTCTTCGATCACCCGCTCGCGGAAGTCCTGGAATTCCGGCCACAGATCACCGAAATTCCCGCCCCCGTGAAGCAAAATCGGCCCGGTCGGAACTCGCTTGTTCAAAAGTTCAGGCGAGTAACGCTGCGCATCGGCGATGTATGCAATGTTCATATTCAAGTCGCTTAGGTACTGCTCCTCGCCGAGCCAGATCATGGAGTCGCCGACGTTCTGATGATTCGGAAAGTCGAGCAGCGCTACCGTCCGTTGGCCTCTCAATAGGCGTCCAAGCACTTCCAGCGCTTCAGCTCGAACTTGTTCGAGTCCCGCACGATCCTGACAGCGATCATCCCCTGTCGTACTCACAATTCCAGCCTTCCGAGGGCGACGAAGCTGCTCAGCGGCAGCCATCTGCGTGTCAACAGCATTGTCAGGCAAGCGCTGACCATGAAGCCCGCCGCTACCCCAATTCCTGATGGTGCGCTTCCCAGGATCGCCATCGTTGCGAGAACCAGAGCCGCTCCAATGGCCGCTCCGCCTACGATGACAGCCACGGGAAGTGCGACTACGGTGAACCAGCGGCGCAGGGGAAACCCGAGAGTGCGACTTCCCTTTAGTAGGTAATACGGCTCGACGAACAGCAGTGGCAGGGTGAACCCGGCTGCAATCCCAGGCAGCCCTGCCATCAACCCAAGGATCACTGAGCCGACCACGGTCAATATCAGCCAAACGACCTGAGGCATGAGGAATACCCCGGGCCGCCCTGCGGCGTCTGCGGCCGGAATCAAGGGCAGATGTACCGCATTGAAAGTGAGACCGGCGAGGAGTATCACCAGTGCGGCTGCGATTGCACCGACCGGAACTTGAGTGCCGAGCCACAACTCGACTATATCGGTAGACGCAATCATGAGAGTTCCACAGCCTACGGCGCTAAGAGCGAGGGTGACGAAAGAAAGCGACAGCATTGCTTTCGACGCGGCGGCGGGTGAACCGACGCTCAGCCTACTGAGAGCAGGACGGAACGGATCATTGGCCCACCCGATGAGCTGACGAACACTGCTGTAGATCCGAAAAGCGGCGTTGTAATAAGTCACGTCTTGCGGACGAAGCGTGATAGCTGCAGCGATGGTTCCGGACTGGAGCAATAGAGCACCGACCGCGTTGACGGAAAAGGATCGAACACTGTACCCGAGCATGTACTTGAGGGTGGTGCTCGGGAACCCCGACCAATGCATGACGGCAATTTTACGACGACGAACGGACACCAGGGAAAGAACAGCAGGGACTACCACCGCGAGAGTCTCGGCGACGGCCACGAGCGTTATGCTCTGAAAGACGAAGCAAGCCACGAGAGTCATGACTATTCGAGCGACAACGCCAATGCCCTGGTTACTGCGCTCAAGCGGCAGTAACCCAGCTCCGGTCAATGCAGCCCCGTACGGCTTGAGCAGGAGCATGAGGACCATCACGAGGCCGATGATCAGCAGAGGCACTGCCTCGCCGCTCTCCAAAGCATTCTGCGCTCCGGTCGACGAAACGTACAGCCAGGCGAATACGAGGAACACTGGAAGGACGATCGCTGAAGCCATCGCGTTCCAGATGAGTCCTGCCTGCAGGAAGTCGCCAAGACTACGTTCTTCGCCGCCAGCTCGAGCCCTCGATCCGAAGTGCACGATGGCTGTGCCAACACCGAGATCCGAGTAATTGAGGTATTGTGCCACCGCCGATATGACAAGCCATACGCCATAGCTCTCCGCGGAGACCGAGTGGATGATGATCGGTATGAGTACGATGCCCGCGACGAGCGCCGCGACACCGACTCCTGCACTGCTGAGGACCCCCACTAGACCCCGACTGCGTCGAGGGCTGTTTGCCTTCTCCGCCATCAGTAGGCTCCGTCGCTGGCTGCGACTGCTCTGAAGGTCTTCCAGAGGATGACGACGTCACCCATGGTCGACCAGTTCTCGACGTAGAAAAGGTCGAGTCGAACTGAGTCCTCCCACGAGAGATCCGACCGTCCGCTCACCTGCCAAAGTCCCGTCATCCCTGGTTTGACCAGGAAGCGACGATGCACGTGCTTGTCGTACAACGCCACCTCTTTAGCTAGGGGTGGGCGGGGGCCCACAAGCGACATGCTCCCGATGAGCACGTTGAAGAGCTGTGGAACTTCGTCCAGGCTGTACCGCCGCATGAAGCCCCCGACGCGGGTCACCCGCGGATCGTTCTTCATCTTGAACAGCACGTCGTTGCCCTCGGCACGGTCGAGCTGGCTGAGCTCCTGCAGCCGGGCCTCGGCGTCGACGACCATCGACCGGAACTTGATCATGCGGAACGTCGAGCCGTTCAGGCCGACGCGCTCCTGCCGGAAGAACACCGGGCCGGGCGACGTCAGCTTCACCAGCAGGGCCAGGACGAGCAGGACCGGCGACAGCACGATGATGAGCGCCGTCGACCCGACCAGGTCGAACGCCCGCTTCGTGTAGAGCTTCCGCCCGGAGTAGGTCGGCGTCTCGACGTGGATGAGCGGCAGGCCCTGGACCGGGCGGGTGTGGATGCGGGGGCCACCGATGTCCGTCAGGCTCGGCGCGACGACCAGGTGCTGGCGACCGGGCTCGAGGGACCAGCTGAGCTGACGGACGCGTTCCGGCGGCAGGTCGTCGGCGCTGGTGATTACGACGGTGTCGGCACCGGTTTCCGCCAGGGCCTCGGTCAGGTCGTCGAACCCGCCGAAGCTCTGCACGGTCGAGCCGGGCAGGACGCCTCGGGTCCCTGCTGACACAGCCGCACCGACGACGCGGTAGCCGGCCTCCGGCGACCGGCCGAGCTCACGGGCCAGGTGCAGCACGCTGCTGGTCGACCCGACCAGCAGGACCTTGGCGGAGTAGTTCCCCCGCTTCCGCTCGGCGACGAGCCACTGGCGCCACATCCACCGCGACAGCAGCAGGACGAGGATGCCGACCGGGAAGGCGATCAGGATGTACCCGCGGGCCAGGTCCACGTGCAGCAGGTACGCGGCGATCGCCAGGACCCCGAAGACGCGCACGCTCGAGTCGGCGACCAGGCGGTACTCGGTGCTACCGACGCCGATGACGCGGTGCCCCCGGGTGTCGTACAGCGCCAGGGCGCTCATCCACACGGCGATCACGACGATCGAGATCCCGGTGTAGCTGAGGCGCAGGTCGGCGGTGTTCGTCGCCAGGTTCGAGTCGAGCCCGAGCCACGCGATCTGCACGCCGAAGACGACCCAGAAGAGCGCCAACAGGTCCGTGACCAGGACGCGGCGCGAGTAGGACCTACTCCACGCCTCGGTGGAGCCCGTCGATGCTGAGACCCGTACCGCGCCCGCGGTCATGGTCGCCATCCGGTCACCATGTCGCGCCGCCGTCCGCAGACACGGAGACGGCGTCGCCGGCCCAGAGCCAGATGTCGTCCCCGGCACGGTCGAGGCCGATCGGGCCGATCGTCGCGGCGTCAGCGGCGCAGCCGACGGCCGGGGTCGCCGTGTCCGGCGAGACGCCGATCGCGGTCAGCGAGGCGATCTCGACACCCGCGCACCCTTCGGCGCCGACACGGGCGAGCAGGTACTCGTCGTCGTTGTCCGCCACCGCGCGGATCCCGTCGACCGGGACTTCCACCCACGCGCCGGTGCCCGAACGCCACTCGACCTTCCCCTCACAGATGACGACCGAGGTCTGCTGTCCCTGGTACGCCTTCTTCGGGCGGCCGCAGGGCGACTCGACGACACCGGTGGCGAGGACGATGCCGGCCGTCGAGATGCCGGCACCGGCTGCGCCGGGGCTGCCGGCCGTCCAGGTCACGCCGTCGTCGGCACTGGTGCGGACGACGGTGGCGCAGTCCGCACCGACGCCGGCCAGGATCGTCAGGTCCGTACTGGAGGCCCGGATCGCCATGAGCGTCGACACGTCCGGTCCGAGCGCGACCGGCACCCACGTCGCGCCGCCGTCGACGGTGTGCTCGAGGGTGGGCGCGGGTCCGCCACACGTCGTGCCGGTGGCGCGCCACGCCTCCTGGCCGTCCACCGCGGTGAGGAAGCGACGCGTCACGGCCGCGGCGTCCGCGGCGTCCGCAGAGGCGGACGGGGTCGGACTGGTGCTCGAGTCCGGGGAACTGGAGAACGTCGGGATCGGGCCTGCCGGGTCACCGGCGTTCGGAGCGGTGCGACCGAGCGCGAGGGTCACGAGTGCGATGTCGACGACGACCAGCACGACCACCACGACGGCGACCCAGACCAGGGTCGTCCGTGTGGTGGTCGAACCGAGGTTTCGGGTCCCCCGGCGAGTGTCCATGTCCCCCGACCCCGTTTCAGCGCTCAGCGCGGCTCAGTGCGCCGAGCTTCTTCCCGCCGCGCTTGGGCGGCTTGACCTTCGGTGTGTTCTCGTCCGCTTCCAGGCCGTAGCCGTACCCGTAGCCGTACCGGCCGTAGCCGTAGGCGCCCGGACCGCGGACCGGCATCATCGTGATGACGAACCCGGCGATCGGTGCGCCGACGTTCTCCAGCGCCGACACGGCCGCGGCGAACTGGCCCTTGTGGGTCTTGCCCGAGGCGACGGCGACGATCGCGCCGGAGGCCTTCTTCGACAGGATCGCGGCGTCCGTGACGGGCAGGAGCGGCGGGGCGTCGAACAGGACGTAGTCGAACTCCTTCTCTAGGCGTTCGATGAGTTCCTGCATGGCCCGGGACCCGAGGAGCTCCGACGGGTTCGGCGGGATCTGACCGGCCGGCAGGACGACGAGCTTGCCGCGGCCCCAGGGCTGCGCGACGTCCTCGAGCTCGGCGCGGCCGATGAGCACGTCGGTGAGGCCGGCGTTCGTGTCGACGTCCATGTACTCGGCGACGCGGGGACGACGGAGGTCGGCGTCGATGAGGATGACGCGGAACCCGGCGCTGTCGAGCGCGATCGCCAGGTTCGCGACCGTGGTGCTCTTGCCCTCGGACTGCACGGAGGACGTCATCACGAAGGTGCGCGAGCCGGTGCCCAGGTCCAGGAACTGCAGGTTCGTGCGGAGCGTGCGGAAGGACTCGGCACGGGGGCTGCGCGGGTCGACCTGCACGATGAGCGGACGCTCCGACGCCTTGCTGTCGAAGGCGATGCCGCCGACGACGGGCTTGTCGCTGATCTTCTCGACGTCCTGTTCCGTGCGGACGCGGTTGTCGAGCGTCTCGCGCAAGACGGCGATGCCGACGCCGAGCGCGAGTCCGACCAGCAGGCCCAGGGCCACGTTGACCGGGACGTTCGGGCTGACCGGGGCGCTCGGCACGTCGGCCTGCTTGACGCGGGTGAGCTTGACGCTGCTCGTCCCCTCGGCGTCGGTGGCCTCGATGTCCTCGACGACGTTGGTGAGGCTCTGCGAGGTCGCGTTCGCGATGTCCGCGGCCCGGACCGGGTCAGTGTCGTTGACGCTGATGGAGATGAGCGTCGTGCTCGTCGGCGCGCTCGCGGACACCATCGTCGCGAGCTGCTCGGCGTTCATGTCGAGCTGGAGCTTCGAGATGACCGGCAGGAGCACGATCGGCGTCGACACCAGGTTCGAGTACGTCAGGACACGCTGCTGCGTGAAGGTGTTGCCCTGGGCCAGGTCACTCGCGCTGCCCGACGTCTCCGTCGACACGAACACCTGCGCGGAGGCGGAGTACACGGGCTTCTTCAACAGCGAGAAGCCCGCTGCCGCGGCCACTCCGACCAGTGCCAACACCAGGATGAGGACCCATCCCTTGCGCAACACCGTGATGTAGTCGCGTAGTTCCACGCGGCCCGCCTTCCCCGACGATCCTGCCGCGCTCCTGTGGTCCCGACACAGGCGCACCGGGGACGTCCCGGCCTACGGCATTCAAATAGTGCCACATGATCGAGCAACGCTCGGCTGTGTCGGGCGATCCGGTCGCAGCGTCCTCTACGGTGACCCCATGAGCACCGAGTCCGACGTCAAGCACGCCGAGCCCGACACGAGCCGCCAGCGCGACCTGGTCATCCTGCTCGTCGCCCTCGGGGTGGCGGTCATCCTGGCCCGCGTCGTCGGTGGCGTGAGCCGCAGCGGGAGCATCCCGTCGCCGGTCCTGCAGGTGATCGCGGCCGACCTCGCCGTCTGGCTGCCCCTGGTGGCGGGGATCGTCTGGGTGCTGCGACGGTCATCGAACCCTGGTCGTGCCCGGATCCTGCGCCTCGAGATCGGCGACGCGATCTTCGCGATCGGCATCGTCATCCTGGTCCGGGTGTTCGACGCGTTCCTCGGGCTCGCGTTCGGCGGCAGGACCGGCCTGGAACCGGTCCCCACCCTCGGGACGCCGGACATCACGCTGCTCGTGGTGTCGGCGATCGGCCTCGTGCTGGTCAGCCCGTTCCTCGAGGAGGTCTTCTTCCGCGGACTGTTCCAGCGCCGGATGGCCGAGGAGCTCACACCGCGCACGCGCTTCATGGCCGTGCTGCTGACCGCGTTCCTGTTCGCCGTGCTGCACGTCCTGCTCGGTGCCGGGACGACGCAGCTCGACGGCTTCCGGGTGTTCCTGACGACCTTCGCGCTCGGGTCCCTCACCGGCACGCTCGTCGCGATGACGAACCGGCTCGGCGGCGCGGTCCTGGCGCACGTCCTCTTCAACGCGGTGGCGGTCGTCGCGACCTGGCCGCGCTGACCCTCACGCTGCCGTCGGCGCTGGTCGACCGGCCGCGGCGGCGCGACTCACCCGCTCGTGGCGCTGACGCCGACTCCTGGCGACGACGCGCGCGCCAGCTCGCTCAGCGTGACGACGTGGGCCCTGTGGAGGTCCCGACCGCGGACGGCGCAACGGCGTCGGTGCGGTGCTCGTCGGCGTAGGTCCGGGCGCGACGGATCCGGCGCACCGTCAGCGGCACCGTGACGAGCAGGACGACGACCATCGCGGTGAGGGTGACGGCCGGGAGCACACCGAACTCACCGCGGATCGCTGACGACACGAACTGGAACGCGATCCCGACGTACAGGAGACCGAGGAAGACGAGCTGGAACTGCAGGGCGATCGGAGCCAGGCGGGCGTACTCGACAGCACCGCGCTGCTCGGCATCGTCGAGCGGGAGGGCCTTGCCCCCGAGGACGACCTTCCCGAAGCGCTGCACCCGACCGATGTCACGACCAGCCGCGTCCCGGAGCGCACGGCTGTACGGGAGCGACACGACGGCGGCCGTCATCGCCGTCGCCGTGAAGGTGAGCTGTCCGGCGAGCAACACGGTCTCCATGACCCCCGAGCCGTGGTCGCCGTCGAGCACGATGAGCAGCGCAGCCCCGATCGACGTGACCAGCGCCGCGACGACGAACGTGACGGCGATCGGACGGACCTTGCGGCGGACGACCCCTGCGTCCGTGATCGACGTCCCCGGCGTCTCGGGGATCGGGGCTTCCGTCCGTCGGAACAGTGCACCGAGGGGCCGCGCGCTCGCGAGCAACACCGCCGTGCCGACCGCGAGGACGACCGGAACCCACAGCGGAGCCTGAGCCGACAGCGCCGCGAGCACCACGATGACCACGGCGACGACGTCGATCGCGACCACGGCCGAGAACCACCAGCCCAGGAACCGACGGCTCTCCCTCGACGACCGGTGGTCCCAGGAGCCGGCGAACACCCCGATGACGACCGGCCCCATGACGAGGAACGGCGAGGTGGCGGCCGCCGCGATCAGGAGCCCGTCGGACGCGTCCCGGAGCTGGAAGCCGACGAGCAGCCCAGCGCCCAGGGACAGCGCCGTCGCGACGAAGATCATCAGCAGGAAGATCAGGACTCGCAATGGTGCTCCTTCGAACGCGTCGGCCCAATCTGCCCATCCTGGCCCGAACCGAGTCGCGTCGTTCCGGTCCCCCGCTGGCTGTCGCGACTGCCAGCGCGACCGCGTCCTGATCGGCGACCCGGGCCTCCCGTCCGGTCCGCTGAGCGCGACCGCGAACCCTCCGATCTCCTGTCGGACTTCCCTGAACCGCCTGTGAGCCCTACTCTTTCCCACGTTGTAACGCGGGCGACCGGGGGTGCTCGCGCGACGACCTCAGCAGATCGCTGTCGGCCACGCCGACGAACGACCGGACGACGCCGTCCACGAGGAGCACACCTTTGCGTCCCACTCTCACCTCGACCCGGAGGCGCCGACGCGTCCTCGGGTCGTCCCTCGCCGGAGCCCTGGTCGGCGCACTCGCGCTCGGCGGACTCGGCATCTCCGCCCTGCCGGCAGCCGCCGCGCCGGACGCCCGCACCGTGGTGTCGGGAGACGCCCGCTTCCAGGTCCTCTCCCCCACCCTGATCCGCACCGAGTACGCCGGTGACGCGCAGTTCATCGACCAGGGCACCTTCAACGTCATCGGTCGCGACGACTTCGCGGCGACGCCGTTCACGCAGACGCGTGCGGACGGGTGGCTGACGCTGAGCACCGGGAAGATGACCGTCAAGTACCGCGAGGGGTCCGGGGACTTCACCCAGGACAACCTCCAGGTCGACCTGACGACGTCCACGGGTCAGGCGGTCACCGGCTCGCCGTGGGTGACCGCCGAGACCCCGGTCTGCACGATCGGGACGCTCTGCGAGGGCGAGGCACTGCAGCTGCAGGGCCTGGCCTCCGCCAAGGACCACGCCGGCTACACCGGGTCGGGCTTCGCCGCCGGGTTCGAGAACGTCGGCAACTCGATGACGTTCGCCACGACGGTGCAGCAGGCCGGCTCCTACGACCTGGCCATGCGCTACGCGAACAACCGCGGTGGCGACGGCCAGCTCGAGACCCGCACGCTGAGCATCGTCGTCGACGGTGGGACGCCGGTCACGCTGCGCCTGCCGGCCGGCGAGAGCTGGGACGAGTGGAAGCAGACCACGGCGGCCCTCGACCTGACCGCCGGCAAGCACACCATCCGGATCGAGCGCAGCGCGTCCGACTCCGGCCGCGTGAACGTCGACAGCCTGGCGGTCGTGCCCTCCGGCGCGGCCTACCCGACGCCGACCCCCGCCACCGCCGGTCAGGACTGCGCCTTCGGTGCGGTCTGTGAAGCCGAGGACGCCGGTAAGGCGGGCAACGCACAGACCGCCGCCGACCACAACGGGTTCTCCGGCGACGGCTTCGCGTCCGGACTCTGGGGCGGCGCGGACTCGGCGCTGACCACGCACGTGACGGGTGTCCCGACGGCGGGCGACTACGCCCTGCAGGTCCGGTACGCGAACGGCACGGCGAACTCCCCGGAGCTCACCGTCGCCCCGGCCGGCCAGGAGGCCACCACCGGTGCCCTCGCACCCACGAGCGGTTGGGACTACTGGAACACCGTCACGATCCCGGTGCACCTGGCCGCGGGCGCGAACGACGTCACGCTCGGCTGCCCGACCGTGGACAACAACTGCAACGTGAACATCGACACCATCGCGGTCGTCGACCAGTCCTCGCCGCTGCTCGCCGCGCACGCCCCGCTCGGCGGGTACCGACGCGACCTCGACACGGCGAACGGCTCCGTGAAGACCAACCCCGGCCTGCTCTACCAGGACGGCTGGTCGCTCCTCGACGACACCGCCTCGGCGCTGTACGACACCGCCACCGAGCAGACCACGCCCCGCGGTGACCACGGCGGCGAGGGCTACCAGGACGGCTACGTGTTCGGGTACGGCACCGAGTACACGACGGCGCTGAAGGACCTCGCGACCCTGACCGGGCCGTCGAAGCTCCTGCCGCGCTGGGCCTACGGCGTCTGGTACTCCGAGTACTACGACCGCTCGCAGGAGGACTACCTCGCCATCGCGAAGCGCTTCAAGGACGAGGGTGTGCCCGTCGACGTCATGGCGATCGACACGGACTACAAGCTGGGCAGCACCACGAACCAGGGCGACAGCAAGTGGAACGGCTGGTCGGTCGACCCAGCCCGCATCCCGGACATGACCTCGCTGCTCGCCGACTGGCACGAGCAGGGCATCCACAACACGCTCAACATCCACCCGTCGATCTCGGGCAACGACCCGGAGTTCGCGAAGGCGCAGGCCACCGCGAAGGGCAAGCTCACCAAGGGCGACGGCGACCGCTACCTGTTCGACTGGTCCGACCCCGACCAGCTCAAGGCCTACTTCGAGCTCCACGACACCCTGCAGCCCGAGGGCGTCGACATGTGGTGGCTCGACTGGTGCTGCAGCGAGAACTCGAAGTACTCGGCGAACGGCGTCACGCCGGACGCGTTCATCAACCAGCAGTACGCGGAGTACACCGACGAGCAGCTCAAGGGCCGCGGTCTCGCGTTCTCCCGCGCGTACGGGTCGCTGACCGCGGGCGGCTACGGCAACCCGCAGGCCGTCCCGACCGGACCGTGGGCGGACAAGCGCACGACGCTCCACTTCACCGGGGACACCACGTCCACGTGGCAGGAGCTCGCGGCGCAGGTCGGCTACACGCCCGGTGAGTCGGCAGCGACCGGCCTGTCGGCGATCAGCCACGACATCGGCGGACACAACGGTGGCCAGTACGGCATCGAGGGCGCCGAGCCCGGCACGACGCAGCTCCCGCCGGACCTCTACGCCCGCTGGGTGCAGTTCGGTGCCTTCCAGCCGATCGACCGCCTGCACAGCAACCACAGCGACCGGCTGCCGTGGCAGTACCCGGCCGAGGCGAACGCGTCGGCGAAGCAGTTCCTCAACCTCCGCGAGGACCTGCTCCCCCTGACGTACACCCTCGCCGCCGACGCCTCGCGCACCGGCACCCCGATGCTGCAGCCGCTCTACCTGCAGTACCCGGAGGCGCAGGAGTCCTACGCGCAAGCCGGCAAGGAGTACCTGTACGGCAAGGACGTCCTCGTCGCACCCGTCACCTCGGGTGGCTCGACCGCGACCACCTCGGTGTGGTTCCCGGCCGGCGACACCTGGACCGACTGGTTCACCGGCAAGACCTACGAGGGCGGCACCACCGCCGACGTCACGACGGACCTGACCACCATGCCGGTGTTCGTCCGCAGCGGCGGCATCGTGCCCACCCGCTCGCACCACGTCGCGAACGACGCCGCACCGCTCGACGCGGTCACGGTGACGGTCGCGACCGGCGCGGACGGCTCGTTCGCCCTGCACGAGGACTCCGGCGAGGGCCAGCCCACCGCCGCAGCCGACACCTCGGCCCGTGCGGCCGGGAACTCGGCTTCGACCGCCATGCGGTTCACGCAGCAGGCGACCGGCGGCACGCTCGACATCTCCCCCGTCGACGGCTCGTTCGACGGTCAGGTGCAGGACCGCTCCTGGACGGCGACGTTCACGAACGCCGAGCGTCCGCAGTCGGTCACGATCGACGGAGCCCCCGTCGCCGCGTCCGAGTGGACGTACGACGCCGACAGCCGCACCCTCACGGTGCCGGTCGCCGAGCGCTCGGTGACGGACCGGACCGTCGTGCGGTACTCGACGCTCGCGGCCGCGGTGCCGAGCCTCCAGGTCGAGGACCAGCGCGTCACCGCCGGTGACACGCAGACCGTCACCGGCACCGGGTTCCCGGCGGACGCGACGGTCACGCTGGCGACGACGCCCGAGCTGGGCGACGACGTCACCGTGCGCACCACCGCCGACGGGTCCTTCACGGCCGAGCTGGCCGTGCCGGCGACGGCCGCGGCCGGCCGCGTCACGGTGACCGCCTCGGTGGGCGGGGTGGTCCTCGCCCGGACCGCCTTCACCGTGGTGGCCGCTCCCCCGACGGCGTCCCCGTCGCCGACGCCCGCTCCGGGTGACGGTCCTGGTGCCGGCGGCCCGGGGACCGGTGGCCCCGGTGCTGGTGGCCCCGGTGCCGGTGGCCCTGGTGCCGGTGGTTCCGGTGCTGACGGCTCCGGTGCTGGTGGTTCCGGTGCGCAGCCCGTCGGCGACCAGCCGGGAGGCTCCGGTGCGGACCGCGACGGTGCCCTCGCCTGGACCGGTGCGGACGTCGTGCCGATCGGCATCCTCGCCGTGGTGCTCCTCGCCGCGGGCGGGCTGCTCCTCACGCAGCGGATGCGACGCCGCCGCGCGGAGTGAGCCGGACGGGCTGAGCGCGCGACGCTGAGCCCGAGGTCGGACGACGGCGGGGTACCCGGGAACGGGTGCCCCGCCGTCGTCGTCGTCCTGGCCCCTCTTCGGGACGCCACACCGGCGCGGCCCAGCCCGAACCAGTAGCCTGCCCTGAGCATGTCTCGCCCCACCAGCGTCATCGACAACCCCCTCGTCCGGCAGGCCCCGATCAGCGGCCTGCTGGCCCTCGGTGCGCTGTGCACCGTGACGCTGCCGTCGCTCTCGGTCACCCACGTGGAGCTCTTCCTCGCGAGCCTGGTCGCGACCGCGATCGCGACACTGCTCGGCGCGGTCGCCGTGTACCTGCCGAAGGTGGCGCCGCTCGTCCCGATCCTGCTCGCCGTCGACTTCGTGTCCATCGCCCTGTTCCGGACCGGAACGGGTGCCGGGGCGTCGGTCTTCACGTCCCTCGTGGTCCTGCCCGTGGTGTGGTGGGCGTCCCTCGAGGGTCGGCGCACCATCGTGTACTCGGTCCTGGGCGTGACGTTCGTCATCCTCGCCCCGTTCGTGCTCCTGCCCGGCGACGTGCCGCGTCCCAGCGAACTGGTCCGGCTCGCGATCACCGTCATCGTGTTCGGCACCGTCGCCGTCATCGTGCACGAGCTGTCCTCCCGCGCCCGCCGGTCCGTCCTCACCGCCCAGGCCCGCGAGGGCAGGGTCCGCGCCGAGATCAGCCGCGCCGCCGCCGTCCAGCGGTCCCTCCTGCCGACCTCGAGCGACCACATGGGCCAGGCGGTCACCGTCGCCGGGGCCTGCCTACCTGCGAAGAGCGTCGGCGGCGACTTCTACGACTGGTACCGCACCCGGGACGGCATCGCCGTCAGCCTGGGTGACGTCATGGGCAAGGGCGTCGGGGCCGGCCTGATCGCCGCCGCCGTCCGCGCCACCATCCGCAGCGCCCGCACGGTCGACGACACCTCCGAGGCACTCCGTCGCGCCTCCGACGGCCTCGCCGCCGAGGGTTCCGGCACCGACGTCACCTTCACCACGCTGTTCCACGCCCGTATCGACGACGACGGCAGCCTGCAGTGGGCTGACGCCGGACACGGCCTGAGCTTCATCCTCCGCGTCGACGGCGGCGTGGAGCGCCTGCGCTCGGTCGACCTGCCGCTCGGGATGGGCCTCCGCGACGAGTGGGCGACCACCACCGGCATCCTCGAGCCGGGCGACCTGCTCATCTCCTTCAGCGACGGCGTCCTCGACCTGTTCGGCGGACGTGACGACGCCGTCGACTCGGTCGCCGAGCTGGCCGGAAAGGACCGGGAGCCGGCGGCGATCGTCGCGGCCCTCACCGAGCGCGCGGGCCTGGTGCCGCACGACGACGACGTGACCGTCATCGCGATCCGGCGTGAGGCCGTCGTGTCCTCGCCGACCGAGGTGGCGGCGGCGCCGCTGACGCGCTCGGCCTGACCGCGGCGGGGCGCTCGCTCCGCGCTGCGCGACACCGATCGCGGTCGTGGGCCCGAGCACTGTCGCCCAGCGCGAGCCGTGCCGGACGGGAGGGCCGGCGCGGCCCCGCCACGTGCCTCCCGGCCGGACCGCCACGCGCCCGACTGTGGCGGCCGACCGCTCGCGCTCAGCGACACCGCTCGTAGCCGCGAGCGCGAGCACTGTCGCCCAGCGCGAACCGTGCCGGAGCGGGCGGGCGGGCGGACCGTGCCGGACGGGCGCCCCGGCGCGCGCGACTACGCGGACCAGTCGGGCCGGACGAAGCCGCTCTCGTAGGCGAACACGACGGCCTGCACGCGGCTCGTCGCACCGACCTTGGCGAGGACGCTGCTGATGTGGGTCTTCACGGTGGCCTCGCTGATCCAGAGGTCCTTCGCGATCTGCGCGTTGCTCGCACCGCGGACCAGGGCGCCGAGGACCTCCCGTTCCCGGGCGCTCAGCGCGGCGAGGGCCGAGGCGTGTTCGGCCGGCGGGGTCGGTGCTGCCGGGCCTCCTGCGACGGGCGCGGCGACCAGACGGTTCTCGAGCAGCGCGCGGGTCATCGAGGGTGCGATGAGGGTGTCCCCGGTGTGGGCGGCCCGGACCCCGGCGGCGATGAGGTCGGGGCCGGCGTCCTTGAGCAGGAACCCGAGCGCCCCGGCACGGACGGCGTCGAGCAGGTACTCCTCGTCGTCGAACGTGGTGAGGATGACGACCGCGCCTGCGGTGCCCTCGGACACGATCGTGCGGGTGGCCGCGATGCCGTCGAGCACCGGCATCCGGACGTCCATGAGCACGACGTCGGGGCGGAGCTCGGCGCAGACGGTGACCGCCTCGGCGCCGTTCGGTGCCTGACCGACCACGGTCAGGTCCGCCTCGGCGTCGACCATCATGCCGAGTCCGGTCCGCACGACCGCCTGGTCGTCGACGATCACCACGCGGATCACGGCGCCACCACCCGGCGGTCGACGGGAGCGGCAGCGGCCCGGGGCCCGTCCCCGGCCCCGGCGGTCGCTGCCTGCGTCCGGACCGGCGCCGGTGCCTGCGACGGCTCGGTCGTGTGCGCGCCCCCGGTCGGAGCTGCGGCCGATCCGGGGACCTCGCGCGGGGCCTCCAGGACGACCCGCCAGCCGCCGCCGTCGACCGGACCGGCGACGAGCACCCCGCCGATCGACGCGGCGCGTTCGCGCATGCCGCGGATCCCCGCCCCGCCAGCGGCGAGCGCCGGCACCCGCGGGCCGCCCTCGGTCCCGCCGTCGTCGAGGACCTCGAGGTGGATGCGGTCCTCCGAGACGGCGAGCGTCACCCGCACGGAGGAGCCGTCGGAGTGCACGAGCGTGTTCGTCAGTGCCTCCTGGCAGACCCGGAGCACGGCGAAGTCCTGCATGACGCCGAGCCGCGCCCCGACGCGGAGGTCGACCTCGACCTCGACGCCGGTCGCCCGGACCCGTGCGACGGCGTCCTCGACCGCGGCCCGCAGCGACACCGGAGCGTCGGTCGTGCCCCCGTCCCCGCCGGCGCGGAGGACCCGCACCACCTTCCGCATCTCGGACAGCGCCTGCTGCCCGGTGCCCGCGACCCACGAGGCGTACTCGGCGAACTCGGTCTGGTCGGCGACCCCGACACGCACGAGGGCCTGGGACCGGACGACGATGGCGGCCATGTGGTGCGCGACGACGTCGTGCACCTCGCGGGCGACGGCGGTCCGTTCCTCCGAGGCGATGCGGGCCTGGTCGGCCTCCCGCAGGCGCACGAGCTCCTCGTTGCGGCGCTGCAGGACGAGTTCGGAGCGCCGTCGTCGTGCGGTCGCGCGGCCGAGGAACGCGCAGGCGACGAGCAGGATCCCCATCAAGACGATCGTCGACCAGTCGGCGTTGCTCGACCAGACCTGCCAGCCGCGGAGCGCGGTGAGCCAGTCGTGCACGGGGACGGAGACGAGCGGCAGGAACATCGCGAGCACGGTCGGGACGGCTGCGACGGACAGCACCGCGAGCACCCGGCGGCCGGCAGCGCAGGCCAGGTAGACCGCGATGACGAGCGGGATGAGCCGGACCTGCAGGACGTCGAAGGTCCACGAGGGCCATGCGACGACGACCCCGACCACCACGAGCAGCGGGTACGGCAGTCGCTGCCCCACCACGAAGCACACGGCGACGAGCAACGCGGTCAGGCGGTAGTCGTCGAGCCGGGTCGGGTACCACCCGGCTCGGTGCAGCCCCTCCATCGCGATCAGGGCGGCTCCGAGGAACACCACCCCCGCGAGCGCGGACCGCACCCACGGCGGGATCGGCAGAGGACGCATGGCGAGAGGCTAGCCGCCGGAGTCGACGTCGCGCCTCCTCCGAAGGTCGGAGTCGCCGGTCGCGACGATCAGTCGGACGGACGGGAGGCCCAGCCGGTCCGCCGATGCGGCCGACGCCCGCCTCGTCCCAGGCTGGACGTGCCGCACACCGCGGCCCACCGGACGGGAGCACGTGATGCAGAAGAAGACCGCAGCCACACTGACGACCCTGGCCCTCGTCGTCGCGATCGCAGCCACCGGCGCTGCCGCCGCGACCGTCACGGGACCGGAGGCATCGGGTGCGACCGACGGGACCACGAGGACGGGCGGCATCTCGACGGTCGTGCAGACCGCGGCCCCCACGACCGACGACGACGGGTGGCAGGGGCAGCTGCCGGACGCCGACCGGTTCCGTGCGCTCTCCGACGCCGAGCAGCGCGCCGTGTTCACCCGCGTGGACCGTCTCATCGGGGACCTCCGCGGGACGGACGACGGCGCGGGACTGGTCGCGCAGCTCGACGGGTACCGCGCCGAGATCGAGCGCGCTCGCGGGTGACCGGAGCCGGACGGGAGGCGCGGGGCGGGTCGGCCCCGCACCTCCCGTCCCCGCACCGGCGGCAGGCGCGGCCCCGGCGCACGCCGGTGACCGGATGCCGGACGGGAGGCGCGGAGCGGGTCGGCCCCGCACCTCCCGTCCCCTCACCGGCGGCGGGCGCGGCCCCGGCGTCCGAGGACGATCGCGCTGCCCAGGGCGAGCAGCAGCAGCGCGGCGCCGAGTGCGATCGGGAGGCCCGCCACACCCGTGAAGGCGAGGTCGCCCCGACGCGCAGTGCCCGCGGTCTGTGCGCGGTCCGGGACCGATGCCGACGATTGCTCCGCCGGTCGGCCGCTCCCACCAGCCGAGCTGCCCGGCGTGCCGGTGCCGGTGCCGGTGCCGGTGCCGGTGCCGCCCGGTGTGCCCGGCCCGCCGTCACCGGGGCCACCGTCGCCCGGCCCGCCGTCACCGGGCCCGCCGTCACCGGGGCCGCCGTCGCCCGGCCCGCCGTCGCCGGGGCCACCCGTGTCTTCCGCCGGAAGCACACCCGCGTCGACGGAGGTGGTGCGGTCCACCCCGTCGAGAGCACCCTCCGGGGTGGTCACCCGGCGGAGCGTGATGGTCTCGGTGGAGCCGTCCTCACCTGCGTCCGAGTCGACGGCATCGTCGTCGCCGACGTGCTGCCGCGTGAAGCTGCGGTCGTCCGGGGCGTCGAAGGTGACGACGTAGGCGCCGGGTCTGAGGCCGTCGAACCGGTACCCGCCGTCCCCGTCACTCGTCGTCCGCCGCTGCACGGCCTCCCCGGAGTCGTCCGTCCCTGTGAGTCGCACGTCGACGGCCTCGACGCCGGGCTCGTCCGCGCCCTGGAGACCGTCACCGTCCCGGTCGGACCAGACCCGGTCGCCGATCGCGCCGGCGACCACCCGGATCGTGGCGCGGTTGGACTGCACGGGGAGGCGGATGCCCGCCACGCTCAGGCCGAACCGGTTCGCGTACGTGTCGCCGTCCTGCTCACCCTCGGTCGCGAGCGCCAACCGGTGCGTGACCGAGGCGCCGACGGCGACCTGGGCCGTGCGGGTGATCCGGATCGCCGTCACGTCCCGGAGTGACGCGGGACACCCGTCTGCGCCGAACTCCTGTTCCGAGCACCACGTGGTGGAGCCACCGGGCTGGTTCGACGGGTCCGTGCCCACGAGCGAGACGTCGCCGGGTGCTGCCGCCGTGTAGCGCACCTGCTCCCCGGCCCCGGTGTCGATCGCCACGGGCTCGGCGAGCGCTGTCCGGCCGTGGAAGGACCCGTCCTGCCCAGCGGCCCGGTCCGGCAGGACGTCGATGAGGTCGGAGCCGTGGAACGGGTCGGTGTTCGTGTAGACGAGGTCCCACTCCAGCCGGTCGCCGGCGACCACGACCGGTTCGACGGCGTGCTCCTCCACGCCGACCCCGCCCGTGGTGGTGACCTGCACCGCGCGCTGCGCACGGCGGTACTCGGCGGGCGACGCATCGGTGGGGGACGCGACCTCGGCCACGTTGTCGATCGGACCGGCGGGCGCCGCGGTCGAGATCGTGGCCCGGTAGGTGATCGGCGGGATGGACGAGTTCGGTCGGACGTCGTGCATCGTCCAGGTGAGCCGCTGGTGCCGCCGCCCCTGCGCGTCCTGCACGGCGTCGACCGCCGGGGTGGTCGACGCGCTGGCGGGGACGTAGGTGGTGTCCACCGGCAGGGTGTCGCGGACGGTGACCGTCGCCGGACGCCCCTTCGTGTTCCCGTTGGTCAGCGTCGGGTAGAGGGCGTACTCGAGCGTGTCCCCGGCGACGGCGGAGGTGGTCCGGTCCGGGGTGTCGGCAGCGTCGTGTCCGGGGTCGACGGTCTTCTTCGCGATCCGGGCGAGGTTCTCGGTGATGACGACGCTGTCCGTCAGGCCGCCGACGCCGAGCGACGGATCGGCGCTGTCGTGGATCCACCCGGGGTGCTGCGTGCCCGAGGAGAGGTGCCCGAAGTCGAGGGCTCGGGTCCCGTCCGGGGCGTCGAGGACGGTGACCCACGAGTACAGCGCCGCGTGGCGCCCACCGGCCAGGTCACCGACGGCGCGGACGGCACCGACCGCGGCGATGCCGCCCGGCACGTCCTCCGGAGCGTCGTACCACGGTCCGTCCTCGTCGTCGCACGTGCGTCGCTGCCCCTCTGCGGCCGACGTCATGTCGTACGCGGCGTACTGCACGTGCGCGTCCGACAACCCGGTCGCCTCCGCGGCCCGTGACGGACTCCCCACCCGGGTGAGGCGTTGGGTGGCACGGTCGAACGTGTCGCAGAGGACCGCGTCCTGGTACGGCGAGAGCCCGCCGTTGCTCATGGTGACCTCGCTCCGGAGCCGGACCCCCGCGGTCGCCCAGGGGTCGCCCTGGCGCGCGGACCCAGGGCGGACCTCGTGGGCGTCGCCGACCACCCGGTACAGCCGCTTCCCGCCGCTGCCCGGGTCGAACTCCACGAGGTTGCGCTCGGACACGTTGTCCGCCGTCGGCTCGGTCCCGCCCGGGAAGTTCGGGGCTCCGCTGGCCGACGTGGTCTGCAGCGGGGTGAAGGTGTTGCGGGACAGCACGTTCGTCCCGCCCGTCGGCTCGGGCAACCAGAAGCTGATGTACCCGGCGACGACGAGGCCGACCTTGCCACCGGCGATCGGGCCGCCGTACTGGTTCTCCGTCGGCATCCGTGTGGGGTCGGTCACCGTCCCCGTGATCGTGACGTCGACGTCCTCCCCCGGGCCGCTCTGCGTGCAGCTGATCGTGCCCGAGTCCGCGACGGCCCGGGCACCACCGCCCTTCCCGGCCGGGAGTCCGCCGAACCCGGACGCCGCGCGCGAGTTCGGGCCGCATGTGGGCTCGTCGCCGTTCCAGAGCCGAGCGCCGGACGGCAGGTCGCCGAGGATCTGGGAGACGTCGTCGGTGAAGGTCATCGGGCCGCCGGCCCCCTCGAAGCCGAGCAGCCCCTGACCCGGGACCACCGGCTGCCAGTCGACCGCGATCGGGTACACGAGCTGGATCCCCCGCTGTCCGCCCGGACCGGTGACGTCCGTCCGGAGCGACGACGCCTGGATGTCCTTCGCCAGGTTGTACCGTGCTGCGGCGGACACGGTCGTGGTGGGCGAGGTCGCCGTGACGGTCCCGTTGTCGGCGTCGTCCGCGGTGCCGGTCGCACGGACCGTGATCGCGTCACCGTGCCGGAGCTCCGCGGAGACGTCGAGCACCGCCGGTACCGCAACCGCTCGGCCTTCGGGGACGGAGTCGAGGTCGCAGACCAGCTCCTGGCCGTCGATCCGTGACCCGCTCCCGGTGCACCGCGAGGGCACGGCGGCCCAGCGGGTACCGGCCGGCGCGGTGAGGGTGAAGCGCTCGTGTGAACTGGCCCCGCCGGTGGAGTTCATCGTGACGCGGTACGTGATCGCGTCGAGGGTGCGGACGATGCCGTTCGCGGCGCCGCTGTCGCCGCCCGGCTGGTCATCGGGCGTGAACGGACCGTTGCCGTCCTTCGCGACCTCGATCGCGAGCCCGACCTCGGCGTCGGTCGACGTGGCCGGACCGGTCGACGTGGCCGGGGACGGCGCAGTGGATGCGGCCGGAGACGGCCCGGTCGTCGGGGACGGGGTCGGCGCGGTGGACGCGGCTGGCGCTGACGCGGACGGTCGCCCCGCGACCGCCCAGGTCGGTGTCGCCACGGTCAGCACGAGGCTCGCGGCGGTCACCAGCGTGACCGCGATGCGGAAGGGGATGCGTGGTCGCAAGGGGACTCCAGTTCAGGACGGGCACCGTCAGGTACCTGGGGCGGTATCCGTACGTCACACATCAAACACGAGCGGCGTCCCAGCGCCTCTTTCTCGACATTCCGTATTCCACCCGCATACGATCAGGCACGATCCGGTCACGATCCGCGACGACGAGCCCGACCGGGGCGACACTGACGCCATGACACGGGGGAAGACCGGGGTCTCGATCGGGGTCGTGCTCGCGCTCGGCGGTGGACTGGGTGGCTGCGCGGCGATCTCGGTCGGGCAGTGCGTCGAGTGGGCGCCGCTCTCCCCGGCCGAGCAGGAGCAGGAGGCGAGCCTCGTCGTGGACGCCGACCTGCGGCCGACCGACCGCACTGTCGAGGCGCTCGGGCGCTACCGCGTCCGTGAGGCGGACATCACCAGCGTCCGCAAGGGCCACGCGCCCGGCGACCGCATCGACGTCATCGCGACCTCGGACCAGTGCACGAGCAGCGGGGAGCCGGTGGAGTACCTCGACGGCGATCCGCTCGCCGAGCCGGGTTCCTACCGGCTGTACCTGACGAAGGAGCAGGCCGGGGGCGCGTGGCGACTCGTCGTGCCCGGCGCCGCCCAGCGTCTGGACGACTGACCGGCGCGAGCAGGCGCGTCAGACCTCGACGTCGCTCCCCATCGTCACCGTGCGCCGGAGCGGCAGCCCGAACCGTGCAGCCGGGTCGGCGGCGTTGTGGGCCATCGCGACGAACAGCTTCCGCCGCCACGACACCATCCCACCCTTGCCCGAGCCGGTCCGGAGCGCACCGCGGGAGATGAAGTACGACGCCGCCGACATGTCCTCCTGCGCCAGGTCGAGCACGCCGGCGGCACAGGCGGCACGCATCGCCGCGGGCAGGTCCTGGTCGTCGGAGAACCCGAAGGTGATCGTGATGTGGTCGATGCCGTCCTCGTCGTGGCCGAGCTCGTCGCGCCTGAACGCATCGGACAGCGCCACGTGCGGCACGTTCGCGGTGAGCACGGACACGATGACGACCCGCTGGTGCACGACCCCGTTGTGCTCGACGTTCGCCCGGAGCGCGAGCGGCGTCGTCTCCTTGTTCGGGTGCGGGAACACGGCGACGCCCGGGACCCGCGGGATGTGGTCGGCGTTGACCGTCTCGATGAACTCCGAGAGGGACCCCTCGCGCTTCCGCCGCTCCTGCTGCACGAGCTGGCGCCCGCGGTGCCAAGTGGTCATCAGGGTGACGACGGCGAGCGCGATGAGCAGCGGCACCCACCCGCCGTGCACGACCTTGGACAGGTTGCCGGCCAGGAAGGTGAGTTCGAGGCCGCCGAACACCACGGCGACGAGCACGAGCTTCCACGTCGCCCAGCGCCACAGCGGCTTCACGACGACGAGCAGCAGGAGTGTGTCGACCACGAGCGCCCCGGTGACGGACACCCCGTACGCGGTGGCGAGCGCCGCCGAGGACCGGAAGGCGAGCATGATCGCCATCACGCCGATGAAGAGCAGCAGGTTGACGGCCGGCAGGTAGACCTGGCCGCCCTCGCGCTTGGACGTCTGGCGGATGGTCAGCGGCGGGAGGAGCCCGAGCTGCACGGCCTGCCGGGTGAGCGAGAACGCGCCGGAGATGACTGCCTGGCTCGCGATGACGGTGGCCGCGGTGGCGAGGATCACGACGGGGATCTGCGCCCAGCTCGGGAACAGCAGGAAGAACGGGTCCTCCGTGGCCGTCGGGTCCTCGAGCACCAGCGCTGCCTGGCCGAGGTAGTTGCAGACGAGCGCGGGGAACACCACGAAGAACCAGGCGCGGAGGATCGGCATGCGTCCGAAGTGGCCCATGTCGGCGTACAGCGCCTCGGCCCCGGTGATCGCGAGGACGACCGCGCCCATCGCGATGAAGGTGATGAACGGGTGCGCGAACAGGAACGCGATCGCCCAGGTCGGGGACAGCCCCTGCAGGACGCCGGGGTGCTCGACGATGTGCGGGATGCCGGCGACGGCGATGACGACGAACCAGAGCAGCATCACGGGTCCGAACGAGGCACCGACCTTGGCGGTGCCGAACCGCTGGACGACGAACAGCCCGACGAGGATGACGGCCGCGATCGGCACGACGAGGTGCTCGACCGACGGAGCCGCGGTGCCCAGGCCCTCCACTGCCGACAGCACGGAGACGGCCGGTGTGATCACGGAGTCGCCGTAGAACAGGGCGACCCCGACGATCCCGATGACCAGGAACACGGTGGTCCCGCGCGGGCGGTGCGCGTGCAGACGTCGGGCGAGTGCGGCGAGCGCCATCACCCCGCCCTCGCCGTGGTTGTCGACCCGCATGAGCACGAGTACGTACTTGATCGACACGACGATCGTGATCGACCAGACGAGCAGCGAGATGACGCCGTAGACGTCCTCCGGGACCGGCCGGACGATCCCGCCGTCGACCGAGAACACCGTGCGCATCGAGTAGAGGACGCTCGTGCCGATGTCCCCGAAGACCACACCGAGCGCGGCGAGGGCCAGGGCTGCCTTGCCATGGTGCCCACGGGCCTCCCGGCCGGCGGGCTGCTGCCTGGCCGTCGCGGGGTGCGTGGCGTCGTCGCCGGGACCGGCGTCTCCGGGCTGGGCGTCACGCGCAGCCGACGGCTGGTCGGACGACTGCGACGACGCGCGGGTCTCGGTCACGGCGGGGGCTCCAGTTCGCGGCCGTGCGGGCGACGGCCGCGCCCATCATGCACCCGCGGAGTGACAGCAGAGCACCAGGCGCACCTGACGCAGCGTCGAACGGCTGCTCAGGCGTCCTGGTCCGGCACCGTGACGATGCGGTTCTGGTACGCCCAGACCACGGCCTGCAGGCGTGACCGGACCCCGAGCTTGGGCAGCATGCGCGCCAGGTGGGACTTGACGGTGGAGACCTCGACGACGAGCTCCGCCGCGATCTCCTCGTTCGACATCCCCTGCGCCAGGAGCAGCAGCACGTCCCGCTCCCGGGCGGTCAGCACCCCGTCGACCCGGTCGCCCGTCACCGGCTGCAGGCTCCGGCGCGAGGTGAACTCACGGAGCACTCGCCGGGTCAGGGCCTGGTCGAGGGTGCCGTTGCCCGCGGCCACCTGACGGACGGCGCCGATGATCGTGTCCGGTTCGGCGTCCTTGAGCAGGAACCCGGACGCACCGGCCTCGAGGGCACCGAACACCAGGTCGTCCATGTCGAAGGTCGTGAGCATGAGGACGGGCACCGCGGGGTCGGCATCCGGTCGGCAGAGTTCGCGGGCGACCTCGATGCCGTTCCGGACCGGCATCCGGATGTCGAGGACCGCGACGTCGGGCCGCGTGCTGCGGGCGAGCGCGAGTGCTTCGCCGCCGTCGGCGGCGACCCCGACGACCTCGATGTCCGGCTCGGCGTCGAGGAGCGCCGAGACGCCGGCCCGGACGAGTGGCTGGTCGTCGGCGACGAGCACGCGGATCACCGCGCCACCTCCGGGTCGGCGGCCGTCGTGTCGGACTCGGGCCGGGCCTCCCGGCCGAGCGTCAGTGCGACCAGCCACCCGCCGTCGTCCGTCGGACCGACCTGGAGGCCCGCCCCCACCAGTTCCGCCCGCTCGCGCATGCCGCGGAGTCCGTTGCCACCCGCGGGGGTGCTGCCCTGCGCCGGCACGGCGGCCGGCCCGTTCTCGACGCGCACCACGAGGTGGTCGTCGGCGCGGTCGTCGATCGTGACGGTGCACGGCGCACCCGGAGCGTGCAGGGCGGCGTTGGCGAGGGCCTCCTGGACGGTGCGGTACGCGGCGAGCTGCGCGAGCGGGCCGACCCCGTCGCCGAGCGGACGGCCACCTCCTGCGCGGTCGACGGCCAGGACGTCCAGCCGGACGTCGCTGCGGAACCGTGCCCGTTCGACCAGGTCGACGACCCCGGCGACGGTCTCGACGGCCCGTTCGGCGGGGCTGTCGTCGCGGAGCAGGCCGACCAGGCGGCGGAGGTCCTCGAGGACGGCGGTGCTCTGCTCCCGGACCTGGCGGACGCCCTCGTGGGCGCGCTCGGGGTCGGTGTCGATCTGGCGGTCGATGACGGCGGACATGAGGGCGATCCCGGAGAGGTGGTGGGCGGCGATGTCGTGGAGCTCCCGGGCCATGGCGGCACGCTCGCGGGAGACGGCGGCGTCGATCAGGGCGTCCTGCTCCCGGTCGACCGCGGTGGCCTCGGCGGTGCGGGCGACGCGGACCTCGCGGCGGGACAGCACGACCAGGGTGACGAGCAGCGGCAGGCCGACGGCGCCGACCGCCTGCAGGACGCCCTGGCCGATCGAGCCGGTGAGGCCCTGACCGAAGCTCGCCCGGAACCCGCCCGAGGTCACGGCCCACAGCACCGCTCCCCCGATCACGACCAGCACGGCCGCTGCGGTGAGTGCGGGCCACAGCCGTGCGAGCGGGACGCGGAGTGCGGCGAGGACGACGGCCACCGCGACGGCGAACGGCGTGAGCCCGAAGAGCTCGAACGCCTGCGGGGCGAGGACGGCGACGAGCACCGGGATCGCCGCCACGACGACGAGCGTGGTTCGCGGTGCCCGGCGGGCGGCGAGCAGGGCGGCCGCCTGGGCGAGGAGCCCGAGGGTCAGGACCGTCCACGGCGCACTGCCGACGGCCGGGTAGCTGACGGTCTCGCCGATCGTGTCCGGGTCGGCGGCGTCGAGCGGCGGCAGGGCGAGCAGCAGACCGAGGGCGACCACGGCGGTGCCGAGCGCGACGAGCACGTCGGTGCGGCGCTCGCGGGCGGTGGCGGGACGCCGGGCGGGCGCAGCGCCCCCGGCCTCGGCCTGGGGGCGCTGCGCGAGCGGCTCAGCGGGTGCCATGCTGCGATCCTACGAGGGGCTCCGCCGCCGGGATCGGGGCGTCGATCGGCAGCGCCCGACGGGCCGGGTCGTACCCGAGGTGCCCGCGGGTGGCGATGAGCAGCACCACGGCGGTGATGGTCGACATGATCGTCAGGCCGATCATCAGCGTGCCGGCGGTCATGCTCGGGTACATCGTGGGGAAGAACGTCGAGATCGTGTTGTTCACGCCGACGTGCAGCAGCAGTGCGAGCGGCAGGCTCTCGCCGGTCTTGTTGAAGACCTGCACCATCAGGACGTTGAACGTGATCGTGAACAGGGCGAACACGACGGGCTCGCTCCAGTGCGCGTTCGGCCATCCGCCCCAGTCGCTGAGGTACAGCGGCATGTGCCACAGCGCCCACACCGGGCCGAGGATCGCCGCGGCACCCAGGCCACCGAAGCGGTGCTGCAGGCGGGGCAGGGCGAAGTCGCGCCAGCCCGGCTCCTCGCTCAGACCGGTGGAGAACAGCTGGATGACGAGGCCCGGCACGACGGCGGCGAACACGAGGGCGGTCGGTGCGTGCACGTCCCCGCCCGCGAACGGCAGCGCCGACACGATGATCAGGGCCGGCACGACGACGAGCGCCAGGGCGTACCAGTACCAGGCGACCCGCCAGCGGAAAAGACGCCCGACCCAGCGGCGGAGGCCCGGGCGACCGTCGGCGACCGCGGTCACGATGAACGCGCCGCCGAGCGGGCCGAGCAGTGCGCCGGGCAGCACCCCGGTGAACTGCGCGCTGCCGAGTACCTCGGCGAAGTGGATGTCCCAGACGCCCATGCCGTGCGGCGACAGGATGTAAGGGACCCACGCGAGCCAGCTCAGCCCGAGTGCGAGGGTGAAGAACGACCCGAGCGGGTGCCGCGCGATGACGCCGCGGATCCCGTGCCGGTCCTGCGGAGCGGTGCCGGTCTGCGACCGGGCTTCGATGGTGTTCGTCATGACATCGACGCTAGGAACTGCGCCGCGCCGGGACGACCGGCGGAGGGAGGCACGTGCGGGACTTGCATCGAAAGGATGCAGCCCCGCTGCACCCGTCAGCGACCCCGGTCCGGAGCCGCGGCGGCCAGCACCACCGGGTCCTCGCAGCCCCGCGCGAAGCCCGCGATCCGCCGGTCGATGTCCCGCTGCAGCACGAGCACGCCGATGCGCTCCGCGAGCGGGGCCAGCCACTTCGGCTTGCAGGTGAAGTTGTAGCGCCAGACCGCCAGGGTGTGCCCCGGCTGCCCCTCCGCGGCGCTGAACCGCCATCCGCCCCCCATGCGCTCGAAGAACCACGAGCCCTTCGTCATCTTCATGCCGACGTTCGAGGGCGGGTTGTACGAGACGTACTCGCTCTCCATCGCCAGGCCGAACCGCTGCACCGTGTACGTCCGCACCCCCTTGCCAGGAACGGTCGCGCCGATGAGGTGCTGCCGCCGGATGAACGGGTCCCATCGCTTCCGGACCTCGCCCTGCGTCTGCGAGACGGCGAAGGCGACGTCCACGTCGACCGGGACGACACAGCGGGACTCGACGACGGGCATGCGACCATGCTGGCACGCGGCGGGACCGCCGGACGGGAGGCCCGGGGCGGGCTCGCACCGCGCCTCCCGTCCAGTGGCGGCATCTCCGCGCGCCGCGATCCACCCTGGCGGCATGGTGGCATCTCGGGACGAGTCGGCGATGAGTTGTCCGCGCCGAGTTGCGTTCCCTGCTGTGGTCGTCCTCGCCGGCGCGGTCTTCGCCGTCGGGATGTTCAGTCTCGGGACGATCAGGTACAGCTCCGTGGACTGGGAATCGGTGGCTGTCGCCTCACAGGTCGCGATCCCGTTGGGAGTCGTGGTGGCCGCTACCGTCGCGCGGGTCGGAGTGATCGTGAGGAACCGCGCGGAAGACGAACTCGTGGCGCATCCGGTCCGCCGCGCATCGGTCATTGTGGGTGTACTGGCGTTCGTCGCTGCCGCTGTCGGCGGTCTGCTCTTGACGGTGGGCGGTTGGCAACTCGTCCTGCCGGCGGCAGCCGTCTGCGCTTCCCTGGCCGCGGGATGCGCAGGTCTCGTTCTCCGACGACCAAGAGCAGACATCCGGGACGACGAGTCCGATCACCACGGGGCAGCAGACGCCCGGTAGCCGATCCTTCAGCGGGACGAGCGACTGAGAACCGTCTGCTCTGCTTGTCAGCGCTTTGAAGGCCTGCGATTCGCGCCGAATACGATGACGGCGGAGATCATCACGCAGAGCCCGCTGACGGCGGTGAAGTACGGAGCTGGCCGAGAAGGATCGAGAGCGATCAGTACGACGGCGGCCAAGAAAACAACAAGCCCGACGAAGCCGAGGACCGCGAACAGCCGTCGACCCGTCTCCGGGCTAATCCTCTTCGCCACTGCTGCAGTGCAGAGGCCTTTGCTTGCGGAACGTGACGACAGCCCTGGGTATGGGCACTCCTCCTTCCCGGTAGCCGGTCCTCTGCCGGACGCCTCGCGGCTTCATTGAATACGAGACCAGCGGTCATCGGCTCGCAGGCTACGTATGGCATACACGAGCGTGAACGGCCCGAGGATCAGCAGCGGCAACCATGACCCGATGCTGGCGGTATTGATCACAAGGTTGACCAGCGCGAGCAGGAGCATGAGAGCACCAGTGACAGCTGAGAACCAGGCAATGGGTTTCGGCCACGGAGAGAGCTGCCCGACGTTGGCCGCCGCCGCGGCGATTCCGGTCTCACCGTCGCCGGTGTCGCTCGCATGGCCGACCGCGTCGTGCAACGCGCGGATGTCGCGGGCACCTTCGCCCCAGTCGAACAGCGTCGTCGGCACGGTTGGACGCGATCGAGCAGTAACGCTTGTCCCGCCGGTCGTCGGTGTGAGGTCAATGGTGATGACCTCACCCCAGGAGTACAGGTTCCCGCGTACGCCAAGTTCGACGCGGGCATCCGCGGACGACATGATCCTTGCGCGCTGCGTCGACGTGGCGACTCGCACGAACAGACCATGCGTCTCTTCGAGGGGCTTCGCGACCATCCAACTGGCCGTCGAGCGCGCCGCTCGCGTCCTCACTTCAAGCATGTGCTCAGTCAACCCGATCGAGCGTGCCCGCGTCCCATTCGCGGTTCCCTCAGCGGGACGTCGGCATCACGCGTGTCGAAGCAGGTGGTGAGTCTCTGTGTCCTCAAAGCGGACGAAGCCGAGCCGCTCGTACAAGCGGCGGGCCGATGTGTTCATCTTGTGCACCTGCAGCAACGTCCCGCGGTGCGCCTTCGCAGCCTCTTCCAGAACCCATCTGAGACCGGCCGATCCGATGCCCTCGTTCTGACACTCAGGGCGCACCTCGATGAGTTCAAGCCAAAGGTCGTTTCCGCGGGCACCGAGATACAGGCCTCCGACTGGTTTCGCATCCTGCTCAATGACGTGCACGTCGTGGTCACCGACCAACGGAGCGAAGAAGCGCCCCTGTTGCTCTGGGTCCCAAGGGCCGTAGGCGGCTTCGACCAGTTCTTTGTGCGCGTCCTCGTGCAGTTGGAAGAGCCAATCGTGATCGGCTTCGGTGGCTGGTCGAACGGTGATCCCCATCAGACGAGATTAGCGAAGCCTTCAGCCGGGACTGTGAGCCCGAACGGGTTGTCGTCTCGATCTCCGATCCCATAGCGGGCGTGGAGTCCGAGGTAGTGAAGGGCCTGGCGGACGGTCTCTTCGAGAGGGCGGGTGCTGTCGATGACGAGCCGATCGTCCGTGCGGGGCTCGTACCCGTCGGCGGTGCGCTGCACCTCGTCCCACGTCGGCAACGTGAACCCTGGCAGGTCGTTCGCACGCTGTTCCACGCGGCGACGGTGTTCATCGACGTCCGGACACTCGACCTCGATCGCGCGCAGCGGTACGCCAGCGGCTTCCGCTGTCGACGTCCATCCAGCCCGAGCAGGTTCAACGCCACTCACCGCGTCGGCGATGACCACCTGTCCGCGCCGCAGATTTGGTACCGCGATGGCATGCATGATCGAGTAAGCGGCGATTCCGGACTGCTCGCGCGGGATCTGGTACTTCCACATTGCGCCTTCGATCGCATCAACGCGAAGCGTCAGCGAGGGCGTCAATTCCGCGATCGCAGCAGACAGCGTCGACTTCCCTGCACCGGGAAGACCACAAACCTGAACCAGCATCGACAACTCCTTCGTTGGCCGTAGCTCCTTGTCTATCGGTTCCGGCAGCCACGGGTCCGTAACGGGAGAGCCGTATGCTCCGCGGCATGCGGCACGAATTCGACTCCCTCGGCCTCCCTCGACCAGAAGGTGCAGGCCGCTTCAAGGTGCGAGCTGCACTCGTCGGTGGAGCGGGCCTGTTCTTCGTGCTGCTCGGCACCAGTCTGTTCGCGGGCACCGCGGCGACTGATCAACCGACACCGGTGTGGATCGTCATCGTCTTGATCGCGGTCGGCGTCGGCTGCTGGGTCGTGGAAGGGCTTTTCAGAGCGCGAAGCACGAAGGGCGACGACTCGTGTCGATAGCCGATCGGCCACCGGACGCCGAGTGCTGGAACGATGAGCGCGTGACGTTCCACACCGTGACCGAGCATGACGTCGACCCCCTTCGTGCTTTCCTACGGGACGCCGACCTCACCCTTGCCGGTCTTGACGAGCCGACCGTTCACCTCTGGATCGAACAGGACGAAGCCGGGACAGTGATCGGCAGCACCGGCTTCGAGCTGAGCCGGGACGGCACCCACGCGCTGATCCGGAGCGTCGCCGTCGCGCCCGACCGTCGTGCGGCCGGTGCCGGCTCGCGCCTCGCCATGTTCGCACTCGAACAAGCGGCACAGGCTGGGGCATCGTGCGCGTGGCTGTTCTCGCGACGGTCGGGGCCGTTCTGGCAGAAGCTCGGCTTCACCAACGCCGACCGAGAACGCCTGGCGGCCGTGCTACCCGAGACGCAACAGGTACGCCTGTTCGTCGGAACCGGTCAGCTTGGCACTGAAGTCGCATGGTCGCGCACCCTCACCGACCTGTCTCGGTAGCCGATCGGCTATCGGTGCAGATCCTGCTCGTCCCTGTCTCGGTAGCCGATCGGCTACCGGACAACCGCGACTTCTGGGTCGAGGGAATCACGCTGACGGCTGGAAGACCGCCCGAGAGCCGGTGACTACAGATGTGGTCAGATTGCTCCGTGGAGACAGTGATCCTGACCGGAATGCCTGGCGCCGGCAAATCCACCGTGAGTCGCCTCCTCGCAGCGAAACTGCCACGCGCCGCGCGGATCGCAGCCGACGACCTAAACGCAATGATCATCGCCGGAGCCGTATGGCCACTTGGTCAGCCCGCTGTCGAAGCCGCCCGCCAGGTCGAGCTCAGCTACCGCAACCTCGCTGCACTTGCCCAGAACTTCACCGACGCTGGCTTCGTCACCGTCATCGACTGCGTCATCCCGGACGGTGCACACCTCAACCGGCTCCTCGAGCATCTCTCCTTGGATCCTTCATCGCTCGTTGTTCTCGCTCCGACCACAGGAACATGCAGGGAACGCAACGCGGGCAGGGAAGCGAACGAGCGGTTCACCTTCGACGGGTACGACCAACTCGACCAGTCGATGCGTCGCGACTTCGGCGACCGCGGCTGGTGGCTCGACACCAGCGAGCTCACCGCAGAGACGACCGCCGAGTTCATTGCCGCCAGCTTCGGCCTCGAAACTGCTACGTCTCACTGAAGGATCGGCCAGTGAGGCACCGCTCAGCGGCGGCGCCTCCTGATGATGGCGCTGACGACGATCACAGCAGCCAGTACGGCGACGATCGCCGTCGGGATCGGTTCGAATCCAATGCCAGTGAACGCAGCAACCACGGTGTCCTCTCGTCAAGCGCGCAGGTGCGCGCTCGACTCGAAGGGTACGCGAAGGCCATTGCCCGTCTCGATAGCCGGTCGTTCACCGGTACAAGGCCAGCGGCGACAACCACGACAACTTTCCCGTGCCCTGCTTGACCTGGGGACTCCCGTATGACTGTCCCGCGAAAATGCCCGGTGAAGGGGCGCTGAACGCAACACCGTCCACGTACCCGAGCAAGGGTGCGGCACTTCCCGTCGGCAGACGCCGGCCCGGGGTCCAGACCGCTGCACGCGTCCCGCTCGAACACGTCCCTGCCGAACGCCGTGTCCACCCCGACGACAAGCAAGCGTGCATGTCACGCTGCTGTTGGAAGACGTTCGCTGACTGAGGCAGGACCGAGGAACGCGGATCGGTGACGAGTTGCGTGCTGAGGAGACAAGTCATCCGCGCGGCGACAGCGCCGCGCGTCGCCTCCCGCTCACACTGTGGTCACACTCAGGAAACCAGCGCGACAGACGACGCCACCAGCATCGTCGCGTGACCGCACACCGACCACTCCCCCGGGCCTCCCGACGGAGGACCACCGCCCTGGGTGTCACCGCCCTGGCGGTGGCCGCCACCGTCGGCCTCCCCGCCCTGATCGTCTCCCCCGCACCGGCCGCCGCCGCTCCGGCTCCGGCCGCCGACCTCGCGTCCCGCTTCACCCTCGCGGTGCTGCCGGACACGCAGTTCTACTCCCGCTACTCGGCGTCGCAGTTCCTCCCCCGCTACGGCGACGACCCGTTCCACGTGCAGACGCAGTGGCTCGCCGACAACGCCGACGAGTTGCACATCCCGTTCACCACCCACGTCGGCGACGTCGTCGACCAGGTCGGCCAGGCGGGCGAGTGGCAGGCCGCCGACCGGGCGATGTCCGTGCTCGACGACGCGGACATGCCGTACAGCATCACGACCGGCAACCACGACGTCCGGAACTCCGCGGACACCGTGTACGACACGTCGTACGACCTCGCCGCCGAGCCGTACCTGCGGACCTTCCCGGCCACCCGCGCCACTGGTCAGCCGACCATCGAGTCGGGCACGGACCGCACCGGGCTCAGCCAGTTCCACGTGTTCGAGGCCGAGGGGCAGCGCTTCCTCTCGCTCGCGCTGCCGTGGCGGGCCTCCGACGAGACGCTCGCGTGGGCGAACCAGGTCATCGCGGCCCACCCGACGCTGCCGACGATCCTCACCTCGCACGAGGTCATCAACATCGCGACCGACGGCCTGACCGCGGTCGACACGGCCTACGGCGAGCGCCTGTGGAAGCAGCTCATCGCCCCGAACGACCAGGTGTTCCTCACGCTGAACGGGCACTTCCACGGCTCCACGTGGAAAGAGCGCACGAACGACGCCGGGCACGCCGTCACCCAGGTCCTCATCGACCACCAGATGGACTACGAGGGCGGCAACGGCTACCTCGGCCTGATGGAGTTCGACCTGACGAACGGCACGCTCGCGATGCAGACCGCGTCGCCGTGGGTGACGTGGAAGCCGTCCGAGACGCTGACGTCCTACGACCAGCCGCTGCTCGACGCCGCCAACCAGCGCTACAGCGTGCCGGTGGACTTCCGGACCCGGTTCGCGGGCTTCGCGCCGGACTTCCGCGCAGGGACCGCGGACGAGCCGCCGCTCATCGAACGCGCACGGCAGATGCTCCTCGACGGCTTCGAGGGAGCGCCTTCCGTCACGACCGAGCTCCCGGGCGGCCGCGCCGACCACACGATCGTCGACGGCACCCTGGCCTGGTGGCGTCCCGGCGAGCAGGAGACCGGCACCCTCGCCCCCGGCGCCACGGTGGACGACGTCGTCGGGGACGCCGACCTCACCCGCATGACCCACGCCGAGTCCGGCTCCCCGACCGCGCAGGACGGCGACGTGACCGTCACCGACGAGTCGCACCCGCTCTCCTCGGACGGCGCCGGTCTCTGCTTCGCGAACGCCGACAAGGCCGCGAAGCGCTTCAGCGCGCTCACCTCCCCCGGTGACACGGCCGTCGACCGGGCCACCTTCCCGGAGGGCTACACGATCGAGACGTTCCTGGAGGTCGACCCCTCGTGGACCGACGGCGCGAACTCCTGGTCGAAGGCGATCGTCCGCAGCGGCAACCGCTCACAGATCGGCGTCCCGCAGACCCGCTGGGACTGGACGGCCTCGCCCGCAGCACTCGGCATCTCGAACCTCAAGGAGTTCCAGTGGACCGAGGTGACCGCCGACCCGTCGAAGGGTGACCGCACGGCCTGGTCGGGCGAGATCATCCCCGGCCGCTGGCTGCACGTCGCCCTCGTGAACGACGTCGACGCCCGCACCACCACGATGTACATCGACGGCGCCCCGGTGCTCCGCAACGCCACCGACACCGGCGGTCAGACCGTGCAGGACGGCATGCCGTGGCTGTTCGGCAGCGACTGGGTCGACGATGCCGCCACGAACGGCTGGAACGGCTGCATCGGCGAGACCCGCGTGGTCGACCACCCGATCACCGCTGAGTCGTGGCTGACCGCCCGCGCCGACCTCGACGCGCTCACCGTCGACGAGCCGGGCACCGAGGTCGTCCCGACGACGATCACGGGCTCCGGCCACCCGGGTGCCACGGTCACGCTCTCCGGCGCGGTCGACGGCAGCACCGAGGTCGCCGAGGACGGGACCTGGTCGGTCGACGTCGCCGGGGACGACACCGCCCGCACCGCCGCACTCGTCCGTGCCGCGGCGACCGGTTCGGCCGAGGCCGTCCAGTCGATCGGCACCCGCAGCGGAGCAGCGGTCGCGTTCGCGGTCGCCCTACCGGACGACGTCGACCCGACCCCGACGCCGAGCCCGACCCCGACCGACCCCGCGTCGCCGGCTCCCGGCGACGGCGGTGACGACGACGGCGACGGCCCGGGCGATGACGGCCCGGGTGACGACGGAGCGGTGACGCCCGCACCGGGCGCCCTCCTGCCCGGGGATGACGGTCCGGGCGCCGGCGGCGAAGCCGCTCCGGAGGGCGACCTCGCCTTCACGGGCGCCCACGGCCTCGGCCTGCTCGGCGTGACGGCGCTCCTGCTGCTCGCCGCGGGGACCGCGGTCCTCGTCCGCCGACGGCTGGGTGCGCTGCCCCGCGTCGCGCCGACGGAGCAGTAGCGACGAACCGACGGGAGGCTCTCCCCCGGCCGGCACGGCCCCACGCGCGAGCGGCGGGGCCGGACACGACCGGTGGGGAGCCTCCCGTCCGTCGCGTCGGAGGTGACCACGGGGCGGGCTGCTCAGGACACGACCCGTCCGTCGTCTGTTCACGATCCGATGATGAGCCCCGGTCACACGTCGGTCATCGGTCGACGACGTCCGCTGCTCGGACGGCTCCGACGCGCAGGAAGTCGAGCTTGTCGGCGTCGGGGCCCTCCTCCGCCGTGGAGTAGACGACCAGCTTGATGTCGGAGTCGGGAACGGTGACGACGTCGCAGTCGAGGGTGACGTCACCGACGATCCGGTTGTGGACCGTCTTCACGAGCGACCGGTGCGCCGCCGCACGGCCTTCGTCCCAGTACGCAGCGAAGCGTTCGCTCCCGTCCCGGAGTCGACGGATGAACGCCTGGAAGTCGGCGTCCTCCCCGAGGGTCCCGGCCGTGCGCCGGAGGTCCGCGACGAGAGCACGCTCGAAGGCGTCCGGGCCGCCGTGCGCTGTCGCGATCTCGGCGACGCTCCCGTCCAGGAAGGTCTGCACGACCAGGTTCTGCTCGGGGTCACGCAGCACCGACGGGGCTCCGAACAACGCCCGCCAGAGCGGCGTGGAGTGCACCAGCGTCCAGTCCGCCGCGAACACCGCCATCGGCAGATCGGCCATGCGGACGAGCAGGCGGTGCACACCGGGTGGGATGTGCCGGGACATGGCATCCCTCCGGGGCGGTGCCAGTCCTGCCGCGCGGTGGAAGAGGTCGGTCTCACCGCGGTCGAGCTGGAGCGCGCGGGCGAGGGACTGGACGACCTGGGCTGAGGGGGTGCGGGAGCGACCCTGTTCGAGTCGCGTGACGTAATCGACGCTGACGCCGGCGAGCTGCGCGAGTTCTTCTCGGCGGAGGCCGGCCGTCCGGCGTCGACCGGAGGACTCCATCCCGACGGCCGCGGGGCTCAGCCGTCCCCGCCACGCTCGGAGGAGATCCCCGAGCGCTCTTCCCTGGTCTCCGGACACCCGTCCATCCTCTGCGCCTCGGGCGCGGACAGCCTGGGAACGTCTGTCCCTGGCTCGGGTCCTCGCGGAGTCGCACGCTGGTCCCCGCACCAACACGAGAGGACCGAACGATGACCGCGACCTCGACCGGCATCACGCTCCTCCGCCCGTTCCTGCCCCTCGCACCGAGGCGAGCAGACACCGACAGGAGAACCATGACGACCACCCTCATCACCGGCGGCAACAAAGGCATCGGCTACGAGACCGCACGCCGGTTGATCGCCGCTGGACACACCGTGTGGATCGGCGCGCGCAGTGCCGATCGTGGCCGCCCGGCCGCCGACGAGCTCGGCGCGTCGTTCGTGCAGCTCGACGTCACGGACGACGCATCCGTCGTGGCGGCGGCTGCGACGGTCCGGGATCAGGCGGGTCACCTCGACGTCCTGATCAACAACGCCGGCATCCTCGGGGACGTCAACGCGCCCGAGGACATGACCGTCGACCAGCTGCGTGCCGTCTACGAGACGAACGTCTTCGGCGTCGTCCGCGTGACGAACGCGTTCCTCCCGGTCCTCCGTAGGTCCACGGAGCCGTCGGTCATCAACGTGACGAGCGGCCTCGGGTCGTTCACGATGATCCACGACCCGGAACGTGTCGAATCGCAGTACCCGCTCGCGGCCTACGGCTCCTCCAAGACGGCAGTCACCATGCTGACCATGCAGTACGCCAAGACGACCCGTGACGTGCGCTTCAACGCGGTGGACCCGGGGCAGACCGCCACCGAGTTCACCGGTCACCTCGGCCACAGCGTCGCGGACGGTGCCGACGCAGCGGTCCGGATCGCGACCCTCGGCGCGGACACCCCCACCGGGACCGTCACCGACCGCGACGGCACCTTGCCCTGGTAGTGACCTGGCCAGTCCTGCTCCCGCCGGCGGGAGCAGGACCGGCCGGACGGCCGCGTCGAGGCGGCGGCGTACCCTGGGCCCGTGGTGAAGGTCATCGTCCTCGTCATGGCCGAGTACATGGTCGACGACTCCCCGCTCTGGTACCAGGGGTCGCACGAGCTCGTCGGTGTCGCCGACGCCGAGGATCTCGGCCTGAGCCGCTCGCTGCGTGACGACCTCCGAGCGTGGAACGACGTCTTCGACTCCCTCGGTGAACCGGACTTCGCCTGGCCGTTTGCAGAGGTCCGTGACGCCCATCGCACCGACGCCTTCGCTCTGGCGAGTCGCGTCCAACTCGAACTCGGTGACGACGCGCACGTCTGGTGCGGAGCCGGTGCCGGCATCGACATGGTGACCGAAGCGGGGACGGCCATCGTGCTCACGGGCAACCAGCCCGGGACCGACGTCCTTCTCCTCCACGACGGGAGCGGCGAGGTCATGTCAGCGCGGGCCGCTGGCCTCCGCGAGGGAACGGCGAAGGCGATCGTCTCGTGGCGCGCCGTCACCGAACGCGTCGCGATGCCGTTCGGTGACGCCGAGACGCGTGCCCTCGGACTCCGAACGGCAGGACGCATGCAGTCGGACGTCCGGACGCGCGCACAGGTCGTCTTCACCGGAGGCGTCCCGGCGCCCTACTGGCACGACGAGTTCGACTGACCCAGGAGGATCGAGCAGATGCGGAAGGTCATCGTGACGGCAGCGATCGGTGCCGGCGTCGGCGCGCTCATGATGATCGCGTTCCTCGTCGCGAGCGGTGTCGACTACCGGATGCAGGAGGACGCCGGCGTCGAGCCCGGCGCCACGCCGGACGTCATACTCGGCGGCCTGCAGGCCGGCCTGTGGGTGTCCGCGATCAGCCTGGCCGCGCTCGTGGTCGGCGTCCTCGTCGCCGTCGTCCGTCGTCGACGCGGACCCGGCTCGTCCGCCTCGTCGAACGATCGCCTCCGGTGACGGCACGCCTCCTCGCGGAGGCCCGCACCACAGCCCGGCGGTACGGTGGCAGCGACCGTCACCCCTCCGCCGGAAGGACCCCCGTGCGCCAGCTCTACCCGCCGCTCGAACCGAACCGATCCGGCCTGCTCGACGTCGGTGACGGCCAGCAGGTGTACTGGGAGGAGTGCGGGTCACCCGACGGCAAGCCGGTCGTGTTCCTGCACGGCGGGCCCGGTGCCGGCTGCTCGCCCGAGCACCGTCGGCTCTTCGACCCCGCGCGCTACCGGATCGTGCTGTTCGACCAGCGCAACTGCGGCCGGAGCCTGCCGCACGCCGGCGACCCGGCGACGGACCTGTCCGCGAACACGACGTGGACCCTCGTCGAGGACATCGAACGGCTGCGCGAGCACCTGGCGATCGACGCGTGGCAGGTGTTCGGCGGCTCGTGGGGGTCTGCCCTCGCGCTCGCCTACGCGGAGACGCACCCGGAGCGGGTCACCGAACTCGTCATCCGGGGCATCTTCACGCTGCGGACGAGCGAGATCGACTGGTTCTACGAGGGCGGGGCCGCGAACGTCCTCCCCGACCTGTGGGAGCAGTACCTCGCTCCCGTCCCGGTCGAGGAGCGGCAGCCCGGCGGACTCGTCCGCGCGTACGAGCGACTGCTGGCCGACCCGGACCCCGCCGTGCACGGTCCGGCCGCGGTGGCGTGGGCGAGCTGGGAGGCGGCGTCGATCACCCTCCTGCCCCGGCCCGACCTCGTCGCCCGGTACGCGGACCCGACGACCGCGCTGGCGTTCGCCCGGATCGAGAACCACTACTTCACGCACGACGGCTGGTTCGAGGACGCGCAGCTCATCCGTGACGCCGGCCGGCTCGAGGGCATCCCGACCGTGATCGTGCAGGGGCGCTACGACATGTGCACGCCGGCCGTCACCGCATGGGACCTGCACCGGGCGCTGCCGTCGGCGGAGTTCCGGATGATCGACGACGCCGGCCACGCGTTCGACGAGCCGGGGATCCTCGACGCGTTGATCGAGAGCACTGACCGCTTCGCCGACGCGACCCGGTAGGCGGGGAACGGGTCGGCGGGCTGACGCTCAGGCCGAGGCGTCGGGCGTCCGCTCCGCCGCGCGGTACCGCTCGACCTCGGCGTCGACGGCCGTGCGGCGCTGGCGGAGCCAGAACAGGAGGAAACCGAGCGCGCCCGCCGCGACCAGGACGCCGCCGAGCACCGCACCCGGTACGGGACTGTCCGTCCGCTCGTCGTCGCTGCCGAGTCCGACGGCGCCGAGCAACAACGCCAGCCCGACGGCGAGCAACAGTCCGATGGCAGAGACACTCCACAGTCTCGGCGAACGCGGATCGAGGCGCTGTCGCTGCGGGAAGCTGTTCACGGCGAACACCGCCCAACCGGCGGTCGCTGCGGGGGCGATGCGGAACCACGCTCCGAGCAGGACCACGGCCGCGATGCAGACGACGATGCCGCCGACCACCCACAGCCAGAACCCCCACGCCGAACCCCGCTCCGTCATGCCCCCACCGTAGCGACGGCGGAGGTGCCGAGGACGCGCCGACGCAGGACGCGCCTCCCGGCCTGCCGGCGTGGTGTGGTTGGTCCATGACCAGCGACCTCGTGCCGTGGTCGGTCGCCGGGGGGCTCGCCGTCGTGGTGGTCGTCCTGGTGATCCTCCTGCGGCGACACCAAGCCTCCACCCGCTCCGAGCTCGACGCCGCCGACCGTGCGCGGCGGGACGAACTCGCGCAGCGCGAGGCGGAGCACCGCGACGAGACCGCCCGCATCGAGGCGGACCGCGCCGCACAGGTGGAGGCCGCGGAGGCCCGCCGACGTGACGCCGCATCGGAGGCCGAGGAGAGCCGGGCGCTCCTGCGCCGCGGCATGAAGTGGGAGGAGGCGTCCGAACAGGCGATCCTCCGCGCCTGCCGGGCCGCCGGCGTCAACGGCGTGCTCATGACGAACGTCGTGTTCGTGCCCGTCGGGGAGACCGAGCAGGGGTCGTGGCGGAAGTTCGTCGCGCAGGTCGACCACGTGCTGGTGTCCGACTCCGGGCGCGGTCTGGTGATCGAGAGCAAGCGGTGGAGCGGCATCGTGTTCGACGGGCGACGACCGAGCGAGGTGCACCCGGCGTTCCGGAACCTGGTCGACGAGTCGTCCCTCGTCCCGCCGTTCGCCGTCCAGGTGCAGAGCCGGAAGGTGCTCAACGCCGAGGAGGAGGCCGAGAACTGGTGGCGCGTCCGGGTGCAGGCGAAGGGCGCGTCACCCGCGCAACAGGTCCGACAGCAGGCCCGTCGCCTCGCCCGCTTCGTCGACGAGCGGACCGGCGTCTCCCGCACCTGGTTCGACACGTGCGTGTTCTACTCGTCGCCGTCGGCCACTGCCTTCGTGCAGGCGGAGGACCGGAGCGGCACCGTCACCACGAGCGTCGTGACGAACGACCACGAGCTGCAGGCCGCGCTCGCGGCTTGGGCGGCGAAGGACTCGGTGCCGAACCGCACCCGTGCCGACGCGGTCGTGCGGGTCCTCGCCGGGCAGGGTGCCCACGCGATCACGGTCGGGAACTACCGCCTGCCGGACTGACGCGCCCCCTCCGGACGCGACGACGCCCGCTGGTCTGTACCAGCGGGGCGTCGTCGTACGGCGGGAGGCTGCTACGCGACCGGGCGGATGACCGACGGGAGCATGACGTGCAGGTGACCGGCGAGGGCGGTCTGCGCGTCCTCGAGCGATGCGAAGTCGCCGACGACCAGGCCGAAGGTGTCCGAGGCGACGTAGCGGCCATCGCGCTTGTCGACGGAGCCGCCGAAGTAGCCGCCGAAGTAGCCGCCGTAGTTGGCGATCCACTCGTCGTCGCCCTCGAGCGTCCAGGTGAGCTTGGCCCGCGCGGCACGGGCGCTGGTGGCGGCCTGTGCCTCGAGGACGGCGACGATGTCGACGGTGTCGGTGTCGAGGGTGACGTCGGTCCCGGCGGCGGTCCGGTTGATGGTCGTGTTCATCGCGCTCTCCTGTCGTGTTCGGGGTACGTGCTGCGGTACCTGAACGCTACGACACCGAGCGTGCCGATCGACAGCGGAGCCCGCCGATTCACGGGTTCAGCCCCGGATGTTCATCCGTGATCCCCGGAACGACGGGCTTCGCCATCCGCCGATCGGGGTACAACGGGGTGCAACGGGGTACTCGCGTTCCGGACGATCCGGCCTCAGGAGACGGCGCGGAGGGCGTCGGCGATCGTGGCCAGAGCGGCGTCGATCTCGTCGGCGACCCGCACGTGCGTGGCCTCCGAGCGACGGTAGGGGTCGTCGACGTCGTCGTCCGCCGGGTCGGACGGCGGCGGGACGGCACCGCGGAGGCGCGCGACCCGTTCGACCAGGGCCTCCGGCGAGTGCACGTCGGCGAGGTCCCCCGGCTCGAGGCCGTCGAGCACCCGAGCGAACTGCTTGATCGTGAACGCCCGCTTCGCCGCACGGGGTGCGAGCTGCACGACCGCGGACCGGTGCGAGCGCTCGGCGGTGAGCACGAGGTCGGCGGACGCGGCGATCTGCTCGGTCAGGTAGCGGGACCGGTGCGCCTCGGTGACGCCACCGAGGCGCACCGACTGGGCCGCAGCCGCACCGTCCATGACGGCGCCGTCGTCCGCGATGGTGCCGGCCGACTCGACGACGTGCACCGACGCGGCCGGCCCGAGACGCGCCTGCAGCACCTGGGCGCCGAGCGGTGAGCGGCAGATGTTGCCGCTGCAGACGAAGAGGATCCGCACGCTCAGCCCTGGCCGAGCAGGTCGTGCCGGACGACGATCGCGTCACGACCGGGTCCGACGCCGATCGCCGAGATCCGGGCACCGGACATCGCCTCGACCGCGAGCACGTAGTCCTGGGCGTTCTTCGGCAGGTCCTCGAACGAGCGCGCGCCCGTGATGTCCTCGGACCAGCCGGGGAACTCCTCGTAGACGGGCTTCGCGTGGTGGAAGTCGGACTGGGACACCGGGACCTCGTCCACGCGCACACCGTCGACCTCGTAGGCGACGCACACCGGGATGGTCTCGAGACCGGTCAGGACGTCGAGCTTCGTGAGCACGAAGTCCGTCACGCCGTTGATGCGGGCCGTGTAGCGGGCGATCGGGGCGTCGTACCAGCCGCAGCGCCGCGGGCGCCCGGTCGTCGTGCCGAACTCGAAGCCGTTCGCGCGGAGGAACTCCCCCGACTCGTCGAACAGCTCGGTCGGGAACGGGCCGGCGCCGACACGGGTCGTGTACGCCTTGACGATCCCGATGATGCGCTCGAGCTTGCCCGGGCCGATGCCGGAACCGGTCGCGGCACCGCCGGCGGTGGCGGAGGACGACGTCACGAACGGGTACGTGCCGTGGTCGACGTCGAGCATGGTGGCCTGACCGGCCTCGAACAGGACGGTCTCGCCGCGCTCGAGCGCCCGGTGGATCTCGAGCGCGGTGTCGGCGACCATCGGCCGGAGGCGGTCCGCGTAGGACAGCAGCGACTCGACGACCTCTTCCGCGTCGATCGCGCGCCGGTTGAAGACCTTGACGAGCAGGTGGTTCTTCTGGTCGAGGGCGGCTTCCACCTTCTGCCGCAGGATGTTCTCGTCGAAGATGTCCTGGATGCGGATGCCGACGCGGTTGATCTTGTCCGCGTACGTCGGGCCGATGCCGCGACCGGTGGTGCCGATCTGGCGCTTGCCGAGGAAGCGCTCGGTCACCTTGTCGATGGTGCGGTGGTAGTGCGTGATGACGTGGGCGTTCGCGGAGACGCGGAGCTTCGACACGTCGACCCCGCGGGCCTTCAGCGCGTCGAGCTCCTGGAACAGGACCTCGATGTCGACGACGACGCCGTTGCCGATGATCGGGGTGACGCCCGGGGTGAGGATGCCGGAGGGCAGCAGGTGCAGCGCGTACTTCTCGCCGCCGACGACGACCGTGTGCCCGGCGTTGTTGCCGCCGTTGAACTTGACGACGTAGTCGATGCGGGAACCGAGGAGGTCGGTGGCCTTCCCCTTGCCCTCGTCGCCCCACTGGGCGCCGATGATGACTGCTGCGGGCATCTGGTTCTCCTCACGTTGGCGGAGGACCGCACACGGCCGTCCGGGCCGGTGGTCCACCCGAGTCTATCGGCTGGTCACCTCCGCGTCACCGGCCGGACGGTCCCTGTGGAGGACGCCCCGGGCACGGAGCACGCTTGGACGGACACGATCCGATGCAGGATCCACACCGACGAGAGGAACCACCATGAGCGACCCGATCGACGACATGAGCCGCCTGCTCGACAGCCAGCAGGCCGAGGACCTCACCGACGGCGGCATCGGTTCCGTCGAGGGTGCGCCGCAGGACGTCATGCCCGAGACCGACCGCGGGCGCGAGGCCGCCGAGGAGCGCCCCGACGCCTGACGGGCGATGACGCCTGACCGGCGATGACGCCTGATCGGTGACGACGCCTGAACGCGGACGGATGGCCACCGGAGCACGGTGGACCGGTCAGTGATCCGACGAACGGAAGGAACACCATGAGCGACCTCAGCGACAAGGCCAAGGACTTCGCGAACAGCGACAAGGGCGAGAAGGCGACCGACGCCGGCCTCGACAAGGCCGCCGGCGCAGCCGACAAGGCCACCGGCGGGAGCCACGGCGACCAGATCGACAAGGCGGAGAACGCCGCAGACGGCAAGATCGGCAACTGAGCCGGTCACGTCACCGACGGCGCACCCGCGCCGAGCACGACGGGAGGCCCGGTACCAGCTGGTACCGGGCCTCCCGTCTGTTCCGCGGTGCGTCAGGCGCCCCGCAGCAGTCGGGGCGTCAGCCCCGGAAGAAGTCCGCGTAGGACGGGTCGCCGATCGGCTGGGTGTGGCCCGGCTCGGCCAGCCGCTCCTCGACCATCGCCCGGATGACGTCCGGCGGGGTGAGCCCACGTCGACGCCACTCCATGGGGTTCTGTCGGAGCTGCACCAGGGTGTTCGTTCGCATGCACCAACACTCCCACCAACTACCTAGTTCGTCTAACTACCTGTCCCGTACGCGCACTGCTCGCGCGGGGATGCGGACGGACGACGAACGGAGCGGGCAGCCCGTGGGCCACCCGCTCCGTCCTCGTGCTACCGCGCGCTACTTGTAGATGCGCCCGGACAGTGCGGTCGTCGTCCCGCTCGTGTACCCGGACTTCTTCGCCGTGACGGTGACCGTCAGGCGCTGCCCGACGTCCTTCGTCGTCGTCGTGTAGGTCGCCTTGGTCGCACCCGGGATGGCCGTGCCGCCCCGCGACCACTGGTACGTGAAGGTGACGCCGCTGGCGTTCCACTCACCCGGCTTCGCGGTGATGGTCCGTCCGACCTTCCACGATCCACCGACGCTGGCCTTGCTGCCCGACCGCAGTGCGAGCGTCGGCTGCACGGCGTTCGCAGTCAGCACCTCGGCCTGGTCCCCGACCGCGTTGTGCAGGTGCAGCAGGAGGACCTTCGCGTTCGTGGTCGACGCCGGGCGGTTGACCCGGATGGCGTAGTCGTCGGCGAACAGCGGCGTCGAGACACCGTCACGGGTGAAGGACAGCGCCGGTGCGAAGGCGTCGAAGGTGACCGTCTTCGTCTCGTCCACGACCGAGGACCCGGTGGTCGCCGCACCCGGCGCGTACGCCGACTCGGTGACGACCTGGTAGTCGAACGCGGCCTTCGTCGACGTCGCGGTGTACCCGAGCGCCGAGAGCGACACGGGGAGCACCTTGACGGCGGAGTCGAACGTGTTCGTGTCCTGCGTCTCGTCGACGTTGAGCGGCCAGGTGTCGACCGTCTTCTGCTTCGGGTCGTTGAGGTCCACCGTCGTGACGAACGTCGCGTCGACCACCGAGGACTTCGCGTCGTAGGTCAGGAAGTCCGGCTCGCCGTCCCGGTTCGTGTCGATGAGGACCTCGACGTTGGTGACGGCACCCGGGTTGGCGTCCGGACCCTGTGTCTGGACACCGAAGGACACGACGCCCTGCGACTTGTCCGCCAGGCCGACGGCCGTCGAGCTGGCGCCGAAGGCCCGGACGTCAGCGGCCGCGAGGGACTGCTGCGCCGAACCGGCCGGGAAGGCCTCCTTCGGGTCGGTGGCACCGAGGACGAACGGTGCCGCGAGGGCCGAGTACCGCGATGCACCGGTGCCCTGGGCGAGGCCGGTCCCGCTGAGCGCGATGGTGCTCGACTTCGACGTACCCGTGAAGGTGACGTCGTCACCGTGCACGGCGCTGACCGGCTTCGGCGCGGCGTACACACCGAGGCGGAGCGGCGTCACGTCGGCCGCGGCCGGCGTGAAGGTCACCAGGCCGGTGGCCGCCGAGACGAACTCACGCGGGTAGCCCTGCTGGGTCTGCTCCTGCGTCGGGTCGATCGTCTTGCGCAGCAGCGTCGGGTCGGCGACCGTCATGGTCAGGGTGACCGTGGCGGTGCCGTTCGCCGGGACGGTGACCGTCGTCGCGCTGAGCGAGAAGGCGACGCCGGACTTCGCGATCCGGGACTCGTAGGCCACCGAGTAGGTGTGTGCGACGTCGGCCGTGTTGCGCACCAGCAGGCTGCGCTTCGCGGTCGTCGGGCCGCTCACCTCGACGACCCCGAAGGACGCCGTGACGAGGTCGTCGTTCTCCTGGCTGCGGACCGTGGTGGTGTCCTGGACCGCCTGCAGGGCGTCGACGCGGCCGGTGCCCTGTCGGAGCAGCGTGGCCAGCTGGTCGTCGGTCGCGCTCTGCTGGACGTCGGAGGTCGCGGTGTTCATCAGCGCCGCCTTCACCTCCGGCGCGCTCCAGCCCGGGTGGGCCTCGAACGTCAGGGCGGCGACACCGGCGACGTGCGGCGTGGCCATCGAGGTCCCGCTCATCGACATGCGACCGTCACCGGTGCCGTTCGCGGCGGAGATGACGTTGACGCCCGGGCCGGCGATGTCCGGCTTGACGATGTCGTCGACCGAACCGTGGACGCCACGGCTGGTGAACGGCGCGAGGGTGTTGGTGGTCTCCTGCCCGCGGGCGATGTCGAAGCCCTTGAGCTCCTGGGCGAAGCGCACGTGCAGGGTGCCCGCCTTCGCAGCGGCCTGGAGGCTCGCAGCACTGTCCGCGGTCAGCTCGGCACCCGGGATGGTCGCGTTGCCCGCGATGCCCGAGTCGAAGATGTCGATCGTGCCGGCGAGGAGCACGCCGACACCACCGGCGGCCTGGACGTTGTCGAACCGGACCTTCGAGCCGCACTCGAGCGCGCCGTCGGTCCACTTCAGCCACGCCACCTTGCCCTTCAGCGCAGCGGCCTCGTCACCCGTGAAGGGCGAGCACCCGTCGACGTCGACCGTCGGGACGAACACGTCACCCTCGACGGGGAGCGTGCCCTGGTAGCTCGAGGAGTACTGCGACCGGTACGTCTTCGCGAGGTCGGCCGGTTCGGTCACCTGGACGCCGTCGTACAGGCTCTGCCCGGCGGCGGCCGCTGCGACCGTGAGGGCCCCTTCGGCGGTGCCCGGTGCGCCGCCCACGTCGGTGAAGTCGTCGGCGTTGCCGGACGCGATCACCGGCAGCACGCCGCGGTCGGTCAGGGCGTCGATCTTCGCGTTGTCCGGGTCGTCGGTCGCGCCGTAGTCCGACCCGAGCGACAGGTTGATGACGTTGATGTCCTTGCCCTCGGTGAGCGCCTGGCCCACCCAGTCGAGCGCGGCACCGGTCAAGTCGGTCGAGCCGCCGCCGTCACCGAAGACCTTGAGGGCGTAGAGGCCGGCCTCGGGCGCGCTGCCCGGACCCACCCACATGTCCTGCACCTGCTGCTGCGTCAGCGAGGAGTAGTCGCCGCGGAAGGTGGTCTTGTCGGCGTCGAGGCCGTACCCGGCTGCAGTACCGGCGACGTGCGTGCCGTGGTCGCCGCCCTTGCCGTCGATCGGGTTCGCGTCCGGCTGCGGGACGGGCTGGTAGGCCGCGGTGCTCGGGTCCGCGTTGTACGTGGGACCCGCGAAGTCGTAGCCGCCGAGGAACTTCGACGGGTCGTACCAGCTGGAGGCCGGCGCACCCGTGCTGGCGAGGGCGTCCTGGTAGGCCGCGGTCGTGCCGGGTCCGCCGAAGTCGGCCTGCGTGTAGTCGAGGCCGGTGTCGAGCACGGCGATGTTGACGCCCTCGCCGGTGTGACCGGTCGCGGTCCAGGCGTCGTAGGCCCGGGTGTACAGGTCGCTCGCGGCGTTCTTCGGGCTGACGCCCTCCGCACCGGGACGGACGGCGTCGGGGTCGACGCCGGACGGGGCTGCACCGGCGTCCTCGTTGACCGTCGGCTCGACGACCTTCTTCGGCGTCAGCGCCACGATGCTCTCGACGTCGGAGCGCTCCGCGATCTCGGCCAGGGCGGCGACGTCCGCGACGACGGCGATGCCCGGGACCGTGTACTCGGTCGCGTACAGCTCGGTGGCCTCCGGGTCCGCGGCCTTCACTGCTGCCCGCACCTTCGCGACGGTCGACTCGATGGTCTCCACACGGCTCTGCGCTGCGGAGGAGGGCCGCTTCGACCGGGTGAGGTCGCCGCCCTTCGCCGCGGCGTCGACCTCGAGTGCGCCGGCACCGGTGGTGCGGACGAACGCGCTGACGGTCTTCGTGGGCTTCGCGTTCCGCAACGGCGCGGAGAGCTTGAGGTCGGCCGCAGCGGGGACGGAGGCCGGTGCCGCCGAGGCCGCACCACCCACGGCGAGTCCGCCGCAGGCCAGTGCCGCCACCGCGACGATCGAGGTCAGCAGCCGCGGAGCGCGGTACCGACGAGAGGGGTTGTTGGGCGGTGTCGCTCGGGGCACGCAGCACACTCCTGATGAGTCCGACGTTCGGGTGAAGTTCCGATGAAGCTATGTGGTCCTTCTCAGGACGGGGAGTCGGCAGTTCAGGGGACAGACCCTGTGGTCACTCGAAGTTGCACAGGCGTGTGCACGTTATTACGCTGAGTGCATGACCACCACCGATCGGCCCACACGCGCGCCACGACGGGACGCGACCGAGAACCGCGCCGCCCTCGTCCAGGCCGCGCGGACGCTCCTGCAGGCCGATCCGGACGCGTCACTCGAGGCGATCGCCGCGCACGCCGGACTGTCCCGGCGTGCGGTCTACGGACACTTCCCCTCCCGGGACGACCTCGTGCGCGAGGTCGTGACGGGCGGAGCCGAGCGCATCCTCGCCGCGATGCCGAGCCGAGCCGCCTTCGCCGGGCTGCCCCCGGCCTCCCGTCTGGCCGCGATCGCCGTGGCCCTCTGGACCGAGGTCTCGCACGTCCGGTCGATGGCGGTCATCGCCGTCCGCGGCCCCCTGGTCGAGACCGTCGCCACCGTGTTCGCCCCACTGCGTGCGCAGGTCCGGGACGCGTGCGCCCTCGGCATCGCGGACGGCACGCTGCGTGACGACGTCGACGCCGAGACGCTCGGTCGACTCGTCGAGGGTGCCTGCCTGGCCGTCCTCGATGAGGCCGCACGGTCCGGCACGTCCGACGACGCCGGCCGCCGCATGGTCGTGGTCTCCGCCCTCGGCATGGCGGGCATCGACTGGCGCACGGCACTGCTCGCACTCCCCACCCACACGCCCGTCCCGGAGGACCACGCATGACGCTCGAACTCGCCGCCGTCGGCATCGGCACCGGACCCGGAGCCGAGCTCCCCGTGGTCAGCGCCGTCGCCGGCCCCGGCCACCCGGGCGTCGTCGCGGTCGAGACCGAACAGGCACCCGTGCTCGCCTCGCTCGTCGCCGGAGGGCGGATGAAGCCCGACACCGGGCAAGTGCTCCTCGACGGACACGACGACCCCGCGGCCGTCCGTCGCGCGTTCGCCCTCGTCGACACCCCCGGCGTCGCCGAGCCGTTCCCGGTGATGACCCTCAAGCAGATCGTGCACGAGGAGCTCGCGTTCGCCGGCCGACGGCCCTCCCGCGCGGACGTCGCCACGGTGCTCGAGGAGCTCGGGATGACGCACTGGTCCGACACCCCCGTGCAGCGGGTCCCGACCGACGCCCGCGTCCGACTGCTCGCCGAGCTCGCGCTCCTGCGGCCCGACGTCACCGGACTCGTCATCACCTCGCCCGAGCGGCACGGCGGTGCGGTCGCCGACTGGTTCGCCGTCGTCCGGGACGTCGCGCGCCGCGGGGTGACCGTCGTGCTCGTCACGTCCAAGGCCGCGGCGGAGACGGCAACCGCCCTGCTCGACACCATCACCGACCGCGGCGACGCGGCGGACACCACCACCGAGGGTCCCGAGGACGCGACCCGGACCGAGGACGCCTCGACGGGCCTCCCGACCGAACCCACCGACACCACCGACGCACCCGCTCCCCTGGAGACCCGCTCGTGACCATCCCCTCGCTCGTCCGCGCCGAACTCGCGCGCCTGACCGCCACCCCGCTCGCCCGCCTGGCGTTCATCGCCCTCATGTGCGTCCCGCTGCTGTACGGCGGCGCCTACCTCTGGGCCAACCGCGACCCCTACGCCAAGCTCGACCAGATCCCGGCCGCGATCGTCGACCAGGACGCCGGGGCCACCCTCGACGGCGAGCGCGTCGACTACGGGAAGGACGTCGCGAAGGAGGCCGTCGACAGCCACGACTTCGACTGGACCGAGACCACCGCGGCCGACGCCCGCTCCGGCGTGCGCGACGGCACGTACGACTTCGTCGTCACGATCCCGCACGACTTCTCCGCGTCCCTGGCCTCCGCGCAGTCCGACCACCCGGAGCGCGCCGAACTCGTCATGACCACGGCCGACACGAACTCCTACCTCGCCTCCACCATCGCGGAGCAGGCCGGCAAGACCATGCGGACGGCCGTCGCCGAACGCGTCGGGAAGGAAGCGGCGACCACCCTGCTCGTCGGGCTCGCGGACGTGCGGGACAGCCTCGGGGACGCGGTCGACGGTGCCGGCGAGCTCGCATCCGGCGCGACGAAGGCCGCGAACGGGGCGGACAGGCTCGAGGACGGCACCGCGGAACTGGCCTCCGGCGCCGGGACCCTGGCGGCCAGCACGGCTGCACTGCCGTCACAGACGGCGCAGCTCGACTCGGGCGCGCAGCAGGTCGCGACCGGGGCGGCGTCCCTGGCCACGGGCCTCCGGTCGGCGCAGCAGCAGACCGCCGCGCTGCCGGACCAGACGCGGCAGCTCGCCGACGGTGCCGCGCAGGTCGCGGCCGGCAACGCCGAACTCGCCGCCCGCGTCGACGAGGCGAACACGACCGTGCAGGCGATCCAGCCCGTCGACGCGGACGCCGTCCTGCAGGACATCACCGCGAACCTGCCCGAGGGCGTCACCCTGACGCCGGAGCAGCAGCAGGCCCTGACCGCCACCGTCACCTCGGCCGTCGACCGGGCGAACAGCGCCGGAGCGGACGCGAAACAGCAGCTCGGTGCGACGACGCAGCAGATCGACACGCTCAGCGCCGGTGCCCGCCAGGTGTCAGACGGCGCGGCAGCACTGGCCGACGCCGCCCCGCAGCTGTCGTCCGGCATCGCCACCGCCGCGGACGGCGCCTCGACGCTGTCGACCGGCGCGGCACAGGTGGCCGCGGGCACGCACCGGCTGGCCGACGCCGCCCCGCAGCTGTCCTCTGGAGCGTCGCAGCTCGCCACCGGTGCGGCCTCGGCGGACGACGGTGCGCAGTCGCTCGCCAGCGGCGTGCACGCGCTCGAGTCCGGCTCGTCGGAACTGGCGTCGCAGCTGGACAAGGGGCGGACGAAGATCCCCGCATCGACCGCGTCGTCGCGGAACGCGCAGGCCTCCGTCATCTCGGACCCGGTCAAGGTCGGCGACGACAACATCGCCGCGGCCTCGAACTACGGAGCCGGCCTCGCGCCGTTCTTCATCTCGCTCGCCGCGTGGATCGGCATGTACGCGCTGTTCCTCATCCTCAAGCCGATCTCGAAGCGCGCCATCACCGCCGTCCGCCGACCCCTGCGCGTCGTGTTCGGCGGCTGGCTCACCCCGGCGCTCCTCGGCGTCGTGCAGATGGCCGCGCTCTTCCTGATCGTCCGGTACGCCCTCGACCTCGACGTCGTGCACGCCGGCGGGACGGTCGGCGTCATGGTCCTGGCGTCGGCGACCTTCGCGGCGATCATCATGACGCTCAACGTGCTGCTCGGGTCGGTCGGGCAGTTCCTCGGCCTGGTGCTCATGCTCATCCAGCTCGTCACCGCGGGCGGCACGTTCCCGTGGCAGACCCTGCCCGGGCCGCTCGCCGCGCTGCACTTCGCCCTGCCGATGACCTACTCCGTCGACGCCATCCGGCAGACGATGTACGGTGGCTCGCTCGGCACGGCGTGGAGCGACGCCGGCGTGCTGCTCTGCTGGTTGCTCGGCGCGCTGCTGGTGTCGTACCTCGTCACGGCGCGGCAGACGCGGACGCGGACGCTGCGCGACCTGCGGCCGAGCTTGATCGGGTAGGCGGCGGGGCGCACGCGCCGCGGCGGCGGGCGCGGGGGGCGGCGGGCGCGCCAGCGCGGACCGGACCCGCACAACAAGAACCGGTCCGCACCACGGACTCCCGTGGCGCGGACCGGTTCCTCTTGCGTCGGTTGAGGGCGGTCCCGACGGCGGCCGGGAGGCGCGCGGCCAGTCCGCCCCGGGCCTCCCGCCCGGCAGGGCGGCGCGGCCAGCCCGCCCCGGGCCTCCCGCCCCGCAGGAGGGCGCGAACCGGACCCGCACGACGAGAACCGGTCCGCACCACGGACTCCCGCAGGGCGGACCGGTTCCTGTTGTGTCTGACCACGGGACCGGCCGCGACCGCGGCCAGGAGGCGCGGGGCGGCGCGGGCAGCCCGCCCCGGGCCTCCCGCCCGGCAGGAGGGCACGGACCGGACCCGCACGACCAGATCCGGTTGGCACCACGGACTTCCGCGGTGCGAACCGGTTCCTGTTGCGTCAGTTGGGGGGCCGGTCCCGACGGCGGTTAGGAGGCGCGGGGGCTGCCCGCCCGGGGCTTCCGTTTCGTGCGCGGCCTGGCCAGGCGCGGGCCGGACCCGCACAACAAAGACCGGTTCGAACCACGGAACCCGGCGGTGTGGACCGGTTCCTATTGTGTCTGACCACGGGACCGGCCGCGACGGCGGCTAGGAGGCGCGGGTCCAGCCCGCCCCGAGCCTCCCGGCTGGCAGGGCGGCGCGGACCGGACACGCACGACGAGAACCGGTCCGCACCACGGACTCCCGCGGTGCGGACTGGTTGCTGTTGGGTCCGGCCCGGGTGCGGTCGCCACGGCGGGCGGGAGGCACGGCCGGACCGACCCGGGCCTTCCGGCCCCTGCGCCGCCCGGCAGGGCGTGGAGCGCGACAGCGCTACGATCGGGAGGACGCATCCGGCGGGTGCGCAGCCGGAGGTCGAGGATGACGATGGGGAACACCAAGCCCGCGACGATCTACGACGTCGCCGCGCGTGCGGGGGTGTCGAAGTCGCTCGTGTCCCTCGTGTTGCAGCGCTCCCCGCGGGTGAGCGAGCAGCGTCGGGCGGCCGTCCTCGCGGCGATCCAGGAGCTGGACTACCGGCCGTCGACCGCCGCGGTGTCGCTCGCCGGCACCCGCTCCCGGACGATCGGGGTCGTGCTCGATGACTTCCGCAACCAGTGGTTCGTCGACCTGCTGACCGGCCTCCGCGAGGCGCTGCAGGACCAGGGCCATCGACTCGTCGTCGCCGACCGCTTCCTGAACACCGGGCTCGACGTCTCCCCTGTCGAGGGCTTCCTGTCCATGCGGGTCGAGGGACTCGTCATCGCCGGGGAGCCCGACACCGACCTCGCGATCCCGGCGAGCACGCCCGTCGTCGTCGCGGGCGGTCGGGCAGCGCTCGCCCGCGCGGACACCGTTGCGAACGACGACCTCGCCGGCGGGCGCATGGCGGCCGAGCACCTCATCGACCTCGGGCACGTGCGGCTCGGCTTCGTCGGTGGGCACTCGGCGGCGAGTGACGCCCGGCTCGAGGGGTGGCGAGCCGCCATCGACGCGGCGGGTGCACGGGCTGGCGGGTCGGCGTCGGACGGCGTGCCCGGGCCGTCCGACGCGACCGGGCCATCCGGCGTGACCGGGGTGGCCGTGGTCCTGGCCGCCGACGTCACCGAGGAGACCGGCTTCACCGGGACACACCGCCTCCTCGACGAGAACCCCGAGGTGACCGCGGTGTTCGCCGCGAACGACGTGACCGCCCTGGGCGCGATGTCCGCCATCGCCGACCGAGGTCTCCGCGTGCCCGAGGACATCTCGGTGATCGGGTACGACGACACCCCGATCGCGGCATCCCGGTACGTCGGCCTGACGAGCATCGACGACCGCAGCATCGACATCGGCCGCGGCGCCGGGGTGCGGCTGCTCGAACGCATCGCGGACCCGGGGCTGACCCCCACCGAGGTCCTGGTCGAGCCACGGCTCGTCGCCCGCCGCACGACCGCCCCACGCTGAACGCACCCGCGACGACAGTGTGCACCCGAGGCGGGCGTCGGTGATCCATCCCCGCTTTCGGGACATCCTGACAGCGCTGGTACCTGAGCGGAACTAGGCTTCGATCGACCCCTACCCGAGGGGTCACGTGGACGGAACACCCGAGTTCATCCCGACGTCTGCATCCTCTCCGGCGGCACGAGCACCCTCTCGTGTCGGACGCACAGGTCACCCTGCCCGTGCCCTCGCCGTGGGTCCCTGCCCACGGTGTCCTGATCGATGCTGCCTCGCCTGCCCGGGTGGCCCTCCTCGGAGTACCCGAATCCCTGGAGAACAGAACATGGCACGCATCCTTACCCGCACCATCGGCGGCGCCGCGGCCTCGATCATCGTCGGCGGCATCGCAGCCGTCGCGGTGACCGGAGTCGCCTCGGCACACACCCCCGAGGTGTCGGCATCCTGCACGCAGCTGCACGTCGCGCTCGCGAACTACCCGGCGAACTCGACGGTCGACGTCGTCCTCGACGACACCGACCACGGCACCACGACCTTCGGGCCGAGCGCGTTCGACACGACGTTCCCGCTCGACACGACCCGCAAGCACACCTGGTCCGTCTCGGTGACGTCCGGCGACGGCGACCACGCCTTCGACAAGACGTTCGCCGGCGAGTCGACCGACGCGTGCCTCACGGTCGCACCTCCGGTCCCCACCCCGACCGGGACGCCGACGCCGACGCCGAGCACGCCGGCACCGACGACCCCCGCGACCCCGACGGCCCCTCCGACGGGCACCCCGAGCACGCCCGCGGTCCCGACCACGCCCGCGACGCCGACGCCGACGGACACCCCGACGCCGAACGCCCCGGCCACCCCGGCCGTGGTGACGAACACCCCTGCGCCGAGTGCACCCGCGACCCCGACCGTTGACGTGACGCCAAACGGCACCGTGCTCCCCGGCACGACCCCGACCGGTACGAGCACCACGGCCGCCGGCGCACCGGGCACCGGTCCGGGCTCGAACGGCACCGGCGAACTCGCGTTCACCGGCTCGCCCGTCGGCCTCGGCGTGGGCGTCGGCGCGCTGGTCGCGATGCTCCTCGGTGGCGCCCTCGCCGCCTTCGCCGCGGTGCGCCGCCGCCGGGCCTGACCCCCGGGGGTGACGGCGCCGGGCTCCCGCTCGGTGTCGTCATCCCGCCCGCGGTCGGTCCGGGTCGCGCGTGAAGTGCGTGCCCGGGCCGCCCGGCTCGGGCTCGGGCTCGGGCTCGGGCTCGGGCTCGGGCTCGGGCTCGTCCGACTCGCGCCCACCGGGGCCGCGCGGGGTCGCACGACATGCCGCGCGCCTCCCGCCCAGGTTCCGCAATGCGCCGCTCTCGCACGTCGCGATGCGCAGTTCGTGCGACCTCGACGGGACGGCCACGGTGAGTCGCACGACCTCGAGACCGCTCCGACCGCGTCGGCTCGCTCCCGCCGGCCCGCATGCACCGGGCCCGCGCCGAGGTCGCACGACACGCCGCGCGCCTCCCGTCCAGGTCGCGCACTCCGCCGCTCCCGCACGTCGCAAAGCGCGGTTCGTGCGACCTCGACGGAACGGCCACGGCGAGTCGCGCGACCTCGAGACCGCGGACCACGCGGGCTCGCGCCCGCGGGCCCGTGCCCGCCGGGCCCGCGCCGAGGTCGCACGACATGCCGCGCGCCTCCCGCCCAGGTTCCGCAATGCGCCGCTCTCGCACGTCGAGATGCGCGAATTCTGGAACCTCGACGGGGCGCGCCCGCCTCGACGGGACGGGCCCGCCCGCCCGCCTCAGCCCGGCAGCACCGCGTGCCGGACGACCCAGCTGTGCATGACGATCGCCGCAGCCGCCGAGGCGTTGATGCTCCGCGTCGACCCGAACTGCGTGATCTCGAGGTGCCCGTCGGCGCCCGCGACCGCCTCGTCCGTGAGCCCCGGCCCTTCCTGCCCGAACAGGAACACGCAGCGCTCGGGCACGTCGGCGGTCTCGATGCGGTCCGCCCCCGGGGTGTTGTCGATCGCGATGACCGGCCGTCCCTCGTCCCGCATGACCCGGAGGAACGCGGCGACGTCCTCGTGGTGCCGCACGTGCTGGTACCGGTCGGTGACCATCGCCCCGCGGCGGTTCCAGCGGCGTCGACCGATGATGTGCACGGTCCCGGCCAGGAAGGCGTTGGCGCTGCGCACGATGGAGCCGATGTTCAGGTCGTGCTGCCAGTTCTCGATCGCCACGTCGAAGGCGTGCCGGCGGGTGTCGAGGTCGGCGACGATCGCCGCCATCGACCAGTACCGGAAGCGGTCGACGACGTTGCGGGTGTCCCCGTGTTCGAGCAGCTCCGGGTCGTACTGCGGCCCCTCGGGCCACGGCCGTGGGTGCGGCCCGACCCCGTGCGTCGTCGCCTCGTGGGTGGGTGGGAGCGCCGGAGACGGCTCCGGCAGGTCGCCGGACGGGAGGCCCTGGGTCACGTGACCAGCGTACGGCGCGCGCACCGCGCCTCCCGTCCGACGCTCAGCCCGCGGCCTGCACCCCGGCGTCCGCGACCCGCGCCTCGATGCCGCCGAGCAGCACGTCGAGCCCGAGCGCGAAGCGCGCCTCGTACGAGTGCTCGCCGAGGACCTCCCCGACCAGCCGGTGCCGCTCGGGCCGCCCGGCCTCGGAGTCGCCGCGCCCGACCTGCACGGCGGTGTGGCCCACGACGAAGTCGTAGACGACGAAGAACGCGTACATCGCCTCGGTCTCGGAGAGCCCTGCGGAGCGGAGGGCTCCGACGACGGTCGCGACGACGGCGTCCGACTCCGACGAGGCGAGCGGCGCCCGGCTGCTGTGCGACTCGAGGACGAGCGGGTGTCGGACGAGCAGGTCGCGGAAGGTGGTGGCGAAGACCCGGACCACGGCGCGCCAGTCCTCGGGCCAGACGAACGTGGCAGTGAACTCGTCGACCGTCCGACGGACGAGTTCGGCGTGCAGGTCGTTGAGGCCGCCGATCGTCCGGTGCACGGTCATCGGGGCGACGCCGAGGGCCGCACCGAGCGCTCGGAAGGACAGGCGGTCCAGGCCGTCCTCGTTCGCGATGACGGTGGCGGCGTCGATGACCTGGTCGCGTGAGACCACGTTCGGTCGGCCTCGGCGGCGAGGTGCTGCTGCGGGGCCGTCCGGGCTGGGACGGGGGTCCTGGTCGACGAGCACGGCTTCCTCCTGACGCTTCCGGTACGCGTACGGGAACGCGCCCTGAAAGCCTAGGGCACTTCGGGATTCCGACCGGGTCCGCCCACTACGCTGGCCGCATGGCATCCCGCGACGAGGTCGAGTGCTGGCTGACGGACATGGACGGCGTGCTCGTCCATGAGAACCAGGCGCTCCCCGGCGCCCCGGAGTTGATCCGGCAGTGGCAGGACCAGGGCACCGAGTTCCTCGTCCTGACGAACAACTCGATCTTCACGCCGCGTGACCTCAGCGCGCGACTCCGCCAGTCCGGGCTGCACGTCCCCGAGGAGCGGATCTGGACCTCAGCCCTGGCGACCGCGGACTTCTGCGCGTCGCAGATGCCGGAGGGCTCGGCGTTCGTCATCGGCGAGGCCGGCATGACGACCGCCCTGCACGAGGCCGGGTTCATCATGACCGAGACGGCACCGGACTACGTCGTCGTCGGCGAGACCCGGAACTACTCGTTCGAGGCGATCACGAAGGCCGTCCGCCTGATCCGCGACGGGGCGCGCTTCATCGTGACGAACCCGGACGCCACGGGCCCGAGCGCCGAGGGCGTCCTGCCGGCCACGGGCGCGATCGCCGCGATGATCGAGAAGGCCACCGGCAAGCAGCCCTACGTGGTGGGCAAGCCGAACCCGATGATGTTCCGCTCGGCGATGAACCGGATCGGCGCGCACTCCGAGAACACCGGCATGATCGGCGACCGGATGGACACCGACGTGCAGGCCGGCATCGAGGCGGGCCTCCACACCGTGCTCGTCATGACGGGCATCAGCGACCAGGCCGAGATCGACAAGTACCCGTTCCGCCCGAGCGAGGTCATCTCCGGCGTGCACGAGCTCCTGCACACCGAGCCGTACGAGGTGGAGATCTAGACCGGTCAGCCGGCCAGTTCGACCGGGGCGTCCGCTCCGGCCGGGAGGCCCGTGTCCGGACCGCGCACCGCGGCGGCTCCCAGGGGCGGTACGGTCCGCCACCGGCGGCGCAGGCGCCGGCCCCGGTCGTCCCGCCACGCGACGAGCCCGCCGGCGACGACGCCGAGCAGCAGCACCGCGATCGTGGCGAGGCCGAGCAGTCCGACGAGCAGGACGTCGACCGACCCCGGCGCGGAGGCGCTGACGCCGATCGCGCCGAAGTCCCAGAAGGCGTGCAGCAGCACCGGGGCCAGCAGGTTGCCGCTCAGGCGCCGGGCCAGGTACAGCACCGACCCGAACGAGGTGGCGAACACCACCTGCAGGACGGTCGTGGCCACCGGGGCGCCGGACAGGACGTTCAGGAAGTGGAGCAGCCCGAACAGCACGCACGAGAGCGCCCACACCCCGATCTCGGGCAGGCGTCGGCGGAGTCCGACGAGCAGCACGCCGCGGGTCATCAGCTCCTCGACGACACCGACCAGCAGGACCCCGAGCGCGAGGAGCAGGAAGTACCGCAGGCTCTTCCCACCCCAGTCGAGGAGCGGGAGCCGACCGAGGCACACCGCCAGGACGAGGAGCGGCGCCACCATCGTCCACCGCGGTCCGCCCCGCGCCGGGTCGACCGTCGCGATCCGCCACCACCCGAGCGCGGTGACGACCAGCGCCAGGATGCCCGCGACGACCGCCTCGGGGACGACGAGGTCGCGCACCACGCTGTCGACCGTGCGGCCGAGCGCCGGGTAGTCGTCGCTCGGGCGCGAGCGCACGATGCTCACCACGGCGAACACGACCAGCGGGGCGAGCCCGACCAGCAGCGACGGCGGGACCGGCCACCACCCGCGACGGCGACGTCGGACGGCGGGAGGCTGGACGGAGGTCACCTCCCGGTTGTACCAGGAGCAGCCGTACCATTGGCGCATGCGCCTGCCCTCGCTCAGCACGATGGCCGAGGACTACGTCAAGCTCGTCTGGAAGGCCGGCGAGCGCGGCGACGACGGCCTCGCCACCCGGGACATCGCGGCGGCCCTGCACGTCTCGGCGTCGACCGTGTCGGGCAACCTCCGGAAGCTCGACCGCGACGGCCTCATCGAGCACACCCCGTACCGCGGCGTCGTGCTCACCCCGCTCGGTCGGCAGGCCGCGGTGGCGATGGTCCGTCGGCACCGCCTCATCGAGACGTTCCTGGTCGAACGGCTCGGGTACTCCTGGGACGAGGTGCACACCGAGGCGGAGGCGCTCGAGCACGCCGTGTCGGAGACGTTCCTCGACCGGGTGGACGCCGACCTCGGCCACCCGACGCACGACCCGCACGGCGACCCGATCCCGAGCGCCGAGGGGGTCGTGCCGGACACGCCCGGCGCGCTGCTCGGGACCGTCGACCCCGGCGTCTGCGGGACCGTCGGCCGGGTGTCGGACGACGACCCGGCGCTGCTGCGGTACTTCGACGAACTCGGGGTCGGGCTCGGCACGCACCTCCGCGTGGAACAGGTGCGCGACTACGCGGGGGTGGTGGCGGTCGCGCGCCGTGACGCCGGCGGGGCGGAGGCGCTGGTGGACCTCCCGGCCGCCGCGGCGACCGCCATCTGGCTGACGCCCGACGCGCCGCACTGACGGCACGCCGCGCCCGACCCCCCACCCCGAGGTTCCGGAATCCGCGCATCTCCGCGCCCGAGATGCGCGAATGCCGGAACCGCGGGGGCAGGGCCACGGCGGGTCATGGAACCCCCAGCGCTGCCCCGCCAGCACTGCCGCCGCCGGCGGTCAGCCCTTCGCGGAACGCGTCCGGCCGAGGGCGACCTCACGGCGCGCCCGCGCGAGCGCCAGCGCCGACCCCGCGTCCGGGTCCTCGAGCAGCCGGACCGTCTCGGCCGCGTGCTCCCGCACCGCGGCGTTCCGGTGCTCCGCCGCGACGGCGAGGACCGGCCCGGCGACCTCGGACCCGAGCCCGGCGATCGCCCGGCTCAGCGCCAGCCGGGTCTCCTCGTCACCGTGGCCGAGTTGCACGGCGAGCGTCTTCGCGAGCTCCGGCCGCTCGGACTCGGGCGCGAGCAGGACGGCAGCACGCCACGCGGTCCTGGCGACACCCGGGTCGAGGTCGGACAGCCGCTCCGCGACCTGCGGGTACACGGAGCCGTCGCGGATCTTCGAGAGCGTGTGCAGCGCTTGGCTCCGGGCCTGCGCCTCGGGGCGCTCGAGTTCCGGGAGCAGCCGCGGGACGACCACCGCGGCCGGGAGGCGCACCAACGCCCACGTGAGCATCTCCCGCACCTGCAGGTCCGGCTCGACCGCGCACTGCGCGACGAGGACGTCGAGTTCGTCCACGGTCGGGGTCGTCCCGGCGGCCATCACCGCCCGGAGACGGACGGCGGGTCGGGGATCGGTCAGGGTCGAAGCGAGCGTCGGCATGGCCGTCCCACTCCACTCCCCACGCCTGGGTGTCGGCTCGGCGCGGTCGGTCCGCCGGTCGGCGTGTCAGTCGAGTGCGCTCGTCGGCGGGTGCACCGCCAGCGCGCCGGCGGGGCTGCTCGACGGCGACGCCGGCTGCTCCTCGAGGCTGTTCCCACGGATCCAGGCGGTGATGACCAGGACGAGGAGCAGGAGCACGACGATGATCGCGACGGAGCCGTAGACCAGGAGCTGCTTGCCGCGCCGTCCCTCGCTCTGCAGACGGGCGAACCCCTCGTTGATGAAGTTGGCACGGTCGGCGTCCGTCGTCCGGGACTCCGCCTGGCCGGACGGGGGCGTCGCCGCGACGGCGGGCATCATCCGGGTGCTCGTGTCCTCGGTACGGGCGGCGTCCGCGTCACGGAGCTGCTGGATCGCCTCGGTGCCGAACAGGTCCTTGATGACGCCGGTGTCACTCGTCTCGCGACCCTGCCACTCGGACTGGTCGATGTCCTCGGGCGCGAGGCGCCACGGGGCGCCGTCCCGCTCGGGGGCGGGGTCCCGGTCGTGCACGCGGTCCGAGCCGGTCGTCCCGTCGGCTCCGGCCGCGCGGTCGTCCGAGGGTGTGCGCGGTTCCGGTGCGCGGCGTGCGGTGCGCGGGCCCGGTTCGACCAGCGGGGGGACGTGGTCCGCCGGCACGACCCGCGGCGACTCGTCCTCCTCCGCCTCCCACCACGGGGTGGCGGAGGACGGCGGCACGACGGACGGGAGGACCGACGGCGGCACGGCAGGAGCCGCCGAGCGCGGGGCGAAGGCGGCCGTGGGAGCCGTCCCGGCGGGGTCGTCCAGGTCGTCGTCGAGGTCGCCGTCGTCGTGGCCACCGTCGCGGGACCCCGCGCCGTGGTCGTCGACGCCGTGGCGGTCGAGGGGCATCGCCATCGTGCTGTCGTCGTCCGTCACGTCACCGGGGAACACCTCGCCGGTCCGGGCGGCCTCGTCGCTGAGCGACCAGCTCGACCCGCCCGACGGCGTCGTCCGCTCGCCGGCCCGGTCGTCGTCGACCGGATCGGGGTCGATCGGATCGGGCTCGGCGTGGGAGGCAGCGTCGGGAACGGTCGTCCCGGTGGCCCACGACCCGGCGGCGACGAGGTTGGTGTCGAAGGCGTCCTGGGTCAGCGTGGTCTGCACCTCGCCGGTCTCCTCGCCGAGGACCGACCAGTCGAAGGGGCGGTCGGCCTGCGGGGCCCCGTCCACGTCGTCGTGCAGCCGGAGGAGCTCGGTGAAGGTCGGCGGTTCGTCGGTCGCGGGCAGGACGTCCTCGACGCCGAGCGGCTGCGCGTCCGGACCACCGGCGAGGGCCGGCGGCACGGGCGTCACGCCCGGCGACGACGGGTCGGCCGACGGCACGGCGCCGGGCCGCACCCGTCCGAGCCAGTCCACGTCCGACCGTCCGAGGCCGTCCGGGTCGGTGCGGCGACGCTCGTCCTCGATCGCCCGGGCCTCGGCCGCGCGGGCTTCCCGGTCGGAGCGGGCCGTGGGCAGGACGATCGCGCGCGGGTCGGGGGCGTTCGACACCGGCGGCACGGCCGCGGGCGGCGGGACCCGACCGGCGACGCCACCGGGCAGCGCGAGCTCCTCGGGCATCGAGATCGCCTGGGTCGCGCCGGGGTCCAGCTCGGGCGCCGGTGCCGACGCGGGGGCAGGTGCCGACGCGGGGGCGACCGGCACGGACGCCGGGGCGGTGAACGGCTCGGGTTCCGGCCGACCGGCCTGGCGGGCGGCACGCTCGGCCTCACGGCGCTCACGCCGGGAGGGCCACTCCTCCTCCGTCAGCGGGGCGCCGAAGATGTCCGCGGCGCTGCGGAGGCCCGAGAACGGAGCGTCCGGGGCGGGCGCACGGCGGGCCTCCCGGCCGTCGTCCCCGGAATCGGGGGTGACGGGGCCGTCGGGCTCGCGCGCGTCGTCCGGACGCTCCTCGGTCACGCGGACAGCCCCAGGTCGGCCAGCCCGATCGCAGCGAGGTACGGGTAGCCCGCCGCCTCGATCCGCTCCTTCGCGCCGGTGTCCCGGTCGACGACGACGGCGACGGCGGCGATCACGGCGCCCTCGCGCTCGAGGGCCTCGGCCGCCTTGAGCGGCGATCCGCCGGTGGTGGAGGTGTCCTCGAGGACGACCACACGCTTGCCACGGACGTCCGGCCCCTCGACCTGGCGGCCTCGACCGTGGTCCTTCGGTTCCTTGCGCACGACGAAGGCGTCGTAGGAACCCCCGCGGGCAGCGGCCTGGTGCAGGACCGCGCTGGCGATCGGGTCGGCACCCATCGTCAGGCCGCCGACGGCATCGACGTCAGGGACGTCAGCGATGAGGTCGGCCATCACCTGACCGATGAGGGGAGCGACGCGGTGGTCGAGGCTCACCTTGCGGAGGTCGATGTAGTACGACGCCTGCTTCCCGCTGGTCAGGGTGAAGTCGCCGTGGAAGACCGCATCGGCCTTGATGTGCTCGATCAACTGCTCGCGCGCGTGGGTCACGGTGCCCAAGATTAGCGGTGACCGGCGGTCCGCGCTCCCTGGAGCCCTCCGCCCGGCTCCCGGGACGGCACCCGAGATCAGCGGTGACCGGCGGTCCGCGCTCCCTGGAGCCCTCCGCCCGGCTCCCGGGACGGCACCCGAGATCAGCGGTGACCGGCGGTCCGCGCTCCCTGGAGCCCTCCGCCCGGCTTCCGGAACGCGGTCGCAGGTACGCTCCGGTCATGCCCCTCGTCCGACCGCGGGACGGTGCACGGCCGCTCGAGGCCGGCACTCACCGCCCCCGCTCCGCAGTCGCGCGGGCGGTCGGGCACGAGGCCGTGGGGGCCCTGCTCGCCCTGGCCCTGGCGGTCGTCGCGCTCCGCCACGTCCTCGCGACGGAGCGGGTCGCCCTGCTCTGGTACGACGGCGACTCCGTGCTGCTGCCGCTCGTGGCGCGGTCGATCGCGCTCGGGCAGCCGTTCGAGTGGGCGATGTCCCCGGCGCTGTTCTTCTTCCCGGAGCTGCCGGTCTACCTGGCCGTCTCCGCCGTGACCGCGACACCGCAGCAGGCCCTGGCGCTGAACGGCGTCCTGGTGCTGCTCGCCGTGTACGCGCTCGTCCGTGCGGCCGCGAACGAGCTCATGCCCGCTGCCGCCCGCCCGGCCCGGATCGCGGTGTCGGTCCTCGCCGTCGTGCTCGTGACGATGCTCGTCCTGACCGAGTCCTCGGCGACCGCGACGTCCCTCGAACTCGCCTCCCTGCTGCTCACGACGACCTACTACTACGGGGCCGTGCTCGCGATGCTCGCCACCGCGGTGCTCGTGCTGCGCACCGTCCGGACCGGCCGGGCGTCGCTGCCGGTGCTCGGGACGCTCGGCGTCGTCGCGGCACTCAGCACGGGGTCGAACCCGCTGTACGTCCCGTGGTCCGCCGGACCCGTCGTCGTCACGCTCGCCCTGCTCGTCGTCGCGCGCCGGGTGCCGTGGCGACCGGCGGCCCTGGACGCTGGAGCCCTCACCGTCGGCGCCGTGGTCGGGTACCTCGTCCGGATCCCACTCCGCCCCTTCGTCTCCCTGGACCCGTCGACGTACGTGCACCCCGACCGGGCCGGCACGACGGCCGCGTTCTTCGCGGCGCTCACCGACGACCGTGCCGCCTCGGCCTCCGGGGACGCAGGGCTGCTGCTCATGCTGCTCGGTGTGCTGCTCAGTGCGGGCGGCACGGTCTGGGCCTGGCGGACGCGGTCCTCCCGAGCGGTGCTGCTCGCGACCGCGCTGCCACTCGTGACGATCGTGGCGGTGTCCGTCGGGGTCGTCGTCGCCGGCTCGGAGACACCCCGCTACCTGGAGCCGGTCGTGACGATGCCGCTCCTGGCGCTCGTCGCGGTGTGCGAACTCGCCCGGACCGCGGTCCGGCAGACCCGGCTGTACCGACCCACGCGGACCCTCCGGACGCTGTCGGCGGTGGGTGCCGCCCTGGTCCTGGTCGCGGGCGTCGCGGTCACGCCGGGCACGGTCCGTTCGGTCGTCGACGCCCGGTACGGACCGGTCGCCTGCCTCGACCGGTGGGTGGACGCGCACCGCACCGCTGACCGCGACCCCGTCGGCGTCGGTCAGTTCTGGACGATCCGTCCCCTCGCCGCCTACGCGGACCAGGACGTCCGGCTGCTCCAGGTCCGGGACACCTTCGACACCTACCCCTGGCTCGTCGACCTCGGCTCCTACCGGGACGCCCGACCGGACTACGTGGTCGTCGGGTCCGGGGACGTCTGGACGACGCCCGTGGAGGACTCGCTCGGACCCCCGGCGACGATCACGCACTGCGACGGCTACGACGTCCACGACTACGCGGGGACCCGCGGCGCCGAGGTGCTGCAGAGGACGGTGGTGGGGTCGGCCGAGCGGATCCTGCACGAGCGCGGGTTCTGACCTCCGACCGGCCGTCGTCCGGCTCCGAGCCGGCGACAGGGTCGTCCACAGGCTCGATCACGCCACGGATCCGTCCACAGCGGAGCGTCGCCGCAGCGAACCGCCTGTGGAGATGTATAGGCTCCGTTGCGATGTCTCGCTCCGTGGTCACCGCCCCCCGTCCCCGCTCCGCGCCGACGGCTCGGCGGCGTCTGCTCGCCACCGGGCTGGCGATCGCCGGTCTCATCGGCACGCTCGTCCTCGACGCACCCGCCGCCCAGGCCGCCACGTACCCCTCGTGGGACGACGTGGTCGCGGCCCGCGGCAAGGAGTCCGCCAAGCAGTCGCAGATCGTCGAGATCCGCGGGATCATCTCCGGCCTGTCGGACGAGGTCGACGCCGCCCGCGCCGAGGCCGAACGGCTCGGTGCCGCGTTCGAGGCCGCCCAGCGCAAGGCCCTGCGCGCCGCCGAGCGGGAACAGGCGCTGCGGGACGACGCGGAGGAGCACGCCGAGGTCGCCGAGGCGAGTGCCGCCCAGGCCGGCCGCTTCGCCGCGCAGATGGCCCGGTCCGGCGGTGCCGACGTCACGACGAGCGTGCTCACCGGCGGCGAGGACGCGCGGGACCTCCTCTACGACCTCGGCGCGCTGAGCAAGCTGTCCGAGCAGGCCGAACGGGTCGAGACCGCGGCCACCAACGACGCGTCCGTCGCCCGGTCGCTCACCGACCAGGCCGACCGCGCCGCGCTCGCGCTCGAGGAGCTCGCACAGGCCGCACAGGACCGGATGGGCGAAGCACAGGCGGCGTCCGACCGTGCGCAGGCTGCGTACGACGAGCAGGAGGCGAACAAGTCCCGACTGGAGGCCCAGCTCGCCTCCCTGACGTCGGGTCGCGCCACGACCGAGGCCCAGTACGAGAAGGGCGAGCGGATCCGCAAGGCCGCGGAGGAGCGTCGCCGGAAGGCCCTCGAGGCCGAGCTGGCACGTCAGGCGCAGCAGTTGCGGGACCAGCAGGCCGCGGCCGCGGCGGCGAACCAGGGCGGCAGTGCACCGGCCGCGCCGGCCGCACCGAGCGGCGGCGGTGCCACGGCGCCGTCCGGGTCCGGCTGGGTCCGACCGGCGGGCGGCTGGATCACCAGCGGCTACGGGGTCCGCGTCAACCCGTACACCGGCGCGACGGCCATGCACGACGGCATCGACCTGGGCAGCGGCTGCTCGACCGCGATCGTCGCGGCGTCCGCGGGCACCGTGGAGTACGTCGGCCCCTACGGCGGGTACGGCAACTACGTCCGCATCGACCACGGCGGCGGCGTGAAGACCGCGTACGGGCACATCGTCGCCGGCGGCTTCCGTGTCAGCCCCGGCCAGCAGGTCGGCGCCGGGACCCTCGTTGCCCTCGTCGGCTCCACCGGCAACTCGACCGGGTGCCACCTGCACTTCGAGACCCACGTCGGCGGCGGCACGGTCGACCCGGTGTCGTTCATGGGCGCACGCGGCGTCGGCTTCTAGCCCGGCAGCAGCGGCCCGGCAGCGGCACCCGCGCCCAGCAGCAGCGCCCGCGCGACCGGACTGCCCGGCTGGCCAGGCCACCCGGCTGGTCAGGCCACTCGGCGGGTCAGGCCACTCGGCTGGTCAGGCCGCACGCCGTGGGTCGACGACGTCATCCACGTCGAGTTCCCACAACGCCCGGTACCAGGCCGTCCGCTCCGGGTCCTGCGGCAGCCCGTACGCCTCGTGGAACAGGTCGTCCCAGCCCGGGCCGTGGTTCCACCCCAGGCTCATCGACGCCACCGCGAGGTCGGCCCACCGGTCTGCGACGCCGAGCGCGCCGAGGTCCACGTGCCCGACCCAGCGGCCGTCGGCCCCGAGGAGCGTGTTCGGGGCGCAGGCGTCCCCGTGGCACACCACGAGCTGGTCCGTCGCGGGCTGCGGACCGATCGCGTCGACGTTCCGACCGGCCGCTCGTGCCCGGTCGAGGCGCTCGTCCGTCGGCCACGTGAACGGACACGACGGCACCGGCAGGCTGTCGTGCAGCGCACGGAGCCCCTCCCCCACACCGATCACCGCCGCGCGCGGGTCATCCCGCCACCGCGGGTCCACGGCACTCCAGCCCGGCACCGGTCGGGTCGCCATCCACGCACCGGAACCGTCGGCCCCGTGCTCGAGCACCTCCGGCACGGTCAGCCAGCGGGCCGCCCAGCGCAGCCGTGCGACCTCGGCGTCGATCCACGGCGCGTAGCGCGGAGGGACCCACTTCACGTAGCCCTCGGCACGGTCCGGTGTCGGGCCGAGACGGAAGGTCCGTCCGCCGGCGGAGTTCACCCACACCGGCTCGAGCGGCCGCCCGCGGGCGACCCCGACGACCGCGGCCGGGACCTCGACCGGACCGTCCGGCAGTCCGCCGCGGCCGACGAGGTCGTCCGTCGGCTCGCCGTCGTCACCGACGCCGGGCATCGGTCAGCGCACCCGGTCCGGCCGGGACGACCCGCCGCGGGCGATGCGCAGCAGCACCGGCAGGCGCTCCCCCAGCAGTGCGTCGAGGTCGTGCACGACGGCCTCGACCCGCTCGACGAGTTCACGCGGGGGCGCTCCGCGGCGCGTGCGGACCAGGATCCGGACCGCGGTGCGACGACGGACCCGGCGGACGTCGACGGCGAGGGACGCGACCTGCGGCAGCGGGGCGATCGCGGACGAGAGCGCGTGCTCGATCGCCGCGGCCTCGATGCGGACCCGTCCAGGCAGACCGTCCGCGGGCCCGTCGTCGTCCACGACCGTGCCGGTCCGGCCACTCCGGATCGAGGTGAGGACGAGCAGCGCCAGGACACCGAGGACGACCGCGCCCGCGAGCACCTCCGACCACGCGCGTACGGCGACGTCCCGTGCCGCTCCCGAGCCGAGGCCGCCGAGTGCGGTGTCGGCGACGACGTGCCAGCGGTCGGCCGCGGCGGGCAGTGTCTGCACGAGGACGACGGCGACCCCGAGGGTGAGCAGCACGAGCCCGACCACCACGAGGACGATCCGACCGACCGTGCGGTTCGTGCCGTTCATCCGTCGATCCTGCCGGTGGTGCGCACCCGGACGCGGGCGGTGAGGGGCGGCACGACGTCCACGGCGGCGAGCTCACGGTCCACGGCCGCTGCGGCGGACGCCTCGTCGACGTCCACACCGGAGGCGGGCAGGAGTACGACGTCCAGGGCGCGGCGACCGACGGACCCGACGGCGGCGTCCGGTCCCAGCCGAGTCGCGGACCGGGCGGCGCGCGCGGCGGCGGACGCGAGCACCTCGTCGTCGACGACCACGCCGAGCCGGTCGGAGCGGACGACGTGTCGGGGACGTCGCGCCGGCAGGAGGCCGTGCAGCAGGGACCAGAGACCGAGCAGCGCGAGGACGGCACCGACGGCGACGACCACCGCGTCGACCAGCCCGGTGGGCGCACGGACGGCGGCGTCCACCACGTCCCGGGGGTCGACCCCGGCGATGCGCTGCCCGAGCAGGACGACCACGGCGGCGACGGCCACCGTGACCGCGACGAGGACGAGGAACGTCATCGCGACGACGACGGACACCGACCGGGACGCGGACGTCTCCCGACGGACGAGGCGGCGCACGGAGCGGTCGTCGTCCGCGGACGGGGTCCCCTTCGCGGGACTCGTGCTCACCGGACCCTCCGCGGCCGGGCGAGGACGGCGGACGAGAACGTCAGCGAGACGCGCGCGACCTTCCGCCCGGTGATCGTCCGGAGCCGTTCCGCGATCGAGGTGCGCGCGCGGTGCGCGGACGCGAGGACGGGCTCGTGCGGGACGGCGTGCGTCCCGAGGACCGGCAGGGCCAGCGGGCTCGTCACCTCGACCGCCAGGGCGCCGCGACCGTCGTCGACGACCCGGGCACGGACCTCCCGGAACGGTGCCCGGAGCACCTCGGCGGCGACCGCCTGCGCGGTGTGCACCAGGGCCGGGGACGCGATCCGGTCGGTGCCGGGCACCGGCACGTGGCTCACGAGGAGCTCCGTCGTCCGCGGAGCACGTCGAGCAGCCGACGCACGTCGACGTCGCCGCTGACGATGCGGCCGACCAGTCCGCCGACCGCGATCGCGACGGCCACCACGACGAACGCCCAGAACCCGAGCGTCAGGGCGACGACCGCCAGGACCGCTCCGACGGCCATGCCGACGACGGTGGCGTTCACCGGACGCGCGTCTCGGGGACGACGGGAGCGTCGAGTGCGGGGATGTCCACGTCGACGATCGCGATGTTCACCTCGGTGACCTGCAGGCCGACGAGGTCGGTGATCGCGTCGGTGACGGCCTGCCGGACGCCGGCCGCCACCTGCTGCATCGGCGTCGGGTACTCGACCACGATCGTCAGGTCGACGGCCGCCTGGGTCTCACCGACCTCGACCCGGACGCCCTGCCCGAGGTCGCTCGACCCGATGGCGTCCCGGATGGCACCGAACGCCCGCGCGGTGTTCCCGCCGAGTGCGTGGACGCCGGGGACGTCGCGGGCCGCGATGCCGGCGACCTTCGCGACCACGGCGTCGTCGATGATCGTGCGCCCGGCCGAGGTGACCTGGGTGGTGGTGCTGCCGGTGGTCGTGCCGTCCACCCGGTCGGAGTTCGTCGTCGTCGCCATGAGTGCCTCCAGCGGTCCTGGTCGTGATGTGTCCGTCCAGGGAACACCCTGTCCCCGGTGCACGTCCGCCCGGTCGGTCGATCCCGGTAGGTTCGGTGCATGCGTGTCGCGACCTGGAACGTCAACTCCGTCCGGACCCGAGTCGGTCGGGTCGTCGACTGGCTCGTGCGGGAGGACGTGGACGTCCTCGGCATGCAGGAGATCAAGTGCAAGCCCGAGCAGTTCCCGGTCGAGGCGTTCGAGGCCGCCGGCTACACGGTCGAGGCGCACGGCCTGAACCAGTGGAACGGCGTCGCCTTCGCCAGCCGCCTGCCGATGGAGGACGTCACCCGCGACTTCCCCGGCCAGCCCGGCTTCCTCAAGGGCCAGGAGGGACCGGGCCTGCCCGTCGAGGCCCGCGCGATCGGGGTCACCGTCGAGGGTGTCCGCCTCTGGAGCCTGTACGTCCCGAACGGCCGCGAGCTCGGTGACCCGCACTACACGTACAAGCTCGACTGGCTCGCCCAGCTCGCCGACCGGACATCCGAGTGGCTGGCGGCCGAGCCCGACCTGCCGCTCGCGCTGATGGGCGACTGGAACGTGGCCCCGCTGGACGAGGACGTGTGGGACATGCGCGTCTTCGAGGGGTCGACGCACGTCAGCGAGCCGGAGCGCGCCGCGTTCCGCACGTTCGAGGAGCGCGGGCTGCAGGACGTCGTCCGGCCGCTCGTCCCCACCGGGTACACGTACTGGGACTACAAGCAGCTCCGCTTCCCCCGCAACGAGGGCATGCGCATCGACTTCGTCATGGGGTCGCAGGCGTTCGCGGACGTCACCGTCGGCGCGACGATCCACCGGGACGAGCGGAAGGGCGACGCCCCGAGCGACCACGTGCCCGTGTCGGTCGACCTGGACCTCGACACGGTCCTGGACGACGACCGCCCGATGATCTTCTGACGCTCCGAGCGCCCGCCTACGGGTGCAGCAGCGCCGCGATCGCGACCAGGACCGGCACCGAGCCGACCGTCGACAGGAGCACCACGTCCCGCGCGACCGGGACCGCGGCGTCGTACCGCTGGGCGTAGTTGAACACGTTCTGCGCCGACGGCAACCCGGCGAGGACCGTCAGGACGAACACGTGCGCGGGGTCCAGGCCGAACGCGTACCGGGCCAGCAGGAACGCCACCACCGGCATCACCAGGAGCTTCCCGCCGGTCGCGAGCAGCACGTCGAGCCGGATCGCGGGGTCCCGCAGCGGAGCCGAGCCGTGCAGGCTCATGCCGAACGAGAGCAGCACGACCGGCACCGCGGCACCGCCGACGAGCACGAACGGTTCGAGGACCGGGTCCGGCAGCGTCAGCCCGGTGACCGAGCAGACGAGCCCGAGCAGCGACGCGATGATGAGCGGGTTCGACACCGGGCCGAGCACCCGGCGTCGCCAGCCGCCCCCGGAGGCCGTGGCCGCGTCGAGGACGGTCAGCGCGATCGGCGCCATCACGACGAGCTGCAGCATGATGACCGGCACGACCGCGGTCGCCTGCCCGAGGACGTAGACCGCGACCGGCAGGCCGATGTTGTTCGCGTTCGAGTACGACGCCGCCAACGCACCGACCGTGGTCGTGGTGAGCGGGCGCCGCAGCACGAGCGCGAACACGGTCGCGGTGACGACGGCCACCGACAGCGCGGAGAGCGCCGACACGGCGAGCATCGGGGAGAACAGCGTCGCGGCGTCGGCCGTGGCGATCGTGTGGAACAGCAGGCACGGCATGAGCACGAAGAAGGCCAGCCGACTCATCACGAACTGCGCGTGCGGCCCGAGCAACGCCGCCCTCCCGACGCCGTAGCCGGTCGCGATGACGACGCCGATGATCGCGAAGCCGACCAGGACACCACTCATCGTGCCCATCCTCGCAGGCGGATCGGGAATCGTGTGCGCCCGGAGAGTTGTTCCAGCGAGCATGACGACGACGCTCTCCCGCACCACCGACTCCAGCCAGCCCCTCGTGCCGCTCCTCGAGGAGCGCTGGAGCCCCCGCTCGTTCGACGAGTCCGCCACCATCTCGGACGACCAGCTCGACGCGCTCCTCGAGGCCGCTCGCTGGGCGCCGTCCGCCGCGAACACGCAGCCCCGCCGCTTCGTCGTCGGTCGCCGTGGCACCCCGACCTTCGACGCGATCCACGCGTCGCTCATGGGCTTCAACGGTGCCTGGGCGCACCGCGCCGGTGCGTTGCTCGTCGCGATCGCCGAGCCGGTGACCGCGGACGGCGAGCCGCGTCGCTGGGCGGAGTACGACCTCGGCCAGTCGGTCGCCGCGCTCGCCGTCCAGGCGCACGCCGAGGGCCTGCACCTGCACCAGATGGGCGGCTTCGAGGTCGACGCCATCCGCTCGGCGTTCGCCCTGCCGGAGCACCTCGTGCCCGTGACGGTCACCGCGATCGGGCACGTCGCCGACCCGTCGCAGCTCGACGAGAAGGCCGCCGCCCGGGAGACCGCGGAGCGCACACGCCTCCCGCTCGACGAGGTCGTGCTCGTCAAGGAGTGACCCGACGGGCGGGCCCGGCACGCCTCCGGGCCCGCCCCACTCGGTCCGGACACCGGGTCCTGGCATGATCGAGGGCATGTCCACACCCCGCCTCGTCGCGTTCGACCTCGACGACACGCTCGCCCCGTCGAAGTCGCCGCTCGACCCCCGCATGCTCGACACCTTCGCGTCCCTGCTCGAGGTCGTCCCCGTCGCCGTGATCAGCGGCGGCAACTTCCAGCAGTTCGAACAGCAGCTCGTGTCCCCGCTCCGCGACCGGGACGGCCTGGCACTCGACGCGCTGCACCTCATGCCGACCTGTGGGACGCGGTACTACCGGTGGGACGCCGGGGACTGGGCACTCCAGTACGCCGAAGACCTGACCGACGACGAGAAGACGCGTGCCCTCGCCGCGGTCGAGGCCCAGGCCAAGGCCGCCGGGTACTGGGAGTCCGAGACGTGGGGCGCCATCCTCGAGGACCGCGGTTCGCAGATCACGTTCTCCGCGCTGGGCCAGACGGCTCCGGTGGACGTCAAGAAGCTGTGGGACCCGACCGGTGCGAAGAAGGACGACCTCCGTCGCCGCGTGCAGGCCGAGCTCCCCGACCTCGAGGTCCGCTCCGGCGGCTCCACGAGCATCGACATCACCCGTAAGGGCATCGACAAGGCGTACGGCATGCAGCGCCTCGCGGAGCTGACCGGCATCGCGCTCGACGACATGCTCTTCGTCGGGGACCGGCTCGACCCGGAGGGCAACGACTACCCGGTCAAGGCGCTCGGCGTCCCCTGCCACGCGGTCGAGGGCTGGGAGGACACCGACGCGTTCCTCCGCGAGTTGGTGCCCACGCTCCGCACCGCCTGACGGCGGACCACGGGACGGACGGGAGGCTCCCCACCGGCGGGTGGGGAGCCTCCCGTCCGTCGTCCGCGCGCGTGCGGCTCAGGGGATGCTGCGGACCGCCTCGACGAAGGCGCGGATCCGTGCCACGTCCTTGACGCCGCGTGACGACTCGACGCCGCTTGAGACGTCCACGCCGTCCGGGTCGAGCCGCTGCACGAGGTCGGCGACGTTCGCGGGGGTGAGTCCGCCGGCCAGGATCCAGGCTTCGTCCACCGACCCCGTGAGCGTGGCGGGGTCGACGAGGTGTCCGCTCCCGGGCTCGGCCGCGTCGAGCAGCAGGAGGTCGTGGTCGAAGGAGGCGCGCTGCTCGGGCGTCTCGCGCAGGTAGTCGGCGGCGGCGACGGCCCGGATGGTGAAGAACCCGGCGTCGCGGGCGCGGGCGAAGTCCGACGCGGACTCCCGGCCGTGCAGCTGCAGGGTGGTGAGGCCGACCTCGGAGGCGATGCCGACGACCTCGTCGATCGCCTGGTCGCGGAAGACCCCGACGGCGTCGATGCCGTCCGGCAGCCGCTCCACGAGTGCCTTCGCGGCGTCGGCGGTCACCGTGCGGGGGCTGCCCGCGGCGAAGACGAAGCCGACCGCGTCCGCACCGGCGTCGACGGCGGCGTCCAGGGTCTCCGGCGTCGAGAGGCCACAGATCTTGATCCAGCGCTGGTCGCTCATGCACCCATCCTGCCCGATCGCTCCGCGCGCGGACGGGTCGGGAGCGGCGCGCTCAGCGAACGCTGCCGGCCGGGCTTGGCGGTGCGGTGCGGTGCGGTGCAGTGCCGGTGGGTGCGGTGCCGGGCGATGCGGTGCAGGTCAGTGCAGCGCGCCCACGACGTACGACCCGACGCAGGCGGCGGCGACCGCGAGCGCGGTGACCGACGCCGCGATGACGTTCCGTCGGCGCCAGCGGCGGGCGGCGTCGAAGGTGCCACGTCGTGCGTGACGGTGGGCGGCACGGTGCATCCGGTGTTCGCGTCGGTGGACTTCGCGACCGGGGCCGAGCGGAACCGGTCCGGTCACCTGGGTCGACCCGCCGCGGAGAGCGCGCGCGACCGCGACCGCGGTCGGGCGCTTCGCGGGGTCGCGGGCGGTCATCTTGGTGAGCAGGTCACGCCACTCCGAGGCGACCGAGTCGGGCACCGACGGGTTGCGGCGGAGCCGGGCGAGCGCGGCCTCGATGACGGTGCCGGAGTACTCCTGCACGCCGGTCAGCGCCTCGAGCAGCACGAGTCCGAGCGAGTAGACGTCGGTGGCGTAGCTGATCGGCTCCCCGGCGACCTGCTCCGGCGACAGGTAGGCGGCGGTGCCGATGATCGTGCCGTCGTTCGTCAGGCGGGAACCGTCGACGAAGTGCGCGACGCCGAAGTCGGTGAGCTTGACCGTGCGGACGAACCCGGAGGCGCCCTCGTCGCTCAGCAGGATGTTCGCCGGCTTCACGTCGCGGTGCACGATCCCGCGGGAGTGCACGTACGCCAGGGCGTCGGCGAGCTGGGCGCCGAGGTCCGCGACCTCGTAGTTGTGCAGCGGCCCCTCGGCCAGGCGGCGGAGCAGCGTCGCGTCGGCGATGAGCTCCATCACGATGTAGCGGTGCGGGCCGTCCTCGAAGTCGTGCGTGCCGGCGTCGTAGAGCGGGATGAGCCCGGGATGCGAGAGCATGCTGAGCAGGCGGATCTCACGCTCCTGGCGCACCCGGTCCGCGGTGGTCATGCGCTCCGGCGTGGCGAACATCTTCACGGCGACGGCGCGGTACGTGTGTTCGTCGCGGGCCTCGTACACCGAACCCATGCCGCCGGTGCCGATCAGTTTCACGAGACGGTACCGTCCTGCCAGGACGGTCTCCGCCCGCGCGCTGTCGGTGGCCAGGCTCATGGTGCACGTCGATCCCTCGGGAGTCCGGATCCGCGTCGGGTGTTCGCGGTGTGACTCCTCGGCCACGGTACCCGCGGCACCGCCGATCCGAGCCGCGGTTACCCGAATGTGACCGGCGCAAGGGCCGGAACTGCGCACCAGGGATGATCCAGCGGCCGCGCGTACCGTCCACGTCCCGGACGGAGTGTCCTCCGGAGGACGGCGGGAGGCCGACATGCGCAAGGGTGACGAAGTCCAGTGGAACACGTCGCAGGGGAAGACGACGGGCAAGCTCGTCGAGAAGAAGACGGAGGACTTCGAGTTCGACGGGCAGAACTTCAAGCCGACGGACGACGACCCGTACTGGATCATCGAGTCGGAGAAGTCGGGCAAGCAGGCCGCGCACAAGGAGTCGGCGCTCACCGCGAAGTGACGAGCGCTCGGCGTGGTTGCCGGGGTTGCGGGACCGTCGGGGTCAGTTCCGGGCAGCCGAGGTCAGTTCCGGGCAGCCGCACGGCCCCGGCGGATGCGCCGGACGACGAACGCGACGACGACCACCACGACGGCGAGGTACACCGCGCGGTCGATCCACTCGGTGTACCCCTCGATGCGCTCGTACTGCGTGCCGAGCGCCGCGCCACCGAGCACGAGCACCGAGTTCCACAGCCCACTGCCGAGGATCGTGAAGACCGAGAACGTCGCGAGGTGCATCCTGTCCGCACCCGCCGGCAGTGAGATGAGGCTGCGGACGACGGGGACGAGACGCCCGAAGAACACCGCGCTCTTCCCGTGCCGGTGGAACCACGACGCCGCCTTGCGGAAGTCGTCCTCGTCGACGAGCGGGAGCTTGCCGAACCACCGGACGGTCCGCTCGAAGCCGATCACCGCTCCGAGCCAGTAGAGCACGAGCGCCCCGACGTACGAGCCGACGGTCGCGAGGACGAGCACGAGCGTCAGGTCCATGCGCCCGGCACCGCCGAGGAAGCCCGCGAGCGGCAGGATCACCTCGGACGGGATCGGCGGGAACACCGTCTCGATGAAGAGCATGAGGGCGACGCCCCACTCCCCCATCGTGTCGATCACCTGCAGGACGAGGCCGGTCAGCCCGCCGATGTCGGGGTCCGGGCCACCTCCCGATCCGGAGGACGCGGTGGTGGCGCCGACGTGGGCGACGGTCGAGGGTACGGCGGTCGTCATCCCGCCACCTTGCCTGAGTGGCCTGACAGACTCCGGGGTGCGGCCCCGCCCCGGCTCCCGCCCGCGGAGCGGGGGCGTCGGCGCGAGACGCCGCTGAAGGCACGAGACGCCGCCGGATCCGGCGGCGTCTCGTGTGCTCGGCGGCGTCTCGGCAGCCCGGCGGCGTGTCGCAGGGCTCGGACGCGCTACGCGGCGACCGGCGCGCGCTGCCCCACCGTCTCGCCGGCGGACGCTGCCTCGCCGGCAGCCGCGTCGGTCGCGGCCGGCGCCCGGCGCACCCACTTCTTCAGCGCGACGAGCACGAGCGCGGACACGACGGTGCCGGCCACGATCGCGACGGTGAACATGAGCAGGTTCCCGATCGCGAAGAACACGAAGAACCCGCCGTGCGGTGCCCGCGAGGTGACGTCCGCCGCCATCGAGATCGCACCCGTGACGGCCGCACCGACCATCGACGCCGGGATCACCCGCAGCGGGTCGGCGGCGGCGAACGGGATCGCGCCCTCGGAGATGAACGACGCGCCGAGCAGCCACGCGGCCTTGCCGTTCTCGCGCTCGGGCTTCGTGAACCCCTTGCGGTACAGGACGGTCGACGCGAGCGCGAGGGCCAGCGGCGGCACCATGCCGGCGGCCATCACCGCGGCCATGATCTCGAACGGCACGACGTTGGACGCGCTGCCGGCACCGAGCCCGGCGACGGCGAACGCGTACGCCACCTTGTTCACCGGACCGCCGAGGTCGAACGCCATCATCAGGCCGAGGATGATGCCGAGCAGGACCGCCGAGGCACCGGAGAGCGAGTTGAGGAAGCCGGTGAGCTGCGTCATCAGCCAGGCGATCGGGCCGCCGAGCACGAGGAGCATGAGGCCCGAGGCGATGATCGACGCGAACAGCGGGATGATCACGACCGGCATGAGCCCGCGCAGCCAGCGCCAGGTCGGGATGCGGCCGATCCAGTACGCGGCGGCACCGGCGATGAGGCCGCCGACGAGCCCGCCGAGGAACCCGGCGTTCATGAACACGGCGATGGACCCCGCGACGAAGCCCGGCGCGATGCCCGGCCGGTCGGCGATCGCGTAGGCGATGTACCCGGCGAGGGCTGCCACCAGGAACCCGAGGGACACGGAGCCGATCTGGAAGGCCGCGGCACCGAGGTAGTACCCGAGCCCCTGCGACGGCAGGTCGAGGAGGGTGGAGTGCTGCAGCGTCCAGACCGCGTTGTTGACGCCGTCGTCACCGTGCGCCAGCGCGATGCCGTACCCGGACAGCAGGAAGCCGAGGGCGATGAGGAGCCCGCCGCCCGCGACGAACGGGATCATGTACGACACACCCGTGAGCAACCAGCGCTTGAGCGCCTGCCCGAAGTGCTCGTCCTTCGCGGTGCTCGTGCCCGCCTCGGCCGCGGAGCCGGAGACCCGGGTGGCCGCGGGGTCGTCGGCCGCACGGAGCGCCTCGGCGATCATCGCGTCCGGCTCGTCGACGCCGCGCTTGACCGGTCCGGAGACGAGCGGCTTGCCGGCGAACCGCGAGCGGTCCCGGACGTCGACGTCGACCGCGAAGACGACGGCGTCGGCTCGGGCGATGAGGGCGGGGTCGAGCGGCTCGACCTGCGAGGACCCCTGCGTCTCGACGTGCATCTCGGCACCGGCCCGCTGGGCGGCCGCGACGAGGGCGTCGGCGGCCATGTAGGTGTGCGCGATGCCGGTCGGGCAGGCGGTGACGCCGACGATGACCTTCCGGCGACCGGCGGTGCCGGTCGTGTCGCTGTCGACGACGTGCGTGTCCGCTGCCGGGGTGGGACGGGCCTCCTGGCCGGTCGCGGTGGAGGCCCGACCAGCGGCACCGACACCAGCGGCACCGACACCGGCTGCGGCGACCTCGCCGCCCACCTCGCGGTCGACCAGGTCGACGATCTCCTGCGGGGTGGTCGCGGCGCGGAGGGCTGCGGTGAAGTCCTCGCGAATGAGCGCACGTGCGAGGGTCGACAGGACGGTGAGGTGGTCCTTGTCGGCGCCGTCGGGCACCGCGATCATGAACACGACGTCGGCGTCACCGTCGGGCGCACCGAACGGCACCGTCCGCGCGAGGCGGGTGAAGGCGAGCGTCGGGGCCGTGACCGAGGTCGACCGGGCGTGCGGGATGGCGATGCCGCCGGGGACGCCGGTGCCGACGCTCGCCTCGCGGGCGATCGCGTCCGTGGCGAGGGTCTCGCCGGAGGCGGCGCGGCCGGTCGCGGCGATGCGGTCGGCCAGGACGCGGATGACGTCGGACGAGGTGGCGCCGAGGTCCTCGTCGAGGCCGACGAGGTCGACGCCGATCAGGCCGGCACCGTCGCCGGCGCCGGTGCTGTGCGCAGCGGACATGGGTTGCTCCTTCGCAGTGGCGCGGTGCGCCGGGGGGCTGTGCTGGTGGGACGGGTGTGCTGGTGGTGCTCCGGCGGCGGGGCGGGCCGGGAGGCGGACGACGGACCGGAGAGGTCAGACGACGTGCGGGACGGGGTGGTCGGTGGCGTGCTCCGCTGGGGAGCTGTCCGCCGACGGGTCGAGGCGACGGACGACGACGGCGTCGGGGTCGGTGGCGTCGAGCGCGGGGACGTCACTGCCCGGGAGGCCCGCGGCGGCTGCCCCGGTGGCGACGGCCTGGGCGAGTCGACGCTCCTGCGGAGCTCCGGCGACCTCCGCGAGCAGGTACCCGGCGAGCGCGGAGTCACCCGCTCCGACGGTCGAGCGTGCCGTGATCCGTGGTGCCGCTGCCGACCACGAGCCGGTGCCGTCGACGAGGACGGCGCCGGCGCTGCCGAGGGTGAGCAGGACGGTGCCGACGCCGCGCTCCCGGAGCCGTGCGGCTGCGGCGGCGGCGAGTCCCGGCTCCTGCTCGTACGCCTCCGGGTCGCCGCCGACGACCTCGGCGAGTTCCTCGGCGTTGGGCTTCACCAGGTCGATCCGCTCCCCCGACTGCAGCAGCGCGGTGAACGGGACGCCGGACGAGTCGACCGCGACCTTGACGTCGTCGCCGTGTCGCTGCCGGACCGCGCGGACGAGCACGGCGAGTGCGTCGTCCGGCAGTCCCGGCGGGAGGGACCCGGCGAGCACGACCCAGCGTGCGGCCGGTCCGGTCGCGGTGGGCCCGGCGGTGGTGGCGACGAGCTCCGCGAGGTCGTCGAGCCGGCCGGCGAGCGACGGGCCCGGCTCGTTGAGCTTCGTCGTCGTGCCGGTCGGCTCCGTGACCGTGACGTTCGAGCGGAGCGCGGCGCCGATCGGCAGGGCTGCGGTGGGGATCCCGCGGGTGGCGAGGCCGAGCAGCACGGGGTCGGTCTCGTCGCCGGGCAGGACCGCGACGGTGTCCCCGCCGCTCGCGACGACGACCCGCGAGACGTTGACGCCCTTGCCGCCGGGCTCGGCCGTGGACCGCACGGCTCGTTGGACGGCGCCGCGCTGGAGTTCCCCGGACAGTTCGATCGTGCGGTCGAGCGAGGGGTTCGGCGTCACGGTGACGATGCGGGCGCTCATGCGACGACCACCTCGACGTCGGCGTCGGCGAGGGCCCCGGCGAGGTCGGCCGGCGGCTCCTGGTCGGTGACGAGCGTGTCGATCTCGTCGAGTCGGGCGAAGCGCATGAGGGCCTCGACGCCGTGCTTCGCCGCGTCCGCGAGGACCACGCTCCGTCGGGCGGCGAGGACGTAGGCGGCCTTCACCGCGGCCTCGTGCTCGTCGGGGGTGCTCAGGCCGAAGCCGGCGGACAGGCCGTTCGTCCCGACGAAGGCGACGTCGGGGCGGAGCGCGCCGATCTGCTCGACGGTCGCGGTGCCGACGGCGGCGCTCGTCACCCCGCGCACCCGGCCGCCGAGCAGGTGGAGCTCGACGTGTGCGCTGTGCTGGAGGACGCCCGCGATCGGCACGGAGTTCGTGATGACCGTGATCGTCGCGCCGGGGGTGGCAGGCTCCCAGCGGGCGAGCTCGGCGGCGACCGCACCGCTCGTCGTGCCGGCGTCGAGCGCGATCGACCCGCTGAAGGTCGGTGGCACCAGGCGCATGGCGGCCCGGGCGATCGCGGTCTTCTCCGGGCCGTGCTGCCCTTCGCGCTCGGCGACGCTGAGCTCGACGAGGCTCGACCGCTCGACCGGGACCGCTCCGCCGTGCACACGGCGCAGCACCCCGGCGGTCTCGAGGGCGTCCAGGTCGCGGCGGACGGTCTCCGTGGTGACGTCGAAGTGCTCGGCGAGCCCGGCGACGGACACCCGGCCCGCGGACTGCAGGGCCGCGGCGATGGCCTCGTGCCGCTCCGTTGCGTACATGCCCGGACTCCTTCGTTCCCGTTGGTTCTGAGCACTGTACGTGCTGAACCAACACGAACGCAACCGTTCCACAGGAGAACCAACATCACCGACGCGGAGAGAGGCACGGGACCGGTCCGTCCGACCGGCCCCGTGCCTCCCGGCTCGGTCCTGCCCGCCCGCCTCAGGCCGCGGCGAGCGCCGACGTCGGCGGGATCCGCGCCGCCTTCGCAGCCGGCGACAGCCCCGACAGCCCACCGATGAGCACGGTCGCCCCGAGCCCCCCGGCGACGGCCCAGAGCGGGACCGCGACAGGCCACCCCTGTCCGATCGCGAACACGAGCGTGACGACCACGCCGATCACCACCCCCGCGACACCACCCAGGAACGACAGCAGCAGGGACTCGACGAGGAACTGGTCCCGGACGTCCCGACGCCGCGCTCCCAGCGCTCGGCGGACACCGACCTCCGCCCGTCGCTCGAGCACCGTGATCACCATCGTGTTCGCGACGCCGATCCCGCCGACCAGGAGCGCCACGCCGCCGATGCCGACGAGCAGCCCGGTGAACGAGTCGTCGGTCGCGTTCTTCGCCGCGAGTGCATCGGACGGTCGGGTCACCGCGACGTCCGCCGGGGACGCCGGGCTGACCGTCCGCGGGAGCTGGTCGCGGACGGCGGCGACCCGGTCGGGGTCGGCCCTGGTGTAGACCGCGGACGGATGCCCGTCCCAGCCGAGGTCTGCGGCGAGGCCACGGGGCACGAAGACCTGGTTGTCGAGGTCCTCGGCGAGCTGCAGCGGCCCGAGGACGCCGACGACCTGCACCCAGCGACCGCCGAGCCACACGCGGGTGTCCGCCGTCACGCGGTCGATGCCGAGGGCCCGTGCCGCCGTCGCCCCGAGCACGACCTGTGCCGGCGCTGCCGATCCCGGGTCGAGCCACCGGCCGGCCGCGACCGAGCCGCCGAGGACCTCGGGGACGTCCCCCTCGGCCCCGAGGACGCCGATGCCCTTCGTCTCCGCCGTCGGCACGTACGGGGTCCGGTAGACCCGCGCGTCCTCGACCTTGCCCACCCCGGCGGCCTCGAGCACGTCGTCCTGCCGCTGGACGGACTCGACGGCGGTGGCGGGCAGCGGCACCTGCTCCGCGAACGACTCCGCCTGCGTGACCGTCAGGACGTTCGTCCCGAGGGCGTCGAGGACCCGGTCGAGCGCGGCCTTGCTCGAGGACGAGATGCCCACGACCGCGATCATGGCGGCGATCCCGATCGCGATGCCGAGGGCGGAGAGCACGACGCGGGTCGGTCGGGTCCGCAGGCCGAACACCCCGAGCCGGAGCAGGTCCCCCGTGCCGAGCGTGCGTCGGGCGCTCACCGCGCGGCCTCGGTGGAGACGGCCGGGACCGCGCCGATCCCCGCTGCGAGGCGCGCTGCGTCGCTCCTGCTGTCGTCCTCGATCCGGCCGTCCCGCATGCGCACCTGTCGGGGCAGCGACGCGGCGAGTTCCAGGTCGTGGGTGATGACGAGCACCGTGGTGCCGGCCGCGTGCAGTTCGCGGAGCACACCGAGGATCGCCGCCCCCGCCACGGTGTCGAGCGCGCCGGTGGGTTCGTCGGCGAGCAGCACGGTGGGCTCGCCGACGATCGCGCGGGCGATGGCGACGCGTTGCTTCTCGCCGCCGGAGAGCTGGTGCGGCCGGTGGTCGACCCGGTGCCCGAGTCCGACGCGCTCGAGTGCTGCCACTGCCCGTTCGAGGCGCTCGTGCCGCGGCGTCCCCGTGTAGAGCAGTCCGTCCGCGACGTTCTCGGTCGCCGTGGCCCCCGCCTGCAGGTGGAAGTGCTGGAACACGAACCCGATGTGCTCGGCGCGGAGGGCGGAGAGCGCGTCGTCGGACAGCGACCCGACGTCCGCGCCCGCGATCGTCACCGTCCCGGTCGTGGGCCGGTCGAGCGTGCCGATGGTGTTGAGCATGGTCGACTTGCCCGACCCGGAGGGGCCGACGACGGCGACGAGCTCCCCGCGCCGGACCTCGAGCGAGACCCCGCGCAGGGCCTGCACCTCGCCGTACGACCGGGTGACGTCGGTGAGGACGAGGACGGTGTCCTCCCCCGCGGACCGCCCTGCTCCCGTGGTCGTGCCGGTCGCGGCGGTCGCGGCGGTCGTGGCGGTCCCGGCGGTGCCCACGGTCCCGGGGGTGCCGGCGGTCACGAGGGCACCACCACGCGGGCGCCCTCGGCGACGTCGCCCGTCACCGCGGCACGGCCGTCGGCCACGAACCCGACCTGGACGGGGACGCGCCGGGTGTGACCGCCCTTCCCCACGACGTCGACGGCGTACCCGGACGAGCCGTGTGCGACCAGCGCCGACACCGGGACCGACAGGACGTCTCGCTCGGTGTGTCCGTCGGCCACGACCTGTGCGGAGGCTGCGTCGGGCAACTCCCGGTCGCCGGCGTCGAACGACACCGTGACGGTCACGGTCTCCTTGCCGTCGTCCGACTCGGCCGGGACGGTGTCGACGACCTCGCCGGCCATCGCATCCCCGCCGCCGTTGACGAGCACCCGGACCGCGGTGCCGACCGCGAAGGGCTCGGCGTCACGCTGTGCGACCGTCGCCGTGACCACCCGCTTCGTGCTCGTCACCTGCAGGACGTCGCCACCGGCCGGTTGTCCGAGTCGTCCGGGCACGGACGCCACACGGACCGTCCCGTCGACGAACGCGATCTGTGCCGCGTCGATCGTGCCGGTGACCTCGAGCCCGCGGTCCCGTTGCCACGCCCGGACGGCAGCGGCGGTCCGCGGACCGAACACGTCGTCCTCGGCGACGTCGTAGCCGAGCGCCGCGAGGTTCTCGTTGAGCTGCTGGACGTCGGCGCCGTGCAGCCCTCGGGAGAGGGGCCGCCAGAGCGGGGTGGTGCCGGTGAACGCCCGGACCGGCCGCTCGTCGACGGCGTACAGCGGTTCGTCACGGTGCACGACCTGTCCGGGCCGTGGCAGCCACGTGAGCGTCCCACCGCCGGCACCCTCCACCGGGGTCGGTGCACCGTACCCGAGGGTGCCGGCGGCCGTCCGGGTCTCGACGAGGTCACCGCGCGTCACCTCCGCTGTCGGCCCGTGGTGCTCGGCGACGTGCTCGGCGGCCTCGGTCGAGGGTGCGGCGACGAGTGCCCACGTGGCGGTCCCTGCTCCGAGGGCGGCCACCAGGCAGACGGCCGTGGTCACGGTCCTGGCCCTGCGAGTCATGCTCATCGCCCGGCCTCCGTCCCCACGGCGCCGTACACCTCCGCGTCGCAGTCCTCCGCGACGCGGTCGAACGCGTCGGTGTCCGACGGCTTCCACCGGCGCTGGTCCTCCGTCCCGTCCGGGTAGTCGGGGAACCCGCCGTCCCGGATGCAGGCCGCCGCCTTCCTCCTCAGCGCGTCCCAGCCGGGTACCGGCTGGGCAGCGGGCGCGTCGGCGGCACCGCCGGAGCAGGCGTTCAGATCGGCGACCCAGCGGTCCGCGTCGACCCCCGGTGGGACGCTCACGCGGGCACGGGAGCCCCCGCTCTCGGCGAACTGCGAGTCGTCCACGTCGTGGCCGCGGTCCCGCATGCATGCGCCGACCTCTGCGGCTGACGCAGTGGATGCCGAGGGCGTGCCGGTGGCCGGAGGACGGGACTCGTCGTCGGGCGCCGACGAGCACCCGGTGAGCAGCGCCGGCACGAGCAAGGAGGCGAGCACGGCTCGCGCGTCGATCCGCATCAGCCGACCTCCTGCGTCTGCGTGTCCGGTGCGTACTGCTGCATGCACTTCTGCGCCAGTTCCTGGAACGCCGGCTCGCGGGCGGGCGGGTACCCGTCCGGGTCGAAGGAGATGCCACCGTCCGACCCGTCCTCCGGGAAGTCCGGGTACTCCTCGCGGACGCACGAGGCGACCTGCTGGTACTGGCGCACCCACTTGTCCTGCTCTGCCGAGTCGGCGCGGTGCACACCCAGGTCCTCCGCACACTCGTCGGCCGCGCTGTGGAAGCGTTCCTGGTCGACACCCGCGGGCGAGAGGATCGTCCCGGAGCTGACCTGGTCGTCGCTCGGGTCCTCGATGTCGAACCCGGCGGAGCGCATGCAGTCACCCCACTGGGCTCCGATGCCCGTGCTTGCGTGAGTCGGTCCGGCGGTGGGGTCCGTCGCGCCCGAGCATGCCGTGACGCCGGTCGTCAGCCCGAGGGCGAGCAGACCGGCGAGGAAGAGTCGTGTCCGTGGTCTCGTGGTCGTCGTCATGCCTCCAGCACAGCGGCCCAGGTGTTGCCGCAGCGGTACCGCCGAGGTCACATCGACGCAACACCGTTCCGCGCCGACAGCCCGCCGGAGGGCGTCGTCGACGCGCCTCATCCGACGCTCTGCGTCTTCGTGTCGGGCGAGTACTTCCTCGTGCACTCGTCGGCCCGCTGCTGGAACGCCGGGTCACCGGCGGGCGGGTACTCCTCGCGGTCCCACTCGATCACGCCGGGCCGCTGCTCCGGGAAGTCCGGGTAGGCGTCACGGATGCAGGACGCGACCTGGTCGTACTCGCGGATCCACTTCTCCTTCGAGGCGGAGTCGGCCCCGTGCACGCCGAGGTCCTCCGCACACTGGTCGGCCGCGGACCGGAAGCGGTCCTGGTCGACGCCGGACGGCGACGTGATGGTCCCGGAGCGGATCTGGTCGTCGCTCGGGTCCTCGACGGAGAACCCCGCGGAGCGCATGCACGCGCCCCACCGGGACCCGAGGCCGGCGTCGGCGTCCGCGGTCCCGGCAGCGGAACTCGGCGCCCCGGTACAGGCGGACAAGCCGGTGACCAACCCGAGGGCGAGCAGGCCGGCGAAGAGCGGTCGGGAGGATGATCTCGGTGTCGTCGTCATGCTCCGAGCAGAGCGGTCGGCACGTTGCGGCAGCGGTACCGCCGAGGTCACACCGACGAAACACCGATGCGCACCACGAGTCCACCGCGGTCACGCGGGTGAACGCCGAGGACCCACCCGTGCGCGCGCACCACGGCCGCCACGATGGACAACCCGAGCCCGCTGTGCCGCCGACCGGTGGTCGTGCTCGGCGGCTCGGCGGTCGTCCCGCCCCGCCGGAACGGCTCCGTCAACCGGGCGACCTCCGTTGCACGGACCTCCGGCCCGTCGTTCTCGACGAGCACCCCGGCAGCGTCGACCGTCACCCGGACGCTCCCGCCCGGCACGTTGTACTCGATCGCGTTGTCGACGAGGTTCCGCAGCGCCTGCCGCAGGAGCACCGGCTCACCCTGCACCGGGGGCACCCGCCCTGGAGGCCCGCCCTCCGTCCGGCAGGTCAGCGTCAGGCCGGCGGTCTCCGCCCGGGCGCGGTGTTCCGCGGCCACATCGTCCACGAGCGCCACCAGGTCGACCGCCACGGTCCGCCCGTCCAGTCCCCGGTCCGCCTCGGCGAGGACGAGCAACGACTCGACGAGGTGCTCGGTCCGCCGGTTCTGCTCGAGCAGCTCCTCCCGCGTGCGGGCCACGTCGGCCGGTCCGGCGTCGTCCGGCAACCCGATCTGGAGGGCCGCGCGCTGCACGGCGAGCGGCGTCCGGAGCTCGTGCGACGCCTGCGCGACGAACCGCCGCTGGCTCGCGAAGGCGTCCTCGAGCCGGTCGAGCAGGTCGTCGATCGTGTGCGCGAGCCGCCGGAGTTCGTCGTCCGGGCCGTCGAGCGCGATCCGCTCGTGCAGGGTCGACGCCGAGATCCGGCGGGCGGTCGCGGTGATGCGGTCCACGGGCGCGAGCATCCGCCGGCTCACCGCCCACCCGATCCCACCGGCGAGGACGCCCGCGCCGGTCACCCCGAGCACGGACCACTGCCACTGCAGCCCGGCGACGACCGCCACCACCTGCACGCCACCGCTGCCGTCCAGGGTGACCGCTGTCGCAGGACCGCTGTCCGGGCGGACCCCGGGGACACCGTCGACATGCCCGGCGCCGGGCTGCCGATCGAGCACCGCACGCTGCAGCGAGGCCTGGGACCCGAGGTTGACGACGGCGACGGTGCCGGCCGCGAGCGCCATCGCCGTCAGCGCGAACGCGAGGGCCGTCCGCGCCCGGATGCTCCACGTCCGCGTCACAGCGCGTAGCCCCGCCCGGGGACGGTCGTGATCGGATCGGGGTCGCCGAGCTTCCGCCGGAGCTTCGACATCGTCACCCGCACCGCCGTGGTGAACGGGTCGACGTTCATGTCCCAGACCTTCTCGAGCAACTCCTCTGCGGGGACGACCCGACCGTCCGCGCGCAGCAGTTCCTCGAGGACGCCGAGCTCCTTGCTCGTCAGGTCGAGCGGTCGGCCGTCCCGGGTGGCCATCCGCCGGTTCGTGTCGACCACGATCCCGCCGCGTTCGAGCACGGGCGCGACGGGCGCGAGGCAGCGCCGACCGAGGGCACGGACCCGGGCGACGAGTTCCGGGTACTCGAACGGCTTCGTCAGGTAGTCGTCGGCGCCGATCTCCAGGCCCTGGACCCGGTCGGCCAGCGACGTCGCCGCCGTGAGCATGAGGATCCTGGTGAGCGAGCCCCGCGCTGCCAACCGACGCGCGACCGCATCGCCGTGCAGGCCCGGGACGTCCCGGTCGAGCACGACGACGTCGTAGTCGTTGACGCCGAGGAGCTCGTCGGCGGTGTCGCCGCGGTACGCGACGTCGACGGCCATGTCCTGCCGCTGCAACCCCCTCGCGACGAGGTCGGCCAGCGCCGTTTCGTCGTCCACCACCAACACACGCACCGGAACATGATGTACCAGTACGGTATGCGGTGGCTGAGAGTCCTACGCGTCGAAGGGGACCTCGCCCGAGGTGCTGACGCCGCCACGCTGCCGGTAGGACAGGTGCCCACCGAGGTACCCGCCGACCGAGACGGTCGCGAGTCCGATGAACCCCAGCGTCCGCCCGGCTGCGTGGTTGCCGCGCTTCCGCTGCAGCCACGAGAGGCCGTAGAACGTGATGCCGACCCAGTTCACCGCCTGGTGCACCCAACCCGTGCGCAGCTGCTCGCGGTTCATCTCCGACCAATCGGTGTAGCCGGCGACGCTCGCGCTCCCGGCGGAGGCGACGCCGAGCCCGACGAGGGTCTTCGCGGCTTTCTCGTTGCCCTTCCCGCCGACGAGGTCGAGGACGGCCGCGGAGATCCAGGCACCGAGCGGCACCTGCACCATGAGCGGGTGGATCGGGTGCCCGAACGGCACCCCGTGCAGGATCTGCCGGAGCGCCCGCGGTCGGATGAGGGCGTTGACGACCTTGCGGTCCAGGTCGACGGCCTTGTCGAGCACACTCGCCTGCTCGATGGAATCGGTCACGCGTCGCAGTGCTGCAATCTCCGGCATGCCGCCGACGGTAGACCGCCGCCGGGGATCGGGTTCACAGCACGCCGCCACTGTCCGCCAGGCGACACCGACGACGGCCGGCACCGCAGGACGGGAGGCCCGGCACCGGTCCCTGCGACCGGCACCGGGCCTCCCGTCCGTCACCGCGCGGCCGTCACGCCCGCGCCCGCCGTGGTGCCGTGGTGCGGGCCGGGCCGGTCACTCCTCGACCAGCTCGCCGACCTCGAACGGTTCGACGGTGAGCTGCTCCCCACCCGGCGCGACGTCGACGCGGACGGTGTCGCCGTCCCGGACGTCGCCGGCGAGGATGGCGCGAGCGAGCTGGTCGTCGATCTGCCGCTGCATGAGCCGGCGGAGGGGCCGAGCGCCGTAGGCCGGGTCGTACCCGCCCTCGGCGAGCCAGGTGCGGGCGTCCGGCGTCACGGCGAGCTCGAGGCGGCGACCGGACAGTCGACGCGCGAGTCGGTCGACGTAGAGCGAGACGATCTGGCTGAGGTCGTCCGGGGTGAGCGCCTGGAAGACGACCATGTCGTCGAGCCGGTTGAGGAACTCCGGACGGAACGCCTGCTGCACCAGTTCGCGGACCGCCGCCTCACGCTGCTCGGCGGAGAGCGCCGGGTCGGTGAGGAACTGCGACCCGAGGTTCGACGTCAGCACGAGGATCGTGTTCCGGAAGTCGACCGTGCGGCCCTGCCCGTCGGTGAGCCGGCCGTCGTCGAGGACCTGGAGCAGGACGTCGAACACCTCGGGGTGCGCCTTCTCGATCTCGTCGAGCAGGATCACCGAGTATGGCCGACGGCGGACGGCCTCGGTGAGCTGCCCGCCGGCCTCGTAGCCGACGTACCCGGGCGGGGCGCCGATGAGCCGCGCGACCGAGTGCTTCTCGCCGTACTCGCTCATGTCGATGCGGACGAGGGCCTTCTCGTCGTCGAACAGGAACTCGGCGAGCGCCTTCGCGAGCTCGGTCTTGCCGACGCCGGTGGGGCCGAGGAACAGGAACGAGCCGGTCGGACGGTCCGGGTCGGAGATGCCGGCGCGGGTCCGACGGACCGCTTCCGACACGGCCGACACGGCGGTCCGCTGCCCGATGATCCGACGGCCGAGTTCGCTCTCCAGGTGCAGGAGCTTCTCGGTCTCGCCCTGCAGCAGGCGCCCGACGGGGATGCCGGTCCACTGCGCGATGACGGCGGCGATGTCCTCGTCGGTGACGCTGTCGTTCACCATGCGGTCGGTGGACCCGGCCTGCTCGGCTGCGGCGAGTTCGGCCTCGATGCGGGGCTTCTCGCCGTACTCCAGGCGGGACACGGTCTCGTAGTCGGCTTCCCGCTGGGCACGCTGCGACCGCATGTTGAGGTCGTCGAGCTGCTGCTTCAGCTCACCGATCCGGTTCAGGGTGGCGCGCTCGGCCTGCCACCGCGCCTCCAGTCCGGCGAGCAGCTCGCCGCGGGTGCGGAGTTCGTCCCGCAGGGTCTCGAGCCGGGCCTTCGAGGCGTCGTCCTTCTCCTGCTTGAGCGCGAACTCCTCGACGCGCAGCCGGTCGACGGTGCGCTTGAGCTCGTCGATCTCGACGGGGCTGGAGTCGATCTCCATCCGCAGTCGGCTCGCCGCCTCGTCGATGAGGTCGATCGCCTTGTCCGGCAGCTGACGGCCGGAGATGTACCGGTCGGACAGCGCCGACGCGGCCACGAGGGCGGAGTCGTTGATCGTCACCTTGTGGTGCGCCTCGTAGCGTTCCTTGAGGCCGCGGAGGATCGCGACGGTGTCCTCGACGCTCGGCTCCCCGACGTACACCTGCTGGAAGCGTCGCTCGAGGGCGGCGTCCTTCTCGATGTACTCGCGGTACTCGTCGAGCGTCGTCGCCCCGATGAGCCGGAGCTCGCCGCGCGCCAGCATCGGCTTGAGCATGTTCGACGCGGCGACGGACCCCTCGCCGCCGCCTGCGCCCATGAGCGTGTGCAGCTCGTCGATGAACGTGATGACCTGCCCGTCGGAGTCGTCGATCTCCTTGAGCACGGCCTTGAGTCGCTCCTCGAACTCGCCGCGGTACTTCGCACCGGCGATGAGGGCGGACATGTCGAGCGAGACGAGCCGCTTGTCCTTGAGCGAGTCGGCGACGTCACCGGCGACGATGCGCTGCGCGAGCCCCTCGACGACGGCGGTCTTGCCGACGCCGGGCTCGCCGATGAGCACCGGGTTGTTCTTCGTGCGGCGGGTGAGCACCTGCGACACCCGCCGGATCTCGGCGTCCCGCCCGATCACCGGGTCGAGCTTGCCGCTCCGCGCGATCGCCGTGAGGTCGACGCCGTACTGCTGGAGGGCGGTCTTCTGCTTCTCCTGCGAGTCAGGAGCGCCCTGGAGGTTCGCCATGCGTTCCGTCCTTCCGTTGCGTTGCCGTGTGGTCGGCCGGCGACCGCCAGCCGGACCGGAGTCCTCGGACCGTCCGGCGCGGGGCCCATCCCGTCAGCGCCTTCCTGAGTCCACTTGACTCAAGTTTACGGCGGGTGACGGCATTCCCGCCACCTGCGGGCAACTCCGACGAAACACCCCGCGCGCTGTGCTGGGGACATGACCGCCTCGACAGCTCGCCGGACCCCGGGTCCGCTCCCGTCCCTCCGCCGCTCCACCCGCCGATCCCCCGGCCGGTCCCCGGGCCCGGCCGCAGGTCGATCCGCCGACGGGCCGTCCGCCGACGGGCTGTCCGCCGGGCCAGCCCCGGCGTCGATTGTGCGACCGTCCCGGCTGGACGGCCTCGACCTCGCCCGCGGTCTGGCCGTGCTCGGCATGGTCGTGGCGCACCTCGGTCCACCGCACCCCGACTTCGACTGGGCGCGGCCGGACACCTGGGCGGCGGTGGTCGACGGGCGCTCGGCGGTCCTCTTCGCCCTCTGCGCCGGCGTCTCGCTCACGCTGATGACCCGACCTCGGCCGGCGTCGGACCCGTCGGACCCGTCGGCACCGGAGGACCTCGTGGCGCACCGACGGTGGGTGCTCGTCCGCGCGGTCGCCCTGTTCGTCCTCGGCTCCCTCCTGACCGTCCTCGACACCCCGGTCCAGGTCATCCTGCCCACGTACGCGGTGTGCTTCGTGGCGACGATCCCGCTCCTGGGTGCCCGCACCCGCACGGTCGCGGGGGTCGCGGCCGCAGCGCTCGTGACGGGACCGGTCTGCACCGCGGTCGGCCGGTCGGTGCTGCACGACGCCAGCGACCCACTCGTGCACGGCGTCCTGCTCGGTGCCTACCCGGGCATCACCTGGTGGGGCGTCGTCCTCGTCGGGCTCGTGGTCGGACGGCTCCCGCTCCGGCGGACCCGGGTGCACCTGCTCCTGCTCGCCACCGGCATCGCCGCCGGGGTGGTCGGCTACGGCGGCGGTGTCCTCGTCCGGGCGGCCCTGGGACTCCCACCCGGCGACACGAGCGTGAGCGGGTCGGCGTCCACCGGCTCCGGTACGGCCGGCGCGGGTTCCGCCGGGGCCGGGTCGGCGGGGACCAGCCCGGCCGGCGCCGGACCACACCTCGTCCCACAGGGTGGCGGCACGGTCGCGCACCCCGGTGTCGACTGGGCAGGGTTGACCTCGGTGCAGCCGCACGCCGGGTCGACGCCGGAGGTGGTCGGCGCACTCGGCGTCGCGCTCGCGGTCCTCGCGCTCGGCCTCCTCACCGCACGTCGCGCCGGCGTCCTCCTCGCCCCGGTGCGTGCCGTCGGGGCACTCGCCCTGAGCGTCTACGCCGCCCACATCGTCGTGTACGCCGCACTCGACGCAACCGGTGACGGACGCTGGCACTCCGGGTGGACGGCGACCCTCCTGGTGGTCGTCGGCGCCGGTCTGGTGGCGACCCCGTGGCGGCGGTGGATCGGCACCGGGCCGCTCGAACGGCTGGTCAGGCGGACGAGTCGGAGTCTCGACGGTCCGGGTCCACGATCCCGACCGCACTGACGACGGCTCCGGCCAGCAGCAGCACCGCCATCACGACCATCGCCCGGTGCAGGCCGGCGACGCCGATCTCGCCGCCCAGGACGACCCCGGCGAGCGCCACCGTCACGAGGCCCGCGATGCGCGCCACGGCGTTGTTCACCGCCGACCCCGCACCTGCCTGGGTCTGCGGGACGGAGCCGAGGACGGCGCTCGTCAGCGGGGTCACCATCGTCGCGATGCCGGCACCGACGAGGACCAGTCCCGGCAGGACCGACCACCAGTACCCGGCCGGGTCGTCCCCGGCGAGGAGCATGAGCAGCGCACCGACCGCGGCGATCGCCGGCCCGGCCGTCATGAACCACCGCGGTCCGAACCGACCGGCCAGCGCACCGACCGTGGTGGACAGCGCGAGGAGCATCAGCGTCGGCGGCAGCGTCGCGAGGCCCGCCACCCATGCCGGGAAACCCCAGACCTCCTGGAGGAACAGCGTGACGACGAAGAAGACCATCCCGAGTGCGCCGTAGATCGAGAGCGTCGCGAGGTTCCCGACGGTGAAGTTCCGCGCCCGGAAGAGCCCGAGCGGGACGAGCGGCGCCCCGGACGTCCGGGTCACCCGGAGCTCCCACGGCACGAACGCCCCGAGCGCGACCCCGCCGATGACCAGCGCGCCGACGACCACGGGCGAGCCCCACCCGAGCCGCTCCTGCTCGATGAGCCCGAGCACGACGCCACCGACCCCGACGACCGCCAGCACCGCGCCGACGACGTCCACCCGCGCGTGCGGGCCGCCGCGCACCTCGGACCCGATGCGGCGGACGAGCGGGATCGTCACCACGATCGGCACCGCGGTCAGCACGAAGATCCAGCGCCACCCGATGCCGTCCACGACGAGCCCGCCGACGACGGGGCCGAGGATCATCGCTGCGCTCGACCAGGCCGTCCACGTCCCGATCGCCTTCGTCTGGGCTGCCCCGCGGTAGGCGGCGACGATCAGCGCGAGCGCACTCGGGGTGACCAGCGCTCCACCGACCCCCTGCACCGCGCGCGCGACGACGAGCACCTCGCCGCTCGGTGCAGCGGCGCACAGGACCGAGGCGACGCCGAACACGACGAGACCCCACGTGATGATGCGGACCCGGCCGAAGAGGTCGGAGAGCGACCCGGCGACCAGGACCAGCGACCCCAGCGTGACCAGGTAGGCGTCCACCGTCCACTGCTGGACGACGAGGCCACCGCCGAGCTCGGTCCGGATCGCGGGGAGTGCGACGTTCACGACGCTGGAGTCGAGCCCCACGACGAAGGACGCGAGGACCGCGACCACGAGCACCAGGCGTCGGTCGTCGTGGAGGGGGGCCGTGCCTCCCGACCGGTCGGCGGCTGCGGCTGGGGCGCTGGTCGTCATGAGGCCATCATGCGCCCGGTCGCGCCGTGCAACGGCGACAGCCCCCGTGCTGGTGCACGAGGGCTGTCGTCGGTCCCGGGGCCGGGATGCCGATGGGTCGGCGGTCTAGAGGGAGCGGGAGTCGCTGTTCGGCTGCGTGGACGGGCCGGGGTTCACGACCGGCTCCTGGACGCCGTTGCTGCTCGGGTACTGCGCCGTCGGCTGCTGGACGGGTGCGGCGTTCGCGGTCGCATCGGTCGAGGCGGCGCCGGTCTTCTTGCCGTCGTCGGTCCCCATCTCCTTCTTGAAGACGTTGATCGACTGGCCGAGGCCCTTCGCGAGCGCCGGGAGCTTCGTCGCACCGAACAACAGCAGCACGATGCCGAGGATGATCACCAGGTGGATTCCGGTGAGGCCTTGCAACATGTCGACTCCTTCGGTACTGGAACTGGCCGCCGTCCGACCAGTGTCCCTGGTCGTCCCGTCCGGTCACCGTCGACCGGTCCGGCGGTGTCCCGCTGTCCCACCATCGTAACTCGCACCGCGTGAGAAGCCCAGGCGAGGAGCCCGATGGTCACCGTTCGTCCAGGGACGGCCGAGCGGGCGGTGCCCCGGCGCCGGTCGGGCTCAGGCTTCCGCCTCGCTCCTCCGCTCCGCGAGGACCCGGTCGAGCGTCAGCAGCGCCGGCTCGCTCGTCAGGGCCGCGATGTCCGCCTCCCCGACGCCGGTCAGGCGGTACCGCACGCGCTCCCCCGGCAGCAGCGTCATGAACCCGCGGTCGACCGTGCCCGTCGCGGCCACCCGGTCCGGCTGCACGAGCAGGTCGCGGACGAGGGAGTCGGCCTCGACGACGAGGTCGAGCCCGTCGCCCTCCGGCGTCGCCGAGAACGTCGCCCGGTACCGCGCGGGCTGCCAGCGCATCTCCCGGTCCGGCGCCGGCGTCCACACGGCCCGGCGCCAGTCCATGTCCGCGACGACGACCTCGCCCCGGGCGTCGTCCACGACACCGACGCTCGCGGGCAGCCGAACGACGGCGACCCCCGGACGGTCGAGCACGACGGGCAGGGTCTCCTCCGCCAGGATCCGCCCGGACAGGTCGATCCGGCGCACCCGGACGACGGTGTCGAGCCCGGTGCGGGCGGAGCGGACCGCGACCTCGACCGGCGAGGCGTCGGAGGCCCGCGACGGGTCGTCACGCCCGTCGTCGCCGGGGACGGTGCCGGACCCGGCCACGTCGGTGACCGGCAGGGACGCGGTGCGCGGAGCCGGGCCTCCCGTCCGGTCGTCGACCTCGGTGGGCACCGCGCGGACGGCGGTGTCGACGGTCGACACCGGGCGGATCGCGACGAGGACGTCGTCGTAGAGCCGGCGGAGCTCGTGCGCGAGCGGTTTGCGGCGACCGGCTGAGTCGATCGCGGACCACGACGAGACCGGCCACAGGTCGTTGAGCTGCCAGACCACGACGCCCGTGTTGCGGGGCCAGTGCGTCCGCCAGTGCTCGACGCCGGTCGCGATCGCGCGGGCCTGCTGGAGCTGGGTCAGGTAGTGCCAGCGGTCGAGGTCGTCCCCGGCGCTGCCGAACCGCGGTTCGATCCCCCGCGCGAGCTTCGCCATCCCGTCGGCGGCCTTCTGGTGGTGCACCACCCCGGGGGACGTCGGCGTCATCGGCTCGTCGGTCACCGCGTCGCGGAGCGTGCGCCAGGCCGGCGGCGCCTGCCACCCGAACTCGGAGACGAACCGGGGCACCGAGTCGCGGTAGTGGTCGTCGGACACCCGGTTCCAGACGTCCCACGAGTGGTGCGTCTCGTGGTCGACGTGGTTCGGCTCGATCGACTCGGACCCCGACCACGGCGACGCCACCGTGTAGAAGCGGGACGGGTCGACCGCGTCGACGATCGTCGGCAGCAGGTCGAGGTAGTAACCGAGGCCCCACGGGCGGTCGCCGAGCTCGTCCCCCCAGCCGTCGACGTCGTGCAGCCAGATGTTCTCGTTGTTGCCGTTCCACACCACGAGGGACGGGTGCCGCGACAGCCGGGCGACGTTGTCCTGCGCCTCGGCGATGACCTCGCCGCGGAGCGGTTCGTCCTCCGGGTACGCGGCGCACGCGAAGGGGAAGTCCTGCCAGACGAGCAGACCGCGCTCGTCGCACAGCTCGTAGAAGTCGTGCGACTCGTAGACCCCGCCACCCCAGACGCGGACGAGGTTCGCGCGCAGGTCGACCGCCGCGTCGAGCCGGGCGGCGTACCGCGCACGGTCGACCCGCGACACGATGACGTCGTCGGGGATCCAGTTCACGCCGCGGACGTCGATGACGGTGCCGTTGACGACGACCTCGAACGGGCGACCGGCGGAGTCGAGCGCCGTCCGCACCCCGGCGGACCGGAACCCGGTGCGGAACGATCGCCGGTCGAGCACCGCGCCGTCGACGGTCTGCAGCTCCACGACCACGTCGTGGAGGGCCTGCTCGCCGTACCCGCGCGGCCACCACAGCGCCGCGTCCGGGACACGGACCGTGACGACCGCACCGTCCTCCTTCGGGGTGACCTGGGCGCGGGACCGCTGCTTGGTCGTCCGCCCGTCGACCGTGGGACCCGAGACGGTCACGACGAGCACGAGGTCGTCGTCCTCGCCGTCCAGGTCGAGGTCGCCGGTGCTCGTGCCGTGGAGCGTCGGGCCGGAGCGCTCGAGGGCGATGTGGGTGTCGAGCACGCCCTCACCGGCCTCGACGTCGACGAGGGGCCGGATGTCGGCGAGACGGGCGGTCGACCACCGCTCGATCGCGACCGGTCGCCACGGTCCGCTCGTGACCGCGGTCAGCCCCCAGTCCCACCCGAAGTTCGACGCCATCTTCCGCACGTACGGGAACGGCTCGTCGTACGGGCCGGGCATGCTGCCCGCGCGCGCGGCGACGCGCTCGGCCTCGCGGTAGGGCGACTCGAACGCGATCTCGAGTTCCTTGCCGTCGACCGGACCCGACGTCTCGACCTGCCGGAGGTCGAACCGGTAGCGCCGGTGCATGTTCCGCGTGGTCGCGATCGGGACTCCGTCGAGGGACAGCTCGGCCACGGTGTCCAGGCCGTCGCAGACGAGGTCGACCCGTTCGTGGCCGCGGGGGTCGACGTCGAGCTGCCGTCGGTACGCCCAGTCCGACTGCCCGACCCACTGCGTCCGGGTCTCGTTGCGGTCGAAGGTGGGATCGGGCAGCAGCCCGGCACGCTCCAGGTCGGTGTGCACCTGTCCGGGCACGGTCGCCGGCAACGTGACACCGCGGACGCCGGTCGGCAGGTCGGCAGCGACGCCGGAGGCGCCGTCCTCGACGAGCGACACGGTCCAACCGTCGCGGAGTTCCTCACGGTCGAGGGTCATACGGGTCCTTTGCTGAGCGGGCCGGTCGGCCCTGCGGTTCGGGACGCCGGCCCTCGGCCCGCCCCGTGGTCGGTGGTCCGACCGGGAGGCGCGGCACCGGTGGCCGGGCGTCGTCGCGTCGCGCGCGCGTCACGACGGGCGTGACGCGCGGGTGCGTCGCGATGGTAGTACGACCGCCCGACGAGTTCTCCGGAGGGCCGTCCTGCCGTCCCGGGAGCGCGGCCTCGCGGGTCCGGTCCGCAACCTGGTCGTGCGCTCGGTGCCGGCCGGTCCGGTGCGTGCCAGTGTGGGCGCATGATCACCGTGGAACTCGCCCGTGCCCTCCGCACCGCGGGGCTCCGCTGGCACCCGGACACCGGCGACCGGTTCGTCATCGACAAGCCGGGGGTCGACGAGGACGTGTACACCGTCTCCGAGATGACGGTCGAGCGGCACGACCACCCCACGGGCGTCGAACTCGGCTTCAACGGCACGACCGAGTGGGCGCTCGACTCGGTCGCCGCGGCCGACTCCCTGTGGCTGCCGCGCGAGGACCAACTGCGGGACCTGCTCGGGCCGGCGTTCGTCGGACTGACGCGGCTGGTCGGCCAAGACGACCAGGTGCTGTGGACGGTCACCGCCCGCATCGCCGGCACCGACCGGACCTTCGCCTCGGCCGACCCGGCGGTGGCCTACGGCGAGGCGCTCGCCGCGTACATCGCGGCCGCACTCGCCTGACCCACCCGGACCGGCGGGAGGGGGACACGCCCGCCTGACCGTCCCCGGGAAGCCGTGCGCGACGTCGGGAGTTGGATCGACGCATGACCACCGTTCCGAACATCACGCTCAACGACGGACGCACGATCCCGCAGCTCGGCTTCGGCGTCTTCCAGATCGACCCCGCCGAGACGAAGGCCGCAACCCTCACTGCGCTCGAGGTCGGCTACCGCCACATCGACACCGCCGAGATGTACGGCAACGAGAAGGAGGTCGGTGAGGCGATCGCCGAGTCGGGCATCCCCCGCGAGGAGGTCTTCGTCACCTCGAAGCTCAACAACGGCTTCCACGCCCCGGACGCAGCAGCCGAGAACGGCAAGAAGTCGGCCGACCTGCTCGGTGGCTACACGGACCTCTTCCTCATCCACTGGCCGCTCCCGACCGTGAGCGACTTCGTCCCGACCTGGAAGGCGCTCGAGGAGCTCTACCACGCCGGCACCGCGCGCTCGATCGGCGTCAGCAACTTCCAGGCGCACCACCTGAACCGTCTCGCTGCCGAGACCACGATCACGCCGGCCGTGAACCAGATCGAGGTGCACCCGTACCTCGTGCAGGACGAGCTCCGCGCGTACGGCTCGGAGCACGGCATCGCGACCGAGGCCTGGTCCCCGATCGCCCAGGGTCTCGTGCTCGACGACGAGACGATCACCCGCATCGCCCGCAGCACGGGCAAGACCCCGGCCCAGGTCGTCCTCCGCTGGCACATCCAGCGCGGCGACATCGTCTTCCCGAAGTCGGTGACCCGCTCGCGCGTCGAGGAGAACTTCCAGATCTTCGACTTCGAGCTCTCGGACGAGGACATGACGGACATCACGACGCTCGACAAGGGCCACCGCACCGGCCCCGACCCGGACACGTTCGACTACGTCCCCGCGTAGTCAACGCTCCCACGAGGAAAGCCCCGGCCATCTGGTCGGGGCTTTCCTCGTTCTGGTGGAGGAACCTCACCATCACACTCGGGATCTTCTCCGTATGCCACATGCAGTATTCCCAGGTCCGCGTGCTCCGCGCGGACAGGAAGGGAACCATGCGCACGATCCACCGAGCAACAGCCGGGGCCGCCTTCGGCCTCGTCCTCGCCGCAACCCTCGTCCCGTCGGCCGCCTCCGCCGCGACGAGCACTGCGGACACCCCGTCGATCCCGGGGGCGACGGCTTCACGGCCGATCGTCGGCAGCACCACGAACGTGTACACGGTGCAGGGCGCCACCGCCCAGGGCGAGCGGGACGGCAACCGCCTGTTCGTCACCGGGCAGGCCACCCCGGAGGCCCAGGTCACGAGCTCCGTCACCGGCGGCACGCTGAAGATCGTCGACGCGGACGGGCACGTCCTGTGCACCGGCACCGCGACCCAGGCGCGTCCGAACCTGTACTCCTGCACGCTCGAGTCGCTCGTGTCCGGTCCGCAGACCATCACGGCGTCGGTCGTCAAGAAGAACGGCACGTACAGCATGCCGGGTCAGGCCGAGCTCGACGCCTACGCGGCGACCCCGACGATCGACTCCGTCACCCGCGACGGTGACGACCTCGTGGTCACGGGTCACACGAACCTCCGCGCCGAGGTCCAGACGTCGACCGACCGCGAGACCGTCCTGGCCACCGCCGAGACCGGGTCGAACGGCGACTTCAGCGTCCGGATCCCGGGCGGTGCCGACGCCGAGCACGCCTTCGTCCGGACCGTGAACGACGCCGTCCCGGCGAGCACGCCCGACCACGACCGGTTCGCGGCGAGCGGCTGGGTGGTGGCGGAGGTCGGCGCGGACGCCGGGGACGGCTCGGGCTCCGGCTCGGGTGGGGAGGACTCCGGCACCGGCGAAGGCTCCGGCTCCGGCTCCGAGAACCTGGGCCCCGGCGAGGCGACCGAACCGGTCTACGACGTGACGAGCCCCTCTGACGGCGCCACGGTCGACACCGCACAGCCGACCTTCACCGGGCACGGTCGCCCGAACGGCCGCGTCAGCATCCTCGCGATGGGCGTCGACCCCCTCGGGAGCACGACCGCCGACGCCGACGGCAACTGGTCGGTCACGATCGAGGGCGCGCTGCACCTCGGCGACAACGGCATCGTCGTCGCATTCGAGCAGCCGGACGGCAGCTGGCAGAAGCGGGTCTCCCAGAGCGTCACCTGGGCCCCGAAGACCACCGGCTTCACCATCGCGACGCCCGCCGACGGCTCCACCGTGACGGAGGCCCGTCCGACCATCGAGGGGTCGACCGTCGGCTCGTACCGACAGGTCCTGGTCACGGACCACACCGGGTCCATGGCCGCGCACGGCACGACCGACGCCGACGGCGACTTCCGGATCGCGTTCTCGGAGGACCTCGAGGAGGGCCTGAACGAGCTCACCGTGCAGTACCAGGACGAGCACGGACGCTGGAAGTCGGAGCCGTACTCCCTCCGCTACGACGCCGACGGTGGGACCCCGAACCCCGGCGAGGGCGACGGCGACGGCAGCGGCACCACGGACCCCGGCGAGGGCGACGGCAGCGGCACCACGGACCCCGGCCAGGGCGACGGCAGCGGCACCACGGACCCCGGCCAGGGCGACGGCAGCGGAACCACGGACCCGGGCGAGGGTGACGGTGAGGAGACCCCCGCTCCGGCCGAGGTCGCCGTGACCACCAGCCGCCTCACCGCCTCCGAGGTCGTCGCGCACTTCTCGGGCGCGGAGGGCACCGAGGTGACGGCCACCGCGAACGGCGTCACGAAGCAGGCGACGATCGGCGACGGCGGCGTCGCGAGTGTCGTCCTGCCTGCACCGGAAGCGCTGACGACGACGGTGCACGTCACCTCGACGAACGGCGACCGCACCGCCGAACAGGACGTGGTCGTCGGCAACGGCGACCACCCGTCCGACCAGCTCGCGGCCACGGTCGTGAACGCGTCGGCACTCACCGGCAGCGCCGAGATCGACGTCTGGGGCCTCCCCTCGGGCATCGGCGGCCTGCAGGCGAAGGACGCGGACGGCACGGTCCTCGCCTACAGCGCCATCCACGAGGACGGCACCGGACACCTCACCGTGACCGGGCTGACGGCGGGCGAGCACGTCATCACCGTCGTCTCGGGTGACCGCTCCACGCAGGTCACGGTCACGATCTGACCCGCACGGCACGACGGCCCGTCACGAGGGTCTGATGCGGACGGCCCCGCTCCACGCCCGTGGTGCGGGGTCGTCCCCGTCGCGGCCGGCCACTCCCCCGGGCCCGCAGACGTCGGCGGCTCGTCTGACCGGAGCTCAGCGCGGGGCGACCGACGCCGTGACGGTGAACTTCGCCGTCCGCGTCACCTGCCGCGTGGGTCCGACCATGCGCTCGAGCACCGGGCGGTACCGGAGGTGCGAGTTCCACACCGTCCAGAGTTCCCCACCCGGACGCAACACCGAGGCCGCGTTGCGGAACATCGCCTCGGCGGCGTCCGTCGAGACGGTCGTGTCCGCGTGGAAGGGCGGGTTGCACAGCACCAGGTCGGCGCTGTCCTCGTCGAGTTCGTCGCCGGCGTCGCTCCGCACGGTACGGACGCGGTCGCCGACGCCGTTGACGTCGGCGGTGAGACGCGTCGAGGCGATCGCCGCCGCGGAGACGTCCGTCGCCACCACGCGCACGCGTGGGCGGGAGCGCGCGACGACGGTCGCGACCACCCCGTTGCCGCACCCGAGGTCGACGACGACCCGGGCCTCCGGCATGGCCGCCTCGGCGGCCTCGAGCAGGACCCGCGTCCCGATGTCGAGCGACGTGCCCGCGAACACGCCGCCGTGGGCGGCGATGGTGATGTCGAGCTCGTCCTGACGTACCTGACGCGGCCACGGATCGGTCACCGCGGCGCGTTCGGCGGCGGCGCGGAGCGGGTCCGACGCGATGAGCAGGCGGGACTTGCCGCGCCCACGGCTCGCGACGACCTCGCCGAACGACCGCCGGAGCACGTCGTTCTGGGTCAGGGTCATGTACTTCGTGCGTCCACCGCAGAGCAGCACGACGTCCGGCGCGGCGAAGCGGGCGACCGCGCGTGCGACCTCGTCCAGGCGGTCGTGCGACTTGCTGAGCCGGAGGATGACGAGTCGGGCGTCACGGAACGCCTCCTCGAAGCCCTCCGGGTGGTGGAACCCGCGACGGCCGAACGTGCCGGCGCTGGCCTCCAGTGCTCGCTCACCGACGAGCGAGTCCTGGACCACACGGACATCCGACGCTCCGTGCAGGGCGAGCACTCCGAGGGTGAGCACCCCGTACCGGTCGTCCACCACCGTGACGGCGCCCGGGTGCCGCAGGGCGTCGCCGTGCACGTGCGGAGCCTCGTCGAGGAGGAACCGGTCGGTCCCGTCGATCGCGATGAGGTCCGGGCCCTGCTCGCGGGCGTGGCGCCGGAAGTGGTCGGCGAAGTCGAAGGACGGCACGGACCGAGAGTAGCCGCGGCGCACTGGCAGTCCCGTTCCCCGGTCTGCAACCCGGCGCTGGAGAACACCGATATACCACACGCGACATCGTGCAGCAGGAGTCGTACGGTCGGAACACGCCCGGACCGCCCGGGCTCCGCAGCACCGCGAGAGGGGCCGATGTTCGTAGCGCGACCCACCCCCGGGACGAAGACCCTGCTCCGTGACGTCGCTCGTGAGCGTCTGCGTGCGGAGATCATCAGCGGACGGCTCCGTCCCGGCCAACGACTCGACGACGACGAACTCGCGCTGCAGCTCGGGTGTTCACGGACGCCGGTGCGGGAGGCCCTCGCGGACCTGGGTCGCCTCGGTCTGGTCGAACTGCGGGCGAACCGGTACACACGCGTGGCGGTGCCGCGGGACGAGGACGTCCTCCCTGCGCTGCAGGCCCTGGGGCTCCTGTTCGGCGGTGTGGTGCGGCTCGCCGTCGCGTCGCTGAGCGACCGGTCACGGTCCTCGCTGTTCCGTCGTCTCGGCGTCCTGCTCGACTGCATGCAGGAGCCGGGATGGATGCCGACGGCTGACGCGGCGACGCCGGTCTACCGGACCTTCATCAACGAGTGCCACAACCCGATGCTGTCGGCGGCGTTGCTCAGTTCACTCGACGGCCTGACCTTCCGGTTGCGGAACGACCGGCTGCACGAGGCACTGCCGTGGGAGCACATCCGCAACGGTGTCGTCGCGCTGCGGATCGCCGTGGACGGACGTGACGGACGGCTGGCGGAGCGAGCGACCTGGGCGGTGCACCTGCTGCCGGACCCGGATCGCGCTGACGCCGGTGACGGGGACGACGACCCGCTCCGAGGACATGCGGAGCGCTGACCGTGTGCCAGGAGTGCATCCGCCAGGTCATCCGCTCCGTCCGAGCACGTCGCCGGATGGTCGATCGGTGCGTCCCGGCGGACGAGCGGCCCGACGGCTCCGGGCCGTGCAGTGCCGCGGGCAGTGCGGCCCGCTCGCTCGCCGATCCGCCGCTCGACTGCTGACGGGCACCGTCAGGGCGAACGGTTCGTCAGCGCTGCGGCCGGTAGAGCACGACGGCGGTGTTGCGCTGCGGCCGCATGCCGGCACGCAGGGGCACCGCGGCGCCGGTCGTCGTCGCGGCGAACACCCGAGCACCCGGACGGCTGATGAGCTGGTCGGCGAGTGCCCGTTCGAGCTCCCGGACACGGGTGCGCAGCTGTGCGTTCTCGTTCTCGAGGTCGAGCACCCGCCGGATGCCCTCGAGGGACACACCCTCGGACCCGAGCCGCGCGATCTCGCGGAGCTGGGTGATGTCGCGCATCGAGTACCGCCGCGACCCGCCACGGGTGCGCCCGGGCACGACGAGGCCGAGCCGGTCGTACTGCCGCAGGGTCTGCGGGTGCATCTCGGCGAGTTCCGCCGCGACCGCGATCGCGAAGACGGGCGAGTTCTCGTCCATCTCGGTCATCGAGCGCTCCTTCCGTCGTGCGCGTGGTGCGGGACCAGTCTGTGCCCGCACCACCGGTTGTGACGGGACGCGCCGGCGGCGCGCCCACCCTGCCGGCCTGGAGGCTCGGCTCGGGTCCCTGACGGAGCCGCGCCGAGCCTCCTGGCCGGTCGTGCAGTGCGGTTCGGTGCGCGGCTAGCCGCGCGCCTTCGCGAGGAGGTCCTCGCGGGGGTCCTCGTCCGGCAGGGCGTCCGCGAGGGCGTCGAGCGCTGCGCGGGCCTTGTCGGAGAGGTGGGACGGGACGGCGACCTGGACGGTGGCGAGCAGGTCACCGGTGCCGTTCTTGCCCGGGACGCCCCGGCCCTTGACCCGGAGGACCCGGCCCGAGGGCGTCCCCGGGGCGACCCGCAGCTTGACAGGTTCGCCGCCGAGTGTGGGCACCTGGATCGTGGCGCCGAGCGCCGCCTCGACGAACGTCACGGGGACGTCCACGCGGAGGTTCTGCCCGTCGCGCTCGAACACCGGGTGCTTGCGGACGGAGACGGTGACCACCAGGTCGCCGGCCTCGCCGCCGTCGGGGCTCTGTTCGCCTCGACCACGCAGCCGGATCTTCTGGCCGTCGGCGACGCCCGCGGGGATGCGGACGTTGACCGGTCGGCCGTTGCCCTGCGCGAGCTTGACGGTGTCGCCGGCGATCGCGGTGGCGAAGTCGAGCGTGGTCGTCGCGGTGACGTCACGCCCCTTCGTCGGTCCGCCGAAGCCGCGGAAGCCGCCGGAGTTCTGGCCGAAACCGCCCCCGCCGAACATGCCGCCGAGGATGTCTTCGAACCCGCCCGCACCGCCGGCACCGCCCTGGCCGAACCGGACGCGCTGTCCGCCGCCGCCTCCGCCGAACATGCCGCCGAACACGTCCTCGAAGCCGCCCTGGCCGCCCGCACCACCCGAGGTGAAGCGAGCGCCGGAGCCCATCGCGCGGACCTGGTCGTACTCCTTGCGCTGCTCCTTGTCGGAGAGCACCGAGTACGCCTCGCTGATCTCCTTGAACTTCGACTCGGCAGCAGCGTCACCCGGGTTGGAGTCCGGGTGGTACTGCCGCGCGAGCTTCCGGTACGTCTTCTTCAGGTCAGCCTCGGAGGCGTCCTTCGACACCCCGAGCACTGCGTAGAAGTCCTTGTCGAACCAGTCCTGACTGGCCACGGCTCACCTCCCTTCCACCGTCGCCGACCCTCAGGCCGGCACCGCCACGGCGACCTTGGCCGCACGGAGCACGCGGTCACCGAGCTTGTAGCCCGGCTCCACGACGTCCGCCACGGTCTGGCCGGTCGCTCCCGGCGTGGGCAGCTGGACGATCGCCTCGTGCACGTTGGGGTCGAAGGTCTCGCCCTTCTCGCCGATCTGCACGAGCTTGAACTTGTCGAACCCGCTGCGGAGCTTCTGGGCGATGACCTGCATCGGTCCCTCGGCGAGGTCGCCGTGGGACTCGGCGCGGTTCAGGTCGTCGAGGGCCGGGAGCAGTGCACGAACGACCTCGGCGATGACGGCTTCGCGGTTGGCGTCCCGGTCACGCTCGACGCGCTTCCGGAAGTTCACGAGCTCGGCCTGGGCGCGGAGCATGTCCGTCCGCATCTCGCCGACGAGGTCGCGGTCGGACGGCGAGAGCCGGTCCTCGGCGATGCCGGTCGCTGCGTCGGCCAGGAGCGCCTCGTCCTCGGGGCTCAGGTCGTTCGCCGGCGGGGCGTCCGTCGACACCTCGACGTCCGGACCCTCGGCCTCGATGAGGTCCTCGGTGCCGTCGACGTCAGCCGTCGCGCCGTCCTCGGAGCCCTCGGCCGGGTTGCCCTGCGCCCGTCCGCCCTGTGCCCGGCCGCCCTGTGCCTGCCCACCCTGGGGGGCGGACCCGGCGGGCCCGGCGGAACCATCCGCCGGGCCGGACCCGGTCTGCCCACCGTCAGCCGAGCCTCCAGGCAGGTCGGCGCCGTCGTGCTGCGGGTCCTGCGGGTTCTCGTTGCTGGTGGTCATGTGTCCTACTTCTTGTCGTTGTCGTCGTCGTCCACGACCTCGGCGTCGACGATGTCCTCGTCGTCAGCGGTGGTCTGGCCCTCGGCACCGGCGCCCGCACCCGCATCACCGGCGGCGTCGGCTGCCTGGCTCTGCGCGTAGATCGCCTGTCCGAGCTTGCCCTGCGACTCGTTGAGCTTGTCGAACGCGGTCTTCACGGCCTCGTCGTCGTCACCCGCGAGCGCGGACTTGAGGCCGTCGACGTCGCCCTGGACCTCGGACTTGACGTCCGCGGGGAGCTTGTCGTCGTTCTCCTTGATGAGCTTCTCGATCGAGTAGACGAGCTGCTCGGCCTGGTTGCGACGCTCGCTCGCCTCACGGCGGGCCTTGTCCTCGGCCGCGTGCTCCTCGGCCTCGCGGACCATGCGCTCGATGTCCTCCTTCGGCAGCGACGAGCCGCCGGAGATGACCATCGACTGCTCCTTGCCGGTGCCCTTGTCCTTCGCGGACACGTGCACGATGCCGTTGGCGTCGATGTCGAACGTGACCTCGATCTGCGGGATGCCCGCCGGGGCCGGCGCGATGCCGGTCAGCTCGAAGGTGCCGAGCGGCTTGTTGTCGCGGGTGAACTCGCGCTCACCCTGGAAGACCTGGATCGCGACCGACGGCTGGTTCGAGTCGGCGGTCGTGAAGGTCTCGCTGCGCTTGGTCGGGATCGCGGTGTTGCGGTCGATGAGCTTCGTCATCAGGCCGCCCTTGGTCTCGATGCCGAGCGAGAGCGGGGTGACGTCGATGAGCAGGACGTCCTTGCGCTCACCCTTCAGGACACCGGCCTGGAGCGCGGCACCGACGGCGACGACCTCGTCCGGGTTGACGCCCTGGTTCGGCGACTTGCCACCGGTCAGCGACTTGACGACCTCGGCCACGGCGGGCATGCGGGTCGAACCACCGACGAGGACGACGTGCGCGATGTCGTTGACCGACACGCCCGCTTCCTTGATGACGTCGTTGAAGGGCTTCTTCGTGCGGTCGAGCAGGTCGGAGGTCATCTGCTCGAACTGCGCGCGCGAGATGGTCTCGTCGAGGTTGAGCGGGCCGTCGGCGGTGAGCGTCAGGTACGGGAGCTGGATGCTCGCGCTGAGCTGGCTCGACAGCTCCTTCTTCGCCTGCTCGGCGGCCTCCTTGAGGCGCTGCTTCGCGATCTTGTCGGTCGACAGGTCGACGCCGTGCTCGTCCTTGAACTTCTTGACGAGGTGGTCGACGATCCGCTGGTCCCAGTCGTCGCCACCGAGGCGGTTGTCGCCGGAGGTCGCGCGGACCTGGATCGTGGAGAAGTCCTCGTCCTTGCCCACCTCGAGCAGGGAGACGTCGAACGTGCCGCCACCGAGGTCGAAGACCAGGATGAGCTCGTCTTCCTTGCCCTTGTCGAGGCCGTACGCGAGCGCCGCAGCGGTCGGCTCGTTGATGATGCGCAGGACGTTGAGGCCGGCGATCTCACCGGCGTCCTTGGTGGCCTGGCGCTCGGCGTCGTTGAAGTACGCCGGGACGGTGATGACCGCGTCCGTGACGTCCTCACCGAGGTACTGCTCGGCGTCGCGCTTGAGCTTGCCGAGGGTACGGGCCGAGATCTCCTGCGGCGTGTAGCTCTTGCCGTCGATGTCGACCTTCCAGTCGGTACCGATGTGGCGCTTCACGCTCGCGATGGTGCGGTCGACGTTGGTGACGGCCTGGCGCTTCGCGGTCTCGCCGACGAGCACCTCGCCGTCCTTCGTGAACGCCACGATCGAGGGCGTCGTGCGGAGCCCCTCGGCGTTGGCGATGACGGTGGGCTCGCCGCCCTCGAGAACGGAGACGACGGAGTTGGTGGTTCCGAGGTCGATGCCTACTGCACGTCCCATGTGTTGACTCCTCGTGTTGGGGTAAGGGGTTGGACTTGCGTCCGACGGACTCAAGTTTACTCAGGACGGGAGGCGCGTCAAGTCCTGAGCGCGGAAGTTGCGTCGGGTGGGCGCAGGTCGGGAGGTACGCATTGCACCCAGAAGGTTTTCGGCGAGTCCATGCGACATTTCACATGTCCATGTTGGAGCCGTGTAGTAGCACGGCGCGCATCGAAAGACATCTCCTTATATGAAGAAGACACTTCGAGCAGTCGGGGCCGCTGGGCTCGCTGCTGCCACGATCGTCACCGGGTTGAGTTTCGGGCCCGCAGCGGAAGCGGCCGAATCGACCGCGGCCCCCGCCGTACTCGTCGGCTCCGATGGTGAGGTTTGGGGAATGACGAAAACTCTGAGTCAGACCCACTTCAACAAGTACAACTCATATGAGAGTGCAGTAGCAGCTGCCCGGAGCCTCGTTTTTCCGTTCGCTGAGTACGGTCACATGATCAACCCAGTCGCGGGCAACCAGTGCTTCGGTCTGGACTCGGACAATCGGATGCGGTCCGACATCAGCTGCGAGTCCGACAATTCGCTGATGCGTCTACTCCCGAGTGGTGACCTGCAGTTCAAAGTAGCGCCGGACTCGTACATAGATGAATTCTCTTTTTACGGCAGCGGTTACCAAGCACACTTTGGCCAGGGTTCGAAACACTACCGCTTCAAGGGATTCGTAGCGGGGGTCTCGAACATCAATCTGGATTCCGGAACAGCGACGGTATCAGGGCTGGCATCGATCGATGCGACGGGTGTGCGGGCGAAGTGGACGGACGAGGCGGGTGAGGCACAGCGGAAAACCGTGTCCGTCAATGACGGAAAGTTCTCGGCATACCTCACGGGTTTGAAGCTCGGAACCACGTCGGTTGAGTTGGAGGCGTTGCAGGGCAGTGTGCCCGTCGCGACGACGACGGTCGAAGTGAAGCTCGAGGTCGCACCGGTCACCGCGACGGCGACGTTCGCCGACGACGTCCACACCGTCGTGCAGGTCTCCGGCACGGCACAGCCGAACACGAAGGTCACGGTCCGGCACGGCGAGGACGACGTCGTCACCGTGAAGGCGGACGCCGAGGGCAAGTGGTCCACGCCGATCAACGCACCGAACATGCCGGGCAACTACGAGCTCACGGTGGGGCAGGAGATCCGCGGCCAGGACAACGGCCGCGTCAGCGTCGACATCGACTACGGCGCGGGCGTCGTGGTCACCTCACCCGACGACGACTTCGTCCTCGAGCCGGGCGAGCCACTCGAGATCGAGGGCACCGCGCCGGCAGGCACCGAGGTCAACGTGTACGACAAGGACTCGAATGACGTCCTCGCCTCGACCAGGGCCGCGAAGAACAACACCTGGTTCGCCTCGATCGACGGGCTCGAGGACCGCGAGTACACCCTCGTCGCCGCGGGCATCACGAAGGGCAACAACCGCACGCACTCCGACCTGAAGATCAACCCCGGCAAGAACTCAGTCGCGAAGCCGACGGCGTCGGTCGAGTTCCCGGACGACGTCACGAAGAAGGCGATCGTCAAGGGCACTGGCGTCGACGGCGGCACGATCACCGTGAAGGACGAGGACGGCAAGCGACTCGGCTCCACTGAGGTGCAGAACGGCGCCTGGTCGCTCGAGATCGACTCGCTGGGGGCGGGTAAGCACACCCTCACCATCGAGCAGACCGGCATCGACGGCACGCAGACCGCCACCACCGAGGCGGACTTCGGCGCGGCGGTCACCGCGTCGGGCCCGGACGATGCGTTCGAGGACTCGACTGCGACGGTCACCGGTACCGGCACCGACGGAGCCCGTATCGCGATCACCGAGAACGGCAAGGAGGTCGCGTCCGGCACAGTCGAGGACGGCTCCTTCTCGATCCCGGTCGAGCGGATCCAGGACGGCGAGCACACCTACACCGTCACCCAGACTGCCCGGGGCAACACGGTCACCACCGCGGAGGTGACGCTCGACCGCGACGCCGCCGTGGTCCCCGTTTCGCTGACCTCGCCCACGTCCGGTGACACCTACCCGGCGAAGTCCACCGTGCGGTTCGCCGGCACCGGCACGCCCGGTGCCACAGTCCTGCTCGACGCCTTCGGCGGGCTCGCTGACTACACCACCACGGTTGCGTGGGATGGCTCGTGGCACATCGACCGACCGATGAACATCGGTACCTACCGGTTCGATGTCGTTCAGACTGCGAAGGGCCAGGAGAGCCGTGTCGACGGCATCGAACTGGTCGAGGAGGGCACACCCGTCGACCGGAAGTTCGGAGTCAGCGCCCCCACCTCCGGTTCCACGCACAAGGAAGAGTTGGTCGCCTTCACCGGCACCGGCACGCCCGGCAGCACCATCACCATCGACCCCAAGGTCGACGGTCTGGCGAAGGTGACCACCCAGGTCACGTTGAACGGGAAGTGGTCGGTGAACAGGTACCTGGGTTCCGGCGCGTACGACTTCGACGTCTACCAGACCACTCCCGAGGGCGAGGAGACCGGCCGCACGAGCATCCAGATCAACCAGCCGGCGTCCGTCACGCGACCCTTCGTCGTGACGTCGCCCGTAGAAGGTTCAGACCACAAGAACGAACTGGTCACCTTCACCGGCACCGGCACCCCCGGGTCCGAGGTCCGCGTCCACGTCAGCAACTTCACCTCCGTCGACGCGACAGCGCAGGTCGCCAGTAACGGACATTGGTCGGTCTCGAAGTGGTTGGGCGGCGGGACGTACGTCCTAGACGTCACGCAGACCACCAACGGTGCAGCCAACGGCTCCACGACACTGCACCTGAACAAGACAGCCACGCCGATCGATCAGCCGTTCGCGATCACGAGCCACGCCGACGGTGACACCTTCACCCCCGATCGCGCGGAGACGTTCCGCGGTACCGGAGCTGCCGGCGCAACGGTCACGCTCGACCCCGGTCACGGTCTGGCGAAGGTCACGACGCAGGTCAGCAACACCGGGGAATGGGCGGTGGCGAAGTGGCTCGGCCACGGTCCCTACACCTTCACCGTCAGCCAGACGACGAAGGACGGAGTGACCACCACCCTCGCTCCGTTCACCATCACGCCCGCCGAGTGACACACCCACCGGCACGCAGCGAGTACTGACCAGGGGCGGGCCGAATGCGCGAGCACTCAGCCCGCCCCTGCCTCGCTCCCGCGTGGCCGGTCCACCGACCGACCTGAATCAAAAGGACCTCCATGCGCACCCGGATCATCGCCGGCGTCCTCGCCGCCGCGACCATCGTCTCGCTCAGCGCCTGCACGGCGCACACCCCCGGCCCGTCCCCGTCTCCCTCGTCCACCTCCCATCCCGTCGCGGAAGCGAAGTGCACCGACGGCGTCGCCGCGCTCCGTGCCGACGACCAGAAGAGCAACCACGACGGCTGCGACGTGTTCGACGTCCTGGGGCACGGCAACACGCTGACCATCGGCGCTGTCAAGCAGCTCACCGTCGAGGGTGACCACAACACGATCACGGTCCACGCTGCGGAAACCGTCACCAGCAGCGGCACCGACAACACCGTCTACTACGACGGTGAAGAACCAGCGTTCAACGAACTCGGCTCGGGCACGAAGGTTCTCCCCACCTCGGCCCACTGATCCCGCGCCAGTCGTCACCGATCACACGACAAGGGCGCCCGCGAGTCGCGGGCGCCCTTGTCGTGTTGCAGCGTATGCGACGGACCGGAGCCAGTGGATGTGGCCCGCACCACGCAATCGACCGAGCAGAGGCAGACGGCGGAGCCTGCCGAGGTCATGGTGCCGGAGAACGGCCGGCGCGCGCTCCGTAGGTATTCGACGGTGCACTCGGCTGGTGAGGTCCGCGTTCAACGACCCACTGCCGGGGTCATGCTCCTCGCGGGTGCCGGTCGGGCGGCGTCCACGGCCAGACCCGGCCGCGTTCAAGTCGCAGGCAGCGGCATGATCGTCACCCGTGCCTCCTACGCGGACCGTCCGCGGAAGGGCGCTCATCGACTGAACCGCTCGATGTCCCGAGCAACGACGAGCCACCCTCAGAGCTGCTGACACGAAGAGGGCGGGGAACCTGTGGTTCCCCGCCCTCGGGAGTCCGCGCAGGACGACCTCAGCTCGGCGACTGGTAGGAGTAGTTCAAGGCGTACGGGTCTCGTGACGACGGACGAGCCATCGTGATGACCGCTCCGAGCGGCTCTGACCCGGCGTCCCGCAATGCAGCGGCGGCTTGCGCGAAGTGCTTACGACTCGTCCTGCGTGTGGCTGCGACCAGGAGCGCTCCCCCCGCGATCCGACCGAGGATCGCCGCATCCGCCACGGGCAGGAGCGGCGGCGCGTCGATTACGATGACGTCGAACCGCGCTTCGAGGTCGGCGAGGATCGCGGTCATCCCAGTGCTGCTGAGCATCTCCGCCGGGTTCGGGGGTACCTGTCCGGAGGGCAGCACCACCAGATTGCCCCGGCCCCACGGCTGCAGCGCATCCTGGAGCTCGGCCCGGCCGATGAGGACGTCAGTCAATCCGACCGCACCCTCGACGCCCATCATCTCCGCGACCCTGGGGCGACGGAGATCGCCGTCGACGAGCACGACACGCTGGTCGTCCTCGGCGAGAGCGAGTGCCATGTTGACCGCAACGGTGCTCTTCCCCTCGCCGGGCAACGAGGACGTGACGACGAAGCTCTTCGAATCGCGCCCGAGTTCGAGGAAGCGCAGGTTCGTACGGAGTCGCCGGAACGCTTCGGAACGCGGAGCGAGCGGGTCGCTGTGGACGGCGAGCGGCCGGTCCCGGAAGTCCCGGTGGTACGGAACCTCGCCCAGCACGGGCGCGCCGCCGGTTTCCTCGATGTCCACCCGCCCCTCAAGCCGGGTGTCGAGTGCGATGCGGACCGCAGCAGCAGCGAGGCCTGCCAGGAGGCCCAGCGCGAGTCCACCAACGAGGTTCGACACGACGCGTGGCGTCGCCGGCGCCTCCGGAACGAGCGCAGGCTGCACGGTCTCGATGCGGAACGGGCTCGTCCCGTCCGCACTCGGCGTCTCGAGCGTGCCCGTGACGACGTCAGCGAGACTTGCTCCGACGGCATTCGCGATCGCGCTCGCATTGGTCGGCGAACCGTCGGTCACCGTGATGTCGATGATGACGCTGTCGATCGGGGTCTGCGTCGCCACCTTCTCCGCGAGTTCGTTCGACGTCATGCGGAGCCCGAGTTCGTCGATCACCGGTTGGAGGACGCGGGCTCCGGTGGCCACCGCCGCGAAGGACTGCACCTTCTGCTCCGCGGCTGTGCCTCCTTGAGCGAGCTCACTCGAGTTGGTGGAACCGCCGACGGAAACGTACAGGCTCGTGGTCGCCTTGTACTCCGGCACGGCAGTGACGTTGACGGCTGCGGCTCCGAGCAGGCCGAGCACGGCGCCGCCGAGGATGAGGAGCCACCCCTTGCGGATGGTGTGGAGCACGGTTGAGAGGTACATGACGTTCCGTTCTGGTTCGGGTTGCGGTGGTGGATGGTCAGAGGAGGGATCGGTACAGCTCCACGTGTTCTTGGACTGCACGATCGATCCCCAGGCGGTCGCGAACGGTCGTCGCGTTCTGCTCGAAGGCGGCCGCGGCCTCGGCGTAGTGGTCCACACGGCGAAGCGCCAGGTCGAACCAGCGTTCGGCGTCGTCCGGGTGCGGCCGCTCCCAACCGCCTGGGACTTGCTCGTCGGCTCCGCTGACGTCGAAGAGCAGGACGGGCAGCGCCGTCAGCGCGGCCTCACTCGTCACGGTCGAGAGTGCCTCGCGGTGCGACGGCAGGACCAGGAAGTGTGACTTCGCCATCTCAGGGCCGATCTCGTCCCGAGTGCGCGTGCCGAGGTACTCGACGGCGTCGGCGACTCCGAGACGACGTGCTTCGGCCTCGAGATCGGGGCGCAGGGTGTCGCGGTGGGAGATGATCCGGAGCCGAGTCGGGTGGCCCGCTGCGCGCATCCGCCGGACGAGCTCGAGTGCCAGGTGCACCCGCTTGAACGCCACGAGCTGGCCCACGTACAGCAGCTCCCAGGGCTCCCCTGGAGCCGGAGCCCGATGCGGCTCCGGTCCGAAACGTTCGACGGCCAGCGCGCTGCGGATGACGGCGACCTTGTCCCCTTGCACGTGCCTCCCCAGCCGACGACGTTCGTCCTCGGTGAAGACGACGACACGGTCGGCGCGCCGCTCGACAGCGTTGCGGACGAGACGGTGGTGCCACGGCTTCCACCCGCTCGTGTGGTGCGTGAATACGATCCGCTGCCGCGAGGGGGCCAGCGCTCGGAGACATGCGTTCGTGAGGTGGTTCAGGTGGACGATGTCGTACGGGCGCCAGTCACCGCGGAAGTTCGGCGGCGCGGTCGTCACGTCGACACCGATCGCCGACAAGCCGTCGGCCAGCAGGCTGTCGGGGGTCTCGGCCATGTGGGTGGCGCGGTACTCCGCGGTCTGGCCGAAGATGCCCGAGAGCATGAGGATCTTCACGATGTGACCTTTCGTTCTTGGTCGAGGCACGTGCCTCAGGTGGGGTGCTGACGAACCCGAGGACCATCGGCACGAGGACGAAGTAGATGATGTTCTGCTCGATGACTCCGAACGAGGTGACGCCGGCCTGAGCGCTCCAGAGCACCAGCAGCGCACTCCCGTAGGCGGAGAGCACCGTGCTCGTCCCGAGGCGGAGGGTGTCGCTCAGGCTCAGCAGGAGGGCTGCGAACGCGCCGGCGAGCACCACCCCGATGAGTCCGAAGCAGAGGTACCCCTCGAACCAGGTCGGCAGGAGCTGGTCCTTCCCGAGGAAGCTGTGGTAAACGACGTGGTTGTAGACGGCGGTGCTCGACGCGGTCCTCGCCACGTCGGGCGCTCCTGGGATCGGCGACAGCAAGGACAAGCCGAAGGTGCGGATGCCGAAGGGGTTCGATGCCTCTATCCAGGGCAGCGCCGCCGCGAGTTGCATCGGCGTCCCGAAGTAGGGGATCACGGACTGGAGCGCCGGGACGATCCCGATGGAGGGCGCGTCCAACGCCGTCCGACTGACCCAGAGTGTGGCCCGGAGCGTCCCGATGCCGACGAAGAACGTCCCGAGCGCGGCCACTGCGGTGATCATCGGCACGGTCTCCAGACGGCGTCCCGACCGGTCGAGGAACACGAACACCACCGCGAAGACCGCGTACGCCACCGTCGCCCGGTTCAACCCGTAGGACGCGAGTCCGAAGACGAGGACGAGCCCGAGCGGCAGGAGCAGCCACAGCCAGCGTCGGCCTTCCGAGCGACGTCGACGGAGTTCGAGGACGAGGCCGACGAACAGCAGCGGCCGGAGCACCATGCCGAGGAGCACGACCCCGCTGCTCCCAATCTGGTCGTTGCCCTGGAGCTGCTCGATCGCTCCGGAGAGGAAGCCGACGACGGCGGCAGGGGTCGGGAAGCGGATGACCATACCGACGCAGCCGACGACGATCAGGACCCACGTCGGGATGCGCGACGGTCGGAGTCGAGCGACCTGACGTCCGGTACCGCTGCTCGTCCGGACGCGGACCAGTCCGACGACGAGCCTCACGACGATCGCGGTGGCGAAGAACGTCGATCCGAGGAACAGCACCGTCCGCGAGTCCTCCACGTTCCCCAGCCGGTAGTGGAACGCCGAACCGTTGCCCACGTACTGGATGATCACCGGCGCGACACAGCCGCGGGCGGCTTCCCAGGCGGTGAAGAGCGTCAAGCCGTCGAAGCGGACCGGGAGCGTGAGCAGCCTGGAGACCTCGAGCGAGAGGACGACGAGGACCGCGTGCACGACGACGGGGACCGTGAAGGCACGCTCGTCACCGTGCCCGAACACCAGGAAGCCGAGGCTGAGCAAGACGGGCACGACGGCTGCTGCGCGCACGAGGTGGTGGACCGCCGCGCGACTGTCGTCGATCGCTCGGACGACCGCGCTCGCCGTCGTCATCTCGCAGCCACCGATGCGGACGCCCGCCGAGCACTGCGGCCGCGGAGTCCTGCGAGCCGGACGGCGATGCCTGCGACGTGCCCGATGCCGGACGCGAGGACGACCGTGCTCAACGCCCCTCCGAGGGCGACGGTCACCGCCAACGACGCAGCGGTCGCACCGCACGCGACGAGGTCCGCGAGCACCCAGGTCCGCCAGGCTCGGCGCGCGACGCAGACCTGTCCGACACAGATCAGGACCGCCCGCACCGATGTCACCACCAGGACCGCGACCGTCACCGGTACGACCCCCGGGTACCGGTCGATCAGCTCGGGGAAGCCGAGGGTGAGGAACAGGAGCGACACCACCGAGCCGATGGCGCAGAGCACTCCCACGACCATGACGAACGACCGAGGGGTCCACCTCCCCGGGGCGTCGGTCCCCTCGACGAAGTGGCGGACAACGACCTTCCCGAGGTACACCGGCGCGACCGTGATGACGGACGCGAAACGCATCGCGACGCCGTACACCCCCATCGCCACCGCTCCTCCGACCGCACCGACCGCGGCGATGACCATCCAGACCGCGACCTGCCCGAGCAGATTCGCCGCGATCCCGGACACAGCGCCCTCGCGTGCGCTCGGATCCAGACGGACGGGCGCCTGAGGTCGGCCGATGCCGCAGACCAGGACCACGATGGCGATCACGAGGTCAGGGATGACCAGTCCTGCGGCTGCAGCGCCGCCGTCGACCAGTGAACCGATGAGGACGGCGGCTGCAGCGCCACCGACACCACGGAGCGCATCGACCGCGGCGGCGGCACCGGGACGACCGGAGCCCGCGAGGACACCGACGAGCACCTCCGCCACCGGGACCGCACCGCCGAGCGCTCCGGCGACGAGTGCCGGTACGAGCCCGTCGGGCGTCGAGGGGTGGGTGAGGGCGATGAAGCCGACGAGCACGACGAGGAAGGACGCGCACGCGTTGGCGACGAGCACGCCGGCCCGGAGGCGGACCATCGCGCCGACGGCAGCGCACAACCCCGGACCGTCGACACCGTGGGCAGCCGCGGCCGTGTTGGCGGTGATGCCGACGGTGCTGCCGACAACGCTCGCTGCTCCGACTACGAGCGTCTGCAACACGGCGAACTCACCGTACTGCTCGGGCCTGACGAGCGTGGCGAACCACGCGAGCGCCAGGAACTGCACGCCCCGGCCAGCGATGCCCGGGGCCGCCGAAGCAAGCAGCACGAACACCTGACCGCCCTTCCCTCGTGTGCTCGGGCCGTACGACGGCCTCCTGAACGACTCCATTCCCATAATATACTGTATGTGTATGTCGAACTTCTATTCACGGTGCGCTCCGCCCCGCGTTACCGTCGCCATCCCGACCGTGCGCCTGGACGCCCATCTGGACGCGGCGGTGACCTCCGCCCTCACGCAGACCATCGACGACCTCGAAGTGGTCGTGGCGTTGGACGGCGAGCCGATCGAGGACGACCGACGATCCTGGATGGCCGACCCTCGCGTCCGGATCCGCACCAGGCCCTCCCGACGGGGTACGGCTGCGACGCTGAACGCCGTCCTCGGCGCGACGAACACGCCGTTCTTCGCGCGGTTGGACGCAGACGACATCGCTGAACCACATCGTCTCGAGCGACAGATCGCAGCGCTCGACGAGCATCCCGAGTGGTCCGGCGTCGGATCGGCCGCCACGGTGATCGACGAGAGCGGACGACCGCTGGGACACATCGACGTCCCGACGGAGGACACCGCTCGGCAACTCCTTCGGCGGAACGTCTTCGTCCACTCGGCGATGGTGCTCCGGCGATCGCCTCTGGAGCGTGTAGGCGGCTACGACCCGGACTGCGTGCGGATGCAGGACTACGACCTCTGGCTGCGCCTCAGTGCGACATGCACCCTCGGGAACGTCCCGGAGCGATTGGTGCAGTACCGGGTGCACGACGGCATGCACAGCCGGAGGACCCCTGCCTTCTCGGCGTCGGCGCGGAAGGTGATCGCCTCGCGTCGTCGACTCGCACGCAGCCTGGGGAAGCCGCTCGTCCTCCAGTTCGCGCACGATACCGGCTGGACCGCCGGTCAGGTGTTGCGGAATGCGGGTCTCCGCAGACCGCGCTACCTCGTCACCACGTGACCGATTCCCACCACCCCTTCGGAGGCCCCTCATGCCCACCCCCCGCTCCGGCACCCTCGTCGTCAAGACGGTCGACGCGACCCTCGACGTCGTGATGCGAGATCAGCTACGCCACCTCACCACGACCTCGTTGGCACCCGTCACCATGGCTGCCGGCGACACCGGGCGCCTCGATCGCGTCGCTGCGCGGGAGGGCGTGCCAGCCCACGCCCTCGCGCTCGCCCGGGATCCGTCCCCTACACGTGACCTCCGCGCACTGCTCGAGCTCGTCCGGCTCATGCGACAGCTGCGTCCTGAGACGGTCGTGTACGGCACGCCGAAGGCCACCCTGCTCGCAGGTGTCGCCGCTCGGCTCACGGGAGTGCCGACTCGCGTACAGGTCCTCCACGGCCTCCGACTCGAAACTGCACACGGCATCTGGCGGCGGCTCCTCGTCGCGGCGGAGCGTCTGTCCATGACCATGTCGACGCACACCCTTGCGGTCGGTCACGGCCTTCGTCGACGGTGCGGGGAACTCGGACTGCCCACCACCCGCATCGACGTCGTCGGTGCGGGTTCGGTGGTCGGGACCGACGTCGCCCGTGCGACCGCGATCGCCGACGATGCCGCACTCCGAGCGTCCGTTCGTGGTCGCTGGGGGCTGCGTGGTGACGAGTTCGTGATCGGCTTCGTGGGGCGCGTCACCCGGGACAAGGGCATCGAGACCCTCGTCCGCGCCGTCGCGGACGTCCGCGACAGCGGGATCCCGGCCCATCTGGTGCTGATCGGACTGGATGAGGGCGTCGACCTCCTCGACGACGACGTCCGCACGCTGCTGCGCAGTGACTGGGTGACCATGACCGGCAACGTGGACGACCCCGCAGAGCAGTACAGCGGATTCGATGTCTTCTGCCTCCCGTCACATCGCGAGGGCCTGCCGACCGTCGTCCTGGAAGCGTGGGCGACACGCCTCCCCGTGGTGGCGAGCGACTGCACCGGCCTGGCCGATCTGGTGGCGCACGGCCAGACGGGACTCGTCGTTCCGGTCGGCGACCGACGAGCGACGGGAGAGGCGCTCAGAGCGGTGGCAACCGACCGATCGCTCCGACGTGCGATCGCGGACGGCGGACATCGTCGTGCCGTCGAGGACTTCGACCGGTCCGTGGTCTGGGACGCGTTCACCCGGTACGTCGAGAGGGCTCGATCGGAGCGTCGCGAGTCCCGTCGGGGGCGCCGTCGCCGCCCGTGACGCACGACGGAAGGGGCGGTTCGAGTTCGGTCGAACCGCCCCTTCCGTTCCACCGGGACGAGGATGGCCTGAGCGACGCAGACCGTGCTGCCGGCTCAGACTCCGACGAGGTGTCGATCGGTGCCATCGAGCCGATCGTGGTCCCGGTCGGACGGGATGTCGTTCGCATCTGCGGTTGCCTCGAGCACTGCTGCTCGCTTCGCGACCACGTCGTCCGTCGCGGCGAGTGCGCAGGGCTCAGCACCGGAGGCACCACGTCGAGCGAGGACTTCCGGCACGGTGCGGAGCAGGACGACGAAGTCGAGACCGAGTGAGCGACGTCGGACGTACTCGAGGTCGTACTCGAAGCGTCGGACGTACTCGAGGTCGTTCCGTCCGTTGACCTGCGCGAGCCCGGTGATCCCCGGCCGGACAGCGTGCCGAAGTCCGTGGCCGTCCTGTGCGTGGTGCTCGATGAACATCGCGAGCATCGGGCGCGGGCCGACGATGCTCATCTCGCCGCAAAGCACGTTGAGCAGGTTCGGGAGTTCATCCAGGCTCGTCGCGCGCAGGAACGCACCGAGCGGAGTGACACGGAGGTGGTCACTCGCGGTGCCACTGCCGTCGGTGTCCGGCAGCATGGTCCGGAACTTGAGCATCGAGAAGGTCGACCCATGGAGCCCGGTCCGTCGCTGCCGGAAGAACACCGGTCGACCCTGCACGATGAGCAGCGCAACGGTCACGATCGCCCACACGGGCGCTGAGAGGACGAGCAGGACCAGTGCCGCGATGACATCGAGGACACGCTTGGTTCGGTCGTACGGATGGTTCGGGAGCATCGGATTCCTTCCGGGATGAACAGCGAGTACGGCGCGGGCTCGGTCAACCGGCCGATCGAGCCGAGGTGGCGGTCAGGGAAGCGGACCACGCACTCGTGACCGCGTCGACGACGTCGTGGCGGGCCCGCCAACCGAGGAGTTGACGAGCGCGTGAAGGATCAGCCACGACGGTCACGGGGTCACCAGCGCGCGGCGGGAAGGCCTCGATGGCCGCCGGACGTGCGGCGCAAGCCGACACCGCCTGCACGATCTCCAGCACCGAGGTCCCACGGCCCGTTCCGAGGTTGAGCGCGGTGTGCCCGGCGTCCGCTCCGCAGAGGTGTTCGAGCGCGGCGACGTGTGCATCCGCGAGATCGACGACGTGGATGTAGTCGCGGACGCAGGAACCGTCCTGCGTCGGGTGGTCGACCCCGAAGACCGGCACCGGGCACCCCTCCCGCACCGCGCGCATGACGATCGGGACGAGATTCGCTTCCGTTCGGTCGCGCAGTTGCGGCCATCCCGTCCCCGCGACGTTGAAGTAGCGCAAGCTGATCCCCCGCAGTCCCCACGCATGGGCCGCGTTGGCGAGCATCCACTCCCCGACGAGCTTCGACTGCCCGTAGGGGTTGACCGGCGCGCAGGGATGGTCTTCACGCACCTGTCCACCGGACACCTCGCCGTACACCGCAGCCGACGAGGAGAAGACCATCGCGCGGACGCCGCGGTCCTCCATCGCTGCCAAGAGGTTGGTCAAGCCACCGATGTTGCGATCGAAGTACCAGGTGGGGCGGTCAACGGATTCTCCGACCTGCTTCATGGCCGCGAGGTGCACGACACTTCCGACACCATGAGTTCGGATGGTCGCGTCGAGGCGAGCTCGTGCGTGGACGGAAGCGAGGTCGAGATGAACGAAGGGGACGTCGTCGACACGTTCCAGTTCTCCGGTGGAGAGGTCGTCGACCACGACGACCTCGCGACCGGCGTCCACGAGGAGCCGGACCACATGGGACCCGATGTAGCCCGCACCGCCCGTGACCAGCACCGCAGGATGACGTGGTGAAAACATGATGTTCAAAATATCACAGCCGAAATATGGCTGCGAGTTGCTCTCGAACGGGCCCGCCGAGTTCGCGCAGCAACAGCGGTGAGGTGGGACCGGTCGCGGTACACGAGCACGTTCCAGAGCACCGGGGAGCAAGAGTGGGAGCACAGCGCCGGCACGGGATCGATGACCGTCACCGATGGCGCGAGGCCGCTGACCCACCGACGGACGTCGGCGTCGAGCAGCACCCCGCTGGGATGCGCACATCGATCCACCGCCTCGAGGTGGCTCGCGAGACACTCGTTCGGATCGGACGGCCACGACGGGGTGTCCTGTACGAAGACGACCCGCGTGCCGGGCCGCAGGGCGGCCAGGGATCGCCGGACTCCGTCTCGCCAAACGCGCTCGAAGGGGCCGTCGCCCACCTGTCGCCCCCGGTAGAGCGCCGTCGCCTCTCCGACCACGACGACCTCCGGATGTTCTGCGCGGATGCTCGCGAGCGTTTCGCGCCGCCACGCATCGCACTCCCGGTACTCCCGACCGAGTTGCGGGTTGACCACACGGATGTCCGCGAACGGGCAGGCAGCCCGACCATGGACGGTCAGACCCACCCGTGCGTCCCTCGCAGCACGTCGTACGACATCTGCCCACTGCATCGCGTGGCTGTCCCCGACGAGCGCGACACGACGGGTTCGTCTCGGCTCGATCACACACGGCTCGGCGGGTGGGTCGAGCAGGTTCGCCACGCAGTGGGCCGAGTACGGGAAGGGCAGGTCGCGAAGCGCATCGGTGAGCGCCGGGGTGACGTTCGCCGGGACGACGTCGGGGGCGCTCGGTCTCGGAGCGATGCGCGCAGCGTCAGGGCCGGCCACCCGCACGTCCGACGAGGTGCGAGCCGACACGGCGACCGCACTCGGTACGACGAGCGTGGCGACCGCCGCCACGGCGAGCAGGCTCGTCGTCCGAGGACGGCAGCGCTCGAGGAATCGACGAGCGCGCCGCTCCAGGACTGCAGCACTCCCCAGACCGACGGAGACCGTCGCGACCAGGAGCACGAGGCGGAACGGCCAGGGTGTGGGTGCTCCGCGGACGAGGACCGGAAGGGCGAGGAGCGGCCAGTGCCACAGGTAGATCGAGTACGAAGCATCACCGAGCACCACCATCGGCCGTGTACTGAGCAGACGCCGCACCACGTCGAACCGAGCCGAGGTGCCCGGGAGCAGGAGGGTCATGGTCCCCAGCACCGGGAGGAGCGTCAGCAGGCCGGGTTGCACGGTCTCCGGCCCGGCGAGGGCCACACCGGCGGCGACGAGGAGCAGACCGGCGACACGCACCACCGCGGTGACGGCGGGGGCGAACGCGAACGCGGGGCCCACAGCGAGCAGCGCACCCGCCAAAAACTCCCAAGCACGGCTGGGCAGCATGAAGAAGGCGAACGGTTCCGCCACTGCTCGGGCCATCGGAACGCTCGCGAGTGAGACGACGAGTCCGAACCCTGTGACCCAGATCGCACCGCGCCGCTCCGCGAACCGCAGTGCCAGAACCAGCACCACTGGCCAAACGGCGTAGAACTGCACCTCGAGCCCGAGTGACCAGAACTGCCGGAATGCGCTCACCGTGTCGTCTTGCAGGTAGTCGACACCGCGGACCGCGAGGAGGAGGTTCTCGTAGCCGAACACGGCCGCGGTCGCTTCAGGGACCAACTGCGGACGCGCCAGCGGCGAAGCCGCCAGGAGCGCGACGACGAAGGTCGACAGGGCGACCACGACGGCCGTCGGAGCGAGGCGTGAGAAGCGTGCCCGGGTGAACGCCACCAGATCGATCGCACCGGAACGGCGATGCTCGGCGAGCAACATGGTCGTGACCACGTACCCGGAGAGCACGAGGAACACGTCCACGCCGAGGAAGCCGCCGTCCAGTCCTGGCACGTCCGCGTGGAAGGCGAGCACGAGGGCAGCGGCGACGGCTCGGACGCCCTGGAGCTCGGGACGAGTGCTGCGTCGGCGTCGAAGCGGATCGGCTGTCAGATGCAGGAACACGAGGACATGATGGCCGATGTGTAACTCAAGTATCAGCACACTGGTATTCACGTGGAGAACATGCACAACGAAAGGGGTTCGTCCCGGTCACCTCGCCCGGCATGGTCATCGGACACCCGCGGGAGCATCTCGCGGGCACGCCGATCCAACCGCCCGTAACCCGGCGGACGAGCCGCGTGTAGCCCTCGAGGATGTGCCCGCCGGCAATGACGCTCAGCGGACTCGTCGCGTCGAACCGGTTTCGGGCCATGCGAACGCCGTCACGGGCGTTCCTGGTCGGGTCGGTACGCCAGAGCGGATTGGTCGAATCCGCCAGCCGACGGAGGTTCCGGCCGGTGCCGTGCACTATCGTCAGCTCGGTCACCCTGCGGTAGGGCCAGCCGTACTGGCCGGAGCAGAACTGCACGACGGATGTGTGCTGGGCGGCGTGCTGGTCGAGATGCCGGCGGACCGACTCCGACGACGGCTCGTCCGCTCGACGAGCCGTCCCTCCCTCAAGGATCTCCACCGGTGTACGGAGTCACGGGGGCGTCGGTCACCCGGCCACGGAGTGACCGGGTGACGTGGTGCAAGCCGGCCCCGCGCCTCCCGTCCGTCAGGACAGGACGTCAGTCGCGACGCGTCTCGAGCGCGTTCGCCCGTGCGACTCCCCCGTACCACCGCGCCGAGTCCTTCGGCGTCCGCTCGAACGTCTCCCGGTCCCATGCGACGAGCCCGAACGTCGGCCGGAACCCGGAGGCCCACTCGTAGTTGTCGAGCAGCGACCAGTGCTGGTAGCCGAGGACCTCGATGCCGTCCTCGATGCAGCGGTGGATCCCCTCGAGGGCGCCCTGCGTGTAGGCGATCCGGCGGGTGTCGTCGGCGGTGGCGATGCCGTTCTCGGTGATCATCAGCGGGACACCGCCGGAGAGCGCCCACGCCGACCGCAGGCCGTCCGCCGAGGCCTCGGGGTAGAACTCCCACCCGGTCAGCGTCGTCTCGACATCGTCGGCGACGGGCAACGGACCGGAGGGGCCGATGAACGTGCGGGTGTAGGCCTGCACGCCGAGGAAGTCGTCGCCCGCAGCGGCCTCGAGGTACCAGTCGTCACGCGGGTACCCGTACTCGCGGAGCATCTCCTCGGAGCCGGGCTCACCGTTCGCCCGGAACGCCTGGGTCGCGACGGTCCACCCGGACTTGAGGCCCGACACCTGTGACAGCACGTCTCGCGACCGCCGGTGGCTGGCCAGCAGGGCGTCGGCGACGCCCAGGTCCGGGTTCGGCAGGCCGTAGGCGACGAGGTTCGCGGCGTCCTCACCACCCGCGAGCATCGCCGCGATGTTCGGCTCGTTGATCGTGCAGACGTAGCGGACGCCGTCCTGCACGACCGGGAGCGCGGCCTCGGTGTAGCGGGCGAACAAGTCGGCGGCGTCGGGTGCACGCCAGAAGCCGTCGCGTTCGAACCACCGGGGCACGGTGAAGTGCATGAGGGTGACGATCGGTTCGATGCCGGCCTCGTGGCAAGCCTCGACCATGCGGCGGTAGTGGTCGACCTCGGCGCGGGAGACGAACCCGCGCTCGGGCTCGATGCGGGCCCACTCGATGCTGAACCGGTAGGAGTTCAGGCCGAGGTCGGCGGCGATGCGGATGTCCTCGCGGTAGCGGTGGTAGCTGTCCGCGGCGTCGCCGGAGGGCTCGACGATGGTGGTGTCGGGCTCGTGCTCGTGCACCCACCAGTTGGAGCCTACGTTGTTGCCCTCGATCTGGTGGGCGGCGGTGGCGGCACCCCAGAGGAAGCCGTCGGGGAACTGCAGCGTGGTGATGATGGTGCCTTTCAGGTGCGAGCCGGTGCGAGCCGGTGCGTGCCGGCCGAGGAAGTCGTCGAACAGCGCGATGGTCGCGGCCGGGTTCTCGACGTGGGGGCCGTGGTAGCTCGTGGGGACGACCTCGTAGCTGGCGCCGGTGTCCTCGGCCATCTGCCGCTGCCACGGGATCGGCCAGGCGCCGTCCCACTCGCCGTGCGCCACGAGGACCGGGAGCCCGGTCGCGCGGAGTTCGGCGGACGAATCGGTGTGGTCCTCGAGGATGTGTCCGCCAGCGACGACGCTCAGGGGGCTCGTGGCGTCGAAGCGGTCGCGCACCATGCGGACGTCGTCGGGGAGGTCCTCGTCGGGTCGGTACGCCCAGAGCGGGTTCGTGGCGTCGAACAGCGTGCGGTTGTTCCCGCCGGTGTCGTGCAGGATCGTGAGCTCGGTGACCTTGCGGTAGGGCCAGCCGTACGGGCCGGAGCAGAACTGCACGACGCTGCGGAACGACCCCGGCGAGGCGATGGCGGCCGCGCGGGCGATCACGCCGCCGAGCGAGTGACCGATCAGGTGCACCGGGGCGCCGTCGTCGAGCAGCGCCGCGACCCGGACGACGTCGGCCGCTTCCTCGTCGAGCGAGTAGTCGGACGGCGAGGTCGGTGCTGCCGAGTCGGCCTGGCCGCGGCGGCTGATCGCGACCGCGGTCCAGCCGGCCTCGCGCAGCAGGGGCATGAAGGTGCGCCAGTCCTCCTTCGACCCGGTGTACCCGGGGACGATCAGGACCGTGCCCTTCGACTCCCCCGCAGGGACGACGCGGTAGGCGGTGAGCCGACCGACGGGCAGGTCGATGCCGACGGCGTCGACACCCTCCGGAGTCGGGAGGTGCCCGAAGGGCGGAACGGGCGGGAAGTCGAGCAAGGTCGTCATCCGAGCAGTGTCCGCCGCGGGTTCGGGACCGCGTCCAGCAGCGCGACCGTGTAGTCGTCCTGCGGGTGCTGCAGTACCTCGGCCGTCCTGCCGCGCTCGACCACGGCGCCGTCGTGCAGCACCATGATGTCGTCGGTGATGAGGCGGGCGCTCAGCAGGTCGTGCGTGATGTAGAGGAGCGAGACGCCCCACTGCTCCCGCAGGTCCTCGAGCAGCGCGAGGACGCCGGCCCGCAGCGTCACGTCGAGCATCGAGACGGGCTCGTCGGCGATGATCACCTGCGGGTCGCTGGCCAGCGCCCGGGCGATGACCACACGCTGCCGCTGCCCGCCGGAGAGCTGGTGCGGGAGCTTCTGCGCGAACTGCTCGACGGGCGTCAGGCCCACGGTCTCGAGGATCTCGAGCATCCGACGCCGGGCATCGCGCCCGCGGAGTCCGGTGTAGTTCGCGATCGGTCGGGACAGGATGTACTCCACCGTGTGCAGCGGGTTGAGCGCCGCGTACGGGTCCTGGAACACCATCTGCACCTCGGAGCGCAGGTCCTTCAGACCGCGCCTCCCGAGCTTCGCCACGTCCGTGTCGCCGAAGCGCACCGTGCCCGAGGTCGGCTGCTCGACGCCGGTGAGCATCTTCGCGATGGTCGACTTGCCCGAGCCGGACTGGCCGACCAGGGCGAGCGACTGCCCGGGCTCGAGGGTGAACGACACGTCGCGGACGGCCTGCACGGGCTGCTCGCCACGACGGGGCGCCGGGTACGTCTTGACCAGGTGGTCGACGACGATCGGGTTCTTCGCGGCCGAGCGCTCCCGGGAGCCGACGGTGGCGAAGGACGAGGTGGTCTCCTGACGGGACGCCGAGCGCTGCGACCGGTCCGGGAACCCCGGCAACGACACGACCTCAGCCCGCGGGTCCGCGTAGTGCGACAGCAGCATCGTCGTGTAGTCGTCCTGCGGGTCACGGAGGACCTCGAGCGAGCGGCCGTCCTCGACGATCCGCCCCTCGTGCATGACGAGCACGCGCTCGGTCGCCTCGAGCACGATGCCGAGGTCGTGGCTGATGAGGATCGCGGTGAACCCCTCGGAACGCTGCAGCTCGATGATCGTGTCCATCACGGCGTGCTGCACGAGCACGTCGAGGGCCGTGGTCGGCTCGTCGAACACCATGAGCTGCGGCTCGAGCGACAGGGCGAGGGCGATCGACACGCGCTGCCGCATGCCGCCGGAGAGCTCCCCCGGGTACCGCGCGAGCATGGTCTCGGGCAGCTTCACCTTGCCGATGAGCTCGCGCATCCGGGCGTCCCACCGCTCGCGGGGCACATGACCGTGGGCCCTGAAGACGTCGATGAAGTGGTTGCGGATCGTCCGTACCGGGTTGAGCGCGTTCATGCCGGACTGCAGCACCATGGCGAAACCGCCCTGGCGCTGGCGCCGGAGCTCCTCGTCGCCGAGGTCGCGGATGTCGCTCCCGCCGAAGACGATGTTGCCGCCGTTGGTGCGCGCCGGCGGCTTCTGCAGCCGGGTGAGCGCGTAGCCGAGCGTCGACTTGCCGGAGCCGGACTCGCCGACCAGGCCGACGAACTCGCCCTTGCGCAGGGAGAAGGAGACGTGGTCGACGGCCTGGACGGCCGTCTGGCCGGCCGACTCGTAGACGACGGACAGGTCGCGGACGTCGAGCAGGACGTCGGTCCGGCCCTGGTCCTGCGGAGTTCCGGACGGGAGGCGCGTGGCGGCGCCGCCACGCGCCTCCAGGCCGTCGCTGGTTGCGCCGCTCATGCGGTGACCTCCTTGCGCTTGCGGCGCGCGCCCTCGCGCAGCCGCGGGTTGGACACGGCGTCGACGCCGAAGTTGATCAGGGTGAGGCTCATCGCCAGGAGGGCGATGCAGAGACCCGGGGCGAACAGCAGGATCCACTGACCGGTGAGCAGCGCGTTCGAGTTCTGCGCCCAGTAGAGGATCGTGCCCCAGCTGACGATCGACGAGTCACCGAGTCCGAGGAACTCGAGGCCCGCCTCAGCGAGGATCGCGCTCGTCGCCGCGCCGAAGAAGCTGCCGACGATCAGGGACGTCATGTTCGGCAGGATCTCGCGGAAGACGATGCGCGTCGCACCGTCGCCGGAGAACTGCGCGGCCGTGACGAAGTCGCGGCTGCGCAGGGACTGCGTCTGGCTGCGGAGGACGCGCGCGCCCCACGCCCAGCCGGTGACGACGATCACGGCGATGATCACCGCGATGCCGCCGTTCTGCAGGTACGCCGCGATGACGATCATCAGGGGAAGACCCGGGATGACGAGGAAGAGGTTCACGATGAACCCGATGACCTCGGCGACCCAGCCGCGGATGTAGCCCCAGCTCAGACCGATCGCGACGGCGACGAGCGTGGAGAGGAAGCCCGCGACCGCGCCGACGAGCACGGAGACCCGGGCGCCGTAGATCAACTGGGAGAGGACGTCCTCGCCGGCGGCGGTGGTGCCCATCCAGTGCGCCCACGTGGCGTCGGCGTTGCGCTCGAAGCCGTTCTGGCTGGCGCCGTAGGGGGCGAGGAGCGGGGCGGACAGGGCGATGAGGACGAAGGCGCCGAGGATGCAGATGCCGACGCGGGCCTTGGTGTTGCTCCAGACGACGCCGAGCTGGCGAGCGGCTGCCCTGAGCTTGGAGGGGGCGGTTTCCTGTTCTCCTCGGGTCCGTACTGCCACCGTTGTGTCCGGTGCTTTCGTGGTGGTCATCGGCGCGTCCTCGGGTCCAGGACGCCGTACAGGACGTCCACGATGAAGTTGGCGATGAGCACCGACACGGTGATCATCAGGAAGAGGGCCTGCATCAGCGGGTAGTCCTGCCCGATCACGGCGTTGAACAGCAGGTAGCCGATGCCCGGGTAGCCGAACACCTGCTCGACCAGCACCGAGCCGCCGACGACACCGCCGAGTGCCAGGCCGAAGCCGGTCAGGTTCGGCAGGATCGCGTTCCGGGCGGCGTAGCGGACGGCGACCGTGCGACCGCGGAGGCCGTTCGCCTCGGCGAAGGTGACGTAGTCGTCGCCGAGCGTGTTGATCATCGCGTTGCGCATGCCGATGATCCAGCCGCCCAGGCTCGTCACGAGGATCGTCACCGCCGGCAGGATCGCGTGCCGCAGGACGTCGCCGATGTAGGTGCCGTTCCAGCCCGGGACGCTCGTCGCGGACGAGGCACCGGTGGTCGGGAACCAGTGCAGGACGTAGCCGAGGAAGAACAGCAGCAGGAGCGCCGTCCAGAAGTACGGGAACGTCGACATGAAGGAGCCCGACAGGGTCGGGAGCGAGTCGAGCCAGGTGCCGCGCTTCCACGCCGCCGCGACGCCGATCAGCGTGCCGATGACGAACGCCAGGATCGTCACCGTTCCGACGAGCACGAGCGTGTACGGCAGGGCACGGCCGACCAGGTCGCCGACGGGCTGCGGGTAGAACGTGTAGCTCGTGCCGAAGTCGAGCGTGACGACCTGGTGCAGGTAGCTGACGTACTGGTCCCAGAGGTTGCCGCTGGGGACGCCGAGCTGGGCCTCGATGGCCTTCTTCGTGGCGTCGGTGACCGGACCGTTCTGGCTGAGCTTCGCGAGCGCCGCATCGGACGGGCTGCCCGGCATGAGACGCGGGAGCACGAAGTTCAGCGTGACCGCAGCCCAGAGGGTCAGGACGAAGAGGACGAGTTTCTGGAGGACGTACTTCACTTGGCCTGCTCCTCCAGGATCTTCTTGCCCGCCGCACTGTCACGGAGCCGGAGCTTCGTGAAGATCAACAGCGGTGCGGAGTCGTAGTTCTGCGGTGCCATGTACGGGTCCTCGGCACTCGGCCAGCCGACGAACTTGCCGGTGTTGAACAGGCCCCAGAGTCCGCCGTAGTACATGCCGATCACGGGCAGGTCGTCGTACACGATGGCCTGCAGCTTGTTGAGGATCTGCTGCTGCTCGCCCCGGTCGGTCGTGCCGCGGTACTCGTCGAGGAGCTTCTGGGTGTCCGCGTTCTTGTACCGCTCGAAGTTGTTCACCGTCGACTTGCCGACCGGCTGGTAGAAGTCGCTCGACAGCAGTGAGTTGTAGGCCTGGAAGACGTCACCGTTCCCCATGCCGCCCATCGCCATGTCGAACGTGCCGTTGTTGATGTTCTGCTGGTAGCCGGCGGGTTGCGGAGCCTGGATCTGCACCTCCACGCCGATCTTCCCGAGGTCACGCTGCACCTGCTGTGCGGCACGGAGCCAGTCCGAGTAGCCGTTCGCGGTCATCAGGGTGATCTCGAGCTGCTTGCCGTCCTTGACGAGCTTGCCGCCCTGCTGCTCGTAGCCGGACTTCGCGAACTCGGCCAGGGCGCGGTCGGTGTCCTGCGTGATCATCCCCTCGTCGGGGATCGACGGGTCGAGGTACTGCTCCTGGTTCGGCAGGATCAAGCCGGTCTGACCCGCTGCGCTGAGGTTGCCCTCGGAGGCGGTCTCGGCGATGCCGTCGCGGTCGAGCGCGTACGAGATGCCCTTGCGCACGTTGACGTCGTTGTACGGCGCCTTCGTCAGGTTCGGGATGAGGCCGATCACGCCGCCGGCAGGGAACCACCACTTGTTGTCCGGCGATGCAGCGCCCCACGTGCCCTCGACGTCCGAGATGAACGAGTACGCCCAGTCGTAGCCGCGTGTGACGGTGTCGAGCTGCGTGTTCGTCGCGGGGAGCACGAGGTGCTCGATCGCGATCTCGTCGGCCTGCCAGTACGTCGGGTTCTTGTCCATCGAGTACTGCTGGTCGGAGTAGTTGCCGAGCACGAACGGGCCGGTGCCGACGGGGTCTGGGTCACGCCAGGTGACGGGGTCCTTCACCGTGCCGTAGTGGTGCTCGGGCAGGATGTACGTCGCGCCGATGATGTTGAGGCTCGGGACGTCCTCGCCCTTGAGGTGGAAGACCAGGTGGTCGCCGTCCCGCTCGATGCGGTCGATGTGCTGCCACGCGCCCTTCACGTCCATCGCGGGGAACTCCTTGAGGAGGTCGAACGTGAAGACGACGTCCTCTGGCGTGAACTCCGTGCCGTCGGACCACTCGACGCCCTTCCGGATCGTCATGTCGATCGTCCGCGCGTCGGGCAGCTCCCAGGAGCTCGCGAGCCACGGGGTGCCCGTGCCGTCGAGGGGGTTGATCTCGATGAGCGGCTCGTACATCCACTTGCTCGCGGTGCGGGCGTTCGGGATGTAGGGGTTGAAGTTGCGGTCGAACAGCGGGTTGCCGCGGTCCGCGTTGATGAGCATCGTGTCCTTGCCGATGCTCGGGTCCGGCTGGGAACGGACCTGGATGCTGCAGCCGGTGGCCACGAGGGCCACGACCGCGAGTCCGGCGATGGCTGCGGCGAGGCGGCCGGCACGGGTCCGGCCGGCACGGGACTGGCCGGACCGGTGCGATGCGCCCGGGATGCCGCCCAGCCGGGGCCGAGGGCCCTGGGCGGCGGGCCTGCGCGTGCGCTGCGGGGGAAGCGTCATTGCTCGGTCGACCTCCGTGTCGAGTGGGTACCCACCCAATGTATGCGCTTACATCTCGCGGTGCAAGTGTGGACGTTGTTGCGCAGGGTGTCACGCTCCGGACCGGGGCCGACGGTCAGAGCGACGGCGGGCAGCTCTCGCGCAGGAGCACCTCGACCGGCAGCCGGACGGACCGTGGCGGACCCTCACGGGAGTCCAGCCGGTCGACGATCGCCCGGACCGCGGCCCGGCCGAGTTCACCCATCGGCTGGTGCACGGTCGTCAGGCGTGGGGACGAGAAGCGTCCGGCGTCGATCCCGTCGAAGCCCGTCACGACCACGTCGTCAGGCACCCGGAGACCGCGTGCGAGCACGGCGTCGAGCACCCCGAGCGCCGACTGGTCGTTCGAGCACACGATCGCCCGCGGCACCTGCTCGTCGAGCAGGGCCCGGGCGAGTTCGCGGGCCCGGGCGCGTCCGAAGTCCCCGTGCACGGTGCGCACCGCGTGCTGGTCGAGTCCGTGGTCCTCGAGCGCGCGGCGGAACCCGGCCGTCCGCTCCTGGTCGTCCGGCGAGTCGACCGGCCCGGCCACGTACGCGATCGACCGGATGCCGAGACGCCCGATGACGTGGGCGCCGAGGGTCCGCATGCCGGCCGCGTTGTCGACGCTGATCGAGTCGAAGCCCCGCGAGCGCCGGTCGTCCGCCAACACGACGACCGGGATCCGGCGCGCCACGTGCTCGAGCAACTCGTCCGGGACCGTCTGCGCGAGGACCGCCAGTCCGTCCACCCGGCCGGCGACGTCGTTCACGACGACGTCGCGGGACGGCCCTCGACCGGCCGCGACCATGAGTGCCAGACCGCGCTGCCAGGCCTCGGTCTCGGCGCCGCGGAGCACCTCGTCGAAGTACAGGTTCGACGGCGTCGGCTGGATCACGTGCCGCCGGTCGTCGACCACGCGCACGCCGCCGTCGGTGACCACGTCCGGCCGCTCGTCCGGGACGACGTCGAACCCGGGCAGCAGGAGGCCCACCACCCCGGTCCGGCGACCGGCCAGCGCGCGGGCGTTCCCCGACGGCACGTACCCGAGCGTCCGGATCGCCGCCTGCACCCGGTCGCGCGTGCCCTCGCGGACCGCGTCGGGGGTGCGGAGGACCCGGGAGACCGTCGCGATCGACACCCCGGCCGCGGAGGCGACGTCGTAGACCGTGGGAGGTGCGCTGCGCTGCGGGCCCACGCCGGTCCTCCCTCGCGATCGGAGCCGTGGGCGAGCCGCCCGACGACGCCGACCATCCTAGGCAGCCCGTGTTCCTCCGGACGCGCCCGGAGGGTCTTGCGGACGGACGCGGGCAGGACGACACTGGCCCGACCATCCGGAGAAGGGACGAGCAGATGTCACAGTCGACACCGTCCGGGCGCAGGGACGCGCACCGGCTCTCCAGCGACGAGGCCGAGGTGCGGGAGGCCCTCCTCGACCACGACGCCGATCCGCACCTGACGTGGGTGACCGCGCAGCTCGACGGGACGGAGGAGCACCCGCTCGTCGAGTGACCGCGGCCGCCGGTGCGGGCCGCGTCAGGCCCGGCCGGCTCCCGCGTCGACGCCCGCCCGCTCCGGCGCACCGACGATCGCCATGCCGGCACCACGGAGGCGTCGTCCCTCCTGGGCGATGAACCCGAGCAGGCGGTCGTTCGTGCCGGCCACGTGCGCCGCCACGAGCTCCGCCGCACGGTCCGCGTCGCCGCTCTGCACCGCGTCGAGGATGTCGCTGTGCTCCTGCCACGCGGCGTCGCGCGTCTCCGGCGTCCGGACCTCGATCCACCGGGTTCGCTCGAGCCGGGTCAGGGCGTCCGCGACGGCGTCGGTGATGAACCGGTTGCCGCCGAGGGCCGCGAGGTCGAGGTGGAACGTCGAGCCCATCCGGATGCCGGCCTGCTGGTCCGGCGTCGGGCGGAGGGCGTCGAGGTGCGCTCGGACGGCGTCGAGGGCGTCCGGCTGGGCGCGGGCGACGGCGAGCCGGGCCGCGGCGGGCTCGAGCACCCCGCGGAGTTCGGCGAGCGAGGCGATCTCGCCGAGGTCGATCGGCGTGACCGTCCACGAGCGGCCCTCGTGCAGGATGAGCCCCTCACGCTCGAGCCGCGACAGCGCCGCCCGGACCGGGGTGCGCGAGGCGTGGAAGCGCGCTTCGAGGCCGCGCTCCGAGATCCGCTCCCCCGGTGCGATGTCGAGCGTCAGGATCGCGGCGCGGAGGTTGTCGTAGAGCTGGGCCGTCTGCGACACGGGTGCGGCGTCGGTCGGTTCGGTCACGGGCACCCAGCGTAGTGGCGTCGTCCCCGTTGGTATACCGTTCCGGTACACCAGCCGAGACGGAGGCCACGTGACCCGCACCCCCGCCCGAGCGTGGACGATGCTCGGGCTCGGGGTCGCCGCGCAGGCCGCCGGCACGCTCGTCGTGACCGCGCCAGCACTCCTCATCCCGCACCTGCACGCCCAGGGGCTGTCCCTCACGCAGGCCGGTCTGCTGGCCGCCGCCCCCACCGCGGGCATGGTCCTCACGCTCATCGCCTGGGGCGCGGTCACCGACCGCATCGGCGAGCGCATCGTCATCGCGGGCGGCCTCGTCCTCACCACCCTCGCGGTCGCCGGGGCGTGGATCGCCGACCACGACGCGGTGCTGCTCGGGGTGGCGTTCCTCCTGGCCGGCATGACGAGCGCGTCGACGAACGCGGCGAGCGGGCGGGTGGTCGTCGGCTGGTTCCCGAAGGAACGGCGCGGTCTCGCGATGGGGATCCGGCAGATGTCGCAGCCGCTCGGTGTGACGCTGGCGGCCGTCACGGTGCCGACGCTCGCCGAGACGTCCGGCATCCGGGCGGCCCTCGTCCTGCCGGTGGTGCTGTGCGCGGTCCTCGCGGTGGCCGGCGCGCTCGGGATCGTCGATCCGCCTCGCCCGCCTGCGGCAGCCGCCGGCCCTGCCGCCGAGAACCCCTACCGGTCGACGGGGTTCCTCTGGCGCATCCACGCGGTGTCGGTCCTGCTCGTCGTGCCGCAGTTCACGCTGTCCACGTACGGCCTGGTGTGGCTCGTGACGCTCGGGTGGTCGACGGCTGCCGCGGGCCTCCTGGTCGGCGCGTCCCAGTTCGTCGGGGCGGTCGGTCGGATCCTGGTCGGGGTGTGGAGCGACCGCGTCGGCTCCCGCGTCGGCCCGTTGCGCGTCGTGGCCGTCTCGGCGGCGGCGGTGATGGCGGTCCTCGCGCTCGTCGACGTGGCGCACCTGCCGGCCGCCGCGGTCGTCCTCGTGGTGGCGACGAGCGTCACGGTGGCCGACAACGGGCTCGCGTACACGTCGGTCGCGGAGGCCGCCGGCCCGCGGTGGTCGGGCCGGGCCCTCGGCGCGCAGAACACCGGGCAGTTCATCGCGGCGAGCGCCGTCGGCCCGGGCATCGGCGCCCTGGTCGGACTGGTCGGGTTCGCGGGGTCGTTCCTGCTGGTGGCGGCGCTGCCGGTGCTGGCCCTGCCGCTCGTCCCGCGGGCGGACCGCTCGCACGACTGACCTCCGCGCCGGTCGCGTGTCGGGATGGTGGACGGACGGGAGGCTCGTGGTGGCGCCGCCACGAGCCTCCCGTCCGTCGTCGGCCGGTCAGGCCCCGGGGACCTCCGGTCCGGTGCGCCAGCGCAGCAGCGCGGCGGTCGGGCCGCCGCCGGGCAGCGCCGCGGCGTTGGCGTACACGACCTCGGCGTCGGTGAGCAGTGCGGCGCGGACGAGCCCGACCGCCGCCGGGACGGGTCCGAGCACCGCTGCACCGAGCGCCTGCTCCGGGGCGGTCGCGATCCAGGGCGCGGCGTCGAGGGCCAGGACCGTGCGGTCGGCGAACCCGACGGGGTCGAGGACGACGACCGACGGCTGCGCCTGCTGCAGCGCCTCGACGACCGGGCCGAGCCCCGCCGCGACCTCGCCGTCACCGCGTCCCTCGTGTGTGCGGAGGAGATCCTCGACGTCGTGCCGCCGCTGGGCGACGACGCGGGCGAGCGCGATGTCGACGTGCTCGCGGACACCGTCCTCCGACGCGTCGGACGCCCGCGGGTCGATCGGCACCTCGGAGAGCAGGGGTGCGGTCGCCTTCGTCTTCGACAGCTCGGCGACGAGGAGCTGCCGCGCCCGGATGTCCCCGGCGACGACGATCAGCCGTGGTGCCAGCCGGTCGACGGCGTCCTGCACGGCGGCGGCCACCTCGGACTCGTTCTGTCGCCAGAGTTCCTCGGTGTGGTGCTGCCAGCGCAGGTGCGACCAGCCGCCGCCCTGGAACTTGTGGAGCGTGTCGGTACGGCCCTCGACCTCCTGCTCCTCGCGCTGGTCGGGGTGGTCGACGTGCCCGAGCCGGTAGGCGCGGTAGCCACCGCCACCACGGCCGACCTCGACGACGAGGAACGGGACGTCGAGCGGGCGGTGCGCCAGGAGCGGCACGAGGTCGGGCACGGCGCCGTGGCCGACGGACTCGGGTCCGTGCATGTGCCCGGGCAGCAGGTCACTGAGCACGAGCTTGCCGTCGTGCACCAGGACGTAGCGGCTGACCGGCGCGGGGACCCCGGGCGTCTCCTCGAGCTCGGCCATCACGGTGTCGATGACGTCCGCGTCGGCACCCGCGGCGCGGAGGGCGTCCTCGGCCTTCCGGCGCTGCAGGGCGGCGAGGTGCTGCGGGTCCTCGCGGTCCCCGGAGGCGTCGACGTACGCCCAGGTCCACGTGCCGCCGGTGGCGAGCCGGGTGCCGAGCGAGCGTCCTTCGTCGGTGGCCTCGTTCGCGGTGACGGGCATGCTCAGGCCTCCTCGTCCGTGGTCGGCAGGTCGTCGGTGTCGCTCGCACCGTCGGCCGCCGAGGCGTTCGACGACGTGACGTCGGCCGACGCGTCCGGGTCGGCCGCCGAGGACGTCGAGTAGACCGTCGCGTCGGCACCGTCACCGCTGCCGTCCGGCTGTTCGGCGGCGACCCCGTCCGGGTCGTCGGCGGTGTCGACGTCCGTCGAGTCGTCGACGAGTGCGCCCTCGAGGTCGCCGTCGTAGCCCGAGGCCTGGACGGTCTCGGCGTCGTCGGTGTCGTCCGGTACCGGCTCGGACTGGCGGAACTCCTCGACGTGGGCGTTGCTGCCGTGTCCCTGGACGATGCTCTGCGCCTCGTGCGCCAGCTGGTCGTCGAGCTCCGGGTTGTGGGTGGTGTTCCCGCGTTCGCTCATCGTTGCTCCTCTCGTGGGGGTCCCACGCTCCGCGACGGCACCTGACCCCGATCCCAGGTGGACGTCGGGTCCTGTGGTTGGCTTGACGCTGCACCCGATCGACGACGCGCCGGGACGACGGCACGGTCGCCGTCCCGGCCCCGCTGATCGCCACACCCGTCCCGAGCGCCCCGAGCGCGGGGCACCACGGAAGGACTGGTCGACGTTGACCGACGCCGCACTCGACGACCTGCACGCGACGACGCCGGGCTCGGCGACACGACTGGCGCCGCGCGCCTGGCTGCACACGGACGCTCCGTGCCTGTCGCTCGCCGGGGAGTGGGACTTCCGCTGGTCGCCCGTCGCCGACGCCCCCGCCTTCGAGGACCCGGACGGCTGGGGCACGCTCCCGGTGCCCTCGCACTGGGTCCTGCACGGCCACGGGGCGCCGAGCTACACGAACGTCCAGTACCCCTTCCCGATCGACGCCCCGCACCCGCCGGACGAGAACCCGACCGGTGACCACCGCCGGACCTTCACCGTGCCGGGCTCCTTCGACGGTGCCGCGCGGGTGCTGCTCCGCTTCGACGGTGTCGAGTCGCACTTCCGGGTGTGGCTGAACGGGCAGGAGGTCGGGTGGTCGACCGGGTCCCGGCTCGCGACCGAGTTCGACGTCACCGAGCTGCTCGTACCCGGGGACAACGAACTCCGGGTGCGCGTGCACCAGTGGTCGGCGGCCTCGTACCTGGAGGACCAGGACCAGTGGTGGCTCCCCGGCATCTTCCGGGACGTCACCCTGCTCGCCCGTCCGGTCGCACCGATCGACGACGTGTTCGTGCGCGCCGCCTGGTCCGCCGTCCCCGGCGACGGAGCGAGCGCCGGGACCGCAGCGTCCGGCCGTCCCGCGACGGGCACCGGCACGATCACGGTGCCGAGCATCGAGGCCACCTTCCCGGTGCGCTTCCGGGTGCCCGAGCTCGGCGTGGACGTCACCTGGGCCTCCGCCGAGGACGTCGCACCGGTGACCGTCGAGGGCGTCGAGCCGTGGAGCGCCGAGGTCCCCCGCCTGTACGACGCCACGATGTCGGCCGCGGGTGAGACGGTCGCGCTCCGGCTCGGCTTCCGCACCGTGCAGATCGTCGGCGACCGCTTCCTCGTCAACGGCGAGCGGGTCGTCTTCCACGGCGTGAACCGGCACGAGACGCACCCCGAGCGCGGGCGGGTGTTCGACGAGGCGCACGCCCGCGCGGACATGGCGCTCATGAAGCGCAGCAACGTCAACGCGATCCGGACGTCGCACTACCCGCCGCACCCGCGCGTGCTCGACCTCGCCGACGAGCTCGGGTTCTGGGTGGTCCTGGAGTGCGACCTCGAGACGCACGGGTTCGAGGCCCTCGGCTGGCAGGGCAACCCGTCGGACGACCCCGCGTGGGAGGACGCCTACCTCGACCGCATCGCGCGGACCGTCGAGCGGGACAAGAACCACGCGTCGATCGTGATGTGGTCGCTCGGCAACGAGTCCGGCACGGGACGCAACCTCGCCGCGATGGCGCAGTGGGTGCACGCCCGCGACACCGAACGCCCCGTGCACTACGAGGGCGACTACACGGGCGAGTACACCGACGTCTACTCGCGGATGTACCCGACGCTGCAGGAGACCGAGTCGATCGGCGGCGGTGCGGCCACGCCCCTGCTCGGGTGCGGTCCCGCCGAGGCCGCCCGGCAGCGCTCGAAGCCGTTCCTGCACTGCGAGTACGTGCACGCGATGGGCAACGGCCCCGGCCAGATCGCCGAGTACGAGGCTCTGGTCGACCGGTACCCGCGACTGCACGGCGGCTTCGTGTGGGAGTGGCGTGACCACGGCCTCCTCGCCCACACCGCCGACGGCACCCCGTACTACGCCTACGGCGGCGACCACCACGAGGTCGTGCACGACGGCAACTTCGTGATGGACGGCCTCGTGTTGCCGGACGACACCCCGACGCCCGGCCTCGCCGAGTTCGCGGCCGTGGTCGCGCCGGTGCGCCTCTCCGTCTCACCCTTCGGCGGTGGGACGGCCGCGGGCGGCGGCACCGTGCTCATCGAGAACCGGTACCACTCCGCGTCCACCGCGGGCCTGCGGTTCGTCTGGACGCTGTCGCGGAACGGCGTCGTCGAGGCGTCCGGGAGACTCGCCCCCGGTGTCGTCGCCGCGCGGGGGTCCGCCACGGTGCCGGTCCCGGCGGAGGTGCTCGCCGCGGCGGCGCTCGCCCCCGGCGACGAGCTGTGGTTCGAGGTCGTGGCGGAGCTCGCCGGACCGACGGCGTGGGCGGACACCGGCCACGTCGTGGCACGCACCCAGACGCTCGTGGCGAGCGCGCCCGCCCGGGTGGTCGACGCCGCTCCGCAGCGCGCCGGGACCGGCTCCCGTGGACCCAGGTCGGGCTGGGACGGCGACCGTCTCGGGGAGGCGACCTTCACCGCCCGTGGCGACCTCGCCTCCCTCAAGGGGCACGCGGTCGCCGGCCCACGCCTCGAACTGTGGCGTGCGCCGACGGACAACGACCGTGGCGCGTCCCAGGGCGGCTACGAGACGGCGGACCCGGTGCTCACCGGCGGGGTCGGCGATCCGGATGCGCCCTCCTCTGCGTCCCGGTGGGAGGCCCGTGGGCTCGACCGCCTGACGCACCGGCTCGTCGCGGTCGAGCGGACCGACGACGGCCTCGTGCAGCGCGTCCGCGTCGCGGCGGCGAACAGCGGGGCCGGCGTCGAGGTCACGCACCGCTGGACGCTGACCGACGCCGGGCTGCTCCTGCGGACCGACGCGGTGCCGTTCGGTGGGTGGGACGTGACCTGGCCGCGGGTCGGGGTCCGCATCGACCTGCCCGCCGCGCTGCTGGACGGGACGGTCTCGTGGTTCGGTACCGGCCCGGACGAGTCGTACGCGGACTCCTCGCACGCCGCGCGCGTCGGACGTTTCGAGGCGCCCGTGTCCGCGATGACGACGCGCTACTCGATGCCGCAGGAGACCGGGCACCGTCCGGAGCTGCGGACGCTGACGGTCGGTCCGTTCACGGTGTCGACCGTGCCGGACCCGGCGTCGGGGCACCGCGCCGGGTTCACCCTGACGCCGTGGACCGCGCAGCAGGTCGGGCGTGCCGGGCACCCGCACGAGTTGCCGACGCCGGACGCGCTGTACCTGTACCTCGACGACGCGCAGCACGGCCTCGGGAGCCGGGCGTGCGGCCTCGACGTCCTGCCCGAGCACCAGCTCTGGCCGAGCGCCCGGAGCTGGAGCGTGCTGCTGGCGTAGGGCCGCGGCGGCAGCTGCACGGCGGCGGCTGCACCGGCACAACAGGAACCCGTCCGAACCAGGGGATCCCCCGGTTCGGACGGGTTCCTGTTGGGCACAGCCGGCGCGCGCCGCGGCTCAGCCGCGCGCGATGGCCTCGGCGGCCGCGGGGTCCGCACCGTCGAGGAACTGCGTCAGGCGCTCGGGCTCGCCGGGTTCGTCGATCGCCTCGGCCGCGCGGCGCAGGGCGAACAGGGACCGCAGGACGCCCCGGTTCGGCTCGTGCGACCACGGCACTGGCCCGGCACCGCGCCACCCGGCCTTCCGGAGCGCGTCCAGCCCGCGGTGGTAGCCGACCCGGGCGTACGCGTAGGACTCGAGCGTGGCGCCGCGCTCCCACGCCTCGTCGGCGAGCAGCGCCCACGCCAGGCTCGACGACGGGTGCGACACCACGACCGAGGAGACGGGCGCGTTCGACCGGAGGAGCGCGTCCACCTCGGGTTCGGCGGGCAGCAGGGTCTCGGGGTTGGTCGAGGGGGTCGGGAGCAGGTTGTCCGGCATGACCGCCACGCTACTTGAGCCGTCGCCTACTTCAGCGGGTCGTTGCCCCAGTTCATGAGCGAGTAGCGCCACTTGGTGTCGGTGACGTCGCCCGAGGGCCGCTGCTCCGAGTGCCGGGCGACGTACCCGACGACCTTGCGCATGTGTGCGTAGTCCTCGTCGGTGAGGTCACCCTGCTTCTTCTGCAGGATCGCCACGATGTGCCGACCGGACTCGTGCCCGGTGGACTCGGTCGCGCCGTCCTTCTTCTGCCCGACGGACTTCGACTCGTCGGTGTCCAGCCACTTCTCGAGCTGGGACGCGGTCATGTTCACCGCGTCGTGGAAGTCGTCCCGCGTCTGCTTCTCGTCGTCAGCCATGCCGGACATCTTGCGCGCGGCGACTGCACGGTCGTACGGTGAGTCGTACCCCGTCATCGCTCCGGGGTCGCGGTGCGGGACGACCGGCCGACGGCACGGGTGACGGCCACGGGGATCCCCGACGGAGACGGTGCGACATTGCGCGAGATCACCGGCACTGCGCCGCAGCAGCAGCTGTCCCTGCGCTGACACCGTGACCTCGCCCGCCCACCGGTGGGACCGCCGCCCGAGCGGCTGACGGTGTCGTGCGCCCGCACGACCTCCGGAGGCATCCGCATGCCCATCAGTCCGTCCGTCGTCCTGCACGACGTCTCCTTCGCGTGGCCCGACGGCACCGTCGCGCTCGACCGCATCACCGCCGCGTTCGGTCGCGGCCGCACCGGTCTGGTCGGCCGGAACGGGGCCGGCAAGTCGACCCTCGTCCGCCTCGTCACCGGTCAGCTCGTCCCCACCGCCGGTTCCGTCGAGACGACGGGGGCCGTGGACCACCTGCCGCAGCGGCTCGCCGGAGCCGCACCGCACCTCCCGTCCGGAGCAGGCACCGCCGTGCGGTCCGGTCTGGAGGCCCGTCCCGGCCCTCCGCGGACCGTCGCGGACCTGCTCGGGGTCGGTGCGCAGGTCACGGCGCTCCGTGCCGTCCTCGCCGGGAACGCGACGCCGGACGACTTCGAGGTGGTCGGCGACGACTGGGACGTCGAGGACCGGGCCGGAGCGGCCTTGGCTGCCCTCGACCTCGGTCCGCGAGCAACTCTCGGCGCTGCCGACCTCGGCCGCCCCGTCGGGACGCTGTCGGGCGGTCAGGCGGTGCTCGTCGCGGTCGCGGGGATCCGTCTCCGCGCGCGTCCGATCGCGTTCCTCGACGAGCCGACGAACAACCTCGACCGCCGAGCGCGGGCGGCCCTGCTCGCGCTGATCGACGACTGGCGCGGCACACTCGTCGTCGTGAGCCACGACCGGGAACTCCTGGAGCACGTCGACGAGGTCGTCGAGCTCCGCGACGGCGCTCTGACCGTGTTCGGCGGCACGTTCTCGGCGTACGAGGAGCACCTCGCCGTGCAGCAGGCCGCCGTCGAACGGGAGGTCCGGGTCGCCGAGCAGCGGTACCGTGCCGAGAAGCGGCAGCGGATCGAGGCCGAGACCTCCATCGCGCGACGTGCGAAGGCAGGGGCTGCTTCCGCCACGTCCATGCCGAAGATCCTGGCGAACGAGCGGCGGAAGCAGGCCGAGGCGACCGCCGGGCGGCTCCGGTCCGGACACGCGTCGGCCGAGGCGGTGGCGTCCGCGACGGTACGGGAGGCCGGCCGCCGCGTCCGACAGGACGAGACACTGCACGTCGAGTTGCCCGACCCCGGCGTGGCCGCGTCGCGGCAGATCGCGACGATCACCGTGCGCGGTCGGGACGCGGTCGTGCGGGGACCCGAGCGCCTCGCCCTCGTCGGCGACAACGGCGTCGGCAAGACGACCCTGTTGGAACAGCTCGTCGGGCTCCCGACGGCACGGGAACACCCGCTCCCCGACACCGGCGCGGTCGCCCACACCGACCGGGTCGGGTACCTCCCGCAGCAGAAGGACACCCTCGACGACGACGCGACGGTCCTCGAGAACGTGCGACGCGCAGCGCCGGCCGTCCCGGTGCCGGAGCTGCGGAACCGGCTCGCGCGGCTGCTCGTCCGCGGGGACACCGTCGACCGGCCGGCGGGATCGTTGTCCGGCGGGGAGCGCTTCCGGGTCGCACTGGCCGGTCTCGTCCTCGCGGATCCGCCGCCGCACCTGCTCGTGCTCGACGAGCCGACGAACGACCTCGACCTGTCGAGCGTCGACCAGCTCGTCGCGGCCCTCCGGTCGTTCCGCGGTGCGCTCGTCGTGGTGAGTCACGACGAGCAGTTCCTCGGGGGACTCGGGCTGACGTCGCGGATCGAACTCGGCTGAGGCTCGACCGGCGGACCGGGCGGGCTGGCCTCGGCCACGCGGCGTCGAGGGACGCCCGTGACCGAGGCCCGGCGTGGCAGCGCGCTCAGCGCCCTCAGCGTCGCCGCGACGGCCGGATCGACAGCATCTCGACCGTGCCACGCTCCGGCAGGTCGACCACGGTGCGGACCGCGTCGGCGACGTCCTCCGGCGCGAGGTAGTAGTCGGTGTCGTACTCCTCGCCGAGCTTCTCGGTGAGGGCCCGCTGCATGTCCGAGTCGGTGCGGCCCGGGTGCACGCTCGACACCCGCACGCCGTTCGCGCGTTCCTCCTCGCGCAGGGCGTCCGTGAAGGCCCGGAGCGCGAACTTCGACGCCGCGTAGACCCCACCGCCCGGACCGGCCGTGAAGCCGGCGCCGCTGTTGATCGTCACGACGAGACCGCGGGCGGCACGGAGGCCGGGCATCGCCACGCGGGTCAGTTCCGCGACCGCGAAGACGTTCGTGGCGAAGACGGCCTCCCAGGTGTCCCGCGGGGTGTCCGCGATGCGGGTGCCCTGCTCGACGCCGGCGGAGTGCACGAGGACGTCGATCCAGCTCGGCACGGCCGGCAGGTCCCCGGCGCCCAGGTCCCCGACGAAGGGCTCCGCGCTCGGCAGCTCCGCGACGACGGCGGCGACCGCGTCGGCGTCGCGTCCGCCGACGAGCACGTGGTGCGTCCGGCCCAGGTCGGCCGCGATCGCACGGCCGATGCCGCGGGTCGCTCCGGTGACGAGCGCGACCGGACGGTCGTTCGCGGCGGTGGGGACGGAGACGGGAGGCTCGGTGTCGGTCACGCAGGCAAGCCTACGGAACCGTCACCGAGCCTCCCGGACAGGACGCGCTCGCGCGCCGTGCTCACTCGTCCTTGGTCTCGCCGGCGCTCTGCCGGATGCGGATGCCCTGCATGATGTCCTCGGCGCGCTTCTCGTCCTGCTTGTCGGTCTGGCGGGTGTCGCGCTCGGGGAGCTGGATGTCCTCCTCCGCCTTGATGCCGGCCTGCAGCTCGCGGCCGCGCTCGATCTCGGCGTCGAACTCCGCACCGAAGAGCAGTGCGTTGTTCGTGATCCAGATCCAGAGGAGGAAGACGATCACACCACCGAGCGAGCCGTACGTGGCGTTGTAGTTCGAGAAGTTCCCGACGTAGAACCCGAAGCCGACGCTCGCGATGATCCAGATCAGCAGCGCGAGGATCGACCCGCCGCCGACCCAGGTGAACTTCGGCTGCTTGACGTTCGGCGACCAGTAGTAGAGCACCGCGACGATGACGATCGCGATGACGAGCAGGATCGGCCACTGCACGATCGACAGTACGGTCACCGCCACGTCGCCGAGGCCGATGACGTCCCCGAAGCTGCGGGCGAGCGGGGCGGACACGAGGGTGAGCAGCCCGATGACGAGCAGGACGACCGTGGTCACGGTGACGCCGAGCATGGTCGGACGGAGCTTCCAGATCGGGCGACCCTCACGCACGTTGTAGATGCGGTTCATCGCGCGGCCGAACGCGCCGACGTAGCCGGAGGCCGACCAGAGCGCACCGAGGATACCGACGATGAACGTGACGGGAGCGGCGGGCGAGCGGACGAGACCCTCGACCGGGTCGCGGAGGAGGTCAGCGACGTCCTTCGACCCGACGTTGCCGATGATCTGCAGCAGGGTGTCGATGGTCTTCGACGGGTCTCCGAACAGACCGAGGATGGACACGACCGCCAGCAGACCCGGGAAGAGCGCGAGGACGGAGTAGTACGTGAGGCCCGCCGCGAGGTCGGTGCACTGGTCGGCGGTGAACTCGCGGAGGGTCTTCTTCAGCGTGTACGTGACCGTCGGCTTCTTGAGGTCAGTGGGTGAATCCGGCTTGCGGGGGTCGTTCGCCGCCGGCTTCTGTGCTTCCTTCGCCATGGTCAGCCCTTCGCCGCCTTCTTCATCCGCTTGATCGACTTCCCCGCCCGCTTCGCGTCCTTCTTCCGACGCTTCTCGGCGGCTTCGCGCTCCTGGTACACCGGGTTGCCCGTCGGGTCCTTGCGTGCGAAGACGGGGACGCCCTTCGACTTGCCGTCCTTGCCGACCTTCACCGGCTTGAACACCGGCACGGGGGCGGGCTCGCGGAGCGCGGCGAGGCGACCGGCGGGGGTGTTCCCGATCCGGACGCCCACGACGATCGCCGCGACACCGGCCGCTGCGGTCATCGCGACCGCGACGAGGGGCGTCGGGTCGTGGCGCCAGCGCTGCTTGGTCTTCGCGACGGCCAGGCGCGTGCGCGCGGGCACGTCCGCCTTCTGCCGGATGCGGTCCACCGTCTCGGTGATCCGCTCCCGGGTGCGCACGTTCGCGAGCTCGAGCTCGGGGAGGGAGTCGTTGGGCATGCATCCTGAGTACACGCTCCGGACCGAGCGCACTCGCGGGACGCGCTCCGGTGGAGGTCCGGGCAGCGCACCGGGCGCTGCCGCCCATCCCCGGCGCTGCTCCCGGCAACGCGTCCAGCGGCGTGGGCCTACCGTCCCCGTCATGCTGTTCCGGGACGTCGCAGAGGGCATCCACCGCCTCGAGCTCGCACACACCAACACCTACCTGGTCGAGACCGGGGACCGACTGCTCGTCGTCGACGCCGGGCTGCCCGCGGTCTGGCCGCACCTGCAGCTCGCCGTGCACGACCTCGGGTACGCCCCCGACCAGGTGGAGGCCCTGCTGCTCACGCACGGGCACTTCGACCACGTCGGCACGGCCGCCCGGATGCACCGCGACTGGGGCACCCCCGTGTACGTCCACCCGGGCGACCGGGACCTCGCTGCGCACCCGTACTCGTACCGGCCGGCGGTGAACCGGTTCGGCTTCGTGCTGACGCACCCGGGCGGACTGCGGCCCCTCGGACGGATGCTGCTGGCGGGTGCTGCGACGGTCGACGGCATCGACGAGGTCGAGCTCATGGAGTCCCGCGCCGAGACCCCGGGGAACCCCTGGATCATCGAGACGCCCGGTCACACGGACGGACACGTCGCGCTGCACTTCGCCGACCGGGACGCCGTCATCGTCGGCGACGCCCTCGTCACGCTCGACCCCTACACGGGCGGCATCGGTCCGCGGATCGTCGCCCCGGCGGCGACGGCGGACGTCGACACCGCGGTGGCGTCGCTCGACCTGCTCGTCGACACCGAGGCCCGGCACGTGCTGCCCGGCCACGGCCCGTCGTGGTCCCGAGGCGTCCGCGCGGCTGTGGAGCAGGCGCGGCGGGTGGCCGGCGCGGCCTGACCCGCGGGGTCAGTGCGTGAAGGCGTACCCGATCAGGGCCAGGGTCACGACGGCCCCCGCGAGGTAGTTGAGCCAGAGGAACCGCTTCCACCCCGCGTTCGCCGACTCGGCCTCGGCGTCGGTGACGTTCCACCACCGCAGCACGTTGAGCGCGTACGGCACGACGACGACCGCCGCGATCGGCCCGGGGAACGCCGAGAACAGCAGCGCCACCCCGGCCACCAGGTACATCACGAACGCGAGGCGGACGGTCGCGCGCGCGCCGATGACGGTCGCCACGGAGCCGATCCCCCCGGCGCGGTCGGCGAGCACGTCCTGCACGGCACCGAACGCGTGCGAGGCGATCCCCCACAGGAAGAACGCGATGCACACCGCGACGAGCTGTCCGGTCCACTCGGGTCCGGCGAGCGCGAGTCCGTAGACCGCCGGGGACATGAAGTGCGTGGACGAGGTGATCGAGTCGAGGAACGGGCGCTCCTTGAAGCGCAGTCCCGGTGCGGAGTACGCGATCACGGCGAACACGCTGACCGCGAGCACGAGCCACGACCACGGCCCGTTCCCGCTGGCCGCGCCGAGCAGCACGAGCGCGACGAGGAACGGCACGTTCGTGACCGCGACGGCCCACAGGGTCGCGCGGTGCACACTCCGGTCCAGCAGCGCTCCCTCGACCCCGCCCTTGCGCGGGTTTCGCAGGTCGGACTCGTAGTCGAACACGTCGTTGATGCCGTACATCGCCAGGTTGTACGGCACGAGGAAGTACACGACCCCGACGACGAACGCGAGCAGCGAGAAGCCGCCGCCACCCTCGACGCCGACCCCGCTGCCGAGCAGGTAGGCGGCGCCGAACGGGTAGGCGGTGTTCACCCAGCTGATCGGTCGCGACGAGACGAACAGGGCTCGGAGGGTGGACGGTCTGGAGGCGCGGGGCACGGTCATGGGGCCTCCTCGGGGGAACGGGACGGCTGGGACGGGCGTTCCGACCGTACCGGTCGGTCGAGCAGGACCCAGCAGCTCGGCAGCAGCAGGACCGCCCCGATCGCGTAGGCGAGGTCCTCCACGGGGAAGAGCCCGACGCGGGCGCCGAGGACGAGCGCCCGGTCGTACGCGACGACGCCGAGCCCGACGATGACGTTGTTGAACACACACGTCATGACGACCAGGACGACGCCGGTGACGACGCCGCCGAGGACGGTGGACCGCCGGCTGCGCTCGGCCCCGACCGTGCCGCGGCTCCGGCGCGCCGACACGACGCCGGCGGCGATCGCGGTCAGCACCGCCACCCCGAGGAACGGGACCGCGAGCAGGGCGTACGTCCCCGACCCGGTCACACCGGGCCTCCGCCCCGGACGTCGGGGACCGTGCCGGTGCCCTGTGCAGCCCGTCGCCGACAGAGGCGCTCGGCGACCGGGCGCACGGCTCCGAACAGGTCCATCGTCGTCCAGCACAGCAGGACCAGGAAGAAGAACTCCTCGAGCGGCACGTCCGGGGCGAGGAGCACGCCCGTCAGCACCGGCGTCGTGCCGATGAAGAAGATCCCGAGGTGCACGCCGACGACGTCCCAGACCATGAAGAACGCGAGCCCGATGAGCATGACCACGGCGGCCCGGAGCGGCGCACGCCAGAAGAACAGCCGGTGGCGGGCGTCGAGCACCGCGACCCCGGCGATCGAGACGAGCAGGCCGGCCAGGTACAGCCCCGGCATCAGCCCGTCGTCCGGAGCGGCGGTGCGTCGGCCGACCGCGGGAGCGGGGTCGGCAACGGTTCGGTCGAGGTGTCCCCGTGGATCCGCTTGAGCAGGACCTCGGCGCTGATGAGGCACATCGGCAGGCCGATGCCCGGGATCGTCGAGGCGCCGACGTAGTAGAGCCCGCCGACCTTCGTGGATGCGTTCTTCTCGCGGAAGAACGCACTCTGCGTCAGGGTGTGGGCCGGGCCGAGCATCGAGCCGTTCCAGGCGTTGAGGTCGTCGGCGAAGTCCTGCGGGCCGATCGTCCGGCGCACCAGGATCCGGTCGCGCAGGTCAGGGACGCCGGAGCGCTCGGCGATGACGTCGATCGCGCGGTCGGCGATGGCCTCGACCTGGGCGTCGCCGGCTCCGTCGATGCCGCCCTTGCCGATGGAGACGTCGGCGGGCAGCGGCACGAGGACGAACAGGTTGGTCTGCCCCTCCGGCGCGACCGAGTCGTCGGTGAGCGAGGGCGCACAGACGTAGATCGAGGCGGGGTCCGGGACGTGCCGGTCCTTCCCGAAGATCGCACCGAAGTTGGCCTTCCAGTCCTCGGTGAACACGAGCGTGTGGTGCAGCAGGCCGGGGACCTCGCCCTCGACGCCGAGGTAGACGAGGACGGCCGAGGGACCGGGGTCGCGCTTCTGCCAGTGCGAGGCGTCGTACGTGCGGTGCTCCTGCTCGAGCAGTTCCATCTCGGTGTGCCGGAGGTCCGCCGCGCTGACGACGAGGTCGGCGTGCTCGACGTGCTCCGTGCCGTCCTGGTCGCGCCAGGCGACGCCGGTGGCCTGGTCACCGTCGACGACGATGCGGGACACGGCAGCGCCGGTGGTGATCGTCGCACCCTCGGCGCGCGCCACCCTCTCGACGGCGGAGATGAGCGCGCTGATGCCGCCCTTCGGGTAGAGCACCCCGTCGGCGAGGTCGAGGTGGCTCATCAGGTGGTACATGCTCGGCGCCGAGTACGGGCTCGTACCGAGGAACACCGCCGGGTACCCGAGGATCTGCCACAGCCGGTGGTCCTTGACGGCCGTGGACGCGAACGAGGACAGCGGCTGGACGAGCAGGCGGGCGAGCTTCCCCAGCCGCTTCAGGACGTCGGGGGCGGCGAGCTTCGTGAGGTCCTGGAACGTCCCGTACAGGAACCGGCGCACGGCCATGTCGTACGTGTCGGCGGCGGAGTCGAGGTACTTGGCCATCCTCGCGCCGGCACCCGGCTCGATCGACTCGAACAGCGCGATGTTCTCCTCGCGCGAGGCCCGCAGGTCGATCGGCTCGTCGTGCCCCTCGGTGTAGACGCGGTACCCGGGGTCCAGCACCTGGAGGTCGAGCTGCTCGTCGGCACTCGTGCCGAGCAGCCGGAAGAAGTGGTCGAACACCTCGGGCATGAGGTACCAGCTCGGGCCGGTGTCGAACCGGAAGCCGTCCTGCTCCCAGGAGCCGGCACGACCGCCGAGCTGGGTGCGCTGTTCGAGGACGGTCACGGCGAAACCGTCCCGGGCGAGCAGGGCGGCGGCGGCCAGGCCGCTGATCCCGCCGCCGATGACGACGGCCCGTCGGACCGGCACGGCCCGTCCGGTGCTCGGTCCGGTCGTCGGACGGGAGGCAGGGGTCGGGCTCAAGACGAGCCTCCAGTCTGTGTCGTGGCGTGTGGTGCGGTGGCGGGTGGCGCGCTCCGGGCGGACAGCGTGCCCCGCCGGGCGAGGACCCGCGCGGCGAGGCGGGCCTTGACGGGGTTCGGGACGCGGACGCGGGAGGTGATGAGCCGCGCTGCCGGGGTCGCGGCGATGCGGTCGTTGAGCTCCTGGAACAGGGCGTGCGCGAGGGCGACCGCGGGGCGGGCGTCCTTCGGCAGGAGCGGCACGGTGCGGGCGGCGCGGTCGAGGTCGGCCTGGACGTCGGCGACGAGCCGGTCCTTCGTGGCCTCGTCGAAGCTGCGGACGTCGACGCCGGGGAAGTACGAGCGGCCGAGCACCTCGAAGTCCGCGTGCAGGTCGCGGAGGAAGTTGACCTTCTGGAACGCGGCCCCGAGGGCCCGGGCCCCGTCGACGAGCACGGCGTCGTCGAAGGTCGGTCGTCCGGCGCGGTACACGAAGGCGCGGAGGCACATCAGGCCGACGACCTCGGCCGATCCGTAGACGTAGGTGTCGAAGGACGCCTGGTCGTGCTCGGTCTGGTTGAGGTCCATCCGCATCGACGCGAAGAACGGGCGCGTGAGCTCGGGGCCGAAGCCGGTCGTCCGGGCGCTCCGGGCGAAGGCGTGCACGACGGGGTTCACCGAGAAGCCGAGGGCCATCGCACGCTCGGTGTCGGTCTCGAGCTCGTCGAGGACCGTGCGGGCGAGCTCGGGGTCGAGTCCCGCCTCGGTCGCGGGGCCGTCCACGACCTCATCTGCGACGCGGACCAGCGCGTAGACGTTCCGGATGTGCTCGCGGGTGTCCTTCGTCAGCAGTCGGCTGGCGAGGCCGAACGACGTCGAGTACCGGCTGATGACCACGCTCGAGGCGGCCTCGGCGGTGGCGTCGTAGAGCGGCAGGCGGTCGGGGGTGGTGCTCGACGTCACCGGACGCGCTCCACGAGTTCGGTGACGAGTCCCTCGAGCCGGGCGCCGAGTTCGTCGGGCAGCGCGGCCAGCTCGGCGCGGGCCAGGGCGGTGTGCTCGCGGATGTGGTCGAGGGCCGCGTCACGCGCACCGCACTCGACGAGGAGGGCGCGGAGACCGGCGGCCCGCTCCTCGGTGAGGTCCGGGTCGCCGAGGTAGGGCGCGAGGTCCGGCCAGCAGTCGGTCGTCGCCGCGTAGGCGATGAGCATGGTGCGCTTGCCCTCGCGGAGGTCACCGATCGCGGTCTTGCCGGTCGCGCCCTCGTTGCCGAAGACCCCGAGCAGGTCGTCGACGATCTGGTAGGCGATGCCGATCTCGCGGCCGAAGGCGCCGAGCGAGGCCACCACTGCCTCGGGCGCCCCGGCGAGCACGGCGCCGGACTGCAGCGGCGCCTCGAAGCTGTACACGCTCGTCTTGGCGCGTTCCATCTGGAGCACCTCGGCCACGGTCGGCATGACCCCGAGCGCGAGGTCGACATCGGCCATCTCGCCGGCGGCACTGGCGAAGACGGCGTCGTCGAACAGGTCGAGCAGTCGGGACCGGCGCTCCCCGGTGACGCCGCTGGCCTCGATGAAGCGCGGGGCGGCGGCGAGCGCGAGGTCGCCCGCGATGACGGCCGCGCTCGTCCCACGGTGCTCGGCGGTCGGCAGCGGCAGCCCACCGGTCGTCGCGGTGTCGCGGAAGGACCCGGCCACGTTCGGACGGCCGCGGCGGGACCAGTCGCGGTCGATGACGTCGTCGTGCACGACGAGCGCGGTGTGCAGCAGCTCGTACGCGGCGGCGACGTGTGCGCCCGCGTGCTCGTCGTCACCCCCGAGGGCGGTGTACGAGGTGAGCACCATGCGCGGCCGGAAGCGCTTCCCGCCCATGCTCGCCTTGCGGAGGACGCGCCAGAGTTCCTCGGACGGCCGGCCGAAGGCCGCGGCCCGGGCGCTCGACGCCGTGAAGAAGTGCTCCAGGCACGCATCCACCAGCGCGAGGTCGATGTGCGCCACGGTGGCCGCTTCCTCGGTCATTGGCCTAATCTATCGAGGCAGATGAGCCTTTTCCCGGAAACCGTTGTCCTGCTCGACGAAGACCGTACCCCGATCGGTACCGCCGACAAGTTCACGGTGCACACAGACCACACGCCCCTCCACCTCGCGTTCAGCTGCCACGTGCAGAACGCGGCCGGGGACGTCCTCGTGACCCGTCGCGCCCTCGCCAAGAAGACGTGGCCCGGCGTGTGGACGAACTCGTTCTGCGGGCACCCCGGCCCGGACGAGTCGTTCGAGGACGCGATCGCCCGGCGGGCCGACCGCGAGCTCGGGCTCTCCGTGCACAGCGTCGAGCTGGTCCTGCCGGACTTCCGCTACCGCGCAGTCGACGCCTCCGGCATCGTGGAGAACGAGGTCTGCCCGGTGTTCCGTGCCGTGGCCGACGCCGATCCGCAGCCCGCGGACGACGAGGTGTCCGAGTGGGTGTGGCTGTCGGAGGAGAAGCTCCGCCAGGCCGTCACCGCCGCGCCCTTCGCGTTCAGCCCGTGGCTCGGGTGGCAGCTCGCCGAGCTGCCGCTCGACGCACTCGCCGGTCGGTAGCGCGTCGGCGGGCGCGACGCGCCCGGTCCGCTGCCGGGAGGCCCTTCCCCGGCAGCTGACGCACCGGTCCCGACGGCGGCGCCGTCGGCTCCGTGACGGCGGTGCGCCGCGCCTCCCGTCCGGGGTCTCCCCTGCCTTCAGTCGGTGTGCATCCGCGCGCCGTGCATAATGATCTGGCTCGGGATGTGAACGTGCACATGGGCGTGCTGCGGGCCCGAGCGGGAGAGAGCAGCAATGGCGACCACGCGGGCAGAGCAGCCGCGGTCCCCCAGCATCCGTGACGTCGCGCGGGTCGCGGGCGTCTCGCACCAGACCGTGTCGCGGGTGCTGAACAACTCGGACGCGATCCGTGCCGAGACCCGTGACCGGGTCCGCGCCGCCATGGAGGAGCTGCAGTACCGGCCGAACCGCGCCGCCCGCGCCCTCGTGACGAGCAGGACGCGGACGATCGGTGTCCTCACCGCGCAGCGCGCCCACTACGGGCCGACCGTGACCCTGCAGGCCATCGAGGACGCCGCGGTCCTGCGCGGGTACTCCGTCACGACCGCCAACATCGCGGAACCGACCGATGCGGCGGTGCGCGACGGGCTCGGTCACCTGCTCGACCAGGACGTCGAGGGCATCGTCGTCATCGCTCCGCAACAGCGGGTGTTCGACCTCATCGAGGAGCTCGGCGTGCGCACCCCGTACGTGACGATGCGCTCGAGCGTCGGCGAGGACCCGACAGCCCTCTGGGTCGACCAGATGGAGGGCGCCCGGCTGGCGACCGCGCACCTGCTCGACCTCGGTCACGAGTACGTGCGACACATCGCCGGCCCGCAGGACTGGATCGAAGCGGACGCCCGGATGCAGGGGTTCCTGCGCGAGATGTCCGACCGGGACAAGCCGGTGCAGCCCCCGGTCCTCGGCGACTGGACGGCGGACTTCGGCTACCACGCCGGGCGGGAACTGCTCCGCTACCGGGACTGCACGGCGGTGTTCTGCTCGAACGACGCGATGGCGCTCGGCGTCATGCACGCCGCCCGCTCCTACGGGCTCGACGTCCCCGGCGACCTGTCCGTGGTCGGGTACGACGACATCCCGGAGGCGAAGCACTTCTGGCCACCGCTGACCACCGTGCAGGTGGACTTCGCCGAGCTCGGGCGCCGGAGCGTGGACATCCTGCTGCCGAGCGGGGACGACCTGCTGCGCCCGATCGACATCGTCCCGCAACTCGTCGTCCGTGGATCGACCGGGGCTCCGCGCCACCGCTGAACCGGTCGGTCTGTCCCCAGCCCGAGGGGCGTGCGAGCCACTGCGCGCGGAAGTGCCCGCAGCGTTACCGAATCGCGACCCGTCCGAATTGACAGCCCGGGCGAGCCTGTGCGTAGGATTACCTCCGTTCCTCGATGTGACCGTTCACATGGCCCGTCACACGGGGGACACCGGACGCGACAACGAAGTCCGCACGCACCCTCGTGCCCTTCGGATGCCGCAGCTGTTCCACCGAAGGACTGCCGCATCGCAGCGGCAGAAGGAGATGCACCGTGGCGTCAACCCCACAGGGTCACGACCCGATCGAGAGCGGGCTCGAGACCCGTTCGATCACCGCTCCCGAGACGATCCTCGAGATGCGTTCCATCACCAAGGAGTTCCCTGGTGTGAAGGCGCTCTCCGACGTCTCGCTGAGCGTCCGAGCCGGCGAGATCCACGCGATCTGCGGCGAGAACGGCGCTGGCAAGTCCACGCTGATGAAGGTGCTGTCGGGCGTGTACCCGTACGGCACGTACGAGGGCGAGATCGTCTACGAGGGCGAGGAAGTCCGCTTCTCGAACATCAAGCAGTCCGAGCAGGCCGGCATCGTCATCATCCACCAGGAGCTGGCGCTGATCCCGGAGCTCTCCATCACGGAGAACCTGTTCCTCGGCAACGAGCCGGGCCGCTTCGGTCGCATCGACTGGACCGCCGCGCAGCTCCGCGCGCAGGACCTGCTCGCCCGCGTCGGCCTGGCCGACGACCCGGACACGCAGATCAAGAACATCGGTGTCGGCAAGCAGCAGCTGGTGGAGATCGCCAAGGCCCTGCACAAGGACGTCAAGCTCCTCATCCTCGACGAGCCGACCGCCGCGCTGAACGAGAACGACTCCCAGCACCTCCTCGACCTCATCGTCGGGTTGAAGGCCAAGGGCATCTCGAGCATCATCATCAGCCACAAGCTCAACGAGATCGAGCAGATCGCCGACGAGATCACGATCATCCGCGACGGCAAGACCATCGAGACGCTCAACGTCAAGGCGGACGGCGTCAACGAGGACCGCATCATCCGAGGCATGGTCGGTCGGTCGCTCGAGTCGCGCTTCCCGGACCGCACGCCGAAGATCGGCGAGACGTTCTTCGAGGTCCGGAACTGGACCGTGCAGCACCCGCTCGACGCGTCGCGCCTGGTCTGCAAGGGCTCGAACTTCCACGTCCGCCGGGGCGAGATCGTCGGCTTCGCCGGCCTGATGGGTGCCGGCCGCACCGAGCTGGCGATGAGCCTGTTCGGTCGCTCGTACGGCACCTGGCTCGACGGGCAGATCATCAAGGACGGCCGCGAGATCAAGGTCACGAACGTCCAGCAGGCCATCGACAACGGCCTCGGCTACGTGTCGGAGGACCGCAAGGCCCTCGGCCTCAACCTGCTCGACACCGTCAAGCGCTCGACCGTCGCCGCCGATCTGAAGAAGATCTCCAAGGGCGGGGTCGTCGACTCCCTCGAGGAGTACTCGGTCGCCGAGAAGTACCGGAAGATGCTCCGCACGAAGGTGCCCTCGGTCGAGGACAACGTCGGCAAGCTCTCCGGCGGCAACCAGCAGAAGGTCGTCCTGTCGAAGTGGATGTTCACCGACCCGGACATCCTCATCCTCGACGAACCCACCCGCGGCATCGACGTGGGTGCGAAGTTCGAGATCTACGGGATCATCCAGCAGCTCGCGGCCGAGGGGAAGGGCATCATCCTCATCTCGTCCGAGCTCCCCGAACTCCTCGGTCTCTCCGACCGGATCTACACCATCTTCGAGGGGCAGATCACCGCTGACCTCCCGGCCGACCAGGCCGATCCAGAAACGCTCATGCGCAGCATGACGTCCGCGCGGAAGGGCGCCACCGTCTCATGAACAACCTGAAACTGCTCTTCGGCAAGGGCAACAGCATCGGCCAGTACGGCATGATCATCGCGCTCGTCGTGCTGCTCATCCTGTTCTCGATCACGACCCAGGGGCTCATCCTCGAGCCCACCAACGTGATCAACCTGTTCCTGCAGTACTCCTACATCCTCATCCTCGCGCTGGGGATGGTCATGGTGATCATCGCCGGCCACATCGACCTGTCGGTCGGTTCGGTCGCGGCGGTCGTCGGCATCGTCGTGGCGCAGTCCATGGCGGTCTGGCACTTCCCGGTCTGGGCGGCGATCGTCCTCGGGCTCGCCATCGGCGCGCTGATCGGTGCGTGGCAGGGCTTCTGGGTGGCGTTCGTGAAGGTCCCGGCCTTCATCGTGACGCTCGCCGGTCAGCTCATCTTCCGTGGTGCGAACCAGATCATCGGCTCGTCCACCTCGGTCCCCGTCCCGGACGCGTACACCCCGATCGGCGCCGGCTTCCTCGGTGACTTCGGTCCCGACTTCGGTTTCAGCAACGGCACGCTCATCATCGGGCTCGCGACGATCGCCGCGCTGATCATCATCGAGGCCCGTGGCCGTGCCCGCCGCAAGAAGATGCACGCCGACGTCCCGCCGCTGTGGGTCTCGATCGTCCGCACGGGCATCCTCGTCGCCGTCACGCTCTTCGCGACCTACCTGTTCGCCGCCGGCCCGGTCGGCACCTCGGTCCCGATCGTCGCGATCATCCTCGGCGTCCTGACCATCGTCTACGGCTTCGTCACGAAGAACACGATCTTCGGCCGCCAGGTCTACGCCGTCGGTGGCAACGCCAACGCCGCGGTCCTGTCCGGTGTCTCCGCGAAGAAGGTCAACTTCTTCGTCATGATGAACATGTCGGTCCTCGCCGCGATCGCCGGCATGGTCTTCGTCGCCTACTCGGGCGCCTCGGGCCCCGCGGACGGCACCGGCTGGGAGCTCGACGCGATCGCCGCCGTGTTCGTCGGTGGTGCCGCCGTCGCCGGTGGTGTCGGCACGATCTCCGGCTCGATCATCGGTGGTCTCGTCATGGCGCTGCTGTCGAACGGCCTGCAGCTCATGGGTCTCGAGTCGAACCGCGTCCAGATCATCCGCGGTCTCGTCCTGCTCGTCGCCGTCGCCTTCGACGTGTACTCGAAGTCGCAGGGCCGCCCGTCGCTGATCGGCGGCATGATGCGGCAGTTCCAGCGCAAGGACACCGAGGACAACACGATCGGTGCGCAGCAGCCGCGCTCGATCGAGGACCAGCCTGAGAAGGTCACCCTCCCCTAGCTCGGGGATCCCGGCGGTCGGGTGACCGGCCGCCGGGACACCCGGTACGACCCATCCACCACAGCGGGGCCCCGGCCCCACCTCCTCAACGAAGAGAAAGCAATCACATGCGCAAGAAGATCGTCGCCGGCGTCAGCCTGGCGCTCATCGCGGGCCTCGCCCTCAGCGGCTGCTCGGCCCGTGGCAACACGGAGGGCTCCGACTCGGGTTCGGGCTCCGGCTCCAGCTCGACCATCAAGAAGGGCGACCTCATCGGCGTCGCCCTCCCGGCGAAGACCTCGCAGAACTGGGTGCTCGCGGGCGCCGCGTTCAAGAAGTCGATCGAGGAAGCCGGCTTCAAGGCCGACATCCAGTACGCCAACGCCGGCAGCCCGGTCCCGGACCAGCAGTCGCAGATCTCCGGCATGGTCACCAAGGGTGCCAAGGCCGTCATCATCGGTGCCGCCGACGGTTCGCAGCTCGGCTCGCAGGTGAAGGCCGCCAAGGCCGCCGGTGCGACCGTCATCGCCTGGGACCGCAACATCCTGAACACCGAGAACGTCGACTACTACGTCGCGTTCAACAACTTCAAGGTCGGCCAGCTCCAGGCGCAGGCGCTCCTCAAGGGCCTCGAGGAGAAGAAGGGCGACAAGCCGTACAACGTCGAGATCTTCGCCGGTTCGCCGGACGACGCCAACGCCACCGTGTTCTTCAACGGTGCGATGGACGTCCTGCAGCCGAAGATCGACGACGGCACGCTGAAGGTCACCTCGGGCCAGACCACCTTCCAGAAGGTCGCCACCCAGGGCTGGCTCGCGCAGAAGGCCCAGTCGCGCATGACGGACCTCCTGGCCCAGTACTACACGGGTGACACCGAGCTCGACGGCGTCCTCTCCCCGAACGACACCCTGGCCCGCGCCATCCTCACCGCGACCAAGGCCGCCGGCAAGGACAACCCCGTCGTGACCGGTCAGGACTCCGAGACCGCGTCGATCCCGCTCATCATGCAGGGCACGCAGTACTCGACCATCTACAAGAACACCACCGACGAGGCCCAGGCCGCGATCGACCTGGTGTCCGACCTGGCCGACGGCAAGAAGCCGGAGACCGTGAAGGACAAGAACAACGACAACGGCAAGAAGATCGTCCCCACCGTCGAGCTGACCCCGGTCCTCGTCACCAAGGACAACGCCGTCGAGGCCTACAAGAACGACGCGACGCTCTCCGAGCTCGCCAAGAAGGGCTGAGCCTGCCCGCTCCAGCAGAAGGGCCCCGTCGCGTCAGCGCCGGGGCCCTTCCTCGTTCCCGCCCCCGCCGCGGCGTTCCCGGGCGCCGGCCTGGAGGCCCGCCCCGCGCCTCCAGGCCGGCTCGGTGTGCCCGTGCGCCGGTAGCGTGTCCCCGTGGCCGAGGGTGCGGTGATGGAGGTGCGGGCGGTCCTCGCGCTCCTCGAACCGGTGTTCCGCGAGATGCTGCACGCCGACGAGCTGCGCTCGACCCGCTTCCACCTCACCCCGGCTGACGACCCGTGGGGGCACGCCCTCCAGCCGGACGACCTGGTCGAGACGAACAACGCGGTCGTGTGGTGGCGGATCGCCGGAGAGCGTGGAGTGTCCGGGGGGCTCTGGCTCGACGACGGGCCCGAGATGATGGCCCGCTTGGTGCAGAGTGCCCTGCAGGAGTTCATCGCCGAGAGCCGCTTCGGCTGGGGACAGTTCCGCGGGCCGCACGACCTCCCCTGACTGCTCGCCCGCCGGTCCTCCGCACCGGCCTGGAGGCCCGATCCGCGCCCCTCCGCACCGGCCCGGTCCGGCGTCCGGTCGCGTCGGTCAGCGCACCGCGAGCAGCGCGCCGTGCGGGCGGGGGCCCGGCGTCGCCACTGTCCGGGTGTGGACCTCGAGCACCGTGAAACCGGCGGCGCGGACCGCGTCGGCCAGTGCGTCGGGCGGCAGCGGTACGCGGTCGTCACCGCGTGGTCGAACGGCGCTGCGCGATCGCCGGTGAAGAAGCCGACGAGCAGCCCGCCGCCCGGGCGGAGGACCCGCGCCGCCTCCGCCAACGGCCGACCGATGCCCGCCGGGCCGTGGTGGATGAGCGAGTACCAGGCGAGCACGCCGGCGAAGTGCCCGTCCTCGGCCGGCACGTCGTCGACGCTGCCCAGGTGGAACCGAGCGGACGGATGGGTCCGCCGCGCGTGCTCGACGAACGCCGGCACCTGGTCCAGTCCGACGACGTCGAGCCCCCGGTCGGCGAGGTGGCCACTCCAGTGGCCGGGACCGCACCCGGCGTCGAGCACGGGGCCGCCGAGCCCCGCCGCCCACGTCGTGACGAGGTGGACGTCGGCAGCGTGCATCGACACCATGGACCCGAGCTGCTCGGTGTACTCGGCTGCGCGCCGTCCGTACGCGTCCCGGACGGCGCCGCTGTCGGCCCCCGAGCCGGTGGACATGCTCAGTCGCGCCGCTGCATCGCCGACAGGCGCTCGTTGTACGCGTCGAGCTCGGCGTCGCCGTCCCGCTCCGCCTGGCGGTCCTTCCGCTTGGCGGTGCGCTCGTCCGACCGCACCCAGTTGCGCACGACGATGAGCACGACGAACACCATCGGCAGCTCGGAGGCGCCCCACGCGATGCCGCCGCCGGTGTGCTGGTCGTCGAGCAGTGCCGCGTCGTTCGTCTGTCCGAGGGCGTGGAACCAGTCGATCGCGTACACCGACTGCGACGTCATCACCGCGACGCCGAAGAACGCGTGGAAGGCCAGGGTCGCGAGCAGGGCGATGATGAGGATCGGGTACTGCGGGCGCTGGGGGCCCGGGTCGATGCCGACGAACACCCAGAAGAACAGGTACCCGCTCAGGACGAAGTGCACGATCATCACGATGTGCCACTCGTGGGACTGCATCGCGTACTCGAACGCCGGCGTGAAGTAGAACACGACGAGGGACCCGGCGAAGACCACCCCGGCGACCGCGGGCTTCGCGAGGAACTGCATCCACCGCGAGTGCACGAAGAGCATGAGCCATTCACGGGCACCGCGTGAGCCGTCGTTGCGCACCGGCAGGGTCCGCAGCGCGAGGAGCACCGGACCGCCGAGCACGAGCGGCAGCGGGACGAACATCATGAGCAGCATGTGCTGCACCATGTGCGACGAGAAGTGGATCATGCCGTAGACGGCCGGTCCCCCGGAGGTCGTCCAGATGAACACGGCGCAGCCGACGAGCCAGGCGATGGTCCGGCCGACCGGCCAGGAGTCACCGCGCTGCTTGAGCTTGCGGACGCTCCACAGGTACCAGCCGGCGCCGACCAGGGCGAGCGCGAGCCACATCCAGTCGATGTGCCAGTGCGACAGGTAGGTCTGCATCGTCTGCTCGGGCGGGTACGGGTACCCGATGAGCCCGGAGCGGGTGTCGGCCCCGGTCTCCGGCGTCTGCGGGATCGGCGGCTGGCTGCGGGCGACGGCGACCGAGACGCCGATCGCGACGGCCATGAACACGATCTCGGCCAGGGCGAAGCGGACGAACAGTCGGCGGTCGGTCGGGGCGCGGAGCAGCCCGGGCACGAGCTTGCGGCGCTGTACGACCCCGGCGATCCCGAGGAGCACGAGGATCGCGGCCTTCGTCGTGATGAGCCAGCCGTAGGGCGTCGTGACGAGGTCGAGCGGCCCGGTCAGCCGGAGCTGCGCGTTGACGATGCCGGAGAACGCCACGGCGGCGAAGGCCCACCCGGCGAGCGTGGAGTACCGCGCGACGACCCGTCCGGTGGCGCCCTTCGTCCGGACACGCAGGAGCACGACGGCGACGAGTCCACCGGCCCAGACGCACACGCCGAGCAGGTGCACGGCGAGCGAGTTGACGGCGTTCGCGTGCTCGAGCGAGCCGGCGGCGTGGCCGGAGAGCGCGAGCGGCAGCAGGGCGAACAGCGCGGCGACCGTGGCGACGGCGAGGGTCGTGGCCCGGGTGGCGAACGCGGCGACGAGCGTGGCGATGAGCACGGCCGCGGCGGAGACGACGAGCGACTGCCCGATCTCGACCTGGAATGCGAAGAGCAGGAAGTTGCGGGCGAAGACGGGGCTCGTCAGCGGGACGCCGAGGGTGTTCGCCCCGGTCAGGACGATCCCGGCGACCGCGGCGAGGAACCAGACCGACCCGGAGACCGCCGCCCACCGAGCGGCCCGGTGCTGCACGGAGGACATCGCCCCGTGGTCGGCCTTCTGCGCGGGCAGCGCGAACGCGGCGACGATGAGCAGACCGACGGTCAGCGCGGCGACCCCGTCGTGCACACCACGGGCGGCGACGAGACCGAACTGCACGACGTCACCCGCGGAGACGAGCTGCTGGTTCGCGGTGAACGCCCCGGTGATCGTCATCCCGAGGAGCGCGCACGCCACGACGAGCGGCAGGGCGATCACGAGGACGGTCGCGACGGTGGACGTGCGGGTGGTGACGGGCGCGGTCTCCGGTGCCGGGCCTCCCGGTCGGGAGGCGGTGTCCGGACGACCTGCGGCGTCGGGGTGGGGCTGGGGTGACGTGACGGCCATACCTGTCTCGGGTCGGTTCCGTCCGCGGTCCGCGGACCCTCCATCGTAGGCGCGCGGGTCTGGACGCGCGAGGGCAGGATGCTGCGCGGCGTCCCGGGCCACCCCCGTACGCTCGGGCGGGTGACGACGACGACAGAGTTCGACGACCAGGACCGGTTCGACCACGTGCTCGGCGCGGTCGCCGCCGTGCTGGACCCGTCGCTCGACGTCCTCGACGCCATGACCCGGGCGGTGGACGCATGCGTGCGGTGGACCGGGTCCGCCGAGGCGGGGATCGTCCTGGCCGACCGGTCCGGCGTCCTGCACGTGATCGCCTCGACGAGCGAGCGGGGCATCGACGCCGAGGAAGCCCAGCTCGGCACGAACGAGGGGTCCTGTCTGGACTGCTACCGGACCGGCGGGACGATCGACGTCCCGGACGTCTCCACGAAGGCCGCGGAATGGCCGACCTTCGTCCAGACCATGAGCGACCGCGGACTGATCGGCACCTTCGCCGAGCCCATCCGGCTGCGGACCGCGACCATCGGATGCCTGTGCGTCTTCGCGGACCACGACCGGGGACACGACGACCAGGACGTCGTGATGATCCAGTTGCTCGCCGACGCGGCCTCCGCGGCTCTGGCACGCCACCGCGCGCAGGGGACGCAACGGACGCTCGACGAGCAGATCGCGGACGCCCTGGAGGCCCGGGTGCTGCTCGAACAGGCCAAGGGCGCGTTGGCGTACCGGCGGGACGTCCAGATCGACGAGGCCTTCCGGGTCCTCCGGGACGGCGCCGTGCGCACCGGCCGCGGTCTGCGCGACGTCGCCGCGGACGTCATCCAGCACGGGGCCGACCTGCGCGAGCTCGCCTGACGGTCGGCCCCGGTCATCCTCAGATCGAGACGGTCCGCTCGACGACCTGCCGCGCGGTCTCCGCGAGCGGCACCTGGTGGGACCGCGCGTAGGACCGGAGCATCACGAACGCCTGGTCCATGTCGACCTCGTGCGTCTGCGCGAGGAACCCCTTGGCCTGCTCGATGACCACCCGGCTGTCGAGCGCCCGCTGGAGCTGGTCGCGCGCGATGGTGGCCCGCTCGAGTCCGCGCTGCTGCAGGATGCTGATGGTCGCGACGTCCGTCAGCGCCTGGGCGGCGACGATGTCCTCGTCGCCCAGCGCACCCGGCCGCTCGCGGTAGAGGTTCATCGAGCCGAGCGTCTCGTCCCGCAGACGGAGCGGGATGGCGTGCACCGACGCGTACCCGAACCGCTCCGACGCCGCTGCGAACGCTGGCCACCGTCGGCGCAACTCGGCGGTGCTGCCCACGGTGACGACCCGGCCGGTGCGGTAGGCCTCGACGCAGGGACCTTCGCCGGCGTCGAGCTGCATGACGCCGACGAGGTTGCTCCGCTCGCTGGTCGACGCGACCAACTCGAGTTCGTCGGTCCGGGTCGCGAGCATGATGCCGGCCGCGGTGACGTCGAACAGGTCCGCTGCCTTCCCCACCAGCATCTGGAGCAGTTCGATGACGTCGTAGTCGTCGACGAGGGTGTCGGCGAGGGTGACGAACGTGTCGACGAGGCGTTGCTCTCTGCTCTGCGTCATCAGCGGTCTTCTTTCCGTGCGGGGTCGTTTGTGCGTGGGTCTCGGAAGTCGATGCGCCGCTCGATGACGGCTTCGGCTATGGCGCGGAGGGGCTGCCCGTCCGCGAAGGCGCGTGCACGGAGGACCAGCAGCGCGTTCTCCGGAGTGAGGCCCAGCTGGGCGACCACCATGCCGGTCGCCTGGTGCACGTGACGCCCGGACGAATGTGTGACGGAGACGGCAGAGGTGGCGATGCCGCCTTCGAGGTCACGCGTCGTCGTGTACAGGACACGGAGCGCGGCCAGCCCGGCGAGCAGCTTCGCCTCGGAGAGCTCGGCGGGTGCGAGCGGCTGGGTCTCGAGTCGGTACAGCGTCACGGCGCCGATGTCGAAGGTGCCGACGGAGAGCGGGAACGAGAGCAGCCCGGCCCATCCCGTCGCCCGCAGGGCCGCACGGGTGGACGGCCATTCGTCGTCGGTCGTCTCGCTCAGGTCGTAGGCGAGGACGGGAGCCCCACTCCGCAGCGCAGACCAGCCCGGGCCCTCACCGAGGAGCACCTGCTGTTCGTCCGACTCCGCGGCTCGCGGATCAGAGGCGGCGATCACGGCGCTGCCGAAGGGCCGACCGAGCGTGGAGAGCGCGGCGCCGGCCACCGGGAGGACGTCGACGAACGCACCCGCCAGGGCGTCGTCGTCGCCACCCTGGAGGCGACGGGCTGCGTCGGTGAAGGAAGTCATCGTCGGCCCCGGGCGAGGGAGCCCGTGGGTGTGGTGGTGGTGGTCATGGGTATCAGCGCTCCTGCGAGAAGTGGCTGCAGCGCGGGGGCTGGGTGCTGAAGCGGACACCTTCAGCCTAGTCGCGCGGACTCCACCCACTCCGAGGTGCGCGCGGTTAGCGTTTCGGTAGCCCCAGACCCCGGCCGCTCGATCCATCAGATCCATGGCGAACAGCTGGAGCATCCTGTGCGCACATCACGTCGTCCCCCGTCCGCCGCGCGTCCCGTCCTCCGGCGCGCGAGCCTCCGTCGCACCGGCCGTGCTCGCCTGCGCCGCGTCGCCGTCCGCCTGGTCGGGGCAGTCGTCGGCCGCAGCGGGGCCGTACCGGACCAGGACCGCTGCCCGCGGACGCTGCACGGGCACCGCTGCCAGCTCCGTGAGGGCCACCCCGACTTCCACGCGGTCCACGACGGCTCGATCCGGATGCGCTGGCACGACCGCACCCTGCCCACCGACGACTGGGTCCTCGACGCCTTCGAGTCCTGACGGGGCACGGGCCGACGACTAGGCTTCCAGCGTGCTGCTCTCCGACCGCGACATCGCCGCTCAGCTCGACCAGGGCCGGATCGGCCTCGACCCGTACGACGCCTCGCTCGTGCAGCCGTCGAGCATCGACGTCCGGCTCGACAAGTACTTCCGGCTGTTCGACAACCACAAGTACCCGCACATCGACCCCGCCGAGGACCAGCCCGAGCTCACCCGCCTGGTCGAGACCGACCCGGACGAGGCGTTCGTCCTGCACCCGGGTGAGTTCGTGCTCGGGTCGACGTTCGAGGTGGTCTCGCTGCCGGACGACATCGCCGCACGACTCGAGGGCAAGAGCTCGCTCGGCCGACTGGGCCTCCTGACCCACTCGACGGCGGGCTTCATCGACCCGGGCTTCTCCGGACACGTGACCCTGGAGTTGTCGAACGTCGCGACCCTGCCCATCAAGCTGTGGCCCGGGATGAAGATCGGGCAGCTCTGCTTCTTCCAGCTGTCGAGCCCGGCCGAGAAGCCGTACGGGTCCGCCGAGTACCAGTCGAGGTACCAGGGGCAGCGCGGGCCGACGCCGTCCCGTTCGGCGTTGAACTTCCACCGTGCGGACGTGTCGCGCTCGAACTGATCGAGTCCCTCTGTAGGCGTACGAAATACGGAATACTGTGTATCGTGGCGCCATGCTGCCACGCCATCCTCGTGCGTCACCGATGACGCTCTCCGCCGCCGCGATCATCCGCGAGGCACGGCAGCGCGCCGACCTGACCCAGGTCCAACTCGCCGCCCGCGCCGGTGTCACCCAGAGCGTCATCAGCACGTACGAGAACGGCCGCCGGGAGCCCTCACTGGCAGCCCTGCAGCGGCTCCTGCTCGCCGCCGGGTTCCGGACGGCGATCGACCTGCAGCCCGTGGCCGAACCGGCACCGCTCCGACGACTGGTCGCACGGCACCGGGACGAGCTGTTCGGCGTGCTGCAGCAGCACGGCGCGGTCGGCGTGCGGCAGCTGCTCGACGGCACGGAGCGAGCCCACCCGGACGAGTGGGCAGCAGACGTCGTCCTCGTCGTGGAGCTGGCCCCTGCCGCCGGGATCTTCGCCCTCATGCGGATGCAGGACGAAGCGGAGCAGCTGCTCGGGGTGCGGGTCGAGGTCCTCGCCGCCGATGCCCTGCCCTCCGACGTCCTCGACCGGACGGTCCCGCTGTGACCAGGGCGGTCGAGCGGTCGCTGGAGGACGTCGTCACAGCGTGCGCGCGGATCCAGGAGTACGCCGACGACCCGACGTTGCCCGAGGCGGTCGTCGCGGACGCCGTCCGGATGCGCCTCGTCGACATCGCGTCCTCGGTCCGGGAGTTGCCGCCAGCGATGACCGCGACCGAACCGACGATCCCCTGGGCGCGGCTGGCGGCACTCGGAGAGCAGCTGACGCGCCGACCGTCCGACGCCCCCGCCTCCGTCCTGCTGAACACCGCCCGCACCGACGTCCCCGCGCTCCGCGACGCCGTCGAGCGGCTCCGCGGTGACTGCCCCTGACCAGGAGCGCCGGACCGTCAGTCCCCGTGCACGATGCACACCGCATCGAGGTCGAGCGATGCCTCGAGGGCCGCGGTGACCCCGGCCTCGCCGTCCGCGCCCAGCGGCGTGACGGTGTCGACCCACCACAGCGGGACGGACATCGCCGGGGCGTCCGGCAGGAGTCGGGTGACCTCGTCCAGGGAGTCGACCCGACGGACCCCGAGCACCGTGATGACCGGGTGCGTCGCGTCGCGGCAGACCTGCGTCATCGGGCCGTCGTCGAGGGCACGGACGCCCCAGGAGTCGTCGTGCAGGAGCAGGGCTTCGGCCACGTCGCGGACCTCGACCGGACCACGACAGAGCAGGGTCACCTCACGCGGCACCCTGCGACCCCTGCCCGCCGTGCTGCATGGCGTGCGCCCCGAGGGCGCCGTCGTCGTGGGCCGGGTCGAGCGGGGCCCCGCCGACGAGCTGCAGGAAGCGGTCCTCGTCGATGCGGTCGAGGAACGACTCGAGTGCGACCCAGCCGTCCTCGAAGCGGACGACGAGCCCCTCGCCGACCTCGCCGGCGAAGGTCTCGGTCGTGGTGCGGACCGGCGGCCATTCGCCGCGGCGGTCGAGGAATCGGGTGGCCTCGGGGCCGACGATCACCGCGAGCGGCTCCGGCTCGCCGTACGAGACCGCGCGGACCAGGTGGTCGGCGTCCCCGCGGCGCTGCATGACGACGCCGAACACCGGCTCGACGTCGCTCGCGACCCGGTGCACAGCGTCCAGCAGACGACCGGCGAGCCCGGGATCCGTCCCGCCCTCGGGCACCGTGAGCACCGCGGACATCGTCTCGACGACGACCCCGTCGGTCAGATGCGCTGTCATCGTCGCGGAGATGCCGTCGCCGACGGCGTAGGAGGTGCTGATGCCCGGCGACTCGTGCTTCGCGTACTGCGTGACGACCCAGCGGTCCCAGGCAGAGGTGAGCGGCTCGGAGGTCCCCCACCGTGTCGGGCAGGTGTCGACGGCAGCGCAGAGCGCTTCGATCGCGGAACCGACGTCCACCGACCGCTCGTCGTGGTGGCGGAGCGTGAGGTCGATGCTGATCTGCCGGACCGAGCCCCGGGCCTCCCGGTGCTCCGGCGACGGGTCGCCGAGCAGTTCCGGTCCGTGCTCGACGAAGTCCTCGATGCCGGCGGCGGGCACGCCGGTGCGACCGTCGCGCAGCTCGCCGTCCGACCCGCGGACTGCCCATGCGGCACCGTGGGTGCCGAGCGCGTGCCGGAGGGCGGGGGTGAGCGCAGCCTCCGGGCCGGTCCGCAGGACGACCGTGCGACCGGAGGCGGACGCACGACGCAGCAGCGAGTCGAAGGACTCGGTCAGCCAGACGACCGGCGCGCTCGAATCCACCACGATGGCCGGTCCGACCACGTCGTCGATGAGGGGATGCCTGACCATCCGGTTCCTCCTCGGTTCGGTCGTGCTGACACTCGCTTGGTCCCCCTGGACGGTACACACGGCGTCCGGGGAGTGTCCGTGGAGGACGGCGTCTCACAGCGGAGAGACAGGGCGGCCGGGAGGCGCGGAACACGTCCGCCCCGCGGCTCGCGGGAGCGCTCGGCTGGCATCCAGCGGATCATCCGCTAGGCTGGTGCGGTCCCGTTCGGCGGGATGCGCGAGTGTAGTTCAATGGTAGAACTCCAGCTTCCCAAGCTGGTAGCGCGGGTTCGATTCCCGTCACTCGCTCCGTTTTTCGATCAGAGTCGCTTGTCGTTTCTCAACCCAGATGAGACTTCTCTCGAAGTAGTTGAGACTGCAGCCGTTGAAACGCGCAGCAGGTTGAGCTTGCCGACGCCGAGCAGGACGGCACGACCCATCGCCTGACACAGCTTCGCGCAGCACGCAGACCTCGTTTCGCTCGGAATCCGCCGTCGTCGTCCATCCCGGGGACTCGGAGAGCGCCGAGCGTGACGAGCGAATCTCGGCGGCGGCATCCTCGCCGCCCAGGTCGAGGTGCTCCCGGTTCTTGACGGTCGTCGGCTCGGGCACGGGCTTCGCGCTCGGAAGCGCGCCAGCTACCCAGCTCGCGCCGCTGCCGAAGTCGACGCCGGCGTCGCTGGGCTGCAGGGCGCGGAGATTCAAAGCTTTGTCCCGTCGCCGTCGAGCGACCCGCGCATTGGCGGACCGGAGACGCATCGTATATATGGTCTGGCCATGACGAAGGCCGCAAGCGCGCGCATCCCGCGATAGCGTGATGCTGCCCCAGGAACGGGGGAATCCCACGACCGGAGGCTCGATGACGCTGGTGCCCGCTACCCCCGACCACCTCACGCAACGAGAGCTTGAGCAGGCGCTTTGGGCTGCTGCGAATGCCCTTCGCGGGCCGGTCGACCCAGGCGACTTCAAGGCCTATGTCTTCCCCGTGCTCTTCTACAAGTGGATCAGCGACGTCTACGACTACCGGCACGACCAGGCGGTCGAGGAACTCGGCGATGGCTGGACCCAGGAAATCGAAGAAGAGGACTATCAGACGTTCCTCGTCCCTGACGGGGCTCACTGGGATGACACGTATGGGGTGACGAAGAGGCCGGGCGCGGCGCTCAACAAGGCCCTTGTCAGCACTCAGGAAGCCAATCCCGGCAAGCTCTCCGGCGTGTTCGGCGACGTGAACTGGGCGAACACAGAGCGCATCCCCGAGTCGGCGCTGAGGGCGCTCATGGGCGTGTTTGCTCGCCTCACTCTCGACCCGGCGCACGTGTCCGGCGACATGCTGGGCTCGGCGTACGAGTACCTGCTGCGAGAATTCGCGGAAGCATCCGGGAAAAAGGCTGGTGAATTCTTCACACCTCGACACGTCGTCCATTTACTGGTGAAGATCCTCAACCCGCAGCCAGGAGATTCGATCTGCGACCCCGCATGCGGGTCCGCCGGCATGCTTGTCGAAACGGTCGAAGCCGTGAAGCTCGCAGGTGCCAACCCTGACTCACTCCTGCTGTACGGCCAAGAACAGAACCTCACCACCGCGGGCATCGCCCGCATGAACCTGTACCTCCACGGGCTCGAGGACTTCGAGATCAAGCGTGGCGACACCTTTCGAGAACCGAAGCTCCTCGATGAGACCGGCGAGCTCCGCAAGTTCGATATCGTCATCGCCAACCCGCCGTTCTCCCTCGACAACTGGCCGTCGAGCACCTGGGGGAAGGACAAGTACAAGCGGGCTCTCGGCGGCATCGTCCCGCCGGCAAAGAGCGGGGACTGGGCATGGATCCAGCACATGCTCGCCACGATGAAAGACGACACCGGCCGGGTCGGCGTTGTCATGCCGCACGGAGCGCTTTTCCGTGGCGGCCGAGAATCCGACATGCGCCGGTGGGTGATCGAGAAAGACCTGCTCGAGGCCGTGATTGGGCTGCCAAACAACCTGTTCTATTCAACATCGATCCCGGTGTCCCTACTGATCTTCCGAGCAAGCAAGACGGTGGAGCGACAAGGGCAGGTTCTATTCATCGACGCGCGGGCACGCTTCAAGCCCGGCAGGAACCAGAACATCCTCGACGACGATGACGTCGACTCCATCACAACGAGCTACGTGACGGGTACCGACGCCGACGGTGCAGGCGGCGTCAACGTCAGCCTAGTCGCGCGCGACGAAATTCAATCGAACGACTATGACCTGAATATTGGCCGCTATATCCAGACGGAGACCAAGGCTGAAGCGAACGTCGACGCGGCGCTGGCAGCGCTGCGCGAAGCGCAGGAGCGTATGAACAGCGCGCGAGCTGCTCTCGACGCGCGGCTAAGAGAAGCGGGCTTCGATGCGTGACGGGTGGCGTGAGGTGACGCTGGGCGAGGTGACTACCCGGCGGAGAGACTTCACCGCCGTCCAGGCCGACGTGTTGTACCGGATCGTCGGTGTGCAGCGCAGCGGGTGGGGTCTCGTCGACCGCGCCCCTGTTCGCGGCGACTCGATGAAATTCGGCAAGCTTCTCGAGCTTCACAGCGATGACCTGGTCTACCGAACCATCACAGCGTTCGAGGCACCGAGTGCGGTGGTGTCGAGTGAGTTTGACGGAGCGTTCGTCACTCCTCAAACCTTCCCGACCTACTCGATCGACCGCTCCCGACTGCTTCCCGAATATATGGCGATTTTGACTACATCGCCGGAGTTCCATGAGGCAATGTCGGTAAGGTGCGTTGGATCTGTGCTGCGACGGAAGACGCTGAGCCAGAACGCCTTCGAGTCAATCCCCTTGAGGCTCCCGTCGCTAGACGAGCAGCGGCGCATCGTGGACCTGATGGCGGCCCTCGGCGACGCTGAGGAAGCGGTTGAGGCGGAGGCTACTGAAGCCGCTTCGCTCCTTGGTGCAATGCTCGATGCCAGTGGGGGCGAAGCGACGGCCGACGTTGGTTCGCTCGCCTCCGTCGTGTCTGGGGCGTCCTGGGGTAGGGCGGATGTGCGCAGCAACGCCGGAGAGGGCGTGACGCCGGTACTCACGATCGCGAATACGAAGCCGGACGGCAGTATCCGCGGAGAGCCCACGCTCATTCAAGGACTTAGCGCCAAGGTTGCGCGCCTCACCGAAAACTCGCTGATCGCGATCCGTACGAACGGCAACCACGATCGGATCGGCAACATCTACCGCGTACCGGAGAGACATATTGGCGCCACGGTATCCGCCTTCCAGTTCGTCGTCGAGCCCGTCGAGTCCGCCAATTCCGCTCACCTGTACTGGATGATGCGGGCGCCATCATTCCAGGCTGCAATGACAGCCGCGGCGTCCGGCTCCACGGGTCTCGGCAACATAGCGGCAGGGACGCTGCGCAATATGCACGTGCCATGGCCGGAAGATAGTGAAATTCGAGCCGCCCAAGTCGCAACCTTCGACAGACTCGAGAACGTCGCACTGTCCGCCCGTGCCGCTGGCGAGGCGCTCCGCACGCTGCGTCACAACCTGCTGACAGTGCTGCTGTCCGGGGAGCACGAAATTCCGTCTTCGTATGACACTCTGCTGAAGGGGGATGCCGCGTGAGCGACGGGTACAACGAGAAGAGCACGGTGCAGGATCCGCTCGTGAAGTTGCTGGTGGACGCCGGGTGGACCTATATCCCCGGCAAGGACCTCCCGCGAACCACGTCGCAGGTGTTCGTCGAATCAGACTTACGCGCCGCGATCGAGGAGCTGAACCCGGGGCTCGCGGGGCGCGCGGATGCGGTGCTCGGAGAACTTCGTCGCGCGGCGCTCAGCGCAGCTGACGAGGGCCTCATGGCGGCGAACCAGACGTTTACACGTCTGCTGCGCGGCGGCGGAACCGTATTGATGCCCGACACAAATCATGTCGAGCCGTACGAGGCGATCAGCTTCACCCGCCCGGAACAGAACACGTTCCTCGTCTCTGACGAGGTCACCTACCAGGGGGCTCGGTTCGACATCGTGCTGTTCGTGAACGGCATCCCCATCGTGGTTGGGGAGACGAAGACGCCGGTGTCAACGACGGTGACGTGGAAGGACGGTGCGAAGGACATCCATTCCTCCTACGAGGTGCATCAGCCAGTGTTCTTCACGCCGAACCTGCTGTCGTTCGCCACCGACGGAAAGGACCTTCGGTACGCCGGCGTGCGCACCCCTCTGGACCACTGGAACCGTTGGGGCTCGTCGGAGGTGCCAGCGACCGTCGAGGGGTGGGACCGGGTGAAGATGAGCGTGGCGGGGCTTCTCAACCCGACGGTCATACTCAACCTCATTGAGCACTACGCGGCGTTCGACGTGCAGGACGCAGACGGCGCCGGCCAAACGATCAAGCTTCTACCGCGGTACTTCCAGTACGAGGCAGTGGAGAAGATCGTCGCCAGAGCCACCAGCGAGCAAGGCTCCCGCGCCCTGGTTTACCACACGCAGGGCTCGGGCAAGACGCTCACGATGTCGTGGGTGGCCACGCGGCTGTACTTCGATCCGCGGATGAACAACCCGACGATCGTCGCCGTGGCGGACCGCACTCAGCTGGTCACCCAGACCTTCTCGCAGTTCGCCTCCGCCGGTGTCCCCGAGCCGGTCAAGGCGGCCACGCTCGCTTCGCTGCAGACGGCGCTCAAGCAAGGCCAGCGCGGCATCATCGCCACCACCGTGCACAAGTTCGCTGGCGCGGGCGTGCTCAGCGAGCGTGACAACATCGTCTTGCTCGTCGACGAGGCCCACCGCACCCAGGAGGGTTCGCTGGGTGAGGCGATGCGCGCAGCGCTCCCGAGCGCTCACCGATACGGCTTCACCGGCACTCCGATCGCAGACTTGGACCGGAACACATACCAGCTGTTCGGAGACGAGCGGGACCCGGAATGGGCTCTCGGAACATACGACTCGGACCGTTCCATCGCCGATGGCACCACCGTGCCGATGAGGGTCATTCCTCGGCCGGTAAAGTTCGACATCGCCAAGGATGAGCTCGACGCGGCATTCGATGCGCTTGCCACCGAGGAAGAACTCACCGAGACGCAAAAGGAGTCCAACGCCCGGCGAGTCGCCAATGCTCGGGCGATTTTCCACAACCCGGAACGGATCGCAGCGGTCAGCGCCGACATCGTCGAGCACTTCTACAAGTCGATCGACCCGCTCGGGATGAAGGCACAAATTGTCGTGGCCGATCAGGAGCTCTGCACTCTTTACGACGCAGCTCTCCGTGGCGCGCTGGCCGGCGCCGGACGCGCAGACGAGGTGGCGGTCGTCATCTCGGCGTCGGGCAAGAGCGACTACGAGCAGTACAAGCTCAGTGACGCCGAAGAGGAAGCGCTGCTGGACCGGTTCCGGGACGCGCACGACCCGCTGAAGTTCCTCATCGTCACGGCCAAGCTCGGCACCGGGTTCAACGCCCCGATCGAGGGCGTTCTGTACCTCGACAAGCCGATGAAACTCCACACGCTCTTCCAGACAATCACCCGAACGAACAGGCCGTGGCGGAACCCGGACACAGGCTTCGTTAAGAGCTACGGCACGATCGTCGACTATGTCGGCCTCGGCGACGGATTCGCTCGCGCGATCGCTCCTTCCAACCCCGAACACGCACAGCGCCAGATCGACACCGAGGAGCTACTGCGCACCCTCGAGGGCGCCCTTAAGGAGATTCGCCGCCGCTTCGTGGGCATAACCCGAGACGGATCCATGGACTCGCTGCAGGCGGCGCTCGAGCGGGTGCCGGCCGACACCGAGGACCGCGCAGAGTTCCGTGCAGAGTTCGCTCTCTCGCAGGGACTGTGGGAGACGATCTTCCCGGACGCGGCTCTCGATGACTGGGCTAACGACTACCGCTGGTACGCGCAGGTGTATGCCGCGATCCCGGCTGAGAGCGACGACGATGATCTGCTGTGGGAGCGTCTCGGGCCGAAGACCCGCGAGCTGGTCCACCAGCACATGCGCAACGTCCGAGTCTCCGATCGGAACATCGCTGTCGTGATCGCCGACGCAGAGACGATCCGCAAGATGAGCGAGAGCGGTCAGCTGCCGCCGGTCCCGACCGAGTACGAGGGGAAGTCCGCAAGGGACATCCTCGATTCCCTCACCGCTCGCATCCAGCGCAAGCTCGACGGCGGCGGCGAGGGAGCGCTTCGCTACTCGTCGATTGCCGAGCGCCTGGATCAGCTGCGTCAGCGGGTCATTGCGACGGCGGAGGACTCCATCGAGTTCCTCACCACGCTGTTCGGCGTCGCACAGGACCTCAAGATTACAGAAGTAGAGGCAGATGGCGGGGTCCTGGCAGATCTCCCAGACCCGAACATCGGCATGCTCACGCGCATCTTCGAAGAGCACCGCCCCGAGGGCATGACCGTGCTCGTCTCACAGGTCGTCGCCGAGGTTGATGCCCTCGTCAAGCAGGCCGTGCATCCAAACTGGGCGACGAAGGATGCCTCCAAAAAGGCAATCCGCCGTCAGCTGCGTCAACTGTTCCGGACGTACAAGCTGCCACTCACCGGTGAGCCCTTCGACTCTGCCTGGGGGTACATCCTGAAGCACTACTGACATCGGCTGAGCGAACGACCTCTCGCCGTTCGTCGGCAAAGCTGCGGACGTTCAATGCCCGTCGACACCTAGACAGAAGCGCAGTGAGAGAGACAGCATCGCCGTCGTCAATGGCGCAATCGTCGCTGCGCGTGCGGGGATCGGCCCCCGAGACGCGCATCTCGCTCCAGACCCTGCAGCTCCGGTCTCCATCGGGTGGGCCGAACAGGTTTGTCAGCGCATCGGCTACTGGTGCGGGTCCCATGACGCGCTCGGTTCGTGACGTCAGTGGTTTGTTCTACCGTCTTCTCATGCGAAAAATGAAGGCCAGCGGTCGAAGTGTTCTTGGGAAGCCCCGCGGACCAGTACTCGAGGGACAAGCGGTTGGAAGAGGTGCGCGGTGATAGAGCAGGACGATCCGAGCGCCGGACCATGGGCCTCGCGCCTACGGACTATCGCTCACGACGCGCGCCGAGACTTCGCCTCGATTCATCAGTACCTGCAGGTTGTCGGCCCGGAGATAGACAAACGCTTCGAAGAGGTAGTCGGGAACGTCGAAACACGCTTGGACCCGGAACTCCACGACATGGGCGACGTCTACTGGGAGGCCGAAAAAGCCTTCGGAGCCAATCCGCTCGAGATTCATGCCCACACTGGCTTGATGCTCGTGAGCCGCGGCGTAGCTCTATCAGAAATCGTCTTCGCTTCCATTCCGGGGGCACTCTTCGTCGATGCTGAGCCGCTGGTATATAAGGGCAATCACTCCTGGTCTCGCAAAATGGCGGACCTCTTCTACCGGACTTGCCTCAGCAGGCCGGTGAGCATCGGTGGCGGCGCGATGGCGCCGATCACGCAGCTACGTGATCTCTACGCTCACGGCTACGGACGTCCCCATCGAAAGGAAGAGGCCGAGAAGCTCGCTGCGTCGTTGCACCCACACCTCGGACCGGCCGACCTCAGTCCAGAGGAACACGCTCTCGGGTTCAAAGAAGCGCCGTACGCATTCGGTCGTTACTCCAACTACAGCCCTGCGTCAGGCTTCAGGGACGACGCCTTCGTGCCGGTTGTCGTCGAACTCAGCCCAGTCGCTGCCCGAAGGCTTCTGCTCCTGATCGGAGAGCGCGTCGAAGCCGTGCTGTCGGCGGCGTCGTGGGGCTTGAAGGACCCGTTGAGTGAGAAGACGAGCAAGTTCGTGCGGATATGGGTGCGGGAGCAAGCGGAGCGCGAAGCAGAACAGCAGACCAGGCAGCACCTTGCTGCAGAGAAGGCGCGGAAACGGGAAGCAAAACACGAGGAGCAGGCCGAGAGGCGGCGATCCGACCATCAAAGCGGCCTGCAACGATAGGCCGAAATCGGGCGTGACGAAGTGCTTGGAGGTGGGACGAGTCTCTTGCAGCACGCCGCGAGGAAGCGACTCAGTGCTCGGTCGGGACGTCCGTCTCCATGCCCCCTGCGATGGTCAGCGCGGGGCGCACGAGCCAACAGCTGGGAGCTTGGGCATTGTCTGCGCCATAGGCCGAGCGTCGTGCGAGACGGCTGATCTCCTGAAGGGCTGTTGGTGGACGCTTACGTAGAGGTAGCCGAGGAAGGGAGGCGCTCCTTGAGGAATCGGAAAAGGGCTTTTCTGAATCCGCTACTCAAGCGCGCTGCGACGGCGAGAAGGATAACCGCGGGGGCGAAAAACACCCATGGCGCGAAGGCACTGAGATGCGCTATCAGTGCGTTAGACAGCGCGGCGAGGGCAAGCGCGCTCGCGGCGCCCAATGCTGCTGTCCAAACGAAGGTGTAGAGCCACCCGTTCGTCGCGAGACGCTCGCGCATCCGGCCCTTGGTTGTGAGAAAGAGCACGACGGAAATGATGACTGCGAACACGAGGAAGCACAGCCAGGCGATCCAGCTGACTGTGAGCCAGGAGTCTGCTGCTCTCGACGACCCATCGTTGACGCGGGCGATGAGCGCCTCGGCTTCAGCGTCCGTCAAACCTTGACCATGAATAGCTTCATTTGTGACGGATGCCGCGCTTTGCTGAAGGAGAACAGCCACCCCGAAGGCTGTGAAGGAAGCGGCGAGCCCCGAGAGATGCCCGGCGAGTAGCCACTTCAGGGTGCGGCTGGTCAACTGGGCGACAGTATCAACTGTATCGGCTGGCGATGCCGTAGCAGGATTGGTCGCGGGTGTCGGATTCGTCATGTTCCCCCTTGGTCAGTCTGCATCTTGACATCAGGTCACGGCTTGTCGCTACTCATGCGCCAGCGCGAGTGGCCACGGCTGCCGAGAGTGATCCGCGAGGGGACGTCGCCAAGAACAGGAGCTGAGTGCCAGCGGCTACCGGCGGATGATTCCCGTTCGTCGGGACAATTGGCGCACGCATGACTACGGTTCGCTCTTTGCCGTCAGTCTCGTTCGTCGGTCATCAGCTCGGTGAAGCACCAACAGCAGACCCTTGGAACTATCGGGGCTCGGAGTACCGACGGCCCATCGCGCTTGGGACGATCGGACGATCGTGATCGCGGGTTTGAGTACCCTCGCTGGCCAATCTTGTCCTTGGCGCCGATGTCTCACCCTAGCGGGCGACCGCGATCACGTCACGACGGAACTCTTCCGGATACGCCTTCACCGTGCGCACATCGTTCCAGCAGGAGGACATGCCCCTACCTCTCAGGAGTCAACCGAACCTGCAGCAGTCCCGCGACGGCCAGGCGCCTATAACCTCAGCCTCATCGCGCTGAGTCAGTGAAAGCGATTGTCATGTCGAGTACGGCGTAAGACGCGCGGCGCTTCGCGAGGCGGTCGACATACTCCCAGCCAACATCGGCGGCACCCGAAGCGGCAGCGCCGACAAGACCCGAAGGGTCTTGAGTGATCGCGGTCCCGATCGCCGCCCCGATTCCCCCGATAGCGAAATTTTTCGAACCACGGACTGCTGCGGACATGACGGCGGAGGTGGAAGTTGCCTTCTTCACGGCAAAGAGCTTCGATTGCAGCACATCTGCTAGCACGCCGCCTGCTTCTTTGCGGCCCTCAGGAGTGTCCGGTATCTCGCCGACGACAGCTAGGCCCGCTTGAAGCGCTGCTCGCCAGCTTTCAAATGCATCGTCGCTTCGGAGGTTGCGAAGTAGATCTGGTTGCTCAACCAGTCGTGGGAGGTCGAAATCCCCCAAGCGCCGAAGGATGCTGACCCGCCCATCCTCAACACGACGACCTCCGATTGCCCGCCTCATTGCGATCTCACTCACCACATCGAGTGCGGTGAACTGCCCCTTTTGTTCCGCCGCAAGGACCAGAGAGGCACCGAGATGAAGCGATACCGCACGATTGAGCCCAAACATCTCGTCGGCCGATACCTCCTGCGGCCAGTTCCAGCCGGCCTCGCTCCAATCGCTCATCGTCATATCGTCGATAAGCCTAAGTCGATGATTCGTCCGTTCATCACCGACGCCGTCGAACATCGACGCAAGCTCGTCACCCTCGTGCCCTCTAACGAATTCAACGGCGCCCGACTCGATAAAGGGGCGAAGGACGGCAAGCCATTCAAGCTGTCGCCTCAAGTCATTCCGAGCCGCTCCATCCATCGGTCGCCCACGCGACCAGGAAGCATGGAGGTCGCCGGACGGAACGACGACGGCAGGCGCATACAAAAGTAGCTCGAGGACCGTCTGCGCTCGGCTACCGATCGAGCCGCCGGTCAAGGGGACGATTGGCCGAAATTCGCCCGGCGAAAGAACGCGCAGTTCAGCTTCGAGGCAGTCACCATCCGGATCCGGCCACTGACGGCTGAATTCGAGAAGGTGTTCCTCCGGCCACTCCGCCGCACGGAGCGCTCCAGTCAGATTCAACTCTCCGTCGAGCCATACATCAAGGAAGTCGTAGATGTTCGTTACGGCGGACTGCACGCCTTGAGGATAGCGTCACGCTCGTGAGAGCGTGCTCTTTCGCCTGCATGCCACTGCCGCCCAACAGTGATCGGTTCTGATCTAGTGTTCCGCGAGCAGCCGTTGTGGTGTCGACCCAGGGGCATCAAACTCTACGTGTGAGTCAACAGCATCCGAAAGGCCCCGTGGTGGCCGCCGTCGTCAGCAGCTTGTCACCCGGTGACACAGGCAAGCCTTTCACCGCCGTCAGTCGGGCAAGCGCGATGGTGTCGCATGATTGGCAGATGCTAGGCGCCCAGTACGAGTGGGCAGAGATTCATGGTGTGACAAGAGGTTTGCCACACGGCTACTTCGCGGACCTCCTGGGACGCGCTGCAGCCGCGGGTGAGCAACTTGGACTTGCTTTCGCTGCACTCCGTGATGGAGAGGTATGGCGAGACGCCCGGGTTGATGACGCCAGCGAAAGTCGCCGTTCCATGGCTGGCCGCGCCATGGCGGAGGCGTCAGGACTATGGGCCGTGAGTGCGGGACACGCTGCAGTCAACGTCGTCGCTCGAGTCGTCCGGATCCACAGCGGCGCTGCGGGGCTCGATAAGAAACTCCGGTGGACGGGCCTGCCGGTGCCGTTCGACGCGGGGCGCACTGCCAACCTTTCCCTCAACGTCGAAACCGTGAAGCACCTTAAGCAGGCCGCACTTCGAACCGGCGAGTCCGCATTAGTAGACCTCGTTGTGCCGCTGGAGGGCTTAACGTCGAACTCGGCGTGGACTGCGCTATTGGCCCGACGAGACGCGGGATACCACCGCCTGCGTCCTCAGAGTGTCCAGGGGGGTGTGCCATCTGCGAATCCATGGGCAGCAGACCAAACAGTCGGCGCGCTGACCCTAAGCGCTTCGACGTTCTCTACCTACCTACCGCCCTTGCTCGAGGATGTTGTGGATGAAACGGCAGCGGGCTTTGAGGCGCTCGTCTCCGCGATGCGCATCATACTCGAACGCTTACCTGAGGCGCTGCGCGCTGCCGGGGTTCCGATCTGGCGAACACCCTGAGGTTCCGCGCGTGGCTGCCAGCGCTGGGAGGTACTCGCCTTGCGCTCCATGCTTAACCCCGCCGTCTCGGAGTTCGATTGCTCCCCCCACTACGCAAGACTGGCCGGAGCGCTGCTGTAGCAAGCCTGTAAAGCCGTTACCGCTTACGTAACCTCTTCGTTACATAGCTTCAGGCTTCGGTATGTCGCTCCGGTCCTTGGCCGTCCTGGGAGTCGATGGTGAGGCGGACAGTCAGTGGTGTCGGCGGACACTGTTGAGTTCGGCGCACCGGTGCTGGCTCGGCGGCCAACGGTGCGCGTCGCCCTCACCGTTCAGGTCATGATTTCGAGCATCGCTGCGGTCCTGCTGTGCGCCGCTTTGTCTGGGTGACTTACAAAATGACTGGTGGGTCTTGAGGCGTTGAGAAGGTTCCGCCGGTCAGCGGCGCCGACTTTCTCACCGATGGCTCTTGTGGGTGCCGTTCAACGCAGCGCGGACCGCATGCAGATTCACATATGCGGTGTACAACCGGGGCACGGCGATCAGGAAGAGGAGCAACACATAGGAGGCGAAGCCGGTTGCTAGGGCAGCGAAGATTCCGTGAATCGCGCCGGACTTTGGATCTGCGGCAAAGTTCATGCCGAGGACGAGCATCAGCGCGGCCGCCGCAGAGAACAGAGACGCGACGAGAAGGTGCGCGGCGGACTCGTCGAGGGCGTCCCGATCGATCTGCTCAGTCTGTCCGTAGAGGTCCATTCGATCGGTGAGCTTCAATCGCATCGAGGAGATCTGCCCCCACGCGGCGAGGAAGCTGCCCGCGAGCAGCGCTACACCGCTCAGGAGCGCCCCAGGAGCAGCGAGTTGCGCGCCAGGGATCAGCAGCATAGCCACGAGAGCGGCGACTGGGCCGATGATCAGAGTGGCACGGGTGGCGCGGTCCGGGGTTGGGGTTTCGCTGCGGTAATCACTGAGTGCCTTCCAGTGCCCACGGAACAGCTCGATCGGCACGAGTCGAGAGGCCACGGTGTAAATCCTCCGTTCGATCAGCGGGTCATTCAGGGAGGGTGACGGCGATCTTCAGCGCCTTCGCGATGCGGTTCACCACCGGGGCAGCCTCGGAGATCAGACGGTACCCCTTCGGGCGGACCGGCCCGAGCGGGTAGATGAAGAGCTTGTCGACAGTCTCGGCGGTGATGGTCTGCCGCTTGCCCCTCTCAACGATCGAGATCTCCGCGTCGTCGTACTCTATGTCGCCACTCCTGACAGCCGGATCGACGAGCTCGATGACGTCGGCGGCAGCAGCTTTCCGGCGCTCGAGCTCGGTCGTGGACCCCCGTCGTTCTGCCATCGCGAGAATCGCGCCGAACACCCGCTCGACGGGCGTCTTCTTCAACCCCCACTGCACCAGTTCCAGGTCGTAACTGCTGCGCGTGCCGGTGGCGCTGACACCTCGGCGGCGCAAGCGGAACGACGGGTCGGCTGATTCACCAAGGATCCCGTCTAACCGAGCGCCGTCGATTTGCGGGGTGAGATGCCAGTTGAGGAACGGGCCGACGACCTTCCGGTTGTCCTCGTTGATTGTGACAGCGGCGTGCTGAGCACGGCGTGTCAGCCACTTGATCAGCAGCTCCCCGACATAGGTCTGCCCACGGACTTCGGACAGCATGATTGCCGCTGGCCCGGACGTCGGGAACAGCAGGACCACTTGCATCCCTCGTACCGCTGCTTTCCGTTCGATCGGCTCATGCGTGCCGTCGCGGCTCACCAGTGCATCGTGATCCTGCTCACGGCCGGTCTCGATCGTCACGCGGATCCGGCGATCCTCCACGTCGACGTTCGTGACCTCGAAGTACGGCACCCCCTCAGCCTCGTCTAAGCGCGCCTGCCTCTCCGCCTCGGTGACCTCGTCGACGTAGAACGTCGGGTTACCTAGCTGCGTGCGATCGTCCTGCAGTGCAAGCAACTCGACCTTGAACTGATCGAACGCATCGACAGCGCCGCCAGCGGCACTTACGTCCTCTAACGGCATCGCGCCGTTGTCTCCGCGGGCACGACCGAGGCGCGGCTCGAGCGTGTGTATTCGGTAGCCATACGTCGTCATCGAAGGCAATGCCAATCTGTGAGGTTCCGACAGGAAACCTACGGCACAACACCGCTGACGCCGGCATTCAACGTCGTGGCGTCCTCAGTGGAATCCTCCACCATCAGGAGGGCCGCGCTAGGGAGTCGTCTCAGATGACGGTCGTTCACCGACCGACGGCGATCCGTCGGCCGGCCGAGCGTCGTGCCGTCCCGAATAGCTTGTCCGATCCGGATCTCACGGACCTGCCTCAACCGGACGCGTTGGGCGTCGAACAGACGGCGTCAGTTCGGAAGGTTGTGTCGGAGGTCGTAACCGGTGTCGGCGAGGAATTGCAGCCGGTCGCGAACCTCTTGCAACGATGCTGCGTCGTCGTCGTTGCGGAAGTCGGCGCGGAGGAGCGTGTTGGCGGTGATGATGTCGTCGGTGCGGTCCGTGTAGTCGGCGGCTGCTGCGGTCAGGAAGATCGTTGGGTCGGCGAGCCGGATGAGTTCGGTGCCGGCGAAGCCGATCGTGTCGGGTTCGAACCCGAGCGCGGCCATGTCGACCTGCTGCTCGGTGAACGCGACGAGCCGGTAGGGCATCTCGCGCCTGCTGATGCGGGGTAGCCGGGGCGGTCGGAGATGGCACGGCCGGAGATCCGGCACCCGACGCTGATGAGTCGTTCCGCCTGCTGGATGAGCGGCAGGTCGGACGTCCACCGAGTGCGGACGCCGCCTGGTCCTGGGTAGCAGGCGATAGCGCAGTCGACGAGGCCGCCCACCTGTCGCGACTCCCATCCGATGTCGGTGCGGTGCACACGTTTCCCGAGTCGCGCGAGCCCGTCATCCACCTGCCCGGCAGTCAGCCCTGCCCGGACGAGCCTGTCGAAGGTGGCGCCGTTGACGGCGAGCATCCGGGCGACGGCGAACGTGATGTAGATGGGGGCGGCGTCCTTCCACCGCTCGTGCACTCCAAGGACTTGCTTCCCGCCGATCCACACGCGTCGCCGGTCGACGTCAACCAGCAGCACCGTCGCGGTCTGTTCAGCGAGCGCGATCTGCGTCGCCGTCACGGTCCGCGGTGCCATGAGGAGGAGTTCCGCGTCATCCACGTCCTCATCGCGAGGCCGCTGTGTCAGTGTTGGGAAGCGTGCGCGGCGGCCGTCGGCGAGGCGGATCGTGTCGTGGGTCTCCACGGCTGCGGCGAGTCCCGCGAGTTTGAGGACGGCGAGGGTGTCGGTGAGGTCGGTGGTGTCGCCGAGCCCGTATGGCATCGTGATCTGAGGCCGCCCGGCGTAGGCCGCGGCGACCCATTCGAGTGCGGGTTGCATCAGCTGCGTTCTTCCGGGGTGTCTGGTCGGATGAGGGCCATGAGCCGGCCTGCTTCGGTGAGGAACGGCTCCCACCCGTCGCGGGTGTCACCGTGTGCTGGTTCGCACCGGTAGCCGGAGCTTCCGTCGGTGTTGTGAACGATGACTTGCCGGAGCTCCGGGCTGGTCGGGTCGCGGAAGTACATGTGCCCGTGGGTGCCGGCGAGGTCGAAAGCGACGCTGAGTAGGAACAGGTCGGGGCGGCTGGCGGCGCTCACCATTCACGTTCCCGGAACAGGGCGATGACTGTCTCGAGCGGGCGCCCTTCCCGAATCCATTGCAGCGGCGACAGGGCGTGGGCGTCGATGGTGAGGTGCGTGCGGGGTGTGGTCATGAACTCGGTCATCGCTGCCGCGTCCAGCAGCGGCTGCGGTGCCGCCGCGTACAGCACTGCAAGTCCGGGCAGCAGGGCGGACGGGTCGCCAAACTCGGGCAGGGCCGGCCTGACGAGTTGTCAGTCAGGGATGCGTTCTTCGCCCTCGAGGTCGAAGCTCAGCAGCCGGTTCGACCCGAACAACTCCCCAACCTCATGGATGCTGATCTGCAGGGCGGCTGCGGCTTCCGCTTCGGTGAGGGTCGAGTCGAGAAGGTGCCGGCGGATCCGGGCCTGCGTGGCCCGCCACCAGTCCTCGGGTACGTCCGCTGCGTTGACGGCGGTGTATTCGGGGTCGCGGGGGATCTGCCGGCTGTCGTCGGCGTAGGCGCTGAGCTGCTCCGGGGTAATCTCCCCGCGGGCGTACATCCACAGCTGTGACTGCCAGGGCATGTCGTCGGGGAATCCTTCGAGGTACCCGGAGTGGATGACGGACCGGGCGGCCTGCTCGCGTCGGGCGATTTCGGAGGCGGGGATGAGGAGGGTCTGCGCGATGCGGTTCGCTTCCCGCGTCGCTGGGACTGTCAGGTCCGACAGGACCGTGTTGTGCTTGTCGAACAGCTCATACCCGGGCTCCGTGTCGATGGGACGGACGAGGATCTGCGCCAGGTGCGCGTCCGGGTTGTCGGTGTCCTCAAGGAGGACATGTCCCCAGAGGATCCGGTCGTTCGAGAGGTGCATGGATACCAGACGCATCATCAGTGAGTACCTCCAAAGAAGTTGGGAGTGGTGCGGGGTGGGTCAGGACTGGTCGGGTTCGGGGCGGGTGCGGCCGAGGCGTTCTGGTGCCCAGGTGAGGATGAACCGCATGATCCGGTCCGCTTCGACCATCGCCGGATCCGACGGGTCCTGGACGTCTGGGTCGACGTTGCTGAGCCGGAACCACGGCGCCTGGTCGGCGTGGTCGACGAGGACGACCGAGGGCTTGTCGGTGGGGTGGGTGGGGTTGGTGAACATGACGGAGCCGAAGAAGCGGGTGTCGTCGAATGCCAAGGTCATAGACAGCAGCTGCAACATCAACGGCGTCCCCTCGTCAACTTCCATTGGGGTGCCAGCGGAGGTCGTGGGCGAGGTCCGATTGGAAGTGCAGCAGCTGCCGTAACGCGTTCACCACGTCGGTGTTCGCGGCCACCCAGCTGTCTTCGTGGATGACGTGCGCTGTGATGAACTCATCCGTGCAGCACCCCTCGGCCGCGGTCAGGATGGTGGTGTCCTGCGGGATGACGACCGCCACGGTGGCGTCATCCGCCGATGCGGGCTCATAGCCGAGCGCCTGCATGTCGGGATGCTTCGCGAAGAACGCGGTCAGCCGGTTCGGCGGGACCAAGACGCCGGCCTGCTGCGCCGCCCACCGGTCCGACATCACCCCGCCGAGCCCGATGAGCTCATCTGCTTGCGCGTCGATGGTGTCGTCGCGGTGCCAGCAGGTGCGCACTCCGCCGGGGCCCGGGTAGGCGGCGAGAGCCCAGTCGATGAGCGACGGCCGGTCCGTCGCTTCCCACCCCAACGGCGTATGAAACACGGTCTGCCCGAGGGCAGGAAGGGCTGCACGGACGTCGTCCGCCGGGATGCCGATGTGTTCCGCGACGGCATGCGTGCCGCCACCGCGCAGGGCGATGGTCCGGGCAACGGCGAACACGTGACGCCAGCCCGGTGTCGCGTCTCGTTGCATCGATGTTCCGTGCACTTGCCGGCCGTTCGCCCAGACGCGTTGCCGCTTCCCATTCACGACCACCAAGTCCGGATACCGGCGCACAAGCGACAGGACTCCGCCCTCCGATCCACCTGGCAGGAGGACCACGTCGTCGTGGTGGCCGTCCCCAGCTCCGTCCTGAGCGGTGGTGGTGGGGTCTGGAGTGGCGAGGAACGCAGTCCGGCCGTCCTCGAACCGGAGCCGGTCGAACGCTTCCACCTGGGCGGGCATACCGGCGGCGGCGAGGGCGGTCAGTGTCTGGGTGATGTCGATGGTCCAGCCGAGTCCGAATGGCAATGACAGGACCGTCTGGTGGTGCCGGATGTTCTGCACCCACTTCCGGTCAGACATCAGCAGGGCCAGCCGCTTCGCCACCACGACCCATTGAACGGAGCCCCTGTAACACGTTCATCACCTGGGTCGCCGCTTCCACCAGCGGGTCAGCAGGCTCGATGAGCTGCGTGCCGTTGAGGAGACTGAACGTCCACCTGTCGTCGGACGCTCGGACGGTGACGTGCCGTTGCAGGATCGCCGGACCGGTGGAGTTCGTGAACGTCATCCCCACCAGCGCCGGCCAGACGACGGCGTCGAACTGAGCAGTCAACGACAGCAGCCGCAACGGGATCGGCTCGAACCGCGGCGACTGAGGGTCAGGCATCGCGAGCCAACCGCGGGTCGTCCTCGGACAGGCGCTCCAGTCCGAGTCCGGACGCGTCGAGGATCGCGTTCTCGGACTCTTCGGTGGCGACGAATGACCCGATCTGCGCGTTGATCGCGACAAGCGTCCCGATCCGACTCCTCGCATCGAGGGTGACTGCGGCGACCTCGTCGTCCGTGCAGTCAGAGGTGAGCTCAGGCTTCGAGGGATGCAGGGCTGGGAACTCGAGTTGCTGCACCGGCGGGTGCCACTTCACCCCGATGCGGAGCACGCGGCCGTCGGCGTCGTTGCGGTAGAACATCGACCCGAACGGATGGCCCATGTCGAGGGTGAGGTCTGCGCCGTAGAGCGCCCAACCGGCGGCAGCGTAGGAGGCTTCCCACCGCTGCACGGTGAGGGCGCCAAGACCCATCTTCAAGCCAGGGATCAGCGCTTGACCCTCTTGAACGTCGGCGTAGAGCGCGGTCAGGTTCGGGGGACTCTGGTCGCGCAGGTCGGAGAGTGGGATTCGGGCCATGCCCTGGATGGCGAATTGCTGCCGTGCGCGGTGCTCGGCTTCTTCCCGGTTCGTGCTCATCACGCCTTCGCTTTCGTGCTTCCTCGGACGCCTAACTCACGAGCCGCCGCGCTGTCTCGTCCGTTGGCTGCTGGTGCTTGAACGCTACGGAGACTGCTGCGCCGGCGGGTGCTCGCGGACAGACCTCCGTCCAAGAGCAGGAAAGTTCCGTACCGCGCTCGCCGATGACGCTGCTCACGCCGCAGGCCAGCTAGAGGATGCGGTAGGTCGCGTGGCGGAGCCGGCGGGCGCGATCGGGGGTGAGTGTGCCGTTGCGTTGGGCGGCTCGTTGGTGTGTCGCCCAGCGGGCGATTGCTCGTTCCTTCGGGTCCGGGGCGTCACGGCGAGGGGCTCGTCCCGTTTCCGCCCAGAACGACTGGTGCAGCATCAGCTGCTCCGCCCACCGCTCCTCCTGCGGCTCCCAACGGAAGCTAGGAAACGACTCCAATCGGAGGGTCTGGTAGCTGCAGTGCGCGGCGCGGACTTCTGGCCGGCGCTGGTACGCGAGCCGATCCACCAGGGCTTGCTCCTCCGTCCGTGCACGTGGTCGGCGAGAGTCGGATCGGGGTAGCCGTCCGATGGCGCTGACGAAGCGGTCGAGGTCGTGGACGAAGGCGATCCAGTTCCTGATGACGGTCGCGGGCTGCTCGGTCTCCCCGATGTCAGCGAGGTAGAACTCGACACCGCGGCGCTGGTCGACGCTCAGGAGCGCGCTGGGTTGGTTGGCGACTTCGGCGTAGTGCTGGTGAAGCTCGGTGACGTAGTCGGGCGTGCGGTTGGACGTGTCCATTGGTCCCTTCCCGGGACCGGCGGTCGGTCCCGGGAAGGGCTATGCGCGGACGAAGACGCGATCGCGTCGACGAGGTCTTGCCAGCTGAGGACCTCAGTCCAAGAGCAGGAACCAGAACGGGTTGTGGGCGCTTACGGTCGCTACACGTCCGGAGGCAGGACGGCTTTCCCGCCAGCGATCCCGCAGACGACCGCAATCGCTACCTCGCGCGACTGACCTATCGAGGGACCTATCGGAAGGAGGAACCAGCACACCCTGCACTCACGCCGCCGCGCGGGACCGACGGCTCAGCGAGAACGAGCCCCGGGGCGCGCACCAGCAGCGCCCGGCACGCGTTGTGACTGCGCTGCCTTGATATGGCCGATGACCGCTTGCGCGGTGCGCTCGGGTATCGCTTCCAGCAACGCCTGCAGGTCACTCGCGGAAGGCTCCGTCGGCGCGGCGGCCGCCGGCTCGTGGATGACACCCCCGAGGACCAGGTCGGCAAGGGCGATGTCCTCGAGTCGCAGGATCGCCTCCCCACGGAGCAGTCGAAGTAACCGCGGGTAGCTCGTCCCCGCCTGCGCTGCGTACTGCTTCGGGCTGAGTCCCCGCGCTTGCATCCGTTCCCGGATTCGCAGCACCTGCTGATGCTGCACCTGCGCGGCGCGGAGGAACACCTCCGCCCGCCGGTCAGCAGCCTGCAACCACCGCAGCACCGGCGTATGCCCGAAGCCCCGTGCGTCCTCGGCGAAGTCCCGTGGGACGAAGCGCGGCCCTGCCATCCCGACCCTTCCAGATCCCTCAAACGTGCCGAAAACGCACCAAAAGGAGCATATTCATGCCAGAAGCAGGACTCAAATTGTGTTTCTGCCCCGCTGGCGTCGGCGTCGCAGCACAGGGGTGGACATGACCCTCACCACCCCGCTGAACCCGGCCCTGGCCTTCGGTTCGCGAGCCCTCCCGCGACCACGGGCCTCTAAGCCGAGGAGCAGAACGCCGCAGCGCACGCTGACCTCGGCGGACGCTGCGGCGCTTGCGCTGCCGGCGACCGTCACATGGATGCCGAACGTGGAGCGCGCCCGCCCGAAGACGGCGGCTGCGAACTCGGACCTGCTGAACCGAGAGCTCTACGACGTTGCGCTCTTCCGCCAGCCGCACCGATACCCGCGCCAAAAGAACATCCAGGGCCTCTACTTCTTCACCGGCGCCAGGAAGCACGTCTGGCACGAATCGCAGCTCGAAGCGCAAGTCATGCGGTGGCTCGACATGTCGGAAGACGTCATCGCCCTCAGCGCGCAGCCCGTGCGCATCGACTTCGCGGACGGCACCTCGCACACGCCGGACATCCTCACCCTCCACAGCGACCACCGTCAGGTGCTTCGCGACGTGAAGCCGAGCAAGTACATCCCGAAGTTCCAGGAGCAGTTCGCGAAGACTCGCGCCTTCTGCGAGCACGTTGGCTTTCACTACGAGGTGCACCACGAGCTGCCTCGCCAGGTCGACGTGAACCTGTCGTGGATAGCCGGATTCAAGCACCACGGCTACCGCCCCCTACCGGAAGACGTAGCCCGAACGGTCGACGCGCTGCATCGGCCGCTTCCTCTCCGCGACGTCGCTCGGCTGCTCGCTCCCGACGCCCTCGACCGCGGCCGCGCCGGTCTGTACCACCTCATCTGGAGCGGCCTCTTCAGCCTCGACCTCACCGCCCCCATCTCTGACCGCACGCTCATCGAACGGACCCTCCCATGACCAGCATCAACGTCGACGACCCCATCGAGCTCCGCGACGGCAGCATCTACCAGTTCGTCGCCCGCTTCGGCAGCGTCATCCGCCTCCGCAACACCGCCACGAGTGAGACCCAGGACATGCACATCGCAGAGCTCAGCCAGCAGGTCGTCGGTCTGCCGCAGGCGTTCCCCGAGATCGTCCGTCGATTCGAGAACCTGCCAGACAAGACCAGAGCAGCCGCGGTCACGATGGCGGACCACCTCGCGGAAATCGAGACCGGCGTGAACCCCGGTCGGGCCGAGCGCCGTCCGGAGTACGACATCGAGAAGACCACGCAGAACGAGCGCGTCGCGGCGAAGGTGCAGGAGCTACAAAAGAACGGACAGGCTGCGTCCCGCGCCACGGTGATGCGCAAGCTCAAGGCTTGGCGGGAGGATGGCGCATCTGCGCTCGCTGATGGCCGGGCGCAGCGCTCAGACCCGCCGCTCAAGAACATCAACCCCGACGTCTACGACGCACTGTGCGCCGTCATCGCGGACCAGAAGAACCGGTCGACCGGTACGAAGAGCCGCCTCATCGCCGAGACAGCGGCGAACCTCGTGAAGTGGCACGGCGCCGAAGCTCCGGACATGCCATCGAACGCGACGATGTACCGGTACATCGACCTGCTGACCAAGGGCAAGCACACAACCGGCTCCGCATCGACCCGACGGTCACTGGAGAACCGACCGAAGCGCGTCTTCAACACTCGCATGGAACTGCTGCCCGGCGCCGAGGTCCAGGTCGACTCCACGACACTTGACATCCTCGTGAAGTCGCCCAGTGGCGAACCCGTCCGCCCCATCCTGACGGTGCTGCTCGACCGCGCCACACGGCTCGTCCTCGCGTTCACCCTCCGCCTCGTCGCAGGGAAGGCGGTCGACCACGTCGCACTTCTCGCGCAGGCCCTGACGCCGCCGCAGAATCGCCCGAACAACGCCGTGTTCCGGGAGATGGTGCAGCGGATGAACCCCTCCGTGACGCTCATGAGCGCGGAGGAACGTCGCGAATACGAGCAGTCGCGACCGTTCGTGCACCCCCGCTGCATTGTGATGGATAACGGGAAGGACTTCATCTCGGAAGCGTTCCGCGCCGCCGCCGAGATGCACGGGGTCGACATCCGCTACAGCGCCCCGCACACCCCAACCGGCAAGCCGCTCGTCGAGCGCAACTTCGGCAGCATCGACTCTCTCCTCCTGCAGTACCGGTACGGCTACGTCGGTCGCTCCCCCGAGTTCCGCGGCTACAAGGTTGAGCGCGAAGAGCTCATGGACATCTACGCCCTCCACGAACTCCTCGACGACTGGTTCCTCAAGGTCTGGAACCACCGCCCGCACGGCGGCCTCCGCGACCTGATGCACCCGGAAAACAAGCTGACGCCGTACCAGATGTTCGCCGCCGCCTCGAGGCTGACCAGCAACCTCGAAACGACCTTCACCGGTGACGACTACATCGCGATGCTGCCCACCATGTACCGGCACGTCACCGACACCGGCGTCACCATCAACTACCGCCAGTTCGACGCCGAGGGACTCGACCCGCTCCGCAACACCAAGTCGGACCTCCGGCGCCGCAACGGCAGGCACGAAGTCAAGCTCGACCCCTACAACCCGGTGAAAGCCTGGGTCGCCGACCCGAAGGGCGGCTGGATTGAGTGCACCGTCCGCAACGAAGACGCGCTCTTCTACCCGCACCTCGAAGACAACGACTTCACCCTCACCGACGCCGAAACTGACCGCGGCGACGTCGCCGCAGTCACCGCGGCACTTGCCGGGGCGCCGCTGCACACGGCCATCGAAAGTACGCCGAACCTTCCCTCCACCGACCCCACCGACCCCACCGACGATGACGACGACGACGTCATCTACGTCCTCGACTGAAACGACCCACCGATGATTCACTTCCACGGCGACGACCGCCCCGCAGCCCTGCACCGCCTCGAGACCCTCGACGCGTTCCTCTCCGGCAGCTCCACAGCGCCCGCCGCACTCGACGACCACGCGTACGAAGCGTTGACGGCAGAAGCTCGGGCCGCACACGACCGAGCCCGAATCCTCTACCTCTCCGGCGGCATCGTCCTCGCCACGCCGCACTACACCAAGGCCCGCACACAGCTCGAGAAGGCATTTGCCGCGAACGCCGGCCGGAACTCCGGCCACGCCGGACTCGTCATCTCCGGCAACTCGACCCTCGGCAAAACCACGCTCTGCAAGAGCCTCATGCGGCACATCTACCGCTCCTACGGAACCCAGTTCCCCGACTTCCGCGCACACAACCGCATCCCCGTGGTCTACATCGAGGTTCCCGCCGGCTCCACCGGCAAACTCCTCATGCGCACCTTCGCCGACTTCTTCGGCCTCACCGTCAGCAGCAGCGAAACCATGCTGAGCATCCGCAACCGCGTCGTCGACCTCCTCAACGCCGCCGGTACCCAGCTCGTCGTCATCGACGAACTCCACAACCTCTCCCGCCACACACAAGGCAACGGCGAATCCCACGACCTGCTCAAGAACCTCCACAACGACCTCCCCGCGACGTTCCTCTACGCCGGCATCAACGTGAAGAAGATGCTCGCCACAGAACGCGGAGCACAGATCGGCGGACGGTTCTCCCTGCTGGAACTGCGCCCGTACAACCTCAGCAACCAGACGGACGCGAAGGCTTGGAAGAGAATCATCAACACCTTCGAGAAGCACCTCCCACTGCGCCACCACGAACACGGCTCCCTCGCGGACCTCGCCGACTACCTCCACGCCCGCACGAACGGTTCCATTGGCAGCCTCGGACGGCTCCTCACCGGTGCCGCCACCGAAGCCATCACCGACCCGACCATCCCCTTCGAGCGCATCGACCGGGCGCTGCTCGACGCACAGGAACTCGACGCCGCCGCCGAGTCCGCATACGCCGAGCACACCGCCCGCAACGCCCGCAGCAAGAAGACCCTCCTGCCAGGAATCGCAGCATGAACGACCTCCTCACCCGCCGCTACCCGATGACCGTCAAGCCCCTCCACCGAGAGACCGAACCCAGCTACACCCGCCGACTGCTGACGGCAAACCGCGAACTCGACACGCACCAGAAACAGCTGCTCCGCGCCGCTAAAGCTGAATCGGCGACCCTGACCTGGCAGGACGTGCTCGAGCAGAAGACCGGCCGCCACCTCCGCTTCGGCGTCCCGCTCTCCACTGCCGAACTCAACGGTGGCGAACACCGCTGCGAGCTCTGCCCGGACGCCGGCAACGTGCGGCTGATGTGCGCCCTCTGCACCAAGGGCGAAACCGTCGTGCAAGCGCCCGGCTTCACCAACCCGGTGTGCATCCGGCACCGTCGCTGGGTCGGACTCGACCTCTCCACCAGGCAAAGCACGGTCGACGCCACCACCACCCGCGCAGCACTCCGCTTCGACCGGCTCCAGAAGAGCGGCCGGCTGACCCCGCACCTCTACAACGTTCTTCGGAGTGCGACCGCTCGAATCGGCAACGGCGACGTCGCAGACCTTGCCGTCATCGTCGATGTCGCCGCCGCGGTGACCACCGGTCGGTTCCTCGAGCAACTCCTGCGCCCTGGCAAGGACTATGCGCACGCCTACGCCGTCCTCACTGACGCTGTAACCGGTCTCACCGGACGCAACGCTACCCCGGTCACCGCCGCGCTGTGGGGTTACTTCCGCCCGACCTTCTGGGCCCTCCGCCACGCAGTCATCACGGCAACACCGTACGAACCTGCCTGGGCACACGACCTCGCCGCCCCGCAGCACCTCGCCGATGCGTACGTCGCCGCACACCAGGTCATCCCCTTCACGTCCTACAACGCCGAAGACAAGCGCACCAGTGGCCTCCGGCTCGGCCGCGGCGGCCTCGTCATCTGCGACCACGGACACCAGCACTCCAGCAAGGGCCGATGCCCCGTCTGCACCAACAGCGCCGTCGCCCCCGGCTACAACGACCTCGCAACCACGCACCCCGACATCGCCAAAGAGCTCGACCCTGTTCTCAACGGCAAGAACACCGCTCAGACCATCCAGGCCGCAGCCCGACTCAGCCTCGCGTGGCGCTGCCCACGCAACCGACACGTCTACTGGGCCACCGCATCAAACCGAACCCAGGGCGGGACCAACTGCGGCATCTGCAGCAACCGCACCATCGTCCCCGGCATCAACGACCTCACCACCACCCACCCCCGCCTCGCCGCCGAACTCGACCCCGCGTACGAGGCAGGTCACCCCGCCACGAAGATGTGCGCCGGCAGCGGAGACAAGCCCGAATGGATCTGCCCCGACTGCGGACACCACTACAAGATGTCCCTCTACAACCGCAGCCAAGGCTCCGGCTGCGAGCCCTGCCGCCGCGCCCGACTCCGAAGCACGCGCACGAGCCTCGTCGACACGCACCCCGACATCGCCGCCCAGTGGCACCCCACCCGCAACAACGGCAAGCAGCCCGAGGACTACTCCTACGGCTCGAACGACGAGGTCTACTGGCTGTGCACCACCAGCGCCGCCCACTGGTACCCGCAGCGCATCGACCGAAAGGTCCAGGGCTACGGATGCTCGCTCTGCTCCAGCCGACGACTGGTCCTCCGAGTCAACGACCTCGCAACCACCGACCCGCTCCTCGTCACCGAATGGCACGACTACCTCAACGTCCCCAAGCGGCCCGAGCTCATGTTCGCCGGAACCGACCGCTACTGGTGGAAGTGCGCCTTCGGACACGTCAAGCAACAGAGCGTCCCGAACCGTCGGAAGTCACGCGGCTGCACCGACTGCGAACCCGAGGACAGGATCCTCAACTAGAACTGAACAACACGAAAACGACGGCGAAGCCCACTAGCTTCGCCGTCGTTTTCGTCGTCCTGGGCAGTCGGCTCAGAAGGTCTCACGTCGAGTGAGAAGATTCTGCGACGCTGGAACCTGGCGTTCTCAAGCGCCGCATGGTCTCATCGCTGCGAAGGAGTCTCACCTGACTTGAGAAAGGACATCGCTGCTCAGCGCGGTCGTTCCTCTCTCGATTCAGCTGAGACTCTCCCCCACCCCCGTTGGCTTCCGAGCGGAACCGCTCCCTGTTGACTCCCGGGACGTACGATCTCCATGCCGAGGCCAGGGCGACGGGGGATGTCCATCCTCTGTGCGACCGGAGTCTCGCCGTGGCGGCGACCGACGACCGTCACCGGACGGTCTGCTGCACGCTCTTCCGTCGGTCGAGCTCGGCGAGCATCGTCTCCGTCTTCCGGAGCACTCGTGGAGTGGTGACAGCGGTGCCGATGAACACGGCGAGGAAGAAGACCGCACCGATCCAGAACAGCGGCTGACCGGTGACCGCGAGCCAGATGGCGAGGGCGGTCATCGGCAGGTACAGCAGCGGCGCCGCCCAGCGCAGTGGCAGGTACTGCCGCTGATGGTGCTCCACCGCGCGCCGCCACTCGTCCACGTCCACGTCGGCCGGAACGGTGCCGCGGCGGACGGCCCGGCCGAAGTCGGGTCGTCGTGCTACCCCGCCGTACCCGCGTCGTGTCCGCCCGAGCCACAGCCCCATCCCGACGCCATACAGCGCCCCGACCAATGCAGACACGAGCGCTCGAGCTCCGATGCCGAGTTCCGGCGCGGTGACGAACGTGAACGCGAACCACAGCGCGGCGAACAGGACCGCCATGATGACTCCGACGATCCACGTCGGCAACTGCTTCGTCCACCCCATGACCGACAGCTTGGCACGACCACCCGGCGGTACGGCTTCCCAGCCGTGTCGGTGTCGTCACCGAGCATCGCCGCGCGCTGGCTCACGCCGGCCGCTCCTCTGCTGGCGTCAGTCCGTGAGTGTGACGTCATCCCACACGAACGTCGTGGTCGTACCGGTCTCCCAATCGCGGCGGAGCACCGCGTACGCCACCGACGCCAGCGCAGGCCCGCCCTCGACCGGCCACGACTCCCGGTAGTGCGCTTCCTTCACCCACCCGGCACGGAGGAACACCCGGCGCATGGCGATGTTGTCTTCGCGCGTCTGGCCCTCGAGCCGTGGCACGGCCGGCATCGCGCGGAAGACGTGATCGGTCACCGCGCGGAGCGCGACCACGCCCAGACCCTGCCCACGGAAAGCGGGCGCGAGCCGGAGATCAAGCAGTGGCGACGGCTCTTGCAGGTCTTCGAGCACGACCAGACCGATCCGACCGGCGTCATGGTCATCGATCCACCACGACTCGTGGTCCTCGTCGCGGAAGGTGCCGGCGTCGAGGACACGCTCCATGTCCGCCCGCCCCGGCCGAGCGCGCACGTGGAAGGGGAACTCCGCCGACGTGTGGAAGGCGATCAGGGCCTCCCGGTCCTGGCCCTCCGGGTCGGTCCTGGTCAGGGTCACCGTCATGCACCTACGGTACGCAGCCCGCTCCGCAGCAGTGCGGTGTGCTCAGAACGGCAGCATGCCGCCTCTCAATAGGATCTGAGACATGCCCACACCTTGGATGCAACGCACCGGCCGCACCCCCGGCGGGGTGATCGGGGCCGTCCTCAACGTCGTGGTCTGCGGCGTCATCGTGGTCGCGCTGCCGGTCATCGCGCTCACCTCAGGTCGGGACCCGGGCCACATCGCGTTCGCCGTCGTCGGGTTCGTCATCGCGGTCGGTCTTGAAGCGGTGTTCGTCCGGAACCTCCGCAACCAGCTCGCACGCCGGAGAGGTTGATGAACCCGCAACTCATCTTCGGGATCGGCGGAGCCGTCGCCGCACTGTGGGGTCTGACGATCGCGATCTTCAACCAGTGGGCGCAGAAGCTGGGCGGCGACCAGCTCGCGAACGGACGCCCGTTGACGCCAGGCTTCGTCCGGTTTATCGGGATCGTCATGGCGGCCATCGGGACCCTGTTCGTCGTCCTGGCGGTCACAGGGTTCCTGCCGGACCACGGGTCGTGGCGGTGACCGGATCCCGCAACCACGCGTCGACCGAGTCGATGAGTCTCGGAGCAGGTGCCGATGACAGCAAGCGAGCGCAGTGGTCGCCGGACTGTGTCCGCACCGATGCTCTGGGCTCGACGGTGTGATCGCCCGGCCCGCACGCCGTCGGCTCCTCGGTGGGGGGCGATTCTGGGTCCTCACGGGTTCGGCCGTGGTCACCGGCGCATTCCTCTTCGCGTTCGCTCTTGTCGCAGCCCACGGCAGTCTTGTCGGTGGGGACCACGGTTCGGGCTGCTCGGGACACGACCCGTCCGTCGTCGGTGCACGATTCGAGGAAGAGGTCGGAGGCAGTGTGACTCCGTCGTCCTGGCCACTCGGCACCGACTGCACACTGACAGGACCGACGGGACAGCAGGTGACGTTCCTCGAGGACGACTGGACGCTGACGGTGATCGCGGGGACCGGCGTCGGTCTGTGCCTGAGCCCCGCACTCCTCCTCCCGTTCGTGTGCGTACCGAGGCGACGGGCAGCACGGTCACGAGCGTCGTGGGCACGGAACATTCGGTAGCGGATCCTGACCGGAGCCCTCGTGGACACAGCGGTCAGCATCCTTGCTGCTCCAGGCGACGCGTGGGCGAAGGAGGATCGCTGCGATCAGGACTGGACGCGGACGATCCAGCTCGTGATGCGGCCGTGATGAGGTCGGCGATCCCAGAGTGAGGACACGCTGTGCTGCTGTGCACCACCAGCCTCTGGCATGCGCGCGCCACCCTCTGCTGGGTCGCGGGAGCTGACGTAGCGAGCTGAGACCTGGTCGATGCGGGTGACCGTCCCGGTGAGGTCATGCCAAGTCAGTTGGTCCGCGTCGTCGCGGTCCTCGGCGGTGAAGTCGAGCTGGAGTGACACGCTCCTCGGCTCGGTGAGGGGTCGGTCGACCCATCGCTGATCCATCTCGACCAGCGACCACCGGATGCGTTCCCCCACGGCGACGTCGAAGCCGTCCGCGTCGACCTGCCACTCGGGCAACCACACATCTACTTCCCCCACCGCCGGCTCTGGAACGAAGTCCTCGGGCGGCACCGCGGGCACCGGAACGCCCGCTCTCGTTGACGGAACCGTGATGCCTGCAGGTGCTCCGAAGATCGCTTCGTACTGACGGCGCGTGAGCACGCGGTGTTCCGATCGGTGCTGCTCGGACCCACCACTCAGGAGCATGCGCCCAGCGTAGGACTCGCCTGGACGACGAGTGGCGCCCCGAACGGCATCAGGCTGAACGGTCGGTAGCCGATCGGCGACCGATACGGGTACTGAGCGGTCGGATACGCCTTCTTGTCCGCCGCTAGCCTGAACGGATGAACAAGCCACAACAGCAGGGAGCCGCCGACCTCGTGGGCCTGCTCATCGGCGCTCCGCTCGCCGTCATCGGCATCCTCGTGTCCTTCGTGGCGGGGAGCACATCGGCAGCCATCCTCGGGAGTGCCGTGCTGCTTTCGGGAGTGATGCTGGTGTGCAGCGCGCTGCTCATCCGCGGGTTGCGCCGGCCATAGGGACGGACCGTCGGCCGCGGATCGTCTGAGGAAGCCGGAGTCGAGGGCGTCGCGGCGGATGAGCGCCACGTCGTCGACGAACATCCCCAGCAGTGCGGACAGGCTGTGTTCCGCAGGGCAGGCACGCGGAGAGGGCAGGGACTCGGTATGAGTCCCTGCCCTCTCCGGAGGTGACCCGGTTCAGCCCCAGGGTGCCGGGGTCGGGGCGTCTGCAGGGGCGTTGAGCTGGCTCATGAGGCCGGCGAAGTCCTCCAGGTGCCAGGTGGTGATGATCTTCCCGTCGCAGAACTGGTGCACGTCCATGGTGCGCATCTCGATGCGCTTGCCGGTGGGTTCGTGGCCCATGAAGGCGCCCTGATGCGTCCCGGAGACGGTGTTGCGGACGGCGACCTTGCCGCCCTGAACGATGACGTCCTGGTGCTCGACGGCGTAGTCCGGCATCGCGTGGCGGAAGAGGGCGATCTGAGCGGCCATGCCGGCAGGTCCCTGCTGCTGGCCGGGTGCGAGGGGCAGGTCCGTCCAGTCCTCCGCCAGGACCTCGTCGTAGATGGTGGTGTCTCCGGTGCGGAAGGGCTCGTAGAAGGCCCGCACGATGTTCTCGATGGCGGTGCCGTCGGTGTCGTCGTGCTCGTTCGTGGTGCGCATGCGTGTTGCCTTTCGTGGTGGTGGAGCAGGGTGGGGGATGAGGCGGGTGGCGGGGCGGCCGAGCCGCGAGGAGTGGCGTCCGATCTAGCCGAGTGCGAGGACGAGGCCTGCGATGACGAGCACGAGTGCCGTCGCCGCGTGCACGCCGAGGGCCTGGCGGAGGGTTCCGCCGTTCGTGACGACGATGACGGCGTCACCGATCGGCGTGATCGCCGCGGCGAGGAGCGCCCAGCCGAACACGTGCGGGTCGGCGACCAGCAGGACCACCAGCGGCACGATGCCGGAGGTGATGTCGCGGACGCCCTTGATGCTCGTGAATGCTCGCCGGCGGTCCTCAGCGATGCCGAACCCGGCGGTGGCGAGCGCCGGAGCCACGAGGAACCAGCCGCCGATGAAGAGGATGAAGAGACAGCCGAGGACGGCAACGACGAGGGCGGTGATGACCATGGGAGGACCTTCCGTTGTTGGCTAACGACGTTATGCCTCGACGCTAACAGTCGATGGGGCCGTTGTATACCGACGTTATGTAACCGCTTTCTGCTACTCTGGACCTATGTCTCCACGACCTGCTCCTGACCTCGATCTCCGGCGCGACCAGATCCTCCGGGCGGCTCGCAAGGTCGCGGAAGCCGAGGGGTGGGAAGCCGTCACCATGCGTCGGCTCGCGTCCGAGATCGGGGTGACCCAGCCGGTGATCTACTCCGCGTTCGCCGGCGGCCGCCAGGCACTCATCGACGCCGTCGCGCTCGCCGGGTTCGAAGCGATCGCGACCGCATTGGAGGCCGTGCCTGCGGAGCCACTGGCGCGGATGCAGGCCTACCTCGACTTCGCCGCCGATCAACCGCGCGTCTACGAGGCGATGTTCTCGATGCCGTCGGGCCTCGAGTTCGGTTCCGGACGCGGCCCGGACGCGCTCAAGCGCGCCTTCGCCGGGATCCGCGCGGCGTTCCCCGGCCCGGACGACACCGAAGCCGAGGTGGCCTGGGCGACGGTCCACGGTCTGGCGACCCTGGAGAACAGCAAGCGATTACCCGCAACGCGGTCGCGTGCGCGACTCGACCACGCCCACCGAGCGCTGAGCGGAGGCTCGGGAGCAGGACGAGCGAGTGGCGGTCACACCCCCACGAGTTCGTAGGAAGACCCGTCCGCTGATCGGCTGAGGAAACCGGAATCGACGGCGTCGCGTCGGACGAGCGCCGCGTCGGGCGGACCACCTCCGCCCTGACGGACGCCCTACTGTGAAGGCATGCCCCACGCCCCGGCAGGACGACGCTCCACTCCGTGGACGTCGCGGCTCGACCACGTCGTCGTCGGCGGAGGTGTCGTCGGCGCCGCAGCGGCCCGGTCCCTGGCCGCCCGCGGAGAGCAGGTCCTGCTCGTGGAACAACACGACCGCGGGCACGAGCACGGCTCCTCACACGGAGCGACGCGGATCTTCCGGATGGGCTACACCGAGCCGGACTACGTCACCCTCACGCAGCGCGCCTGGGACGCCTGGGCAGCGCTCGAGGCCGCGTCCGGTCGGACCCTGCTCGACCGCACCGGGGCCGTCGACCACGGTCGGCCCGAGGTCATCGACGCGATCGCGCACGCACTCGAGCGTGCCGGCGTGCCGTTCGAGCGGCTCGACCTCGACGAGGCCGCGGCCCGCTGGCCGGGACTGGCGTTCGAGGGTCATGTGCTCGCGCACGGCACCGCCGGCCGGATCCGATCGGCCGAGACGATCGAGGCGTTGCTCGACCTGGCCGCGTCCGACGGAGCGGCCCTCCGCTTCGGGGTCCGGGTGACGGGGCTCGACGACCACGGCCACACCGTGACCGTCCACCTCGACGACGGAACCGCGGTGATGACGCCGAGCGTCGTGGCGGCGGTCGGCTCCTGGGCGCCCACGCTGGTCGGCGAGCTGTTCGCCGGACGCGGGGCGAGCCTCCCGGCCATCCGGGTCACGCAGGAGCAGCCCGCGCACTTCCCCAGCCACCTGCCGGACGACCCGTGGCCGTCCTTCGTGCACTACCCGCTCGACGGCGGGGACGTGTACGGCCTGCTGACGCCGGGCGAGGGCGTGAAGGTCGGGTTCCACGGCGTCGGCCCGGTCGTCGACCCCGACGCTCGCGACCGGACACCGGTCGCCGCCGAGGTCGAGCGGCTGCAGGCGTACGTGGCCCGGTTCGTGCCGGGCGTCGATGCCACGGCTCCAGCGCTGATCAGCTGCTTGTACGACAACTCCCCGAGCGACGACTTCGTGATGGACCGCCGCGGACCGCTGACCGTCGCGACCGGGTTCTCCGGGCACGGGTTCAAGTTCGCGCCGGTGCTCGGGGAGATGCTCGCGGACCTGGCGACCGGTGGGGTGCCGCACCCGCGGTTCGCGCTCTGAGCCGTCCACTCGGGTACCGCCGCGCGTCAGCCCTGCTCGTGGTCGGCGCGCTCCGGGTCGTCCTGGGAGCCGTGGCGCCGGTCCTGCATGAGCTCCTTCGTGCGGAGCAGCCGCAGTGCCGTCACGAGCACCAGCCCGCCGAGGACGTTGAACAGCAGCGTGTAGCCGAACCACCCGAGCCACTGCCCGTACGTGATGTCCTCGCCGGACTGGATCGCGCCGAACACGAGCAGCGAGTCCAGGATCGAGTGGAAGAGCTGCAGGCCGGCGAGCAGGAAGCCGCCCGCGACGGCGGCCACGAGCTTCGCCGGGTCCGAGTCGGTGCCCTGCTGCATGCGGGTCATCAACGTGATGGTGCTGCCACCGAGGACGGCGAGCACGATGCTCTGCAGGCCGAAGGGCGCGTCGATGAAGTGCCGGGCCGACTCCGCCAGGGTGACGTGCCACTGCGGGAACGCGTGCACGACGAGCCACATGAAGAGCCAGCCGCCCGCCAGGTTCGCCAGGAGGGTGCCGCCCCAGAGCTTCACGAGCTGCAGCACGGTCCCCTCGCGGGCGACCACGGCCGCGACCGGCATGAGGAAGTTCTCGGTGAAGAGCTCGCTGTGCGCCAGGTGCAGGGCGATGAAGCCGATGCCGAACGCGAGTCCGGCGAGCAGGTGACTGTCGGTCTCGGTGAGGACCGCCAGGTACGCCATCACGCCGAGGCCGACCTCGAGGCCGCCGAAGAATCCGGTGACCAGGACCGCACGGGTCGTCCGCTGGAGCCGCTCGGCGCCCTCCTCGATGGTCGCGTCGAAGGACTCGGCGAGCTCGTCCTCCACGGGTGCGTCGGTGGAGCCGAGTTCACGGCGTCGGTCGTCGGTCATGACGGCAACGGTAGGCGGAGGGTGATGTGCGCGGTGCCGAGGGGTACGCGGATCATCACATGCGCGGTTCTCCACAAGTCCCGTGGCGAGCTCGTGTGGGCAACTACCGTTCGGGGATGCGGGTGGGACTCTACGTCGACGGCTTCAACCTCTACTACGGCGGTAGGGGCCTCTGCGGACGCGCTTCAACCGGGTGGAGGTGGCTCGACCTCCGCTCCTTCGGTGAACGGCTCGTGGCCCGATCTGGATGGCGCGGTGCGGTTCTGGAGCGCGTGGTCTTCTGCACAGCGCGTATCAGCGGTGTCGGGAACGTCAGCGGGCAGCGTGATCAGGACACCTACCTCAGGGCCCTCGCTGCGGCGCGGAGCGTCGACGAGCTTGCTTTCGGGAACTTCGTGACCCGCGTGACAGCAGCGCCACTCGCCGTTCCGGACCGCCGTGGCCGCCCGACACTCGCACGCTCGGACTGGCCCGTACAAGTGAAAGACGCAGACGGGGCGGACGTCCCAGGCGCATCGTTCATCGTGTCGGTCGCCCGGCGTGAGGAGAAGGGGTCGGACGTCAACGTTGCCTCTCACCTCCTCATCGACGTGCTCGACGGGCGCGTCGACGCCGCCATCGTCGTCAGCAACGACAGCGATCTGGCCTTCCCGGTGGCGCATGCCCGGACCCTCGTTCAGGTCGGCATGGTCAACCCGACCCCGGGCCCGACTGCCGGACGGCTGCGTGGGGACTCCGCCGCCGGTGTCGGTGGGCACTGGTGGTACACCTTGCGGCCGGAGGACTTCAGCGATGTCCAACTGCCAGAAGAGGTCGGGCGGCTTCGGCGCCCTACCGGTTGGTGACACTCGTGATGTGTGTCATACTGGAGCCACCCACCCGGCGTCTCTGGCGCCGGGTCTTCCTTTTCTCCACCGTGCGCCCCAGCGCGAGATCGGGCCCCTCGGCGCCGGTAGCGTGACCCCATGCGCGTCGTCATCGCACCGGACTCCTTCAAGGGCACCGCGTCCGCGGCCGACATCGCCGCGGCCGTCGCGGAGGGCTGGCGGACCGAACGGCCCGACGACGAGCTCGTCGTCCTGCCGATGGCCGACGGCGGGGAGGGCACGCTCGACGCCTTCGCCGCCGCCGTCCCCGGCAGTGAGCGCGTGCCGGTGCGGGTGACCGGGCCGGACGACCGTCCCGTCGAGTCCTCCTGGCTCCGGCTGCCGGACGGCCGCGCGGTCGTCGAACTCGCGGCGACGAGCGGGCTTGGTCTGCTGGACGAGCCGGAGCCCGACTCCGCGCACACGACCGGCTTCGGGCAGGCGGTAGCGGCCGCGCTCGACGCTGGGGCGACCGGCCTCCTGCTCGGCATCGGCGGCAGCGCCTCGACGGACGGCGGGGTCGGGGCGCTCCGGGCGCTCGGACTCGGGATCGCGCTGGACGACAGCGCCGACGCCTCGAGCGCCACCGGCGGCACCCTGCTCGACCACGTGGCCGCGGTCGACCGCACGTCGCTGCGACCGCTCCCCCCGCGCGGCGTCACCGTCCTCAGCGACGTCACGTCACCGCTGCTCGGGCCCGAGGGAGCGGCAGCGGTTTTCGGCCCGCAGAAGGGCGTGACCCCCGACCGCGTCCCCGTGCACGAGACACGTCTCGCCCGCTGGGCAGCGCACTTCCCCGACGTCGACCCGGCGACACCGGGTGCCGGGGCCGCAGGCGGGACGGGATTCGGCCTCCTCGCGTGGGGCGCACGTGTCGGGAGCGGCGCGGGAGCGGTCGCGGAGGCGCTCGGCCTCGCGGACGCCGTGGCTGCCGCCGACCTCGTGGTGACCGGCGAGGGGCGTTTCGACGGACAGACCGCGGCCGGCAAGACCCCGACGGTGGTCACGGCGATCGCGGTCGCTGCCGGGACGCCGGTCGCGCTCGTCGCGGGTGACGTCGCTGCCCGCCTGGACGCGTTCTCGATCGCGGCCTCACTCACGGTCATCGCCACGCAGACCACGGGCGAGCCCGACGATGCACTCCGCGACCCGCTGCGCTTCGCGCGCGTCGCCGGCGAGCGGATGGCGCGCGCCCAGGGCTGACCTCGGCGGTCGCCCGCGCTCGCGCCAGCACCCGGGTCCGCGCTCGCCCGCGCCCGCGCCCACGTCCGGGAGAGCGAGCAGCCGCAGCACGAGTGGAGGGACCACGGGTCAGGGGCCGGCCCCGAGCGCGACAGCGAGCGACGGCCACGACGCGCACGACACGCGCACAGACGGACGGGAGGCCCGGTACCAGCTGGCACCGGGCCTCCCGTCCGTCATCCGCCGCTACCCGAGCCGGCTCCGACGACGCCGCACGACCGCGGCGGTCGCGGTGATCCCGGCGCCGAGCAGCACGAGCGCTCCGGCGACGAGGCCCCAGCGGGCCGGGTCGACGTCGGACCCGGTGGAGGCCAGGCCGCCCCAGCGCCCGGGCTCGGCCGGTGCGCGTCCGGCGTCCGCTGCGGGCCGGGCGAGCACCCGGAACGCGGCGCTCACCGTGACGGCCGACGTCGCACCGCGCGCCTGCACCTCGTGGGCACCGGGCCGTGCTGCCGACGGGACCGTGAAGGTGCCGCTGAGCACGCCGTCGGCGTTCGCGGTCACCGTGCCGAGCGCGAGGGGCTTGCTGTGCAGGGTGAGGGTGACGCGCTCGTTCGGTGCGAAGCGGCTGCCGGAGTAGCCGACGACGGTGCCCTCGGTGCCGGCCTCGGCGAGGAGCCGGAACTCCGGCGCCCACGAACCGTGGCCGCCGCCGTGCCCCGGACCCCCGTTGCCGGAGCCGCCGCCGTTGCCGTTGCCGCCGCCGTTGCCGCCCCCGTTCCCGGAGCCGCCGCCGTTGCCCCCGCCGTTGCCCCCGCCGTTGCCGGGGACGACCACCTGGAAGGCCACGGTCGCCAGGGTCGCCGACCGGTCACCGATCGCCGAGACGCTGTGGCTGCCCGGACGACCCGGAGCCGTGACGTCGAAGGCGACCGACCCGTCGGCTGCGACGACCGCGGTGGTGCCGGTGCCCTCTCCGTCGACGGTCACCGTGACGGTCTCGCCGGCGGCGAAGCCGGCACCCGTGACGTGCACGGTGGCCCGCGGACGGACCCCCGACCCGGCCGAGGTGGTGAGCGTCGGCGTCCACACCGGAGCCGCCGCGATCTCGACCGGGGTCCGCACGCTCGCGCTGCCGGTGCCGTCGTCGACCGTGACCACGGCCTCCCGGCTGCCCGCCGTCGCGTAGGTGTGCGCACCGGTGACGGTCGCGGTGCCGTCGGTGACCGTGACGGTCGCCTCCTCGAGCGGGGACCCGTCGCCCCAGTTCACGGTGGCGGTCGTGGTGCCGGTCCCGATCGTGCCGCCGGTGGCGGTCGCGAGCGTGCCCGAGACCTCCTCGCCGGCGGTGCCGCTCAGGCGCGCACCGGCCGTGGCCGTGAGCGCCGTCGTCGGCACCCGGGTGCCGTTCGTCGCGATCGCGAAGACGTGGATCCGTCCTGCGCTCGACGGCGAGCCGGTCTGGGTCGGCAGGGTGATCGACACGGCCTGCTTGCCGGCGGGCACGGTGGTGACGGGGGTCGCGAAGACCCCTGCCGCGATCCGGTCGCTGCCGTTCACCCCGACGGTGCGGTGGTCGCTCGACGCGACGACCGTGTTCCCGAACCGCGGCGCCGCGAGCGAGGCCGCCCAGTCGCCGAACTCGATCGGCAGGTCGGCGGTGGTCCCGTCGGAGTACCGGATCGTGCCGACGGTCTGCTGCGCCCGCTCGTTGGCGGTGCCGATGACGGCGAGCTCGGTGATGTCCGTGCCCGTCGGGACCGGGATGGTCTGGCCGTTCCCGGTCGCGTTGTCCGGCTCGCCGGGCTCCACGGCGGGCAGGTCGAACGTCAGGTCGGTCCCCGGCACGGTGTTCGTCGTGCCCTGGACGAACCCGTCGGCGGCGAGCGCCGAGCGGGAGAACCCGCGGCCGCCGAAGTCGCAGTTCGCGGCCTGTCCCGGGTCACCGAGGCAGACGTTGTCGAACGCGCCCTGGAGGCTCGGTGCGGTGCGCGAGACCGTCACCGGGACGTCGGTGCTCGCCATCTCCGTACCGGAGCGGACGACGACGTGCACGGTGTGCTCGCCGACGGTCGTGAAGGTGTGCTCGCCGGGCACCTCCCAGGCACCGAGCGCCGACTTCGTCGGCGTCACCTGCTGGGGGTCCGACCCGTCCTGCCAGTCGACCGTCACCGTGTAGTCGGACGCCTCGGTGCCCGGCCCGGTGATCGCGGCGAGGTCACCCGTGAACGACTGCCCGACCTCCGCGGTGAGCCCGGGCGTCGGTTCGACGGCGAACGCGCTGGTGGTCTTGCTGCTGTCGGCGAGGAGTTCGAACTCCCCGATCGACGGCGCCTTCCCCGTGCTCGTCCCGGTGACCGACAGGCGGTACCAGGTCAGTGCGGCAGGGTGCTCGATCGTGGTCGGACGGGTCTGGAGCGGCGCGTCGAAGGTGCTCTTCGCGACGGTCGACAGCGGCACCCACGTGCTGCCGTCGCTGGAGCCCTCGAGCTTCCACGAGGTGGGCTGGCCGCCGCTCGCCGCGGTGGTGAGCGTGTACTGGTCGACGGTCACCGGGCCCTGCGACGACTTCCACGTGATCGCCGGGGTGGCGCTCGAGAAGGTCGTCGCGGTGAGGGACTCGTCGTCGGTCAGTGCGCCGACGGCGGTGTCGTCGTCGCTCGTCGTGACCCCGAAGCCGGAGGTCGTGGCGTCGACGAGCGGCTTCGGCGCGACGGCCGGGGCGTCGAGCCCCTCGGCACCCTGGGTCTTGCCGGCACCCCAGTTCGACGCGGTCGACCCCATGCGGAAGTCGAGCGTGCCGCCCTTCGCGATGTCGGACTGCGCGATGACCGCACGGTCCAGGGGCTTCCCGTCGAACGAGGCCGACTGCACGTAGACGTTCTGCGCGCTGTTGCCCGCCGCGTTCACGCGCAGGTCGCCTCCGGGCAGGTGCACGGTCGCCTGCGAGAAGAGCGGCGAACCGATCGTGTACTGACCGGAGCCCTGGGCGAGCGGGTAGAGGCCGAGCGCCGAGAACACGAACCACGACGACATCTCGCCGTTGTCCTCGTCACCGGTGTAGCCCTGCCCGATGTCGCTGCCGACGAACAGGCGTCGCATGCTCTCGCGGACGACCTGCTGCGTGAGCGAGGGGTCGCCGGCAGCTGCCGCGATGTAGGGGATGTGGTGCGAGACCTGGTTGCTCATGCCGAGCTGGCCCATGCGGACCGACCGCGCTTCGAGCATCTCGTGGATCTGCCCGCCGTAGGAGCCGACGTTCTCGGCCGTCTCCGGGGTGGCGTAGAACTCCTTGAGCTTCGCGATGAGCTGCTCGTCGCCGCCGTACAGGCCGGCGAGGCCCTGCACGTCGAACGGGGCGTGGAAGGCGAAGTTCCAGCCGTCCGTCTCGGTGAAGGCGCCGCCCCACTCGGCCGGGTCGAACTCGTCCGCCGGGACCTCGAACGACCCGTCGGCGTTCCGGCCCTGGAAGAACCCGGCGTCCGCGTCGAACAGGTTGACGTAGTCCTCCGCCCGGTCGTGCAGGTACGCCGCGGCGGTCTCCAACTCCTCGACGCGGTCGGCGGGCGTGGCCGGGTCCTTCGCCAACGCCTCGGCCATCTCCGCGAGACCGTGGTCGTTGATCGTGCCTTCGAGCCCCCACGAGACGCTCTCGTGGAGCGAGTCCGGCACGTAGCCGAGGAACGCGGACTGGTCGAGCGCCTTGCGTCCGGCGCCGGAGACGTCGGTCGAGACGGTCGTGGCGTTCTTGTACCCGGCGTCGAAGGCCTCGAGCGCGGTCTTCGTGTCCACCGCACCGTCGAGGTACGCGGTCGCGAAGGCGACGTCGGAGCTCGTGCCGGTCATCAGGTCGGCGTAGCCCGGTGAGGACCAGCGCGGCGTCCATCCGCCGTCACGGTACTGCTGGACGAACCCGTCGACGAGCTCCTGTGCGACGTCCGGGTAGAGCATCGAGTAGAGCGGCCAGACCGTGCGGTAGGTGTCCCAGAAGCCGTTGTTGACGTAGACCTTGCCGGCCTTCACGACGGCGTTCGTCGTGGTGGCGGTCGCCGCGCCCTTCGGGGCGACGTTCGGGCTGGCGTGCTCCCAGACGGGTGCCCCGGCGGTGCCGGTGTTCTCGTGCTGCGAGTTCGGGTACAGGTTCATCCGGTAGAGCGAGCCGTAGAGCGCCTGGAGCTGCGTGTCGCTCGCGGCCGACTGCGGCACGGTGACGACACCGAGCCGCTCGTTCCACTGGGCGGCGGCGGCCTGCTGGACCTGCTCGAACGACTTGCCAGTGAGCTCGAGGTCGGCGTTGTGCCGCGCCTGGTCGAGGGAGATGAACGAGGTGGCGAGGCGGAGCTCGACGACATGGTCGCCGGTCAGCCCGGAGAACGAGGCGTAGCGGGCGCTGCTGCGGTCGCCCGCGGCGGTGCCGGTGCCGGACGGGTCCGTGTCGAACCGACCGGCGAAGAACATCCGCGTGGCGCCGACGGACAGGCCGGAGCCGCCCTCGGTCCACCCGGTCACGGTGCCGTCGTCGCCCATCGTGATCGACGTGCGCTCGTCGGAGCCGACGTTGTCGAGGACGACGCTGCCGCTGCTCGCCGGGAAGGCGAACCGGAGCACGGCGCCGTGGTCGCTCGGGGTGACCTCGGCCACCGTCCCGGACGTGGTCTTCACGGAGTACAGGTCCGGTCGGGCGACCTCGTCGGCGTGGTCGAACGCGAGCGCACGGGAATCGAGGGAGGCGTTCGGCGTCGTGCCCGAGGTCGACGGCATGATCGCGAGCTGGTTGCGGTCACCCATCCACGGGCTCGGCTCGTGGGAGATGCCGATGCCCTGGAGGCGCGGCAGGTTGTCCGCGTCGTTGTCGGACTGCCACGAGTACTCCCACGACTGGCTCGACGCGTCCGTCATCGGCGTCCAGAAGTTGAAGCCGTTCGGGACGGCCGCGGCGGGGATGTTGTTGCCCCGCGAGAAGCCGCCGGAGGAGTTCGTGCCGCGGCGGGTGTCGACGTAGTCCGTCAGGCTCGAGCCGTCGATGCGCTCGGCCGCCGGGTCGATGCGGATGTCGTCCACCCAGCCCTGGAACTTCGTCGACGCGCTGGTGCCCGCGGCGTCGTCGTCGTAGGTGAACAGCACCTTGTCGACGGTCTTGCCGGCGAGTGCGCCGAGCGGGATCCGGATGGAGTTCCACTGGTCGACGAAGAAGACCTTGCCTGCACCGAGGGCCTCCGCCGAGACGCGGTTGCCGTTCTCGTCCGTGACCTGCGGGTCCGCGGACACGAGCGAGCCGTCGCTGAGCTGCAGGTCGACCGCGGCGTAGGTCGCCGGGTAGGTGGTGTCCCCGTTCAGCTCGGGGAAGAGCTTGTAGCTGAGCTCGCTGTCCGCGGTGATCGGCATCGCGACGTCGTCGTAGAGGACGTTCGTCGCGCTCGCCGGACCGGCGGCGACGTGGGCGCCGGCGTAGCGGAGCGCCTTGGTCCCGCTGAACCCGACGGTCGAGCGGATGTTCAGTCCGGACACCGGTCCGTTGCCGACCCGGGTGACCATCGGGCTGGGCGGGGGCGGGGTGGTCGAGCCGTCGGAGATGCTCCAGTCGGCGAGCTGGGTGATGCCGTCGCCGCTGTTCTTCGTGATGCGGAGGCGGTACCGGTCGTACGAGCCGGGCGTCGCCGCGGTGTACGTGTTCGTCTTCCCACGGCCGCTGAAGGTCTGCGCGGTCTGCGTGTCCACCGTGGTCCACGTGGTGCCGTCGGTGGAGCCCTCGAGCGTCCACGCCGACGGGTCACGGCCGGGGGCGTCGTTGGCGCTCGTGAGCGAGTACGCCCGCAGCGTCTCGGGCTGGTCGAGCCGGTAGGTGACGACGCCGGTGTTCCGGAAGGCGAGCCACTTCGAGCCCGCGTTCCCGTCGGCCAGGCTGGCGGCGACCTCGTTCGGCGGGTTCTCGGCGTCGGCGGTGACGCCCGTGACGTGACCGAGGAGGCTCCCGGGCGGCAGCGTCGACCCGGTGACGGTCGTCGACGGCGTGAGCGGGGTGTTCGCGAGGGGCGCCGTGTCCCCCGCCTCGAAGGAGGTGGTGAAGGGTCCGGACGCGGCCTGCGCCGGCACGGCCCCGAGGAGCGCACCCGATGCGGCGAGCGCCGCCCCGAGCACGACGGCCGTGGCGCGGGTCCCGAACCCGCCGCGCCGACCGCTGATCTGGTGCATGGTCCGGCTGCGCCGGGAACCGAATGACGACATCGTCACCTTCCGAGATTGGGGAGGAGTGACGCCGCGTCGACCATGACAGCGTTGTCACACCCGACGTTTCTAACGGTTCCGTGTGAGTCGTGTCAAGGAACGCCCAGCAAACCGGACAACCGTACGATGACGGGGTGAGCACCGAGCGACCCACGCTGCGCGCCGTCGCCGAGCGCTCCGGCGTCAGCATGAAGACGGTCTCACGCGTGGTGAACGGCGAGCGGTACGTCGCCGCCGACACCGCGGCACGGGTCCTGACCGTCGCCGCCGAGCTCGGGTTCCGCCCGAACACGCTCGCGCGCGAGTTCCGCGCCGGTGGACGGTCCGCCACGATCGGGCTGGTCACCGGCGACGTCGCGAACCCCTTCTACTCACGCATCGCGCGGGGCGCCGAGCGCGCGCTCCGCGCACCGGGGCTGAGCCTGCTGTCCACCTCGAACGACGAGGACGCCGACCGGGAGCGCACCCTCGTGGCGCAGCTCGTCGAACGCCGTGTCAGCGGCCTGCTCGTCGTGTCCGCCGACGACGACCACTCCCTGATCGCCCGCGAGCGGGCCCTCGGCACGCCCGTGGTGTTCCTCGACCGCGCACCGGCGGACGTCGACGCCGACTCGGTCGTCCTCGACAACGCCGGCGGCATCCGGACCGCGGTCGAGCACCTGCTCGAACGCGGACACCGCCGCATCGGCCTGGTCGGCGACCTCAGCCGGCTGTCGACCCACCGCGAGCGCGTGCACGCGTTCGGCGACGCCATGCGCGCGGCCGGCGTGCCGGACTGGCAACGGTGGGTGCGCAGTGACTCGCACGACCTCGACGAGGCCTCGCGTGCCGTGCGCGACCTGGTCGACGCCCCGGAGCCGCCGACCGCGATCGTCACCACGAACAACCGGATCACGACCGGGGCACTCCGCGCACTCGTCGACCGCACGGACCGGCCCGCCCTGGTCGGCTTCGACGACTTCGACCTCGCGGACGTCCTCGGCATCACGGTCATCGCCTCCGATCCGGACGCCATGGGCCGGGTCGGGGCCGAGGAGCTCCTGGCACGCATCGCCGGCGACGACGGGCCCCCGCGGCACCACGTGCAGCCGGTGCGGTTGGTCGTCCGGGCCTCCAGCAGCACGGCCCGCTGACCGCCCGGACCGCGAGGGGTGCTCCGTCCGTACCTGTCTCAGGTCGGGCGACGGGGGCAGGATCGACGGTGGGCCGCACCCGGCCCGTCATCCCCACCCCCACGAGGAGACCCTTGCGCACCGTCAACGCGTACGCGGCACCGTCCGCGACCGAACCGCTCGTCAAGACCACCATCGAGCGCCGCGACCTCCTGCCCGGCGACGTCATGATCGACATCGACTACGCCGGCATCTGCCACTCCGACATCCACACCGTCCGCGGCGAGTGGGGCGGCATCGAGTACCCGCAGGTCGTCGGTCACGAGATCGTCGGCCACGTCTCCGAGGTCGGCTCCGACGTCACGAAGTACCGCGTCGGCGACCTCGTCGGCGTCGGCTGCATGGTGAACTCCTGCCGCGAGTGCGAGCAGTGCCTCGCCGGCCAGGAGCAGTACTGCCTGCAGGGCAACACCGGCACCTACGCCTCGGTCGACCGCGCCGACGGCACCATCACGCAGGGCGGCTACTCGCAGGCCGTCGTCGTCGACCAGGACTTCGTCCTCCGCGTCCCCGAGTCGCTCGACATCGAGCGGGTCGCGCCGCTGCTCTGCGCCGGCATCACGCTGTACTCGCCGCTGCACCACTGGAACGCCGGACCCGGCATGCAGGTCGCGATCGTCGGCCTCGGCGGACTCGGCCACATGGGCGTCAAGATCGCCGCCGCCCTGGGTGCCGAGGTCACCGTCCTGTCGCAGACGACCTCCAAGAAGGAGGACTCGCTGAGGTTCGGCGCGAAGGCCCACTACGCGACGAAGGACCCGGAGACGTTCGAGGAGCTGCGCGGCTCGTTCGACCTCATCATCAACACCGTCTCGGCGAAGATCGACATGGCCGCACACCTGAGCCTGCTCAAGGTCGACGGCACGATGGTCAACGTCGGGGCGCCGTCCGAGCCCCTCGAGGTCCCGGCGTTCGCGCTGCTCCCGGGCCGCCGCAGCTGGGCGGGCTCGTCCATCGGCGGCATCCGCGAGACCCAGGAGATGCTCGACTTCTGCGCCGAGCACGGCATCCTGCCGGAGACCGAGCTCATCAGCGCCGACCAGGTGAACGAGGCCTACGAGCGCGTCCTGAGCTCGGACGTCCGCTACCGCTTCGTCATCGACGCCGCCACGCTCGCCTGACGACGCCTCCCCTCCCGCCCGGCGGTCGCCGGCCGGGACGCACCGGACGGGAGGCCCGCCACCTGCTGGTGACGGGCCTCCCGACCGGCTCCGACCCCGTCGCGATCCTGACCGGAACCTCCGTACCCGCCCCCGAAGGTCCACGGAACGCCGTCCACCGGGGCACACCGCGCCGGGCGACTCGCATCCGGACGCCGCTCCGGGAGAAGGTGAGAGCATGACGACTCCGGAGACCCCGGCACCCGCCGCCGCCATCGTCGCGGTGTCGGGGACCGACACGGGTGGCGCGATCCAGGACCTCGCCGGCATGTACGCCGGGCGCGCCTGGTACTCCTCGCCGATCGACCGTGACTACTGGTACAAGTACGTCGGCGTCGGTGACGACCGGATGAGCATCCGTCGCTCCCAGATGCACGGCCACCTCCGCGGCGACGTCGCCGTCGAGGGCGAGGTCGTCGTGCAGTGGATCGACGCCGGTCGCGCCCGGGTGGACGTCGGCCGGGACGAGGTCCGCATGCAGCCGGGCGTCCCGACCCTCTTCCCGGTCGAGCAGCGCTTCGAGATGGAGTACGAGGACTGGGACCAGCGCCTCGTCCACCTGCGCCGGGACCTCGTGCTCGACGTGGCCGCCGAGCAGTTCCTGGTCGACGGCACCCTCGCGTTCGACCGCCGGACGCCACCGACGGCCGCGGCCATCGAGGTCTGGCGCGGCTCCGTCGCCGCCGCCGTCCGCTCGCTCCGGGTCGACGGCCCCTCGTCGCTCGCGTGGCACGAGGCGCAGCGCGACGTCGCTCGGTCCCTGTTCGGCCTGTACCGGTTCCAGGGCGAGACGCAGCCGGACGGCTACGGCGAGCGCCGCAACGCCCGACTCCGCGCCGCGGTGGAGTTCCTGCACGAGCACGCCGGCGAGCCCCTCAGCGTGTCGGACATCGCCCGCGCCGCCGACCTGAGCGTCCGGGCACTGCAGGAGTCGTTCCAGCGGACGCTCGACCGCACCCCGATGAACTACCTGCGCGAGGTCCGCCTGCGGCACGTCCGGGCGGACCTGCTGGCGGCCGAGCCGGGGTCGGCCTCGGTCGCGGAGATCGCCTCGCGGTGGGGGTTCAGCCACATGGGGCGGTTCTCCGGCGAGTACCTGAACCGGTTCGGCGAGTACCCGCGGCAGACGCTGCGGCACTGACCGGTCGGCCGGTGCCGGTGCCGGTGCCGGTGCCGGTGCCGGTGCCGGTGCCTCAGCCGACCTCGTCGCCCGTCGGCAGCGCGCTGCACCAGTCGATCGCGGTCCCGGCCAGCGAGGCCTCGAGCGCGCCCGAGGTCGCATCGACCACGCTGACGAGCGCACCGTCGGACGACTGCGTCGCCACGGCGACGAACTGCCCGTTCGGCGACGGGCAGACCGCGGTGATGCTCGCGTCGTCGGGCACGGTCACCGCGAGCCGGGAAGCCCGTGCCCCGTCCACCCGCAGGATGCGCGCGGCCAGGGTCCCGTCCTCGCGGACCGAGCCCACCACCCGCAGGTAGACGTCCTCCGCGATCGGGGCGATCCGCCCGAGGTACGCCGAGTCGGTGCTGGCCGCCGGTGCCGGCAGGTCCGTCCGCTCGCCGTCGGTCAGGTCGAGCTGGACGATCCCGTTGCCGGTCTCGACGACGGCGGTCGTGCCGGAGCCGACGAAGCCGTGCAGGTAGGTCGCCGACCCCAGCCGGACGGCGTCGTTCCGACCGCTCATGTCGACGAGCACGAGGTCGTCGGCGCCGGTCCGGACGAGGGCGCTCGCGGTCCGGGGCACGTACGCCCACTGCGCCACGGAGATCGGGGTCGCCCCGGCCGTCGGGGTGCCGTCGGCCGCGACGGGTTCGGGCTGGTGCGTGCCGGTGAGGTCGACGACGTACAGGCCGACGTCCTCGGAGCGCCCGGAGGACGTGTCGGCGTACACGAACCCGAACGAGGAGCCGTCGTCGGCCGCGTGCAGGGCCTTCGCGGAGCCGCGGGAACTCGGCATCGACAGGCGTTCGACGGGCACGGCGTCGTCCTGCACCCCGCCCGCGAGCGGCACGATGTCGATGGCGGACCCGCCGTCCCGGTCGTCCCGGAGCACGACGAGGGAGCGGGCCAGGACGGCGTACTCCGTGATGCCCTGCGCGCGGTACACGGTCCGCGAGCCCGCGGCGCCGAGGCCCCGGCGGACGATGCTGTCCGGACCGCCGTCCGTCCCCGGCACCACGGCCAGGACGTCCGTGGTCCCGGTGCGGATCGTCGTGCGCAGTTCCGACGTCGCAGCCTGTCCGGGTGCCCGCACCCCGCGGACGGTGAGCGTGTACTCGCGGTCGTAGGCGAGCGGTCCGGCGAACTCGACGGCGACGGTGTTGCCGCTCGACGTGACCGAGAACGGTGCCGCGGGGCGGACGCGCACGGCGGACGCGGGCACCTGCTGCACGGCCTGGTTCGCGGTGAGGATGACCCGCTGCGCCGGTCGGGTGACGAGGTCGCCGGCGTCGTAGGACACCGACCGCAGCCGGGGCCCCTGCTGCGTCCCCACCACGGCGGCGAGCGCGGCGACGACGGCGAGCACCAGGACCGTGGCGACGAAGCGGCGACGGAAGCGGTGCGCGACCGGGCGACGCGGACGGGACTCAGTACTCATACGGGTCCGAGGGCTGCTCGACCGGGCTGACCCGGGCCGCGCGGATGACGAGGCGGGCGTCCGAGGCGGTGTCCGGGTTCGCGGCGAGGGCACCCTCGACCCGGACCCACTCGCCCTCCTGCGGGGAGGCGTCGTCGGTCGTCACGCCGATGCCGACCGGCTGGGCGTCGACGGCGCAGCAGCTGACCACGAAGCGTGTGAGCGTGAACGACCCGTCGGACCCCGGGACGACGAACCCGGTCAGGGTGAGCTTGCGGCCGACGAGCGCGGTCGTGTCGGTCGTCTGCCGGATGAGCGCCGCCCAGTCCTTCACGCCGTACTCGGACGTGTCGACGGACTCGCTGCCCAGGAGCGTCACCGGCGCACCGGCACCCGTCGCGTCGGACAGCGAGGCCGACCCGACGCTCCGCTGCTGGGCGGTCCGGGCGGAGAGGGTGGTCGGCGGCAGGACGAGCATCGCCACGACGGTGCCGATCGTGACGAGCGCCGCGACGGACCCGAGCACCACGTGCAGCAGGCGCCCGCCCTCGGCCGGCCGCGGTTCCGGGTCACCGTCGTGCGCGTGGGCGCCGTGGCGGGCGACCACGACGAGCCCCGCGATCGACGCGGGCACGGCGACGGCGGCGAGCACGAGGGTGAAGGTGGCGTAGCGGGGGTTGATGTACAGGTCGAGGTGGTCGGCGATGCCGAGCCACAGGGTGCCGACGGCCACGGCCAGCACCGACCCGAGACCGAGCAGGGTGCGGCGCAGCACGGTGCGCTCAGACGAGGACATTCATCACCAACCCGACGGTCGCGGCGAACAGGACACAGACGACGGCGAGCAGCACCAGGAAGCGTGCCCGGAACGTCGTGCGGAGGAGGGCGATCATCTTGACGTCGATGATCGGCCCGATGATGAGGAACGCGGTGATCGACCCCGGCAGGAACGTCGACGCGAAGGACAGCGCGAAGAAGGCGTCCACGTTGGAGCACAGCGACACGGTCATCGCGAGGAGGATCATCGCCAGCACCGACAGCACCGGGTTCGCCCCCACCGCGACGAGGGTGCTCCGTGGCACCGCGACCTGGATCGCCGCCGCCAGGCCCGCACCGACGAACAGGGCTGGCATCATCGTCGCGGTCTCGCCACCGAAGTGCGACGCGCTCTCCCGCCACTTGTCGCGCACCGGTGGGGCACCGACGGCCGCGCGGCACCGGGCCTCGAATGCGGGGAGGAGCAGGTCGGCTGGTCGGCGGTGTGCGGCGACGATCCAGCCGACGAGGTTCGCGACGACGAAGCCGCCGACGATCCGGGCGGGGAGGATCCACCCGGACCACCCGAACGCCTGCGCGGTGCTGATGATGACGAGCGGGTTGAGGATGGGCGCCGCGACGAGGAACGTGACCGCCTCGGCCGGGGTGAACCCGCGGAGCATGAGGCCGCGCGCGAGCGGGACGTTGCCGCACTCACACACCGGGAAGAGCATGCCGATCAGGGAGATCACGGCTCGGCGCGGGATCGGCCGGGTCGGCAGGATCCGCTCGAGGACGCCGTGCGGGACCCACACCTCGACGACGATCGACAGGACGATGCCGAGCACGACGAACGGCAGGGACTCGACGACGACGCTGATCGCGAGCGTCAGGAAGTCCTGCAGCACGTCCGGCAGCCCCGCGGTGCCGACCGCCGGGGAGACGATGCGGACGGCGAGGAGCGCCACGACGGCGGCGAGCACCAGACCGGGACCGGTGAGGCTGCGGGAGCGCGTCGTGACGGGGCGGGCGCGGGTGCTCGTCACCCGGACAGGATAGGCGAACCGGGCGCCGAGGACCCCGACCGGCAGGCCCGTGCCCTGCCCGACGGCGGCGACCTCTCATCCACGGCGGCCGACCCCGGCGCGGCGGCGCGGCAGTGCGGTCAGCGTGTCGTCGTGAGTCCGTCCACGTGCCGGTCGAGGACAGTGATCGCCCGGTCCCCCGCCGCGCCGGGCTCGAGCCGGGCGACGTGCATCGCGAGGCCGTCGATGAGGGCGTGCAGCCGCTGCGCCTCGTACTCGCGGTCCTCCTCGGGCACGCCGAGCATCGTGAGGACGCGCTCGCACCACTCCCGCATCTCGGCGACGACGCGGTCGAGCGTCGGCCGGAGCTCCCTGTCGGTGAGCGCGGCGTTCCCGAGCGCCAGGTAGACGTCGAGTTCGACCACCCGCTCGGCGTCGAGCGGCAGCAGTTCGACGAGCACGGCGCGCACGCGGTCCCGGACCGGCAGGTCGTCCGGGATGGCGGCGATGCGCTCGCGCGTGCGGTCGAAGACCAACGCGATGGCGTGCTCGCGGACGCTCGCCTGGGTCGGGAACGCGTACCGGACGGTGCTCGGCGGCAGTCCGGCCTCGGCGGCGACGTTCCGGACGGACAGTGCGCCCAGGCCGTCACGGGCCAGGACCCGGTGGGCGGCCTCGGAGACGGTCCGACGGCGTTCCCCGAGGTCGATGCTGCGCGCCATCCGGCAATGTTCGCACAGTCGTACGACTTCGTGCTAGAACTGGGGGTCGTGAAGTCGCACACTCGTACGACTTCGGATCGGAGGAGCACATGGCATGGGTCGTCCTGGTGCTGTCGGGCGTGCTCGAGGCCGTCTGGGCCACCGCACTCGGCGCGTCGAACGGGTTCAAGCGGGTGGTGCCGACGATCGTCTTCGTCGCCGGCATGGCCCTGAGCATGGTCGGGCTCGCGTTCGCCATGAAGGAGATCCCGGTCGGCACCGCCTACGCCGTCTGGGTCGGCATCGGGGCGTCACTGACCGTCCTCGTCGCGATCGCCCGTCGGCAGGAGGCCGCGTCCGTCGCCCGGATCGCGCTGGTCCTCGGCCTGGTCGCGTGCGTCGTCGGACTCAAGGTCGTGAGCTGATGGCCTGGGTCGTCCTGTTCGTCAGCGCCGCGTTCGAGACCGTCTGGGCCACCGCCCTCGGCGAGAGCGACGGGTTCACCCGGCTCGGCCCGACGCTCGTCTTCGCGGTCACGATCGTCCTGAGCCTGGGTGCCTTCGGGTACGTGCTCCGGCACATCCCGATCAGCACCGCCTACGCGGTGTGGACCGGCACCGGCGCGGCCCTCACCGTCCTGTGGGGCATGGCGACCGGCGCCGAACCGGTCACCGTCCTGCGCGTGGTCTTCATCGCGGGCATCGTCGGCTGCGTCGTGGGCCTCAAGCTCGTGCCCGCGCGTCCGGCCCCGCCGCGCGGCCCGGCTCGGCGGACACCGCGGCTCGCGCGGGCCGCGGACACCACCCGCTGAGCCGCGGCAGGGCCGTGGCGCCGCCCGCGCGAGCACACGACGGACGGGAGGCCCGGTGCCAGCTGGCACCGGGCCTCCCGGCCGTCAGGTAGCCCTCGGACCGATCAGACCGAGGCGCCGGTCCACTCGTCGAGCGCTGCGACGTGATCGGCACCGGCGGTTCCCGCCGCCTGGGCGGCCGCCACCCGCTCGAGGTGCGTCGGCGGGTTCGCCGGCACGTGCTCGGGGCGGTCGGCCTCGTTGATGCGGCGGAGCTCCGGGACGATGTCCTCGGCCAGGATGTCGATCTGCTCGAGCACCGTCTTGAGCGGCAGGCCCGCGTGGTCGATCAGGAAGAGCTGGCGCTGGTAGTGCCCGACGTGGTCCTTCATGGTCGCGTACCGATCGATGACCTGCTGCGGCGAGCCGACGGTGAGCGGCGTCTGCGCGGTGAAGTCCTCCATCGAGGGGCCGTGGCCGTACACCGGGGCGTTGTCGAAGTAGGGACGGAACTCGTCCCAGGCGTCCTGCGAGTTCTTCCGGGCGAAGAACTGCCCGCCGAGGCCGACGATCGCCTGGTCCGCGCGCCCGTGTCCGTGGTGCTCGTAGCGCTGGCGGTACAGCCCGACCATCTGCTCGGTGTGCTGGATGGGCCAGAAGATGTTGTTGTGGAAGAAGCCGTCGCCGTAGTAGGCGGCCTGCTCGGCGATCTCCGGGGTGCGGATCGACCCGTGCCAGACGAAGGGCGCCACGCCGTCGAGCGGACGCGGCGTCGAGGTGAAGCCCTGCAGCGGTGTGCGGAACTGCCCCTGCCAGTCGACGACCTCGTTCTCCCAGAGCTGGCGGATGAGCGCGTAGTTCTCGACCGCCAGGTTCAGCCCCTGCCGGATGTCCTTGCCGAACCAGGGGTAGACGGGGCCGGTGTTGCCGCGGCCCATCATGAGGTCCATGCGGCCGTCGGAGATGACCTGGAGCATCGCGTACTCCTCGGCGATCCGCACCGGGTCGTTCGTCGTCACGAGCGTGGTCGACGTCGAGAGGGTGATGTCCTTCGTGACGCCGGCGAGGTAGCCGAGCATCGTCGTGGGGCTCGACGCGACGAACGGCGGGTTGTGGTGCTCGCCGGTCGCGAAGACGTCGAGACCGGCCTGGTCCGCGTGCTGCGCGATGGTCAGGATGTCCCGGACGCGCTGGGTGTCGTCCGGCGTGGTTCCCGTGGTGGGGTCGGTCGTGACGTCACTGACCGTGAAGATCCCGAACTGCATGATGCGCCGCCTCCGTCGTGTGCTGGCTTCCGTGCCGTTCTATGCGTTTGCATCGAACTGACGGGTACAACGTAGCGCACGTCACGGCATTCCCGCCAGGCGCGGGCGGGCATCCCCGCCAGGCGCGGGCGGCGACGGCCAGGAGGCACCGGTCGCTTCAGACGTGGACGGCCGGTCCGTCCGGACGGGTCGTGCGCGGCACGGTGTGCATCCCGTCCGCCAGCCACACCGCGGTGATGACGGCGAGGACGCCCGCCGACGAGGCCATGCGCCCGGCGAGGAGCATCGCCCCGTGGTCGCCACCGGTCGTCCCCACGAGCAGGGCGACCACCCCGACGAGGACCGTCGCGGCGACCGCGAGCAGCAGCACGACCGTGACGACCCGGCGCGGGCCGCGATGCCCGTCACGGTCCCCCCGCGTGCCCCGGTCGACGGCCGGCCCGACCGCCCGGACGAGACCGAGCCAGAACAGGGCGACCGCACACGCACCGATGATGTCGCTCACCCGGTGCCAGCCGTACACCACCGTCTGGTTCGCCACGAAGACGGCGTACACCGCTCCGACGACCAGGACCACCGGACGGAGACGTCGCGGCGTCACCATGAGCACGGCGAAGAGCGCGGCGAGGGCGATGGTCGCGTGCCCGGACGGGAACGAGTTGGGCGTCGGTGACTGGGCGATCTCCGGGCGCTCGGCGATACGCTTGAGCAACGTCGAGGTGGCCGCGGACGCGAGCACCACGAAGCCCGCTCCGAGCCCCACGGCGAGCCGCCTGCGTGCGAACGCGACGGCGGCGATCACGACGACCAACAGCAGGATCACCGGGACCGAGATGACGTTGAGGGCGGTGTCCGACCCGAACAGGTCGGACTCGCGGACACCGCCGAGTGCGGCGTCCTCGATCCGCTGCCCCGTCGGCGTCAACACCGCGACCGCGTAGACGGAAGGCACGATCACGAACCCCAGAGCCGCGAGCAGCGCCCACCGGAACCTCCGGGACACGCTCGGTCCACGTCCGTCGTCGCGGGACTCCGGCGCGGTGCGCTCGGGGGTCCGGATCACGGGCATCGTCCTCCTCGGAGTCATCGTCGTCGGTCTCGTCGTCCGCCTGCTGGGCGGGAAGCGATTCGGTCGGTCGGGGTCCGACACGATACCGTTGCAGCGCCCGTCGGGAGCTGGGAGCGCCGGCCTCCGGAGCGGGGCCACGGCCCTCCTGCGACAGGTGTCCGGACAGCATGCCTCCGGACAGCGTGACACAGGTCGCGGTGGCGGGCAGCCGTACAGCGCGATCGTCGCGCAGGAAGAGGAGACCGAAGTGGCCATCAAGGAACCGGGCATCACCGCCTCGCCGAACCGTGCACTGGCGATGACCGCCGGCACGTTGTTCGCGATCTGGGGCTTCCTGGGCTTCTTCTTCGCCCAGGACAACGGTGGACAGTTCTTCAGCCGCGAGGGCGGGTTCCTCTGGAACTCCTTCATGCTGAACCCCGCGCTGTGCGCGATCTGGGCACTCCTGGCCGCCGCGTTCTTCATCGTGGGCCTCGGCAACACGATCGGGTCCCGTGCGGTGAACCTGGTCATCGGTGTCGTGCTGCTCGTGCTCGCCGTCTACGGCTTCGTGTTCTCGGCCACCTCGGCGAACGTCCTCGCGCTGAACACGACGGACAACGTCTTCCACGCGATCGTCGGCGTCGTCCTGGTCCTCACCGCACTGGGTGCCGACAAGGAGAACCTCCGCGCGCTGCGTGCGGCCCGCGCCTGACCCGCACCTCCACGACGACGCCCGTCTGCCGATCAGGCAGGCGGGCGTCGTCGTTCAGGAGGCGTCGGACTCCGGCGTCCCGGCGGGCTTCGGCGCCTCGAGCTGGGTCGCGACGACGCGGGGTGACTCGGACATGAACCGCCGCACGTCCAGGTCGACGATGATGTCCGCCGGGCGGAGGGGGCGCGTCAGGTACAGCCCGTCGAGTGACGTCAACCGCGACAGCGCCACGTAGGTCTGGCCCGCGCTGAACACCCGGTTGCCGAGGTCCACCACCGCACGGTCGTACGTGCTGCCCTGCGACTTGTGGATCGTGACCGCCCAGGCGAGTCGGAGGGGGAACTGCTGGAACTCCCCCACGGTGTCCTTCTTCAGTTCCTTCTTGTCCGGGTCGTAGGAGTACTTGAACTTCTCCCACACCGAGGGCTGCACCTCGAAGTCCTCGCCGTCGACGCTGACCCAGACCGTGTCCCGGATGCTCCGCACGATCCCGAGCGTGCCGTTCACCCAGCGCTGGTCCGGGTCGTTCCGGAGGAACATGACGTGCGCGCCCGGTTTGAGTTCGAGCGCTTCGTCCGCGGGGAAGTTCCGCCCGCCGAAGTCGCCGTTGACGTCGGCCCTGGCGGTCTTCAGCTTGCCGGGCAGCCGTTCGAGGGCGGCCTTGTTGATCCGCGCCACGGTGTCGTTCCGCGTGGCGAGGGTGATGGCGTCGTCCGGGGCCGGACGGGCGCCGGCGGCGTTGAGCTGCCCCGCGACGTCGGCGGTGACGCGGCCGTGGCGGACGGCCGTGAGCATGGCGGCGAAGGCGTCGTCGCGCTGGCGGTGCACCGTCGCGAGCTCGATGATGTGCAGTTCGGCCTCGAGCCACACCTTCGCGTCGAAGAACCACATCGACCGGTAGTGGTCGGTGAAGTAGGCACGCTCGTCGCCGTCGCCGGGCACCGGCGGCAGCTGGTACGGGTCGCCGAACATGACGACCTGCACGCCGCCGAACGCCTCGGACTGGCGTCCGCGGGCCTTGCGCAACGACCGGTCCATGGCGTCGAGCAGGTCCGCGTTCACCATCGAGACCTCGTCGATGACCAGGGTGTCGATGGTGTTGAGGAGCTTCCGGGTGTCGGGCCCCTGCCGCAGCTCGGCGTCGGCGATCAGGCCGATCGGCAGGCGGAACAGCGAGTGGATGGTCTGTCCGCCGACGTTCAGCGCAGCGACCCCGGTGGGCGCGCAGATCACGACCTGCTTCTCGGTGTTCCACGACAGGTGGTTGAGCAGCGTCGACTTGCCGGTGCCGGCGCGGCCGGTGATGAAGACGTGGTCGCGGGTCGACTCGATGTACTCGAAGACGGCGCGCTGCTCCGCGGAGAGTTCGACGCTCACGGTGCGCTCGACCCGCTCGGGATGGGTGCCACGGCCGGGAGGCCCGTGTCCGGTCCCGCCAGGGCGTCCCCGCCGGTCTGCTGCGTGCGGCGGAGGCGCACGAGTCCGACCACCACCACGGCCACCACCACGAGCACCCCGGCGAGGATGAGGACGACACCGCCCCGCGCCTGGTCGACGAGCGGGTCCGGTCCCCAGGTCCGGCCCATCGCTCCGAACCAGGACGCCTGCAGCAGCCCGAGCGGCCCCTGCATGGCGATCCCGAGCGACACCGTGCCCGCGGCGACCACGACGGCTCCGGCGCCGCGCACCAGGAACGCCGCGGTCGACGGACGGCGGGCACCGATGGCGACCGGCGTGAGGAGCGTGGGCAGCGCGAGGAGGCCGACGACCAGGAACACGAGGTCCACGACGGTGCGGCCCGTCGCGTCGCTGACGGACCAGCGGAGCACGTCGGTGGCGTAGAGGCCCCACCAGATGCCGGCGAGCAGCACGAACGCCGGGAACGGCTGGACGAGGTAGCGGACGACGGCGTTGTCGACGAGGACGGTGGTCCACTCGCGGACGCCGGCGCTGTCGTCCTCCCGCGGCAGCACGGCCGCACGGATGAGCTGGACGGGCGCTGCCGCCCAGACGAGCGCGGGCACGACGAGGCCGAGCAGCACGTGGGCGCCGATGTTCGCGGAGACCAGGAAGCGGTCGTAGGTGTGGAGCGCACCCGACGTCGCGACGACGAGTGCCACGATCGCGATGCCGGCGGCGACGGACCGGCGGACGGGCCAGGCGCGGCCCTGCCGGCGCAGGCGGACGACCCCGGCGGCGTACGCGGCGACGAGCAGCACCGCTGCCATGAGCCAGAAGAGGTCGACGTTCCCGTTCGTCAGCCACCCCCACGTGCCGGGTGCGGCCGGGAGCGGGTCGTCGGTCAGGATCTCGGCCGGGGTCGGGTCGCTGGTCTTGCTCAGTGCGAGCTGCCCGGCCGGGGTCGCGGTCCGGCCGAGGGCGGCGGCGAACCCGGAGGCGATCCCCATCACGGCGAGCTCGACGACCACGAGCGTCCAGAACGGCCGGACGCGCGTCGGGCTGGTCGTGAGCGACGCGATCGCCCGGCGACGGTGCACCGCCCCGATGACCCCCATCGCGACGATGGCGCCCACCTTGACGAGCACCAGGACGCCGTACGGGCTGCCGAGTTCGTCGAACGCCCCGATCCGGATCTGGGCGGAGACGACACCCGAGACGGCGACGAGCACGAAGCACCCGAGGGCGACGCTGGAGTACCGGCCGACCACGGCGGCCAGGCGTGCGCCGGGCAGGACGTCGCGGACGAGCACGAGCATGACGAGTCCGCCGACCCAGAGCGCTGCCCCGACCAGGTGCAGGCCGAGCGCGGTGACCGCTGCGTCGTGGCTCGCGGTGCCGGCTGCGTGTCCCTGCTGCGTGAGCGGGACGAGGCCGATGAGCGAGACCGCCGTGGTGAGCGCGACCATCCCCCGGGACCGCACCGCGAAGCACAGCACCGTGACGACCGCCGCGACGAGCACGGTCGTCAGCCAGGCGAGCCCGAGGTCGGTGCCCGTGAGGAACACGCCCATCGACTGCCCGAAGCCGGCGTCGAGGCTGACGGCCCCGCCCGCGACGCTGAGGTAGGTGAAGAAGGTGGTGACGGCCGCGGTGACGGTCCAGACACCGGCCGCCCCGGCGGCGACGTCGATCGCGCGGTCCCACTCCGGCGCGGTGCGGGACAGGCCGATCGTGGCGAGCGCGAGTCCGCCGATGGTCGCGGCTGCCGAGAGGTCGACCAGCATGCGCGCGAGCGGCAGTCCGAAGCGGACGACGGCGCCGGGGTCGGCGATGAGCGCGGCATCGGCTCCACCACCGACGACGAGCGCCACGAGCAGGGACACGAACGCCACGAGCAACAGGACGCCGGGGCCGGCGATGCGCGCGATGCGGTTCACCCGTCAAGCCTAGGCGCTGCCCCGGGCACGGCGACGACCACGGTCGGCACCCTGTGGGAACGACGGAAGGGACGGCGCGGACGCCGTCCCTTCCGTGGAGCTTGCGGGGTCTTACTTGACCGACGCCTTGAGCTTGCTGCCGGCGCTGACCTTGACCGAGTCGCTCGCGGCGATCTCGATGGCCTCACCCGTCTGCGGGTTGCGACCGGTGCGCGCGGCGCGGTGGGTCTTCTCGAAGGCGATCCAGCCCGGGATCGTGACCTTGGTGTCGTCCGCGACGGACTTGCCGACGACGGCGAAGAGCGCGTCGACGACGCCGTTGACGGTGGCCTGGCTCTGGCCGGACTCGGCGGCGACGGCAGCGACGAGCTCGGTGCGGTTCAGTGACTTGTCAGCCATTGGATGTCCTCCTCGGACTTCTTGCGTATGGGTCGGACGCGGACGCCCGGATGCCCGGGACGGTTGTCCCGTGCTGCAGGCCCGGCGGGCCGAGGGCCCGTGGAACCGGTGATGAACCTACCAGCCGGTCCCGGGGTTTCCCGTCGACTCGCCCGGTTTTCCGGGCCTGCCGAACAACGGGAGAGGCTGGTGGGGCCGATGTGACGACCGACGCGCCCTCCGGCGCGCTCGGTGGACGCCAGGCGGACGACGACGCCCCCACGACCTCGGGAGGTCGTGGGGGCGTCGGTGGTGCTGGTGCTTACCAGGAGCTCTTCGTGATGCCCGGCAGTTCGCCACGGTGGGCCATGTCGCGGAAGCGGACACGGCTGATGCCGAACTCACCGAGGTGGCCACGGGGGCGGCCGTCGATGGCATCGCGGTTGCGGTAGCGGACCGGCGACGCGTCGCGCGGCAGCTTCTGCAGGCCGACGCGGGCGGCCTCGCGGGACTCGTCGGTGCCGTTCGGGTCCACGAGGGCCTTCTTCAGCTCGAGGCGACGCTCGGCGTAGCGCTCGATGATGACGGCGCGCTGGTTGTTCTTCGCGATCTTGCTCTTCTTCGCCATGACTCAGCGCTCCTCACGGAAGTCGACGTGCTTGCGGATGACCGGGTCGTACTTCTTCAGCACGAGACGGTCGGGGTTGTTCCGGCGGTTCTTCTTCGTCACGTACGTGAACCCGGTACCCGCGGTGGAACGGAGCTTGATGATCGGACGGATGTCCTGACCGCGCTTCGCCATCAGATCTTCTCCCCACGGGCGAGGATGCCCGCCACGACGGACTCGATGCCACGAGCGTCGATCACCTTGATGCCCTTGGCGCTGACGTTGAGCGTCACGTTACGACGCAGCGACGGCACGTAGTAGGTCTTCTTCTGCACGTTCGGGTCGAAGCGACGCTTCGTCCGGCGGTGCGAGTGCGAGATGGCGTGTCCGAAGCCGGGAACGGCGCCGGTCACCTGGCACACTGCAGCCATGGTTTCCTCCTGATGTTCACCGTGCAGCCGATCGGCTGCACCCAAGGTCACTTGCCTGGCGCGCACGCGCTGCACCACCGGAGGTGGCTGAGCGAGGGGGGTGTGCGCACCGCCCAGACCGGCGGTCGGCCACCGTCGACCGCTGAACCTGGGGGTTCAGTCAGGCCTGGAGGCTCGGATCCGGTACCACGCGACCGCGGCGTTCGCGACGGTCGGAGGGCAGAACAACGGGTGCTCCGCGCAGGCGCGGAGAACCAGCCGCCCACGTTACGCGACCGCCGGGCGCGTCGCAAGCCGCGCCTCCCGTCCGTGCCCGCCGGGTCGCACCGGCGGCGGGTACCTCAGCGCCGCAGACCGGACGGCGGCAGGAGCAGTCCGCGTTCCTGTCGGATCCAGTGGAGACCGGTCGCCCGCCGCTCCGCCCTGGTCGCGAAGCGGTACCGGAAGACCCGCGCCCGCACCCACCTCGGCCGCTGCCCGTCGAACGGGTCGTGTCGGAGCAGCCGGAGCGTCGGCCGGTCGGCCTCGAGCAGTCGCAGGACGAACACCCGGAACCACCCGTCGTCCGCTCCGAGCGCCAGGAACCACATGAGCCAGTCGAGCCGCAGGTGGTACGGCGCGAACTGGGCCGGACGCCGCCGCGGGTCACCGGGCTTCCCCTTGAACTCGTAGGGGGACCAGTCGTCCTCGTCCGGGTCCTCCGCCAGGGTCCCCTCGACGATGACCTCGTCCCGCTCCTGCGTCACGCTGCCGAAGGCACCGTAGGCGTTGGCGAGGTGCCACCGGTTGAAGGAGGCGTTCATGAGTTGCCGCCGCGACACCAGGTTCTTCGCCGAGGGCCAGGACAGCACGAGCAGCAGCAGGCCGACCACGACCGTCAGCCCCACGAACCACGCCGGGATCGCGGTCGGTCCGGTCTCCGCGATGCCCTGGAGGAACGGCAACACCGTCGCCACGGAACGGTCGTCGATCGCGGCGAACGTCAGCACCAGGGTGAGCCAGTTGAGCCAGGCGAAGTTGCCCGTGACGACGAGCCACACCTGGGTGAGCAGCACGAGCGCCGCCGCGATCGAGGCGACCGGCTGCGGGGCGAAGAGCAGGAACGGGACGCCGAGCTGGACGACATGACTGCCCAGGGTCTCCAGTCGGTGCACGGGACGGGGCAGCAGGTGCGCCGTCCGGGACATCGGGTTCGGCATCGGCTGTGTCTCGTGGTGGTAGTACAGCGCCGTCAGGTCCCGCCACGACCGGTCGCCGCGCATCTTGATCATCCCGGCGCCGAACTCGAGCCGGAACACCAGCCACCGGATCGCGACGAGGACGACGATCGGCGGCGCGACCTCGTCCGAACCGAGGAACGCGACGACGAACAACGACTCGAGCAGGAGTGACTCCCACCCGAACCCGTAGAAGGTCTGCCCGACGTCGGAGATCGACAGGTAGGCGAGCCAGAGCAGCAGGAAGCACAGGACCGGCACCCACGCCGGCCCCCGTTGCGGTAGCCCGACGACGATGCCGGCCGACAGGACGGCCCCGCCCCCGGCCAGGATCCGCAGGCGCCGGTCGGTGTACCGCCACCACCGCCAGACGACGGGCAGGGTCTGCGCGTACCGCCGCTCCATGAACCGCGGGACCGGGAGCAGACCCCGCTCACCGAGGAGCGCCGGGAACTGCGCGACGGCGGACAGGAACGCCAGGCACGCGATCGCCGCCACCCCGCGCTGGAGCACGAAGCGGGCGACGTCGTAGTCCTCCGCGCCCGCCCAACTCGTCCACGTCTGCAGGTCCACGCGCCGGACGCTACGCGGGCGTCTCCGCGGGTGCGTCCTGGTCCGCGCGGTCCGGCCGTCCGGTGGCCGCCCGGCTAGACGCCGTCGGTCGGGCGCGGCGCCAGCGCCTGCACCATCAGCGCACCGAGCTCCCGCGGGACCGTGAGCATCGGCCAGTGCCCGGCGTGCAGCCCGACGATCTCGAGTTCCTCGGTCGCGACGAGTTCGGCGGCCCAGGCCTGGTGGTCGGCGACCATGCCGGCCAGCTCGTCCGCCGCGATCTCGCACGTGATGACCGTCGCCGGGATCCGGTGCCGGGCCGGGTCGGTGTAGTGGAACCGGTCGGACGCCACCCGCGCGGGTTCGGCACCCGCCCGACGCTCGAGGTCCGCGCGGACCTCCGGCGTCATGTCGCGGACGGTCGCTGGTTCCCAGACGTCCCAGGGCGGCAGCGGGACCTGTCCGTCGACGACCGGCAGCTCGTCGTTGACGCACCCGCCCTCGGGGCCGGGGAAGGTGTCGACGTACACCAGGTGCCGCACCCGGCCGGGGCGTCGGTCGGCTGCCATGGCGGCGATCGGACCCCCGCCCGAGTGGCCCACGAGCACCACGGGTTCCGGTGCGGCGTCGAGACGTCGGACGAGGTCGGCCACCTGGTCGTCGAGCGTCGCCCCGTTCCGGGTCACCCCATCGACACTGTGGCCGGCGGCCCGGAGGACCGGGACGACGTCGTCCCACGCGCTCGCGTCGAGCCAGAACCCGGGGACGAGGACGACGTGCATGTCCGGGAGACTACGCGCCACCACGGACAGCGGCACGGGCGGTGCAGACGTCGCACTCGCCGAAGACGTCGACCACGTGGCTGGCGTTCGAGAAGCCGTTCGCCGCGGCCGTCGCACGCGCCCACTCCTCCACCGGGTCGGCCTGGATCTCGACCGTCCGGCCGCACACCCGGCAGATGAGGTGGTGGTGGTGCTTGTCGGTCGTGCAGGCCCGGTACAGCGATTCGCCGTCCTGCTGCAGCGAGTCGGCATCGCCGTCGTTCGCCAGGTCGGAGAGCGCCCGGTACACGGTCGCGAGGCCGATCGTCGACCCGCCGTCGCGCAGGTGCGCGTGCAGCGCCTGCGCGCTGACGAACCCCTCGGTCTCGGAGAGGGCGCCGCGGACCGCTTCGCGCTGCCAGGTGTTGCGTCGTGGCTTCTGCACGGCGTTCATGCTGTGACCCCTTCCTTCGTGGTGGCCGGGAGGCTCGTCCCGCCACCGGTCTGTTGCTCCCGGTCCGTCACCCGGTCGCGTCCCCGGCGTTCCCGCCGGGCTCCGATGACCCGACAGACGACCCAGATGAGGAACGAGATGGTCGTCACGTACGGGCTGATCGGCAGGCCGCCGCCCAGTGCCAGCAGGATGCCGCCGACCACCGACGTCACCGCGAACACGACGGAGAGCAGCGGGACCAGCACCGGGTTGACGGTCACCCGCAGGGCCGCGGCCGCCGGCGTGACGAGGAGCGAGAGCACGAGGAGCGCCCCGACGATCTGCACGGACACCGCCGTGGCCAGGCCGAGCACGAGCATGAACACGAGCCCGAGCGTGCGGACCGGGATCCCGGCGGCGGCTGCGACGTCCGGGTCGACGGACGAGAACATCAGCGGGCGCCAGATCACGACGAGGGTGATGACGACGACGGCCGAGATGAGCACGAGGAACCCGAGCTGCGGGTTGTCGACGGACACGATCTGGCCGGTGAGCAGGCCGAACTTGTTCGCCGCCCGGCCCTTGTACAGCGCCAGGCAGAGGATCCCGAGGCCGAGGCCGAACGGCATGAGCACCGCGATGATCGAGTTGCGGTCGCGTGCCCGACTGCCGAGCAGCCCGATGAGCAGCGCGGCGACGAGCGACCCCACCACCGAGCCGCTGACGACGTTGACGCCGAGCAGGAGGGACGCACTGGCACCGGCGAAGGACAGCTCGCTGATGCCGTGCACGGCGAAGGGCATGTTCCGGGCGACGACGAACGGCCCGATGAGCCCGCCGACGACACCGAGCACGGCGCCCGCGAGGATCGAGTTCCGCACGAGCACGAGCAGCTCGCCGTAGTCCTGGAACGAGAAGACGGTCGACCAGAGGTCCATCAGAACCGTCCTTCGTCCGGGCCGACCCCGTGCGGGGCTGGTTCACAGTGGTGGTGGCCGACGCCCGCGGTGTCGTGCGCGTCGCTCGCGCCGACGATGACGATCCGACCCATCGTGCGGACGACGTCGACGGGCGTGCCGTACAGGTCGCTGAGCACGTCGGCGCGGAGGACCTCGTCGGGAGCGCCGATCCGGAAGCGTCCGCCGGCGATGTAGAGCACCCGGTCGACGACGTCGAGGATCGGGTTGACGTCGTGGGTGACGAACAGCACCGCGGCGCCCTGCTGACGGCGCTGCCGGTCGATGAGCTCGGTGACGCCGCGCTGGTGCCGGAGGTCGAGCGAGATGAGGGGCTCGTCACACAGCAGGAGCGCGGGGTCGGCGGCGATCGCCTGGCCGACACGGGTGCGCTGCTGCTCGCCGCCGGACAGCTCGGCGACGGGTGCGTCGGCGAACTCGGTGGCACCGACCTCGTGGACGATCCGGTCGATGCGCTCGCGCTCGGCCTTCCGCTCGGGTCGGAGGCCCCAGCGGTGCCCGGTCACGCCCTGCGCGATCATGTCGCGGGCACGCAGGGGGGTGCCGGACTCCATGAGCCGCTGCTGCGGGATGTACCCGATCTTCCGGTGCCCCCGGCGGACCGGTCGTCCGAGGAACGACATCGAGCCGCTCGTCAGACGCTGCTGGCCGAGCACGGTCCGGAGCAACGAGGTCTTGCCCGCACCGTTCGGTCCGAGGACCGCGACGAACTCACCCGGTGCCACGTCCAGGTCGAGGCCGTCCCAGAGCGCGCGGCTCCCGTACGACAGCCCGGCCTGGCGGAGCGCGAGCACAGCGGGACCGCCACTGCGCGCGGCAGTGGCGGTCCGGTTCGGCTCCTGGACCGTCGTCACTTCGTCAGTGCCGCCTGCACCGCGTCGATGTTCGCCTGCTGCCACGAGACGTAATCCTCCCCCTTCGGGAGCGTCTCCGTCACACCGACCACCGGGACACCGGCGTCCTCGGCGGCCTTCTGGACCTGTTCGGTCTCCGGGCTGGAGGTCTGCTCGTTGACGGCGAGGAGCTCCGCACCGCCGTCCGTGAAGAGCTTGAGCGTGTCGTTGAGCGCTGCCGGCGGGACGTCGTCGCCCTCCTCGATCGCCTCGGAGAAGTCACCGGGGGTCACGTTGTCGAGGCCCATCGCGTTGAACAGGTAGCCCGGCACCGGCTCGGTGTAGGCGACCTTGTCCCCGTCGACCGTCCGCGCGATGTCGGCGGTCTGCGACTCGAGGTCCTGCAGCTTCTCGGTGAGTGCGTCGGCGTTCGTGGCGAACGTGCTCTTGTCCGCCCCGTCGAGGTCGCTGAGGCGCTTCGCGACCTCGTCGACGAGCTTCACCATGGCCGGGTAGCTGTAGAAGACGTGCTCGTTGAACTCGTCGGAGCCGCCCGAGTCGAGCCCGGAGACGTCGACGGCGTTGATCATGTCGGCCTCCGTGTTCGACGACTTCGCGAGCGTCGTCATGAAGTCGTCGTAGCCGCCGCCGTTCTCGATGAGCAGGTCCGCCTTGGACACGGCGAGCTGCGTCTTCGCGCTCGACTCGAACGAGTGCGGGTCCTGGGACGGGTCCTCGAGGATGCTCGTCACGTCGACGTGGTCGCCGCCGATGGTCTCGACGATCGAGCCGTAGACGTTCGTCGAGGCGACGACGCGGATCGTGCCGTCACTGCTGTCGTCGGAGGGCGTGGAGGAGGTGGCGCAGCCGGTCAGGGCGAGCGCGGCGGCGCCGACGACGAGCGGCAGGGCGAGGAGGCGGCGGGAGTGCATGGGAAGGACGCTAGCGCCACGTGATAACGATTGTCAAAAGCGCGAGCGTCCGACGGCTCATGGACGGACGGGAGGCCCGTCACCGGCTGGTGACGGGCCTCCCGGTGGGCGGTCTCGACGGCTACGGCTTGGTCGCCGCGTCGATCGAGTTCTCGGCGATCGTGTCCTCCTCGCGCCCCGGGGTGCGGAGGTTCCACTTCTTGATGACGAAGCTGAAGAGGAAGTAGTAGACGACCGCGTACGCCAGGCCGATCGGGATGAGCCAGATCGCCCCGTCCGCCTTGCCGAAGTTGAGCACGTAGTCGATCGCCCCCGCCGAGAACGAGAAGCCGTCGTTGATGCCGAGGGCGTTCACCAGCGCGAGCGAGGTCCCGGTGAGGACCGCGTGGATGACGTAGAGCGGGAACGCCACGAACATGAACGAGTACTCGAGCGGCTCGGTGATGCCGGTGACGAAGGACGTCAGCGCGGCCGAGAGCATGATGCCGCCGACGAGCTTGCGGTTCTGCGGCTTGGCGTTCCGCCAGATCGCCAGGGCCCCGGCCGGGAGCGCGAACATCATGATCGGGAAGAAGCCGGTCTGGAAGATGCCCGCCGTCGGGTCGCCCGCGAGGAAGCGCGGGATGTCACCGTGGACGATCGTGCCGTCGGCACCGGTGAAGCTGCCGAGCTGGAACCACGGGAAGAAGTTGAGCAGCTGGTGCAGGCCGACCGGGATGAGCATGCGGTTGACGAACCCGAACACGCCACCACCGAGGACGGCGTTGTCCGCGACGGTCTGCCCGGCCCAGGTCAGCGCGATGTCGAAGTACCGGTAGAAGAACGACATGACCACGGCGATGACCAGTGCGGCGGCGGCGGTCAGGATCGGCACGAGACGACGGCCCGAGAAAAACCCGAGGAAGTCGGGCATCTTCGTCCGGTGGAAGCGCTGCCAGAGGACCGCGGAGACGAGGCCCATCACGATGCCGCCGAGGACACCGAAGTTGATGGTGGCCTGGTTGCCGTTCGCGTCCTCGACACCGGCGAGCACGATCGGCGACATGGCCGCGAACACCTGGTACATGACCATGTAGCCGACGACCGCGGCGAGTGCCGTCGTGCCGTCCGACTTCTTCGCCCAGCCGATCGCGATGCCGACCGCGAAGAGCAGCGGGAGCCAGGTGAAGACACCGTTGCCCGCCGCGGCGATGATCGTCGCGCCCTGCTCGAAGCCCGGGATGGCGCCGAGCATGTCGGACTGACCGAGGCGGAGGAGGATGCCGGCCGCGGGCATGACCGCGATCGGGAGGAGCAGACTGCGGCCGAGCCGCTGGGCGTTGGCGAAGAGCTTGCTCTGCTTCTTCGGCGTCTTCTTCTCCGGCACGTCCGTGGGGGCAGCGGTGCTCATCGGCGGTCCTCTCGTCATCGGGTGGAGCTGGTCGGGGTGAGTTGAGTCGTGTGGTCGGCGCAGGTACCCTCGGCAGTGTCGCCAGGTCCGGTCCTGTCCGGTCATGACCAGTTCGTAGTGTCGATGACCACGACGGTCGTGTCAACCTGTGAGCGAACCCGTAACGAGGAGGAAACAGATGGCCGACATCAAGGCAGCCGACATCATCGCCGCACTCGGCGGAACCGACAACATCGACGAGGTCGAGGGCTGCATCACCCGCCTCCGCGTCGAGGTCGAGGACGGCGACCTGGTCGACAAGGACGCCCTCAAGGCCGCCGGCGCCCAGGCCGTCGTCGGAGGCGGCACCGGCTGGCAGGTCATCGTCGGCCCGATCGCGGACAACCTCGCGCAGGACATCCAGGACGAACTGTGACGGTCGTCCGCACACCGTTCGCCGGGCCGGTCGTCGCACTCGCCGACGTGCCGGACCCGGTGTTCGCCGAGCAGCTCGTCGGCGCGGGCGTCGCGGTCGACCCGTCCGCCGTGACCGGCCCGGTCACCGCGGTCGCCCCTGTCGACGGGACCATCGTCAAGCTGCACCCGCACGCGTTCGCCCTGCAGGGTGCGGCCGGGACCGACGTCCTCGTGCACGTCGGCATCGACACGGTGAAGCTCAAGGGCGAGGGGTTCGAACTGCTCGCCGCCGAGGGCGACACCGTCGCGGCCGGTGACCCCGTCGTGCGCTTCGTCCCGTCGGCGATCATCGCCGCGGGCTACTCCCCGGTCGTGCCGGTCGTCGTGCTCGGGTCCACGCCGGACTCGGTCCCGCAGGACACCGTCGGCAGCGACGTCGCCACCGGGGACGGGCTGTTCGAGGTCTGACGGCCGGTCAGGCGATCGCCCGCGCGGCCGTCACCTCCATCTGCACCCGGTACCGGTCCGACCGGTACCAGCTGCGCGCGTGCTCGACCGGCCGGGTGCCCGAGTAGGACACCCGGTCGAACTCGAGCAGGGGCGCTCCGGTCCGTGTGCCCAGGAGCGTCGCGATCTCGTCCGCGGCCGGGTTCGCCGCGACCGTCTGCTGCGCCCGGTCGATCGGGTGCCCGTACACGTCGGCGGCGATCGAGTACACCGAGCCCGACAGGTCGTGGTCGAGCAGGCCGGGGAAGACCGCGGCGGCGAGCCAGGCGTCGTCGACGGAGACGGGCGCACCGTCAGCCATCCGCAGTCGCTTGAGGTGGTACGCGGCCTCGCCCTCGGCCAGCCGGAGCGCGGCGACCGTCGCGGCCGGCGGTTCCCGCTCCTCGCGGACCAGCACCACCGTCGTCGGCACGTGCCCCATCGCCCGCATCTCCTCGGTGAACGAGGCGAGGTGCAGCGTCGACTGCATCGGGCGGTGCGCGACGAACGTTCCCTTGCCACGCACGCGCTCGAGGTGCCCCTCGTTCACGAGCTGCCCGAGGGCCTCCCGGACCGTGATGCGGGAGACGCCGTACTCGGCGATGAGCTGGCGCTCCGAGGGGATCGCGGCACCGGGCGCCAGTCGCGTGGTGATGAGGTCGAGCAGGATCCGCCGCAGCTGCTGGTGCTTCGGTTCAGCACCCTCGGTGATGCGGCGGGACAAGCGGGCTCCTCGGGCTGCGGCGGTGGTCCTGTGCGGACATGACCAGTCCCTCCACAGTACCGTCCGACGCTGCACGGTCCAACGGAGCCCGGTCGACGATAGGCACGATAGGCACGGTCGGCTGGGGCGCCGTGCGGTCCGACGCGTGACCGCGGCACCGCGGCACCGCTACGCGTTGGCGATGAGCCAGTCGAGCTGTTCCCGCGTCAGCTCGCGGTCGCTCCACGCCTGGCACTCCACGTCGTCCGACCCGGCGGCCGCCGACGGACCCTGCCACACCTGCGTCAGCCCGACGCGGGTCAGCACCCGAGCCGAGGCGGGGTTGTTCGTGAGGACCCTGCCCGTGACCGGGAGCTCGGGGCGCACGTCGCGCGCGGCGTCCACCGCAGCCCGTGCGAGCTCGGTCGCGTAGCCGTGCCCGTGGTGTTCCGGGGCGAGCCGGTACCCGAGGTTCCACACGCCGCCGGCGGTGCGGTCGACCCCGCCGAGCCCGATGAAGGCGCGGGAGTCCGCCGCACGCGCGACCCACGAGCCGAGCCCGTACCGCACCCGACCGCCGATCTTCCGCTGCACGAGGTCCTCGGTCTGGGCCCGGGAGGTGTGCCGTCCGGCGGGGAGGTGCGTCCAGGTGCGGGCGTCCGAGAAGAGCTCGTGCACCGCGTCGATGTCCGCGGGCGTCACGGGGGTGAGCACCAGGCGACCCGTCCGGATCTCCTGCTGCGGGACGAGCAGCTGGTGGACCATGGCTCGATCTTCCCCCGCGCCGCCGACAACGGCGAGGACGGCACACCGGGACCGCGCGACCCGGACCACGTCGACCGGTCCGGCCGGGACGGAGCGGGGTCGCGCTCCGGTGTCCGGGACGTCAGTCCAGCAGGAGCGCCGGCTCCTCGAGGACCGAGGCGACGTCGTGCACGAAGCGCGAGGCCACGTCGCCGTCCACCACACGGTGGTCGAAGGAGGCACCGATCGTCGTCACCATGCGCGACCGCACGTCCCCGTCGACGACCCACGGCTTCGGCTTGATCGTGCCCATGGCGACGATGGCGACCTCGCCCGGGTTGAGGATGGGCGTACCGGTGTCCATGCCGAAGACGCCGATGTTCGTGATCGTGATGGTGCCGTCGGCCATCTGCGCGGGGCTCGTCTTGCCGTCACGCGCGGTCAGGGTCATCTCCTCGATCGCCTTGGCGAGCTCGAGGAGCGACATGTCCTGCGCGTCCTTGATGTTCGGCACGAGGAGCCCGCGCGGGGTGGCCGCGGCGAACCCGAGGTTCACGAAGTGGTGGACGATGATCTCGCGGTCGGTCCACGACGAGTTCACCGAGCGGTTGCGCCGGACGGCCCAGATCACGGCCTTCGCCATGACGAGCAGCGGGGACACCTTCACCCCGGCGAACGTCGGCGACTCCTTGAGGCGCTTGACGAACTCCATCGTGCGGGTCGCGTCGACGTCCACGAACAGCGACACGTGCGGTGCGGTGAACGCCGAGGTCGTCATCGCGGTCGCGATGGCCTTGCGGACGCCCTTCACCGGGATGGTCTCCTGGCGGACACCACCCCACTCCGGCGTCTCGATGTTGCGGAAGACGCTGGCCTGCTTCGCGTGCCGGATCACGTCGTCCCGCGTGACCTCGCCGGCGAGCCCGGTGGGGACGACCGTCGTCAGGTCGACGTCCAGGTCCTTCGCGAGCTTCCGGATCGGCGGCTTCGCCATGACCTGCAGCGCCGAGCCGCTCGGCATCGTCGGGCGGGCGGGGCGCCGACCCTGCGCGGCGACGGCGTCGGCGGTCGTGGCCTCGCCGTCGTCGGTCACCAGGTCGAGGTCGGCCTCCCGACTGGAGGCCCGGCTCGCCTGCGCCGCGGCCGCTGCGGCCCGGCGGGCACCCGGCTTGCGGCGGGACGGTGCGGAGGTCGCAGACCCGTAGCCGACGAGGACGGCGCCGGAGCCCTCGTCCGTGCCGACCACGCCGGCGTCGACGGCGACCTGTGCGGGCGCAGCGGGGGCCGTCGGTGCGCCGGCAGCGGCCGTCGGTGCAGCGGCGGAGGCCGGGGCGGCGGGCGCGGGGACGGCGGCGGTCTGTGCCGGCGCAGCGGAGGCCGGTGCGGCCGGAGCGGGGGTCTGCGCGACAGGGGTCTGCGCGACGGGGGTCTGCGCGACGGGGGCTGCGTCGGCGACGGGTGCCGATCCTCCCGGCACGCCCGCGGTCGCGTCGGACTCGACGCGGATGATCGGCTTGCCGACCTCCACCGTGTCGCCCTCGGCGACGAGCAGCCCGGTCACGGTGCCGGAGAACGGCGACGGGAGCTCGACGAGCGACTTCGCGGTCTCGATCTCGACGAGCACCTGGTCCACGGCGATCTCGTCGCCGGGGGCGACGCGCCACTGGACGATCTCGGCCTCGGTCAGGCCCTCCCCCACGTCGGGCAGGGGGAATTCGGCGACGGCCACGTCGGCTCCTTCAGCAGGGTTCGTTCGTACGGGTGCGGTGCGGGTCAGTAGGCGAGGGCGCGGTCGACGGCCTCGAGGACGCGGTCGGCGTCCGGCAGGTGGAAGTGCTCGAGCTTGGACTGCGGGAACGGGACGTCGAACCCGGAGACCCGCAGCGGCGGTGCCTGCAGCGTGTAGAACGCCCGCTCGGCGACGGTCGCGGCGATCTCGCTGCCGACGCTGATGAAGCCCGAGTCCTCCTGCGCGATGACCAGGCGACCGGTCTTGCGCACCGAGGCGAGCAACGGCTCCCAGTCGATCGGCGAGATCGAGCGGAGGTCGACGACCTCGCAGCTCGTGCCCTCGGCCTCGGCGATGTCGGCGGCCTGCATGAGCGTCGCGACCATCGCACCGTGACCGACGAGCGTGACCTCGGTGCCGGTGCGGGCGACGCGGGTCGTGTGCATCGGCACGTGGCCGTCGACGAGGTCGACCTGCCCCTTCGGCCAGTAGCGCGACTTCGGCTCGAAGAACACCACCGGGTCCTTCGACGCGATGGCCTCCTGGATCATCCAGTAGGCGTCGTTCGGGGTGCTCGGGCTCACGACGCGCAAGCCCGGGGTGTGCGCGAAGTACGCCTCCGGGCTCTCCTGGTGGTGCTCGATCGCGCCGATGTGACCGCCGTAGGGGATGCGGATGACGATCGGCAGCGACATGTGCGCCGGCAGGCGGTTCGCCATCTTCGCGAGCTGCGAGGTGATCTGGTTGAACGCCGGCCAGACGAAGCCGTCGAACTGGATCTCGATCACCGGACGGTAGCCGCGCAGGGCGAGTCCGATCGCGGTGCCGACGATGCCGGACTCCGCGAGCGGGGTGTCCCGCACACGGTCGGCGCCGAAACGGTCCTGCAGGCCCTCGGTGATGCGGAAGACGCCGCCGAGACGGCCGATGTCCTCGCCCATCAGCAGGACCTTGTCGTCCGCCTCCATCGCCTTCGCCAGGCCGGCGTTCAGCGCCTTGGCCATCGGGAGGGTCGGCGTCGGGTCCGCGGGGACCTCGCCGGCGCCCGGGTGCGCGCGCAGCGTGTAGTCGAAGAGCTGCTCGGTCGTGCTCATGCGTGGGCTCCTGCGTCCTGGCCGGCCTCGTAGTCCCGGAGCCATGCGCGCTGCTCGTCGATGCGCGGGTGCGGCTCCCGGTACACGTTGTCGAACATCGCTTCCATCGGCGGGTCCTGGAGGGCGTTCGTGCGGGTGCGCACGTCGACGGCGATCTGCTCGCCCTCGGCGTCGAACTCCGCGAACTGGGCGTCGGTGGCGCCACGGCTGCGGAGGTACGCCTCGGACCGGGTGATCGGGTCGCGGGCGACCCAGCCGGCGAGCTCGTCGTCGGCACGGTACCGGGTCGGGTCGTCCGAGCTCGTGTGCGCGCCGATGCGGTAGGTGTCCGCCTCGACGAACGCCGGGCCCTGCCCGGTCCGGGCGTGCTCGGTCGCGATGACGCTGGCCGCGTACGAGGCCAGCACGTCGTTGCCGTCCACCCGGATGCTCGGGATGCCGAAGCCGCGCGGCCGGTCGACGAGCGGGGTCGGCGACTGCACCGACACCGGCACCGAGATGGCCCAGTGGTTGTTCTGCAGGAAGAAGACGACCGGGGCGGTGTGCGACGCGGCGAACACGTACGCCTCGTTCACGTCGCCCTGGCTGGTCGCGCCGTCGCCGAAGTACACGATCGAGCACTCGTCGACCGTCGGGTCGCCCGTGCCGACGACGCCGTCGAGCGCCTGGCCCATCGCGTAGCCGGTGGCGTGCAGCGTCTGCGCGCCGATGACGAGCGTGTAGACGTGCGTGTTGCCGCGCTCGTCCGGGTCCCAGTTGCCGTGGGCCTGCCCGCGGAAGAGCGAGATGATCTCCATCGGGTCGACCCCGCGCTGCAGGACGACGGCGTGCTCCCGGTACGACGGGAAGACGTGGTCCTGCGGGCGGAGCGCGAACGCGGAACCGACCTGCGCCGCCTCCTGCCCGTGGCTCGGCGCCCAGAGCCCGAGCTGACCGGTGCGCTGCAGGTTCGCGGCGGCGTGGTCGAAGCGTCGGGTGAGCACCATCTGACGGTGCATGGCGAGGAGGGTCTCGTCGGGGAGGGCCTGTGCGACGGCGGCGAGTTCGGCGTTCTCGTCGGTCTCCACGAACCGGCCCTCGGGGTCGAGGAGCTGGACGGGGGTCGTCGCAGGAGCCGCGGCGCGGAACAACATGTCGGTCAGCGTACCGGCCGGTCCGAAGCCCCCGTTGTGAGACGTCCCACAACGGCACCCGTGGTTTCGAGGAGCTTTGCGACAGCCTCGTGCTCGCCGATCGAGACACGGATGCCCTCGGGCGCGAAGGCCCGGACGATGAGCCCGGCGTGCTCGAGGGCCTCGGCCACGACCGCCGTGTGCTCGCCCGTCGGCAGCCACACGAAGTTGCCCTGCGCCTCCGGCACGTCCCAGCCCTGCGCGAGCAGCCCCGCGCGGATCCGGTCCCGTCGGTCGGCGAGCTCGGCGACCCGCTCGAGCAGCTCACCCTCGCGCTCCAGGCTGGCCAGCGCGGCCGCCTGACCCTGCGCCGTCACGGACAGCGGGATGGCGCACGCGCGGACGGCGTCGAGGACGTATGCCGGTCCGAGTGCGTACCCGACCCGGAGGCCCGCGAGGCCGTACGCCTTGGAGAAGGTCCGGAGCACCACGAGGTTCGGGTACCGCTCGAGCAGCGCCGGACCGCGGACGGCGTCCACGTCGGTGACGAACTCGGCGTACGCCTCGTCGAGCACCACGAGCACCGAGGACGGCACCTGCGCCATGAACGACTCGAACTCCGCCCCGGTGACGATCGGTCCCGTCGGGTTGTTCGGGGTGCACACGAGCACCATGCGCGTCCGCTCGGTGACCGCCGCCGCCATCGCGTCGAGGTCGTGCCCGCCGTCGGGCCGGTTCGGCACCTGCACGCTCGTCGCGCCGGCGACCGTGACGACACCCGGGTACGCCTCGAAGGAGCGCCAGGCGTAGACGACCTCGTCGCCGGGGCCCGAGGTGGCCTTCGCCAGCTCGTGCAGGATCGCGACGCTACCGGGGGCGACGTGCACCTCGTCGACCGTGACGCCGAACCGGTTCGCGAGCACCGCCCGGACGGCGAGCGCGGTGGCGTCCGGGTAGCGGTTGTACGACGTCTGCGCCTGCACGGCCTCGACCACGCCGGGCAGCGGCGGGAAGGGGTTCTCGTTGCTCGAGAGCTTGAGGGCGTCCGGCGCGGCCTGGCGTCCCTGCTTGTAGGGCGGGAGGACCGCGATCTCGGGTCTGATGTGGACGGGGCTGTCGGTCACCGGGTCAGCGTACCGGCGGCAGTCTCGCGGGCAGGACCGGCATCATGGGTGCATGCGGTTCATCGTCCGGCTCGTCGTCAACGCCGTCGCCCTGTGGCTCACCACGCTCGTCGTCGCGGGGGTGTCCGTCGACGCCTTCGGGGACGCCGGCCCCGTCGAGACCGTCCTGACCTACCTGCTCGTCGCGTTCGTCTTCGGCATCGTGAACGCCGTCGTCGGCACGCTCATCCGGATCGTGGCGATCCCGCTCTACGTGCTGACGCTCGGGCTCATCTCGTTCGTCGTGAACGGCGTCCTGCTGCTCATCGTCGCGGGGGTGTCCACCGCGCTGGGCTTCGGCCTGTCGGTGGAGTCCTTCGGCTGGGGCATCGTCGGTGCCTTCGTGCTCGCGGTGTGCTCCTGGCTGGTCGGACTCGTCGCCCGCCCGGTGCTCGGCGGTCGCGGTCGCGCCTGACGGACGGGCGTCGCGTCCGCACCCCGGCTGCGCCATGATGTGCACATGACCATGGACGCCGGCGCCCCGTCGCCCTTCCGTGTCTCCTTCGTCTGCAGCGGCAACATCTGCCGGTCCCCCATGGCCGAGATCGTCTTCGCGCAGATCGCCGCCGATGCCGGCATGGCGGACCGGTTCGTGGTCGTGTCCGCGGGCACCGGGGACTGGCACGTCGGCGAACCCGCCGACGAGCGCACGATCGCAGCGCTCGCGGCACGCGGATACGATGGCAGCAGGCATCGCGCCCGTCAGTTCGACCCGGACCGGTTCCCGGACCTCGACCTGGTGGTCGCACTCGACCGCTCCCACGAACGCATCCTGCGCTCGTGGGCCCCGACCATGGACGACGCCGCCAAGGTGACGCTCCTGTTGCGGTACGACGACGCCTGGCCCCAGCAGGCCGACGTGCCGGACCCGTACTACGCGGACCGACACGAGTTCGACCGGGTGCTCAGCACGGTCGAACGGGCCTGCCGGGCGCTCTTCCACCAGCTCGAGCCGGCAGTCCGCCAGGGAGCCCCATGACCCCCCTTCCCCCGCAGCCGATCAGCCCGCTCGACGGGCGCTACTACCCGATCGTGCACACGGTGGGCGAGCACCTGTCGGAGGCCGGTCTCAACCGTGCCCGGATCCGGGTCGAGGTCGAGTGGCTCGTCTTCCTGACCGACCACGCGATGTTCACCACCTCGCCGCTCTCGGTCGACGACAAGGCCGCCCTCCGCGCGATCGTCGACGACTTCGGGCAGGCCCAGATCGCGGAGCTCGCCGAGATCGAGGCGACGACCCGTCACGACGTCAAGGCGGTCGAGTACTTCGTCCGCCGTCGACTCAGCGACCTCGGCCTCGACGCCGTCGCCGAGCTCACCCACTTCGCGGCGACGAGCGAGGACGTCAACAACCTGTCGTACGCCCTCACCGTGCGCGACGCCGTCGAGCAGGTGTGGCTGCCGTCCGCCCGTGCGGTCGTGGAGCGCCTGCGCGAGATGGCCACGAGCCTCCGCGCCGTCCCGATGCTCTCGCACACGCACGGCCAGCCCGCGACGCCGACGACGCTCGGCAAGGAGATCGCGGTCGTGGTCTACCGACTGGAGCGCGTCCTGTCGCAGGTCGAGCGGGGCGAATACCTCGGCAAGTTCTCCGGCGCGACCGGCACGTTCTCCGCGCACCTGGCCGCGGACCCCGAGGCCGACTGGCCCGCGCTGTCCCGGGAGTTCGTCGAGGGCCTCGGCCTGACGTGGAACCCGCTGACCACGCAGATCGAGTCGCACGACTGGCAGGCCGAGTTGTACGACCGGGTCCGCCACGCGAACCGCATCCTGCACAACCTGGCGACCGACGTGTGGACCTACATCTCGATGGGGTACTTCACGCAGATCCCGGTGGCCGGCGCCACGGGGTCGTCGACGATGCCGCACAAGATCAACCCGATCCGGTTCGAGAACGCCGAGGCGAACCTCGAGATCTCGTCGGCGCTGTTCTCGACACTGTCCGAGACCCTCGTCACGAGCCGCCTGCAGCGTGACCTGACCGACTCGACCACGCAGCGGAACATCGGCGTCGCGTTCGGGCACTCGCTCCTGGCGCTCGACAACCTGCGCCGTGGGCTCGGCGAGATCGCGGTCAACGAGACCCGCCTGGCCGAGGACCTCGACGGCAACTGGGAGGTGCTCGCGGAGGCGATCCAGACCGTGATCCGCGCCGAGGTCACCGCCGGGCAGTCCGACATCGAGGACCCGTACGCGATGCTCAAGGAGCTCACGCGCGGCAAGCGGATCGGACGCGACGACCTGGTCGCCTTCGTGAACGGCCTGGACATCTCCGACGGCGCGAAGGCCCGGCTGACGAACCTGACGCCGGCCGGCTACACGGGCCTGGCGGACGAGCTGGTCGACCACCTGGACGTCTGAGCCGCACGGCGTCGCGACGGCGGCGGGTCGCACCGGTGCGTCCCGCCGCCGTCGTCGTCTCCGCGGTCGGACGGGAGGCTCGGCACAGCAGCGCCGGACCCGTGGCCTTCACGGGTGCTCAGCTTGCTGCTAGGTTCACCTCGCTGAGTACTGCTCAGCACGGGGGCGGCAGTGCTGACGTGCCCCGCTCGCTCGACAGGATGGACCCCCACCCCGTGCTCCGCTCCCGCATCGCCGCAGCCGCCGTCGGCGCCACCGTCCTCGGTGTCACCGCCGGGCTCGTCCCCTCCGTCTCCGGCGCCACGTCGTTCGCCGCCCTCCCGCCGGTCGTCACCTGGGCGGACGGGGCCGACGACTTCGCTCGCCTCGCGCCGGAGTCGACGGACCTGAGCCTTCCCGACGGGTGGTCCTGGTTCGGCGGGGCCATCGAGTCCGGCGACGCCGCCCGCTCGCTCGACGACGTGGTCGACTTCGGCCAGGACGGTCTGACGGTCCACGACGACTCGAGCGTGTTCCTCCTGCACCCGACCACGCGGCCCGTCGTCCCCGAGCTGCTGCAGTCGGTCGTGGCGGACGCGACGGCGGCGACCGGGGACAACGCCCTCGTCGGGCTCATCGTCGCCGACGAGTCCGACCCGGACGTGCTCGCGACGACGGCCTTCGCCCTCGAGGGCCTGCACGGCGCGGACACCACCTGGGCCTACACCGACTCCGGCGAGGAGACGACGTCCGAGCTCGCGGCCGACCTCGCGTCGGACCACCGCGTCGTGACGGGGTACTTCGTCGCGCTCATCGGCAGCGACATCCTGTCGATCGACCCGGGCACGGTCGAGCCCGGCACCGAGGAGCCCGGCACCGAGGAGCCCGGCACCGAGGCGCCGGGCACCGAGCCGACGGACGCGCCCACCACCGCGCCGACCGACGCACCGACGCACCGACGGCAGCGCCGACGGACGCCCCCACGAGCGCTCCGACCGCGCCGACGACCCCGCTCGACGACACGCTCCGTCGCCTCCTCCCGCAGGTGACGGAGGGCGCCGCTGCCGAGGGTGCCGCGGCCTTCCGCGCCACGGCCGACGCCGACGCCGCTGCCGCTGCCGCTGCCGACGCCCACATCGCGAGCCTCCGCTTCGACGACACGACGACCTACTTCACGCCGCAGCCGACCGCCACGGCGACGGTCGCGGACCCCGAGCTCACGGTCGCCGAGGCGACGAGCACCGGGTTCGCCGTCTCCGGGTCCGGCTTCGCCCCGGGTGAGAGGATCAGCGTGTCCCTGACGGTGAGCGAGACCGGCGCCGTGTTCCCGGTCGGGCCGGTCGCCGATGCCGACGGTGCCTTCACCGCCACGGTCGTCCTCCCCGCGGGGACCGTGGCCGGGCCGGGGAACCTCGAGCTCCTCGGCACCGCGTCCGGCCAGGTCGCGGCCCCGGGCATCCGCATCACCGACGGTGCGGTCGCACCCGTCGCCACGCCCGTGCCGGGGCGGGCGACCTTCACCGGCTGACCGTGCCGAGCCTCCCGACCGATCCCCGACGGCGCGCGACCCTGGTCGCCGCCGCCGTGGCCGTCGTGTGCGCCGGGGTGGTCGCCGTCGTGCTGACCGGCACGCTCACCCCGGCCCCGGCCCCGGCCCCGGCGCCGTCCGCGACCCGTGCTGCGGTGCCGTCCGCCACGACCACCGTGACACCGAGCCCGTCGGCCTCGGCGAGACCGACCGACCCCGCTGCGGTCGACGCTCCGGCCTCGACGACGATCGCCGCCGCGTCCGGTCCGTCCGTCCCGGTGAGCGCCGCGCCCGGTGGCCCCGCCACCGACCAGCTGGCGAACCCGCTGTCGTCCGGCGCGCCGCTGGTGTTCCGCGTCGTCGACCAGCGGGACGGCTGGGTGCAGGTGCAGCTCGCCCAGCGCCCGAACGGCAGCACCGGTTGGGTGCCGGACAGCGCGGTCTCCCTGTCGACCACGGACTACGCGATCGTCGTGACCGAGGCGTCGAACACGCTCGATCTCTACCGGGCCGGCGAGGTCGTCGACTCGTACCCGGTCGCCACCGGGACCGGCGGGACGCCCACACCGACGGGCCGCTTCGCGTTGACGGAGCTCCTCGCGCCGACGAACGACGGGTACGGCCCGTACGCGTACGGCACGACGGCGTTCTCCGACGTCCTCAACTCCTTCGGCGGCGGGCCGGGCCAGATCGGCCTGCACGGCACCGACGACGCGACGAGCATCGGAACCGACGCCTCGCACGGCTGCATCCGGATGCGGAACGCCGACATCACCGCCCTGGCCGGACGGCTGCCGCTCGGCACACCGATCCAGGTCCGCTGAGGTCGGCGACCCGGACGCGGCACGACGCAGCGTCGACCGTTCCCGGATCGTGACCTCCCGGTGTGCGCGTCCGTGAGGATGGCCCAATATCCTGAGCTAGGACTCAGGGGGGCCGCATCGTCGCGGGAGCCGGGGTCTGCGTCGCGCCCCGCTCGGGCGCCCGATCCCGGAAATGAGCCCATGCGCCGTCCCGTCCTCGCCACCGCCGTCGCGGTGTCCGCCTTGAGCGTCGCCCTCGTCGGCCTGCCGACCGTCGCCAGTGCCGATGCACCCGCCACGTCGACCGCCGCCGCCGCGACCACCACGCCCGTCCAGGGCACCCCGACCTCCCGCGCGGAGTGGGTGACACAGGACGACCTGACCACCGTGACGACCGGCGCGTTCCCCGACGGCTGGTTCACCACCGGCCCGACCACCTCGGGGGTCGACGGCCTCGCACTCCCGACGGGCACGCTCGTCGCGCACGCCCGGACCGGGTCGGCAGCCACCGACCTGACCGACGTGTACTCGACCGACGCCGCGGGCCGCCTCGGCCTCGGCCTGCCCACCGCAGACCTGTTCGCCGGCAGCGGCGGAACGCGCTACGCGCTGCTCCTCGACCTCGCCGGTTCCGCGGACAACACCACGCCCGCGGTCCTCAGCGCGGCCGAGGCCGGCGCCCAGGGCGTCGACGGCACGTGGCGCTCCTCCGTCGACATCGGCACCGTCCGTGCGGGGAGCGCAGCCACGCTCGCGACGTTCCAGGAACAGATCGCGGCCACCACCCCGGACGCAACCGTCAACGGCTACGGCGCCTTCGCCCGGACCGCGCCGGGCACCGTCGTCGGCATCCTCGGCAACGAGACCCGCTCGTACTTCACGCCGGAGCCGACCGCCGTGGTGGGGGTGCCCTCGAACCTGACGCCGTCGGTCCTCCGGGCGGACGGCCTGCCCGTCGAGGGCACCGGGTTCCTGCCGGGCGAAGAGGTCTCGGTCTTCCTGATCCTGCCGGACGCGGAGATCGTGCCGGACTCCAACCGCTTCACCGTTGACGCCGACGGCGCCTTCGCCGGTCAGACGACCTTCGTCTCCTCCGCGCCGCCGAGCGAGTACCAGATGGTGTTCGAGGGGCTGGACTCCGGCATCGTGGTCTTCGCGGAGCTGACCATCCAGGAGGAGCCGACGGCGGGCGTGACGCCGCCGACGCCGACGCCCGCCGTCCTGCCCGGCACCGGCACCGCACCGGTCGCCACGCCGGTCCCGGGGAACGTCTCCTTCACCGGCTGACCCTCCGCACACGACCGACGCGGGGCGTCCCTCCCACCGGGGAGGGGCGCCCCGCGTCGTCGCGTCGTCGCATCCGTTCCCGGTCACGGACGGGAGGCCCGCAGCACGACCGCGCGGTCCGCACCACCTCAGGTGGTGACGTCCGTCGCTCCGGCGACCAGGGCCTCCAGGACGACGCGGACCGCCGGTCGGACCACTCGGTCCGGCCGCACGAGCGCCTCGATCCGCCGTCCGGCGCGCACGTCGGCGAGGGTGGCGAGGTGGAACCGTCCGGGTGCGCGCGTCCGTGAGGTGTACCGCGGGACGAGCGCGATGCCGTGTCCGGCCGCGACGAGGTTCTCGATGACCGGCAGGTGGATCGTGCGGAACGCGACCGACGGCGGTGCGTCCGAGGCCGCGGCCATGGCGGTGAGCACGCGGTCGATCGGGTAGTCCTCCGGGACGCCGATCCAGGTCTCGCCGAGGACGTCCTCGATCCCCACGCGTTCCCGGCCCGCGAGGGGGTGGTCGAGCGGCAGGGCGACGTCGAGCGGTTCCCGGAGCAGCGCGACGGTCTCCACCGCGGGACGGTCGGCACGGCGCGCCCCGTCGGGCCGGTGACCGATGACGACGTCGTGGTCGGCGGTGAGCGGGGCGAACTCCCCCTCGCTGACGTCGACGTCGGAGAGTTCGAGGGCGATGCCCGGGTGCTCGCGCATCCGCGTCAGGAGCCCGGGCAGCAGCAGTTCCGCGGCCGAGGGGAACACCGCGAGGTCGACGGTCCCGGTGGCACCGGCGAGGTGTTCGGCCCAGGCGGACTCGACGGTGGCGAGGGCGGTGGCGACGCCGGTGGCCATCCCGGCCAGGACACGACCGTGCTCGGTGAGCCGCACCCCACGCCCGACGCGCTCCACGAGCGGCACCCCGGCCTGGCGCTGCAGCGTCCGGAGCTGCTGTGACACAGCACTCGGTGTCCGGTGCGTGGCGGCGGCGACCGCGGTCACGCTCCCGCGTTCGGCGAGCTCGCGGAGGACCGGCAACAGGGCGATGTCGAACCCGACCATGCAGGGACCCTACAACGATCCTGTCGGAACGTACGCTGGTGCTACTGATTCAGGTGCGGGACGATCATCCGGTGCTGTTCCGCGATCGCATCCTCGCCCTCGTCGTCGCCGTCGCCTGGGGTCTGAACTTCCCGGCGACCGCGATCGCCCTCGAGCACTTCCCGCCGTTCCTGCTCGCCGCGGTGCGCTTCACACTGCTCGCCGTGCCGACCCTGCTCTTCGTGCCGCGGCCGCAGGTGCCGTTCCGGTGGATCCTCCTCGTCGGCTCCACGCTCGGCGTCGTGCAGTTCGCGTTCCTCTACCTGGGCATGTCGGCCGGGATGCCCTCGGGGCTGGCGTCGCTCGTCATCCAGGCCGCGGCGCCCTTCACCGTCGTGCTCGCCGGGGTCCTGCTCCGCGAACGCCTGACCACCCGGCAGGTCGTCGGCGTGAGCATCGCCGTCGCCGCGCTCGGCGTCATCGCGGTGCACCGGGCGCAGACGGCCGCGTTGCTCCCCGTCGTCCTCGTGCTCCTGGGGGCGATCGGGTGGGCGACGGGCAACGTGGCGACGCGCCGGACGGGACCGGTGAACCCGCTGCACCTGACGCTCTGGTGGGCGGTCGTCCCGCCGATCCCGATGGCCGTGCTGTCGTTCGTGGTCGAGGGCCCGGAACGGATCGGGCAGGCACTGGGCACCGCGTTCACGCTCGAGGCGCTGCCGGCCGACCTCGGCGTCCTGTACATCGTCGTCGCGGCGAGCCTGGTGGGCTACGGCATCTGGTCGCGGTTGATGGGGAAGTACCCGTCGAGCACGGTCGCGCCGTTCTCGATGCTCGTGCCCGTCGTGGGGGTGCTCGCGTCCTGGGCGGCCTTCGGCGAGGTGCCCGATGCGGTCGAGGCCGTGGCCGGGGCGGTCGTGGTCGCGGCGGTGCTGTGGTCCTCGCGCCCGCCGCGGACCGGCCTGGCCATCGGGACGCCGCCGGGTGCTCGGGACGCCGCGGGGCCCGGCGGCGTCCCGAGGGCGTCGGGGCGTCCTGCGCAGACGGGGGCGTCCCGGCCCGACTCCGGCTCCGGGCCCGGCTCCGGGCCCGCCGCCCCGGTCAGCCCCGGTGCTGGCGTCGCTCCGCGATGATCCCGGCGAGCGCGCCGCGGAGGTGCGGGTACCGGAACTCGTAGCCGGCCTGCACGAGCCGGGTCGGCACCACCCACCGGCTCTTGAGCACGAGTTCGGTCTCGGTGCGGATCGCGAACGCCCCGAGCTCGAGCATCCACCGCCACGTCGGCAGCCCGAAGCGGCGCCCGACGGCGTCCCGGATCGTCGCCATCACCGTGCGGTTGTCGGACGGGTTCGGGCTCGTCACGTTGACCGGGCCGTCGAGGTCCTCGTGGTCGCGGACGAACCGGATCGCGCCGAGGACGTCCTCGATGTGCACCCAGCTGAACCGCTGCCGACCGTGGGTGTGCCGGTCGTGGTGGTACGTCCCCGCGGCCAGGCGCGCCCTGGTGGGGAACCACGGTCCGTCGTACTGGGGTCCGCCCAGGCCGGCCTGCGCGAGGCGGAGCAGGGGGACGAGGGCGCTGCCGTCGCCGAACACGATCGCCATCCGGAGCGCCACGCGGCGGGTGCTCGGCAGGTCGGCGCGGGACAGGGCGTCCTCCCACGCGCGAGCGACACCGACCGAGAAGCCCTCGCCGAGCTCCCCGGTCTCCTCGTCCTGCGGGCGGTCGTCGGCGTGCCGGTAGATGGTCGCGGTGGACGCGTTCACCCACAGCGGCGGCGGGTGCTCGGCGGTCCGGATGGCCTCGGCCAGTTCGAGCGTCGTGTCGACCCGGGAGCGCAGGATCTCCGCGCGGTTGCGGCGCCCGTACCGGCAGTCGACGCTCTTGCCCGCCATGTTCACCACGAGGTCGGCGCCGTCGACGAGCTCGCGGATCCGCAGGGTGTTCCCCCAGACGGCGTCGCCGGTGCGACCGACCGTGACGACCTCGTAGCCCTCGTCGCGGAACGCGTCCTGCAGGTACCGGCCGACGAACCCGCTCGCCCCCGCCACCACCACGCGTCGCTGCTGACCGCTCATGCTGTCCTCCTGATCCCGGTCACTCGTCGCGTACGACGGCGTACCGGAACGCCCCCTCGTACCGGTACAGCGTGCCGAGCACCGGTGCGGAGAGCACCAGGGACACGCGCTGCACGTCGGCTTCGTCATCGAATCGTTCCGTGAGCTCGACCCGCGGTGCGACGACGGCCGGGAGGCTCCACGCGCGTCCCAGCGCGCGCACCGACACGCGCGTGGAGACCAGGCGGAGGGCCCCGGCGTCGGGTCCGGTCGCCGGGACCTCCACCGTGAGCACCGCGCTCACCCGCCCGCGGGTGCCGAGGTGGTCGACGAGCCCCTCCGGCTCGGCGGTGATCGCGTCGACCATCGTCCGGTCCCCGGAGGCGAAGTGGAAGGTGCGGTGCGCACGCACCGCGGGACGCGCCTCCCGGCCGTCGGCCTGACCGCGATCGACGCGGGAGCTGCCGGACCGGTGGGCGTCGCGGCGGCCGGAGCCGGGTTCCTCGTCCGGCGCCGGGCCCCGGCCGACGCGGACCGGGCGGTTCTCGACGGTGAAGGGCACGTCGTGCTCCCAGACCGGGAACATCACCGCGTCCCGCGCGAAGACGGCGAGCACGGGCCACACCCAGCGGCGGGGCGTGCCGACGACGCTGAACGTGCCTGACCCGCGCCCGACGTACCCGGACGGGATCCGGCCGAAGTACGTGCGGAGACGCGGATGGAGCCGCGCGAGGACGTCGGCCGGCGCGCTCAGCTCGTACGGCGATCCGCTCACGCTCCCGATCCTGGCACGCCGTCGGACGGGGCTCCTACGATGGCGGTCATGGGACACGACCACGGCCACACGCACGGACCCGCGTCCGAGCGTGCGCTGTTGATCGCGTTCTGCATCTCCGCCGGGATCCTGCTCGCCGAGGTCGTCGGCGCGGTCGTCACCGGCTCCCTCGCCCTGCTCGTCGACGCCGGGCACATGGTCGTCGACACCGGCGGACTGGGCATCGGCCTCGTCGCCACACGTCTGGCACGCCGGATCCCGACGGCCCGGCGCACGTGGGGGTACCAGCGGGCGGAGGTCCTCGGCGCGACCGCGCAGGCCGCGGTCCTGCTCGCGGTCGGCGTCTACGTGGTGATCTCCGCGGTGCAGCGGTTGATCGTGCCCGAGGAGATCGAGGCGGGGCCGCTGCTCGTCTTCGGGGTCGTCGGACTCGTCGGCAACCTCATCGCGTTCGCGGTGCTCGTGCGGGCGTCCGGCGAGGGCTTCACCTCGCGGGCGGCACGGCTCGAGGTCCTGAACGACACCCTCGGGTCCGTCGCCGTGATCCTGGCCGCGGTCGTGCTGTTCCTGACCGGCTGGCAACGAGCCGACTCGGTCGCGGCACTGCTCATCGGAGCGCTCATCCTGCCCCGGGCCGTGAAGCTCCTGCGCGAGACCGCCGACGTCCTGCTCGAGGCCACCCCGCGCGGACTCGACCTGGACGCGGTGCGCGGGCACATCCTCGAGCTCGACCACGTCATCGCCGTGCACGACCTGCACGCCACGCTCGTGTCGACCGGCGTCCCGAACCTCACCGCACACGTCGTGGTGGACGACCACTGCTTCACGACGGCGCACGCCCCCGCGATCCTCGACGAACTGCAGCAGTGCGTGGCGGAGCACTTCGACGTGCCGGTCGAGCACTCGACCTTCCAGCTCGAGCCGGCGTCACACCAGCGGCACGAGCACGAGGTGCACGCCTGATCCTCCCCCTGGTGCCCCCGGGCGTCAGCAGTCGGACTCGTCCGTCGGGTAGGCCGTGATGACCCGCTCGGTCGTCGCGGACACGATCACCTTGACGAAGCCGTCCGGGCTCGGCGCGCTGCCGTCGTCGAACCGCACGGGCGCGGCGTAGCAGACCTTGCCGTCGCCGGCGTCGACCGGCAGGCCCTTCTGCGGGTTCGTCACCGCGGTCCGCACGGCGGTGAGCATGGCGTCGTCCCAGTCGCGCGCGTCGGTGTGCCCGCGGAGGACGTCCTGCCAGTCGGCGGTGTGCCGGACCCGGATGTGTTCGTACCCCTGCGCGGCGTTCCCGCACTGCATGACGACGGTGCCGAGGGCGGCGGTGTCGTACGACGCGACCTCTGCACGGGTGTCGGTGCCGCAGCGGTCGAGCACCGCGGTGCCCGGCAGGTCGGGTCCCGTCCGGGCGATGACCGCCACGCCGCCCGCGTCGCCCTCGCCGCCCGGCGTCGACTGCGGCTCGTCGGCGGTCGTGGACGCGGTGGCCGACGGTGCGGCGGTGAGGACGGCGTCGTCACCCTCCCGCGCGTTCGTCAGGGCGAAGCCGCCGACCACGAGGACGGCGGCGACCGCCGCGGCGATGCCGGTCAGCGTGGAACGCGGGCGCTTCTGGGCCATCGGGCCAGTATGGGGTGCGGCCCTCCCGGTCGGACCGGCGGGGCTGCTGCACCGCGGCGCGGTCGTCACGGTCGTCACGGTCGTCACGGTCGTCACGGTCGTCGGGACGCCGCGCGACCCCGCCCGACCCGGGCGACGCCGACGTGGCGAGCGGCGCAGGACCGGGGGCGGCGTCTCGCGGCGGTCAGGCGCGCGCGGCCAGCCGTCCGCCCGCGACGATCGCGAGCACGGAGACGAGCACCACGTACCCGATGAGGACCGGCAGGGTGGGCAGGACGAGCAGTGCGGCGCCGACCGCGACGACCGGGATCGTGAGCCCGGCGTAGGCGATGAGGAACGTCGCGGCGAGGACGCCGCCGCGCTCCTCGGGGCCGACGAGGGCTCCGGCGCTGCCGATCGAGGCACGGAACAGCAGACCCACACCGGCACCGGCGACGACCCCGCCACCGATGAACCCGGCGACCTGCAGCACCACCGCCGAGACCGCGAGGACCGCGAGACCGCCGACGAGCAGGCCGACACCGAGGCGGATCTGCCTGCGCTGCGGGAGCGCGGCGAACACGATCTGCGACAGGGCACTCGCGGCGAAGACCCCGAAGGTCGTGGCGCCGGCGGCCAACCGGTCGGTGACGTGGAACGTCGTCCCGAGGAACGTCGGCGCGACGGAGGTGAACAGCCCCTGCACCGCGAGGGCGGCGAAGGCCCCGGTGCCGGCGGCCCAGAACGCGGCGCTCTGGCCCTCCGGAGCCTGCAGGCGCTGCGGGTGGTACGGCACGGGCTCGGCCGGACGGTCGACGGTCTCCGGGACGGCCAGCACGACGACGAACGCGACCGCCAGGGCGACGACGAACACGACGTAGGGCACCATGAGCGGCTGACCGACGAACTCCGCGAGGGCACCACCGACGAGGGCGCCCAGCGACAGGCCGCCGAGGTTGACGACGCCCGCGGCGACGCTGGCGCCCTTCGCCGAGGACTCGTCGCCGGTGGCCCGCACCTTGAGCTCCCCGAGGTGTGCGGTCGCCGTCGCGGTCAACGTGCCGACACCCAGTCCGGTGACGAGTCGCGCCACGATCAGACCGGTGACGTCGTTCCAGAGGAGGAACAGCACCGCGGCGACGAGCTCCAGCGCCACGGACACGAGGATGAGCGGACGACGCCCGTGCACGTCGCTGAGGTGTCCGGCGAGCCAGAGGGAGCCGACGACGCCCAGACCGTACGCGGCGAAGACGACGGTCGTCGTGAACGTCGGGAAGCCGTCGCGCGCCTGGTAGATGACGTAGAGCGGCGCGGGGACGGTCGCGAAGGCCATCACCGAGGTGAACGCGAAGGCGACGGCCCAGAAGCCGAAGCCGTGCCGACGGCGGGTGTGCGCACGCCGACCACGGGGAGCCGGAGCGGTGGCCTGGGCGCCGGTCGCCGGCGTTTCGATGACGGTTGACATGCCCCGATCGTCCCGCCGGTGGACCATCGGGTCAAACGCAGCTCCTTGATGGCCGGCATCGATCTCGTCGATGATGTCCGGATGGAGACCCGCTTGCTCGAACAGTTCGTCACGGTCGCGGCCGAGGGCAGTGTCACCCGTGCCGCCGAGCGCCTGTGGGCGGCGCAGTCGACGGTGTCCGCGGGGATCGCGAGCCTGGAACGGTCGCTCGGGACCCGCCTGTTCGAGCGTGGCGGCCGGCGGCTCGTCCTCACCCCGACCGGAGCGGACCTCCTGCCCCACGCCCGCGCCGTGCTGGAGTCGCTCGACCGGATGCGTGACCTCGCCGCGGCGTCGGACGCGGAGCTGCGCGGTCGGGTGCGCCTCGGCATCTTCACGAGCATGGACGTCGTCGACCTGACCGGCGTCCTGCGCGACTTCCGTCGGCAGCACCCGCTCGTCGCCGTCGAACTGATGACCTCGCCGAGCGGGACGACCGGGCTCGTGCAGGACCTCGTGGCCGGGCGCCTCGACCTCGCGTACACGGGGCTGCCGAACACGCCGTCCGGGGTCGTGGTGGAGCCGCTCCGGGAGATGCCCTTCCGGGTGTTCCTCGCCGCCGACCACCCGCTGGCCGGCCGGCGCTCGGTGTCCCTCGCCGACCTGGCCGACGAGACCTTCGTGGACACCGCGCACGGGTTCGGCAACCGCATGATCCTGGACGCGGTGCTCGAGCGGCTCGGCATCCGACGTCGGGTGGTCGCCGAGATGAACGACATGCCCGCGGTGGTCCGGTTCGCCTCGGCCGGGATCGGTGTCGGGGTCGTCCCGGACTCCGGCGTCCGCTTCGACGGCGCGGTGCTCGACCTCGAGGACGTGGTCGAGCCGCTGCGGATCGGGCTCGCCATGCGGGCGGACCCGGAGCCGAACCGGGCGACACAGGCATTGGCGCGGGCGATCGTGGCGGCCCGGCGCTGAGCCGCGCGCGCAGCCGGAGCCCCGCGGATGGTCGGCCCAGCCCCCGTCGGGTCAGCCGCCGCCGGGTCAGCCGCTGTGTCAGCCGCCTCCGGAGTCAGCCCCGTCACGTCAGCCGCGGTCGGGTCAGCCCGGCGGTGAACCGCCGCCGGGTCAGCCGCGGAGCAGCGGCGCGACGGCCTCGACCGACCGCCGGGCCGCCGCCGTGGTCGACAGCACGCCGACCAGGACGATGACGGCGCCGATGCCCACGACGATCCACCACATCGGATGGGTCGCGACCGCGAACGCGGGGCTGACCGTCGCGACCGCACTCGCCCCCGTGACGGTCCCGGCGAGCGCGACGCCGAGGGACACCCCGGTCTGCCGACTGGTCGACGCGACGGCCGCCGCCGACCCGGACTGCGTGCGGGGCATGCCGGAGACCGCGGTGTTCGTGATGGGCGCGTTCACCATGCCGAACCCGAAGCCGAACAACACGAAGGCGACCACGAGGACCCACATCGGCGTCGAGACCTGCACGGTGGTCAGGACCGCACCGGCCGCACCGATCCCCAGACCCGCGAGGACGAGCGGCACCCGCGTCCCCACCGTGCCGATGAGTCGCCCGGAGACCGGCGACACGACCATCGTCGCGAGGGCCGACGGCAGCGTCCACAGCCCCGCTTCGAAGGGGGTCAGGCCGCGCACCTCCTGCAGGTACAGGGCGCTGAGGAACAGGAACGCACCGTTCGCCCCGAACGCCACGAGCGCGGTGCCCACGGCGGACGAGAACGGGACGCTCCGGAAGAAGCGGAGGTCGATGAGCGGCTCGGCGGTCCGACCTTCGACGACCACCAGGGCGACCAACGCGGCCGCGGCGAGGACGAACAGACCCAGCGTGCCCGCGGACGCCCAGCCCAGGCGAGGGCCCTCGATCAGCCCGCCGACCAGGCTCGCGAGCAGCACGATCACGATGCCCTGCCCGAGCGGGTCGAACCGCCGGGGCTTCGGCGACCGCGACTCCGGGACGAACAGGAACGTGAGGACGATGGCGGCGATGCCGATCGGCACGTTGATCCAGAAGATCGCGCGCCACCCGACGGTGTCGGTCAGCGCTCCGCCGACCAGGGGACCCAGCCCCATCGACACCCCGACGACCGCGCCCCAGACGCCGACCGCGCGGGCACGTTCCTTCGCGTCGTCGAACGTCGCCGTGATGATGCTCATCGCGACCGGGTTCATCATCGAGCCGCCGACGGCCTGCACCATGCGGAAGACGACGAGCCACTCGACGCTCGGAGCGAGCGAGCAGAGCAACGACCCGACGGTGAAGAGCGCGAGACCGACCTGGAACGTCGTCCGACGGCCGATCCGGTCGGCGGTCGACCCCGACAGCAGGAGCAGGCTCGCGAGGACGAGCGTGTAGGCGTCGATGGTCCACTGCAGGCCGGCGATGGGGCTGTGGAGTTCGCGTCCGATCGACGGGAGGGCGACGTTCACCACGGTGGCGTCCATCGACACGATGAACAGGCTCATGCAGCAGACCGCGAGGATGAGGGTGCGGTGCCGGTACCGGCTCGGCAGTGCGGGGTCACCCTGCTCGGGACGGCGTCGGCCGCGGGCCGTGCGTCCCGCCGCCGCTTCAGTGGAAGCCGTCGTCGTCTCCTCGTCCGGGGGTGTTGTGCCCGCCGAGCATGTCGTTGTCGTCCTGGTCGGAGGTCGACGTCAGCTGGAGCATCGCCATCACGACGACCACGACGACGAAGCCGACGCCGAAGAAGACGAGCGCGAGCGTGGGCTCCCGTGTCGACATCAGCACGACGAGGCCGACGACCACCGCGATGACCGCGGAGATGCCGAGGAGTTCGACCGGGCGCAGGCGGTCACGACGGCTGGGGGTGGTCATACGTGTGGTGCTCCGTCCGGGGTGGCCGCCGGAGCAGCCGTCCCCCACTTGTGCGAGAGGCCGGCGATCAGGTGGAAGACCGCCGCGATGGCGAGGTAGGCGCCGAGCAGGCCGACGAGGACGATCGAGGCGTCGAGGGTGCCGGTGACGCGTTCGACGCCACCGAGCTGCTGCGAGTAGTCGGGCGGGGTCACGAGGAAGGCGACCGCGAGCAGCAGCGTGAGAGCTCCGACGGTCGTCCAGTCCCGGGCGAACGGTGACCGCCCACGAGCGCGGAGTCCCTGCGACAGTTCGAGTGCGCCGGTCAGGACGGCGGAGCACACGACGACGGTGATCAGCGCGGGGAGACCGAGACCGCTGCACGCGATCGCCGCGAGGCCGGCGACGATGGACAGGGCGGCCTGCGCCGTCCCGGATCGCCGCGAGCGGTCGTCCCCAGGCAGCCGCGAGGTGCTCCCCCAGGCGAGGACGGCCCCGTCGACGAGGGCGAAGACGCCGAACAGCACGAGGCCGAAGCCGGCCGAGTGGTTCGGGGAGAACGTGATCACCATCGCGATCACGGCTGCCGGGACTGCCCGGAGGACCGGGACCGGCCAGTACCGTGCTCGCTGCGCGGCGTCGTCCACGGAGTGGGACACGGGACCTCTCTCGGGCTGTCGGTTCGTACGGTCGATCCTACCGCCGCGTCCGTGGGCACCCGCCCGACCGTCGACCCCGGCGGTCGGACGGGGCGGACCGCGATCCGCCCCGTCCGTGGCACTAGTGCTCTTCCGGCGCCTCCGCTGCGTCCTCGGGACGGCGTCGACGGACGAGCCACACGGACGCTCCGGTGCCGGTCAGCACGATCCCGGCCAGGCCCACCAGGCCGAGCCCCTGCGCTCCCGTGTAGGCGAGGGCACCCGGTTGCCGCGGTGCCGTCGCTCCGGGAGCACCACTCCCGTCGCCGGTGCCCGGCCCGTGCTGGTCGACCGGTCCGTCCGGCCGTCCGGCAGGTCCCGGCGTCGGGTCCGGGCGACCGGCGTCGCCCGGTCCACCCGTGTCACCCGGCGCGTCGGGGTCCCCCGGGCCGTCGGGACCGTCCGGCCCGTCGGGACCACCCGGGCCGTCCGGCTCGATCACCTCGATCGGCACCTCGGGCGACTCCTCGCCGCCGTCGGGGTCGGTCGGCGAGGTCGCCGTCGCGACGTTCACCACGTCGGAGCCGTCACCCGTGTAGCCGGCGTCCAGTCGGGCGCGGAACCGGAACGCGTGTTCCTGCCCGGGGGCGACGTCCCCGCCGCCGGTGCACGTCACACGCTGGCCGTCGGCCGTGCACGCGTCGTCCGACCCGACGAACGCCAGCTGCTCCGGCAGGTCGTCGACCGCGCCCACGTCGTGAGCGGTGGAGGGACCGCCGTTCCGTGCGGTGACCGTGTACTCGAGCTCGTCCCCGGGCTCGACGGGACGGTCCGGCGCGACGCTCTTGTCCGTCGTCATCTGGGCGACCGCCGTCACGGGCGCCGAGGCCTGTGACACGTTGTCGGCGGGTCGCGCGTCGAACAGCCCCGGGGCGATCGCCACGGTAGCCTCACTGTCGATCTGCCCGGTCGTGCCCGGGTCGAGCTGCCCGGACACCGTGAAGGTCGCGGCCGCTCCACGCCGCAGGCCGAGGGTCGTCGCGACGTCGCCGGTGCCCGAGGCGTCGGCACAGCTGGAGGGCGCGGGGACGCTGCACGTCCAGGTCACGTCGTGGAGCTCGTCCGGTACGTCGACGGCGACCGCGCTCGGGTCGGAGTCGTTCGCCCCCACGTTCGAGGCGGTGACCGTGTACGCGACCCGGTCGCCGGCGACGACGGGCGGCATGTCGTGCTCGATCCGGAGGTCGGCCGGCTGCGTCACCCGCAGTGCATCGATCTCGTGCACGCTCCGGAAGGATCCGGTGGCCGCCGTGAACCCGAGCCGGAGGGTGGGTGGGAGCGGAGCCTGGTCCGGCCCCTGCAGTTGGACGTGGTCGAGGACGGTGCGCATCCCGCCGTCCGCGGAGGCGAGTCGGACGGTCAGGGTCAGCCCGCCGTCCTCGGGCAGCAGCACCACGCGGACCTTCCGTGGTGTGGCGGTGCCGGTCGCGACGCCGCCCGGGACCTGCGCGTGCTGGACGAACCGGTACCCCGTCGTCCCGTTCCCGGACCCCCGGATGGTCACGGTGTCCGGCGTCCGACCGGGCCCGCTCTCATTGAAGGGCAGCGAGAAGTTGCCGTACTGGTCGAGGGCGACCCCCGCGAACGCCCCGGGGAGTCCGGGGAGGGTGCACTCGTGCGCTCCCTGGTTCGTCGCCGACCGGCAGGAGTACCCGAGCGCCGCGCCGTACGCGCCGACCCCGGGTGCGACCGCCCCGTCCGACAGGGACAGCAGCAGACCGTCGGCCCCCTGCTCGTACGGCGTGTACATGGCGTAGTCGAACTCGATGTCGAGCCCGAGGCTCGACGGGAAGGAGTCGTCCATCGCCCAGGCACCGGCAGCGTCGACGTCGGCATCGGTCAGGCGGAGGCGCCCGTCGACGATGTGGGCGTCGCCACTCAGGGTGCCCCCGTCAGCCGTGCTGAAGCCGGTCGACCAGGGGAACGGCAGGTCGTCCGCCGCTGCACCGCCGCCGACGCCGAGCGGCACCGTGCTGCCGACCGCGACGGCGACCGCGGTCCCGGCGATCCACCGCCGGAGTCCGCGGCGTGCGCGCGACGGACGGGACGAGCGCGGCCGCCGGGGCGGTCGGCTGCGGACGGCGGTGGGGGTGGGAGGCGGGCCGGAGCAGGTCGTGTCATGTGTCATGTCACGATCTTCGCGAGCCGGCTCCCCGCGCCTCCGGTCGGGGTGCCGCCCTGTGGATCGATGCCGCTCCCCTCCCAGGTGTGGAGGGGAGCCCGACCGCTACGCCACCCAGACCGTCGTGCCGCCGGGCAGTTCGTCGTCGCCCAGCGGGCCCGAGGTGACCACGACGGCTCCCTGGGGCATCGGGACCGGCTCCGTCCCGAAGTTCGTGTAGGACCGCCAGCCGTCGTGCCGGGCGAAGGCGACGACCTCCGGCGAGTCGGTCTCGAGCCACTCGAGCGCCTCACCCTGCTGCAGCCGGCGACGGGCGGACAGTGCCTCACGGTAGAACGACAGCGTCGACCCGGGCACCCGGTCCTCGGCCTCGACGCTGCTCGCGCCGAAGTCGGTCGGCTGCGGCAGGTGCGGAGCGGCGTCGCCGAAGCCGAACGAGGGCCCGGACTTCGTCCACGGGATCGGCACCCGGCAGCCGTCGCGGCCCTTCACGGTGTGCCCGGTGCGGATCCACTTCGGGTCCTGCAGCTGGTCGTGCGGGATCGCGGGCGCCTCGTACAGCCCGAGCTCCTCGCCCTGGTAGACGTACGACGAGCCGGGCAGCGCGAGCACGAGGAGCGTCGCCGCCCGGGCCCGACGGAGGCCGGCGGCGCGGTCGAGGGGCGGCGTCTCGCCGTCGGACATGAGCCAGGCGTCCGTGTCGACGTCGGCGGGCAGGCCGTAGCGCGTGGCGTGGCGCACGACGTCGTGGTTCGAGAGCACCCACGTGCTCGAGCCACCGGAGGTCTCCGCGGCGTCGAGGTTCTGCTCGATGAGCGACCGGAACACGGCCGCCTCGAACGGTGCCTCGAGGAGGTCGAAGTTGAAGGCCTGACCGAGTTCGGTCGGTCGGGCGTAGAGGACACGGCGGGGGGCCGGGGACCACGCCTCGGCGATCGCGGCGCGCGGCGGGGCGTACTCGTCGAGCACCTTCCGCCACTCGGTGAAGATCGCGTGGACCTCGTCGCGGTCGTACAGCGGGTCGGAGCCGTCGAGGGGCAGGGCTTCACCGTTCGACGGCCGGTACGGCTCCGACAGGTCCTTCGCGAGCCCGTGCGCGACGTCCACGCGGAACCCGTCGACCCCGCGGTCGGACCAGAACCGGAGGGTGTCCTCGAAGTCCTGCCGCACCTCGGGGTTCGTCCAGTCCAGGTCGGGCTGCTCGGGAGCGAAGAGGTGCAGGTACCACTGGCCGTCCGGCACCCGCGTCCACGCGCTGCCGCCGAAGTTCGACACCCAGTCGCTCGGCGGCTGGTCGCCGTCCGGGCCGGAGCCGTCCCGGAACACGTACCGGGCCCGTTCGGCGGACCCGGGGTCGGCCGCGAGCGCCGCCCGGAACCACGCGTGCTGGTCCGAGGTGTGGTTCGGCACGAGGTCGACGATGACGCGCAGGTCGTGCTCGTGCGCGGTGGAGATCAGCTCGTCGATTCCGTCGAGCGTCCCGAGCTTCGGGTCGACGTCCCGGTAGTCGGCGACGTCGTAGCCGCCGTCGGCGAGCGGTGACGGGTAGAAGGGCGACAGCCAGACGGCATCGACACCGAGCTCGGCGAGGTACGGCACCCGGCTCGTCACACCCGCGATGTCGCCGATGCCGTCCGCGTCCGAGTCGGCGAAGCTCCGCGGGTACACCTGGTAGACGACGGCCTGCCGCCACCAGTTCGGATCGGTGGTGCGGGGCGTGTCACTCGGCGTCTTCTTCACGAGGCCGAGAGTACCGACGGCCCCTCCGCACGGCTCGGGCGGGCGGACACGCCGGAGGTCACCGCGGGGAATCCCGCGCTGGACGGATCGGTTGTCGCTGCAACCACCACGACCAGAAGGAACGCCATGACCCAGATCGTCGCCCTCGTCGGCAGCCTCCGCGCCGGCTCCACCAACCGCCAGCTCACCGAGGCTGCCGTCCAGCACGCACCGGAGGGCATCGAGCTCACGGTCTTCGACGGCATCGTCGACCTGCCCTTCTACAACGAGGACCTCGACGGCGACACCCCGCCCGCCGCGGCCGTCGCCTTCCGCGAGGCGGTCGCCGACGCCGACGGCCTGCTCCTCGTGACCCCGGAGTACAACGGGACGATGCCGGCGGTGCTGAAGAACGCCCTCGACTGGGCGTCGCGTCCGTTCGGCTCCTCGCCCATCTCCGGCAAGCCGGTCGCCGTCATCGGTTCCGCGTTCGGCCAGTACGGCGGGGTCTGGGCCCACGACGAGGCCCGCAAGGCCGCGGGCATCGCCGGCGCGAAGGTCCTGGAGGACGTCAAGGTCGCGATCCCGCAGTCGGTCGTCCGCTTCGCCGAGACCCACCCCCGTGAGGACGAGGAGGTCGTCGGTCTCGTCCGCGGCGCCCTGACCGCGCTCGCCGACGCGGCCGGCGAGCCGGTCGCGGCGTAGCCCGTCCGGTCGCGAGGCGCCCAGCAGACGGACGGAAGGCGCGGTGCGAGCGAGCATCGGGCCTCCCGTCCGTCTGCTGGGCGTCCGCCGCATCGCTAGACAGCCTCGCTACCAGACGGATTATCCTTTCGGGATGACCACGCAGGAGATCACGGAGGCGTCCGGCTACTGGTTCCCGGACGACGACGCGACCCAGCGCGGTGTCGCCGTGTTGAACGCCCTCCGTCGCTACCGCGCCGCCGAGACCGCCATGCGTCGCCGCACGCGCGACTCGATGGGCATGGGCGAGACCGACCTGCTGGCCATCCGTCACCTGCTGCAGGCGCAGCGCTCCGGGCACGCCGTCAGCCCGAAGGACCTCTCCGCGTACCTGAAGATCTCGTCGGCGTCGACGACGATCCTGGTCGACCGTCTCGTCAAGAGCGGCCACGTCCGGCGCGAGCCGCACCCGACCGACCGCCGCGGCCTCATCATCGTGCCGACGGTGGAGACCGACGCCGAGGTGCGCGCCACGCTCGGCATCATGCACCGGCGCATGATGGGCATCGCCGAGGGACTCAGCGCGCAGGACGCCCGCGTCGTCGCGGTGTTCCTCGAGCAGATGCGCACCGCGGTCGACCAGGTCGACCCGCCCGTCGTCGCGCACTGACGTCCACCGGCGCCTCGACCGCGCCGTGACGCGCCCCGCCGCGCCGCGGGGGACGCCACCTCGACACCCACTGGGAACACGGGGGGAGCGAGCGGGTAGACCGGGATCGTCAACACCGCGAAGAAGGAGTCGTCACATGCACGCGTCGGACACGCTCGCCGCCAACCTCCAGAAGGTCCTCGTCGACCTGATCGACCTGCACCTGCAGGGCAAGCAGGCCCACTGGAACATCCTCGGCACCAACTTCCGCGACCTCCACCTGCAGCTCGACGAGATCGTCGAGGCCGCCCGTGAGTTCGCCGACGACATGGCGGAGCGCATGCGTGCGCTCTACGCCGTGCCGGACGGCCGTTCCGCGACCGTCGCGGCCGGCACGCACCTCGACCCGTTCCCGGACGGCGAGGTCCTCACGCACGACGCGATCGACCTGATCACGCTGCGCCTCTACCAGACCACCGCCACGATGCGTGACGTGCACGACGAGGTCGACGAGGAGGACCCGACGACCGCCGACCTGCTGCACGGGTTCATCGAGCGCCTCGAGCAGCTCGCGTGGATGGTCAGCGCCGAGAACCGCGCCCCCCGGACGCCGCTGGCGAGTGCGACGACCCCCGCGGTGGCCGAAGCCTCCGAGCACGAGTAAGCCCGGACCGGACGTGGACCTCGGGATCCAGGGCAAGACCGCTCTCGTCTTCGGTGGTGACTCCGGCATCGGCTGGAACACGGCGCGCATCCTCCTGGCCGAGGGTGCGACCGTCGTCGTGACCGACATCGACCAGAGCCGCCTCGACACGAGCGCGGACCAGCTCGAGGCGCCGCACGGCAAGCTGCACGCGTTCGCGGCGGACGTCCGTAGCGCCGACAGCCTGGCCGCGCTGCATGCGAAGGTGCGGGACGCCGTCGGCGAGATCGACATCCTCGTGCAGTCCTCGGGCGTCACGGGAGCACAGGGCATGTTCCACGAGATCGACGAGGCCGGCTGGCAGGAGACGCTGGACATCGACCTGATGGGGCCGGTCCGCATCACCCGCGAGTTCATCAGCGACCTGCGGAACGGCGGCTGGGGCCGGATCGTCTACCTGGTGTCCGAGGACGCCAGGCAGCCGTACGACGACGAACTGCCCTACTGTGCCGCCAAGGCGGGGGTGCTCTCGTTCGCGAAGGGCCTCTCGCGCTCCTACGCGCACGAGGGGCTGCTCGTGAACACGGTCTCCCCCGCGTTCATCCACACCCCGATGACCGACGCCATGATGGACAAGCGGTCGAAGCAGCTCGGCACCTCGTTCGACGAGGCGATCTCGAGCTTCCTCGACGAAGAGCGTCCGTACATGGAACTGAAGCGCCGAGGTGAGCCGGAGGAGGTCGCCAACGTCGTGGCGTTCCTGTGCTCGGAGCTCGCCAGCTTCGTCAACGGGGCGGACTACCGCGTCGACTCCGGCTCGGTCGCGACCATCTGACGGAGGACCCGTGACGCACCACCGACACCTCATCATCGGCGGCGGGATGGTCGCCGACTCGGCTGCACGCGGCATCCGCGAGCTCGACCCCGACGGCACGATCGGGATCATCAGCGAGGACGTCGACCGCCCGTACGCCCGTCCGGCCCTGTCCAAGAAGCTCTGGACGGATCCGGACTTCAGCTGGGACGACGGGGTCGACCTGCACACCGAGGAGACCGGCGCCGAGTTCGTGCTCGGCACCAGGGTCGAGTCGATCGACCGCGCGGCGAAGACCGTGACGACCGCCGACGGGCAGACGATCGGCTACGACCGGCTGCTCCTGGCCACCGGCGGTGGTCCGCGGGACCTGCCCGGTCTCCGGCCGTCCGACCGGGTGCTCAGCTACCGCAGCGCAGCCGACTACCGGACACTCCGTCGGCACGCCGACGCGGGTGCCTCCGTGGTCGTCGTCGGCGGCAGCTACATCGGGACCGAGATCGCCGCGGGCCTGGTGCAGAACGGTGCCCGTGTCACGCTCGTCACCCCCGACGACGTGCTCGGTGGTCACATGTTCCCGGCGGCTCTGGCGGCCGTCTTCCAGCAGCGCTTCGTCGATGCCGGGGTGGAGGTCCGCACGGGCAGTCGGGTCGCGTCGGGCGAGGAGACGGCCGACGGCGTCGTCCTGACCCTCGACGACGGCTCGACGGTGACCGCCGACGTCGCCGTCGCCGGCCTGGGCATCGATCCTGCCACGCAGCTCGCCGAGGACGCCGGCCTCGCCGTCGACGACGGCGTGCGCGTGTCCGCGACGCTCAGCACGGACGACCCCGCGGTGTACGCCGCCGGCGACGTCGCGTCCTACCCGGACCGGCTGCTCGGCACCCGCCGCGTCGAACACGTCGACAACGCGCAGCAGCAGGGTCGGCAGGCCGGTCGCAACCTGGCCGGAGCGGACGAGCCGTACGAGCACACCCCGATGTTCTACTCCACCGTCTTCGACGTCCGGTACGAGGCCGTCGGCGTCGTGTCCTCCTCGCTCCGCGCCGTCGAGGACTGGGCCGAACCACACGAGCGGGGCGTCGTCTACCAACTGGACGACGACGACCTGGTCGCCGGCGTGCTGCTCTGGAACGTGCCCGGCAAGACCGACGACGCCCGCAAGGTGCTGGCCGAGGCGCATGCGCTGACACCGGACATGCTGCCCGGCACCATCACCGCCGACTGACCGGCGCGGCGCCACGGCCGGCCGGGAGGCCCGGAACCGGTCCTGCAGGACCGGTTCCGGGCCTCCTGTGCGGACGGGGTCAGAAGGGTCGGCGGTCGCCGCCGCGCTCCGGGGCGACCGTCTCGACGACCGTCTCCCGTTCCTCCGGGTCGACCGGGACGCCGTCGCGGTCGGCCATCGCGACCGCGTGCGCGGACTTGGCTGCCTCCAGCCGCTCGTCGTCGCCCTTCGCCATCCCGACGAGTTCCGTGAAGCGCGACTTCACGACGAGCCAGCGGTCGGTCAGGCCGAGGCGGTCGAGGTCGGACGCGGTGGAGTCGTCGCGGACGCGCTGCAGCGAGGAGACCCCGCGGTCCGGGAGCCGACCGTCGACGTGCGCGACGGCGAGGCGTGCGACGGCGTCCGCCTGGGCGTGCATCACCGAGTGCGCGCCCCCGACCACCTCGCGGAGGACCGCGTACGGCAGGGCACGCGCGAGCCGCCGCACCCAGGAGCGCGGCACGAGTGCGTCGTGTTCGCCGCGGACGACCAGGGTCCGGGCCTGGACGTCGGCGGCACGCTCCTCGATCGGGTAGGCGATCATCTCGGGCAGGACCTTGCGGAACCAGTGCCACCCGCAGAGCGCGTACGCGGTGACCGCGTGCCACCGCACGGCGGACGGTTCGTGCACGGAGGACCGGAGGAACCGCAGCGCGGCTCTCCGCACCGACCGCGACGCCGGGTCGAGGACCGGGCTGATGAGCACCACGTCGGAGACGTCCGGGCGCCGGGCGGCGACCTCGGTGACGACCTGCGTGCCCATCGAGTGCCCGACCAGCACCGGGTCGTGCAGGCGGAGCTCGTCGATGACCGCCTCGACCGCGTCGGCGTAGCGCTCGATCGACACGGCACCGCGGAAGCGCGGGACCCCGGCGAACCCGGGCAGGTCCAGCGCGTGCACCGGGCCGTACTCGTTGAGGTGCGGCGCGAGCCGTTCGTAGTACGTCGACGCGATGCCGAGGCCGGCCACCAGGACGAAGGCACGTTCCCCGGGTTCGCCGATCGAGCTGACGCGGACGTACGTGCCGTCGACGGCGATGCGGTCGACGCGCACCTCGACGTCGGCGTCCTCGGCGTGGGCGAGCTCCCCGGCCGGGTCCGGTGCCCCCGGTGGCACGGGGGTCCCCTGGTGCTGCTCGTCGTTCACTGACGCTCCTCGCGGTCGCTGGCGGTCGCCCAGGCTACCGCGAGCACCCCGCCGGGCGGCCCGACGCGCTGGAGCGCACCGGTCGCCGGGCGGTGCCCGGCGACCGGCCGCTCAGCCGGCGAAGGGGAACGCCGGGCGGCCGTGCACCCGTGTCGGCACGGCGAAGACGGACCCGGAGTGCGGCGCCTCTGCGAGCTGCTCGTCGGTCAGGTTCTCGCGTGCCGTGCCCACCAGCAGCAGGGACATGTCCGTCCCGCCGAAGGCGACCGAGGTCACGTTCGGTGCCGGGATCTCGACCGTCTCCAGGTGCGTGCCGTCGGGGCCGTACCGCTCCACGCGGGATTCGCCGTAGATCGCGCCCCAGAAGCAGCCCTCGTCGTCACGGACCAGACCGTCGTGCGCCGCGCCGGCGATGAACGGCTCGAGATCGCCGAGCTCTCCGTCCGGGCCGTACGCACCGCGGTAGACCGTGTCGGTGTCGGTGTCGGTGACGTACATCTCGGAGCCGTCGTCGTTCCACTCCATGCCGTTCGTGGTGCCGAAGCCGTCGCGGAGGACCCGGACCGTGCCGTCCGGCGAGAACGCGTACAGCACCCCTGCCGGCGGCCCGTCCGTCGGGTCCATGCTCCCGACCAGGAAGCGTCCGAACGGGTCGCACTTGCCCTCGTTGAAGCGCATCTCGTCGTTCGCGTGCTGCACGCCGGCGAGTTCGCGCTCGACGTGACCGTCCTGGTCCGTCAGCACCACGGTGTCGTCCTTCGCGGCGACGAACCCACCTGCGGCGCGGGGCTGGAACGACGGCAGCGGCGGGTCGAGCGTCACCGTGTGCAGCACGCGGCCCTCGGCGTCCGCGGTCGTCAGCGTGCCCTGCGGGATGTCCACCCAGCGGGCCACCTGCTGCCCGGGGTCCCACACGATGCTCTCGGCGAGGGTCGCCTGCACGTCGGAGAACACGCGGGCCGGGCCGGTGGTGGCGCTCGTCGTCATGCCGTCCGGTCTACCGGTCGCGCGGTGCCCGGCCGCTCAGACCGCAGTGCGTCCGTCCCGATCGCGCGGGACCGGGACGGACGGCGGTGCGGTCACCGCTCGTGCAGGTCACTGCTCGGTGTGGGTCACTGCTCGGTGCGGATCGGTGCAGGTCACTGCTCGAACGCCGTCCGGCGCAGGACGAGGAAGCGCGACCCGTAGGCGTCGATGCGCAGCGGGAAGCTGCACAGGTCGTCGACGGTGCCGAGCTCGCTGTGGTCCGTCGCGTCGACGACCGTCGCGCCGTGCGGGAGCGACTCCGACCGGATGGTGCCGTCGAGCGCCGTGTCGGTCATGTTGAGCACGGTGATCTGCACGATCGGCTCGCCCTGCTCGTCCGTCGACTCGAGTTCGTGGACCATGACGAGCATCCCGCGGTGCGCCACCTCGGGCACGTCCACCTGGCGGGCCGAGGCGATGCCGTACTCGGTCCGGACCCGCAGGAGTTCCCCGAGCCGGGACGCGAACGAGTCCGGCCGCTCGAGCTGCTCCGGAAGCGGACCGTACAGGGACCGGGCCAGCGGCATGCCGGACGCGGACCGCTCGGTGTCCGGGGCGACGCCGAGCAGGTCGTGCGCGCCGCGCTCGATCCACCGCGTGTCCCCCTCGGCGATCAGGTCGGTGACGAGTTCCTTCGGGAGGGTCAGCGACCCGAGCAGGTCCCACCCCGACATCGCGAAGACGCCCGGCTGCCAGGCGTTGAACGCCGCCAGCAGCAGGTGGGCGTCACGGATCTGCGGGACGTGCTCGTCGGTGATCGCGTCGAGCGTGGTGTGCCCCTGGGTCGCCGCGATGAGCGACGCCGTGGTGCAGGCGATGCCGTTCGTGGTGAAGACGAGGTTGTAGTCGGCGGCCTCGCCCGTGAGCGCGTCCGTCAGGTCGGCCCGGATCCGTTCGGCGAGCGCGCCGCCGGTCGTGTCCTCGCCGTGGAACGTGTACACGTCGTCCTTGTGCAGCGTCGCCCAGTGCACGAGCTCGTACGTGAGTTCGTCGTGGTTCTGCATGCCGTGCACCAGGCTGACCGGTTCCACGCCGAGTTCGAGCGAGGTGCGGAGCGTCAGGCGGAGGAACTCGGTGTCCCCGGTCGCCAGGGCGTGGTGGTAGGCCGGACGGTTGATGAAGTCGTACGACAGGTCGGCGCCGACGGCCCCGGTGTCGCGGATGTCCTCGACCGTCAGGTTGAGTTCCTGGAACGTGAAGCCACCGACCTTGCGCACCATGCCCGCGATGACGTGGTTCGCCGCGTGCGACAGCGGGTGGCCCTCCGACCAGCCGGGGGCACCCTCCGCGCTCTTCTCGACGCCGAGGAACCCGTTCGCGTCGAGACGGAGCGCGCTCGTGCCCAGGTCGCCCAGGGAGTGCAGGGCGTCGCCGATGACCAGACGCATGCCCGCGAAGGTGGGGTCGAGCCAGTTGACCGACGGCTGCCCCTCCTTGAAGTAGTGCAGGTACACCCAGCGGCGGGTGACGCCGTCGACGCCGACGACCGGCGCGGTGACGCTCCAGTTCGTCTCCTTGACGCCGGGCTGGTGGAAGATCACGCGCTGCAGCTCGCCGATGATGTAGCCGCGCTCGGCGAGGGCGGACTCGGTGGCGGAGTCGAGGTTCACCGAGTCGCGGTGCTCCGGCACGGTCGGGAGCAGGTGCCACTCCTCCGGCGGGATCTCGACCATGTGGTAGATGCCCGGGTAGTCCTTGAACGCCATCTCGGCCAGACGGAAGTCCGCGCCCTTGCCGGTGTGTCCCGGGACGATGTCGTCGATGATGCTGCCGCCGTGCTCCTCGGCGACGTCGGTCATCCGCTGGAACGTCTCCTCGTCCCCGAAGGTGGGGTCGATCTGCGTCCCGATCCGGTCGAAGTGGCCGTCGACGCTCGGGGTCTCCTGCCACCCGCGGATGCCACCGGCGCGCTTCACCGGTCCGGTGTGCACGCCGTTGATGCCGATGCGCTCGAACGCGGTCCAGAGCTCGGGGTCGGCGAGCGCCGTCAGGAACGACTCCCCCGGACGCGTGATGAGCGAGATCGGGTACGCGGTGAACCAGACGTCCGACGTCGACACGGCGCGCCGGGCGTCCGGACGGGCGTACGGGTTGCGCCACATGCTCGGCGACCCCGACAGCTGGCGGCTCAGGACGTCCGCGTCCTTGAGCATCGACTGGCGCACCAGCCACTCGATGTAGGCCGGGTTCTCGCCGTTGGCCGCACGCGGGTCCGAGAACCGCCGCTGCAGGCTGCCGCCGCGCAGGTTCGCGCGCGGCCGCAGTCGGCGAGGTCGGGCCGGGTACAACTGCTCGTCGTAGGTGATCTCGGGGGCCGCCGGGGTCGTGTCCTCGTCGGTCACGTCCTCGTCGGTCGTGCCCTCGGCTGCCGTGCCCTGGTCGTCCGGAGTCCGGTCGACCGGGAACCGCGTACCGGTGATGTGCTCGTCGGCGACCTGCTCGTCGATCCGGGGTGCCTCGTCGTCCATGTCCACGTCTCCCACGCTAGTCATGCCTACCCGACGACGGTCGCCGGTTCGGCGGGTCAGCCGGCGCGGTCCGGCTCCGGGGCCGCACGGACGTCCCCGCTGTGTCGGCCCGCGGTGTGCCCACCACCCGTGAGGGCACCGCCCGTGTGCGGTCCGCCGGTGTGCGTCCCGCCGGTGCGCACGATCGGGACGGCGTCGCTGGTGCCGGTCCGCAGGGACTCCTGCCGGAGCTCCAGTTGCGTCACGGCGAGCGCCGCGAGGTCCCGCAGGTTCGCCATGTCGGCCTCGTCGGCGGTGCGGGGACGCGAGTCGAGCACCGCGAGCGTGCCGACCGTCGCGCCGTCGTGTCGGACGAGCGGCACGCTGACGTAGAACCGGATGCCGAGCGGGCCGGTGACGAGCGGGCTGTTCCGCATCTCCGGGTGGGTCGACCCGTCGGGGATCACCACGGGCACCGGCACCGGGGCGAACCCGTTCCGGAACGTGATGCTCCGCGCGGACTTGTCGACGCCGTCGGCCACGTACGACTGCGACCACTCCCGGTCCTCGTCGAGCACCTCGATGAGTGCGATGGGCGCGTCGAAGAGCCGCGCCGCCATCGCGGTCGTGCGCTGCAGGGCCTCCTCGGGCAGGACGTCGAGCGTCGTCGGACGCCCGTCGCCCTCGCCGGAGACCGAGCCGGACGCGGACACCGAGCCGGACGCGGGTGCCGCACCCGCCTCGGGACGACCGGGAGCGGAGTCCGCCGCGGCCACGTCCGCCGGTTCGTCGCTCGCGGTGTCGGTGAGCACGACGTGTCGGAGCAACGCGACGAGCTCGCCGCCGACCGGTCGGGCCGCCGGGTCCTGCGCCGTCATCGCCGCGAGCGCCTGCTTCCAGTGCTCGGGCAGCGGCTCCGGCACGATCGGGTCACGCGAGAGCCGTGCGAGCGCGGACTCGACGAGCGAGCCGGGGAACTCCCGCCGCCGGGTGAAGCACTGCAGCAGCACCAGTCCGAGCGAGTACACGTCGCTGGCCGGACCGACGTCCGCGCCCCGGGCCTGCTCCGGACTCAGGTAGGCCGCGGTGCCCGTCGTGACGCCGTCCGCGGTGAGCCGCTCGACGCCGGCCGCGAGCGCGATCCCGAAGTCGGTGAGCCGTGCCCGTGCCCGGTCGGACCCGTTGCCGTAGTCGACGAGCAGGATGTTCGACGGCTTGATGTCACGGTGCACGACGCCCTGCGCGTGGATGTAGTCGAGCGCCTCGGCCATGTCGTAGCCGATCTCGGCGATGTGCCGCGAGGCGAGCGGCCCGAGGGACAGCCGCTCCTCGAGGTCCTGGCCGTGCACGAGCGCCATCACGATGAACCGCTGCAGCGATCCGTTCTGGTCCTCGACGACGCCCGCGTCGAGGAGGCTGACGAGGTTGTGGTGGTCGAGGGACGCCAGGACGCCCTGCTCGGCCTCCTGCCGCGCGATGTCGACGATGCCAGGGTGGAAGAGCTTCACGGCGACCGGACGGTCCAGGCTCTCGTCCCACGCGCGGTGCACGACCGACATGCCACCCCGACCGATCACCTGCTCCAGGCGGTACCGGCCTGCCAGGAGCGGGGCGGCCTCCTGGTGTCCCTCCGTCGGAACCATGCTTCCTCGTCTTCGATGTGGGCGAGCCGCGACCGGTGGTCACGGGCACAGGCGACGCGCGACGTGCCACCGCGATGCATCATCGCATCGCCGGGGCCGCGGTGTCCGCGACCATCCCGTGCGCGCGGTCAGATCCGCGCGTAGCGGGCACGGAAGAAGCTGTAGACGCCGAACGCGGCGAACCCGAGCCCCACCACGACGAGGACGACGGACCCGCCCGGCATCGAGCGCAGCGCGTCGAAGGCCCCGTCGAGCCCGCTCGCCTGCTCCGGGTCGCTGCGGAACGCGGCCACCGCGACGAGCACGCCGACGATGACGACCGCGACCCCCTTGGCGACGTACCCGAGGGTCGCGAGCACGGCCACCGGTCGACGGACGGATTGCGGCTGGGGCCGGAGGTGCTTCTTCCAGGACCCCCGCACCCCGATCACGACGAGTCCCACCCCGATGGCGATCGCGACCGCGGCGACGACGAGCAGGAGTACGACACCGCCCGGCGTCGCGAGCGCGGTCGCGGCGGCGCTCGTCGTCGACCCGGAGGAGCTCTTCCCGGCGCCGACCGCGTAGCTGGCGGACGAGTAGGTGATGACGCCGTAGACCACGGCCTTGCCGACGTTCTTCCCCCGGTTCACCCAGGCCCGCGCGTCGTCCGTGCGACCGCCGACGACGGCCTCGACCAGGAGTCGGATGGCCAGCGCCGCGGTGCCGACGGCGACGAGCCAGAGGAGCACGACACCACCCGGGACCGAGGCCAGCTGCGCCAGGGCACCGGACTGGTCGGTGTCGCCGGACTCCGATCCCTGCGCACCGCTGCCGGCCGAGGCGTTCCCGACACCGAGCAGCACCGCGAGGTACCCGATGAGCAGGTGCACGACACCGCTGCCGACGAACCCGGCACGGGCCGTCGTCTCGAACCACCTGCTGTCGGCGGCGCGGCGCGCCTGTCGTCCGGTCTCACGGGCGGCGTCCTGGGCTGCGTCGGTCACCCCACGAGTCTGCCCGCCCGGACGGGGGCTGTCCGGACCGACGGGCGTCGCGCCGATCCGGACGGGAGGCCCGTGGCGGGCCCGCCACGGGCCTCCCGTCCGTCGCCGCCCGGTCAGTCCCCCTTGACGTTGACGATCTGCCGCAGCGTGTGCCGGACCGTGACGAGGTCGGCGGCGTCCGCCATCACCTGGTCGATCGGCTTGTACGCGGCCGGGATCTCGTCGAGGAACGCGTCGGTGTCCCGGTACTCGATGCCGGTCATCGCCTCGCGGAGCTGCTCGTGCGTGAACGTCCGCCGTGCCGCTGACCGCGAGTACGACCGGCCGGCCCCGTGCGGTGACGACTCGAGCGACCGCTTGTCACCCCGCCCCTCGACGACGTACGACGCCGTGCCCATCGAGCCGGGGATGAGCCCGGGCTGACCCGCCGTCGCCTGGATCGCGCCCTTGCGGGAGACCCACACGGACTTCCCCCAGTGCGTCTCGCGCTGCGTGAAGTTGTGGTGGCAGTTGATCCGCTCGACCTCCTGCACGGCCGTGCCGACGACCTCGGCGAGCTGGCGGACGACGCGGTCCATCATCTCCTCGCGGTTGAGGAGCGCGAAGTGCTGGGCCCAGCGCAGCTCGGCGATGTACCGGTCGAACTCCGGAGTGCCCTCGACGAGGTAGGCGAGGTCGGGGTCCGGCAGCTCGATCCACCAGCACTGCATGGCCTCCTTCGCGACGGCGATGTGCCGCTGCGCGATCCGGTTGCCGACGCCTCGCGAGCCGGAGTGCAGGAACAGCCAGACGCGGTCCTCCTCGTCGAGCGACACCTCGATGAAGTGGTTGCCCGACCCGAGGGTGCCGAGCTGGTTCCGCCAACCGGCGAGCGAGTCGGCGGGGTCGAAGTCGGCCTCCACCGCGAGCGCCTCGAGCGCGGCGATGCGCGGCACGGCCGTGTCGACGATCGTCCGGTTCGTCGCTCCGGCGGAGAGCGGGACCGCCCGCTCGATCGCCTGCCGGAGCGGTCGGAGGTCCTCGGGCAGGTCGGCGCGGGAGAACTGCGTCCGGACCGCGATCATCCCGCAGCCGATGTCCACGCCGACGGCTGCGGGCATGACCGCACCGAGGGTGGGGATGACCGACCCGACGGTGGCACCGAGGCCGAGGTGTGCGTCGGGCATGAGCGCGAGGTGCGGGTACACGAAGGGCATCCGCGACGTCGTGCGGGCCTGCTGCTCGGTGCGTTCCTCGAGCATCGAGGCCCAGGAGAGGAGGCGGTCCGTGATCTTCTGCATGGTCGTGTGTCCCTGTCGGACGGCGTCGGAGCGACGGTCCACCCGTCCGGGCGGAACCGAGGAACATACCGCGTGACGAGCCCTGCGCGCAAGGGTGCACGACGGCGGCCCCACCACCGGCCGCCCGGGGTACGTGGGGTGCGCGGGGCACGCTGAGCCGCGGCGGGCACGATGGGACCATGCCGGAACGGACACGAGACACACCCGACGCCAGCGACAACGAGGAGCGCACCGACGGCTACGTGCCGCTGCGGTCCTACGGCGCCATCGGTGACGGCCGGACCGTGGCCCTCATCGCCCGCGACGGCCGGATCGACTGGCTCCCGATCCCGTCGATGGACTCGCCGCCGGTGTTCGCGAGCATCGTCGACGCCGAACACGGCGGGCACATCGCCCTCCGTCCGGTGGACGACGACGCCGAAGCCTCCCGTCAGTACCTGCCCGGGACGAACGTCCTCGTCACGACCTGGACGACCTCCGAGGGGAAGGCGACCGTGACCGACGCGATGGTGACAGGTGTCGCCGGTCGTCTGCCCTGGGCCGAGATCGGCCGTTGCGTGGAGGGCGTCGAGGGGTCGGTCGAGATGGAGTGGGCGGTCGTACCCGGGACACTGCTCGACACGGCCGAGCCGGAACGTCTGGACACCGGCAACGGAACCGTGATCGGCATCGACGGCGTCACGATCGCGATCGTCGAGCAGGGCTTCGAACCGGTGCACGACGACGGGCCGCGCTTCTCCGGTCGCTTCCACACGAGCGAGGGATCGAAGTCGATCCTGACGGTCGTCGGCACGCACGACGAACCGATCTTCCTGCCGGACCCGGAGCGCAGCCTCGAGGGCGTGGACCGCACGATCGCGAACTGGTCGGCGTGGTCGGAGGAGTTCGACTACGACGGCCCGTGGGCTGAAGCGGTCCAGCGGAGCGCTCTCACGCTGAAGCTGCTCATCTTCGCGCCGACGGGCGCGATCGCGGCCGCGCCGACCACGAGCCTCCCCGAGGACCGCACCGGCGGGAAGAACTGGGACTACCGCTTCGCCTGGGTCCGCGACCTCGCGTACACGGTGCACGCGCTCACCCGGTTCGGGCTGCGCGAGGAGACACACGCCGCCGTGTCGTGGGTGATGCGCACCATCGCCGAGCACGACGAGACCATGCCGATCTTCTACGGCTTGGACGGCTCGAAGACCGACGAGGTCGAGGAGCGCACCGTCCCGGGGTGGAACGGCATCGGGCCGGTCACGGTGGGCAACCGCGCGGGCGACCAGCTGCAGCTCGGCGTGTGGGGCGACGTCTTCGCGATCATGCAGCAGTACGTGCGCGCCGGCAACGTCCTCGACCGGAAGACCGCATCGGTGCTGCAGGACCTGGCCGACGACGCGTGTCATCGCTGGGTCGAACCGGACTCGGGCATGTGGGAGCTCGAGGACGCGCAGCACTACGTGACGAGCAAGATCGGCTGCTGGCAGGCCCTCGACGCGGCCGTCGAGCTGCACGACGCCGGGATGATCGACGGCCCGCGTGGGAAGTGGATCGAGAACCGCGAGCTCATCGAGCAGTGGGTGTCCGAGAAGGGGTGGGACGAGGAGCGCGGTCACTACGTGATGTACCCGGGCAGCGACGCCCTCGACACCTCGATCCTGCTGCACGCCATGAGCGGGTTCGACCGGGGGCCTCGCATGGAGTCGACGATCCGGGCGATCGAGGAGCAGCTGCAGCGCGGTCCGCTCGTCTACCGCTACTCGGGGATCGAGGACGAGGAGTCACCCTTCGTCGCGTGCTCGTTCTGGCTCGCGGCCGCGATGGCCTGCGTCGGCCGCACCGACGACGCGCGGGCGCTGATGGACGAGATGGTCGACCAGGCGAACGACGTCGGGCTGTTCAGCGAGATGCTCAGCGAGGGCGGGGCGTTCATGGGCAACATCCCGCAGGGGCTGTCCCACCTGGCGCTCATCCAGGCGGCGCTGACGATCGAGGAGGTCGCGGCCGACCACTGACCGCGACCGGGCAGCGCTCACCCGAGCGTGATCGCGACGAGCCCGCCGATGCCGAGCAGGTAGAGCACGACGACGAGGAACGAGTCGACGCCCATCCCGATGACCCGACGCTGCGGCCGGAACACGAGTCCGACGGCGTAGACGAGCGTCAGCAGTGCCGCGAGCGCCGTCAGGTACACGTCGCTCGCGTTCGCCTGCGGCAGCACCGCCTTGCCGGAGAGCACGGTGGCCACCAGGAAGAGCACGGGCAGGAACGCGTTCCCGCCGAAGATGTCCGAGACCGCCAGGTTGTCGTCGCCCTGTCTGACCGCCTGGAGGCCCGTGGAGATCTCCGGCAGGCTCGTCGCCAGGGCGAGGACGGTGGCGCCGAACAGCACGCCGGAGAGCCCGATCTGGCTGGACGCCGCGTCACCGGCCCGCTCGAGCACGACACCGGCGACGAGGGTCGCGAGCGCCGAGACGGTGAAGACGACGGCGGCCTTCCGGGTGCTCATCGGCGGGGTGTCCGGCTTGCGGGTCCGGTGTCCGGACGCGTGCGGGCTGGCGTCCGGGGCGTGACCGCTCTCGTGCCACGGGAGTCCCTTGCCGGCGCGCTGCACGAGGAACAGCCCGGCGATCCAGATGAGGGCGATGAGCACGACGTCCGGGGTGAGCCGCGCGACGACCAGGTCCGGCGGCAGCTGACTCCCGGCGATGACGACGGCGAGGACCGCCACGACGACGATCGCTTCGAGCACCAGGGTCAGCGAGGCCGCCCGGTACGTGATCGGCTTGACGCCCTTCCCGCTCTTTCCGAAGGCGTCGAGCACGGCGATGACGACCGTCTGGATCGCGATGCCGCCGAGGATGTTGCCGGCGGCCACCTCGATCGACCCGGAGAGCCCGGCGCTGACGGTGATGGCGATCTCGGGCAGGTTCGTCGCGACGGCCAGGACGATGAGTCCGCCGAGCGCGCTGCCGAGGTGCAGCCGGGCGTCGAGCACGTCGGTGGTCTTCGACAGTTGGATGCCGGCGACCCAGATGACGGCCGCGCCAGCGACGAAGACCAGACAGAGCAACCAGAGGGGCAGGGATTCCACCTCTGCGACCCTGGACCGCCCCGTCCGTCTTGTCCGAGTCCTGCGTCCATCGGCTCCTCGTCCTGTCCGCGGACGGCGGCTGAGGGTGGCAGTCGGTGGTGGGGCGCATCATGGTCCGACGATGAACGACGTCGATGCCCGGATGGACCGCCTGCGGAAGGCCGCGCGGTACCGCTACCAGCAGCTCGTGGACGCCGAGATCGAGCGGGGCTCGCTCGACCCGGACGAGGTCCGCGCCGAGCGTGAGGAACGTCGACTGCTCAAGGCCGCCGACGTCGCCGCGCACGCGCGTGCCCAGATCGCCGAGGCCGAACGGCGCGGCGTCTTCGAGGGGAACCCGTACCACGGCAAGCCGCTCCCCGGGCTCGGTGAGCAACACGACCCGAACTGGTGGATCAAGGCGAAGATCGAGCGCGAGGACATCCGCGGGATCGCCCCGCCCGCCCTGGCCCTGCGCACCGAGGACGCCGAACTCGACGACCACCTCGACGCGCTGTCGGCCGAGTCCGACGTGCGGGACGTCCTGGTCGACTTCAACGCCCGGGTGAAGGAGGCCCGCCGTCAGCTGCTCGGCGGCCCGCCCGTGGTCACCCCGATGCGGGACGTCGAGGCAGAGGTCGTCGCGTGGAAGGACCGCCGGGAGGCCCGGTTCGCGGCCGACGCGGTCGCTGCGGCCGAGCGGGCGTCCGGTTCCCGGCCCACCCGCTGGTGGCGCCGGCGCGGCTGACCCCGGGCGTCTGGTTCCGGGGACGCGAGAACGCCGTCCCGCTTGTGCGGGACGGCGTTCTGGTGGTGGTGCGTCAGATCGGGTGTTACTTGATCTGGGCGGTGATGGTGGCGGTGCCGACGAGCAGGCCGCGCTTGACG
>NZ_QKLF01000010.1 GCF_003224335.1 Curtobacterium sp. MCJR17_055
CGCAGCCCCCACACCCACCACCAACCCACCCCACATCCCGGGCGTGTCGCACCATGCAACACCGGTGCCGCTCGGCGCTCAGCACCCCGCTACCAACCAGCAATCACCCGCCGGATCCGGGCCAGGGCTCACGGCTCACGGCTCACGGCTCACGGCTCACGGCTCACGGCTCACGGCTCACGGCTCACGGCTCACGGCTCACGGCGAGTGTGCATCACCTCGAGCTCGTTCGCATCGACTCCTTTGCGCCTCCGGATCGAGATGGCCCGTTTCCTCGAGGAGACGTCAGGCGCAGGCGATGATCGCCGCGGCTGCCGTCCAAGGGACGTCGACGTTCCGTCGGAACGAACTGCAGCCCCGCGTGGAACCACATCGGCATCCGACCGTCGAGAGCCGGCGCATCCGACGTCTCCTTGGCGACCGACGACAGACGACGGCCGACGGACGACGGACGACGGACGACGGACGACGGACGACGGACAAGATCACCATGGCGACCATTCGGAACCCGTTCCGTCTCGCGCTGCATGCCGACCCGCTCGGTTCGTGGTGCGCGGCTCTGGTGAATCCGTGTTCTGTCCGGCAACTCATCGGCCCAGCACTGCACCGCTGAGCAACTCGGGTGAGCGCTCGACTTGCGGCCCCGATCTTGCTGAGCGGGCAAAGCGCACCCGCGTTCTCGGCCGATGAAACGGGCGCCTGTCTCCCGAACCAAGGACCTTCCTCTCACGGTGAAGGTCTCGAACCTCCGGGACGAGAGCACCGCAATGCACCGGAGACCGGACAACGTCCTTGGAGGCCGATCACGAGGCGGCACTCCACCTCGGCCGAGCGCGCAGCGACCGACAACTTGGCATGGCCGTCGTCCGCGATCGAGATCGCCGGGCCCAGCTCCCGGGCCGCCGGCGCATCACGCATCCGTCCGAGTGTCCGTCGACAGCATGACCGGACAGCCAAGACCGGTGCGATCGATCGCCGCCCTCATCTCCCCCATGACACCGCACCACCACTGGCCGCGGATCCAAACCGAGGACGCATCGTCGCGCTACTCCGGATCACTCGAGCTGCTGATCACGCCCACAACGCGCCACCCGACCCGGGATGACCGGAGGCGGCAGCAGGACCGCTGAGGAGCAAGGGGTTCCATCGCGACAGCTAACCTCGACCCGCACGGAAGTACTCACTCCGGTAGCGACGAACGCCCTCGGGTAGCCCCACACAGCGAGTGGGGCAAGACGCTCGTCGAAGGCGTGCTGTTCAGCCGGCGTGTGGGGACGCGAAAGAGCCCCTGACCGGGGTGAGCATTTCTGCTCACCCGGTCAGGGGCTCGATCATTGAGAAGAAGTCCGGCGGCGTCCTACTCTCCCACAAGGTCCCCCTTGCAGTACCATCGGCGCTGAGAGGCTTAGCTTCCGG
>NZ_QKLF01000011.1 GCF_003224335.1 Curtobacterium sp. MCJR17_055
AGATGTGTATAAGAGACAGCGGCACGACTGGTACGAGATGACGTTCGACACGGTCGACGATGAGCGCGTTCCGGGCTCCCTCGCCCTCGCGCTCGGCGGCGTCCTGGCGCGCATCAAGGGGCGGAACGGCTACGCGACGGGCTGGCAGATCGAGTCCGATGGGGAGACGATCGCCACGGTCCACGGCCACTCCGCGCGGGCGGGTGAGGTGCACGTGACGGTCACCTCCGACGCATGCGATCGCGTAGTCCCGACGCTCCGGACTCTCTACCCGACCCACCGGGTCTCCCGAGCCGACTCCGCGGTCGATCTGGTGGCGGACTTCGAGGAACTCGACGCCTTCGTCCTGGAGTTCGCAGAGGCCCGCGGCCTGACGCACTCGATCATCCGGAACAGCGAGGGTGGCGCGACTCGGTACGTGGGTTCGCCCCGCTCCGAGACCCGGATGCGCCTCTACAAGAAGACCGAGGAACTGCGCCAGAAGCACCCTGAGTCGAACCAGCAGGTTCAGGACGGCATCTGTCGCTTCGAGCTCGTCGCGCGGCCCGGGAAGCGCGCCGTGAAGGAACGCCTCTCGCACATGAGCGCGGAGGACGTGTGGGGGCTCTCGCAGTGGTCCGCCGATCTGGCTTCTCAACTGATCGGCCTGGACGCTGAGAGGGTCGCCACGCACTTCCGTCGGCCGACCGACTGGACCCGGGCACTTCACTTCCTCGGGATCCAGTACGAGCCGATGATGCAGCGCCGGATCGACGCTGTGGGCCTGGAATCGGTGCGGTCTGAGGTGCTAGCCGCTCTCGGCCTCGATCGGCCGCTGTAGGTCCTGGACGGGCTCCCTGGACTAGTAGCCGGGTCAAGGGTGCCCGTAGGGCATCGCGCAGCGACGCGGAGCGCCCTTGACGCGAGCGGTTCACCCTTCGAATCACCCTCTGGTGGTGGGCCGGGGATTTCCTCCGGCCTGTCTCTTATACACATCT
>NZ_QKLF01000012.1 GCF_003224335.1 Curtobacterium sp. MCJR17_055
GGTGCCGAATCACTGTCACAAGCCGGGAACGGCCCGCAAGCGCTCACCAGCCGCACATCGCTGGTTCTCCACCCCTTCGCGGGGTGTGTTCGGCGCGCATCCCATTCCAGATCCGCGCCGAGCGCGACAAGCAAAGGAACGAAGACATGCGCAAGTCCCTGAAGACCTCGATCACCCTCGCCACGACCGGTGCCCTCGTGCTCGGCGGTGCAGCGTTCGGCGTCAGCGCCGCGAACGCCTCCACCCCGGCCGTGCACACCGTCTCCAGCTCCGCGTCGAAGATCCCCGCCCCGGTCGCGTCGGTCCCCGAGGTCCTCGGCGGCGACACCTCCGTCGCCCTCGACAAGGGCTTCACCGACGCCCTGACCTCGCTGAAGCTCACCCCGGGTGTCTCGGGAGATGCGACCCTCGAGGACGGCGCCGTGTCGTTCCCGATCACCTCCGGCTCGGTCACCTACTGGAGCCCGGACGGCAACTACCGCCCCTACGTCCAGGGTCTGCTGAACCACGACGACTCCGGCCTGACCCTCAAGGCCGGCGACACCACCGTCACGCTCGAGAACTTCGTCGTGAACCCGGGCTCCTCGAAGCTCTACGGTGACGTCCTCGTCAACGGGAAGGTCGCCGCCCCGAACGCGTTCCTGTTCGAGCTGCACGGCGGCTCCCTCAAGCCCCTCCAGCTCGAGGGCGACAACGCGATCCTGACCGGCACCACCGTCCACATCTCCCAGGACGCCGCGGACCTGCTGAACCAGACCTTCAAGACCGACGCCGTCAAGCGCGGCCTGCTCGTCGGCACCGCCACCATCACCGCCCAGATCAAGTAACACCCGATCTGACGCACCACCA
>NZ_QKLF01000002.1 GCF_003224335.1 Curtobacterium sp. MCJR17_055
GGGGGGGGAGGGGAGGTAAGGGGGGGGGGGGGGGGGGGGGGGGGGGGGGGGGGGGGGGGCGGCGCCCTCCAGGCAGACGGACGGGAGGCCCGGCGCCGGTCGCGTGGACCGGCACCGGGCCTCCCGGATGTCGCTGGTGCGGCGCTACTCGGCGCGTCGGCGCCGGGCGACCTCCCACAGGGTCACGCTCGCGGCGATGCCCGCGTTGAGGGACTCGGTCGCGCTCGAGATCGGGATGGAGACGATCGCGTCGCACGTCTCGGTGACGAGGCGGGAGAGGCCTTTGCCCTCCGAGCCGACGACGATGACGATCGGCCGGTCGGCGAGTTCGAGGGCGTCCAGCTCGACGTCCCCACCACCGTCGAGGCCGAGGACGAACAGCCCCATCGACTTCAGCGACTTGAGGGTCTGCGTCAGGTTCGGCGCCATCGCGACGGGGGTCCGGGCAGCGGCACCCGCGGACGTCTTCCACGCCGACGCGGTCACGCCGACGGAGCGACGCTGCGGCACGATGACCCCGTGCCCACCGAACGCGGCCGTCGACCGGATGATCGCACCGAGGTTGCGCGGGTCGGTGATGCCGTCGAGCGCGACGATGAGCGGGACCTGGTCGCGCGAGAACGCCCGCTCGACGAGGTCCTCGGCGACCGCGTACTCGTACGCCGGCACCTTGAGCGCGACACCCTGGTGCACGCTGTCGTGCCCCGTGATGCGGTCGAGCTCCGGACGCATGATCTCCATGATCGGCACGCCGCGGTGGTTGGCGAGCGCCAGGATCTCCTTGACGCGGTCGTCGACCTCGATCCGGGCGGCGATGTAGAGCGTCGTCGACGGCGTCTTCGTCCGGAGCGCCTCGAGCACCGAGTTGCGGCCGGTCACCAGCTCGCTGTCGTCGGTCTTGCGTGCGGGCGGTCGACCACCCGAGCGGGTCTGCGGCGCCGAGGCGCTGCTGCCGCCACGACGGGCACGCGCAGCCTCGAAGCGCTCCTTGGCGGCCTTGCGCTTGCCGGCCGGGTGGTACGGGCGGTCCTCGGCCTTCGGCGTCGGCTTGCGGCCCTCGAGCGCCTGCGCGCCCTGCCCGCCGGAACCGACCTGCTTGTTGCCCTTGCGGCCGGTCCGGACGGCGCCCGGACGACCCTTCTTGCTCCCCGAGACGTTCTTCATGCAGTTCTCCTGTTCGGCACTGCCGTGTTCAGGCGATGCTCCAGCGTGTTCCGGACGGTGTGTCCTCGATCGTGATGCCCGCGCCTGCGAGGTCGTCCCGGACGCGGTCGGCCGTGGCGAAGTCCCGTGCGGCCCTGGCGTCGGCGCGTTCCTGCACGAGGCGTTCGACGAGGGCGGCGAGCGGTGCTGCGGCGGTGTCGTGCGCACCACCCGACCAGTGCGGCGCCCGCGGGTCGATGCCGAGCACCTCCACCATCGCGGCCACCTGATGGTACGCGACACCGAGCGCTTCCGCATCGTCGGCGTCGAGCGCTGCGTTCCCGGACCGGACGGTCTCGTGCAGGACGGCCAGCGCCTGGGGCACCGCGAGGTCGTCGTCCATGGCGTCGGCGAACGCCTGCGGCACCGTCGGGGCGTCGGCGAGGCGGACCCCTTCGAGTCGTGCGGCACCGCGGTCGAGGAACCCCTCGATGCGGTCGAGCGCGGCCTCGGCCTCGGCGAGGGAGCCCTCGTGGTGGTCGATCGTGGACCGGTAGTGGGCGGCGCCGAGGAAGTAGCGGACGACGACGGGGCGTGCGGCCGCCAGGAAGTCCGCGGCGAAGATCGAGTTGCCGAGGGACTTGGACATCTTCTGCCCACCGACGGTCACGAGCCCGTTGTGCAGCCAGTACGAGGCGAAGGCGTCCCCCGCCGCGGTGGACTGTGCGAGTTCGTTCTCGTGGTGCGGGAACCGCAGGTCGAGGCCGCCGCCGTGGATGTCGAACGCTGGGCCGAGGTAGCGCCGGGACATCGCCGAGCACTCGATGTGCCACCCCGGGCGGCCGGCACCCCACGGCGAGTCCCAGCTGGCGGTGGATGGCTCCCCCGCCTTGCTGCCCTTCCACAGGGCGAAGTCGCGGGCGTCCCGCTTGCCCCGGGGATCGGCGTCGGTGGCGTCGACCATGTCGTCACGTCGCTGACGGGTCAGGGCGCCGTACTCCGGCCAGCTCGCGGTGTCGAAGTACACGTCACCGCTGCCGTCCGCTGCCGGGTAGGCGTGCCCGCGCTCGATGAGGCTCGTGATGATGTCCTGCATCTGCGGGATGCTCGCCGTCGCGCGGGGCTCGTACGTCGGCGGCAGGATGCCGAGCGCGGCGTAGGCGGCGGTGAACTCGAGTTCGACGCGGTAGGCCCGGGCCCACCACGCCTCGTCGGAGCCCGCGGCGAGGTCGAGCACCTTGTCGTCGATGTCGGTGACGTTCCGCACCAGGGTGACCCGGTACCCGCGGTGACTCAACCAGCGACGCCAGATGTCGTAGACGAGCGCGGACCGGAGGTGTCCGATGTGCGGGGAGGACTGCACGGTCGGCCCACACACGTACATGCTGACCTGTCCGTCGACCAGGGGCACGAGGTCGACGACGTCGGCGGCGCGGGAGTCGTACAGGCGAACGGTCACAGGACAAGCCTAGAGGGGGACGCCCCCACCGCGACGGAACAGGGCAGGGCCTGTGGAGTGTTCAGACGGCCCGGACGACGGCCGTGGCGATCGCGGTGAGCCCCTCGCCCCGCCCGGTGAAGCCGAGCCCGTCGGTCGTCGTGCCGGAGACCGCGACGGGCGCGCCGACGACCGCGGCGAGGGCGTCCTGCATCTCCTTGCGACGAGCCCCGATGCGCGGGCGGTTCCCGACGACCTGGACCGTGACACGGACGGGGACGAGGCCCTCCGCGCGGAGCAGCTCGACGGCCCCGCGGACGAAGACGTCCCCGGTCGCTCCGGCGTACCGCGGGTCGGACGTGCCGAACCGCCCGCCGATGTCCCCGAGGCCGCCTGCGGAGAGCAGCGCGTCGCACACCGCGTGCGCGACGGCGTCCCCGTCGCTGTGTCCGGAGAGGCCCGCTTCACCCGGGAAGTCGAGCAGGCCGACGCGGCACGGGCTCGCGGCGTCGAAGGCGTGCACGTCGACACCGAGCCCGACCCTGAGGTCGAGCGACGGAGGCGTCGACGCGGCCGCCGCACGCTCGGCGACGACGGCCTCGGCACGACCGAGGTCCCACCGCGTGGTGATCTTGAACGCGTCGGCGTCACCGGGCACGGTCCGGACCGTCCCGCCGGCCGCCTGGAACACCCCGGCGTCGTCGGTCTCGGCGCGGGCGGCCCCGGCGTAGGCGCGGCGGAGGTCCGCGAGCGGGAAGCCCTGCGGCGTCTGCACCCCGACCAGCGCCGACCGGTCGACGGTCTCGACCACGGTGTCCCCGTCGACACGCTTCACGGTGTCGGTGACCGGCAGGCCCGGGACGACCCCGGCGCCCGACGCCAGCACCGCGGCGAAGACCCGCTCGAACTGGCTCGCCGGGGTGAGGCACCGCGCGGCGTCGTGCACGAGGACCGTGACGACGGAGTCCGGCAGGGCTGCCAGGCCGGCCTCGACCGACGCGTGGCGATCCGCGCCTCCCGGCACGACCGCCGTGTACGCGACCGCGCCGCCCGCGACGGAGGTGACGAGTTCCCGGCACTCGTCGAGCCGGTCCGCCGGTGCCACGACCGCGACGAACGTCGGCTCGGTCAGCGCGAGCACCGTCCGCAGTGCGCGGACGAGCATGCGTTCACCGGCGACGGGGACGAACGCCTTGGCCGTCCCGAGCCCGAGGCGGGTGCCGGAACCCGCCGCGACGACGACGACCGCCCTGCTCACCCGATCGGGGAGCAGGACGGTCGTCGTCGTGTGGTCCAGCTGCGGTTCGCCCTAGGAGGCGAGGACCTCGTCGAGGACGGTCGATGCCTTGTCCTCGTCGGTCTTCTCCGCCAGGGCCAGCTCGGAGATGAGGATCTGCCGAGCCTTGGCCAGCATCCGCTTCTCGCCCGCGGAGAGCCCGCGGTCCTGGTCGCGGCGCCAGAGGTCGCGCACGACCTCGGACACCTTGATGACGTCCCCCGAAGCGAGCTTCTCGAGGTTCGCCTTGTAGCGGCGCGACCAGTTGGTCGGCTCCTCGGTGAACGGTGCCCGCAGGACCTCGAAGACCTTGTCGAGGCCTTCCTTGCCGATCACGTCGCGGACGCCGACCAGGTCGACGTTGTCCGCCGGGACCTCGATCGTGAGGTCACCCTGCGTGACGCGCAGCTTCAGGTAGACCTTCTCCTCGCCCTTGATGACGCGAGTCTTGACTTCAGAGATGGTTGCCGCCCCGTGATGGGGGTAGACGACGGTCTCGCCGACCTCGAATTGCATGTATCAGGCTCCGTTCCCAGACCTTCAGTTTACCACAAGGCCCGTTCGGGTAATGGGCCGGGCCCGCGGCGACGGGCCGGGGCGCGCGGGGCACCGCCGACCCTGACCTCCGGCCGTCCCGGGGCCTGGGTAGGATGATCGCCAGGGCCGCACGGTCCGCCATCGTTGACTTCCGGAGGAACCTCTTGCGAGCTCGGGTACTCGTTTCCGTCGCCGTCGCCGCGTCCATCGCCCTCGGCGCCACCGGCTGCGAGTTCTTGTCGCCGGCGCGCACCAAGGAGATCCGCCAGATCACCGACGGCGTGGACGTGTCGACGGGCAGCATCGACGTGCGCAACGCCCTGCTCATCACGGACACCGGCGAGGACGCCCGCTTCGTCGGCACCCTGGTCAACACCGGGGAGCGCGACCGCACCGTCACGCTCGAGCTCGACGGCACCGACCAGACCGTCGAGGTCCCGAGCAACTCGACCGTCGTGCTCGCCGACGACGAGCAGCACGACACGGTCGACTTCGACGACGTCACCGCGGAGCCGGGCTCGCTCGTGAAGATGTACTTCTCGTACCAGGGCGCCGAGGGCGCGTCGGCCACCGTGCCGGTCCTCACGAGCGCGCAGGAGGAGTACCAGACCCTCGCGCCGTCCCCCACGCCGACGCCGACCGAGACCTCCCCCTCCGTCAGCGGCACGCAGCCGACCGGTGGCGCCGACGCCCCCGGCACGCAGGAGGGTCCGCAGACCGACTCGTCCGAGGGCGACAACGGCACGAACTGACGCAGCAGACACCCGGGAGGCCCGGGGCTGGTCCCGCAGGACCGGCTCCGGGCCTCCTGTCTGTCCGGACGCGGCTACGCCTCGATGCGGTAGCCGAGCCCGCGGACCGTCACGAGGACCTCCGGGGTGCTCGGCACGCGCTCGATCTTCGAGCGGATGCGCTTGATGTGCACGTCGAGCGTCTTCGTGTCGCCGAAGTAGTCCGACCCCCACACCCGGTCGATGAGCTGCCCGCGGGTGAGCACGCGGCCGGCGTTGCGCAGCAGCAGCTCGAGGAGCTCGAACTCCTTGAGCGGCATCGGCGTCTCCGAGCCGTCGACCGACACCGTGTGGCGCTCGACGTCCATCCGGATGCCGCCCACCTGCAGGATGCCGACGTCGCCCGGGTCGTCCTCGGTGCGACGGCGGAGGACGGCACGGAGCCGGGCCAGGAGCTCCCGCGTCGAGTACGGCTTCGTCACGTAGTCGTCCGCGCCGAGCTCCAGCCCGACGACGATGTCCACCTCGGAGTCCTTCGCGGTGAGCATGATGATGGGGACGTTCGACCGGGTGCGGATCTGCCGGCACACCTCGGTGCCGCTCAGGCCGGGGAGCATGAGGTCCAGCAGGACGAGGTCGGGGTCGTCCGTGTCGAACTTCGACAGCGCGGTGACGCCGTCGGCAGCGACGGAGGTGTCGTACCCCTCGCGCTGCAGCAGGAACTCCAGGGGTTCGCTCAGGGCCGGCTCGTCGTCGACGATGAGGATCTTGGTCACGATGGCTGCTCTTCCAGTTGCTCTTCGAGTGCTGTGGTCAGTTCGGGGTCTGCTTCGGGGAGCCGGATGGTGAACGTCGAGCCCTTGCCGGGCTGCGACCACACGCGGACGTCACCGCCGTGGTTGCTCACGATGTGCTTCACGATCGCGAGGCCGAGGCCGGTCCCGCCGGTCGCACGGGACCGTGCGGGGTCGACGCGGTAGAACCGCTCGAACACGCGGTCGAGGTCGGACTGCGGGATGCCGACGCCCTGGTCGGTGACCGCGATCTCCACGAAGCCCTTCACCCGCCGGACGCCGACGCCGACGCGGGTGTGGTCCGGGGAGTACTTGACCGCGTTCGCGATGAGGTTCGACACCGCCACCTGCAGCAGGCCGGGGTCGCCGATCACCCGCAGCTTCGACCGCTTCGCACGGACGAGCTCGATGTCGCGGGCCCGGGCGACGACCTCGTTGCCGTCGATCGCGGCCTGCACGACCGCGTCGATCGCGGTCTCCTCGCTGGCCTCGAGCGCGTCGACGGACTGCAGGCGGGACAGCTCGATGATGTCCTTGGTCAGGGCGCCGAGCCGCTCCGACTCGGAGACGAGCTGCGCGGCGAACTTCCGCACGTGCGCGGGTTCGTCGGCGGCGAGCACCAGGGTCTCGGAGAGCAGGCCGATCGCGCCGATCGGGGTCTTCAGCTCGTGCGAGATGTTGGCGAGGAAGTCCCGTCGGACCTCGTCGATCCGCCGGCTCTCGGTGAGGTCGTCGGCCGTGACGAGCACGTACCGGTTGCCGAGCTGTGCCGCGCGGAAGCTGAGGTAGCCGATGACGTCGCCCCGTCCCCCGCGCGGGAGTTCGAGGTCCTCCGACCCCATCTCCCCGCTGCGCCGCACCTGGTCCACGAGTTCGGCGAGCTCGGCGTGCACGAGCTTGCGCCGGACCACCAGTCCGACCGCGAGTGCCTGCGGGGAGGCGGCGACGACGGTGTTCGACGGGTCGACGACGACGGCGGGGTTGTGCATCGTGGCGATCACTGCGGCGACGCCGTCGGGGAGGGTCCGTTCCGCCACGTCGGCAGCCCGTGCCGTGCGCTCGGCGGTGATGATCAGCACCACGACGCCCGCTCCGAACACACCGCCGAGGAGCATCGACAGTGGCACGAGCCACGCGTTGTCCATGCCGTCAGTGTAGGAGTGGTCACACGCGGTTCGGATCCCGTTCGCCGCCCTCTCCGGGCCGGAACGCGAACCGTTCAGCCGCAGGTCACCGATCGTTCACCTGGGCTGACGACACTCGTCCGGTACGCAGAGAGAGGTTCTCCCCCATGCGCGAAGTGTTCCAGCAGGAGCTGCAGGACGTCCAAGAGCGTCTGACCGAGATCGCCGGACTCGTCGAGTCCGCGATCACCCGAGCGACCCAGGCGTTCAGCGACTCCGACGTCGCACTCGCCGAGGAGGTGATCGCCGACGACCAGAAGATCGACGAGGCCGCCTCGAACCTCGACGAGGTCGCGATCGACATCCTCGCCCGCCAGGCCCCGGTCGCGCGCGACCTCCGTGTCGTCGTGACCGCCCTCCGCGTGAGCTCCTCGCTCGAGCGCATGGGTGACATGGCCGAGCACATCGCGCAGCTCACGCGCCAGCGCTTCCCCGAGAAGGTCGTCCCGAAGGGCCTGCGCGGCACCTTCAAGCAGATGGGCGCACACGACGTCGCGATGTCGCAGAAGCTCACGCGCCTGCTCGCGACCGAGGACATCGCCCTCGCTGCCGAGATCCGCGACGAGGACGACGCCGTCGACGAGCTGCACGCGAGCGTCTTCGACTTCGTGCTCGGCGAGGCCTGGAAGGGCGGGCCGGTCGACACGGTCGACGCCACCCTGGCCTCCCGCTACCACGAGCGCTTCGCCGACCACGCGGTCTCCATCGCGAAGAAGGTCGAGTACCTGGCGACCGGCGACTGGGCCGGCGCCGCGGCGGTCACGACCTCGCCGGCCTGACGACTCCGGCTGCCGGACGACTCCGGCCGCCCGTCAGCTCCGGCTGCCCGTCAGCTCCGGCTGCCGCTCACGCCTGTCCCGGCGGTGTGCTGCGGTCGGAGACCTGGGAGGATCAGGGCATGGCCCAGGTCGCGATCATCGTCAACGGCATGCCCGGTTCCGGCAAGAGCACGGTGGGGGCAGCCCTCGCCGAGGTGCTCGGCTGCCCCTTCCTGTCGAAGGACCGGATCAAGGAGCCCCTGGCCGACATCGCCGGTCCGATGATCGCCTCGCGCACGCTCGGCGGTGTCGCCCTGGACACGATGTGGTCGATGGCCGGGGCGGTCGAGAACGGGGTCGTCCTCGACGCCGTCTGGCTGCCGTCCCGCGACCGCGCCTTCCTGGAGGCCGGGCTCACCACCGCCGGGTCGCCGCGCGCGGTCGAGGTGTGGTGCGACGTCGACCGCGCCACGGCCGAGGAGCGCCTCCGCGACCGGTACGACCCGGGCACGCTGCCGGTGCGCCACGACGTGCACGGGGACCTGGCGTCGGTGCTCGCCTTCTGGGACGAGCACGGCGACGCGGCCGGTCCGGTCGGGGTGACGCCCGTCGTCCGGGTCGACACCGCCCGTCCCTACGACGTGGGCATGCTCGTGCAGGAGATCGCCGCGCACTTCGCCTGACGGCGAGGAGGCCCGCCCCGGCCGGGGACGGGCCTCCTGTCCGGACGCGACGCACGTCGCCCCGGGTGGTCCTACTTCTTCGCGCCCTGCGCGGCGACGGCCGCGGCGCCGGCAGCGGCGGCCTCGGGGTCGAGGTACACCGCGGGCTTCGTCGGACGGTGGTCGTCGTCGAGCTCGTACACGAGCGGGATGCCCGTCGGGATGTTCAGCCCCGCGATGTCGTCGTCCGAGATGCCGTCGAGGTGCTTCACGAGCGCGCGCAGCGAGTTGCCGTGCGCGGTGACGAGGACGGTCTTCCCCGCGGCGAGGTCCTGCGTGATGTCGGACTCCCAGTACGGCAGCAGGCGCTCGATGACGAGCTTGAGCGACTCGGTGCGGGGCAGCTGGTCGCCGAGTCCGGCGTAGCGGCGGTCACCGGCCTGCGACCACTCGGCGTCGTCGGCGATGGGGGGCGGCGGCACGTCGAACGAGCGGCGCCACTCCATGAACTGCTCCTCGCCGTACTGCTCGAGGGTCTGCGCCTTGTCCTTGCCCTGCAGGTCGCCGTAGTGGCGCTCGTTGAGGCGCCAGTCGCGCTTCACCGGCAGCCAGGCGAGGTCCGCCTCGAGCAGGGCGATGTCGGCCGTCTGGATCGCACGGGTCAGGAGCGACGTGTACAGGACGTCGGGCACGATGCCCGACTCGGCGATGAGCTCGCCGGCGCGCTTCGCCTCCTTCTCGCCGAGCTCGGAGAGCCGGACGTCGACCCAACCGGTGAACAGGTTCTTCTGGTTCCAGTCACTGTTGCCGTGACGCAGCAGGACGAGCGTGGAGGTCATGCGCCGAGTCTACCGAGCGGCGCTCCACCCGTACCCTGGTCCCATGCCCGGGAACGCCTCGCCGATCGGCACCGTCACACGCGGGACGACCGGGCACAACCGCCTCCGCCGCGTCGACCGCTGGATCGCCACGCTCCCGGTGCTCCGCCGGACCGACGACCCGCTCGTCGCCGACGTCGGCTACGGCGCGAGCCCGACGACGACGCTCGAGCTCCGCGACCGGCTGGCCCGCGTCCGACCGGACGTCGAGGTCACCGGCATCGAGATCGAGCCCTCGCGCGTGGCCCTCGCGAACGCCGGCACCCGTGATGCCGTCACCTTCCGGCTCGGCGGCTTCGAGACCCCGACACCGGGCGGACGGCGGCCCGCCGTGATCCGCGCGTTCAACGTGCTGCGGCAGTACGACGAGTCGGCAGTCGTCGGCTCGTGGCGGATCATGCAGGACCGGCTCCAGCCCGGCGGCCAGCTCGTCGAGGGCACCTGCAACGAGGTCGGTCGCGTCGCCTCGTGGGTCACGCTCGACCGGGAGGCCCCGCACACCTTCACGGTCGCGCTGCGGCTGGCCGGGCTCGACGTCCCGAGCATCGTGGCCGAACGCCTGCCGAAGGCGCTCATCCACCGGAACGTCCCCGGGGAGCGCGTGCACGCGTTCCTCCGCGACCTCGACCTGGCCTGGGCGGTCGCGGCCCCGCTCGGCACGTACGGCCCGCGGCAGCGCTGGATCGCGACCGTCCGCGGGGTGCGGGACCGCGGGTGGCCGGTGCTGCACGGGGTGACGCGCTGGCGCCTCGGCGAACTCAGCGTCCCCTGGTCGGCGGTCGCTCCGGCGTGAGCGACGTCGGTGGGCGCGTCGCACCCGCCGACGGACATCGCACCCCGTCAGGACCGGGCGTGATGAGCGGGACGGGGCTCGGTGCGGGGCGCGGGCGGGGTGTCGGGCGCGGACGGGGGTGTGGGGCGCGGCCGCGCTCGGCCGGTCAGCCGCGGCGGACGGCCCCGAGCCGCGGGAGGCGCGGCACGTCGGCGGTCGCACCGGCCCCGGGAGGCACGATGACCTCCTGCGCGGCGGTCACCACGACGTCGTCGGCCGGAAGGGTCAGCACCGCCGACGGGTCCAGCGAACGCTTGACCACGGCGAGCCCCACCGGCCCGAGCTCGTGGTGCGTGGCCGAGGCGACGAGCCGCCCGACCTCGGTGCCGTCGAGCGTGACGGGGGTGCCCGGTGCGGGGACCACGCCGTCGGAGCCGTCGAGGTGCAGCATCACGAGCCGCCGCGGCGGACGCCCGAGGTTGTGCACCTTCGCGACGGTCTCCTGCCCGCGGTAGCAGCCCTTCGACAGGTGCACGGCGGAGCGGAGCCAGTCGAGCTCGTGCGGGATCGTCCGCTCGTCGACGTCGGTGAGCGCCGGGCGCCAGGCGGCGATCCGCAGGGCCTCGAGCGCGAGGAGGCCGGCGACCGGCACGTCCGAGGCCGCGACGGCAGCGGCGGTGTCGGGGGTGACCACGGCGATGCGGAGGGTCCAGTCGGAGCCGGGGTGGGCCTCCAGGTCGGCGTAGCCCCAGCCGCCCGGCGTGACGGACGACCACGGGTCGACCCAGGTCGTGAGCGGCGCGGCGCCACCGAGCGGGTCCGCACCCGCGAACCAGCCGAGCGTGACGAGGTCGGCCGAGCGGTCGGTGACCTCGACGCGGAGCATGAACCGCATCGACGACAGCCACGCGGCGAGCGGCGCGGCGTCGTCCGGCTCGGTGAGGAGCCAGGTCGTCTCGCCGTCGTCGACGACACGGGCGGCGTGTTCGACCCGACCGGACGCGTCGAGCACGAGTGTCTCGGTGCTGACGCCCGGCGCCAGGCCGAGCAGCAACTGCGACGTGATCGAGTTCAGCCAGGACAGCCGGTCCGGGCCCGACACCGTGACGACCCCGAGCCCGAGTTCCACGACCGCGCGGCCCCGGGCGAGCAGGCGCTGCTCGCCGAGCGGGTTGCCGAGGTGCGCGGCCGGACCGGCCTCGGACGCCACGAAGCCGTCGTGTCCGGCGAACGGGGACGGCATCAGTCGACCTTCGCGAGCTGCCCCGAGGCGTGCGAGGTGAGCTCACGGCCGAGCGCGGCGATGTCCCACGCCCAGAACAGCTTGCCCTCGACGAGGCCGTACATGCGCGTCGCCGCCGAGTACTCCTTGGCGTTGGCGGAGCGCATCACGGCGTCGGTGGCGAGGTCGATGCGGCCCTGCTTCACCCGGCCCACGTAGAGCTCGTTGACGCCCGTGGGGTGGATGATCGCCGCTTCGACGTCGAACCCGTCGGTCTGGTTGCGCAGCGTCTCGACGCTCTGCGTGGTCGAGAACGGCACCGGTCCGTCGCCGAGCAGCATCGCCGGACCGCGGTCACCGGGCTCGGACGGACGGTCGAGTCGCCAGTAGCCCACCTCGGCGGCGAGCGGCGTGCGGTCCTCGTCGAGCAGCCACGTCGTGGACGAGTAGTTGAGGTACGGCAGACCGTCGTGGCTGAAGCTCACGCGCTGGCCGAACTCGTACGTACGGACGGTGTCGTCCTCGCCCACGGGGTACTCGACCACCCCGGTGCCCTCCCACACGCCGACCAGCCACGACAGCGGGACGAGTTCGGCCGAGAGGCCCTCCGGCAGTTCGATCACCGCTGGCCCTTGAAGAGCTTGACGATGACCGTCACCGAGATGAACGCGATGGCGAGCGACGCCAGGCCGAGCAGGCCCACGTAGAAGAGCTCGAGCGCAAGCAGCGAATCCATGCCGCAACTCTACGCGGCCGGCACCGACAGCGCAGGACGCTCAGCGAGCCAGCAGGACGAGCGCGGTGACGAGCACGACCACGAACGACCCGGACGAGGCGATGCTGATCCGCTCGACCAGACCGTCCTTCGTCTGCGTCGCGAGCTGGAGCACGAAGCTGACGAACACCGCCGCGACGAACACGAGCAGGAGCCAGGCGAACGAGTCCTTCGCCGTCAGGGTGAGCACGAGCACCGCTCCGACCACCGCGAGCAACCAGACCGGCACGACGGACGCCAGCCGCAGTCGGCGCTGGCTCGGCCCGACGGGCGGCTCGGCCGTCGCGGGGTCGCTCGTCTCGCTCACGTCCCCATCATGACAGTCCCGCGCTGGACCGTCCGTCCGGGTGGGTTCTGCGGGCTCACTAGGATGGCGCAACGACGTCTTCTCCCTCTGGAGGTCCTGTGGCACAGCTCCTGGTACTCACCTCGGCCGCGCCCGGCGACGTCCTCCCGAGCCTCGGCCTGCTGAGCCACCGGATCCGCCACGTCCCGGCCGAGGCCGCGCAGCTGGTGAACGCGCCGCAGAGCGACCTCATGTTCGTCGACGCCCGCACCGACCTGGTCAGCGCCAAGGCCCTGTGCAAGATCCTCGCCACGAGCGGCTCGACCACCCCCGTCGTCCTCGTGGTCACCGAGGGCGGCCTCACCGCGGTGACGACCGAGTGGAACATCGACGACGTCGTGCTCGAGTCCGCCGGCCCCGCGGAGGTCGACGCCCGCATCCGCCTCAACGCCGGTCGCGCGTCGAAGAACCCGACCGGGTCGAAGATCCAGGCCTCCGGCGTCGTCATCGACGAGGCGAGCTACTCCGCCAAGGTGCGTGGCCGGCCGCTCGACCTGACGTTCAAGGAGTTCGAGCTCCTCCGGTTCTTCGCGTCGCACCCCGCCCGGGTCTTCACCCGCGAGCAGCTGCTCAGCGAGGTCTGGGGGTACGACTACTTCGGCGGCACCCGGACGGTCGACGTGCACGTCCGACGCCTGCGCGCCAAGCTCGGCGACCTCGAGTCGCTCATCGGCACCGTCCGCAACGTCGGCTACCGCTTCAACGTCCACGACGACGACGAACGGCTGCAGGGGCAGTGATGCTCGCCGTCGTCGAGCAGCTCGCCGACGCCGCGGTCGCGGACGGCGAGGCTCCCCCGTTCTCCGACCAGACGCTCGTGGACCTGCGGGCCGGTCGGGCGCGCGTGCTCGGTGACGACTCCGGCGTCGCGGTCGTCCGGGACGACGAGGTCGAGGTCGTCGTCCGCCGGGAGGCCCGGGGGCGCGGCATCGGGACCAGCCTCGTCGAGCAGGTGCTCGCCCTCGGCGACGACGCCCCGGTCCGCGCGTGGGCGCACGGCGACCACCCGGCCGCACGCGCCCTCGCGGCCCGGTACGGCTGGTCCGCGGAGCGGACGCTGCTGCAGTTGCGCGCACCGGTGCCGACCGCGGCACCGGAGACGGGCCTCCCGGACGGCTACCGACTCGACGCCTTCCGCGCGGGCTCCACGGAGGACGAGACCGACTGGCTCGCGCTCAACGCGGCCGCCTTCGCCACGCACCCGGAGCAGGGCCGGATGACGCTCGAGGACCTGCGGGCCCGCGAGTCCGACGCCTGGTTCTCCGGCGACGACCTCGTGCTGCTGCGCGACGCCGACGGCCGCCTGGCCGGCTCGTGCTGGCTCAAGGTGGAGGACGGCGTCGGCGAGTTCTACGCCGTCGCCGTCCGCCCCGACCTGCAGGGGCAGGGCCTCGGCGGCGTGCTCATGCGTGCGGGGTCCGCCCGGCTCGTCGGCCGCGGGCTCGACGCCGTCGCCCTGTACGTCGAGGGCGACAACACCCCCGCGCTGGCGCTCTACCGACGGCAGGGGTTCGTCGCCCACACGATCGACGTCCAGTACGCGGCGCCGGGGTCCGGCCGGTAACATGGGGCGGCCGGTGACGCGCCGGTGATCGTGGGTCTGGGGGATCTGTGGCGGAGGACGGACAGCACGCGCAGTACGGCCGTGGTGAGCCGCTCGGTGCGTCCTACCGCCTGGTCGAGCTGCTCGGGACCGGAGCGTCCGGCGAGGTCTGGCGGACCGAGCACACCGCGACCGGCGAGCAGTTCGCCGCGAAGCTCCTGCGCGCCGAACTCGCCGCGGAGCCCGACGTCGTCGAGCGGTTCGTCCGCGAGCGTTCGGTGCTCCTCGCCCTCCGACACCCCTCGATCGTCCGGGTCCGTGACCTCGTCGTCGAGGGTGACCGGCTCGCGATCGTCATGGACCTGGTCCGTGGGGGTTCGGCCCGGGACCTGCTGCTCGCCGTCGGCACGCTCCCGCCGGCCGACGCGCTGACGATCACCGCGGAGACACTCGACGCCCTCGCCGCCGCACACGAGCAGGACGTCAGCCACCGCGACGTCAAGCCGGACAACGTGCTCCTCGACTCCGCGTGGACCGCGGGCAGGACCGGCGACGTGCGGGTGTCGGACTTCGGCATCGCCTCGGTCGTGGCCGAACGGGACCGCAAGACGACCGGGCTCCTCGGCACGCCGCAGTACATGGCGCCGGAGTCGATCAGCCAGGGCCGGTCCGGTCCGGCTTCGGACGTGTACGGCGCCGGCGTCATGCTCTACGAACTCCTGTCCGGGCGGACACCGTTCGCCGGACCGGGCACCGACTTCGCCGTCGCCTACCGGCACGTGACCTCGACCCCGCCGCGGCTCGACGTGCCCGACGCGCTGTGGTCGACGCTCTCGTCGCTCCTGGCCAAGGACCCGGCAGCGCGACCCTCCGCGGTCGACGCCGCGGCCACCCTCCGCCGGCTGGCACGCTCGCTCCGGGACGCGCCGGCCCTGCCGCGGGCGGACGACCCGGACTCGTTCGACGAGGTCGAGCGGCCGGCGACCGTGGTGCGCGGTGGGTCCGGCGCCGCGGGTGGCGCCGGTGGTGTGGGCGCCGGCGCTCTCTCGGCGGGTGCGTCCACGGCCGGTGCGGGTGACGGGGACGCGGGCAGCGCGCTCGCAGCCGTCGACGCCGGCCCCGAACCCGAGCTCGGGCAGGCCGGTTCGCAGACCGTCATCCGACCCCTCGCCCGCCCGCCGGTCGCCGTCGCCGCCGCCGAACCCGAGCCGCCCCGACGCCGCCTCCGTCGGCCGGACTGGCTGACGAACCGGATGCTCGCCCTCGGCGTCGTCGGGGTCGTCCTCGTCGTGGTGCTCGTCGTCGCCGCCGTCGTGTGGCTGCCCGGCGCCGGCCGGAAGGGCGCCCGCACCGGCACCGGCACCGCGCAGGCAGCGAGCGCGTACCAGCAGGACCGACCGCTCCCCACGGGGCTGACGACCACGCGCAAGGCCGTCGTCGATCCCCAGGCCGGCACCGTCGAGGTCTCGATCACGTACAGCGCGCAGACCGCACCGCTCAGCGGCCCCCTGCTCGAGGTCCTCCCCGGCGCGGACGAGAACGCCGAGTGCCCGGCAGTGACGTGGAACGGCGAGGGTGTGACGGCCAAGCGGAACCAGCCGTCCCTGACCGGGGTCGACACCGCGTGCGCGTGGAGCCTGACCGGGGTCGAGATCGAGGCGGGCGGCTCCGTCACCGTGCAGGCCTCCGTGCCGCAGGACGTCGTGGCGGCCGGTGGCTCGGAGGCGGGCGTCACGGGGGCTGGCGGTTCCGGGTCTGGCGGTTCCGGGTCTGGCGGTTCCGGCCTGCAGGAGTGGCTCGACGCCGTCGGCGAGGCGACCACCGCAGCGGTGACCGACCAGGAGGTGACCGGTACCGCGTACCCGGTGCAGCGCCTCCAGGGTGTCGACGTCCGCACCCCCGACCGCACCGTCAGCCAGACCACGCTGCCCGTGACGCTCGTGCCCGTGTGGCCGAGCGGTGCGGACGAGCTGAACCCGCTGTACCGCAGCCCGAGCGCCGGGAAGCCCTCGGAGATGCTGACCGACGTCGCGGGTGGAGAGTCCGGCGTGCGGTTCGCCGACGGCTGCTCGGGGGCGCTCGCGGTGTCGTCGGACGGGCTCGTCGTGACCGCGCTGTCGGTCGCGCCGTCGTGCACGGTGCGGGCGACCGTGGGGAACTTCACGAACCTCGAGAGCCAGCCGTTCGGGATCACCACGCGCGACTGACCGGCGGGCCGCGGCGTCGGCGGGCTCGGATCGGCGGCGGCCGGCGGCCTGGGCAGTCGGCAGCCTCGGCGGTCGGGGCCTCGGCGGGAGCCGCCCGGGCGGTCGATCTGGGCGCGGAACCGACAGATCAGCCCGGGACTTCCGCGGTGATCTGTCGGTTTGATGCCTGGGTCCGGCTCTGGCCTCGGCCGCGGCCGCGCGCCGGGCCGGCCGGCCAGTCGCGCCCGGCCGCCGGGCCGTGCTGGCCCGTCCGGGCTGGGCCGGGCGGCTGTTCCGAGGTGGGCGGAGGGGATCAGCTCGCGGCGGACGCTGTCTGCACGAGCCGCACCGCGCCTCCCGAGGCCGCGTACCCGCGTCCGGTCGTCAGCGCGACCGGGGAACGTCGAGGCAGCGTGACGCCGAGGAGCTCGCCGTCGTAGTCGACGTCGGGCTGCAGGAGGACCCCGCAACGGGCCTTCCGGACCGCTCGGGTCCAGTGGCTGTACATCGAACGGAGGTCCGCCGACCGCCCGGCGGCGACCACGCAGAGCCCGGGGCGCTCGGACGTCAGGAGCGACGCGATGCTCTGGTCGCCGTCGTCGAACCGTTCGGCGTCGTCGATGAGCAGCAGCACCGGTCCACGCTCGAGCCGGAGGCCGGCGAGCAGCGCCGGGACCTCGTCGGCACCGACGGCGAGACGGTCGACCGCACCGGTGTCGAGCGCGCTCGCGAGCGGTGAGCGTCGGTCGCAGACGGCCCACACTGCGGGTCGGGTCCCCTCAGCGCTCCGTGCGGCTGCGGCCAGGGCGAGGAGCACCGAGGACTTGCCGGAGCGCGCGGGTCCGGCGACGAGGACGTGCTCGCCGTCGTACACCTCGAGCACGGCGGTGCCGAGGTCGTCCTCCGCGATGCCGACCGGGAGCTGCCACGGCTCGGTGTCGAAGCGGGCGGGGACGGCGAGGTCGGTGACCGCGACCGAGCCCGGGAGCCGACCGACCGCGCTGGCCTTCGGCGTGACGTCGCCCCACTGCTCGCGGACCGCGCGGACCGCCTCGGCGAGGGAGCCCGTCGGCGTGCCCACGTGCGACTGCAGCTTCGCCGTCGAGTCGATGAACCGGCCGGGGACGGGCGGCGGCACGTCCTTCGGTCGGACGCCGATGGTCGCGTAGTCGTACGGGTCCGCGAGGCGGAAGAGCCACTTCTGCGTCGTCACCTCGTCCATCGCCGAGGGGACGGCCTTCGCCCGGGTGGTGGACACGGCGAACGAGATGCCGAGCGCCGGCCCCTCGGCGTAGACGCGGTAGAGCGCGTCGAGCAGCTGCTGTCCCTCGAAGTCCTGGTACTCGTCGCGGAGCGCCGCCAGACCGTCGAGGAGCACGACGGCACGACGACCACCCGGCGCAGCACGGCGGCGGTCGAGCTCGGTGCGGAGGTGTCGGAGCATGCGGGTCTGCAGCTCGGCAGCACCGGCACCGGACCCGACGTAGGCGCTCGTGTGCGGGAGGTCCGCCAGGGGCGCGAGGTCGCCGGCACCCATGTCGAGGACGAGCAGGTCGAGGTCGTCGGGGCTCGTCGTGCGGGCCAGCTGCAGCGCGATCGACGCGAGGGCCGTGCTCGTCCCGCTGCCGGGGATGCCCATGAGCATGAGGTTGCCCTCGGCGAGGTCCCACCCGGTCCGGACCTGGCGCTGGTTGTCGGGGTCGTCGGCCAGGGCCACCGGGACGCGGGTCGGTGCGGACGTCTGATGTGTCGTGTCGGGTGCCGGCAGGAGCGCGTCGAGCGGGACGGACGTGCCGAGCGCTTCCGGCCAGATCGGCCGTGGCGGTGCGTAGCCGGCCTCGTCGTTGGCCGTGCGGATCGCGTCGATGAGGACGTCGAGGTCGGTGAGGTCGTTCGACGCCGGTGCGGAGAACGCCACGGGCGCGGGGACGCCGAAGACGTCGGTGGGGCGGACCGTGACGGGCTGCTCGGCGCGGGCGTCGCGGGCGCGACCGGTGACGAGCGCGGTCTGCACCGGCGTGATGTCGTCCTGGCCGAGCTTCACGTAGGCACGACCGGTCTGCTGCCGTCCGATGCCGGCGGCCGACGGCACGCCGATGACGTTCGTCGAGTCCTCACGACTCTGCACGCGCAGGGCCACGCGCATGTTCGTGTTGGCGAGGATGTCCTCGCTGACGACACCCGCCGGCCGCTGCGTGGCGAGGACCATGTGCACGCCGAGGGTACGACCCACCGCGGCGATCGCCACGAGGGACGTCAGGACGTCCGGGAAGTCCTTCGCCAGCATCGCGAACTCGTCGACCACGAAGAGCAGTCGGGGCATCGGCTCGGACGGCTTGGTCGCCAGGTAGGCGTCGAGGTTGTCGATGTCGGCACCGGCGGCGGCGAACACCCGCTGCCGTCGCCCGAGCTCGGCCTCGAGCGCCCGGATGGCGCGGTCGGCCAGCTGCTCGTCGAGGTTCGAGATCGTGCCGATCGTGTGCGGCAGACGCTCACACGCGGCGAAGGCGGCGCCGCCCTTGAAGTCCACGAGCAGGAAGTTCAGGCGCGTCGGGTCGTTGCGCGCGGCGAGCCCGGCGACGAAGGAGCGTAGGAACTCGCTCTTGCCGGAACCCGTCGTCCCACCGACCAGGCCGTGTGGGCCGTCGCGGACCAGGTCGATCTCGAGGACGCCGCTCTCCGACGACCCGATCGGCGTCGAGAAGCCGGTCCGGGCCTCCCAGGCGGCACGGATGGCCGCGGGACCGCTCGGCTCGGAAGCAGAGTCGGGGGCGGCGCTCGCGAGCAGGTCGGGCAGCCGCACGAGCGACGGCAGCGAGGCACCCGGCACCAGGAGTTCCGGGTCGTCGAAGTGCGAGACGTGCCGGGCGCACTGCTCGGCGTCCGCCGGGCTGAGACCGGCGAGCACGACGTCGTCGACGCGCGTGCGGTCCTCCGGGCGGTACACCGTCGCGGCCGCGTCGGCCCCCACCGTGATGATCGTCGTGCACGCGGCGGGGAGTTGCTGCTCGTTCGTCGCGATGACGATCCCGCTCACCCGGCGGGGCCGCTCGCCCGGACGACGCACCTGGCCGAGCGCTGCCCGACCATGGCCGAGCAGGCTCCGGGCCGGGGCGTCGCGCCCCTCGGTGAGGACCTCGGAGTCGATGAGCACGAGGAGCTCCGGGGTCGGTAGCTCGTCGATGGACTCGCGCAGGCCGCGGAGCACCGCGGCGCCCTGGTCACGCTGCGCGGACATCCACCGCTGGCCGGTGCTGCTCCCCGCGACGCGGGTGTGCGGCAGCCAGGAGGCCCAGGACCAGTCGTCCTCGCGGCCCCTGTCGCAGAACACACCGACGGTCAGGTCGGCGGGTCCGCAGTGCACCGTCGCCTGGACCAGGAGGCTCCGGGCCAGTGCGAGGGCACCCTCGCGGTCGCCGACGATGCCCACGACGCCGGCGTCGCTGAGGTCCGCGACGACCGGGGCCGCCGTCAGCTTGCTCTCCTCGATGGCGGTCTTCGCCGCCTCCTCGAGCTTCATCTGCGTCGCGCGGGAGTCGAGCTGGGGACGCCAGGGCGCGTCGCCCGTGCCGGCGTGCAGGCTGAGGAAGTCGACGTCGTCGGCCCGGCGCTGCCACAGTGTCGTCGCGGGCAACAGCGCGCGCCGGACCACGGTCGCCGGATCGGGGACCAGTTCCTGGCGACGGGCGGCCTCGATCGCGGCGGCAGCGGTGATCTCCCCGCTGAAGTCGCGGACCGCCTCCGCGAAGCGCTCGTCCTCCTCCTTCAGGTTCTTCGCGCGCCGGTGCTTCTGCTCGAACCACATGCCGATCGCCGTGACGGGGCTGAGCAGGGCGAAGAGCGCGAAGCGGGCGTCCCCGAGCAGTGCGACCATCGCACCGGCGAGGACCAGCGGTGCGGCGACCGTGATCCAGCTGAACTTCGACGCCGGCGGCACGTCCCGCTTGCTCGGCGGCGACACGGGCTCCACGTCCCGGTTGCGCCCCGGCCGCGGAGGACGGTTGAACGGCGCCGTGGCCGCGGGGGTGAGGTTCGGGAGCGAACCCGGAGCAGGAACCGGCGTCTCGTGCAGGTCCGGGCGCACGAGCAACACCGCGCCACCCACGATGACGCTCGTGCCGACCTCGACGAGGACGCCCTCCTCGTCGAGTCGCTCCCCCGCCACGACGGTGCCGTTCGTCGACCCGGAGTCCCGGATCCGGACCCCGTCGTCCTCGAGCTCGAGCGTGCAGTGCTCCCACGAGGCGCTCTCGGTGGGCAGGACCAGGTCGGCCTGCGGCGCCCGACCGACCACGAGCCTCCTGGACCGGGGGATCGGGACGACTGCCCCGGTGTCGAGACCGCCGGCCAAGGTGACGGTCCAGCCGTCGACCAGCTGGGGGCGTTCCTCGGGCGTCCGGGCGATGCGGGAGCCCTCGAGCAGGACGAGGTCGCGGATCGGGGTGTCCACGCTCGTCCGGTGTCCGTCGACCGCCAGGGTCGTGCCGGGCTCGAGGCTGATGCCCACGGCGGACTGGACGAGTTCGCCGAGACACGACGTGGCTGCCCACCCGTCGACCTCGACCGCTTCACGTCGGTCGTCGAGCTCGATCAACAGTCGCATGCTCGCTCCTCCTGGTCCGTGCGGTGGGGCGGGTACCGGCGGTCCGGTTGCCCGTCGTCTGGGGTGCCGGCGACTCGTGCGCCGGTGCGCCGGTGCGTGGTCAGCGAGCGGTGGAGTCCTGGAACCACACGAGCGACGCGGTCGGTTCCGCGGTCGCCGGTCGGAGCCCGAGGGTCTGCGACGAGGCTGCGAGGACCGTCGCATCCGTCCGGAGTGCCTGCTGCTGGCGGAAGTCGAGCGCAGGTCCTGCGATCCCGTCGCCGGCGTCCAGACGCAGAGTGGCGAGCGCGTCGGTCACATCGGACGGGTCGTCGCTGCGAGCCGAGCCGACGGCTCGCACCAAGGCCACGACCGCGTCATGGCTCCGCGAGTCAGCAGCCCAGGCCACCGCGGAGAACGGCTGGTCCGCGGTGAGGTTCTGCGCATCCGGGTCGTCAGCGAGCACCCGGACGCCGCCGAGGAACGCCGACATCGCACGGCCCTGCTCGTCGGAGGTGAGCGCACGCGCGTCGTCGGTCGCGACGCCCGCGGAGACGAACGTGCCCGACAGGCTGCCGTTCGCGTCGGCGAGCGCGGTGCCGAACGCCGGACTGGTCGCCTGCGGGGTGAGGACGACGGGCACCGTCACGTCCGCGGACTGCAGGGCGGCGACGAACGCCCCCTGTCGAGCCGCCGAGCCGCTGACGACGACCGCGTCCGAGTCCGCCGGAGCGGGGGCATCGGCCTGGTCGTCACCGGCTGCGGGCGTGGCGTCCGCCGTCACGGCACCGGTCCGCTCGGCGACGGTCGTCGCGAGCGCGGTGTCGTCGGCGGCGGCATCCGCGGTGAGCACGTGGGCGACCTCCAGCCCGGAGGGCGCACCGCCGCCGAGGTCGACCAGCAGCGGGGAGTCAGCGCCTCGGAGCGCGCGTTCCATGGCGGCGGTCGTGGAGGCCGGCGACGGCGCCGTCGACCACGAGTCGCTGCCACTGGATGCGTACGGGAGGACGACCGGCACCCCGGCGTCGGCGGCGGCCTCGAGCGCGCCGGAGACGTGCGCACCGGACGAGGCGACCACGATGCCCGAGACGCCGCTGTCGACGAGTGCCTCGACGGCACGCTCCCCACCGCCGGCGCTGCCGCCGTCGTTCCGCGTCACGAGTTCGACGTCCGTCCCGCCCAGCGTGAGACGACGTTCCGCGACGAGGGCACCTTGCGCCGCTTCGTCCCAGTCGGCCCCCTCGCCGTCGCCGAGCGTGACGACCACACCGATCTTCGTGCCCTCGGGCACATGGGCGACCCGGATCGGGACCGGCACGGTCGCCGGGACGGCCTCGGCCGCGGGCGTGTTCCGGTCGACCACGAACACCACGACCGCGAGGACCACCGCGATGACGAGCACCGCGATTGCGACGATCACGAGCGGCTGGCGCGGCCGCCGGTCGTGCTGCATGTCGTCGACGGCGTGAGTCATCGTGTGCCCCCGATGGTGAAGGTGTACAGCGTCGTCGAGGTCGCGCTCTCCGGCACGTCCATCCGGAACGCCGGCAGAGTGGTCGCCGCGTCGAGCGATGCGCGGAACTGCTCCTGCTGGAGGAGGATGCCCGCCACGTCCTCGGCGCGCACGTTGGCGTACCCAGCTGCGTTCTGCGAGGCCAGGGCGAGCTGGTAGTCGGCGGAGTCGGACTTCGCCGCGCTCGTCGCCATCGCGCCGAGGATGCCGGAGCCGTTGACCTTGCGGTCGCCCAGGTCGAGCATCACGCGGTTGAGGTCTCCGGTCAGCAGCGTGCTCGCGCCCTCGACGTCGCGGGTCGACGCCGTGGTGCTCGCGTCGATCCGCGCCAGGCTCTGCTTCGTCTGCTCGTCCACTGCGGTCGCGAGGGCCGAGTTCTCCCGCTCGAGCTTGCCGCGCTGCTCGTCGATCGTGCCCTTGGCTCCGGATGTCACCTGCTTCGACGTCGAGCGGAGGCCGGCGATCGACTGGTCGAACGCCTTCAGCACGGCGGCGTTGCTGGTTCCGGCCTGCTCCGACACTTCGCGGACCTGCTCGTCGATGAGCTCGTCGATCTTCTCCGCTGTATCGTCGTTCGCCTTGGCAAAGGCGTCCTTCACCTTCTGGCCCAGGGACTCCTGCTCGTCACGGACCGAGGTCAGTGCCGTCGCAAGCTTGTCTCCGGCTTCGTTCGCGTCGTCGACCGCGGTCTGCATCTGCTCGACCGACGACGTCACGTCGCCGCCGCTCGTGCTGATGCTGTCGTACACCGCACGACGAGCGTCTTCGATCGTGCGAAAACGATCGCGCAGCTCGCGGGTCGCGGCGCCGAGACCGGCCGTCTCGTCATCGAGGTCCGTGGCCTTGATCAACTCGTCCCAGGCGACAGACTGGTCGGCGAGACGTGCGTCCATCGGCTTGTCGAACGGGATCGCCGTGTCCAGCTTGGCACCGTCACCCTCGTCGACGCACGGTGTCGCCGTCAGGTACGAACGGAGTTCGTCGGCTTGCTGCTCGGTGAGACCTGGTCCGACCGGCAGCGATGGGACGATACCACCGTCATCGGTGGGCACGACCATCTGGCAGATCCGTTCCGCGAGCGCCGCATTCTGCGCTTGCATAGTCTTGGAAAGGCGCGGGTCGCCGATGTTCCCGATGACGCCCCGAGCGGCCTTGGCACGACCATGCACAGCGACGATCTTGTCGCTGAGGTCCTTCACACCGACGCCCGCGACCCGGACTGCCTCCTCGAGAGCGTCCAGCTGCTGTTTGACCGTTGCCGTGCCATTCCCCGAGCGCGTTGAGAGCGCGTCGAGAGCCGTCTGCACCTCGCCCAGCCCCGTGTCCACCTTCCCGTATTCATTGATGGCGGCCTCCGCCAAGTCGGGCTGCAGACCGTTTGCCAGATCGGCGCCGGTCTTCACCAGTCCGGCGAGCGCCTCCGTGATGCTGGTCGACGACGAGAACAGTGCGCACGTCAGGGAGAAGCGGGCGGTCTCGACGGCGCACTTCTCTGCCGTTGGTTCGCGGGGGCCGATCGAGGACGCGAGCTGGTCGCTGACCTGCTGCTTGCACTCCTCGCTCGCCGTCGCGTACCCCTCCAACTGCGACGACACCCGCAGGAGGTTGCCGTAGACGCTCGCGCCACCATCCGCCTGCTGCGGAGCTGCCGCGCAGCCCTCGCCGTCGATCGCCGGACGGGGAGCGGTGGCGGAGGTGTCACCGAGCAACGCGTCGAGGCTCGTGGTCGTCTCCTGCAGCTGCTGCAAGACAGTGGACTGCGTTGCACCGACCGTCGAGCCGAGGTCGGACTTCAACGAGCCGAGCTGGCCGGACAGCGATTTCATCGTGCTGGCGAGCGAGGTGCTGCTCTCCTTGAGCCGGTCAGCCGTCCGGACACCGAGTGTGGACGACGTCGTCTCGAGGTTCGACCGGACCTCGGTGATCGTGCTCCCGGCGCGCGCGAGCACCTCGTTCACCTGCGAGATGAGGTCGATCGTGCGCCGCTGCAGCGCCAGTTCGGAGTCGGTGTCGGACCCGAAGGCCGCGTTCACCACACCGGTCGAGGACAGGTCGGTCGAGATGCCCGGCTGCGCGGCCAGGTCGAAGGTGGGTGCCGCGAAATCGTCGACGTTCGCCACCAGGTGCAGGGTCGTGCTCGCTCCCGACATGGGCGGCGCGAGCAGGCGTCCCCACTGCACGACGGCATCGCCGTCACCGTTCGCGCTGACGACACCGTCGGTCGCGGTGCCGTCGTCAGCAGTCTCGGTGACGACACTGTTCGGTCGGGTACCCGGCAGCACCGTCGACGCGGCGATGCTGAAGGGAGCGCCGACGAGCGCCGGCGTCGTCCGGGAGGCCCCGGCCACGTCGTAGGTCAAGTTCCGCGATCGGACGGTCAGGTTCTCGACGGTGAGGTCGATCTCGACCCGGCCGGAGTAGCCCGCCAGGTCCGCGAGGTCGGTTCCGCTCTTCTTCGCCGTCGTGTACTGCGTGGTCACGCGCAACGGCAGGTCACCCGCGGCCTTCGCCGCCTCGTGCTCCGTGACGGAGGACGACGAGTCGTCCGCGCCGACCGAGATGGCGGTGTCGGAGATCGTGGTGATCGACCCGTCCGCAGCGAGGCGCGTGTCCACGGTCTGCAGGACGCGAGACGGGCTCTCCACCGCGCGATCCGTGGACGTGCACCCCGCCAGGACCACCGCAGCAGCGCCCGCCATCGCGACAACGGCGAGCGCACGGCCGTTCTTCGTTCGTACCCCTGGATGCAGCATGCGCAACGACATTGGCGATCGTCCCCCTCAAGAACCGACAAGCGACTCGATCCTAACGGCGCTGCATCGCCGAGGGACGACTGTCCACAGACCCACGAGTCCCCCGTTCGGGCGACACGATCAGCGGTGACGACACGGAGCCGTTCGACAACCCGTGAAGCGATCACCGAGACCGGGACTACGCCGATCGCGAGAACGTCAGCACCAGCGCGCCGAGCTCGCTCTGGAGAGGCCAGGAGTCCGCGACCGTCCGTCCGGCCTCCCGCACGATCGACCGGGAAACTGGACTCCCCTGTTCCTGCGCCAGAGCACGGGCGAGGACCGACCGCACCGCATGGATCTGTTCGGCTGAGGCTGCGTCCTCAGCGCCGCGCCGGTCCAGGGTGTCGATCAGGTCAAGCAAGCTCATGTCGTCCATCCGGTCGCGTCCGCGCAGACCATGCGGCGACCTCAAGAACGACGGCATCCGAGGAGTCCCGGCGAAGCGCCGAATCTGCGCGACTGAGCCCTCACCTCGAGGGAGCCGTCACTCCTGAAAGGCCATCAACAGCTGCAGGCCCCTGTCACGGTTCCGCCGAGAAACCGAAGACGACCCACCTTCTCGCGCACGCGAACGAGGGCCTCCCGGTGTCGGAATGATGCTTCGCCGATCTGGAACCGAGTCGAGCCTCCTGCTTCGAGCCTCGAGGCGATCGCGTCTTTGTTGTCGGCCGTCACGCCCCGCCTGAGGACGAGCGGACCACATTCCTTCGTCATGATCGCGACCTGGTCGAACGACGATCCGATTCCCTTACCGGAAGCGCTCGACCCGATGTCTCCTTCGGCACCCGTCACGGTGCACATGACGGAGATCACGTGCGCGTCGTCGTAGGCCTTCCACGCCCGTGAGCCCCCGAGGACCAGCGCGGTGACAAGCACCATCGCGCTCAACATCGAGATCACCAGCACGTTCCCGCGGCGCCGTTTCGCTCCCACGTTGCTCCTTGTCGATGTCCCGCCGGGGACCATCATCGTCGTAGCCCTCTGCCGGCCGCCGGATCGGTCCCATTGCATGGCGCGGCTCACCTTCCACGCTCGGCTCGCACATCGAGCACATTGGGTGCGACGCCGACCGCTTGGAACCATCCCCGCAGGCGTGCAGACCCTTGACCGATCTTGACGTCGTAACGCTCCCCGCCCACGACTCCAGATGCTTTCTCCTCGGCTGCCTCGGCGGTGAGCCCTCCACTCAATACAAGCGTTCCACAATCCGGTGACCGGTACTCCACCTGGTTGGACGATGTGCCAACTCCCTGCAACGACCGACTTGAAGCGGAGCCGGCGTAGGCCGCCGTCACCTTGCAGTTGATCGTCGTGATGTGTGCGCGGTCGTAGTTCTCGAGCATCGCCGGCCCGATCGCGAACACGAAGAGCACGAGCATGAAGAGCGCCATCACGAGCAGCAAAACCAACCATCGCATCGGCCTCGACAACCTCCGCCCGCTGACCATCGACTGCCCGGAAAGCTCCACGTTTCCTCCTCTACTCGGTTACTCCCCTTGCCGTCGACTTCAGCGACGCGCCTCATGCACGTCGTCGATCAGGACACCGACCTTGCGTTCGCCTGCATGACCATAATCACCACGACGAACACCAATCGTCGCCGCTGACCTTTCCCGCTTCCGCTGTTCACCGCGTCCGGCGCTAGTGCACCTTCACGACCGCTGGAGTTCGCAGGACGCGAAGCACGCTTCGGAAGGACGCCTCTCCCATCTCGAACTCGTACTGCTGCCCGGCTCGAACTTCCGTGCGATCACATTGCGGTTCTTCGCAGTCACTCCACTTCGCACGACGAGCGCCCCGCGACAGACGGAGCGCACCACCACCCGGTCGTAGGACACTCCACGCCCCTCCCCGAGGTGGATGACCGCACCCCGCCCTCTGCTGAGATGACCCTGCCTCGCACGGCGATCGGATGTGTCCGGTCCCAGGCAGAGCCCCCGACTTGCACCACCAGGATCATGATCGGCATGAGCGCGAAGCGCCAGAACCCGGATCGCGCGCCTTCGCTTCGTGCTCCTCGTCGGAGGAACACCGTCAGGCACCCTGGTCCCACCATTCCTTATTCGTCGCCCGGCCGTCTTCAGTCAGCGGCTCCGTCGGTGACGCTACGCATCCCAAATGCAAGGGTCAGGGCCAGGGCAGGGCGAAGAATACGACCACGATCCCTGAGTTCCAGATTGCCGCGATCCGGGCCGTCCGGGCCATCTGGCTCGTTAGTCGCCGACGGTGTGGACTCAGCCGCTGAACATCTCCCAGGCAGCGTCGCCGATACCTCGGACAGCGACGCCGGACGCATTCGAGCCCCAAAAAAGCGACCCTGCTGCTGCGTACTGAACAGTCCGTCAGCGGTTTGTGGCTGCGTATGAGGCATCTTCCCCAACTGTCGTCGGCTGTCACCCCTCGGCGGACGACGAGGGTTCAGGCTCGTTGGAAGTCCTGCACGAAGACCGCCTGACGGATGGTGTTCAGGAAGGGGTGCAGCCGGTACGAACCTGCACCGACATTGAACTTCCACGTCGTCCCGGGCGCGAAGCCGTCGGTGATTGATTCTTTGTTGTCCCTCGTCACGCCCCAGCGCAACGTCAACGTCCCGCAGCCAGAAGTCTCGATCACGACCTGATTGGTCGATGAACCGATGCCCCTGACCGAGTGCGACGAACCAACGCCGATCCGTGCCGAGAGCACTTTGCACGACACCTCGACCCGATGAGCCGCGTCGTAGACCTTCAGCGTGATCGGGCCGACGAAGATCACGAGCACTGGGACCAGGACGACCAGGACGACCAGGACGACCAGGACGACCAGGACGAGGATCCCGATCGCGACGAGACGATCACGTCGCTTCGAGCGACTCGGCTTCCCACTGGCATCGGTCTTCGTGAATACCGCCATGGTCGTTCCCCTCGCCGTTCGGATCAGCGGCGAACTGGGTGCAGCGGACCTGTTCGTCCGCTCGCGCCAGAGATCGCGCCGTTGATCCCGTCCTGCAGATAGTCTCGTGGATCCTTCCGAACGAGCACGTCGTTCACCACGCCGCCCGCCCCTCCCGCGACGTGGTCGACGACGGTGCTTCACCGGGCGACGTCCCGAGCCATGGCGTGGTCGCCGCTCTGGATGTGTCGTCCGGTGGGGATGGGAAGCCGGACCAAGCGGCGACCTCGGCGCAACAAGACATCAGCGCCTCGTCGCCTCTCGAGTACGAAGAGACCTGAGATGCCCTCCGAGCACTGCGCTGCCGAAAGCACTCAGGATGTAGCTGGGGATGAGGACCAACCAGATTCCGCCGATCTGGCGACTGATGAACATCAGAGCAATCATCGAGATCACCAGCACCGGCGTACCGATGCTCGCGCGGCAGAGATAAAAACCCCTCCGATGAAGATCAGACCGCCAGCGGCACCGGTCAGTGCGACGGGGAGAACGCCGCCAACGCGATCACCGACGGAAATAACGGGGAACAAGACTGCCGCCAGTACCGCAACAGATGCCAAAACGAGCGCACTTGACTGCTGGAAAGTGCCAGAGTCAAGCTTCGGACTCATCGTGCCGTTCCGATCCCGAAAATATCACGAATTGATCCTGGTCCCACCCCGGTCGCCACCCCAAGGTGGCCGACTTACTGAGTCGCTCAGCGCTTTCTCCTCGACTGAGCAGCGCTCCACTCGCTTCAAGCACGACGGTAGGAGAGCAACTCAGGCGAGGCCCCGAACAGCTTCAACAAACCGCGCACCTTGAGCGATCCATCCCCGGCCTCGAACTCGTACTCAGCTCCGGTCTCGAACCTGGATGCAACGTCGCGGCTGTTGTCCGCAGTGACGCCGGTGCGCAACACGAACTTGCCGCAATCGCTCGACTCGATGACGACTTGCGGGATGGACGCGCCGACCCCTTTCGCCGAGCGAGTGGAACCGGTGCTCGCTTTCGCGGAGGAGACCTCACAGGTCAACGTGACGTTGTGCGCGTTGTCGTATGACCGAAGCACCGCGGGGCCAGCGAGGAAGAACGCACTCACGAAGACGATCAGGAAAGCCCAGAGCAGGAACAATACCCATGCCTTGGTCTTCGACATCTTCCGTCTCGCTGCAGTCACCAATACGTCTCCCAAGAACTCGGTACGATCGCCCGTGCGTCCAGTTTGTCAGCCAGCGGAGTGAACGGGCTTCGTCGGCCCCTCCCCGCCGGACACAGCACCTCCGAAGAACGTTGTGCCGAAGTCCTGCGCGACACCGTCTCCGCCCGGGCGGACGGCCTCGTTCACGACAGCACCGACCCCACCGACGAAGCGGTCGGTGATGTCACCCGTCACGGCGTTCCACCGCGAGACGGCGCTGGGCAGCTCATGTCCGACCCATCCTTCGGGGACATCCGGGCCGATCGGCAGCTTCGAGACGAGAGGGCTGAGAGCGCTTGATGCAACGCTCGTTCCTGCGCCCACCCCGAACCCAGTCGCGGCGGCATTTACGTACCCCAAGGCGCTCTTGTCAGTGATCTGCGGGTCGATCGCATAGCTCCCGACGTTCGACGTTGCCCCCGAAAGCCCCGACGCAACGGCAGCCCGACCTGTCGAGCCAATGGCTGTGGTCGCTGCTTGGCGGAGGGCAGGCTGCGAGATCCGAGCAATCTGCGGCGTGACGGCTTGCGTGATCTTCGGAGCCCACTGTGCAAGCTTCGCCGCGGCGCCACCGCCGACCGCCCCGGCGACTCCCCCGATCACGGTGTCCAATCCGACCGCACCCCAATCAACCCTGCCGTCAGCTCCCTTGTTCGACTGGATCGAAAGCCCGCCGGAGAGGGCGGCTCCTGCACCAGCCGCCATCGCGATCGCGACGATTGGCCCGACCGGGGTCACCATCGACGCGATCGTCAGCCCGATCCCGACGCCGACCGCCACAGCTGCGATCTCGTCGGCGTGCTCATCCGCCCAGTCCTTGAGACCGCCCTGGTGCGCATCCCGGTACGCCTGCAGGTCCTTGTCCGTCGCCGGCCGCAGCCCGAGCGGGTCGACCGCGTGCAGCGGGTCGTTCCCCGCGTACGAGTAGGGGTTCCCCGACCACCCAGCTCCGACGACCGGCGCGAGCGGGTCCGTCGACAGGAAGCCCTTCGCCACGGGGTCGTACACCCGTGCCCCGAGCCACTCCATCCCCCCGATGCTCAGGCTTCCGCCCGGGGTCAGCCCGACTCCGGACGGCAGCGCAGCGCCGCCGTCGATCCCGCTCGTCGATGCGAGGAGCGCCCAGGGATCGGTCGCGTCGGTCGCACGCGCCCCGCGCCAGTTCCCTGCTGTCCAGCTCCCGTCGACGGCGAGGATCCCGCCCGGGGCTTCCAGCACCGGCGTCGCGCCGACCGAGGTCAGGACCGGGACACCTGCTGCGGTGTCCCACCAGGTGTCGACTCCTCCGACTTCCGCGACCTCGCCCAGAGCGTCGGTCCACACCTCGAGCCGGCCGGTCTCGTCGTACGTCGCGTCCCGCTCGAAGACTCCGGCCAGGAACCCGAGGTCCGACCAGGCGTACTCGGTGGTCGAACCGTCCGGAGCAGTCCGCCGGACGCGCCGTCCGAGTCCGTCGTGCACGTACTCGGTCCGCGCACCGTCAGCACCGGTGGTGGCGACGAGTTGCCCGGCAGCGTCGTACTCGTGCCGGAGTTCCGCATCGTCGACGGTCTCGGCGACGAGGCGTCCTGCTGCGTCGTACCGCCAGGTCCGACCACGGCCGCCGTCGTCGAGTGCGCTGACGAGTTGCGCCGCGGCGTCGTGGACGTAGGTCCGGTGACCGTCCGCGCCGGTGATCGCCGCGATGCGGTCGTCCTCGTCGTGGTCGATGCGGGTCGTCGTGCCACCCTCCGGCGTGGTCACGGTGTGTTCGACGAGCGACCCGCGCTCGTACGACCACGACTGGACGACGTCACCGGTCGAGGCCTGGACGATGCGCCCGAGGGTGTCCAGGGTGAACGCGGCGGGCGCGAGTCCTTCCCGTTCGACGCCGACGACGCGGCCGGCGGCGTCCCTGCGCCATGTCGTGCGGTTGCCGTCGGGGTCCGTACGGGCAGCACGACGGCCGTCGACGTCGTACTCCCAGGACATCGCCTGCCCGCCCCGGCTCCGCCGGACGAGCAGACCCCGCCGGTCGAAGCACAGCTCGTGCTCGATGTCCCGACCAGGGCCACGCGTGTGGTCGGTGACGACGACGGTCCGTCGAGCTCTGTCGTGCGCGGTCTCCGCCACGAGGGCGCCGTCCACAAAGATCCGCTGTTCACGTCCTGCTGCGTCGTACGCCCACTCGACGACCCCGCCGTCGGGGTCCGTCTGCTGGATGCGGCGACCGGCGTCGTCGAGTCGTGCGGTGGTCGTCCTGCCCAACGGATCCGTGATGCCGATCAGCCGTCCGGCAGCGTCGTAGGCGTACCGGGTGACACCACCCACCGGGTCGGTCGCGCTGGTCAGGCGCCCGTCGGCGTCGTACGTGTAGGCGGTCACTCCGCCCAGGCCGTTCTCGGCCTCGACGAGCTGGCCCGCGGCGTCGTAGCGGAACCGACGTCGACCGTGACGTGCGTCGTGGACGGAGACGAGCCTCCCGGCCGCGTCCCAGCGGTAGCGAGCCGTTCCTTCTCCGGGTGCGGTCCGCGCGACGACGCGTCCGACGACGTCGTACTCGATGCGCTCGACGTCACCCGTCGGCAAGATCCGCGCGACGACCCGTGAGTCTGCGTCGTAGGTGATCGTCGTCCGCGCCCCGAGTGGGTCGGTGGCGGCCGAAGGCCGGCCACAGGCGTCGTACTCGTAGGTCGTCCGCCCACCGCTCGGCGACGTGATCGCGCTGATCCGGCCACTCGGGTCGCGCTCGATACGGGTGAGGCCACCCTCACCGTCCACCAGCTCGACCGGTCGGCCACAAGCGTCGTACGTCACGAGTTCGGAACCGGTCTCGTCGGACGTCACCTCGACGGGCCGTCCGAACTCGTCGGACCGGACGGTGGTCGTCGCGAACGCGTCCGACAACGTGGAGATGCCAGTGGCCGGGTCCTCCGAGAACTCCTTGCGGACTCCGGTGGGGTCGGTCACGGCGTGCAGGTCGCCGTTGACCCCGTACTCCCGGCGCCACACTGCGCCGGTGGGGTCGACGACGGACTGGAGGCGCGACAAGGCGTCGTGCGCGAAGGTCCAGGACGCGCCGCTCGGCAGGGTGACCTGCAGCGGGTTGGCCTGGTCGTCGTAGGTCCGGCGGGTGGTCCGTCCGAGCGCGTCGGTCGTGGAGGCGAGTTCACCGTCCGCCCCGTAGGCGAGGACGGTCCGCGCATCGATCGGGTCGGTCACGGCGCTGACGCGTCCACCCGCGGTGTACTCGACCGTCCACGTCGCGCCGTCGGGGTCACGGCGAGCGACGACCTGACCGGCGGCACCGTAGCGGTACTCCGTGCGGGCGCCGGTGGGGCTGATGGTCGCGACGGCGTGACCGGCGGCGTCCCGCTCGATCCGTGCGACGTGCCCGGCAGCGTTGGTCACGGCGACGAGCTCGCCCGACGCGTCGTGGTCGAGGCTGAGCGTGACACCGGTGGGGTCGACGACCCGGAGGAGCAGGCCGTGGTCCCACGTGAGTTCGGTTCGTCCGCCCATCGGGTCGATGACGACCGACGGGTCACGCTCGTCACCGTCGTACTCGTACGTGACGACGCTGCCGCTCTCCGTGACCACGGTCGTGACGCGGTCGGCGTCGTCGTAGCCGTACGTCAGGTCCCCACCGGTCGGCGTGACCGTCCGCGTACGGCGGCCTCGCGCGTCGTAGGCGTGCACGGTGACCGAACCGTCGCGTTCCGTCGCTGACACGAGGTTGCCGTGCGGGTCGTAGCTCATCGACTGTCGACGGTCATCCGAGTCGATGATCCCGACGAGTCGACCCTTCGGGTCCGCGATCCAGGCGTTCGAACGCGTCCCGTCCTGGTCGGAGACCACGGTCACGCGGCCGGGGAGGTAGGCGAACCGGACTCGGCGGCCGTGCGGGCTGGTCTGCTCGACGACACGACGCTGCGCGTCGTACACGTTGTCGACCTCGAGCACGCCGTCGGCACTCGTGACCGTCACGATGAGGTCGTCCTCGTCCCAGCCGTACGTCCTGGTCCCGAGCGGGGTCGCGGCCGAGACCAGGCGCCCTCGGTCGTCGTACCCGTACTCCACCCGACGTCCGTCGGAGGCCCGCAGCACGGCGACACGACCGTCGACGTACTCGATGTCCACGAAGCGACCGCGTTCGTGGCGGAGACGCACGACGGCGTCGGAAGCGTCCCGTTCCACCGCCACGGCTGTTCCGGGTCCGGCGCTCTCGCCGACCCAGAGACCAGTCGGGGTGAAGTCGATACGACCACCCTCGTTGTCCCGCACGACCAGGAGGTCTGCCTCCGTCGTGAGCCACCGGTTCTCGCCGACGCCGCGCGCCCAACCGGTGCCGGCCCGGGGGAAGCGGACGAGCCGGCCGTCGGCACCGACGAAGGACGCGCCCTCGTCGTCGAGGAGCAGGCGGGTCTCGAGGACGGACGCCCACCCCGGGCCGAAGACCCCGACCCGCTGGTCGAGGGAGTTGTACATGCGCGAGACCCTGAGGGACGCGGATGCGCCGTCGAAGGAGAGGTCGAGCTCTGGCTCGAGGAAGTTGCCGGTCGTCGTGTTGACCGGGTCCATCGAGTAACCGGTCGTCGGCTGCGCGCCGTAGGCGGTGGGCGGATCGATCTGCAGGTCGGTCCGGTTGGCCGACACGCCCGCGGCCTGCAGAGCTGCGCCGAGCGCTGCGTCGGACACGGTCGAGACCGCGCCTTCACCCCCGGCGGCGGCGAAGGCGTCGGCGATGGTCTTCGCCCAGGCGACGTCCTGGTCGTTGGCTGCGAGCCACCGCTCGAAGCCGGTGACGAGCCCGTCCGCGTTGATCGTGCCCCAGGAGCACAGGGACGCGAAGTCGGACAGCTTGCCCCGGAGCAGCCCGGGCTTCCCGGACAGCTCGGAGTTCAACGACGCCGAGCCCGTGGCGAAGGACCGGAGGTCTTCCGGCTTCGCGGACGACGTCCCGCCCCCGCCGCCGCCGGAACCCGGGGAAGGCGTCTGCCTCGGCTTCGGCTGCATCTCCGCGGGGCCGAACGGAGGCGCGGGCTTGTTCTCGATGTCCGGCGGGTTCCCGGTGCCGAACGTGTCGTCCCACCACTTCTCGAACCCGTTGCGTTCAGCCTGCTGCTCCTGCCACTCACGGGCCTGGCGACGCCGTTCGCGTTCTTCTGCGGCGAGCTTCTTCATCTGGTCGACCCACCCCGCGACCGTGCGCATCAGGTCTGAGAGGGTCGTACCGTCGCTCTTCGCGATCGTCGCGTTCTCGGTGAACAGCTGCGAGAAGTGGCCGCGGAACTCCTGCGAGGCCGTCGACACGTACGACTGACGACTCCCGATCTGACCGTCGATCGCACTCGCCGCGCCGCGCATGGCGCTGGCGAGCGCATCAGCGGTGGCGTCGTCGAACTCGATCGGATCGGTGTTGGCGTGCAGCTGTCCTGACACGGTTGTCGTCCCCCCGGAAGAAGTGGTGCTGGTCGTGATGGTCCGCGTCGAACGCGGGAACCCGGGCCGTCGAACCAGTCGACGACCCGGGCGTTGTCGGTCGGTGTTACGCGCCGCCACCCGCGGTGAAGATGTCCTGCGAGATCTTGTCGAGCTGCGTGCGGAGCTGCTCGAGCTCCGTCTTCGCCTTGTCCAGCGCAGCCTTGGTCTCCGGCCACGTCGAACCACGGAAGTTCGACGCCAACGGGCCGTCCCACACGTTCGAGTCGGACAGGATGCGCCCCTGCGCATCGAGCTGCGAGATCTGGTCCGTGAACCCACCGTTCACGATGGACTGGATCTGACGGATGGCGGTCTTCGCCTGCTCGGTCGAAAGCACACGCGACATGGTGAACCCCTCTTCTCTTCGTACCTGCACCCCCGCGCAGAAGATCCCCCGGAGGCTCTGACGCGCACCACCATACCGAGTCGTCCACCCGCTCGTACCCTCCTGTGCACAGCTGATCCGCCGTCCCGACGACTGCCCGTTCACCCTCTGTCTCCACAGGCGCAACCCGGGCCGCTCCCGGTGCAGGGTGCTGGTGGCAGGATGTGGCCATGGACACCGAACCGCAGCTGGACGGCGACTCCGTCGCGAACGACCTCGACGACTTCGACGAGGTCGTGGAGATCGAGCACGAGTCGCTGCCCTCGGACCGGTACTTCGACCGTGAGCTCAGCTGGCTCCGCTTCAACCAGCGCGTGCTCGAGCTCGGTGAAGACCGGACGCAGCCGCTGCTCGAGCGTGCGAACTTCCTCGCGATCTTCGCGTCGAACCTCGACGAGTTCTTCATGGTCCGCGTCGCCGGCCTGAAGCGCCGCATCGACACCGGCATCGCGGTCCCCACCAACGTCGGTCGCGCGCCGAGCGACGTCCTGCGCGACATCGCGATGAAGGCGCACGAGCTGCAGGAACGGCACGCCAACGCCTTCATCGGGTCGCTCAAGCCCGACCTCGACGCCGCCGGCATCCACGTCGAGCACTGGTCCGACCTGGGCGAGGACGACCGCCTGCGGATGCGTGAGTACTTCAGCGAGCAGATCTTCCCGGTGCTCATGCCGCTCGCAGTCGACCCGGCACACCCGTTCCCCTACATCTCCGGCCTCTCGCTCAACCTGGCGGTGCGGGTGCGCAACCCGAAGTCGCAGCGGCAGGAGTTCGCGCGCCTCAAGGTGCCGCAGAACTACCCGCGCTTCATCAAGCTCCCGGACGACAACTCGGGGCGGCTGCGCTTCATCCCCCTCGAAGACCTCATCGCGAACCACCTGCCGGACCTGTTCCCGGGCATGGAGGTCCTCGAGCACCACGTGTTCCGCATCACCCGCAACGAGGACGTCGAGATCGAGGAGGACGAGGCCGAGAACCTCATCCAAGCACTCGAGCGAGAGCTCCTCCGCCGTCGCTTCGGTCCGCCGATCCGGCTCGAGATCACCGAGGACATGGACCCGGTGACGCTCGACCTCCTGGTGCGCGAACTCGACATCACCGAGCAGGAGGTCTACCGCCTGCCGTCGCCGCTCGACCTCGGCGGGCTGTTCGAGATCGCCAAGATCGCCCGTCCCGACCTGCACTACCCGCGTCACGTCCCGACGACCCCGGTGCAGTTCCAGCCGGGCGAACCGAACACGAAGCCCGACCTGTTCCGCGCGATCGCCGCGCGCGACGTCCTGGTCCACCACCCGTACGAGTCCTTCGCGACCAGCGTGCAGGCGTTCCTCGAGCAGGCCGCAGCCGACCCGAACGTCCTCGCGATCAAGCAGACGCTGTACCGCACGTCGGGCGACTCCCCCATCGTCGAGGCCCTCATCGACGCCGCAGCTGCCGGTAAGCAGGTCCTCGCCCTGGTCGAGATCAAGGCGCGCTTCGACGAGCAGAACAACATCACGTGGGCCCGCAAGCTCGAGAAGGCCGGCGTGCACGTCGTCTACGGCCTGGTCGGGCTGAAGACGCACTCCAAGCTGGTGCTCGTCATCCGCCAGGAGGGCGGGACGCTCAAGCACTACAGCCACATCGGCACGGGCAACTACAACCCGAAGACCTCGCGGATCTACGAGGACATGGGCCTCTTCACCGCGGACGACACGGTGGGCAAGGACCTGACGCGCCTGTTCAACGAGCTGTCGGGCTACGCCATCGAGAAGAAGTTCAAGCGACTGCTGGTCGCGCCGCTGCACCTGCGGAAGGGGCTGGTCAAGCGCATCCAGACAGAGGCGCAGAACGCCCGCGACGGGAAGCCCTCGGGCATCCGCATCAAGGTCAACTCGATGGTCGACGAGCAGATCATCGACGCGCTCTACCTGGCGAGCCAGGCCGGTGTCCCCGTCGACGTCTGGGTCCGCGGGATCTGCTCGCTGAAGCCCGGACTCGAAGGGGTCAGCGAGACCATCCGCGTCCGGAGCATCGTCGGACGGTACCTGGAGCACTCCCGGGCCTTCGCGTTCCACAACGACGGCGACCCGGTCGTCTTCATCGGCAGCGCAGACATGATGCACCGCAACCTCGACCGTCGCGTCGAAGCCCTGGTGCGGCTCACCGCTCCCGCGCACATCGACGAGGTCCAGGGGATGTTCGACCTGGCGATGGCCGAGACCACCAGTTCGTGGCACCTGGAGTCGGACGGCGAATGGACCCGCCGCTCGACGGACGAGGACGGTCGACCGCTCGACGACGCCCAGAACGTGCAGATGCGGACGATCTCGGCGCGGAAGCGCTCGACGCGGTGAGTGGAGGGCAGGCAGGCCCGGTCGTCGCGGCCGGGGCCGTGGTGTGGCGCGAGCAGGACGGCGTCCCGCTCGTGCTCCTCATCCACCGGGAGCACCACAAGGACGTCTCGTTCCCCAAGGGCAAGGTCGACCCGGGCGAGAGCGTGCCGGAAGCAGCGGTCCGCGAGATCGACGAGGAGACCGGGTACCGCGTACACCTCGGCGCTCCCCTCGGTCGCGCCGAGTACGTCCTGCCCAGCGGACGCGACAAGGTCGTGCACTACTGGTCGGCGCGGGTGAGCCGGAAGGAGTTCGAGCGGGCGGGGGTCTTCCGCCCGAACGACGAGGTGGCCGCCGTCGAGTGGGTGTCGATCGACGACGCCCGCGCGCGGCTCACCTACGAGCGGGACGTCGCGATCCTCGAGCGCTTCGCCGAGCGCGCGGCGGCAGGCGAGCACGACACCTTCGCCCTGATCGCCCTGCGGCACGCGAAGACCGTCCCCGGTTCGGACTGGGACGGGCCCGATGCGACCCGCCCCCTCCTGCCGGTCGGACGGGCACAGGCGAAGTCCGTGGCGGCGCCGGTCGCGGCGTTCGGTCCGAAGAAGATCGTCAGCAGCACTGCCGCGCGGTGCCTCGCGACCGTCGAGCCGCTGTCCTCCAGGACGAAGCTCGGCGTCTCGAACACCGCCGACATCAGTCAGGACGCGCACGAACGTGGCACCGCCGACGTCAAGGGCGTCGTACGGAAACGCCTCGACAAGGGCAAGTCCGCGGTGCTGTGCTCGCACGGCCCCGTGCTGCCGGACATCATCTCCCGGATCGCGAACGACACCGCCGACGACCGGGCGCGGTTCGACCTCCGCCGGGCCGCCATGCTCTCGGTCGGGGACTTCGCCGTCATGCACATCGCCGGCCGCAAGCTCGTCGCGGTCGAGACGCACCGCAACACCGTCAGCGCCTGACGAAAGGCCCGAGCAGCCCGTCAGCGAGGAGTCCGCCGCCCGATCGGCGAGCCCGGCCGTCCGGCGGCCCGGCCACCGCCAGGACGTGCAGCCCGTCAGGACGGATGACCCGGAACCGGGCCGTCCGACAGGACGGGCAGCCTGGAACCAGCCGTCCGTCAGCACGGGCTGCCACCCGGCCGGGCCGTCGGGAAGCCGAAGAGATCAGCATGGCAGGACCCGCGTCCGGCACGGACGCCGACCATCGGGACCCACCTCAGCCGGTGACAGGCCCGCGGTGTCCCCCGAGCCTCCCGGCCGGAGGGCAGCGTGCCCCTGATCCTGCCCGTGCACGCCGACCCGCGTCCGCCGACCCGCACCGGGTGAACCCCGCGTTCACCTCCCGTTCACCGGAGAGCGTCATCCCGGTCACCTCTCGTCCCTACAGTCGCTCCCGGGTCAGCACCGGCCCGGGGACCACACAGCGGTCCCACTGCACTCACCTCCCGAAGGGACCCCTGTGAACATCAAGCGAATCGGCTCGGTCGCGGCAATCGCGATCGCCGGCGCCGTCGTGCTCTCCTCCTGCGCGGCGAACGAGGACGCGGGCAACGGCGGATCGTCGTCGCCCTCCGCCGCCTCGGGTGTCGACTACTCGAAGCTCTCCGGCACCCTCACCGGCTCGGGCTCCTCCGCGCAGCAGACCGCCGAGGCCACCTGGGCCGCCGGCTTCCAGGAGCAGGCTTCCGGCGTCACGGTGAACTACACGCCCGACGGCTCCGGTGCCGGGCGCGAGAACTTCATGTCGGGTGCCGCTGACTTCGCCGGCTCCGACGCCGCGCTGAAGGAAGAGGAGCTCTCCGGCGAGTTCAAGAACTGCGCCGCGGACTCCAAGGGCATCGACATCCCCGTCTACATCTCCCCGATCGCGATCGCCTACAAGGTCGACGGCGTCTCGGACCTCACCCTCGACGCGAAGAGCATCGCGGGCATCTTCTCCGGCAAGATCACCAAGTGGAACGACGACGAGATCGCCGCGCTGAACGACGGTGTCGACCTGCCGGACTCGAACATCACGGTCGTCCACCGTTCGGACGACTCGGGCACCACACAGAACTTCTCCGAGTACGTCTCCGCGAACGCCGGTGACGTGTGGACCGAAGAGCCCAGCCAGACCTTCCCGTACGAGGTCGGCGACAGCGCGAAGGGCACCTCCGGTGTGGCCTCGGCGATGCAGGGCGCCTCGAACGCGATCACCTACATCGACGACTCCGGCGCCGGTGACCTCGACAAGGCCAAGCTCATGGTCGGCGACACGGCCACCGAGCTCTCGGCCGAGGGCGCTGCCCAGGTCGTCGCCGACTCCGACGTCGCCACGGGCCGCGAGGAGAACGACCTCGCGATCGACATCGACCGCAAGGACACCGCTGAGGGTGCCTGGCCGCTCGTGCTCGTCTCCTACGCCATCGCGTGCCAGGAGTACGAGGACAAGGACAAGGCCGACCTCGTGAAGGCGTACCTCGGCTACGTCGTGTCCGAGGACGCGCAGAAGGCCGCGGCGACGGAGGCCAAGTCGGCCGCCCTGTCGTCCGACCTCGCGGAGAAGGCCGCAGCGGCGGTCGCCTCCATCAAGTAAGTCCCGCTCGCGCCCGGACGCCGGTCCCACCCACCTGACCGGCGTCCGGGCTCTCGCCCGTCCCGACGCGAGCCGCCTCCGCGCCCGTCGCGATCCCCACGAACCACCTCTCCCCCGAACCCTCGCGCTCACCCCGACGCGATCCTCCGACAGGAGCTCCATGACGACCGCACCGGTCCGAGACCAGGACACCGCCACCCCGTCGAAGCCCAAGGCCGTCGTCCGCATCGGCGATCGGGTGTTCTCCACCGCCTCCGTCGTGGCGGGCAGTCTCATCCTCTTCGTCCTCGCGCTCGTCGCGGCGTTCCTCATCTGGCAGAGCCTCCCTGCGTTCTCGGCGAAGGCCGGCGACCTGCCGAACGACGCCGCGAACTTCTGGGACTACGTCGGCCCGCTCGTCTTCGGCACGGTGTGGTCGGCGTTCCTGGCGCTCGTCATGGCCGTGCCGCTGTCGCTCGGCATCGCGCTCTTCATCTCGCACTACGCGCCGCGCCGCCTGGCACCGGTGCTCGGGTACGTCATCGACCTGCTGGCCGCGGTCCCGTCGGTCGTCTACGGACTGTGGGGCATCGTGGTGCTGGCACGGTTCGTCCGCCCGTTCTACGAGTTCCTCAACGAGCACTTCGGCTGGATCCCGCTGTTCTCCGGTCAGGTCTCCGGGACCGGGCGCACCATCCTCACCGCGTCGATCGTCCTCGCGGTCATGGCGATCCCGATCATGACCGCCGTCATGCGCGAGATCTTCTTGCAGGCGCCGACCCTGAACGAGGAAGCGGCCCTGGCCCTCGGCGCGACGCGCTGGGAGATGATCCGGATGTCGGTCCTGCCGTTCGCCAAGTCCGGCATCGTGTCCGCGATCATGCTCGGGCTCGGTCGTGCACTCGGCGAGACGATGGCGATCGCGCTGGTCCTGTCGGTGTCGACGAACATCACCTTCAACCTGATCGGGTCGCTCAACCCGTCGACCATCGCGGCGAACATCGCGCTGCAGTTCGCCGAGGCCTCGGGGACTGCGCTCAACGCCCTGGTCGCCTCCGGCCTGATCCTCTTCGTCATCACCCTGGTCATCAACATGCTCGCGCGGTACATCGTCCGCAAGCGAGTCTCCTGACGGGAAAGGTCGCACCCCGATGTCCCTCGCACTCCGTCAGCCCGCCGGCAACGTCTTCGCCAACGGGAAGCTCCACAAGTCCGTCCCGTGGCTGCTCCTCATCGGCAGCTGGGTCGCCCTCGGCCTGGTGTTCGCCCTGCTCGCCGCCAGCGGCGCCACGGAGGACTTCAACATCGTGGCCGCGGTCTTCCTCGGCACGGTCCTGTTCGACGTCCTCATCGTCGTCCTCTCCCGGATCGTCGAGGGTGGGCGGAAGGCCGTCGACCGGCTCATCACCTCGCTCGTCGTCACCGCCTTCGTGATCGCGGTGCTGCCGCTGATCTCCCTGCTCTACACGGTGCTCGCGAAGGGCCTGGCCCGCTTCGACGCCCAGTACTTCTCGTACTCGATGCGCGGGGTCATCTCCGAGGGCGGCGGCGCGGTCCACGCCCTCGTCGGCACCCTGGAGATCACGCTCTTCGCAGCGCTCATCAGCGTGCCGATCGGCCTCCTGACCTCCATCTACCTGGTCGAGTACGGCAAGGGTCCGCTCGCCCGAGGGATCACGTTCTTCGTCGACGTCATGACGGGCATCCCGTCGATCGTCGCCGGCCTCTTCGCCTACTCGCTCTTCGCGTTGATCCTCGGCCCGGGCTCGCGCTTCGGCCTGGTGGGCTCGATCGCCCTCGCGGTGCTGATGATCCCGATCGTCGTGCGCTCCACCGAGGAGGTCCTGAAGATCGTGCCGATGGAACTCCGCGAAGCCTCGTACGCGCTCGGTGTCCCGAAGTGGCTCACGATCGTGAAGGTCGTGCTCCCCACGAGCCTCGCCGGCATCACGACCGGTGTGATGCTCTCGATCGCCCGCGTCATCGGCGAGACCGCGCCGCTGCTCGTCACGGCCGGCTTCACCTCGAGCATGAACTACGACCTGTTCGGGGACCCGATGATGACGCTGCCGGTGTTCGCGTACACGCAGTACTCGCAGCAGGGCGCCAACCCGGTGCCGTTCGTCGACCGGGCCTGGACGGCAGCGCTGCTCCTCATCCTCATCGTGATGGTGCTCAACCTGCTCGCCCGCTTCATCACCCGCCTCTTCGCCCCGAAGCTCCCGCGCTAGCGCGGGACACCGGCATCCCCCTCCACCCGACTTCCCGCCCCGGCGGTTCGACCACCCAACCAGAAGGATCCACGTGTCCAAGCGCATCGAGGTCGACGGCCTCAACGTCTACTACTCGAAGTTCAAGGCCGTCGAGGGCGTCGACATGACGATCGAGCCCCGCACCGTCACCGCCTTCATCGGCCCGTCCGGCTGCGGCAAGTCGACCTTCCTCCGCACCCTGAACCGCATGCACGAGGTCATCCCCGGTGCGTACGTCGAGGGTTCGGTCAAGGTGGACGGCGACGACCTGTACGCCCCCGGCGTCGACCCGGTCATCGTCCGTCGTCAGGTCGGCATGGTCTTCCAGCGCCCGAACCCGTTCCCGACGATGTCCATCAAGGACAACGTGCTGGCCGGCGTCAAGCTGAACAACAAGCGCATCTCGCGGTCCGAGGCCGATGACATCGTCGAGCGCTCGCTGCAGGGTGCCAACCTGTGGAACGAGGTCAAGGACCGCCTCGAGAAGCCCGGCATGGGCCTGTCCGGTGGTCAGCAGCAGCGTCTCTGCATCGCCCGCGCGATCGCCGTGCAGCCGGACGTGCTCCTCATGGACGAGCCGTGCTCAGCGCTCGACCCGATCTCCACCCTCGCCATCGAGGACCTCATCGAGGAGCTGAAGAAGGACTTCACGATCGTCATCGTGACCCACAACATGCAGCAGGCCTCGCGCGTCAGCGACAAGACCGCGTTCTTCAACATCGCGGGCACCGGTCAGCCCGGTCACCTCATCGAGTTCGACGACACCGCCACGATCTTCTCGAACCCGTCCGTCAAGTCGACCGAGGACTACGTCTCGGGTCGCTTCGGGTGATCAGCCGCCGGTCGGTCCGCTGACCACCAGCCGGGAGGCCCGGTGCACGTCCGCCACGGACGGCACCGGGCCTCCTGTCGTTGCGTCCACAGGCCCGGGCCCTGCGTCCCACGAGACACACCCGTTTGAGCGGCACGCCCCCGTCGACACTCGACGCCCCCGTCCCCACACGACGCCCCGTCTGCGCGGCACGCCCCGTCCCCACGCGACGCCCCCGTCTGCGCGGCACGCCCCGTCTGCACGACGCCGTCCCCACGGGACGCCCGCGTCTGCACGGCACGCCCCCGTCCGTACGAGACGCCCCCGAGCGCAGCGAAGCGCCGCCGTTTTCGGCGGCGTCCGGCCCACTCGGCGGCGTCCGGCCCACTCCGGAGCGTCTGGCGCACTCGGCGGCGTCCAGCGCCCGGCGGCGTCCGGCTCACCCGGCGGAGTCCGGCTCACCCGGCGGCGTCCGACCCACTCGGCAGCGTCTCGCGTGCCTGGCGGCGTCTCGCCGCTCGGCGGACCGGCCGCACCACGAACGGACGGGAGGCTCCGCACCAGCTGGTGGGGAGCCTCCCGTCCGTGGCGCAGGTGCGCGGGCGCTCAGGCCTCCGACGTCGGCACGGCCACGACCGGCTCGGAGGTCGGCTGGTCCGACCCGCCCGCCGGCTCGACCGTGATGCCGATCGTGTCACCGGCGACCATGGTGCCGCGGAGCACCGCTGACCGAACGCCGCCGTCGACGTCGTGCATGAGCCCGGCTGCCTCGATGGTGCCGCCGGACTCCTGCGAGCCGATGTACCAGAGCTCGTAGGTCTTGCCCTTCGGCGCGGCCTTGACCCCGTCGAGGATGACCGCGGAGCGCCCGAGCTGCCCGGACCACACGACCGTGGCGGTCCCGCCGCCCTTGACCTTCGCCGAGCTGCGCTGGAAGTCCGGCGCCGCGTAGATCTGGTCGAGGCCGGAGGCAGCCTGCGTGGTGGCGGGGGCGCCGCCGTCGTCCGAGAAGAGCGACGGGCCGACGCCGAGGCCGACACCGAGGAAGACGACGGCCACGGCGGCGGCGGCGCTGAGGGCGGCCGCGGGACGCTGGAACCAGCGGGCGCGGGCCTTCGTCGCGGCGCGACCGGAGTCGGAAGCGAGGTCGGCGACGGGCGCGGGCCGGGCCTCCTGGACGGGCTCGACGATGCCCTCCTCGTCGGAAGCTGACTGATCGAGCGCCGGCAGCTGCGGCGTCTGGGCGATCTTCGCCATGAGCGAGGCCTTGAGGTCGGCGCGGGGCGTGACCGGGGGCACGGCGTAGGCGAGGGCGAGGGCGGTCTCGCGCAGCGAGTCGGCCTCGAGTCGGAGTTCGGGAGCGGTGCGGAGGGCCTGCTCGACCGAGTGGCGCTCCTCGTCACTGAGCGCGTCGAGGGCGTGGGAGCCGGTCATCAGCTCCGGGTCGTCGTGTCGTTCGGTCATGAGTTCACCCCCATCTCGTCACGGAGTCGGATCATCCCGTCGCGGAGACGGGTCTTGACGGTGCCGATCGGCACCCCGAGTCGCTCGGCCATCTCGCTGTGCGAGAAGCCGCCGTAGTAGGCGAGTTGCACCGCCTGCCGCTGGAACTCGGTGAGTCGGGAGAGCGCCCGGCTGACGCGTTCGTGCTCGAGTCGGATCTCGACCGACTCGGAAACGGAGTCGAAGTCCGTCTCGAAGTCGCGGATGCCGATCTTCGTGTCCCGGTCGCGGGAGGACTGCGATGCCCGCACCCGGTCGACCGCTCGGCGGTGCGCCATCGTCAGCACCCAGCTGGCGGCACTGCCGCGGGCCTGGTCGAAGCGCGTGGCCTGCTGCCAGACCTCGAGGAAGACCTCCTGCGTGACCTCTTCCGACTGCGCCCGGTCCTTGAGGAGCCGCGTCACGAGTCCGAGGACCCGGCCGGACAGCTCGTCGTACAGGTCGGAGAACGCAGCCTGGTCGCCGGTCGCGACCCGGATGAGCAGGTCGTCCGCCGACACCGGTTCCGGGGCGGCGGGAGTCCAACCATCCATGTCGCCTTCCACGAGAGTGAGCATTGCAGGTTTTCCTCCTTCCCGGGTGGACGGCGTCCTCCGCGCGCACTGGACAGTGCGCTCGGCGACGGCGGTCGCGGTGGTCATCAGTCGGGTCCCGTTCGGATCGGGTGACGCAGCGGTCGCTACGCGGGTGGTGCCGTGTTCAGGTGCCGAGGCCCCGTGCGACCCACAGGGAATTGACCCGGGAGCGGGCCCGGGTCGCACGGGGACCTCGTGTGATCGTCGTGCGACGGTCACGCTGATGATTCGGCACCCTCGCGCCGTCGGTTTGGGTCAGGATCGCTTGGGATGTCCGCTGCGGTCGGCGGACAGTCTTGCGGGCGCCGCGGCGGTGGTCGGCGTGCTCTGGACGGGCGTCGGCCGCACCGCGCCGACGCGTCCGATGCAGGCCCGGATACGGGTGCTGACGGAAGGTCCGGTCACGGGTGCTGACGGGAGGCCCGGATGCGGCAACAGGCCGGGCACCGCGGGTGGGCGCGGGCTGGGCACCGCGAGTGGGTGCGGACCGGGCACCGCCACGGGGTGCGAGCGCGGCACCGCGACCGGTTGCGGGCTGGGAGCGCGAGCGGACCCGGAGCGCTGTCCACGGCGCGCGCGGTCGCGGATCTGTCCCCCCAGAGTGAACACCTGGGTACGGACGGGGAGGTGTCTCGTACACTTGATCTCGCCGGGCCGCAGCAAGCCCCGGGCTCCAATATTCGCCGCTCCGAGCGGCCTCGCGCCGAGAGGCGCTTCTGCGGCCCGGTCTTCTCATGTCCGGGCTCGGACCCGGGTGACCCGCGTCCGCCCGACGCGGCGGCGTCCTGACGGACGTCTCGACCGCCGAACGGTGCTCGTGTCCGTCACCGTGCAGTCCGACGACGCAGTGACCAGGCGGCTTGTCGGAGGGTGGTCAGTCCAGGCTGTCGCGACGCCACAGCGCCGCAGCGGCGGACAGGTCCTCGGCCAGCTCCGCGAGCCGGTACGCGCGCGTCGTCAGCGCCGATGCCCGCTCCTGGGCCGTGCGGTCCGAATCATCCGCGACCGAGGTCGCCCCCGCGGCGGTCAGCCGCGCGAACGCGGCCCCGCGCTCGAGCGCCACCGCGAAGTCGCCCGTGTACAACCCGTGCAGGATCCGGTCGGACAGGGTGAGGATCTCCGCCGGGCCGGTCGGTTCCTCGGCACCCGCCACGGCCTGGTCGATCGTGCCGATGAGCTGCGTGCCGCGCTCGAAGAGGTAGGCGATCTCCTCGGGGTTCTGCCGGATGACGGTCCGCACCAGGTAGATGCGCCAGAGCGCACCCGGCAGGGTGTGTGCGCCGACGCGGGCCCACAGTTCGGCGATCGCGTCGATGCCGTGCACGTCCGTGTACGTGACCAGCCGCTCGACGACGGCGGGGTCCGGGTCCTCCCGCACGCGGTGGAGGAGCGCGTTCGCCGTGTCGTGCGCGACGCGGTTCACCAGCGCCGGGTCCTCACCGCCCTGGATGGCGGCGAACTCGGCGTCGGTGAACTGGACGGGTCGGTGGTGTTCACGAGGCACCGCGACAGTGTAGGCGCTGCTCTCCCGATACCCTTGGTCGCGAGGGCCTCTAGCTCAGTTGGTAGAGCACCGGACTTTTAATCCGAGGGTCGTGGGTTCGAGCCCCACGGGGCCCACCTCTGGTCGGGACGCCCACCGCCCTCTTCATCCGAGGGTCGTGGGTTCGAGCCCCACGGGGCCCACCTCTGGTCGGGACGCCCACCGCCCTCTTCATCCGAGGGTCGTGGGTTCGAGCCCCACGGGGCCCACCTCTGGTCGGGACGCCCACCGCCCTCTTCATCCGAGGGTCGTGGGTTCGAGCCCCACGGGGCCCACCTCTGGTCGGGACGCCCACCGCCCTCTTCATCCGAGGGTCGTGGGTTCGAGCCCCACGGGGCCCACCTCCTCGTCGCCTCCCGTCCGACCGTGCCGCCCCGTTCTGGGGTCCGCGCCCGTCTCGCGAACGGGACATGATGCTCGTTGTGGGGGTACCACGCCGCAGCGCGCCTGTGGTGTGGTGCTGTCATGCCCAGCGCCACCATGGACTCCGCACAGCACGACGACGTCTTCACCCGCACCCAGATCGTCGATGCGATGATCCGCGTACTCCACGAACTGCCCCTGCACGAGGTCACCCCCGCTCGCGTCGCCGCAGAGGCCTCGATGAGCGTCGAGACGATGACCGGCTCGTTCCCGAGCTGGGACGGCCTCCTCCTCGCGAGCATCGACCGGTGGAACGATCAGCGCACGACGGGGCTGATGCCGATCGCCGCCGAGCTGGGCACGGTCCGGTTCCTCCGCGCGATCGTCATGAAGAACATCGAAGACCCGTCGCTCATGCGGTTCCTCACCGCGATGCTGAACATCGCCGCGGCACCGAACCACCCGCTCGCGCCGATGCTGCACAGCCGGTGGCGCCGGTTCCAGAGCTTCGTGCAGGAGTCCCTCGTGCAGGACATCACCGTCGGCCGCGAACCGCACACGATGGAGCCGGCTCGCGGTGCCGAGCAGCTGATCGCCACGTACGAGGGCCTGCAGCTGCAGTCGATGGTCCGTCCGGAGATGGACCTGCTCGAGTCCTTCGACCGAGCCGTGACGCGTCTCCGCGAGGGATGGTCCCGCGCCTACGTCCCGCCCGTGTGGGACCTCTCGCAGGCGAGCTGATCCCGGGGTACAGCTCGCCCCCAGGTGATCCTTGGTCGCCGCACTGTCCACATCGGTGCCCCGCTCAGCAGTCTGTTGGATTCACCCGGATATGGTCGTTCTCGTTCCGCTCACCGCGGGACGTCAGCACTGAACGAACCACACCGAACGGGGTACACCGTGATCGAGCCCATCGACGCCACGCAGACCAGCTCCACCGGTGACGCGCGCCGCCTCGTGGAGCTCGCCGCCGCCACCGGGACGAGCATGAGCGACGAGCTCCTGTTGGACACCCTCCGACGCAACGCGAAGGTCAGCATCCGGCACATCCGTGCCGACTTCGCCGAGGTCGCGACCGGCACCGCCGTCCTCGGGTACGTCTGCCGACAGCGCAAGGACTTCCTCGCGCTGCGCGGTGACGACCCGGCATGGGCGCAGGAGATCGGCCGCTACCCGAGCGAGTCACTCGCGGTCGAGGCCCTGCGGATGCGTCGAGCCTGACCCGACCGCCGCAAGCGACCGGCCGGCCAGGCCGATCGCGTCACCCCGGTCAGGACCAGACGCGTCGGATCCCCCACGAGCCGGTCCACGTCTCGTCGGCCTTGAGCCACCGCAACCCCTCCCCCGAGTTGAGCGCGTCCGCGGGTGCGGTCATGGGCTCGACCGCCACGGCGAGCCCCTTCCCGTCACCGCGGGGGAACTCGCGGGACGTGAAGACCTGCACGTAGGGGAACGACGCGTCCTGCCACAGCTCGACGCCGTCGCCCTCGGGCCCGTGCAGCGACGTCCGACGGATGCCGTCCGCGTCCGGCTGCACGTCCGTGTACGCCGTGTCCAGGTCCGCGTCACCGGCACGGAGCCCCTGGCGCAGGTCGACGTCCGTCCCCTCGACCGGGCGGGTGCCGTTCGGGATCTTCCGCTCGTCGACCGTGAAGGCGGTCGCGGCGTCGAGGCGGATCACCAGGTCCTCCGCCGGGGTGTCGCCGGCCCGGAGGTACGGGTGCGACCCGACCGCGAACGGCGCCGGGCGACCGGAGCGGTTCGTGATCGTGTGGGTGATGCGGATGCCGTCCTCCACGAGCTCGTGGTGCACACGCGTCTCGAGGGTGAACGGCCAGCCGTGCTGCGGGTGGATCGTCGCCTGCTGCTCGATCGACGACTCGGTCTGCTCGACGACGCGGTACGGCGCGAAGCGGAGCAACCCGTGCGAAGCGTTGCCGTACTTCGGCTCCGAGATGTCGAGCTGCTGCGCCGCCCCGTCCAGCTGCCACACGCCACCGGCCACGCGGTTCGGCCACGGCACGAGGACGATGCCGTTCGCCCCGGCCGGGGCCTCGCTCGCGGGGAAGGGCTCGGTGAGGTCGAACCCGGCGACCCGCAACTCGCGGATGCCGGCGGCGACCTCGGTGACGACGGCCTCGACGACGCCGTCGGGTCCCGCGTGCCGCAGGTGGTACTGACCGCCGGTGGGTGCCGCTGTGCTCATGGGTGCTGCTTCCTCTCCGATGTGCGGGTCGCGCCCGCTGGTCCGTCCGCGACCACCACGTGGACCCCGGCCGCCCGGATCCGGTCGACCGCGTCCGCGCTGGCTCCCGCGGTGACGACAACGTCGACGTCCTCCAGCGTGCTGACCACGCCGATGTCGGCCCGGCCGAACTTCGACCCGTCCGCGACCACGACGGTACGCCTGCCCGCCGCCGCGAGGACCCGCTTCGCCTCGGTCTCGGGCAGGTTCACGTTCGTCAGCCCGTGCTCGACGTCCAGCCCGGTCCCGCTGAGGAACACCAGGTCGGCGGACAGCATCGGCAGCACGGTGGCGTTGAAGGGCGCGACGAGCGAGTGCTGCATGGGCCGGAGCGTGCCACCGGTGACGACGACGGTGAAGCGCGGCACCGCCCGTTCGAGCGCAAGGGCGGTGGTGAGCGAGTTCGTCACGACGGTCAGGTCGACGAGGTCCTCGCGTGCGACGAGCGCCTCGGCGACGGCCGCCGGGGTCGTCCCGACGTCGAGGACGATGCACTGCCCGGAGCGCACGAGGTCAGCTGCGGCCCGGCCGATCGCGGCCTTCGCGGTGCTGTTCTCGACGGCCGTCACCTCGAGCGGACGCTCGCGTGAGCCGGCCCCGAGGCGGACCGCACCGCCGTGCACCCGGCGGATCCGGGCCTCCCGGTCGAGGGTGGCGAGGTCCTGCCGGACCGTCACCTCGCTCGTCCCCACCGCGGCGGCCAGGTCAGCGGTCCGGACCATGCCGCGGGCGCCGTCGAGGATCGCGACGATGCGCTCCTGGCGCAGCAGTGCGGGCAGCACGGGAGGCTCGTCGGTCGTCACGGGACGAGTTTCGTCTGCTTCCACTTGCTTTCGCAAGTCTTCGTACCGGAGTACAGTGATGCGGTGATCACGAAACGTGCGACGACGCTCGCGGACGGCCGCGACCTCTTCTACTTCGACGACGCGGACTCGACGCTCCCCGCCGAGCGGAGCATCGACCACCGCGTCCTCGACCCGCGGCCCGAGACCGCGCGGATGCGGCAGGACGTCCTGACCGGTGAGTGGGTCTCCATCGCGGCGAGTCGGCAGAACCGGGTGTTCCTGCCGCCGGCCGACCAGGACCCGCTCGCACCGCAGACCGCTGCGAACCCCTCCGAGATCCCGAGCCGGTACGACGTCGCGGTGTTCGAGAACCGGTCCCCGTCGTTCGGTCCGATGCTCGAGGCGGACGACGCTCCGGAGTCCCTCGAGTCCCTGTCCGATGTCGGTCTCGACCGTCAGCTCCGGAGCGTCGGCCGCTGCGAGGTCGTGTGCTTCTCCCCGGAGACGAGCGGCTCGTTCGCGTCGATCTCCGAGTCGCGGGCCCGGACGGTCGTCGAGGCCTGGGCCGACCGCACCGCGGCCCTCTCCGCCATGCCCGGTATCCAGCAGGTGTTCCCGTTCGAGAACCGGGGCGAGGCGATCGGCGTCACGCTCCACCACCCGCACGGGCAGATCTACGCGTACCCGTACGTCACGCCGCGCACGCAACGACTGCTCGCGTCGATCGAGCGCTTCGGGCCGGACCTGTTCGAGCAGCACCTCGCGAACGAGCGCGCGTCAGAGCGCGTGGTGCTGCAGGGCGAGCACTTCACCGCCTTCGTGCCGTTCGCCGCACGCTGGCCGATCGAGGTCCACATGCTGCCGCACCGCCACGTGCCGGACTTCGCCGGCCTGACCGAGGCCGAGAAGGACGAGCTCGCACACATGCACCTGCGGCTCACCCGCGGGCTCGACGCGCTGTACGACACCCCCACGCCGTACATCGCCGCGTGGCACCAGGCGCCGGTGCACACCGCGCGCGACACCGTGCGGCTCATGCTGCAGATCACGTCCCCGCGTCGCGCGGCGGACAAGCTCAAGTTCCTGGCTGGCAGCGAGGCCGCCATGGGCGCCTGGATCGGGGACCTCGTGCCCGAGAAGGCGGCCGAGTTCATCCGAGGAGGGATCGAACGCGCATGACGTTCCAGCAGGTCTACGGGTACGAGCCGGCGGTGCGGTACTCCGCTCCCGGTCGCGTCAACCTCATCGGCGAGCACACCGACTACAACGACGGGTACGTGCTGCCCTTCGCGATCGACCGGCGCACGGTGGCGTCGATCGCCCAGCGCGAGGACCGGCTGATCCGGGTCGCATCGGCGTTCGAGCCGGACGCGGTGCACGAGCTCTCCCTCGACGAGCTGTCGCCCGAGAACATGGACGGCTGGTCGGCCTACGTGTTCGGCATCGCCTGGGCGCTCCGCGAGCAGGCCGGGGCCGACCTGTCCGACAGGACCGGCTTCGACGTGTTCATCGACTCGGACGTGCCCGTGGGCGCCGGCCTGTCGTCGAGCGCCGCGATCGAGTGCGGCGTCGCGCTGGCGTTCACCGACCTGTGGGAGCTCGGCCTCGACCGCAAGGTCCTCGCGAAGGTCGGGCAGTACTCCGAGAACCACGCCGTCGGTGCCCCGACCGGGATCATGGACCAGTCCGCGTCGCTCCTCGGCGAACAGGACGCGGTCGTGTTCCTCGACTGCCGCACGCTCGACACCGAGGTCGTCGACCTGGCGCTCGAGGCGAACGGCCTCGAGGTGCTCGTCATCGACACCCGCGTCGAGCACGCCCATGCGACCGGTGGCTACAAGGCCCGTCGGGACTCGTGCGAGCGCGGCGCCGAGGTGCTCGGCGTCCCCGCGCTCCGTGACGTGTCCGTCGAGGACCTCCCGCGCGCGCAGGAGCTCCTGGACGACGAGACCTTCCGCCGTGTCCGCCACATCGTCACCGAGGACCAGCGCGTCCTCGACACCGTGGAGACGCTCCGCGCGGACGGGCCCCGCGCGATCGGGTCCCTGCTGGTCGCGTCACACGAGTCGATGCGCGACGACTTCGAGATCTCGGTGCCGGAGCTCGACCTGGCCGTCGACACCGCGATGGCGAACGGTGCCGTCGGCGCCCGGATGACCGGTGGTGGCTTCGGCGGTTCGGCCATCGCGCTCGTCGACCGGGAGGCCCGTGAGCGCATCGCCGCGGCCGTCACCGCCGCCTTCGCCGACGCCGGGTACCGCGAGCCGACCGTGTTCACGGTGCACGCGGCGCAGGGCGCCCGGCGCGACGCGTAGCGGCGCGGCCGCGCGGCGCCCGGCGCGCGGAGCTGGCCGGGCGCGCTTCGCGCTGAGCGACAGTGCGCGGCCCGGCGGCCGCGCGGACTGTCGCTGACCGCGAAGGGCCATGCCGGCCGGCCGCGCCCGTCGGGCCGGCACCGGGCCTCCCGGCCGCCACGCTCCTGCGGACCGCGGCGTCACCTGTATCCACACAACGAGAACCGGCTCGCGCCACGGACGTCCGTGGCGCGAGCCGGTTCTCGTTGTGCAGGGCCGATCTGCGCCGACTGACGACGGCGGGCCTACCGCGTCCGCGCACCTACTTCAGGTGGCGCTCCGCGGCCTCGACGACGTTCTTCATGAGCATCGCGCGGGTCATCGGTCCGACCCCGCCCGGCGTCGGCGACAGGAAACCGGCGACCGACGCGACCGCGGGATCGACGTCGCCGCGGAGCTTCGCCTTCCCGGTCGCCGGGTCGACGATGCGACTGATGCCGACGTCGATGACCGCAGCACCGGGCTTGACCCAGTCCGGCTGCACGAGCCCGGCGACCCCGGCCGCGGCGACGATGATGTCGGCGCGGCGGCACTCGGCGGCGACGTCCTCGGTGAGCGAGTGCGTGAGGGTGGCGGTCGCCTCGAGCCGGGTGAGCAGCAGCCCGAGCGGACGACCGACCGTCAGCCCCTGCCCGATGATCGTGACGTGCTCGCCCCGGATCGGGACGCCGTACGCCTCGAGCATCGCGACGATGCCGCGCGGGGTGCACGGCAGCGGGGCGTCGATCGTGCCGGCGCCACCGGGGACGGCGAGCACGAGCTCACCGAGGTTCGTCGGGTGCAGGCCGTCGGCGTCCTTCGCCGGGTCCATGAGCTCGAGCATCGGGATCGGGTCGATGCCCTGCGGCAGCGGGAGCTGCACGATGAACGCGGTGACCCGCGGGTCGTCGTTCATCTGCAGGATCGCAGCCCGGATGTCGGCCGCACTCGCGGACGAGGGCAGGTCGATGCGGACCGAGTCGAGCCCGATCTGCGCCGAGTCCTTGTGCTTGCCGGCGACGTAGGAGACCGACCCGGGGTTCTCGCCGACCATGATCGTGCCGAGACCGGGACGGAAGCCGTGGTCGTGCAGGCGGTCGATGCGGACCTTCAGGTCGTCGAGCGTACGCGCGGCGAGGACGGTGCCGTCGATGCGGACGGCACTGCCCTCCCCCGCCCAACGCTCACGAGGGAGCGCGGCGCTCACGCGTAGAGCGGGAACGCGTCGGTCAGGGCCTCCACCCGGGCCGAGAGCGCTTCGATGTCCGGGTTCGGCATGAGGGTCAGCGCGATGATGTCCGCCACCTCGGTGAACTCGGCGTCGCCGAACCCGCGGGTCGCGAGCGCCGAGGTGCCGATGCGGACACCCGAGGTGACCATCGGCGGACGCGGGTCGAACGGCACCGAGTTGCGGTTCACGGTGATGCCGACCTCGTGCAGCAGGTCTTCTGCCTGCTTGCCGTCGACCTCGGACTCGCGCAGGTCGACGAGCACCAGGTGCACGTCGGTGCCGCCGGTGAGGACGTCGATGCCCGCGGCCTTGGCGTCGTCCTGCGTCAGCCGCTCGGCCAGTGCCTTCGCACCGCGGAGCGTGCGCTCCTGGCGGTCCTTGAACTCGGGCGTCGCGGCGAGCAGGAACGCGGTGGCCTTGGCGGCGATCACGTGCATGAGCGGGCCGCCCTGCTGCCCCGGGAACACGGCCGAGTTGAGCTTCTTGAAGAGCGACTCCTCGTTGGACAGGATGATGCCCGAGCGGGGACCCGCGAGCGTCTTGTGCACGGTCGAGGAGACGACGTGGGCGTGCGGGAGGGGCGACGGGTGCAGGCCCGCGGCGACGAGCCCGGCGAAGTGCGCCATGTCCACCCAGAGCGTCGCACCGACCTCGTCGGCGATCTCGCGGAACTTCGCGAAGTCGAGCTGACGGGGGTACGCCGACCACCCGGCGATGAGGACCTTCGGCTGGTGCTCGATCGCCTTCGCGCGGATGTCGTCGTAGTCGACCTCGAACGTCTCCGGGTCGACGCCGTAGGACACGGCGTTGTAGATGCGGCCGGAGAAGTTGAGCTTCATGCCGTGGGTCAGGTGGCCGCCGTGGGCGAGCTCGAGGCCCAGGATGGTGTCGCCGGCGGAGGCGATGGCGTGCAGGACCGCGGCGTTCGCGCTGGCGCCGGAATGCGGCTGCACGTTCGCGTACGCGGCACCGAAGAGGGCCTTCGCGCGGTCGATGGCGAGCTGCTCGGCGATGTCGACGAACTCGCAGCCGCCGTAGTAGCGCTTGCCCGGGTAGCCCTCGGCGTACTTGTTCGTGAGCACCGAGCCCTGCGACTCGAGGACGGCGCGGGGCACGAAGTTCTCGGACGCGATCATCTCGAGGGTGTCGCGCTGACGGCCGAGTTCCTGCTGGAGGACGGCCGCGATCTCCGGGTCGACCTCGGCGAGCGGGGCGTTGAAGGTGGTCCGGGCTGCGTCGGCGGACGCGGCGGCGGGGGTGAGATCGGTGATGGACACGGGACTCCTCGTTGTCTGGCCGCCGCGCACACGCGTACGACGGGGTGGACGGGTGGGCGCGGCCCAGGCGTACGGCTGCGCTCCGTGTCAGGTGTCGCTCCCCGATGGTGACCCATCCAACGCCAGTCGCGACCGTTCGATCGTACCGAGGCCGCAGGTTCGTGTCACCCTTGTCCCCATGACCATGCTGAGTCCGGACCTCGACGAGCGCACGTCGGTGCGGGCCGACGTCCCGTGGACGACCGTGGTGTGGGACGACCCGGTGAACCTGATGTCGTACGTCACCTACGTCTTCGAGTCGTACTTCGGGTTCCCGCGGGCGAAGGCCGAGCGCCTCATGCACCAGGTCGACTCCGACGGTCGGGCGGTCGTCGCGACGGGGCACCGCGAGGAGATGGAGCGACACGTGGAGGCCATGCACGGGTACGGCCTGCAGGCGACCGTCGACCGGGCCCCCGCCGCGTGATCCCCTTCGTCCGTCGCGCCGACGGCGTGCACCTCGGACTGGCCTCCGGCGAGCGCGCCGTGTTGACGTCCCTCGTGGAGCAGTTGCGCCAGGTCCTCGACCACGACCTGGCGACGGACCCGGTGGCGACGCGGATGTTCCCGGACGCCTACCCGGGGGACGACGAGGCCAGCGCCGAGTTCCGCCGGTACACGCAGGACGACCTGCGCACCGCCAAGTCCGCCAACGCGGCCGTCGTGCACGAGTGGCTGACGGGCACCCGGGACGGAGCGCTCACCCGCGCCGACGAGCAGGCCTGGCTCCGGTCGCTGACCGACCTGCGGCTCACCATCGCGGACCGCCTGGGCATCGTGGACCGGGACACCGCGGACAACGGCCTGGACGGGGACGACGGCAGCATCGGCCTGCGGGACGTCTACGACTGGCTCGGGTACGTGCAGGAGCACCTGGTCGTCACGATCTCCTCCCGCTGACGGCCAGGAGGCCCGTTCCACCGCCGCCACGTGCCTCCCGTCCGGTCGCGCGCTGACGCGCGCACGCCCCCGGTACCCTGATCCGGTGACGACCCCGACGCCCGAGACCCCCACGCACTGGACCCTGACGCTGGTCTGCGACGACCAGCCCGGCATCGTGCACGCCGTCTCCGGAGCGGTCGTCGCGGCCGAGGGCAACATCACCGAGTCCCAGCAGTTCTCCAGCGCGGACACGGACACCTTCTTCATGCGCCTGCAGGTGATGGCACCGGTGGACCGCCAGACGTTCCAGGAGGCCCTCGCTCCCGTCGTCCAGCGCTACGGCATGCGCGTGCAGCTCGACATCGTCGGCCGGCCGATGCGGACGCTCGTCCTCGTGTCGAAGGCCGGCCACTGCCTCAACGACCTGCTGTACCGGCAGCGCGGCGGGCAGCTGCCGATCGACGTGCCGCTCGTGCTGTCGAACCACACCGACCTCGCCGAGCTGGCGTCGTTCTACTCGGTGCCGTTCGAGCACCGACCGGTGTCCGACGCCGGGTCGAAGGCCGCGATGGAGCGCCGGATCCTCGAGGCGGTCGAGGAGCACGACATCGAGCTCGTCGTCCTCGCCCGGTACATGCAGATCCTCTCCCCCGAACTCTGCGCGGCGCTCGCCGGTCGTGCGGTGAACATCCACCACTCGTTCCTGCCCGGCTTCAAGGGCGCGAACCCGTACCGGCAGGCGCACGCCCGCGGGGTGAAGCTCATCGGCGCGACGGCGCACTTCGTCACGAGCGACCTCGACGAGGGCCCGATCATCGAGCAGAACGTCGTGCGGGTCGACCACACCAAGGAGCCCGCCGAGCTGGTGTCCATCGGTCAGGACGAGGAGTCCCGCACCCTGACCCAGGCCGTGCGCTGGATCGCCGAGGACCGCGTGCTCCTCGACGGCGCCCGCACGATCATCTTCAAGTAGGTCCGCCGATGCGCGACGCTCCCCGCAGTCCGGTCGACCCTGGCGACGACCCCGTGCCCGCGCCGGCCCCCACGCCGCATCCCCCGGTGGACGTCTGGACCGTCCTCCGGTCCCTGGTGTGTGCCTTCGGCCTGCTGTCCCTGGCGTACTGGGGCTACCTGTCGTGGCCGTACCCGTTCCCGGCGGTGTTCTTCATCGTCGGCGCCCCGCTCTTCGCGGCCGTCGTCTGGTACCTCTTCCGGTCACCGCGCTCCCCGATCGAGACCGACGTGGTCGGGAAGACCGTCGTCGAGACCGCCCTCGTCGTCGCCGCCGGTGCCACCTGGATCTCGCTCGGCCACCCCGTCGTCGGGCTCGTGTTCGTCGTCGTCGCTGCGGTCAGCGGCGTGGTCGCGTTCCGGCGGGAGACCGCATGACCGACGCAGGCCGCGGGGACCGCGTGGAGGCCCGGACCACGCTGTTGCGCGCCGCCCGCCTGGTCGACGTGGCCGGGTCCGTCGAGGACGGATGGGTGCTCGTCGGCGGCGACACGATCCTCCAGGCCGGGTCCGGAGCCGCACCCGCGGCGGAGGAGGTCGTCGACCTCGACGACGCGGTCCTGACGCCCGGCTTCACGGACCTGCACGGGCACGGCGGCGCGACCGAGGCGTACGAGGACGAGTCCTTCACCCGTGCCCTCGCGGTGCACCGCTCGCACGGCACCACCCGGTCGGTCCTGTCGCTCGTCGCGAACCCCGTGCGCGCGTTGGTCGCGTCGCTGGCGCAGGTGCGTACCGTGATGGCGACGGACCCGCTCGTGCTCGGCGTCCACCTGGAGGGGCCGTTCCTCTCCCCGCACAACAAGGGCGCCCACAACGAGGACCACCTCATCGCGCCGACCCCGGCGGACGTCGACACCCTGCTCGAGGCCGGCGAGGGCGTCCTCCGGCAGATCACCATCGCGCCCGAGCTGCCGGGAGCGGTCGACGCCGTCCGCCGGTTCGTCGCCGCGGGCGTCACGGTCGCGGTCGGACACACCGTGGGGACGCTCGACCAGGCGCGTGCCGCCTTCGACGCCGGCGCCACCGTCCTGACGCACGCCTTCAACGCGATGCCTGGGCTACACCACCGTGCGCCGGGGCCGATCGGGGCGGCGGTGTCGGACGACCGGGTCACGCTCGAGCTGATCCTGGACGCGGTCCACGTGCACCCCCTCGTCGCCGCGACGCTGTTCCGCGCCGCCCCGGGTCGGGTCGCGCTCATCACCGACGCGATGGGTGCGGCGGGAGCGGCTGACGGCGACTACCGCCTCGGGTCCCTCGACGTCACCGTGACGGACGGGGTCGCGCGCGTCGCCGGGACGGACACCATCGCAGGGTCGACCCTGACGCAGGACGTCGCACTCCGGAACGCCGTGACCCTCGCCGGGCGGACGCTGCCCGAGGCCGTGGCGGCGCTCACGAGCACCCCGGCCGCGGCGATCGGGCTCGGGGACCGGCTCGGCCGACTCGCGCCGGGGTACGCGGCGGACCTCGTCGCGCTGTCGCCGACGCTCGAGGTGCGGCGGGTGTGGGGCGGCGGGCGCGAACTGCGCTGACGATCGGCGCTCCGGTCCGCGGACGTCTGTGACACTCCGTGACGGCATGCGGCGCCGGCCTCGACCCGGCTGCATAGGCTCCCTGCACCGGCGGACCCACCGCCGCCACCCGGAGGAGCACCGATGCCCGAGCAGTCCATCGCCGAACAGGTCGACACGTTCAACGAGGGCTTCATCGCCCAGATCGGCCCCGACCTGAGCGCGGTGTTCGACCGGGAGCAGGCGGCTCTCCGTGCAGCGGGTGTGCCGAGCACCGCCGCCGGCGTGGGCGACACCGTCCCCGACGCCGCGCTGCTGACGGCGACCGGCACCGACACGTCACTGGCCGCCGAGCTCGACGGCTCCCCCGCCGTCGTGGTGTTCTACCGCGGCGCCTGGTGCCCGTACTGCAACCTGACGCTCCGCACGTACCAGCAGGACCTGCTGCCGGAACTCACCGCCCGCGGGGTCCGGCTCATCGCGATCTCACCGCAGACGCCCGAGGGCTCGGAGCAGGCGATCGCGAACGGCGAGCTGGCGTTCCCCGTCCTGTCGGACCCGGCAAATGCCCTGGCCGCGCAGCTCGGCATCGTCACCGAGCCGGACGGGCCCGCGCGGGAGGCGCACACGCAGCTCGGCTTCGACGTCGCCGACAGCAACGTCGACCACACGGCGCAGATCCCGTTCCCGTCGGTGTTCGTCGTCGACGGCGACCGGGTCGTCCGGTTCGCCGACGTGCACGTCGACTACACGACGCGCACCGAGGTGGCGGAGGTCCTCGACGCCGTCGACCGCGTCGCCGGGTAGCGGCTCGCCGGGTAGCGGGCGCTCGGACTTCGGGCCGCTCGTAGAGTGTGGCTATGGACCACTCCGACGTCGTGGACGCCCTCGGCACCTGGACACCGGACACGACGAAGGAGCGGGACCCTGCCTGGCGCGACGCGCTCGCGGGGTGGGTCGGACCGGCCCTCGACCTCGTCGGGGACGCCGCGTGGGGCGCGATGGTGCGGGACGCCGTCGGGCTGCCCGTGGCTGATCCCCTCGCTTGGGCCAACCGGCGGATCGACCTGCCGGGTGGCGGGTGGGCCGTCGCCGGCATCCGGTTCCGCGGGCGCGACGTCGAGAAACCCTTCGTCGACGTCATCGCGACGACGGCGACGCCGGACGGAGCGGGCCTCGACGACATCGCCGTCCTCATGGACCACTACGCCGCGTTCGCACCCCGGTGCCTGCGGGTCCACCTGCCGGGCGACGTCTCGACGCCCGGCGCCGCTGCTGCCACCCCGCGTGGTGCCACGCTGCGCGCAGACCTGCTGGTCGTCGCCGGCGGGGTCGACGAGATCACCGCGCAGCCGCCGACCCGTCGGTACGAGGACGTGACGCTCGTCCGGACGAGCCCCGAGGACGCCGCCGGACTGGTCGCCTCGGTCTACCGGGAACGCATCGCCGACCAGCCGACCTCCGCCGACTGGGCGACACCGGCCGACGCGGAGTCCCTTGCCGAAGCGGACGAGCAGGGCCTCCTGTTCGAGGTCGTCGTGGCGGGCACGGTGGCTGGCGTGGTCGCCGCCGAGCGGGACGACTCGTACGGGCTGACCGGGTTCAGCGTGCAGGAGATCGTGCTCGACGCCGGTCACCGGGGTCGAGGTCTCGGCACGGCGACCGGGCAGCACCTGGCTCGCGCGCTCCCGGCCAGCCCGACGGACGTCCTCTGGGGCCACATCCACCCCGGCAACCGTGCGTCCCTGGCGAACGCCCGGTCCATGGGTCGGCAGGTCGTGTCCTCGCTCGTCTGGGTCACGCCGTCCGGTGCGAGCGGCATGCCCGAGCGCTGAGCCCAGGAGCTGGTCCGGCCGCCCTCAGCGGTCGGCCGGCCCCGCCGTCCCGCGGATCCACGACGCGATCATCGCCGTGGCCGTCGAGAACTCCGTCAGCGCCGGACGGTTCAGGAAGGCATGGCGGGTACCCGGCAGGACGTGGTGTGCCACGTCGACACCGGCGGCACCGAGCTCCGCCGCGAAGAGGTCTCCCGAGGCCGCCATGTTGTCGTGCTCGGCGTTGATGAACAGCGCCCGCGGGAACCCCCCGACGTCGTGGCCGCCGGGGAAGGCGAAGCGGTCCGACAGCCCACCGCCCCGACCGACGTAGTTGCGGTTCATCACGTCCAACGCCCACGGCGCGTGGGTGATCCGCCGGTGCCGACGCGAGCGCCGCCGCGCGTCGTGGTGTCGGGGGTGGACCGGGTGGAAGAACCCGTAGGCGAACACCGCTCCGGCCGGCGGGGAGGACCCGTCGTCGAGTGCGCGGAGCGTCGTGGCGGCCGCCAGGCACGCTCCGGCACTCGCGCCGCCGAGGACCACGCCGTCCGGGGACCGGGCGGCGACCGTCCGGTACGCCTGCAGCACGTCGTCGAGGGGCAGCGGGAACCGCACCCGGGGACGCCCCGCCCGCTGCCGGACCCATGCCAGGCCGGGGACCGGCGCCAGGCGGTGGTCCACCGTGGCCACCGGGACGCCGAGCCGGGCCAGTTCCTGCGCGACCGCGTGCGCCTCGGGCTGGTCGAGCCCGCCCCGGAAGAACCCGCCGCCGTGGAGCCAGAGGAGCGTCGGGGTGTCCGCGGTCCGGGCGGGGGACGCCTCGTACCACCGGATCGGGACGGCGTGGTCGGACTGCCCGGTGGTGCCGCTGGCCGCAGGCCCCCCGGCGTGCGTCAGCTGGCGCCGCCTCACCGGTCGCGCGGCCGGTCGCGCTCCGCGGTCGCCCACGTCGTGTCGGCGGAGTCACCGACACGGAGCGACAGCGTGCCGCCCCGGTTGACGAACGATGCCGGCACCCACGACTTCGTGAGGGTCTTCCCGTCGAGCCGCGCGCCCTGCACGTACTGCTCCGTCCCCGAGGACCGGATCACGATCCGCTGCCCGCTCGACCGCCGGATGTCGACGGTGCTGAACGTCGGGCTCCCGATGAGCATCTCGGCCCGGCCGGGCGTCTGCGGGAACAGACCGATGGAGGCGAAGACGTACCAGGCGCTCATCGTGCCGAGGTCGTCGTTGCCCGGCAGGCCGCTCGGCCCGGTGCGGTAGGCGTCGTCGACGACGCGGCGCACGGTCTCCTGCGTCTTCCAGGGCTGCCCGAGCGCGTTGTACATCCACGGCGTGTGGATGTCGGGCTCGTTGGTCGGGTCGAACCGCGTCGCGTCGCCACCGGTCACGGCCCAGTTGCCCGAGGCGTCGTGGAAGAACGCGTCGAGCCGGGCGACCGCGGCGGCGTCCCCACCGAGGGCGGACGACAGCCCGCTGACGTCCTGCGGCACGAGCCACGTGTACTGCGCGCTCGTCCCCTGCGCGAAACCGGTGCCGGTCGACGGCGACCACCCGGGCGTCCACGACCCGTCGGCCTGGCGCGCGGCCTGGTACCCGACGGCCCCGTTGAACGTGTTCTCCCAGTACTTGCCCCGGGCGGCGAACATCCGGGCGTCGGAGCGCAGCCCGAGCGACGACGCCCAGTACCCGAGGGCGCTGTCGGAGATGGAGTCCTCGAGCGTCTCGGCCGCGCCGCCCCAGCACGAGCAGTCGTCGTTCGCGGCGTAGTGCCGCTGCAGGTACTCGTCGAGCGCGGGCCGCTGCGCCAGGCACTGGCCCGGGCACCCGATGTCGCTCTCGGCGTCGGCGTTCTCGACGGTCGCCTGCTTGCGGAGCGAGGCGTAGGCCGCACGGACGTCGAAGTTGCGGACGCCCATGGCGTACCAGGTGGCGAGGGTCGCGGCCGAGGGGTCGCCGGTCATCACGTGGGTCGGTGCGCCGAGGTGCAGCCACCGGTCCCACACGCCGCCGTTCTGCTCGGCGAACCGCAGCATCGACTGCGCCATGTCCCCGGCGACGTCCGGCCGCAACAGCGCGAGCAGCTGGATCTGCGCCCGGTACTGGTCCCATCCGGAGTACGTGCCGTAGACGGCGCGGTGTCCGCGGTCGATCTGGTGCACCCGCATGTCCGGCCCGAGGTACCGTCCGTCGCGGTCGTTCAGCGTGTTCGGCTGCATGAGTGCGTGGTACACGGCCGTGTACAGCTGCGTGGTGCGGTCCGCGGTGCCGCCGCCGACCCGGATGCGCGAGAGTTCGCGGTTCCAGGAGGCACGGGTGTCGGCCGCCACGCTGGCGACGGTGGCGTGCTTCCGCACCTCGGCGTCACGGTTCGCGACGGCGCCGGCGGCGCTGACGTACGAGATGCCGATCTTCGCGTGCACGGTGGCACCCCGGCGCGCGTCGAACCCGACCCACGCGCCGGAGCCGCGTCCGGCCCGGTCGGCGCCGGTGAGGTACCCCTCCCCGCCGGAGGCGCGCGTGCCTCCCGGCTGGACGGCACCGTCCTTCCAGGTGCCGGTGCTCGTGAACGGCTTGTCGAAGGTGGCCGTGAAGAACAGGCGGTAGTAGCTGCGCCGGTCGGGGTTCGTCGCGCCGCCGCCGTTCGCGCGGCGGCTGCAGAAGCCGCCGGTCAGGACGCTGCCGCTGACTGTGCGGGTGCGGGCGTCGACACGGGTGTCGGCGGCCTCGCTGCCGTTGATCGAGTTCGACGTGCGGAAGAGCAGGTTGGCGTCCTGCCCGGCCGGGAACGTGAACTCGCCGATGCCGGCGCGGGTGGTCACGGCGAGGTCGGTGCTGACGCCGTTGTCGAGCGTGACCCCGTAGCGGCCGGGGCTGGCGTGCTCCTGGTCGTGCGAGTACCCGGCGGCGTAGACGGCGTCGGTCGAGTCCGCGGAGGGCGAGGTCGTGACGGGCGTCGTGACCGGCATGATCGGCACGTCGCCCGCGGCACCCGGAGCGCAGCCGGCGCCGTTGAGGTGCGTGAGGCTGAACCCGCGCAGCCGGTTGACGTCGTACGAGTAGCCGTTCGCGACCGGGGTGGAGGTCTGGTCGCCCTTCGTGCCCGTCGGGCTCCACTGGAGCATGCCGAACGGTGCGGTGGCTCCGGGCCAGGTGTTGCCGTCGTGGTTGGTCCCGATGAACGGGTCGACAGACGCCGCCGGGTCGGCTCCGTGCCGGGAGGCCGTGGTCACGCCCGCCCCGGACGCTGCGGTCCCCGGGCTGGCTGCGGCCGGGGCGACCACCGCCCCGGTGCCGAGCAGTGCGGCGATCGTGGCAACCGCGGCGAGCGGGACCGGACGGAGGAGCGGGCGACGGTGCGCGCGGGAACGGGTCACGGTCGTGACGCTAGCCCCCTCGGACGGGGGACGGCACCACCGTCACCGGGAGGTCGGCGGCTGTTCACGTGGTGGTCGCCTCGAGCCGTCCGAGCCCGGGACCGGTCACCCTGGTCGCCGGACCCAGGTGCTGCGAGGATGACGACATGAGCGTCATGGTCTCCGTGTTCGATGCCCGCCGGACCCGCACGAGCGAGAAGTACACCGCGTTCGGCCCCGAGGTGCTGCCGATGTTCGTCGCCGAGATGGACTGCGCCCTCGCCGAACCCGTGCGGGACGCCCTGGTCCGGGCGGTCACCGACGGCGACACCGGGTACGTCGGGCATCACCGGGTGCTGCCCGAGGCCTTCTCCGACTTCGCCGCCGACCGGTGGGGCTGGTCGGTGGACCCCGACCTCGTCCGGACCACCACCGACGTCTCGGTCGCGGCGGTCGAGGTCCTCCGCCGGGTGATCGAGCCCGGGGACCAGGTCGTCATCATGCCGCCCGTGTACGCGCCCTTCTGGGAGTACGTCGGCGAAGCCGGCGGGTCCGTCACCGAGGTGCCGCTCCTCGCCCCCGAGGGCCCGGCCGACCCGTTCGACACGACGGCCGGCTGGCGGATGGACCTGGACGGCGTGCGGCAGGCCTTCGCGGACGGCGCCCGGACCGTGCTGCTGTGCAACCCGCACAACCCGCTCGGGCTCGTGCACGACCGGGAGTCCCTGGCGGCACTCGCCCGGCTCGCCGCCGAGTGGGACGCCGTGGTGGTGTCCGACGAGATCCACGCCCCGCTCGTGCACGCAGACGCCGTCTTCACGCCGTTCCTCGACTCGTGCCCGGAGGCCGCGGCCCTCGGGGTCGCCTTGACGAGCGCGAGCAAGGCGTTCAACCTCGCCGGCACGAAGTGCGCCCTCATGGTCGGCGCGTCGGACCGTGCCCGCGGGTGGTTCGACGGACTGCCGGGCGAGGTCGTCGAGCGCACCGGGATCCTCGGGTACACCGCGAGCGTCGCCGCGTTCACGGAGGGCGGCCCGTGGCTGGCGTCCCTGCTCGCCGAGCTGGCGGCGAACCGCCGGGTCCTCGCGGAGGAGCTCGGCGCCGCGCTGCCCGGCGCGGGGTACCGGCAGCCGCAGGCCTCCTACCTGGCCTGGCTCGACCTGCGGGCCCTGCCGTGGGGCGACGACCCCGCGCCGCTCCTGGTGGACCGGGCGCAGGTGGCGCTGTCGAACGGGCGGGACTTCGGGCGGCAGGGCATCGGGCACGTCCGGCTCAACTTCGGCTGCTCGGAGGAGACCCTGCGCGAGGGGCTCGCGCGCCTGGCCGCCGCCCGCTGACCTCCGCGGGGCTACTCGAACCGCTGCCACTCCGGCTTGTTCGCGTACGTGTACCGGTAGTAGTCGGCGAGCTGCAGGCCCGCGGCCGCTTCCTCGTCCACGACGACCGTGGCGTGCTCGTGCAGCTGCAGCGCGGAGCCCGGCACGAAGGACGACAGCGGCCCCTCGACGGCGGCGGCGACCGCGTCCGCCTTCGCCGCGCCCTGCGCGACGAGGACGAGCTCGCGGGCCTCGAGGATCGTGCCGAGTCCCTGCGTCATGCAGTGCGTCGGCACCTGGTCGAGCGAGTCGAAGAACCGTGCGTTGGCCTCGCGCGTGGACGGCGCGAGCGTCTTGATGCGGGTGCGGGACACGAACGAGGACGTCGGCTCGTTGAACCCGATGTGCCCGTTCGCCCCGATGCCGAGGATCTGCACGTCGACCCCGCCGGCAGCGCGGATCGCGGCGTCGTACTCCTTCGCGGCGAAGGCGAGGTCCCCCGCGCGGCCGTCCGGCACGCGCACCCGGGTGGGGTCGAAGCCGAGGGGCTCGACGACGTCGCGGGCGATGACGCTGGCGTACGACTCGGGGTGCTCGAGCGGGATGCCGACGTACTCGTCGAGGGCGAACCCGCGCGCCTGCGCGAACGACAGCTCGCCGGCCTCGACCCGGCGGCGCAGGTCGGCGTAGATGCCCTGCGGGCTCGACCCGGTGGCGAGCCCGACGACCGCCGCGGGCTTCGTGGTGACGACCGACGCGATCTTGGCCGCGGCGACGCGACCGACCTCCGCCGGGCTGGGCAGGATGATGATCTCCACGTCGTCAGCCTACTGGTCATGACCAGTCACGGACAGGGTGAGCGCGGCGGCGGGAGGTGGGCCCGGGGCCGGTAGCGTGACGGCATGCCCACTCCCGACTTCGTCCTGTCCCTGCGCGAGAAGGTCGGGAACGACCTGCTCTGGCTCACCGGCGTCACCGCGGTCGTCACCCGCGGCGAGGGCGACGACCGCGAGGTGCTCGTCGTCCGCCGTGCCGACAACGGCGCCCTCACCCCGGTCACCGGCATCGTCGACCCGGGCGAGGAACCCGCCGTCGCCGCGGAGCGCGAGGTCCTCGAGGAGGCCGACGTCGTCGCCGTCGCCGAACGCCTGGCGTGGGTCCAGACGCTCGAGCCGATGACCTACCCGAACGGCGACCGCGCCCAGTACATGGACCTCGTCTTCGCCTGCCGCTGGGTCTCCGGCGACCCGTACCCGGCCGACGGTGAGAACACGGAGGCGTTCTGGGCACCGGTCACGAGCCTCCCGGACATGTCGGAGGACATGCGCCGACGGGTCGACGCGGCCCTCGCCGACGAGGTCGCTGCCCGCTTCGAGCGCTGACGGTCGGCGCCGGTGGCGGAAGGCCCCCGGCGCAGGTACCGTCGTGGGGATCCGCAGTGGTGCGTGACGCGCGTGCCGGAGACCGCGGCTGACGCCGCCGAGCCGCCCTGGAGGCCCGCATGGAGTTCACGACGACCGTCCGGCAGGCGCGCGTCAACGCGACCGGCCTGCCCGTCCCGGCCGAGGTCGTCGAGGAACTCGGGTCGGGCAGGCGTCCCGCGGTCGTCGTCACGATCGACGGCGGGTACACGTACCGGTCGACGGTCGGCGTCATGGGAGGGGAGTTCCTCGTCCCGCTGTCCGCGGAGCACCGGACGGCTGCCGGGATCGCGGCCGGGGACAGCGTGACCGTGTCCCTCGAGGTCGACTCCCTGCCGCGGACCGTCGACGTGCCCGCCGACCTCGACGCGGCGCTCAGCGCGGCGGGGGTCCGTGCGGCGTTCGACACCCTGTCGGGGTCGCGCAAGCGGGCGCTCGTCGACCCGGTCGAGCAGGCGAAGGCACCGGAGACCCGCGCGCGGCGCATCGAGCAGGCGGTGGCGTCGCTCCGGGGGTGACCCGGTCAGGCGCCGAACTCGACCAGGACCCGCGGGATCTCGCCGAGCAGCTCGCTCGCCAGGTACCCCATCGGCCCGACCTGGACGGCCAGTCGGTCGCCGGCCGCCGCGTGCACCTGCGTCGCCCAGACGGTGGCCTGGGCGACGTCGGCCCCGCGTGCCAGCAGGCCGGTGATCGCGCCGGAGAGCACGTCGCCGCTGCCGCTCGTCCCGAGTCCGCCGGCACCGGTGCCCTTCGCCCACGCCCGGCCGTCCGGCGCGGCGACGACCCCGCCGAGCGACACGACGGCGCCGAAGCGCTCGGCGATCTCCGCCGCGTCGGTGTGGTCGTCGGAGCAGTCACGGCCGAGGAGCCGTTCCGCCTCGCCGGAGTTCGGGGTCATCACGAGTCGTCCGCGCAGGGGCGCGAGTTCGTCCACGAGGTCCGCCGCGACACCGAGCGCGAAGGCGTCGAGCACCACGATCGTGTCGTCACCGACCGCCGCGGCGAGTCCGGCGACGAGGTCACGGCTGCCGTCGGGTTCGTCCAGGCCCGGTCCGACGAGCACGGCGTCGGCGCTCTCGAGGTCGTCCGTCAGGGTGTCGACGGCGCCGACCGCGACGTGGCCGTCGTCGTCCTGGGGCAGCGGTTGCACGCCGGACTCGGGCAGGGCGACGGCGACGTGCGGGGCGACGCTCTCCGCGACGGCGAGCGTCAGTCGGCCACCACCGACGCGGAGCGCCGCGGTCGCGGACAGCATCGCGGCACCCGGGGTCTTGGCCGCGCCGCCGACGACGAGCACCTGCCCGCGGCCGTACTTGCTCCCGCCGACCTCCGGCAGGGCCCACTCGCGCAGCAGGTTCGGGGTGACGGGGGTGGGTTCAGACACGGGCGTCGTCCTTCCGGCCTTCGTGTTCGGTGACGGTGGCGCCCGGGTCCTCGTCGAGGTGGCCGGTGCCGGAGAACTCCTCGAGGGACCAGCGGCTCCCGAGGCCCTCGCGTCGGAGCCGGGTCAACGAGGCGTTCGCGACGGTGTGCGACTCGGCGAAGTCCATCAGCTCCGGCTCGTCGAGGTCGAGGCAGACGGCGATGACCAGCATGACGACGGCGTCGTGCGCGGCGATGACGAGACGGTCGGCACCGTCGAGCCGGTCCACGTCGGCCAACATCGAGCGCAGCCGGAGCATGACGTCGACCCAGGACTCCCCGCCCGCGGGTCGGTGGTAGTACTTGCCGAGCCACTGCCGGCGCTGCTCCTCGTCGGGGTGCAGGTTCGCCGAGCCGGTCCGGGTGAGCCGGTCGAGCACGCCGAGCTCCCGGTCGCGGAGTCGCTCGTCGACGCGGCGCGGGGGTTCGGCGAGGCCGCCGGCCTCGAGCGCGATGCCGATCGTCTGCTGCGCGCGTCGGTACGGGGAGACCCAGAGCACCACCGGGACGTCGTCGACCCCGCGTTCGGCGAGTTCCGCTCCGAGCGCTCGCGACTGCTCCTCGCCGAGCGGGCTCAGCGGGACGTCGGCGTCCCGGTGGTCGACCTCGATGACGTCGGCCCCGGCGGCCTCCGCCCGGGCTGCTGCGACGTTGGCGGTGGACTCTCCGTGGCGGACGAGCCAGATCTCGGTGACGGCCATGGCCGCGACGCTAGCCGGGAGGCGCTGGACCGGTTCCCGGGCAGAGGCGCGGCCCCGCCTCGACGCTCGGGCGCACACGGCACCGCCCGTCGGGGGACGAGCGGTGCCGTGTGCGTTGGGAAGGGGTCGGGGTCAGACGCGGCCTGCGCGACGACGTCGGGCGACGACCGTCAGTCCGAGGCCCGCGGCCAGCAGCACGCCGGCGATGCCGAGCGGGAGCGTCGGGTCGCTGCCGGTGAAGGCAAGGGTCCCGGTGGGCGTCCGACCGGTGCCGGTGCCCACGTCACCGGCGGTCGGCGTCGTCCCGGTCGGCGTCGTCCCGGCCGGCGTGGTGGGGGTCGGCGTCGGCGTGGGCGCCAGGACCCGGACGGTGACGACCTGGGTGTCGGCCGGGCCGGTGCCGTTCGATGCGGTGATCGTCACGGTCGAGGACCCCGGCGCGGTCGGGGTGCCCGAGATGACGCCGGTGGTGCTGTCGATCGTGAGACCGGTCGGCAGGCCCGTGGCGGTGAAGGTCGGCGTCGGCGTCCCGGTGGCGGTCACGGTGTAGCTGTAGGGCTGTCCGGTCGTCGCGTCCGTGGGCGTGCCGGAGGTGATCGACGGCGCGACGGTCGGCGTGGGGGTGGCGGGCGGCGGGCAGGTCTGTGACGGCGTGATCGTGTTCGTGTCGAGCGTCACCGCGCCGTTCAGGGCGAGCAGGCGGCCCTGGACCGTTGCACCGGTGACCGCGGTGACGGACTGCTGGGCGAGGACGGTGCCCTGGAACTGCGCACCGCTCTGGATGGTCGCGGAGCTACCGACCTGCCAGAAGACGTTGCACGAGCTCGCGCCGCCGGTGATCAGGATCCGGGTGTCCGTCCCCACGACCAGCGTGGACGCTGCCTGGAACACCCAGGTCGACTGCGCGTCGCCGTCCAGGGTGAGCGTGTTGCCGTCCGACAGGTCCAGTGCACCCCCGGAGTAGACCCCGGGGACGAGCGGCGCACGGTTGTCGAGGTCGGTGACGTCGACGCCGCTCGGTGTGAGTGCCGCGGCCGCGTCGTACGCGGTCCGGGCGTCCTGCTGCGCCTGCGCGGCCTCGGTGCGGGACCGGACCGTGCCGGTGACGACGCCGTCCGGTGCCGCTCCGAACCCGGTGACCGCGGTGCCGGGCGAGACGCCGAGGTCACCGTTGACGACGGTCGGTCCGGTGTTGGTGACGGCGCTGGCCCCGAGGACGCCGTAGGTGGCAGCGGTCCCGAGTGTGACGGGCCCGTCGATCTCGGTGGCCGCGGAGGCGCCGGATGACGCCGTGAGGACGAGCGACACTGCGAGGCCCAGACCGGCACCACCCGTCAGGACGCTGCGGAGGAACGGTGACGCGGCCATGGAGGCACCTGTCTGAGAGGGAGAGGCACAGTGCGTTCGTCGACGACGGACGCATGATCTCCGGTCTCCGGAGTATGCGTCACATCTGCTCGGAACGGGGTGGAGACGCCCGATCCGCCTCGCTCACGGCCGGACTCCCAGGTCGCACACACGCTCGGAGCGGTCACCGGCCGCCGCGGACCCCCAGTGCAGGGGGCACACCATGCACGAGCGGCGCCGGACGGGTGCACCCAGAGCCCCGTCCGACGCCGCGGTCGTCCCGCCCGACTACGCCCGTCGCACCCGCAGGCTGACGATCTCGAACGGCCGGAGCGTCAGCACGACGGGTCCGCCGTCCTCCCACGTCCCGTCGTCGAGCGGTCGTTCGAGCAGGTCCACCCGGGTGACGCCGGCGACGTCGAACCCGAAGTCCACGCCGACGTCGGTCGCCCGACCGCCGAGCGCCTCGTACAGCCGCACGACGACGTCCCCGCTCCGGTCCTCGGCGAGCTTCACGGCCTCGACGAACACCTGCGGCGACGACACGGTGACGAGCGGTTCGACGGCCGTGTCGCCGGGCACCGTCCGCACCGGCAGGTTGAGCCGGTACCCGGAGTCGGCGGCGTCGAGCACCGAGGCGCCGACGCGCAGCACGGTGCGGAACACGTGGTGCCCCTGGTCGGCCTCGGGGTCGGGGAACTTCGGCCCGCGCACGAGGGACTCCCGCACCTGGGTGGTGGTCCCGCCGTCCGCCCGGGTGCTCCGCGTGACGTCGTGCCCGTAGGTCGAGTCGTTCGCGATCGCGACCCCGAAGCCCGGCTCGGCGACGTGCACCCACCGGTGCGCACTCGTCTCGAACCGTGCGAAGTCCCACGAGGTGTTCTGGTGCGTCGGCCGGTCGATGTGCCCGAACTGGATCTCGCTCGACGCCTGGTCGGCCTTGAGGTCGAGCGGGAACGCCAGCTTGAGGAGCTTCTGCTGCTCGTGCCAGTCGACCTCGGTCTCGACGACCAGCTCGGGCTGCCCCTCGGCCGCCGTGTACCGGGTGGTCACGGTCGAGCTGCCGAACGGACGGACGACGACGAGCGCGTCACCCTCGACCGTGACGCTCGTCGCGGTGAGCGCGGACCCGTGGCGCTGGTACGCCCGGTCGATGTCCCACGCCTCCCACTGGTTCGGGGTGTCGCGGAACACGGTGTACTCCGCCGCTGCGGCGCCCGGGGCGACGGCGTCCCGCCCGGAGGCCCGGTCCACGAACGACACGACGTGCCCGGCCGCGTCGACGGTCGCGACGACCGCACCGGTGTCGAAGACGAACCGGTCGCCGTCCGGCTCGGGAGGCACGGCCCGCGCCACGTCGACGGGCGCGGCTCCCAGCGCGGTCACGCCGTCGGCGACCACCGGGGACGCGTTGAACCGGACCTGCGGGGCGGACGCGGCCGGGCCTCCCGGCCGGTCCGCGGTGGCCGTACCGCCGGTGGCGAGTGCGGAGGTCGCCGTGCCGATCAGTTCCTCGAGGACACCTGCGACGCGGGCGTACTCGGCCTCCGCGTTCTCGTAGACCCAGGCGATGGACGAGCCCGGCAGGATGTCGTGGAACTGCTGGAGCAGCACGGTGTGCCAGGCCGACTCGAGTTCGTCGTACGGGTACGCCTGCCCGAGCCGGACGGCCGCGGTGGAGGCCCAGAGCTCGGCCTCGCGGAGCAGGTGCTCGGAGCGGCGGTTGCCCTGCTTCGTGCGGACCTGCGACGTGTACGTGCCGCGGTGGAACTCGAGGTACATCTCCCCGGACCAGACGCCGGGGGTGGGCAGCGCCCGTTCCAGCTCCTCGAACACCTGCGCCGGCGTGCCGAGGTCGACGCGGGGCGAGCCGTCCAGGTCGTGCTGGCGTCGGGCTGCGGCGACCATCTCGCGGGTCGGGCCACCACCGCCGTCACCGAAGCCGTAGAGCAGCATCGAGGTGTTCGCGACGCCGCGCTCCTTGTTCTGGCGCTCCCCCCGGTGCAGGTCCGCGGGCGAGACGTCGGAGTTGTACGTGTCCGCCGGGGGCAGGTGCGTGAGGACCCGGGAGCCGTCGATGCCCTCCCACAGGAACGACGTGTGCGGGATGACGTTCGTCTCGTTCCACGACGGCTTCTGCGTGACGAACCACTTCGACCCCGCGGCGCGCACGATCTGCGGGAGCGCGCCGGTGTACCCGAACGAGTCGGGGAGCCAGGCCTCGGGGGTGTCGATGCCGAACTCCTCGAGGAAGAACCGCTTGCCGGCGACGAACTGCCGGGCCAGGGCCTCACCACCGGGCAGGTTCGTGTCGGACTCGACCCACATGCCGCCGACCGGGATCCACCGCCCCTCGGCGACGCGCTGCTTGATCCTGCCGAACACCTCCGGGTACTCGTCCCGCATCCAGGCGTACTGCTGGGCGGACGAGCACGCGAACGTGAAGTCGGGGTCGCGGTCCATCAGGTCGAGCACGTTGGAGAACGTGCGGGCGCACTTGCGCTTCGTCTCCCGCACCGGCCAGAGCCAGGCGGAGTCGATGTGCGCGTGCCCGACGGCGATCGCGCGGTGCGCAGCAGCACTGGCGGGCACGGCGAGCGCCGTCGCCAGCACGGCGCGGGCGTCGGCGGCGGTCCCGGCCACGTCGTCGGGGTCGAGTGCGTCCGCAGCCCGTTCGAGCACGCGGAGCACGTCGGCGCCGCGGGTGCCGTCGGTCGGGAGCTCGGCCATGAGACCGCGCAGCACCCAGAGGTCCTGCTGCAGCTCCCACACGGTGTCGTCGCGTTCGACGACCTCGAGTGCGCGCAGGCGGTAGATCGGGACGTCGCCGGCGGTGTGCTTCGAGCCGAGCGGGGTGGCGCCCTGGAAGTCGTCGCCGCCGATGTCGGGGTTCGCGCCGGCCTCGACGTAGAGCTCGAACGACTCCCCCGGGCCGACCTGCAGCGGGACGGTGTCGTTGCGCGGCTCGATGGCCTTGATGGTGGAGCCGTCCGGGCGGAACGCGAGCCCTTCGGCCTGGAACCCGGGCTGGCGCTTGCTGAACCCGAGGTCGACGAGGAGCTCGGCGGTGGTGCCGTCCGCCGTGCCGAAGTCCGCGGGCACGGTGCCGGTGACCCGGAACCACGTGGTGCCCCACGGTCGGGCGCCCCACGGCTCGCCGACCGTGAACGGCGTGTACGTCTGCTGCACGGCCTCGGCGAAGGGCACCGGTTCGTCCGGCACCTGCCAGGCCTCGATCGTCACCGGCGATGCCCGTCGGTGGACGTTCGGGTCGACGCGGTCCCGCACGAGTCGCGCGATGCGGGCCTCGACGAGCGGTTCGTCCTGGTGCATGAGGGTCCTTTCGTTCCGCGTGGTGAGCGCGGCTGGGGTGCGGTGGTCAGCCCTTGATGCCGCCGGCGAGGGCGTTGCCCCCGCCGAGGCCGCGGGACACGAGCACGTAGAGGGCGATGACGGGCACGGAGTAGACGATCGAGAACGCGGCGAGCTGCCCGTACGCGACGGCCCCGTTCTGACCGAAGAAGTTGAAGATGCTCACCGCGGCGGGCACCTTGTCGGGCGAGAGCAGCAGGACGAAGGGGACGAAGAAGTTCCCCCACGCCTGGATGAACACGAAGATGAACACCACGGCGATGCCGGGTCGCATGAGCGGCACGACGATGCGGGTGAGCGTCGTGAACATCGAGGCGCCGTCGGTCCAGGCCGCTTCCTCCAGCGAGATCGGCACCGAGTCCATGAAGTTCTTCGCCATCCAGATCGCCATCGGCAGGCTGGTCGCGGCGAGGAAGAAGACGCAGCCCCAGATGTTGTCGATGAGGTTGAGCGACACGAAGAGCGCGTAGACGGGGACCATCATCGCGGTGATGGGCAGACCGGTGCCGAACAGGATGCTGTACAGGAACGGCTTGTTCACGCGCAGCTTGTACCGGGACAGCGGGTACGCGGCGAGGAGCGCGGCGACGACCGTCGCGACGGCCGTGCCACCGGAGAGCAGCAGACTGTTCGCGAGCGGGATGAACGACAGCTCCGGGGTGAGCACCTGGGTGAAGTTGTCGAGCGTGAACTGCGACGGCAGCTTCACCGACAGCGACGCCTGCGTGTCCACCGATGCGAGCACGAGCCAGAGCAGCGGCACCGCGAAGCACACCGCGATGACGAGCAGGACGATGTTCGACACCCACCGGAGGGTGCGACCCCGGGGCGAGGTCATGTGGACCGCGCCCGGGGCGGTCACCGAGCGGGTGACGTTCGAGACCGGACGGTCAGCGGTGAGGGCCATGGTCAGTCCACCTCCGGCTTCAGTGCCTTGATGTAGATGATCGAGAAGACCGCGCCGACCACGAGCAGGATGGTCGCGATCGCCGTCCCGAAGCCGAGCTGCGAGAACTGGAACGCCTCCTGGTACGCCAGGATCGGCAGGGTCGACGAGTTCGTGCCCGGTCCGCCGCCCGTCATCACGAAGATGAGGGTGAAGACCGACAGGGTCTGCAACGTCGTGAGCATGAGGTTCGTCGAGATGCTGCGGCGGATGACCGGCAGCGTGATGTAGACGAGACGCTGCCAGCCGGTGGCGCCGTCGACCTCGGCGGACTCGGTGATCTCCTCGGGGACCTCCTGCACGGCGGCCGAGTAGACGAGCATCGAGAACGCCGTCCCGCGCCAGACGTTCGCGAGGATGACCGCGATCATCGGGTACGTGTAGAGCCAGTTCGGCCCGCTGACGCCGAGCGACGCGAGGAACGTGTTCAGCGTCCCCTCGTCGTGGAAGAACGCGTACGCCGCGAACGAGGCGACGATCTCGGGCAGCACCCACGCGGCGACGACGAAGGTGCCGACGACGCCGCGGACGACCCGGTTCGCGCTGCGCATGAGCAGCGCGAGGCCGAGGCCGAGCACGTTCTGCCCCACCACCGCCGAGGCGATGAGGAACACGATCGTCAGGACCACGGACTTCGGGAAGTCCGGGTCCTGGAAGAGCTCGACGTAGTTCTGGAAGCCGACGAACTGCTGGTCCGCGGCGTCGATGCCGGTCAGCGCCGCGTTCGTGAAGGAGCCGTAGAACGACGAGATGACCGGCCCGAGCAGGAACACGACGAGCAGGACGACGGCGGGCAGGAGCGGGACGACGCGCGTCGCGTTCCGCATCGGGCGCCGCTTCCGCGGCGAGGGTGGGTCGGCGCGGTTCGGCGAACCGGGGGCCGACAGCGTCGGCGCGAGGGGGGTGCTGGACACGGTGGATGCCTTCCGGGTGCGGAGAGGGTTCCGGAGATGGGGGCTGTCGGGAGGCGCGGGGCGGACGGGCACCGCGCCTCCCGTCAGGTGGTGCGGGCGGTCAGCCGGCGACGGTGGCGTCCTTGCCGACGACGCCCTCGACGGCCTTGTCGTAGACCGCCGCTGCCTCGGCGGGCGACTGCTGACCGGTCATCACGGACTCCATCGCGACCTGGATGGCGTTCGAGACCTGTGCGTACTCGCTCGTCGCCGGACGGAAGTTCGTGTGCTCCACGAGCCCGGAGAAGAACTCGAAGGTCGGGTTCGCGCCGGTGTACGCCGGGTCCTCGGCGACGTCCTTGCGGACGGCGATCTGGCTGTTCTCCGAGTCGTACTTGATGGAGCCGTCCTTGTCGAGGAACATCGTGATGAAGTCGAACGCGTCCTGCGGGTTCCCCGACTTCGAACCGACCGCGAGCGTCCAACCGCCGGACATCGAGTTGTAGCCCGGTTCCTGGCCGTTCTGCGTCGGGAAGGGCGCCTGACCCATCACGTCGTTCCACTCGGCCCACGGGGCGGTGCCGGACTCCAGCCAGGTGCCGGACTGCCACGAACCGTCGAGGTCGATCGCGAGCTTGCCCTCCGGCAGCCACGTCTGCGTGATCGTCGTCCCGATGTTGGTGTCGAGGGCCTGCTGCGGCGTGGGCCCGAGGTCGCCCTGGTAGACGTCCTCGATGAACTGCAGCGAGTCCTGGAACTGCTCCGAGCCGACGACCCACTTGCCGTCGCGGTACAGCGTGTTGCCGTCGCCGTCCGCGCCGTAGAGCAGCATCTCGAAGCCCTGCATGGTCGAGGCCTCGCCCTGCGCCTTGCCGGAGTAGATGTTGAACGGGATGACGTCCGGCTGCTGCTCCTTGATGGTCTTCGCGGCGGCGAGGACGTCGTCCCAGGTCTCCGGCTTCCACGGCACGGGCAGACCGGCCTTCTCGAAGATCTCCTTGTTGTACCAGAGCGCACGGGTGTCGGTGCCCATCGGGACGCCGTAGATCTTGCCGTCCTCCCCCTCACCCGCCTGCTTCGCGTTGTCGTAGAACTGGTCCCACTCGTCCCACTTCTCGGTGAACCGGTCGATCGGCTGCAGGTAGCCGGCATCGGCGTCGGCCTTGATGCGGAACGTGTCCTCGTAGATGACGTCGGGCGCGGTCGCGGGTGCCCGGTTCATCAGCGCGAGCTTCGTGGCGTAGTCGTCCTCCTGCGCCTGGATCGGGACGAGTTCGACCTCCTTGCCGGGGTTCGCCTCCTCGTACTCCTTCTTGACGACCTTCATCTGGGCGTCGAGCTGCTGGAAGGCGCCGAACTTCTGGTAGGCGATCTTGATCGTGTCGCTCGAGGCGGACCCCGAGCTCGAGCAGCCGGCGAGTCCGACCGAGGCGACGGCCACGGCGGCGAATCCGGCGATGATGCGGGTGCGTTTCATCGGTGCTCCTTTGCACGGGTGAAGGTCGCGGACTCCGTTGCCCGCGTTGCCGGTTTAGTCCATCGTATGGATTTGAACGTTGTCAAGCGTTCGACGGGAAGCGCGTCCGGTTCGTGACCTGCGCGTGGCGGGGGCGGTCCGGTCCGGCTTGGTTCGCGCTGCGCGACGTTCTCCGCGTCAGCGAGCACGAACGGTGTCGCTGCGCGCGAAGCGGCCCGTCGGCTCGACTGCGACCGGCCCGGGTCCGTGCCGGGCCCGGGCCCGGGTGCGCGGCTACCGGATCGGGGTCGCCCCGCCGGTGACGGTGACGCCGCCGCTCGCAGGCACGTCGACGAGCAGCACGCTCGGCCGTCCGACGTGCCGCCCCTGCCGGATCACGACCCGGTCACCCGGCACGGCTACGCCGGTCTCCTGCAGGTACGCCCCGACGGATGCGGCGGCCGATCCCGTCGCCGGGTCCTCCGTGATGCGGCCGACCGGGAAGAGGTTCCGCGCCTCGTACTCCCCCGGTGTCACCGGGTGCAGCACGGTCACGGTCGCCGGCCAGCCGCTCTGTCGCATGAGGTCGGCGAGCGCCTCCGGGGCGAACCGGAACTGGTGGAACAGGTCCGCGTCGGCGAGGACGAGCACGGGGTGCCAGTTGCCGGCGAAGGCCTCGAGGGGCGGGTGCGCCGCGTCGAGGTCGTCCGGCACGAGTCCGAGCAGGTCGAGCAGCGTCAGCAGCCGGTCGTCGGGCAGCGGCCGGGTCGCGGGCTCGACGCTCGTCATCGCGACCTGTACGACGCCCGCGGACAGGACCGTGTCGAGCACGACGTCGCCCGACCGTGTGACGAACACCCGCTGCCCGGGCCCCTGCCGCTCGGCGATCGCCACCGCGAGCGCGACCGTCGCGTGGCCGCAGAACGGCACCTCCGCGGCCGGGGAGAAGTAGCGCACCCGGACCCGGTCCCCGTCCGACCCGGTGACGAAGGCGGTCTCGGAGTACCCGACCCGCTGCGCGATCGCGAGCATCTCGTCGTCGGTGAGGGCCGCGGCGTCGAGGACGACCCCGGCCGGGTTGCCGCCGTGCGCACCGGCCTGCGGGTCGGCGAACGCGGTGTACCGGAGGACCTCGACGTGCTGCACGGTCCGAGGCTACCGAGCGTGCGCGACCCTCAGTGCGCGATGAGCAACGTGCTCGCGCGCGGCGACAGCGCCGCGTCGAGCACCAGGCAGGCCGCCCCGACCGCGGCCACGTCCGCCCCGCGCTGGCTCTCGACCACGGTCACGGGGTGCTTCGGGACGAGGATCGGCGACCCGGCGATCGCCGCCGTCGCCGCCGGGAGGGCAGCGGGTGCGATCCGCGACCAGAACGGCCCGCCGAAGACGACCCGGTCCACGTCGAGGAGGTTGACGATGACGACCACCGCCCGTCCCATCACCGTGCCGACCTCGGCCGCGAACGCCGACGCGACCGGGTCGCCGGCCGCGACCGCGTCCCCGAGCGCGTCCCACGCCCGGTCGACGGCCGCGAGGTCGACCCCGGCGTCCACCCCGTCGCCCGCGAGCTCGTCCACGGCCCCGAGCGGGACGCCACGATCCGCCGCGATCCGCACGAGCCGGTCGGGCGTCACGGTGGCTCCGACCTCGCCACGCGCACCCTCGCCGTCGGGCGTGCCGGCGAGGCTCCCCTGGTCGACCATGATGTGTCCGGCGTCCCCGGCGTTCGCCCCGGACCCGCGGACGGGCTCGTGGTCGATGACGAGCCCGACGCCGAACCCGGTGCCGAAGTACACGAACGCGAAGTCCCGCGCCGCTGCCTCCCGCGCCAGGAACAACTCGCCGACCGCCGCGGCGGTGACGTCCTTCTCGAGGAGCACGGGGTACCCGGTCGCGTCCCCGAGGGCGTCCCGGAGCGCCACGTCCCGCCACCGCGGCAGGAACGGCGGGTCGAGCACGATGCCGGCGGCCGCGTCGATCGGCCCCGGCGAGGCGACCCCGACCCCGAGCACGTCGTCGGGGTCGACGTCGGCGCGACGGACGAGTTCGTCGACCGCGGACGCCATCGTCCGGATCACCTGCTCCGGGTCCTCGGCGCTCGGGGTCGACGTGGTGGCCTCGGCCACCACCGCACCCGCCAGGTCGAGCAGCACGTACGTGACGACCGCGGGGTCGACGTGCACCCCGACGGCGAAGCGGCTGCGGGCCTCCAGACGGAGGATCGTGCGCGGCTTGCCGCGCCCGGACACCACCGTGCCGGACTCGACGATCATGCCGCCGTCGATGAGGTACCGGGTGACGTTCGAGACCGTCTGCGGGCTGAGGCCGGTGCGGGCCGCGAGTTCGACGCGGCTGAGCCCGTCGGGTGAGCGACGGACGGCGTCGAGCACGACCGTGCGGTTGAAGCCGCCCAGCGACGGCAGGTTCGCCCCACGTCGATGCTCCGCCACCCGAGCGACGATACCGCCGGAGCACGCTGCCTCCGTCGCACCGCTGGCATCCGACCCGCCCGCACCGTTAGCCTGACCGACATGACGGACCTCCGCCTCGAAGAACTCTCCGCAGCGACCGCCGCAGCGGCCAACTCGCTGACGCTGAAGCCGGGGCAGGAGCAGTTCGTCCAGCCGACCTCGTACGCGCAGGCCGAGTCGGACGTGAAGCCGAGCGCCTCGTGGCCGCGGGTCGTCCTGGACGGGGACGAGGTCGTCGGGCTCATCATCGGCAGCTTCGACGCCGACAACGCGCAGGAAGAACTGCGCAGCTGCATCTGGCGGGTCAACGTCGCCGCGAACGCGCAGGGCCGCGGTGTCGGCCGGTTCGCCGTGCACGGTCTCGCCGAGGAGGCCCGCAAGCGCGGCTTCGAGCGCCTGACCGTGGTCTACGAGCCCGGTGCTGGCAGCCCGGCGGCGTTCTTCGAGGCGATCGGCTTCCGGGTGATCGGCGAGACCCAGTACGGCGACCACTTCGCGGCGCTGACGCTCTAGGCGCCGTCGTGTCGGCCCCGTCGTCCCGCGAGGGCGCGGACGACTTCGGTGCCGCCGTCGCGGCGGTCGTCCGTGCCATCCCGCCGGGTCGCGTGATGACGTACGGCGACGTCGCCGCCGTGCTCGGCTCCCGTGCCTCCCGTGCGGTCGGCAAGGTGATGGCCCACGAGGGCGTCGACCTGCCCTGGTGGCGGGTCGTCCGGGCCGGCGGGCTGCCACCGGTCCGCCACGAGGCACGCGCCCTCGAGCACTACCGCGCCGAGGGCACGCCGCTGCGCCCGACGCGTGCGGTCGACGACGACGCGGCCTGGAGGCTCGACATGCGCCGTGCGCGCTGGTCGCCGACCGCGGACAACCGGTCGGACTAGCGCCGCGCGGACGTCCCCGAGCCGGGCGTCGCCGGGCCGGGCGTCGCCGGGCCGGGCGTCGCCGGGCCGGGCGTCGCCGGGCCGGCCTGCAGGTCGAACCGCGTGCCCTTCGGGTTGGACGGCAGCAGGAAGAACACGAAGAGCACGAGCGACCCGATGCCCGGGAGCACGTGCAGGAACTGCCAGAAGCCGGACAGGTTCGCGTCGTGCAGGCGCCGCGCCCCGAGGGCCAGCCCACCGACGAGCGTCACGAGGGCCCAGAGCACGAACAGGTAGGACCCGACGGGGTTCTCGAGCAGCGGGGCGTCCGGGGTGAACGCCTGCGGCACGAGCTGCAGCACGAGGCCGACCGCGAACGACGTGAGCCACCACCACCAGAACTCGGAACGGGACGCCCGGCCGGTGAACACCGTGTACTTCCGCCAGAACCGCCGGACGGCCTCGGCGAAGGGGGCGCCGACGAAGGGGTCGCGCAGGGCGACGCCTCCCGGCTGGACGTCGTTGCTGCTCATCCCCCCAGCAAACCACGGCGTCCGGTCCCGCCCCGGACGGGACGCACCCCCTTCACGGACATCACTAGACCAGCGAGTCCCGCCAGGCCGCGTGCAGCTGCGAGAACCGCCCCGTCCCGGCGATGAGGTCGGCGGGCGTGCCGTCCTCGACGATGCGGCCGTACTCCATGACGAGCACCCGGTGGGCGATCGCGACGGTCGACAGCCGGTGCGCGATGATCACCGCGGTCCGGTCGGCGAGCAGGGTCTCGAGCCCCTCCTGCACCAGCCGCTCCGACGGGATGTCGAGCGACGCCGTGGCCTCGTCGAGGATGAGCACCTTCGGGTCCGCCAGGAACGCGCGGGCGAACGACAGCAGCTGCCGTTGCCCTGCCGACACCCGGCCGCCGCGCTTGTTCACGTCGGTGTCGTACCCGTCCGGCAGTGCCGTGATGAACGCGTGGGCACCGACCGCCTTCGCCGCCGACACGATGTCCGCTCGGGAGGCTCCCGGTCGACCGAGCTCGATGTTGTCCGCCACCGAGCCGGAGAACAGGTACGCCTCCTGCGTCACCATGACGACCGCCCGGCGCATGTCCTTCGGGTCGAGGTCCCGCAGGTCGACGCCGTCCAGGGTGACCGCGCCCGAGGTCGGGTCGTAGAACCGCGCCATGAGCTTCGCGAGCGTCGACTTGCCGGCACCGGTGGACCCCACGAGCGCGATGGTCTGCCCCGCCGGGATGTGCAGGTCGAACTCCGGCAGCACGACGCGGTCCTCCTTGTAGGCGAACGCGACGTGCTCGAAGTCGACCCGGCCGGCCGCGTCCGGCAGCTTCACCGGCTTCGCCGGATCCGGGACGCTCGGCTGCTCCTCGAGGACGCCGGAGATCTTCTCCATCGCGGCCGAGGCCGACTGGTAGCTGTTGTAGAACATGGCGAGTTCCTGCGCCGGGTCGAAGAACCGCTTGGCGTACAGCGCGACCGCGAGCAGCGCGCCGATCTCGAGCGACCCGCCGACGACCCGGAAGCCGCCGACGATGACGACCGCGGCGAGCGTCGCGTTCCCGATGAGCACCAGACCCGGGTCGAAGATCCCGAACAGGTTGAACACGCGGGCGTTCGCCTGCCGGTTCTGCTCGACCTGCTCGCCGTACTCGACCTCGTTGCGGGACTCCTTGCGGAACGCCTGCACCGCGCGGATGCCGGTCATCGTCTCGACGAAGTGCACGATCACGCGGGCACTCGTCGTCCGGGTGGACCGGAAGAGCTGCTGCGAGCGCTGCTGGAACCACCGGGTCAGGAACCACAGCGGCACGAGGGCGACCGCGAGCACCAGGCCGGAGGTCGGGTCGAGGAGCACGAGCGCCGCCGCGGTGAAGAGCATGTACAGCACGCCCTGGATGAGCTGGTTCAACCCGGAGTCGAGCAGTTCCCGGATCGAGTCGAGGTCGCTCGTCTGGCGGGAGATGATCCGGCCCGAGGTGTAGGTCTCGTGGAACTCGAGCGAGAGCCGCTGCGTGTGCAGGAACACCCGCTTCCGCAGGTCGAACAGGATCGCCTGGCTGATCCGCGCGGACAGCACGGTGTACCAGGCGGTGAGGACGGCGCCGACGACCGCGATCGTGATGTACGACCCCACGACGAGGAACGCCGGCGACCAGTCGTCCCGGTCGAGCACGGTGGGCAGGGCGTGGTCGATGCCCCAGGCGATGAGCGCGGGTCCGGCGACCTGCCCGGCGGTCGCGAGCACCACGACGACGGCGATGCCCCAGAGCCGGGCCCGCAGCGGCGCGGTGAGCGAGCCGAGCAGTCCGAGCGACCGGCGCCGCAGGCGGCGGCTCTCGGCCTTCGTGAAGTCCTCGCGTTCCTCGCCGCGCACCCCGTGCACGGTGATCGACGCGGTGACCGGGGCCGCTGCCTCGGCTGCCTGCGTGCCGGTGCCGACCTGCGCCACCGGCACCGATCCGCCCGTGGGTTCCTGGTCGACGGTCACGCGCGCGTCCTGGTCGGTCTCGTCGCTCATGCCATCGCCTCCTCTCGGTCGTCTGCGTCGTCGTCGTCGAGCGACGAGATGACGGCACGGTAGTGCTCGTTCGTGGCCATCAGCTCGGCATGCGTGCCGACGGCGGTGACGCGGCCGTCCTCCATGAGCGCCACCCGGTCCGCGAGCGTCACGGTCGACGGACGGTGGGCCACGATGAGCGAGGTCGTGTCGGCGAGGACCCGGCGGAGACCGGCCTCCACCCGGGCCTCGGTGTCGACGTCGAGCGCCGACAGCGGGTCGTCGAGGACGAGCACGCTCGGCCGCGCCGCGATCGCCCGGGCGAGCGCGAGTCGCTGCCGCTGCCCGCCGGACAACGACAGCCCTTCTTCTCCGACCCGAGTGTCGACGCCCTCGGGCAGGTCGTCCACGAAGGACGCCTGCGCGATGTCGAGGGCCTCGCGCATGATCCGCTCGGCCTCCGGGCCGGTCAGGTCCGGGCGGCCGAGCAGGACGTTGTCGCGCACGCTCGACGAGAACAGGGTCGCGTCCTCGAAGGCGACCGCGACGTGCCGTCGGAGTTCGGCTCGGGTGAGGTCCCGCACATCGACGCCGTCGATCGTGACGGACCCGCCGGTGACGTCGTACAACCGGGGCACGAGCGACAGCAGGGTCGTCTTGCCGGAGCCGGTGAGTCCGACGAGCGCCATCGTCTCGCCGGGCTGCAGGTGCAGCTCGACGCCGTCCACCAGGTCGGGGAACTGCGGCGGGGAGTCCTGGTAGCGGAAGTGCGTCGCGTTGAACGAGAGCGCACCGTGCGGCTCGGTGATGGTCTTCGGCTCCGCGGGGTCCGTGATCGTGTTCTCGGAGTCCATGACCTCGAAGTACCGGTCCACTGCGGTGCGGGTGTCGAACGTCATCGACAGGAAGAACCCGATCGACTCGATCGGGAAGCGCAGCACGGTCGCGGTCGCGAAGAACGCGAAGAGCTGCCCGACGCTGAGGTCCCCCTGGCTGGCGAGCCAGATGCCGGCGAGCAGGCAGAGCGCGAACGCCACGTCCGGCACGAGCAGCAGCCACAGCCAGATCGCCGCGATCGCCTTGGCCTTCTCGATCTCGGTGCCGCGCAGCTGCTCGGCCTGCTCGGCGAACTCGTCGAGCTTGTACCGGCCCCGCCCGAACGCCTTGAGCACGCGGATGCCGTGCACCGACTGCTCGACGCTCGTCGCGAGGTCGCCGACCTGGTCCTGGCTGCGGCGGGCGACGATCGAGTACTTCCGCTCGAACAGGACGCTGTTCACCCACACCGGGATCGACGCCACCAGGAAGATGAGGCCGAGCTGCCAGCCGAACGTGAAGAGCACAGCGAACCCGATGACGATCGTCACGACGTTCACGACGAGGAGCACGATGCCGAACGCCAGCCAGCGCCGGATGAGCGACAGGTCGGACACCGAGCGGGACAGCAGCTGCCCGGACTCCCATCGGTCGTGGAACGCGACGGGCAGATCCTGCAGCTTCGCGTAGAGCGCGTTCCGCATGCTCGCCTCGATGCGGGTCGACGGCCGCATGACGAGCTTCCGGCGCGAGGCGATGAAGAACGCCTCGAGGACACCGAGCGCGAGCACCGCGGCTCCGGCGGGCAGGATGAGTCCACCGTCCCCGGAAGCGAGCGGCCCGTCGACGAGGGCCTGCAGGACGTACGGGATGGCGAGCGCGACGACGGAGGCGCCGAGCGCCGCCAGCATCCCGCCGAGCAGACGCCATCGGTAGGGCTGGACGTAGGGCCAGAGTCGTCCGAGCGCGCGGGCGGTGGACGGTCGCGCCGGGGTCGGCGCCGGTTCCCGATCGGGTCCCTGGGACATGCGTGTGCGTCCTCGTGCTTCGTGCCGGGTCCCGTCGGCCAGGGGCTGGCCCTGTCCGGACGGGAGGCCCGGGGTGCGTTGCGTGGTCTGGTCGGCCGGTTGCCCGGTCACGGTGCCGCGGTCGTCGCCGTCGGGACGGCGTCCGTCGGTGGGCCGGATCGGCATCCGGTCGGAGGCGACGGGGACACGTGTCCCTGGCGCTCGGTCGGGCTGGGCCCGATCCGGCCCGGCGGGTGCGGGAGGCGGCTCTACGCGGTCGGCGTCGCCGGGACGACGGGTGCCCCCGCGGACGGGGACGACGCGACGGCGCGACGGGCGCGTCGTGCGTCGGGAGCGGTCCCGCTGATGGACGTCCGTGTCGTCCGGGCCCCCGTTGCCGTGGTGCCGGTCGTCGTGTCCATCGTCACTCCAGTCGTCGTCTTCGTCACCGTCGTGTCCGCGGTGCCGCCGACCCGTGGAGCAGTCGTCGGCTGAGGCCGCAGAGCCCTGCAGACTATCGGCAGCGACTCCCAGCGCGCAACCAGCAACGCGTGCTCCTCCGCCCCGCCGCCGCGGCCGCTGGATCGGTACTCAGTGGAAGAAGTGCCGCTCGCCCGTGAAGTACATCGTGACGCCGGCTGCCGTCGCGGCCGCGATGACCTCGTCGTCCCGGACGCTGCCGCCCGGCTGGGCGACCGCACGCACCCCGGCGTCGAGCAGGACCTGCAAGCCGTCGGCGAACGGGAAGAACGCGTCCGACGCGGCGACCGAACCGGCAGCGCGGTCCCCGGCGCGGTTCACGGCGAGGTGGCACGAGTCGACGCGGTTCACCTGCCCCATGCCGACCCCGACGCTCGCGCCCTGGTTCGCGAGCAGGATCGCGTTCGACTTCACCGCACGGCTGGCCTTCCACGCGAAGGCCAGGTCGGCGAGGGTCTGCTCGTCGGCCGGCTCGCCGGAGACCAGGGTCCACGCGGACTGGTCGAACCCGGTGAAGCGGTCGGCGTCCTGCACGAGGAAGCCGCCCGAGATCTGCTTGACCTCACGCTCGGCGAGCGCGAAGTCCCCCGGCAGCGTGAGCAGGCGGATGTTCTTCTTGCGGGACAGGACCTCGAGTGCCTCGGGGTCGAACGCGGGAGCCACGACGACCTCGGTGAAGATGTCGGCGATCGTCTCGGCCATGCCCAGCGTGACCGGACGGTTCGCCGCGATGACCCCGCCGAACGCCGACAGCGGGTCGCAGGCGTGCGCGGCGGCGTGCGCGGAGGCGATCGGGTCGGATGCGTCGGGGGCGGCGACCGCGATGCCGCACGGGTTGGCGTGCTTGATGATCGCGACGGCCGGCTCCGCGAAGTCGTACGCGGCACGGACCGCTGCGTCCGCGTCGACGTAGTTGTTGTACGACATCTCCTTGCCGTGCAACTGGGTCGCCTGCGCGATCCCGGTGCCGTCGGCGCTCGTGTACAGCGCCGCGGACTGGTGGGCGTTCTCGCCGTAGCGGAGCGTCGCGGTGCGGTCCGCGGTCAGCGTGAGCTGCTCCGGGAAGGCGCTGGGGGCCTCCCGGTCGTCGGCGCCGGACGCGACCGGTTCGGCGACGACGTCGGACGCGAAGTACGCGGCGACGGCGGTGTCGTACGCCGCGGTGTGGCCGAAGGCCTGCGCGGCGAGGCGCTTGCGGAGGGCGAGGTCGGTGCCGCCCGCACGGACGGCCTCGACGACCTCGGCGTAGGAGGCGGGCGAGACGACGATCGCGACGTTCGGGTGGTTCTTCGCGGACGCGCGGACCATGGCCGGGCCGCCGATGTCGACGTTCTCGACCACGGTCGCGGTGTCGGCGCCCGAGGCGACCGTCTCGACGAACGGGTACAGGTTCACGACGACGAGCTCGAACGGCGCGATGCCGAGGTCGGTGAGCTGCTGCTCGTGCGACTCGAGCCGGAGGTCGGCGAGCAGCCCCGCGTGCACGGCGGGGTGCAGGGTCTTCACGCGGCCGTCGAGCGACTCCGGGAAGCCCGTGACGCTCGCGACGTCGGTGACGGCGTACCCGGCGTCACGGATGGTCTGCGCGGTGGAGCCCGTGGACACGAGCTCGACACCCGCGTCGGCGAGGGCGCCGGCGAGCTCGAGCAGCCCGGACTTGTCGCTCACCGAGATGAGGGCACGACGCACGGGCACGACGTCCCGGTCGCGGTACAGGCTGGGGTCGGCGGCGTGCACGCTCATGCGGGGGTGGTGCCCTTCAGGTCGATGTGTCCGTTGGCGATGTCGAGGACGGTCTGGATGAGCAGCCGGCGTTCGACGGGCTTGATGCGGTCGTGCAGGGTCGACTCGGTGTCGTGCGGCAGGACCGGGACGCGCTCCTGCGCCAGGATCGGTCCGCTGTCGACGCCGTCGTCCACGGCGATGACGCTCGCGCCGGTCTCGGTCACGCCGGCAGCCAGGGCGTCACGGACGCCGCGCGCACCCGGGAACTCGGGCAGGTACGCCGGGTGCGTGTTGATGACCGACGGTCCGAACTCCGCCACGACCGCGGGCGGCAGCAGGCGCATGAGCCCGGACAGCACCAGCAGGTCGGGCGTCCACGGACGGATCTGCTCGGCGAGCGCCTCGCCCCACTTGGCGCGGGTCGCGTAGCGCGTGAACGGCACCGTGAAGGTCGGGATCGAGTACTCCTCGCCGAGCTGGAGGCCCTCGGCGTCACGGTCCGCCCCGATCGCGACGACGCGGGCGGGGTACTCGGCATCGCGGGTCGCCTCGAGCAGGGCCCGGAGGTTCGACCCGGTACCGGAGATCAGGACGACCAGTTCGAGCACGGGAACAACCCTAGCCTCGATCGATCGTCGCGGCGGTCGACCTCGGTCCCGCGCAGCGTGCCCAGAAGAAGGTGAGCCGGTAGCTCAGGCGTCGGTGTCGCCCTTCGGCCTCCGCCACCACGGCAGCTCGTCCTCGGGGATCTGGTCCGTCGTGTCCCAGGTCGCCGCACGGGGCGCCGGTCGCGCGGGCGGCTCCGGGTCCACGTCGTCCCGCCCGGCCACGAACTCCTCCGTGCTCCAGGGGAAGGCCGGCTGCTCGTCGGTCCGCGGCGGGACGGGGCCCGCGGAGCCCGACGGTGCAGGTGCGGCGTCGGTCGTGGGTGGGACGGCACCGCCGGGGCGGTGCCGCAAGGCGTCCGCGCGGTCTCGCAGGTCGCCGGCCCGCTCGCGCAGGTCCCCGGCCCGGTCGCGGGCACCGGTGGCAGCGGCACGGAGGCGTGCCCGGACGCTGTCGACGGCGCCGCCGGCTCGCGTGCGCGGCCCGGCGGCAGCGCCCGCGTGGTCGTCCAGACGCTCGGATGCGACAGCGTCCGTCCGCGCCCAGTCCGGCAGGTCGACGTCGGTGGCCTCGGCGTGCGCGGCCTCGGTCTGGGACGGCGCCGCGTCCGGCGCAGCCGGGAGGCCCGTGTCGGCCCCGCCGTGCTCCGCCCCGTCCGCACCGCGTCCGGGCCGGTCGTCGCCGCGTCCGGGCTGGTCGTCGCCCGCCACACGGTCGGACGTCAGCGTCTCGCCGCCACGGTCGAGGTCGGCGGTCGCTCGGGGAACCGCACCGGAGTCCGTGCTGGCGTGCGTCACCGGGTCGTGCACCTCGTCCACCGAGAACCGGTGCACGTCGGTGGTCCGGCCGGCGCCCGCGTGGTCGAGGGCAGCGATGAGCGACCCGTGGTCGGCGCTCGCGTCCGCGGTGGCGACGTCGTCCTCGACCTCGTGCCAGCGCTCACCGATCCAGGAGCGCTCCGGCAGGCGCACCAGGTCACTGCCGATCGCGAGCGCGATGATCGCGGGGACACCGACTTCGAGTGCGGCGACGGCACCGACCACCAGGGCGTCCGGGCCGACGACGGCCAGGCGCCCCGGCCCCGCCGACCCCGCGGTGAGCCCGGTGACGACACCGGTCAGGACACCGGCGACCAGCCCGGTCACGACTCCGCCGAGCGCCCGGTACAGGGCCGAGTCGGCGGACCCGAGCGCACGGACGAGCCGCGGACGCAGCAGTCCACCGGTGACGAAGCCCGCCACGACGGGCACCAGGATCCAGACCAGGCCGAACGTGTGTCCCGACGTCGGCAGCGCCCCGAGCAGCGGCACGGCCGGGAGCGGGCCGAGCACGGTCCCGAGGGGCGACACCGACGATCCGGCGCCGATCGCGAAGCCCGGGCCGACGAGCCACGCCGTGGCCCACCCGACCAGGTCCGGGACGAACGCGAGCTGGCCGACGGTCATGGCGATGCCGCCGACGACACCGGCGTGCGACCGTTCGTAGAGCGTGATGACCTCGGCGAAGGAGCCGAGGAGCGCGAACCCGACCAGGATGCCGGCGACCGCCACGACGCACGCGGTCGCGACGGTGCCGGCGCGCAGACCGAAGCCGACGACGCCGCGCCAGAGCGCCGGGATGCGGCCGACCAGGTCCACCACCCGGAGGGTCAGCGGATCGGCCGCCTGGCCACGCCGCCGCCGGCAGACCTCGGCCGTGACGACGGCCGGGACGCCGAACCAGAGCGCGGGCAGCACGACGGCCTGCCAGATCACCGGGTGGGTGGCGCTCGTGGTCGCGGTGAGGGCGACCAGCAGGCCGAGGGCGGCGACCGCCGCGGTGCCGACCAGGACCCCGGTGACGCGGTGCTCCGTCTCGGCGAACCGGCGTCCGGCCCGGCCGCCGAGCCACGCCGTGACGACGGCGAACCCGAGGGCCGCGAGGGTGACGACGATCGGTGCGGACGCCCCGGGGAGACCGGTGGCCTCCGCCGCCGCGGAGCCGAGCGTGAACGTGACGTCCACGCCGTGACCGACGAGCCAGACGTTGCCCGCCGCGGTCCAGAAGACGCTCCAGTCGACCTGGAGTCCGTACTCGAACGCCCACAGCAGGGTGAGCGGCACGAGGGCGACGCCCACGCCGACGCCGACCGTCACGATCGCTTCGATCACGGCGAGGAGGGCGGTTCCGAGGCGGTTCATCGCAGCGAGGATACGTGCCCGACCCCGCGCAGGACGGGAGGCTCGGCGCGGGTCCCGCACCGAGCCTCCCGTCCGACAGGAGCACGCGTCAGCGCGCGGCGATGACCTCGCGCAGCAGCGCGGCCGTCTCGGACGGCGTCTTGCCGACCTTGACGCCGGCCGCCTCGAGCGCCTGCTTCTTCGCCTCGGCGGTGCCGGCGGAACCGGACACGATCGCGCCGGCGTGGCCCATCGTCTTGCCCTCGGGGGCCGTGAAGCCCGCGACGTACCCGACGACCGGCTTCGTGACGTTGGCCTTGATGTAGTCGGCGGCGCGCTCCTCGGCGTCGCCGCCGATCTCACCGATCATCACGATGGCCTCGGTCTCCGGGTCGGCCTCGAACGCGGCGAGCGCGTCGATGTGCGTCGTCCCGATGACCGGGTCGCCGCCGATGCCGATGGCGGTCGAGAAGCCCAGGTCGCGCAGCTCGTACATCATCTGGTAGGTCAGGGTGCCGGACTTCGAGACGAGGCCGATCGGGCCCTTGCCGGTGATCGTCGCCGGGGTGATGCCGACGAGCGACTCCCCCGGGGTGATGATGCCGGGGCAGTTCGGCCCGATGATCCGGGTCTTCCCACCGAGCGCCTTCGCGTGCGCCCAGAACACCGCGGCGTCCTGCACCGGGATGCCCTCGGTGATGACGACGACGAGGGGGATCTCGGCGTCGACGGCCTCCATCACGGCGTCCTTCGCGAACGCCGGCGGGACGAAGACGATCGAGACGTCGGCACCGGTGGTGTCGATGGCCTCGCGCACCGAGCCGAAGACGGGGAGCTCGACGTCGCCGTGCGTGACGGTCGTGCCGGCCTTGCGGGCGTTGACACCGCCGACGACCTGCGTGCCGGCCTTGAGCATGAGGGCGGTGTGCTTCGTGCCCTCACCGCCCGTGATGCCCTGGACGATGACCTTGGAGTCCTTGTTGAGGAAGATCGACATTGCTCTGGTGCTCCTTACGCCGCGGCCGCGGCGAGCTCGGCGGCCTTCTCGGCCGCATCGTCCATGGTCGCGGCGACGGTGACGAGCGGGTGCGCTGCCTCCGCCAGGATCCGTCGGCCCTCGTCCACGTTGTTGCCGTCCAGGCGGACGACGAGCGGCTTGGTGGCCGCATCCCCGAGCATGCCGAGCGCGGCGACGATGCCGTTCGCGACGGCGTCGCAGGCGGTGATGCCGCCGAAGACGTTCACGAAGACGCTCTTCACCTGCGGGTCGCCGAGGATGACGTCGAGGCCGTTGGCCATCACCTCGGCCGAGGCACCGCCGCCGATGTCGAGGAAGTTGGCGGGCTTCACACCACCGTGGCGCTCACCGGCGTAGGCGACGACGTCGAGCGTCGACATGACGAGCCCGGCGCCGTTGCCGATGACGCCGACCTGGCCGTCGAGCTTCACGTAGTTGAGGCCGTGCTGCTTCGCCTTGGCCTCGAGCGGGTCCTCGCTCGCGGTGTCCTCGAGCTGCGCGTGCCCCTCGTGGCGGAAGTCGGCGTTCTCGTCGAGGGAGACCTTGCCGTCGAGGGCGAGGATCTGCCCGTCGCCGGTGCGGACCAGCGGGTTCACCTCGACGAGGGTGGCGTCCTCGCCGGCGAACACGTCGTAGAGCTTCACGAAGACGTCCGCGACCTGGTCCTGGAGCTCGGATGGGAAGTTCGCCTGGCGCGCGATGTCGAGCGCGGCCTCCTTGTTGATGCCGGTGAGCGGGTTCACCTCGACGCGCGCGAGCGCCTCGGGCTTCTCGACCGCGAGCTGCTCGATCTCCATGCCGCCCTCGACGCTGGTGAGCGACAGGTAGGAGCGGTTCGCCCGGTCGAGCAGCACCGAGAAGTAGAACTCCTCGGCGATGTCGGCACCCTGCGCGACCATGACGCGCTGCACGGTGTGGCCCTTGATGTCGAGGCCGAGGATCGCCTGCGCGTGCTCGAACGCCTCGTCCGGGGTCTTCGCGACCTTGACGCCGCCGGCCTTGCCACGGCCACCGACCTTCACCTGCGCCTTGACGACCACGACGCCGCCGATCTGCTCGGCAGCCGCCTTCGCCTGCTCGGGGGTGTCGGCGATGATCCCCTGGAGGACGGGGACGCCGTAGGACTCGAAGAGGTCCCTGGCCTGGTACTCGAAAAGATCCACGCTGTTCTTCTTCCCGCACGGTTCGTGCGATCGGCATCGGTGTCCGGTCGCGCCTCCACATCGAGGGTCGCTCGATGTCGAGACAACGGCCGCGACCGAGCCTAGCGCTGGCAGGTGGACGCGCGGTGCCCCGGTGGAGAACGCGCTGCCCGCGCCGGCCGCCGACCTCTGTCGTCCGGGGTACGCCGTCTCCGGGCGACCGACCAGGCCGGATCGTGCACCGTCGATCGGGTGCAGAACGAACTCCGTACCCGTACCGCCGAGGTCTTCGGTTGGGAACTCCGCGACGCGCAGGAGACCGTGGTCGACGCCGTCCTCGAGGGCCGTGACGCCCTCGCCCTCATGCCGACCGGTTCCGGCAAGTCCGCGATCTACCAGGTCGCCGCCCTCGCACTGGACGGCCCCGTCGTCGTGGTCTCGCCCCTCGTGGCCCTGCAGGAGGACCAGGTCGTGGGGATCGAGGACCACCCGGACGCACCCCGCGCGGTGACGATCAACGCGACCCGGGCGCACCGCGAGCTCGAGGACGCGTGGGACGCCGTCGCGTCCGGGGCGGCCCGCTACGTCTTCCTCGCCCCGGAGCAGCTCGCCAAGGACGAGGTCGTCGACCGGCTGCGGGAGGCCGGGGTCGCGCTGGTCACGGTCGACGAGGCGCACTGCGTCTCGAGCTGGGGCCATGACTTCCGCCCGGACTACCTGGTGCTCGGCGAGGTCATCGAGCGGCTCGGACGTCCTCCGGTGCTCGCGATGACGGCAACCGGTTCGACGCCCGTGCGCAACGAGATCGTCGAGCGGCTCGGGATGCGCGACCCGCTCGTCGTCGCGACGGGCTTCGACCGCCCGAACCTGCGCTTCGAGGTCCAGCGGCACAGTGACGCCGACGAGAAGCGTGACGCGGTCGTCGCCCAGGTGGTCGGGCTCGAGGGCGCGGGGATCGTGTACGTCGCCACCCGTGCCGAGACCATGCTCTACGCGGACGAACTCGTCGAGAGCGGTCGCCGCGCCAAGGCGTACCACGCGGGCCTGCGCGTGCGGGACCGTGAACACGTGCACCACGAGTTCCTCGACGGCGCCCTCGACGTCGTCGTCGCGACCAGCGCCTTCGGCATGGGCATCGACAAGCCGGACGTGCGCTTCGTCGTGCACGCCGACGTCCCCGAGTCCGTCGACGCCTACTACCAGGAGGTCGGCCGGGCCGGACGGGACGGCGACGTCGGCCTCACGACACTGCACTACCGCTCCGAGGACCTCGGGCTCCGCCGGTTCTTCGCCTCCGGATCGCCCCGGCCCGCGTCGCTCCGGGCGGTCTTCGACGCGGTTCCCGAGGACGGGGTCCTGCCCCGGTCCGAGGTCGCCGAGCGTTCCGGACTCGCCGCCCGCACCGCTTCCCGCGTCGCCAACGCCTTGGTGGACGCCGGCGCGCTGTCCGACGCCGCCGACGGACTCCGCCGTGTCCCGGACGGCCCCGCCGACGCGGACGCCGCGGTCGAGCTCGCCAAGGCGCACGCGAAGGAGCGGGAGCGGGTGGAGGAGTCGCGCATCGAGATGATGCGCCGTTTCGCCGAGACGACCGGCTGCCGTCGGCAGTTCCTGCTCGGGTACTTCGGTGACGAGCTCCCCGAGCCGTGCGGCAACTGCGACACGTGCTCGGCGGGCACCGCGACCGACACGGATGCGCACGGGGCGGACGGGTCGCACGACGCCGAGTGGCCGCCGGACGCGCCGGTCGAGCACGCCGAGTGGGGCCGGGGCACGGTCATGAGCACCGAGGACGACCGGTTGACGGTGTTCTTCGAGTCCGCCGGGTACCGGACGCTGGCCCTCGCCGACGTGACCGAGCGGCACCTGCTCGAGCGCGTCTGAGGCACGTGCGGCGGACGGTGCGGCGGGGGAAGGCGCGGTCGCTCGACCACCCGTCGGCGACCGCGCTCCACTCCCCCGAGCACACGCAGTAGACACCGCGGGGGTGACCTCGTGGTGGCCCGCAGGTGAACGGCAGGCGAAGCCGACCCGCGCGGCCGCTGTCCGCCTGGGTGCGACCGGCCGTCCCCCGGGCACCACGGACGTTCCCACCGGCACCCGGGTAGCAAGGACCGGTGGGGCCGCGTCGGCGCACGACGGCCACCGCACGAGCACGCAACACGATCGACAGGAGCGACACATGTCCGACCCCGGCATCACCCCAGGCGACGAGTTCAGCGACGGCGTCAGCGACTCCGACGACGAGGGCCGCGCCGACGACGTGGACCGCGAGTACGTCGGCGCGTACGAGACCGACGACGCCGAGGAGGCGCTCGAGACCGTGACGAACGACGCGGTCGCCGGCGAGACGGTCGAGCCGCAGCTCGGCGACGGCACCGACGACGGCCCGACCGGTGGGGCGCCGCGCGAGGGATCGCCGGACCTCTGGGAGCACGGCGACGACCGTCCGGACCTCGGCGGCGACCTGGGCACGAAGCCCCTCTGACGTGACCGGTCGACGGACGGGAGGCCCGGCGCACGACGTGCGCGGCCGCTCCCGTCCGTCCCCTGGCCACGACCGCGACCGGCCCGGGCACCGGGACCGCGCGCTCCGCCGCTTCATCGCCGACAGCACGCCGGTCATCGCGGGCGGCCGCGCGATCCTGCTGCAGATCGCCGACCCGGTCGTCGCCGCGGGCGTCCGTCGGCACTCCGACTTCGCGGAGCGACCGCAGCAGCGGCTGGCCCACACCCTCATGTACGTGTACGCGGTGGTGACCGGCACCGCGCGGGACGCCGCCGTGGCGCGGTCGTTCGTCGAGCACGCGCACCGGCCGGTCGCGGGAGCGAACGAGGTCGACCGACAGCTGTGGGTGGCCGCGACGCTGTACGACTCCGCGATCCGGACGCACCGGTTGCTCGGCACCCCGGTCGACGCCGAGCGGGCGGAGGCGGTCCTCCGGGCCTACGCGCCGATCGCCACCGCGCTCCGGGTGCCAGCGGACCGCTGGCCGACGTCGGTCGCCGCGTTCGAGGCGTACTGGGCCGACACGCTCGGGACCCTCCGGGTGACGGACGACGCCCGCAGTGTCGTCCGGGACCTCCTGCACCCCCGGGCGGCACCGCTCTGGGTCCGTTCCGCGATGCCCCTCGTGCGGATCGTCACCGTCGGCATGCTGCCGGACGCCGTGCGCGACGACTACGGCTTCGCGTGGGGACCCCGCGAGGAACGACGCTGGCGACGCACCCTCGCCGGCATCCGGGCGGCCCGCGCCGTCGTGCCCGGACCCCTGCTGCGCCTGCCGCGGGTCCTCCTGCTGCGCGGGATGCACCGCACCGCGGCCCGGCACGCGCACCACTGAGTGATCGGGTGTCCGTCCCCCGCGAGCCTGGACGTCCCCGCGCCGACCACGGTTGAGTGGGGCCATGTCCTCCTCCCTGTCCGGTGACGACTCCCTGCTCCTGCCCGAGTTCGACGCGCCGCCCGCGGACCCGCTCGACCTCGCCCGCACCTGGCTCGACCAGGCCGGCGAGCACGAGGTGTCCGAGCCGCTCTCGATGACGCTGGCCACCGCCGGTGCGGACGGCCGCGTCGGTGCCCGGACGGTCGACGTCAAGCGGATCGACGACCGCGGCCTGGTGTTCGGCACCTCGACGCTCAGCCCGAAGGGACGGCAGCTCGCGGAGAACCCGCACGCGGCCCTGCAGGTGTACTGGCGCGAGACGATGCAGCAGCTCCGCTTCGAGGGCCGCGCCGTGCAGCTCTCCGACGCGGAGTCCGACGGGCTCTTCGCCGACCGGTCGCCGAAGTCGCGCGCCGCCACGGCCGTCGCCGACCAGTCCGCGGTGCTCGAGCCCCGGACGCTGCAGGACCTCATCGACGACGCGAACGTGCTCCTCGACGAGTCCGACGACGACGTGCCGCGCCCGGCGGGGTGGGTGGCGTGGCGGCTCGAGCCGGACCTCGTCGAGTTCTGGCACGGCAGCCGCGACCGGATGCACCGCCGCCTGCAGTACGCGCACGCCCACGGCGCCTGGTCGGCGACCCGCCTCCAGCCGTAGCGCCGCGCGCCAGGGGCGCCCCGCCCCGGCAACCGCCGATGGGTCGCGAGCGTGCGGCGACGGGGCGGATCAGCCCCGCCCGATGGGGTTCGGCATCGCCCCCGCGCGGATGAGTGAGGACGACTGGTCCGCCAGGTCGACCATCGCGAGCGTGTTGCGCAGCTGCAGCCGGTTCAGGCAGGAGTGCTCGAACGTCGGCACCCGCAGGTCGAGCGGACGCCGACGGTCCGGGTGCTCCGCCGCGTGCCGGTCGACGCACCCGCCGACGAGCCGCCAGAAGGCGTCCCCGGGCAGGACCCCGTCGTCGTCGAGCACCGCTGCCAGGAAGCGCAGCACCCCGTCGAACACGTCGGTGAACACGGCGAGCGCCGCCTCGTCGTCGTCGACCGGGTGCACGATGCGGCGGATGTCCTCGGGCACCGGACGGTCGTCGTGCTCCCCGAGGACCACGACCTCCTCGCCGATGTCCTTCATGAACGCGCCGGTCACGGCCCCGTCGCGCAGGACGAGCACCAGGTTCTCGCCGTGCGGCATGAACGCCAGGTCGTGCACGGTCAGGCAGTGCACGACCGGCCGCAGGTACGCGTCGAGGAAGCGCCGCACCCACGTCGCCGCGTCCAGCCCGGAGGCACGCACGAGCTCGGCGGCGACCGCACGCCCGTCGGCGTCCCGGTGCAGCAGTGCCGCCATCGTCATGAGCTGCTCCCCGGGAGCCGTCCGGGGCACCGGGCTCTCCCGCCAGAGCGCCGCGAGCATCTTCCGCTGCGGCGAGGCGACGTCCACCCGGTGGTACGCGTCGCCGGTGTACCCGATCGCCGCGTGTTCGCGCAGCACCCGGAACCCGGCGTCCCGCAGGGTGGTGTCGGCCGCCACGAGCGACGCGACCCAGTCGTTCACCGCTGGGGTCGAGCGCATGTACGCCGGGGACATGCCCCGCAGGAACCCCATGTTCTGCACCGCGAGCGCCGTCTTCACGTACGAGCGCTCGGGGTGGCTGCGGTCGAAGGCGGTGCGGATGGACTGCTGCGGCTGGAACAGGTCCGGACCCTCCCCGAGGTCGACGAGGTCCTGCCGGCCGAGGTCGGGCGCGAACGTCACGGCGATGCGGTGCTGCCACTGCCAGGGGTGCACCGGCAGCCAGACGTAGTCGTCGGGGTCCAGGCCGCGGCGGGTGAGCGTCCGGCGGTGCTCGGCGACCGTGTCGGCCCCGAGTTCCGCGGCCCAGTGCTCCGCCTCGGTCCGGTCCGCGGCGAGCGCCAGGGAGGTGTGCGCCCGACGGGCGGCGAGCCACCGGATGCGGAAGCGGCCGCCGGACTCCGGTGCGTACGCCCGGTACTCGTCGAGGCCGAACCCGATCCGCCCGTTCGCGGCGACGAACGCCGGGTGCCCCTCGGTCATCGCCGCCTCGACGTCCTGGAACGAGGCGACGACGTCCCCGTCCCGTCGGCCGCGGGCGAGCTGTCGGGCCGACGGACCTCCGCGGCGGTGCTTGGCGGCCGCGCTCGCGAGCGTCGAGGCGACCTCCTCGAGGTACGTGCCGAGCAGGGCGTCCGGGATCCCGAGCACGTCGCGCAGTTCCAGCACGAGGTCCTGCGCGTCGAGCGGCAGCGGCACGGGGTCGGCCGAGGAGGACTCCCGCGTCAGGGTGTGCTCGTCGACGGACCAGTGCTCGAGCTGGTGCTGCCGTGCCCGGAAGCGGTAGCGCGAGCCGCCGGTGTCGAGCAGCCACCCGTCGCCGTCCGGTCGCGGTGTGACGAGTCGCTCGTGCGTGAACTCAGCCACGGCCTTCGCCACCAGGTGTCGTTGCGCGACCGCCAGGTGCTCGGGCCGGAGGTGCGCGGCCGGACCGTCGTCGTCGGGCACGCCGATCGATGCGGTGTCGAGCACCGAGAGCAGCGCGCGCTTGCCGTCCAGGTCGACCTCGCGGAGCGCCCGGAACCCGACCTCGGCGTTCTTCGCCTGCACCGCGGTGTTCCGCACGTCCGGCTCGACGACCACGCGCCGGGCACCGAGGGCGTCCCGGCAGTGCTCGACCACGGCGCGCATCACGGCACTGGTGAGTCCGTGCACCCGGCCTGCCACGGGAGGCGGGGCGACGAGCAGGTGCATGCCGACGTCACCGGGACGTGCGTCCCAGACGTCGACGAGCAGGACCGTCGCCGGGTCGTAGGTCTCGGCGTACGCGCACGGCACCCCGTCGCGCAGCACGAGCCAGCCGTCCTGCGCCGGGTCGGCCTGCACCGCGGTCAGGTACGTCCGCACGCCGTCGACGTCGGCGTGCTGCATGCCCCACCACGACGACGGCGGAGCCGCGAGCCACGACTGCACGCGGATCGCGTCCCGCTCCGGGTCCACCGGCACCACGGACAGGAGGCCCGGCAGCACCTCCGCCAGACCGGTCCGGTCGTGCTGGACCGCGCTCATGCGCGCACCTCCGCGTGCTCGGCGCGCACAGCGCGCACAGCGCGCTCGCCGCGCTCGCCGCGCTCGGCGCGCTCGCCGCGCTCGGCGCGCTCGGCGCGCTCGGCGCGGACCGAGGCGGGCAGACCGAACTCCTGGAAGGCGATCCGGGCCTCCAGGCCGTAGACCTCGCGCCCCGTGACGGACTGGATGATCGACGCGTTCCGCCACGCCCCCATGCCGAGGTCCGGTGCGGTCAGGCCGTGCGTGTGCTCCTCGGCGTTCTGCACCCAGATCCGACCGCCGAGGGTGTCCACGTGGTGGTCGCGGGCGACGGCGAGCCGACCCCGGGCGTCGCGCGCCACGAGGTGCGCGACCGGGTCGAGGAACCGCGGCGGCCGCGGCGCGTACCCGGTGGCGAGGACCAGGCGCTCGACCTCGTGCTCGTACGTCTCGCCGAGCTGCTCGTGCCGGAGTGTCAGCCGGTACACGCCCCGGTCGGCGTCCCAGTCGGCGGCGGTGACGCTCGTCTCGGTGCGCAGCGTCGTCGGGACCGGACCCCTGGCGCTGATCCGGTACAGCGCGTCGTAGACCTCGCCGACCAGGTCCGCGCTGATGCCCTTGTACAGCCCGCGTTGCTCGCGGCCGAGGCGGTCCCGGACGTGCTCGGGCAGCGCGTGGAAGTGGTCGGTGTACTCCGGACTCGTCATCTCGAGGGTGAGCTTCGTGTCCTCCATCGGGAAGAACCGCGGCGACCGGGTGATCCAGTCCAGGCGGTACCCGCCGTCGCGGATGCCCTCGAGGAGGTCGCGGTAGACCTCGGCGGCGGACTGGCCGCTGCCGATCACCGCGACGGACCCGGCGCCACGGAGGGCGTCCCGGTTCGGCAGGTAGTCGGCGGAGTGCAGCACCGGGCCGTCCAGGTCGCGGAGCGCGGCGGGCACCGACGGCTCGGTCCCGACGCCGACCACGACGTGCCGGGCCCGGTACGTCTCGGCACCGTCCGCCGTCTCGGCGTGCACGGTGAACAGGTCCTGCGCGGCGTCGTGCTCGACCGCGACCACCCGGCGTCCCCAGCGGAGGGTGTCGAGCCGGTCGGCGGCCCAGCGGCAGTAGGCGTCGTACTCGCTGCGGAGGGGGTGGAAGTCCTCGCGGATGAAGAAGGGGTAGAGCCGACCGGTCTCCTTGAGCCAGGCCAGGAACGAGAACGACGAGGTCGGGTCCGCCATCGTGACGAGGTCGGCGAGGAACGGCACCTGGATCGTCGCGTCGTCGAGCATCATGCCGTGGTGCCAGGCGAAGCCGTCACGCGCGTCGAGGAACACGGCGTCGAGGTCGTCGATCGGGTCGGTCAGGCAGGCGAGCCCGAGGTTGAACGGGCCGATGCCGATGCCGACGACGTCGTGCATCCGGGTCGTGGCGGTGGCGGTCGCGTCGACGGCGGTCATCGTGCGGCTCCGCCGGTCACGGTCGGCCGGGTCGACGCCGCGCGCAGGCGCTCCGCCGTGGCCACCACGTGGTCGAGGGAGGCCCGCATCTGCTCCGTCGTCGTCGCCGGGTTGAGCAGGGTCAGCTTGTTGCACGGCCGCCCGTCGGCCACGGTCTTCGCGATGAGCACCCGTCCCTCGGCCAGGAGCGCCGCGCGGAGCGGTGCCACCATCGCGTCCGACTCCTCGTCGGTGACCCCCGCCGGCTGCCAGCGGAACAGGACCGTGCTCAGCTGCGTCGGCGCCACGAGGACGAGGTCCGGGTCGGCCTGCACGAGCGTGTGCGTGTCGGCGGCCAGGTCGACGACGGCGTCGAAGGCCCGCCCGATCGCCTCCGCTCCGGAGGCGCGGAGCGTCGCCCAGAGCTTCAGCGCGTCGAACCGGCGGGTGGTCTGCAGTGACTTGTCGACCTGGTTCGGTTCGGTCGCGTCCTCCGGGTTGAGGTAGTCCGCGTGCCAGGAGGCCCGGCGCAGGTCCGCCGGGTCGCGCACCACGAGCACGCTCGACGACACCGGCTGGAAGAAGGACTTGTGCAGGTCGGTCGTGACGCTGCGGGCACGCTCGATGCCGTCGAGCAGGTGCCGTCGCGTCGGGGACACGAGCAGGCCGCACCCGTAGGCGGCGTCGACGTGCAGCCACACGCCCTCGAGGTCGCACACGTCCGCGATCGGCGCGAGCGGGTCGATGACCCCGCGGTCGGTGGTGCCGGCCGTGGCGACGACGGCCATCGGGGTGCGACCGTCCCCGCGGGCGTCGGCGATCGCGAGGGCCAGTGCGGACGGGAGCATCCGGCCGGACGTGTCGGTCTCGACGTCGACGACCGCGGCGTCGGGCAGGCCGAGCAGGCGGGCGGACTTGCGCACGCTGAAGTGTGTCTCCGCGGTGGCGAACACGGCGAGGTCGGTGAGCGCGGGGGCGGGGGCGGCCATCACGGAGGCAGCCGTCGCGGACGCGGCGGGGGCGGCGACCGTCGCGGGGGCGGCCGTCGCGGCCTCCCGCGCCAGGAGGAGGGCCTGCAGGTTGGACTGCGACCCGCCCGACGTGAAGATCCCGTCACCCGCCGGGAAGCCGATCCGCCGGGCCAGCCAGTCCACCACGTGCCGCTCGATGTCGGTCCCGATGCGCGACTGGTCCCACGTGTCGACCGAGGGGTTGACGGCGGCGAGCACGGCCTCCGCGGCGACCGCGGGCAGGGCGACCGGGCAGTTGAGGTGCGCGAGGTACCCGGGCGTGTGGAACCAGACGGCCTCGCGAACGAACAGGTCGTCGAGTTCGGCGAGCGCACGCTCCGTGCCGAGTGCCGGTCCGTCGAGGTCGACCGTGGCGACGCGCTGGTGGAGGTCCACCGCGGGGGTGTCGGTCGTCGGGACCTCGGCGACGGCGATGCGGTCGGCGAGTCGGTCGATGGTCGCGCCCACGGCCTGCCGGTAGCGCTGCGCCGTCTCGGGACTGATCAGGTCGAGCGGAGTCGTGTCGAGCGGAGTCGTGTCGAGCGGGGTCATGTTAGGTGAGGCTAACCTCACCTGCTCCCCCTGTCACCCGTCCGGAGCACCGGGCGTGGCGGACGCGAGTGACCCTCGAGTGCGTCCGGGCCGGGGCTCCCGGTACGGTCGGGGCATGGGGCACGTCCAGCAGCTCACCGTCCGACCAGCCGTCGACACGGATGCGCCGGGCATCGCCGACGTGCACGTGCAGGCATGGCGCGAGGCGTACGCCCACCTGCTGCCGGCGGCGTTCCTCGCGTCACTCGACCCCGTCGCGCGCACCACACGGTGGCGGCGGACGATCGCGGGCGCGAGCGCAGCCGGCACGAGCGTGGCGGTCGCCGAGCACCGCGGCGCCGTCGTCGGGTGGGCCACCGCGGGTCCGGCTCGCGACGACCCCGCCATCCGGGACGTCGAGCTCACCGGCATCTACGTCCTGGCATCGGCGCACGGGTCGGGCGCCGGTCAGCTGCTCCTCGACGCCGTCCTCGGCAACGCACCGGCGTTCCTGTGGGTCGCCGACGACAACCCCCGGGCGCAGGCCTTCTACCGGCGGAACGGGTTCCGACGCGACGGCACGACGAAGACCGAACGGCTGGGCGACAACGCGGTCCTCGCCGCCCGGATGGTGCGCTGAGCCGTCGGCTAGAGCTTCTCGATCGGCGCGATCTTGATGAGCAGCTTCTTCCGCCCCGCGCTGTCGAACGCGATCTCCGCGATCCGCTTGGCGCCCTGACCGGTCACCGCCGAGACGGTCCCCTGCCCGAAGTCGACGTGCGAGATCCGGTCCCCCGGAGCCAGCTCCATGTCGCCGTTGTCCCGGACCTGCCCGGACACCCGGTTCGCCCACTCCGTCTTCGGCTTCGTCTTCGCCGCGGCGGCCGCACGGTCGTAGGACCCACCGCTCCAGCCGCCACCGCCGCGGTAGCCACCGCCACCGGTGCCGCCGCCGAAGCCACCGTCGCGCTTGGCGTTGAGCGCGCGGGGCTGTGTGCCGCCGCGACTGTTCGCCATGCCCGGTGACTGCTTCCACTCGACGAGCCCCTCGGGGATCTCCTGCAGGAAGCGTGAGGGCATCGCCACGTTGACGTCGCCGAACTGCGCCCGGGTCATCGCGAGCGACAGGAACAGGACCTTCTTCGCCCGGGTGATGCCCACGTAGAACAGGCGTCGCTCCTCGGACGGACCACCGGGCTCGTTCGCCGACATCCGGTGCGGGAGCAGGTCTTCCTCGACACCGGTCAGGAACACGGCGTCGTACTCCAGGCCCTTCGCGGTGTGCAGCGTCATGAGCGACACCGTGCCGGAGGAGTCGTCGAGTTCGTCGGCCGCGGCCACCAGGGAGACCTCGGTGAGGAAGTCGGCGAGCGTGCCCTCGGGGTTGTTCTTCTGGAACTCCCGGGTCACGGCGACGAGTTCGTCGATGTTGTCGGCACGGGCGGCGTCCTGCGCGTCCGGCGACTTCCGGAGCTGTTCGAGCAGCCCCGAGCCGTCGAGCAGCTGGGTGAGGGTGTCGACCACCGGCTGGTCCGCGGCCTTGGCGGCGACCTCGTCGAGGAGCCCGGCGAACGAGGTGATCGCGGTGCGCACCTTCGGTCCGAACCCGAGCTCGTCCGCGTGCCGCAGGGCCTCGCGCATCGAGACCTCGTGCTCGTCGGCGTACCGCTGCAGGGCGGTCTCGGTGACGGCGCCGATGCCGCGCTTCGGCACGTTGAGGATGCGTCGGAGCGACAGCGGGTCCGCCGGGTTGGCGACCGTGATCAGGTACGCCATCGCGTCCTTGATCTCGGCGCGCTCGTAGAACTTCGTCCCGCCGAGCACCCGGTACGGGATCGCGGCGCGGATGAAGATCTCCTCGAGCGCACGCGTCTGCGAGTTCGTCCGGTAGAACACCGCCATGTCGCGGTAGTCCATGCCGTCCTCGTGCAGACGCTGGATCTCGTCCGCGACGAACTGCGCCTCGTCGTGCCCGGTGTACCCGGTGAAGCCGACGATCTTCTCGCCGGCACCCACGTCCGTGAACAGGTTCTTCGCCTGCCGGTCGAAGTTGTTCGCGATGACCGCGTTCGCGGCGTCGAGGATGTTCTGCGTCGATCGGTAGTTCTGCTCGAGCAGGATCACCTTCGAGTTCGGGAAGTCCCGCTCGAACTCGACGATGTTGCGGATGTCCGCGCCGCGGAAGGCGTAGATCGACTGGTCGGAGTCACCCACGACCGTGAGCGACGCCGGCGCGATCGACCCGTCGGTCTCCCGCATCCGCTCGACGTGCTGCCCGGCGTCCTCGAGCTTGTCGACCTGCTCCACGGGCACGGGACGGGTGAGTTCGCGGATGAGCGCGTACTGCGCGTGGTTCGTGTCCTGGTACTCGTCGACCAGGACGTACCGGAAGCGGCGCTGGTAGAGCGCGGCGATCTCGGGGAACGCGCGGAACAGGAACACGGTCTGCCCGATGAGGTCGTCGAAGTCGAACGCGTTCGCCCGGCGGAGCTCGCTCGTGTACCGCCGGAACACCTCGGTGAACATGACCTCTTGCGGGTCGTCCGTGTTGATGTTGCGCGCGTAGGTGTCGATGTCCTGCAGCTCGTTCTTGAGCTTCGAGATCTTCGACGCCGCCGCCCCGACGGTCAGCCCGAGCGTGTCCGCTTCGAGGTCCTTGATGATCCGCTTGAGCAGCGCCCGGGAGTCGGCCGAGTCGTAGATGGTGAACGACTGCGGGAACCCGAACCGCTCGGCCTCGCGCCGGAGGATCCGCACGCATGCCGAGTGGAAGGTCGAGATCCACATGCCCTCGGCGGCCTGCCCGACCAGGGCCTGCACCCGCTCGCGCATCTCGGCCGCGGCCTTGTTCGTGAACGTGATCGCGAGGATCTGGGACGGCCAGGCCTCGCGGTTGGCCAGCAGGAGCGCGATGCGTCGGGTGAGCACGCTCGTCTTGCCCGAACCGGCACCGGCCACGATGAGCAGGGACTCGCCGCGGTACTCGACGGCTTCCTTCTGCTGGGGGTTCAGGCCCGCGGTGAACGGGTCCTCGTACGCACGGTCACCCGCGCCGGGACCGTGCGTACGGCCGGGCGTCGAGTCGGAGGGGTCGAGCACGATCGTCATGTCCGGGACAGTCTAGGCGCGACCTGCGACACCCATCAGGCCCGCGCAGCGCCGTCCGCGACGAGCGATCGGGCACGGACGGCGAGGTCCGCGTGGTCCGCGAACACCCCGTCCACGCCCGTCCGGACGACCGAGGTGAACCACCGCTCCCAGTCGCCGTGCGCCGCCAGGTCGCCCCCGCGCCGGAGCGCCGCGGGCAGGAACCGGTTCTCCGGTCGGAGCGTCCACGTGTACACCGCGAGCCCGACGGCGTGCGCCCGCTCGACGACGTCGCTCCGCACCGGTCCCGGGTCGTCGACGGCGCGGGTGTCCACACCTGCCATCAGGGTCGGCAGGTCCACGCTGATCCCGTCGAACTCCGTCGCGAGCCGGGCCAGTGCCGCGTCGGTCCGCTCGGTGGCGTACGTGGGGGCCGCGGCGCCGGCTGTGGCGACCTCGTCCGCGGCCGCGCCCCGGGCCTCCTGGAGGTACACCAAGCGCGCACCGGTGCCGAGCGCGGCCACCTCGCGCAGCACGCGCTTCTCGAAGGACTCGACCGTCAGCCGGTCGTCGCCACGCCAGCCGGCCGAGCCGAGGACGCCGTCCAGCAACGAGGCCATCGGGAACCCCGCGGCGGCGAACGCGCTGGCGTGCTTCACCTCGGCGACGAGCCCGACCCGCCGCGGGGCGGCGTCCAGGATCGCGAGCAGGTCCTCCAGGCGCAGGACCGTGTCCTCGCCGTCGTGCTGCCGGGAGGCCCGGCGCAGCTCCGGCAGGCGCTCACGGGTCCGCAGGGTGCGCAGTTCCTCCCACGTGAAGTCCTCGGTGAACCAGCCCGTGGTCCGGTGCCCGTCGATCGTCTTCGTCGTCCGCCGGTCCCGGAACTCCGGGCGGTCGGCGACGTCGGTCGTGCCGGACACCTCGTTCTCGTGCCGGAGCACAAGGACGCCGTCCTTCGTCGGCACGAGGTCCGGCTCGATCGCGTCCGCACCGAGCTCGACCGCGAGCTCGTAGGCGCTGCGGGAGTGCTCGGGCCGGTACCCGGAGGCACCGCGGTGGGCGATGACGAGCGGCTGCATGCACGCGACGATACGGACTGCGCGAGCACGGCGCCGACGTTCAGCCAGCGTGGGGACACCGTTCGGTGGACCGACAGCAGCGGTCCATAGGCTCGTCACCAGGAGGGCCCGGGGACGTTCCGCTTCCCGCGAATCCACAGCCATCGAGCACACCTGGCCCGTAGGCTGTGAGGACACGAAGGAACGGCTCCGCCGCACTCCTTCCCGAGCCCACGAGCCGATGCCATCCGGGTACCGGCTCCACGACTCCACACCAGAGGAAATCAGAGGACACCATGGCCTTCAAGCCCGGTTTCGACCAGTCCCCCGCCTTCAACGACGCGGGCCGGAACGCATGGGGCGCCGGCTCGAACACGCAGCAGGGGTACCCCCAGCAGGGCTACCCGCAGCAGGGCGGCTACCCGCAGGCGCCGTACGGCCAGACCGGCTGGGGACAGGCGCCGCAGCAGCCCGGGTTCTCGCCCGACCAGCTGCGTGACATGTACGACCGCCCCTCGGCGAACAAGGTCGACACGGACCGGATGTCGTACGAGGACACCATCGTCAAGACGCTCCTGGCGTTCGGCGTGCTCATCGTCGGTGCCGTCGCCGGCTGGAACCTCCCGCCGGTGGTCTGGATCGTCGGCGCGCTCGTCGGGTTCGTCCTCGCGCTGGTGAACACCTTCAAGAAGAAGCCGTCGCCCGCCCTGGTGCTGGCGTACTCCTTCTTCGAGGGCCTCTTCGTCGGTGGCATCTCGGGCATGTACAACACCATGTGGGACGGCATCGTCACGCAGGCGGTGTTCGGCACGCTCGGTGTCTTCGCGGTCACGCTCCTGCTCTTCACGTCCGGCAAGGTCCGCGCGACCCCGAAGGCCACGCGGTTCTTCCTCGTCGCGCTGGTCGGCTACATGGCGTTCTCGCTCGTCAACGTCGTGCTGATGCTCCTGGGCGTGACGCAGTCGGCGTTCGGGCTCCTCGGCGTCACGGTGTTCGGCATCCCGCTCGGTGTGGTGATCGGCATCCTCGTGGTGCTCATGGCGGCGTACTCGCTCGTCCTCGACTTCGACCAGATCAAGACCGGTGTCGAGCGCGGCGCGCCCCGCATCTACGCCTGGACGGCGGCGTTCGGCCTCATCGTCACGCTCGTCTGGCTGTACCTCGAGATCCTGCGCATCCTGGCGATCATCGCCAGCAGCTCGCGCAACTAGCTCGCAGCACACGGAGGGCCCCGGCAGTCGCCGGGGCCCTCCGTCGTTCCCGCGCGCTGCGTCGCCGGCCGCGTGCCGAGGTCGCACGAACCGCCGCCGGCGGTCCGGCGAGGTTGCACGAACGGCCGCCGGCGGTCCGGCGAGGTTGCACGAACGGCCGCCGGGACGGCTGCCCGACGACCGAACGTGCGACCTCGGCGACCTCGAACGACACGTCCTGCGACCCCGCCGCTCGCGTGCGCCGAGGTCGCACGAACTGCCGCCCGGTCGCCCGTCCAGCAACAGGACGTGCGACCTCGGCGACCATCGAACGGCATGTCCTGCGACCTGGACGGGAGGCGCGGGGTGCGCCCGGCAGGACGAGCGAGGGCCCGGTACGCACTGCGTACCGGGCCCTCGGGCGTCAGGGGAGCCTCACTCCCACTCGATCGTCCCCGGCGGCTTCGACGTGACGTCGAGCACGACCCGGTTGACGTCGCGCACCTCGTTGGTGATGCGGTTCGAGATCTTCGCGAGCACGTCGTACGGCAGGCGCGTCCAGTCAGCGGTCATGGCGTCCTCGGACGAGACCGGACGGAGGACGATCGGGTGCCCGTAGGTACGACCGTCGCCCTGGACACCGACCGAACGGACGTCGGCGAGGAGCACGACCGGGCACTGCCAGATCTCGTCGTCCAGACCCGCTGCGGTGAGCTCGGCGCGGGCGATCGCGTCCGCGGCCCGCAGGATCTCGAGGCGCTCGGCGGTGACCTCGCCGACGATGCGGATGCCGAGACCCGGGCCGGGGAACGGCTGACGCCCGACGATGACCTCGGGGAGTCCGAGCTCGCGGCCGACCGCGCGGACCTCGTCCTTGAACAGGGTGCGGAGGGGTTCGACGAGCTGGAACGTCATGTCGTCGGGCAGCCCGCCCACGTTGTGGTGCGACTTGATGTTCGCGGTGCCCGAACCGCCGCCGGACTCGACGACGTCCGGGTACAGCGTGCCCTGCACGAGGAACCTGACCTCGGCGTCACCGTCGGACGCGCGTGCTTCGAGCACGAGTGCCTCGGCCGCGGCCTCGAACGTGCGGATGAACTCGCGCCCGATGATCTTGCGCTTCTGCTCCGGGTCGCTGACGCCGGCGAGCGCGTCGAGGAACTGCTCGCGGGCGTCGACCGTGACGAGCCGGACGCCGGTGGAGGCGACGTAGTCCTCCTCCACCTGCTTGCGCTCGTCGGCGCGGAGGAGCCCGTGGTCGACGAACACGCACGTCAGCTGGTCACCGACGGCCTTGTGCACGAGCGCCGCGGCGACGGCGGAGTCGACGCCACCGGACAGCCCGGCGATCACGCGGGACGAGCCGACCTGCGCGCGGATTCGCTCGACCTGCTCCTCGATCACGTTCGCGGAGTTCCAGTCGCCCGGCAGCCCGGCAGCCCTGTGCAGGAAGTTCTCGAGCACGGCCTGGCCGAACGCCGAGTGCTTGACCTCCGGGTGCCACTGCACGCCGTAGAGCTTGCGCTCGTCGGAGGCGAAGGCGGCCACCGGCGTCGAGTCGCTGGAGGCGAGGACCGCGAAGCCCTCCGGGGCCTTCGCGACCGAGTCGCCGTGCGACATCCAGGTGGTCTGCGACGCGGGCTGCCCGCCGAGCAGGACGCTGTCGGTCCCGCTGACGGTGACGTCGGTCGCGCCGTACTCGCGCAGGCCGGTGTGTGCGACCTCGCCGCCGAGCGACTTCGCCATGGCCTGGAAGCCGTAGCAGATGCCGAGCACCGGGACGCCGAGGTCGAGGATCTCGCTGTCCAGAGCCGGAGCGCCGTCCTCGTAGACGGAGGACGGGCCTCCCGACAGGACGATCGCGGCGGGGTCCTTCGCGCGGATCTCGTCCGCCGTGACGGAGTGCGGGACGATCTCGCTGTAGACGTTGGCCTCGCGGACGCGCCGTGCGATCAGCTGCGCGTACTGCGCGCCGAAGTCGACGACGAGGACGGGACGCTGTTCGGTCTCGCTCACCGAGCGCTCTCCTTCTCCCGCGACTGCTGCGCGGTCAGCTCGTGGTGGGTGGTCATGGCGGCCTTCTGCATGCGGTGCTCGACCACGAAGGACATGAACGGGATGATCCCGCCGAGGGCGATGAGCAGGAAGCGCGACGGCCGCCAGCGCATGATGCTCCAGAGGCGGAAGTCCGCGAAGAGGTAGACGACGTACAGCCAGCCGTGGGCGATGAGGATCGCGACGGACAGGTTGAACGTGCCGGGCGCCTCGCCGGCGGTGCCGTTCGGGACGAAGAACGCTCCCCCGCCGAGCTGCATCTCGCGCTGGATCGGCGTGTACTTGATGACGACCTCGACGATCAGGGCCAGCAGCAGCACACCGGTGATGTACGCGGAGATGCGGTAGAACCGCACGGCCCCCGGGATCTTCGGGATGTCGCGGGTCCGGACGGTCAGAGCCATGCCGTCGATCCTACCGGCGACCCGGCTCGGCCCGGGCGTCGTCCACAGCGGCCTCGTCGGCGGGCGCCTCGTCATCAGCGGCGCCACCGGCGGCCGCTTCGGCGGTCTCGCGCTCCTCGTCCTGCTCGCGCTCCCAGGCGTCCTTCACGAAGCGGTACCAGAGGAAGACGGCGAACCCGGCGAAGACGACCCACTCGACCGCGTAGAACAGGTTGAGCCAGTCGAACTGGACCTCGCGCGTGGGGGCCCGGTCGGCGATGGTGCCGAGGTCCGCGGCGTCCGCGACGGCGGCTCCGGCGACGACGTAGCCGCCGTACATCCGGTCGTCGAACGCCTTCCAGGTGTTGACGAACCGGGCCGGGGCGACGGCGGAGTACTCGCCCTGCTCGAAGGCGTCCTGGTCGGGCGACTCGGCCGGGTAGTACCGGCCCTCGACCGTCATGGTCGCGCCGTCGGTCAGACGGTCACCCCCGGCGACGGCGGCCGCCCGCTGGTCGGACCACCCGATCACGACCGGGAGGCTCGCCCCCGTCGCGTCGTCGACCAGGTGTCCGACGGCCTGGTACGTCCCACCCCCGCTGCGGCCGGTGAGGACAGTGGTGTCCCCGGCGACGAAGCGCCCGGAGACGGTGATCTTCTGGCCCGCGAGCGTCGAGCCGACGGGCTTGTCGGGGGTCGTGACGTCATCGAGAGCGCGCCGCGTCTCCGTCCCGGCGGGCAGCGGCTTGCCGTTCTCGATGCTGCGCTCGAGCTGCCACTTGCCGAGCGCGGCGAACACGCCCGCCAGCACGATGGCCAACACGAGCAGTGCGATCCACCTCGGACGTCGTGCAACGGCCCACATGCGTGTCAGTACTCCGGATCGCGTGGTCGGACCGGGCGTTCGGGACGCTCGGCGGGGATCTCGATCGACGACGTGCTCACGCGCACGGGTTCCGGTGTGACCGGCTGTGCGCGCGACGGCGTCGTCTCCGGTTCCCCATTCTCGCGCTCTTCCCTGCCCGCGGCCTCCACGAGGGCGATCTCCTCGGCGAACCGACGGTCGCGCTCGGCCTTGCGCTCGGCGGCGGCCTGCGCTGCCGCCAGCTCGCGCCCGCGGAGCTTCCGCACCCGACCCGGCCGGAGCACGAGCCGACCGATGCGGTCGGAGTTCACCGCGAGCAGCGGACCGAGCACCGCCATGATGAGGACGTAGAGCCCGGCGAACGCGGTGATGCGTTCCTCGAGTCCGGCCGCCGCGGACAGCGTCGCGAGGATGAGCGCGAACTCGCCGCGGTTGACGAGGATGACCGCCGTGTTGATGCCCTGCTGGACGCTGAAGCCGTTCATCCGGGCGACGAGCTGCCCCGCGACGGCGTTGAGCACGACGGTCATGCCGATGGCGGCGACGACCGGCCAGAGCACCTCGCCGAAGGTCGAGACGTCCAGGCCGAGGCCGAAGTTGACGAAGAAGAACGCCGCGAAGACGTCGCGCATCGGGAGCGCCAGCTGTTCGATGCGGTCCCGGTAGCGCGTGGCACCACAGAGCAGCCCGATGACGAACGCACCGATGGCGTCGGTCACGCCGAGCAGGTCCCCGATGCCACCGAACATCACCGCGAGGCCGAAGAACAGCACGGTGAACAGCTCGTCGTCGCGGGTCGCGAAGATCCGCGAGACCTGCTTGCCGCCCCAGCGCGCCAGGCTGAACATGACGATGAGGAACCCGAACGCGAGCGCGAGCTTCCCGATCACCGCCCAGACGTTCGTGTCGCCGGAGAGCACCACGGACACGATCGCCAGGTAGACGGCGATGAAGACGTCCTCGATGACGGTGACGCCGAGGATCATCGGTGTCTCGTCGTTCGCCAGGCGCCGGAGCTCGATGAGGAGCTTCGTCACGATGGCGCTCGACGACGTCGCCGTCATCCCCGCGATGATCAGGGCTTCGCGCGTGCCCCATCCGAGTGAGAAACCGAACGCGAACCCGACGCCCATGTTGATCGCGACGTAGGTGCCGCCCGACACGAGGAGCTTGCCGGCGTTGCCGTAGAACTCCTCCTGGTCGAACTCCAACCCCAGGTTGAACAGCAGCAGGATGAGCCCGAACGTGGCGATGAGCTCGATCGTGTGGGACTCGACGCTCAGTCCGATCCACGGGGTGTGCGGGCTCGCGATGAGTCCGACCACCATGTAGACCGGGATCGCCGGCAGGCCGATGGTCTTGCCGAGACGTCCGAGGACGTAGGCGATGAGGAACAGGCCGCCGATGGTCAGCAGCTCACCACCCAGGTGCATCGACTAACTCCCGGGCGGCGCCTCGGCAGCGGCTGCTGCCAACTGACCGCTGCGGTAGAAGGAGAACGCCTTCGCGACCTTCTCGGGCGCGCCGGCGACCACGATCGTGTCCCCGGGGAACACGACGAAGTCGGACGAGGGCGCCGGGTTGGCGCTGTCGCCGCGGACCACCGCGACGACCGTCAGGCCGATGAACCCGGAGTCGTGCAGGTCGCCGAGGGGCTTGCCGGCGATGGCGTCGTCGTAGTCGACGCTGAACCAGTCGATCGACAGGCCGGGGATCTCGTCGAGCTTGTCGAGGCCCTCCGTGATCCGGGTGCCGCCGAGCAGCTCGGCGAGGGTGTGCGCCTCGTCCTCGCTCAGGCGGAGCGAGACCTTCTCGGACTTGTCCGCGCCGTCGGCGACGTCCGCGAACGAGATGAGGTCGGAGTGACCCGACCGGTGCGTGATGACACCGCACTTGCCACCGTCGTCGGTGTAGAAGCTGTGCAGCACGCCGACGCCGGGGAGTTTGACGCGATGGACGTCGACCATGATGGCTCCCTTTCCCAGGACACCCATGCTAACCACCGGGAGGGCTCGGCCATTCCGTTCTCCACAGGTCATCCCGGCGGTGGACGCGGCGGTCCACCCCGCCCGGTGAGGATGGCCGGATGACCTCCAAGACCGTCGTCGCCGTGTCCGGCGCGCTCGTCGTCACCGCCTACGCCGCGCTGCTGGCGGTGAACGCCCTCGTGCTCGACCCGCTCGCCGCGGTGCCGGGGAAGTCGCTGTCGGAGATCTACGCCACCGTCGACGCGATGGGCATGAACTCCCGGCAGGACGTCGTCGGTGTGCTGGTGACGGCCGGCATCGGCGTGGTCCTCGCCGTCGGCTTCGCGATCGCGGCGATCTGGAAGGAGATCCCCGTACCGGTGGCCCTCGTCTGCCACCTCGCCTTGGTCGCGTGCGGCTCCGGTACCGTCTTCCAGTCGGGCTTCTTCCTCGGCATGGACGTCGCGGACTCCTTCGGGGTGTCCGGCGGCGCGCACGGCATGGGCGCCGCTGTGCTCTACGGCACGAGCCTCGCGGCCCTCGTCGCGATCCCGGCGGTCCTGTTCCTGACGATGGTGCAGACCCTCCGCCGCGCCCGCGCCGCCGCGTAGCCACCCGCGCCCGCGCCGCCGCGTAGCCACCCGCGCTGGCCGGTCCCGGACCGACGCACCAGCGGCACGTCCTCGGCCCAGGGTGGGGAGCCTCCCGTCCGGCCCGCGTCAGCTGGGCTCGGTCGTCTTCTCGCCCACGACCTGCTCGTCGGACGCCGTCGCCCCCTCGGCGCCGTCGCTCCGGCCGCCGCCGACGACGACGTCGTCCTCCTCGAACCCGAACGCGATGTCCGGCGCCTCGAGCCGCACGCGGTCGGCGGACTCGTCGTCGGGCTGCAGCTGCGACTCCCGCTCGGCGGCCACCCGCTTGAGGTAGTTCGACACCTCGTTCTCGGTGGTCTCCTGGTCCCAGCCGAGCACGTCCGCCATGAGCCGCGCGGCAACCGGCGCCGCGGACTCGCCGCGGTCCCAGGCCTCGATGGAGATGCGGGTGCGGCGGGCGAGGACGTCCTCCAGGTGCAGGGCACCCTCGTGCGAGGCCGCGTACACGACCTCGGCCCCGATGTAGTCGTCGGCACCGGGCAACGGCTCGGCGAGCGAGGGGTCCTCCTGCACGAGCTGCAGCACCTCGGTCGCCAGGGTGCCGTACCGGTTGAGCAGGTGCTCGATCCGGACCTTGTGCACGCCGAACGTCTTCGCGGTGCGGGCCCGCTTGTTCCACGCGGCCGGGTAGCCCTCGGCGCCGAGCAGCGGGATGTCCTGCGTCGTCGACTCCGGGATCCTGCCGTCCATCGCTGCGGCGGCCTCGTCGATGGCGTCCTTGCCCATCACGCGGTAGGTCGTCCACTTGCCACCGGCGACGACCACGAGGCCCGGGGCCGTGTGTGCGACGACGTGCTCACGGCTGAGCTTCGACGTGGCCTCGGACTCCCCCGCCAGGAGCGGTCGGAGACCGGCGTAGACGCCCTCGACGTCCTCGCGGGTGAGCGGCACGGCGAGCACCTTGTTGACGTGTTCGAGGATGTAGTCGATGTCCGCCGCGGTCGCCGCCGGGTGCGCCTTGTCGAGGTACCAGTCGGTGTCGGTCGTGCCGATCAGCCAGTGGCGACCCCACGGGATGACGAACAGGACGCTCTTCTCGGTGCGGAGGATCATGCCCGAGTTCGACTGGAACCGGTCGCGCGGGACGACGAGGTGCACGCCCTTCGACGCACGCACCTTGAACTGCCCGCGGGTGCCGACCATCGCCTGGGTGTCGTCTGTCCAGACACCCGTCGCGTTGACGACCTGCTTCGCCCGGATGTCGAAGTGCTCACCGGTCTGGATGTCGTGCGCGTGCGCCCCGACGACCCGCTCCCCGACCTTGATGAAGCCCTCGATCCGGACCCGCGAGGCAGCGTGTGCGCCGTACGAGGCCGCCGTGCGGACGAGTGCGGCCACGTAGCGGGCGTCGTCGACCTGCGCGTCGTAGTAGGTCATGCCGCCGACGAACGCGTCCTTCTTGAGGGACGGCATCGAGCGGAGCACCTGCGTGCGGGTGAGGTGGCGGTGGTGCGGCACGCCGGGCGGACGTCCGCCGGACCAGCTGAAGACGTCGTACATCGCCATGCCGATGCCGATGTAGAAGCGCTCCCAGACCCGGTGGTTGAGCGGGTACAGGAAGCGGACCGGCTTGACCAGGTGCGGGGCGATGCGCTGGAGCAGCAGGCCGCGTTCGATGAGGGCCTCGCGGACGAGCGTGAAGTTGAGCTGCTCGAGGTACCGGATGCCACCGTGCACGAGCTTCGACGACCGGCTGGACGTGCCCGAGCCCCAGTCGCGGGCCTCCACGATCCCGACCGACAGGCCCCGGGTGACGGCGTCGAGTGCGGCACCACCGCCGACGATGCCGCCGCCGACGACCAGGACGTCGAGCTCCCGGGTCTTCAGGGTCTCGATCGCGGCCTCGCGCTCGTCCGGGCCGAGCTTCGTCGCGGGGTCGAACCCCGCGGTGCTCGACGCACCGTTCGTGACCGTCGTTGTCATGATCGCCTCCATCGCCGTCCGGCGCCGGAGCAGCGCCCGCGGATCGTCCACGGGCGCACCGCGTCAGCGGTGGTAGGGCGCCACGACCACTTCTACTCGCTGGAACTCCTTGACGTCGGAGTACCCGGTCGTCGCCATCGACCGACGCAGGGCGCCGACCAGGTTGGCGCGGCCGTCCCACGACGGGGTCGGGCCGTTCAGGATGCTCTCGAGCGAGCCGATGGTGCCGACCTCGACGCGACGGCCGCGGGGCAGCTCGGGGTGGTGCGCTTCGGCACCCCAGTGGAAGCCACCGCCCGGGGCCTCTGCCGCGCGGGCCAGTGCGGTGCCGAGCATGACGGCGTCGGCCCCCATCGCGATCGCCTTGACGACGTCCCCGGCGGTGTCGAGACCGCCGTCCGCGATGACGTGCACGTACCGCCCGCCGGACTCGTCCATGTAGTCGCGACGAGCGCCGGCGACGTCGGCGACCGCGGTGGCCATGGGTGCGTGGATGCCGAGCGCGGCGCGCGTGGTCGACGCCGCGCCCCCGCCGAAGCCGACGAGCACGCCCGCGGCGCCGGTGCGCATGAGGTGCAGGGCCGCCGTGTAGGTGGAGGCACCGCCGACGATCACCGGGACGTCGAGCTCGTAGATGAACTTCTTGAGGTTGAGCGGCTCGGTGTTCTGCGACACGTGCTCGGCGCTGACCGTCGTGCCGCGGATGACGAACAGGTCGACACCGGCGTCCACGACCGTCTGCGAGAACTCCTGCGTGCGCTGCGGGCTGAGCGAGCCGGCGACCGGGACGCCGGCGGCGCGGATCTCGGCCAGACGGCGGGTGATCAGCTCGGCCTTGACCGGCTCGGCGTAGATCTCCTGCATGCGCTTCGTGACGTTGCCGTCGGTCAGCGTGCGGATCTCGGCGAGGTACGGCTCCGGGTCCTCGTAGCGGGTCCACAGGCCCTCGAGGTCGAGGACCCCGAGGACGCCGAGACGCCCCATCTCGATGACGGTCGCGGGCGAGGCGACGGAGTCCATCGGCGCGGACAGGATCGGCGACTCGAAGGTGAACGCGTCGATCGACCACTGGACGTTGACGTCCCGCGGGTCACGCGTCCGCCGCGAGGGGACCACCGCGATGTCGTCGAACGCGTACGCCCGACGTCCGCGCTTGCCTGCACCGATCTCGACTTCGCTCACCCGGCAACCCTACCGGGCGGGGTGTCCGGGTGGCACGGCCGGACGGTCGGCGGGTCAGCGCGTGCGACGTCGGCGGAGCACCCGGAGCGTGAGCCCGAGCAGCAGCGCCAGCACGATGAGCACGACGAGGAGTGCGGCGGCGACCTTCACGAGCAGGGCCGCGCCGACGAAGAGCACGACGAACACCACCCACACGAGGGCGTCCATCGCCCGGGCCGAGAAGCGTTCCACGCTGGAACGGTACCCGACGCGCCGGAGGCGGGACGGGCCTCCCGGCCGGACGGGAGGCACGGGGTCGCTCCCGCGGACACGCGCGTCTGCGCGAGACGCCGCCGAGTGCGTGAGACGCCGCCGGAACCGGTGGCGTCTCACCGCTCCGGCGGTGTCTCGGGTGAGACACCGGCGTCTCGATGCGACACCGGCGTCTCCGGGAGACACCGGGTGTCCCGTTCCGACCCCGGCGTCCGCCCCGCGGCACGAGAGCGGGGCCGTGCGGCGCGCAAGCGCAGCCAGCACGGCCCCGTCCGTCGCGGATGCTGCCCCCACAGCGGCACCCGCGGTGTCGACGACCCTACTTCGTGGCGTCGACGTCCTTGGCGAGCGTTCCGAGGTAGAGCTCGATGACCTTCGGGTCGTCGGCGAGCTCCTTCCCGGTGCCCGAGTACGCGTTCCGCCCCTGGTCGAGGACGTAGCCGCGGTCGCAGATCTGCAGGCACCGGCGGGCGTTCTGCTCGACCATGATCACGGAGACGCCGGCCTTGTTGATGCGGCGGGTGCGGATGAACGTCTCGTCCTGCCGCACCGGCGACAGGCCAGCGGAGGGCTCGTCGAGCAGCAGCACCTTCGGGTCCATCATGAGCGCCCGCGCCATCGCGACCGACTGCCGCTCACCACCGGAGAGCGACCCGGCGCGCTGGCCCTTGCGCTGTCCGAGCACGGGGAACAGGTCGTAGATGACCTCGAGCCGCTCGGCGAACTTCTTCGGGCGCAGGTACAGCCCCATTTGCAGGTTCTCCTCGATCGAGAGCGAGGGGAAGACGTTGTTCGTCTGCGGGACGAAGCCGACGCCGGCCTGCACGAGCTTGTTCGCCTTGAGGTTCGTGATGTCCTCGCCCTGCAGCGTGACCGAGCCCTCGCGGATGTTCACGAGGCCGAACAGCGCCTTGAGGAGCGTCGACTTGCCGGCGCCGTTCGGGCCGATGATGCCGATGAGCTCGCCCGGGTAGCAGACCAGGTCGCACCCGTTGAGGATGTTGACACCCGGCAGGTAGCCGGCGACGAGGTTGTCGGCACGCATGACCGGCTCGCGGTCCTGCACCGCGGTGGCCCCGCCGGTCGCGGCACGCGGGGTCGTGCTGCCCGGGGTGACGGCCACCGCTGCCGGCTCCGCACTGGAGGCCCGGTCCGCGCCGGTGCCGTTCGTCGCGTCCGTCATCGGGTCGCCTTCCCTTCGTCGGCGGCGTCCGCCGCGTCCTCTTCTGCGACCTCGTCGGCGAGTTCCTCGTAGGTCTCCTCGGTGAGGAGCGAGTCGTCACCGAGGTCGGTGTCGTGGTGGGCGCCGAGGTAGGCGTCGATCACGGCCTGGTCGTCCATGACGGTGGCGGCCGGGCCCTCGGCGACGACCTTGCCCTCGGCCATCACGACGACCCAGTCCGAGATGTGCCGGACCATGTGCATGTCGTGCTCGACGAAGAGCACCGTCATGCCGTCGTCGCGGAGGGACTGGATGTGCCCGAGCAGCGACTGCGTCAGCGCCGGGTTCACGCCGGCCATCGGCTCGTCGAGCATGATCATCGTCGGGTCGGACATGAGCGCGCGGGCCATCTCGAGGAGCTTCCGCTGGCCGCCCGAGAGCGATCCGGCGTAGTCGTCCTTCTTCTCGAGGAGCTTGAAGCGGGCGAGGAGGTCCTCGGCCTTCGCCGTGATCTCCTGCTCACGCTTCCGCCACAGCGGGCTGACCAGCGCGGCGAAGAAGTTCTCGCCCGGCTGGTCCTTCGCGCCGAGCAGCATGTTCTGCATCACGGTGAGGCGCGACAGCGCCTTCGTCAGTTGGAACGTGCGGACCATGCCGGCGCGGGCGACCTTCGCGGCCCCGGTGTTGCCGAGCGTCTTCCCGTTGAACTGCCAGCGGGCCTCCTTGCCGCTCGTCGGCTTGTCGAAGCCGGTGAGCAGGTTGAAGAAGGTGGTCTTGCCGGCGCCGTTCGGCCCGATGAGGGCCGTGATGGCACCGCGCTGCACCTCGAGGTGGTCCACGTCGACCGCGGTCATGCCACCGAAGCGGCGGCTGATGTTGTCGACCGTGAGGATGGCGTCCGGCTTCGGCGAACCGGGGGCGTGCTGCACCGCGGTGAGGGCGGTGGGGACGCCGGGCGTGGTTCCGGTGGGTTCAGACACTGAACGTCAGCTCCTTCTTGTTCCCCAGGAGTCCCTGTGGGCGGAAGACGATGAGGAGCATGAGCGCGACACCGACCAGCACGTAGGAGAACTGCTCGGCCTGCTGGGCGCTCATGATCGAGTTCGGGATGAAGTCACCCGCGAGCGTGCGGATGAAGAGACGGACGACGAAGAACAGGATCGCGCCGAGCACCGGTCCGAACACCGTCGCCGCGCCTCCGAGGATGAGCGCCGTCCAGATGAAGAAGGTCATCGAGCGGCCCATCGCGTCCGGCTGCACCGAACTCGGCAGGACGTAGATGACCCCGGCCAGGGCACCGAGCGCGCCACCGAAGACGAGCGCCTGCATCTTGTACGAGTAGACGTTCTTGCCGAGGGAGCGGACCGCGTCCTCGTCCTCGCGGATGGCCTTCACCACACGGCCCCACGGGCTGCGCATGAGCAGGAACAGCACGAGGGTGAACAGGGCGACCAGGCCCCAGCCGACGATGCGGATCCACCAGCCGTTGACGCCGTTGTTCGAGTACGTGAACCACAGGATGGTCGTGGTGCCGTCGGGAAGGAAGCTCAGCGCGTTGAACGGCTCGCGGTAGCTCGAGCCGGTGATGCCGTTCGAGCCACCGGTGGTGTCGGTGAGCAGACTCGATCGGCCGACCATGCGGATGATCTCGGCACCGGAGATCGTCACGATCGCCAGGTAGTCCCCGCGCAACCGCAGGGTCGGGATGCCGAGGATGACCGCGAAGACGATCGCGATGGCCAGGGCGATGAGCACCGCGAGGCCGACGGGCAAGCCGTTCGAGATCGAGATCGCGAACCCGTAGGCACCGAGCAGCAGGAACGCCGCCTGGCCCATGTTGACCAGGCCGGTGAGCCCGAAGTGCACGTTGAGGCCGATCGCCGCGAGCGCGAACGCCGCGGTCGTCGGCGCGAGGGCCTCCTGCGTCAGCGAGGTGAGCAGGGTGAGGATGTAGTCCATGCGGGTGCTCCCTTAGCCGATCCGCTCGGCACGGCCGAAGATGCCCTGCGGCCGGAACAGCAGGATGAGGATGAGGATGACGAGGGCGGTGGCGTACTTGAAGTCACCGGGCAGCACCAGGTTCGTGAGCTCCACGACGATGCCGATGATCATCGAGCCGACGAGCGCGCCGTAGGCCGTCCCGAGACCGCCGAGGGTCACCGAGGCGAACATGAGCAGCAGCAGCTGGAGACCGGTTTGCCAGTTCACGCCGTTCAGCACGAGGCCGAGCATCACACCGGACAGACCGGCGAGACCGGCGGCGAGCGTCCACACGAAGCGGATCACGCGGTCGACGTCGATGCCCGAGGCCGCGGCGAGCGCCGGGTTGTCGGACACCGCACGGGTGGCACGTCCGAAGCGCGTCTTCCCGAGGAACAGCCCCGTGCCGACGAGCACGACGAGCGCGATCCCCATCGCGACGTACGACTGCACCGTCAGCGTGATGCCGGCGAACGTCACCGTCTCCGGGTTGCCCTGCTGGATGCGGACGGTCGATGCCCCGAAGAAGTACTGGAAGGCGTACTGGGCGGCGATCGAGAGACCGATCGTCACGATCATGAGCTGCGTGAGGCTGATCCGGCGCTTCCGCAGGGGCTTCCAGATGCCCGCGTCCTGCAGGTACCCGGTCGCGGCACAGAGCAGCACGGTCACCAGCCCGGCGAGCCAGATGTTCCATCCGAGCTGGTTCGCGAAGACGTAGGCGAGGAGGCCACCGAGGGTCACCTGCTCACCGTGGGAGAAGCTGGACAGGCCGGTCGTGCCGTAGATGAGCGACAGGCCGATCGAGGCGAGGGCGATGAGGAGTCCGAGGCGGATGCCGGAGGCGAACTGCTGCCAGAACCGTGCCGCGGTGACGCTCGTGGCGCCGGTGTCGGTGGTCGCGCCCTCCTGGTCGGAGAGCTGGAAGATCGTGCCGGCGTTGGCGTTCAGGTTGCCCTGCACGGTGCGCTCGGCGTCCTTCGCGTCGGTGAGGTACTGCCCCTTCGGCAGCGAGTCCTGGTCGACCTTGACCGTGTAGGGCCCGGCCTCCGAGATGCTGACCGACCAGCGGCCGTCGGCGTTCGTCGTCGAGGACCCCGTGAACGAGCCGGGGCCGGTGACGTCGACGTCGACTCCCGCGGCGGGCTCCCGCTCCGAGTCGAGGATCGTGCCCTGGATGCAGCCGTTCGTCGTGCTGACCACGCAGGGCCCGGTGCTCGCCGGTGCGCTGCTGGCGGAGGGGCTGCTGGTCGCTGCGCCGGCGACGGGCGAGAGCACCACGTCGACGGCGAAGGTGGCCAGGAAGGCGAGGAAGAGCACGGCGGCGAGGACCAGGCGACGACGGCCTGGTGCCCCGCGGCGGAGTCGGCGCGCCAGCGCTGACCCCGGCGGAGTGATGGAACCCACGGATGAGCCTCTCGTTCGGATAGTCGAGGACCCTAGGGATTTTTTGTGTCCCCCGTGTTTCCGGCACGTTCCCTGCACAAATCGTGCCGCAACCGTGACCTTGCACAGGCGAGTCGATTTGCGTTCCAGCGGACAAGCCTCCCGTCCGGCCGGTACAGCGACCGATCCCGCCCCCAGGAATGGCGCCTGCGTCGCGCGCGTTACCATGTCCCATCGAGAGCCCACCGGTGCGTTCCCGGTACTGACACCCGTTCACCTCGCCCACGAAGGGGACCCATGGACCAGCCGGATCCGTTCGGATTCATCGGACTCACGTACGACGACGTCATGCTCCTGCCGGGGCACACCGACGTCATCCCGAGCGAGGCGTCCACGACGTCGCGGCTCACCAAGCGGATCTCCGTCAACGTGCCGCTGCTCTCCGCGGCCATGGACACCGTCACCGAGTCGCGCATGGCCATCGCCATGGCACGCCAGGGCGGCATCGGGATCCTGCACCGCAACATGTCCATCGAGGACCAGGCCGCCTACGTGGACAAGGTGAAGCGCTCCGAGTCGGGCATGATCACCAACCCGGTGACCACCAGCCCGGACGCCACCGTCGCCGACGTGGACGCGCTCTGCGGGCAGTTCCGCGTCTCCGGCCTGCCGGTCGTCGAGGCCGACGGCACGCTCGTGGGCATCATCACGAACCGGGACATGCGCTTCGTCGCACCGTTCGAGATGTCGAGCACGCTCGTGCGTGACGTCATGACGAAGGCCCCGCTCATCACGGCGCTCGAGGGCATCGACCCCGAAGAGGCGATCGCCATCTTCGCGCAGCACAAGATCGAGAAGCTGCCGCTGGTGGACGCCGACGGCAAGCTCCGCGGGCTCATCACCGTCAAGGACTTCGACAAGAGCGAGAAGTACCCGGACGCCACGAAGGACGAGGAAGGCCGACTGCGCGTCGGTGCCGCCATCGGCTTCTTCGGCGATGCCTGGCAGCGCGCCGAGGCCCTCCGCGACGCCGGGGTCGACGTGCTCGTCGTCGACACCGCGAACGGCGAGAGCGAAGGCGTGCTCGACATGGTCCGCCGCATCAAGGCCGACTCGTCGTTCGACGGCATCGACGTCATCGGCGGCAACGTCGCGACCCGTGCCGGTGCGCAGGCGCTCATCGACGCCGGTGTCGACGCCGTCAAGGTCGGCGTCGGCCCGGGCTCGATCTGCACCACCCGCGTCGTCGCCGGTGTCGGCGTGCCGCAGGTGACCGCCGTGTACGAGGCCTCCCTCGCCGCACGCGAGGCCGGCGTCCCGATCATCGCCGACGGCGGCCTGCAGTACTCGGGCGACATCGCGAAGGCCCTCGTCGCGGGCGCGGACACCGTCATGCTCGGCTCGCTCCTCGCCGGCACCGACGAGTCCCCGGGCGACCTGGTGTTCGTCGGCGGCAAGCAGTTCAAGGCGTACCGCGGGATGGGCTCCCTCGGGGCGCTGCAGACCCGCGGCAAGAAGACGTCGTACTCGAAGGACCGCTACTTCCAGGCGGACGTCCCCTCGGACGAGAAGCTCATCCCCGAGGGCATCGAGGGCCAGGTGCCCTACCGCGGCTCGGTCGGCAACGTCGTCTACCAGCTCGTCGGCGGGCTGCGGCAGTCGATGTTCTACGTCGGCGGCCGGACGATCCCCGAGCTGAAGGCCCGCGGCAAGTTCGTCCGCATCACCGCGGCCGGGCTGAAGGAGTCGCACCCGCACGACGTCCAGATGGTCGTCGAGGCGCCGAACTACCGCGGCTGACCCCCGGTTCGACAGAACACGACGAGGGCGGCCCCGCGCAACGAGACACCGTTGTGGGGGGCCGCCCTCGTCGCTTCGTCCGGGACTACGCGCTCCGCCAGTCGTCCGACGTGATGTGGCTGCCGCCGTGCGGGCCCATCTGGAGCATGCCGCCGTCGACGGGGAGCGAGACGCCAGTGATGTACGACGACGCGGGCGAGGCCAGGAACGCCACGGCGGCCGCGATCTCCCACGCGTTGCCCGGACGGCCGAGGGGCACCCCGGGACGGGAGATCGTGTGCGGGTCCTCGTCCTCGGCGCCGGTCATCCGGGTCGCGATCTCCCCCGGTGCGACGGCGTTCGCGGTGATGCCGTGCGACGCCAGCTCGATCGCGATCGTCTTGAGCAGGCCGCCGAGCCCGTGCTTCGCGGCGTCGTACGCGCTGGAGCCGTACCGCGGCTGGTGCTCGTGCACGCTCGTGATGCCGATGATCCGGCCGCCGGTGCCCTGCGCGACCATGCGACGAGCGGCTGCCTGGATCGTGACGAAAGCCCCGTCGAGGTCGGTCGCGACGGTGTGCCGCCACTGGTCGAGCGTCAGGTCGAGGAACGGAGCGTTGTCGCCCGTGCCCGCGTCGGCGACGATGACGTCGACCCCGCCGAGTTGGGACACGAGGCCGTCGATGACCGCGCCCGCCCGCTCGAGGTCGGTCACGTCGAGCTGCGCCACGTACGCCTGTCGCCCGGCGGCGCGGACCTCGGCCGCGGTCTCCTCGGCCCGGTCGGGCTCCGACAGGTAGGTGATCCCGACGTCCATGCCTGCGGCCGCCAGCGCGACGGCCGTGGCCTTGCCGATGCCCGACTCCGAGCCGGTGACGATGGCCCGCGTGGGCCGGAAGACGGTGGTGGAAGATGTGTCGCTCATGTCTGCGGAACGTACGCCGGGCCTCCAGGACGACCATCCGGGACCACGGAGACCGTCCGGACGGACTCCTGATCAGGGGTTCCGGTGAGGCCGCTCAGAAGTGTCACGGGTATGTAACGAAACACCCAGGCGTGTACTTCCGTCACACGGGCGAAACACATCGACCCTAGTTTTCTCCTCAATCCCACGCGGAGACGCCGCGCTCGACCCGATGCGGTAGGGCCTCCGCGCAGAGAAAGGGTTCCACGGATGATCAGAACCACCCGCGCCACCACGGCGCTGGCACTGGCGGGAGCGGCAGCGGTGCTCCTCGTCGGCTGCTCCACCTCGAGCAACGCCGGTGACGGCGCGTCCGAGTCGGCCAAGGCCGGCGGCGCGAAGAAGGACCCGGCCGCGAGCTGCGAGGCCCCCTCGTCGCCCAGCACCGACCCGCTGAAGATCGGCACGATCCTGCCGCTGACCGGGTCGCTGGCCTACCTCAACCCGCCGGCCGAGTCCGGCGTCGGCCTCGCCGTCGAGGACATCAACGCCGCGGGTGGTGTGCTCGACGAGGACGTCACCATCGACCCCGCCACCGACTCCGGCGACAGCAACGACATGACCGTGTCGAGCTCCGCCGCGACGAAGCTCGTGGACGCGAAGGTCCCGGTCGTCATCGGTGCCGAGTCGTCCTCCGTCACGCTCAACGTGATCGACCAGCTCACGAGCAACTGCATGGTGCAGATCTCGCCGGCGAACACGGCGACCGACCTGTCCGGCTACTCGTCGCACTACTACCGCACCGCTCCGCCGGACTCCGTCCAGGGTTCCGCGCTGGGCCAGCTCGTCACGGGTGACGGCAACGCCAAGGTCGCGTTCCTCGTCTTCAACGACACGTACGGCACCGGCCTCCGCAACTCCGTCCAGGAGGCCGTCGAGTCCGCCGGTGGCCAGGTCGTCTACGGCGCCAAGGGCAAGGGGCAGGAGTTCCCGCCCGGACAGACCACGTTCTCGTCCGAGGTGACCGCGGCACTCGCGACCGAGCCCGACGCGATCGTCGTGCTGGCCTTCGACGAGACGAAGTCGATCATCCCCGAGCTCGTCTCGCAGGGGAACAAGGCGAAGATCTACATGTCCGACGGCAACACGGCGGACTACTCGAAGGACTTCGACAAGGGCACCCTCGAGGGCGCGCAGGGCACCATCCCCGGTGCCAGCCCGAAGGACGACCTGAAGAAGCGCCTCGTCGACTTCTACAAGAAGTCCTCGAACAAGGACCTCGCCGACTTCTCGTACGCGGCCGAGTCCTACGACGCCACCACCCTCGCCGCCCTCGCCGCGGTGAAGGGCAAGGGCACCGACTCCGGCACGATCCAGGCCAACATGGCTGCGGTCTCCGGGGCCGACGGCGGCACCGAGTGCTCGACGTTCAAGGACTGCAAGGACCTCCTCGACGACGGTGAGGACATCCACTACACCGGCCCGTCCGGCATCGGTCCGTTCGACTCCAAGAACGACCCGTCGAGCGCCTACATCGGCATCTACAAGTTCGACGGCGACAACAAGCCCGTGTACCAGAGCGCCATCCAGGGCTCGGTCTCGAAGTAACACCCGCACGACCGACGGCCCCCGGGAGCAGCTGCTCCCGGGGGCCGTTCGCGTGGGCGGGGCATGCGGGCGGCTCGGCTGCGGGCGGGAGCGCGGAGACACCGGCGTCAGCACGTCACGCCGCCGAACGGTCGAGACGACGCGGAACAACGCGGCGTCTCGACATCGAAGCGGCGTCAGGGACAGACAGGCGCGTCCCGCAGGCGCGACTCGCTCGCCGGCCGGGAGGCCCGCCCCGCCCCCGTCAGTTCAGGCCGGCTCGGGTACGGCGTCGGGTCGCGCACCCCGCCGCGCAGCGGTGAACGAGTCGACGGTGAGCAGCACGAGCGCCGACCAGACGATCCCGAAGCCGATCCACCGCGAGACCGACATCGGCTCGTGCTGCACGAGCACCCCCACGAGCAGCTGCATCACGGGTGCGAGGTACTGCGTCAGCCCGAGGGTCGACAGGCTCACCCGACGGGCCGAGGACGCGAAGAGCAGGAGCGGCACCGCGGTCGCCGGCCCGGTGAGCACCGTGACGAGGGTGTGCACCCAGCCCTCGCTCGTGAACGTGACCCCGCCGCCGAGCCCGGTGACGCCGAGCACGACGAGCGCCCCCACCGCGAGCGGGAGCAACCACACGGTCTCGATCGTCAGCCCGCTGAGTGCGTCGACCGTGCCGCCCACGCGCTTCTTGACGAGACCGTACGTCCCGAACGAGAACGCCAGCGCCAGCGAGATCCACGGCATCCGTCCGTACCCGACCGCGATGACGACGACGGCCAGGACGCTGACGCCGACGGCGGTCCACTGCAGGGGTCGGAGGCGTTCGCGGAGGACCACCACGCCGAGCGCGATCGTGACGAGCGGGTTGATGAAGTAGCCGAGCGCCGCCTCGACGGTGTGCCCCGTGGTGGTCGCGAGCACGTACACGGTCCAGTTCACCAGGATGAGCCCGGCGGCGATGCCCATGATGCCCATCACCCGCGGCTGCACGAGCAGGGACCGGGTGCGCAGCCACGAGCGGGTCGCGAGGATGGCAACGGCGCAGAACACCAGGCCGAAGACGATCCGCCACGACACGATCTCGAACGCGCCCGCCGGGGCCATGGCCGCGAAGAGCAGGGGCATGAGTCCCCAGAGCCCGTACGCGACGAGGGCCTGCACCACGCCGACGGATGCCTCGCTGCGCGCCGGACGCGTGGGACTCGGTTCACTCACGGAACCATCCTAGGAAGGCGGACCGACGGACGCGGGCGCACCCGGGCCTCCCGGCGGTCGTGGCGTCCCCGGGACGACGAACGCCCCGCCGGCCAGGCCGACGGGGCGTTCGTGGAGCAGATGTCAGTTCTCGATGACCGCGAGGACGTCGCGGGCGGAGAGGACGAGGAGGTCCTCACCCGAGTACTTGACCTCGGTGCCGCCGTACTTCGAGTAGATGACCTTGTCGCCGACGGCGACGTCGAGCGGCACGCGGTTGCCGTTGTCGTCGATGCGACCCGGACCCACGGCGACGACCTCGCCCTCCTGGGGCTTCTCCTTCGCGGTGTCCGGGATGACCAGACCGGAAGCGGTGGTCTGCTCCGCCTCCACCTGGCGGATGACGATGCGATCTTCGAGCGGCTTGATGCTGACGGCCACGGTGACCTCTTCTTTCTCGGTACGTGTTCGGTACTGACGAAAACCGGGTTGGCACTTCCCTGGGGAGAGTGCCAACCCCAACTGTAGGACGTCACTGGCACTCGGTCAATCCGAGTGCCAGCGCGCCCCGCTCTGCCCGCACCTGGGAGGATCGGGGCATGGACGCCGCCGAACTGACCCAGCTGCTGACCCCGGCGGGGATGGACCTGCTCGACCGTACGCCCTCGGTCTCGGACGGCGGCGAGATCGTCCGGGTGGTGTCCCGCCTCCGGGCCGAGGGGCACGACCCCGCACTCGTCGCGGCGGTCCTCACCCAGGCGAAGCTCCGGCAGAAGGCCCGCGGCAAGTTCGGTGACTTCGCGGCGCGCATGCTCTTCACCGAGGCCGGGCTCGAACAGGCCACGCGGCTGCAGGTGGCCGCGCAGCACGCCGGACGCTTCGCCGCCGCCGGCCTGCAGCGGGTCGCGGACCTCGGCTGCGGGATCGGCGGGGACGCGCTCGCGATGGCGGCGCTCGACCTCGACGTCGCCGCCGTCGACCGGGACGAGGTGACCGCGGCCGTCGCGACGCACAACCTCGCACCGTGGCCGAACGCCCGCGTCGAGCTCGGGGACGCCGCCACGTTCGACGTCAGCTCCGTGGACGGGGTCTGGATGGACCCGGCCCGGCGGACGAGCGGGCACTCGGACACCCGACGACTCGCCGACCCGGACGACTGGTCGCCCTCGCTCGACACCGTGTTCGCCGCCGCGACGACGACCCCGACCGGCGTGAAGCTCGGCCCGGGCATCGACCGCGACCTGATCCCCGACACCGCCGAGGCGCAGTGGACGTCCGTCGACCGCGAGGTCGTCGAACTCGCCCTGTGGTTCGGTCCGCTCGCCCGTCCCGGAGTCCGACGGGCAGCGACCGTCATCGGTCCGCACGGCATCGCCGAACTCACGGGAGCCGCCGACGCCGAGGACGTCGAGGTCGGGCCTCTCGGTGCGTACCTCTACGAACCCGACGGCGCCGTCATCCGTGCCCGGCTCATCGGGGACCTGGCGCGGTCGATCGACGGCCGGATGCTCTCCGAGGGCATCGCCTACGTGACGAGTGACCGGGCGGTCGGGACACCGTTCGCGCAGGGGTTCCGCGTGCTCGACACGATGCCGCTCGACGTCAAGCGGCTGGCGGCACGACTGGCGGCGGACGACATCGGGACCGTCGAGATCAAGAAGCGCGGGGTGGACGTGGACCCGGCCGAGTTCCGCAAGCGCCTGCGACTGCGCGGGCGTGGTCGCGTCACGCTCGTGCTCACCAGACTGGAGGGCCGCCACACCGCCGTCCTGTGCGAGCGCCTCACCGACATGGCCGGCTGAGCGGTCCGGGTGCTGCGCTGCGCTGCGCGACACACGACGACGGGGCACCGCCGTGGTGGCGGTGCCCCGTCGTCGTCCGGTGCGGTCGTCCTGCGGAGCCGCACGCGAGCAGGTCAGGCGATGACGACGGCCGTGCTGCTGGTGTCGTAGCCGTTGTAGTCGTCGTAGCCCCCGTAGTTCGGGTTCTGGGCGGCGAAGACCGCGAACAGGATGAACCCCACGACGCCGATCACGGCCAGCGCGGTGATGATCCAGCCGCCGATGATGCCGGCGAGGGCGAGGCCGCGCCCCTGCTCACCGGTCTGCTTGATGCGTCCGAGGGCCACGTGCCCCATGATCGCGCCGGCGGGGCTGGTCAGGATGGTGAGCGGCCCGAACAGGAGTCCGCCGAAGGCGAAGACGATCGACAGGATCGCGAGCACGCTCGTCTTCTGCTGCTGCCCGTAGGCGTACGGGCTCGAGGCCGCGTACGGGTTGTAGCCGGCCGCGGTTCCTTGCTGGGCGCCGTACGACTGCTGGCCGTACTGCTGCTGGCCGTGGGGCTGCTGGCCGTAGGGCGACTGGCTCGAGGCCTTCTGTCCGCCGTACTGGCCCTGGGACCCCGAGGGGTTCTGCCCGCCGTAGGGGTTCGACGCGCCGTACGGGTTCTGCGAGCCGTACTGGCCCTGCCCGGCCTGCTGCGAGCCGTACTGGTTCGAGCCGGCCTGCTGCGCGCCGTACTGGTTCTGCGCGCCGTACTGGTTCTGCGAGCCGTACTGGCCCGCCTGCGAGCCGTACGCCGCGTGCGACCCGGACTGGCCGGGCGTCGCGTACGGGCTCTGCTGCGCGCTGGTCGACTGCCCGGAGGAGGCCGCACGTCCGCTCGGGTCGCCCGCCGGGTCCGTGACACCCTGCGCTGCCGACCCCTGGCCGGAGGACGCGAACGGGTCCCGCGACGCCGGGTCGTGCCCGCGCTCCGGATCGGTCGACGCGGACGCCGCAGGCTGGCTCGACTCCTGACCCGACGCCTGGTCCGGCGTCTCGTCCGGCTTCGATCGGTCGTTCTGATCGGACACGTGTCACCCCTCCCGGTGGCCGGTCGACCACCGGCACCGATCCTCCCACACGGCTCCCTGCGTCGTTCAGGAGCGGGAGCGGCCCGGGCCGGCGCCCGTCAGACCTGGACCGTGGTGACCGGCAGGGTCGAGTCCGCCGCGATGCCGAGGTCGCTCGGGGCGTGCCCCTCGGTGACGAGCAGCGCACCGACGGCGGCGATCATCGCGCCGTTGTCGGTGCAGAGGTCGAACGGCGGGATCCGCAGTGCGACCCCGGCTGCAGCGCAGCGCTCCTCCGCCACCTGCCGCAGCCGCGCGTTCGCGACGACCCCGCCGCCGAGCAGCAGCCGCTCGACACCGGTGTCCCGGCAGGCGGCGAGCGCCTTGGTCAGCAGGACGTCGACGACGGCCTCGCGGAAGCTCGCGGCGACGTCGGCGACGGGGACCTCGCGACCCTCGTCTCGGCAGCGCTCGACCCACCGGGCGACGGCGGTCTTCAGTCCGGAGAACGAGAAGTCGTAGCGGTGTGCCGCCATGTCCTTCGGCAGCGTCAGACCCCGGGGGAACCGGATGGCCGTCGGGTCGCCCTCGGCTGCCGCGCGGTCGATCTGGGGTCCGCCGGGGTACGGCAGGCCGAGGAGCCGGGCGACCTTGTCGAACGCCTCACCCGCGGCGTCGTCGATCGTCTCGCCGAGCAGTTCCACGTCGCCGACCAGGTCCCGGACGAGCAGGAGCGAGGTGTGGCCGCCCGAGACGAGCAACGCCACGGTCGGGAGTTCGATCTCGGAGCCGTCCGTGCGCAGGACGTCCGCGCCGACGTGCCCGACGAGGTGGTTCACGCCGTACAGCGGCTTGCCGGTCGCCACGGCGAGCGCCTTCGCCGCGCCGACACCGACCATGAGCGCGCCCGCGAGCCCCGGCCCGGCGGTGACGGCGACGGCGTCGAGCTCGTCGAGGGTGACCCCGGCCTGCTCGAGCGCCTGGTGCAGGGTCGGCGTCATCGCCTCGAGGTGCGCCCGTGCGGCGACCTCGGGCACGACGCCGCCGTAGCGGGCGTGCTCGTCCATGCTCGACGCGATGACGTTCGCGAGCAGGGTGGTCCCGCGCACGATGCCGACGCCGGTCTCGTCGCACGAGGTCTCGATGCCGAGCACCAGTGGTTCAGCCGCGGTCATCGAGCGCCTCCTGTCCGATCGGTCCGGGTCGAGTGGCGTCCGGCACGAGTTCGGCGCGCATCACCCACGCGTCGACGCCGTCGGGCTGGTAGTACCGCGGCCGGACGGCGATCTGCTCGAACCCGGCCGCCGTGTACATCGCCTGCGCCACGGGGTTGTCCGCGCGGACCTCGAGGAACACCTCGTGCACCCCGCGGCGACGTGCCTCGTCGAGGAGTTCCGTGAACAGCACCCGGCCGAGGCCCTTGCCGCGCTGCTCGGCCGCGACCGCGATGGTCTGCACGTCCGCGACCGGGTTGCCGGGCAGCGAGGACAGGCCGGCGTACCCGACGACCGTCGGTGCGGTGTCCTCGTCGGTGGTCTCGATGACGACGTAGTACCCGTGCGGGGAGTGCAGCTCACCGGACATCTGCGAGGCCGACCAGGCATCGGTCGGGAACGAGACCTGCTCGAGCCACATGACGTCGTCGAGATCCTGCGGGTGCGCACGACGGAGCCGCAGTCCGTCGGGCAGCACGGCGGTCACCGGGCCACCCGCTTCGGCGCTCCCGGCATCGTCACGTCGGGTTCGCGCAGGTAGACCGGGGTGTCGGCGGCCAGGGGTGCGCCGGAGGCGAGCCGGTCCGCGGCCAGCACCCCGAGCCTCCCGGCCGGGATGGTCGCGGCCGTCACGCGCCGCCAGTCGACGGCCTCCGGACGCGAGGCCCGCAGCACGTCGTCCAGGTCCGCCGGCTTCGCGAGTCCCGGACCTGCGACGCGCGTGCCGTCGGCGTCGTAGGCGCTCCAGGCGACCTCGCGGCGACGAGCGTCGGTGAGGACGACGAGCGGCCCGGGCTCCCCCGTCGCGACCGCGTCGTGGCTGACGAGCGGGAGGAACGGGACGGCGCGTGCGGCTGCGAACGTGCGGGCGGCGGCGATCCCGACGCGGAGGCCGGTGAAGGGGCCGGGACCCATGCCGGCGACGACGCCCGTGACGGCTGACGGGCTGACCCCGGCGGCGCGCAGGACCTCGTCGAGGAACGGGCCGACCACCTCGGCGTGCCGGCGGGTGTCGTCGGTCGCGCGCTCGGCGAGGACCTGCCCGGTCGTCGGGTCGACGACGGCGACGGAGGTCCCGGCGGAGGTGTCGATCGCGAGCAGCACCCGTCCATCGTAGGCGCGGTGCCGTGACGGGCCGTTCGTGCTGAGCGACGGTCCGCGGGGCAGCGGCCGCGAACACTGTCGCTCAGCGAGGACCGTGCCCGCCGGCAAGGACGAAGATGGAACTCCCCGACCAGGATCGGGCAACACCTACCGTGCCCAGCAACCATCCCCCGCCAGACGCCGCCGACGAGCTCGGTCGCCAGTTCGACCTGCACGGACGCCGCATCCTGCGCTACCTCGCCCGCCGGACCGACCTGCAGACCGCGGAGGACATCCTCAGCGAGACGTTCGTGACGGCCCTGGTGCGGTGGAACTCGTTCGACCCCGAGCGGCAGGAGCCGTTGCCGTGGCTGTTCGGCATCGCGACGAACCTGCTCAGCCGACACTGGCGATCGCAACGCCGGACACAGCGCGCCATGTCCCGTTCCGCCGCCCCGGAGCACTTCGAAGACGAGACCGGTGACCGCGTCGACGTACAGCGTGCCGTGCAGGCGGTGGTCCGGGAACTCGACCGGATGCGCCCCGCCGTCCGGGACACCGTGCTGCTGCACGCCTGGGCCGAGCTCACCTACGAGCAGATCGCGGAGGCGACGGGCGTCCCCGTCGGTACCGTCCGCTCCCGACTGAACCGCGCCCGCACGGCCCTCCGCGCTGTCCCGGGTGCCACCGACCCCCTGAACGGACCCCTCCATGTCTGACGACGACTTCGCCGCTCTCCGTCCGCTGCGTCGGGAGGACGTACCGCCCGAGGTCCTCGAAGCTGCCCTCGACCGTGCGCGCCACCGGTTCGACGCAGCAGCGCAGGCGGCGGCGACCGCCCCGTCGACGGAAGGCGCCGCGGCGGCCAGCACCGTTCCTCCCGTCCGTCGGCGTCATCGGCTCCGCCCCGTCCTGGTCGCCGGTGCCGCGGTCGTCGCTGCCGGCGTGCTGGTCGCCACCGGCATCGGGACCACGCACTGGTCGTCACCGGACCGCGCTGCCGCGGCCACCCTGCACGAGGCGGCCCGTGCGGCCGCGGCGGACAGGGCACCGGTCGGCTCGTACACGCGGGTCGTGGAGACCGAGCGGGCACTCGGGTACGCGTCGTCGGACGGCGAGCACTACGACGAGGGCTACCTGGCACGGCGGACGAGCACGACGTGGGTGCCCGCGGACGTGACCGACACCTGGGTCCGCGAGAGCTGGTCCGAGCCGGCGACGACCTTCTACGGCGGAGCGGCCGCTCGGGAGGCCGCGGCGGACGACTACGCGACCGAGGCCCACCGCGACGACCCGCAGTGGGAGCGCGCTGCCGGCGGCGACTTCACGGTCGGGGAACTCGGCGGTGTGCGTCCGGGGACCATCGCCGTGACGGACATCGAGGGCCTGCCCCGGGACCCTGCCGCGCTCGTGCGGCGGATCGACGCCGCACCTCGCCCGGTGGACACGACCGACGCGGAGCACGTCTTCGACACCGTCCGTTGGCTCCTCCGCACCGGGCTGGTGCCCGCCGACCTCCGTGCCGCCATGTACGAGGCCCTGGCGACCCTGCCGGGCATCGTCGTGACCGAGGAGCAGGCGTCCCTCGACGGACGGGTCGGAACCGCGATCGGACTGCCGGCGCGGACGGGGAAGGAACGCCAGGACGTGATCATCGACCGGGCGTCCGGCACCTACCTCGGCGAGCGGACCGTACAGACACAGCGCACGGGCAGCATCCCGGCCGGGGCGGTGATCGACTCGGTCGCCGTGCGGACCGCACCGGTGGACGTCGTGCCCTGAGCGGCGCGGTGCCGGAGGCCCGGTTCGCTGTCGGCGACAGACCACGGAGCTCCAGACCCACGGACTGTCGCTGGGTGCGAACGGTGCCCGGACCGGTCCGACGGACCGGGAGCACAGGCGGCACCAGCAGACTGGGACGTCGACCGACCAGCCACGTCCGGCACCGGTCGACCCGGACAGGAGGCCCGTGATGGTCGTGTACGACAGCCGACCGGTCCGACGTGTCCGTCAGGTCGTCGCCGACCTCCTCGTCCTCGTCGGTCTGGTCCTCGCCGTGGTGGTCGGCAGGGAGGTCGCCGGCTCGATCGAACGGCTCGCGTCCATCGGCACCCGGGTGCAGGACGAGGGCTCGGCGTTCCAGCGGCAGCTGTCGGCGACCGCACGGGCCCTCGCGGACATCCCCCTCGCCGGTGACGCCGTGAGTGCGCCCCTGCGGAGGGCGAGCGAGCACGCCGGCGCCGTGGCGGCCGCGGGAGCGCAGCAGCACGACACCGCCGTCCACCTGGCGCACCTCGTCGGCGGCGGCCTCACCGTCGTGTTCGTCGTGGTCCTGCTCCTCGTCTGGACGCGCACCCGTGGGCGGTTCGTCCGTGCCGCGACCGCCACCCGCGAGGTCGACCGTGGACCGGACGGGACCGAGGTCCTGGCACTCCGGGCACTCGTCGGGCGCGATGCCGTGACCGCGCTCGGCCCCGGTGTCGTCGACCGGTGGCGGGAGCGGGACCCGGCGACGATCGCGGCCCTCGCGGACCTCGAGCGGCGCAGCTGCGGGCTGCGGAGCCGACCCGGTCGGCCCTGACCGATCGGTCTCTTGCCGAGCGCAGTGCTCGGCGGTACCGTTCCGCCATCGACGGAGGAGTCCCGATGCCCGCGCGCTTCGTGTACTGGATGAACGTCTCGCTCGACCTGCTCATCGAACGGGACCGCGGCGACCACAGCGGCCTCGAGGGGCCCGACTGGCTCCACATCGACGGCCCCCTGCACCGCGAGTTCAACGACCGTGCCCGCGCGATGACGATGTTCGTCGAGGGCCGCGTCGTCCGCGACATGATGGACCCGTTCTGGCCGGACGCGCGCGACGACGACTCGCTGCCGGAGTGGTTCCGCGAGTTCGGGCACATCTGGACCGACATCCCGAAGGTCCTGGTGTCGCGGACCAGGACGACGGCCGACCACCACACCCGGGTCATCGGCGGTGACGACGCGATCGCACAGCTCGCGGCCCTGCGGCAGGAGTCCGAGGGGGACATCGCGGTCGGCGGCGCGACCCTCGCCACGCAGCTGCTCGCCGCGGGGCTCGTCGACGAGCTCCTGCTGTACACGCACCCCGCGGTCCTCGGCAGCGGTCGACCGCTCTTCGACGAGCCGGTCCCGGCGCCCCTGCTGCTCGACCTCCTCGAACAGCGCGCGTTCGACAACGGGGTCACCCTGCACCGGTACGCGGTCCGGGGAGCGTCCGCGTGACGACGGCCGTACTGCACGCCGCGGCGTCCTGTGTGTCCGATGCCGTGCCGTGCGACGACGGTGGCGCGACCGACGTGACAGGGCTGTTCGTCACCGTGGTCCTCGTCGTGTCGGCACTGGTGCTGCTCGGCATCGTGCTGCTCGGCCGCCAGCGCCGCTGACGCGCCCTGCGCCCCCACGACCCGGACGTCGGACCCGTCGGACCCGTCGGACCCGTCGGACCCGTCGGGCGAGGGTCGAGGGCGCTCGCGGCAGGTTCGGGTCTCCGCGACGAGCGCCCTCGCGCTACGACGCCGTCGGGTACGACGCGTGGTCACGACGAGGTCAGCCCGGGAACAGGGATCGGGCATCCGCGGCCAGGGTCCGCGGTGTAGCGCGGGCGACGCTACGCCGTCTGCGCTCGATACCCAAGCGTTTCGAGCGAGTTGGCCGATCTCCGCGTGCCCCGGACGGGAGGCCCGCCCGACGTCACGGACGTCGGTGCGGTTCACGGGCCTCCCGTCCGGCGGACGCCGGGGACCCGGCGCGGACACCCGTCCCGGGACGGGACGCGGGTCAGAGGGTGATGCCCTGCCAGCGCGGGCCGCTGCCGGTGACGACGACGCGGCGCGGCTCGTCCGGGACGTCGTCGGGGTCGACGTCGTCCCCGGCCCCGACGGCACCGCCGGTCGCGCGGACGATCTCGACGTCGAGGACGCTGTCGCTGACCCCGTCGACCATGCCCCGGCCCCACTCGACGACGACGATCGAGCCGTCCCAGTCGAGGTCCAGGTCGTCGAGTTCCACCGGGTCGGACAGCCGGTACGCGTCGACGTGCACCAGGTCCGGTCCGGCCGTCGTCGGGTGGGTGCGCGCGAGCACGAACGTCGGACTCAACACCTGCCCCCGCGCCCCGAGTGCTGCGCCGAGGCCGCGGGTCATCGTGGTCTTGCCGGCGCCGAGCGGCCCGGTCAGCACGACGAGGTCACCGGCGCGCAGGACCGCCGCGAGCCGTGCGCCGAGCGCGCCCATCTGCTCCGTCGTGTCCACCGTGGTGTCGAGCAGGACGGTCACGCCCGCTCCCCGCGCAGGTAGGCGCCGACACGGCCCTCGGCCGAGTGTCCCTCGTGGACGCGCTGGACCCGGCTCCCGATCCGGCAGACGACCTCCTCGCCGATCGTGTCGATCGCGCTCGCCCACTCCAGGACGGTCATCTCGCCGTCCTCGCCGGTGCCGAACAGGGTCACCGGGTCGCCGACGCGGACGTCGTCGTCACCGACGTCGACCAGGAACTGGTCCATGGCGACCCGGCCGGCGATCGGGTACCGCGTGCCGTTGACCGCCACCTCGACGCGCCCCTGCGCCGCCCGCGCCACGCCGTCCGCGTAGCCGACCGGGACGAGCGCCAGGGTGGTCTCGGCGTCGGTGCGGTACGTGTAGTCGTAGGAGACGCCCGTGCCGGCGGGGACGCGCTTCGTCTTCGCGACGGAGCTCGTGACCGTCATGACCGGTGTCAGACCGAGGTCGGCGGCGGTGACCCCGTCGGCGCCTGGGATGCCGAACAGGTTCGCCCCCATCCGGACCATGTCCTTCCGGAACTCCTTGCGCTCGAGCCCGGCGAGCGAGGCGGCGACGTGCTCCCAGCGGATGTCGAGCCCGAGGTCCTCGGCCTGCTCCACCATCGCGTCGAAGTGCGCCACGGCCGCTGCGTCGTCCTCGTCGGACGACTCGGCCAGGTGCGTGTACGCCGCGACGACCTCGATGCGCCCGTCGCGCTGCGCGTCCCGGGCGGCCTCCACCAGCGCCGGCCAGGCGTCGGAGGACGCGCCGTCCCGGTGCAGGCCGCTGTCGACGCCGAGGTGCACCCGGGCCGGTCGGTGGTCGACCGCGGCCACGATGCGCTGCAACTCGGCGACGTCCGAGACGCCGAGGTCGACACCGGAGTCGACCGCGTCCCGGAAGTCCAGGCCGGGGTCGTGCTGCCACGTGAACAGCCGGACGTCCTCGCCGACGCCGATCGACCGGAGGCGCAGGGCAGCCGGGACCGTCAGGACCCCGATCCACCGGATGCCGGCGTCGACCGCGGTCAGGGCGATGGCCTCGAGCCCGTGGCCGTACGCGTCGGCCTTCATGACCGCCATCAGCTCGACGGGGTCCATCCACGAGCGGACGAGGTCGAGGTTGGCGCGGTAGGCGTCCAGGTCGATGACCGCGCGGCGGAGTGGTGCGCTCACGTCGTCCTCCGTTCCACGCTGCGGCCGACCCTGGCGACCACCTCGTAGTTGATCGTGCCGATCGCGTCGGCCCACTCCTCCACCGCCGGGTCGCCGTTCGCGGGGTCGCCCCAGACCACGGCCTCGTCCCCGACGGAGACGTCGGCGTCCCCGATGTCGATGTGCATCGCGTTCATCGCGATCCGGCCGACGACCGGGAACCGACGGTCACCGATGCGGACGGACACGGCGCCCCCGGCACCGCGGTCGAACCCGTCCGCGTACCCGAGGCCGATCACGGCGAGCCGGGTGTCGTGCTCGGCACGCCACGTGTACCCGTACGAGACACCGTCACCCGCGGGCACGGGGACGATCCGGAGGACCGCGGCGGTCACCCGCATCGCGGGACGGAGTCCGAGGTCGGCCGAGGTGCGGTCCGGGAACGGGCTGAGCCCGTACAGCGCGAGTCCGACCCGGACCAGGTCGCGCCGGGTCTCCGGGAGCGCCAGGCTGCCGGCGCTCGCGGCGAGGTGCACGACCTCCGGCCGGATCCCGACCGCCGCCAGACCGTCCAGTGCCCGCTGCAGTGCGGCGTCCTGGTCGAGGTCGTCGACGCGCGACGCGTTCGACAGGTGGGACATGACGCCCTCGATCCGGGTGCGGTCCCCACCGCGGGCCAGTGCCGCCGCAGTCGCGAAGAGTTCGGGCCACTCCGACTCGACCGCGCCGTTGCGGCTCAGTCCGGTGTCCAGGACGAGGTGCACGGCCGGGACGTCGGCGTCGGCCGCGGTCGAGAGCTGCTCGACGCTCGACACCGCCGGGGTGATCCCGTACCGGGCCGCGCGGCGGAAGTCCTCGTCGGGGGCGTGCAGCCACGCGAGGATGCGGACGCCCTCGTCGATCCCCGCCTGCCGGAGCGCCACCGCCTCGTCGAGGTCGGCGACGCCGAGCCAGTCCGCGCCGGCGTCGACCAGTGCCCGGGCGACCTCGACGGCACCGTGGCCGTACCCGTCCGCCTTCACCACGCCGATGACGCCCGCCGGAGCGACCTGTTCCGCGACCGTCGCGTAGTTGGCGATGACAGCCTCCCGGTCGACGGTCACCCCCGTGAACGCGCTCACGCGGCCGCTCCTTCCGTTGCGGGCCGGTCCCGGCCCTCGATGACGACGAACGCCGTCGCGATCCCGCCGTCGTGGGACAGCGAGAGGTGCACGTGCGAGACGCCCCGGTCGTCAGCGACCCGCTGGGCGCCGGCGTGCAGCGTGAGCGACGGGTTGCGCTGGTCGTCCGCGACGACCTCGAGCTCACGCCAGCTCAGCCCAGCGCTCGACCCGAAGGCCTTCACGAGCGCCTCCTTCGCGGCGAACCGGGCGGCGAGCGACGCGATCGGACGCGGTTCGCCGTCGCGCAGCTGCTCGGCGTCGGTGAACAGCCGCGTCCGCATCGCGGGCGTCCGTGCGAGCACCCGCTCGAACCGTTCCAGGTCGACCACGTCGACCCCGATGCCGATGATCACGTCCGACTACTCGACGGTGACCGACTTCGCGAGGTTGCGCGGCTGGTCGACGTCCAGGCCCTTGGCCGCGGCGAGCTCCATGCCGAACATGTGCAGCGGTGCCACGGCGAGCAGCGGCTCGAACAGGGGCGTCGCGAGCGGGATCCGGAGGACCTCGTCGGCGAAGGGCAGCACGGCGGCGTCGCCCTCCTCCGCGATGGCGATCACCCGCGCACCGCGGGCGCGGATCTCCTGGATGTTCGACACGACCTTCGGGTGCAGCGAGCGGGCGTCGCGCGGGGACGGCACGATGACGAAGACGATCTGGCCGGGCTCGATGAGCGCGATCGGACCGTGCTTGAGCTCACCGGCGGCGAAGCCCTCGGCGTGGATGTACGCGAGCTCCTTGAGCTTGAGGGCGCCCTCGAGGGCGATCGGGTACCCGACGTGGCGACCGAGGAACAGCACGCTCCGGGTGTCCGCCATCCACTTGGCCAGCTCGGCGACACCGGAGGCGTCCTCGATGGTCTGCTGGAGCTTCTCCGGCAGTCCCTCCAGTTCGGCGACCTGGGTGGCGATCTGCTCGGCGGTCAGCGTGCCGCGGAGCGTGGCGAGGTGCAGGCCGAGCAGGTACAGCGCGACGCCCTGCGCCAGGAACGCCTTCGTCGACGCGACCGCGACCTCCGGTCCGGCGTGCGTGTAGATCACCGCGTCGGACTCGCGCGGGATCGTGGCGCCCTGGGTGTTGCAGATCGAGAGGACCTGCGCGCCCTGTTCGCGGGCGTACTTGACGGCCATGAGCGTGTCCATCGTCTCGCCGGACTGGCTGATGGAGACGACCAGGGTGCGGTCGTCGAGCACCGGGTCGCGGTAGCGGAACTCGTGCGCGAGCTCGACCTCGACGGGAACGCGTGCCCACTGCTCGATCGCGTACTTGCCGAGCATGCCGGCGTAGGCCGCGGTCCCGCAGGCGATGACGATGACGCGGTCCACCTGCTGCAGCCGCTCGGCGATCGGGTCGAGGTCGGTCAGCGTGATCGCGCCCTCGTGCACGCGGCCGAGGATCGTGTTGCGCACGGCCTCGGGCTCCTCGCTGATCTCCTTCGCCATGAACGAGGACCATCCGCCCTTGTCGGCGGCGGAGGCGTCCCAGTTCACCTCGAACTCGCTCGGCTCGGCAGGGGTGCCGTCGAAGTGGATGACGTCGACGCCGTCCGGACGGATCGTGGCGATCTCGTCCTGACCGATCGACAGGGCCCGCTGCGTGTACGCGACGAACGCGGCGACGTCCGAACCCATGAAGTTCTCGCCGTCGCCGAGACCCACCACGAGGGGCGAGTTGCGACGGGCGCCGACGACGACGCCCGGCTGGTCGGCGTGCACGACGAGCAGGGTGAACGCGCCCTCGAGGCGGGCCACCGTGCGTCGCATCGCCTCGGTCAGGTCGTGCGTCTCGCGGAACTCGCGCGCGACGAGGTGCGCGGCGACCTCGGAGTCGGTCTGGCTCTCGAAGGTGACGCCCTCGGCGAGCAGCTCGTCCTTGAGCGGGGCGAAGTTCTCGATGATGCCGTTGTGGATGAGGGCGAGCTTGCCGCCGTCGGCCAGGTGCGGGTGCGCGTTGCCGTCGGTCGGGCCGCCGTGGGTCGCCCAGCGGGTGTGGCCGATGCCGGTGCCGCCGTCGGGGACGGGGTTCGCCTCGAGCTCGTCGACGAGCATCTGGAGCTTGCCGGCCTTCTTCGCCGAGGTCATGTCACCGGCGGGGTCGATCACGGCGATGCCCGCCGAGTCGTAGCCGCGGTACTCGAGACGGCGGAGGCCCCCGAGGAGGACGTCCGTGCTGCTGTTGCTGCCGACGTAGCCGACGATTCCACACATGGGACCGATCCTACGGGCAGTGCTGCGGGGCTCGCTGAGCACCGCACCGCCACATGTCGTCGACGACATACCGAGGATTGGGTCGCGCACGCGCCCGTCCACCACCCTGCTGTGATGCACGCCGACCAGAACCCCTACGCGCCCGGGTCCGGGGTGCGACCGCCCCTGCTCGCCGGGCGTGACGAGGAGCTCGGCGCGTTCGACGACCTGGTGAGCCGCACCGCCGCCGGGCGACCGGGGCGGGGCGTCGTGCTCACCGGCCTCCGCGGGATCGGCAAGACGGTCCTCCTCGACCGGATGCGCGACCGGGCGAGCGATGCCGGCTGGCTGGTCGTCGAGCTCGAGGGCCAGAGCCGCCCCTCGGGACGGGCATGCGTCCGCCGCCAGCTCGCGCACGGGCTCGCGCTGGCCGCCCGCCGTCTCCGCGGTCGTGGGATGACGAGCCGGGCGGCGACGGCGCTCGCCGCGGTGCGGTCGTTCGGCATCGCCTTCGGTGGGGTGTCCGTCGACCTCGGTGTCGAGCCCGCGGTGGGACGGGCGGACACCGGCGTCGCCGAGATCGACCTGCAGGAGACCGTCGAGGACCTCGCTCCGGCACTCACCGAGCGGGGCACCGCCCTGCTCGTCGTGGTCGATGAGGTACAGGACGTCGACCTCGATCTGCTCGGTGCGCTCCTGACCGTCCAGCACCGGGCCGTGCAGCGTGGTTGGCCGTTCTTCGTCACGGCCGCGGGCCTGCCGAACAGCCCGGCGGTGCTCTGCGATGCCCGGTCGTACGCCGGACGGATGTTCGCGTTCCGGCAGGTCGGTCCGCTGCCGCGGACCAGCGCGGAGTCGGCGCTCCGCGACCCGGCTCGGGCGGCGGGCGTGCTGTGGGACGACGACGCCGCCCGGGTCGTGCTCGACGCCGCCGACGGCTACCCGATCCACCTGCAGACGTTCGCCGCATGCGCATGGGCGACCGCCGTCGACGGCGGCACGATCACCCGGGCCGACGCCGAGGCCGGCGTCGAGCGCGGTCAGGCAGAGCTCGACGCCGGGTTCTTCCCGGGGTGGTGGGACCGCGCGTCGGAGCAGGAGCAGCAGTACCTCCGCCGTGTCGCCCGTGCGCCCGGCACCGCGGTCGCCGTCGCCACGGTGGAGGCAGCACCGGCGCCGGCGGGCGGCTGGGCGTCGGTCCGGCGGTCGCTGTGCGAGAAGGGGCTGCTGTTCATGCCCGGACCGGACCGCGTGGCGCTCACCGTGCCGCGGCTCGATTCGTTCGTGGACGGCCAGGCGATCCCCGACGAGGGCGGCTAGCGTGCGCGGCATGGGACGCTTCGACGACATCGCCATCACCACCCTGCAGGGCGAGCAGACCACCTTCGGCTCGTACGCCGACAAAGCCGTGCTCGTGGTGAACGTCGCGTCACGCTGCGGCCTCGCCCCGCAGTACGAACAGCTCGAGGAACTCCAGCGGACCTACGGGCCGCGGGGCTTCACCGTCCTCGGCTTCCCGAGCAACCAGTTCCTCCAGGAACTCGGCTCGTCGGAGGCCATCGAGGAGTACTGCTCCGCCACCTGGGGCGTGACCTTCCCGATGTCCGAGAAGGTCAAGGTGAACGGCGGCGGCGCGCACCCGCTCTACAAGGAGCTGAAGCAGACGCCGGACGCTGCGGGCAAGGCCGGTCGTGTCGCGTGGAACTTCGAGAAGTTCCTCGTGGCGCCGGACGGCGCGATCACGCGCTTCCGGCCGACGACCAAGCCGGACGCTCCCGAGGTCGTCGCCGCCATCGAAGCGGCACTCCCCGCCTGACCCGCGGGTGCCGGACGGGAGCCGCGCTCCGCCGGACCGTCGTCGCGGGCGGTTGCCGGGCCTCCCGCTGGGTACGCTCGACCCCATGCCGATCCCGGAGACGACCGTCGCGCACCCCACTCCCTTCGTGGAGATCCCCCGGGACGAGTGGTCGCAGCTCGCGCCGAAGGAGCACCTCTCCCTCACCGAGACCGAGATCGTGCAGCTGCGCGGGCTGGGCGACCGCCTCGACATCACCGAGGTGCAGGACGTCTACCTGCCGCTCTCCCGGCTCCTGACGCTGTACGCCGCCGGCGCACGCGACCTGCACGCCGAGACGAGCCGGTTCCTCGGCGAGCGTGCGAGCCGGACCCCGTTCGTGATCGGCGTCGCCGGGTCGGTCGCGGTCGGCAAGAGCACCGTCGCGCGCCTCCTCCGCGAGCTGACGAAGCGGTGGCCGGACACCCCCCGCGTCGAGCTCGTGACGACCGACGGCTTCCTGTACCCGAACGCGGAACTCGAGCGCCGCGGGATCATGGACCGCAAGGGCTTCCCGGAGTCGTACGATCGTCGCTCGCTCCTCCGGTTCGTCAGCAACGTGAAGAGCGGTGCCGCCGAGGTCCGGGCGCCGTACTACTCGCACCTGGTCTACGACATCGTGCCCGACGCGGAGATCGTCGTGCGGCAGCCGGACATCCTCATCGTCGAGGGGCTGAACGTGCTCGCGCCACCGGTGCACGGACGCCTGGCCCTGTCCGACCTGTTCGACTTCACGATCTACGTCGACGCGAAGACGAAGGACATCGAGTCCTGGTACGTCGACCGGTTCCTGGCCTTGCAGGAGCAGGCGTTCTCGAGCCCGGACTCGTTCTTCCACCGCTTCGCCGAGCTGTCCCGCGAGGACGCCGTCCGCACCGCGACCGAGGTGTGGCGGGCGATCAACGAGCCGAACCTGCTCGAGAACGTCCTGCCGACGCGCTCCCGGGCGACCCTCGTGCTCAAGAAGGCCGCCGACCACAAGGTGACGAGCGTCCTGCTCCGCAAGATCTGACCGTGTCCCCGCGGTGCCTGCCGTCCCGCGGTGCCTGCCGTCCCCGCATAACCGAAGCCCGTCCGAACCGCGCGAGTGCGCAGTTCGGACGGGCTTCTGTTGTGCAGATGCGATCCACGCCAGCGGGGCGCGAGCGCGGCCGGCGCGGCCGGCGCGCGTGGCCGACGCAGGCGCGACCCCGCGCGGCTACGCGGCGTCGAGCGTCAGGCGCGCACGCACGACGTCGGCGAGCTCCTCGGCGACGCGCTGGGCGTCCTCCTGCGAGGCCGCCTCGACCATCACGCGGACGACCGGCTCCGTGCCCGAGGGACGCAGCAGCACGCGACCGGAGTCACCGAGTGCGTCGGTGGCGTCGGTGATCGCGTCCTGGACGCCCTGGTCGTCGAGCCCGTGGCGGTCGACGCCCTTCACGTTGAGGAGCACCTGCGGGAACACCGTCATGCACGCGGCGAGCTCGCCGAGCGTCTTGCCGGTGCGCGCCATCTCCGCCACGAGGTGGAGGCCAGTCAAGACCCCGTCACCGGTCGTCGCATAGTCGCTGAAGATGATGTGGCCGGACTGCTCGCCACCGAGCGAGAACCCACCCTCGGTCATCTTCTCGAGGACGTACCGGTCCCCGACACCGGTCTCGAGGACCGTGATGCCCGCGTCCGCCATGGCCCGCTTGAGCCCGAGGTTCGACATCACCGTGGCGACGAGGGTGTCGTCGACCAGGCGTCCGCGCTCCTTGAGGGACAGCGCGAGGATCGCCATGATCTGGTCGCCGTCCACCGCGTTGCCGTCGGCGTCCACGGCGAGGCAGCGGTCGGCGTCACCGTCGTGCGCGATGCCCACGTCGGCGCCGGCCTCGAGGACCGCGCGCGCGAGGTTGTCGATGTGGGTCGAGCCGACGCCGTCGTTGATGTTGATGCCGTTCGGGTCGGCACCGATGAGCGTGACCTTCGCACCCGCGTTGACGAACACCTCGGGCGAGACCCCGGAGGCGGCACCGTTGGCGCAGTCGAGCACGACGTGGATCCCGTCGAGTCGGTGCGGCAGCGTGCCGAGCAGATGGACCACGTAGCGGTCCTCGGCGTCGGCGAAGCGGGTGATGCGCCCGACCTCGGCACCGGTGGGGGTCGGTGCGGATTGGTCGTGCATGGCCGCTTCGATGCGGTCCTCGACCTCGTCCGGCAGCTTGCGACCACCAGCGGCGAAGAACTTGATCCCGTTGTCCGGGGCGGGGTTGTGCGAGGCGGAGATCATCACGCCGAAGTCGGCGTCGACGTCCGCAACCAGGTACGCCGCTGCTGGGGTGGGGATGACCCCGGCGTCGAGGACGTCGACGCCGGCGGAGGCGAGCCCGGCTGCCACGGCGGCACCCAGGAACTCGCCGGAGACGCGCGGGTCACGCGCGAGCACGGCCCGGGGGCGCGTGCGACCGGACGCTCGACGAGCGTCCGCGTGGTGTCCGTGCGTGAGCACGGCCGCGCTCGCCTGGGCAAGACCCAGTGCGAGCGCGGCCGTCAACTCGCCGTTGGCGAGGCCACGAACGCCGTCGGTACCGAACAGACGCGGCATGCGATCTCCCGCCGTCAGGCGATCAGCGCTTCGAGAACTGCGACGCCTTGCGGGCCTTCTTGAGACCGGCCTTCTTGCGCTCGATGACGCGGGCGTCACGGGTGAGGAAGCCGGCCTTCTTGAGGGTCGCGCGGTTGTTCTCGCGGTCGATCTCGTTCAGGGTGCGGGCGATGGCGAGACGGAGCGCGCCGGCCTGACCCGAGGGGCCGCCACCCGTGATGCGGGCGGTGACGTCGTAGGCACCGAGGAGCTCGAGCACCTTGAACGGGTCGTTGATGAGCTGCTGGTGCAGCTTGTTCGGGAAGTAGTCCTCGAGCGTGCGGCCGTTCACCGAGAAGGTGCCGGAGCCGGGGACCAGGCGGACGCGCGCGATGGCCTCCTTGCGGCGACCGACGGCACCGCCCGAGACGTTGAGGATCTGACGGGGAGCCGCCTCCGACGCGACGGGCGCGCTCTCGGTGGTGAAGGTCTCCGGGGTCTGGTCGATGGAGTCAGCGATCTGAGCCATGAGTGTTTTCTCGTTCCTGGAAGTCGTCGTGGCCGCTGTTACTGCGAGACCTGGTCGAAGGTGTACGGCTTGGGCTGCTGCGCCGCGTGGGGGTGCTCAGCGCCTGCGTAGACCTTGAGCTTCTTGAGCTGCTCGCGACCGAGGGTGTTCTTCGGCAGCATGCCGCGGATCGCCTTCTCGACGGCGCGCGTCGGGTGCTTCTCGAGCATCTCCGGGTAGGTGGTGGCCGTGAGGCCGCCCGGGTAACCGGAGTGGCGGTAGTAGACCTTCTTGGCGAGCTTCGACCCGGTCAGGGCGACCTTGTCGGCGTTCACGATGATGACGTAGTCACCCATGTCCATGTGCTGGGCGAAGGTGGCCTTGTGCTTGCCGCGGAGGAGGGCGGCGACGTGCGAAGCGAGGCGGCCGAGCACGACGTCGGTCGCGTCGATGACGATCCAGTCGTGCTGGACGTCTGCCGGCTTCGGGGAGAACGTACGAGTCACAGGAGTGCTGCTTTCGTGTCGAGGTGAGGAGTCCGTGAATCCCACTCCGGTGGGCGTTCTCGCGGGCAGACGCCCGGCGAACGACCCGGTGGAGGGCCCATCTGACTGTCTGGCGCAACAGAGCGCGCAGACCAAGGTGAGAGCCTAGCGGACGCCGGAGCGCTCGGTCAACCGCGCCCGCCTCGCCGCACACGACGGACGGGAGGCACGACCCGGGTCGGACCCGGATCGCGCCTCCCGTCGGTGGTCGCGGTCAGCGCGGCGTCACTCGGCGCCGCCACCCGTCGTCCGGCGGCGACGGAGGGCGAGGAGCCCGCCACCGGCGGCCAGGAGGGCGAGCGCAGCCGCGAGGCCGCCCCCGATCTCCGCGCCGGTGAAGGCCAGGCCGTCACCCGCGCTCGGCGTCCCGGTCAGCCCGCCCGCGCCCGGGGTCGTCCCCCCGTCACCGGCGACGGGGCCCGCGCTCGGGTCACCAGCACCCGGGGTCGGGGTCGGGTCGGCCGCGCCCGGGACCGGCGTCGGCGTCGGCGTCGGGGTCGGGTCCGTGCCCGGGCCCGGCGTCGGGGTGGGCTCCGGTGTCGGGTCACCCGGCACCTCGGCCTCGGTCACGTCGAAGCCGACCAGGATCGGGTCGTGGTCGCTGGCGCGGTACACGTCGTCGCGGTACAGGTCCGACACGTTCACGTTGTACCGGCTGTACTCCAGGGCCACCGACTCGGTCGAGTTGATGTTCCAGATGTCCACGCCGGTCACGCTCGCGAGCGCCGCGGGCGAGGCCAGCACGTGGTCGAGGGACCCGCTCAGGCCGCTGAACACGTAGGAGTACTCCGACGCGTCCTGCGCCGGGGCGAGGTCGGTGTACCCGGCGTCGCGGAGCACCACCATCGGGTCCTCCTCGCTGTAGGCGTTGAAGTCACCGATCAGGAACGTCTTGTCGGTGCCGTACTGCTCCTGCATGGCGGTCGAGAAGGTCGCCAGCGCCCGCGCCTGTCGCACGCGGTCGGCGTTGGACGCCCCCTGCCCGTCGCCCTGGTCGGCGTTCTCGCCGGTGCCGGAGCCCTTCGACTTGAAGTGGTTCGCGATGACGAGGAAGTCGTCCTCCGCGGTGCCGCCGACCGGACGGAAGGCGTCGGCGACCGGCTGGCGGGCGTTCGTGAAGGCGGGGTCGAGCAGGATCGTCGACTCGCCGGTGGGGGCGACGCGGTCCTTCTTGTAGATGAGCGCCAGGCGGATCACGTCCTCGCTGGCCGGCACGACGGAGGGCGACTCCGCGTAGGCCCACGTGTCGGTGCCGGTCGCCGCGTTGAGGGCGGCGACGAGGGTCGCCACGGCCGCGTCGCGGTCCAGGCCGAAGCGGGCCGAGTTCTCGATCTCCTCGAGCGAGACCACGTCCGCGTCGAGGGCGTTGATCGCCTTCACGATCTTCACCTGCTGGCGGTCGAGGTCCTCCTGCTCGGCAGCACCACGGGCGTCGCAGCCCGAGTCCACCGTGATCGGGTCACCCGCACGGTCCCGGTAGTACGTGCAGCCGGCCACCTCGTCGCCGGTCGTCGGGAAGTAGTTCAGGACGTTGAACCCGGCGAGCGTCAGGTCGCCGCCGACGCCCTCGGGCGTCGCGGTCCGGACGTCCGAGAACGAGGCGGGCAGGTCGGCCGTCGGGGTCGCGCCGGTGATCGGCGTGGTCGGCTGGAACTTCCAGGCGTTGTTCCGGTAGTCGAGGACCACGGGGGCGGTGAACGTCGTGGTCGCACCGACCGTGACCGGTCCCGCGTTCGTCAACCACGGCACCGGGACCTCACGGGCGGCCTGGTCCTGGCCGTCCCGCGGCAGGAAGTTCGTGCTCGCGCCGTCGTCGAGCGTCACCTTGCGGGCGGCGTTGTCGGCGGCGACCGCGGCGGCCTCGACGCTGCCCGGACGGGCGACCTCGGTCGGCTGCAGGAGTCGGCCGGTCCCCGTGGCGAGCGCGATCTCGCCGTACTGGTTCGTCGTGTAGTTGTCGGCGACCGTGTAGGAGCCCTGCGGGGCGACGAGCATGCTCTCGAGGGACTCCCGCGCGGCGTCCGTGCGCGGGAAGACCACGGCGGCCGGCTGCGGCGCGACGGCGGGCGTGCTGAGCGTGCGCAGTCCGGCGGCGCTCGAGACGGTCAGTTCGGTCAGCCCGGAGAACTCGGACACCGTGCCGGTGAGCTCGACGTGGTCCCCGATCGCGACCTGACCGACGGTGGCCGCGGAGTAGACGAAGAGCCCGTCGGACGCGGTCCGCGTGGCAGGGTCGGTCGGGCCTCCCGTCCCGGGCGTCTGGATCGTGTAGCCGTTGAGCCCGCCGGTCGCGTACACGGCCGTGACCACGCCGCTCGTGACGACGGTCCTGCCGACGAACGGCGAGGTGTCGGTCGTGCCCTGGATCTCGGGGATGGTCGCGGCGACCGCAGGGGTGGCCGGTGGTGTGGTGCCGCCGTCACCCGGGGCGGGGGTCGTTCCTCCGCCCGCGGTCTGTCCGGCTGCGTTGCGCGGCGTGACCGTCGTCGTGACGGTGAAGTCGGTGCCGTTGACGTCGGTGTCGGCCGTGCCCGCCCGGACGAGGCCGTTCGGCACCGCGTTCGCCCCCGTCACGGTGCGGACCGTGCCCTCGAACGTGTTCGACGCCCCGTAGCCGAGCAGGTCGACCACGCCCGCGGTGCCCGTCGCGACCGGGCCCGCCGGCAGCGTCAGCGCTGCCGTGCGGTCGGCGAGGACGAGCGTGCCGGTCGTCCCGGACGGGTTGAGCGACGCGGTGTCGTCCGCGGCGGGCAGGTCGGCCCCGGCGGGCTCGCTCCCGTTGCCCGCCATCGACACGAGGAAGGTGCCGTTCGCGGGGACCGTGCCCTCGAGGGCGCTCGTGCTGAACGCGCCGGTGCTGGTCGCCGCCCGGTACTGGAGCGACCATCCGTCGAGGGTGACCGGGCTGGCCGTCGGGTTGGCGATCTCGACGAACTTCTGGTTGAAGAACGCGTTCGCGCTCCCGCCCTTGAGGTACGCCTCTGCGATGACGAGTCCGGTGCCCGCGGGGTTCGCGGTCGCGGCGGTGACGGTGACGAGCGGTGCGGCGAGCAGGGTCGCGGCAGCCGTGGCGCACAGCAGGGTGCGTCCGACGGTTCGGGGCATGAGGACCTTCGGTTCGTGGTCGGGAGGGATCCCGACGACGGTACGGTCCTGCGCGGGCGCACAGGTTACGAGCAGGTGAACCTTCCCCCCGGACGAGGGTCGACCGCCCGTTCTCCGGCGCCGTGCTCGGCCGTCACGCCTCGATCGGCACCCACTCCGACCCGACCCGGTGCACCGCCGGGCCGTGTCCGGGCAACACGATCGCCGGGTACGGCAGCACGCCCGCGGACTCCACGGCGAGCGCCTGGTCGGCGGTGAAGAACGGCGTGATCATGCGCGGCCGTGGTGCCCACGAGGCCGGCTGGGTGTCGTGGTGGGTGACGACGGCGTCGCCCGTGACGATCGCATCGGCGGCCGGCAGCAGGTACGCGGTGGACCCGGCGGTGTGGCCGGGCGCGGGCAGCGGGGTCATCGCGCGACCGTCGAAGTCCCGCGCGGTGAACGCGCGCGCGGACGGGACGGTGGTCGGCCGGAGCGCGTCGGAGGCGATCGCACGCCCGAGCCACCGCAGCACCCGGGGAGCGGCGAGCCGTCCGCCGATCTCCGCCGGGGTGACCTGCTGGCGCCCCGGTCCACGGACGTTGGCGAGTTCGTCGGCGTGCGCGAGGACCTCGACGTGCGGATGACGCTCGAGGATCCCGGGCAGGCCGCCGACGTGGTCGACGTGGCCGTGGGTGACGTACACGCGTCGGAGTTCGTCGAGGTCGTGGCCGGCGAGCAGCACGCTGTCCAGGACGAGGTCGGTGTCGGCGGGGTACCCCGCGTCGATGAGGGCGACGCCGTCCTCCTCGGCGAGGACGACCCAGTTGGACACCGGCCCCTCGACGAACACCACGCCGGGTGCGACGGAGACGAGGGAGCGCGGAGCACGAGGAGCCATGCCCCGACGGTAGCGCCCTGCGCCGGGACGCGACGCGGGTGCCTGCCGCTCAGTCGCCGGGCCGGTGTCCCTCCGCGTCGCGACGGGCGCGTGTCTGCACGGCACGGGCCTCCAGGGCGTCGTCGTCGGGGTACCCGACCTCCGTCAAGGTGAGCCCACGGGCCGGGGCGACCGTGAAGGCGCTCGTGCGCTCGGCGGCGATCCGCAGCTCGTCGAGCCGGTCCGGCGTCAGGCGGCCCTCGCCGACGGCGAGGCAGCCGCCCACCATGGCGCGCACCATGGAGTGGCAGAAGGCGTCGGCCTGGAGGCTCGCCACGAGCACGCCGTCCGGCTCGCGGTCCCAGCGGAACTCCTGCAGGGTCCGGATGGTGGTCGCGCCCTCACGCGGCTTGCAGAACGCCGCGAAGTCGTGCAGCCCGAGCAGGCGGAGCGCACCGCGCTCCATCACCGCCCGGTCCAGGCGCCCCGGGTACCAGGTCGTGTGTCCGCGACGGAGAGGGTCACGGGCGGCATCGAGGTCGGCGACCCGGTACCGGTACCGCCGCCAGACCGGTGAGAACCGCGCGTCGAACCCCGGCGGGGCGACCGACGCCCGGGTGACGACGACGTCCCCGTCCGGCCCGGCGAGCCCGTTCAGGCGGCGGACCAGCCCGGCGAAGGGGTCCCGCGTGGTGCCGTCGGCGGCGGGACGGCGGGGACGGGAGAGCGCGGCCCACTGCTCGTCGCTGAGGTCGAGGTGCGCGACCTGCCCGGTGGCGTGCACACCGGCGTCGGTGCGGCCGGCGACCGTGAGCTGCGGCGGTGTGCCCCAGCGGGTGAAGACGGTGGCGAGGGCGGACTCGAGCGCGCCCTGCACGGTCCGGAGTCCGGGCTGTCGGGCCCACCCGGAGAACGCGGCTCCGTCGTAGGCGATGTCGAGCCGCAGCCGCACGCCGGCCTCGCCCTCGGTCCGGCCGGTCTCGCTCACACCTCCACGGTACCGACGTCAGCGCGACGTCAGCGCCGTCGGGACAGGCTCTGCGGGATCGAGGTCGGTACCGGACCGTGATGTGCGCCCGCGTCCGAGCCGGTCGCGCGTCTCCATACTGAAGGCATGCACATGAAGACAGTCACGAGGGGGGTCGTGGCCATCGCGCTCCTGGCCGCGGTGAGCACCGGCATGACCGCCTGCGCTCCCACGCCGAGCACCGACCCGACAGCCGCCCCGACCGCCGCGAGCCCTTCCACCGAGGCGACCCCGGAGCACACGCCCGCCACGACCGACTTCGGCACCGAGCCCTCCGCCGGAGACGCGCCCGCGTGCGACGCCCTCCTGCCGGACGACCTCGTCCGCGCGCTCGTCCCCGATGCCGAGCCCGTCGACGCCATCACCGAACTGGCCCACCCGGCCGCCACGTGGAACGCCACCAGGCTCGCCGGCGGGACGGGATGCTGGGCGTCCAACGGCAGCTCCCCACTGGACGACCGCGCCGCGCGCACGGCCGACGAGCCCGCCTACGAGGGCGTCCGAGTCGCCGTGCTCCCGGACGCCGCTGCCGCGTTCCGGACCGCCGGCACGGACGCGACCGCTCCCGCGGAGAGCGCGACCACAGTGCGCTGCGCCGCGAGCGATGCTGCACGGGTGTACTGCAACGGTGGTGTGCTCGCCGGGACGGCCTGGGTCGACGTCGCGGTCGTGCGTCTGCAGACCGCGTCTGACGCCACCCCCGAGGCGATGCAGCCCGAGTACGAAGCGCTCCTCGAGCACGCACGGGAGACCGTCGCCGCGTCCCCGGCTGCATCGGTGGACGGCGACGACTCGGACGACTGGTCGTTCACCGACTGCACGACGGACGGGGTCGCGGCCATCGCCGACACCACCCTCCGCGACTCGGTGACGCTGACCGACACCCCGCCGACCATCGACGAGTTCGCCCAGAGCCGGGTCGGCGGCAGCGCGTGCCGCTTCGTCGGCCCGGAGTACACCACGGGCGCGGTGTACGCCTCGGTCCCGGACAGCGGGTGGGTCGTCGAGCAGCGGCTCGCGGCGGGCACCGTCGACCGCGACGGACGGATCGACCTGCCGGGGCTCGGCGCACGCGACGCCGCATGGCGCACGTGTGACGAGCTCGCCTGCACGGTCGACGTGGTGCACGACCGCACCTGGACGCAGTACCTCCTGACGACCGAGGCGGCATCGGACACCGCCGCCGCGGTCGAGCGGTGGGCGGCGTCGTCGTTCGGCTCGTGACGCGTCGGCGTCAGCCCCGCTGACCGCCGTGCCCGCGTCGGCGCACGAGCCGGTCGCGGATGCTCGTCGGCTCGGCAGGGCCGGTCTCGGTGTCGGCGTCCCGGGTCGCCCGGCGCTCCGACTCGACGATGCCGCGGAGCGCCACCAGCGCAGTGGCGGTCACGGCGACGTCCGACGGGAACTCGTGGGAGGCGTCGAGCGCCTGCTCGAGCTCCGCGATCGCCCGGTCGCCCTCGTCCGGCGGGTGGTCGCCACGGACCATCGACGCGACCTGCCGGATGGCGTGCACGAGCGGCGTCGTGAACGCCTCGTCCGGACGTCCGAGGTTCGCCGACACCGGACCGGAACGAGCCACCAGCTCCGTCAGGTCGGTCGTGTACCAGGCGACCCGCTCGAGCGCGCGGAAGCGGGCGCCGTCGCGCTGCAGGCGGGCACGTGAGCCGCGGAGCGCACCGCGGAGGTTGATGCGGCGGCTCTCCTGGGCGATCGACACCCGAGCCCGGACGTCGGCGATGGCACGGTCGAGGCGGTCCTGCGCTTGGTCCCACGCGCGCTCGTCACGCTCGCCCTGTTCGAGCACGTCCGCCAGGCCGTCCAGGTGCGTGGCGAGGACGGTGTTCACCTGGTCGATGCGGCGCTCGGCGTCCCAGAAGTGCAGGGGCGGGAACACCAGGAAGTTCACGAGGAGCCCGACCACCACGCCGACGGCCATCTGCACCAGGTACCCGAGCGAGTACCCCTCGGCGTGTGCACCGCCGACGAGCAGGACGAAGAGCGCCGCCGTCGACACCCAGGAGCTCCCCTCGCCGAGGACCCGGAACCCGCCGACGAGGACGCCGACGCCGACCGTGATCGCCACGGCCAGGACCCCGGGGTCGCCGACCCACATCGTGAAGGCGGCGACCGCGATGCCGAGCGCGATCCCGACCAGGGTCTGCAGCCCGCTCCGGAGTCCGGCGAACACCGTCGTCTGCATCGCCACGACCGCGCCGAGCGGGGCGTAGTAGGGGTACTCCGCTGCCACACCGGGCACGTTCTGCGCGACCAGCCAGGCGATGGTGGCCGCCGCAGCTGCCTTGGCTGCGTGCAGCAGCCGGGGCTGCGTGCCGGAGTCCCGGCTCCACCGCCACAGTCGGGTGCCGACGCCGGCGACGTGCTGGAACTGCATCGGGTACCTCGTCTCTCGGTCGGCACGGTGTGGGGCGGACGCTGGTCGGGCCTCCCGGGTACGCCGGGCCTCCCGGGTCCGCCGGGCGGTCCGAACCGCGTGGTCAGGAGCCTGCGCGGTGGAACAGGAAGGCCCCTGCAGCAGACGCTGCAGGGGCCTTCCTGTGGTGCGGTGCGACTACTTGGACGCGTCCGCGGCGTCGTCCGACTTCGCAGCGGCGTCGGCCTCGACCTCGGCAGCAGCGTCGGTCGTGGTCTCGTCGGCGACCGGGGTCGACTCCTCGGTGGTCTCGGTCTCCTCGACCGGGGCCTCCGTGGTCTCCTCGGACGTGGTGTCCTCGGCGACCGGCGCAGCGGCGGCCGGGGCCGCGTTGCGCGTGACGGGTGCCGGTGAGCTCGAGACGGGCTCGAGGACGAGCTCGATCGAGGCGAGCGGCGCGTTGTCGCCCTTGCGGAAGCCGAGCTTCGTGATGCGGGTGTAGCCGCCCTGGCGGTCGGCCACCTGCGGCGCGATCTCCGTGAACAGCGTGTGCACGACGGTCTTGTCGCGCAGGGCCGCGATCACGCGACGACGCGCGTGCAGGTCGCCGCGCTTCGCGAACGTGATGAGCCGCTCGGCGACCGGACGGAGGCGCTTGGCCTTCGTCTCGGTCGTCGTGATGCGACCGTGCGTGAAGAGGGCGTTGGCGAGGTTGCTCAGGAGCAGGCGCTCGTGGGCGGGACCGCCACCGAGGCGGGGGCCCTTGGTGGGCTTCGGCATGTCAGTTCTCCAGTGGTGATGGTGGTGCGCCCCGTGTCAGGAGCGCGTGCGCGTCAGCGCGAGGTCAGTTGCTGGACTCGTCCTCGTCGTACCCGCTGTAGAAGTGGGCACCGTCGAATCCGGGGACGGTGTCCTTGAGGGACAGGCCGAGCTCGGTGAGCTTGTCCTTGACCTCGTCCACCGACTTCTGACCGAAGTTGCGGATGTTCATGAGCTGCGTCTCCGACAGGGCGACGAGCTCGGACACCGTGTTGATGCCCTCCCGCTTGAGGCAGTTGTAGCTGCGCACCGACAGGTCGAGGTCCTCGATCGGGGTCTGCAGCTCGTTCGAGAGCACGGCGTCGACCGGCGCGGGGCCGATCTCGATGCCCTCGGCCGCCGTGTTCAGCTCGCGGGCGAGACCGAACAGCTCGACCAGCGTGCGACCGGCCGACGCGATGGCGTCGCGCGGCGTGATCGCGGGCTTCGACTCGACGTCGACGACCAGGCGGTCGAAGTCCGTGCGCTCACCGGCACGCGTCGCTTCGACGCGGTAGGTGACCTTGAGCACGGGCGAGTAGATCGAGTCGATCGGGATCTGACCGGCCTCGCTGAACTCCGAGCGGTTCTGGGTCGCCGAGACGTAGCCGCGGCCACGCTCGATCGTCAGCTCCAGCTCGAAGCGCGCGGAGTCGTTCAGGGTCGCGATGACGAGGTCCGGGTTGTGGATCTCGACACCGGCCGGGGCGGAGATGTCCGCCGCGGTGACCTGGCCCGCACCCTGCTTGCGCAGGTACGCGGTGATCGGCTCGTCGTGCTCGCTGGAGACGACCAGGCTCTTGATGTTCAGGATGATCTCGGTGACGTCCTCCTTGACACCGGGAACGGTGCTGAACTCGTGGAGGACACCGTCGATGCGGATGCTCGTGACGGCAGCACCGGGGATGGACGAGAGGAGCGTGCGGCGCAGCGAGTTGCCGAGGGTGTAGCCGAAGCCCGGCTCGAGCGGTTCGATGACGAAGCGCGAGCGGAACTCGGAGATCGACTCCTCGTTCAGGGTGGGGCGCTGTGCAATGAGCACTGTGGAATTCCTTTCGGCGAAGTGTCCGCTATATGACACTTGGCGGTACGACGGGGCCGGCCGGGCCCCGACGGGTCTGTTTCAGTTGTGATCACGCGCACTGGAGTGCGCGATCGAACGACCAGGAATGGCCGACCCCGCTCGTCCCGGTCAGGGAACGAGCGGGGAACGGCCGGTTGCTCCTCGCGTCAGACGCGGCGGCGCTTCGGCGGGCGGCACCCGTTGTGCGCCTGCGGCGTGACGTCGTTGATCGAGCCGACCTCGAGGCCAGCGGCCTGGAGGGAACGGATCGCCGTCTCGCGACCCGAGCCCGGGCCCTTGACGAAGACGTCGACCTTCTTGACGCCGTGCTCGGCGGCCTGACGGGCGGCCGATTCGGCGGCGAGCTGCGCCGCGAACGGCGTCGACTTGCGCGAGCCCTTGAAGCCGACGGCGCCCGAGGACGCCCAGCTCAGGACGGCACCCGACGGGTCGGTGATGCTGACGATGGTGTTGTTGAACGTGCTCTTGATGTGGGCCTGGCCCACGGCGACGTTCTTCTTCTCCTTGCGGCGCGGCTTGCGCGCGGCGGTCTTGGGGGTAGCCATCGTGATCTCCTATCGAGCCTTCTTCTTGCCTGCCACGGTGCGCTTCGGGCCCTTGCGGGTACGAGCGTTGGTCTTGGTGCGCTGACCGCGCACCGGGAGACCACGACGGTGGCGGAGACCCTCGTAGCTACCGATCTCGACCTTGCGGCGGATGTCGGCGGCGACCTCACGGCGGAGGTCACCCTCCACCTTGAACGTGCCCTCGATGTAGTCGCGGAGGGCGACGAGCTGGTCGTCGGTGAGGTCCTTGACGCGGATGTCGCCGGAGATGCCGGTCTCCGCGAGCGTCTGGACGGCGCGGGTACGGCCGACCCCGTAGATGTAGGTGAGTGCGATCTCCACGCGCTTCTCGCGCGGGATGTCGACGCCTGCTAGACGTGCCATTGTGCTGGCTGCTCCTGTTGTCGATGGAGGTGTGGCGCAGTACCGGTGCCCGGGCCTCCGTCCCGAGGTGTCCCCCACCCGCCGAGGCGGATGGGTTCTGGTACTGCGTTGTCGATCTTCAGTTGTGGTTCGTGCTCGAGCCGCAGGCGGTCTGACGACCGGCGACCCCGCTCACGCGGCAGGCTCCCGGAGGAGCCCCACGGGGACTAGCCCTGGCGCTGCTTGTGACGCGGGTTGCTCTTGCAGATCACCATGACGCGGCCCTTCCGGCGGATCACTCGGCAGTGCTCGCAGATGGGCTTGACGCTGGGGTTGACCTTCATTGTTCGTTCCTCGTGCTCGCTGGCTTCGTGCTCGGCGGGTTCGCCGGGCCGTTCCTTTCCAGCTCGCGGATCACTTGTAGCGGTAGACGATCCGGCCGCGGGTCAGGTCGTACGGGCTCAGCTCCACGATCACGCGGTCCTCGGGGAGGATGCGGATGTAGTGCTGGCGCATCTTCCCGGAGATGTGCGCGAGGACCTTGTGTCCGTTGGTCAGCTCAACGCGGAACATCGCGTTGGGCAGAGCTTCGAGCACCGAGCCCTCGATCTCGATGACGCCGTCTTTCTTGGCCATAGCCTCACTGTCGCTTGGTTGGATTACCGGTGTGATCCCCGAGCCGGTCTGCGGGTCGGGCGCCACGCCAGAGGGCATGGCACACCAAAGATCGATCTTATGTGGTAGACCGCCGATTGCCAAGTGCGCCTGCATGTCGGAGCGGCGCGGGCACCCCAGTGCAGGGGACGAGCCGCCCGGATCGGCCCGCAGATCCGCTGTTCGACAGGTTCTCCACAGCCGGAGCGATGCCGGAACAGGGCCCAGCCCCGTACGGTGACGAGAGCAGTCACCGAAGGAGGACCCCCGTGCCCGACGCCCCCGGCCGCGCGAGCCCCGTCGCCCGCCACGGCCGACTCCCCCGCCGCCGCGCCTGGACGACCCTCCTGTCCGTCGTCGCATCCGCGGCCGCGGTCCTGCTCGTCAGCGGCACCAGCGTCGCCGCGATCGCCGGCGCCCAGCTCGCCGCGGCGCCGCAGACGGTGCAGCTCAGCACCGACGACCAGAGCACCGCGGAGACCGCCGACGTCACCGCCATCGAGGGTGGCGCGAACATCCTGCTCATCGGGAGCGACACCCGCGTCGGGCAGTTCGACTCCGACGAGGACGTCGAGGGCGCCCGCAACGACGTCACGATGCTCGTGCACGTGTCCGAGGACCACCAGCAGCTCACCGCGGTCAGCTTCCCCCGCGACCTGATGGTGCCGATCCCGGCGTGCACCAACCCCGAGACCGGGACGACCTACCCCGCAGCGGAGTCAGCGCAGTTCAACACCGCGCTCGGCAACGGCGGTGTCTCCTGTGTCGTCGACACGGTGGAGAACCTCACCGGCCTCACCGTGCCCTACGCCGGGCTCATCACCTTCGACGGCGTGATCGAGATGTCGAACGCCCTCGGCGGCGTCGACGTCTGCGTCGCGACCCCCATCGACGACACCTTCACCGGGCTGCACCTGACCGCCGGCGCGCACTCCCTGCAGGGTTCGGACGCGCTCGCCTTCCTCCGCTCGCGCCACGGCGTCGGCGACGGCAGCGACCTGGCTCGCATCAGCTCCCAGCAGGTCTTCCTGTCCGCACTGCTCCGCCAGGTGACGGCGGACGGCACCCTGTCGAACCCCATCACCCTCTACAAGCTCGCCGGCGCAGCGCTGTCCAACATGACGCTGTCCGACGGCCTCGCGCAGACCCGGACCCTCGTCGGCCTCGCATCGACCCTGCGCGGCATGAGCACCTCGAGCATGCTCTTCGTGCAGTACCCGGTCGTCGACGACCCCGCCGACGCGGCGCGCGTCGTCGTCGACGAGGCCGCCGCCCACACGCTCAACGTCGCCCTGCAGACGGACGAGCGGACCTCGCTCAGCGACTCGTCGACCGGTCGCGCGTCGCAGGAGTCGTCCGACGCAGAGACCGCGGCTCCGTCCGCGAGCCCGTCCGATGCCGCGCCGTCGGACACCGCGACCGCTGCTCCGAGCGCGTCGGCCACGCCGGACGGACAGACGACCACGACGAGCAGCCCCTCCTCGACGCCGCTGCCCTCCTCGATCAGCGGACAGAGCGCTGCCGAGGAGACCTGCTCCGTCGGGAACTGAGGAACCGCGCCACGGACGGTCCGGGGTCGGGGACGCCGGGCCTCTCGTCCGGCCCCGACCCGTCGGCGCCGTCGGCAGGGCCGCCTCCCCACGCCACGGAGCCCGTCGCCTGACGGCGGCGGGTGGGAGATGCGCGGTGCAGCCGCACCGCACCGCACCGGCCACGTCCTGCCTGGAGGCCCGTCCCGCGTCACCAGGGTCGGCCCGCGACCCGGGTCCTGCAGCGTGGACGGCAGCACCGGGTGCCGGGCCGGACGGCCTCCGTGCCCGGAGCTGGAGACGCGGTCCGGAGGCGCGGTCGGGAGGCGCGCTACGGGACCGGGACCGGCGTGACGCCGAGGGGTGCCAGCCCGGCGGCCCCACCGTCGGCGGCGGTCAACACCCAGATGCCGTCGGCGTGCACCGCGACGCTGTGCTCCCAGTGGGCGGCGTCGGACCCGTCGAGTGTCCGGACGGTCCACTCGTCGTCGTCGGTCGAACTGTCGATCGTGCCGGCGGTGACCATCGGTTCGATGGCGACCGCGAGGCCCGGCTGCACGGCAGGGCCGGCACCGCGGACACGGTGGTTGAAGACCGGAGGCTCCTCGTGCATCGACCGGCCGATCCCGTGGCCGGTGAAGTCCTCGACGATGCCCCACGCCCCGGTCTCGTCGATGGCGTCCTCGACGGCCGAGCCGACCTCGTGCAGGTTCCGTGCGTGCGCGAGCGCTGCGATGCCGTGCCACAGCGCGCGCTCGGTGGTGTCGGACAGCTTCTGCCGGGCGGCCGCCACGGTGGGGTCGCCGCCGGGCACGACCACGGTGAAGGCGCTGTCACCGTTCCAGCCGTCGACCTCGGCCCCGGCGTCGACCGACACGATGTCGCCGGCCTGCAGCACCCGTGCGCCGGGGATCCCGTGCACGATCTCGTCGTTCACCGAGACGCAGAGCGTGTGGCGGTAGCCCGGCACGAGCTGGAAGTTCGGGATGCCCCCGCCGTCGCGGATCGTCCGCTCGGCGATCGCGTCGAGCTCCGCCGTGGTCGTCCCGGGACGGATCGCTGCTCGGACGGCGTCCAACGCCTGCGCGGTGAGGAGACCCGGGCGCACCATGGCGCGCAGCTCCTCGGGCGACTTGTAGATGGAGGGCTTCCGTCGACGCACCGGAGCGACCCCGGTCAGACGGCGGCCGTGAGACCGCGGGTCGTCAGGGCCTCCGCGATGCGGTCCCCGACCTCGTCCACGGTGCCGAGACCGTCGACGTCGGCGACGAGTCCGCGCTCCTGGTAGACGGCGACGATCGGCGCGGTCTGCTCCTGGTACACCTGCTGGCGACGACGGATCGTCTCCTCGGTGTCGTCAGCGCGACCCTGCTCCCCCGCACGCTTGAGCAGGCGCGCCACGAGGGCGTCCTGGTCGGCGACGAGCTGCACGACGAGGTCGATCGCCGCACCCTGCTCCGCGAGGAGCGCGTCGAGGTACTCGACCTGTGCGGTGGTGCGCGGGTACCCGTCGAGCAGGAACCCCTGCTCGGCGTCCGGCTCGGCGAGACGGTCCCGGACCAGCGCGTTGGTCAGGTCGTCCGGCACGTACTCACCGGCGTCCATGAGCGCCTTCGCGCGCTGCCCCAGGGGCGTGCCGTCGGCGACGTTCTTGCGGAAGATGTCGCCCGTGGAGATCGCGGGGATCCCGAGCGCCGACGCGATGCGGCCGGCCTGGGTGCCCTTGCCCGCTCCGGGAGGTCCGACGATGATGAGGCGTGCGCTCAACGGAGGAGCCCTTCGTAGTGACGTTGCTGCAGCTGCGAGTCGATCTGCTTCACGGTCTCGAGGCCGACACCCACGATGATCAGGATGCTGGCACCGCCGAACGGGAAGTTCTGGTTCGCCCCGAACAGCGCCAGTGCTGCGAGCGGGATGAGCGCGATGAGACCGAGGTAGAGCGCACCGGGCAGCGTCACCCGGGTGAGGACGTAGTCGAGGTACTCGGCGGTCGGACGTCCGGCTCGGATGCCCGGGATGAACCCGCCGTACTTCTTCATGTTGTCGGCGACCTCTTCGGGGTTGAAGGTGATCGCGACGTAGAAGTACGTGAACCCGACGATGAGCAGGAAGTACAGGACCATGTAGAACCAGTTGTCACCCGAGGTCAGGTTGCTCTGGATCCAGGTCACCCACGGGGCCGGCGCGGAGCCGTCCGAGGGCTGGTTGAACTGTGCGATCAGCGCCGGCAGGTACAGCAGCGAGGACGCGAAGATGACGGGCACGACGCCGGCCATGTTCACCTTGATCGGGATGTACGTGTTGTTGCCGCCGTAGGTGCGGCGCCCGACCATGCGCTTGGCGTACTGGACCGGGATGCGCCGCTGCGACTGCTCGACGAACACGACGGCCATCATGATGACCAGGCCGACCAGGATGACGAAGAGGAAGAGCTCGAAGGACTGCGACTGCTCGATGGCCCAGAGCGCCGACGGGAACTGCGCGGCGATCGAGGTGAAGATGAGCAGCGACATGCCGTTGCCGATGCCGCGCTCGGTGACGAGCTCGCCCATCCACATGATCAGGCCGGTGCCCGCGGTCAGGGTGATGACCATCAGGAGGATCGCGTACCAGCTGTCGTTCGAGATGATCGACGTGCAGGAGGCCGAGGCGCTCGTGCCGAAGAGGGCACCCGAGCGAGCGACGGTGATCAGGGTGGTGGACTGCAGCACGCCCAGCGCGATGGTGAGGTAGCGCGTGTACTGCGTCAGCTTCGCCTGACCGGACTGACCCTCCTTGTAGAGGGAGTCGAAGTGCGGGATCACCACGCGCAGGAGCTGCACGATGATCGACGACGTGATGTACGGCATGATCCCGAGCGCGAAGACCGAGAGCTTCAGGAGCGCGCCGCCGGAGAACAGGTTGATCAGGTCGTACAGGCCGCCGGAGGACGACGCGGACGCCAGGCAGGCCTGCACGCTGGCGTAGTCCACGAACGGTGCCGGGATGTACGAGCCGAGGCGGAACAGCGCGATGATCGCGAGGGTGAAACCGATCTTCTTCCGAAGATCTGGGGTGCGCATGATGCGCGCGACCGCTCTGAACACGAGTTACTCCGAACTTCTGTGACCGGTTGACCGGTCGAGCCGGGCGAGGTCGCCCGTGGCCGGAAGCGCCGACCCCGTGGTCCGGCACGCACGTCGAACGACGCCGTGTTCCGGACCTGCCATCAAGGAAACCGTAACGGCGGCCCGCGCGCAATGCGCGGGCCGCCGCCGACGGGGACTACTTGGTGACGGTGCCGCCCGCCGCCACGATCTTCTCCTCGGCGGATGCCGAGACCTTGTCGACCGTGACGGTGATCGCCACGCTGATGTCACCCTGACCGAGAACCTTGACCTTCTCGTTCTTGCGGACGGCGCCCTTGGCGACCAGGTCCGCGACGGTGACGTCGCCACCGTTCGGGTAGAGCTCCGCGATCTTGTCCAGGTTCACGGGCTGGTACTCGACGCGGAACGGGTTCTTGAACCCGCGGAGCTTCGGGGTGCGCATGTGCAGCGGCATCTGCCCACCCTCGAAGCCGACCTTGACCTGGTACCGGGCCTTCTGGCCCTTGGTGCCACGGCCGGCGGTCTTGCCCTTCGAGCCCTCACCACGGCCGACGCGGGTGCGGTCCTTCTTGGACCCCGCTGCCGGACGAAGGTGGTGAACCTTCAGGATCTGGACGCGCTCGTTCTTCTCGTCGCTCATGCGTCGACCTCCTCGACCTTCACGAGGTGCGCAACCGTCGCGATGTACCCGCGGTTCTGGGAGTTGTCCTCACGCAGGACCGTACGGCCGATGCGCTTGAGACCCAGGCTGCGGAGCGTGTCGCGCTGGTACTGCTTCTCGCTGATGACGGACTTCGTCTGCGTGATCTTCAGCATCGCCATCACGCACCTGCCTTCTCGTTCGCAGCCGTACGAGCGGCCGCCTCGGCGTGCAGCAGACGGGCCGGGACGACGTGGTCGACGGGCAGACCACGACGGCTGGCGACGGCACGCGGCTCTTCGAGCTGCTTGAGCGCCGTCACGGTCGCGTGCACGATGTTGATGGTGTTCGACGAACCGAGCGACTTGCTCAGGACGTCGTGGATGCCGGCGCACTCGAGCACGGCGCGGACCGGACCACCGGCGATGACACCGGTACCGGCAGCGGCCGGACGCAGGAGGACGACGCCAGCGGCGGCCTCACCCTGCACCGGGTGCGGGATCGTGTTGCCGACGCGGGGGACGCGGAAGAAGTTCTTCTTCGCCTCCTCGACGCCCTTCGAGATGGCGGTCGGGACCTCGCGGGCCTTGCCGTAGCCGACGCCCACCAGACCGTTGCCGTCACCGACGACGACGAGCGCGGTGAAGCTGAAGCGACGACCACCCTTGACGACCTTGGAGACGCGGTTGATGGTGACGACGCGCTCGAGGAACTGGCTGTCGCCGCCGCGACCGTTGCGGTCGTTGCCGCCACGGCCACCCTGCTGACGGTCACGCCCGCCACCGCTGCCGCCACCACGACGGCCACGGTTGTCGACGGAGTCGCGGTTGTTCGATGCCGAACCCGCAGCGGTCTCGACGGGACGCTCGACGACCGGGACGTCGGGCTCCTTGGCCGCGGGGGCCTTCGCCTCGGTCGCGGTGGTCTCGGCGTCGGTCGTCTCGACCTCGGTCGTGGCCTCGGCGTCGTCGTTGGTGTTCGCGATGTCGCTCACAGGTTCAGCCCTCCTTCACGGGCACCATCGGCGATCGCGGCGACGCGACCGGCGTACTTGCTACCGCCGCGGTCGAAGACCACGGCCTCGACGCCAGCCGACTTCGCGCGCTCGGCGACGAGCTCGCCGACGCGACGGGCCTTGGCGGTCTTGTCGCCGTCGAACGAGCGGAGGTCGGCCTCCATCGTCGATGCGCTGGCGAGGGTGTGACCCTTGGCGTCGTCGATGACCTGGACGAACACGTGACGTGACGAACGGGTGACGGCGAGACGGGGACGGGTCTCGGTCCCGGTGATCTTCTTCCGGAGACGGTTGTGGCGACGCGCCTTGGCAGCCGCCTTGCTCTTGCCTCGAGTACGAGTTCCGATGGCCATGATCACTTACCTGACTTTCCGGCCTTGCGGCGCACGATCTCGCCGGCGTAGCGGACACCCTTGCCCTTGTAGGGCTCGGGCTTGCGCAGCTTGCGGATGTTGGCCGCGACCTCACCGACGAGCTGCTTGTCGATGCCGTTCACGGTGACCTTGTTGTTGCCCTCGACGGCGAAGCTGATGCCGGCCGGCGGGTTGACCGTGATGGGGTGGGAGTACCCGAGCGCGAACTCGAGGTCGCTGCCCTTGGCGGCCACGCGGTAACCGGTCCCGACGACCTCGAGGCCCTTGGAGTAGCCCTGGGTGACGCCGATGATCTGGTTCGCGATGAGCGAGCGGGTCAGGCCGTGCAGCGCGCGGGAGGAACGCTCGTCGTCCGGGCGGCTGACGAGGACCTGGTTGTCCTCGACCTTCGCCTGGATGGGCTCAGCGATGACGAGCGAAAGCTCGCCCTTCGGGCCCTTGACGGCGACGTTCTGGCCGTCGACCGAGACGGTCGCTCCGGCCGGGATGTCGATGGGGAGACGTCCGATACGAGACATGATCGATCACCAAACGTAGGCGAGGACTTCCCCACCCACGCCCTTCTGCTCGGCTTCGCGGTCGGTCAGGAGCCCCGAGGAGGTCGACAGGATCGCCACGCCGAGGCCACCGAGGACCCGGGGGATCTCGGTCGACTTCGCGTAGACGCGGAGGCCCGGCTTCGAGACGCGCTTGATGCCGGCGATCGAACGCTCGCGATCGGGGCCGTACTTGAGGTCGATGGTCAGGGTCTGCCCGACGCGGGCGTCCTCGACCTTCCACTCGCTGATGTAACCCTCGCGCTTGAGGATGTCAGCGATGGTCTGCTTGAGCTTGGAGCTCGGAAGCGAGACGGCGTCGTGGTGCGCCGAGTTCGCGTTCCGCAATCTGGTCAGCATGTCTGCGACCGGATCGGTCATCGTCATGATGCGTTTCCGTCCTTCGTCCGGTTTCGACACCCGTTCCACGAGTGCCGACCTCGACGATCGATGTGATCCCAGGGCGGTTCCCCGGGATCGGTGTGACTTCGTGCGAGCGGGCCGGAGGAGAAACTCCTCCGGCCCGCACCGCCCGGAGTAGCTTAGACCGTCTGCTCGGCAGAACGGAACGGGAAGCCGAGCTGGCGGAGCAGCGCGCGGCCTTCGTCGTCCGTCTTCGCGGTGGTCACGACGGTGATGTCGAACCCACGCACGCGGTCGATGCGGTCCTGGTCGATCTCGTGGAACACGCTCTGCTCCGAGAGACCGAAGGTGTAGTTGCCGTTGCCGTCGAACTGGCGGTCGCTCAGGCCGCGGAAGTCGCGGATGCGCGGGAGCGCCAGCGACAGCAGGCGGTCGAGGAACTCCCACGCGCGGTCACCGCGGAGGGTGACGTGCGCGCCGATGGCCTGGCCCTCACGCAGCTTGAACTGCGCGATGGACTTGCGGGCCAGCGTGACCTGTGGCTTCTGACCCGTGATCGCCGTGAGGTCCTTGATGGCCCCCTCGATGATCTTCGAGTCGCGCGCGGCCTCGCCGACGCCGGTGTTGACGACGACCTTGACCAGGCCGGGGACCTGGTTGACGTTCGCGTAACCGAACTGCTCGGTCAGCGCCGCCTTGATCTCGTTGCGGTACTTCTGCTTGAGGCGCGGCTGAACTTTCTCAGCAGTCGCGGCAGTCGTGTCGGTCATCAGAGCTTCTCACCAGACTTCTTGGCGTAGCGGACGCGGACGGTCTTGGTGACGCCGTCCTTCTCCACCTGTTCGTTGCGGAAACCGACGCGGGTCGGCTTCTTGGTCTTCGGGTCGACGATCGCGACGTTCGACACGTGGATCGGGGCTTCGTGCTGCTCGATGCCACCGGTCTTCGAACCGCGCTGGGTCTGACCGACGCGGACGTGCTTGGTCACGAAGTTGATGCCCTCGACGACCAGACGGTCGCCGCGGACCTCGATGACCTTGCCCTGCTTGCCGCGGTCGCCGCCACGCTCCTGCGTGGCGCCCGTGATGACCTGGACCAGGTCACCCTTCTTGATGTTCGCCATGGCTTACAGCACCTCCGGCGCGAGCGAGATGATCTTCATGAACTTCTTGTCACGGAGCTCGCGACCGATCGGCCCGAAGATGCGGGTACCGCGCGGGTCGCCGTCAGCCTTGAGGATCACTGCCGCGTTCTCGTCGAACTTGATGTAGGAGCCGTCGGGACGACGGGTCTCCTTCTTGGTGCGAACGATGACCGCCTTGACGACGTCACCCTTCTTCACGTTGCCGCCGGGGATGGCGTCCTTCACCGTGGCGACGATGACGTCACCGAGGCCGGCGTAGCGACGACCCGAGCCACCGAGCACGCGGATGGTCAAGATCTCCTTGGCACCCGTGTTGTCGGCGACCTTCAGGCGGGATTCCTGCTGAATCACTGCTGTCTCCTATTCCGAAGCGGGCCGAGGCCTACTTGGCCTTCTCGAGGATCTCGACCAGGCGCCAGCGCTTGGTGGCGCTGAGGGGACGGGTCTCGCTGATGACGACCAGGTCGCCGATGCCGGCGGTCCCGAGCTCGTCGTGGGCCTTGACCTTCGACGTGCGACGGATGACCTTGCCGTAGAGGGGGTGCTTCACGCGGTCCTCGACCTCGACGACGATCGTCTTGTCCATCTTGTCGCTCGTCACGTAGCCGCGACGGGTCTTCCGGTAGCCGCGGGTGAGGGCTGCGGAGTCCTTCTCTTCGGTCGCCATCAGTTCTCCTCGGCGGTCTCGGCCTCGGTCGACTCAGCCGGCTTCTCGGCCTTCTTCGACGACTTCTTGGCCTTCGGGGCGGTCTCGACGGGGGCGGGCGTGGCACGGATGCCGAGCTCGCGCTCGCGGAGCACGGTGTAGATGCGCGCGATGTCGCGCTTGACGGCACGGAGACGGCCGTGGCTCTCCAGCTGGCCGGTGGCCGACTGGAAGCGGAGGTTGAACAGCTCCTCCTTGGCCTTCTTCAGCTCGTCAGCGAGACGCTCGTTCTCGAAGGTGTCGAGCTCAGTGGGACGGAGCTCCTTGGAACCGATCGCCATTATGCGTCGCCCTCCTCGCGCTTGATGATGCGTGCCTTGAGGGGCAGCTTGTGGATTGCACGGGTCAGTGCCTCGCGGGCGATCTCGTCGCTCACGCCGGAGAGCTCGAAGAGCACACGACCCGGCTTGACGTTCGCGATCCACCACTCGGGGGAACCCTTACCGGAACCCATTCGGGTCTCAGCCGGCTTCTTGGTGAGCGGACGGTCCGGGTAGATGTTGATCCACACCTTGCCGCCACGCTTGATGTGACGCGTCATCGCGATACGAGCGGACTCGATCTGACGGTTGGTCACGTAGGCCGGGGTGAGCGCCTGGATACCGTAGTCACCGAAGGAGACCTTGGTGCCACCGGTCGCCTGGCCCGAACGCTTCGGGTGGTGCTGCTTGCGGTGCTTGACTCGACGGGGGATAAGCATGGTTACGCCTCAACTCCTGCGCCGGCCGGCGCGTCCTGCGGGGCCTGCTGCTCGCGACGGTCGCCACCGCGCTCGTTGCGGTCGCCACGGGGGCCGCCGCCACGACGGTCGCCGCCACGACGCTCGGGGCGGGACGAACGCTGGTTCGCCTGCTCGCGAGCGAGCTCCTTGTTCGTGATGTCGCCCTTGTAGATCCAGACCTTCACGCCGATGCGGCCGAACGTGGTCCGGGCCTCGTAGAAGCCGTAGTCGATGTTCGCGCGGAGGGTGTGCAGGGGCACACGGCCTTCGCGGTAGAACTCCGAACGCGACATCTCCGCGCCGCCGAGGCGGCCCGACACCTGGATGCGGACACCCTTGGCGCCGGCGCGCTGTGCACCCTGCAGGCCCTTGCGCATGGCGCGACGGAACGCGACACGAGCGGAGAGCTGCTCGGCGATGCCCTGCGCGACGAGCTGGGCCTCGGTCTCGGGGTTCTTGACCTCGAGGATGTTGAGCTGGATCTGCTTCTTGGTGAGCTTCTCGAGCTCGCTCCGGATGCGCTCCGCCTCGGCGCCGCGGCGACCGATGACGATGCCCGGGCGCGCCGTGTGGATGTCCACGCGGACGCGGTCACGGGTGCGCTCCAGCTCGATGCGGGCGACGCCCGCGCGGTCGAGGGTCTTCGTCAGGAACTGACGGATCTTGACGTCCTCGGCCACGAAGTCGGCGTAACGCTGACCCTTCTTCGTGCTGTCGGCGAACCAGTGGGAGATGTGGTCCGTCGTGATCCCGAGACGGAAGCCGTACGGGTTGACCTTCTGGCCCATTACTTGCTCGCCTTCTTGCTCGTCGCGGCGGCCTCGGCCTCATCCGGCGTCGCGAGGACGACCGTGATGTGGCTGGTGCGCTTGTTGATGCGGAAGGCGCGGCCCTGGGCGCGCGGCTGGAACCGCTTCAGGGTCGTGCCCTCGTCGACGTAGACGCTGCTCACGTAGAGGTCGCGCTCGTCGAGGAAGCTGTTCGTCGAGTCCGCCTTGACACGTGCGTTGGCGATCGCCGAGGCGACCAGCTTGTACACGGGCTCCGAAGCGCCCTGGGGGGCGAACTTCAGGATGGCGAGCGCCTCGTGGGCCTGCTTGCCGCGGATCAGCTGGATGACGCGACGGGCCTTCTGAGGCGTGACGCGGATGTGTCGCACGCGTGCGATCGACTCCACCATTTCGTTCCTCCTCTTTCGTCGCCGCCTCAGCGGCGACGGCCCTTCTTGTCGTCCTTCACGTGGCCGCGGAAGGTGCGGGTCGGCGCGAACTCGCCGAGCTTGTGACCGACCATCGACTCGGTGACGAACACCGGGATGTGCTTGCGGCCGTCGTGCACCGCGATGGTGTGACCGAGCATGTTCGGGACGATCATCGACCGACGCGACCAGGTACGGATCACGTTCTTGGTGTTGGCCTCGTTCTGCGTGACGACCTTGCGGAGCAGGTGCTCGTCGACGAAGGGGCCCTTCTTCAGACTGCGTGGCATCTTCGGAACTCCTACTTGCGCTTCTTGCCGGCGTTACGGCGACGGACGATGAGCTTGTCGCTCGGCTTGTTGGGCTTGCGCGTGCGACCCTCGGCCTGGCCCCAGGGGCTGACCGGGTGACGACCACCGGACGTCTTGCCCTCACCACCACCGTGCGGGTGGTCGACCGGGTTCATCGCGACACCACGCACGGTCGGGCGGACGCCCTTCCAGCGCATGCGGCCGGCCTTGCCCCAGTTGATGTTCGACTGCTCGGCGTTGCCGACCTCGCCGATGGTGGCGCGGCAGCGCGCGTCGACGTTGCGGACCTCGCCCGACGGCAGACGGAGCTGCGCGTAGGGGCCGTCCTTGGCGACGAGACGCACCGAGGCACCGGCGGATCGGGCCATCTTCGCGCCGCCACCGGGACGGAGCTCGATCGCGTGGATCACGGTACCGACGGGGATGTTGCGCAGCGGCAGGTTGTTGCCCGGCTTGATGTCAGCGCCGGGGCCCGTCTCGACGACGTCGCCCTGCTTGAGCTTGTTCGGAGCGATGATGTAGCGCTTGGTGCCGTCCACGAAGTGCAGGAGCGCGATGCGCGCCGTGCGGTTCGGGTCGTACTCGATGTGCGCGACCTTCGCGTCGACGCCGTCCTTGTCGGCACGACGGAAGTCGATCACGCGGTACTGGCGCTTGTGGCCACCACCGATGTGACGCGTCGTGATGCGACCCGAGCTGTTCCGGCCACCGGTCTTCGGCAGCGGACGGAGCAGGGACTTCTCCGGGGTCGAACGGGTGATCTCGGCGAAGTCGGCGACCGAGGAGCCGCGACGACCGGGAGTCGTGGGCTTGTAGTTACGAATAGCCATGATTTATCCCTCTGGTCCTCAGCCGACAGCCGTGAAGATGTCGATCGAACCGGACTTGAGCGTCACGATGGCGCGCTTGGTGTCCTTGCGCTTGCCGATCCCGAACTTGGTCCGGCGGGTCTTGCCCGGACGGTTCAGCGTGTTGATGCCGGCGACCTTGACGTCGAAGATCTTCTCGATCGCGAGCTTGATCTCGGTCTTGTTCGCACGGGGGTCCACGAGGAACGTGTACTTGCCCTGGTCGATGAGGCCGTAGCTCTTCTCCGACACGACCGGCGAGATGATGATGTCGCGCGGGTCCTTGTTGAAGCCGCTCATGCGGTGATCTCCTTCGCGGTCTTCGACGCGATGAAGGCGTCGAGTGCGCTCTTGCTGAAGACGAGCGCGTCGGCCTTGAGCACGTCGTAGGCGTTGAGCTGGCCGTACGAGAGCGCGTGGACGTTCGGCAGGTTGCGGATCGACTTGAGCGTGAGCTCGTCGCCCGACTCGAGCACGACGAGCACGTTCTTGACGGGCGCGACCTTCTCGAGCAGCGTGCGGGCGACCTTCGTCGACGGCGTCTCGGCCGCGATGAAGCCCTCCACAGCGGAGATGCGGCCACCGCGGGCGCGGTCCGAGAGCGAGCCGAGCAGGGCTGCGGCGATCATCTTCTTCGGGGTGCGCTGCGAGTAGTCGCGGGGGGTCGGTCCGTGGACGACGCCACCGCCGGTGTGCTCCGGAGCGCGGACCGAACCCTGACGGGAGCGGCCGGTGCCCTTCTGCTTGAACGGCTTGCGACCGGCACCGCGGACTTCGCCACGGTTCTTGGTCTTGTGGGTGCCCTGGCGCGCGGCGGCGAGCTGCGCGGTGACCACCTGGTGGATCAGCGGGACGTTGGTCTCGACGTCGAAGATCGCTGCGGGGAGCTCGACGGTGCCGGACTTCTCACCCGTGACGTCGAGGACGTCGATCGTGGTTGCGGTCGTGGTGGCCATGATCACTTACCCTTCACGGCGGTGCGGACGAAGACGGAACGGCCACGAGCACCGGGGACGGCGCCCTTGACGAGCAGCAGACCCTTCTCGGCGTCGACGGCGTGGACCGTGAGGTTGAGGACGGTCACGCGGTCGCCACCCATCCGACCGGCCATGCGCATGCCCTTGAAGACACGCGACGGGGTCGAGGAGGCGCCGATCGAACCGGGCTTGCGGTGGTTGCGGTGCGAACCGTGCGAGGCGGAGACACCGGCGAAGTTGTGACGCTTCATGACACCGGCGAAGCCCTTGCCCTTGCTGGTGCCGACGACGTCGACCTTCTGGCCCGCTTCGAACAGGTCGACCGTGAGCTCCTGGCCGAGCGAGTACTCGGCGGAGTCGTTCGTCCGGATCTCGGTGAGGGTGCGGCGCGGGGTGACCCCGGCGGCCTCGAAGTGGCCGGCGGCCGGCTTGTTCACCTTGCGGGGGTCGATCTGGCCCGCGGCGATCTGGATCGCCTCGTAGCCGTCGCGCTCGACGTTGCGGATCTGGGTGACCACGTTCGGGCCGACCTCGATCACGGTGACGGGGATGAACTTGTTGTTCTCGTCCCACACCTGGGTCATCCCGAGCTTCTTGCCGAGGAGGCCCTTGACGGTCTTGGTTGAGTTCGCCATGAGTTCCAGCCCCCTTACAGCTTGATCTCGATGTTGACGTCCGCCGGGAGGTCGAGTCGCATGAGCGAGTCGACGGCCTTCGGCGTCGGGTCGACGATGTCGATGACCCGCTTGTGCGTGCGCTTCTCGAAGTGCTCGCGCGAGTCCTTGTACTTGTGGGGAGAACGGATCACGGGGATCACGTTCTTCTCGGTGGGGAGCGGCACCGGGCCGACCACGGTCGCACCGGCACGGGTCACCGTGTCGACGATCTTCCGGGCCGACGTGTCGATGACCTCGTGGTCGTACGACTTGAGCCGGATGCGGATCTTCTGTCCCGCCATGTGTTTTCCTGTCCTCTCTGCGCCGCGCACCCGCAGGCCGCCTGACGCCGCCGGGACTCCGCTGTCGCGTGCCCGGCTGTTTACGTGAACCACCGGCTCCGCCCGGAGGGGATGACCGCTGTTCTCCTGTCAACCGCGCGAGGGCCTGGGCCACCCGCGCGGACATGTCGTCACCCGCACCCGGCACTGCTGCGCCGTGGTGCTCGAGGATGACGATCGTGTTCTGCTGCCTGCGGCCCAACCCAGCCCTGCTTCACAAGGGGGTTGTGCACTGCCAGAGCAGTGACCCTGCGGGCGCGAACGCCCGCGGAATTTCGGAACCGGACAAGTCTCCCATAGGCCCCGCGTCGGTGCAACCCGGGCGTGTCGCGATCGTACCGGCGTGTCGGACACGGCCCTCCGGGCCTCCCGGGTCCGTCGTACCGGGCTCCTCAGCGTCCCGACCCACCGCCTGGAGGCCCGCCCGCAGCGGTCGGGTCGACGCACGCCGGACGGTCGGTCGGCGGCCGCTCCCGGGGCGGCGTCCCGCGCCGCTGCTAGCCTTCGCGCATGCCGGAACCCGAAGTGCTCACCGACCAGTCCGACCCCGCGGTGCAGCGTCTCGCCGACCTCGCGAAGCCGGCGCGCGGCGCCGTCCGCACCGCGATCGTCGAGGACCTCGAGCCCCTCGTGCAGGCCCTCCGCGCCGGCGTCCGCTTCGTCGAGGTGTACGGCGACTCGATCCGGGAGTTCCCCGCCGACCTCGCCGCCCTCTGCACCGAGCACGGGGTGCCGGTACGGCTCGTCGACCCGGCCGTCCTGACCAAGGTGTTCCGCTCCGAGAAGCGTCCGAAGGTCTTCGGCGTCGCGAACGTCCCGGCACCGGCCCGCTTCTCCGCCCTCGCCGAGGGCACCGGGGACGTGCTCGTCCTGGACGGCGTGAAGATCGTCGGCAACATCGGTGCCATCGTGCGCACGGCCGTCGGCCTCGGTGCACGGGGCGTCGTGCTCGTCGACAGCGACCTCCCCACGATCGCCGACCGTCGTGTCGTGCGCGCCAGCCGCGGCCACGTGTTCTCGGTGCCGGTCCTGCTCGAGACCCGCGAGCGCGTCGCCCGGTGGCTCGGCGAGTCCGGGCTCCGCGTGGTCGACGTCGACATGGACGGCTCCCTCTCCCCCGAGTCGCTCGGGGACCTCGAGGAGGACGTCGCCCTGCTGCTCGGCGCCGAGAAGACCGGGGCGTCGGACGTCCTGCAGGACCTCGCGACGCAGACGGTGTCGGTGCCGATCGACAGCCGGGTGGAGTCGCTCAACGTCTCCGTCGTCGCCGGCATCGTGCTCTACGCCCGCTCCCGTCGACGTCCCTGACCCGACGGCACGCAGGACGCCCCGGCTCCCACTCGGGGAACCGGGGCGTCCTGCGTGGCATGAGCGTCGCGAGCGGCGTCAGTCCTCGGGGAGCGGCGGCACGAACCACGGCGGGAACACCGCGACACGGGGCGACGGTCCGCCCTGCTCGGCGAAGACGGCCTTCACCTGCTGCCGGACGCGGTCGTTCGGCACGCCCACGAGCGCGACCGACGACAGCGGCACCTGCGGGCCGGCGAGCAGCTCGACCCCGTGCATGGACGGGTCCGTGATGTCGGTGCGACGGAGGAGGTTCGTGGCCGCCTCCGGGCCGACGGCGAAGCGGACGTCCGGGTCCTCGGCGTCCGTGTCCGCCAGGATCACCGACGCACCGAACGCGGTGGTCGGGACGACGAGGACGACGAACTCCGTCGCACGCGTGCGCCTGGCCGCGTCCGACCAGCGGTCCTCCTCCGCGCCGGAGCGGAGTTCGTCCCACCGGCGCGCGTCCGGCGAGAGCGTGAAGGGCACGTGCCCGGCCACGCTGGAACCGTCGGGTGCGAGCGCCGCGCCACGGGCCTCCCGGGTGGCGGCGGAGCTGACGTCGACGGAGGGCGTCGCGCGGTCGGCGGCGAGGATCGCGCCCTCGGCGAGGATCGAGGCGAGGTTGTCGACGTGCGTGACGTGGTGCGCACGCAGCGCCGCGAAGTCGCGGGTGGCGGGCAACGTCGGCTCGACGGCCTTCCCGTTGGCGTTCGTCGGGGCGGACCGCAACGACGTCGTCACACGCGTGCGTCGTGGCGTCGGGGTCTTGGTGATGGTCTCCGGGTCACGCTGCCGTGGGGAGCAGATGTCGCAGAGCTCGATGGGGAAACCGTGGATGCACTCGTCGGTCACGACTGATGGGTCCTTCCGTGCCTCGTGGGGTGGGCGGGCACGACGACCAACGCTACGTCATCCGGGAACCGCGGGCGACCGATCACGTCACTGCCGGTAGAGCAGGGCCCGGACCTCGGACTCGGCGGCGTGCAACCGGGCCGGGTCGATGGTCTCGCCGTGCTCGTACGCATCGAGCAACCGGGGGTCGATGTAGCTCTGGCGGGCGACGGTCGGCGTGTTGCCGAGGACCTCGCTCGCGGCCTTCACCGCGTGCGAGATCGCCTTCTTGCGCTTCGCCTGGCTCGACAGGACACCGGTCTGGGCCAGGTCGACCGCGGCCGCGACCGTGCCGTGCAACGTGCGGAAGTCCTTCGCCGTGAACTCATCCCCGGCACGCTCCTTCACGTAGGCGTTGATGTCTTCCGCGGTCACCGGTTGCCACTCGTCCCCCCGCCGCTCGCGGAAAGAGAGCAGCCGAGCGTTCGCCCCCCGCCGTTTCATCCCCACCAGGACACGGGCGAGGTCGGCGTCGTGGATCGTCGAGGACCACGCCTGGTGGCTCTTGCCGGGGAAGCCGAGCTCGATGTCGTCCCCGGAGATGTGGGCGTGCGAGCAGAGGAGTGTCGACAGGCCGTGGCTGCCGTGCTCCGTGGCGTACCGCTCCGACCCGACGCGGAGCGAGCCCTGGTCGAGCATCCGGAAGGCTGCGGCCAGTGCGCGACGGCGGTCCGGGTCCGGTCGGCGCAGGTCCTGGGTCACCATCCGCCGGGCGGCCGGGAGCGACTCGGCCAGCGCGAGGGCCCGGTCGTACTTGATCTTGTCCATCCGGTCGCGCCACGACGGGTGGTACATGTACTGCCGGCGACCGGCACCGTCGATGCCGGTGGCCAGGATGTGGCCGTTCTCGTACGGCGAGATCCAGACGTCGTCCCACGCGGGCGGGATGACGAGGTCCTCGAGCCGCTGACGCACCTCCGGGTCGGAGACCGTGGTGCCGTACGGGTCGCGGTAGGAGAAGCCCTTGCCGCTGCGGACGCGGTGGTACCCGCGACCCTTGGTCGAGGAACGGCGCAGACGTGTCACGACCCGATGCAACACCCTCGGCGCTGCCGGACGCTGCAGGAACGTACCCCGCGGGCGCCCTCTGCCGCCTCGCCCGGTGCGGAGACCACGAAGAGCGGGGCCGGACCCGAAGGCCCGACCCCGCTCTCGTGGAGCAACCGGAGTTACTTGATGATCTTCTCGACCGTACCGGCGCCGACCGTACGACCACCCTCACGGATGGCGAAGCGGAGGCCCTCCTCCATGGCGATCGGCTGGATCAGCTCGACGGTCATGGCGACGGTGTCACCGGGCATGACCATCTCGGTGCCCTCGGGCAGCGTGATGACGCCGGTGACGTCCGTGGTGCGGAAGTAGAACTGCGGACGGTAGTTCGCGTAGAACGGGTTGTGACGACCGCCCTCTTCCTTGTTCAGGATGTACGCGTTCGCGGTGAACTCGGTGTGCGGCGTGACCGAACCCGGCTTCACGACGACCTGGCCGCGCTCGACGTCCTCGCGCTTGAGGCCACGGATGAGCAGACCGGTGTTGTCACCGGCGACTGCCTTGTCCAGCAGCTTGCGGAACATCTCGATGCCCGTGACCGTGGTCTTCTGGGTCGCCTTGATGCCGACGATCTCGACCTCGGAGTTGATGTCGAGCTCACCGCGCTCGACACGGCCGGTGACGACGGTTCCACGACCGGTGATCGTGAAGACGTCCTCGATCGGCATGAGGAACGGCTGGTCGGTGGCGCGCACCGGGTCCGGGACGTTCTCGTCGACGGCGGACATCAGGTCCTGGACGGACTTGACCCACTTCTCGTCGCCCTCGAGCGCCTTGAGCGCCGAGACCTGCACGACGGGGGCGTCCTCGTCGAACTCCTGCGAGCCGAGGAGCTCGCGGACCTCGAGCTCGACGAGCTCCAGGATCTCCTCGTCGTCCACCATGTCGGCCTTGTTGAGGGCGACGACGATGTAGGGGACGCCGACCTGACGGGCGAGCAGGACGTGCTCACGCGTCTGGGGCATCGGACCGTCGGTGGCGGCGACCACGAGGATCGCGCCGTCCATCTGGGCCGCACCGGTGATCATGTTCTTCACGTAGTCGGCGTGACCAGGAGCGTCGACGTGCGCGTAGTGGCGCTTGTCGGTCTGGTACTCGACGTGCGAGATGTTGATCGTGATGCCGCGCTGGCGCTCTTCGGGAGCGTTGTCGATCTGCGCGAAGTCACGGGCCTCGTTGAGGTCCGGGTACTGGTCGTGCAGAACCTTGGTGATCGCCGCCGTGAGCGTGGTCTTGCCGTGGTCGACGTGACCGATGGTTCCGATGTTGACGTGCGGCTTGGTCCGCTCGAACTTGGCCTTGGCCACTGTGGGTCCTCCTCAGGACTCGGATGCGTCGCCCCCGGCAGGACCTTGGTCGGCCCTGCGCTGTTGGCGCGCGGTGTGTGTGTCTCTACTTTACTTGGTGACGAGGGGCCCGTCGCCGGGCACCCTCGCCTGGGGATGACGCGGGAGCGTCAGGCCCCGGTGCTCTTCTGGATGATCTCGTCCGCCACGTTGCGCGGGACCTCGTTGTAGGTCTCGAACACCATGGAGAAGACAGCACGACCAGAGGTCTTGGAGCGCAAGTCGCCCACGTACCCGAACATCTCGGACAGCGGGACGCTCGCGCGGACCACCTTGACGCCCGACGCATCGGTCATCTCGGAGATCTGACCGCGACGCGAGTTCAGGTCGCCGATGACGTCGCCCATGTACTCCTCGGGCGTACGGACCTCGACGGCCATGATCGGCTCGAGCAGCACCGGACCGGCCTTGCGGGCCGCTTCCTTGTACGCGATCGAACCGGCGATCTTGAACGCCATCTCGGACGAGTCGACGTCGTGCGCCGCGCCGTCCTTGAGGATCGCCTTGACACCCACGGTCGGGAAGCCGGCGAGCACGCCCACCTGCATCGCGTCCTGGATACCGGCGTCGACCGACGGGATGTACTCGCGCGGAACGCGACCACCGGTGACGGCGTTCTCGAACTCGTACACCTTCTCGGCGGTGACGGGCATCGGCTCGAGCGCGATCTGCACCTTCGCGAACTGACCGGAACCACCGGTCTGCTTCTTGTGGGTGTAGTCGTAGCGCTCGACGACCTTGGTCAGGGTCTCGCGGTAGGCCACCTGCGGCTTGCCGACGTTCGCCTCGACCTTGAACTCGCGCTTCATGCGGTCGACGAGGATGTCGAGGTGGAGCTCGCCCATGCCCTTGATCGTCGTCTGACCGGTCTCGGCGTTGAGCTCGACGCGGAACGTCGGGTCCTCTTCGGCGAGCTTCTGGATCGCGGTGGAGAGCTTCTCCTGGTCGGCCTTGGTGTTCGGCTCGATCGCGACCTCGATGACCGGCTCCGGGAACGTCATCGACTCGAGGACGACCTGGTTCGACGGGTCGCACAGGGTGTCTCCCGTGGTCGTGTCCTTGAGGCCGATGACCGCGTAGATGTGACCGGCGGTGACCGAGTCGACCGGGTTCTCCTTGTTGGAGTGCATCTGGAAGATCTTGCCGATGCGCTCCTTCTTGCCCTTGGTCGAGTTGATGACCTGGGCACCGGAGTCGATGTGACCGGAGTACACGCGGACGTAGGTGAGGCGACCGAAGAACGGGTGCACCGCGACCTTGAACGCGAGCGCGGAGAAGGGCTCGGAGGCCTCCGGCTTGCGGATGATCTCGACCTCTTCGTCCTTGACGTCGTGGCCGATCATCGGCGGGACGTCGAGGGGCGACGGCAGGTAGTCGATGACCGCGTCGAGCATCGGCTGCACGCCACGGTTCTTGAACGCCGAGCCGCAGAGGATCGGGTACACCTCGGAGTTGATCGTCAGCTTGCGGATCGCGGCCTTGATCTCGTCCTTGGAGAGCTCTTCGCCGCCGAAGTACTTCTCGAGCAGTGCGTCGTCGGTCTCCGCGACACGCTCGACGAGCTTCGCGCGGTACTCCTCGGCACGGTCCTTGAGGTCCGCGGGGATCTCCTGGACCTCGTACTGGGCGCCCATGGTGACGTCACCCTTGGCATCGCCCGGCCAGACCTTGGCGTGCATCTCGATCAGGTCGATGACGCCGACGAAGTCGTTCTCGGCACCGATCGGGAGCTGGAGCACGAGCGGCTCCGCACCGAGGCGGTTGATGATCGTGTCGACGGTGAAGTAGAAGTCCGCACCGAGCTTGTCCATCTTGTTGACGAAGCAGATGCGCGGGACGTTGTACTTGTCCGCCTGACGCCACACGGTCTCGGACTGGGGCTCGACGCCCTCCTTGCCGTCGAAGACGGCGACCGCACCGTCGAGGACGCGGAGCGAACGCTCCACCTCGACCGTGAAGTCCACGTGACCCGGGGTGTCGATGATGTTGATCTGGTTGTTGTCCCAGAAGCACGTCGTCGCGGCCGACGTGATCGTGATGCCGCGCTCCTGCTCCTGCGCCATCCAGTCCATGGTGGCTGCGCCGTCGTGGACTTCACCGATCTTGTGCGTGATGCCCGTGTAGAACAGGATGCGCTCGGTGGTCGTGGTCTTGCCGGCGTCGATGTGCGCCATGATGCCGATGTTGCGGACCTTGTTCAGGTCGGTGAGCACGTCCTGTGCCACAGGGTTCCTCCGAGAGAGTTGTAGGAGAGGGTGGCGGCCGTCCGAGTGCCGCGGCTGTTGACCGAGGCACCCGGACGGTGCCGGATGACTACCAGCGGTAGTGCGCGAAGGCCTTGTTCGACTCGGCCATCTTGTGGGTGTCCTCACGGCGCTTGACCGCGGCACCGAGACCGTTCGACGCGTCGAGGATCTCGTTCATGAGACGCTCGGTCATCGTCTTCTCGCGACGGGCCTTGGCGTACGAGGTCAGCCAGCGCAGCGCGAGCGTGTTCGCACGGTGCGGCTTGACCTCGACCGGGACCTGGTAGGTCGAGCCACCGACGCGGCGGCTGCGGACCTCGAGGGTCGGACGGACGTTGTCGAGCGCCTTCTTGAGCGTCGTGACGGCGTCCTGGCCGTTCTTGGAGGAGACCCCTTCGAGTGCGTCGTAGACGATGCGCTCGGCGAGGCCCTTCTTGCCGTCGAGGAGGATCTTGTTGACGAGCTGGCTGACGACGGGGGCGCCGTAGACCGGATCGGCGACGACGGGGCGCTTCGGGGCGGGACCCTTACGAGGCATCTAACTCAACCCTTCTTCGCACCGTAGCGGCTGCGGGCCTGCTTACGGTTCTTGACGGCCTGGGTGTCCAGGGCACCACGGATGATCTTGTAGCGCACACCCGGGAGGTCCTTCACACGACCGCCGCGGACGAGCACCATCGAGTGCTCCTGGAGGTTGTGGCCCTCACCGGGGATGTAGGCCGTGACCTCGGTGCCGTTCGAGAGCTTGACACGAGCGACCTTGCGCAGTGCCGAGTTCGGCTTCTTCGGGGTGGTGGTGTAGACGCGGGTGCACACGCCACGCTGCTGGGGGTTCGCCTTCAGGGCGGGCGCCTTGGTCTTGACGACCTTCGGCGTACGACCCTTGCGAACGAGCTGCTGGATGGTAGGCAACTGTTCTCCTGGTTCTTCGCTCGTGCTCTCTGGCCGACGCGGTCCGTCGGCTTCCTCATCCCACGCGGACCACCGCCTGACGGCGGAGGGAGATGGGGGATGGAGTGATCAGGAGGCCGGAGGCCTGCAGGATCTGGGCGCGCCCGAAGGCGCACACCCGGGAGAGCCTAGCCGCCACGCCCGCTGAAATCAATCCACGGTGGGCCCGACGGCGGCCCGTTCGCCCCGGGCGAGAACCGCCCGGGGACGCGGGACGAGGGCGGTCAGGAGCCGGAGTCGGTCTGGCCGTTCGCGACCGCCGGGACGAAGGTGGCGCCGTCGTCCCCGAAGCCGGTGATCCAGCCGGACGCGTTGACGTCGATCGGCCCGGCCGTCGCGGTCCCACGACCGTTCGGACCGGTGAACTCCGCGGTGAACGTCGCCGACCCCGGAGCGCGGGTCTCGACGAGCCATCCCCTCGAGGACCAGTCGCCGACGCCGACCGACGGCCTGGCGTCGAGTGTCCACTTCTGGTTCGTGTAGGTGTTCGCCGGGTTCTCCCCGTAGGCGTAGAAGCTGCAGCCGTCGGGCGTGGCCGTCTGGGCCGCGACGCAGCCGTCCACCCAGGAGTCGACGGCCTTCGTGGCGGCCTGCTGGCCGGCGTCCGTCAGGGTCGTGGCGAGCACGACCGGGGTCCCGGGCGTCCCGAACCCCCGCACGGCGGCCGTCGAGGCATCGGCGGCGAACCACTTGCCGCCCTCGGACGACACCTCGTACGAGCCGGGGAACGCCCGCAGTGCGACCGCGCCGAGGTCACCGGTCGTCGCCTCCGCTCCGGCGACCCGGACGGTGCTGTCGGTCGGTCCCTGCACGACGACCTCGACCGAGCCGAGGGACGGCGGCTGCAGTTCCCAGACGGGGAACACACCCCAGTCCGTCCCGGTGCGCTCGAGTTCGAACGTGGCCGGCACGCTCCGACCGGCCTGGGTCAGCAGCGCGTGCACGGTCGCGCGGTCGTCGCCCTGGTCGACCGAGGTGATCCGGTGGGCGGTGATCTTGTCGTTCGCCTGCGCGTAGGCGGCGTCGGTGAGGAGGACGTCGTCGTCGTCGCGGTCGATGCCGGCGGCGTCGAGCGCGTCCGTGAGGCGACCGCCCTCGACGTCCTGCAGGAACGCCTGCACGGGGCGGTCCGCGGAGTGGCTGTCCGACCCGACCGACCACCCGATGCCGCCCGCGACCACGAGGAGCACGAGCGCTGCGGCTCCGGCGACGATGCCGATCACCGCACCCTTCCGGAGTCCGCGGCGAGGTCGACCGGCCGCGTACCCCGGGGCAGACGCGGTCGGGCCGGCGGTCATCACCGCGGGCAGCGCACGGTCGCCGCGGAGGGTGTCTGCCCCCGGCACCGATTCCCAGCCCCGCGAGTCGTCAGGTGCGTCCGTCATGAGTCCCCCAAGGCGCCGTCGTTCAGCTCGTCCCGGAATCGTACCGAACGCGGCGGACGCGGGCCGGGCCTCCCGTCAGTCCTGTGGACGAATCGGCGACGACTGCTGCCCCTGTGGGCGGGGGCCCTGCCACCGGACCGCGGAGATGCCGCCGACGACCGTGACGAGCGCCACGACGACCCCACCGACCACGAACGGACTGAGGGCGTAGCCCGCCGGGAAGACGAGCAGTTCCGCGGCGTCGGACCGGACGAGGGCGTAGCCGACCGCGCCCACGCCGAGCATGACGAGGTACGTCGTCGCCGCGGCGACGAGTCCGGTGACGACGGGGTTCCCCTCGCGGGCGCCCATCGCGGTCGCGAGGAACACGGCGACACCGGCGCCGACGACCATCGCCGGCCCGAGGTAGGGGGTGGCGTCCGGCTGCCGGATCGCCTCGACGTCGGCGAGCAGGGCCTCGAAGCCCGTCACGGCGATGACGAGCGCGATGAAGAGGACCGACGCCATCGTCGCCACCAACCACCGGGACATGCGCCGATCGTAGCGCTCCGCGTCGGTCCGGGTCCGGCAGCTACGGGGCGTCGGCGGGTTCCGGCTGCGTGGTCTGCTGCTGCGCGGCCTCCTGCTGGGCCGCGTGCTGCTGGTGTGCCGCCTGGACGAGCGCGAGGGCGATGGTCGCCGTGATGACCGGCACCGTCTCCGTCATCGGAGCGGGCGCGTCGGTGCCCGTGGCGGCGGTGCCCGTGGCGTCCGTGCCCGTGGCGTCTGTGCTCGTGGCGTCTGTGCTCGTGGCCTCCGTGCCCGTCGTGCGGCCGGCCGGGAGGCCCGTGGGCGCGGCCTCGTCGAGGGGCCCGTCGGGCCGGTGGCCGGTCTCCGGCTGGTCGGGCTCCGGCTGCTGGTCCGCCTCGGAGCGGTGGTCCACCCCAGAGCGGTGGTTCACCTCGGAGCGGTGGTCCGCATCGGAGCGGTGGTCCGCCTCCGGCTGGTGGTCGCGGAGGGCCGGGCCGACCACCGGCAGGACCGCCGTCGTGGTCGGGGGTTCCGCGTGCAGCTCCGGAGCCGGCTGCACGCCGGCCGACGTGCCCCGTCGGCGGCGGACGACCATGCGCGCGAGGACCACTGCCGCCACGGCCGCCCAGATGCTGTTCACGATCGTCGAGGGGACGGCATGGTGCGCCGCCACGTTCACCGCGATCGCGACGCCACCGACCAGGTTGAACAGCTGGTACACCGGGCCGTTCGCGATCTTCCCGAGCGAGAAGAGGACGTACCCGACGAGGACCGTTCCGGCCCCGAACCAGCCGAGGAACTCCACGACACCGACCAACACGAGCGACTCCGGGCACGACGAGGGACGCCCGTTCCGAGGGACGTCCGAGAGGGAGATGGGCAGCCGCGAGCGCGGGCCCGAGCAGCATCGTAGAGGCACGGAACGCCCCGGCGGAAGCGGGTCCGGCGTGGCGGCGGGACCCCTTCCGGGGGGCGTTCGGTGGAGTCGGGTTCAGCCCGCGTCGCCGGACGCCGCGGTCGTCGCCGACGCGTCGGCGTCGACGTCGACGTCGAGGACGTAGACGTAGCCGCTGAAGTTCCAGGTCGTGGAGGACGTCTCGGTGGACTCCGCCGACGGTTCGGAGGCGGAGGACGTGATCGACGTCACGAGGTACAGCCGGGACAGGTCCTGCACCTCGGTCGCGAAGGACATCGCCTGGTCGAACGAGCCGTCCACCGACACCGTGACGGGGATGACGGAGAAGTTCTCCCCGGTGATCCGCGCGTCGGTCGTGACGCCCGGCGGCGTGGGCGTGGCCGATGCGGACGGCGTGGGGGTCGTAGTGGACGGCGCCGCCGGCTCGGCCCCGTCGGTCGCGGTCGACGCCGCCTCGGTGACCGGCGGGATGTAGGCGGTCGCGTCCGAGGTGGTGATCGTCGAGACCGTGACGCCTGCCGTCGTCGCTGCCTGGTCGACCTCGTCGTAGAACGCCGACATGCGGTCCGACGACGGCACGGAGGCCTGCAACTCGGCGAGTGCCGTCCGCATCTCGGGCAGGGTTTTCGCCTGCTGCCGCAAGCGGGCGAGCTCGCCGGACTTCACCGCGTTCTCGTGCTCGACGGTCGCCTGCTGGGCACCGTCGGTCGCCGCACGGCTGAGCTGGGGTTGCACGCCGAGGAAGAAGCCCGCAGCCGCGACCACCACCATGGCGAGCACGGCCAGGACCATGTTGAGGCGGTTCCGGGTCATGTCATTCCCCCTTCTTCTGCGGGAGGTACTTGCCGTCGAATGCTCGCTCGTCGACGTGGATGGTCATGTTGACCGTGTAGTGGCCGCTCGTCTCCTCGAGCGTCACCGAGTTGACGTTCGCGTCGACGAAGCCGTCCAACGACCGGACGGACTCGAGCCAGTCCGGCACGGTCGGCAACGTCTGGCTGATCGCGTCGAGCGTCAGCGTGGCGACCCGCCTGCCCTGCAGGGGTGCATCGGTCTGCGCGTACGGCTCGAGCGGGGAAGCCGAGTCCACGCCGACGCCGTTGATCACGACGCCCTCGGGGAGGGACGCCCGAACCTCGTGCAGGTACGGCCCCCACGCGATCTCGGTCGACCCTCCGACCGCCTGCGCGGACTCCAGGAGCGACGTCGAGGACTCGGTCGTCCGCACTTCCTTGTACTGCGCCTGCTGCTGCAGCAGCGAGAGCGTCTGCGCCTGTGCGTTCGCGAGGTCGTCCGTCGCTCGGGTCGCCACGAGGGAAGCGCCTCCGATGCCGATGCCGACCGCCACCGCGACGACCACGACCCCCGCCCAGAGACGACCGACGACCCGTCGCTCACGCCGGTGGACCAGCACCTCGGTCGGCAGGAGGTCCGCGCGCGGACGGGCACCGACGACCGGACCGTTGCCGGCCCCTCGTCGGGGCTGGCGCTTCGACCGCTGCGCGGTCTCCTCGACGACACGGCGCTCCGGGCTCACACTCGAGCGCCCACGGGCCCCGGCGAACCGCGGCTGCTTCATCTTCGCCTCGCTCATGCTGCCTTCCCTCCGACTGCGAGCCCCCACGCCACGGTGATCGACGAGCCGTGCGTCTGGAGGTCCTCTGGGCGGATCGACTTCGCGAGCCCGGCGTGGGTGAACGGCTCGCCGCGTCGGACGGGCAAGCCGGTGGCCTCCGCGAGCGCCGACGCGAAGCCCGGCAGCTCAGCCGCACCGCCGACCAGCAGGACCTCGCCGACGGGCTCGGACGGGTGGGTGTTCACGAAGTAGTTCATCGTGTTCCGGAGGCTCGCGAGCAGCTCTCCGACCGTCTCCCGGACCGCGGCGACCGCAAGGGCGTCGTCGCGGGTCCGCGCACGGGTCGAGTCCATGCCGAAGTGACGCTTCACGGACTCCGCCGCGGATGCGGGGACCTCGAGACGGCCGGCCAGGAGCCGGGTCACGTCCTCGCCTCCGGTGGGGATGATGCGCACGAACTTCGGCACGCCGTCGGTGACGACCACGACCGTGGTGGTGTTGCCGCCGCATTCGACGATGGCCGTGGTCCCGCTCCGCTGCGATGGCGAGAGGACGCGTGCGAGGGCGAACGGGATGAGGTCGACCGCGACCGGGTTGAGGCCGGCGGTCTGGACCGCGCGCACGTTCGCGAGGACCGCGTCCTTCACGGCGGCGACCAGGAGACCGCTGACCGTCGGACCGTTCTCGCTCGTCCCTTCCGAGGTCGGGTAGAAGTCGAGGATCGCGTCCACGACCGGGACCGGCAGCATGTCCTGGACCTGGAACGGCAGCGATTCCCTGATCTGCGCCAGCGGAGCCTTCGGCACGGTCAGGTCACGGGAGAGCACGCGCTGGTTCCCCATCCCGAGGACGACGTCGCGCGACCGGAACTTCCCGACGGACCACAGCTGACGGAGTGCGGCCGCGACCGTGTTGGGCTCGACCACCTCTCCCTGCCGCGTGGATCCCTCGGGCACCGGCACCTCGGCGAAGCGGAGGATCACCGGCTTCGCCCGGTCTGCGTCCTGCACCTCGACAGCGCGGATCGAAGCCGCGCCGATGTCGACGCCGACGATGCTCTTGGCCATGACGGCCTCCTTCCGTGCCGCCGCGGAGGAGCTCTGCGGAGGATGGTGCATGCCCGGGCGGGACGCCGGGAGGACTTGGTGGGTTCGCGATCGGGGGCTGATCACGAGAGCCCGAGGAGCCCGAGGTACATCGCCCAGAGCGGTGGACCGAACGCGATCCCGAGCCAGGCGCCGACGAGCATCCAGGGGCCGAACGGGATCCCGCTCCGCCGTCCGGCTCGCCGCACGGCGACCAGGGCGATGGCGAAGATACCGCCGAGGAGGAACGCGCCGAAAGAACCCACTGCGAGGGGTCCCCATCCGAGGTACGCCAGGGCGAGCCCGAGCACGACGGCGAGTTTCACGTCCCCGAACCCCATACCGCCGGGCACCGCCACGGCGAGTCCCAGGTAGGCCCCGCCGAGGACCACCGCTCCGACCGCGCCCCGCCCCAACGCTGCCCAGTCGCCGGACAGGACGGATGCCGTGAGCAACAGCACCGGCATCACCACGGAGGCCGGCAGCACGATCCGGTTCGGCAATGTGTGGGTGTCGAGGTCGATGAGCGCGAGCGCCAGGCTGATCGCCATCAGGTACAGGTACGCGACGAGCACGACGAGCACGTGGACGTCCGCTGACGCTCCCGTTGCGCCACCGGTCGCAGGCGACCAGGGCGCGGTGAGGAAGAGGAGCGTGACGACCACGAAGAGCCCGCCCGTCGCCGCCTCGACCAGTGGGTACCGCTTCGGGATACGGACGCCGCAGTCCCGGCAACGCCCCCGCAGTGCGAGCCACGACAGGACGGGCACGTTGTCGCGACGACGGATCGCGTGCCCACACCGCGGGCACGCGCTGGCCGGCCGGACGACGGAGAGTCCGGCGGGGACGCGGTGGACGACCACGTTCAGGAACGACCCCACGACGATGCCCAGGACACCGACGAGCACGACCAGGACAGGAGCGGCTGCCGAGATCGTCACGGTACCGCTGCCCCCGATGCGGTGTAGGCGGTGCGGGACTCGAGCTGCGTCGCGACGCGGTAGGTCGTGATCGTCGGTTGTGGGAACTTCGGTGGGGTGTACGTGGCGAGGGACGGGTCGTAGGCGTAGTCCTTGAAGTACCCGCTCGCCCCGCTCCCGGTCCCCACCGCCCCACGGAAGTTCTGCGCGATCGATCCGTTCACGGTCAGCGTTCCCCGGGAGGACCCGAGCGTGTAGTTCTGCACCGCGAACGTGCCGTCGTTCGCGAGGATCGCCGCGTCGATCCGGCGGTTGGCCGGCTTGTAGGGCTGCCTGGCCTGGTTGACGGGGTTCCAGACCCACACTGCACGCTGTCCGATCAGCCCGAGGACCGTCGACGCCGACCGGGTCGCGGGGTAGGTGATGTCGCCGGTGACGTACAGGTAGTTCTCCGCAGCGACGGTCACCGCTTTGTCCACCGTGCCCTTCACGAAGACGTCACCGTTGTCGCAACCGTACGGATCGGTCACGGTGTTGCCGAGGCCCGCTGTCGGGTCTGCTTCGTTGGTGCTGCCGACTTCGGGGAACCCCACCCCGTTCGACGGCAGCGACGTGGCCGTGCTGGCGCGCGTCGTGACGTCACACGCGGTGGACTCCCGCTTGTACTCCGAGCTGCTCCAGAGATTGGGGTCCTGGCCGCCGCGCGACCGGACGGCCGGTTCGTTCTGCACGTAGATGAGGTTGTTCTTCGGGATGTCGATCGTCGCGCCGGCGGGGGTGTGCAGCTGGTCGACGTCCCCGCAACGGGCTGGCTGGCTGCCTCCCGTCAGGAAGCCGCCCGCTTGTTCGGCTGCTCCCTTCACCCACGTCTTCACGGTCATCGGCGAGACGATGTTGGCCTTCCCCCCGCCGAGGAAGGTGATCTTCGTGGGACCGGTGTAGAGGCAGCCCGGGCCCTCGGGCGTGTCCGTCGTCGACCGGAGGTCCTCGCGCGTGTAGTCGCGGAGATCCGCGATGGTGGCCGGCGGCGTGAGCGTCGAACTCGTCGTGGGGTTGCTCGCGAAGGTCGGCGTCGTACCGGTGCACCCTGCCTTGGTCCAGCCGTACACGCTCTGCACGGTGCCCTGGAAGGTCGCGCCGCAGATCCGGAACTGGTCGTTCGACCGCACCGGGCCTTCGAGCAGGTCCCGTGCCGCGAACTGGATGTACTGGCAGGTGGTCCCGACGGCGAACGGCCGGTACTCGCTGGTGCAGGGGACCTTGCACTGCTGGCCGCCGCAGGTGGAGTTGACCGTCTCGTTGCTCACGGAGGGGTCCTGCGACTCGTAGTTCGTGAAGTACAGGTAGTTCGAGAAGCCGTCCGGTCGGACGTTCGCGATGAACGTCCGTGTCGTCGAACCAGCCCGCCCCGTCGACTGCACACGGATGGCGCCCTGCGACGTGAGCTTCGAGTTGTCGACCGCGTACCGGTAGGAGCCACCACTCGGAGTGCCGTCGCGCCCGGGAACGTCCACCCAACGGTCTTCGGGCCGGTACCCGAAGGCCGGATTGCCACCGGGGCCGTCGGAGAACTTGCTCCCGCTGTCCCTGCTGAACGGAGCGGCCTCCTCGCCGTGGGTCCCGTACGAGTTGTCCGCGTTGAGACGGGCCTGGTAGTCCGCGATGCCCGCGTACGCCGCGGCTGCGGCACGTGCCCAGTCCCGGTCGTTCGTGGTGAGTCGCGCTCCGCTCGACGAGACCGCGACGAGCGTCGCGACGAGCATCATGACCACCATGCCCACGCCGACGACCGCGACGAGTGCGACGCCGCGCTCGTCGTCGCGAGCACGCAGCGTATGGAGGATCCGGATCACGATGAGGCTCCGATCAGAGGTTCGCGAGGCTGACGCTGTTCGTCAACGTCGTTGCGCGGCGGTCGGACACGTCCGTCCCCGCGGTGATGGTGATCGCAACGCGTCGGACGTTGGTCAGGTCGGTTGCACTGAGGGGGGCGTCGATCGAACCGAGCGGAGCGCCTGCCGCGTTGGTGAACGTGAAGGCCCTCGTGGACACGACCGACGTCGCCAGCGTGCGGGTCGACACGGGCGTCGCACTCAAGGACGGCGTCGACGCCAGGGGGAAGGTGTAGTAATCACTCGCACCCACCTGGGTGCCCGCCCACTTCGTCTCGGTGATCGATCGTCGGACCGGATCCAGCGTGAGCTGCACCAGCACGGGCCGCGACGCCGTCGAGTCCGTGTTGACGTAGGAAAAGAAGCGGACGCTGGTCGCACTCGCGTACTGGAAGGCGTACTGCGGTTCGTCACCCGTCGACACCGCGTTGTTCGTCGCCGATCGCAGGATCCGGGTCATCTCGTTCATCGCTGCTGCTGCCGTACGCGTGTTGTCGTTGACCGCTCGAGCCGTCACCGACGCGCGTTGCGCCGACACGAGGAAGGACCCTGCGACCGTCAGGATGAGGATGCTGAGGGTCATGGCCACGATGAGTTCGACGAGACTGATGCCGCGCTCCTCGGCGAGCAACCGTCGACGCAGCTCCCTCCACCGCCGCGTCACGGTGCACCCTTCGTCCGGGGATCGAAGAGCACCGTGCGTCCGGAGACCGTCACGTTGACGTTCGTCGCTCCGGCGGAAGCGGCGAAGACGGGAGTGTTCGGCCCGAGCGCTGCCGCGGACGTCCCCTCCTTGAACTGGAAGGCCCCGTACGGCAGGGCGATGGTCGTCGCGGTCCTCGAATCCAGCCCGGTGAAGGTGTAGGTGGTTGCCGGTTGGGTCGTGCACCCGGGGTCGTTCGCGGTGCCCGGCCCGGGAGTCGGCGTCGCGACCAGGACGGTGTCGGAGCCCACGAGCTTCACGTCGATCAGGCCCATCGGGATCTTGACCGTGCTGGAGTCACCCGCGACACCGCCGACCCCGGTGGGGACACTCGCCGCGTCCACCATGAGGTTCGACGTCGTGGGGATCGACCACGCCAAGGGGTTGACGTTGGCGCACGTCCTCTTGTCGTACTTGCCCGCGTAGACGTCGTAGCCGTAGGGGAACACCCTCGTCTGCGAGGACGTCACCGTCGTCACCGTCTGACCGCGGACGAAGGACGCGGAAAGACCGCTCGGCAGTTTCGGGTTGCTCCCGGCCCTGGCGTTCGCCGCGTACTGCAGCGTGACCGATGCCGGCTGGTCGAGCACGAACGACTGGCTGGCCACACTGCCAGCGACGGTGGCGACCTGCTTCGACGCGGTGGAAGCGAAGTCCTCGTCGGTGTTCCCGCTCTTCGAGACCGAGACCTCGTAGGTCCCCGGCTTCACGTCGACGGCGTAGGAGCACCCGTTGGCGTCGGTCGGAGCCGGTTGCTCGGGCGGGAGCGCAGCACCGCCTCCCACCGGCCTGACGGTGACCGTCGCATCGGTGTTGGGCGCACCGTTCGCCGTCGAGACAGCGATGACGATCGTCGAACTCGTGTTGCTCGCGACCGATGTCGGTGGCGCGACCAGCGTGTCGATGTCGACGGACCGCTGCTTGCTCGACGTTCCGTTCGACCACGCGACCTGGACGTTGACGCGCTTGTAGGCGAGGACACCGTCTCCCGCTCCGCATGTGTTGTCGGAGCCCGTGGACGTGATCCAGTTCACCGATCGGGTGACGGTGTACTGCTGCCCACCGACCTGCGCCGGACTCGACGAGTTGGTCACGGTGAAGACGTCCTTGACGCTCCGCACCCGGTCGATCTCCTGCGTGGCGAGGTTGAGCGCAGCCTCGCGCGAGCGATTGTCCTGCGTCAGGTAGATGCTCGAGACGATGCCCGCGGCGACCCCTGCTGCGATCATCGCGAACACGGTCATCGCGACCATCACCTCGATGATGGTGAAGCCGTCCTGCCGCTCGCGCGCCGACTGGAGGAGGAAACTGATGCGCCGCATCGTCGTCTCCCTTCGGGTCGCGGGCAGTGGAACGGCGGCGGGCTCGGACCCGGGAGGTCGCGAGCCCGCCGCCGCGGATCAGATCAGGAGCAGACGGTCTCGGAGACGCCGCTGTCCTGCGTCACGTAGAACGACTTGTTGTTGTTGCTGACCGCCTTCAGGCAGAACTTGCCGTCCGTGCCGTTGGCGCCCGAGACGAAGGCGGGAGCGGTACCCGGAGTCGTGTAGGTGGACGTCGGGTTCGGGTAGCCCTGTTCCGACAGCGACGTGAGGTTCGCGGGGTTCTTGTTGTTCTGCGTGAAGTACGTCACGACGGCGGTCTTGGCGTTCGTCAGGTCCGACTTCGCCGCGGACTCCTTCGCGTTGTTCTGCACACCCACGTACACCGGGATGGCGATCGCGGCGAGGATGCCGATGATGATGACCACGACGAGGAGCTCGATGAGCGTGAAGCCCTTTTCCTTGTCAGCGGCGAGGTTCTGCCGGCGAGCGTTCAGCTTGCCCAGGAGTGCAAAGTACATTGCATTTCCAATCGATTGAGAATGTGAGGAGAAATCATTCGGGGCCGTGCTGCCGCCGTCATCCATCGTATTGAGCGGATTTCTCGGCCATAATCCCGAGAACGGGGGTCAAAGTGCAGGGAAACACCCCCACTACCGGGGTCAAGAATGACCTGACTTCCCCACGATCGGGGGTCATGAAAAGCGCCCTGCCTACTTGACCAGGGTGGTGATCTGGAAGATCGGCAGGTAGAGCGCGACGATCATGCCGCCGACGACGACGCCGAGGAACGCGATCAGGAGTGGCTCGATCAGGGACGTCAGCGCCTCGGTCGTCGCTTCGACTTCCGCGTCGTAGAACACCGCGATCTTCTCGAGCATGACCTCGAGGGAACCAGCGTCTTCACCGACGGAGACCATCTGCGCCACCATGCTCGGGAAGATATCTTCCTCGGCGAGCGGTTCGGCGATCGTCGTGCCTTTCCGTACCGATTCGGAAACGCGCGCAGTTGCATTCTCGATGACGATGTTCCCGGAGACCTGACCGGCGATCTGCAGGCCCTGGAGGATCGGCACGCCCGCGGCGATCATGTTCGAGAGATTACGGGAGAACCGGGCGATGACGATCTTCCGGTTCAACGCGCCGAACACCGGCACGCGGAGCTTGATCGGGTCGAAGAACGAGCGAACCCTCACCGAGTTCTTGTTGGCGCGCCACCAGAGCCAGGCCACGATCACCAACGGGATGAGGACCGGCAAGACGAACTTCATCGAGCGGGACGCGTAGACGAGCAGCATCGTCGGCAGCGGGAGGGTTCCCCCCAGGTTGGAGAACATGTCCTGGAAGATCGGCACGATGAAGATCAGCATGATCGCCACCGCGGCGAGCGACATGATGAGCACGACGACCGGGTAGGTCATGGCCGACTTGATCGTCGTGCGGAGCTTGTGCTCCTTCTCGAAGTTCGTCGCGATCGAGTCCATCGCCTGGTCGAGGAACCCGCCGGTCTCCCCCGCGCGGATCATGTTGATCATGATCGGCGGGAAGTCGGCCTCGTAGCGACCAACGGCGTCCGAGAAGGAGACACCCTGCTCGACCTCGTCGCGGACCTTCTGGAGGATGCCCTTGAGTTTCTTGTTCTCGGTCTGGTCCGCGAGGATCCCGAGCGTCTTCAGCAGGGACAACCCCGACGACAGCATCGTCGACGCCTGCCGCGCCATGACCGCGAGGTCCTTGAGGCCGACGCCTTTCTCGAAGCCGGGGATCTTGATCTCGGTCTGCAGGCCCGTGCCGGCCTTGGCCTCGGTGATCGCGATCGGCGAGACGCCCATCCCCCGGAGCCGCTGGACGACGGCCCCCTCGGAGGCGGCGTCGAGCCGACCCTTGACGAGCTTGCCGGAGCCGTCGCGGCCCCGGTAGTCGAACGCGAGGGACATCAGTAACCTCCGGAGAACTTGTCGCCGAAGTCGATCCCGCTCGCGGCGATCGCGTCGGCGGACGCGTCGGACGGTGATTCGACGCGCTGCACCAGCCGGTCGAAGCCCTCGAGGTCGTGGACCTTCTCGAGCGCCGCCTTGCGGGTGATGGTGCCGACGTTGACCAGTTCGGCCAGGTCCTGGTCCATGGTGTGCATGCCCGCGTCCCGCCCCGCCTGCATTGCCGAGGTGATCTGGTACGTCTTGCCCTCGCGGATGAGGTTGCCGATGGCGGGGGTGGTCTTCATGATCTCGGTGGACACGATGCGCCCGGTGCCGTTCGCCTTCGGGACGAGGGTCTGGCAGACGACGCCTTCGAGCGTCGCCGCGAGCTGCGTGCGGATCTGCCCCTGCTGGTGCGGTGGGAAGACGTCGATGACGCGGTCGATCGTGCCGGGAGCGCTCTGCGTGTGCAGGGTCGCGAAGACGAGGTGGCCGGTCTCGGCGGCGGTCAGCGCGACCGAGATCGTCTCGAGGTCGCGGAGCTCGCCGATGAGGATGACGTCCGGGTCCTGGCGGAGGACGTGCTTGAGCGCGCGGGCGAAGGAGTGGGTGTCCGCCCCGACCTCCCGCTGGTTGATGATCGCCTTCTTGTGCTCGTGCATGAACTCGATCGGGTCCTCGACCGTGACGATGTGGTCGGCGCGGGTCTCGTTGACGAGGTCGATGAGCGCGGCGAGCGTCGTGGACTTGCCCGAGCCGGTCGGCCCGGTGACGAGGACGAGCCCGCGGGACAGCTTCGAGAACTCCCCGACGTGCTCGGGGATCCCGAGCTGCTTCAGCGTCTTGATCTTCGTGGGGATGATGCGGAAGGCCGCTCCCCAGTTGCCGCGCTGCTGGTAGAAGTTCACGCGGAAGCGGTACTCCGGCGACAGCGAGTACGCGAAGTCGAGTTCCTGCTCCTGGTCGAACTGCGCGGCCTGGTCGCCCGACAGGAGCGTCTTGAGGGCGGCGATGACCTTGTTGCGGGCCCACGGGCCTCCCGGCACGGCGGGTCGGAGCGACCCGTCGACCCGCACGGTCGGCGGGGCGTCCGCGGTCACGTGCAGGTCCGATGCGCCCTGGTAGACGACCTGCGCGAGGGCGGTGATGAGGTCGGAGTCGGCCACCTCGCGCGCGTGGCGGGTGAAGTTGATCTCGGGGCTGCCGGTCGGCGTGACCACCTGGGTCGGCGCGTGCGGCGCGACGCTCGGGAGGCTCGTGGTCGCGGCCGCGGGCGCCACCGGCAAGCGCTCGGTCACCTGGTACGGGTCGTACCCGTAGGTGGCGGTCGACGGCGGGACCGCGGCCGGCGGGGTCGCCGGCACGGCCTGCGGCTGCGCGACGGGGACGGCGACGGGCTGCCCGACCGGCGCGGACCACGCGGTCAGGTCGTCGCCGAGGTCGTAGACGGCCGCCGACGGCCCGGCTGCCGCGGCGGGCGGGTACGAGGTCGGTGCCGCCTGCGCGGCCTGCGCGAGGCGTGCGGCACGGCGACCGCCGACCTCGACACCGGGCATGCCGGGCGTCCCGGGGTGCCAGCCGGCCACCGGCTCGTCGCTGGCGGGCGTCACGTCGTAGACGGACTCGGTCATCTGCTCGTCCTCCAGGGGCTACGCGACCACGCGCAGGATCTCGTCGACGCTCGTGAGTCCGAGCTTGACCTTCTCCCACCCGTCCATCCGGAGGGTGAGCATGCCCTGCTGCTGGGCGACACGGCCGATCTCCGCGCTCGAGGCACGGGCGACGGCGAGCCGCTCGATCTCCTCCGTGACGGTCATCACCTCGTGCAGTGCGATGCGCCCGCGGTACCCGGTGTTCGAGCACACGGCGCAGCCGAGGGGAGCGAAGAAGTCCGGGACGGCGGCGTCGGGCGCGTCGAGGAACCCGAGGGCGTGCAGCTGCTCGGCCTCGTACACGGCGGGCACCTTGCAGCGGTCGCAGAGCTTGCGTGCGAGGCGTTGGGCGACGACGCAGTCGAGGGCGGACCCGACCAGGAACGGTTCGATGTCCATCTCGGTGAGGCGGGTGACGGCCGAGGGGGCGTCGTTCGTGTGCAGGGTGGAGAGCACGAGGTGGCCGGTGAGGGACGCCTCGATCGCGATCTGCGCGGTCTCGTGGTCGCGGATCTCACCGAGGAGCACGACGTCCGGGTCGGACCGGAGGATGCTGCGGAGGGCGGACGCGAACGTCAGGCCGGCCTTCGGGTTGACCTGCACCTGGTTGACGCCGGCCATCCGGTACTCGACCGGGTCCTCGACCGTGATGACGTTGATCTCCGGCTTCGCGACGGCGTTCAGCGTCGTGTACAGCGTCGTGGACTTGCCGGAACCGGTCGGGCCGGTGACCAGGATCATGCCGTACGGCTTCGAGTAGGACTTCTGGTACGCCGCCGCGTTGCGGTCGAGCAGGTTGAGGTCCTTGAGGGTCAACGACGTGTTCGTGTTGTCGAGGATCCGCATGACGACCTTCTCGCCCCACACGGTCGGCAGGGTCGCCACGCGCAGGTCGATCTGCCGACCACCGTGCCGCACGGACATACGGCCGTCCTGCGGCTTCCGACGCTCGGCGATGTCGATGTCGCTCATGATCTTGAGCCGGCTGATGACGCCGTTCTGGATGTTCTTCGGCGCCGGGGTCATCTCGTGCAGCACGCCGTCGATGCGGTAGCGGACCCGGACCTCGTGCTCGCCGGGCTCGATGTGGATGTCGGACGCGTGGTCCTGGATCGCCTGGGACACGAGCAGGTTCACGAAGCGCACGATCGGCACGTCGTCCAGGGAGCCGTCGCCGATGTCCGCCTGCTGCTCGTTCGAGCGCGAGGCCTCTTCCTCGAGCGAGGAGGTGAGGTCGTTGAGCTCGTCGTCGGCACGGAGGTACCGGTCGAACGCGGCGAGCAGGTCGCGCTCGTCGACCTGCAGGGGCTTGATCGGGCGACCGGAGGCCGCGCGGGCGTCGTCGATCGCCAGGACGTTCGCCGGGTTCACCATGGCGAGCACGAGGGTCTCCCCCTCGAACCCGATCCCGAGGACCGAGTGCCGGCGGCAGAGCGGTGCGGGCAGCACCGAGACCGCGGTGCCGTCGACCGGGTAGTCGGTGAGCGGGACGGTCTTCGAGTTGTGCGAGGCGGCGCGCGCGGTGATGTACTGCGCCTCGCTCACCACGCCCTGTTCGACCAGCGAGCGGATCGCCTGCTCGTCGACGTCCTCGTGGCCGGTCATGGCGTCGAGGTACTCGATCGGGAGCGCACCGTTGAGGATGAGGATCTCGGACAGGGTTGCCATGAGCCCTGTACCTCCTTGCTGCCGGGCGCGCCGAAGCGGCGTGGTTCGATGCGCGCCGCCAGGGGTACGACGCTCGTCCACGCTACGTCCGGGCACGCTCCCGGAGCAGTCCCAGAAGGAGGGGGCGGAGGAGTTGTTGCTGGACCCAGAACAGGGGTACCGACGGGTATCGAGGTGACGGCGAACGCGCATGACCGACAGCATCAGCCCCACCGATCGCGTCGCGTTCCCGAACGGATCCTCCTGTGCACGGCCGGCGCGCAGGACCGGCTGTGGCGGGGAAGTCGCGACCCCTCGACGCGCCCGGTGAGCAGGGACCATGATGAGGCATGGACATCACGAGCGTGACCGTGGGGCTGCCCGTCACCGACCTCGAGGCGTCCTGCCTCTGGTACGGCGCGGTGTTCGAACGACTCGAGCCGGACCTCGAACCGACCGAGGGCGTCGCCGAGTACGAGGTCGGCGGGATCTGGATCCAGCTCCTCGAGGACCCCGATGCCGACGAGAACCCGGCGACCGTCCGCTTCGGCGTCGACGACGTGGCCGCCCAGCACGCCCGGATCGCCGCGCTCGGCATCGACGTGGGTCCGGTCGAGTGTGTCGACGGTGCGGTCGACTGGTTCGACGTCCGCGACCCGGACGGCAACGTCCTCAACCTGTACTCGCTCGCCGACGAGCGCGGGCGCGGATCCGGCGGCCGCGACAGCGGCGCCGACCGCCCCGTCTAGGAATCCAGACGGCAGGCCGGGAGGCCCGTGACGGGGCCGCCCCGGGCCTCCCGTCCGGCTCCGCCCACAACGGGCTCCGCCCACAACGGGCTCCGCCCACAACGGGCTCCGCCCACAACGGGGAAGGGCCCCGCATCCTGACGGATGCGGGGCCCTTCCTGGGGGTCACTCGGTTCAGTTGTACGTGCCCGGCGTGAAGTCGTCCGACGAGAAGCTGTCGAAGTCGACGAAGCTCAGGTCGGCGTCCGAGAACGACGAGTCGTCCGCGAAGATGCGGTTCGGGTACCGCTCCGCCTTCGCTTCCTCCGTCGCGTTCACGTCCACGTCGCGGTACCGGCTGAGGCCCGTCCCGGCGGGGATGAGCTTCCCGATGATGACGTTCTCCTTGAGGCCGACGAGCTGGTCCTGCTTGCCCTCCATGGCCGCCTGCGTCAGGACGCGGGTGGTCTCCTGGAAGGACGCGGCGGACAGCCACGACTCGGTCGCGAGGGACGCCTTCGTGATGCCCATGACCTCCTGGCGAGCCGAGGCGGTCTTGCGACCCTCCTGCAGCGCCGCCCGGTTGATCGCGTTGTAGCGCGACCGGTCGACGAGCTCACCCGGCAGCAGGTCGGTGTCGGCGTGGTCGACGACGGTGACCTTGCGGAGCATCTGGCGGACGATGACCTCGATGTGCTTGTCGTGGATCGGCACACCCTGCGAGCCGTACACGTCCTGCACACCGTTGACCAGGTGCTTCTGGACCTCACGGACACCCTTGACCCGGAGGACTTCCTTCGGGTCGACGGTGCCGGCGATGAACTGCTCGCCGAGCTCGACGTGCTGCCCGTCCTCGATGAGGAGGGTCGCACGCTTGAGCACCGGGTAGATGAACGGCTCGTCGCCGTTGTCCGGCGTGAGGATGATCCGACGACCCTTGTCCGTGTCCTCGATCGTGGCGCGGCCGGGGGCCTCGGCGATCGGGGACGCGCCCTTCGGGGTGCGGGCCTCGAAGAGCTCGGTCACGCGGGGCAGACCCTGCGTGATGTCGTCGGCCGAGGCCGAACCACCCGTGTGGAAGGTACGCATCGTCAGCTGGGTACCGGGCTCACCGATGGACTGGGCGGCGATGATGCCGACCGCCTCACCGATGTCGACCAGGTTGCCCGTGGCGAGCGAGCGGCCGTAGCACTGCGCGCAGACACCGACGGCCGACTCGCAGGTCAGGACCGAGCGCACCTTGATGCTCTCGACACCGGCAGCGAGCAGCTTGTCGAGGAGGACGTCACCGACGTCCTCGCCGGCCTCGGCCACCACGGTGCCCGAGGCGTCGACGGCCTCGGTCGCGAGGGTGCGCGAGTAGACGGTGTTCTCGACGCGCGGGTCGCGGACGAGCCCGCCGTCAGCACCGACCGTCGCGATCGGCAGCTCGAGGCCACGGGTCGTCCCGCAGTCGTCCTCACGGATGATGACGTCCTGCGACACGTCCACGAGACGACGGGTCAGGTAGCCCGAGTCAGCGGTACGGAGTGCCGTGTCCGCCAGACCCTTGCGAGCACCGTGCGTGGCGATGAAGTACTCCGCCACGGTCAGGCCCTCGCGGTACGAGTTGATGATCGGGCGGGCGATGATCTCGCCCTTCGGGTTGTTCACCAGACCACGCATACCGGCGATGTTGCGCACCTGCAGCCAGTTACCACGAGCACCGGACGACACCATGCGGTTGATGGTGTTGTCGACCGGGAAGTTGTCGCGCATCTCCTGCGCGATCTCGTTCGTGGCCTCGGTCCAGATCTTGATCAGGTCGGCGCGACGCTCGGAGTCGGTGATCAGACCCTTGTCGAACTCGCCCTGCACCTTGGCGGCCTGGACCTCGTAGCCCGCGATGATCTCCTTCTTGCGAGGAGGCGTCACGACGTCCGACAGGGCGACGGTCACACCGGAGCGGGTGCCCCAGTAGAAGCCGGCGTCCTTGATCCGGTCGAGCGCAGCGGCCGTCTCGGTCTTGGAGTAGCGCTCGGCGAGGTCGTTGACGATCGCGGAGAGCGTGCCCTTGTCGGTGACCCGCTGGACGAACGGGTAGTCCGCCGGCAGGGTCTCGTTGAAGAGCGCACGGCCCAGGGTGGTCTCGAGGAGGATCGGCTGACCGACCTCGTAGCCCTCCGGCGCCTCACCCTCGGCGAAGTGGACACCCGTCATGCGGATCTTCACCATCGCGTTGAGGTGCAGCGTGTTCTGGTCCTTCGCGAGGATCGCCTCGGCGACGGAGGAGAACGCCCGGCCCTCACCCACGGCGCCCTCACGGACGGTCGTCAGGTGGTGCAGACCGATGATCATGTCCTGCGCGGGCAGGGTCACCGGACGGCCGTCGGACGGCTTGAGGATGTTGTTCGAGGCGAGCATCAGGATGCGGGCCTCGGCCTGGGCCTCGACCGACAGCGGCAGGTGCACGGCCATCTGGTCACCGTCGAAGTCCGCGTTGAACGCAGCACAGACCAGCGGGTGGAGCTGGATGGCCTTGCCCTCGACGAGCTGCGGCTCGAACGCCTGGATGCCGAGACGGTGCAGCGTGGGCGCACGGTTCAGCAGCACGGGGCGCTCGCGGATGATCTCCTCGAGCACGTCCCACACCTGGGCGCGCGAACGCTCGACCATGCGCTTGGCCGACTTGATGTTCTGCGCGTGCGACAGGTCGATCAGGCGCTTGATGACGAACGGCTTGAACAGCTCGAGCGCCATCTGCTTGGGCAGACCGCACTGGTGGAGCTTGAGCTGCGGGCCGACGATGATGACCGAACGGCCCGAGTAGTCGACGCGCTTGCCGAGCAGGTTCTGGCGGAAACGACCCTGCTTGCCCTTGAGCATGTCGCTCAGGGACTTCAGGGCGCGGTTGCCGGTACCCGTGACCGGACGTCCACGGCGACCGTTGTCGAACAGCGCGTCGACCGCTTCCTGCAGCATGCGCTTCTCGTTGTTCACGATGATCTCGGGGGCACCGAGGTCGAGCAGGCGGCGGAGACGGTTGTTGCGGTTGATCACACGACGGTAGAGGTCGTTGAGGTCCGACGTGGCGAAGCGGCCACCGTCGAGCTGCACCATCGGGCGGAGCTCCGGCGGGATGACCGGCACGACGTCGAGCACCATCGCGGCCGGCGAGTTGCCGGTGGCGAGGAAGGAGCTGACGACGCGCAGGCGCTTGATCGCGCGGATCTTCTTCTGGCCCTTGCCCTCGGCGATCTGCAGACGCAGCGCCTCGGCCTCGGCGGCCAGGTCGAAGGCCTCGAGCCGCAGCTTGATCGCCTCGGCGCCCATGTAGGCGTCGAAGTAGATCCCGAAGCGGTCCTGGAGCTCGTGGAAGACGGCGTCCTCGGGCTTGAGGTCGCCCACCTTGAGGTTGCGGAAGTCCTCCCACACGCGCTCGAGGCGGGTGATGTCCTCGTCGAAGGACTTGCGGACCTGGGACATCTCCTTCTCGGCGGTGTCCTTGGTCCGGCGCTTCACGTCGGCCTTGGCGCCCTCCTCTTCAAGGGCTGCGAGGTCGTCCTCGAGCTTCTTGAGGCGGTCGGCGATGATCGAGTCGCGCTGGTTCTCGAGGTTCTTGATCTCGAGGCGCATCTCGTTCTCGAGGCCGGGCATGTCGGCGTGACGGCCCTCCTCGTCGATGCTGATGATCATGTACGCGGCGAAGTAGATGACCTTCTCGAGGTCCTTCGGCGCCATGTCCAGCAGGTAGCCCAGGCGCGACGGGACGCCCTTGAAGTACCAGATGTGCGTGACGGGCGCGGCGAGCTCGATGTGGCCCATGCGCTCACGGCGGACCGAGGACTTGGTGACCTCGACGCCGCAGCGCTCGCAGACGATGCCCTTGAAGCGGACACGCTTGTACTTGCCACAGGCGCACTCCCAGTCGCGGGAGGGACCGAAGATCTGCTCGCCGAACAGACCGTCCTTCTCGGGCTTCAGGGTGCGGTAGTTGATGGTCTCCGGCTTCTTGACCTCGCCGTACGACCACTGGCGGATGTCCTCGGCGGTCGCGAGACCGATCCGAATGGCATCAAAGGAAGTTGCTTCGAGCAATGTTCTTCTCTCTTGCTGAGTTCGAAACGTGTTCGGTACGGGAGGGATCAGATGTCGTCGACGGACGACGACTCGAACCGCGAGGAGATGTTGATGCCGAGCTCTTCAGCGGCACGGAAGACCTCGTCGTCCGTGTCGCGGAGGCTGACCGCCTGGCCGTCCGCCGAGAGGACCTCGACGTTCAGGCAGAGCGACTGCATCTCCTTCATGAGGACCTTGAACGACTCCGGGATGCCGGGCTCCTGGATGTTCTCGCCCTTGACGATCGCCTCGTAGACCTTCACGCGGCCGAGGATGTCGTCGGACTTGATCGTCAGGAGCTCCTGGAGGGCGTACGCGGCACCGTATGCCTCGAGCGCCCACACCTCCATCTCACCGAAGCGCTGTCCACCGAACTGCGCCTTCCCACCCAGCGGCTGCTGCGTGATCATCGAGTACGGGCCGGTCGAACGGGCGTGGATCTTGTCGTCGACCAGGTGGTGCAGCTTCAGGATGTACATGTAGCCGACCGAGACGGGCTCCGGGAACGGCTCGCCGGAGCGACCGTCGAAGAGCTGCGCCTTGCCCGAGGAACCGATCAGGCGCTCGCCGTCACGGTTCGGGAGCGTGGAGTCGAGGAGGCCCTCGATCTCGCGCTCGTACGCACCGTCGAACACCGGGGTGGCGACCTTCGTGCCGGGGGCTGCGCTGTGCGCGGCCTCGGGCAGGGCGGAGGCCCACTCCTGGATGCCCTCGACGTTCCAGCCCTGCTTCGCGAGCCACCCGAGGTGGATCTCGAGGACCTGGCCGAAGTTCATGCGGCCGGGGACGCCGAGCGGGTTGAGGACGATGTCGACCGGGGTGCCGTCCGCGAGGAAGGGCATGTCCTCCACGGGAAGGATCGTCGAGATGACGCCCTTGTTGCCGTGGCGGCCGGCGAGCTTGTCACCCGCGGTGATCTTGCGCTTCTGGGCGATGTAGACGACCACGCGCTGGTTGACGCCCGAGCCGAGCTCGTCGTCGCCGTCCTGCGAGTCGAACACCTTGACGCCGATGATCGTGCCCTCTTCACCGTGGGGCACCTTGAGCGAGGTGTCGCGGACTTCGCGCGACTTCTCGTTGAAGATGGCACGGAGCAGGCGCTCCTCGGCACTCAGCTCGGTCTCGCCCTTCGGCGTGACCTTGCCGACCAGGATGTCGCCGGGGCGGACCTCGGCACCGATCCGGATGATGCCGCGCTCGTCGAGGTCGGCCAGGAGGTCCGGGCTGACGTTCGGGAGGTCGCGGGTGATCTCCTCTTTCCCGAGCTTCGTGTCGCGGGCGTCGACCTCGTACTCCTCGATGTGGATCGAGGAGAGCGTGTCGTCCTTCACGAGGTTCTGCGACAGGATCATCGCGTCCTCGTAGTTGTAGCCCTCCCACGGCATGAACGCGACGAGGAGGTTCTTGCCGAGCGCGAGCTCGCCGTTCTCCGTCGCGGGGCCGTCGGCGATGACCTCGCCCTGCTCCACACGCTCACCGGCGCTGACGATCACGCGGTGGTTGTAGCTGGTGCCCTGGTTCGAGCGGTCGAACTTGCGCAGGTAGTAGGTCTGCGTGCCGCCCTCGTCGAGCTGCAGGGTCACGGCGTCGGCCGAGACCTCGGAGACGACGCCCGCCTTGTCGGCGGTGACGACGTCACCGGCGTCGATGGCGGTGTAGCCCTCCATGCCGGTGCCGACGAGCGGCGACTCGGAGCGGAGGAGCGGCACGGCCTGGCGCTGCATGTTCGCACCCATGAGGGCGCGGTTCGCGTCGTCGTGCTCGAGGAACGGGATGAGCGAGGTCGCGACCGACACCATCTGGCGCGGCGAGACGTCCATGTAGTCGACCTCGTCCTTGCCGACGAGCTCGACCTCCCCGCCCTTCTTGCGGACGAGCACCTTGTCGTCCTGGAAGTGGAAGTCGTCCGTCAGCGGGGCGTTGGCCTGCGCGACGACGAAGTCGTCCTCTTCCGAGGCCGTGAGGTAGTCGATGGTCGTGGTGACCTGACCGTTCACGACCCGGCGGTACGGGGTCTCGATGAAGCCGAAGGAGTTGATCCGACCGAACGACGCGAGCGAACCGATCAGGCCGATGTTCGGGCCTTCCGGGGTCTCGATCGGGCACATGCGGCCGTAGTGCGACGGGTGGACGTCGCGGACCTCGACGCCGGCACGCTCACGGGACAGACCACCCGGGCCGAGGGCCGACAGACGCCGCTTGTGCGTCAGGCCCGCGAGCGGGTTGTTCTGGTCCATGAACTGCGACAGCTGGCTGGTCCCGAAGAACTCCTTGATCGCGGCGACGACGGGACGCACGTTGATGAGCGTCTGCGGCGTGATGGCCTCGATGTCCTGCGTGGTCATGCGCTCGCGGACGACGCGCTCCATGCGGGACAGACCCGTGCGGACCTGGTTCTGGATGAGCTCGCCGACGGCGCGGATGCGACGGTTGCCGAAGTGGTCGATGTCGTCCACGTCGAGGCGGAGCTGGACCGGCTCGCCGTCACGGATGCCGTCCATCGTGGTGCGCTCGGCGTGCAGCGACACGAGGTACTTGATCGTCGCGACGATGTCCTTGACGGTGAGCACCGAGTCGGACAGCGGGGCGTCGATGCCGAGCTTGCGGTCGAGCTTGTACCGACCGACCTTGGCCAGGTCGTAGCGCTTCGGGTTGAAGTAGAAGTTGTCGAGGAGCGCACGCGCGGCCTCGGCGGCGACCTGCTCGCCCGGACGGAGCTTCCGGTAGATGTCCTTGAGCGCCTCTTCCTTCGTGAGGACGGCGTCCTTCTCGAGGGTCGACTCCATGGACGCGAAGCCCTGGAACTCCTCCATGATCTCTTCGCTCGTCAGGCCGAGGGCCTTGAGGAAGACGGTCACGGACTGCTTGCGCTTGCGGTCGATGCGCACGCCCACCTGGTCGCGCTTGTCGATCTCGAACTCGAGCCACGCACCGCGCGACGGGATGATGCGAGCGGAGTAGATGTCCTTGTCGGACGTCTTCTCCTGGGCGCGCTCGAAGTACACGCCCGGCGAGCGGACGAGCTGCGAGACGACGACACGCTCGGTGCCGTTGATGATGAACGTGCCGCGCTCGGTCATGAGCGGGAAGTCGCCCATGAAGACCGTCTGCGTCTTGATCTCACCCGTCATGTGGTTCATGAACTCGGCGTTGACGTACAGCGGAGCGGCGTAGGTCTTGCCGCGCTCCTTGCAGTCGTCGATCGAGTACTTCGGGTCCTCGAGCTCCGGCGACGTGAACGAGAGCTGCATGGTCTCGCCGAGGTCCTCGATCGGGGAGATCTCCTCGAAGATCTCCTCGAGGCCGGAGTGCAGCGCGAGGTCGGTGCGACCCTGCTCCTGCCCTTCGGCGAGGCGGGCCTTCCATGCGTCGTTGCCGACGAGCCAGTCGAAGCTCTCCGTCTGGAGGGCGAGCAGATCAGGAACCGTGAGGGTGTCCGTGATCTTGGCGAACGAGAGTCGCGAGTGGTTGCGACCGTTCTTGGGGTTGGTGGATGCGTTGGGCGCAGCAGCCAAGGGTTTGACCTCCGGTAGGCCCCGTCGGGCCGACACTGACGAGCAGTGTGTAGGTGAGTGGATTGATCGCTCGGCGCAACCCGATGATCACGACACGAGTACGGTGAGGCTCCGGGTCCGGAGCCGCCTGTGGGATGATCGGTGAGCGGGCCCCGCCGCCATATACGGGACCGGCATCACCAGGCGTGTTCTGCGAAGCACCTGCTGAGAGGCGTCTTCGAGGAACTCGGTCGACCGCAATATGACGACACGGATGCCAGGGAGCGCGAACTGTCATCATAGGTCGGGGACGAGTGCGCTGTCCAGTCCTGGCTTGACCGAGATCGAGTCCGGCGTGTATAAGCCCCGCCGGGCCGGTCTCATTCCCCCGCGCGGTCACCGCCGGCCGCCCCCTCCGAGTGCACGGACCGCGTCGCACGGTCGGTCGCTCCGCACGAAGGTCGTCCGTCCCGCGTCGTCGGTGATCTCCACCCCGGGCCCCGGCGTCAGCACGAGTGCCCGGCGGCGGCGCCCGATCCGGAGACCGACCCCGCCGTAGGTGGTGGCGTCCGCCTCAGTCACCCGGACCCTCGTGATCCGCCCTCTGGCGATCCGGCGGGGCGGGAGCGGCCGGAAGTGCAGCACGACGGCGTCCTCGGTGACGGTGAACCCGGCGCGGGCGGCGAGGGCGAGTGCGCCGACCACGACGGCGACGAGCCCGGGGACGACGAGCGCCGACTCGGGCGCGTCCCCCGGCCAGGCGAGGACCGCCGCCGTCAGCGCGAGCCCGGCGGCCAGCACGACCCCGCCGACGACGCGCATCCAGACGGGCGCGCTCTGGCGGTCCTCGACGAGCGGCCGGGAGGCCCGCCCCGGCTCCGTCGTGCGAGCGGACGCTCGCGCGGAACGTCCGGTACGGACTGGGATCGAGAGGGTGTCGGTGGACATGGTCGGGCTCCTTCGGGCGCGGGACGCCCGGACGTGGTGCGGCGGTGTGGGTCGGACGGCGGCACGGCGAGGAGGCCCGCGACGAGGGCGGGGCTCGTCGTCGGGCTGCGTCCGGAGCGGTCGGGAACGGCGGCGGACGGGCTCCGGCGTGGACCGGGGCGGGCGTCGACGGCGTCGGGCCGACCGGGGCGACGGGAACGACCGAAGGTGGGGTCGCGTCGTCCGTCGCACGAGGACACCGGCACGGTACGTCGTGCACCTCGGCGTCTCCTGACTGTCCATGCAGAAGCATGGATCAGCGGCGGCCAGCGTCCATCGGACGACCGGTCGGCCGGCGCGCGTGCGGTTCGTATCCTGGTCGCATGCCCAGTCTCTCGAGCGAGGAGCTCTCCAGCTGGATCGCGGAGTTCCGTGCCCACGACGCCGGTGACGCTGCCGACCCACGGGCGATCGACGTGTCGTGGGACGGTTCCCTCATCGACACCGCGCTCATCGTGGCCCGGCTGGGCACGTCCGGGACCGAGGTCTACCTGAAGCGTGAGATCGGCGGCTCGCCGGAGTGGACCGTGACGTTCGAGGCCCGCGAGACCGACGCGCAGGTCTCCGCGGAGCAGGTGATGACCCTGGCCACCGAGGTCCTGGCGGTCGGAAGGCTGTGCGCGTTCCTCACCGAGCGGACGGCGCAGCACCTCCGCGAGGTCGCGGGCCGCGATGGTGTTCCATCGACCCATGGCTGATGCGTTCGACGGGTTCCGGGTCGGTGCTGGGTACGCGGTGGTCGAGCCGGACAAGCATCGGCCGGGCTCGTTCACCCTGGTGGTCGACGGCACGCCGCAGTCACACGTCGACCTCGAGGACCCGACACACCTGGCGTTCGAGTACATCCGGCGGATCGGGCACGCGATCGACCTCCTGCCGCCGGGGCCGGTCACCGCGCTGCACCTCGGCGCCGGTGCGCTGACCCTGCCGCGGTACGTCGCGGTCACGCGACCGGGTTCGCGGCAGCAGGTCATCGAGCTCGAGCGGGACCTGGTCGACCATGTGCGGGACGCCCTGCCGTTCCCCCGCGGCGCCTCGATCCGCGTGCGGTACGGCGACGCCCGCGAGGTGCTCGAGAAGCTGCCGGCCGGTCTCCGCGGCACCGTGGACCTGGCCGTCGTCGACGTCTTCAGCGGCGCACGCACCCCTGCGCACGTGACGAGCGTGGAGTTCTACCGCTCGGTCGCCTCCTTCCTGTCCCCGACCGGCATCGTCGCGGTGAACGTCGCCGACGGTGCCGGCCTGGCCTTCGCCCGTGGGCAGGCAGCGACGCTGCAGTCGGTGCTGCCGTCCGTCGCGGCGGTCGCGGACACCGGGATGCTCAAGGGCCGGCGGTTCGGCAACATCGTGCTGCTCGGGTCCCCCGGTGCCCTGCCGATCGCGGAGATGCCGCGGCGGTACTCCTCCGACCCGCTGCCGAGCAAGGTCGTGCACGGCGACGAGCTGCGGTCCTTCATCGCGGGAGCGCCCATCGTCACCGACACCACGGCCATCGGGTCGCCCGAGCCGAACCGGTCCGTCTTCGGCGCCTGAGCAGCGGCTGCGGACGGCGTCCCTCGCGGTGCGGACGCTGCCAGGATGGGGGCACGCCGCGCCAGCGCGCGACCGCACACCACGAGGAGGCCGCCGATGACCAACGACGATCGCACCCCAGCCCCGCAGGGCCACGGCGAGCAGGACCAGCCGCGCTACGGCGAGCGCATCACGCCCGAGCACGGTTCGGCACCGCGGTACGAGGACCAGCCAACGCAGCAGTACGGCCAGCAGTCCGCGCCGCAGTGGGGCCAGCAGCGGCACGGCGACCAGCAGTACGGGCAGCAGCAGCACGGCGACCAGTACGGGCACCAGCAGCACGGGCAGCAGCAGCACGGGCAGCCGCAGTACGGGCAGCCGCAGCAGTGGGACCAGCAGCACGGCGCCGCTCCCGCCTGGCAGGCGCACGAGGGCGCGGTGAAGCGGAAGCGCACCCTGGGGGTCGTGGCGTTCGGCCTGGGGATCGTGGCCCTCGTGCTCGGTGCCGTCGGCGGCTGGTTGTTCGGCAGCGGCATCGGGGCGAGCGAGTCGTTCCGGGAGCTCATGCGCAGCGGCGGCTCCGGCACCGTCGACCAGCAGCAGATGTCGCAGGAGCTCATGTCGGATCCCGCCGTGATGGGCGCCGTCGGCAGCGCCTTGGTCGTGGCGGGCATCGGCTTCGTCATCGGGCTCTGGGCCCTCGTGCAGGGCATCATCGCCACCGCCACGGGACGCGGCCGGGTGTGGGGCGTCCTGGCGATCGTCCTCGCCGTCCTCGCCGGCATCGTGTTCTTCGTCGCCTACGGCGCCTCGATCGCCGCCGCCGTCGCCGGGGCTCGCTGACCGCTCGACGCCGACCGACACGGCCCGTCCCGGTGCATCCGGGGCGGGCCGTGCGCGTTCCGTGCGCGTGGCACGGGGACCTCAGGGGATCGCGCGGATACCCTCGACCGTGATGTCCCTCCCGCCCGACGAACGCCGAGACCACGACCGGACCGACCAGGCCCGGGAGCCCCGTCATGCCGCCCCGGTGACCGCCGGGGTCAGCCCGGGCAGCACCTTCGCGCCGATCAGCCTCCGCCCGGCCGTCGACGTCCAGGTCGTGCAGGACCGCCTGCGCGACCTCGGCCAGAGCCGGAGCACCGACGCCCTCGCCGAGCGCGCCGAACTGCTCCGTCTGCTCGGCCGCCTGGACGAGTCGCTCACCGTGGCCGAGGAGGTGTTCCGGCTGACGATGTTCACCGGGGAACGCCAGGACAAGGTCGGCGCACGCATCCGCCGCGCCCACGTCCTGCACGACCTCGGGCGCTACGAGCGCGCCGCCACCGAGGCCTCGATGGCGCGCGACACGGCCGCGACCGAGGAGTGGCCGGAGCTGGAGGGCGCCGCCGCCGAACTCGAGGGCTGGTCCCTCTACGAGCTCTCCCGGTTCGAGGAGGCGCGCGCCGTCCTCAGCCGCGCGTACGACGCCTTCCGCGCTGCCGGAGCACCGTCCGAGCGCACCGAAGCGCTCCGCACGGCCGTCGAGGCCGCACTCCGGGCCTCCATGGCGCAGCCCGCCCCTGAGCCGGAGGCCGCTCGACCGCGGACCGCCCGCGAGGTCGCGGTCCGCACCGAGGGCGAACCGCAGACGCGCATGGCCGAACCGGAGAAGCAGATCCCGCCGATCCGACGCCGGGTGCTCGGTGCGCCCGACGCCGCCCGGACCGAGGGCGACTCGCTCTGGGGCCGCCTGTCCGCCCGGAAGGACCGGTCCGACGAGGGCCAGGGTCCGCTCGGGGAGCAGTGACCGCACTCGACCACGTCCGGTCCCGGGCTGCCGAGCTGATGGGCGCCCACCTGCCCGACGGCTCCTGGACCTTCGCGTTCGACAACGCGAAGACCCGAGCCGGCCAGTGCGACTTCGCCCGGCGCCGCATCACCGTGAGCCGGCACCTCGCCGTCCGCTTCGCTCCCGACGACGTCGAGCAGGTCCTCCTGCACGAGATCGCGCACGCCCTGAGCGGGCCACGCGCCGGCCACGGGCCCTCGTGGCGCCGGACGGCCCGTGCCCTCGGGTACACCGGGTCGCGGCTGCACGACGGACCGATCGCGAGCGAACTGGCGCCGTGGGTGGGGCACTGCCCGGCCGGACACGAGCACTTCCGGTACCGGACCCCCACGCGCCCGCTGGCCTGCGCCCGGTGCTCGCGCCGGTTCGACGAGCGGAACGTCATCGCATGGACGCGACGCCTGCCCGGGACGACGGAGACGACTAGCCCAGCCCGGGCGGATCGTGTCGGAGGCGCGCCGCACACCCGTTAGCCTGGGCGGATGCGAACAGGGCAGGACATCCGGACCGATGCCGGGTCCTCGTGGTTCTTCGACGCGGGACGCATCGCCCTCGACTTCGCGCACACCGGCGGGTTCACCGACGACCCCGACCGGCGCCGTCCGCGCGGACACCTCGGTGAACTGCTCGCGACCCCGGCCGACCTGGACGAGTGGCTCGGCCTGCACACCGAACCGATCGACGTCGGCGCCACCGCGCGCGAACTGCAGGACGCCCGTGCGCTCCGGGCCGCGATCGCCCGCCTCGCCGTCGCCGCAGCACCCGCCGCCGCCGACTCCGCGGGCGAGCGCACCGCCGTCGCCGCGGGCCTCCGTGCCGGGACCGGACGCACCCGTCCCGTGCCGGACGACATCGACACCGTCAACCTGTTCGCCGCACTGCCGGACGTGCCCCCGAGCCTCCCGGGTGGTCGACGCCGTGCCGGGGCGAACCGCGTCCGGCTCGCGCAGGCGCTCTCGAGCGTCGCCCGCGACGCCGTCGCCCTGCTCACCGAGGTCGGCTTCGACGACCTCGAGGCCGAGGGCCGGTCCGCGCGCCTCAGCCGGTGCTCCGCGCCGGACTGCGGCCTGGTGTTCTACGACTCCTCGCGCGGCGGCACCCGACGCTGGTGCTCCATGCAGCGCTGCGGGAACCGGGCGAAGGTGCGTGCGCACCGGGCCCGCCGCGCAGGCGTCTGACCGACACCGAGCTGCGAGCAGCGGGTCCGGCAGCGGGATTGGCAGCGGGCCGCGGACCGCCCGATCTGGTGCGGCACCGAAACCCTGGATTCGGTGCACCGAACTCTCTGGCATGCTGACCGCATGACGGACACCGCCGCCCCGGTCGTGAGCCAGCGCCCGCCCGGTCGACGTGCCGCCGGGCTCGGACTGCTCGGACCGGCCTTCGTCGCCGCCATCGCCTACGTCGACCCGGGCAACGTCGCCGCGAACCTCACCGCCGGCGCCCGGTACGGGTACCTGCTGCTCTGGGTGCTCGTGGCCGCCAACGCGAGCGCGGTCGTGGTGCAGTACCTGTCGGCGAAGCTCGGCATCGTCACCGGGAAGTCGCTGCCGGAACTGCTCGGCCTGAAGATGCGCCGCACGCCGCGCCTGCTGTTCTGGGCGCAGGCCGAGGTGGTCGCGGCGGCGACCGACGTGGCCGAGGTCATCGGCGGCGCACTCGCCCTGCACCTGCTCTTCGGCGTGCCCCTCGTCGCGGGCGGGCTGATCACCGGCGTCGTCTCGATGGCGATCCTCCTGCTGCAGAACCGCCGGGGCGCCCGGACCTTCGAGGCGGTCGTCACGGCGATGCTCGCGGTCCTCACGATCGGGTTCTGCGCCGGGCTGCTGTTCGCGCAGGTGTCCCCCGACGAGCTCGTCGCCGGCATCGCACCCCGGTTCGCCGACTCCGGGTCCGTGCTGCTCGCCGCCTCGATGCTCGGCGCGACCGTCATGCCGCACGCCGTGTACCTGCACTCCGCCCTGGCCCGCGACCGGCACGGGGACGTCCCGGCCGGCCCCGAACGGCACCGGATCCTCGTCGCCACCCGCTGGGACGTGGGCCTGGCCCTGGTCGTGGCCGGCGGCGTGAACATCAGCATGCTCGTCCTCGCCGCCGCCACGCTGCAGGGCGTCGACGGCACCGACTCGATCCCCGGGGCCCAGCGGGCCATCGCCGAGAACGTCGGTCCGGTCGTGGGGGTGCTGTTCGCGATCGGACTGCTCGCGTCGGGGCTGGCGTCGACGTCGGTCGGCTGCATGGCCGGCGCGGAGATCATGCACGGGCTGCTGCGCGTGCGGGTGCCGCTCGTGGTGCGGCGGCTCGTCACGCTCGTCCCCGCGATCGTCCTGCTCGCGCTCGACGCCGACGCCACCCAGCTGCTCGTCATCAGCCAGGTCGTGCTGAGCTTCGGCATCGCGTTCGCGATCGTGCCGCTCGTCGCCTACACGTCCCGGCGGAGCGTGATGGGTGCCGACGTCAACGCCGTCGGCACCCGGGTCGTGGCCTGGCTCATCGCCACGGTGATCGTCGCCCTCAACGTGGCGCTCATCGTGCTCACCGTCACGGGCTGAGCCCGCGCGGCTCCTAGGAGACCCGCACGTCCTTCCAGAACGCCACGTAGCCGCTGTAGTCCTGGCCGACGCGGTCGAACGACGACGGGATCGGCTCCGGGTAGGACCAGGCGTTGTCCACGTGCTCCTGCCCGTCGACCGTCACGGTCCAGTACTGGGTGTCGCCCTTCCACGGGCAGTGGTACTGGGTGGGGCTCTCGCTGAACAGCTCGGTCTTCACGCTCGCCGGCGGGAAGTACCAGTTGCCCTCGATCTGGATGAGGTCCGCCTCCGGGGCCTCCGCGATGACGGTGTCGCCGATCACTGCCTGCATGACTTCCTCCTCGTTCCGGCCGTCGGTCCGACGGCGTCCGACGGGGACCCTACGCCCGTGCGGTGGACGGTCGCAGCGTGACCAGGTCGGGACCCACGGCGAGCGCCGCGTGCACCCGCTCGGCGCCGAGCACGGCGGCCGCCTCGGAGGCCGTGACGAGGTGCTTCGCCGCCCGGCGGAGGCCCGTCCAGGCGGCGCACGCCGCCGCGGCCTCCGGGGACGTGTGGTCGATGCCGGACTCGACGAGCGCGTCGACGACCGCGCCGGCGCCGAGCAGGTCCTCCACGGCGAACTCCGGGACCGTCCGGACGTCCGGTGCCTCGCCCGCCTCGGCGGCCGCGTCGCCGCCGACGGGTCCGTCGACGTGGCCGGCCGCGACCACCGCGACGACGCAGCGGTCGCCCCGCTCGGCCTGGAGGCGCGCCACCCGTCCGGCGACCGCCGCGGTGTTGCCGAGGTGACCGAGCACGACCTCCGGCCCGTCGGGCAGCTGCCCGAGCGGCACACCCCGGTGGACGTCGTGGTGGCGGACGTCGTCGTGCCGGACGTCATCGGCGCGGACGTCGTCGGGGAAGGCGGCCGCCGGGAGCACGTCCACCCACACGAGCAGGTGCGCGTCGGCGGCGACCCGCGCCGCTCCCGGGACACCCCACCCGAACCGCACCTGGTACCGCTGCTGTCCTCGTTCCTGCACGCCGACACGATAGTCGCGGCGGGGCCTCGGCCGAGCACGCTCCGAGCGGTCCCGCGCAGCTGCCGTGCCCGGTGTGCCCGGTACGATCCCCTGCCATGGAGACCGACCCCGCGCCCACCCTCACCGGCGACCGCGTCACGCTCGAGCCCCTGTCGCACGAGCACGCGGACGACCTGCGGGCGGCCGTCGCGGACGGTGACCTCTGGCGCGCCTGGTACACCCGCGTGCCCGCGCCGGCGGGGGTCGACGAGGAGATCGACCGGCGACTCGCCGAGCAGGCCGCCGGTCGGATGGTGCCGTTCGCCGTGCGGGACCGCCCCACCGGACGGGTCGTCGGCGCCACCTCGTTCCTCGACATCGACCGGGACAACCGCCGGGTCGAGATCGGTGCGACGTTCCTCGGCGCCTCCGCCCAGCGCACCGGCATCAACACCGAGGCGAAGCTGCTCATGCTCTCGCACGCCTTCGACGTGTGGCAGTGCATCGCGGTCGAGTTCCGGACGCACTGGCACAACACCCGGTCCCGCGCCGCCATCGCGGGCCTCGGCGCGAAGCAGGACGGGGTGCTCCGGAACCACGCCCTCGGCCGCGACGGCAGCCTCCGCGACACCGTGGTGTTCTCGGTCATCCAGTCCGAGTGGCCGACCGTCCGGCTCTCCCTCGCTGAACGTCTGCGCAGCCATGACCGCGCGGAAGGGTCGCGCCGCCGCTCCGCCCGGCACGCCTGACGGTCCCGGCGGTGGCCCTCCCGCCGCGGACGCCGTGCCGTGCCCGTGCCCGTGCCCGCGCCCATGCCCGCGCCCCCGCCCGCGCGACGGCACCCCAGCACGCCCGGGTAGCGTCCGCCCCATGCACGTCGGACTCCGCATCGAACTGGACGCACCCGTGGACGCCGTCCGGGACGCCCTCCTCCGGCCGTCCGTCATGGTCGCCGTCACGAAGCCGTTCCTGGTCTACCGGTCGCTCGACCGCGACGGGTTCCCCGAGCACTGGACACCGCACGACCCGCACCCGATCAGCGCGTCGACGTTCGGTGTCCTCCCGAGCGGCTCGAGCCACGTCGACATCGACCTGCACGAGACCGAGGGCGTCCCCGTGCAGGTCGACCGCGGTGGCGGCACGAGCGGGCTGTTCGCCCGGATGGACATGCGCCACCGGATGGCCGTCTCCGCGCTGCCGGGCGGGCGCACGCTGTTCCGCGACCGGCTGACCTACCGGACCCGGCCGGCGCTCCTCGGGGTGGCGCTCTGGCCCGGCATGTGGGTCATCTGGCAGTGGCGGGCGTTCCGGATGCGGGCCCTCGCGCCCACCTGGCGGGCGTGACCCGAGCGGACCCCGCGGCCGCGCCTCCAGGCCCGGAGCGGCGTCACCGGCCGGGCGTACGCTCAGCGACGTGACCCAGACGGAGACCGCCGACCGCGTCCGAAGCACCCTCGCCACCGTCGACTGGCGGCGTCGGACCTTCGACCTGTACCGACGGGCGCGGGCCGCCGCGACCCCCGAGGCCGCACACGCACTGTGGCGCGAGGGCCGGGACGCCATGTTCGCCGGACACCCCGCGAGCCCGCTCCTCCCCGAGGACGCAGCCGCGTTCACGTCCCTCCCCGTCCCCGACTACGACCCCGCCTGGCGCTTCCGGCTCCGCATCGAGGAGGCGGCCCCGCAGGCGCTCGACGTCGAGACCGGCACCGACGGCGTCGTGCACTTCGACCGCCTCGGCGTCGTGGAGGTCCCCGGCGTCGGCACGCTCGACGTGTGGTCGCACGGCGGCTACGCGGGTGGGCTGTTCGTCCCGGTGAAGGACGCCGGTGCCGGGAAGCCCGGCGGGACCTACGGCGGTGGCCGCTACCTGCTCGACACCATCAAGGGCGCGGACCTCGGCGGTGTCGACGGGGAGCTCGTGCTCGACTTCAACTTCGCGTACAACCCGTCGTGCGCGTACGACCCGGCGTGGGCGTGCCCGCTCGCGCCGCCCGGCAACACCGTGCCCGTGGCGATCCCGGTCGGCGAGCGGTACGGCTCCTAGGGTGGACCGCATGTCGGGATTCGTCGCGATCGACGCCGGCGGCCGCGTGCCGCCCTTCGAACAGGTGCGGTCGCAGCTCGCCGCACAGATCACCGCCGGCTACCTCGTGGACGGCGAGCGGCTGCCGAGCGTCCGCGGGCTCGCCGCCGAGCTCGGGCTCGCAGCCGGCACGGTCGCCAAGGCCTACCAGCTGCTCGAGGAGGCCGGGCTCGTGCACACCGCGCGGGGTGCCGGCACCCGGGTGGTGCGACCGGCCGAGGTTCCGGAAAGCGTCACCGCCGCGGCGGCCGCGCTCGTGGCCGCTGCGCGCGAGGCCGGCCTGTCGGCGGACCAGGCGGCCTCCGCGCTGCGGGACGCCTGGCCGGCGTAGCGGTCCGGAGCGCGCCGACTCCGCGCCGGGCGACACCGCTCGTACCGGGAGGCGCGTGTCCCGTCGCCGAGTGCGATCGGTGCCCGCGGCGCGACGCTCAGCAGTGCTCGAAGACGTACCCGTCGTCGCCGGCCGGCACGAGGTCCCGGTCGCGGAGGATCGTCATGCGTGGGCGGTCCGGCATCGCACACACGTCCGACCAGTCCTGCTCGAGCGTGTCCGCGTACTCGACGTCCACCACGCGGTCGCCGTACACGTCCGTGTAGGCGGCGCACTCGTCGTACTGCACGCACTCCTCGGCCACCGCGAAGTCGAACCCGGTGCGCTGCTGCCCGACCGTGCCGAGCTGCGGGGTGTTCTTCTGCGCGGCGGCCAGCCCCTCGTCGTGCGCCGCCCGGACGAGCGCGGCGGCGAGCGCGAGGTTGCCGGAGCGGGTGAGCCTGCCGCCGGACCGGGTCCAGGAGTCGAGGTTGTCGAACTCGACGGCGTCGAACCCACGGTCCGCGCACCGGGCGATCGTCCGCCCGAGGACCGCAGTGATGGTCGCGCGCGCCGCTGCCGTCCGGGTGTCGAGCAACATCTCGTCCGGCCACCCCGGATCGCGCACGGGCGTGCCGGCCGCCGTCCGGAGGACCGCTCCCGGGTGGTCGGACAGCCAGGACCCGCGGTCACCGGGCTGGGTCTGGAAGCCGTTGACGTAGCAGATGCCGTACGTGTCGGCGGCCGGTCGCTCGGTGCTGTCCCGTGCGACGACGGTGACGCCCGTGGGCGGGGCGTACCCGCCGCCGAGCTGGTAGTCGGGGATGCCGGTCGTCGGGAGCGGCCGGGGAGCCGCAGCGGCGGACCCGTCGGCGTGCGCGGTGGCACCACCCGTCAGCGCGATCTCGCCGCCCGCGCCCGCACAGCCCGCCGAGGCGAGGGTGACGAGGGTCACGAGGGCGGCCATGACGACGGGGATCCGGGTGCGCACGAGGCATCCTCGCACGCTCATCGCGAACGCCCCCTCCCGCTCCGGGTCCCCGGCCCGCTATGCTGGGACCACTCGAGGCGCCGATCGCCTCGTGCGTCGTACGGACGCCCCCGAAACTCCCGGTGTCCCGCACCGAGCCCCAGCGGCTCACACGCGGAACCGACACCGATGTATCGCGCACCTCCCCTCCTCCCGGAACCCGTCCGGGAAGACGGAACCGGTGCCAGGCTCTCTGCTGCGGCGACAGCACCCGTCCACCAGCGCCGTCTCCTCCGGGACACGGACCGCCCACGGATGCGCTCCCGCCCGCGCCGGCCTCGACCGCGCGCCTTCCCGGCCGGCAACGGCCCGAGAGGTCACCATGACCACCCAGAACACCACGCAGGACCCCCACACCGCCGACGTCCGGTTCGCCGACCTCGGTGTGCCCGCCCCGATGGTCGACGTCCTCGTCGGCCAGGGCAAGGAGAACGCCTTCCCGATCCAGGTCGACACGCTCCCGGACTCGCTCACGGGCAAGGACGTGCTCGGCCGTGGCCGCACCGGCTCCGGCAAGACGATCGCGTTCGCGATCCCCCTCGCCGCCCGCCTCGCCGCCGCACCCCGCCAGCGCCGCGCCGGTCGCCCCCGTGCCCTCGTGCTCGCCCCGACCCGTGAGCTCGCGACCCAGATCGACGCGACGCTCGCCCCCCTCGCCAAGGCGATGGGCCTCAACACCACGACCATCTTCGGTGGCGTCGGCCAGGGCCGTCAGGTCGAGGCGCTCAACCGCGGCGTCGACATCGTCGTGGCCTGCCCGGGTCGCCTCGCCGACCTGATGCAGCAGGGCCACGTGCACCTGGACGCCATCGAGGTCACCGTCCTCGACGAGGCCGACCACATGGCCGACATGGGCTTCCTGCCCGGTGTGACCAAGATCATGCAGGCGACGCCGGTCAACGGCCAGCGCCTCCTGTTCTCCGCCACGCTCGACAACGGCGTGGACAAGCTCGTCAAGAAGTTCCTGCACGACCCGGTGATGCACTCCGTCGACGACGAGACCAGCCCGGTCGAGGCGATGACCCACCACCTGTTCGAGGTCGCCGACGCCGACGCGAAGAAGGACCTCGTCAAGGCCCTCGCCTCCGGCACCGGCCGCCGCATCCTCTTCATGCGCACGAAGCACCACGCCAAGCGCCTGGCCAAGCAGCTGTCGAGCCAGGGCATCCCGGCCGTCGACCTGCAGGGCAACCTGTCGCAGGGTGCCCGTGAGCGGAACCTCGCCCGGTTCTCCTCCGGCGACGCACTCGTCCTCGTGGCCACCGACGTCGCCGCCCGCGGTGTGCACGTCGACGCCGTCGAGCTCGTCGTGCACGTCGACCCGCCCACCGAGCACAAGGCGTACCTGCACCGTTCCGGCCGCACCGCCCGTGCCGGTTCTTCGGGTGACGTCGTCACGGTGGCGATGCCCGCCGAGCGTCGTGACGTCGCGCAGATGATGCGCGCCGCAGCGATCAAGGTCACCCCGCAGCAGGTGACCGCGACCTCCCCGGCCGTGACCGAGCTCGTCGGCGAGGTCGCCCCGTACCGCGAGGACACGACCCCCGTGGTCCAGCAGCAGCCGCGTCGCCAGTCCTCCGGTGACGCCGCCGGCCAGGGTCGTGGCCGCTCGCGTGGTCGTGGCGCCCCCGTCGGTGGCACCGGCGGCCGGTCGGGAGGCTCGTCCTCCGCCGGGCGCTCCGCTGCCGGCAGCGACACGGCTGGTTCGGGTTCCCGTCGTGGTGGTCGGTCCGACGCGGCCGGTCGCGACGACCGCCGTGGCGCGTCGACCGGCGGTGCCGCCTCCGGCCAGCGCCGTGGCGCACCGCGCCGCGCCGCTTCCGACACCACCCGCGGCGGTTCCGCGTCGGTGTGGTCGTCGGACGGCGGCTACGCCGCCGGTCGGTCCCCGCGTGACGACGCTGCGCCCGCAGCCCGTCGTGGTGGGTCCCGCCGCGCCTCCCGTCCGGCCGGCAGCGGTCGCTGACCCGGTCCAACCTCAACGTCTCCTCCGAGCGGCCCGGTGTCGCCGCGTACGGTACTGGTCACCGGCGGATGCGCGAGCGTCCACCGGGGAATCGTCCGTCGTCGGAAGGAGCACGTATGGCTGGGATCGAAGACATCAAGAACGCCGCTGAGAAGGCGGCCGGCAAGGCCAAGGAAGGCTTCGGCAACGCCACCGACAACGACCGCCTGAAGGCCGAAGGTCAGACCGACCAGGGCAAGGCCTCGGCCAAGCAGGGCGTCACCGACGTGAAGGACGCTGCACACGGCGTCGCCGACTCCTTCAAGAACGACAAGTAACGAAGCCGGTCCCGTACCGCGCTGCGAAGCCCCCGGATCCGATCGGATCCGGGGGCTTCGTCGTGTGCGGGGGACGCCGTCAGTGCAGGGCGCCCACCGAGGCGAGACCGGCACGGAGCAGCGCACCGCGACCGCCCTCCATCTCGTCTGCGACGGCGTCGGACGCGGCCTCCATCGGACTCATCCAGGTCAGTTCGAGGGCGTCCTGCCGGGGTTCGCAGGTCCCGGTGACCGGCACGACGTAGGCGAGCGAGATCGCGTGCTGCCGCTCGTCCGTGAACACCGAGGCGCCGGGCAGCGGGAAGTACTCCGCGACCGTGAAGGGGTTCGGGCTGGGCGGCAGCTGCGGGAACGCCATCGGCCCGAGGTCCTTCTCGAGGTGACGGAACAGCGCGGTGCGGATCGACTCGCCGTACATCACGCGACCGGAGACGAGCGTCCGGGCGATCGATCCGCTCGGGGACACGCGCAGCAGCACGCCGACCTCCGTGACGACTCCGAGGCCGTCGGTGCGCACCGGGACGGCCTCCACGTAGGTGATGGGCATGCGACGGCGGACGGTCGCGAGTTCCTCGTCCGACAGCCAGCCGGAGCCGGAGTCGGGGTCGGGGTCGGGGGTGCGGAGCGAGGCCATGCACCGTTCCTACCAGGCCAGGCGGCGAATCCGGTGCCGGAGGAGCACGGCGGTGGACGGATACCGTTGTCCCCATGGTGGATGCGGACGTCGTGCAGTGGACCCGATCGGCAGCGGACCGCGTCGGGACCCCGCTCCTCGTCGCCCTGCACGGGGTCGGGTCCCACGAGCACGACCTGCTCGGTCTGGCACCGGCCCTGCCCGCGGCGTGGACGGTGGCAGCGCTCCGGGCACCGGACCCGTGGGGGCCCGGCTTCAGCTGGTACCCGCTCGGGACGCCCGGGTCACCGGACCCCGCCGCCGCCGACGCGTCCGCGACCGCCGTGCTCGACTGGATCGACGCCGTCGCGGCCGACCACCCGCGGATCGGTCTGCTCGGCTTCTCGCAGGGCGGGTCGATGGCCCTGCAGCTCCTGCGCACGCGACCGGAGGCGTTCGCGTTCGCCGTCTCGCTGTCCGGCTTCGTGGTCCCCGGTGTCGACGACGGTCGTGACGACCGACTGGCCGCCGTCCGACCACGGGTGTTCCTCGGACACGGGGACGCCGACACGGTCATCCCCGCCGAGGCCACCGCCAGGACCAGCGCGTGGGCGGCCGCACACACCCGGGTGACCGACCGGAGCTACCCGGGTCTGCCGCACGCGGTCTCCGCGGCGGAGCTGGCCGACGTCGCGGCGTTCATCGGCGACTGAGCCGGGACGGACGGTCAGTCCGCGAGGATCTGGAGGAGGTCCCGGCGCAGCTGGTCGACCTTCGCGGTGGCGGCGGTGAGCTGCGCCTCCGTGGCGGTGGTCCGGTACATGTGCAGCACGCCCATCGCCCTGCGGAGGGACTCGACGAACGCCCGCTGCGAGTCGGGGATGCCGGGCGTGGACTCCCACGCGGCGGCGATCTCGTCGGCCTTCGCCTCGACCTCGGCGCGTCCGGCGTCGGTGAGTTCGAAGAGCGTCTTGCGGCCGTCGCCCGTCGAGACGACGAGCTCTTCGTCGACGAGCTGCTGGAGCGTCGGGTAGACCGAACCGGGGCTCGGCTTCCATGCGCCGCCGGTGCGCTCGGCGATGGTCTTGATGACGGCGTACCCGTTCTGCGGGCCCTCGCCGAGGAGGCCGAGGACGGCGAGCCGGACGTCGCCGCGACGGCGGCGCTCGCGACCGGGGCCGAAGCCGCCGCCGAAGCCCGGGCCGAACCCGGGTCCGCCGAAGCCGGGTCCGCCGAAGCCCGGGCCGGAGCCGCGACCGCCACGGCCGGCGGAGTCGTGGTCACGGCCATGGAACCCGACGCCGTGGTGCTGGCGGGCGCCGCCGAAGCGGGGTCCGCGGGGCCCGCGACCGAAGGGGCCGCGGGGGGACGTGGTGCTGGTGTGGTCGTCCATGGAGTGCATGACGACTCCTTTCGTGGAGGATGGTCCACGACCGGGTTCGTACCGGTCGTGATGCTGTAACGATCGATCGGTACCGTTCGTCTTGTCAAGCAGCGCCCGCATCAGGACGCTGTCGGTGGTGAGGAGCAGGATGGACCGGACCATGACGGACGTCTTCGAGCGCTTCTCCCCCGCCACCGCCGAGTGGTTCCGGGGTGCCTTCCGCGAACCGACGGCAGCGCAAGCCGGGGCGTGGGACGCCATCTCGACCGGACAGCACGCGCTCGTCATCGCCCCGACCGGCTCCGGTAAGACGCTGGCCTCGTTCCTCTGGTCGATCGACCGGCTCATCGCCTCGACCGACACCCCGCCGGCGAAGCAGCGGACCCGGGTGCTCTACGTGTCCCCGCTGAAGGCCCTCGGAGTCGACGTCGAGCGCAACCTCCGGAGCCCGCTGGTCGGCATCACCCAGACCGCCAAGCGGATGGGCCTGGAACCCCCGGACGTCACGGTCGGGGTCCGGAGCGGGGACACCCCCTCGTCCGACCGGCAGAAGCTCCTGCGGCTGCCGCCGGACATCCTCATCACGACGCCCGAGTCGCTGTACCTCATGCTCACGTCGAAGGCCCGCGAGACGCTCGTCAACGTCGACACCGTCATCGTCGACGAGGTGCACGCGGTCGCGTCGTCGAAGCGCGGCGCCCACCTCGCCGTCTCGCTCGAGCGCCTCGACGACCTGCTCGAGAAGCCCGTACAGCGCATCGGCCTGTCCGCGACCGTGCGTCCGGCGGAGGAGGTCGCCCGCTTCCTCGGTGGTCGTGCGCCGGTGCAGATCATCGCGCCGCCCGCGCAGAAGACGTTCGACCTGCGCGTGGTCGTCCCCGTCGACGACATGACCGAGCTCGGCGCCCCACCGGTCGGGGCGGACGCGACCTCCAGCCCGACGAACGGATCGATCTGGCCGCACGTCGAGGAGTCCGTGGTCGACCTCATCGAGCAGCACCGGTCGACGATCGTCTTCGCCAACTCCCGACGACTCGCCGAACGCCTGACCGCCCGGCTCAACGAGATCCACGAGGAACGGGCGCTCGCGACGACGGAGGTGGCCGAGCCCGTGGCCGCCGGCGTCGGCGCCGTGGCGGTCGCGCAGTCCCCGGGGCGGGCGTCCGCGCACGCGCCGGTGGCCCAGCCGAAGCGCCCGCCGGCCCAGCTCGTCGGCGGATCCGGACAGACCGAAGGCGGCGGCTCGGACCCGAGCGTGCCGGTGCTCGCCCGTGCCCACCACGGCTCGGTGTCCAAGGACCAGCGCGCGATCATCGAGGACGACCTGAAGTCCGGGCGGCTGCGCTGCGTGGTCGCCACCAGCTCGCTCGAACTCGGCATCGACATGGGCGAGGTCGACCTCGTCATCCAGGTCGAGGCACCGCCGTCGGTCGCGAGCGGCCTGCAGCGCGTCGGCCGCGCCGGGCACCAGGTCGGCGAGGTCTCCCGCGGTGTGCTCTTCCCGAAGCACCGGGCCGACCTCGTCAACAGCGCTGTCACCGTCGAGCGGATGGTCAGCGGGCAGATCGAGTCGATCTCGGTCCCCGCGAACCCGCTCGACGTCCTCGCGCAGCACACCGTCGCCGCCGGAGCGGTCGACACCGTCGACGTCGAGCACTGGTTCGACCTGGTCCGGCGCAGCGCCCCGTTCAGCGGCCTGCCCCGCTCGGCGTTCGACGCGACGCTCGACCTGGTCACCGGGCGGTACCCGAGCGACGAGTTCGCCGAGCTGCGCCCGCGCCTGGTCTGGGACCGCGTGCACGGCACCCTGACCGGTCGTCCCGGGGCCCAGCGACTCGCCGTCACGAGCGGCGGGAGCATCCCCGACCGCGGGATGTTCGGCGTCTTCATGGTCGGGGAGCGGGCCTCCCGCGTCGGGGAGCTCGACGAGGAGATGGTCTACGAGTCCCGCGTGGGCGACGTCTTCGCGCTCGGGGCCACGAGCTGGCGGATCGAGGAGATCACCCACGACCGCGTCCTGGTGAGTCCGGCGTTCGGGCAGCCCGGCCGCGTGCCGTTCTGGAAGGGCGACGGCCTGGGCCGACCGGCGGAGCTCGGCCGCGCGACCGGTGCCTTCGTGCGCGAGGTCGAGTCCGCCTCGGACGAGGACGCCCGCGCGCGGGTGGCGGGCGTCGGACTCGACGACCGCGCGGTCACGAACCTCATCACCTTCCTCCGCGACCAGCGCGCCGCCACCGGCCACGTGCCGAGCGACACGACGCTCGTCGTCGAGCGCTTCCGCGACGAGCTCGGCGACTGGCGCCTCATCCTGCACTCCCCGTACGGCATGACCGTGCACGCGCCGTGGGCCCTCGCGGTCGCGGCCCGCCTGCGGGAACGGCACGGGATCGACGGCGGGGCGATGGCCGCCGACGACGGCATCGTGGTGCGGATCCCGGAGACCGACGCCGAGCCTCCCGGAGCGGACCTGTTCGTCTTCGACCGCGACGACCTCGAGGCGATCGTCACCGACGAGGTCGGCGGGTCCGCGCTGTTCGCCGCCCGGTTCCGCGAGTGCGCCGCCCGGGCGCTCCTGCTCCCGCGACGCGACCCCGGCCGCCGCTCGCCGCTCTGGCAGCAGCGCCAGCGGGCGTCCCAGCTGCTCGAGGTCGCCCAGAAGTACCCGACGTTCCCGATCCTGCTCGAGACCGTGCGCGAGGTCCTGCAGGACGTGTACGACGTCCCGTCCCTGCTCGGGATCGCGGACGAGATCGCCCGACGGCGCATCCGGCTCGTCGAGAGCGAGACCGAGCAGCCGTCACCGTTCGCCCGGACGCTCCTGTTCGGCTACGTCGCCGCCTTCATGTACGAGGGCGACTCCCCGCTCGCCGAACGTCGGGCTGCCGCCCTGTCGCTCGACTCGACGCTGCTCAGCGAGTTGCTCGGTCGGGCCGAGCTGCGTGAGCTCCTCGACCCCGCGGTCATCGAGGGCGTCGAGCGCGACCTGCAGCGGCTCTCCCCGGACCGCCGGGCGCGGGACGTGGAGGGCATGGTCGACGTCCTGCGGCTCGTCGGCGCGCTCGACCTCGAGGAGCTGCTCGACCGCAGCTGGCTCGCGGACGCCCCCGACCGGACCGAGGCGGGCACCACCCTGCGCACGGCACTCGAGGGGCTCGAGCGCGACCGCCGGGTCCTGGCCTTCTCGCACGCCGGCGCCACCCGGTGGGCCGTCATCGAGGACGCGTCCCGGCTTCGCGATGCGCTGGGCGTCCCGCTGCCGATCGGTGTCCCGACCGCGTTCGTCGAACCGGTCGCGGACCCGCTCGGGGACCTCGTCGGTCGGTACGCCCGCAGCCACGGACCCTTCAGTCTGCAGGAGGCAGCCGGTCGGCTCGGTCTCGGTGTCGCGGTCGTGCAGGACACGCTGCGTCGCCTGGTCGCCGACCGACGGCTGGTCGAGGGCGAGTTCCGACCGGACCGACAGGGCGCCGAGTGGTGCGACTCCGAGGTGCTCCGACGCATCCGCACGAAGTCGCTCGCGGCGCTCCGGCACGAGGTCGAGCCGGTGTCCCCGGACACGCTCGCCCGGTTCATGCCGGCGTGGCAGCACGTCCGCGTCCCCGGCACCCGCGGTGGGCTGCGCGGGATCGACGGCGTGCTGCAGGTCGTCGACCAACTCTCCGGTGTCGCCCTGCCCGCCAGTTCATGGGAGTCCCTCGTGCTGCCGGCCCGGGTGTCCGACTACGCCCCGAGCATGCTCGACGAGCTGACCGCCACGGGCGAGGTCCTCTGGTCCGGCGGCGGGACCCTGCCCGGCAACGACGGCTGGGTGCGCCTGCACCTCGCCGACACCGCGGCGACGACCCTGGCCGAGGCCGCCGGGGACGAGACGACCGAGCTGCAGCGGGACGTGCTCGGCGCCCTCGCCGGCGGTGGCGCCTACTTCTTCCGCCAGCTCGGCCAGGCCGTCGGGAGCACCGACGACAAGGCGATGACGACCGCGCTGTGGGACCTCGTCTGGGCCGGACAGATCACGAACGACACCTTCGCACCGCTCCGGGCGATGCTCGGCGGCGCGGCGCGCACGTCCGCCGCGCCCCGGGCCCGGGCGTACCGCGGGCGTCGTCGGCCGACGCTGCCGACCCAGTCCGGACCGCCGAACGTCGGCGGCCGCTGGTCGCTCCTGCCGCTCGCCGAACCCGACGCGACCGTCCGGGCCGCGGCGACCGCCGAGCTCCTGCTCGAGCGCTACGGCGTCGTCACCCGCGGGGCCGTGCAGGTCGAGGGCGTCCGGGGCGGCTTCGCCGGGGTCTACCGGGTGCTCGCGAAGTTCGAGGAGTCCGGCCGCGCCCGACGCGGGTACTTCGTCGAGGGGCTCGGAGCGGCGCAGTTCGCCACCGGGCCGACCGTCGACCGGCTCCGCACGTACGCGAAGGACCTGGACGACGAGGAGCGGGCCGACCCGGACCGCACGCGAGAGGCGCTCACCCTCGCCGCCACCGACCCGGCCAACCCCTACGGGGCGGCGTTGCCGTGGCCGCACGACGCCGCTGACGAGGACGCCGACGGCTCGACCGGCGCGGAGGCCGCGGGCACGTCCCCGGCGACCACCACCCCGGCGACGAAGACCGGACGGGGGCACCGACCTGGCCGCAAGGCGGGCGCGCTCGTCGTGCTCGTCGACGGCCAGCTCGCCGTCTACGTCGAACGCGGCGGCAAGAGCGTGCTGACCTTCACCGAGGACCCGGCCGACCTCGCGGCGGCGGCGACGTCGATCGCGGCCACCGTGCGGTCCGGGCTCGGCAAGCTGTCGGTGGAGCGGGTCGACGGGGAGTTCGTCCTCGAGTCGGCGCTCGGCACGGCGCTCCGCACGGCGGGCTTCACCGCCACCCCGCAGGGACTGCGACTCCGTGCCTGAGTGGATCATGCCTGAGGTCGATCGTGCCTGAGGGCGACACCGTCTTCCGCGCCGCGGCCCGCCTGCACGCCGCGCTCGCGGGGAAGGTCCTGACCCGCAGCGACTTCCGCGTACCCGCGTTCGCCGCGCTCGACCTGGTCGGGCGGACGGTGGACGAGGTCGTGCCTCGCGGCAAGCACCTGCTGCACCGGATCGGCGACCTCACCGTGCATTCGCACCTCAAGATGGAGGGCCGGTGGGACGTCTACCGGCCCGGCGAGCGCTGGCGGCGACCCGCGTTCCAGGCGCGCGTGGTGCTCGACGCCGCGGACGTGTCGACCGTCGGGTTCACGCTCGGGGTCCTCGAGGTCGTCCCGCGCGACCAGGAGTCCACCGTCGTCGGGCACCTCGGTCCGGACCTGCTCGGCCCGGACTGGGACGCCGACCTCGCCCTCGCGAACCTCACCGCCGACCCGGAGCGACCGGTCGGCCTCGCCCTCCTCGACCAGCGGGTGATGGCGGGCCTCGGGAACGTCTACCGCAACGAGCTCTGCTTCCTGCGGGGCGTGCTGCCCACGCGCCCCGTCGGCGAGGTGCGCGACCCCGCGCGGATGGTGACCATGGCCTCCCGGCTCATCGTCGCCAACCGCGACCGGAGCAACCGCGTGACCACGGGCGTCGACCGCCCGGGGCAGCGGTTCTGGGTCTACAACCGGGCCGGCAAGCCCTGCCTGCGCTGTGGCACGCGTGTCCGGTCGGGCGACCTGGGCGAGTCGGAGCTCACGCTGCGGGACACCTACTGGTGTCCGCGCTGCCAGACCTGACTCAGTGGTCGACGGCCTCGACGATGCAGCTCTGGACCTGCTTCGCGGCCTTCGACGTCTCGGAGAAGGCGGACGGTGCTGCGGTCGCGGAGCCCTGCTCGTCGGCGACGACGTCCTCGGCGACCTTGTTCACCGGGAAGACCGGGCCGTCGAAGTCCTCGGCGGTGGGGTCCTCTTCCGTACCCCAGATGCCGACCTCGTCGTCGTTGGGGTCGTCGCTCGTGTTCGGGGCGACCGAGACGCCGAGGTACCAGCCCTCGTCGCTCTCCGTGACGCTGACGACGTCGGTGCCGTCGTGCGGGCCGACCGCCTCGTCGATCGCGTCGACGGCGGCGCTCGAGGCGACCCCGCACGGCGCACTGTTGCGCTGACCCGGGTCGGAGCGGGTCGCGGACTCCTCCGAGCCCGGCACCTTCCCGACCGGGTTGCCGTTCTGGGCACCGGCGTTCGAGCAGCCGCCGAGCAGCAGGCCGACGGTGGCGAGGCCGACGAGGGTGGCGGTGGTCTTCGCGCGCAAGGTGGTCATGCTCCCGACCGTAGGCCGCCGGAGGTGTGCCGGAGCCCAGGAGCGCGTCCCCCGACCGCGCTCCCGGTCCGGCACCCGCTACCCGCGCGCCATGATCCAGGCGAGCAGGTACGAGCGGGTGTTGCCGGTGTCGATGTCCTCCGCCGGCAGGTCCCGCGCGGCGGCCAACGCGACCGTCGCCTGGCTGCCCGAGGCGAGCGCCCGGTACATGAGCAGGTAGTCCCCGAACTGCACCGCGTAGTCGCCCTCCGGCACGGCCTCGTCGAGGACCCGGGCGATCTGCCGCTTCCCGCCGGCCGCGACGTACTCCGTCGCGACCGCTGGCATCGGGATGAGCTCGATGCCGGCCGGTGCCGCCGGGTCCGCGCTGAACCACGTGGCGTGGTCCCGTTTGCCGCCCCAGTTCAGCGAGACGATCGTGTGCTCGAACCCGGGGAACGCGCGCAGGTCCGGGTCGAGCACGTCACGCTGGGCAGACACGGCCTCGTTCGCGAGCAGCCAGCTGCCGAGTTCCGCGGTCGACCGGGAGCCGGAGACCGTCCCCCAACGGGCGAGCCCGTTCCAGGCGGACACGGCCTCGGACGAGGACTCCTGGTTGTTCCCGTCCGCGAACGGCGAGTACCCGGAGGCCCACGAGTGCTGCGCGTACGGGTCGTACACGCGGAGTTCCGGGAAGGACGCCGTCGCCTCCGGGGACGCGATGTCCGCGGCGACGAGGTCGAGCACGGGCGCCCACGCCGCGACGAGCTCGTCCGACCCGTCCGCGACGATCGCCGCTGCGGACAGCAGGTAGCCGTAGTGGAAGTGGTGGTCGTTGAACTCGTCCGAGCCGTAGGAGGGCGCTTGGCCGACCAGGCCCTTCACGGTGTCGTCGTACCGGAAGCACCGCGTGCCGCTGACGCCGCAGCCCTCCGGATCGGTCCACTGGTCGATCTGCGTGACCAACTGCTCCCGCAGGCCCGCGGCGACGTCGTCGAGGTCGAGCTGCGTGGCGAGCCGGTACAGGTTCGCGACCCGGTACAGGTCCTTGCCGCCGCCGTAGCTGTCGGCGCCGAAGGACGCCTCCGAGACCGCGCCGGCGTCCGCGCGGACCTGACCGGTCAGCTCGTCGCGTTCGGACGAGGACAGCCGGGACAGGTCCAACCGGTCGTCGGCCTGGAGGCTCGGGGCCGCGAACCGGAGCACGTCACCGGTGCAGACGGGGGCGTCCCCGGTGATGGTCGCGTAGTGCAGACCCGTGCAGTCCAGACCCGTCGCGCCCTGACCGGGCTGCGGCACGATGACGGTGTCGCCCCGTGCCGCGGTGCGGTACCCGAGAGCGGTCCGCTGCTCGCCGTGGGTCGCGGTGCCGGTCGACGAGCGGGCGAGGGTGACCTGCTGCAACGGGGACGCCGCCGCGGTGGACAGGGCACGCACCTGCTTGCCGGTCGCGTCGTCGGGCACGGGGAAGAGGACGACGGTGCCCCCGCGACCGAGCTCGATCGCGCTGCCGCTGACGTCGCCGCTGGTGACGACGCCCCACGTGCGACCGTCGGCGGCGATGGTGCCCGTCGTCGTGCCGTCGGGGCCGTCACCGGTCGCGGTGATGCTCGAGGTCGCGCGCACGGTCTGTCCGGCCTCGGCCGTGTAGGACACGAGCGGGGACCCCTGCGCGAGGACGGTGTGCCCGACGACCCGGTCGCCGTCGCGGTGTTCGACCGTCACGGACACCTGGTCGTACGCGGACACGAGGGTCCGGTCGGCGCCGAGGTCGAGCCCGACCTGCTGCACCGCACCACCGGCGATCGTCTTCTCGGTGGCGCTCACCACGGGCAGCCCGGCGGCGAACCCGTCGTCGGTCACCTGCCACGAGATCGGGGTCGGGAAGACCGGCTGCGGTGCGGCGCCGTAGACCAGGCCGGAGAACCACCGGTTCGTCGGCGGGACGAGCCCGTCGGCGAGGCGCATGGTGCCCGCGGTGGTCTTCGGGACGGCACCGAGGGCGGCCAGGGCGCGGGCCTGGTCGCGGGCCTGTTCCCGGTCCGGACCGTCCGCGGACGGTGAGCCGGTCCCGGTGGCGCGGTCCGGGCCTCCCGTCCCGGTCTCGGCGCCGGTCCCGGTGCAGGCGGTGAGGACGAGCGCGGACGCGGCCACGAGGGCGACGGCAGCGGCACGGAGCCGCACGCTCAGATCCCGATCTGACGGAGGAAGTCGCGGAACGCGTCGGTGACACCGGCCAGCCGGCCGTCGTCGCGGAGGTGCAGTGTCGCGTCCACCGGGGTGCCCGGGCTCGTGACCCCGGACGACGGCGACGCCGACAGCTCCGGGCTCTCCACGGACACGGTCGTCTTCGCCTGGCCGTCGGCGTCGGTCACGACGCTGACGTTCTTGACGGTCCCCTCGATCGAGCGGTCGTTCGGCAGGCGCAAGTCGACCGTCGCACCGTCGGTGATCCGGCCGTAGTCGCGCGGGCTGACGAGGAACTCGGACGTGACGAACAGGCTCTTCGCCTTGTGGATCGTGCCGAGCTCCGAGCCGGCCTGCACGTACCCACCGGCTTTCACGTCGAGCTTCGCGACGGTGCCGGAGACCTCCGCCTTGAAGGTGATCAGGCCGTCGGACTCGATCTCGTACGCGCTGGTGGTGGTGTCCGCGCCGACGACGCCCTTCCGGATGTCCTGGGCGAGCTGCAGGCTCTGGACCTGCATGAGCTCCTGCCCCTCGCGGACGGTGTCACCCTCCTCGACGTACTCCTCGGTGACCGTTCCGCCGTAGTCGGTGCCGACGGCGTACTCCTGCGCGGTGATGGCGGCCGAGGCACTCGTCACGGCGCTCCGCCGCTGGTTGAAGACGAGCGTGCAGGCCGCGACGACGACGAGCACGACCAGGATGCCACCGTACAGGCGGAGTCGGTTGGTCCAGGTCATGATGCGACCTCCACGGCCGTCGGGGTGCCGGAGGCGGCGCTGGCGGTGATGACGTCGCGTGCGTTCTGCAGCGAGTCGGGGCGGACGACCTGCGTCCGGAGGGCGGGCGCGGGCTCGAGGCCGGCCGTGGCGAGGACGAAGACCGGAGCGGTGTCCGCGTCACGCTCCTGCCGGGCGGCCCGCCGGTTGACCGACTGCTCACGGAACGCCGTGACGATGAAGGCGCCGAAGATGACCGAGTTCGTGATGTTCCACGCGGTGGCGAGCGTCAGCTGCCCGTTCGACACGTCACGCCAGATCGCGACGACGCTCGTCAGGGACAGGAACACGAAGACGAGCACCTGCGGCACGATGAAGTTGAACGGCGAGGGCGCCCGGCCCCGACCGGCTCCCGTGACGTGCCAGGCCTGCTCCTTCCCGCAGAGCACGTTCCACAGCGCACGGGCGTAGATCGGGAACGACACCGCGGCCAGGAGCAGGGTCTCGTACCGGAACGACCCGAGGGCGTAGAACGCCAGGACGACCTGCATGAGGTAGAAGCCGAGGTAGAACAGCACCCACTCGCCGACCCCGATCGACATGTTCATCGGGCGGAGGTCGAAGAAGATCTCGAGCGGCGGGACGAGCAGCAGCAGGCCGGGGACGATGCCGGTCAGGTAGAAGCTCGCGGTGACGAAGTACTGCAGGCGCTGGTCCATCGTGAGCTTGCGCTTCGGGTTGAACGGGAAGTGCGTGAGCAGGATCTCGAACCCGCCGGTGGCCCAGCGGAGCTGCTGCTTGCTGTACGCCTCGATCGTCTCCGGAGCGTCGCCGACCGCCAGGGTCATCGGGATGAAGACCGACTTCCAGCCGCGCTCGTGCAGGTGCAGGCTCGTCCAGACGTCCTCGGACTTCGAGTCGGTGTGGATGCCGCCGACGTCGTCGATCGCCGCACGGCGGAAGATCACGTTCGTGCCGACGCAGAAGGCCGCGTTGAACCGGTTCCGGCCGGGCTGGATGAAGCGGTAGAACACCGTCTGCATGTAGCCGGCGCCGCGGGAGACGAGGTTGTGCAGGTTGCCGTACGTCTGCGGGGTCTGCACGAACGCGATCGACTCGTCCGCGAAGAACGGGACGGTCTCGAACAGGAAGTCCTTCGCGGGCACGAAGTCCGCGTCGAAGACGGCGAAGTAGTCGCCCTTCGCGAGCGTCAGGGCGTGGTTGATGTTGCCCGCCTTCGCGCCGTTCGAGGACAGCCGACGGACGTACCGGGCACCGAGGCGGTCGGCGAGGGCGCGCACGTCGTCGCTCCGACCGTCGTCGAGGATCCACGTGCGGTGCTCGCCGCGCATCGCGACCGCGGCGGCGACGGTCGCGGCGATCTTCGTCAGCTCCTCGCCGTACACGGTGATGAAGACGTCGACGACGACCCGCTTGCCGCGGACGCGCATCGGCCAGCGGTGGCCGCGCTCGACGAGCCCGTCACGGGCGATCTCGTCGGGGTCGAAGAGCGTGTCCTGGGTGTTGTGGAACGCGAAGTCACGCGGGTCGGTACCGCCGGACAGGATCGTCCACATCGACAGCAGGGACTGCCCGACGAGGACGCTCTCCGCGATGATGACGAGCCCGTAGGGCAGGAAGTCCCCGCGGTTGGCGGGGTTGAGCAGGAACACCGCGTAGGTGACGACGCCGAGCGTCGCCAGCAGCACGATGAGCACCATGACCGGGCTGTGGGCCCGGGTGTCGCGGTTGCGGGCGGCGGCGGGCTGCTCGGTCACGTGGACGACCGGTGCGGCCGGGCGGTCGGCGCCTTCGGCGCCTTCGGGGCCTCGGGCGCCTCCGGCGACGACGCCGCCGGAGGACCGGCGACCGGTCCGGCGACGGGGCTGCCCGTCGGCGGGGACCTCGATCACGGTGCGGTCGTCGGGATCGGTCAGGGGTGCAGAGGTCGTCCGGGGTCGCCGGACGTCCGTGGGTGCGGACATGCGCGTTCTCCTGTCGGGTGTCGGAGATGTCGATCCGTGTGCTCGCGGGGCACGACGGACGACGGGTGTCGGCGACGTCGGCGACAGGATCCGGACGCGGTGGTCCGGCACGGACGGAGGCCAGGGTTCCTCGTCCGGGGCACGGTGCTCGCCGTGGGTGCGGCGTGCACCGGAGGGTCCGCCCTCGGGAGGCGGGACCGTGTTCGGTGGGTTCGGGTCGAGCTGCTGACGGCCCGCGCCGTCAGTGGTGCGATCGTACGACACGACCCGCGACCGCCATGTGACGATCGTGTGAACAGACCCCCAGGTCAGGGGGCACGGGCGCGGCGCGGCGCTGCTCGTGCGTTCCGCGGACATCGGTCCGCTTGGGCGCGTCACCGGTCCCGCACCGCAGGTCAAGCCGGCCGATGGAGCCGTTCCGCAGCGACCGACCGCACGGCGTCCGTGACGCGTTCGAGCAGTGGTGACGCCGTCGTCCACCGCTGCCACCACAGCGCGACATCGGCCCGCCGCCCCGGGGTGAGCTCGACGAGCGCACCTGAACGAAGCGCGTCGAGGCACTGCGCCTCAGGCAGGAGCCCCCATCCGAACCCGAGCTGCACCGCGCGCGCGAAGTCGGCGGAGTTCGGGACGTAGTGCCGTGGACCGCGCGGCGCGTGCCCGAGGACCCGCCGGAGGAATCCCTGCTGCAGGTCGTCGTCACGGTCGTAGTCGACGAGCGGTACCCGGTCGAGTCTGGCCGTCATGCGCCGCTCGGTGTCGGCGCCGTCCAGGTACCGACGGACGAAGGACGGCGCGGCGACCGCCCGGTAGCGATCGACGCCGAGCGGGACGGAGGAGCAGCCCTGGACCGGTGCCGCCTCCGCCGTGACCGCCGCCATGACCGTGCCGGAGCGCAGCAGTTCGGCCGTCCGGTCCTGGTCCTCACGGTGCAGGTCGAAGACCACCTCGGTGTCGTGCCGCACCAGGGCGAGGGCGTCGAGGAACCACGTGGCGAGCGAGTCCGCATTCACGGCGAGGGGGATCGAAGGGGTGTGTCCCGCCCCGTCGGCGCCCGGCATGGCGAGTGCACGCGAGGTCTCCTCGTCGAGCAACCGCACCTGCCGCGCGTGCCGGAGCACGACCTCACCGTCGGCCGTGGGCGTGATCGGGGTGGTCCGCTGCAGCAGCACCCGCCCGACGAGTTGCTCCATCGCCTTGACCCGCTGGGAGACCGCCGACGGCGTGATCGACAGGGTCCGCGCGGCCGCGTCGAAGGTGCCCGTGTCGACGGCGGCAAGCAGTGTCTCGAGGTGGTCGCGCTGGAACTGCACCATGAGCGCAGCTTACGGCGCACCACGATCATGAGCTGTGCTGATCCAGCCCAGCACCGTACGGTTCCCCTGTGACCGCACTCCTCCCCGCTCTCTCCGGCCTCGGCACCGGCCTGGCCCTCATCGTCGCGATCGGGGTCCAGAACACCTACCTGCTGCGGCTCGCGGTCAGCGCGCGTCCGGGTGTGGTGGCGGTCGCGGTGGCCGTGTGCACGCTGTCCGACGCCGCCCTCATCGTCGCCGGGGTGCTCGGTGTCGGCGTGGTGGTCGAACGGGTGCCCGTGGCGCTGCTCGTCATTCGGTTCGTCGGGGCGGCGTTCCTGCTCACCTACGGGGTGCTCGCGGCCCGGCGGGCGCTGCGCCCCTCGGACGAGGCGATCCGGCTCGAGGACCGTGCCGCAGACGACGGCACGCCGCCCGCCCGGCTCGGCGCGGGCCGTCCGGGTGGGCCGACCATGCGGGCCGCGGTCCTGACGATGCTCGTCTTCACGTGGGCGAACCCGCACGTGTACCTGGACACGCTCGTGTTCCTCGGGTCGGTCGCGAACCGACAGGGCGTCGACGACCGGTGGTGGTGGACCGTCGGCGCGGTGGCGGCGAGCTGCCTCTGGTTCGGTGCGCTCGGGTTCGGCGGACGGCTGCTGCGACCGCTGTTCGCGAAGCCGGTGACGTGGCGCGTGTTCGACGCCCTCGTCGCGGTCGTCATGCTCGCGTTCGGCGTGGCCCTGCTGCTCGGCGCCTGACGCCGCCGTGGCAAGGGCCGCCGCGGCGCCGCGGTTCGACGCCCGCGGTTCGGCGCCCGCGGTTCGACGCCCGCGGTTCGGCGCCCGCGGTTCGACGCCCGCGGTTCGGGCCGGTCTGACGCAACGAGAGCCGGATCGAACCACGGAACACCGTGGTTCGATCCGGCTCTCGTTGTGCGGGTCCGGTCGGCGCTGGGTCCGGTCGGCGCTGGGACAGCGACGACCGAGCGCGGGCACCGGGCGGCGGTCAGTGCTCGCCGCGACCGACCCGGCTGTGCCGACGGCTGTAGCCGAAGTAGATCGCGAAGCCGATGACGAGCCAGACGACGAAGCGCAGCCAGGTCTCGACCTCGAGGTTGAGCATCAGCCAGAAGCACAGCACGGCGGACAGGATCGGGATGACCGGGGACCACGGCACCCGGAAGGCGCGCGGTGCGTCCGGACGCGACCTCCGCAGCACGATGATGCCGACCGACACGAGCACGAAGGCCGAGAGCGTGCCGATGTTGATCATGCCCTCGAGGTTCTCGACCGGCGTGAACCCGGCGAGGAACGCGACGATGATGCCCGCGACGACCTGCACCCGGACCGGGGTCTGCGTCTTCGGGTTCGTCACCGAGAACCAGCGCGGCAGCAGGCCGTCACGGCTCATCGAGAAGACGATGCGGGACAGGCCGAGCAGCAGCACCATGACGACGGTGGTCAGGCCGACGAGCGACCCGATCGCGATGATGCCCGCCGCCCAGGGCAGCCCGACGAGGTCGAACGCCGACGCCAGGGAGGGCGCGTCCTCCTGCGCGAGCTGCTTGTACGACACCATGCCGGTGATGACGATGCTGACGCCGACGTACAGCAGGGTCACGATGCCGAGCCCGATGAAGATGCCGCGCGGCAGGGTCTTCTGCGGGTTCTCCGTCTCCTCGGCACTCGTCGCGACGACGTCGAAACCGATGAACGCGAAGAACACCAGGGAGGCGGCGGCGAGCAGGCCGAAGACGCCGTACTGCGCGGGCTCGGACCCGGTGGCGAAGGACACGAGCGACTGGGTCCAGACACTCCCCTCGGCGCCCTTCGCGGGCTCCGCCGTGGGGATGAACGGCGTGAAGTTGGCGGCCTTGACGAAGAAGGCGCCGACCACGATGACGAACAGGACGATCGCGACCTTGATGATCGTGATCACCGCGGACACCCGGCTCGACAGGCGGGTGCCGAACGCCAGCAGCGCCGTGAAGACGCCGACGATGAGCACCGGCCCCCACGTGAAGCCGATCGGGCCGAGGGCGATCGTGCTCGGCAGCGTGATGCCGAAGACGTCGAACGCGGTGCTGAGGTAGATGCCCCAGTACTTCGCGATCACGGCACTGGCCGTCAGCGTCTCGAGGATGAGGTCCCACCCGACGATCCAGGCGAGCAGCTCGCCCATCGTGGCGTAGGTGAACGTGTACGCGGACCCGGCGACCGGGATCGTCGAGGCGAACTCGGCGTAACACATGATCGCCAGGCCACACGTGACCGCGGCGAGGATGAACGAGATGATGACGCCGGGTCCGGCGAAGTTGGCGGCGGCGTTCGCGCCGACCGAGAAGATGCCGGCACCGACCGCGACGGCGATCCCCATCGCGGCGATGTCGAACGTCCCCAGCGAGCGCTTGAGCGAGCGCCCCTTCTCGTCGGCGTCGGCGAGCGACGCTTCGATGGACTTGGTGCGGAGGGCCATGGGACGTTCCCGTCATCGGAGCAGGCGGACCCCGGAAGGGTAGTGGTGTACCACGAGCGTCCGCAAATGGTGGCGCCGGTCAGGCGGTCCGCCACTCCCGCAGGAAGCGCGCACCGGCCTCGTCGTGGATGACGCCCTCCGGCGCGGTCAGCACGGGGTACGGCGTCTCCGGGACCCCGTCGGCCGGCCGGACGTCGACGTGGGCGACCCGGTGTCCGTTCGCGTGCAGCCAGTCCGCCATCGCGTAGTCACTCCGGGAGTCGCCGACCGTCCGCCACTCGAGTGGCAGGGCCCCGTCCTCGGCCAGGAGCTCGAGCGCACGCTCGGCGCCCAGGTCCTTGCCGCTCCGGTCGGACTCGATGTCCGTCGAGATGATCGTGGGGTCGACGCGCCAGTCCACCGCACCGTGCTCGTCCGGTCGCACGTCGTCGAGTCGACGGGCGCCGAGTCCCCGCCGCTCGAGCGCTGCCATCGCCTGCGCGTCGAACGCCGGCTGCCGGGCGAGGTAGGCGGCGTTGTCGACCTCGACGAGCTGCTCGATCGAGACCATCGCGCGCTTCGTCTCGTCGAAGAACACCAAGTCGGCGTACTCGTCCCGGACCAGGTCGCGCATCTCGTCGGCGAAGTCGCGCGGCAGGGCCAGGTCCTCGGCGACGGTGAGCTCACCCATGCCGTCCGGGAACTGCGGTCCGATCGAGCACCAGACGGCGCCCTTCTCGCAGATCGCGTGCACGCGACCGCCGGCCGCGAGACCTCCGGCGAGGAGCGGTCCGACGACCTGCTCACGGATGAAGGCGTCGCTCCGGCCGGTGTTGAACACGACCGGGATGCCCTCCGCGGCGAGCGCGACGAGGTCCTCGATGATGCTCGGGATCGCGATCGTCCGCGAGAGCGGGCTGGCGATCGGGCCGTCGACGTCGAGCAGGAGTCCGAGGCGGGGTGCGTTCACCCGTCCATCCTGGCGCAGGACCGCGCCGTGCAGCGCAGACCGTGCGGCTCCGACCGTCCGGTGCGACTCCGGCTGGTCAGTGGTGCTCGGGCTGGTCAGTGTTGCTCGGGCTGGTCAGTGTTGCTCGGGCTGCGTTCGCCGAGGAGGAACGCGTCCACGGCTTCCTTCAGGACGACGGGGTCCGGCACGTGCCCCTGCCCCTCGAGGACCACGGACGTGGACCCGGGAACGCTCTCGACCACCGCGCGGGCAGCCCCCCGGGCCCACACCGCGCCCGCGGTGCCGGCCGCGACGAGCACGGGGACGCCGATCGCGGCGAGCACCCGCTCGGGCACGACGAGCCCGCCGAGGACCCGGACGTCGCGACCGAGGACGCCGGCGTCGGCGAGCAGCGCCTTCCAGAGCTTCGGCTTGAGGGGCACGGCGGACACCTGGAGCATCGGCACCCCGAGGACGCGGGTCAGGTACGCACGCACCGCGGCAGCCCGTCGTCCGCCGGCGATCATCTCGTCCAGGCGGTCGGCGAACAGGACGTCGTCCGCCCGGGCGTCGGCACTCGCGCGGTAGGGCGGCTCGTAGAGGACGACCCGACCCACCGGGACCCCAGCGGCGACGGCGTGCAGGACCACGGCGGCCCCCACGCAGATGCCGAGCAGGTCGACCGGTCCGTCGGCGTCGGCCACGACCGCTGCGAGGTCGTCGACCTCGCGCTCGACGGACCACGGCCGGGTGTCGCCGCTCTGCCCCCGACCGCGCCGGTCGTACGTGACGACCCGGTAGCGGTCGGAGAACGCCGCGACGACGGCGTCCACGTACGGGGTGCCCCGGTGGTCGAAGGCGCCGCCGACGAGGACGAGCACGGGTCCCGAACCGCTCGACGAGACCGCGATCTGCGTGCCGTCCGCAGACGTCACCGATCGTCCGGTGCTGGTCGTCATGGCGTCCTCGTTCGTCCCCGACGTCGTGTGGTCCGTCCCCGGGCGGATGGCACTGGTCGGTGCCACCCACAGCTCGGGCGACGCTGATCTCGGCCCCCGCTGGTCGTGGGCCACGCCGTCGTCGCGAGTCTGACAGGCGGAGCCCCGAGAGTCACCACCCGCGTCCTGGGGGAGCGCTCTGTGATCCCTGTGGACGGCGGCACGTTTCCTGTGGACGACAGCACGGCTCCTGTGGACACCGGTGCCGTCAGACGCGGGTCAGACCAGCGCGTCGACGCCCACGGACTCACGTTCGAGCAGGGCGCGCTTGACGTCGAGTCCCCAGGCGAAGCCGCCGAGGGAGCCGTCCGAGCGCAGGACCCGGTGACACGGGACGAACAGCGCCGGGGCGTTCCGGGCGCAGACGCTCGCCGCTGCCCGGACGGCATCCGGTCGACCCATCGCGCTCGCGAACGCGGTGTACGTCAGGGTCGACCCGGCCGGGATGTCCCGCAGCCGCCGCCACCCCTCCGTGAACAGGTCGGTCCCGACCTGGTGGACGGGCACCTGCATGGCGTGGTCGGTCTCCCCCGCGTAGTAGGCGTCGACGGCATCGGCCGCGGCGACCCGTCCCTCGAGGACCCGCTGAGGCCGGTGTCGCTCGGCGATCCGGGCGAGGACCCGCACGACGTCGGCGGTCCACCCCGAGGCGAGGACCCGACCGCGGTCGTCCTCGAGCACGGTGAAGGGTCCGTCGGGGGTGGTCAGGGTGGTGCAGACAGCGTCGGTCATCGGGGGTCCTTCCCGGAGGTCGTGGAGGTCGCAGCGGTCCGGTCCATCGCGCGATCGACGATCGGCCGCCAGCAGTGCATCGTCAGGTAGCTCCGCCAGGGGGCCACCCGTTCCGACCATAGGGAGAGCTCACGCGCCGTCCCGGGCAGCCCGAGTTCCTGTGCACCGTTCCGGACGGCGAGGTCACTGTGGAGGAACAGATCGGGGTGGTGCCGCACCCGCAGTGCGACGTAGTCGGCGGTCCACGGCCCGATCCCCTTCACGGCGAGCAACCCCGATCGCAGGTCGTCGAGGGACTGGCCGCCGTCGACCACGAGCGACCCGTCGGCGAGCGCCGCCGCGACGCGCATGATCGTGTCGACGCGGGCAGCGGGGCCACGGAGGACCTCACGACCACGCTCGGCGACCACTGCGGCGCGCGGGAACGTCCGCGCGACGGCCGCACCCGGCACGAGCGCCTCCGGCACGAGCGCCTCCGGCACCGGCGTCCCGAGCGCGGCGACGAGCCGGGTCTGTGCGGTCCGCGCCGCCGCGACGGACACCTGCTGCCCGATGAGGGTGCGGAACACGACCTCGTGCGGGTCCACCGCCCCGGGCAACCGCATGCCGGGGACGCGGTCGACCACCGGTGCGAGTGCGGGCACCGCGGCGAGCGCGTCGTCCACCGCCACCGGGTCCGCGTCCAGGTCGAAGAGCGCCCGCACCCGGGCGACGAGCGTCGGCAGGTCGGACAGGTCGGTCAGGCGCACGAGCAGGTCGAGGCCGACGCGACCCCTGCCTCGCGGTGCCGTCCCACGACGACGGCCGGACCGCGACCCGACCCCGTCCTCGGCCGCGGCGGACGCGCGGAACCAGGCCGGGCCTCCCGGCAGGTCCAGCACCCGACCGTAGGACGTGACCCGACCGTCCGCCCCGGTCCCGACCTGCTCCATGCCGGGGAGCGCGTGCAGTGCATGCCACTCGAGCAGGCCCTGCACGTCGAAGGGCGGCCGGGCCGGCAGGTGCACCCGCAGTGCCCCGTCGGACCCGGGCGCCGAGCGCCGGTGGGCACGGAGCTCGGTCGGCGTGAGCGCGAAGACCTCGCGCACGGTGTCGTTGAACTGGCGGATGCTCGTGAACCCGGCGGCGAACGCGACGTCCGCGACGGGCAGGTCGGACCCGGTGAGCAGCGTCCGGGCGGTCTGCGCCCGGTGTGCGCGGCTCAAGGCCTTCGGGCCGGCGCCGAGCTCCTCGGTCATGATGCGGTTCAGTTGCCGCTCGGAGTACCCGACCCGGCGGGCGAGGCCGGGCACGCCCTCCCGGTCCACGACGCCGTCGACCACGAGGCGCATCGCGCGACCCGCGACGTCCTCGCGCAGGTCCCACTCGGGGCTGCCCGGGGTCGCCTCCGGCAGGCACCGGCGGCAGGCGCGGAACCCGGCGAGGTGCGCGGCGGCGCTCGTCCGGTAGAAGGTCACGCCGGTCGACCGCGGGGTCCTGGCCGGACAGCTGGGTCGGCAGTAGATGCCGGTGGAGTGCACGGCGGTGACGAACTGCCCGTCGAACCGGGCGTCCCGCGAGGCCGCGATGCGGTACCGCTCGTCGTGCAGCGCTCCGGCTCCGGTCGTCGTCATGCGGTCAGCCTGACACGGGCCGACGACAGCGGACTGGCGGAGATCGGACATCGCAGCGGGCGGGGGCCGGGGTGACGGGGCGACGGCCGGCCGGGAGGCACGACTACCGTCGTGCGCATGGGTCCCGGTTCCGACACGGTCGCGTCCGACGCGCTGCCGCATGCCCGCGAGGTCGAGGTCGTGATGCTCCTCGCCTCCCGGCGGCACCGCTACGAGGGACGTCCGGCCGACGGTTCCGCTCCTCCGCAGCCGGGGGAACGGGAACTCCGGGAACGGATCGACCTGCGGGCCGGACTGGGCATCGTCGGCGACCGCTACTTCGCGGCCCGGGCGCACGTGCACGCGACCGTGACGGTGATCGGCGTCGAGGGACTCGAGCAGGTCGGCCGCGAGCTCGGCACGTCGATCGACCCGTCGGCGACCCGGCGGAACGTGTTCCTGCGGGGCGTCGACGTCGAGGCCCTGCACGGCGAGCCGTTCTCGCTCGACACCGGCGACGGGCCCGTGCGCTTCCGCGGGTACCGGCCGGCGAACCCGTGCGCGTGGATGGACACGCAGGTGGCACCGGGGGCGTTCCGCGCGATGCGGGGACACGGCGGGGTGCGGTGTGACCCGGAGTCCGACGGCGTGCTCTCCCTCGGCACGGCGGTGCTCCGCACGGCCCACCCCGTCCCGGACCCCTGACCGCGACGAGGCGGCCGCGACATGCAACGTGGACGGCACCGAGCAGCGGAACACCGCTGCCGGAGACCGCCCACGTCGCGCCCCGGGAGGGGTCAGACGAGCGCTGACTCGATCGCGTCGACGAAGGCCGGCAGGTCGTCCGGCGTGCGCGAGGTGATCACGGTGCCGTTCGTCGTGTCGACCTGGACCTCCTGATCGACCCACTCGCCGCCGGCGTTGCGCACGTCGGTCTGCAGCGACGGGAACGACGTGATCGTGCGACCCGGCAGGACTCCGGCCTCGACCAGGGTCCACGGGCCGTGGCAGATCGCCGCGACCGGCTTGCCCGCGTCGACGAAGGCCTTCACGAGCCCGACCGCGGTGCTGTCCTGGCGGATGGTGTCGGCGTTGATGGTGCCGCCCGGGACGACGAGCGCATCGTAGTCGCCGGCGGAGACGCCGTCGTAGGTGGTGTCGGTGTCGACGCTCTTGCCCGGGTCCTTGTCGCCGACGAGGGTCTCGATCGAGCCGGACTCCTTCGCGGCCACGGTCACGGTGGCTCCACGCTCACGGAGCTGGTCGGTGGGGACGACGATCTCGTCCTGCTCCACGCCGTAGTTCGTCGCGATGACGAGGATCTTCTTGCCGTCGAGGGCTGCCATGGTCACTCCTTCCGCGGACCGGGGTCTCCGGGACCGCGCACACCACGGTCGTCGCCCCGCGCTGGACGCGCTCGCAGTGCGCAACCGACGCCCAGCGAGGGGTGCGCGGAGCGGACCGGAGCAACGGAGCCGTGCAGTGGTGACTCGTGGAAGTCCGCCGCCTTTGCGGGTAGTTTGGGGGAAGGCAGAAATTCTCACCGACCCCAAATGGGAAGCAAACTCATGGACGATCTCGACGGCCTCCTCGAGCAGATCCTCGCCGGACGGGCCGAGGCGAACGACCTCGAGTCCGAGTCCGTTGACTTCAAGCGAGAGCAGAAGTCGCAGCAGGACACGGCGAACGACATGGCTGACGCTGCTGCGTGCTTCGCCAACGCAAACGGCGGCACTATCGTCCTCGGCGTGGCCGACAGGGGAACCGGCCGAGACGCGTTCCTCGGCACCGCACTCGATCCTCAGTACCTCCGACGACGCATATACGACGTGACGAAGCCCTCGCTCGACGTGAGCGTCCGACCGCTCCAGTTCGCGGGCGTACAACTCCTGGTCATCGAAGTCCGCGAAGGTCTGGAGGTCTACTCATCCCGGCTGAAGATGCCGTCCAAGCGGGTCGGACACCAGTGCGAGCCGATGAGCACTGCCCAAGTGAGTCGCCTCGATGACGACCGTCGCGGCGGCGACTGGAGCGCGGCGAGTGCTGGGCGCCCCCTCTCCGACGTCGACCGCGACGCCGTCGATGCGCTCCGGTTCTACGTCCGCCGAGCGGCGAACGAGTCGCTCCTGACGATCTCGGATGCGCCTCTCCAGGATCTCGTCGGAGCCTTGGGACTGCTGCACGAGAGAGGGGACCTGAACAGAGCAGGGGCGATGCTCCTCTGCGGTCCCGACGACGGGCGCGAGGTGCTGTCGTACCAACACCGGATCTCGGCCGGAGGAGAGACAGACCTCGGACGTCGATGGAACGGGCCGCTCCTGGTCGCGTACGCCGAACTGATCGCACTCCTGGAAGCACGGATCGGGACGACTCCGGTCAACCTGCGATCTGGTCAGCAGGTGCAGATCGAGGACTACCCGCTCGCGGCCGTTCGTGAAGCCGTGACGAATGCGCTGATGCACGGAGACCATCGCGACCGTCGGCCGATCCAGGTGGAGCACTCGCCCCAGGCGCTCACCGTCATGTCGCCCGGCCCCCTCGTACCCGGGATCTCGCCGGAGAACATCCTCACGCACCCTCCGAAAGCGCGCTTCCCGGCTCTGGCGGACGCACTCCGGTCGCTGGGGCTGGCCGAGAAGTGGGGACAGGGTGTGGACCGGATGTTCCGCGAGATGATCCGGAGTGGGCGTTCCGTCCCCTTGGTGAGCGTGCGCACGGGAGACGAGCCGGAGACGATCGTGCAGCTCCTCGGCGGACCCCCGAACACACGGATCACGAAGTTCGTCGCGGACCTTCCGGAGCAGGACCAGAACGACACAGACGTCCTGCTCCTCGTCTCCTACCTCACGACGAACAGGACCGTCACGGCGGCCAAACTCGCGCAGGTCGTCCAGCGACAGGTCGATGCCGCTCAGAGCCTGCTCACCCGGATCGCGAACGACGAGGCGGGGTTCCTGGAGCCGACTGCCGGCACCAAGAACGCGCGTCATCCGACGTACCGGTTCCGTGGAGCGTCGATCGCTGCACTCGGTCCGGCGATCACGTACCAAGCGCGGCCCGACACGGACCGCGCGAAGAAGGTCACCGACCACGTGCGCGAGTACGAGACGGTCAACAACGCCACGGTGCAACGGATGTTCGACGTCGACGTCTACGCGGCGAGGGACATCCTCCGCGACCTCGTCGATCGGGATGTGCTGACCCGGGTGAGCGAGCAGCGGCGTGGCCCAGCCGTGAAGTACGGGCCGGGCCCGTCCTTCCCCCAGAAGCAGACCGGCAGGAGGGCGCGCTGATCGTCAGCCGCGGATCCGGAATCCGTCGCCCTCCGGCGTGACCGAGATCCCGTCGTACCCCGTGATGCGCGGGAGGTCGGGGGCCACGTCGGCGGCGAGCACCCCGACGGCGACCGTCGTCGCGCCGGAGGCGACCGCAGCCTCCAGGCCGGCGGGCGCGTCCTCGAAGGCGAGGCAGTCCGTGGCGGCGAGCCCGAGCAGGGCGGCCCCGCGGAGGTAGCCGTCCGGGTGCGGCTTGCCGTGCTCGACGTCCGCGGCGGAGACGAACGCGTCCGGGACGGGCACGTCCGCGGCCCGCATCCGGTTCACGGCGAGGTCCCGCGGAGCGCTGGTGACGAGCGCCACCGGCACACCGGCGTCCTGCAGCCGTCGGACGAAGGCGCCGGCACCGGGGACCTCGACGATGCCGTCGGTGTTCTCGACCTCGTCGTTCACGAGTTCGAGCGCGACCCGGCGCTGCTCGTCCGGGGACAGGTCGGGCAGGAACCGCCGGATCGTGTCGATCGTCTGACGGCCGTGCGAGAAGGCGAGGATCGTCTGCGGGTCCAGGTCGTGGTCGGCGCCGAACCGTCCCCAGGCACCCTCGACGATCGCGGTCGAGTCGACGAGCGTCCCGTCCATGTCGAACAGGACCCCGGACACCACGACGTCGATCACGTGCCGACCCTACCGCCGGCCGACCCCGGGAGGCCGTGGCGGTCGTGCTGCCGTCAGCGCGCCCGGACGTACCTCGTGAGCAGCACGTCGCCCGCCCCGCGCAGCACGTGCGCCAACCGCATCCGCCGCAGCTCCGGGGACGAGCCGTGGACGATGCGTCCGCCGGCCCCGCCCTCGAGCGACGGGTCGATCGACAGGCACAACTCGTCGACCAGGTCCGCCGCGACGAGGGACCCGAGGAACGACGGACCGCCCTCGCAATGGATGCGTGCGAGGCCGCGGTCGACGAGGGCAGCGCGGACGAGCACCGGGTCGACCGAGTCCTCGCCGCAGGACACGACGTCGGCCACGGCCTCGAGGGCCCGGCGGCGCTCGGGGTCGGCTGCGGAGGTCGTGAGCACGATCGGCCGGACGGGCGCCTCGGTGAACACGCGGGACGCCGGGTCGAGGCCGAGCGACCCCGTGACGATCGCGAACACCGGGTGGTCTGCCGTCCCGCGCGCCCGGCGCCAGGCCACGTCCGGGTCGTGCAGGACCATCGGCCCGTAGCCCTCGTCGCGCACGGTGCCCGCGGCGACCAGGACGACGTCGGCCGCTCGCCGCAGCAGGTCGAACACCCGGAGGTCGTCGGGGCCGCCGAGGGAGCCGGACCTCCCCGCCGCCGTGGCGGAGCCGTCGAGCGAGCTGACGAAGTTGACGCGCAGCCAGCCGCCGTCCGCGGCGCCCCCGGCGCCGTCCGTGTAGACGGCGAGCAGGTCGTCGTCGGACAGGTCGTCGACGGAGCCGGGCAGGTGGGTCACGTGTTGTGCCTCGCTTCCAGGGGTTCCCGCCAGCCGAGGACGGCCTCGACCATGCGCATCGCGTCGACGGCCTCGGGGACGTCGTGCATCCGGACGATCCGCGCGCCGAGCAGCGCGCTCATGGTCGCGGCGGCGAGGGACCCGGGCAGCCGCTCACCGCGCGGTCTGCCGAGGGTCTCCCCGACGAAGTCCTTGTTCGACACCGCCGCGAGGACGGGGTAGCCGAGCGCGACCACCTCCGGCAGGCGCCGGGTCAGCTCGAGGGTGTGCACGGTGGTCTTGTTGAGGTCGTGCCCGGGGTCGATGACGATCCGCTCCTCGGGGATGCCCGCGGCGAGCGCCCGGTCGACCCGGAGTCGGAGGAACGCCGCGACCTCACCGGCGACGTCGGCGTACTGCGGCTTCGGGTACTCCTGCCGGGGTGCGGCGAGCGAGTGGGTGATGACGACGGTGGCGTCCGAGTCCGCGACGACCTCGGCCATCCGCGGGTCCGCCAGCCCGGTGGTGTCGTTCACGACGCTGGCACCGGCGGCGATGGCGGCGGCGGCGACCTCCGGCCGGAAGGTGTCGACGCTGATCGTGACGTCGGACTGCTGCGCGACCTGCTCGACGACGGGCACGACGCGGTCGATCTCGTCCGCCGCGGACAGTTCGGGTCCGGGCGCGAACTTCACGCCGCCGATGTCGACCCAGTCGGCGCCCTGCTCGGCCGCGGTGACGGCGGCCGCGACGGCACGGTCGAGCGCGAAGGTGCGGCCCTGGTCGTGGAAGGAGTCCGGGGTGCGGTTCACGATCGCCATGACGGCGATGCGGGAGTCGAAGTCGATCGTGCGGCGGCCGATGGTGCGGACCGGGGCGCGCAGCTCGGGGACGACCCAGCCGGAGGGTCCGGACGGGAGGCCCGACGCGGGTCCGAGGCGCATCAGGCGTCCGTCCCGTGGCCGGCGTCGGCCGCAGCGGCCGTCCCGTTCCCGGTCCCCGCACCGATGAGCGCGATCGCCTCCGCACGGCCGGCGGCCTCGGACAGGATCCCGCTCGCCGCGACCGTCACGGTCGTGGAGCCCGTCTGCCGCTCGCCCCGGGTCGTCACGCACTGGTGCTGGGCGTCGAGGACGACGAGGACGCCGCGCGCCTCGAGGCCGTCCTGCACGGCGGCGACGACCTGCTCGCCGAGGCGCTCCTGCAGCTGCGGACGCGAGGCCAGGGCCTCCACCACCCGCGCGAGCGTCCCGAGGCCGATGAGCCGCTCCCCCGGCGCGTACGCCAGGTGCGCGGTCCCGAGGAACGGCAGCAGGTGGTGTTCGCACACCGACCGGAACCGGATGTCCCGCACGACCACCAGGTCGCCGCGCTCCCCGTCATCGGCGGGCACCGTGCCGTCCCGGGCGATCTGCGTCGCGTCGAGGTCGAGCCCGTGGAAGAACTCCGTGTAGGCGTCCGCGACCCGCTGCGGGGTGCGTTCGAGTCCTGGTCGGTCGGGGTCCTCGCCGATGCCCGCCAGCAACTCGCGCACGGCGGCCTCGACACGGGCACGGTCCATGCGCTGCGTCACCCGCTCATCCAACACCGGTCACGCGGTGCGGTCCTGACCGGAGAACGCGGTGACGTACCCCGTTCTCCAGGAACGGGCCTCCCGGCAGGACTACCATCCCGTCGCGACGTGCCCATCGGTGCGGCCGTCCTCTAAACTCCACCGGTGAGCGCCCCGCAGACATCCAGCCCGCCCCGGAACAGCGTCGCATCCGGTCTCGACCGCTTCTTCTCCATCACGAAGCGCGGATCGACCATCCCGCGCGAGGTCCGTGGTGGCGTCGTGTCCTTCGTGACGATGGCCTACATCGTCATCCTCAACCCGCTCATCCTGGGCGGCTTCAGCGCCGACCAGGCCGCCAAGGACGTGAGCGGCGGATGGCTCGAGAACGCTCAGGTGGCCGCGGCCACCGGCCTCGTCGCGGGCCTGATGACCATCGCGATGGGCGTCATCGCGAACCTGCCGTTCGGCATCGCGGCCGGTCTCGGGATCAACTCGTTCCTGGCCGTCAGCGTCGTGCAGCAGGTGACGTGGGCCGAGGCGATGGGCCTCGTCGTCATCAACGGCGTCATCATCGTGCTCCTGGCCCTGACCGGGATCCGGACGCTGATCTTCACGGCCGTGCCCGCACAGCTCAAGGCCGCGATCACCGTCGGCATCGGCCTGTTCATCGCGTTCATCGGGCTCGTCGACTCCGGGTTCGTGCGCTCGTCGGGGCTCGCGTCGCCGCCGCTGCAGCTCGGCGAGGACGGGTCCGTCGGGGCACTGCCGACCATTGTGTTCCTCATCGGTCTGGTCATCATCGGCACGCTGATGGCCCGCCGCGTCAAGGGCGCGCTGCTCATCGGCATCGTCGCGACGACCGTCATCGCGATCATCCTGCAGGCCGTGTTCCAGGTGCCGACGTCCGTCGAGTCGAAGACCGGCTGGAACCTCAACGCCCCGGGGCTGCCGAGCGCACTGTTCGCCCTGCCCGACCTGTCCCTCGTCGGCCAGTTCGACTTCGGCGCCTTCGCCCGGATCGGCCCGCTCGCAGCGTCGATGCTCGTCTTCACGCTCGTCTTCACGAACTTCTTCGACGCCATGGGAACGATGACCGGCCTGGCGAAGGCCGCGGGGGTCGCGGAGCAGGACGGGACGTTCCCGCGCCTCCGTGCCGCACTCGTCGTCGAGGGCGCCGGCGCGATCGCCGGCGGTGGCGCCTCGGTGTCGTCGAACACGGTGTTCATCGACTCCGCGTCCGGCATCGGTGAGGGCGCCCGCACCGGCATGGCGTCGGTCGTCACCGGCCTGCTGTTCCTGGCGTCGATGTTCCTCACGCCGCTGACCCAGGTCGTCCCGCTCGAGGTCGCCGCCGCCGGGCTCGTCGTCGTCGGTGCACTCATGGTCGCCCAGGTCGCGGACATCGACTGGACGGACTTCGGGTCGGCGCTGCCGGCGTTCCTCACGATCGTCGTCATGCCGCTGACCTACTCGATCGCGAACGGCATCGGTGCCGGCTTCATCAGCTGGGTCCTCATCAAGGCGCTGTCCGGCAAGGGCCGCCAGGTCTCGTGGCTGCTGTACGTGGTCGCCGCCGGCTTCCTGCTCTACTTCGCACGCGGTCCGCTGGAGTCGCTCCTCGGCGTCGGCTGAGGTCCGGCCGCGGCGCCGATCGCCGCACCGGCGCCGATCGGCCGGCACGACAGGAACCGGCCCACACCACGGACGTCCGTGGTGTGGGCTGGTTCCTGTTGTGCGCTGTCGGTCCGCGCTGCGCCGATGTCCGCTGACGCCGCTCGGCCGGGAGGCGCGGATCAGTCCGGCAGGTCGGCCGGCGTGGCCTCGTGGTGGGGCAGGCCCGGCGTCCGCCGGTCCTCCTTCATGCTCGCCTCGAACAGGTGGCGCCTGCCGCCGACGAGCTGCTCACGCGCGGTCCGCTCGAGCTCCTTCGCGGTGGCGTAGTAGCCGTCGTCGTAGTCCTCCATGATCTGGAACGTCCACCGCCCGGCGATGACGTTCCGCCCGACGAGTTCGGTGTCGATCCGCTCGGCGAGCTCGGTGTGCCCGGCCTTCCGCAGCTGCTCGACCGCCTCGCCGATGTTCAGGTCGGCGGTGCCGGTCAGTCGGTGGAAGCCGTAGAGGAGTCCGCGCGCGTGTTCGATGACCTCGATCGCCGCGGAGAGGCTGCCGAGCGCCTCGACGGTCGCCTCGGACACCCCCTCGGGGACCTGGTGTGCGGAGTCGGGACCCTGCCCGTCGTCGTTCGTCATGCTGCTCGTCTACACGACCGCTCCTCGCGTCGTCCTGGGCGTGCTCGGAGGACGAACGCGGCACGCCGGGGCGCTTGCAGCTGTCGGAGGGCCGACCTAGCATTCGAACACACGTTCGAACGAGGAGGCTCCTGATGATGATCGTCGACACCGCTGCCACCGTGTGGTGGACCGGCGGCGCACCCGCCCGACTGGTGTGGCTGGGCCGGCGCTGGCGCGTCTCCGACGTCCCGACCCGGCTGACCACGACGCCGACCGACCTGCCCACCGCGATCACCCACGCACCCGAGCGCACCGCCGGGTGGCGCTTCCAGGCGACGGCCGAGGACGGCGAGACCCTGGTGGTCGACATCGTCCCGGACGCCGACGGGTGGAGCGTCGCCCGGACGTGGACGTGATCGTGGACGCCCCGTCCGGCCCGCGCTACCGTCACCACATGACGAGGTGGGTGGCGCTCCTGCGCGGGGTGAACGTGAACGGGATCACCATCCGCAGCGCCGAGCTGGCCGAGCTCGTCCGCGGCCTCGGGCACACCGACGTCCGGACGGTCCTCGCGTCGGGGAACGTCCTCTTCACCGCGGACGACGCCCCCGACGCGGACGCACTCCGGACGACGGTGGAGCAGGCACTCCGCGATCGCTTCGGGTACGACGCCTGGATCGTCCTCGTCCCGCACGCCGCCGTGTCCGGGATCGTCGCGGGCTTCCCGTTCCCGTCTGCGGCGGACCGGCACGACTACGTCGTCTTCGGATCCGAGGACGCCGCGCTCGACGACCTGCTCGACGGCGTCACGGCCGACGGCGTCGAGCAGGTCGCGCGCGGTGACGGCGTCGTCTACTGGTCGTGCCCGAAGGGGTCGAGCACCTCGACGCCCTTCGCGAAGCGCGCCGGGGCCGCCCGCTTCAAGCACACCACGACGACCCGGAACACGAACACGCTCCGCAAGCTCCTCTGACGCAAGGTCAGGCTTGCGGCGGCTGCCCGTTGCTCGCCGTCGTGCCGCCGTCCACGGGCAGGACCGCGCCGGTGATGAACGACGCGTCGTCGCTCGCCAGGAACAGCACCGCGGCCGCGACCTCCTCCGACCGGCCCCCGCGACCGAGGGCGATCCGCTCGGCGAACGCGGCCTTGAGCTCCTCGTCCTCCGCCTGGGACGTCGTCAGGTCGGTCCAGATGAGTCCCGGCGCCACCGCGTTCACCCGCACGCCGTGCTGGCCGTTGTCGAGCGCTGCGGCCTTCGTGAAGTTCGTCACGCCGCCCTTCGCCGCGTTGTACGGGCTCATCCGCCAGTCGGCCGCCAACCCGGACACCGACGAGGTGTTCACGACGGACCCCTTCGTGTCCCGCAGGGCCGGGAGGGCCGCCCGCGTGCCGTAGAACACGCTCGACAGGTCCGTCTCGACGACCCGGCGCCACTCCTCGGGCGCGATCTCGGTGATGTCGCCCGACGTGAACGTGCCGGCGTTGTTGACGAGCACGTCGACGCGACCCCAGCGGTCGATCGCCGCGTCCACGACGGTCGGCCATGCGTCCGGGTCGGCGACGTCCGCCTGCAGCCAGAGCGCCTGCTCGGTCGGCAGGGAGTCGGCGACGTCGCGGACCTTCTCCTCGACGCTGTCCACCAGGACGACGCCGGCGCCCTCGGCGACGAACGCCCGCGCCGTGGCCTCTCCGATGCCGGACCCCGCGCCCGTGACGATCGCGACCTTGCCCTCGAACCGCTTGCCCATGATGTGCTCCTCTCGCGACGGTCGTGCCCGGGGTGGGACGTCATCGGCCCGGAGGGGCACGGGAGACCACGCTGCCCGCCCCGGGCTGGACGGTGGTCCAGGCGGAAGCGGGCAGCGGGACGGGCGGAGGACAGGCCTCCCGACCGGTCAGGAGCTGACGTCGTCCTCCTCGTCGCGCTCCAGCGAGATCGTCGGGATGGAGGCGGTGATCACCGATCCGTCGGCACGGAGCGTGCCCTGGATGTCGCTGGTCGTCGGCGCGTGTCCGCTCATCCGCGGCCCCTGGTGCGGCAGCGGCACGACGGTCGGCTCGTCCGGACGGACCTCGATCGGGGCGTTGTGCACCCACGCGTCGAACCCGCCACCGGTCTCGACCGTGAACGTGAGCGCCTCCTGTGTCAGGTCGACACGGACCCGTGACCCGTTCACGGTGATCCGGAACGTCAGGCGCTCCCAGTCCGCCGGCAGCCGCGGGTTGAACGTGAGCCGTCCACCGTGGTCCCGCATGCCGCCGAAGCCGTTGACGAGCGCGCCCCAGATGCCGCCGGTGGACGCGATGTGCACGCCGTCGGTGGTGTTGCCGTGCAGGTCGGCGAGGTCGACGTAGAGCGCGGTCTGGAAGTACTGGTCGGCGAGCTCGTGGTAGCCGACCTCGGCGGCCATGATCGACTGCACGACGGCGGACAGGGTCGAGTCGCCCGTCGTGAGCGCGTCGTAGTAGTCGAAGTCACGGCGCTTCTCGGCGGGCGTGAACTCGTGGCCCTGCAGGAACAGCGCGAGCACGACGTCGGCCTGCTTGAGTACCTGGAACCGGTAGATCACCAGCGGGTGGTAGTGCAGGAGCAGCGGGCGCTTCGACTCGGGCGTGCGCTCGAGGTCCCACAGCTCCTTGTCGAGGAACTGGGCGTCCTGCGGGTGGATGCCGCGGTGCGGGTCGAAGGGGATCTCCATCGACTCGGCGGCGTGCTCCCAGTTGACGATCTCCTCGGCGTCGAGGCCGGTGCGACGGACCATGCGGGCGTACTCGTCCGGGTCGTCGACCGCGAGCTGCCGGCAGGCGTTCACCGCGGACCACAGGTTCGCCCGCGCCATGACGTTCGTGTACATGTTGTCGTCGACGACCGTCGTGTACTCGTCCGGGCCGGTGACGCCGTCGATGTGGAACTTCTGGTCGCCGTTCGAGCGCCAGAACCCGAGGTCCTCCCACAGCCGCGCGGTCTCGACGAGGATGTCGATCGCACCGCGCTTCAGGAAGTCGGTGTCCCCGGAGGCCCGCACGTACTGCATGAGGGCGTGTGCGATGTCCGCGTCGATGTGGTACTGCGCGGTGCCGGCCGCGTAGTAGGCGCTCGACTCCTCGCCGTTGATCGTCCGCCATGGGAACAGCGCGCCCCGCTGGTTCAGCTCGCGGGCCCGGGAGCGGGCGGCGTCGAGCATGTTGTAGCGGAAGCGGAGAGCGTTCCGGGCGACGATCGGCGCCGTGTACGACAGGAACGGCAGGACGTAGATCTCCATGTCCCAGAAGTAGTGGCCGCCGTAGCCGGAGCCGGTGACGCCCTTCGCCGCGATGCCGTGCCCGTCGGTGCGGGCCGTCGCCTGCGCGAGCTGGAACAGGTTCCAGCGGACGGCCTGCTGGATCTCCGGCTGGCCGGCGACCTCGACGTCGCTGCGGGCCCAGTAGTCGTCGAGCCACTTCCGCTGCTCGCCGAAGACCTGCTCGACGGACTCGTACTTCGCGCGGTCGAGCGTGCGGTCGCAGCGGTCCGCGAGTTCACGCGCCGGGACGCCGCGGGAGGTGTGGTAGACGATGCTCTTGACGAGACGGATCGGCTGCCCGGCCTTCGCCTGCACCCGGTAGACGTGCTTGGCGAGGTCGTCCTCGATGCTCGAGGTCTCGTCCCAGGCGTTCTCGGTCTCGATCCGGTGCTCGACGCCGACGCAGATCGTCATGCCGGAGCTCGACGCCTGGTAGCCGAGCAGGGCGCGGGAGCCCGCGTTCCGCTTCAGCCGCGGCTGGAGCACCCGGTCCGTGAACGACTCGGCCTTGCGCGGGTCGAACGCGGCGGCGGCGGCCTTCATGCCGGCGTGGTACTCGTCGGCGACGTCCTGACGGTTGAGTACCTGGCTCGACAGCAGCACCGACGCGTCGTGGTCGAGCATCGTGACCTCGTAGTCGATGACGGCGAGGTGCCGCTCGACGAAGGACACGAGGCGCCGGGAGCGGATGAGGACCCGCTTGCCGGACGGCGTCGACCACTCGGTCTCGCGCAGCAGGTAGCCGCCGCGGAAGTCGAGCCGGCGGCTGTGGCGGAGGATGTCCGCCTCGGACAGGACGAGCGGCTCGTCGTCGACGTACAGGCGGATGACCTTGGCGTCGGGGACGTTGATGATCGTCTGCCCGGTCTTCGCGAACCCGAAGGCGGTCTCTGCGTGCCGGATCGGCCACGTCTCGTGGAACCCGTTGATGTACGTGCCGTACTGGACGCCGCCGCGGCCCTCGTCGAAGTTGCCGCGGAGGCCGAGGTACCCGTTGCCGACCGCGAAGTTCGTTTCGTCGACGCCCTGCTCGTCGGCGTACTCGGTCTCGATCAGGGCCCACTCGTCGACCGGGTACCGGACGCGGTCGAGGGGGTCTTCGGTGATGGGGTTCATGCGGTCTTCCGGGGGTCGACGGGAGGCAGGTCGGCAGCGGGCGCGTCGGTGCCCGCACCGCGCAGGTCGGGCAGCAGGTCGGCGAGGTCGGACACGACGACGTCGGCGCCGTGCTCGCGGAGGGCGTCGACCCCGGCACCGCGGTCCACCCCGACCACCAGGCCGAAGGCACCGTTCCGGCCGGCTTCGACACCGCTCGTCGCGTCCTCGACCACGACGCACTCCGCCGCGGTCAGCCCGAAGCGGGTCGCCGCGTCGAGGTACGTGTCGGGGGCGGGCTTGCCGGCGAGCCCGTCCGCGCGCGCGACGGCGCCGTCGACGATCACGTCGAAGCGGTCGATGATGCCCGCGGTGCGGAGCACGTGCTTCGCGTTCGCGGAACTCGACACCACGGCGACCTCGTATCCCGCGGCGATCGCTGCGGTGAGGAAGCGCACCGACCCCGGGTACGCGGCCACGCCGTGCTCCTCGAGCTCCGCGGTGAACTCGGCGTTCTTCCGGTTGCCGAGCCCGCAGACGGTGTCCAGGGTGGGGTCGTCCGCCGGGGTGCCCTCGGGCAGGTCGATCCCGCGGTCGTGCAGGAGCGAGCGGACCCCGTCGTACCGCGGCTTGCCGTCGATGAACGCGAAGTAGTCCTGCTCCGTGTACGGCGCGACCCCGTGTGCGGCGAGGTACGGCGTGAAGAGGCGGCTCCAGGCACGCATGTGCACCTCGGCCGTCGGCGTGAGCACACCGTCCAGGTCGAAGAGGAGCGCCCGCTGGTCCGCGAGGCGAGCAGGGGTTCGCCGATCCGACGACGTCATGGGGCAGACCTTCCAGGGAGCGGTGTCGAACACGAGTGCTGCGCGTCCCACTCTAGGACCGGCACGCGGCGCTGTCCTCCAGCGGTGGGTCCACGCTGAGGGGTACGTCCAGTCCGCACGACGCGGACCTGGGGACGCGTCCAGCACCGGGCAGAGACGCTCGCGCTCATGACATCCGACACCACCGCACGGCCGCAGGACGGGACCGGCTCGAAGCTGAAGCAGGCGATCACCGGTCCCCTGCTGTTCCTGTTCATCCTCGGCGACGTCCTCGGCGCGGGCATCTACGCCCTCATGGGGACGCTCTCGAAGGACGTCGGCGGTGCGCTGTGGGCCCCGCTCGTGCTCGCACTGCTCCTGGCCCTGCTCACCGCGGGCTCGTACGCCGAGCTCGTCACGAAGTACCCGAAGGCCGGTGGCGCCGCGGTGTTCGCCGAGCGTGCCTACAAGGTGCCGCTGGTGTCGTTCCTGGTCGGGTTCTCGATGCTCGCCGCCGGTGTGACGAGCGCGGCCGGCCTCTCCCTCGCGTTCGCCGGCGACTACCTCGGCACGTTCATCGACGTCCCGCCCGTCCCCGCCGCGATCGTGTTCCTCGCCCTCGTCGCCTGCCTGAACGCCCGCGGCATCTCGGACTCACTCCGCAGCAACGTCGTGATGACGATCATCGAGCTCTCCGGCCTGGTCATCGTCATCGTGTCGGTCGCCCTGATGATGGGCGGTGGCGGCGGTGACGTCTCCCGCGTCGGGGCCTTCCCGGCGGAGGCGAACCCGGCACTCGCGACCCTCAGCGCCGCGATCGTCGCCTACTACTCGTTCGTCGGCTTCGAGACCTCCGCCAACGTCGCCGAGGAGGTCCGCGAGCCGGCCAAGGTCTACCCCCGTGCGCTGTTCGGCTCCCTCGCCACCGCCGGCGTCGTCTACGTGCTCGTCGCGCTCGCCAGCTCGATCGCGTTGCCCGCGTCGGAGCTGTCCGACTCGAGCGGCCCGCTCCTGGCGGTCGTCGCCGCGACCGGCGTCGGCATCCCGGACGTGGTCTTCAGCCTCATCGCCCTGGTGGCGGTCGCGAACGGTGCCCTGCTCACCATGATCATGGCGAGCCGCGTCACCTACGGCATGGCCGAACAGCGTCTGCTGCCCAGCCTGCTCGGCAAGGTGCTCCCGAAGCGGAAGACGCCGTGGACCGCGATCATCGCCACCACCGTGGTCGCGATGGCGCTCACCCTCGTCGGGGACGTCGGCACGCTCGCCGAGACCGTCGTGCTCCTGCTGCTCTTCGTCTTCATCAGCACGAACGTCGCGGTCCTCGTGCTCCGCAAGGACAAGGTGGAGCACGAGCACTTCCGGGTGTGGACCTTCGTCCCCGTGCTCGGCGTCGCGTCCTGCATCCTGCTGCTCACGCAGCAGAGCGGGCAGGTCTGGCTGTACGCGGCGATCCTGCTGGCCGTCGGCGTGGTGCTGTACTTCATCGCCCGCGCGACCCGCGGCCGCGACCGGACCGCCTCGGGCACGGACGCCCGCTGACGGAGCCGGGACGGGCCTCCCGGCCGACCGCCGGGAGGCCCGCCCCGCGTCGGCCGTGCCCCCGCGGTCCGTCCAGTGGTCACGTCGCGCACCCGCCGGTCAGCGGAGGTCGCGGACCCAGCTCTCGACGGCGGCGGTGATCGCACGGCCGGACTCGCGGCGGGAGACCGTCGCGGGGAGGTCGCCGGGCTGGGCGCCGTAGGCCCCGAAGGCGGCGTGGTCCGCGCCGGCGACCTCGGTCATCGTCGCGCTGGCCGGGAGCAGGTCGCGGACGGCAGCGACGTCCTCGGGCGTCGACAGGCCGTCCCGCGAGCCGGAGACGCTGAGCACGTCGAGGTCGCTGTCCGAGCGGTCGTCCGCGCAGTAGCTGCCGAGCAGGAGGAGCCCGGCGACGTCCCGGTCCTCCGCGAGCTGGCACGCCCGCACGCCCCCGAGTGAGTGCCCGCCGACCGCCCACGTCCGGACGTCGGGCGCATGTGCCTCGAACCGGGCGAGCGGGCGCCGGTCGAAGAACGCGAGGTTGAGCGTCGGCTTCGTGATGACGACCGTCGTGCCGTCCGCGACCACCTGCCGGAACGTCGCCATGTAGGCGTAGGGGTCGACCTTCGCACCGGGCACGAAGACGATCCCGACGCCGTCCGCGATGCCCGTCGGGGTCATCACGACGGCGTCGCCCGCGTCCCGCACGGAGACGCGGTCGTCCCGCCAGACCGTGAGGGCGGCCGACCGGGTGCCCTGCAGGACGATGTGCGCCCAGACGAGGAACACCAGCACGAGCACGAGCAGGACGGCGAGGACCCACGAGACGATCCGGAGGAGCCGTCGCCTCCGGGTCGGACCTCGGCGGTCGGAGCGGGGAGCGGTGCTCATGGCCCGACCGTACCGAGGGCACCCGTGCTGCCGCTGCCGGGCCGGATCAGCGCGGGAACCGCCGGGTGCCCGGGGCGTCAGTCGTCGGTGTCGACGGTGTTCGTGACGACCTTCCCGCTGCCGGCGTCGATGCGGATGCTGTGCGTCGTGCCGGAGCCGTCGAGGACGTCGCCCTCCCAGACCACCGTGCCGGCGTGGTCGTCGAGGCCGAGCTCGGTGACCGTGCCGCGGACGGTCTTCGTCAGGGTCGACGCCGCCTGCGCGACCGACAGGTCCGCGGCGCCGACGAACCGCTCGTTCTCCGCGACGTCGTCCGCATCGGCGGTCTCCTCGGTCGGACCGGCGGTGGTGCGCTCACCGTCGGCGTCGACGTGGACCTCCTGCTCGGCACCGTCGGAGGTGACGATGATGACCTCCCACGAGGTCCCGCCGGCCTCCTGCTCGACCGAGGTCACGGTCCCGGAGCCGACGGCCTCGCGCGCCGTGGCCGCCGCGGCGACGAGGGCGTCCTCCCCCGGCGCGGCGGCGGCGTCGGTGGTCGTGTCGTCGTCGCCGGTCGCGCCCTCGGTGGCGGAGACGGACGGGGCGGAGGCCGCCGGGGCTGCGACGTCGTCGCGGTCGTCGTCGTCGGTGGCGCACCCGGCGAGCGCCAGCGCTCCGACGAGCGGGAGGGCGGTGACGAGGGCGATGCGGCGGGCGGTGGTCTTCTTCGTGGTCTGCATGGCGTCAGCCTGCCGAGCGAGCACTGAAGCAGACCTGAAGCGGCCTGGGGCGGCCGCACCATCTGGCGACCGGGCACCGGGCGCGACTCAGTCCCGCAGGAGTGGCAGCCGCACGGTGAACCGCGCTCCCCCCTCGGGAGCGGCCGACACCGCGACGGACCCGCCGTGCCCGCGGACCACGGCGTCGACGATCGCGAGTCCCAGCCCGGAGCCCCCGGCGTCCCGCGCCCGGCCCTCGTCGAGCCGCACGAACCGCTCGAACACGCGCGTCCGGTCGCCCTCGGGGATCCCGCGCCCGTCGTCGTCCACGGTGAGCACCGCATCGCCCGCGACGCTCCCGAGCGCGACGGTCACCGCCCGGTCCGCGTGCCGGACGGCGTTGTCCACGAGGTTCCGCACGACCCGTCCGAGCAGCCGGTCGTCGCCGCGGACCCGGGCCGGTGCGACCCCGGACACGTCGACGTGCACGGTCGCCCGCGGCCGTGACGCCTCCGCGAACACGAGGTCGTCGAGGTCGACGGCACGGTCCCGGTCACGTCCGCGTTCGTCCAGGCGGGTGAGCAGGAGCAGCGACTCGACGAGCTCCTGCAGACGGGCTCCCTCGTCGAGCACGACGTCGGCCAGGTCAGCGGTGTCGGTGACGTGGGGGTGCGCCCGTGCGACCTCGGCGTGCTGGCGGATCGTCGCGAGCGGGGAGCGGAGTTCGTGCGAGGCGTCGGAGACGAACCGCCGCTGCGCCTGCTGGGACGCCTCGAGCCGGCCGAGCATGCGGTTCATGGTCACGGCGAGCCGGTCGACCTCGTCCCCGGAGCCCGGTTCGTCGACCCGGGCGTGCAGGTTCGTCCCCTCGACGTCGTCGACCTCGCGGCGCATGCGGTCGACCGGACGGAGCGCACGGCCGACGACGATCCAGGTCACGAGCGACATGAGCGCCACGACGACCGGGACGGCGACGACCAGCAGCACGGTCACCGTCTGCACGGCGGCGTCGGCGTCCTCGAGCGGGGCGCCGACGACGAGGACGCCGCCCGTGCCGTCCGGCAGGTCGACGTCGTCGGCGACGACCAGCCACCGTTCACCGTCGTGCCGGTACCGGGACTCCTCGGCGGTGCCGAGCGGCCGGCCGGGGCTGTCCTCCGCCCGCGCCAGCACGCGGCCGTCGTCGCCCTGCAGCTGCGCGAGCACGTCGTCGTCCTCCGCCGTCACCGCACCGGCTCCGTCCGCCTCCACCCGGGTGGCGAGGCCGTCGAGCGTCTGCTCCGCCGACGACCGGACGCCGTCGGACAGCGAGGTCCGCAGGACCCCGACGAACGCGACCGCCCCGATGACGAGGGCGACGAGGACGACGAGGGCCGCGCCTCCCGTCGCACGCGCGCGGATGGAACGAGGGCGACGGGAGGGACGCGACCGCTCAGCCACCGTCGGCGGCGAGACGGTACCCGGCCCCGCGGACGGTCTCGATCGCCGACCGGCCGAAGGGCCGGTCGACCGTGCGGCGGAGGTGCCCGACGTAGACCTCGACGATGTTCGGGTCGCCCGTGAAGTCGTCGTCCCAGACGTTCGCGATGACGTCCCGCTTCGACAGCACCTGCCCGGGGTGCCGCATGAGGTACTCGAGGACGGTGAACTCCCGGCTCGTCAGGTCGAGCAACGTCTCGCCGCGCCAGACACGACGCTCCGCCGGGTCGAGCCGCAGGTCGCCGGCCTGGAGGACCGTGGGACGTTCCCGGGATCCGCGCCGGACGAGCGCACGGAGGCGTGCGACGAGCACCGGGAACGAGAACGGCTTCGTCACGTAGTCGTCGGCGCCGGCGTCGAGGGCGTCGACCTGGTCCCACTCGCCGTCCTTCGCGGTCAGCATGAGCACCGGGGTCCAGTCCTGCTCGGCGCGGAGGGTCTCGCAGACCTTCCAGCCGCTCATGCCCGGCATCATGAGGTCGAGGACGATGGCGTCGTACGGGTTCTCGCGGGCGTACCAGAGCCCGTCGACCCCGTCGTGGGCGACGTCGACGGCGAACCCCTCGGCCTGCAGGCCCTTCCGGATGCCGTCGGCGAGCCGCACCTCGTCGTCGACCACCAGCACGCGCATCGTCCGAGCATGGCGGCGCGGCCTGAACCGGCGCTGAAGCCGGGCCGCGCCGGGGTCCCTCGGACGGGGTGCGGCTCGTCGTCCCTGTCGGGCGCTACTCTCGGCACGACGAGGGGGCTCTCCATGACCAGCATCGCGTCCGGCTTCGACCCGGCGTTCTCCACCGGTGACGGCTCCTCGCCGGTCGACGACTTCTCGCGGACCTTCTCCACGGCCTCGACGCTCATCACCGTGGTCGGGGTGCTGGTCGTGATCGGCATCCTCGTGTCGATCGGCATCACCGCGTACCGCAGCACCCGGATGGCGAAGCGCGGCCAGAACCCGTTCACGATCGAGGAGGACCTGGCGCACTCCGCGATGCGGTCCCGGGCGCTCGCTCCGATGACGACCCTCGAGCAGCGGTTGGCGGAACTCGACGACCTGCACCGGCGCGGGGTCATCACCGACGAGGAGCACCGCGCGGCGCGGTCGGACGCGCTCCGCACGTAGCGGCCTGCCCCGGTCAGCTCGAGACGCCCCCGTGTCCCCGTGACGCCCTGTTCTCCTCGAGACGCCGCCGGGTACCGCGCCGTCTCGCCGGCCCAGCGGCGTCTCCGAGGCGGAGCGGCGTCTCGGGGAATGCGACGTGGGCGACACCGCGCACCGGGATCCCGGTGTGCGGTGTCGCCCACATGGCGTGTTGCGAGGGGACTACGCGGCGTCGATCGCGGCGCGGATCTCGGCGGCGGCAGCGCCGACGTCCGAGGCGCTGTAGATCGCGCTGCCGGCCACGGCCACGCGAGCGCCGGCGGCCTTGACGGACGCGACGGACGACGCCTTCACGCCACCGGCGATCGAGAACGGCACACCCGAGGCCTTGCCCTCGTCGAGGAGCGTGTCGAAGGTGAAGCCCTCCTCGGCCTGCTCGTCGAGGCCGGCGTGCACCTCGACGAACTCGACGCCGAGCGCGGTCACCTCGCGGGCACGAGCGGCCTTGTCAGGCACACCGATCAGGTCGACGACGATGCCCTTGCCGTGCTTCTCCGCCGCGGCGACGGCACCGACGATCGTGCTGTCCCCGGCGACGCCGAGCACGGTGACGAGGTCGGCCCCGGCCTGGAACGCCATGTCGGCCTCGAGCTCGCCGGCGTCCATCGTCTTGAGGTCGGCGAACACGATCTTGTCCGGGTGCGCCTCCTTCATCGCGGTGATCGCGGCGACGCCGGCGCTCTTCACGAGCGGGGTGCCGAGCTCGAGGATGTCGACGTGCGGGGCTGCCTGGGCGGCGAGCTCGAGCGCGGTCTCGGTGGACAGGGTGTCGATGGCGAACTGCAGCTGCATGCTGGTGCTTCCTTCTTCCGTGGGGGTCATTCGAGGTTGGCGTGCCGCGGCCAGAGGTCGTCGGCGGAGTGTCCGCTGCGCTGCCAGAGCGCGTGGAACAGCGCGTCGCCGAGCAGGACGACGCCCTGCTCGAACAGGCTGCCCGCGTACTGCGCCGATGCGGTGCCGGAGCGGTCGGTCTTCGTCGCGGCCGGCAGGACGAGGGTGACCTCGGCCAACTCGGCGAGCGGCGACGAGGCCGTGGTCGACACGGCGACGACCTGCGCGCCGACGTCCACCGCGGTCCGCGCGGCCTGCACGATGCTGCCGGTGGTGCCCGAGCCGCTCGCGGTGAGCAGGACGTCGCCCGACTCGATCGCTGGGGTCGTCACCTCGCCGACGACGTGGACGTCGAGCCCGAGGTGCATGAGGCGCATCGCGGTCATGCGCAGCGCGAGCCCGGACCGTCCGGCACCGTGCACGAAGACACGCTCGGCGCCGTCGAGCAGGTCGAGGGCGCGCGCAGCGGGCTCCGGGTCGCTCTCCCCGACCGCGTCGACGAGGTCGTCGAGTTCGTGGCTGACGAGGTCGAGCGCAGCGGTGAGGGTCTGATCGGACATGTCTCGAGCCTGCGCCTGACGGGCGTGGTGCGCCGCTACCCGACACGGCGGGCGTCCCGTCCGAACGGGTGGGTCGGGTCGTCGCGCAGAGCAGGGCGGGTAGGTTCGGGCTCGTGGACGACGAGACGGACCCGGAGACCGGCCGGGAGGCGCGCACCGCCCCCGACGACCAGGTGACGCCCGTCGCGGGGCCGGGTCGGGCCTCCCGGCCGGCGCTCCCCGCACCCGCCGGTGGTGCCGTCGCCCACGCCAGCCGCGCGGAGGCCGCGGAGCACGCCCGCGTCGTCGCGGACCTGACCGACCGGCACTCGCTCACCCTCGAGTCGGTGCTCGCGGTCCTGCGCTCCCCCCGCGTCGGCGACGCCGCGGCCCGTGCGGAGGCGGTCGAGGTCGCGTCCGCAGCCCTCGTCGACCTGCGGACGTCGAGCGATCGCCAGCGGGAGGTCCTGCTCGAGCCGGTGACGGGGGCGTTCTCGCGCCTGCGCGCCGACCTCCGCCCGCTCGTCCGGTTCGGTGACCTCGACGTGCAGTTCGTCGAACCGCCCGCGACCGGCCGCGCGCTCCCCGGCGACGTCGCGCACGCTGCCCGGGCGATCGTCCGGAACGCGGTGCTCACCCTCGTCGACGAGGGCAACGCGAACCGGGTCCGCATCCAGTGGGACTGCGACGGGCGCAACCTGCTCATGCAGTTACGGGACGACGGTGCCGGGACGCACGACGTGCAGGACGACGCGATGCGGCCGATCGCCGAGCGCGTCGGGGTCCTCGACGGACGGATGCACGTCGACTCGACGCCGGGCTGGGGGTCCGTGCTCGACATCACGATCCCACTCGACCCCGCCCCCGGATCGGTGCCGAGCCCGGACGAAGCCGACCTGACGCCCCGCGAGGCCGAGGTCCTGCGGCTCGTCGCGACGGGGGTCGGCAACCGTGAGATCGCGGACGGCCTCGGCATCTCCGTCAACACGGCGAAGTACCACGTGGCGAACCTGCTCCGGAAGCTCGGGGCGCGGACCCGGGCGGAGCTCGCGGCGCACGTGCACGCCGGCTGAGGCGGGAACATCCGGGCGGCGGCGTCCTACCGACGGCGCGGTGGCGTCCTGCCGACGGCTCTGGCACGATCGGACCGAGGGAGGCGCGATGAACCCGCGTGTGCTGTTCCAGGACGTCAAGCCGATCGACGTCGTCGCCTCCCTCGACGACCTCCACGGTCCGGCAACCGGTCCGCTCGTGCTCCCGCTGGAGGTCTACTGGGGCCCGGAACCGCTGGTCGACCTGGCATCCACCTCGGACGTCGCCAAGGCGTACCAAGCGGTCCTCCGCGAAGGCGACACCAGAGCCCAGGCTGCCCTGCTCGATCGGGAGCTGCTCGTCCGGACATGGCCGGATCTCCTGCTGCCGAACCGCGTCCGCGCAGCGTGGGAGGCGCGGTTCCCGGAGTTGACGGCATGACCGACCTCCGCGCTGCCCAGCGGGAGGCCACCGCGCTCGTCCTGAGGACGGTCGGCGGACAGGGCTTCGTGCTCGCCGGCTCCGGCGCGATCCGCGAACACGGTCTCGTCGACCGGTCGACCGGTCGACCCGCGACATCGACCTGTTCACTGATCGGTACGACCGCGAGTTGTTCCGTACGGCAGTCGAGGACGCGGTCGGCGTCCTCTCCGGACACGGCTACCGGGTCGACGTCCGACGGCACGACGAGCTGTTCGCGCAGCTCCTGGTGACGTCCGCGGAGGGTGACCGTTTGGAGATGGACTTCGGGTACGACTGGCGCGGCCAGGCTCCGGCGGATCTCCCGATCGGACCGGTGCTGGCCGCGGACGACGCCGTCGCCTCCAAGCTCGACGCGCTCTACGGCCGCCTCGAGGTGCGCGACTTCATCGACGTCGACGCGATCCGGGCCTCCGGGCGGTGGACGGACGCCGATCTCCTGCGTCTCGTCGCTGAGCGGGACGCCGGGTACAACCCCGTCGTCTTCGCACGGCAACTCCGCCTCGTGACGCGCGTCGCGGACGACCGGTTCGCCGAGTACGGGGTCGCTCCGCCCGAGGTCGCCGCGCTCCGGCAGCGCGCGCTCGCCTGGGCTGGTGAGTTGGAGGACGAGACCGGGGGTCAGCCCGCCGGCGCGAACCGGTAGCCCATCCCCGACTCCGTCACCAGGTACCGCGGGTGGGACGGCTCCGGCTCGAGCTTCCGCCGCAGCTGCGCCATGTACAGCCGCAGGTACCCGGAGTCGGTGCCGTGCGTCGGACCCCACACCTCGGTGAGGAGCATCTCCCGCGTCAGCAGTCGGTCGGGGTTCGTCACGAGGACCTCGAGCAACCGCCACTCGGTCGGGGTGAGGCGGATCGCCGGACCGTCGGGCGCGGTGACCTGCTTCGCGACGAGGTCCACCACGAGGTCGCCGACCCGGATCGTCGGGGCAGCCTCCCCGCCCGCGGGAGCACGCCGCCGACCGAGCGCCCGGAGCCTGGCGAGGAGCTCGTCCATCTCGAACGGCTTCGTCACGTAGTCGTCGGCACCGGCGTCGAGCGCGTCGACCTTGTCGCCCGAGTCCGTCCGCCCGGACAGCACGAGCACGGGCACCTGCGACCACCCGCGGATGCCCTCGAGCACCCCGATGCCGTCGAGCCGCGGCATGCCGAGGTCGAGCATGACGATGTCCGGCCGCTCGGTGATGACGGCGTCGATGGCCGCCCGACCGTCCCGGGCCGTGACGACCTCGTACCCGCGGGCCCCGAGCGTCACGGCGAGCGCCCGCACGAGCTGCACGTCGTCGTCCGCGATCAACACCTTCATCGTCCCACCACTCCCAGGTGTCCGGCGATCGGCAGCCGCACCACGACGGTGAGCCCGCCGCCCGGGGTGTCGTCGACCTCGATCGTGCCGCCCATGCCCTCGGTGAACCCGCGCGCGAGCGCCAGCCCGAGTCCGAGTCCGGTCTCGTTGTCGGTGTCGCCGAGGCGCTGGAACGGCTGGAACACGTCCTCGCGCCGGTCCTCGGGGATGCCCGGGCCGCGGTCGGCGACCCGGAGTTCGACCCCGCCGGCGAAGGCGCTCGCCGCGATCCGGACGCGCTCGCCGTCGGGTGAGTAGCGGACGGCGTTGGCGAGCAGGTTCACGACGACGCGCTGCAGCAGCACGGGGTCGGCGAGCACCGGCGGGAGCTCGGCGGGCAGGTCGAGGTCGACGTCCTCCGGCCCGAGCTCGAGTTCGTCGAGCGCGGGGGCGACGACCGTGTCGAGCGAGGTCGGGACCGGGGACGCGGCCAGTACCCCGGCCTGCACACGGCTGACGTCGAGCAGGTCGCCCAACAGCACCGCCAGTTGACGGAGGCTCTCGTCGGCGGTGGCGAGCAGGGCCTCCCGGTCGGCTTCGCGCAACCGCACGTCCCGCGCCCGGAGGGACTGCACGGCGGCGGACGCGGCGGCGATCGGCCGCCGCACGTCGTGGCTGACGGCCGCCAGGATCGCGCTCCGCACCCGGTCGACCGCGGTGATGCGCTCGGCGTCGACGGCGGTGCGGGTCAGCGCGCGGTGCTCGAGGGCGGCGTCGAGCTGCTGCTCGACGACCCGCAGCAGCCGGCGCTGGGTGGGGTCGTCGGGCGCACCGGCGAACTCCAGGACGGCGCCGGACGGGAGGCTCGTGGTCGCGTCCGGTGCGTCCCCGAACGTCCCCGACGTCGCCGGCACCTCGTCGCCCTGGCGGACCCGGACCCCGGCGAAGCCGAACGCCTCGCGGGTCCGGTCGACGAGGGCCTGGAGGGCGTCGTCGCCGCGGAGGACGCTGCCGGCGATCCCGACGAGGAGCCCGGACTCGGCGGCCGCGCGGCGGGCGGTGCGGGAGCGTCGGGCGGAGCGGTCGACCACGAAGCTGACGAGCACGGCGCTGACGACGTACATGACGAGGGCGACCAGGTGCCACGGCTGTTGCACGGTGACCTGGTGCAGGGGTTGCACGAAGAAGAAGTCGAGACTCAACCCGGAGAGCACGGCGGCGAACACCGCAGGGAGCATGCCGCCGATGAGCGCCACCACGAGCACGAGCAGCTGGTAGGCCAGGACGTCGACCGTGATGGAGTCGGGGTCGTCGGTCAGGCTGAGCAGCCAGGTCAACAGCGGCCCGGCGACCAGCGCGAGCACGAACGCGGCGACCACCCGGCTGCGGGACAGGCTCCCGCCGAGCTTCGGCAGCGCGAACCCGCCGCCGGCGCGCTCGTGCGTCACGACGTGCACGTCGATGTCGCCGGACTCGCGGATGACCGTGCTGCCGATGCCCGGGCCGGTGACTGCGGCGGCGAGTCGGCTGCGACGGCTGATGCCCATCACGATCTGCGTCGCGTCGATCGAGCGGGCGAACCGGACGAGGGTCGTCGGCACGTCGTCGCCGACGACCTGGTGGTAGGTGCCGCCGAGCTGTTCGAGCAGGGCGCGCTGCGTGCCGAGCGCGCCGGGGTGCCGCTCGCGGAGGCCGTCGTTCGTCGTGACGTGCACGGCCGCGAGCTCGCCGCCGGCGGACCGGGCCGCGATGCGGGCGCCGCGACCGAGCAGGGTCTCGCCCTCCGGGCCTCCCGTCAGGGCGACGAGGACGCGCTCCCGCGTCTCCCACCGGTTCGCGATGCCGTGTTCGGCGCGGTACCGCTTGAGGGCGTCGTCGACCTCGTCGGCGAGCCAGAGCAGCGCGATCTCGCGGAGGGCGGTGAGGTTGCCCAGCCGGAAGTAGTTCGACAGTGCCGCGTCGACGCGGGCGGCCGGGTACACGAGCCCGTCGGACAGGCGGTCGCGCAGGGCCTGCGGGGAGAGGTCGACGACCTCGATCTGGTCGGCGGCGCGGACGACGGCGTCGGGAACGGTCTCGCGCTGGACGGTGCCGGTGATCTCGCGGACAACGTCGCCGAGGGACTGCATGTGCTGCACGTTCACCGTCGAGATGACGTCGATGCCCGCGGCCCGGAGCGCCTCGACGTCCTGCCAGCGCTTCTCGTGCGGGCTGCCCGGGGCGTTCGTGTGGGCGAGCTCGTCGACGAGGGCGACCTCGGGGCGACGGGCGAGCACGGCGTCGAGGTCCATGTCGTCGAGCGCGACCCCGCGGTGCTCGACCGTCCGGCGCGGGACGACCTCGAGCCCGTCGACGAGCGCGGCGGTGGCGGCGCGGCCGTGGGTCTCGACGACGGCGACGACCACGTCCCGCCCGTGGTCGGCCATCCGACGCCCCTCTTCGAGCATCGTGTAGGTCTTGCCGACGCCGGGGGCCGCGCCGAGCAGCACCCGCAGCTTGCCTCGCTTCACGTGCTCATCCTCTCCTGCTCGGTGCCCGGCGCGGACCGGATCTGCACGTCGTCGTCCAGCTCGAACCGCAGTCACACGCGGTTCGGACGGGTCCCGGTTGTACGAGTCCGGTCCACACCGGGGTCAGCGCTGGCGCGCCAGGGCCAGGTTCAGCTCGAGCACGTTCACCGCGGGGGCGCCGAGCACGCCGAGCTGGCGGCCGTCGGTGTGCTCGGCGACCAGGACACGCACCCGGGCCTCGGACAGCCCGCGGGCGGCGGCGACACGGGACACCTGCTGGTCCGCGTACGCCGGGCTGATGTCCGGGTCGAGGCCGGAGCCCGACGCGGTCACGGCGTCCGCGGGCACCTGCGATGCGGGCACGCCGTCGGCCTCCGCGATCGCGGCTCGGCGCTCCTCGACGGCCTTCGTCAGGTCGGGGTTGGACGGGCCCAGGTTGGACCCGGACGACGCACCGGCGTCGTACCCCTCCTCCCCCGCGGCGGAAGGACGGGACTGGAACCAGCGGTCCGCGTCCTTGCCGGCGAAGGACTGGCCGATGAGGGAGGAACCGACGACCGTGCCGGACGAGTCGGTGACCATCGAGCCGTTCGCCTGGTCTGAGAAGGCGGCCTGGCCGACGCCCCACACCGCGAGCGGGTAGGCGACGCCGAGGACGACGGTGGCGAGCACGGTGAGGCGGACGGCCACGCCGGCGGAGCGGGAGAACGAACGAGTGGAAGTCATGACGAGAACCCCGGGATGAGACCGACCACGAGGTCGATCAGCTTGATGCCGATGAAGGGGACGACCACGCCGCCGAGCCCGTAGACGAGCAGGTTGCGGCCGAGGATCGACGACGCCGACGCTGCGCGGTACTTCACGCCACGCAGGGACAGCGGGATGAGCGCGACGATGACGAGCGCGTTGAAGACGATCGCCGACAGGATCGCCGACGCGGGGCTGTGCAGCCCCATGACGTTGAGGACGCCGAGGCCCGGGAACGTCGCCTGGAACATCGCCGGGATGATGGCGAAGTACTTCGCGATGTCGTTGGCGATGGAGAACGTGGTGAGGGCACCGCGGGTGATGAGGAGCTGCTTGCCGATCCGGACGACGTCGATGAGCTTGGTCGGGTCCGAGTCGAGGTCGACCATGTTGCCGGCCTCCTTCGCCGCGGTCGTCCCGGTGTTCATCGCGACGCCGACGTCCGCCTGGGCCAGCGCCGGGGCGTCGTTCGTGCCGTCACCGGTCATCGCGACGAGGTTGCCGCCCTCCTGCTCCCGCTTGATGAGCGCGAGCTTGTCCTCCGGCGTGGCCTCGGCGAGGAAGTCGTCGACGCCGGCCTCGGCGGCGATCGCCTTCGCGGTGCGCGGGTTGTCGCCCGTGATCATCACGGTGCGGATGCCCATGCTGCGCAGTTCGGTGAAGCGCTCGGCGAGGCCGTCCTTGACGACGTCCTTGAGGTGCACGACACCGAGCAGCGCGACCCGGCCCGACGGGTCCTTCCGGGCGACGACGAGCGGCGTCCCACCCTGGTCGGAGACCTCGGCGACGGTGGCGTCGACCGACGCCGTGACGGCGGGGTCGCTCGTGTCCGCCCACGCGAGCACCGCTGCCGCGGCGCCCTTGCGGACCTCGGTGCCGTCCGGCAGGTCGACGCCCGACATGCGCGTCTGTGCGGTGAACGGCACCTCGACGGCACCGGCCGGGAGGCCCTGCACGGCCCCGGCGGTCAGCGCCAGGTCCACGATCGAGCGGCCCTCGGGCGTCCCGTCGGCAGCGCTGGACAGCGCGGCCGCGGCGGTGAGGTCGGCCTCGGTCACCCCGGGCACCGGCACGAACCGGGAGGCCCGACGGTTGCCGTACGTGATCGTGCCGGTCTTGTCGAGGAGCAGCGTGGTGATGTCACCGGCTGCCTCGACCGCGCGGCCCGACATCGCGAGGACGTTGCGCTGCACGAGCCGGTCCATGCCGGCGATGCCGATCGCGGAGAGCAGCGCACCGATGGTGGTCGGGATGAGGCAGACGAGCAGGGCGATGAGCACCGTGATGCTGACCGTCGAGCCGACGAGCCCGGCGATCGGCTGCAGCGTGAGGCAGACGACGATGAACACGATCGACAGCGACGCGAGCAGGATGTTGAGCGCGATCTCGTTCGGCGTCTTCTGGCGGGCGGCACCCTCGACGAGCCGGATCATCCGGTCGATGAAGGTCTCGCCCGGGGTGGACGTGATGCGCACCACGATCCGGTCGGACAGCACGCGGGTGCCGCCCGTGACGGCGCTGCGGTCGCCACCGGACTCGCGGATGACCGGAGCGGACTCGCCCGTCACGGCGGACTCGTCGACCGAGGCGATGCCGTCGACGACGTCGCCGTCGCCCGGGATGACCTCCCCGGCGACCACGACGACGAGGTCGCCCTTCGCCAGGTCGACCGACGCCACGTCCTCGGTGGACGCCGACAGTGCGGCCGGGTCGGCCGGGGAGTACCCGACGATGCGCCGGGCGGTGGTCGTCGAGCGGGTCTTCCGCAGGGTGTCGGCCTGGGCCTTGCCCCGGCCCTCGGCGACGGACTCCGCCAGGTTGGCGAACAGGACGGTCAGCCACAGCCAGACGGCGATGACGAGGGTGAAGGAGGACGGGACGGGCGCGCCGGAGTCGGCCGCGCCTCCCGTCCGGCTGAACGGCTCGACGACGGCGGTGACCGTCGTCAGGCCCGCGCCCACCTCGACGAGGAACATGACCGGGTTCTTCCACATGAGCCGGGGGTCCAGCTTGCGGAAGGCGCCCGGGAGGCCCGCCGCCAGTTGGCGGGGCCCGAACGCGGACGAGCGTCGGCCCGGTTCGGGGGTCGTGTGCTGCTCCGTCTCGGGAGTCAGGGTGGTCATCAGGACAGTCCTTCTGCGAGCGGCCCCAGTGCGAGCACCGGGAAGTAGGTGAGTGCGGTGACGATGACGGCGACGCCACCGAGGAGCGCGATGAACAGCGGCCGGTGCGTCGGCAGGGTGCCGACGGTCGCGGGGACCTTGTCCTGCGCGGCGAGCGACCCGGCGAGCGCCAGGACGAACACCATCGGCACGAACCGGCCGAGCAGCATCGCGACACCGAGCGCGGAGTTCATCCACGTCGTGTTCGCGGTGAGACCGCCGAAGGCCGAGCCGTTGTTGTTGCCGGCGCTGGTGAACGCGTAGAGCAGTTCGGACAGGCCGTGGTTGCCCGGGTTGAAGAGGCTCGTGCCGAGCACCTGCTCCCGGACGCCCGGGATGACGAGCGACAGCGCCGTGCCGAGCAGCACCACGGTCGGGGTGACCAGGATGTACAGCGCCGCGAAGGTCATCTCCTTGGCGCGGATCTTCTTGCCGAGGTACTCCGGCGTGCGGCCGACGAGCAGCCCGCCGATGAACACCGTGATCACGGCGAGCACGAGCATGCCGTACAAGCCCGAGCCGACGCCGCCGGGGGTGACCTCGCCGAGCATCATGTTGACGAGCGCCATCATGCCGCCGAGCGGGGTGAAGCTGTCGTGCATGGCGTTCACGGCGCCCGTGGACGTCGAGGTCGTCGCCGTCCCGAAGAGCGTCGAGCCGAGGATGCCGAAGCGGACCTCCTTGCCCTCCATCGCGGCACCCGCGGCGTGCGTCGCGGCACCGCCACCGGCGAGCTCCGCGATCGACATCGCCGAGAGCGACACCAGGAAGATCGCACCCATCACGGTGACGATCGCGGTGCCCTGACGGGTGTCGCCGACCATCCTCCCGAAGGCGCGCGGAAGCGAGAACGGGATGACGAGCATGAGGAACACCTCGAACAGGTTGGTCCACGCCTGCGGGTTCTCGAACGGGTGCGCCGAGTTCGCGTTGAAGTAGCCGCCACCGTTCGTGCCGAGCATCTTGATCGCCTCCTGCGAGGCGACGAACCCGTCCGGGACGTGCTGCGTCCCGCCGGTGAGCGTCGCGACGTCCGTGCCGGGGCCCCAGGACTGGATGACACCGCCCGCGACGAGCACGAGGGCGGAGACGAAGGCCAGCGGCAGGAGCAGCCGGCCGGTGCCACGGACGACGTCGACCCAGACGTTGCCGATCGTGCCCTGACGGCGGCGGGCGAATCCGCGGACGAGGGCGACGGCGACGGACAGGCCGACGGCGGCGGACAGGAAGTTCTGCACCGCGAGCCCGGCCATCTGCACGGAGTACCCGACGGTGACCTCGGGCGAGTACGACTGCCAGTTCGTGTTCGCGACGAACGAGGCCGCCGTGTTGAACGCGAGTGCGGGTCCCACGGCGGGCAGGCCGAGGTCGCCCGGCAACACCACCTGGATGCGCTGGAGCAGGTAGACGAGCAACAGCCCGACGACGCTGAAGAGCAGCACGCCGCGGAGGTAGGCGGGCCAGGACTGCTCGGCGTCGGGGTCGACGCCGATCACGCGGTACACGAGTCGCTCGACACGGCCGTGCCGGGGGCTCGTGAAGACGCGGGCCATCCAGTCGCCGACGGGACGGTGCACGAGGACGAGCAGCAGGACGAGGACGGCGACCTGGGCGATGCCCGCCCAGGTCTGCGCGGTGCCCATCAGAACCGCTCGGGGCGCACGAGCGCCCAGACGAGGTACACGACAGCGGCGATGCCGAGGACGGCAGCGGCGATGGTGATGCCGATCACAGCCGCTCCACCCCCCTGGCGATCAGTGTCACGACGCCGAACACGGCGAGGACACCGGCGACGACGAAGACGTCGAACACGTGGGACTCCTGGAGATCGAGGTGCCCGCGGCAGGTGCCGTGGACCGCACCGGTGGTGGTGCGGTACCGATGCTGTGCCCGGTGTGGGGCCTCCCGGTCCGTCCTAACGGTTCCCTGACGGATGCGTGTGCGACGCATGCGCGCCACTAACAGAGGCGCGCAACTGATCGGCGAGCGTCGTCGTCGCCGTTCGGAGCTGCTCCGGACCGACCACCGTGAACGGCACGGTGAACCCGGCGAACCGGGCCGCGAGCGCCGGCCACGACCACGACCCCGTCGTCAGCCGACAGGTGCCGTCGTCGAGGTCCTCGAGCACGGCGTCGTCGTCGACGTACGGTGCGACTCGGCTCGCCGGGACGTGGAGGACTGCGGTGCCGGTGCACGGCCAGCCACGTCCGAGGGGATCAGCGGTCCCCTCGGCCCCGCGGAACCGGGCCGCGACGAACGCCGCCGGGTCACCGCCCGGCACCGGCCGGGGTGTGAACGCCAGACCGCTCGGCGCCCGGGGCTGCATCCGGTCGATGCGGTACGTGCGCCAGTCGTCCGCATCGGGCGACCAGGCGAGGAGGTACCAGCGACCCGACCGCGCGACGACGGCGTGCGGCTCGACGCGGCGCGTCGGCCCGTCGTCCGTACCGACGCCGCGCCAGGCGGACGTGTACGCGAAGCGGAGGACGTGGGCGGAGCGGACGGCCTCGCTCACGGCGACCAGGACCGCGGGGTCCACGACGGTGCTCTCCGGCGCGGTCGCGACCTCGACCGCGTCGATCCGGTGGCGGAGCCGCGACGGCATCACCTGGCGCACGGTCGCGAGGGCCCGCGCTGCGGCGTCGGCGATGTCCGCGCCGGACGCCGGTGCGACGGCGAGTGCCAGGGCGACGGCGACCGCCTGGTCGTCGTCGAACAGGAGCGGTGGCAACTCCGAGCCCGCCGCCAACCGGTAGCCACCGGTCGGGCCACGGAGCGACGTGATCCGGTAGCCGAGCTCCCGCAGGCGGTCGACGTCGCGGCGCACGGTCCTCGGGCTGACGTCGAGCCGCTCGGCCAGCACGTCACCGGCCCAGTCGCGCCGGACCTGCAGCAGCGACAGCAGGGTGAGCATGCGAGACGACGGTCCGGACATGGTGCGAGTCTGCCGGAGGATGCGGACACGATCTGACCGCATCACCGGGGAGGCTCGTCAGCAGCGCGGCCGGAGCGGTCGCCACCAGCACGAGGAGTCGACATGACGTTCACCACCACCCCGCACCTCAACTTCGACGGCCGGGCCCAGGAGGCCCTGGCGTTCTACGCGGCCGCCTTCGGGACCGAGGCCTCGGTCGCCACGTACGGGCAGACGGGGGCATCGGAGGACCCGGCGTGGGCCGACCGGGTCGTCTTCGGTCAGGTCGAGCTCCCCGGGGGCGCCCGGGTCATGGCGTTCGACGTCTGGCCGGGACAGCCCTACGACCAGGGCCAGAACGCCTCATACGTGTACCTGATCGCCACGGACGAGGCCGAGCTCCGCGCCGCGTGGGACGGGCTCGCCGTGGGCGCCGAGGTCCGGCAGCCGCTGGGCCCGTCGGCGTGGTCGCCCCTGGCCGGGCAGCTCCGCGACGAGTTCGGGGTCGTGTGGGCGTTCGACATGCCGCAGCAGCAGTCCTGACCCGCCTGGACCGGGCGTGCCACGAGCGCGCCCGGCCCGGTCAACCGACCGGCACCCAGGTGCTCACGGTCACGGCGGCGGTCACGGTCGTCGGCGCGAAGACCGTGTCGGCCGCGACGTGGTGGTGACTCGGCCCCATGTGCACCACGTCGTGCACGTCCTCGGCGGACAGGTCCATCGTCCACGTCAGGTCCTCGCTCGACCGGAGCGCGAACGCCGGCGTGAGGGACCCGTGCAGGCGCCGCTCCTTCTCGGGGTCGACGCTGATCGTCGCCTCGGCGAGTTCCGCGAGGTGCCCGGCCCGTGGCGTCACGACGGCCAACACCCCGGCGGGGTGCAGCACCCGGGCGTACTCCCGCTGGTTCCGCGGTGCGAAGACGTCCAGCACGACGGCCGCGGCGTCGTCGACGACCGGGAGGCGCTCGGTCACGTCCCCGACGACGGCCCCGGCGCGCGTGTGGACGCGCGCCGCACGTCGGATCGCGACGGCCGACAGGTCCAGGGCGACCCCGAGCCTCACGTCCGGTCCTGCCGGTCCGTCCTCCTCCGCCGGTCGCGCGGCGTCGAGCACGTGCGCGAGGTAGGTGCCCGGGCCGGAGCCGACGTCGAGGACGATGCCGGGAGCGGTCGCGCTGACGGTGACGGCGGCGAGCGCACGTTCCACGGGCGCGTAGTGCCCGCGCCCGAGGAACCGCAGACGCGCGTCCACCATCTCCGGGGTGTCCGCGGTCAGCGCCCGGCGCTTGGCGGGCAGGAGCGTCAGGTGTCCCTGCTTCGCCTCGTCGTACCGGTGTCCGTCCGCGCACCCGGCCTGTCCGCTCCCGGTGCGCGCGAGCGGCTCGGTGCACACGGGACACGCGAGCACGGGGAGGAGGTCGTCGCGCACCGGTCCAGGGTACGGGGAGGGCGGTAGGTTGCCGGCATGGCCGTCATCCACGAAGCGACCCTCACCCCCGGCAAACTCGACGCGATCAGCGCCTGGCTGCCCGGACAGCCCTGGAGCGGGGTCGGCACCCGTACCGCGGTCGAGCAGGTCGGCCGGTTCCGGTTCGACGACCCCGACGGTGAGGTCGGGGTGGAGACCTACCTCGTCCGCGCCGGGGACGGGCCCCTGCTGCACGTGCCGCTGACCTACCGCGGTGCTCCGCTCGCCGGCGCCGGCCCCTTCCTGGTCACCGAGATGGAGCACTCCGTCCTCGGGCACCGCTGGGTGTACGACGCCGTGGGCGACCCCGTGTACGCGGACGTGCTGCGCCGTGCGATCGCGACCGGCGGCCACGAGGCGGACCTGCAGCGGGCCTCCGGAGACGGCACCGTCGAGAAGGAGGGACGGGCGTCGGGCAGCGGTGCCGACGCGGAGTCCCCCACGGTGACCGAGGTCACGGTGCACACCGAGGGGACGACCACCACGATCACGACCGGGCACGGCGCCGTCGCGGTCCTCCGGGTGCTCGGAGGACCGATCCCGGCCGGAGCGACGCTCACCGCCGGCTGGGGTGTCGACCGCTCCGCGGTGGTCGCCGTCCTGCTCGCGTAGCCGAAGCGGGTACGGCCAGGGCCTCGCACGCACGGGTGGCGGCTGGCAGGATCGGTCCGGTGAAGACACTGGAGTTGCCACAGACGGACCTCACCGCTTCCGACGTCGTCGTCGGACTGATGCGGATCAACGACATGAGCGACCAGGACATCCGGTCGCTGTACGCCGCGTCGCGCGACGCGGGCGTGACGATGTTCGACCACGCGGCCGTGTACGGCGGCTGGCACGGCTGCGAGGAGCGCTTCGGTGGCGCGGTCACGCTGTCCGCGGCCGAGCGCAGCGAGATCCAGCTGCAGACCAAGGTCGGCATCCGGCCGACCGCGAACGGCGCGTACTTCGACTTCTCGTACGAGCACATCATGTCCTCGGTCGAGGAGTCGCTGACCGCCCTGCGCACCGACTTCATCGACGTGCTGCTCCTGCACCGCCCGGACGCGCTGGTCGAGCCCGACGAGGTCGCGAAGGCGTTCGACGAGTTGCACGCCGCCGGCAAGGTGCACCACTTCGGCGTCTCGAACCACACCCCCGGACAGACCGAGTTGCTGAAGAAGTCCGTGCGGCAGCCGCTCGCGTTCAACCAGGTGCAGCTGAGCATCACGCACGCGAACGTCATCACCCAGGGCCTCGTCGCGAACATGGCCGGCCTCGACCAGTCGATCGACCGGGACAACGACATCCTCAACCACGCCCGCCTGAACGACGTCACGCTGCAGGCCTGGTCGCCGTTCCAGAAGGGCTTCTTCGACGGCGTCTTCCTGGGCGACCGCGAGCACCACGCCGAGCTCAACGACGTGCTCGAGGAGATCGCCTCGGCGCACGGCGTCACCCCGACCGGGATCGCGGTGGCGTGGATCACCCGGCACCCCGCGCACTTCCAGGTGGTGCTCGGGACGACGAACCCGCAGCGCGTCCGCGACTCCGCCGCCGGCTCGGACGTCGAGCTCAGCCGCGAGGAGTGGTACCGCGTCCTGACGGCGGCAGGCCACACCGTCCCCTGACGCCTGACGCCTGACGCCTGACGCCCGACCTCCGGGCCACGTCCCACCGGGCCCCGACCTGTCGCCTCAGCGCGTCGGGTCGGGGTCCTCGTCGTGGTCCCGCAGCGTCGGCGCCGCGGTCGGGTCGGTCGTCCCCCCGGACACGACCTCGATCCGGAACCCGAACGCAGCCGGGTCCTCGTCGAGCTCGAGCCCGTCGCCGCTGACCTGGTCTTCGGGGATGGCGCGACCCTTCGACGGGTCGAACGCGCTGCTCATCGACATCCGACGAGCATGCCCGGCGTCCCCGGGAGTCGCCGCAACGTCGGCTGGCTAGGAGCCGAGGTCCTCGGGGTGCAGGCGGTCGCCGGGTTCGGGCGTGCGGAAGACGGGCCCGCCGCCGGCCTCGTCCTCGTCGTCGTGTCGGACCGGGGAGTCACCGGGGTTCCCGGTCGCCTCGGCTCCGGACACGTCGGCTCCCGACGGCTCGGACCCGGAGGACTCGGGCCCGCCGGAGGCCCCGCGGGCTTCCTCGACCTCGAGTTCGTCCTGGTCGGAACCGTCCACGGGGACGTCGCTGCCCTGCTGCATGGGATCGAACGGTGCACTCATCGACATGGGTCGAGTGTGCTCCTCGCAGGTGGACAGCGCGTCCGGACTGTCCGTCGGGCGTCAGCCCCGGCCGGGAGCGTCGCCGGACTTGCCGGGCCCGCCGCCGGGGCCACCACCCGGTCCACCGTTCCCGGTGCCCTTGCCCGGGTTCGCGGGGACCTCCTGCGAGGTCGTGTCGACGCCCGTGTCCAGGGGCTCCTCGACCGGCAGACTCGTCTCGACGCTGGGCTCCGGGACCGGGACCGACGAGGGCAGTTCCTCGGCTGGCTCGCTCGGCTGTTCCTCCGCGGGCTCGCTCGGCTGCTGCTCGGCCGGCTCGCTCGGCTGCTGCTCCGCGGGCTCGCTCGGCTGCTGCTCCGCGGGCTCGCTCGGCTGCTGCTCGGCCGGCTCGCTCGACTGGTCCTCGGTGGGCTGCTGTTCGGCGGGCTCGCTGGACTGGGTGGGAGCCGGCGTCCCGTCGTCCCGGCCGAGGGCGAGCGCTGCGACCAGCACCCCGGCGACCAGGAGCACGGCGAGGACGATCACCGGCAGCACCCAGCGCTTCCGCTCGCGCTCCTCGGGCGCACTCCCCGACGGGCCGGCCGGGACGGCAGCGGTACCCGTCCGTCCACCCGCACCGCCGGCGGCACCGGCACCGGCACCGGCCGGCGTCCCGAGCACCGTGGTCGCGACGTCGTCGTCAGCGCTGCGTGCGGACTGCGTCGGCAAGCGGCGGGTCGCCGTGTCCGCATCGGAGGCTCCGCTCACCGGCATCGCACGGGTCGCGGCGTCCGCCGACGCGGCTCCCGCTCCGGCCGCGGCGGCCGCCCCGACCGCCCCGCCAGCGGCAGCCGCCTTCGTGAGCGCCCCCGGGCCTCCCGGCAGGAGCTGGGTGGCGGGCGCGACGTCGTCGCGGCCGAGTGCCCGGAGCCGCGCCGCCGCTTCCGCGGCGGACGGACGGTCCTCCGGGTGCTGCGCGGTCATGACGTGCAGGAGCGTCCGCCACGCCGTCGGCAGGTGTTGGTCGATCTCGGGAGCCCGCGCGAGTCGGGCGGTGGCTGCCTCGACGGCGCTGCCGGGGAAGGCCTGCTTGCCGGTCAGGGCCTCGAGGAGCATGAGCCCGAGCGCGTACACGTCGGCCTCGCCGGTCACCGGCTGACCGAGGACCTGCTCCGGGGCCAGGTAGGCGGCCGTGCCGATCACGGTGCCGGTGCCCGTGACCCGGGCGGCGTCGCGGAGGAGCGCGATGCCGAAGTCGGCGAGCTTGACGTGCTCGCCGTCCTGCTCGAGCAGGACGTTCGCGGGCTTGACGTCCCGGTGCACGATGCCCTGCGCGTGCACGGCGGCGAGGCCCTCCGCGACCTGCGCCCCGACGCGGGCGGTCGTGACGGTGTCGAGCGGTCCCTCGCGCAACCGCGTGGCGAGGTCACTGCCCGGGACGAGCTCCATGACGAGGAACGAGTCGCCGTCGGCGGTGTCGAGAGCCGCGTCGAACAGCGTCACGAGGTTCGGGCTGCGGAGCCCGGCGAGCACGTGGATCTCGGCCTCCGCGCGAGCCCGCTCGCCGTGGTCGACCGGTCCGATCCGGAAGAGCTTGACCGCGACCTCGCGTCCGAGCTGCTCGTCGACGGCGCGGTACACCGACGCCATCCCGCCGTGTCCGAGGGTCCCGGTCACCCGGTACCTGCCACCGATCAGCCGTTCTTCCATGCAGGGGAACCTACCGGGCTCAGCTGGCGAGCACGCGCAGCCGGGTCAGGACGGGGTGGGCTCCGCGCCCCGGTGCAGCGCCGTCAGGTACAGCCGGTGCGCGGTGATCACCACCGCGAGCCAGGCGAGGCCGAGCGCCCACGCCGCCAGGACGTCCGTCGTCCAGTGGTGCCCGAGGAACACCCGCGAGACGCCGACCGACAGGACGAACAGCGTGCCCGCGACGATCGTCCAGACCCGGGTCACGACGCGGCTCTGGCGGAGGAGCAGCAGGTACACGATGGTGCCGACGATGACGGTGGAGTTGAGGGTGTGCCCGGACGGGAACGACGGCGAGTGCTCGTACGGCGGGACGGCGTCGGACAGGGGCGGACGGCTGCGACCGATCAGGTCCTTGCCGGCGATGGTCATCGCGAGCGACCCGGCGCTGGCGGCGACGAGCAGGACGAGCGGCGTCCACGCGCGGCGCTGGACCGTGAACCCGATCAGGAAGAGCACGGCGACGATCGGCATCCCGATGGTCCCGGCGATGTCGGTCCACCACGTGACGCCCTGGTCGAGCACGGGCGAGCGGAGCGTCAGCATCCAGTCGAGCACGGGGCGGTCGAGCACGGCGACGTCGTCGGCCTCGCGCACGGCGTCGTAGACCTCGGACGCGGCCCAGGTCGCGGTCGTCGCGATGCCGATCCCGACGAGCAGCGTCAACACGAGCAACGGGAGGGCGCCGTACCGTCGACCGAGGGCGGCCCACCCGTCCGCGACCGACCGGCCGGCGCGGGTCCGCCAGCGGGTGAGGTCGACGTCGCCGACGGTCCGGTCGGCGCGCTCGCGGTCGGCGCCGCCGATCACGGGGGTCCGACCGGAGGGGGTGTCGTGCTGTTCCATCCGACCAGCCTGGACTCCCGTGGCTGTGCAGGCCCGGCCGACGGTGCGGCTACTTCGCCTCGGAGTAGGCGTCGACGACCGCCACCGACAGCGGGAAGGTGACCGGGAACCCGCCGAACATGATCCGCCCGGCGTCGACTGCGGCGGCGCGGACCTGCTCGGCCACCCACTCGGCGTCCGCGGCGGGAGCGTGCACGACGAGCTCGTCGTGCACGAAGAACACGATGTGTGCGCCGGCGGTGACGGGCCCGGACGTCCTGGTGGCGAGCCGGGTGCGGAGGCCGCCCATCCAGGAGAGCGCCCACTCCGCCGCCGTCCCCTGCACCACGAAGTTCCGGGTGAACCTGCCCCAGCTCCGGGCTCGCGACTCGACGGCCCGCTGCATGCCCGGCGACCCCTCCACCGAGTAGGCGCGGTTCCTCGCCTCGAACCAGGACGGGTCGGGGACCGGGGAGGTCCTGCCGAGCCGCGTCGTCACGGGCTCGCCGCGTTCCCCGGCCCGGGCCGCCTGCTCGACCAGGTCGAGCGCGCGCGGGAAAGCCCGGGCGAGCCGCGGGACGAACCGGCCGCCCTCGCCCTGGGTGGCGCCGTACATCGCCCCGAGCATCGCCATCTTGGCCTGCTGCCGGGTCTGCACGGCACCGGACGCCACGACCCCGTCGTACAGGTCCTGCCCGTCGCCGGCGGCCGCCATGGCGGTGTCGCCGGACATCGCCGCGAGGACCCGCGGTTCGAGCTGCGCTGCGTCCGCGACGACGAGCTTCCACCCGGGGTCGGCGACCACGGCGGCCCGAACCTGCTTCGGCAGCTGCAGGGCGCCGCCGCCGTTCGCGGCCCACCGTCCGGTGACGACCCCGCCGACGACGTACTCGGGGTGGAACCGGCCGTCCCGCACCCACTCGTCGAGCCAGGTCCAGCCGTTCGCGGTGAGCAGCCGGTACAGCCGCTTGTACTCGAGCAGCGGTTCGATCGCCGGGTGCTCCAGGTGCTGCAGCTCCCACTTCCGGGTGCTCTCCACGACGAGCCCGGCCCGCCGCAGGGACCGCAGGACGTCCGCGGGTGAGTCCGGGTTGAGGCCGGGGTCGTCGAGCCGCTCGCGCAGGACCTCGGCCAGGTCCTCGAGCTTCCGGGGACGGACGCCGTACGGGACCCGTGGTCCGAGGGCGTCGGCGAGCAGGCGCTCGTGCACGTCCGTCCGCCAGGGCAGGCCGGCGTGCTTGACCTCGGCCGCGACGAGCGCACCGGCGGACTCGGCCGCCAGCAGCAGTCGGAGCGCGCCCGGCTCGGTCGAACCGGCCACGGCGTCGAGCTGCGCCCGCAACTCCGCGACCGGGTCGAGGTCGTCGTCGGCCGGGGCGAGCGCGAACAGGTCGTCGTCGAAGAGCGACGCCTGCGTGGCCGGCGCTGGCCGGGCCTCCACGACGGCCGGTGCGTCCCAGCCGCTCTCCGGCGCCTGCGCGAGGGCGGACCCGCGGCTCGCCAGGGCGGTCCGGAGGACCCGGTGTCCCAGGCGCAGGTCGACACAGCGGGCGACCCGCCCGCCGGCGGCGAGCACGGCGGGGTACCAACGCGCGGTGTCGGACCAGACCCAACGGACGCCCGGTGCGTCGGTCACGGCGACGAAGGCCGGGAGGTCCGACTCGGCCACCCGTGTCGGCTCGCCGTCCGGCTGCCCCGCGTCCGTCAGCGGCGTCGCGGTGACGCGGCCGTCGACGGCGGCGAGGACGAGGTGCACGGGTCGATTCTGCCGTGCACCACCGTCCGCCCCGCACCGGGCGGTGCGCTCAGTCGCCCGGGCGGACCGCAGCGCTGTCGGCGACGTCGATGCGGACGTCGCCGGACTCGGTCTCCTCGACCTCCACGCGGGGTGCCTCGTCGTGCTCGTCGGACCCGGACATCCGGCGGAACGTGTCGTGCCGACGCTCCTCGAAGGTCATGTCGACGCCGTCGTCCAGGTGGTCTCGGTCGGGTGCGCTCATGCGGGCGACGGTACGCCGACCGGAGCGGTCCCGGCGCGCTCGGACCAGTGCCCGCCAGCGGCCCACCGCTCCTGGACCGCACGCTGGAGCCGACCCGAGGGCACCGCCCGACGCGCGGACGCCAGGTCGGTGCCGAAGACGAACTTCGCCACGGAGACGTCACCCGCCCCGTGCGGATCGGCCGGTCCCGGCAGCAGCGCGAACCGGGCTGCGAAGCGCGCGGTGTTCGACGACGGGCCGAGGACGGCAGCGACGTCGGGGTCGAGCAGCCACGACGAGCAGACGAACGTGTCGACCGTGGACGCCGGGTCGAGCCGCCGGAGCACGGTGGGCGCGGCCGCGAACGACCGGTCGCACCCGTCCGGGTCGAGCGGTCCCGTCTCCGGCACGTGCACCCCCCACGCCGGCGTCCCGTCCGGCAGCCGGGCGGTCCGCTCGAACTGGAGGCGCCCCACGGCCACCACGCGGCCGGTCGCCACCTGGACGAGCCAGTCGAGACCCGTGCCGTCGAGCCCGTAGCGGCCGACCTTGCGGTCGACGTCGGCGACGCTCGCCGCGGCGTCCTCCGGGCTGCAGCCGTGGGTGACGAGCCACCGCTCGGTGACCGGCAGCACCGCACGGAGGGCTCCGAGGAGGGCGGCCTCCCGGCGCGCCGGGCCGAGGTGGGCCACGGCGTCCTCGAGCGCCGGAGCCAGCCCCGCTGGTTCCCCCGGCGAGCCGACGGCGGCGGTGAGGAGCGCGACGGGGTCGGGGCGGGCCTCCCGTCCGTCGTCGGCCGGACTCACTTGAGACCGGAGGAGGCGAGCCCGTCGATCACCCGGCGCTGCAGCACGATGAACATGATGAGCACGGGCGCCATCGCCATCAGGCTCGCTGCCATCAGCACCGGGTAGTTCACGGTCCGGTCACTCGACAGCGTCGCGAGCCCGGCGGCCAGGGGCATGGCCTCGGCACGGGTCGACACCACGAGGGGCCAGAGCAGTTCGTTCCACGACCAGAGCACGGTGGTGATCGCGAGCACGCTCATGGACGGTCGCGCCAGGGGGAGCATGATGCGCCAGAACGTCTGGAACGGGTTCGCACCGTCCATCCGGGCAGCCTCCTCGAGCTCGGCGGGCATGTTGAGGAACGCGGTCCGCATCAGGAACGTGCCGAACGCGCTGAACAGCCCCGGCGCGACGATGCCGGCGAGGGTGTCGAGCCAGCCGAGTCCCTGCACGATCTGGTACTGCGAGATGAGGTAGACCTGCGACGGCACCAGCAGGATCGACAGCACGATCCCGAGGATCAGCCCACGGCCCCGGAACCGCATGCGCGCGAAGGCGTAGCCGGCGAGCGTGCACAGGACGATCTGCGCCACGGTCCGGATGAGCGTCACCCAGATCGACGTCCCGAGCTGGCTGAGGAACGGCAGCCGCTCGAACACCTGCGCGAAGTTGTCCCACTGCAGCTGACCCGGCCAGAACACCGGCGTCGGGGAGGTCACCTGCGCGTTGGTCGACAGCGACATGATGATCTGCCAGAGGAACGGGAACGCCATCACGAACCCACCCACCCCGAGCACCACGTGGATCCACCAGTGGCTGCCGCCGCGGCGACCGGGACGTGCCTGGCCACGGACCCGGCTCCGGCTGGCGGCCGAGGCGGCCGCCGAGAGCTTGCTGCCGTGCGCTTCGATGATGCCGGTCATGACTGCACCCACTTCTTCTGGACACGGAACTGGACGACCGTGATGATGCCGATGAGCAGGAAGATGACCATCGCGATCGCCGCCGCGAAGCCCTTGTCGCCGTCGACGAACCCGGAGTTGTAGAAGTAGAAGACGAGGGACATCGTCTCCGGGACCACCGGGTTCAGCGGGCCGAGGATCGCGTAGAGCAGGTCGAACAGCTGGAAGCTCGAGATGGTCGTGACGATGAGCACGAAGAAGATGCTCGGGCTGAGGAGCGGCACCGTGACCGAGCGGAACTGCCGCCACCGGCTGGCGCCGTCGAGCTCGGCCGCTTCGTACAGCTCGGGCGGGATGTCCTTGAGCCCGGCTCCCAGGATGATCATCGAGAACCCGAGCGACGACCACAGCCCGACCAGCGAGACGGCGACGAGCGCGAAGCCCGGGGTCGAGATCCAGTACGGGCCGTCGATGCCGAACAGGCCGAGGAACGAGTTCACGATGCCGAAGTCGCCGTTGAACATGATGCGCCAGACCAGTGCGATCGCCGCCGGCATCGCGACGTAGGGCAGGAAGAACAGCACGCGGTAGAACTGTGCGAAGCGCAGGCCGGGGGTGTTCAGCAGGCTCGCGAGCCAGACCGCGATCGGGATGCCGAGCAGGACGATCACGGTGTAGACGATCGTGTTGCCCAGCGACTGGTAGAGCTGCGGGTCCGCCAGCAGTCGCGTGTAGTTCGCGAGTCCGGTGAAGCTCGCTCCGCCGAACACGCCCCAGCTCGTGAACGAGTAGTAGAACGTCTGGATGATCGGCCAGATGAAGAAGGTGCCGACGCCGATGAGCAGCGGCAGGACGAAGAGCCACGGCCAGAATCCGTCGCTGCGTGGGGCCCGCGTCGGCCGCGACGGGTCGGCGGGGCGGGTCTCGGGCGGCGGGGACGCCTGCGCGGCATCGGGTCGCTGGGTGTGGATCGTCATCAGGTCGCTCCTCGGCCAGGGCGGTCGGATCGGGTGGTCCGGGTGGTGCTGGGTGCTGCGGGTGGTGCGGACGTGTGGGTGCCGGCCGGTCGGGCGTGGGGCCCGACCGACCGGCTCGTCGTCACTCCTCGGCGAGTGCCGCGTCCATCTGCTGGGCGAGTTCCTTCGTCACCTGGTCGACGGGCTCGGAACCGTCGAACGCACTCGGCAGCAGGTTCGTCTCGAGGGTGTTCCACGCGGCGGTGTTCTTCGACACCGGCAGCGGCTTGGCGTAGTCGACCGCGTCGAGGAAGACCTGCAGGTCGGCATCGGGCATGGTCTTCGTGAAGGCGTCCTGCGTGCCGGTGTAGGCGGGGATGACGGCGCCCATGTCGCCCTGCTGCTGCTGGGCGGGCTTGCTGGCCAGGTAGGCCTGGAGTGCCTGCGCGGCGGCCTTCTCCTTCGAGCCCTCCGCGACGACGTTCGAGACGCCGTGGATGACGGTCGCCTGCTCCTTGCCCTTGGGCAGCGGGTAGGCGACGACGTCCTTCTCGAGGTCGGATCCGATGAGCGCGGAGCGGAACCAGCTGCCGCCCTGGTACATCGCGACCTTGCCGGAGGTGAACCACTGGTCGGCCGTGGTGTCGGTCAGCTGCTTGATCGAGGGCGAGGCCCCGGACGCGATCAGGTCGGTCCAGAAACCGATGCCCTCCTGCGTGGCCTTCGAGTCGTACCCCGACTCGTCGCCGTCGATGACCGAGCCACCGGCCTGGAAGATCGTGTCGTAGTAGGTGGTCTGGCCGTCCATGCCCGCGGCGGCGCCGTACGCCCCGTCCGACTTCAGCTTCTCGGAGAGCTCGGCACCGGTCTCCTGGAAGTCGTCCCAGGTCCAGTCCTTCGACGGCATGGCCACGCCGGCCTTCTCGAACAGGGCCTTGTTCATCCAGACGCCGATGGTGTCGAAGTCCTTCGGGACGCCGTACTGGGTGCCGTCGTACGTGTAGAGCTTGTTGAGCGCTGGCGAGTAGTTCTCCGGGTCGATCGCGCCGGACTCGACCTCGCCGGTGATCGGGGCGAGCTTGCCGTTCGCTGCGTACAGCTGGAAGTTCGGGCCGTTCATCCAGAAGAGGTCGGGGAGCGTGTTGCTCGAGCCCTGCGTCTGCAGCTTCGTGAAGTAGCTGGCGTACGGCGTGACGTCGACGTTCACCGTGATGTCGGGGTACTCCTCGTTGAACCCCTTGATGTTCGCCTTGATGGCCTTCACCTGGTTCTGGTCCCAGACGGCGTACGTCAGGTTCGCCTTCGTGTCCTTCGCGACCTCACCGGAGCCGGAGTCCGAGGACCCGGCGGAGGACTGGCTGCTGCATCCGGCGAGGAGCGCGACGGCGCTGACGGCGGCAGCGAGACCGAGCAGTGCGCGGCGGCGGCCGCGGCCCGGACGGGCGGTTGGAGCGGTCATCGGGTGGTCCTTTCGGGGACGTCGTCGCGGTCGGGAGCGGTCGCGAAGTGTCGGAGGGTTGCGTCGGGGAGGGGCGGCACGTCGATGGGGACGGAGCCGTTGCGGAGCGAGCGGGTGGCGAGTGCCCCGGCGGCGACGGCGGCGCGCGCCGCGATCGGGGACAGGGTGGTCGGCTCGCCGAACGCCAGGGAACGGAGGAACTCGGTGACGGTGAGCAGGTCGGCGTCGGCGTGGCCGTCCTCGACGCCGTCGATCGGGTACTCGACGTCCCCGGCCACGTCCCAGTTCCGGCGGTGGTTCCACACCTTGACCACGCCGCCGCCGGTGTCGCCGATGTTCTCGAGGCGCCCGTGTGTGCCGATGACCGTGTAGTTCCGCCAGTAGTCGGGCGTGAAGTGGCACTGCTCGTAGCTGGCCTGGACGCCGTTGTCGAGCGTCATCATGACCATCGACACGTCCTCGACGTCGACGACGGGGTTCAGGCCGGTCTGCTCGGCGGGCGGCCAGTTGTCGAACGAGAACCAGTCGGTCATGAGTTCGCCGCTGCGGTCCCGGCGGTCGGTGACGTCCCCGTAGACGGAGAGTGACCCCATGCCGACGACCCGGCTGGTGTAGGCGCCGGCGAGCGCGTGCACGACGTCGAGGTCGTGGCTGGCCTTCTGCAGCAGGAGCGAGTTCACCCGGCTGCGGTCGGCGTGCCAGTCCTTGAAGTAGTAGTCGCCGCCGTTGCCGACGAAGTGGCGGACCCAGACGGCCTTGACCTCGCCGATCTCACCGCGTGCGATCACGTCGAGCATCAGGCGCACCACGGCCGCGTGCCGGAAGTTGTGGCCGACGTAGAGCGGGGTGCCGGTCTCGGCGGCGGTGTCGAGGACGGCGTCGGCGTCCTCGACCGTGATGGCGAGGGGCTTCTCGAGGTAGACGGCGATGCCGGCCCGGAGCAGGTCGATCGCGATCTCGGTGTGGGTCCAGTCCGGGGTGGTGACGATGGCGGCGTCGACGGCGTTCGGGGCACCGTCGGTCCCGATCAGTGCGCGGTGTCCGTCGACGACGGTGGCGTCCGGCCATGCCTCGGCAGCGCGCTGCCGGCCGGCTTCGGTGACGTCGGCGGCGGCCACGATCCGGGCGTCGACCCCGTCGGCGTCGAGCCCAGCGGCGGCCACGTGGTCCGCGATGTACGACCGCTGGCCGATGCCGACCACGCCGACTCGGAGTGTGCGGGTGCTCGTGGTGCTCATCTCGCTCCCTTGCGTGATTGTGACGGCCATGATGCCAACTCGATCATGAATGCACAATATGTGCTCACGGATCGCTCACGGAAGCGCGATGCGGGGGTTTTACACGCCGGTAACGTTCCCGCCCTCCGTCCGGAGGTGCGGGACGGGTCAGCGGGTCAGTCCGCGACGACGAGCTCCGTGCCGGCGGCGGCCAGGTCCGTGGCGAACGACGCCGGGACGCCACGGTCCGTGACCAGGACGTCGATGCGGTCGAGCGGGCAGATGCGGGCGAAGGTGGACCGCTCGATCTTCGTTGAGTCGGCGACCACGATCACCCGACGACCCACCGAGGCGAAGTGCCGGCTGACCTCGGCCTCCCCCTCGTGCATGGTCGTGGCGCCGTACTGCCCCGTCAGCCCGTCCACGCCGAGCACGACCACGTCCAGCGCGAACTCGTCGAGCGTGTCCCGGACCAGCGGCCCGATCAGCTCGTAGGACTGCCGACGAGCGACCCCACCGGTCACGACGATCTTGACGTTGGCGCGGACCGACAGCTCGTACCCGATGTTCAGGGCGTTGGTGACGATCGTGATGCCGTACTCGCCGTCGGCGCGGATGAAGCGCTCGCTCTTGCCCAGTTCCCGCGCCACCTCGGTCGTCGTGGTCCCGCCGTTCAGCCCGACCGTGTCGCCGGGGGCCACGAGGGCCGCGGTCGCCCGGGCGATCGCCGTCTTCGCCTCGGCCTGGCGGGCGATCTTGTACTGCAGCGGGAGCTCGTACCCGGCGCCGAGGGCAGCGGCGCCCCCGTGGGTCCGGGTGACGAGGCGCTGGTCGGCGAGCGTGGCGAGGTCGCGGCGGGCGGTGGCGGCGGAGATCCCGAGCTCGTCCCCGATCTCGGTGATCGAGACGTTGCCACGGTCACTCACCAGCTCGAGGAGGGCGTTGAGCCTCTGCTGCGGGGTCATGGCGTCATCCTACGGGCGCGTCTCCACCCGTCGCGTGATCGGGAATGACGTTTTGCACTTGCATCGAGCACGATCGATCGTCATGCTGGCCGGTATCCGATCACACGGATCGGTCCGACCGGAAGGACACCATGTCCGACACCTTCGTGGGCGCCGAGCTGGCATCGCAGCCGGACTCCTGGCGCTCCGCCGCGGCCCTGCTGCCCTCGTTCATCGACGTCCTGCCCCAGCCGGGTGAGCGCGTCGCCGTCATCGGCTGCGGCACGAGCTGGTTCATCGCGATGAGCTACGCCGTCGCCCGCGAATCAGCGGGCCTCGGCCAGACCGACGCGTTCGCCGGCTCCGAGTACCCCGTCGACCGGCAGTACGACCGCGTCGTCACCATCTCGCGCTCGGGTACGACCACCGAGATCATCGACCTGCTGCGTGCCCTGCCGGAGCAGCGCACCGTGCTGATCACGGCCGTACCGGACAGCCCCGCTGCGGCGGACGCGGACGCCGTCGTCGCGCTGCCGTTCGCCGACGAGCGCTCCGTGGTGCAGACCCGCTTCGCGACCACGGCGCTCGCGCTGCTCCGCGCCTCCCTCGGCGACGACGTCGAGCGCCTCGCCGACCAGGCCGAGACCGCGCTCACCCTGCCGATCGACGACCTGCTCGACGCCGAGCAGGTGACGTTCGTCGGCCGTGGTGCCGCGGTGGGTCTGACGGCCGAGGCCGCCCTGAAGACGCGTGAGGCCGCACAGTTCTGGGCCGAGTCGTACCCGGCGATGGACTACCGCCACGGCCCGATCGCGATCGCGCAGCCCGGTCGCCTCGTCTGGTCCCTCGGCGCCGTGCCGGACGGTCTCGCCGACGAGGTCGCCGCCACCGGTGCCCGCCTCGTGCACCACGACCTCGACCCGCTCGCCGGACTCGTCGTCGTCCACCGGTTCGCCGTCGCCCTCGCGGAGCGCCGCGGGCTCGACCCGGACCACCCGCGATCGCTGACCCGTTCGGTCATCCTCACCTGATGACCGCGCGCGGGGCGGTGCTCGGAGTCGACGTCGGCGGCACGGGCATCAAGGCCCGACTGACCGCGGACGACGGACTGGTGCTCGACGAGCAGCGTGTCCCGACTCCCCGCGACGACCCCGCTGCCGATGCCCTCGCCGTCGTCGTGGCCGAGCTCGCCGTGCGCGCCGGCTCGGTCGCCCGACAGCACGGCACGGGCCTCGGCGCCGTCGGCCTGGTCGTCCCCGGAGTGGTCGACGAGGCCGCCGGCCGCTCGGTGCTGTCGGTGAACCTCGGCTGGCAGGACGTGCCCGTGCGCCAGCGGGTGGCCGCGGCGCTCCGCGCGTCGGGCACCGACGTCCCGCTCGCGTTCGGCCACGACGTCCGCGCCGGGGCACTCGCGGAGGTGCGGGCCGGCGGACTCGACCGCGGCACGGTCGCGTTCGTCCCGGTCGGCACCGGGCTCGCGAGCGCCCTGGTCGTCGACGGCCGGGTCGTCAGCGGTGACGGCTGGGCCGGCGAGATCGGCCAGGTCCGCATCCCCCACGGGCCGCTCGCCGGCCTCCGGGTCGAGGAGGTCGCCTCGGCCGGTGCCGTCGCCCGCCGGTGCGGCGTACCGACCGCGCACGCGGCGATGCTCCGCGTCCGCGACGGCGAGCTCCGTGCCCGGCAGGTGTGGGACGACTGCGTCGACGTGCTCACGGACGCGCTGGCCTGGCTGACGGCCGTCGCGGGCTGTCACACGCTGGTCATCGGCGGTGGACTCGCGCAGTCCGGCCCGCTCCTGCTCGACCCGCTCACCGCGGCGCTGACGGACCGGTTGGTGGGCGTCAGGGTCCCGGCCGTCGTCGGTGCACGGCACGGCGACGCAGCTGGCGCGATCGGTGCGGGCCTCCTCGCCGAGGAGCTGCTGGAACGAGACCTGCCGACCCGCCACCGGCGGGACGACGACCGCTCGCAGCAGCACGACGACGGGCCCACGGCGGTGTCGGCGTGACGACGCTCGTCCGCGCGCCACGGGTGGTCACCGCCGAGGCCGACCTGGTCGACGGCTGGATCGCGGTGACGGGGGGTCGTGTCACCGCGGTCGGGAGCGGCCCGGCGCCGACGTCCGACCGCGTGCTCGAGGCACCCGGCACCGTCGTCCCGGGGTTCGTCGACCTCCATGCGCACGGCGCCCTCGGTCACGACTTCGCCTCGTGCTCGGCCGACGAGGCCCGCGCCGCCGCCGCGCACCACGCCGGACTCGGGACCGCGCACCTCGTCGCCTCGATCGCGACCGGGACCGTCCCGGACACGGTCGCCGCGCTCCGCCGCCTCCGACCGCTCGTCGCCGACGGGACCCTCGCCGGGCTGCACCTGGAGGGGCCGTGGCTGTCGCCCGCTCGACGCGGCGCGCACGCGGTGTCCCTGCTGCACGCGCCGACCGCCGGCGAGGTCGACCTCCTGGTCGACGCCGGCGGCGCGGCCCTCCGGGTCGTCACGCTCGCACCCGAACTCCCCGGCGCGATCGACGCGATCCGCCGACTGGTCGACGCCGGGGTCGTCGCCGCGATCGGGCACACCGACGCCGACACGGAGCAGGTGCAGCGAGCGGCCGACGCCGGCGCGACCCTGGTCACCCACCTCTTCAACGGCATGCCCCCGCTGCACCACCGTGAACCCGGTCCGGTCGGGGTCGCCCTGGCGGACGAGCGGCTGACCGTGGAGTGCATCGTCGACGGCCACCACCTGGACCCGGTCGCCGTCGACCTGGTCCGCCGCGCCGCCGGTGACCGCATGGTCTTCGTCTCGGACGCGATGGCCGCCACCGGCTGCGCGGACGGGGCGTACCGGATCGCCGGGTCCGCCGTGGTCGTCGAGGGCGGTGTCGCGATGCTCGCCGACCGGTCCTCGCTGGCCGGCAGCACCATCACCGTCGGCGACGCCGTCGCCCGGGTCCTCGCCGCTCGTCCCGACAGCGACCGTCCCGGCCATGTCCGGGAGGCCGTGGTCGCCTCGTCCGTCCGGGCGTCCGCCGTGCTCGGCCTGCGTCCACCACTCACCGTCGGTGCTGCGACCGACCTGGTCGTCATCGACCCCGCCGGCCGTCCCGTCGTCCTGGAGGTCCCCGCGTGATCGTCGTCCTCACCCCGAACCCGGCGGTCGACGTGACCTACCGCGTCGCCGAACAGTCCGTGGGCGTCACCCAGCGCGTGCTCGACGTCGCCCGCCGACCGGGCGGGAAGGGCGTCAACGTGGCGCGGGTGCTCGACGCCGCCGGCGTGGCGACGACATCGGTCCTGCCGCTCGGCGGGACCACCGGCGCCTGGACCGCCGCGGCCCTGCAGCGCGACGGACTCGCGGTCACCGCGGTGCCGGTCGCCGGGGACACGCGCACCACGGTCACGGTCGTCGACGACCTCGTGCACCCGACGATGTACGGCGAACCCGGACCCGCGGTGACCGCGGACGAATGGGCCGCGGTGGGCGTCGCACTCCGCCACAGCTGGGCCACGGCGTCCGCGTTCGTCGTGTCCGGGTCCCTCCCGCGCGGCACCGACCCCGACGTGGTGCGCGCCTGGGTGCGCGACGCGGTCGACGCCGGGGTGCTCGTCGTGGCCGACCTGTCGGGTCCGGCGCTGCTCGAGGCCGCGTCCGCCGGGGCGTCGATCTGCAAGCCGAACCGCGACGAGCTCCTCGACGCCACCGGCGCCCGGGACGAACGGACCGGCGCCCTCGACCTGCTCGCACGCGGAGCCGGGATGGTCGTCGTCTCCGCGGGTGCCGCGGGCATCAGTGCGCACACGCTTGCCGGAGTCGTCACCGTTCCGGCCGTCCCTGACGTCCACGGCAACCCGACCGGCGCGGGCGACGCCGCGACGGCGGGGCTCGTCCTCGCCCTCACCGCCGCCGGCAGCCGCACCACGTCGGGCGCCCAGCGGTCGGACCTCCTCGGGCACGACCCCCTCGGGCACGACCTCCCCGGGCACGACCTCCTCGGGCACGACCCCCTCGGGCACGACGTCGTCCGCCACGCCCTGCGTTCCGCCGCGGCGTACGGCGCCGCCGCGGTCCTGCGTCCCGTCGCGGGCGAGGTCGACCTCGACGCCGTCGACCGATTCCTGACCCAGCTCGACCGAACCGGGAGCACCACATGACCACCGCCCTCGCCCTCACCGGCCTCCTCGACACCGCCCGCACCGCCCGCCGGGGCGTCGGCGCCTTCAACGTCGTCCTCCTCGAGCACGCCGAGGCCATCGTGGCCGGTGCCGAGCAGGCCGGACTGCCGGTCGTCCTGCAGATCAGCGAGAACTGCATCCGCTACCACGGTGGGGTGACGCCGATCGTCACCGCGACCCAGGCGATCGCACGATCCGCCGACGTGGCGGTCCTGGTGCACCTCGACCACGTCGAGGACCGCGCACTCGTCCACGCCGGCATCGACCTCGGCGTCGACTCCGTCATGTACGACGGCTCGCGCCTCGACTACGACGCCAACCTCGCGGCGACCCGGGAGCTCGCCGACGCGTGCCACACCGCCGGGATCGCGATCGAGGCCGAACTCGGCGAGGTCGGTGGCAAGGACGGTGTCCACGCACCCGGCGTCCGCACCGACCCGGACGACGCCGCCGCGTTCGTCGCGGCGACCGGTGTCGACGCCCTGGCGGTGGCCGTCGGCACCTCCCACGCGATGCAGACCCGTGAAGCGTCCGTCGACCGGGACCTGGTCGGCCGGCTGCGGGCCTCCGTCCCGGTGCCGCTCGTCCTGCACGGCTCGTCGGGCCTGTCCGATGACGAGCTCCGCGGTGCCGTCCACGCGGGCATGACGAAGATCAACATCTCCACGCACCTGAACGGCCTGTTCACCCGGGCGCTGCGGGACGTCCTCGACGACCGGCCGGACCTCGTCGACCCGCGCCGCTACGTGGCCGCGGGTCGGGACGCCGTCGCCGCCGAGACCGCCCGGCTGCTCACGCTCCTGGCCGGCTGAGCCGGACGAGCACCACCGGCGGACCCGCCGTCGGTCACGCGGAGCACGTCGAGCGGTCCGGTCCGCTCAACCCCGGGTGCGGCTCGCCCAGACCACCGTCGTGCCCTTCCGGAGCACCAGGTTGCCGTCCGACTGCATCCGCAGGACCATGCCGGCTCCCCCGCGCTCGGCCGTGCCGGTGGACCACCGCGTCTGGCCGAGCGGAGCCGCGAGCACCAGGTCGCCGCTCGGCAGCAGCAGGAGGGACGCCCCCGCGCCACCGCCGGACCTCCGGGACAGCACCCGGCTGCCGGAGCCGATCACCAGGTCCCCGTCGAAGCGCATGGTGAGCCGTCGGCCGCCGGAGGCGTCCCGCAGCGACTGACCCGGGACGAGCGTGGCCCCGGGGACGAGCCGGTCGGCACCGGGGGCCCGGTTGTGCCACAGCACGGCACCGTCCCGTGCGGTCACGCGGACGTCGCCGGCGTCGGTCACCGTCAGACGTGCGCCGCCGGAGGCGGTCCGTGCGGACGTGGACCAGAGGACCGCACCGGACGGCGCCACGACGGCGAGCCGCCCGGTGGTGCCGAGCCGCAGACCGGCACCCGCGGCACGCCCGCTGCTCTGCCAGAGCCGGCGGCCGTTGCCCCACTCGACCAGCGAGCCGTCCGCCTGCACGTCGAGCCAGTACTGGCCGTTCGGCGAGTGGATCGACGTCCCGGACGGCACGGTCCGGGTCCCCGAGGTCACGGCCGTCGCGCCCGCTCCCGCCGCGGCCGCGGTGGTGGTCGGCCGCGTGCAGTCCGCCGCGGTCGGGAGGAGCCGTCCGAGGGCGGACCACTTCGGCGAGCCGAGCCCGGTCGCCGCGTCCCAGCCCCGGGTAGCGGGCGCGGTGCCGTTGCTGCCGGTGACGACGTCCCGGAACGCGGTCGGGTTCGCGTACAGCGCCTGGTGCACGTCGCCCACGCCGACGGCACACCCACGTGCGGTCAGCGCGACGGCGAGCTGTCCGGCCAGCACCGGGGACGCCAGGCTCGTGCCGCCGCCGAGCACGAAGCCGTGCGCCGTCGACATGTACACCGCCGGACCCTTCGCCGGGTCGGCGAGCGCGGCGACGTCGGGCAGCATGCGCTTCGTGCCAGTGATGCCGGTGCCGGTCTGCCACGCGGGCCGGGCGTAGGCCGACGAGGTGCCACCGCCGCCCGCGCCGAGGGAGTTCGACCACCCGGACTCGGTCCACCCGGCCTTCGTCTTGCTGAGCGACGTGCCGCCCACGGCCACGACCGCCGGCGAGGACGCCGGGTACGAGACGTCGCGGATGGTCGTCCTCGGGCCGGTCGGGCAGCGGGCGCCGTCGTCACCGGTGGCGGCGAAGACCGTGGCGCCGGCTGCGACGATCCGCGACAGCGCCGCGTCGAGCGCCGCCCGTGCCCCGGCCGGGGTCTGCGTCTCACAGCTGCCCCACGAGATGCTGACCGCGGTGATGCCGGCGGTGCGGACGTCGTCGGCGATGCGGCTGTAGGCGTCGTAGCTGCCCTGGAACGAGTTCGGCGTGACGTACACCCGCTGACGGGCACCCGGCGCGACGGCGAGCAGCGCCTGCTGGTCGAGCGCGACCTCGGTCTCGCCCTGGTACCCGTCGCCCCGGTGCGGGTCGGCGCCGTCGACCGCGATCTGGTCGAGTGCGGGGAGCTTCCGTCCGGTCGCCGCGGCGTAGGCGCTCAGGTCGTTGCGGTCCCAGCCGGAGAACTGCACGGTCGCGACCGTCGCGCCGGCGCCCGCGGTGGCCGACCCCGAGGACCGGTACGCGCTCGCCAAGGTGGCAGGGCCGTACCCGGCGGGGACGGCCGCGTGCGCCAGCGCCGGGCGCACGTCGAGCCCGAGCACGGCGACGACGCTCCCGCCGAAGGACTGTGGCAGGGTCGGTTCGGCGGTCGGGTGCATGCCGTCGCCGGTGCCGACCAGGTCGACGCCGAACAGGGCCTCCGCCTGGGCTGCGGTGCCGTGCGCCTCGACCTCCCACGTGTCCGGGTCGGTCACCGTGAAACCGGCGTCAGTCAGCACGGTCCGAGCGCGCGACCGGGCGTCCTCGACCGGTGCGACCGCCGCCACGGCGTCCGCGCGCTGGTCGGCGGTGTCCCCGGTGGTCGCCCCGGGGAGCGCGGTGAGGGCGGCCGGGTCGACCGGCCGGAGCACGAGCGTCAGGTCGACCGCGGTGTCGCCGGGTGTCGCGCCGACGGTGGCGTCGGCCGGGGCGGGCACGCCACCGGTCGCGGGAGCGGGCACAGCGGTGCCGGCAGCAGGAGCGGTGGTCGCGGTGGCGGCCGCAGGAGCGGTGGCGGCGGGCAGCGCCTGCGCGGGGAGCCCCGTGCCGGTGACGGCGAGCGCCACCACGACGGCGGTGGCGAGGAGGGTCGGCGTGCGGGGTGACATGAGCGATCGCTCCCGGAGGTCGGCGACGACGGCCGTCCCTGACCGTCGGTCCGAGCGGTGACGGACGCTGCACGCTAACGCGGGGCGGCACGACCGCCGCAGCCCCAGTTCCGGGGGCTGCGGCCGCGGTTCAGCAGAGCGGGACGTTCACCGCGAGACCACCCATCGCGGTCTCCTTGTACTTCGTCGACATGTCGGCACCGGTCTGCCGCATCGTCTCGACGACCTGGTCGAGCGAGACGTGGTGCACCCCGTCGCCGCGCAGCGCCATCCGGGCGGCGTTCACGGCCTTGTTCGCGGCGATGGCGTTGCGCTCGATGCAGGGGATCTGCACGAGGCCGCCGATCGGGTCGCACGTCAGCCCGAGGTTGTGCTCCATGGCGATCTCGGCCGCGTTCTCCACCTGCTCGGGGGTCCCGCCCAGGACCTCGGCGAGCCCGGCCGCCGCCATCGACGCCGCGGAACCGACCTCGCCCTGGCAGCCGACCTCGGCGCCGGAGATGGAGGCGCGCTCCTTGTAGATCGAGCCGATCGCACCGGCGGTGAGCAGGAACCGCACGACGGCGTCGTCGCGTTCCGCCCGGGACCCGCGTGCGACCGGTCCGACGTAGGTCAGGGCGTAGGCGAGCACCGCGGGGATGATCCCGGCGGCACCGTTCGTCGGCGCGGTGACGACGCGGCCGCCCGAGGCGTTCTCCTCGTTGACCGCCATCGCCGTGAGGTTCACCCACTCCATCGCGAAGAGCGGGTCGTGGTCCGGGTCGTCACGCGTGAGCTGCTCGTACCAGTCGGCCGCACGACGGCGGACCTCGAGCCCGCCGGGCAGCGTGCCGGTGCGTCGGACGCTGCGCTCGACGCAGTCCTCCATCACGGCGTGGATGCGCAGGAGCCCGGCACGGACATCGTCCTCGCTGCGGTGCGCCGTCTCGTTGGCGAGCGCCACACCGCTGACCGGGAGGCCCGTGGTCGCGCAGGCGGACAGCAGCTCGGCTCCGCTGGAGAACGGGTACGGCACCGCGTCCGTCTCGACCGGGATCGCGGTGCCGGCGACGTCCTCGCCCGGCTCCTCGTCCCCGTCGCGGGCGATGAACCCACCGCCGATCGAGTAGTACGTCTCGACGGCGGTCTCGGTCCCGGTCGCGTCGAACGTCCGGAGGCGCATCGCGTTCGGATGCCGCGGCAGCATCGTCAGCGGGTGCAGCACGACGTCGGCGAGCCGGAACGGCACGACGGTCCCGCTCGCCAGGGTCAGGCGTCCGGTGGACTCGAGGGCGGCGAGCGCGGCCGTCATCACGTCGGGGTCGACGTCCTCCGGGCGGTGCCCCATGAGCCCGACCGCGACGGCGCCGAGCGTGCCGTGTCCGTGACCGGTCGAGGCGAGCGAGCCGTAGAGGTCGACGCGGATGGACTCGACGGGTCCGTCCGCCGTCCGCGCGGCGAAGTCTGCGGCGGCGCGCATCGGTCCCACGGTGTGGGAGCTCGACGGGCCGACACCGATGCTGAACAGCTCGAAGACGGAGACCGGCACGACGACGAGCCTACGCCGTCCGGACGGGACGGCAGGGCTCCGGAGCCGGGCCCCGTGCGGGCGACCCCGGGGAGGTCAGCGGCGCTTCCCCTCGGTCGGCATCACGATCCAGAGCACCACGTAGGCGATCCAGAGCGGCCCGGGGAACAGGCTCAGCAGGACCCAGAGCACGCGGACGGCGGTGCGGGACCAGCCGAAGCGGTCGGCGATGCCGGCGCAGACCCCGGCGAGCAGGCGACCGGAGCGGGGACGGTGGAGTGTGTTCGTCATGTCCCCGACGCTACGGTGTCCCGCTGCACGGCGGCACCCGGGCGGCACCCCGCCCCGGGGTGGGGGCAACCCCACCCGCGCTGTACGGGCCTCCCGGCCGTCGCCCTAGGGGAGCAGGACGATCTTGCCGCGGGTGTGCCGCTCCTCGAGCTGGGCGTAGGCGTCCTGCACCGCGTCGAGCGGGAAGGTCGCGGCGATCGGGACCTCGATCGACCCGTCGGCGACCATGTTCGCGAGTGCTGACAGGATCTCCGGGTCCGCCGTGTCGGCGCTGCCCGAGGCCTTCGCGCCGACCTCGGCCGCGGCGTCGAACGCGATGACGGTCTCGATGCGGTCAGCGGGGATCCCGAGCGTGATGCCGAGGTGCACGTACTCCGGGCCGAACGTGTCGATGAGCGCGTCGATGCCGTTGGTGGCGAGTCCGCGGATCCGGTCCTCGAGGCCGTCGCCGTACGCGACCGGGCGGGCCTTCTTCTCGCGCAGCCACTCGTGGTTCGCCTCGGAGGCGATCGCGATGACGTCGACGCCCTCGTTGGTGAGCAGCTGCGTGACGAACCCGCCCACGCCCCCGGCGGCACCGGACACGACGACGGTCTCGCCGGGCCGCGGGTCGACGGCGCGGACGGCCGCCGCGGCGGTGGTGGCGATCACGTCGAGGCCACCGGCGGCCTCCCACGAGAGCAGGCGGGGCTTCGGGACGAGCTGTCCGGCGGGGACGGAGACGTACTCCGCCTGGCTCGATCGCTCCCACGACCACCCGAGGACCTCGTCGCCCTCCTCGAACCCGTCGACGTCGAGGCCGATCGCGGCGACGGTGCCGGCGAGGTCGGTGCCCTGCCCGGACGGCAGCCGTTCGGGGTCGTGGTCGTCGACGAGGCCCTGGCGGATCGCGGTCTCGCCGGGGTTGACGCCGGCGGCGCGGACCTTCACGAGGACCCGCCCGGGGGCGACCTCGGGGACGGGGACCTCGGCCACGTGCAGGACCGAACGGTCGCCCCACTCGTCGAAGCGGACGGCGCGCATGGTGTCAGGGAGAGCAGTCATCCCGCGTCACGGTACGCCAGCACGCTGTCCCGCGCCCGGAGCGACACCACGTGGACCGCTCCATCGGCGGTGTCGTGGGACACTGACGCCATGCCCATCCTCCACAAGGACATGCAGCTGTGCATCTCGCTCGCCGCCCGTCCGAGCAACATCGGCACCCGCTTCCACAACTTCCTCTACGACGAGCTCGGCCTCGACTTCGTCTACAAGGCGTTCACCACGACGGACCTGCCCGGCGCCGTCGCGGGGATCCGGGCGCTCGGCATCCGCGGCTGCTCGGTGTCGATGCCGTTCAAGGAGGACGTGATCCCCCTCGTCGACGAACTCGAGGAGTCTGCCCGCGCGATCCGCTCCGTCAACACGATCGTCAACGACGGGGGCGTCCTCACCGCGTCGAACACCGACTACGAGGCCGTCGCGTCGTTGCTCGACTCGCACGGTGTCGACCGCTCCGCACGGGTCCTGCTGCGCGGCTCGGGCGGGATGGCGAAGGCCGTCACCGCAGCGTTCCGTGGTGCCGGGTTCGAGCGCCTGACCGTCGTCGCCCGCAACGAGGCGACCGGCAGTGCCCTCGCCGACCAGTACGGCTACGCCTGGGTCGCGGACGAGGACGGTGCCGGCGATGCCGACCTGCTCGTCAACGTCACGCCGCTCGGCATGCGCGGCGACGACGAGGCGACGCTGTCGTTCACGCCGGAACGCATCACCGCCGCGCACACGGTCTTCGACGTCGTCGCGTTCCCCGCCGAGACCCCGCTCGTCCGGGCCGGTCGGGAGGCCGGTGCACACGTCATCACGGGCGCCGAGGTCATCGCGCTGCAGGCCGCCCGGCAGTTCGAGCGGTACACGGGCGTGGCGCTGACGGCCGACCAGGTCGCCCGCGCGAGCGCGTTCTCGCGGGAGGAGTAGCGCGAGGCGCCCCCGTCGCCGCGAGACGCCGTCGCCTCGCCGAGACGCCGCCGGATCCGGCGGCGTCTCGCGCAGGCCGCGGCGTCGCACGCGGACGGGGGCGTCCCGGTGCTCGCCAGCGTCAGTGGCTGCGCGCGCGCCCCGCGGCGACCCAGCCGAGTCGGCGGGCGGTCTCGTGGTTCCGGAACCAGATGCCGGGCTGCGCGATGAAGCCCGGCACGAGCGACCCGGGGCCCTTCACCGGGTTCTCGCGGATCGTCACGCGGCAGCCGCGCGGGTGCGGCTCGACGTCGACCTCGACACGCGCTTCACCGACCGGCCAGCCCCGCGCCTGGATCACCATGTGGCGTGGCTCGTCGTACTCGAGGACGGTCGTCGTGTCGTTGATGACGAACGGCCAGACGCCGAACGAGTGGTGGATCTCCGTGCCGACCGCGGGCCACCCCGGGTCCTCGCCGCGCATCCGGGACGCGCCGACCACCCACGTCGGGTAGAGCCAGCCGTCGCGGAGGACGTCGAAGACCTCTTCGGGGGTGCAGTGGATGATCCGGACGTTCTTCGCCATGTCAGCTCCTCGGTGCCAGGTCGACGTCCACCGGCAGCCCGTAGGTGTGCCGGAGGGCGCTCTTCGCCGCGTGCCAGCCTGCCATGCCGTGCACCCCGGGCCCGGGAGCCGCGGACTGCGAGGCCAGGTACATGCCGCCGCCCATCCGCCACGGGTCGCTCGAGAGCACGGGACGCTTGACCAGCTGCCAGAAGCTCGCGGCACCGGAGGCGATGTCGCCGCCGGCGTAGTTCGGGTTGTACTGCGCCATGTCCGCCGCGGTCCGGCTGTTCGTCGCCACGATGGTGTCCCGGAAGCCCGGGGCGAAGCGCTCGATCTGGCGGATGACGGATTCCTGGTGGTCGACGGTCGAGCCGGCCGGGACGTGCGCGTACGCCCAGAAGACGTGACCGCCCTCCGGTGCCCGGCCCGGGTCGACGACGGTCGGTTCGGAGCCGAGGACGTACGGGCGATCGGGGTCCTGCCCGCGGGCGACCTGCGCCTCGGCCTCGGCGATCTCGGCACGCGTGCCGCCGATGTGCACGGTGCCGGCGCGTCGGAGCTCCCGGTTCGTCCACGGCACCGGCTCGGACAGTGCGAAGTCGACCTTGGCCGCTGCGTTGCCGAACCGGAACCGACGCAGGGCCCCGCGCTTCGGTGTCGGCAACTGGTCCCCGGCGATGGCGAGCATGGTGGGGACGCTCGTGTCGAAGAACACCGCCTTGGCCGGGGTCAGGTCCCCGAGCGCGTGCACTTCGCGGCCGGTCTCGATCGTGCCGCCGTGCGCGACGAGGTCCGCGGCGAGCGCGTCGACGATCGCCTGGCTCCCGCCGATGGGCACCGGCCACCCGCGGGCGTGGGCGTAGACGCCGAGCGAGAGTGCCGCGGCGGCCGTGGCGAGCGACGGCATGTGCTGGATGGAGTGCGCCGCGACGCCGCTGATCATCGCCGGGGCGACCTCGTCGCGGAAGCGAGCATTCCACGCGCGGGTCCCCTGCTCGAGCGCACGGAGTCCGAAGCGGGCCACGGTCACCGGGTGTCGTGGCACGTGCAGCAGGGCGTCGGTGGCGAAGTCGGACACCTGGTCGGCGTTCCGCACGAGCGGGGCCATGAGCTGCCGGTAGGCGCGGCCGTCGAGGCCCAGGGCGTCGGCGGTCCGGTCGAGGTCCTGGTACGCGATGCCGGCCCGGCCGCCGTCGAGGGGGTGGCCGAACTGCACCTCGGGCAGGCGGAGCTCGATCCGCTGCTCCATGCCGAAGGCCCGGAAGAACTCGGACTGCAGCGCCATGGGGTGCACGGCCGAGCAGACGTCGTGCAGGTAGCCCGGGAGGGTCAGTTCCTTCGTCCGGGCACCACCGCCGATGGTGTCGTTCCGCTCGACCACCTCGACGCTGAGCCCGGCGCGGGCGAGGGTCACCGCCGCGGCCAGCCCGTTCGGTCCGGCTCCGACGACCACCGCATCAACCATGCGGGTGAGCCTACGGAGCGGCGGCTGGACGTGGTACCGGCACCCGGTCAGCTCGTGGTGGTGTCCGCCTCGGCCGGGTCCGTGCCGTCGTCCGACCCGTCCACGTCCGTCGGGTCGTCGTCGCCCACCGGTCGGCCCGTGCCCACCGGGTGCTCGGCGACCAGGGCCGCGAAGTCCTCGTCGAGGAGCTGTTGCACGCGCTCCTCCCGCCCGATCTCGTAGTCGTCGGCCGGCCGCTGCGCCCACCCGAGTCGTCCGACGACCGTGGTGCCGATGTCGTCCCAGGCCCGGGCCCGGGCGGCGAGCACGATGCCGTCGACGAAGTACTGGTCGTCACGCCGGGCGTCGAGCCGCTCGGCGAGTTCCTCGTAGGTGGCCTCGCGCGTCCGGAGCTTCAGGTCGTCGCCGCGGCGGTAGTCGTGCTGGTGCTGCGAGCGGCCGCCCTGCTTGCTCGACCGGACCCGGATCGCCCGCATCCGCTCGGCGTCGGCACGCTGCTCCTCGGCCATCCGGTGCAGTTCCTGGCGGGCGGCGTCGGCGATGAGGGCGTGGTCGAAGTACCCCTGGTCGCGTAGGGCGTTCGTGATGATGCGGTTCGCCACGGCCACGGTGACGGCGGCCTTCGCGATGAGGAAGCCCTCGTCCACGGCGCGCTTCAGTTCGACCTGGCTGACGGGTCGGTCGCGCACGTCGGGCTTGCGTCGTCCGAACAGTGCCATGCGACGACGATACCGGCGACGGACGACGGTCCGCCCGGAGACGGACACGGATCACCGCCTGGAAGGACGCCACCGGTCCGCCCCGCTCGTACCGTCGAGGTCATGGTCATCACGCACGACTCCCAGCGCACCGGGCTGGGCACCGCGAGCCTGGTGCTCGGAATCTGCTCACTGCTCGCGGGCTGGACGTTCGTCGCCCCCGTCGTCGGGCTCTGCCTCGGCATCGCGTCCCGCGGTCGGGAACCCGCCGCGCGCGGCCGCGCCGGGTGGGGGATCCTGCTGAACCTCGTCGCGCTGGCCTTCTGGATCCTGTTGTTCGTCTTCGGGCTCGGGCTGGGTGTCCTCGCCACCTGGCAGTCGGTCGTCCAGGGGTCGTGACGGACGGGAGGCGCGGTGCCTGCTGGCACCGCGCCTCCCGTCCGTCATCGCGACCTCGCGACCTCAGGGCTCCGTGATGAAGCCCTTCTTCACCATCCACTCGAACGCGACGTCGGCGGGCTCACGTCCCTCGACGTCCACCTGGCGGTTGAGTTCCTGGAGCACCGCGTCGGTGAGCTCCGGCGAGATCTGGTCGAAGACGCCCTCGAGCTGCGGGTACTCCTCCAGCGTCGAGGTCGACAGCACCGGGGCGACGTTGTACGCCGGGAAGAACCCGCGGTCGTCCTCGAGGACGCTCAGCCCGAGGGACTTGATGCGGCCGTCGGTGGTGAAGACCTCGCCGAAGTTACACGTGCCGCGGTCGGTCGCCGTGTAGACGGTTCCGGTGTCGAGGATGTCGACCGCGTCCTTCGCCACCGCGCTGTCGCCGGAGCCACCGAGATCGAGGCCGTACTTCTCGAGCATCGGCTTGAAGCCGTCCGCGCGGGAGTTGAACTCGGACTCGACGCAGAACGTGCGCTCGTCGGCGGGCAGCTCCGCGATCTGCGACAGCTTCGTGATGCCGCCGAGGTCGTCGACCGCTTCCTCCCGCACCGCGAACGCGTAGGTGTTGTTCATCGGCGCCGGGGCGAGCCAGGTGAGGCCGTTGCCGGCGTCCTCGTCCTTGACCGCCTGCCACTGCTCGGTCTTGTCCGGGATGCCCTCCTTGTGGGCCATGAAGGTCAGCCACGCCGTGCCGGTGTACTCGTACGTCATGTCGGCGTCGTGCGAGGTCATGAGCTGCCGGACGGCGACCGACCCGGGCACGTTCGTCTCGTCGGTGACGTCGAAGCCGGCCGCCGAGGCGGCGAGGACCGCGATCTTCCCGAGGACGAGCTGCTCGGTGAAGTTCTTCGACGTGACCGTGAGCGGGGCGTCCTCGGGCAGGCTGTCGATCCGCTCGATCGTGCCCGGCGCCGCCGCCGGGACGAAGGACGCGGCGGGCTGCAGTCCGCAGCCGGCCAGGAGGCTCGTGGTGACGCCCGCCAGGGCGGCGGCGGTCAGCAGGCGGCGGGGTCGCGGGCTGCGGGTGCGTGCCGTGCGGGTCATCGGAGTCCCTTCGGTCGGGCGAACGTCTCGACGATGCGGCCGAGCCAGTCGATGGACAGGGCGAGCAGGGCGATGAGGAGCGCGCCGGAGACGAGCACCTTCGGCAGGAACAGGTTCACGCCCGTGGTGATGAGCAGCCCGAGGCCACCGGCACCGATGAACGTCGCGAGGGCGGCCGAGCCGACCAGGAGCACGAGCGCGGTGCGGATGCCGGCGAGCATGACGGGCACGGCGAGCGGCAGTTCGACCTTGAGCAGGACGGACGCCGCGCTCATGCCCATGCCCCGGCCGGCCTCGACGAGTCGGGCGTCGACGCTCTCGATGCCGATGATCGTGTTCCGCAGCACGGGCAGGATCGCGTAGAGGACGAGCGCGACGACGGCGGCCCAGAACGTGAACCCGAGCCAGAAGGCCAGGAGCACGACGAGCCCGACGGCGGGGGCCGCCTGACCGAAGTTCGCGACCGCCAGGATCGCCCCGCTCGCCTTGCGCAGCGGTCCGCGGGTCAGCGCGACGCCGAGCGGGATGGCGACGACGAGCACGATGACGGTCGACACGACGGTCAGCAGGACGTGCTGCCAGGCCAGGTCGAGCAGCCCGGAGGGGTTGAGGGTGCTGCGCTCGGTCGCGGTCAGGTCCGCGTTGGCGAGCCAGACCGCGAACGCGGCGAGGACGACGAGGATCACGACCGGCTGGATGACCAGCCCGCGCCAGCTCGTCCGCTCCCCGGTCGCCGGGGACGCGGTGACGACGTCGCTCACCGGTCGTCCCGGCCGTCGGACGGGACGGTGTCCGCGTCGAACGAGTCGTCGGCGGACCCGGCGGGCTCGTCCCCGAGGTCGGCGGCCGCGCTGCTCGGCATCGCCTGGAGGGGGTTCGTGTTCGTCCCGACCGGGGTGTACGCCTGGTCCTCGGCGGCCGCGGCGCGGGTACGGGTGATCGCGTCCATGACCGTCTCGACCGTGATGACGCCCTGGAAGGCGTCCCGGCGACCGGTCACGAGCGCGGCCCCGGCGCTCGAGACGAGCATGGTGTCGAGCGCGTCGTTCAGGGTGGACGCCTCGGAGACGACGGGCAGGTCCGCCTCGATGCCCTCCGGGATCCGGTCGAGGCGCTCGAGCTGGCGGCGCGACGGCCACCCGATCGGCCGCTGCCGCCGGTCGACGACCACGGCGTGCCCGTGGCCGCCTGCCTCGCGCATGCGCTGCAGGACGGCCTCGGCCTGCTCGCCCGGCGAGCACGTCACGGCGTCGGCCAGCCCGACCTCGCGGACACGGGTGAGCGTGAGCTGCTTCAGACCGGCACCCGACCCGATGAAGTTCTCCACGAACTCGTTCGCGGGCTCGGCGAGGATGCGCTCCGGGGAGTCGTACTGCACGATGTGCGCGCCCTCGGAGAACACGACGATCCAGTCGCCGAGCTTCACGGCCTCGTCGAAGTCGTGCGTGACGATGACGATCGTCTTGTGCAGCTCGGCCTGGATGCGGATGAGCTCGTCCTGCAGGCGCTGCCGGGTGATCGGGTCGACGGCGCCGAAGGGCTCGTCCATGAGCAGGACGGGCGGGTCCGCGGCGAGCGCGCGGGCGACGCCGACGCGCTGCTGCTGACCGCCGGAGAGCTCCCGCGGGTAGCGGTCGCGGTATGTGTCCGGGTCGAGCGAGACGAGGTCGAGGAGCTCGTCGACGCGAGCGGCGATCTTCTCCTTCGACCAGCCGAGCATCTTCGGCACGACGGCGATGTTCGCCGCGACCGTCATGTGCGGGAACAGCCCGCCGGCCTGGATGACGTAGCCCATCCGGCGGCGCAACTCGTCGCCGTCGATCTTCGTCACGTCGTCGTCGCCGACGACGATGCGGCCCTCGGTCGGCTCGATGAGGCGGTTGATCATCTTCAGCGTGGTGGTCTTGCCGCAGCCGGAGGGGCCGACGAGCATGACGATCTTGCCGGCCGGGATCTCGAGCGTGATGCCGTCGACCGCGGGCTTCGCCTGGCCCGGGTACCGCTTCGTGACCTGGTCGAGCAGGATGCTCCGGCCGGTGACGTCGGTGTCGGGCGCGGTGGTCGGGGAGTCAGTGCTGGACACGGATACCTCTCGAGGTGGTCAGGCGGCCGAGGCCGAGGAGCAGGAGGTCGAGGACCAGGGCGAGCAGCACGACGCCCACGGTCCCGACGATCACGGAGTTGAGGGAGTTCGCGCCGCCGAGACGGGAGAGCCCGGAGAAGATGAAGCTGCCGAGTCCCGGACCGAGCGCGTACGCGGCCACGGCGGCGACGCCCATCACCATCTGCGCGGAGACCCGCACGCCGGTGAGGATGATCGGCCACGCCATCGGCAGTTCGACCTGCACGAGGGTGCGGAAGCGGCTCATCCCGATGCCGCGGGCCGATTCGACGACGGCCGGCGGGATCTCGTTGAGCCCGACGACCGCGTTCCGGAGGATCGGCAGCGCGGCGAAGAACGTCACGGTGACGACGGACGGCACGACGCCGAACCCGAGCGGCACGAGCAGCAGGCCGATGACGGCGAAGGAGGGCAGCGTCAGCCCGATCGTGGACACCTCGTTCGCGGCGGACCGCAGACCGGGGATCCGGTAGACGAGCGCCGCGAGGACCACGGCGATGACGGTCGCGAGCACGACGCACTGGACCACCAGCGAGAAGTGCTGCCAGGACGAGAACCAGATCTGGTCCCATCGCTCGGCGATGTACTGGAACACCGGTTCTCCGCTCCCTCCGGTCGGCTGTCCGTCCCACGGAACGGGGTACGGACGGCCCCAAGCTACGCAGGTCGCGGACGTCGGACCGGCGGGCTGGCGACCGTTCCTGGGTGGACACCCATGGAACGCGCGAGGAGAACCCCTGATGAGGGCACAGCTGTACCGGGGACCCTGGGAGAACGGTAACGATCGGGCGGGACGGTCGGCTACAGGCCGGATCCGCGCCTGCCGGCCTCTGCCCGGAGCGCGACCGACCGCAGGGCCACCCGTGCCTGTTCGTGCACGGCGACGCGCTCGGCCGTGAGGAGCAGGCCGGCGACCTGTTCCGCGGTCCGGTCACCACCGTCGTTCCACCGGGTGAGGTCTCGCACGCGGGCCATCCGGACGTCCGGAGCGGGACACCACGTCACCGGGGACCCCTCGGGCACGGCGAGCGCGTGCCACACCAGGTCGAGCGAACGCTGCACCGACTGGGCGTGCACGGCGTGCGGGCCGCCGGCCGCGTCGACGACCGCACCGACCAGACAGGCCCCGACGAGCGGTCGGCCGACGACCTCGATGGCGGCGGCGCTCGAGGCGGTCCGGGTGCGTCCGCGGTCGTCGAGGTAGGCGAACCACGCGTGCTGGACCCAGCCGCGCTCCACGACGGCCCGAGCGTCCGACAGCACGCGCTGCAGGTCCACCAGTTCGGCCTGCTCCGCCTCGAGGCGCCGCAGTCGTGCGGCGGTCCGTCGGGCGGCGAGGTGGTCGAGGACCCGCCGCACCCGGCCACGCCGGTCGGGGACGGCTCGGGAGGAGGGAGCGGCGTCGGTGGCGACGTCGTGCTGGACGCGGAACTCGAGGGTCATGAGGCCCCTCCCGATCTTCACGTGCACGGATGGTGTGGGGGCACGCTAACCCCGTGCCCGCGGCGGCGGTAGCCCCCGCCCGACGGTCGTGCGCGAACCGGAGGGCCGGTCGGTCAGTCGTCGAGCACGGCGTCGATCGCCCGCCGTGCGACCGCGCGGGACGACGCCTCGTCGCTCACGGCGAGCGCCGAGGCGATCGAGACGGCCCAACCACGCGCCCGGCCCCACGTGTGCGGGTCCAGGCTGGCGTCCTGCGCGGTGACCCGACGTCGGAAGTCGGCTCGGGCCTCCCGGCCGAAGGTGAGCCAGGCGGTGGCGAGGTCGACCGCCGGGTCCCCCGCGGTCACGTCGCCGAAGTCGACGACGGCGGACAGCCGGTCCCCGGTCGGGCCGGGCGCGACGAGCACGTTGAACGGGTGCAGGTCGCCGTGCACCCAGACGGGAGGCCCGGCGTGCTCGGGCAGGTCCGCCGCCGTCCGCCAGAGCGCGGCCAGTTCCACGGCTCGCGGTACGGGGTGCGACGACAGCCGCTCGGTGACCGCCTCGGTCCTGGTGTGCAGCGGGACGGCGCGCACCGGGTTGGTCGGTGCGTCGGCCGGCGCGGGGACGTGCAGTGCGGCGACGAACGCGGCGAGCGTCCCGGCGACGGACGGGCTGCCGGTCCGGGCGCCGACGGGCACGCCGGGGAACCACGGCACGACGCTCCACGACCACGGGAAGCCGGAGCCGGGTCGACCGGTGCGGACGGGGACCGGGACGGGGACGACCCCGCCGACGAGACGGGCGAGCCCGGGGAGCCACCGCTGCTCGTGCTCGACCAGCGTGGCCGCGGCGGCCCGCCGGGGCAGCCGGACGGCGAGGTCGGGGCCGAGCCGGAGGAGGACGTTGTCCCAGCCGTTCGCGACGACGGTGAGTGGGCGGTCGGCGAGGTCCGGGTGCTGGTCGGCCAGCAGCGCCCGGACGAGCGGGACGTCGACGTCGACCTCGGCTTCGGGCGTGGGCACGTCGCGATGCTAGCCCGGCGGTCGTCCGGGTTCGTGTCGTACCGTGCCGCCATGCATGCTTGGCGGGAGCCCGCGCGGTGGGCCAGGACCGGACGGTGGCTGCTGGTGCCGATCGCCGTGCTCGACTGGTTCGCCCTCGTGCCGCAGGTGGTGTTCGTGGTGGCGTTCTCGATCGCCGTCGTGGGGCTGGTCGGCATGGGTGCGGCGCTCGTCGTCCGCGCGCTCGGACGGCGGCGCGGCACGATGGCGGCGCTCGGGGTCCTCATGCTCCTCGGTGGCCTGGCGATGTTCGGGCTCGACCCGTTCCCGGGATCCGTGCCGTTCCTCGACCCGTGGTGGCCGGAGGTCCTGACGCAGCCGCAGCACGTCGGGAGCGCCTACTGGCAGCTCGCGGCCCTCGGCGTCGTCCTGACCGGCTTCGGGCTGCTCGCGACCCTGCTCGTGGCCGCGTTCACCGACGGGCCGCGCCGCACCGTCCGCTGAGGCGTCCGGGCGCGCTGGCCGGCCCGGGTGCACGGTCCGGGCGCACGGGATCGCGTGCCGTCAGGCGGTCGGCTGCTCCGCGGTCCCCCGGCGCGTGACGACGACGAGCGTCACGTCCGTCGGCGGGTCCTCGTCCCCGAGCAGTCCGCGGACCCGGTCGACCAGGGCCGCCGTGTCCGCCGCACCGGCGACCGCCGCAGCGACCTCGTCGAGGGTCGCGAACCCGGGCAGCGTCGTCAGGCCGTCCGAGGACACGACGAGCCGGTCACCGACGGCGAGGTCCAGCGCCACCACCGGGTGCTCCTCCGCCGCACCGCCGACCCCGATCGGGAGCGCGGACGGGAGCGCCCGGTGCGTTCCGTCCGACCGGACGAGCAGCGCGGTCCCGAGCCCGGCGTCCACCAGGTCGACGTGGCCCGACGTCGGGTCGAGCCGGGCGTGCACGAGCCGGGCGACCGCGTCCGCGACCCGCAGGTCGGGGGCGACCTGCGCCTCCAGGCCGGGCAGTGCGGACGCGAGCGGTTCGTCCACCCGCGCGACGAGTGCCCCGCGGACGGTCGCCGCGAGCAGCGCGGAGGCCGCACCGCCGGTCGCGACGGTGCCGACCGTGACCGCGAGGGTCCCGTCCGCCGCGACCCGCCAGTCGGCGACGTCACCGCCGCCGTCCGGACGTCGTGCCGTCACCGTCGCGAGCTCGAGTCCGGGGACCGCCACCGGGTCGGGCACCAGGCCGGTCCGGACCCGTCCGAGACGGTCGCGCTCGAGCGCGTGGCCGAGCTCGCGCTCCGCCCAGTGCGCCAGGTCGCGCAGCAGCGCGAGGTCCTCGTCGGAGAACGCGCGCGGCTGCGCGTCCATGATGCAGAGCGTCCCGACGCGGGTCCCGTCGTCCATCGACAGCGGCGCACCCGCGTAGAACCGGATGCCGTGCTCGGCCACGGCAGCGGTGTGGGCGAACCGCTCGTCGAGGGTCGTGTCCGGGATCACCATCGGCGCCGGGGTGAGCACGGTGGTGGCGCAGAACTGCTCACTCGCGGGCACGCTCGACCCCTGGTTCCACCCGAAGGTCGACTGCGTCGTGACGAGGTCGTGGTGGACGAGGTTGAGGAACGTCAACGGCACGCCGAACGCCTCGTGCGTCATCCGGGTGATCCGGTCGAAGCGCTCTTCGGGCCCGGCACCGAGGACGCCGAGCGCCTCGACCAGTGCCGTGCGGTGCTCGGCGTCCTGCGGTGTGCTCACACGCCCTGTCTACGCGCTCCCTCGTCCGTGAACCAGTCCCTCGGGTGGGGGTCGGCGGTGAGCTGCCGACGTGGCCCGGTCGGCGCCGCCCACTGTGCGGCGTTCGCCAGCACCCGCTGGATGTCCGGGTGGTGGTACACCGGGTACTCCTGGTCGCCGGGCGAGAAGTAGAACACCTTGCCGAGGCCGCGGCGGTAGGCGACCCCCGAGCGGAAGACCTCGCCGCCGGCGAACGTCGACAGGAAGACCTCCTCGTCGGGGCGCGGGATGTCGAAGTACTCGCCGTACATCTCCTGGCGGTCGATGACGATCGGGTGCGGGACCCCGGCGGCGATCGGGTGCTCGGGCGCGATCGTCCAGACGAGTTCCCGCTCCCCGTCGTTCCGCCACTTCAGCGAGCACGTCGTGCCCATCAGCCGGGTGAACGGCTTCGAGTAGTGACCGGAGTGCAGCACCACGAGCCCCATGCCGGCGTGCACGTGGCGGACGACGCGCTCGACGACCTCGTCCGCGACCTGGTCGTGGGCGATGTGCCCCCACCAGAACAGGACGTCCGTGTCGGCCAGCCGCTCCTCGGTCAGGCCGTGCTCCGGCTCCTGCAGCGTGGCGGTCGTGACGGTGTGCGTCGACGCGTGCTGGCCGTGGGTCGGGTGCGAGCCGTCGGCGCCGTCCGCGCCGGGGGCGAGTCGGGCCTCCAGGCCGGCGGCGACGACCGCGTGGATGCCGTCCGGGTAGTGCTCGCGGACCGTCTCGTCGCCGCGGGTCTCGTGGACGTTCTCGTTCCAGACGACGATGTTCACCGGACGACCTCCACTTCGTGCCCGGCCTGCGCCGACGCGTAGATCGCGTCCACCACGCGGCTGCGGTGCAGGGCGAACTCGCCGTGGTGCCCGTCGTGCAGACCGGAGCGGATGGTGGCGAGGAACTCCTCGATGACGCGCTGGTGGTGACCCGCGGGGACCTGCACGCCCGGGCGGGTGACCGTCGGGACGCCCTGCTCGTCGGAGTACAGGGTCACGGTGCCCTCGGTGGCGTAGTCGCGGACGAACAGCCGCGCGCCGCCGGTCGAGCCGAGCAGTTCGACCTCGATGTCCTCGACGTCCTTCGAGTAGCTCGCCCACGACGCCTGCAGGAGCAGACTGGCGCCGTTCTCGAAGCGGAGCAGGGCGCTGGCGAAGTCCTCGACGTCGAACGGGCGCCCCGTGGCGGCGGACACCGGGTCGCGGTCGCTCCCGCCCCGACCGGCACGGCCGAGCTCGTTGTAGGTCACGGCGCTGGCGGTCACCACGCGGGGCTCGCCCATGAGGTGCAGGGCGATGTCGAGCACGTGCGAGCCGAGGTCGATGAGCGGACCACCGCCCGCGGTCTCCTTGTTGACGAACCAGCTGCGGATGCCCGGGATGCCGGCACGGCGCATCCAGCTCGCGCGGGCGTGGTAGACGTCCCCGATCGGGCCGGTGCCCGGCTCGGCGAGGGCGCCGTCGTCGGTGGTGTCGACGGCGGTACCGGCGGTCTGCCCGCCACGCAGGTGCGTCGCGAGGAACTGCACGTCGGCACGGCGACGGTGGTTGTAGGCGACCTCGAGGACGCGGTCGTTGCGGACGGCCGCGTCGACCATCTCCTGCGCCTGCTGACCGGTCGTGGCGAGTGGCTTCTCGCAGAACACGTGCTTGCCGGACTCGAGTGCGGCGATCGCGATCGGGTGGTGGAGGCTGTTCGGCACGCCGATCGAGACGATGTCCAGGTCGTCGCGGGCCACGAGGTCCTGCCAGTCGGCGTACGCGTTCGGGACGCCTCGGCTGGACGCGAGTTCGCGGAGCCGTTCGGGTTCCTGTCCGGCGAGGGCGATCACCTCCACGCCGGGGAGTGCGGTGAATGCGTCGAGGTGCGTGGTCCCGGCGAAACCGAGGCCGACCACCCCCACGCGCAGCGTCTTCGATGCATCAGTCGTCTGCGACATGCCTCCACGCTACCGAGATTCCGGTCGAATCGATACGACGAGCTCGTGCTGGTCTTTCCTGACCGTTTGGCCTACTTTTTGATCACATCCGCGCAGGCGTCGACACCAGGGGGTGCCGATCAGCGTCCGCGCCGAGGACAGGGGCTCGTCCGATGCAGCACCGCACCATCACCACCGCCGCACTCGCGGCCGTCATCGCTCTCGCCGTGCCGACGAACGCGTGGGCGTCCCCGCACGGCGGTCACCATCATCCGGCACCGACCAGCTCGACCGTGACGTACACGGCGAGCGACGCGGTCATCCCGAACCCCTCCCGCGGGTTCGACCACACCACCGCGACGCACTACCGCGCCGACGGCAGCGGGTACACCCCGCTCGACGCCGCCACGCTCCGTGGCTACCGGTCGGAGGGCGTCACGCAGATCGTCCGGGTGTTCTACATGGAGGCGTTCGCCGACCAGCGACGGCTCAGCCCGGCCTGGCTCCGCCTGGTGCAGCGCGACTACGACACCGCCCGCGCGGCCGGCGTGGGCGTGATCACCCGGTTCGCCTACGTGCAGGGCGGCGACTACCCGTACTCGGCACCGTACGGTGACGCCGACCTGCCCACCGTGCTCGCGCACATCGAGCAGCTCACGCCGACCCTCCGCCGGAACGCGGACGTCATCCCCACGCTGCAGGAGGGGTTCATCGGCCTCTGGGGCGAGGGCTACTACACGGACCACTTCGCCAGTGATCCGGCGAACCCCGGCGTGCTGACGGAGGCGGACAAGGACGCCAGGCGCCAGGTCGTGGAGGCCGAGCTCGCCGCACTGCCGTCGAGCCGCTCCATCCAGGTGCGCACCATGCAGATGAAGCAGGACGCCCTCCGCACGCCGTCCGGCACCGCCGGCGCGCTCACTGCCGCCCAGGCGCACGACGGTTCCGCGGCGTCGCGCATCGGCCACCACAACGACTGCTTCCTCGCCTCGCCGGACGACTTCGGCACGTTCCTGACCGATCCGCTGTCGCTCGACCAGGACTACCTGGCCGCTGAGTCGCGGTACGTCCCGGTCGGTGGCGAGACCTGCGCGGTGAACGCCCCGCGGTCGGAGTACCCGTCCGCCTCGGCCGAGATGGCGAAGTACCACTACAGCTACCTGAACCTCGACTACAACCAGGACGTCCTGGCGTCGTGGGGCGATGCGGGCATGACGGACGCCGCGAAGAAGCTCGGCTACCGGTTCACGATGACGTCGAGCACCGTGACCTCCGGGAAGCACGCGTCGGTGTCGGTGTCGGTCCGCAACGACGGCTGGGCCGCGCCGTACAACCCCCGTCCGGTGCAGCTCGTGCTGACGAACGGCCACCGCCGCGTGACCGTCCCCGTCCGTGCGGATGCGTCGTCCTGGCAGCCCGGGACGACCGCGACGGTCACCGCCTCGCTCGCGCGGGTCCCGTCCGGTACCTGGCGGGTGGCACTGGCACTGCCCGCTCCGGAGCGGTCGATCGCACGGAACCCGGACTTCGCGATCCGGACCGCCAACGTCGGCACGTGGAAGGCCGGCACCGGTGTGAACGACCTCCAGCAGGTCGTCTCCGTCCGACGCTGACCAGGACCCACACGACGCCCCGGCCGACCACGGTCGGGGCGTCGTGCTGTCCCTCAGCGGAGTCCGCCACGATGGTCGGCATGACGCCTCGATCCCTGTTCCGCGGCCTCGCGATCGCGGAACTCGTGACCTGGACGATGCTCCTGGTGGGCATGCTGCTGAAGTACGGCCTCGGCGCCGGGGACTGGCCGGTCCGCGTCGGCGGCGGCGTGCACGGCTTCGTGTTCCTCGCCTACCTCGTCGCCACGACCGTCGTCGCCGTCAACCAGCGCTGGTCGTTCGGCGCCACGGCCCTCGGGTGGCTCAGCTCGGTCGTGCCGTACACGACGCTGCCGTTCGAGGTCGCGGTCGCCCGGCGCGGCATGCTCGACGGCGCGTGGCGTCGCGGGCCGTCGGCCGGGGAACGACAGGGGCCGCTCGACCGGCTGCTGTTCCTCGTGGTGCGGCACCCGGTGCTCGCGGCCGTGGTCGGCGTCGTGCTCGTCGCGGCCGTGTTCGGCGTGCTGCTCGTGCTCGGTCCGCCAGTGCCGTCCCGCTGACGGCAGGCCGCCGGCCGGCTCGCGCGCAGGACCGGTCGCGCGCGGGACGGGGTCCGGAAGCGACCGGGTCACGAAAGCGACAGTTGTGCGCGGAAAGATCCCCGCGGACTGTCGCTTCCGCGCCGGGGTCCGCGTCGGGCCGCATCGGGTCAGCGGGCCCGCCGAGCGCGGACGGACGGGAGGCCCGGTGCCAGCCGGCACCGGGCCTCCCGTCCGCGTGGGACCGCGCCTACAGGCTCGCGAGCGCCGCGTTCAGCGTCGCCGACGGGCGCATGACCGCACTCGTCTTGGCGTCGTCGGGCCGGTAGTACCCGCCGATGTCCGCCGGGTGGCCCTGCACCTCGACGAGTTCGTGGACGATCGTGTCCTCCTGCTCGGCGAGGGTCGTGGCGAGGCCCTGGAACGCCGCAGCGAGCTCGGCGTCCTCGGTCTGCGCGGCGAGCTCCTCGGCCCAGTACTTCGCCAGGTAGAAGTGGCTGCCGCGGTTGTCGATCGAGCCGAGCTTGCGGCCGGGCGACTTGTCCTCGTCGAGGAACGTCCCGGTGGCGCGGTCGAGCGTGTCCGCGAGGACCTTCGCCCGGGCGTTGCCGGTCACCCCGGCGAGGTGCTCGAGGCTGACGGCGAGCGCGAGGAACTCCCCGAGGCTGTCCCAGCGCAGGTAGTTCTGCTGCACGAGCTGCTGCACGTGCTTCGGCGCGGACCCGCCGGCACCGGTCTCGAACAGTCCGCCACCGCCGAGGAGCGGGACGACCGAGAGCATCTTGGCCGAGGTGCCGAGCTCCATGATCGGGAACAGGTCGGTCAGGTAGTCGCGGAGCACGTTGCCCGTGACCGAGATCGTGTCCTCGCCGCGGCGGATGCGCTCGAGCGAGAACCGCATCGCGTCCTCGGGCGACAGGACCTCGATCTGCAGGCCGTCGGTGTCGTGCTCCTGCAGGTACGTCCGGACGAGGCCGATCAGCGCGGCGTCGTGCGCACGGGTCTCGTCGAGCCAGAACACCGCGGGCGAGCCGGTGGCGCGGGCACGGGTGACCGCGAGCTTCACCCAGTCACGCACGGCGACGTCCTTGGTCTGGCAGGCGCGCCAGATGTCACCCTGCTCGACGTCGTGCTCGAGGACGGTCTCGCCGGCCGCGTTCGTGACGCGGACCACACCGGCGCCCGGGAGCTCGAAGGTCTTGTCGTGGGAGCCGTACTCCTCCGCCTTGAGCGCCATGAGACCGACGTTCGGCACCGAGCCCATGGTGGCGGGGTCGAACGCGCCGTTCGCGCGGCAGTCCTCGATCACGGCCTGGTAGATGCCGGCGTAGCTCGAGTCCGGGATGACTGCGACGGTGTCGTGCTCCTCGCCGTCCGGGCCCCACATGTGGCCGGAGGTGCGGATCATCGCGGGCATGGAGGCGTCCACGATGACGTCGCTCGGGACGTGCAGGTTCGTGATGCCCTTGTCCGAGTCGACCATGGCGAGGTCGGGGCCGGCGTCGATGCCGTCCTGGAACGCCTGCTTGATCTCGGCGCCGTTCGGCAGGGCGTCGAGCCCGGCGAGGATCGAGCCGAGGCCGTCGTTCGGGGTGAGCCCGGCCGCGGCGAGGTCTGCGCCGTAGCGGGCGAAGACGTCGGGGAAGAACGCGCGGATGACGTGCCCGAAGATGATCGGGTCGGAGACCTTCATCATCGTGGCCTTGAGGTGCACCGAGAACAGGACGTCCTCGTCCGCGGCACGCTGGATCTGCTTCCGCAGGAACGCCTCGAGCGCGGCGACGTGCAGCACGGTGCCGTCGACGACCTCTCCGGCGAGCACCGGGATCGGCTGGCCGAGCGTCTGCTCGGTGCCGTCCTGTGCCACGAACGTGATGGTCAGGGTGTCCTCGGCCGGGGCGACCCAGGTCTTCTCGTTCGACCGGAAGTCGTCGACGCCCATCGTGACGACGTTCGTCTTCGAGTCGGCACGCCACGCACCCATGCGGTGCGGGTGCTTGCGGGCGTAGTTCTTGACCGACAGCGGGGCCCGGCGGTCCGAGTTCCCCTCGCGCAGCACCGGGTTCACGGCACTGCCCTTGACGCGGTCGTACCGGGCGCGGGCGTCGCGCTCGTCGTCCGTGGTCGGCTCGTCCGGGTAGTCCGGCAGGTCGTAGCCCTGCGCCTGGAGCTCCGCGATCGCGACCTTGAGCTGCGGGATCGACGCCGAGATGTTCGGCAGCTTGATGATGTTGGCCTCGGGCGTCCCGGCCAGCTCTCCGAGCTCGGCCAGGGCGTCGTCCAGGCGCTGCTCGTCGGTGAGCCGCTCCGGGAACTGGGCGATGATCCGTCCCGAGAGCGAGATGTCGCGGGTCTCGACCTCGACACCCGCGGTCTTCGCGAAGGACGCGATGACGGGCAGGAAGGAGTGGGTCGCGAGGAACGGGGCCTCGTCGGTGAGCGTGTAGATGATCTTGGCCATGCTGGCGGGTACTCCCTTGTTCGCGCGGTCCGTGCCCCCCACGCTACTCGCGGCGCGAGATGTCTCGACGTCAAGACACCGACGCTGGGGAAACTGTCGGCCAGGCTCCCATCTGTGGACGGCGGCCGTGCCGCCGGAGGCGCCGCGGGCCTCCCGGTCGTCAGACCGTCAGACGGAAGACCCGCAGCCCGGCGGTGCGCAGCCCGGCGGTCCCGAGCCGGGTCCGCAGGTTGCGGAAGGGCCGCCGGAAGCCGGACACCGCCGTGGCCGCTCCGAGCTGGTGCAGGACCTCCGCCGTGAGGGCGCGCTCGAGCTTCGGTACCAGCCGGGTCCGGCCCGACACGGTGATGACGATGCGCACGGCAGTGGGTCGGAGCAACGGGGCGAGCCGTTCGGCGGTCTCCTGCGCGCGGAGGAACGCGGGGTCGTCACCGGAGCGACGGATCGCGATGACCGCCAGCTCGGCGTCCGCCTCGCCGTCGAGGTCCGGCACGTCGTCGACGCCGACCACCCGCATGCGCGCCGCGTCCACCCCGGCGCGGACGGCCGCCGACCGGAGGACGGGGAGGAGGTCCTGGGTACCGGCGAGCACGACCTCCGCCGACCGCAGGTCGATGGGTTCGTGCCGCTCCCGCGGCGATCGGGCCATGAGGGGTCCTCTCCGTCGCTTCCCCCGACCCTACTGACGGACCGGCCGGGAGGCCCGGATCGCCTGTGTCCGCCGGGTCGACTCCCAGCGGGGCCGGCTGCCACCCCACCGCGCCGGGGGCAACCGGCGACGCTGCAGGGTGTCGGAAGAGGGGCTGTACAAGCGGACAGCTTCGTGCAGAATGGGCTGCGGCCATGACTCCCCCTGACGCAGACCACTCCAGCAGCACGCCCGTCGTGCACCTGACCCGCCGTGCTGCCCTCGCCGCCGAACGGGCCGCGCGGGCCCGTCAGACCGAGCAGGTCGGGAACACCGTGCCGGCCGAGCAAGCGGTGTGGGACGAGCAGGCGGCGGGCGCTGCGCAGAGCGGCCGGACCGAGCAGACCGGCCGGACCGAGCCGAGCGGCCGGACCGAGCGGCCGCACGTCGCCGCTCCCGCATCGGAGCGCCACGCCGACACCCGCATCCGCCGGGTTCCGCGTCGGCAGGTCGCACTCGCGCCGCGTCGGACAGCCGCGGTCGCCGCCCCGACCCCCCGGAGCCCCCGTCGCGCCGCCCGGGCGAGCAGCCTCACGGTGACGAGCGCCGTCGCCGCCCTCGTCATGTTCGGCGCCTCCGCCATGCCTGCGCACGCCGGCACCGGTCCCTCCGTCGCGACCTCGACGCTCGCGCCGACCGTGACCACCCAGGACTTCGCCGTCACCCAGGTCGCCCTGGCGAGCACGAGCCGCGACGGTTTCACGGTCGGTGGTGGCGTCGCCGCGGCCGACGCGAAGCCCGGAGCCTCGGTGACGTACGGCGGCGCGGTCCGCTCGCCGTTCCCCGGTCCCGTGCGGATGAGCTCCGGCTTCGGGTACCGCACGGCTCCCTGTGGCGCGTGCTCGTCGCTGCACCAGGGCCTCGACTTCAACCCCGGCATGGGTGCGCCGATCGGGGCGGTGGCCGCCGGGACGGTCCGGGTCTCGGGCGTGTACTTCTCGTACGGCGAGACCGTCATCATCGACCACGTCGTGGACGGTCGGAAGGTCTCGACCCTCTACGGGCACATGATCCCCGGCTCCTCCCCGCTGCAGGTCGGCGACCGCGTCGAGCCCGGCCAGTTCATCGGCAGCGTCGGCTCCTCCGGGGTCTCGACCGGGGCACACCTGCACCTCGAGGTCCTGATGGACGGCACGCTCCCCATCGACCCGGCAGCGTGGATCGCCGCGCACACCGGGCAACCGCTCTAGATCCCGTTCCGTCCCCTGTCCGGCTGCCACGACCGCGGCGGACAGCGAGGACACAGCCGCCCCGCGGCACCGTCTCAGTCTCCCTGTGCATGATCACAGGATGGACGATCACCACAGACCGCCCGCCCACCCGACGTCGCCGCAGGCGTCCCACTCCGCGCAGCCCCGCTGATGGGTGCCGACACCTGGATCGCCTTCGGACTCGTCGTCCTCTTCGTGCTCGTCGGTGGTGTGTTCGCCGCCGCCGAGATCGCCCTCGTCTCGCTCCGCGAATCCCAATTGCAGCAGCTCGAACGCCGCGGGTCCCGGGGTGCACGCGTCGCCGCGCTCGGCCGTGACCCGAACCGCTTCCTGTCCGCGGTCCAGATCGGCGTCACGGTGGCCGGGTTCTTCTCGGCCGCCTACGGTGCCGCGTCGATCGCGCCGGACGTCGCCCCGCTCCTCACCGGGCTCGGGCTCGAGCAGGGCGCTGCCGAGGCCGTCGCCCTCGTCGCGATGACCCTCGTCATCGCCTACCTCTCGCTCGTGTTCGGTGAACTCGTGCCGAAGCGGCTGGCCCTCCAGCGCGCCGAGGGGTTCTCGATGCTCGTCGCACCGACGCTCGACCGGTTCGCCGTGCTCATGCGCCCCGTGATCTGGGTGCTGTCGACGTCGACGAACGCCGTCGTCCGACTCCTCGGCGGCGACCCCGACGCCCGCAGCGAGTCGATGAGCACCGAGGAGCTCCGGGGCCTCGTGACCGACCACGACGCGATCGACGCGCAGGGTCGCCGGATCGCCCGCAGTGCCCTCGACGCCGGGGACCGCATCCTCCGCGAGTCCATGCGGCCCTGGTTCGACGTCGACGTCCTCGACGCGGGCCTGCCGCTCGCCCGGGCGACGGACCAGGCGATCGACCGCGGCCACACGCGGTACCTCGTCACCGGCGGGTCCCGGGACGACGTCGTCGGGTTCGTGCACCTCCGGGACCTCCTGCGACCGACCGACCCCGGCGCGGCCGTCGCGACCGTGGTCCGCCCGGTGCTGGCGATGCCCGAGACGAAGTCGCTGACCGGGGCGATCGCGGACATGCGCGCCGACGGCCACCAGATCGCGCTCGTCGTCGACGAGTACGGCGGCAGCGCCGGCATGGTCACGCTCGAGGCGCTGCTGGAGGACCTGGTGGGGACCATCCGCGACGAGTACGACGACCGCACCCCGACCCGCCACGACGAGGTCGACGGGGCACTCGTCCTCGAGGACCTCGCGGCCGACGGCGGCCCCGCCCTGCCCGACGGGGACTACGAGACCGTCGGCGGCCTGGTGCAGGTCGCCCTCGACCGTGTCCCGCGCGTCGGCGACGTGGTCGAGGTGGCCGGACACCGGCTCGAGGTCACCGCCATGGCCGGTCACCGCGTCTCCCGCGTGCGGATCACCGCCGTCGCCGTCTCGGCGGCCGCCGAGGCCGCGGGGTGACCAGCGCCGGACGGGAGGCTCGACACCGGACCGGAGTCGGGCCTCCCGTCCGGCGGTCACCGCGTCGCGCCGCCGTGGCCGGCACCGGCGGTACCCGCACCGGTCCCGGCTCCGCCCCGTAGCCTGGCGTCATGGGTATCGACGTCCGCAACGAGATCCGCGACTTCCTCTCCAGCCGGCGAGCGCGCCTCACCCCCGACCAGGCCGGTATGCCGTCCTTCGGCGGCGGCACCCGGCGCGTCCCGGGCCTCCGTCGTCACGAGGTCGCGATGCTCGCCGGTGTCAGCGTCGACTACTACACGCGGCTCGAACGCGGCACCCTGAAGGGCGTCTCGGAGGGCGTGCTCGACGGTCTCGCCACCGCGCTCCAGCTCGACGAGGCCGAGCGCGCCCACCTGGCCGACCTCGCCCGACTCGCGAACGCGGGCGTGAAGAGCACCCACCGCGCCGTGCCCACGTCGGTCCGCCCCGCGGTGCAGCGACTCCTCGACGCGATCACCGGGGCACCCGCCTGGATCCGCAACGAGCGGCTCGACATCGTCGCGACGAACACCCTCGGCCGCGCGCTCTACGCGCCCGTCTTCGCCGGGACCGGACGTCCGGTCAACACCGCCCGGTTCGCGTTCCTCGACCCGGCCGCCCGCGACTTCTTCCCGCGCTGGGAACAGACCGCCCGCGACGCCGTCGCCGTGCTGCGGACGACGGCGGCCTCGAACCCCTGCGAGCCGGGCCTGATGACCCTGGTCGGCGAGCTGTCGGTGAAGAGCGAGGAGTTCCGGACGTGGTGGGCCGAGCACGACGTGCACGTGCACCGCTCCGGCCGGAAGCACCTGCACCACCCGATCGTCGGCGACCTCGAGCTGTCGTTCGAGGCGCTCGACCTCGTCGCGGACCCCGGGCTCACGGTGTTCACCTACGGAGCCGACCCCGGGTCGGAGTCCGAGCGCTCCCTCTCCCTGCTCGGCACGTGGGCGGCCACCGAGCTCGCCGAGCAGCGGGCGGCGTCACGGTCGTCCGAGTCGGTCGACTGAGGCTCCGCCTCCGACCGGTCGCGGCGCGGGTCCGCCGCCGTAGGCTGACGGCGTGACGAGGACTGCGGACGGATCGGCCGGGGACGCCGACTACGGCACCATCGGCGACGGGTACACCCGGTACCGCCGGCCGGAACCGTCGTTCGAACGAGCGATCCGGTCGGCACTCGGGCAGGCCCGCACCGTGCTGAACGTCGGAGCGGGTGCCGGGTCGTACGAGCCGCGGGACCGCGAGGTCACCGCCGTCGAGCCATCCGCCACCATGCGGGCGCAGCGTCCGGGCGACCTGCCGGAGGCAGTGGACGCGTCCGCCGAGGACCTGCCCTTCGCCGACGACGCCTTCGACGCGGCGATGGCGACGTTCTCCGTGCACCAGTGGGCGGACCTCGACCGCGGCCTCGCCGAGGTGCGGCGCGTCACCCGGGGCCCGGTCGTCCTGCTCACCTGCGACCCCACGCGCGTCGAGGACCTCTGGCTGGCCGAGTACGCCCCCGAGGTGATGGCGACCGAGGCCCGCCGCTACCCGTCCCTGGACCGCATCACCGCTGCCCTCGGCGGCGACGTCACGACCACGCGCCTGCCGATCCCGTTCACGTGCGTCGACGGGTTCTCGGAGGCGTACTACGGCCGACCGGAACGGCTCCTCGACCCGGGCGCCCGCAAGGCGAACTCGGCGTGGGCGTTCGTCGACGAGATGACGGCGGCGCGCTCGGTCAACGCGCTCCGCACCGCGATCGAGGACGGTTCGTGGGACGCCCGGCACGGCCGTCTCCGGGTGCAGCCGTCCTACGAGGGGTCGCTGGTGCTCGTCGTCGCGCGACCGTAGGGTGGAGGACGTGAGCACCCGTTCCGAGGAGGTCGTCGGCGCCAGCGCCGGCATCAGGGCCTGACGCCCCCGCCGTGTCGTCCGACACGGCGCCGTCATCGACCCCTCTGAACGACCGCACCGCTGACGCACGACACTGCGCCGGTGCCAGAACGACAGGCTCACCATGCTCCCGATCACCCCGGAGGCCGTCCGTGCCTCCTTCGTCAACGCCTCCCGTCGCGAACTCGCCGACATGACCGTCCCCGACCTCGACGCCGTCGTGTGGGACGACCTGACCTTCCTCGGGTGGCGTGACCCGAAGACCGCCCGCCGCGCCTACGTGGTCGTCCCGACGCTCGACGGCGACCTCGTCGGCATCCTGTTCCGGCAGGCCGAGGCCTCGCCCAGGTCCCGGGCCCAGTGCTCGTGGTGCCAGGACGTGAAGCTGCCGAACGACGTCGTCTTCTACGCCGCGAAGCACTCGGGGTCGTCCGGCCGGAAGGGCAACACGGTCGGCACACTGGTCTGCCAGGACTTCCAGTGCTCGCGCAACGTCCGGACGACCCCGCCGCCGGCGTACGAGGGCTACGACGTCGAGGCCGCGCGCCTCCGGCGGATGGAGGACCTGCAGCTGCGCGTCGCGGCCTTCGCAGCCGAGGTCTGACGCGCGTCCAGCGGCACGCAGGACGCACCGTGGGCGGCGCCGTGCAGCGCGATCGCGTTGCACGCTGCCGCCCACGGTGCGTGTTGCGGGAGGGTCAGCGCCCGATGCTCGACATGTCGGGGTAGCGGTCCCCGGTCGGCAGCGGCAGCGCCGACAGGCGCTCGACCTGGTCGGCCGAGAGCGTGACGTCGGCCGCGCCGACGTTCTCCTCGAGCCGGGTGACGCGCTTCGTGCCCGGGATCGGGACGATGTCCTCGCCCTGCGCGAGCAGCCACGCGAGGGCGACCTGGGCGGGGGTGCCGCCGACCTCGTCCGCGATGCCCTTCACCGCGTCGACGATCCGCATGTTCGCCGCGAAGGCCTCCTCCTGGAAGCGCGGGTTCGCCGACCGGAAGTCGTCCTCGCCGAGGTCCGACGGCTTCGTGATCGCGCCGGTGAGGAACCCGCGGCCGAGCGGCGAGTACGGCACGAGGCCGATCCCGAGCTCGCGCAGGGTGTCGAGCACGTCACCCTCGGGGTCGCGCGTCCACAGCGAGTACTCGCTCTGCAGCGCGGTGATCGGGTGCACGGCGTGGGCCTTGCGGATCGTCGCGGCGGAGGCCTCGGACAGCCCGATGTGGCGGATCTTGCCCTCCTGCACGAAGCCGGCGAGCTGCCCGATGACGTCCTCGATCGGGACGGCCGGGTCGACGCGGTGCTGGTAGTACAGGTCGATGTGGTCGGTGCCGAGGCGGCGGAGCGACCCCTCGAGGGCGACCCGGACGGACTCGGGGGCGCTGGAGATCGCCCGGGTCTGGGTCGGCGTCTGCTCGTCGGCCTCGTGGTGGTAGAGCCCGAACTTCGTGGCGATGACGACCTCGTCGCGACGGCCCTTGAGGGCTTCGGCGAGGAGTTCCTCGTTCGTGTACGGGCCGTACGCCTCGGCGGTGTCGAAGAGCGTGACGCCGAGGTCGATGGCGCGCTGGATGGTCCGGATCGACTCGGCGTCGTCGGAGCCGGCGCCGGAGTAGAAGGCGCTCATGCCCATGGTGCCGAGGCCGATCGCGCCGACCTGGAGGTCGGAGAGGAAGCGTGTCTGCATGCGTGGTCCTTTCATCAGGTCCGTTGTCTGCAGGTCCCGGTGTACTCGCCCGGGTCGTCGTGGAGGGAGGCCCTGACCGTGCCCGTCTGCCGGGAATGCACCGCGGAGCGGCAAGCGGAGAGCGGGAAACGGCAAGGTCGAGGCGGGCGACGGCACCGTCGTGGTGGGGAACCTCCAAGCTCCTCGCGCCGGGGCCCCGGTGGTGGTCGGATCGACCCCGTGAACCTGACCTTCCGGCTCCTGCTGCTGACCCTGCGCATCCGGTTGTCCCGGCGGCGGCTGTCGCTGTGGGACGAATCGCGGACGCCGTTCCGTGTGACGCTCACCGACCTGGACCCGCTGCGGCACGTCAACAACGGGAAGTACCTGTCGCTGCTCGACCTCGGCCGACTCGACCTCATGCTGCGCTCCGGCTTCTGGCAGGTGGTCGGCGCGCGCGGCTGGTACCCCGTCGTGGCCGCACAGACGATCACCTACAAACGGTCGCTGACGCTCGGGCAGCGCTTCGAGCTGCGCTCGCGGGTGCTCGGGGTGGACGAGCGGGCGGTGTACATGGAGCAGACGTTCACGCGGCACGGGGACGTCGTGGCCCGGGCGGTCGTGCAGGCCCGGTTCCTCCGCCGGACTGGAGGCACGGTCCGGCCCGACGAGCTGCTCGCCGCCGCCGGTGGCGCACCCCGTGACCTGACCCTGCCGGACTGGGTGTCCGCGTGGGCCGACGCCGTCCGCATCAGTGGCTCGGGATGCGACCGCGTGCGACCATGACCGGCATGGAGATCGAGCCGTTCGTCGTCGCCGACGCCGCCGCCTGGCGCGCCTGGCTGGACGGGCACGAGGACACGTCCGACGGGGTCTGGCTCGTCCTCGCCAAGAAGGGCACGACCAGCCCGACGAGCCTGACGTACGCGCAAGCCCTGGACGAGGCGCTCTGCTCCGGGTGGATCGACGGGTCGAAGCGCGGGCTCGACGCGGCCACGTTCCTGCAGCGGTTCACCCCGCGGCGGAAGGCGTCCCTGTGGTCGAAGCGGAACGTCGGACTCGTCGCCGCGCTGGTGGAGGCCGGACGGATGCGGCCGCGCGGGCAGGCGGAGGTCGACCGCGCGAAGGACGACGGTCGGTGGGACCGCGCGTACGCGGGGGCTGCGACCGCCGAGGTGCCCGAGGACCTGCGGGCAGCGCTCGACGCCGCACCGACGGCCGCCGCTCTGTTCGCGGAGCTCGACGCGACGAACCGGTACGCCGTCGTGCACCGAGTGGTGACCGCCCCGAGTGAGACCGCGCGGGCGAACCGCATCGCGAAGCTCGTCGGTGGCCTCACGCGTGGGGAGACGCCGTACCCCCGTCCCGGTGCGCAGCCTCCACGGGTCATCGACCCGGAGGCGTAGACCGGGATGCATGACCACTGGCACTGACACCACGAACCGTCCGGCCGCGTCCTCCGGCACCTTCCGCATCGGCGGGGACCTCGAGGTCAACCGCCTCGGCTACGGCACCATGCAGCTCACCGGCCCCGGCGTCTGGGGACCGCCGAAGGACCACGACGAGGCGATCCGCGTCCTGAAGCGCGCCGTCGAGCTGGGCGTGAACTTCTTCGACACGGCCGACTCGTACGGCCCCTACGTCGCCGAGGAGCTCCTCAAGGAGGCCCTCCACCCCTACGGCGACGACGTCGTCATCGCCACGAAGGCCGGCCTGACCCGCACCGGCCCGAACGAGTGGCCGCCGGTCGGCCGCCCGGAGTACCTGCGCCAGGAGGCCGAGATGAGCCTCCGCCGCCTCGGCCTCGAGCGCATCGACCTGTTCCAGCTGCACCGCATCGACCCGAAGGTCCCGCTCGAGGACCAGATCGGCGAGCTGAAGAAGCTGCAGGACGAGGGCAAGATCCGCCACATCGGGCTGTCCGAGGTCTCGGTCGACGACGTGAAGGCCGCGCAGCAGATCGCCACGATCGTCTCCGTGCAGAACCTCTACAACCTCACCGACCGTTCGGCCGAGGAGCTCCTCGACTGGTCGGAGGAGCAGGGCATCGGCTTCATCCCGTGGTTCCCGCTCGCGACCGGCGGCCTGACCGGTGCGGACTCGCCGCTCACCGAACTCGCGAAGCAGAAGGACGCCACCCCGGCGCAGGTCGCGCTCGCGTGGCTGCTCAAGCGTTCGCCCGTCATGCTGCCGATCCCCGGCACGTCGAGCGTCGACCACCTCGAGGACAACCTCCAGGGCGCGACGATCGAGCTCAGCGACGAGGAGTTCCAGGAGCTGTCGAAGCTGCACAGCTGAGCTGTCCCGCTCCGACCGGGAGGCCCGTGGCGGGATCGCCACGGGCCTCCCGTCCGTCTGCAGGATGACTTCCGCCCGACCCGCTTGTCCCGGCATACCGGGTATGTGCATACTCGGTATGCCCGGGGAGAAGCGCTCCGCCGGGGCGGAGGGGGAACGATGAGTGTCCGCATGGGCGTACTCGCACTGCTGGTGGCCGAGCCGGGCTACGGCTACCAGCTCCGGGGGGAGTTCGAGCACCGGACCGGGGGCAGCTGGCCGCTGAACATCGGCCAGGTCTACACGACGCTCGATCGGTTGGAGCGCGACGGCCTCGTGGCCCGCGGGGACGCCGACGACGACGGACACGTCGTCTACACGGCGACCGACGCGGGCCGCGAGGCGGTCGACCGGTGGTTCAGCGAGCCGGTCCCGGCCAAGCGCGGACGGGACGAACTCGCGATCAAGTTCGCGATCGCGGTCACGGTCCCCGGCGTCGACGTGCAACGCCTCGTGCAGGTGCAGCGCACGGCAGCGGTCCGGGCACTGCAGGACCTGACGCGCCTCAAGCGCACCACGGACCCGGCGACCGACCTGGCATGGTCGCTCGTCCTCGAGTCGATGGTGTTCCAGGCCGAGTCCGAGGTCCGCTGGCTCGACCACGTGGAGTCGAGCGTCGCGCGGTACCAGCCGACGTCGCGCGGGACCCTCGGCCAGCCCGACGACGAGGACGCGTACGGCAGCGAGCCCACCGGCCGTCGCTCCGGCGAGGCCGTCCGATGACCTCGACCCCGCTCCTCGAACTCGACGCCGTGGCCGTGCAGTACGGCAGCGGTGCGCAGGCCGTGACCGCTCTGGCCGGTGTCGACCTGACGATCCGTCCGGGCGAGATGGTCGCCGTGATGGGGACCTCCGGATCGGGCAAGTCGACCCTGTTGTCCGTGTCCGGGACGCTCATGCCGCCGACGAGCGGTGAGGTCCGCATCGACGGCGAATGGGTGTCCGACCGTCCGGCCCGGGAGCTCGCGGCCCTGCGTCGGCGGGTGCTCGGCTTCGTCTTCCAGGACTTCAACCTCATCCCCTCGCTGACCGCGGTCGAGAACGTGGCGCTCCCACTCGAGCTCGACGGCTGGCGCACCGGGCGTGCCCGGAAGGCCGCACAGCTCGCACTGGAGAGCGTCGAGCTCGGGCACCGCCTCGACGCCTGGCCGGACGACCTCTCCGGCGGCCAGCGGCAGCGGGTCGCGATCGCCCGCGGGGTCGTCGGCGACCGGAAGCTCGTCCTCGCCGACGAGCCGACCGGTGCCCTCGACTCGCAGACCGGCGAGGTCGTGTTGCGCATGCTCCGCCGACACGTCGACTCCGGTGCCGGCGCGCTGCTCGTCACGCACGACGCCCGGCACGCAGCCTGGGCGGACCGGATCGTGTTCCTCCGCGACGGCCGCATCGTCGACGAGACCGCCTACGCCGGCGTGGAGCTGGCCCTGTCGGACGCGCAGGACCGGTCGTGAGCGAGCGGCCCCGTCGGGACACGCACCGTCCGACGATCCGCAGCCGCTCCCCGTTCGCCCTCCGGCCCGCGCTCCTGCTGGCCCGGCGTCTGGCGTTCGCCCGGACCGGTCGCGCGGTGCTCGTCGCGTCGCTCATCGGGCTGCCGATCGCCGGACTCGCGGCGGGCAGCGTGCTCATCGCGTCGACGACACAGAGCACCGAGGACGAGTTGACCGTCGAGCTCGGGCGGTCCGCCGCGCTCCTCGAGTCGAACGGCCCGGACCTGGTCGGGATGCGGCAGGACCCGGTCGACCGCTACGCCGCCGTGACGCGGCCCGGCACGCCGCTCCAGCGTTGGCAGGACGACCCCACCAGCACCGACGCCGACACCCCGGCCCCGCCGACCGCGGACCTGCTCACCTCTGTCCCGGACGGAGCCGCGTCCATCCCGGTGCGGGAGGGCTCCGCGGTCGTCGCCGGGCCGGAGGTCCCCGTGACGGTCACCGCGGTCGAGGGCGAGACCTGGGCCGGCGCCCTCCACGGGCACTGGGACCGGATCGACGGCGCCGTCCCGCGCGCCGCAGGCCAGGTGCTCGTGACACCCGCCACGCTCGACCGCCTGCACGTCGCCGTCGGCGAGACACTCGAGCTCGAGGACCCGGTGCAGCGGCAGGTCACGATCGTCGGCACACTCCGCGACCTCGGTCGACCGTCGTCCACCCTCGCCGTGTTCGGCCCGTGGGGGTCCCTCGGGCTCGGCGACGACGACGCCACCCAGGTGTTCCTCCCCGACCACAGCGTGACCTGGCCCGAGGTCCAGCGGTACAACGACCACGGCATCGTGGTCGAGTCCCGGGCCGTCGTGCTCGACCCGCCCTTCGCCAGCAGGAGCTCCGGCGGGTACGACCCGATCGTCAGTTACGGGTACGTCGGCCTCGCCGGGGCGTTCGCCCTGTTCGAGGTCGGGTTGCTCGCGGCTGCGGCGTTCCTGGTGAGCTCCCGTGCGGACACCCGCTCGCACGCGGTGCTGGCGAGCGTCGGCGGCGACCGGCGCTTCCTCTTCACGGTCGTGTCGTCCTCCGGCCTCGTGCTCGGTGCCGTCGGAGCGGTGTGCGGCACCGTGCTCGGCATCGGCGGCGGTGTCGCGGCCTTCCACCTGCTCGACTCGGGGGACCGCGCTCGCTACCCCGGGGTGCACCTGCCATGGCTCGTGCTGCTCGCCGTCGTGGCGCTCGGGGTCCTGGCCGGGTGGGCGGCCTCGCTCGTCGCCGCCAGGAGCGCGAGCCGCGTCGACGTGGACAGTGCCCTCCGTGGCGCCACCCGCCCCGCGCCCGCGTCCCGGCGTCGGTGGGCCGCAGCCGCGGGACCCGTGCTCGCCGGGGTCGGCGTGCTGATGACGATGGCCTGCGGCGTGGGCGTGCTGATGCTCAACGACCGTCCGGTGCAGGACGACCACCTCGCGCTCGTGGTCGGCGTCGGCGTGGCGGTCGGCCCCTGCCTGGCGCAGCTCGGCATCGTCCTCGCCGCGCGTCGGCTGCTCGCCGGGGTCGCCCGGATCGGGGAGCGGCTCGGTCTGCCCGCCCGGATCGCCGTCCGCGACGCCGTCCGCAACCCGGTCCGGACGGTCCCCGTGCTCGCGAGCGTGATGAGCGTCGTGTTCGTCTCGACCGTCGTGCTGACCTTCGCGGCCGCGGGACAGGCGCAGACCGACGCGCAGTACGAGTTCTCCACCGCGGAGGGCGTGGGCACCGCGTCCATCACCGGGGACGGGATCGACGCGGCGCTCCGCGACCGGGCACTCCGGGTCGTGCGCCAGGTCCTGCCCGACGCCGACGTCCGACTCCTCGGCGCGGGCGTCGAGACCGGGTCCGACGACGCCCCGGTCACCCTGCCCGTCGACGTGCACCAGCGGGACTGTGCCGACAGCAGCACCGGAGCGTGCTCCGACTGGTTGAGCGCACCGGACGCCTCGCGCCCGCACGTCCTGACCGGAGACGTCGACGACCTCGCCGAGCTCCTCGGCCACCGGCCGTCCCGGGTCGCACGCGCCTCACTCGAACGCGGTGACGCCGTCTCCATGCGGCCCGAGTACGTGCGCGACGGCGTGGTCCGGCTCGACACCCGACCCTTCTCGCAGTTCACCGCGTACGGCGAGCAGCCGACCTCGCGGGCGACGAGCTCGACGACCCTGCCGGCCGTGGTCGAGCACACCGACCAACCCCTCCACCTCGGACTGTTCCTCACGCCGCAGGGCGCCCAGCGGCACGGGCTCGAGACCGAGCGCTCCTTCCTGGTCGGGTCCTTCCCGGGTGGCATCACCGACGAGCAGACGGACACCCTCGCGGCGACCTGGCAGACCGCGGCGGGTGCCGACGCCGACCTCTGGTACCCGTGGTTCTCGGTGGAGAACGGCCCCGAGGACCCGTTCCGACCGATCGCGGTCGTCGTCACACTCCTGGCCGGGATCGTCACGCTCGGTGCCACGACCGTGGCGATCGGGCTGGCGCGGGCCGACGGGCGTCGTGACGACGAGGTGCTCGACGCGGTCGGCGCCTCGCCCGGTGTCCGCCGCCTGGTCTCGACGTGGCAGGCCGCGCTGCTCACGCTGGTCGGCTCGCTGGTCGGGGTCGCGCTCGGGACCCTGCCGCTCCGCGCCCTGACGCTCCGGTTCACACCGACACCGGACGGCGTCGTCCACATGCCGTTCGCCCCGGACCCGGTGTCGCTCGCGGTGCTCGGACTCGGGCTGCCGGTCCTCGTGACCGCGGGGGTCTGGGCGGTCGCCGGTCGGCGACGGCGTGTGGCGGTCCGACGGACCGCCTGACGGACGGGAGGCCCGCTGCCAGCTGGCTGCGAGCCTCCCGTCCGGCGGTCACGTCGCCGGCAGCGGACTCGACGCGCTAGTCGGCGAGCCGGGCGAGCAGGGGCAGGAAGAGCCCGGCCAGCCATGACAGCACCAGCACCGACGCGCCGACCGCGAGGATCCGTCGGCGTCGGCGCTGCCGAGGGGTCTCGTCGACGCCCCACACGCCGGCCCGGACGAGGACACGGTTCGCCTCGCCGACCAGGCGGCGGACCTCCGGGTCCTCCATGTCGAGACGGCCGGCCTCGGCGTGGTCGGCGATCGCGGTGGCCTCGTCCACCGTCAGCGCGGTGTCACCGGTCGGCCGGTCCCTGCGTCGCATGCGCACCACGGTAGCCCGCCGGTGGGGTCGTCGACACCCCGGAACGGCAACCGCGCTCGGCACTCGCGCGGTGCCGGGTCCGCTGCGCGATGTCGGGCGCCGCGACCGTCTACTCGGGGAGCGGCTCCGCGTACGTGCGGAAGTCGCCGCGCTCGGTGTGGATCGACCAGAGCCGCTCGGCGATCGCGGCGCCCGAGTGGTCCTGTTGCCCGTCGTCGATGCCGAACGGGATGATGAGCTGGCCGACGTGGACCTGCTCGTCCCGCACGGCGTCGTGGAGCAGCTGCGCGTAGGCGCTCTCGCCGGCGAAGGCGACCGACGTGCCGGTGACGCGCGCGCCCGGACGGACCGCGCTGCCGCCGTTGACGAACAGGATCGTGCCGGAGCCGATCGCGCGCATGCCGGGCAGGACCTGGCGGACGGCGTTCACCGAGCCGTAGACGGAGAACTCGATCGGGCCGACGAGGTCCTCGGCGGTCGTCTCGAGCACCGGCCGCATGTACTCCTTCGCGGGCAGCGGGCTGTACTGCAGGACCTCGATCGGGCCGAGCTGCTCGGTGGCCTGCTCGAGCGCGCGGCGGAGGGAGTCCCCGTCGCGGACGTTCGCGGCGAACCCGGCGGCCTGGTGCCCCTGCTCCCGGAGCGAGGCGGCGAGCTCGTCGAGGCGGGCCTGGTTGCGGGAGATCAGGGCGACGGCGAAGCCCTCACGGGCGAAACGCTCGGCGACGGCGAGCCCGAGGCCCTTGCCGGCGCCGACGATGGCGATGGTGGTCATGTGGTCCTCCAGGGACTGGTGGTGGTCGTTCCACTGAACCAGGCGGCCTCCTGCGGCAGTCAGGTCCGGTCCGGCAGGCACGCGTCGGCCGACACCAGGGCGTCGATGCGCGCCGGTCGCCGCCGGCCGGACAGGTAGTCGTCGAGCGTCTCCCGCCGAGCCCGGAGCCGCGCTTCCTGCCGGAGCAGGTCGTCCCGGACCTGCTCGACCCGGGCGAGGAGGTCCGCCGGCGGCGGTCCCCCGGCGTCTCCGGCCACACAGGGCACCACGTCACGGAGGAGTCCCGACGAGAGCCCGGCCGCGAAGAGGTCCTGGATGAGCGCGACCATCTCGACCGCGTCCGGGTCGTAGTCCCGGTACCCGTTCGGACGCCGTCTGCTCGTGATGAGCCCCTCGTGCTCGTAGTACCGCAGCGCCCGCGTGCTCACACCCGTCGCCGCGCTCAACTCGCCGATCAGCACGATCCCGCCGCCCTCCGCTTGACCTTGACGCTGACGTCAATGTCTACGGTACCCGCATGACCACAGCAGCACAGATGCGCGACCGCACCGCCCTCGTCACCGGGGGCTCCACCGGGATCGGGGCCGCCGTCGCCGACGCCCTCGCGCGAGCGGGAGCGCACCTCGTCCTCGTCGCCCGGGACGCCACCCGGCTCGAGCAGACCGCCGACGGCATCCGCGACCGGCACGGTGTCCCCGTCACGACCATCGCACTCGACCTGGCCGAGGACGGAGCCGTCGCCCGCCTGCTCGACCGCCTGGCAGGCGACGGGACCGAGATCGAACTGCTGGTCGGCAGTGCCGGCGTGGCTTCGCGGGGCCTCGTCGTCGACAGCGACCCGGTCGCCCTGCGCCGCCTCGTCGACCTCAACGTCGGAGCACTCACCGAACTCACGACGGCGGTGGTCACGCGGATGGTCGAGCGGGGGCACGGTTCCGTCGTCTCGATCGCGAGCACCGGCGGGTTCGCCCCGGCACCGGTCCTGGCGGCCTACGCGGCCTCGAAGGCGTACGTCCTGTCGTTCACGCAGGCGCTCTGGGCCGAGACACGGCGAAGCGGCGTGCGGGTCGTCGCCGTCAGTCCCGGCCCGACGCGGACCCCGATGAACGCGGCCACCGGCCGGTGGGGACGCCGACCCGAGCAGGTCGCCGCGACCGTCCTCGCGGCGCTCGACGGCTCCGGCCCGTCCGTCGTCGACGGGCGGGCGAACACGCTCGCCGCGACCGTGCTGCGGCTGCTGCCGACCCGTGCCGTCACCGCGCTCGCCATGCGGGTGCTGGCGCGGTAGCGGCTGCCGGCCACGGCCACGGCCACGGCGACGGCGACGCTCCACCCAGCGGTTGTGCACCTGCGCGGGGTGCAATCGACGGACACGCACCGGGAGGCACACCATGGGCAGGACACGTCGTACCGTCTCGGCCGCGAGCGTCGCGCTCGTCGCCCTGACCCTCACCGCCTGCACGGGTACATCCGAGGCCGGCCCGGACCGCGTGCCCCGGGCCTCCGCACCGGCCGACCTGGCTGCCGGGCAGCTGGCGCCGGACGGCGAGACGACCGACGTCGTCACCGGACTGGAGGCCCCCTGGTCCGTCGTGCGCACCGGTGACGGTCCCGACGCGCTCATCAGCCTCCGGGACTCCGCGGAGGTGCTGGAGCTGACGGCCGACGGCGAACGCCGCACGGTCGGGACGGTCCCCGGTGTCCGACACGGGGGCGAGGGCGGCCTGCTCGGACTCGCCCTGCACGAGGACGACCTGTTCGTGTACTCGACCGGCGAGGACGGCAACCGCATCGAGCGCTACGACCTGGAGGGACGAGCCGGGTCGACCGTGCTCGGGGACGCCACGACGCTCATCGACGACCTGCCCGCGAACACGTTCCACGACGGCGGGCGGATCGCGTTCGGCCCGGACGGCATGCTCTACGCCAGTGTCGGCGACGCCGGCGCGAGCGAGGACGCGCAGGACCGGGACTCGCTCGCGGGCAAGATCCTCCGCCTCACCCCGGACGGCGACGTGCCCGACGACAACCCGTTCCCCGGCTCCCCCGTGTGGAGCCTCGGGCACCGGAACGTGCAGGGCCTCGGGTGGAGCGCGGACGGGACGATGTTCGCGTCCGAGTTCGGGCAGGACGCCCGCGACGAGCTCAACGTCATCGAGCCGGGGAGCAACTACGGCTGGCCGGAGGTCGAGGGCACCGGGGGCGAGGACCAGGGGTTCGTCGACCCGGTCCAGCAGTGGTCGACCGACGACGCCAGTCCGAGCGGCCTCGCCGTCGTCGGGGACACCGTGTTCATCGCGAACCTGCAGGGCCGGGTGCTCCGCGGCGTCCCGGTCGACGACCCCGGCACCGCGCACGAGTACTTCGCCGGGGAGTACGGCCGGATCCGCACGGTGCTCGCCGGCCCGGACGACACGCTCTGGTTGGTGACGAACAACACGGACGGCCGCGGCGACCCGGGTGAGGGCGACGACCGGATCGTGCAGGTCCCGCTGACCACGGGCTGACCGACTGACCGGCCGGACGACCGACGGGCCGACCGGGTGACCGGCCGGCCCGTCGTCACGTCGTCACGTCCCCACGTCAAGGGACGAGCCGCTCCGCCCGGTACCGGTCGAACAGCCGGGTGAAGGAGTCGAGCGTCCGGTGGTGCTCGGTGAACCCGGCGAGCCGGCTCTTCGACATGTCGGTCATCACCTCGATGTCGCGGCCGAGGTCGGCGTCCGTGTGCCACCACGACGCGAGGCGCTCCAGGTCGGGCTCGACGAGACCGTGCTCGGCGACGACCTCCGCCCAGACCGGTGCGGCGTCGGCCATCTGCTGCTCGAACGGCCGCGGCGCGGTGTCGAAACCCTCGGCCTCGACGCCCAGGTGCGCGGCGATCCGCGGCCACATCCAGCGCCAGCGGAACACGTCGCCGTTCGCGGTGTTGAACGCCTCGTCGGCACCGGCCGGGTCGGTCGCGGCCCACACCATCTGCGCGGCGAGCAGGTCGGCGTCGGTGACGTCGGTCAGCCCGTTCCACTGCGTCTCGCTGCCGGGGAACACCATCGGGCGCCCGGTGTGGCGGCTGATCGCGGCGGCGACGGCGATCGTCAGACCCATGTTCATCGCGTTGCCGACGGCGTACCCGAGGACGGTGTGCGAGCGGTGCACCGACCAGGTGAAGCCCTGACGTGCGGCGGCGGCGAACAGCTCGTCCTCCTGTGCGTAGTAGAAGTTGTCGACGTCCAGCCGGGGCTCGTCCTCGTGGAACGGGGTGTCCGGCATCGCGCCCTGGCCGTACGCCTCGAACGGACCGAGGTAGTGCTTCAGGCCGGTCATCAGCGCCACGTGCTGCACCGGCGCACCGGACAGTGCGGCGAGGAGGTCGCGCACCATGCCGCCGTTCACCGCGATGTTCTCGGCCTCAGTGGCCTGGCGGGACCACGCCGTGAAGAACACGTGTGTCGCCGGGACGTCGGCGAGCGCCGCCGCGAGGGACGCCGCCGACCGGAGGTCCGCCGACTGCCAGGTGACCCCGGGGCGCTCGGCTCCGGGTCGGCGCGAGAGCGCGGTGACGGTCCAGCCGTCGCTCACGAGGTGGTCGACGATCGCCGATCCGGCGATGCCGGTGGCGCCGACGACGAGGGCGTGCGGGGTCGCGGTCATGCGGGTCCTTCCGTGGGGGCGGTGGACCGGAGACAACACCTGTCGCCTGGGTGTATTCCGGTGCCCTCTTCCGCCGCCCGCTCGCGCGGTGGCCGGGAGGCCCGGATCACGTCGCGCAGGCAGGGTCCAGGTGCAGCCGGGTCGCCGCCCGGACGACGACGGCAGGGACGTGTGTCGCGATGACCACGGCCGCGCCTCCGGAGGCGAACTCATCGAGGAGGTCGAGGACCATCCGTGCGTTCTCCTCGTCGAGGGCACTCGTGGGCTCGTCGGCGAGGACGACGTCCGGCTGCTTCACGAGGAGCCGCGCGAGTGCGACGCGCTGCTGCTCACCGCCGCTGAGCTCGTGCGCACGGTCGGTCGCGCGACCCGCGAGCCCCACCCGCTCCAGCGCCTCGGCGGTCCGGACTCCGCGGTGCACGCCATCCCGCCAGCGCACGCGCCCGATCTCGATGTTCGCCTGCACGGACAGGTCGGGGACGAGCCCGAAGTCCTGGAAGAGGTACCCCAGGTGGTCCCGACGGAGCAACCGCGCACGGCGCCCACTCCGCCCGGCCGTGACGCCGTCGATGCTGACGGTCCCGACGTCGAGCACGTCGATCTGCCCGATGCAGTCCAAGAGCGTCGACTTGCCGGCGCCGCTCGGACCCGTCAGTGCCAGGACCTCGCCCCGCGCGACGTCGAACGAGAGGCCTTCCCACAGGGTCCGGCCTCCGCGCTGCTTGCGGGCCTCGCGGACGGCGATCATCACGATCCCGTCCCTCGGAGTCGGACGACCGACCGGGATGACCGCGTCGTCACCACGACGGAGACCACGCTCACGAGCAGGACGACGAGCGCAGCGCCCACTGCTGCCGGACCGGCAGCCTGCGCCGCGGGGTCGAGCACGGAGGCCGCGCCCGTGCCGTCCGGTCTGCGTTGCGACCAGGTGTCCAGGATGAGGACGGTGGCGATGGTCAGGAGGACTCCTTCGACCGTCAGGAGCAGCCGGTGTGTGTGGACGAACGACCTGCCGGCAGCGACGTCGGCGAAGACCGACCGTCCGTTGCGTCGCTGGTGCGCGACGACGGCGAGGCCGGCGAGCACGACCGCCACCACCGCACTGCTGACCACCGCGAGGACGCCGATGGCCACGCCGGTCGTCGCGCGGCGCTGGTGTTCCGCCGCCGCCTGCCCGACGGGCACGACGGCGCTGAACTCGTCCCGCAGGCCCGCCGCGTCGATCGCCCGGTCCGCCGCGCGCTCGGAGGTGAACACCACGTCCCCGGTCGATAACCAGGCACCGAGCTGGTCTGCCGTGAACACGCGGGAGGGAGCGGGGACGACGACGACCACGACATCCGTGAGCCAGGACGCCGTCGATGCGTCACACGGGTACGTGTAGATCCGACGGGGAGCGAGTTCGCCACCACCGACCTCCCGCTTCTCCGTGCCCGTCGCCCCGCGGAGTTCCCACTCCGTGAGGGCCCGGACGAGCGCAGCGCGGTCGATGTCGGAGCCGGAGGGCGTCCAGACCGTGATCCGGTCCCCGGTCCCGGTGATCCGATCCCCCGCGGCGGTCCGGAGGTCCTGCCGCCGCAGGTACCCGGGGTCGACGAACAGGGCCGGCACCGTGCCACGACCGACGCCGGTCGAGACCTCGGTGGCCGCGGAGAGCAGCGCCCGGTGCTGGTCGAGTGCCGCACCCGCGACGCCCCCGATCCGGTCCCAGTACGGCTGCGTGTCCGATCCCGGGCGCGGGTCCGGCGTCACCCAGAGCTGGACGGTGTCGCCGGCGGCCCGGAGGTCCTGCGCCGCCGACGCCGACCGGGCGACCGCCGCTGCGGACGTCAGGTCGAAGACCGCCGCCACCAGCACCACCACCGCCGGGAGCCGAGCAGCCTGTGCGCCCAGCACGAGAGCCGCGGAGGGTCGGTCACCGCGAACTGCCAGGGCGATCGGCCGTCGGGAGGCGATGACGGTGCCGAGTGCATGGCAGGCCACGACCGGGACGAGCAGCGGCGAACAGCACACGGCGGCTGCCACGGCGAAGGTCGTCCACGTCGCGAGTCCGTTGTGTGCCCAGAGCCCCAGCGCGACGACCGGCGCCAGGAGGGCCGTGACGACGAGCGTCGTCCGGACCTCCGCGACCTCGGTGAGCACGACCGCCCAGGTGCTGCGCCCGTGCAGTCGCCGGACGACCGTCCTGCGCGGGGCGCCGACGGTGCCGACCAGGCAGAGCACGACACAGCCGAGCACCAGGGCTCCGATGAGGCCACCGGTCCCCTCTGTTCCGGCGGTGACCCCGAGCCGGGTCGCGAGGGGGACGCGCTCGGACGTCGTCTCGAACCCCGCGGCGACGAGTGCGTCGGCCGTCGCACGTCCCGCCTGCTCGTCCCCGACGACTTCGTACGCCCCCGCCGGGTCGTACCGGTCGAGCGCGGACATGGGACGCACCGTCGTCGTGATCGAGGGGTCGAACTCGTCGTAGCCGTCCTGGAGCCACTCCGCTCCCCGTGTCCCCGGGGCACCGGTCACGAGCGCCGTCCGCCGACTCGTCGGTGCCGAGCGATCGGCGACCGTCCGGACGATCGTCGCGCGGTGCTCCTGAGCGACCCGCTCGAGCGATCCGGCGATCATCTCGTTCGACGTCGAGCCGGATCCCACGGCCGCCGTCACGACGGTCGAGACTCCGACCACGCCGGTCTGGCTCAGCTGCACGCACCCGAGGAAGGCGAGCACGACGGCCAGGACCGGTGGGACCACGTACGCCATCCGCACGCTCCGCATCACCGAGGACTCCTTCCCGAAGGGCCAGGGCAGACGCCCACTGCCGTGTCCGACGCTCAGCAGTTGTGGTAGTACGCCTTGTTGCCGCTGCGGGCCTTCGGCGTCGTCGCCAGCGCGTACCGGCCGCCGGGGACACCGGTGACGCGCTTGGTCTTCAGCCCGACGGCCGTCGCCCCGTGACAGCGGCGCTCGCGGATGTAGTTCGACCAGGTGTCGTCCCGGCCGACACCCCACTGCCAGAAACTGCCACCACCGCCGTCGCGCCGGGTCGCCGATCCCCTGACCTCGCCGGTGGGACCGGTGTCGTCCGTGATGACGACCCCGCCGGATCCCGGTGCGGACCCGAGGACGTCGACTGCCGACGCTCCCGCGGTCGGTACCACGACCAGCCCGGTCGCCAGCAGCAGACCGGTCACCACTGCGCTCTTCCTGTTCCCCACGTGTGTCTCCTCTCATGCCCCGCTCGGGGCTCAGCGGGGAGCGTGACAGTCGTGGACGGCGGCAGCCGAGAATGTTGCATACCGCCCAGCCGACGCCGTGGTCTCAGCCCGAGCTCGACGTCCAGTTCACGTCACGCAGGCGGCGCAGGTGCAGCGGAGGCATGGCATGGCATGGCATGGGCGGAGTCGGCGAGTACAGGTATGGTCGTCAGTGCAGACCCCCTCCGCACATGCGGGCCCAGGGGGTCTCGCTGCGTTCGGGTCAGATCGTCAGGGGACACCGCAACGGAGCACGCTCGGCGAGGGACTTGTCGTACCGATGCCACGCGAACTCGTTGCCCGGCTCCGTGCATCATCTGGGCGGCGCGGTCGACGACGACGATCCTGACGTGCTCAGGCGGCAGCCCAGCGCCCATCGTATGGGGCGCCGGTCACCCACGGCCGGTCTTCGGAGGCCATGTCTCTTCAGCGGTCAGCAGTCGACGGGTGCGCGCGCCGAACCTCGGCCGCCATCTCGTCGAACGTGAGCTCACCACGGATCCATCGGTCCTGAGCGGCGTGCGTGACGTCGGACGCGCGGCCGCCCTCGAGGGCGGCCGACGTACGGGTCTCGTCGACGATCTACTGACGGAACACGCTCCGCCCCAGTGAGCTGCGTGGTCTTGGTCGTGGTGGCCATCGGGTCCTCCCCAGTCGTTCCCTGGTTCTACCCGGGCCACTGCAAGAACGGTAGGTCAGGGGTTCTGACTGGAACTGTTCTGACGGTGAGTTTCGAAGGAACCGCGTCCCCGGATTCGCCAGGGCCGTCGACGACGTAGGCGATCCTGTCAGAAACGATCGTCAGTGAGGGCGGCAGCGGTCGATGGTTCAGAACAACAGGACAACTCGACGATCGACTCGAAAGGTCACGAAACCCCCCGTTCGGGGGTCCGGGCCCGGCGCATGCTCTTCGTACGGTGGGGATCCCCACCAACCGTGAGCAGCAGCCCGCGGCTGGCCCCTTCTCGGACGCGAGGTGGAGGAACCGAAGCCGATCGCCGTAGACCCTGCACCGAGGAAAACGCTCGGTCCAGCCAGAGAACCCCGCCCTAGGAGCAACCATGCCCGACCTGTTCCCGCTCGATCCCGCCGCCGCCCTCGCCAGCTACCTGTACTACGTCCTCGCCTGCGTGAGCGCATTCGTCATGTTCGGCGCCGCGTCCCTGTTCCTCAAGGGTGCACGGGCGGCGCGGGCGCACGACCTGGCCCGGCGCGCGCTGTCCGCAGCCTGGCCCTTCTCCTGGCCGCGACGCTCGCAGAACGAGGGCACATACCGGAACTCCATGACGGACCCGTGACCGGGCTACGGTCCGAGTGACGGACATGTGGCCACTTCGGCCGTGAGGAGACACGCTCATGATTTTCACGAGACCCTGGACCAGCCCCACTCGTCAACGCGAGGTTGCGGCAATCTGTGAGGACTTGGTCCCGGTGTTCCGGAAGAGGGGCGCGGATGAGACCGCGTCCTACCTCAGGGAACGCGCGGCCTTGTTGGGAAACGAGCCGACTGATGATGCTGCCCGCCGAGCCTTCGTGCAGTTGTTCGAACTCGCTTCGGCAGGTAGGGGTGGCCCCTCCGATGAGCCGGTGATGAACGACGACCGGTCGATCGACTGGGAAGCCTCTGCGGCGATGGTCCGGGCGATGGACGCTCTCGGAGAAGCAACTGCATCCACGTATCGACGATCGCGGTCCTTGAGGTGGGTGGATCAGAAGGGCAGCGGCTCTCCCCCCAGACGGCGATGCCAGCGTTGTTGACCAGCACGTCGAGTCCGCCGACCGCGTCGACGTGGGCGAAGGCCGCGGCGACCAAGTCGTCGTCGCGGACGTCGAGCTGGACCGAGCGGGCGCCGATCCAGACGGTGTGGCCCGCCTCGACGAGCTGACGGGCGGTTTCCTTAACGAGGCCGCGGGTGGCCCCGGTGATGAGTGTCGTTGTCATGGGTCCAGCGTCGTGCTCGGCGACGACCGCAGGGAGTCGACCCGTTGTCGTAGGACCGGCAGGGCCAGGGTCAGGCAGACCAGCGAGCGCCGAGCGCCTCGTGCACCGCTCTGACCGTCGGCACGTAGTGGCGGCGGTTCGACATCCGGACGTCCCGCAGTCCGGGCAGTTCGAGCAGCACGCGCAGGTCGCCGTCGACGATCCGAGTCGACTCGTACAGGTGCAGCGTCTCGAGAGCGGTCAATCCCCGGAGTGGGTCGAGGGTCGGGAAGTCGCCGCAGTTCGAGGCATTGAGATGACGGAGCCGTGTCAGACCGGCCACGGGGTCCAGGTCCGGGATCTTCCGGTTGCTCTCGAGGTTCAACTCCCGCAGGTTTGCCGCGAGCCCGCGGACTCCGCTGACGTCGCTGAGTCGTCGGGCGATGACCACGGTCAGGTCGTCCAACCCGATCAGTGCCTCCACCCCGTGCAATGACCGGAGGCTCGGCCAGTCGTCGAGACGAAGCTTGCGGAGCGAGGTCATCGCGGAGAGCGGCTGCAGGTCGTCCGCTGAGTAGTGCCCCGCGTACAGGTCGTCGAGCGGCGCCGCGTTCGTGACCCCGCCGTCGAGGTACTTCCAGAAGGCGACGGCCAACCGGCGCAGCCGCGGGAACGCCGCGAGGTCGATCCGTACCTTCAACCCGGCGTGCAGGTGGAGGAACTCCAGATCGTGCAGCGTCCCGAGCGCCGAGACGTCGTCCACGTGCCGAGCGATCATGAAGAAGCGCCGGAGCGGGAGGTCCCGGACGAACTCGATGTGCGTGTCGGGGAACCCCGCGCCGATGCTGAGGCCTTGCACCTTGCCGGACGTCACGAGCTTGCCGATCTTCGGGTCCCACGGACCCCGAAGCACGGCGTCTTCGCCGGGCCCGAACGGGCTCGGACGGATCGTGTACGACTTCACGGTGCTGACCTCGGGTGTTCGGGCGGCGGGAGACGCTGCTGATCCTCCCATCGGTGGACCAGCAGGGCCAGGTCGTCGTCATCCCTGCGCGGCCGCCCACTCGTCCGTCCGCTTGGTCCTGGTCGCCTCGTCCGTGCCCGGACGCCCGTACAGGTCGAGGATCCCGTACACGGCGGTCAGGAAGCCGACGGAGGCCATCAACGGCAGGACGGCGAACTCCCAGACGGCGTCCCAACCGGAGGCAGCGTCGACTTGGTACTGCTGGACCACGGTGACCGCGAACAGGGCCGCGACGATGATGTCGTACACCGACATGTCGCGGGGCGCCGACGGAACGGGCGCCGGCGCCGATCGGGTACCGTCAGCATGCGGACCCGCCCCACACACGTGGACAAGCGGGTCTTGCCGTTCCACCAGCGCAGGTCAGACCGCCTCGGTTCAGACGACGAGGGGCCGCGCGACCGCCACCTCGTCGTTGTCGACGAGCCAGCGCACCGCGTCGAGCACCGTCTCCTCCGCGGTGTACCGCGGGGCGTAGCCGAGCAGCCGCCGTGCCTTGTCGATGCTGAACACGTGGCTCCGGGACAGGTGCTCCCAGCTCGCGTCGGCGTGCTCGGCCGGCACCACCTTCCGGAACCGGTCCCAGGTGACGGACTCGAGCCGGGCCTCCTGGCCGAACCAGGACGCCGCGAGCGCCGCGTACCCGCGTGCCGTGAGCGCGGTCGGGGCGACGACGGTGAAGTCCTCGCCGGCGGCGGCGTCCCGGTGCTCGACGGCCAGTTCGAAGGCCTGGGCGACGTCGTCGGCGTGCACGTGGTGCATCGACTCGGCTCCGAGTCCGGGGACGAGCAGGGGTTCGCCGGCGGACAGTTTCTGCCAGACCGTGGGGTCGAGGTTGCCGACGGGGCCGATCGGTGCCCAGCCCGGGCCGCTGATGTGGCCGGGGTGCAGCGAGGTCGTCACGACACCCCCATCGGCGGTCTCCTCCTTGAGCAGTCGGGCGATGGCGTCCTTCCCGATGCCGTACTCGCCGACGGGCGGGGTCGCGTTGTCCTCGGTGACCGGCAGCACGGCACTCGGTCCGGCGCGCCAGATCGACCCGCAGTGGACCAGGTGCGCGTCGGTCCCGCGGAGTGCCGCGACCAGTGCCGCGGCGGACTCGACCGTGAAGCAGACGAGGTCGATGACGACGTCCGGCCGGAGCGCCACGACCCGGTTGCCGAACGTGCCGTCGCGGTCCTCCTGCTCGCGGTCGGCGGTGACCTGCTCGACGTGCTGCCACTCCGGTGCGTCGACATAGGCCGACCGGCTGCCGCGACTGATGGTCACGACGTCGTGTCCGGCACGCACCAGGCGCGGGACGAGGAAGGAGCCGATGTGGCCGGTCGCGCCGATGACGACGATGCGCTTGCTGTCCATGCCGTCACCGTACGCGCGGGCCCTCGGCGAGCAGGGGCTACCGTCGTGGGCATGCAGCGACGCACCCTCGGCCGTACCGGCCGCGACGTATCCGTGATCGGCCTCGGCACCTGGCAGTTCGGCGGTGACTGGGGTCCGGTGGCCGCGGAGGACGCCTTCGCCGTGATGGACGCCTCCGCCGAGGCCGGCATCACCCTGTTCGACACCGCCGACGTGTACGGCGACGGCCGCAGCGAGCAGCTCATCGGCCGGTGGATCGCCGCGCATGCCGACGCCGGTGTCACGGTCGCCACGAAGATGGGCCGCCGGGTGGACCAGGTCCCGTCGAACTACGTGGCCCAGAACTTCCGGCAGTGGGTGGACCGGTCGCGGGAGAACCTGGGCCAGGACACCCTCGACCTCGTCCAGCTGCACTGCCCGCCGACCGCGGTCTTCGAGGACGACGCGGTCTACGACGCCCTCGACGCGCTGGTCGCCGACGGGTCGATCGCCGCGTACGGCGTCTCCGTCGAGACCGCCGACCAGGCCCTCACCGCGATCGCCCGACCCGGGGTCGCGAGCGTGCAGATCATCCTCAACGCGTTCCGCCTCAAGCCGCTCGACCGCGTGCTCCCCGCCGCCCGGGAGGCCGGGGTCGCGATCCTGGCCCGCGTCCCGCTGGCCTCGGGGCTGCTGTCCGGCAAGTACACGACGGACACCACCTTCGCCCCGGAGGACCACCGCACGTACAACCGCAACGGCGAGGCGTTCGACCAGGGTGAGACGTTCAGCGGCGTCCCGTTCGAGGACGGCGTCCGCGCGGCACAGGAGTTCGCGGCGGCCCTGCCCGAGGGCGTCAGCGTCCCGCAGGCGGCCCTCGCCTGGGTCGTCGCGCAGGACGGCGTCACGGCGGCGATCCCCGGTGCCCGCAACGCCGAGCAGGCCCGGTCGAACGCCGAGGCCGGCTCGCTCGAGCTGCCCGCCGACCTCGGGGCGACGGTCCGCGACCTCTACGACCGCTGGTTCCGCGCCACCGTGCACGAACGCTGGTAGCCGCCGACACGACGACGGACGGGAGGCCCGGCTCACCAGGTGAGTCGGGCCTCCCGTCCGTCAGGTCGTGCGACCGGCAGACCGCGGCTCAGGCGCCGCGGACCACCGCACGCGAACCGGCGATGACGGCCGCGTCCTCGGCGACGGCGACCACCGGGTCCGGCAGGACCGTGCCGACGGCCTTGCGGGCCGCCCAGGCGACGTAGGAACCGACGAGCGCCCCGATCGCGCCGACGATGGCGCCCTCGATCCGCAGGTCCGACTTCCCGGACTTCGTGGTGGTCCCGAACGCCGCGCCGACGAAGGCGCCGGCGCCGATGCGACCGAGCAGTGCGGGGAGGGCGATGCGGTTCGGGGTCTTCGGCATCTTGTCGCCGATGATCTCGCCGGCGGCGCCCGCGACGAGCCCGGCGCGGCCGAGCGACGAGTCGAAGGTCTTCCACTTCTGCCAGTCGCCGGACAGGCGCTTGTCGCCCTGGTGCAGGCCGAGGACGGCGAGCGGGGTGGCCGAGCGGCCTCCGCTGAGGACCCCGAGCAGCAGGGCGCGCGTGAGGGTGCTGGTGGTCCGGCTCTTCTTGGACATGCGGGTGGTCTCCTTCGTTTCCCTGCCGGCGTCGTCGCGGTCCGGACGCCGCCGTGGTGCGGACGTCGGCACGGTGCGGACGTCGGCACGTGCCCGACGCTACTCAGCGCGGCTGGTGGCGGTCAGTGGTGGGCGGGCACGGCGACGGCCACGGCACCGCGAGCGTCGTCCGGGACCACCGCGGCGGCGTCGTCCATCGCGGCCGTCATCTCGGCGAAGAAGGCGCTCATCTCGGCGATCGTCGTCGGGGAGAGCCGGTCGGCGGCGGCGATCATCCGCGCATGCACCGCGGTGAGGTTCGACCGCACCGTCTCGTCGCCCGAGTCGGTCGCGACGAGCAGGAACCCGCGGCCGTCGTCGGGGTCGGTCTGCCGGTCGACGTGTCCGGCGGCGACGAGTCGCTTCACGAGGGCCGTGGTGGACGCGGTCGTGATGCCGAGGTGTGCGGCCAGTCCGGTCGGCTTCACCGCGGTGCCGCGCTGTCGGGCCTGCAGGAGGAACCGGACGGCGGCCATGTCGGTGGCGCCCATGTGCATGGTGTCGCGCGTGCGCTGGCGCATGGCGACCTCGGCGGAGCGGTAGCGGCGCATGGCGTTGAGCAGCTCCACGCCGCTCTTCGCCGCACGGTCGGGGTACCAGTACCCGGACTCGTCGTAGGTCCTCGCGTCGACCATGGCGTCACCTCGTCCTCGGTTGCGGGCGCAGCCGATCCCAAGCAGTACCAGGACCGGGCGGGCCGGACTCAGCCGGGTCGCAGCGGTGTCCCCCGGTACGGCCGGGCGGGGACGGCTGACGCATCGAGACACCCCCGTCAGCGAGCGACACCTCCATCGCCTCGAGACGCCGCCGGAAGTGACGGCGTCCCGGCCAGGCCGAGGCGTCTCGCAGGCACACCGGCGTCTCGCAGGCACACCGGCACCCGCAGGCACGCCGGCGTTCCGCAGGGTCGGGAATGTCCGCGGCGGCCCGCGTGTAGAGATGAACACCCCCGAACGAGAAGGAGTCCGCCGTGATCGACGACGACCGCACCCCTGGCCAGCGCGACGACCTCGCCCGCCACCCGCACCTCCACCTGCAGGACGACGACCACGCGGGCTTCGGCCGCTGGCTCGGCCTCATCAACGCCGGGGACTGACCCCGGGCCGGCACGCCGATGCCGGTACCGCAGTACCGGCGGACCCCTTCCAGGAGGCCCGTCACCCGTCCGTCGGACCGGTGACGGGCCTCCTGTGCGTTGCCCCCGGCGGGCAGCGGGAGGTCGGCCGCCACGGGTACGGTCGGAGCGTGCACGGGGTCGGAGTGGTCGACGAAGCCGGGCGGCTCCGGCTGCTCGGCACCGCGGTGGCGGGTGCTGCGTTCGCGCTCGTCCTCACCATGCTCGTCCTGTCGTCGTTCCGGACCGCGACCCCGCAGGTGCTCGTGTCCGTCGGCCTCCCCGCCGGAGTGGTCGGGGCCGCGGTGGCCGGCTGGCTGCGGCTCCGGTCCTGGCGTGCCGAGGGCGGGTACGAGCGCGTGGTGATGGTCGAGCGGTGGGTGACCGACCGGCACGTCCCCGCCGAGGTGCCCGCAGACGTCTGGGTCCCGCGGCTGCAGGCCCAGGCGGACCAGCAGGTCGGCGGCTGGGGCAAGATCGTGCTCTGCGTCTTCTGGAGCGCGATGACCTGGTCCATGCGTGACCAGCACGGCACGGTGATCACCCTGCTGCTCCTCGGCCTCTGGGCCGGACTGGCGCTGTGGAGCGCGCTGTGGGTGATCCCGCGGGCCCGGGTCGCGCGGGACATGCTGCGGCAGGGCGTCGTCGCGCGGGACTGACGTGGGTACCGCGGTCCCGTGCAGCGACCCTGCGCAGATCAGCCGAGTGCTGCCGTCGCGCTCCGGAGCTCCTGCAGGACGTCGAGTGCGTGGCGTGCGAGACCGTCGTCGTCGCTCCGTTCACCCTCGGACCACCGTGCGTAGCCCTGCTTGAACGCGAGGACGCCCATCTCGCTGGCCAGGTGCGCGGTCGTCTCGGGCACCCCGCGCTCGAGCAGCGCCGTCGTCATCGCGGCGGCCATGCCGACGCTCTTCAGCGCGTCCCGCTCCTGGAGCTCGGTACTCGCGGCCACGGCGGCCTTGAGTCGGGGGCCGAGCTCCCGGTTCCGCGGCCCCATCTCGCCGGAGGCCCGCTCGAGTCCGGCAGCGACGGCCTCGAGCGGGCTCGCCTCGGTCGGGGCACCGGCGATGCCCTCGGCGAGCAGACGACTCAGGGTCTCCTGTCCGGCGACGAGCAGTTCGCGCTTGTCCGGGAAGTGCCGGAAGAAGGTGCTCTTGGTGACGCCGGCGCGCTCGGCGATCTCGGTGACGGTCGTCGCGTCGTAGCCCTGCTCCGTGAACAGGTCCACAGCGGCGATGACGAGCCGCTCCCGTGCTCCCGGTTCCCATCGCGCCATGCCCACCATCCTACTGATGGCACTCTTGTCCCGTCAACGCACTCCGACGGGACAAGAGTGCCGTCAGCGTCCTATGGTGACGGTACCAACGTCCCATCACTCGAGGAGTCCCCATGCACGTCTTCGTCACGGGCGGAACCGGCACGATCGGCACCGCCGTCGTCGCCGAGTTGCTCGCCACCGGTCACACCGTCCTCGGCCTCGCCCGGTCGGACGCGTCCGCCGCCACCCTCGAGGCCGCCGGCGCCGAGGTCCTGCGCGGCTCGCTCACCGACCTCGACGTCCTGGGCGAGGGAGCCACCCGCGCCGACGGCGTCATCAGCCTGGCGTTCAGCCGCGACTACGGTAGCGCCGAGGCACTCGAGCAGGGCCTCAGCGAGGAGCGCGACGCCATGGCCACGCTCGGTGCAGCACTCATCGAGAGCGGCAAGCCGATCGTCACCGTGTCCGGCACGCCCTGGGTGGCCGGACGCGCTGCGACCGAGGACGACCCGCTGCCCGTCGAGGGTCCGGTCGCGAGCCGCGCGGTCGCCGTCACCGACCTGCTCGCACTGTCGTCGCAGGGCGTCCGCGCCTCGGCCGTCCGGATGCCCCGGACCGTTCACGAGGACGGGCAGGGCGGGTTCGCCGGCCTGCTCACCGAGGCCGCGCGTCGGACCGGGATCGCGGGGTACCCGGGCGACGGTCAGCAGCGCTGGCCCGCCGTGCACGCGCGGGACGCCGCCTCGCTGTTCCGCATCGCCCTCGAGTCCGCGCCGGCCGGCACCGCGTGGCACGCCGTCGGTGACGAGGGCGACCGCGTCGTCGACATCGCCACCGTGGTCGGCCGCCGCCTCGGACTCCCCGTGCGGCCCGTGCCGGACGAGACGTTCGGTCCCTTCGGGCCGATCTTCGCCATGGACCAGCCGGCGTCGAGCGCGCACACCCGGCAGGCGCTCGGCTGGGAGCCGACGCACCCGGGCCTCCTCGAGGACCTGGAGGCGCTGCAGCCCTGACCGGGCAGGCGACGGACGGGAGGCCCGGTGCCAGCTGGCACCGCGCCTCCCGCGGTCAGCGCCTGGGCTTCCGGGAGCGGTGACGCGCAACGGTCCCGACGTACATCCCGCTCAGTCCTGTGGCGAGGCTCGAGATCAGCACGCCGATCCACTGTGCGGGAGTCCCCACCGTCGCCGCGAAGCACGCCGAACCGGCGACGATCGCTCCGATCGAGACGACGATCGCGAACGTGCGGGTCGTGGATGACGACATCTTCTCCCCCCTCTGGTCTGTAAGCCGCCCGACGGACGACTCGAGAGGCAACAGTAGTACGGGGACACCAGATTCCACCCGGTGAATATCATGTTGATCACGGTGAAGGGACTGCGGTCCTGAAGGGTCGGCAGACGACGGACGGGAGGCCCGGTGCCAGCCGGCACCGAGCCTCCCGTTCGTCAGGTGGTCGCGTCGCGACGGCCGGTCAGTTGTAGTTCGCCACCCGGTTCGGCGAGGTGTTGCCGGCGGGCGTCGGGACGGCGCCGCCGACCCCGTTGATGACGCTCGAGATGGTGCCGACGTCACCGAGGGACACCGTGACGAGACCGTGCGCCTTCACGCCCGGCGTCTGCGGCACCTCGAACGCCCGGTCCGCGTGCACGGACGGGTTCGTGTTGAAGAAGCAGTAGACACCCCCGCCCCAGATCTCGTGCGTGGTGACGTTCGCCGCGACCTTGTACGCCGCGTACCCCGCTCCGGTCGGGCTCTGCCACGAGGCGTTGTCCGGCACGTCGTACGGCATCTCGTTCTGGAAGAAGATCGTCTTGCCGTTGTTGCCGTTCCACTGCACTTCGTACTTCTGGTAGTGCTCGACGAAGAGCCCGGTGGCGAGGACGTCGTTGCCGTTCACCTCGACGCCGGTGGCACCGGTGTTGACCGTCCACCCCGTGGGTGCGCCACCGTGGTCGGCGCGCCACGCCCAGATGTGGTCGATCAGGGTGTCGTCGGCGTTGACCCGCAGCGAGGTGCTGGCCTTGCCCTGGATGCTCGACCCGACGCGGAAGAAGACGTCCTGGATGCTCTGCGGGTTCGCCGCGTGGTCGATGTGCGAGTCCGCCGTCCCCAGTCGGATCAGCTGCGTGCTGTTCTGCGTGCCGGCGTCGACGACGAGGTTCGAGACGTTCACACCAGCGACGTCGTTCGACACCAGGACGGAGTTGCCCTTGGTCGGCACGAGCGTCGGGAAGCCGATGCCGGTCACGACGGTGTTCGCCCGCTGCACGTTGATCGCCGCGTCGAGCTGGTAGGTGCCCGGGGTGAAGAACAGGTTCAGCCCTTGCGCGAGCGCGCTGTTGATCGTCGCCGCCGTGTCACCCGGGTGCGCGACGTAGAAGTTCCGCATCGGGATGTCCGTGCCCGCGGTGTTCGGCCAGGTGACACCGCTCGAGTTCTGCCGGAGCGAGGGGACGAACACGTGGTACTTGTTCGACGAGTCCACGTACAGGTAGGGCTTCTCGCGCGTCGTCGGCGTGGTGGCGAGCGTCGTGTAGCTCTTCGAGAAGTCGTTCGCCGGGGCACCCTGCACTCCCGAGAACGTCATGTTCCAGTTCCCGCCCTGCCACGAACCGAGCGTGGAGTTGCGGGTGTACCACTGCTGCTGCGACCCCGAGGTGACGGTGCCGTCGACCTTGCTGTCCGCGATGTAACCGCCGGACGAGTAGCCCTGGCCGCCGTCCTGGTTCGAGGGGCCCATCGTCAGGTTGCCCTTGATGTGCACGCGCCGCATCGGAGCGGCCTGCGACACGGCCCAGCGGTCGGTACCGCCCTCGGGGACGACCGCGACGTTCTCGACCGACCGCCAGAAGTTCTGCGTGGCGTTCTTCTCGTCGCCCGCGTTCCACCCGGAGTCCACGTTGACCGCGCCGGTGATGGTGACGTCGTCGGGGCTCTTCCCGAGGCCGGCGACCGTCGTGTAGAAGCCGAGGTTCGCCCAGACACGGTTGTAGCTGCCCGGCTTGAACAGGAAGACGTGCCGCTGGGACCCGAACTGCGCCGTGGTGCTGCGGAGCTGCGAGGTGAAGGCGGCGTCGACGTCGGCCTGGATGGTCGAGGTGGGGGTCGATGGGCTGTAGACCTTGACGTTGCTCCCGAAGTCCGGGGTGTCGCTCGTCGTGACCGCCTGCGCCGAGATCGCCGGGACCAGGGCCCCCACGACGCCGGCGCTCACGGCGAGGGCGACGAGACTTCTCATCCGTCGTTGCATGATGCTCGATTCATGACCGGTGCGGCCCCGTTGCCGCACGGACGCGACGGTAGACCCGATCATGCGCGTTCCGCAGTCGGACGAACGGCGGACAAGCGCGGCGTCCCGGAACGTGTTCGGCCGCCTGATCACCACCCGAAGGCGACCAGACGGCCGGGCTCACCACCCTGGGTGAGCGAGCAGGGCGCGGATACCCGGTCCACGCCCCGCGGTCCATCCTGCCCGATCGCGGAGCGCTCCACCGCCCCCAACTCACGGGGGAGAACGGACGGTTCCCGCGTCAGGGTGCCGGAGCGACCGGGATCTCCCAGTAGCTCGGCTGCTCGTACTGCTCCGACCACCCCCGCCGCATGCGCGCGGCGGCACGGTCGAACGCCTCCACCGGGTCGGTGTCACCCGTCAGCAGGGCCTGCAGCCGGAGACCGTCGTACAGGGCGAGCAGCTGCTGTGCGCCCCGCTCCGGGTCCATCGTCGCCGGCTCACGGCCCTCCCGCACGTCCGCGGCGAGTGCCGTGCGGATCGTCTCCCGGAACTGCCGGTAGGCGGACCGGTAGTAGTCGGCACCGTCGACCGAGGGGTCCGTCGCCGCGGCGAGTGTCGACGCGAGCAGGCGCATCAGTCCCGATTCCTCGACGTGCGCGGCCAGCAGGGCGTGCATGAACGCCACCGTTCCGCGCTCCGTGATCATCGGGAGCAGGGGTGCCGACACCGCACGCGTCCAGCGCTCCACCGTCGCCGCGAGGAGGGCGTGCCGGTTCGGGAACAGCCCCTCGAGCTCGGACACGCTCATGCCGCTGCGCTCGGCCACCGCCTCGATGGAGAAGCTCGTCGTCCCGCCGTCGTGCAGGACCGCGATCGCGCCGTTCACGGCGCGGGTGCGCGGGACCTCGTCGTCGGCCGCGTTCTGGTTCGTCAGCGGCGCGAGCGGGTGCTTGCGGAACCACTCGAGCAGGGCGCGGGCCCGCGAGGCCCCGAACTCGGCGTCGCTCGGCCGCTGCGCCTCGAACAGGTCGCTGAAGCCCGGGACCTCGCGCATGAGCGGGTCGAGGGGCTGGAACGCCATGGACCAGTCCGGGAAGGAGCGCTGCTGCACCGGGTCGTCGCAGAGCACCCGGACGTTGGTGTGCCGGGGGTCCAGGCGGATCTGCTCGAAGCGCTGGTGGACGACGTCGTCCTCGCCCTCGATGATGCCGATGCAGTTGCTGTCGCGGTGCGCGAGCATGCCGGTGATGCCGAGGCGCGTGTTCTTCTCGCGTCCGACCGCCAGGATCTGCGCGAGTTCGGAGTCCGAGATCGGTCGGGTCTGCGTGCTGGTGTAGACGAGTGTGCGCACGGTCGGCCTCCCTGGTCGTGGCGGGGCCGGATGCCCTGGCACGAGTCAAACGCGCGACGGGCGACCGCACCAGTCCCGTGTTCGGGTCGCGTGGTCGCGGTGCGTCGGTGCCGGCCGGGAGGCCCGGGGCGGGCCCGTGCTGCGCCTCCCGTCCGGCTCGTGGGACGACGGAGGGCGGGTGACCTCGCGATCACCCGCCCTCGTCGATCAGTGCGGCACTACTTGTGGATCCGACCGGACAGCCCGGTCGTGGTCCCGGTCGTGTAGCCGGTCTTCTTGGCGGTGACGGTCACCTTCAGCCGTTCCCCGACGTCCTTCGACGTCGTCTTGTAGGTGGCCTTGGTCGCTCCGGGGATCGACTTCCCGTCACGCGACCACTTGTAGGTGAACGTGACCCCGCTCGCGTTCCAGGAACCGGGCTTCGCGGTGATGGTCCGGCCGACCTTCCACGACCCGCCGACGGTCGCGCGGCTGCCCTCCTTCAGCGCGAGCTTCGGCGTGGTCGCGACGACCGTGACGGTGGCTCGGGCCTCCCGGCCGGAACCGGCACCGACGGCGGACACGGCGAGCGCGCCGAGGTCCGCGTCGGCCGGGACCTGCAGGGTGCCGGCGACCGCGCCGCTCGACCCGGCGACGGCCGTGTCGACGACCGTCTCACCGGAGCGGAACGTGACGCCTTCGCCCTGGCGGAAGCCCGTGCCCGTGAGCAGGACGGTGGTACCCGGCGTGACCTTCGCAGCGGAGGTGCCGAGCGCCACCGGAGCGGCCGCGGCGGTCCGCTCGGCGCACACGTCACCCTGCTTGCCGACCGGCGCGATCGCCTTCGCCGGCGCCGTGACGCCGTCGTCCTCGCGGACGGTCAGGTTCGTGAACGCGGACGCGCCCATGACGGCGTTGCTGGTGTTCGTGACGCTCACCTTCAGGGCGGAGCTGGGCGTCGCCGAGGCGATGGTGTTGCCGGCCGTCGGCACGGTGACCGCGCGGCAGGTCTCGCCGGGTGCGAAGGTCACGCGCTCCATGCCGACGCCGACGGTGCCGGTCGCCGAGCCGAGGACGCTGACGTACGCGGTGACCGGACGGGACTCGGCACGCGACAGGGAGACGGCGACGTCGGCGGTGCCGGGGCCGGCGCCCTCCTCCACCGCGGTGGGGGCGACGTTCACCGTGGTGCGCGTCTGGGCGACGGCGGTGCCGACGCTCGGGGTGTCGAACGCCAGGTCGGACAAGTAGACCCCGCCGGTGCCGGTGCCGTCGGCCCCGACGCCCGCGGTGAAGCGGACCTCGCGGACGTCGGTGAGGTCCAGGCCGGTCATCGACGCCGTGGGGATCGTCAGCTGCTGCAGGACGATCTTGTTGAGCGTCGTGTTCGTGCCGCCGGGCATCCGGTTGACGGCGAGCGGGTTGACCGCAGACGCAGCGGTCGACCAGGTCCCGCCGGAGCCGTCGAGGATCGTGATCCGGAAGTCGGTGCCGGTGGACACCGCCTCGTCGGGCGCGGTCTTCAGCGTGAGCTGCGTGCTGTCGGAGACGTTGCGTGCCGTCGCGGGGACCGAGACGCGGAGTTCACCGGTGCTCGGCGCTGCCGGGTCGGTGGTGGAGGCTCCGGTCCACAGGAACCGGGTGGTCGGGAACGCGGGGACGTTCGGTGCGAACGAGCCGGGCGTCCAGTGCGGCACCTGGGCCGAGCCCTTGGTGGTGGCGCAGAACGGGTTCGACTGCGGCAGCGTCCGACCGGTCAGGTTCGAGCAGACCGCGGCCGTGGCGCCCCCGACGGTGCGGACGAGGGAGCTCGACTTCGTGAAGTCGGTGACGAGCTTCGTCTTCGAGGTGGGCTGCGCGGCCATGGTCCGGACGTCGGCGAACGGCGTCGCGGTGGTCGCGGGCTTGACCGAACCGTCGAACATCGACTGGAACTGGGTCTCGCCGCCCATGGTGAGGCGGAAGAAGCCGGTCATGTAGCTGACGCCGACCTGGTACTGCTGGTCCGCGGTGAGGCGGGTCGGGCTGGTCGTGGCACAGGTCGACGTGGTGTCGCGGACGTTCCAGTCGTCGCCGGTCGCCGCCGGGTACTTGCCCGGGGTCCACACGGTGTTGAAGAAGTTGTGGTTCGCGCCCATCACCCACACCGCGGAGCGGAGGACCTCGTCACCGAAGGCGTGCCGGGAGTCGTCGATGAAGTGCTGCCCCTGCTGGTTCGACACGTCGCCGTCGCAGTAGGGCAGGAAGACGGCGGTCGGCACGTCGGGCAGCGTCATGCGGCCGAAGTCGACCGGTGCGAGCGGCAGGACCGACTCGATGCCGAACGGCTTCGGGAGCGCTTCGTTGAGGGTGGCGGCCGAGACCACACCCTCACCGCCACGGGAGTGGCCCATGATGCCGACGTGCGTCAGGTCGAACCGGCCCTTGAGCGACGCCGCCGTCACGGTGGAGGCGGCGGCCGGCTGGTCGGTGCGGGTCGTCGCGCGGACGAGGGCGTCGTCGAGCGTGCGGGTCGTGGTCGTGCTCGGGGCGGAGGTCGTCGCCGTCGTGACGTCGTCGTACGAGACGGCCGTCCCGGCGTCGGCCTTGCCGAGCATGTCCAGCGTGTCGAGGATCAGCTGACCGCGGGCCTGTGCGCCGTAGTCGAGGGCGAGCTGGTTGTCGTTCGAGTTCACGGCGTTCGCCGCGATGGAGACCACGTTGTAGCCGCGGGTGGCGAGCGCACGCGCGGTGCCCTCGTACCCGAGGTACGAGCGCACGTTGGACTGGGTCGGACCACAGGGCCAGCGCAGCGGGTTCGCACCGGTGCCCGCACAGGAAGTGTGGCGGCCGTGCAGCAGCACGACGGTCGGACGCTCGCCGGCGGCGCTCGTCAGGTACATCTTCCCGGTGAGCTCACCGCGGATGCCGCCGATCGCCGCGAGGGGGATCGCCTGGTCACCGAAGTCGTACTCGGCCTCGGTCACCTCGTAGGCGCCCGGCGTGGACGGGTCCTCGACCGCGTCCGCCGTGGCGAGGGACTTCATCTGCCGCTTCAGGGTGCGGTTCTCGGGGACGGCCGGGGTGACCGGGGCCGTCGTCGTCTCGGTCGCCTTGTCCGCGTCGCCGCTCGACCAGGCCTTGGTGACGTCCTTCGCGTCGGCGACGGACCGGTCGGCGGTGAGGACCTGCAGGGTCTTCCCGTCCGCCGACTCGGTGGCGAGGCCGATGGGCTCACCGTCGACGACGAGTGTGGGGGCGTCGTCGACCATCGGCAGCGGTGCGTCGAGGTCGAGGGACACGAGGTACCCGCCGGGAGCGGTCGTGACGTCCCAGTCGGAGCCGGAGGCGACGACGGGGTCAGGGGTTGGTGCCGCGAACGCAGGGGCTGCGGTCAGGACGAGGGCGGGAGTCAGCGTGGCGGTGATCGCCAGTGCGGCGAGCCGACTCCGGGAACGGGTTCTGGACAAGGGGCTCCTCGAGTGAAGGGGTTCTCAAGAGGAAGCTTCGAGGAGCGTGAGCGTTCGCCGAGCATCGGAAACGGGCTCGTAACCAACACTTGACGGGCGGGAAACACCGGCGCCCCGCCTCAGCCACGGAACGCGATGAACGGCTCCAGCAAGCGGCTGGACCGTCCGGTCGGACCGCTCGAGCCGCACGGGTGCGGCGATCGCGGAGGTCACCGCGTCACGCTCCGGCGAGCAGCGCGTCCGTCTCCTCCGCCGTCGGCGCGGTCGCCGGCCCGGACCGGGTCACCGCGAGCGCCGCCGCCACGTTGGCCCGGCGGACCGCGTCCGGGAGGCCCGCCCCACGCCCCAGCGCGGCGGCCAGCACGCCGGCGTGCGCGTCCCCCGCCCCGTTCGTGTCGACCGCGACGACGGGGAACCCGGGGACCAGGACCGGTGTGCCACCGGACTCGACGACCCAGCAGCCGTGGGCACCGTCCCGGACCAGGGCGGTCCCCCGCGCTGTCACCGCGATCGCGGCGGTCGCCGCAGCGAGGGTGGTCGACGTCGGGGAGAGCAGTCGTGCCTCCCGGCTGTTGGCGCTGACCACGTCCGACCGTGCGGACACGGCGGCCAGGAGGTCTCCGGGCAGGGTGTCGACGAGCGGCGACGGGTCGAACACCACGCGGACGGACGGCGGGACGGTCTCGAGCCAGTCGGCGATGGCCGCACCGTTCACCGGGTGCGCCAGGCTGTAGCCCGACACGAAGACGATGTCGTCGTCCTGCAGGTCCACACGGTCCAGGTCGGCGCGGGTGAGCTGCCCTTCCGCGCCGACGCTCGTGACGAAGGTGCGCTCGGTCGTGGCGTCGACGAGCGCCACGCAGTAGCCGCTGTCGACGTCGGCGAGCCCGGGCTGCACGACGGTGACGCCCGAGTCGGCCAGCGCCCGCCGGACGACGTCCCCGAAGGGGCCGGTGCCGTACTGCCCGGCGAACACGACGTCCATGCCGTCCCGGCGGGCGGCGACCATCGTGTTCAGGCCGCCACCGGCCGTGATCTCGGAGCCCGCGGCGATGACGTCCCCGCCCGGCTCCGGGAGGGCGTCGATGCGCATCACGATGTCGACGATGACGTTGCCGACCGAGACGAGGCGGCCCATCAGACCGTGTGCTCGGTGTGCGGCAGCGGAGCGGACTGGTCGGGCTGCTCGTGCAGCGTGCCGCGGGGGCCGCCGGTCAGCAGGTAGACCGCCGCCGCGACGATGAACGTGACGACCCAGCCGAGGCCGTTCACGCCGATCCAGGTGTCCGAGAACGCCCCGACGAACACCGGGTCGGCGTCGCCCACCTGGACGTTCGTGAACAGGAAGCCGACGACGATCGCGACGACCCAGGCGATGACTGCGGGCCAGGCGACCCCACCGGCGTACCAGTAGCGGCCACCACGGCGGAGGTCGAGCAGCGCTTCCGGGTCGTACCAGGTGCGGCGGAGCATGTCGGCGATGAAGACACCGAGCCAGGCCGTGATCGGCACGGCGAGCACCGAGATGAAGGTGATGAACGGGGCGTAGAAGCCGTCGGCCACGAGCATGAAGTACATGGCGCCGAGCGTGGTGATGACGACGTCGACCGCGACGGCCCAGACCCGCGGCACCTTCACGCCGAGGGTCAGCGTGGTGAGGCTCGCCGAGTACACCGACAGGTGGTTCGACAGCAGCAACCCGCCGAACGCGGCGATCAGGTACGGCACGGCCATCCAGCTCGGCAGCATGTCGCGGATCGCGGCGACCGGGTCCCCGGCCTGCGCCAGGGTCGGGTCACCGGCGGACACGAGCGAGCCGAGTCCGACCAGGACGACGAGCGGGATACCCGCACCGGCTGCACTCGCGGCGACGAGCTTGCCGGCGCGGACGCTGGTGCGCGTGTACCGGGCGATGTCGGCGCCCGCGGTGGCCCACCCGATACCGGTCCCGGCCGCGATCGTCCCGATGCCGATCACCATCGCGGCGACCGGGCCGGCGGGCTGCGCGCCGACGACGTCCCAGTCGATGCGGGCGACGAGGAACACCGCGACGAAGACGTTCAGCGCACCGAAGACCCACGTCGCCCACTTCTGCACGGCGACGATGAACGCGTGCCCGAGCCCGGAGATGAGCACCGTGGCGGCGACGAAGACCAGGATCGCGACGATCGTGATGACCGGGTGCGCCTTCGAGCCCCCGTCGGTGCCGAAGAGGATCGTGAACAGCGACAGCAGCACGAACGCGGCGGTCGTGGTGTTCACGGTCTCCCAGCCCAGGCGGCTCAGCAGCGAGATGAACGTCGGGCCGACGTTGCCGCGGACGCCGAACACCGCGCGGCTCAGGGTCAGGCCCGGCGCTCCCCCGCGGCGTCCGGCGATCGAGATGACCCCGACCACGGCGAACGAGCCTGCGGCGCCGATCACCGCGACGAGGAGCGCCTGCCAGACGGTCAGTCCCTGGAAGGCGACGAGCGTGGCACCGAGGGGGAGCCCGAGGATCGAGATGTTCGCGGCGAACCAGACCCAGAACAGCGCGCCGGGCGTCCCGGTGCGTTCGGCGGCCGGCACCGGCTCGATGCCCCGCTGCTCGACGGTGGTCAGGGTCCCGGCGCGGGTGGTGGCGTCGGTCGGCGTGCTGGTCATCAGGTCCTCTTACGTCATCGGAAGGGTGCGAGGGGGAAGCCGGGCGGCGGCAAGGGGGGAACCGCCGCCCGGCGGTCTGGGTGCCGCTACCGGCCGGGGCCGGTGCGGAGGTCGAGGAGGCGCTCGGTGAGCTCCTCGAGGTGCAGGTCGTTGACGGTCTCCACCTGGTGGACCGCGTCGGCGGACCAGGCGACCGCACCGTGCACGGCACCGAGGACGGCGCCGGCCATGGCGGCGATCGTGTCGGTGTCGCCACCGATGCTCGCCGCGGTGCAGACGGTCCGCCAGGGGTCGAGGTCGAGCGCCACGAGCGCGAGCGCGGCGACGACGGACTCCTGCGACGCGACGCTCGTGCCGATCAGCCCGGACACGACGTCGATCCGTTCGGCGTCGGGGACCGTGGCCAGGTGGCCGCGTGCCCACTCCGTGCGGTCGGCGATCGAGCCACCGGCGACCCAGTGGCCACGGGTCTCGCCGATCCGGGCGGCGGCGACGGCGACGTCGAGCGCCTCGGCACGCGTGGCGCCGTCGATGCCGGCCGAGACCGCTGCCGCGACCGCGCTGGCCCCCGCGATGCCGAGCCCGGTGTCGTGGGTGACCCGGCAGGCGTCCTGCACGGCGTCCACCAGTCCGGCGAGCCCGTCGGACCCGGTACCGAGCGGTGTCGCGATCCCGACCGGGGTGATCCGCATCGCGGCACCGTTCGTCGTGCCCGTCGAGCCCGCTTCGGACGCGGGGACACCGTCGAGGATGCGCTGCACGGCGGTCTTCGTGCTCGGCCCGAGCAGGTCGAGGGAGCCCTTGGCCGCCATCGTCCGCTCCCAGTCGATGAGCGCGCGGGCGAAGTCGACGGGGTCCAGCCGACCCTGCCCCTGCACGAGCAGTTCGGCGACGAGGACGGCCTGCTCGGTGTCGTCGGTGATGCTCCCCGCCGGCATGCCGTGTGCGATGCGCTGGTTCGGCCCGGCGTCGACGAACCCGCTGATCACCCCGTGGTCGGAACGGATCTGCTCGAGCGACAGCGACTGCGTCGGCATCCCGAGGGCGTCGCCGATCGCCAGGCCCCGGAAAGCGGCGAGGGCGTGCTCGGCGGCGGTGCTGGTCGTCGTCATCGTGCGCTCCCGAACGTCATGTGGATGCGGAACCGGCTCGGGTCGAGCAGGCTGTCGACAGCCTCCACGAACGTGCCGTCGGCCGTGCGCGAGACGCGTCGGCTGTGGAGGAACGGGTCGCCCGCAGTCCTGTGGAGGAGCACCGCGTCCTCCTCGGTCAGCGGGAGCACGTCGACCCACTGCTCGGCGAGCGCCGGCACCAGGCCCGTCTCCGCGATCGTGGCGGTGAGCGACCCGTCGACGAGACCCTCGTCGACGGCTCGGGCGAGCCTCCCGAACGGCGGAACCAGGCTGCGTTCCAGGGAGATGTCCGGTCCCCCGGCCACGTGCCGGACGCGGTCGACGGCGACGAAGTCGGCGTCGTCGAGCCCGAGCTCCGCGGCGACCGCCGGCGCGCTCACCGCGGCGATCCGGAGGACGCGGACGGCGACCTCGGTGCCCGTCGCCTCGAGGGACCGGGCCCAGCCGCTCCTGGGGTCGAGCGCGGCGCCGTCGAACGTGACGACCGAGCCGATGCCGCCGCGGATCGCGATGTACTCCTCGTCCGCCAGGTCGGCGAGCGCCGCCCGCACCGTCCCGCGGCTGACGGCGAACCGCTCGGCCAGGTCGTGCTCCCCGGGCAGGCGCTGGCCCGGGGCGTAGCGGCCCGTCGCGATCGCGTCGCGGAGGGCATCGGCGACGAGGCGTCGCTTCGGTGGGACGGGCATGCAGAGGAGACTACATGTACAAGACCTGTCCAGTCACGTCGGGGCCGTTCGGACGCATGCGGTCAGTTCCCCCAGACGTTGGGGACGACCTCGTGCAGCGCAGTCGGCCCCCGGTCGGTGTAGCCGTCGGACACCAGCGAGACCCGGTGTCCGTCGTCGCCTTCCATGGTCACGAGCACCTCCGCGGCCGGCACATCGGTCCCGCCGCACGTCGCCCAGTCGTCCGGGCTGGCCGGGTCGGGGTTCTCCGCGATGAGGCACGCTCCGCCGTTCGACGCCGCAGCCACCCAGTAGGTGGTGCCGTGCCACGCACCGGCACGACGCTGGCCGTTCAGCACCACCTCGTCGAGCGTCGAAGCGGCCGCCTCCGTGTCCGGCAACGCGTCCGTCGCCGCGAAGGGCCGGTGCAGGATCGCCAGGTGCTCCGGCAGCCCCGGCGTCGCGGACGCCGTCGGCCTCGCTGCGGCTGCCGATGGTGGCGTCCCGCCGTCGGGTGCGTCGGTGCACCCCGTCATGCCGATCGTCACCGTCGCCATGACGACGGCTGCGCAGAGTGCGGTCAGTGTCCGCATCGTGTTCCCCCCGGTCCGTGCTCGCACCGTAGCAGTGGTCGGCTCGCCCTCGGCGGCCGAGGTCAGGAGACGGGCACGCTCACGCCCCAGTCCGCCGTCCGGCGCCCATCACGGGATCGGGACGGGGTCCCACGCGCCGTTCAACCGGAGGGTGAAGCGCAGGGGCTCGTCGTTCGGCCGGAACGACGTGCTGGGCCCGAAGTCGAGTCCGTCCGTCTTCGGCACGCTGGCCCCGACGCTGACCCGCTGAGACGCGTCCACCGGGTCGACCGAGTCGGCCGCTGCGATCTTCTGCTGGAGCTCCCCGACGGACGTGTCCGGCAGGTCGAGCTGCTCGAGGACGTCGCGGTACGCGTCGACGCCGGCCTTCGCGCCCTCCACCGGCACGGCGTTGACGCGGAGGTGGAACAGCCGCCCCTGCGGCAGGATCACCTTGCCCGACTGGTCCGTCATCTCCTGCGCGTTGTCGAGGGCGTCGAAGATCACCTGGGTCGCCTGGACCCGGACCTCCTCGCCGCCGGGGAGCAGGAACCGGACCGGACGTCCCCCGCCGGACTCCGAGCCGTACGCACCGACCTGGGTCCGCGCGCCTTCCGGGACGTCGGTGTCGATCCCGAACGCCTCGACCGAGGGCGGCACCGTCAGGTCCCAGGTCTCGACCCCGTTCTCGACCGTCATCGCCGTCGGTTCGGGGCCGACGTGGCTCACGCTTTGACGAGCCGTGACGCTGTTGCTCGGCTCGCTGACCGAGCCCATGGGTTCGGCAGCCACACACCCCGCGAGCAGGACGGCGAGCAGGACGGTGATCACCGCCGCCGGGAGGCGCCGCAAGCCGCCTCCCGCGCCGTTGCTGGTGGCGCGTCCCGGATCCCGATGTTCTTTGCTCATGTGCTCCCCGATGTCCCATTGCCATCACCTGACCGGGCGTCCTTGGTCCCGGGTCATCCGCGCCCTTGGAAACCGAGCTCAGGAAACGGGTAGCGGGTCCCAAGCGCCGTGGAACTCGAGGAGGAAGGTCGGATCGTCCCGGTCCGGGCGGAAGGCGGTGCTCACGCTGAACCGGAAACCGTCTGTCTTCGGGATGCTCGCACTCACGCCGACTCGCGGTGAGCTGAGCGGGTCGACGGTTGCGGCACGTTCGATTTGCTCTTGCAACTCGGACACGGTGTCATCCGGCAAGCCGAGTTCTTGCAGGGCTTTACGGTACGCAGCCACACCCGCCTCGGCTCCCTGAGCAGCCGGGGCATCGACGCGGAGGTCGAAGAACCGCCCCGCCGGCGAGAGCTCCTTGCCGGTCGCTCGACTCGTGATCGCCTGGTCGTTCTCGCTGAGCTCGAACACCACCTCGTTCGCTCGGACGTCGACGTCTTCTCCCCCCGGGAGCAGGAAGCGGACAGGACGACCACCGGGGGTGGACGAACTGTAGGCGCCGACCATCACGGTGTCGTCGGGATCGATCCCGAATGCCTCGGCTGTGGGCGGAACCGTGAGGTCCCAGACCTCCACACCGTCCTTGATCGCCATTGCTGTCGGACGGGGACCGTGGTGGTCCACGTCGTGTGCTGCACGGTCCGCGGGGGCAACGGGAACGGCTTCAGGACGGGACGGGACGACCGCTGCTGCGCATGCGGAGAGGAGCAACGACGTCACGACCACTCCCACCCCGATGCCGACTCGTCTGCGGCGTCCCCGTCCGAAGTACATCACGGGATCGGGACGGGGTCCCACGCGCCGTTGAGCCGCAGGGCGAAGAGCAGCGGCTCGTCGTTCGGCCGGAACGACGAACTCACGCCGAAGTCGAGCCCGTTCGTCTTCGGCACGCTGGCGTTGGCACCGACTGGTTGGGACGCGTCCACCGGGTCGACCGAGTCGGCTGCTGCGACCTTGTCCTGGAGCTTCCGAACGGACGTACTCGGAAGGTCGAGCTGCCGGAGGACGTCCCGATACCCGTCGACACCGGCATCTGCGCCCTCGACCGTCAGGGCATCGACCTGGAGGTGGAACAGCCGACCTTCGGGCAGGGTCACCGCACCCGAGTCGTCCTTCCGCTCCTCTTTGCTGTCGAGTGCGTCGAAGATCACCTGGGTCGCCTGCACCTGGACCTCCTCGCCGCCGGGAAGCAGCAGCCTGACCGGGCGACCGCCGGGACCCGTGGAGGCATAGGCGCCGACGAGGGCGGCGGTGTTCTCCGGGACGTCCGTGTCGATCCCGAACGCCTCGACCGAGGGCGGCACCGTCAGGTCCCAGGTCTCGACCCCGTTCTCGTATGACCTGGCGGTGGGTTCAGGGCCTCGATGGCTCACGCCGTGCTCGCTTCCGTCGGAGGTGGACGACCCGACGGGCGCCGGGTCGGGGGGTCCGGGCGTGCACCCGGTGAGGAGCACGACCACCAGGGCGGCGATCGCGGGCCCGAGGACGCGGGTCGGTGTCATCGCCATCTGAACTCCGTGTCGTGCAGGTCGTCCACCAGGTCGCCCAGGCGGTGGTCGAGTCGTCGGTCCTGGATCCGGTCGGGGACCGACCCGGCGACGAGCTCGCGCGCACGCTCCGGGTCGTCGTGCGCGAGGGTCTGCCAGGCGGGCAGGGTGTCGTGTTCGATGTAGTCCCAGCGGACCGGGAAGTCGGAGAGGTTCTGCGACGGGATGTACACCGTCTCGGTCACGCCCTGCACCCCGGGCACCGTCGGCAGTGCATCCACCGTGACGGACGCCCCGCCCTCGTACTGGCCGAGTGTCTTCGTCCCCGGGATGGACGCATCCCCGACGATGCCGAGCACCGTGGTGAAGGCCTCACCGGTGACGGGATGGTCCCGCATCGTGTTGTACTGGCGCTGGATCGTGTCGTGCTGCTCCCGGTACAGCAGCGCCCCGTTCCCCCGGTCGACCAGGTCCTGCGACCCGGTTCGCATCCCCGTGTCGATGTCGTTCCAGGCGTCTTCCGCGTACTGTGCCGACACTGCCTGCTCGGACGGGGACTGGTCAGCGCCACCAGCGAGCAGTCCAGCCGCGCGGAGCTCCTTGACACCGTCCATCCCGGCGTCGAGGTACGCCTCGTGCATGGTGGAGGCATCGAGGAAGATGCCCTTCTGCATGTCGAGGAACGTCTTCTCGTAGAAGGCGATCTCGTTGTCGCCCATGGTCGCGAGCACGTCCGTGAGCGGCCGCATCGACTGCGGCAGCAACGGTGTCACCTCGCCGATGTGGTCGCGGAAGGAGTGCAGGTCGAGGAACCCGGCGGCGAAGTCCGGCCCGACCATGTTCGCCATCCCCGCCCACATGAAGTCCGGGTTGTCGAGGTAGAGCTGTGCGTAGTACTGGTACGACCCCGTCACCTGTCCGAGCAGCGCCTCTGCGCCCCGAGCGGTGTCCCAGGTGGCCATGTCGATCCCCACCTTCTCCGCTGCCCGCGACACGTACATGCGCTGCAGCACGGTCGCGAAGTCGACCGGATCGGCTCCGCGGGCGCGCTCCGCCTGGACGATCGCGGAGTACACGGTCGACGGGGTGCCCCATGCGGGCGGTGTCGTCACCAGGGCGTCGAGCACCTCGGGGTGCGCGGCGAGCCACGCAGCACCGACGTCGGCGTCCATGTGCCGGAGGACCTCGACCGGGTCCTGGCCCTGCGTCGTCAGGTAAGCGGCGACCGCGAGGTCGAGCGCGTGGTTCGTGAGGGTCCCGCTGCCGGCGTGCTCGAACGCGGCGGCCACGTGCTCCATCCACGTGACGTCGGCGTCGTTCTCGTCGACGAAGCGCGACCCGTTGTCGAGGAAGCCGGAGCCACCGACCGGCACCCACGAGGAACTCGACGTGAACCGTGTCCAGGCGTCCGCGACCTCCTCCAGGTGCTGCCGCATGGTGGTGTTGCACGACCGGGACTGCGTCGCGAAGGACCGGAGGGCATCCGGTTTCGCGCTGCTGGTCCCCGATGCGTTGCCGCTGCTCGTCCGCGTTCGCTGCGAGGCGGTGAACGCGACGGAGATCGTCGACGGCCGGACCGCGGGCTCGGACGGTCGGGGGTCGAACAGCTCCTCGATGTCGCTGACGACGGGACCGAGCGGCTGGGTCCGTCGACGCTCGTCCCGGTCGGCCTCCCGACCCTCCCAGGCCCGCACCTCGTCGAGCCGTCGGTTCTCCTCCGCGGCCTGCTGCTTCGCCCGCTCGACCTGTTGTGCGAGGTCGTCCATCGCACGAGCGAGCCGACCCCGCTCCGAGGACTCGGTGACGCTCGCCGTCCGGAACAGTTCGGCGTACCCCCCGCGGAACTCCTGCATCGCGGTCTCGACCGCGCCTCGCCGGGCACCGCTCTGCCCGGTGAAGGCTCCGTCCGCGGACTGCGCCGCCCTGATCAGCGCCCCCGCTGCAGCATCGTCGAATTCGACCCCCATGGGTGGCATGGTAGCCACGTTGCCCGGGCACCGGTACGGCTTCGTACTCCGGACCCGTTCAGCGCTCGGAACGCGGACCGCCCCTGACGATGAGCGCGACCATGAGCGCCGCCGCCCCCAGCAACAGGAGACCGAGCGGACCCGCTGCCCCACCGAAGCTCGCGGCCACACCGAGCCAGACGACCCCGCCCAACGCCATCAGCCCGGCCAGGACGCCCGCTCCGGCGTCGAGCAGCTCGCGGGGTGCCGGCACCACCACCAGCGCGATCACCGTGAGCACGGCCGCTGCCGGCGCACCCCACGTGAGCAGCCCGTACGCGATCCCGTTGTACGAGGCCAGTCCGAGCGGGTAGCTCACGATCAGGAAGGGCAGTGGCAGGACCATCAGCACGTCGACGACCACGACGAGCAGTGCGAACAGCCGCCAGCGGCGACGGACGCGCGGTCGCGGTTCCGACATGGTCTCCCCCTCGTCACCGCGCACGGTCGGCGCGGCCCCCGCCCTCAGTCTGCCGGACCGGGCCGGTCGCGGCCGGGAGGCCCGTGGCGGTGCCGCGGTGCGCCTCCCGGCCGCCACACGGTGGCGACTACAGGACGACGACCGTCGTGCCGGCCGCCGTCGCCGGCCGGTCCATCGCGGCGAGCGCCGCCGGCGCGTCCTCGAGCGCGATCGTCCGCCCGACCAGCGGTGCCGGGTCGAGACGGCCCGCGGCGATCTCGGCGAGCATCGCCGGGTACTCGTGCGCGGACATCCCGTGGCTGCCGAGCAGTTCGAGCTCGAGGCCGATGACGCGGCCGAGGTCGACCTGCGGGCTGGCGTCCGCGCCGGCGAGGAGCCCGACCTGCACGTGCCGACCGCCGGGGCGGAGGGCGGCGATGCCCTGCCGCACCAGGGCGGCGCGTCCGAGCGCCTCGACGACGACGTGCGCGCCGCCCTCCGTCGCCGCTCGGACCTGCTCGTCGACGTCGTCCGTCCGCGCGTCGACCGTGGTGGTGGCGCCGAGGGTGCGGGCGAGCGCGAGCGCCTCGGCGGAGACGTCCACTGCGGTCACCCGTGCACCGCGGGAGACGGCGACGACGATCGCCGAGAGCCCGACTCCCCCGCAGCCGAACACGACGACGTGCTCGCCGGGGGCGGTTCGGGCGCGGTTCACGACCGCGCGGTAGGCGGTGGCGAACCGGCAGCCGAGTCCGGCGGCGGTGGCGTCGTCGATGGCGTCCGGCACCGCGACGAGGTTCGTGTCCGCGTGGTGCACGACGACCCGCTCGGCGAAGGACCCGGGCCGGTCGAACCCGGGCTGGGTCTGGTTCGGGCAGATGCTCTGGCGGCCGGCGACGCACGTGGGGCAGGTGCCGCACGCGTTCACGAACGGGGCGGTGACGCGTGTGCCGGCCTGCCACTGCCGGACCTCGTCCCCGACCTGCTCGACGACGCCGACGAACTCGTGTCCGGGGACGTGCGGCAGCGACACCGTGTCGTCGTGCCCGCGCCAGGCGTGCCAGTCACTGCGGCAGACGCCGGTCGCGACCACGCGGACCACGGCGGCGTGCGGCGGACACTCCGGGTCGGGGACCTCGGTGACGGCCGGCGTCGCGGAGAAGGCGGTGAAGGTCACGGCGCGCATGGGCACGATCCTCCCATCCCGGCCCGTAGTGTCGACGGCGTGGTGACCGCCAGGACGTTCCCGTTCTCCCCGCGCAGCGCCACCGCGCTCCGGGTCGGGGACCTCGTCCCCGTGCAGGGCGAGAGCGGGCGGTGGTCGTGTCTGCAGGTCCTCGAACTGCAGCCGCGCGTCCGCGTGAACCTCGTCGTCGGGATCCTCGACTGGCGGGCGGACGGGCCGCCGTCACCGGAGACCGTCAGCGGCGTCGCGCCGCTCGAGCGTGCTGCGACCCGGATCGAGGTGTTCACCGAGGGCGGCCTCCAGGTCGTCGGATCGGTGCCTCCGAGTGACGCCGGACAGGAGACCTGGTTCGGCCCGGCGTACATCGGCAAGCGGACGCGTGTTTGGGGCTGGATGGCCGCCATCCGGCTGGCTCGCGGGTACGCCGACACCGGGATGCTGCCGTACCGCTCCTCGGGGCCGGCTGGTGAGGGAGGCCCGACGGTCAGTCCGCCGGGTGGTCGCTGACCGGACGCGTGCCCGAGGAGTGCGCACCCGGAGCCGGGGTCGTGCGCTCCCGGACCAGTGTGGACACCTCGTCGATCGTCTCGGCCAACGACCGCTCCCCGGTCCCCGCCGCCCACTGCTCGAGGGCGACCTGGAACACGAGCACGCCGAGTTCCGCGACGACGGTCGCCTGCAGCGGGGTCTGTCCACGCTCGACGAAGGCGGCCTGCGCGGCACGGACCAGGTCGGACCGCTTGCGGGCGTCCCGGTCACGGAGTTCGTCGTTCCCCTCGATGATCCGGCGCCAGGCGGCGGTCTGCTCGTGGTGGCCGTCGAAGCGCGCCGCCGAGATCTGGTGCAGCACGTGCCGGACGACCTGCGTCGGGTCGAGGTCCGCCGGTGCGCCGACGATCAGTCGCGCTGCGGTCTCGGGGATCTCGGACCCGGCGAAGACGACCTCGCGCTTGTCGGTGAAGTGCCGGAAGAACGTCCTGGTGGTCAGCCCGGCGCGCGCGGTGATCTGCGGCACCGTCGTGGCGGCGAACCCCTGCTCGGCGAAGAGCTCGAACGCGGCGCGCTCGAGCCGTCCTCGTGCATCCGGAGCCCATCGCATCGTCCGATCGTAGCTGACGACACGACGTGTCATGAGGCGTACGATGACATCACGTGTCATCGCGATGATCGGCACCGGAGAGCGAGGAGCCCGCATGACCGCCGACGACCCCACCACCACGAACGCCGCACTGTTCCTGCTCAGCCCTCGCGGCCCCTTCGAGGTCCGGCCCACCCCGGTGCCGACCCCAGCCGCCGGCCAGGTCGTCGTCCGCGTCCGTGCCGTGGCGGTGAACCCCGTCGACGCGATCACCGGCCCGCTCCGGCGCCTCGTGACCCCGTGGGTGCGCTTCCCGACCGTCCTCGGCAGCGACGTCGCCGGCGAGGTCCTCGCCGTCGGACCGGACGTCACGGCCCTCGCGGTGGGCGACCGGGTGACCGCGTTCGCCGCCGGACAGGAGAAGCCGCGGAACAGCACGGCCGAGGGCGGGTTCCAGCGGATCGTGACCGTCCTCGAGCGCGTCACCACGCGCCTCCCGGACGACCTGTCATTCGAGCAGGCCTCCGTCCTGCCGCTCGCGCTGGCGACGGCGGCTGCGGGCCTGTACGAAGCCGACCAGCTGGCCCTCCCCCTGCCGGGCGACGGCACGGACCGGAGCGACCAGGTGGTCCTCGTCTGGGGCGCGTCGACGAGCGTCGGGAGCAACGCCGTCCAGCTCGCCCGTGCCAGCGGCTACACGGTGGTCGCGACCGCCGGTCGGGCGAACCACGACCTCGTCCGTTCCCTCGGCGCCGACGCCGTCCTGGACTACCGGGACGACGACGTGGACGCCGAGGTCGTCGCGGCACTGCGGGGCCGTCGGCTCGCGGGCACGATCGCCATCGGTAGTGGGTCGCTCGGGCACGCCCTGCGGATCATTCGTCGCGCATCCGGGGCGAAGCGCATCGCGTCCGCCTACCCCGATCCGGTCACCGCGGTGCGGTCACGGATCGCCCGCCTCCGCGGCATCCGCGTCTCCGCCATCTGGGGCGGGACCCCGGTGGTCTCCCCCGTCGGTCCGGCCGTCTTCCGCGACTTCCTGCCCGCGGCGCTGGCCGACGGGCGCTTCCGCGCAGCCCCGGAAGCGATGGTCGTCGGACACGGACTGGAGGCCCTCCCCGGCGCCCTGCAGACGCTGCGGAACGGCGTGTCCGCCCGCAAGGTCGTGGTGTCGATGGGCGACTGAGCCCCCGCGCCTCGAGGCCGTCGATCAGGCGAGCGAACCCACGACGCGGTAGCCGTACCCGTCGGCAGCGAGGGGGCGGTGCAGGCGGGCGTGCGTCGCCGCCCACATCCGTCCCAGGTAGCGGAGTCGTTCCGGGGCCATGCCACGAACGGTCAGGTCCACGTCCTGGGCTCCCGGCTCCTGCAGCACCAGGGTGCGCAGGGTGCCGGTCGGGTCGAGGGTGACGTGCTTGGCGGTGGTGCTGGTCATGGTGGAGCTCCTTTGTCGCGTTCCGTCCGGGACCCGGAGGGTCGGGGGCGTGCGGTGTCCCACGCTCCTCGGTCCGGCGTGCGCGTGGACACAGGCGCAGGGGACACACGGTCCCGGTGCGCCTGACGTGCAGCCGCGGTGGAGTCAACGTCAGCCGTGTGCCCGAACTCGTCAGTCCACGACGCAGTGGGTGACCGCGTCCAGTTCGAGTGTCGATGCCTCGTGTCCGGGCGGCGGGACAGGAGACTCCACGTCGACGAACAGGTCTCCGGAGCGCGTCGAGACGACCAGCCGCGAGACGCCACCGGTGTCGTCGTCCGTCTCCACCTCGACGGAGCGGCCGTGTGCCTCGGCGTCCTCGCGGATGGCGTCGATCGCGTCCTGGACGTCGTCGACCTCGTAGGACTCGAGGTCCACACTCGACCAGTCGACGCCGTCGTACCCGACGGACAGGTCGCAGATGTCCCCGCGCAGCCATTCCATGTCGTCGGACGATTCGCTGCCGGGCTCAGGGGCGGAGCCGGACGGCTGCGGCTCCGGCAGCGTGGCGACGGCATCGGCGTGGACCTGCTCCAACTCGTCGCGCATCGAGTCGGGGTCCTGCCGTTCTGCGGCCGTGGTGCGGTCGAGCGCGGCCCGGTACTCCTGCGCGTCCGGGATCCGGGTCGCGAAGAGCGCCGGCGCCAGCAGTGCCGTCAGGAGCAGGCCCGCGGCGCCGCCGACGAGCGCACCCGCGAAGGACTGCGACCGTCGGACGACGCACAGGACGGCGAGCACGACGGCACCCGCCATCGGGACCAGTCCGCCGAGGACGATCGCGAGGACCCACACGTGGAGGTACTCGAACGCGTTCGCAGGGTCCCCGAACGACGAGTCGAGGCTGAACCCGACCAGGATGCAGAACGCGACGACCGCGAGCACCGGGCCCAGGACCGCCAGGGCGATCGACCACTGCCGCAGTCGAGTGTCCCGATGGACCACCAGGTCGTCCCGCTGCACGTTCGTCATGATCCCCCCGACCAGTCAGTCACCACCGTAGCCAGGGAGCACGCTCCGCGTCCGGTCGACGTGGATCTCCCCCGGTGGTTCGGCGCCCCAGCGCTACCGACCGTCCTTCCCGAGCATCGCGACGAGCGACGTCGCCAGCCAGGAGTCGACGTCCACCGGGACGGGTCCGACCTCGGACGCCGGGACGTCCCCGCGCGCGATCGCCGCGAGGCTCCGCGCCTGCAGTGACAGCCCGAGGTCCATCGCCTGGATCGGGTTGCCGCCCGCGGCCGTGAGGTTGATCATCCGCGTCCCGGACAGCGTGACCACCTCGCGGCCGTCGACCAGGCGGTGCAAGACGCGCGCGTCCGGGTCGGAACCCGGCCCCGACAGGGCTGTGGTCTCCGCGGTCACCGCGAGCAGGGCCTCCAGGTCGAGCTCGAGTCCCTCGTGACCGACGCCCGCGATGACCACCCCGTCGCGGAGCAGGGCGATCTCGGCGGAGCCGATCACGCCCCGCGCGCCGGTCGCGAGGAAGAGCAGTTCGGTGCCGGGCAGCACCGCCTCCATCGGGCCGACGCGGTGCCCGCGCATGATCGCCTCGAGCGCGCGGAACGGGTCCGTGTCGACGACGCTCACGACGGCCCCGAGGTTCCGGAGCGTGTCCGCGACGCCCTTGCCGCACGGGCCGTACCCGACCACGGTGGCACGGGCGCCCGGCACCATGGCGTTCGTGGCGTTCATGAAGCCCTGCACGATGCTCTGCCCGACGCCGTGCTCGTTCTCGACGATGAGCTTCAGCCGGCTGTCGTTGATGACGACCACCGGGAAGTCCGGCGCCTGGGGCAGGGCGCGGACGGCGATGCCGCCGGTGGTCGTCTCCTCCGTCGCGCCGAGGAACGTGCTCGACCGCGGCGCCCCCCTGGTCAGCTTCGCGATGAGCTCGCCGCCGTTGTCCATCACCAGGTCCGGCAGGGCGGCCAGCAGCTCGTCGAGGTTCCGGTCGTGCTGCTCGGCGTCGTCACTGCGGCCGCCGATCACCGTGACGCCGAGCGTCCGGAGGGCCTCCGCCGTCTCGGGCACGGTCGTGCCGACGTTGCCGGTGATCGTCACGCGGGCACCCTGGTCGAGCAGCCACCGGCACAGGACGGCGGTCTTCGGCTCGATGTGGATGCAGATGCCGACGTGCAGCCCGGCGAACACCGGGGCGTCCTGCTCGATGCTGGCCGCGAGGAGCGGCATCGAGCGGGTGGCCCAGTCGATCGCCGGGGAGCCGGAGGGGGTGAGGGTGAGGGTGCGGGCATGACGGTGCTTCCTGTTCCGAGAGGTGGGAGGTGCGGGGTCGGGCCGCTGCTCCCCCGCCTGCTGTGCAGGAGAAGGAGCCGTCGGCCTGGAGGCGCGGTGCGCGCCCGTCACGCGTCTACGGATGGAGCTCGCGGCGGCTGTCGTCGCTGCCGTACAGGTCGGCCTTCTCGGCGGAGACGATCGGCGTCCAGCGCGGGGCGGCGACCGCTGCGCGCTGGCGCGGCGGCACCGCGCTGACGGTGCGGACGCGCGTGGTCATCGGGGCTCCGGGAGGCTCGTGGGGACGGGTCGATCCTGTCACGTCCGGTGCGTGGCGTGGCCGTCGCTCGGATCTCGTCGCTCGCTAGGGTCACTGCTGTGAACGCACCCTCGCCGTCCGTGGTCGCCTTCTGGGAGGCGCGTCGCCGCGACTCCCCCGAACTGCCCGCGACCGTTCCCCCCGCGTGGGCGTTCGGTGCGACCCCGGACCACGCGGACGCCCTGCTCGACCTCGTGCTCGCCGGCGTGAAGGACGGGACCGCGTCCTCGCTCTGGGACTACGAGGCCACCGGTGAACCCCTGCCGGAGGCAGGCGAGTACAGCATCATCCTCGACGGCACCGACGAGCCGCGAGCGGTGCTCGTGTCGACCGACGTCCGGATCGTGCCGTTCGACCAGGTCAGCGTTGAGCACGCCCGCGCCGAGGGTGAGGGCGACCGCACCCTTGCCTACTGGCGCGCGTCGCACGAGCGGTACTGGCGGGAGCACTCGGAGAACCCGCGGGGGTGGGCGTCGGACATGCCGGTGGTGTGTGAACGGTTCCGGGTGCTGTGGCCGGAGGAGACCGACGGGCCAGGCTCGCCAACGCCCTGAGGATGCTGTCGTCACCGCATCCAGGCGCCCGTCGTCTCGAGGGGCCGGCCGTCGCCCTCAGGCCGCTCGGCGCTCAGGTGCCGGACGTCGACGCAGGCTGGCCTCCAGGACCGCCGGCGGCGCGTACTGCTGGTCGAGCCGTCCGACGTCCGTGCCCGGCGGGACGATCGCGTCGATCCGGTCGAGGACCTCGTCCGACAGCGCCACGTCGGCGCCTGCGAGCAGGTCGTCGAGCTGCTCCATCGACCGCGGGCCGATCAGTGCACTCGTGACGCCGGGATGCGCGATCGCGAACGCCATCGCGAGGTGGGTCATCGGGATGCCCGTGTCCTCGGACAGCGCGACGACCTGCTCGACGGCGTCGATGCGTCGCTCGTCCTGGTTGTGGCGGAACATGCCGACACGGGCGAGGTCGCTCTGCTGGCCCTTGCGGAACCGACCGGTCAGCATGCCGCCGGCCAGCGGGCTCCAGACGAGCGCGCCCATGCCGTAGCGCTCGACGACGGGCAGGACCTCGCGCTCGATGCCGCGGTTCAGGATCGAGTAGGTCGGCTGCTCCGTCCGGAACCGCTCCAGGCCCCGGCGCTCCGAGGTCCACTGCGCCTCCACCTGGAGCGACCCCGGGAAGTCACTCGTGCCGATGGCACGCACCTTGCCGCTGCGCACCAGGTCGGTCAGCGCCGACAGGGTCTCCTCGAGGTCGACCGTGTCGTCCGGTCGGTGTGCCTGGTACAGGTCGATGTGGTCGGTCTGCAGACGGCGGAGCGAGTCCTCCACAGCGCGCATGATCCACCGACGGGAGTTCCCGCGGCGGTTCGGGTCGTCCCCCATCGGCCCGTTGAACTTCGTGGCGAGCACGACGTCGTCACGGCGACCCGCGAGCGCCTTGCCGAGCAGGGTCTCCGACCCACCCTGCGAGTAGCGGTCGGCGGTGTCGATGAGGTTGATGCCGGCGTCCAGTGCCCGGTGGACGATCCGGATCGAGTCCTGTTCGTCACCGTTGCCGATGCGGCCGTCAGTGCCGAGCATCATGGCGCCCAGCGCGAAGGGGCTGACCTGGATGCCGGTCTTGCCGAGGGTGCGGTACTGCATGGGTTCCTCCTGTCGATGGCGTCCCGAGTGCAGATGTCGTAGGCTGACTCGAAGTGGAACGCTCTTCCGGAACTATACGGAACGCCTTTCCGTTTCACAACCCCCATCCGAGGAGGACCCGTGCGTGCCGACGCCCGCCGCAACCTGGACGCGCTGATCGACGCCGCGAAGGCCGTCTTCGCCTCCGACGGCGTCGACGCCCCTGCCAAGGCCATCGCCGACCGGGCAGGTGTCGGCGTCGGCACCCTGTACCGTCACTTCCCCCAGCGATCCGACCTGGTCGTGGCGGTGTTCCAGCAGGCCGTCGAAGCCTGCGCGGACGCCGCCGACGACCTGCGCGCAGCACACGCGCCGGACGAGGCGCTCGTTCGGTGGCTCCAGCGGTTCACGGAGTTCGTCGCCACCAAACGCGGGCTCGCCGCCGCGCTGCAGTCCGGCGACGCCGCCTTCGCAGCCCTGCCCGCCTACTTCGTCGCACGCCTCGGTGGCACCCTGGCGGAGTTGCTCGACGCAGCGTCAGCAGCCGGAACGGTCCGCGCCGACATCGACGCACCCCAGCTGCTCCGGGCGGTCGCCGACCTGTCCCACGGTGCGGCGACGCCCGAGCAGAGCCAGCAGCTCGTCGGGCTCCTGGTCGACGGGCTGCGCTACCGCGCCACCGTGTGACCACCGCTGCCCCGGTGACGAGTTGCTTCGTGCTGTCGGCGATGGGTCCGCCAGTCGGGATGACGGTCAGCAGGGCGGCGTCATCGGACTTCGTGATCTGGCCGGGCACGACGGCTTCGACGTGGTTGAGCCCTGTGATCTCGTCCTCGACGGAGGTGAGCTTGCTGAGGACGCGGTGCACTCCGGCTTCACCAAGTCCGGCACCGTCCTCGTCGCCGCAGCGACCATCATGGCCGTCGTCTTCGCCGGCTTCGCCACCAGCGAGATGGCCGTCGCCGCCTCCATCGCCGTCGGCTTGCTCGTCGGCGTCCTCGCCGCCGCCTTCCTGGTCCGGATGATGATCATGCCGGCACTGCTGTCCCTCTGCGGTGAAGCCGCGTGGTGGATGCCCCGCTGGATGCAGAAGATCATCCCGAACCTCGACACCGAAGGCCACGGACTCGACCGAGCCACCGAGCGCCAGCGAGGAACCGGCAGCATCTCGGTAGCTGCCCAGTAGTCCCCCGACAGAACGAAGCCGTCCCGCCTGCCACCGCAGCGGGACGACTTCGTTCTGCCACTCCGCCGGTGTCCACTCCGCCGGTGTCCACTCGACCGTCGGTGGTGTTGTTCGTTCCTCGCCGTGTCCGAGGATGACTCGCTGCGCGCGTTCGTGCAGGGTGCAAGCCCCACCGGGTCGCGAATGGGCTCAGTCGACGACGTCGCAGACCCCGTCGAGTTCTTCGTCGTGCCGCTTGCGCGGTGGGTCAGCGGCAGTCAGTTGCTCGTTGGCGGCGGACAGAACTGACGTCAGCACATCCGTGATCACGACCCCGCTCGAGCCCCGAGTTCGAGCGGGGTTTCTGACACTTGAACAACGACTGTCGACTGTGATGGCTCTCCGCCCTGCAGGTGCAAACACCGCGGCGCCACGCAGGGCGTGGTGCTCACGGGCAGGGGGAACGACCCGGTCAAGCGGCGGCTGCGTTCGCTGAGGAGCGACACTCTTCTGGTGGCCGCCCCGCGACTGATTCCGCCGCGATGTCGCGGAGCCGTGTGAGGCGATCGTGGGTGGCGGTGAGGTCCTCGATCTGGCGTTGGATGCGATCGCTCTCCTCGTCGAAGTGGTCGAGCATCGTCGGTGTCGCGACGCCGGTGTCGAGGAACGGCAAGAGTTCGACGATTCGGCGACTCGGCATGCCCGCTGCGTAGAGCATCTGCATGAAGCGCACACGCGTCACGTCGGAATCGTGGTACTCCCGGTGCCCGCCCGTGGTCCGCTCCGACTCGAGGAGTCCCTGTTCCTCGTAGTACCGAAGCGACCGAACGCTGACGCCAGCGCGTTCTGCAAGTGCACCGATCCGCATTCTTCGGCTCCTGGGCTTGATTCTCACGTTGATGTCAGGTTCTAGCGTAGCGGCATGAACCTCTCTGGAGCCACTGCCCTCGTCACTGGCGCGAACCGCGGTATCGGTCGTCATCTCGCCGCCCAGTTGGTCGCACGCGGGGCGAACGTGTACGCGACCGCCCGACGTCCTGAACTGATCGACCTCCAGGGTGTGGAGCGCCTCGCCCTCGACATCACCTCCCCCGAGTCCGTCGCCGCGGCCGCCGCTCTAGCGACCGACGTTGATCTGTTGATCAACAACGCCGGTATCGCGACCACAGCGACCCTGTTGGGCGATCTGGACGCAGCGCACGCCGACATGGACACGAACGTCTGGGGCACCCTCAACGTCATCCGCTCCTTCGCACCTGTCCTGGCCGCGAACGGCGGTGGGAGCATCGTGAACATCGCCTCGGGCGCCTCCTGGCTGGCGATGCCAGGGGCGTCCGCCTACGCGGTGTCGAAAGCTGCCCTGTGGAACATGGGCAACGCGTTGCGTCATGAGCTGGCCGGACAAGGAACAGCGGTGATGTCGGTGCACCTCGGAGTAGCCGACACGGACATGACGGCGGGACTCTCGATCGCCAAGACCGACCCCGCGGACGTGGCGCGCGCGACCCTGGACGGGGTCGAGCGCGACGATTACGAGGTCGTGGTGGACGAGCAGGCTGCGTTGATCAAGCAGATGCTCGCCCGGGACCCAAAGGAGCTGTACGCGGTCGTGGCTCAGATCCTCGCATCATAGAAGCAGCCCGAGGACACCTGGCGTGCGTGCGAGGGCGCGTCGGAGAGGTGCTCGCGACCGAAGGCGGCGACCGAACAAGAGCAGCGACCATCCCTGAGATGTGTGGGAGATGGATCGCACGCCCGGATCCGAGCGCTGTCGTCTGCGCCAAGCCACCTGCTGCTCGCGTCAGACGAATGAGCGCCGGAGACCTCCTCGTCAGCAGCTCTTCACGTCCGGTGCCATCATCCCCACCCCGACCGGCAGTGTCTCGGTCCGCAGTGTGCCGAGCGGCCCGTCCGTCAGGAACCGCAGCCCGGTCAGGTGCCCCGAGTCCGCCCCCGGCCGGAGGTGCATCTCGGCGGCGACCCGGATCGACCCATCCGCCGGGATGACCGCGCCCCGGGTCGGCAGCACGTGGTCCGCGTCGATGTCGTCGGAGAAGTAGCCGAACATCGCGCCCTCGTCGACGCCGACGATCGGTCGCGCGAGTTGCACGCGCACCGACTTGAGCCCGGCGTCCCACGTCATGCGGGTCCCTCGGATCGTCACCGGCTCGGCCGACGGGTTCTCGACGAGGAACGCGACGGTCATCACCGACTCATCGAACCCTGGCCTGTCCTCGGACCATCCGCCACAACCACCATCGGCAGCGACCGTCCGCAGGTCGGGTCGGCCTGGCTGCTCTGCGACGACGAGGCCGGCGAGCAGCACGAGAGCGCCGATCGTCGCGGCGGAGAGGACGCCCCGGGCCCCCATCCACCACCGGCCCTCCGCTGTCGGCCGGCCTTCGTTGGCTGTCATCGCGTCGGTCATCGGGTCCCCCGCCCGGCCGTCGGCGCGGCCACGCCGCGATCCTGACATACGCGCGATACCAGCGGGTACCCGTCGGGTCGATGGTATCCGTGGATTTGCCGGGGGCTCAGTTCGGCGCTGCTGGAGGTAGTACGAAGCTGTCGATGTCCATCCGACTGCCGCCGACCCCCTCAACGCCGACGAGCGCCGGATCGACGTTTGCGACTGCTGCGAAAGTCGGGTTCCCCCCGCCAAAGCTAGCCCCAAACATCCCTGCCCACGAGAGGAGCAAGGCACCATCGGAGACGGCACGATCAACCGTGTGGCATCACCGGCACACGGAGGGTCTGGCGCCCTGTCCGTCATCCCCGCATCAAGCGCCGCGGGACGATCGGGGTTCAGCGTGTCATTGAGCGCAACGGAGTCCGATTCGGAGGGTACTGGGCTTCCTGCTGGGTGCGGCCCACCACCGCGGGCATGAGCGCCGCGATGCGCGACGTTGAATGGGCACCCGGATCCGAGCGGCAAGCGCTCCCAAGGGGCTGGGACATCCCAGAACTCACCGTGGGCGTATGGACGAAGATCGAATGATTTGGGCACATCAGCACGGACGGGAACTCCTCAACACTGCAGGTGTTCACACAGCAGGACCCATCGACCGGCGGGACGTTGCTCATCCACGACTGCTCCGTCACAGAATCTCGACCCGCCGGCTGGTGACTAGCCCACGGCAGTAGGAGCGCGGTCTTCACCGGCCGCGCTCCCCACGCTCACGATGAGTACCCATCGCCCGGGTCACGCTCTTGCGGGCCTTCGCGGCACCACGCGTGGTCGTGATGGCAGGCCGCGGATGCTTGGCGTTGGAGACGTCGGCACCGTACTGCGCCTGCACGGCGACGGGGTCGACGTCGGCGGCGGCCATCTGCTCCGCGTGGCGGTCGCGACGGTCGGCGCTATCCCACGCCGACAAGCCCGCCGCGGGTGCTCCGCAGCGGCGCCCCGCTCACTTCCAGCCGCCTTCTCCGCAGCGGTACGCGCAACCGAGATCCGGTCCCGGAGCCCCACCGCGTTGTCGATGCGGTCACGGGTGTCGCTCGTGACCTCTTCCGTCGGACGGTTGCTCGTGACGATCACGTTCGCTGCGAACTTCTCGATCCGCTTGGTTTCGTATTCGTTGAGAGTGACGGTGACATTGACCAAGACGACCATCATGACCTGACCTTCCGCCTTTCACGGGCGACCACCCGCGCCTCGGGTCCGTCCCTATCGAAGGGCGAGCCGAGGCCACCGACCGGTCGCGCAACTCAGCACTACGCACTGCCCCGAGCACGACCAGGGCCTCATCATCGTCGCTGCCGAACAACGCTGCGACGACGGGGACGCGTGGTGCTCACGACAGCCGCCCGTAGGGAATGGGCTAGCGAACGCTCGCTACGTCCATGCCGGGTCCGCTCTCGGCCCGGCGCTCGAAGCCGTGGCGTTCGTAGAACTCAGCCCGACCCCGGGCCGCGAAGAGCTGTACGTCGTCCACTCCGCGGCGACGTGCCTCGTCGACAAGGCGCGCGAGGACTTGACCGCCGATACCTCCACCTCGAGCCTCTTCGGTGACAATCATCTCGGTCACGAAGGCGTGCAGCGCCCCGTCGCTGATGAGCCTGCCCATGCCGACCAGGCGGCCGGCGTCATCCCTGACGGTGCAGACGATCCAGCTCCCGGACAGGGCGCGCTCGAATCGGTCCAGAGTCCAGTCCCCCCAACCAGTCTCGTCGTAGAGCGTCTTGAACTCCATCGCGGTCGGCGCGGAGAAGGAGTAGTCCATCCCGGAACGGTACTGCGAGACCGTCTCGAAAGCCGCTCGTCCACCGGTACGCGACTGGGGGCGACAACCACGACGACTTCCCTGTCCTGCTTGACCGGGGCATCGCCGTCTCACATGTGATCGTCAACGCAAAGTGTCGCGTGACGTCGCATTCCGACTCGGGTTGCAGATTCCTTGTCGCGACCTCTTCGAAGCGTCTCGTGTCGCCTGCGGGATACCCCAGGTCGAACGCCTTCAAGCGCGACCTGGCAGGGTCGTGTCGCTGGCCGAACTACAGCATCGAGGTCGCGAGCTGACCCAGGTCGCGCTCACCGGCGGCGTCGCCCTGCAACAGGGTCAGTCTGCCGCCTGGCGCTCCGTCTACGGTCGTTCACCACGCACGAGTCGGGCAGCGGCTGCCAGCTGCTTCTGCGCTCAGCAAGGCGGTTCGGGATCCTGACCGCTCAACCCTGGTGCGGAGCCGTTCTCGGCGGACGCACGGGCTGCTTCCGCGGCTAGGTAGCCGGTGATGTCGATGGGCTGAGTCGGGGGGAGGTGGATGTCTTCGGGGCGGACGGGGTGCTGCATCAGCTGGCCACTTTCGTTCGACGAGCGGAGGACGAAGGGCCCCGGTGTGTTCACCGGGGCCCTTCGGAGTGTCAGCCGACGAGGACTCGTGGCTGGTCGTGCGCGGCGGGTGCCGCGTCGTCGTGCTTGTCGAGGGCGTGGCCTTCGACGTCGACGTCGGGGAGGACCTTGTCGAGCCACTTGGGGATCCACCAGGCGGAGCGTCCGAGGAGGGACAGCGCAGCCGGCATGAGGACCATGCGGACGATGAACGCGTCCGCGGCGACGCCGACGAGGAGACCGAACGCGATGGAGGCGCCGATCGCGAACTCTCCGGTGGCGAACCCGCCGAAGACGACGATCATGATGCTCGCGGCGGCGACGAGGACGGGTCCGGATCGGGAGAAGCCCTCGCGGATCGCCTGCTTCGGGTCGAGGCCCTTGCGGTACATCTCCTGGATGCGGGAGACGAGGAACACCTGGTAGTCCATCGCGAGTCCGAAGAGCACTCCGACGAGCAGCAGCGGCAGGATGCTCAGCATCGGGTCACCCTGCGGTGCGGGCAGGAAGTCCAGCCAGCCCCACTGGAACACCGCGACGCTCGCGCCGAAGGATGCGCCGACGGAGAGCAGGTAGCCGAGCGTCGCGATCACGGGGATGAGGAGCGATCGGAACAGGACGATGAGCAGGATGATCGAGATGACGACGATGACGATGACGTACTTCACCAGCGCCTGAGCGAGCTGGTCGTCGGAGTCGATGCCGATCGCGGTCTCACCGGTGACCTCGAGGTGCGCTCCGCTGATGGTGTCCGCGTCGTCACGGATCTGGTGCACCAGGTCCTTGGTGGAGTCGTCGATCGGCCCTTCGGTCGGGATGACAGTGATCCGTGCGTAGTCGCCGTCGGAGCTGACCTGAGCCGGGACGACCTGCTGCACGCCGTCGAGAGCGGTGAGTTCCTTCTCGATCACGGCGGTCTTCGAGGTGATGTCGTCGCCCTCGGCCAGGACGATCAGGGGGCTCTGGATGCCGCCGAACTCGCCGACGATGAGGTCGTAGGCGGTACGTTCGGTGGACTCCGGGTCGGACCCGCCGGGGACGTTGGAGGCGGTCTTCATGCTGAGCATGGGGAGCGCGACGACGACGAGGACGAGCACCCCGCTCAGGAGGGACACGATCGGGCGCTTCACGACGAAGCTGCCCCACGAGCGGAGGACGCCGCGCTTCTGCGGGCCGTCTTCGGTGAAGAGCTCCCCGCGCTGCAGTGCCGCACGGTGCTTCTTCGACAGGGCCTTCACACCCATGAACCGCATCAGTGCCGGCAGCAGGGTGAGCGAGAGCAGGACGGCGACGGCGACGGCGAACGCGGCCGCGACACCCATCTCGGTGATGTAGCTGAGGTTCGCGACCAGGAGCGCGACGAGGGCGACGATGACGGTCATGCCGGCGAAGACCACGGCGGTGCCGGCGGTACCGGTTGCCCGGGCGATCGCGTCGTCGACCCTCCGTCCGGAGCGGAGTTCGGTCTTGAAGCGGGACAGGATGAAGAGGCTGTAGTCGATCCCGACGGCGAGGCCGAGCATGGTCGCGAGGATGATCGCGTTGTCACCGATCGGGGTGAGCGCGCCGTAGGCGAGGACACCGATCAGGCCGACGCCGACGCCGTAGACGGCGACGAGGAGGTTGATGCCCGCGGCGAGGAGCGAGCCGAACGTGATCGCGAGGATGATGAACGCGATGATGACGCCGGCGCCTTCACCCGGGCCGGTGGCCGGGGCGCCGAGGGGAACCAGGTTCCCGCCGAGCTCGACGCCGAGCGCCGGAGGAGCGTTCTCCTGCAGGTCGAGGGCCGCGTCGTAGAACTTCGTCTGCTGGGCCTTCGTCAGGTCGCCGTAGGTCACCGTGGCGACGGCGATCGTGCGGTCCTTCGAGATGTACGGCTGTTCGGCGTTCAGTGGGTCGCTGACGGACTGGACTCCGTCGACCTTGTCAGCCTTCGCGAGGAACGACTCGATCTGTTTCGCAGTCGACGCGTCCGTGACGTCGCCGGACTCCGGTTGGAACACCAGCTGCAGGGACGCGGTGTCCGAGCCGGTCGTGGAGGGGAACTCCTCGTTCATCCGCTCCAACGCCTGCGAGGCCTTGGTGTCGGGGATGCTCGTGGTCGCGGCGTCCTTCTCGATGCCGCTGCCGACGACGAAGATGCCGATCAGGACGGCCATGATCAGGAGCCACGCTCCGATCACCAGCCATCGGAACCGGGCACTGAAGCGCCCGAGGTGGGACAGGAACGTGGACATGCGGTTTCCTTCGTCGTCGTGGTCCGCGAGGTGCGAACAACGTCAACGATTCCGGGCGGAACGCTTCGGTACGGCCTCCTTTTGCAGCGTCCGAACTACTCCATTTGCAGTAGATCCCCCCTCTCCCAGCGCAACCAGTAGGCGCGACGGTCCGCTGCTCACTGAGCGGCAATCGGTTCCGGGGGACGCAGGTGATCGGATCAGGCGAGGAGGCAGACCTCCCACCCTCGTGCACAGCACCGCTGTCCGTCACGGTCGCCGATTGACGGTGTTGCGCCAGCGCTGCCGCACGTACTGCCGATGCAGTAGACCGATCGATCCGAGACGACGATGCGTCGCCCCGTGCAGAGCCGGACGGTGGGGGCACGCAACGAAAGGACGAACATCATGTCGAACGACACCACCATCCTCACCGCCGCCTCAACCGTCGGCACATGGTTGGACCACCCCGTCGGCGGTGAGCTCATCCGCGAGCTCCTCGCCCAGGGCGGCACCGACCCCGAGTCGCTCACTCCCGTACGTGGCCTGCCCCTACAGCAGCTCGTCGCACTCTCGAACGGTCAGCTCCCCCAGGCCGCGATCGACGGGCTGGTCCTCGCGGCGAACGGCGGAGAGATGCCCGTCGAAGCGGCGGCGAACGGCGACGCAGAGGTGGTCGTCCCGGGCCGCTTCGCGGGACAGACCGTCGTCGTCACCGGTGCCGGCGGCGGCATCGGCCGCGCCACCGCGTCCCGCATCGCCCGAGAAGGCGGGCGTGTAGTCGCAGTAGACATCGCCCCGGCCGGCTTGGAGGCACTGGTCGACGAGTTGCCCGGGTCTGATGTCGTGACCGTGGTCGGTGACATCACGAGCGAGGACGACGTCCAACGCGTGGTCCAGGCCGCGGGCGACCGCATCGACGGACTCGCCAACGTCGCGGGCATCACCGACACGATGGCGCCACTGCACGAGACGTCCGACGCCGTCTGGGAGCGCGTGATGGGCGTGAACGTCACTGGGATGTTCCGCCTGACCCGAGCGGTGCTGCCGGCCATGCTCGCGGCTCGGCGCGGCTCGGTCGTGAACATCGCCTCGGAGGCGGCGTTGCGTGGCAACGCGGCCGGGGTGGCCTACACAACGTCGAAGCACGCAGTCGTCGGCCTCACGAAGAACAGCGCCTTCATGTACGGCCCGAGCGGCATCCGGATCAACGCAGTAGCGCCGGGCGGCGTCGCAACCGGCATCCCGACCCGATTCGAGTCCGAGCTGGGATCATCCCGGCTCCAGCCGCTCCTGCAGACGATCCCGGCGGTGGCGACGGCGCAGCAGCTCGCCGCGTCGATCACGTTCCTCCTCAGCGACGACGGCACGAACCTCAACGGAGTCGTCCTGCCGTCCGACGGCGGATGGTCGGTCCAGTAGTCGACACGGTCACGGACTGGACGGGAGGCGCCGTGCGAGCTCACGACGCGCGTCCCGTCCGTTTCGTGGTGCCGCCCCTTCGCAACACGCTCACCCAGCTGGTCCGGGTCCCGGCCCGCGTGTGGCTGCTGCTCCTGGTGGCCTCCGCTGTCATCGCGGTGGCCGCGCGTCCAGCGGCTCGGTGGTCGATCGCGCTCGCGACCGACCACCGAGCCAACGGGGTGGCTGCGACCCCAACCGGTTTCGCTGCCCTGCTCGGTGACCCGATCGCCCTCGCCGGGATCGCGACCGCGGCGGGTCTCACGCTCGCCGCCACCCTCTGCTGGGCCGTCCTCGTCCTGACGGTTGCCGACCTCCAACTCGCAGGTGAGCCGCTGTCCGTCCGAGCAGCGGCGCGTGGAACCCTGGCTTCGGCTCGACGGTTCCTCCGCCCGGGCGTGGTCGTGACCGGGCTACAGCTCGCCGTGTTGCAGCCCCTAGCAGGGATCGCGGTGTTCGCGCCGCTCACGGGCGGACTCGCTGTCCCACCGTTCATCGGGCGGGAATTCCTCAAGGCGCCGCTCAGCGCGACACTCTGGTGCACCCTCGCTGCCCTGGTCGTCTTCGTCAGCCTCCGTCTCATTCTCGCTCCGGCGTTCATGATCGTCGCTGGGCAGGGGCCGGCCGCAGGGATCATCGCCAGCCTCCGAGCCACACGCCGCGGTGGTCTCGCCGTCGCAGGTCAGGTGACGGTGCTGCTCGCTGGCTCCACCATCGTCAACTCGCTGGTCATCCGGACTTCGACTGCACTGATGAGACTCGTCCCGTCCGTGCGGGTACAGGAAGCGGTCGATGTCCTCCCGGTCCTGGTCCTGTCCGCTCTCTCGGTCGTGGTCGCGCAGGCGGTCGCCCTGTCCCTCGTGGGGACCGTCCGGGCAACAGTCGGACGGCCACCCGCTGTGAACGAACGGGTCCACGTCCGGCGTTCGGCGTCTGGCCGCTTCGTGGCGGTGGGGATGGTCGTCACCCTGGGCTGCAGCATGCTCCTCGTTCCCTCGCCCGCCGTGTCACGACCTGCCGTCCCCCCGTCCGTCGTCGGCTCAGAAGGAGGCGCCTCGGTCATCGCCCATCGTGGGCACGATCGTGGCGGTCCGGAGAACACGATCGCGGGCCTCGAAGCGGCGGCTGCCCTGCATGCGGACCGTGTGGAGGTCGACGTCCAGCAGACGCGGGACGGCACGTTCGTCGCGAGTCACGACACGAACCTCCTCGTGCTCGCAGGCCGGGACGAGGACATCCCGAACATGTCGACCGCTGCAGTCACGAGCACAACCGTCCGGATGCACGGCCGCGCCGACACCATCCCGACGATGACCGCCTACGTTGAGCACGCACGACAGCTCGGCATGCCGCTGCTCATCGAACTCAAGGTGACGGCAGCGACCAACGGCGGATCCGTGCGGGACCTGTTTGCGCAGCTCGATCGTGTGGGCCTACCGCCCGGCACGTGGTTCCACTCGCTGGACCCGACGGTCGTGCACGAGATGCTCGAGCAGCACCCGGAGCACCGTGTCGGCCTGACTGTGGGGCCACACGTCGGTCCACTCCCGGAGCTCCCCGTCGACTTCTACGCGGTGGAACAGGCGTCCATCACATCGGCGATGATCCGTCGGGCCCATCGCGACGGACGGGCGGTCTATGCATGGACGGCGAACAGCGACGTGCGCATCCGGGTCCTGCTCAGGGCGGGCCTGGACGGCGTCATCACCGACCGGCCGGTGGCGGCCCGTAGGCTGGTCGCGGGCATTGCACGCGAGTCGCCGGGGGCACCGGGAGTGCTCCGGGACGAGCTCAGGCTTCGCTGGCTCGTCTCCTGACGAAAGTCCGAGGTCTGGTCATCCGCCGTTCGACTGCTGCGTACCCCTGCCGTAGGCGCGGAACTCGTACACGAACGACCCACCCGGGCCGCTCACCGTCATGTACGCATCGGTCGTCCCCGGCTTGATCGCGAGGTTCGTCGCGGAGGTCACGGCTCGCCGGTCGTGACTGGGCACGGTGACCTGCGCGACCGGGTCACCGTCGCGACTGAAGACATCGATCACGGGCTTCCCTTCGTACCCCTGGTAGACGTTGCCGGCGGCATCGACGGCGACGGAGTCGACCCGGCTCGCCCCGGCGTCAGGCCGGATGGCGGGATACACCGCCGTCGCCTCCTCGTGTTCGGCGTCGAGCTGGACGTGGTCGATCTGGTTGCGGTTGTACTCGCTCACCCACAGCCCACGGTGGTCCTCGTCGAAGGCGATTCCGTTCGCCGACGCGAGCCCGTCGAGCACCACCGTGGCGCGGTGGGTAGCAGCGTCGATCCGAACGACCCGTCCGACAGGGTCCTCCGTCGATGCAGCATTCCCTGCCGCATCGCTGACGAACATGTTCCCGTCCTGGTCGAAGGTCAAGTCGTCCGGCTGCATGGGCCGGCCGTCGACGGGGCCCTCGAACTCGACGCGGAGGCCACCGCCCCGGCCGTCCAGGCTGACGACCTTCCCCGTTGCGAAGTCGGTGACGTACAATCGGCCGTCGCGCGGGTTGGACTGCGCAGAAGTCGGCGCGGCGAGCCCCGCACCGTCCCCGAACGCCGTGACCTTCCGGCGGTCGAGGTCGATCCGGACGACCTTCGGCCGCGCGGTTCCGGCGGTGACGTCGACGGCGATGAGTCGCCCGTCAGCAGCGAACGTCGGCCCTTCGAGCAGCGGTCCGTACCCGGTGCCGGCTTCCGGTGCAGGCGCGACCTGGACGACGCGGCGTGCTGTCCGGTCGTCCGTGCGCGCTGTAGCCGGGGCCGCGTGGTCCGCGGGCGCAGCGCAGCCCGACAGCACGACTGCTGCGGCCGCCGACATCGTCAGCACCGCGCCGATTCGTACTCTGCCGGATCGCGCGGCTCCTTCCCACGGTGTACCGCTCGTGTACAGCTGGCGCATCAGGAGGCGCTGACGGCGAGTTCGGGCACCAGGACCTCGTCGATCGAGGACTCCCGCCATTGCCGGAGCAGCTCGTGGAACCGGACCGGGCCGGGGCTGTACCCGCCGCCGCCGCGCTTCCGGGTGCCCTCACCGTTGTAGTAGCCGGGCGTGCACTCCGCCAGGAACGCAGCGTTGTCCACTTCCACATCGCGGATCGTCGCCAACCACCGGTCCTCGGCCTCCACCGTCGGTTCCACCTGCCGGGCGCCATCGTCGCGAGCGTGCTCGAGGATCGCTGCGATGTGGGTCGCCTGCTCCTGCAGGATGTGGACGAAGTTCACCGAGTTCGCGTTCTGCAGCGCACCGAGGTGGAACAGGTTCGGGAACCCGTGGGACACGAATCCGTGCAGCGTCCGCGGGCCTCGCGCCCACGCTTCGAGCAGCTGCGTGCCGTCCCGGCCGTGGACGGGCAGTGTCCCGGAGATCACTCCGGAGACGCCGGTCTCGAACCCGGTGGCGAAGACGACAACGTCGACTTCGTACTCGGTGTCGCCGACGACCACGGCGGTCTCGGTCATCGCGGTGATCCCGCCGGTGTCGGCGGTGTCGACCAGTGTCACGTTCGGACGGTTGAAGGTCTGCAGGTACTTGTCGCTGAACGTCGGCCGCTTGCACATGTACCGGTACCAGGGCTTGAGGACCTCTGCGGTCGCAGGGTCCGTGACGACGGAGTCGACCCGCGCTCGGATCTGGTCCATCTTGCGGGCGTCCGCGATCTCGATCAGCCGGTCGCGTTCCTCCGGGTCGAGCGTGTCCTCCGTCTGCCCGGTCAGCATCGTGCGTTGCAGCGCCGCGGTGGAGGTCCATCCGTCCTGGATGAGGTCCACGTCGGTTTCCTCGCCGGAGACGACCGCGAGGAAGTTCTCCATGCGTTCCTGCTGCCATCCGGTCGGGAGGCCCGTGGTCCAGTCCGCGGGCAGGTCGCGGTTGTCGCGGACGTCGACGCTCGACGGGGTGCGCTGGAACACCGTGAGGTGTTCGGCGTCCTCCGCGACGAGGGGGATCACCTGGATGCCGGTCGCACCGGTCCCGACGACCGCGACGCGCTTGTCGGCGAGGCCGGTCATCCCGCCGGTCTGGTCGCCACCCGTGTAGCCGTAGTCCCACCGGCTGGTGTGGAACGTGTGACCCGTGAACGTCTCGATGCCCGGGATGGCGGGGAGCTTCGGTTGGGAGAGCGATCCGGAGGAGACGATCACGTACCGGGCGCGCATCGCGTCGCCGCGGTCGGTCCGGACGTCCCACTCGGCTGCGTCGTCGTCCCATCGGAGCTCCGTCACACGGGTGTGGAACAGCACGTCGTCGTACAGGTCGAAGTGCCGTGCCATCGCCATCGCGTGCTGCCGGATCTCCTCCCCCGGTGCGTACCGCCGTGTGGGGACCGTCCCGACCTCCTCGAGCAGTGGCATGTAGACGGAGGCCTCGATGTCGCAGTGGATGCCCGGGTACCGGTTCCAGTACCACGTCCCGCCGAAGTCGCCCCCTTCCTCGGTCATGCGGATGTCGGTGAAGCCCGCCTGCCGCAGCCGGGCACCGGTCAGGAGTCCACCGAACCCACCGCCGACGACGAGCACCTCGACGCGGTCGGTCTTCTCCGGCCGGTCGGTGCGGGGCGTGTAGGGGTCCGTCGCCCAGTACCCGAAGGCCCCGCGTGTGCCCTGGTACTGCCGCAGCCCGTCCGGGCGGACGCGTCGATCTCGTTCGACCCGGTACCGGGCGCGCAGCGCGTCCAACTCGGTCTCGCTCATTGTGCTGTCCGTGGCGATGTCCGTCATCGTGCTCCTCGCGATGGGTCTGGCGGCAACAGGTGTTGCCGCTCCGACCAGTCAACCTCGGAGCCATCAGTGAATCAAACGCATGATTTAAATTCTCGGGATACTTCCACGTGCCACGAACGGGGGGTCCCCCGAACGGTGGACCTGGGTTCACGCCGGCGCCGGCCCGGCAGCACGTCCGGTCACCAGCGCTTCGGCGAGCCACAGGGACGACACGACGTCGACGAGGGAGTCCGCCACCGCGGGCCAGTCCGTCCAGATGCGAGCGCCGCCCCGTTCCAGCGCGCGCTCGTGCTCGGCGATGACCTGGGTCAGGAGGATCCGGCCCATCGTCATCCGTTCAGCGCGGACGCGGGCCGGGAGGTCCGGGAGGCATCGCTGTATGCCGTGCGCGATCCGCATGAGACCGGGCGCTTCTCTCGCTTCGTCCATTGCGATGTCGGCCCATGCGGGATCGGTTGCGACCTGTGCGCTGAACCGGCCGTACCAGGTCGGGGAGTTCAGGGACTCGAGGTGCGTCGTGGTCGGACGCACGAAACACGCGATCCATTCTCGGATGTCGTCGGACCCTTCGACTCGTTCCAGTTCTGTGAGTCGGAGCGCGTTGATGGCGCCTTGGTGTCGGGCGAGGATCGCGCGGATGAGCTCTGCTTTGCCACCGAAGTGATAGCCGACGGCAGCGGTGTTCCCCTGCCCGGCCGCCTCCCCGATCTGCCGGCTCGACACATGAGCGATCCCGTACTCGCCGAAGAGCTGTTCGGCGGCCGTGAGGATCGCCTCCCGCGTGGCGGCGACGCGGGACGCTCGGGTGTGCTGCTGGGCGTCGGTCATGGAGGCTCCTCACGGTCCCAACGGAGCCTAACGACCACGCGGCGCAGCCGCGCGTGCTGTGCTGCGTGCCCGACCCGACCAGGGCCGGCAGCGACTGCTGCCAGCCCTGGTCGCTCGCGACGCATCAGTCGGTGTGCGCTGCGTTCGCCTGGTCGAGGACGTGCTGGATCATGCCGAGCTGCTCGGCACCGCCGAGTGACGCCACGAACCGACGGACAGGCGTGCTGCCGATCATCCTGAGGATGTCGATCCCGGTTCCGTGCGCGGAAGTGTCGTCACCGCCGCCGAAGGCGCCGGTGAGCATCGGCTTGAACGCCGCACCGGCGACCGGGTCCTGCAGGAGCTCCTCGATCGAGGACTCGAGGGTGAGGTGCACGCGACGGGGCTCACCGGCGACGTCGACGTGCCCCGTGGAGCGGACGTCCCGGCTGGATGCTCCGATGTCGATCCGGTAGGAACCGGGCTCGATCGTCCAGCGGGCGAGCCGGGTGTCCCAGACGCCCAGGTCGTCACGGCGGACGTGCAGACGGACACGCCGCTGTTCGCCGGGCTCGAGGTGCACCGACGTGAACGCCTTGAGCTCCCGGACCGGCCGGACGTGGGTCGACTGGTCGAGTCCGGTGTAGAGCTGGACGACCTCCCGGCCCGCTCGAGATCCGGTGTTGGTGACGGTCAGATGAGCGGTGACTCCGTTGTGCTGGACGTCGAGTTCGAGGTCGGAGTAGTCGAACGAGGTGTAGGACAGGCCGTGCCCGAAGGGGAACGCCACGGGCATGTCCCGAGCGTCGTACCAGCGGTACCCGACGAAGAGCCCTTCGCCGTAGCGGACGTGCAGGTGCTCGCCGGGGAAGTTGCCGAAAGCGGGCACGTCCTGCAGACGCTCGGGAAGCGTCTCGCCCAGCCGACCGGACGGGTTCACGACGCCGAAGAGGACGTCCGCGATCGCCCCGCCGGCGCCCTGACCCAGCAGCGGCGCGTCGAGGATCGCGGAGGCCTGCTCCGTCACCGCGGTGAGCTCCAGCGCTCCGCCGTGCGAGAGGACGACCACCACGTCGGGTTGGACAGCGCGGACCGCGGCGAGGAGTGCGAGCTGGTCCGCGGGCAGCGCGATCGAATCGCGGTCGAAGCCTTCGGCCTCCTGGGTGCCGGCGAGGCCGAGGAACACCACCGCCACGTCCGCTGCCCGTGCGGCGGCGACCGCTTCGGTGCGGAGGCGCTCGGACACCCCGGGGTCGTCAGGATCGAAGCCCTGAGCCCATGCGACCGTGGCGGACGAAGCGGCCTTGCGGATCTCCTCGAGCGGCACCTCCATCCGGAGAGCGTTCACGAAGGAGCTCCCCCCACCCTGCGCACGTGGGACGGTGGCGAAGTGGCCGATGACGGCCACGGATGCTCCGGGGGACAACGGGAGCGTCTCGTCGTTCTGCAGGAGGACGATGCCGGCTGCTGCTGCTTCCCGCGCGAGGTCGTGGTGCTGCTGCTCGTCCCAGGCGATGTCGTCAGCCGCGGCGTGCGTCCGGATCGCGAGTTCTGCGACGCGTTCGGCGGCGGCACGAACCTCGCGGGCGTCGATCAGGCCGTTCTCGACTGCGTCCGCGAGGGCGCGGTCGTGGGACCCGTCGCTGTTGGCGGGCATCTCCAGGTCGACTCCGGCGTGCACGGACGCCACCCGGTCGTCGACGGCTCCCCAGTCGCTGACCACGGCGCCCGTGAACCCCCACTCTGCGCGCAGCACGTCGTGCAGGAGCCACCGGTTCTCGGCGACGGGGACGCCGTTGAGGCGGTTGTACGAACACATGACGGTCCACGGTTCGGCGTCCTGCACCACCCGCTGGAAGGCACGGAGGTAGATCTCGCGGAGCGTGCGCTCGTCGACGTCGGAACTCGACCGGAAGCGTTCGTGCTCGGTGTTGTTCGCCGCGAAGTGCTTCAGTGACGCGCCGACGCCGGTGCTCTGCAACCCCGTGACGTAGGAGGAGGCGAGCACGCCGGTGAGGTGCGGATCCTCGGAGTAGTACTCGAAGTTCCGCCCTGCGCGGGGATCACGCTTCATGTTGATCGCGGGGCCGAGCACGACGTTCGCCCCAGCGGCGCGGGCCTCCGTGCCGATGGCGCGTGCGACCCGTCCGACCAGCTCGGGGTCCCACGACTGTGCGAGCCCCGTACCGGACGGGAACGCGGTCGCGGGGAGGCTCGGCCGGAGCCCGAGGTGGTCGGCACCCTTGGTGAGGTCCTGCATGCGCAGACCCGCCGGGCCGTCCACCATCGTCACCGACGGTACGGCGCCGAGCGCCTTCGTGGCGACGAAGTCGGCCCCGCTGCTCAGCGCCGCCTGCTGTTCGAGGGTGAGCGCGTCGACCGCGTCGGCGGGGCTGACCGAGACCTCGGTCGGGGGGACGGTGGGTTGGGTGGTCATCGGACTCCCTTGATGAACCAGACGGCGAAAGCGCCGAGGACGGAAAGCACGATCCCGATCGGGAACAGTGCGAGGTACCCGCCGAAGAGCAGGATGACAGCGCCGGCGACGGCGGGGGCGATGACCTGTGGCAGGGTAGCGGCGATGTTCACCACGCCGAGGTCCTTGGCGTACGAGCTCGCCGAGGGCAGGACGTCGGCCATGAGCGCCTGGTCGACCGCGCTGAACGCGCCGAACCCGACCCCGGCGATCGCGGAGAGCAGCAGCCATGCGCCGTAGGTGTGCGAGACCATCGGGATGACCAGCGCGATCGCCACGATGAGCGACGATGCGAAGACGAACGGTTTGCGGCGACCTCCGAAGCGGTCGGAGATCGGCCCGCAGACGGCCGTCGAGACGATGATGCCGGCGAGGTTGAGGAGACCGGCGACGGGGACGGCGGCCGCGGCGTCGGCACCGAGTCCGATGTAGTCCTGCAGGATGTACAGCTGGTACCCGAGTACCCCGAAGTAGCCGGTGTAGAGCAGCAGCCGGCCGGTGAACGCCCAGAAGAAGTCCGGGTGGCGGACCGGGTTGATCCAGAACGTGTGCAGGAAGAGGCTGACGGAGAACGGCTCGCGGTCGGCGTCCTTGCTCGGGTGGTCGGGGTTGAAGACCAGGAAGAGGCGAGCACGACGACGACGAGGCCGGCGAAGATGACGTACCCCGTGCCGACCGACCGCGCGAACGTCGCCCCGACGACCTGACCGGCGGAAGCGCCCACGAGCGCCCCGAGACCGGCGAGCGCCGAGAAGGTACCCCGAGCTCCCCGCGGTACGCGGTCGGGCAGGATCGCGCTCAGTGGCGCCTGCATGAAGTTGATGGCGAGCTGCAGGATGACGTAGGAGATCGTCACCTGCACGATCCCGTTGGCCGAGCCCATGCCGACCAGGGCGAGCCCGGCCACGATCGCTCCGCCGAGGATCCACTGGGCGCGCTTCCCGAACCGCGATCGCGTGCGATCGGAGACGAGACCCGCGACCGGCTGCGCGATCATCGCGACGACGGCACCGATGGTGGACACGAGCGCGAAGGACGCCACCTTGCCACTCGAGTCGAGTTGCTCGAGCTGGAGTGGCAGGAGGACACCGGGAACGGCGCCGTTGATGAGGAAGAGGCTGATGTTGGCCGGGATGATCCACGCCAGGAGGCGGCGCATGGTCCCACGCACGAGGGGAGCAGGCTCGGTCGTCCCGCCGAGGACGGGTGGCTCGGAGCTGCGGTCGGACGTCGTCGTCATGGTCGGGTTCCTTCGAGGAGGCGCTCTACGGTGAGCGTGCCTCGATACCGTACAACGTTCGAGTTTCAAACTCAAACGTTGTCCTGGTTTCAGGACCGACCGTGCTCCACATCCGCTCCGACCAGTTCGAACAAGTACCGGATGTGGGCGGACATGTCGATCGACTCGTCGAGCATCCACTGGGTCTGCAGGCCGTCCGTCACCGCGGCGAGGATGGTCGCGAACCGCGTGGGATCGAGGGAGGCGGGCATGCGCCCCGCGGCCTGCTCAGCGACGACCATCCTCCCGATCCGCTCCCGGTACTCGGCGAAACGTTCCTGGAAGTACGGTCGAGCCGGATGGCCTTCCTCCGCCGCGGCCGTCGAGAACTGCGCGTAGAGCTGCACGAGCCCAGGCACCTCGGCGTTCCGCCTGCCGATGTCGATGAGCCCCTCGATCTCACCCGGGACGGCTGGTGGCTCCTGTGCCGCGGCGTCGGCATCGCGCCGACGCAGGATCTCGATGAAGAGCTCCTCCTTCGTCCCGAAGTAGTGCAGCAGGCCGGACGTGCTCGTACCGGCCGCTTCGGCGAGGTCACGCACCGTCGTCTTGTGGAACCCCCGCGCGGCGATGACCTCGAGCGCGGTCGCCAGGATCGCGTTGCGCTTCTCGATGCCCTTCGCGTACGCGCCCCGTTCCGCCATGGGATCGAGCATAGCCACCGGTGTCAGGACGCCAGGCCCGCGCCCGGTCGGTCGTGTTCGATCGCGGATCGTAGACCCGGACGTGTTCCGTGCGTACTCCCTTCCGATGAGATCGGCCGCTCCACTCGGACTAGGTACGCCAGGTGTTCCGCTGGAACGCTCGGTTCATCGACTTCCGGATGAAAGGACAGCAACCATGGACAAGAGCGTCATGACCAAGAGCTTCTCGGAGCGGGCGAAGGATCGACTGTACGAGGCGTGGGACGCGTGGAAGCCGGGGTACGCGGACTGGGTCGCGTGGTCGAACGAGCTGTACCACCCCGATGCGGAGATGATCGCGATGAGCGGGGATGCTCCGGAGGTGTTCAGCGCGTACCAGTCGAAGATGAAGGGGTTCCGCGATGCCTACGACATGGAGATGGGCGTCATCGAACGCTGCATCGTCGCTGACGGTGTCACCGCGCACACCTACCGCATGTCCATGACGCCGAAGGGCGCGGGCCCGGAGGCGACCGTGGTGATCCCGGTCACGGAGTTCAACCACTTCGCCGACGCCCCCGGGTACGACAAGCCGATGGTCGTCAAGCTGGAACTGGTGACCGCGGGGTCTCTGTGATGCGGATCATCGATTCGCAGCTGCACCTGGGGCCAGGCCAGATCGACACCACCCTCGCTTCCATGGACGCACTGGGCATCGACTCGGTCCTCGTGGACGAGTTCTGGGCACGGCACCCGTACGGGCACCCGGATTTCTTCGAGCCCGGCCGACGGTTGCCCGGCGGAGCCTGGCGCAGCGCCTTCCCGACGGCCGAGACCGCCGCGCTCCTGCACGAGGACCGTTTCGCGACCGTCGTGCGTGTGGATCCGGACGACGACGGTCTGTCATGGCTCGTCCCCGCGCTCGCGGCGGAACCCCACGTCAAGGCGCTCCGGGTCCTGCCGACGTGGTCGGAGGGGGCCGCCAGGGCTTTCGCCGAGGGATCCTGCGACCGTCTCTTCGGCCTCGCCGCCGACGTGGGACTTCCGGTGTTCGTCTACACTCCGGGTCGCACAGCCCTCCTCCGCGGGTACCTTCGTCGGTTCCCGGCCCTCACGGTCGTCATCGACCACTGCGGCATGCCGCAACCCGGACTGCCGGTCCCGTCGCCGAGCGCAGAGCCCGGCGACGGGAGGACGCACCCCTTCGACGCCGTCCTCTCGCTCGCCGAACACGGCAACGTCGCCCTCAAGTGGAGCCACGAGCAGGTGGTGTTCGGGTCAGAGCAGTACCCGTTCCTCGGGACGCGTCCCCACCTGCGCCGCGCGCTCGACGCCTTCGGAGCAGAACGCATCATGTGGGCGGGCGACCACACCGCGCTCCCCGGGTTGCGCTGGTCGGAGGTGCTCCACGCCGTCCGTGACAACCCCGAGCTGGGTGCCGCGGAGCGCCATGCCGTCCTCGGCGGCACCGCGGAGCGGATCCTGCGGTGGACCCCCGGTGCCGGTGCTGCGGACGGTGTCGACCCAGCGTGATCCGCTGGGGGCCGTCCACACCGAAAGTCGTGCGGCTCGCGCACGGACACTCAGGACGCGACGAAGAACCGGTCCGCGAAGTTGTCCCAGACCGCCAGGAAGTCGACCGACGGGTCCATGACCCATTGGCGCTCGAGCCCGGTCCAGAACGCGAGCAGTTCCCGCGCAGCGAGGTCGGGGTGCGTCTTCCACCGGACCAGTCGCTCGAAGCCTTCGTACGTCGACTGCTCTCGTCGGACGAAGTACTGGTGAGCAGGGTGTGCCGGATCGACCGCCTCCGCGCCGAGCACGACGTAGAGCCGGACGAGCTGACCGCGCTCGAGATTGCGCAGCACCCTCCCCCGGAGGAAGACCTTGACCGAATCCGGCGTGGAGATCGCGTCCGAGGCGGGCGGGTCCGTCGAGTCGACCTCGTCCCGGTAGGCCAGCACGGCCGCGAGCAGGTCGTTCATCGACGGGAAGTGATGGAGGACCGAGGGGCCGCGGATACCGCACGCGTCAGCGACGTCGGTCAGGGACACGGCGTTGAAGCCGGCGACCGAGATCAGCCGCGTGGCTTCGGTCACGATCTGGCGCCGCCGGACCTCGGGAGCGAGACGGGTCTGCGCCCGCTTCTCCCCGGGGGGTGCTGTCGTCACGTGCTACTCCCTGACTTGTTGTCCGGACCCATTGTATTCGCAGCAGGAGCCGCGCTAATCTAGCGACCACTAGGTCTTATCTAGTGGTCGCTAGATTGGCGTCGTTCGCTGTGGTGCGACGTTCCTCCGTCCGGCGGACCGCGAGTTGGCTCTCTTCTTCACAACAACGAGGTTATGAAATGACAGACGCGCCCGATCCGACGTCCCTTCCCCCCAACGCCTCGGGCACCGCGGGAGCCGCCTTCGAGCGTGCTGCCGAGGAGCTGGGCATGGCGAGCTCCACTCCATCCGCACGAGGCGACCAGGGGCGGATGCCGAAGCGCCGCATCCTGCCGGCCCTCATCGCACAACTCACCCTGTACATCGCCTTCGTGGCGCCGTCGTCCTACTCGCTCGCGGTTCGCATCCAGGACCTCGCGCCGGAGTCCCGTGACACCGCGCTGTCGCTCGCCATCGGCATCCCCTGCGCGATCGTCATCCTCATCACGCCACTCGTCGGCGTCCTGAGTGACAGAACGCGTTCCGCCTGGGGGCGCCGGCGGCCGTGGCTGCTGGCCGGGATCGCCACCGGCGCCGCCGGCTCGGTCATCATCGCCGTCGTTCCGAGTCTCGGTGCGCTCATCGCGGGGTGGACCGTCGCCTACATCGGGTACACGATCACCGCGATCATGATCCTCGCGTTCTTCGGGGACCAACTCCCCGAGAACCAGCGCGGCCGCGTCATGGGCCTGAACGGATCCATCACCTACATCGGCCCGATCATGGGCATCCTCGTCGCCACACAACTGCACGAGTCCCCCGCTGCCATGTTCCTCGTCCCCGGCGCCCTCGCGCTGATCGGCGGCCTCGTCTTCGTCCTCGTGATGCGAGACGAGGTCGTCACCACTCCGAAGGTCGCCGTCCGGATGAGCGAGATCTTCAACGGGTTCTGGTTCAACCCGCGGAAGTACTCGAACCTCGGGTGGGTGTGGCTCAGCAAGGCGCTCGTCTTCCTCTCCCTCGCATTCACGAGCATCTACTCCGTGTTCCTGCTCACGTCGCGCCTCGGATTGGACGCGGCAGCAGTCGGAGGAGTGGTTGACCGGAGTCGCCGGTGTGGCCACCTCCATCATCGGAGCGATCGGCTCGGGTTGGGTGTCCGACAAGGTCGGGAGCCGCAAGCCCTTCCTCTTGGTCAGTGCGCTGCTCATCGGCGTCGCCGCCCTGATCGTCGGCACCACGGGCAGCATCCCGCAGTTCGTCCTCGGTTCGATCCTCGGGTCCTTCGCGATCGGCGTCTACGGCGCCGTCGACCAGGCAGTCCAGCTGGACGTCCTCCCGCAGGAGGAGGACCAGAACGGACGGTTCCTGTCCACGCTGGGCCTCGCCAACCAGATTCCCCAGGCCGTCGGCCCCTTCCTGGCAGGTGCCGTGGTGGCGATCGCGGTCGGCAACTACACGGCCGTCTACATCGTTGCTGGCGTCTGTGCTGTTCTCGGTGCCGCGGCGATCCTGCCCATCAGCCTCGGCCGGCGCTCACTCGAGTCCACCACGAGCATCGAGGTCCCGCGGTGACGCCGACACGACCGCCGGGACGGGTCGGCACCATCCACCGTCCACCGTCCACGACGAAAGAAGACCGCGTTCCATGAGCACACTCCCCACGTCCTTCCTCTGGGGCGCGTCGACCGCGCCGCACCAGGTCGAAGGCAACAACATCAACAGCGACTGGTGGACGTACGAGCAGATGATGCCGCACTTCGGGCCGAGCGGTGACGCGGTCGACAGCTACCACCGTTTCGAGGAGGACATGCGGCTGCTGGCCGACGCCGGCCTCACCGCTTACCGCTTCGGCGTCGAGTGGGCGCGCATCGAGCCGCTGCCGGGCCAGTTCTCGGTCGCCGAACTCGCGCACTACCGGCGCATGATCGACACGGCGATCGGGCTCGGCCTGACTCCGGTGGTGACCCTGCACCACTTCACGGCGCCGCGGTGGTTCGTCGAGGAAGGCGGCTGGCTCGGCGACACAGCCATCGCCCGTTTCACGGCGTACGTCTCCCGCGTCGCTGAGATCCTGGACGGCGTGGAGTGGGTCTGCACGATCAACGAGCCCAACATGCTCGCGCTGATGGTGCTCATGTCCCGAGCCATCAACCCCGACGCGGTCCCCGCGTTCGCCACACCGACCGTGCAGACCCGGCAGGGAGTCGTCATCCCCGCACCGACCCTCGAGGTCGGGCAGCGGCTCGTCCAGGCGCACCACGCCGCGCGGGACGTGCTGCGGCAGCGGACCGACGCGAACGTCGGGTGGACAGTCGCGTGCCTCAACCTGTGGGCGACACCCGAGAACGCCGAGCACCTCGAGCGGGAGCGCTACGCACGCGAAGACCTCTACCTGGAGGCGGCTCGCGGCGACGACTTCATCGGAGTGCAGGCGTACTCCACCCGCGAGGTCGACGAGAACGGTCTCGTCACCGCAGCCCCGCACCCCGACAACACCCTGACCGGTGACGCCTACCGGCCGGAATCGCTCGGCATCGCCCTGCGCCATGCAGCCGACGTCGCCGGTGTGCCGGCGCTCGTCACCGAGAACGGCATCGCCACGGCGGACGACGACCAGCGGATCTCCTACACCACAGGCGCATTGGCGGGTCTGCTCGCGGCCGTCGCCGACGGCGTCGACGTCCGCGGGTACCTGCACTGGTCGGCACTCGACAACTTCGAGTGGGGCCACTGGGAACCCACCTTCGGACTGATCGCCGTCGACCGCTCCGACTTCTCCCGCCATCCCAAACCGAGCCTCGCCTGGTTGGGCGGCATCGCCCGCAGCAACGCCGTGGACCTGGAAGCGACCCCATGAGCACGTACCCTGCTCCCCACCTCGACCCAGCGAGACCCGTCGATGAACGAATCGACGACCTCCTCGGCCGGATGTCCGTCGAGGACAAGGCGGGCCAGCTCAGCCAGTACTTCTACCTGGCGGGGTTCGGCGAGCCACCGGCAGACCTCGACATCGACTCGCTCCCCCCGGAACACCAGGCGTACCTCCGGCAACCGAAGATGGTCGAGGACGCGATCGCCGCCGGCCACGCCGGCTCCGTCCTGTTCGTGACCAGGGCCGACATGGCCAATCGGCTGCAGAAGCTCGCGGTCGAGACCGCACCCCTCGGGATCCCCCTCCTCTTCGGGTTCGACGTCATCCACGGACTCCGGACGATCTTCCCGCTACCGATCGCCATGGCCGCGTCCTGGGACGAAGGGACGATCAGCGCATCGCAGGCCGCGGCGGCACGCGAGGCCCGCGCTGTCGGCATCCACTGGACGTTCGCACCGATGGTCGACATCGCCCGAGACGCTCGCTGGGGTCGGATCATCGAGGGCGCCGGCGAGGACCCGTACCTCGGAGCGGCCGTCGCCGCAGCGCAAGTCCGTGGATTCCAGGGCGATCTCGGCTCCGAGAACGTGCTCGCGGGTCCCAAGCACTTCGTCGGCTACGGCGCCGCTCGCGGTGGCCGGGACTACGACGACGTGGAGGTGTCCGATTCCGAACTCCACAACGTCTACATGCCTCCGTTCCGAGCGGCGATCGAGGCCGGTGCGCAGAACGTCATGAGCGCCTACATGGACTTCAACGGCGTACCGGCGAGCGGGAACGCGCGCCTGCTCACGGACCTCCTCCGGGACGACCTCGGCTTCGACGGTTTCGTCGTCTCCGACGCCAACGCGGTGAAGTCCATGGAGACCCAGCACTTCGCGGCGTCGCCCACCGAGGCCGCTGTGAGGGCGATCACCAGCGGGCTGGACATGGAGATGTGCACGTTCGACCCGGCGTTCTCCCGTCTGCCGGACGCCGTGGCCCAAGGGCTGGTCAGCGAGGACGTCCTCGACACCGCCGTCCGCCGGATCCTCGCGGTCAAGTTCGCCCTGGGGCTCTTCGAGCACCCGTACGTCGACGCCGGGGCCAGCGACGCGATCCTGTCGACCGAGCACCACCGCGAACTGGCGCGGGTCGCCGCAGAACGGACGATCGTACTCCTGAAGAACGACGGCACCCTACCGCTCGCCGCCAGCACCGCCGGCTCCATCGCCGTCATCGGGCAACTGGCCGAGAGCAAGCGCGACACCCTCGGCCCCTGGGTCTTCGCTCATGGGACGGACGAGACCGTCAGCATCCTCGAGGGGATCACGGCGCGAGCGGACGGCGAGGTCTGGTTCGCGCCGGGCGCGGGGATCCCGTCCCGCGAGTTCGCGTCGATGTTCGATCGCTCGGACCCGACCGTGGTGAACACGCCGGGCGACCACGACGACGACGCGGAGATCGATCGCGCGGTCGCGATCGCGGCGGATGCGGACGTCGCCGTCGTGGTCGTCGGGGAGCGGCAGAACCAGATCGGCGAGAACGCCTCGAGGTCGACGCTCGACCTCCCCGGCCGGCAACTCGAGCAGCTGCAGCGCATCGCGGCGACGGGCACGCCGGTCGTCCTGGTCGTGATGTCGGGCCGACCGCTCGACCTGCGGTGGGCGGACGAGAACGTCCCGGCGATCCTCCAGGCCTGGTATCCGGGCAGTCGCGGTGGTGACGCCGTCGCCGACGTCGTCTTCGGGGACGTGTCCCCGGCCGGGCGCCTGCCGTTCACCTGGCCCCGCCACGTGGGTCACGTGCCGATGGTCTACTCGCACCTCCGGACCTTCCAGCCCGAGGACCAGGACAAGCGGTACTGGGACGAGGAGTCGACCCCGCTCTACCCGTTCGGACACGGACTCAGCTACGGCAGCTTCACCTACGACCAGCTGCGGACGGATCGTGACAAGGTCGCTCGAGGCGACACGGCGACCGTCTCCGTGCAGGTCACGAACGCCTCCGACCGCGCCGCGGACGAGGTGGTGCAGCTCTACATCCACCAGCGCCACGGCACGTCCTCCCGGCCCGTGCAGGAGCTGAAGGGGTTCCGGCGCCTGGCGTTCGGTCCCGGAGAGACGAAGACCGTCACCTTCACGCTCGGCCCGGACGAGCTCCGCTACTGGAGCGCGGTCACGGGGGGCTGGGTCCAGGACGCCACCGTGTTCGACATCTGGGTCGGAGGCAGCTCGCGGGCAGCGCTCACGACCGAGCTCATCGTCGTCTAGCCGACGACGCAGCGATTGGTACCGCCTCGAGCGATCGAGGCCGAAGGACGACAGAGAGAACTCGCATGACCACCACTTCCTTCAACCTGGGTTGGACCGTCCGGCCGAAGGTCAGCCCGTACGCGCAACTCCAGAACCCGCAGGACGCCGGGGTCCCGGTGACGCTGCCCCACGACGCCACGATCACGCGGGAGCGCTCGGCTGACGAACCCCAGGGTGGACGCAGCGCCTACTTCCCCGGCGGAGCGTACGAGTACACGAAGGTGTTCGACGTGCCGGCGGAGTACCGGGGAAAGCGCGTCTCGGTCGAGTTCGAGGGCGTCTACCGGGACGCCATGGTGTTCGTCAACGGAGCCTTCGCCGCACAACGACCGTCCGGCTACTCGACCTTCGTGGTCGAACTCGACCCGTACCTGCGCTACGGGGAAGCCAACACGATCCGAGTCGATGCCCGCACCCACGACGACTCGCGGTGGTACACCGGCGCGGGGATCTACCGCGACACCACCCTGAACGTCACCGACCTGGTCCACATCGCACCGGCCGGGCTCCGGGTGTCGACCCCGGACATCGAACCCGCGCGCGCTGTCGTCGAAGTGTCCGCCGAGATCAGGAACGACAGTGCCGGTACGCGGACCGTCGTCGTCGCGACCGACATCACCGATGCGACGGGGGCGGTCGTAGCACGTGGGAGTTCGCCGGTGACCGTGCGGGCGGGTGGCTCAGCGGTCGCACGACAGCGCCTGTACGTCACGCGACCGTCCCTGTGGAGCGTGGAGACGCCGACGCTGTACCGGGCCACAACGCGCGTCACGTCGGGAGGCACGGAGGACGACGCCGAACCGCTCGACGTCCGCGAGACGCCGTTCGGTGTCCGCACGCTGCAACTCGACCCCGAACACGGCCTCCGCATCAACGGCGAGAGCGTGAAACTCCGCGGCGCCTGCGTCCACCACGACAACGGGATCCTCGGTGCTGCGACGATCGCACGAGCAGAAGAACGTCGCATCGAGATCCTGAAGCGCGCCGGCTTCAACGCGATCCGTAGTTCCCACAACCCCCTGAGCCCGGCGATGCTGGACGCCTGTGACCGCCTCGGGATGCTGGTGATGGACGAGACCTTCGACATGTGGACGGAGGGGAAGTCCACCTTCGACTACGCCCTGGCGTTCCCCGAATGGTGGGAGCGCGACGTCGAGGCGCTCGTCGCGAAGGACCACAACCACCCGAGCGTCGTCTTCTACTCCATCGGCAACGAGATCCTCGAGACCGGTGATCCCCTGGGATCCGAGTGGGGCCGCAGACTCGCGGAGAAGGTCCGGTCCCTCGACCACACCCGGTTCGTCACGAACGGGATCAACGGTTTCGTCTCGGTGCTGCGCGACGTCGTCCAGATGATGCAGGCCCGCGGTGGCGACCAGGCCGGCGGAGCCGACGGCGGTGTCAACGGCCTGATGAACTCCGCGGCCGACTTCATGAACCAGGTGAGCGCGTCCCCGCTCGTCACGTCGAAGACGGAGGAGTCATTCTCCGTCCTCGACGTAGCAGGGCTGAACTACGGCGACGCGCGCTACGTCGTCGACAAGGACCTGTTCCCGGACCGGGTGATCGTGGGCAGTGAGACCTTCCCACCGCAGATCGCCCGGTACTGGCGACTCGTCGAGGACAACGCGCACGTCCTCGGCGACTTCACCTGGGCCGGGTGGGACTACCTCGGCGAAGTCGGTATCGGCCGCGTTCAGTACACCGACGAGCCGCCCGCGTTCGAGGCTCCTTTCCCCTGGATCACGGCCTGGGTCGGGGACATCGACATCAGCGGTCACCGCCGCACCATCTCCTACTACCGGGAGACGGTGTTCGGTCTGCGCCACGAACCGTACATCGCCGTTCTCCGTCCCGAGCACTTCGGCCGTCCGACCAGTCAGGGCATGTGGGCGTGGAGCGACACCCTCTCCAGCTGGACCTTCGACGTGCCTGACGGGACGATGACACAGGTGGAGGTCTACAGCGACGCCGACGAGGTCGAGATCCTCGTCAACGGAGTCTCGGCAGGCCGCCAGCCCGCCGGCCGAGATCACGCATTCCTCGCTCGATTCGACGTCCCGTACGCACGCGGGGAGATCACCGCGATCGGTTACACCGGCGGACGAGAACACTCCCGCAGTCAGGTGGTCTCCGCCTCGGAGCGACGGCGTCTCGACGTCGTGCCGGACCGCACCACGATCCGTGCGGACGACACCGACCTGTCCTTCGTCACCATCGAGATCCGCGACGAGCAGGGCATCCTGGCGACGACCGAGAACCGACCCGTCACCGTGACCGTCGAGGGCCCAGGAGTACTCCAGGGGTTCGGCAGCGCCCGCCCTGACAACCCGGAACGCTACGACACCGACACCCACCACACGTTCGACGGCCGGATCCTCGCGGTCGTCCGACCGACCGGTGCAGGCCCGATCACCGTCACCGCCACCTCGGCTGGGCTGGCACCCGTCACCGTGACCGTGACATCGCAGGAGTGCCCATGACCGGCATCGACCGCCACGCGCTCGTCACCCGTCACGACGTGCATCTCACCGAGGCGCGTCCCGACCACGTCCTGACCGTCGGGAACGGTGACTTCGCGTACACCTGCGACATCACCGGGATGCAGACGTTCGCGACGTTCCACGACCCGCTCGCCGCCATGGCTCGCGCCACAGCAGCAGGCGACCCTGGGGCCGCCTCACGCGGACCCACCGTGATCAACACGGCCACGATGAGCAACTGGGGCTGGCACGAGATGCCGAACCCGAACGGCTTCGTGCTGGACGACGCCCTCAGCGAGCACACCACCAGCCGGGGCACGGTGCGCTACGCCGACAAGTTCGACATGCAGGCCGCCATGCAGGGCACGCTCCCTGCAGACCATCTCGCCGGCGCATGGCTGAACGCCAATCCGCAACGGATCGACCTGGGACGGATCGGTCTGCTCCTCCGAGAGACGGTAGACAGCCCATGGCTGGATGACCCTACTGGCCTGCAGGACCCGTCGCAGCGCCTCGATCTCTGGACCGGAACGATCACGTCGACGTTCGAGTTCGCAGGCGAACGGGTCACGGTGACCACCGTCGCCTCGCCGACCACCGCCACCGTCGCGTTCCGAGTCGAGTCTGCGCTGATCAACGCAGGTCTGTTGCGGGTCGGCGTCCGGTTCCCGTACCCGAGCGACGGTTTCTTCCACACGGACGACTGGGCGCATCCTGACCGACACACCACCAACGTCCTGCCGAGCGACCCAGGGACGACACGCCTCCGTCGTGAGATCGACGGCACCAGCTACGACGTCTTGCTCGGCCACAGCTCGGCAGGGCTGACCACCGCAGCGGAACCCCACACGTTCGAGTTGTCGTCGCACGCCGAGCGGATCGAGATCGTCGCGACCTTCAGCTCGGACGCCGCCGGCGAACCGGTCGACGAGCGCATCCCGTTCTCCGTCGTCGCTGCCGACTCGGCCGACCATTGGGCAGAGTTCTGGCAGTCCGGTGCTGCGATCGACTTCACGGGCAGCACGGACGGACGAGCCCGCGAGCTCGAGCGGCGCGTGGTGCTGTCGCAGTACCTCACCGCCGTGCACGCAGCCGGCACCCTCCCTCCCCAGGAGACGGGGCTCGTCACGAACTCATGGCAGGGCAAGTTCCACCTCGAGATGCACCTGTGGCATGGAGCCCACTTCGCCACCTGGGGCAGGCCGGAACTCCTCGCACGGAGCCTCCCGTGGTACCTGTCGATCGCTGGTTCAGCCCGGGAAACCGCCCGGATGCAGGGGTACGAGGGTCTGCGGTGGCCGAAGCAGGTCGGACCGGACGGACGTGAAAGCCCAGATCCCACCGGCTCACTCCTCATCTGGCAGCAGCCGCACTTGCTCTACCTGCTGGAGCTGCTGTGGACGAGCTCCGCAGGTGACCACCACGCGGAGCTCCTCGACGACTTCACGCAGGTCGTAGACGACACGGCCGCGTTCATGGCGTCGTTCGTCGAGGAGCGCGACGGTGTGTTCCACCTCCCCGCACCCCTGATGCCTGCCCAGGAGTTCTACGAGACTGCGACGGCGGAGGACCCGACGTTCGAGCTGGTGTACTGGTGGTGGGGACTGGAGCTCGCGCAGCGTTGGCAGGAGCGGTCAGGACGCCCGCGGAGAGCGGACTGGGCCGATGTTCAGGCCCGACTGGCTGTGCCTCGGATCCTGGACGGCCATTACGCCGCGATCGCAACGGATCCGTATCTCCGGCGAGACGACCACCCGTCGCTCCTCGCCGCTCTCGGTCTCCTGCCGCCGACACCGATCGTCGATCAGGACCTGATGGCCGCCACGCTCACGAGCGTGTGGGAGGCATGGGACTGGTCTTCGGCTTGGGGGTGGGACTTCCCGGTCATGGCCATGACTGCTACACGGACCGGACAGCTGGATCTCGCCGTCGACGCCTTGCTCAGGGACGAGGCCAAGAACACGTACTCCGCAGTTGGTCACAACGCACAGATCGGTTCGATCCTGCCCGTATACCTGCCCGGCAACGGGTCGTTGCTCGCCGCTGTGTCGCTCATGGCCTTAACGGGATCGTTCCCGAAGGAAGGGTGGATGATCCAAGCCGAGGGGTTCCTGCCCTGGCCGTGATGCCGCGTTTCGTTGAGCAGGCCCGGAACTTCCTCCCTCGGCGGGTACCGCTTCAGGCGACGAGGCCGGCCGGTTCAGGAAATGAGACCGGCTTGGTAGGCATAGGCGACCAGTTGGGCCCGGTCGCGGGCGCCGACCTTCGCCATCGCACGGCTCGCGTGGGTCTTCACGGTGAACGGTGAGACGAACAACTCCGCTGCGATGGAGTCGTTGTCGTGGCCCTCTGCGATGCTGAGGACGACGTCCCGTTCGCGGGCTGTCAGGGCAGTGAACCGGTCGGCGAGGTCGGCGTCGATGACGCGGCTCGGGCTGTCGGTGACGTGCCCGATGAGCGCGGCAGAGGCAGCTGCGGACAGGGCACCTCCCCCGCCGATGACTTCCTGCAGGCTCGCGATCAGCTCAGCTGGTCCGACGCCCTTGCCGAGGAACCCGTTCGCGCCAGCCCGGAGCGCGGCGAGGACGGTGTCGTCGTGCTCGAAGGTGGTCAGGACGACGATGCGGGTCTGTTCGGACGGGATCCGCTCCCGGATGCGTCGCGTCGTCTCGACGCCGTCGATCCCGGGCATGCGGACGTCCATGAGGATGAGGTCGACATCGTGGTCCCGGAGGAACGCGAGGGCGGCGAACCCGTCCCCTGCTTCACCGACCACGGCGAAGTCCGGGTGCACGTCGATGATGGTGCGCAGTCCGAGCCGGATCATCTCTTGGTCATCGACCAGCAGCACGCGTGTCACGGGGTTGCTCCTTCGTTCCATGGGATCCGTGCCGTGACGGTGAAGACATCATCGTCGGCGCCGAGCTGCAGGGTTCCGCCAGCAGACTCGACGCGTTCGCGCATGCCGACGAGTCCGTACCCGCTGCCGTGGGCGGTCGGCGGCGTGGACGCGACCGGGTTCGTGACGCTGATGATCAGGTCAGCCTCGTCCGTCAGCACCGTCAGCGCGGCCTCCCCGGTACCGTACCGGTGCGCGTTGGTCAACGCTTCCTGCGCCACCCGGAACACCGTCACCCCGACGGCCTCGTGCGCTCGGCGAGCTTGGTCGGTGATCTGCACGTCGATCGACAGGCCGGCGTCCCGGAACGAGGAGACCAGCTCGTCGATGCTCGACAGGCCGGGTGTCGGGCGCCCCGCGTGATCGTCGTCGGCGTCGTCGCTGCGGAGCATGGCCAGCGTCCGTTGCGTGTCACTGAGGATCGACTGCACCGCTGTGCGCGCCGCGACCAGCGACCGCTGGGTCGCGGCCTCGTCACGGCCGGCGGTGACCTCGACCGCGCCGAGGTGCATGCTCACGACGGCGACCTGGTGGCCGACGATGTCGTGCAGGTCACGGGCGATGCGGACCCGCTCTTCCGCCACTCGCCGCTCAGCTTCGGCCTCCCGCGTCGCGATCGCGTCGCGGGTGCGCTGCTCGAGTGACTCCCAGTACTGGCGCTGCAGCCGCAGCGCCGCGCCCACCGCACCACCGGCGACGACGGCGACGATGACCGCCACGGCGTCGAGACCGACCGCGCGGCCGGCGGACAGGAAACTCGCGAGTCCGAAGATGACGGCCATCGCCAGCGCCGTGATCCCGGTGCTGCGCGTGGGCGGCAAGCCGCGCAGGGTGAGTGCGAACAGGACGAACACCACGACGGTGCATTCACCGATCGGGTCCCGCCCTCCGACGATCACCACGACGACGCCAGCCATCGTCAACGCGAGACCGACCTGCGGCAGTCGGACGGCGACGAGCGCTCCGGTGAGGGTCACGAGTGCGCCGACACCGGCGAGCAGACCATCGCCGTCGGTGACGATGACGACCAGTTCCACGATCATCGCGGTCACGCTCACCCACAGCGGGAGGCGCTCGAGCACAGATTGCGCGCGCAGCCACAGCGGGCGCGGCGTCGCGGACACACTGGGCGTCGGAACGGTCATCCCTTGAGTCTGAGGGAGGCCGGTGCCGAACATGTACTCCATCTGCATCAGGTTCTCCAGTTCCGGGGAACGACGCCGGCGGGTGTCGCTGCGCTGATGCTGTTCACCAGTCGCACCGATGAAGGGACACCTCATGACCACGCTTCTCCCCGCACCACTCGCCACGGCGGCGATGTTCGTCTCGACGCCGGCGGAGCTCGACGATGGGTACGACCAGCAGATCCACCGTTCTCGAGCGGGGACGATCGCGCGCGTGCCGTTGCTGCCGCTCTGGGCAGCGGTCGCCACCACGAGCGCGGTGCTACGGTTCGCGGGCTTCATGGTGCTGGCCACGTCGATGCTCCTCGAGAGCGCAGCGCGGGGCATCATCTCCCGCTGACGAGCCCGCCCGCGCTGCAATGCCCTGGAGCGCGCGGGTCAGCGGAGGTGTTCGAGGAGGTGCGTGGTGAACGCGGCCATGAGCGTGTCGAGCGTCGCCTTCGGGGTGGAGCCGGCGTAGTAGAAGTCGTGATCGACCCCGTCGAACCGTCGGGTCTCGACCGGCGCACCGACCTCCACAGCATGCGCGGTGAACTCCTCGATCGAGGGACGGAGCGTGTCGTACTCCGCGGTGACGACCAGGGTCGGTGGCAGTGCGCGGAGCTCCGCCTCGGGGAGGAAAGCGGGCGAGACGAGCGGGTTCTTGCGGTCCGTGCTCGGCAGCGGGTAGGCCGCGTCGACCATCTCGAGCATCGCGGCGTTGACGAACGGCTTCTCGGTCAGGAAGGTCGCTCCGGCGGGCGGGATCGACAGGTCCACGGCGGGAACGATGAGGGCGGCAGCGCGAACAGCAGGGCCGTGCTCGCGTGTCGATTGCGTGAGGGTGCCGAGGGCGAGGTTCCCACCAGCGCTGCTGCCGGTCACCGCGATCCGGGTACCGTCCCACCCCATGGTCTCCCCGGAGCGGGCGACCCACGTGAGCACGTCGAAGCACTCCTCCAACGCCTGCGGGAACCGGGCTCTCGGTGATGTGCTGTAGTCCACGTTCACGACGACGCTGCCCACTTCGCCCGCGATCCCTCGAGCGAGGTGGTTGTCCTGCAGCGGGTTCCCGATCACGAACCCACCACCGTGGGTGTTGATGACCACCGGCGGCGTGGCACCGTTCGCGGCGAGGGGGGCGTCAGCGGGAGGCCGCGTGATGGAGCAGCGGATCGAACCGTGACGGGTGGGGACGTGCACGATCTCGTTGTCGGGAACGGCACGGGAAGTGAGTTCCACCTTCGGTGCCCGGATGATGCGGGTGACGAGGGTCGACATCGCCCAGGTCCGGACGCGCATGCCGAGGGGTGCGGCCATGATGTGCTCTCTCTCATTCGGTCGGGGCTGCTGATGTGACTGCGGGTCGAGCGTCCTCGCTGGTGCGTCCGACGGACGGAGTGAGGGGGCGCCTCGCAGCGCCCTCCTCACTGCGTCCCGGCTACTCGTCGCGCAGCGCCCCGGATCGGACGGAGTCGGGAACTGAGGGGGCTGCCGTTGCGGCTGGGTGGCCACCGGCGGTGGCGTCCTGTCGCGCCTTCTCGAGTTCGTCGGCTTCTGCACCGCCGATGGCTTCGCCACGAGCGACCATGCCGGCCGTGTCGGAGAGCTTGATCTGCGGCAGGAACAGGGCGAGCAGGAACGCCACGGCGATGAAGGGCAGCAGGTACCAGAACACCGGCGCGAGGGAGTCGGCGTACGCGTTGACGATGCCGTCCTGTACCGCCTCCGGCAGCTTCGCCACGGTCGCCGGGTCGATGCTGCCCGCCGAGGACGCGGCATCGGTCGCGGAACCGCCGGCGCCGCGGAACACGTCGGTCAGCGACGTGGTCAACCGTGCGGTGAACAGTGCACCGAACACGGCCGTGCCGAGTGATGCACCGACCTCGCGGAAGTAGTTGTTCGTCGAGGTGGCGGTCCCGACCTGCGATGCGGGCACCGCGTTCTGCGCGACGAGGACCACGACCTGCATGATCAGGCCGAGGCCCGCGCCGAAGACGAACAGGTACACGCAGATCAGCCAGATCGGAGTGTCCGCGGCGAGCTGCGTGAGGCAGAGCATCGCGGCCGCGACGAGGATCGTGCCGACGATCGGGAACGCGCGGTAGCGACCGGTCTTCGAGATCAGGTTGCCGGACGCGATGGAGGTCCCGATGAGGCCGACCATCATCGGCAGCATCAGCAGACCCGAGACCGCGGCCGAGGTGCCGGACGCCATCTGCAGGAACGTCGGGACGAAGCCGATGGCGGCGAACATGCCGATACCGAGCACGAGACCGATGCCGGTCGCGAGCAGGAAGGTGCGGTTGCGGAAGAAGGACATCGGGAGCACCGGGTCCTCGACGCGGGTCTCGACGAGCACGAGCAACGAAGCGGCGACGACGAGGCCCGCGAACCAGGCCCACGTCTCGAGCGCATCCCAGCCGTGGTCCTTGTTTCCGCCGAACTCGGAGAAGAACACCAGGCACGTCGTGGCTGCGGACATCAGGAGCACGCCGAGGACGTCGATCCTCTTCTCGGCCTTCTTGGTCGGCAGGGTCAGCGCGAACCAAGCGATGCAGAACGCGGCGATCCCGACCGGGATGTTGATGTAGAACGCCCAGTTCCAGGTGAGGTGGTCGACGAAGAAGCCACCGAGGAGCGGGCCACCGATGGCGGAGAGGCCGAAGATCGCACCGAGCGGGCCGAGGTACTTGCCGCGCTGGGAGGCGGGGACGATGTCCGCGATGATCGCCTGCGACAAGATCATCAGGCCACCACCACCGAGGCCCTGCACCGCACGCCACACGATCAGCTGTGTGAAGTCGCCGGCGAAGGCACACCCGGCAGAGGCGATCGTGAACAGGGCGATCGCGATGAGGAACAGGTTCCGGCGTCCGAGGACGTCACCGAACTTGCCGTAGATCGGCATCACGATCGTCGACGCGAGCAGGTACCCCGTTGTCAGCCACGCCTGGTGCGCGACACCACCGAGCTCGCCGACGATGGTCGGCATCGCGGTCGAGACGATGGTCTGGTCGAGGCTGGAGAGCAGCATCCCCGCGATGAGTGCGGAGAAGATGGTCCAGATGCGGCGCTGGGTGAGCAGGAGCGGTCCGTCTGACCGTCCTGCTCGTGTCGCGCTCTTGGTCGAGCTCATGGGGTGTGCTCCAGTTCGTTTGTCGAGTGGGCCGCTCCGAGCGGCGTGCTGGTCGGGACGGTTGCGCCGTCCGAGGTCGCCATCGCCGTGACGAGGCGGAAGTTGGTCCAGAGGGTGTCTTCGAACGGTGGTCCGTCCTCGTCGGCGAAGAACCGCCAGGCGGTCGCCTTGAGGAGCGCGCCGACGATCTCGGCGACCAGGCGTCCGCGGTCGTCGGTCGGTTCGGTCCATCCAAACCGGGAGCGCAGGGCGTCCCCGACGAGCTCCATCTGCCGGTCGGTCGCGGACACGAACCGGGCCACGAGGGACGGCTCGCGATCCAGCACGTCCCGCATGAGGGATTCTTCGCCGCGGTCGAGGCCGACGACGTGCAGGTGCTCGATGGCCAGGGCGACTGCCGCATCGATGGGGGCGAGATCTGGATCGACGGCCGTTCCGGCAGCGAACGCGGTCAGCAGGCCGTCTTCGACGCCGAGTTCGATGCCGAGTACGACGTCCTCCTTGGAGGCGAAGTGGTTGAAGAAGGTGCGACGGGACACGCCGACTTCTTCGCAGAGCTGCTCGATGGTGAAGCCGTTCAGCCCATCGGAGATCGTTCGACGACGGGCTGTGGCGATCATGCGACGGCGAAGCAGTCGGGTCCGCTCAGATGTCTTCACGCTCTGCAGTTTTGCACTTCCAAGACGAAAGTGCAAGTCCTTTGCGCGGCCCGTTGACGGGGAGTTTCCGAACCTGCGGCGGGTGTCACGAACACGAGAACGCTCCGTGGTGCCGTCTGTCGTCCGGCACCACGGAGCGTTGTCGTTCCGCGGATGGGTCAGGCCGTGTGGAGCCTGCGGAAGGTCTCCTCGAGTGTCACGGTCGGGTGACCGATCAGCGTGGAGAGGACCGGGGAGGGGCCGTCGAGGGCGCCGTCGGCGACGGCTACGTCGAGGCCGACGAGGAACCCGATGGTGCCCTCGTCGAGACCGGCGGACACCAGAACCTGCTGGTGCTCCTGCGACGAGACGTCGGCGTACGCGACGTCACGTCCGAGGACGCGGCCTGCGGTCGCGGCGAACTCCGCGCCGTCCCAGGCGGTGTCACCGGCGAGCTCGAGCGTCTCGCCACGGTGGGCACCCGTCGCAGCGACGACGGCGGCCGCTTCGGCGTAGTCGGAGCGAGCCGCCGAAGCGATCCGTCCGGTACCGCTGCTGGCGAGCCACTGGCCGGTCGCGGCGATCTGGGCGAAGGCCTGCTCGTAGTTCTCGTTGTACCAGTTGTTCCGGAGCACGGTCGCCGTGACGGGCGAGGCCGCGAGGAGGTCCTCGGTGGCCTTGTGCTCAGGAGCGACGAACAGCGTCGACGTATCGGCGCGGGGAGCGCTGGTGTAGACGATGTGCTGTACGCCGGCCTGCTCCGCAGCACGGATGGCGTTGGTGTGCTGCGGCACACGCTGACCGACCTCGCTGCCGGAGACGAGCACCAGGGTCTCGACGCCGTCGAACGCGGACGCGAGGGCCGCCGGATCGGCGTAGTCGGCAACGGCGGTGCGGACACCGGAGTCAGCGAACAGCGCGGAGAGGCGCTCGGCGTTCCGGCCGATGGCGACGACGTCGTCGGCTGTCACGCCACGAGCGAGGAGGTGTCCGACGATCAGGCGACCGAGGTTGCCGGTCGCGCCGGTGACGGCGATCGTCACTTGATGACCCCGAGGCCGTCGGTCCAGCTGATCTGCTCGGAGACGGCGAGGCCCATCTGGAGGTAGCCGATGCCCTCGAGCTCGTGGGCGCGGGCGAGGGGGCCGGCGTCGAAGGCGTCGAGACCACCGGCGGTGATCGCGTCGCGGAGAGCGGCCTTCGCGTCGGCGTCGTCGCCGGCGATGAGCACGGCGGTCTTCTTGCCGCCGACGCTCTTCGTGGCCAGCGCGCCGGCGAAGTTGGTGTTGAACGCCTTGACGACGTGCGACTCGGGCAGGCGGGCGGCGAGGTCCGCGGCACCGCTGCCGGCGTCGAAGACGACCGGCTGGAAGGTGGCGAAGTCGACGGTGTTGGTGATGTCGACGACGGTCTTGCCGGCGAGGACGCTCTTGTACTTGTCGGCGATCTCGGGGAGGGCGGCGTACGGGACGGCGAGGACGACGATGTCGCCGGCGAAGGAGGTGGGCTCGTCGGAGTGCTTGATCGACTCGACGGTAGCGCCGCCGTCGGAGAAGACGGAGGCGATCGCGGTGCCCATGTTGCCGGTACCGAGGATGCTGATGCTGGTCATGATGTGTGCTCCTGTTTCAGAGGTGGTGCGGTTGGAGAGGGTGTGGTCAGAGGGCGGCGAAACCGAGGATCGCGCTGACGATCGAGAGGATCGCCAGGACGATCGGAGCCGCCGGGGACTCCTTGCGGCGCAGGTGGACGACCACGGCGCCGAGCATGAGGACAGCGAGGAGGATCGCGGCGATCGGGGTGAGGACCGGCGCGACGTCGAGCAGCAGCGGCAGGATCAAGCCGATCGCACCGAGGACCTCCGCGAGGCCGATGAGCTTGACGTGACTGCTGGCGAAGTCGGCCGCCCAGCCCATGCCGCTGCTGGCCAGGGCCTCCGCGGGACGGGCCAGCTTCATCAGGCCGGCTCCGAGGAACGCGAGCGCCAGGAGGCCGTTGATGATCCAGAGTGCGATGAGCATGATCTTCCTTGTGCTTGAACGTTGAAGTAACGAGGCCGACAGTACACAGCGTTTTGTTGAACGGTCAAGTTTTTTCTGCGACGATGTGCGCATGGACGAACCGCGCTGGCTCAACAAGACCGAGGCGGCAGCCTGGATGGATCTCCTCGCGATCATCGAGCTGCTGCCCTCGGCGCTCGACGCGCAGCTCAAGCGTGACTTCGCGATGACCCGCTTCGAGTACAACGTCCTCGCGATGCTCAGCGAGTCTCCCGACGACAGCGCTCCGATGAGCAGCCTGGCCTTCCTCACGAACGGATCACTCTCCCGTCTGTCACACGCGGTGACGAAGCTCGAGAAGCGTGGGTGGGTGCGTCGCGTGCCGTCCGAGACGGACAAGCGCTCGCTCGTGGCCACCCTGACCGTGGACGGACGAGCACTCATCGAGCGAGCGGCTCCGCATCACGTCGAGGAGGCTCGACGCGCGTTCTTCGATGCGATCCCGCCCGAGCGGGTCGGCGATCTCGCCGAGATCCTGCGGCCGATCGCCGCGAACCTCCTGACGCCGGACGCCGACTGCGGTCCGGCGGCGCGCGCCGCCGCTGCGCCGGTCGCTCACGACTGATCGACGACTCCACAGGCCGCCCACTCCACAGACCCCCGACCGCCCGGACTGGCACTCGCCAGCCCGTTGCTCCGTCGCGCCCGCTCGTCCGATGCGGCCGCGCCTCCCAGAACGGAAACTCCCATGAGCACGATCGACACGACAACCCGCCGCCCGAGCCGCCTCCGCGGGGTCCTCGTCGCGACTGTCCTCGCCGCCGTCATCGGCAGCATCGCCAACGCGATCATCGCCGTCAGCGCCCTCGCGGCCGGTGCTGACCCTGCAGTGCAAGGCCTGACGCCGCCGGCCTACATCACCTTCACCGTCGTCGGGGTCCTGATCGGCGCGATCGGGTGGGCGCTCATCAGCCGCACGCGTTCGGCTGGGCGCGCGCTCGCGATCCTCGTCCCGGTCGTCCTGGTGCTCTCCCTCATCCCCGACGTGCTCCTCGCCGTCAGTGGTGGCTCCGCTGCGATCACCGCGGGAGTGGCGCTGGGCATCATGCACCTCGTGACGACGGCGGTTGCGGTGCCGATCTACCGCACGTTCCTCCCGATCGCACGCTGACTCCTCTTCCCGCCCGCCAGCTGACGACACCTTCGTCGCCCAGCTGGCGGGCGTCTGCATCCAGGCCCGCTCCTGCCGCGACGAGCAGTCAGGAATGGTCTGCACACGGTTGTTGACAGTTCAACAAGATGGCGTACAGTGATGCTCATTACTTGATCGTTCAAGTAACTCTCGGTTCCGGCAGCAGCTCGCGCGGCCAGGACCCACGCCGACGTCGAACTCTGCAGGAGCAGCAATGAACCCCCTCGACACTTCTTCGGGCCCGCGTTCCGCCCCGAACGCGGCCGCGCCTGGCACGCCGGACCGTGAGGTCGCGGAGTTCGGTGCCGTGCACCTCGAGGTCACCGACCTCGGCCGTTCCACCGCGTTCTGGACCGATGTCATCGGCCTCGTCCTGCGGTCCGAGTCCCAGGACGAGGTCGAGCTCGGCACGAAGGCACAGACCCTCGTCACCCTGCACCCGGGCGCCCAGACCGGGTTCCTGCAGGGCCACAGCGGGCTCTACCACCTCGCCGTGCACCCGCCGACAGAAGCCGACTTCGCCCGGATCTTGCTCCGCCTCATCCGCGTCGGCTGGCAGATCTCACCGACCGACCACATCATGTCGAAGGCGATCTACCTCCTCGACCCGGACGGCATCACGGTCGAGATCACCCTCGAGACCCCGGAACGTCTCCGCGGGTTCCACTTCGACGACAACGGCCCGTACGTGCTGCGCCAGGACGGCAGCCGTTCCAACGGTCGTGAGCCGCTCGACGTCCGCGCCGTCCTCGCCGCACTGCCCGACGACGACACAACCCTCCCCGTACCGGAGGGCACCAAGATCGGCCACGTCCACCTGTACGTCGGGGACCTCGAAGCCGCCTACGGTTTCTACCGCACGTTCGGGTTCAACCAGGCCGTGTGGGCACCCCGCTTCCACATGGGCGACCTCGGTGGCGGCGGCGCGTTCAACCACCGCATCGCGGTGAACACCTGGCAAGGCATCGGCGCACCGCAATCCCCCGCAGGGACCGCACGCATGCGCGCCTTCACCCTCCGCCTCGACACGCACGAGCGCCTCGACCATGTCCTTGGCACCGTCGATGGACCCATCGAGGAATCCGACGCCGGCTTCCTCGTCCGAGACCCCAGCCTGAACACGCTGCTGCTCTCCGCCAACTGATTTCCCGCTCGCTTACGAGCAGCACCCCTCCCCACCCACATCCGTGGGCAAACACTCTCACCGTGAGGACAAGACCATGAGCACCACCGACGACAACAAGACCATCGCGCGCACGTTCTACGACGCCTACAACGGCAGCGACCTGCAAGGCGCGTTTGACACCTACATCTCCCAGGACCTCATCAACCACACCAACGGCGGTGCGATGAACCGCGACATGTGGATGGGGTCGGACCTCGCCGCGAAGACCGCCATCCCCGAGCAGACCATGACGATCCTCGGCCAGGCCGCAGACGGCGACACGGTCTACACCCACTGGGTCCTCGAGGGCACCTTCAGCACCGGCGAACTGTTCGGCATGCCCGCCAACGGCAACATGACCCGCCTCGAGGCAGTCGCCGTCGACGTCATCCGCGACGGTCAGATCGTCGAGCACAACGCCATCGGCGACATCTCCGGCTTCATGGGCGCTCTCGCCGGCAACTAGCCCCACGACCGCCGCACAGGAGCGCGCCACCATGCAGGTCGATCCCACCAAATTCGAGATCGGGGCGGATTCCTTCGGGGATCCAGCAACGGACGCCGGCCACGTACTGAGCGACCCAGAGCAGGTGCGCCTCCTCGTGCGGGAAGCGCAGCTGGCCGAGTCTGTCGGCATCGACGTGTTCAGCATCGGGGAGCACTACCGCCCCGGGAACGTCGACACGGCCACCCCCGTGCTGCTCGCGGCCGCAGCTCAGGCCACTTCCACGATCAGGCTCGGTACCGCGGTGACCGTGCTGTCCACGAACGACCCGGTACGGCTGTACCAAGCGTTCGCCACCGTCGATGCGGTGTCGAACGGCCGTGCGCGCGTCATCCTCGGCAGGGCCTCCTCGGTGGAGTCCTTCTCGTTGTTCGGGTTCAACATGGCGGACTACGACGCACTGTTCGAGGAGAACCTGAACCTGTTCGTCCGTCTCATGCGCGAAGAACGAGTCACCTGGTCGGGTCAACACCGCAGCCCGCTGCAGGGCGTGCGCCTGCAGCCGCGCATGCCCGAAGGGGGTATCCCCGCCTGGATCGGCATCGGTGGCAGCCCCGAGTCAGTCGTCCGGGCGGCGCGCTACGGGCTCCCGCTCATGATCTCCGTCGTCGCCGGACCGCCGGAACGCTTCGCCGCGCACGCGGACCTGTATCTGCGAAGCCTCGACCAACTCGGCCGGCCCGAGCTGCCCATCGCGCACCACGGGAACGGCCTCATCGCAGAAACCGACGAGGAGGCGCAGGACGCGTACTGGCCGCACTGGGAAGCGCTGATGACCCAAGCCAGCACTGAGCGCGGCTTCCCGGCCCCCTCCCGAGCCCTCTACGCGAAAGAGGTCACGACGGGAGCGCTGTTCGTGGGTTCGGTCGAGACTCTGGCTCGGCGGATCGATTCCGTCGCCCGGTCGAACCACCTCTCCCGCTTCGACCTGAAGTACGACCTTCCCGGCATCCCGCGCGAGGCGCGCGAGCGGAGCATCCGACTCCTCGGCGAGCAGGTTGCACCGCGGGTGCGTGAGCTGCTCACTGAACGTCCGGACGACTGGCACGTGCTCGGCCGCCCGCCGGCCACGATCGCCATAATCCAGCAGCGTTCTCGACTGGCGCCGTGAACTCCCCGTCATCGCTCATTTTCCACTGTTCCTCGATGAACAGGTCATGTGGCTCTGGGTAGGTACTGAAATAGGACCGGCGGCCAAATCGGCCGCCGATCCAATCTCCAGGTGCGAGACGCACCCGAACCCAGTTTGCCGTCGTATCGATGGCAGTCCAGCCAAGGCGTGCGGCACCGGTACTGTCAATTCATCAGCGTCGTATTCACGCTTGGCACCTCGTTAATCACCTCAGCCCAGTTTGCCCTGTCTGAGACAGTTCGACGTCTGAGACAGTTCCACTCGACGCAACTGGTCGACTCCTGCAGGGACGACCTGCGTCGTGGTGTCGCGGACGTAACTCATAGCAGCGAAGGCAGTAAGCGAGGACCGCCACGAATCTCATTTTTTCTTATTGGCACCCTTGCGTCGCTTGGCGGAAGCCATCAGCACGATAGGCATGATTATTACTAGTGGAAGCCACGACCCTGGCTTCTCAGGCGAAAAAATCAAATTGAACACACCTAGGACGAGTGCTACCACTGACGATACGAAACCAATTCGTTCGAAAATGATTCTACTTTTGGCGGACATGCCCTGCTCCTATCTACCGTGACGTCAGGAGTAATCGCCACGGATAGCTCGGTAGGTAGCAACACCAATACCCACAGCGCCGCCAATCCCTACACCCACCTCTGCCGCTGTGCCAAATCCAGCTGCGCAGCCCGCAACCGCGCCAGCGACCGTCCCTGCTACGGGAACTGCGCTTCCACCGACGGCGCCGGTAACTCCTCCCGCGACGCACCCAATCGTCCCACCAACTACTCCACCGCCAGCCGCATATGTTCCTGCGGTCGTGATGTACTGCTCGGCAGCAGTAAAGAAGTCTCGGCCTGTGGGATCGGAATTGTTAATTGGGTCATCCCCAGCGTACGCGTATCGGTTCGCATTGCCGGGATCAAGGGGGGCATCCAGGGTGTCGCGCTCGATCCACATACCAGTGACGGCGGATTGCCAACGATAACCGAACTTCGTAATTCCGTTAACGGAGTTGCTTGAGCGAATACCTGATTTGAACCCGTAAGGGCTTTGCTGCCACTGGATACTGGTATCACCATAGGAGACGGTCTCACCGCCGTACGGCGAATACGAGACGGTATAGGCCGTCGAACCCTTGTCGGTGATGGCGGCGGCGGGGTTGCCGATGCCGTCAATGACCCACATGCTCGTGGCCCCGTCGGTCGTCCGAAGAGCCAGCGGACTTCCACTCGAGGGATCGCTCAGCACGGATGCAGTGCCGACGCCGGCGATGGCACGGGCGGTGATCACGGGGACACCGTTGCTGTCGGACGTTCCATACGTGTACTGGTACGCCTTGCCGCCGTCGGTTGCTTGGGAGAGCATCTTGTTCATGTCGGCGCCAGCGTACGTGTAGCTGGTCTTGACGCCATCCTTCGTAGAAGACGTCATCTGCTGGGCACTGTTGTAGGTGAAGGACTCCCCCGGCGCAGCGATCAGGTTGCCGGTGCCGTCGTACTGGTACCCGGCGGTGGTGATCTGCCCAAGCGCGTTGAAGCTGAGCTGTGTGTCCGAGATGACGCGCTTAGTGTCCGTGTCGACTGCCTTCGCTTCGGTTCGGTCACCCGCCTTGTCGTAGGTGAACGTCCAGGTCGTGTTCTGGGCGCCGCCGGTCTGCTTGACCTTCTGCAGTCGTGTGGAGCTCTTCCCGTCGCTGGTCTTGTAGTCGTACTCGGTGATCTGACCGGTCATGTCCTTGGACCACTGCAGCTGGTCGCGGTCATTGCCCTTGTCGGGATCACAGCTGCCGCCGGCGGTTGTGCCGGCGATGTAGCAGTACTTCGTGTCGACAACGGAGGACGGGCTGCTGCTGTCGCGGGATCCGAGCACGCGGGTGACCTTGCCGGAGCCGTCGTACTCGAGCTTCTGGTGCGCCTTCCACACCGTCGGGTCGTCGCCGCCGTTGGGGGTGGCGTTGAGCCAGGTGTCGGTACGGCGGCCGTGGTCGTCGATCTTGTACAGCTGCTTCGCCGTGCCAGCGCCGGATGGGTAGGTGGTGGCGGTGAGGGCGTTCGAGGAGTCGTAGTCGTGGGTGACGGTGCCCTGACTGTCGGTGACCTTGACGGTGTTGCCGGCGAGGTCGTACCCGTAGCTGACTTGTCCGCCACCGGCGGTGTTGAGGGTGCTGGTGAAGCGGTTCTGCTGGTCGTACGTGTTGGTGACTGTGCCGGTGGCGGAGACCTGGCTGGTGTTGTTGCCGTTGCCGTCGTAGGTGTTCGTCACGGTCGTGGTGCCGTCGCTGAACGCGGTGCTCAGCAGTCGGTCGTTGTTGTCGTACGTGAACGAGGTGGTGTTCCCGCGGCCGTCGGTCTCGGTCGCGAGCCGACCGAGGGAGTCGTAGGTGTAGTCCTTCGCTCCGATGCTGGTTTCGGCAGGCGCGGTGACGTTCCGCAGCTGCTTGTTGCTGTTGTAGAAGTACTGCGTCTTGTTGCTGATGGCTTCGACCTGGCCCGGAGCGAGGGCAGTCTTGACGGTGCCGTCGTCGTTGCGCTCGAGCTTTGCGGTCGCTGCGTTGTCGCCTTCGCCGGTGCTGGACGAGGTCATGTTTCCGGCCGGGTCGTAGCCCATCTTGACGCTGTTGCCAGCGCTGTCGGTGGAGCTGTCTGCGAGGTATGGCGATGAGGAGGCGCCACCGTATGTGGCGGAGGACGCTGATCCGGAGGATGACTGCACCTTCGTCAGCGACTGCGACGCATTCGCTCCGTACTCCCCTGTCGTCGTCGACGCGGCGCTCCCGGTGCCGACGGTCGATGAGGTGACACCGTTGTTCTGCGGGTTGTACTCGCGGGACTGCTGGCGGCCCATCGCGTCCGTGGCGTTCTTCACCAGGTGCGTGTCTGCGTTGAGCTCGTAGGTGGTGTGCTTGGCGTCCGCGATTGCAGCGTTCTGGTCCGAGCGCGGTCCCGCGACGAGCGTCGAGGTGGTGCTGGCGTAGCTGATCCGCGTTATGGCCGTTCCGGGGGAACCGGCGGTGGTGTTGCGCTGGGCGATCTTGGTGACTCGCTGCTGGCTGTCGTACGTGAACTCAGTGACGCCGCCCTCGGGAGCAGTGATCGAGGTCAAGTCGTTGCCGTTGTAGCCGAACGTGGTGGTCTTGCCCGTCGCGTCCGTGTAGGAAGTGAGGTTCCCGTTGGTGTCCTTGCCGTACCGGATCGAGCGCGCGGCGTTCGTGCCGGCCGCCTGAGTGATCGTCGTGGTCCGGTTCTGGAACGCCACTGACGCCTTCCGGGCGGCAGCTGGGCCAGCGGTGGAGGTGATCGAGTCCAAACGAAGTCCCGTACGGGCGAGCTTCACCTGCTGCGGCTCTTTGTTGTCATCGGTGACGGTCAGTGGGTACCCGTTCGGGTTGAACGCGACTTTCGTGTTCGAGCCCCACATCGTCATCGTGTAACCGGATGCGTAACGCACCAGGTCGCCCTTGAATCCGGCCGGGGTGACGTAGTTGACGTTGTCCGTCGTCGCGAACGGCCACGTCGCACCGGAGGCGTCCGTATAGACAACGCCGGTGCCGTTAGTTGAGAGCGTGCCGACGCCAGCGAAAGCGCCCTCCCACCGGTTCGCTTCATAGGAGACCGTGTCATCGACTCGCCAGCCACGGGAGTTGTACGCCATGCCGATCGGCACAGAGGAGGTTGTCCCGGGCAAAGTGAGGCCGACGTTCTGCACGTTCAGGTTGCCGGTGGCGACGTCCACTCGGGCGCTGGTCTGGTCGGTGATGTTGAACGGCAACGTCGTCGCGGACGGACGACTTCCCGTGATTCCCGTCGTTCCGGGGCCTGTTGGCAGGGCGTTGTACCAGCCCTGCAGATCGACGAGGTAGTTCACGGCCCCTGGCCCTGAGTTCCACAGTTGAATCTTGCCATCCGTTCCTAGCGGCACGATGACGGTGTTCGACCGAGTCGTGTTCGCGGGGAACGTCACCGAGTACAGCGGGTTGGGGCGGGTCACGCCGTTCGCCCAGAGGGTCGCGGTGCCAGCACTAGAGGTGCCGTTGATCGCGGTCAGCGTCACGGCAACCGCGGAGACACCGGCACCCATCTGCGGCACGCCCTGCTGACCTGCGACCTGGACTGCGCGGGTCCCGCCGGAGGGCACGGCAGTGCCGGTGCGGGTGTCGTAGAGGGTCCCAGACGCAGGCGTGAAAACGCCGCCCTGATTGGTCTGGGTGAAGTAGCCCTGGATCTCGACGACGAGATCGATGATGCCCCACTGGTTGTAGACGGTGATCTTCCCGTCACCGCTCAGCGCGACATGTGCCGACATCGCCGACGTTGTCGCGGCCGGGTAGTTCATGCCGACGCTGCCCTCGGTTCCGCCCGCGGCGTAGGGCTTGATGAGGCCAGCGTTGCCATCGCGGGAGAGGACGAGGAAGTTCGCAACGATCCCTGACGCGTTCGCGGGGACATCGACGCCAGCCTCATCACCAGTGATCTGAATGTCGACGCTCTTACCCGCACCGATCTTCTGCTGCGGCAGCCCCGTGCCGTTCGTCGTGTTCGCTGCTTCCTTGCCAGTTCCGACCACGAATCCGCCCGGCGCGACGCCACCGTCGGTGGAGGTGTAGTAGCCCTGCACGTTCAGCACCAGGTCGACGGATGTCGTTGCGGTGAACGTCACCTTGCCGTCGTCACCGATCGGCACGGTCACCATGTTGGACATGGTGTCGAGGCCGCCGCCGCCGTAAACCATGACCATCGCCGATGGGGTGTCACGGTCCGGCTTGGCGCGCAGGATGCCCTGCCCACCCGGGTGCACGACCGTCGCGCTCAGGACCACCGCGGACGCGTCGTTGGGAACACCCGCCGTACCGCCAACTTGGATCTTCCGCTCCGTGTTCGCCGGCATCGGGGTGGAAAACCCACCGGTCCCGTCACGTGTATCCAGCACACGCCCGTACGACCACACGTACTGACCGCCATCACCCGTCACGGCAGCTTGCGCAGGCGCTGGCTGCGCGATGACCGACAGCATCGAGGCGAGCAACGCAACCAGTGCGATTCCGACAGTGACAATCCAGCTCTGACGCGAAACGCGCACGGCGAGACCAACCCCTCACGCCGTTCCACGGCGAAGTCACCGCACGCTCAACCAGCCCCTCTGGAGAACCTGTACGGACACTGAGAACGATAGAGATTGACGGCGCTGCCCGCTCCCCCACAACAAGGGACTCGACAGAACCGGAGCTAATCGATACGACGATATTCGAGGAGTATGCCGCCGTCGAAAAGCGTCGTCTCCTCGGCGATGAACCCCTTGCCGCGCATAGCGCTCGTCACCGCCGGCACTTCGGGGCTCGCAGGCTCCCCGACGTACCAAACGACCGCGTAGCCGTCAGTACGAGCCACTGCGTCACCCACGGAGCGGCTCTTCGCCCAAAACCCGGTGGACGGAGCAGGCGGAGTCTTCGTGAGATCGCTCACGTGCTCGAGCTCGTCGGGGTAGTCCACCGCAAGCTGAAGCGGCGGTCGGGCCATGGCGCCGTAGATGATCCCTGCTCGACCACTAGTTGCCGAACGTTCCTGCTCGATCTCTGTCGCTGCAGTGCGCCAGTCCACGGTGGCCGGGTCGCCCCAACGCACCAACTGCCACGCGTGCGCCCCGAACACCAGCAACGCCAGCCCTGCAACGACCGCCAGCACTGCCCGGAATCGGTACGTCAACGCCATCACACCTGCTGCAACCAGCAGCGAAAGCGCCGGCACACACATCGCCAAGTACCGGTCAGAGAACGTTGGAGACGCGATAATCGTTACGGCCAACAGTCCAACTGGCGTGACGAAGAGCCACGGCACGACGACGCTCAGCACGCCCGGCCGAATACGCACGAGCCAGATGGCACCGATGATCGCCAGCAGCCAGCTCCCACCTGCGAGCAGCAACGGCCAAGTCGTGCCGGTGTGCACCAACGGCAGCGCGAACGACTGGTCCCGGAACACGGTCAGAACAGCGCTCCGGGCGCTGGGCCGCTGCAGGAAGCCGATCTGGGAGCTCTGTGCAACTGCTCCAACTGCGAACGGGACAGTGGCGACGGCGACAACCAGCATCGAGGTAACCGCTCCGCCAAGAAGCTGTATCCGGCTTTCGCGTCGTCGCGCTGCGAGGACGAGGACGGTTAGGGCGTGCGCGATCACGACGAAGACGAACCACAGGTTGAACAGCACCCCGATGAACGCGACGAGCGAGTACCCCGCCCACGCCGCGACGAGGCGAGACCGCGAACCTGGAGCCGTGGTACGCGCTGCTGTGACCAGCAGCAGCGTTGCGGCAACGGCTGCGAGCATCTCAAAGGACTGGGATCGGCCGTTCGTTGCCGCGAGCAGCGCAGCAGGGGTTGCTAAGAATACGGCTGCAGCGAGAACCCCGAGACGGTAGCTCAGCAGTCGACGCCCCAGGGGTACCAGGAGTGCCGCGGTCGCTGCGATCGCGACCGCAGACGGTGCACGCAACGACACCGGCGAGTACCCGACCACACCGAACCAGACATGCAGCACCGCGTAGTACAGAGCATGTACGAGGTCGATTTCACCCGTCAGCGTGGCAAGGCCTGACCATGACCGGGTCGCAGCGATCACCGTTGCGGACTCATCGAGCCACAATGTCCGCTCGGTAACCCCGACCAGACCGATCACGAGACCGACGATGAACACCAGGCCGGCGGTTCCCCATACGTGGGTACTGCGGTCGGCAGCGGAGGGATCAATCGCGCGAGTCACCCGCACCATCGTAGAGAGCAGCACGCACCGCGCCGGGATCGCCGAGCCCCAAGTGTGCGAGGGCAGCTCTCCGGTTAGCACGGCTGCCCTCGTAGGATTGGGTCGGTCTTCATCGAAGCGAGGACCCAAAGGTCTCGTTCACGTTAGGTACTCATGCACGGCAAGCGCCGTTTGAAGCTGATTCCAGGGGTCTGCCTCGCCGTCGTCGGCCTAGGCGTCCTTGCCGGGTGCACCTCAGTTGCCCCACCCCGACAGAGTGCCCTGGTCGGCACCTGGACATCGGAAAGCGGCAGCACGCTCGAACTCACCAGCGACGGCGAAGCGCATTTCACTGACTTCCCGCGGGCCGCAGTGCGCCTCGAGGCGACAGGTGACCCCGTCGACGGCGGCGGCTCGTGGCGACTCAGGAACGACAGCCACCTGATCAACTTCACCGGCACCGACATGTCCTGGGCAGCTGCAAACGGCACGGAGTGGACCGCGACCGTCACAGACGACTCGCCTCGTCTGATCGTCTTCATGCTGCGCGATCCCGACCTTGAGAGCAGCAAGGAACTCACGCTGCACCTCGATCGGTAAGCAGAGATCCGCCGCACATAAAGAGCTCGCCGCTAGAGACCTGGCCACAGCGGAAACGCGAGGACCGCTCGACCGTTACGCTGCCGGGAGAGCGATGCTGTGCGAGCGTCGCCGCCGATCGGAGTTCCGCATGCCCTGGCGTTCAACGTCCGCCGTCCTCGTCTCCGTGGCCGTTCTCCTCAGCGTGATAGTCGCGCCCGAAACCGCCACGGCTGCTATCGGAATCACTGCTGGCCACACCGTGGCCCCGAGCGGCGGCACCATCGCCCTTGGTGCTGGCATCGATGGCGCGAACCAGAATGCGCAATTGGCTGAAAAGCTGCCTGCCACGATCACCCCAAGCTGGCGGAATGCTCCGCCAAAATGCCCGCAGGCCGGGAACGTCACCGCGACCTCCATCAGCGTGAACGCAACGTCAACAATTGTTGCCGAACAGCAATACGGGTGCTCGAGCCTCTCCGCGTATGCAACCGCGACTGGAAAACTGCAGTGGCGAAACCAAGCCGACTGGGTCGGTTCGGCAACGGTCACCGGTGGCAAGGTGTACGTCACGCAGGTCGACAGCAACGGATCGTCGCGGGTCACGAAGACGCTCTCGGCCCAGACCGGGAAGGTTCTGTGGTCACATGCCATCGGCGGTAACCCGCGACGTTCAGTCAGCGTTGGATCCGGGGTGGTCTCCACTTTGGACAGGGTTGCATCCGCAGCAACGGGGAAGTTCCTCTTCAAGCTCAGCCTCGGCGAGGAGTCGTCACCTGGAGTCTCGATAGTGACCGGCGGCCGAGTGCACTACGCCGACTCCGGTGAAGTCAGAACGACGGACCCAAAGGGTCGGCTGCTGTGGAGCACCAAGTACCCCGCCGGCGTCGAGGGCCTGTATGCGTCAGGCGACAGGCCGGACATCTCAGCTCACGGACGGATGCTCTACGTTTCCGGCAGCAAGACAGTCGTGCTCGGGGCGAAGACTGGACGAATCGTCCGCACCCTACCGGTCTCGGATCAAGCGATCGCTTTCGACGGCAATGTCGGGTTCTTCACCTCAAAAAGCGAACTGACCGGATTCCCGCGAATCGCGTCGACCGTCCGCGCTATCAACCTCACGACCGGGAAGGTGCTCTGGACTCATGCCCTGCCGATCGACGGCTCGACTGCATTCCGTGCCGTCGCAGCTCCCGTCGTCTCGAATGGGTTGGTTTGGTTCACGCAGCGCGCCAACACGGGCAGTCCGACCACCGTGGTCGCGCTTGACGAAGTGACCGGCGCTCAGCGGACCGAGACTGTGGATGCGTGCACGGATGGCAGCAGCTCAGACGGCAATCTCGTCATCGCACAACGCCGAATGTTCGTGTCTACCGGTTGCGGCGTGCAAACGTTCCTGGCAGCAAAGCGCGCCCCCGTCACACCGACGCCTGGAGAGGTACTGACGGATCCAGGATTTGAGCGCGGCACGGACGAATGGACCGCCATCGGAGACGGCACGATCAATCGTGTGGCATCACCGGCACACGGAGGGTCTGGCGCCCTGTCCGTCATCCCCGCATCAAGCGCCGCCGGGACGATCGGGGTTCAGCGTGTCGTTGAGCGCAACGGAGTCCGATTCGGAGGGTACTGGGCTTCCTGCTGGGTGCGGCCCACCGCCGCGGGCATGAGCGCCGCGATGCGCGACGTTGAATGGGCACCCGGATCCGAGCGGCAAGCGCTCCCAAGGGGCTGGGACATCCCAGAACTCACCGTGGGCGTATGGACGAAGATCGAATGGATTGGGCACATCAGCACGGACGGGAACTCCTCAACACTGCAGGTGTTCACACAGCAGGACCCATCGACCGGCGGGACGTTGCTCATCGACGACTGCTCCGTCACAGAATCTCGACCCGCCGGCTGGTGACTAGCCCACGGCAGTGGGGAGCGCGGTCTTCACCGGCCGCGCTCCCCGCGCTCATGCTGAGTACCCATCGCCCGGGTCACGCTCTTGCGGGCCTTCGCGGCACCACGCGTGGTCGTGATGGCAGGCCGCGGATGCTTGGCGTTGGAGACGTCGGCACCGTACTGCGCCTGCACGGCGACGGGGTCGACGTCGGCGGCGGCCATCTGCTCCGCGTGGCGGTCGCGACGGTCGGCGCTATCCCACGCCGACAAGCCCGCCGCGGGTGCTCCGCAGCGGCGCCCCGCTCACTTCCAGCCGCCTTCTCCGCAGCGGTACGCGCAACCGAGATCCGGTCCCGGAGCCCCACCGCGTTGTCGATGCGGTCACGGGTGTCGCTCGTGACCTCTTCCGTCGGACGGTTGCTCGTGACGATCACGTTCGCTGCGAACTTTTCGATCCGGTCGGCCTCGTAGTCGTTGAGAGTGACGGTGATATTGACCAAGACGACCGTCATGACCTGACCTTCCGCCTCTCAGGGCGACTACCCGCGCCTCGGGTCCGTCCCTATCGAAGGGCGAGCCGAGGCCACCGACCGGTCGCGCAACTCCGCACTACGCACTGCCCCGAGCACGACGAGGGCCTCATCATCGTCGCTGCCAAACAACGCGTCCATGTCGATATTTCAGACACGTTGAGTGGCAGTCGGACAAGTTAGTTGGCGGACGACAACACTCCCCTACTGCGGCATGTCCACGAACCGCGAGAACATCCCGTGGAACGCCACCGTGATCGTGTCCGTCGGCCCGTTGCGGTGCTTCGCCACGATCAGGTCGGCTTCACCCTGCCGCGGGTTGTCCTTCTCGTACGCCGACTCACGGTGCAACAGGATGACCATGTCGGCGTCCTGCTCGATCGACCCGGATTCACGCAGGTCGGAGATCATCGGCTTCTTGTCGGCACGCTGCTCGGGTCCACGGTTCAGCTGCGACAGTGCGATGACGGGGACCTGGAGCTCCTTCGCCATGAGCTTGAGCGCACGGGAGAACTCGGACACCTCCTGCTGGCGGCTCTCGACCTTCTTGCCCGAGGTCATGAGCTGCAGGTAGTCGATGACGACGAGCTTCAGGTTGTGCTGCTGCTTCAGGCGCCGGCACTTGGCACGGATCTCGACGAGGGTCATGTTGGGGGAGTCGTCGATGAAGAACGGAGCGTCGTTGATGCGCCCGCGGGTCTGCGCGATGGTGGTCCAGTCGCGGGTGTCGACGGTGCCCTTGCGCATGTTCTGCAGCGGGACGCTCGACTCGGCGGAGAGCAGACGCATGGCGATCTCGGCGCGGCCCATCTCGAGCGAGAAGAACGCGGCGGTCTGGTTGTGCTTCAGCGCGGCGGCGCGGCACAGGTCGAGCGCCAGGGTCGACTTTCCGAGTGCGGGTCGGGCGGCCACGATGATGAGTTGTCCGGGGTGGAAACCGTTCGTCAGGGCGTCCATCTGGGCAAACCCCGTCGGGACGCCGGTCATCTGCCCGTCGCGACCCTTCGCGGCCTCGATCTCGTCGATGGCGGTGCCGATGGCCTCGGTCAGGGGGACGTAGTCCTCGGTCTGCACACCACCGGCGACGTTGTAGACCTCGGCCTGCGCGCTGTTGACGAGGTCGGTGACCTCACCCTCGCTCGCGTAGCCCATCTGCACGATGCGGGTACCGGCCTCGACCAGACGACGGAGGACGGCCTTCTCGGCCACGATCGCCGCGTAGTACCCGGCGTTCGCCGCGGTCGGGACCATGCTGGTCAGGCTGTGCAGGTACTCGGCGCCACCACCGCGGGACAGCAGGCCCGTCTTCGTCAGCTCGTCGGTGACGGCGATGACGTCGGTCGGCTCACCGTGGGAGTACAGCGACAGGATCGCGTCGAAGATGACCTCGTGCTTGGGGATGTAGAAGTCGACACCGCGGGCGGTCTCGATGACGTCGGCCACGGCGTCCTTCGACAGCATCATGCCGCCGATCGTCGACTGCTCCGCGAGCATGTCGTGCGGGGGAGTCCGGTCGGCGTTCCGCTCGGCGTACTCCCGGGGGGCCGGCTCCAGATGCGCGATCGACACAGGTGCTCCTCAGTGTTCATGGCGGGGCGGTGTTCATGGCGGGGCGGTGCTCACGGCGGTGTGGTGTCCATGGCGGTGCTGGCGGACGACCCGCCGAACCGTCCCCCACCGAGCAGTTCTACCCCGGGCGACCGACATCCCCGAGTCGCTGGCTCACGCTACGGGTACAGAGTTATCCCCAGCAACAGCACCTGTGGACAACTCTGTGGATCGATTGCGGAACACGCCGGAGACCTGTGTGGATGGTTGTGCACTCCGCTGTGGAGAACTCCGCCGGAGAACACACTTTCGACTCCTGATCGGGACTTTTTCGTTCCACACCGTGTGTGGAGAACTCGACTTCAACTGCGAGTCGAAGGTTCACCTACGAGCCTTCCACTGTGCAGAACCGACTTGACAAACGGCCTCGTGATCCGGTCCCACTCGGGTGGCTCCCAGGCGCAGGGCGGGGGCCGGCGGTAACCGGCCATCGGTGTTCCTTGCACCGGAACCCCTCAGCCGACCAGGGCCTCCGGAGCGGTTCCGACCCCTTCCGACACGCCGGGAGGGCAACCGTGCAGGGCGCGGTCGTGCACCCGGTGCGGGAACGACGGAGGGCGGGCCTCCCGTGGTGGGAGACCCGCCCTCCGGCGGTGCTGTGTGCTGCTACTTCGCGGCGACGACCTTCAGCGAGATGGTCGCGACGATGTCCTCGCGCAGACGCACGGTGGCCTCGTGGTCACCGACGGTCTTGATGGTCGCGGGGACCTCGACCTTGCGCTTGTCGAGCGAGCCGACGCCCTGCGCCTGGACGGCGTCAGCGACGTCAGCCGGGCGGACGGAGCCGAACAGACGACCGTCCTTGCCGGCCTTGACCGACAGCTGGATGGTGGCGTTCTCGAGCTTCATCTTGAGGTCCTGTGCCTCTTCGATGGTGGCGAGCTCGCGCGCGGTGCGAGCTGCACGGATCGACTCGATCTGCTTCTCGCCGCCCTTCGACCACGACACGGCGAAGCCCTGCGGGATCAGGTAGTTGCGGGCGTAGCCGTTCTTGACGTCGACGACGTCACCGGCGGAACCGAGGCCGGAGACCTCGTGGGTGAGGATGAGCTTCGACATGTGTCGACCTCCGATCAGCGGCCGGAGCCGGCGTAGGGGAGGAGCGCCATCTCACGGGCGTTCTTCACGGCACGGGCGATGAGGCGCTGCTCCTGGACGGAGACGCCGGTGATGCGACGGGCGCGGATCTTTCCACGCTCCGAGATGAACTTGCGCAGGGTCGCGACGTCCTTGTAGTCGATGACGCCGACCTTGATCGCCTTCGCGGGAGCGGCGTTCTTGCCGCCCTTGCCGCGAGGCTTCCGGCGGTCGCCGGTGCTCTTTCCAGCCATTGTTCTTCCTTACAGAGAGAGAAGTTGTGTGTCCGTCAGACCGTGTGGTCGCGGATCAGAACGGGGTCTCGTCGTCGTAGGTGCCGCCGGGGGTGCTCCACACGTCGTTCGACTGTGCGTTGCCGCCGCCCTGCTGACCACCCTGCGGGGACCACGGTGCGTCGGACTGACCGCCGCCACCGGAGTTGCCGCCGAAGCCACCGCCGGAGTTGCCCCCGCCGCCGACCTGGCCGCGCCCGCCGCCACCGCCGCTGCCACCCGGTGCACGGGTGATCTGGGCGGTCGCGTACCGGAGCGAGGGGCCGATCTCGTCGACCTCGAGCTCGATGCTCGTCCGCTGCTGACCCTCACGGTCCTGGTAGGAACGCTGACGGAGACGACCCTGCGCGATGACGCGCGAGCCCTTCGTCAGCGACCCCGCCACGTGCTCGGCGAACTCGCGCCACACACTCGCACGGAGGAACAGCGCGTCGCCGTCCTTCCACTCGTTCGCCTGACGGTCGAACGTGCGAGGGGTCGACGCGATGGTGAAGTTCGCCACGGCGAGCCCGTTCTGCGTGTAGCGCAGCTCCGGGTCCGCGGTGAGGTTGCCCACCACCGTGATGACGGTTTCGCCGGCCACGGGCTACTCGGCGCTCGCGGTCGTGGCGGCCGAAGCCGACGCGTTGGCGGCCTTGCGGGCGGCACGGGCCTCGTCGCGCTCCTTCTGAGCGGCGACCTGGGCCATGCCCTCTTCGGCGCGGAGGACCTTGGTGCGCAGGACGGCCTCGGAGAGACCGAGCTGGCGGTCCAGCTCCTTGGCGGAGTCGGCGGACGACGTGAAGTTCACGACGGCGTAGATGCCCTCGTTCTTCTTCGCGATCTCGTACGCGAGCCGGCGACGGCCCCAGACGTCCACGTTGTCGACGGTGCCACCGTCGTTGCGGATGACCGCGAGGAACTTGTCCAGGCTGGGAGCGACGGTGCGCTCATCGATCTCGGGGTCGAGGATCGCCATCAGTTCGTACTGGTGCATGCGGAACCCACCTCCTCTGGTCTCAGCGGCCCCGGGCAGTTCCCGGGGCAGGAGGGTTGATGCATGTGTCTCGGCACGCTGCATGCGCGCGAGACAACCTGCCCATCGTAGCGGACGGCCTGGAGGCGCGCCACCGGCTGTGCAGAGCGACCGGCGCCGGTCAGGCGGACGCGTCGCGGGACGCCCACCAGGCGCGGAGGCGCGCCTCGGCGTCCTCGGGGCCGAGCGGCCCCTCGTCCATCCGCGCCTCGAGCAGGAAGCGGTACGCCTCGCCGACGGCCCGCCCCGGCGGGATGTCGAGGATGCGCATGATGTCGTCGCCCGTCAGGTCCGGACGCATGGAGTCGAGTTCCTCCTGCTCCGCGAGGACGGCGATCCGGGCCTCCAGGTCGTCGTAGGCGAAGCCGAGCCGGTCCGCCTTCCGACGGTTCCGGGTGGTGACGTCGGAGCGGGTGAGCTCGTGCAACCGCTCGAGCTGGTCGCCGGCGTCGCGGACGTAGCGGCGGACGGCGGCGTCGGTCCAGGCGCCCTCGGTGTACCCGAAGAACCGGAGGTGCAGCTCGATCAGGCGCGCGACCGAGGCGATCGTGTCGTTGTCGAACCGCAGCGCCCGCAGTCGCTTCTTCGCGAGCTTGGACCCGACCAGGTCGTGGTGGTGGAAGCTCACCGCGCCGCCGGGCTCGAGCTTGCGGGTCGCGGGCTTGCCGATGTCGTGCAGGAGCGCGGCGAGCCGGAGCACGGTGTCGGGGGCGTCGCCGGGGTGACGCTCCGCCTCGTACCCGATCGCCTGGGTCAGGACCGTGAGCGAGTGCTCGTACACGTCCTTGTGGTGGTGGTGCTCGTCGATCTCGAGCTTCATCGCCGGCAGCTCGGGCAGGATCCGCTCGGCGATCCCGGTGTCGACGAGGAGCCGGAGCCCCTCGACCGGGTCGGACGTGTTGAGCATCTTCACGAGCTCGTCCCGCACGCGCTCGGCGGAGACGATGTCGATCGAGTCGGCGAGGTCGGACATCGCGCCCCGGACGTCGTCGGACGCCGTGAACCCGAGCTGCGCCGTGAACCGTGCCGCCCGCATCATCCGGAGCGGGTCGTCGCGGAAGGAGATCGGGGCAGCCTGTGGGGTCGCCAGACGTCCGGCGAGCAGGTCCTCGACACCGCCGTGCACGTCGACGAGTTCCCGCTGGGGGAGTCGGAGCGCCATCGCGTTGACGGTGAAGTCGCGGCGGAGCAGGTCGTCCTCGATGGTGTCGCCGAAGGTGACCTCGGGCTTGCGGGTCTCGCCGTCGTAGACGTCGCTGCGGTAGGTCGTGATCTCGACCTGCTCGCCCCGGACCAGTGCGGCGATGGTGCCGAACTGGCGCCCGACGTCCCACGTCGTCTTCGCGAGGGGTCCGACGATCGCCAGGATCTCGTCCGGACGTGCGTCGGTGGTGAAGTCGAGGTCGGTCACCGGGCGGCCGAGGAAGGCGTCGCGGACGGGCCCGCCGACGAGGGCGAGCTCGTGACCGGCGGCGGCGAACGCCCGTGCGAGGACGTCGACGGTGTCGGTGGCGGCGAGTGCGTCGAGACGTTCGACGGCCTGGGCTACGGACTGCATGACGCCGTCGATCATCCCAGATGATGACGGCGAGCACCTGCGCGCCCGCCTGTCGTCATGGTCGTGCCTCATACACTCGTCGTGGCCCGCTCACGACCAGGGCCCTCTCACATGCAGATACTCCGTACCGTGCTCGCCGCCGCCGCGTCCGCCCTGGTCGCCACCGGTCTGGTCATCGCGCCCGCCGCGATGGACGTCGCCGACGCCGCCACCACCACGAAGCCCGCCGATCCGAGCGCCGCACAGTCCGGCACCACCTCCGTCGCGCTGACCCCGTCGGGGCGAGGGGTCCTCGAGCTCGGTGACGACCTCTCGCTGTCCCTCACCGTGACGAACGACACGGACGCCGCGCTGCCCGCGGGGAGCGCCGACCTCGACATCATCCGACCCGTGGTCGGGACCCGGGACATCCTGACCGACTGGTTGGGCGACACCACGCCTGACGGTTACCCCGGTGAGCCCATGGGCGAGGTGGACGTCCCGGTCGTCCCGGCACACCGCTCCGTCACGGTCAGTGACATCAGCGTCCCGTTCGCCGACGTCCGACTCGGCACGCTCAACCCGTTCGGTGCACGACGCATCGCGGCCTCGTACGCAGCCGGCTCGACGTTCGCGGTCGGGCGGTCCGCCTTCACCTGGAACCCCGCGCTCGACCGCGCGCCCGTCGACGTCGCCGTCGCGATGCCCGTGACGGTGCCCGCGACCGAGGACGGCGTGCTCACCGCCGGTGCGCTCGCCTCGGCCACCGCGGTCGACGGCACGCTGACCCAGCAACTCGACGCAGCGGAGGACCACAGCGTCGCCCTCGCCGTCGACCCGCGGATCATCGCGTCGATCCGGCTCCTCGGGGACGACGCCCCGAGCACCGCGACGGCCTGGCTGGAGCGCCTGGAGGGCCTGCGGAACGAGAAGTTCCCGCTCACCTACGCGGACGCCGACGTCACCGGACTCCACCAGGCCGGGTCGCCGGGCATCGCCGCGCCGATCTCCTTCGACCAGGCGATCGCCGCCGCCGTCGAGGACGACCGCTTCCCGGGCGCGACCCCGAGCCCGACGGCCATGCCCGCGGACGGGGCCACCCCCGGGACCTCGAGCACCGACGCACCGGACCAGGACGGTGTCGGCGCCACCGACGCGGCGACCGGTCCCGCGAGCCCCGGCGACCCGACGGACGACGGCAGCACCACGGAGCCGGACGCCCCGACGACCATCCCCACGTCGGAGTCGCTCGTCGACTTCCCGTGGACGCTCGACACCGTCGCCTGGCCCGCCGACGGCACCGTCGCCACCGACGACCTGCCGGCCCTCAGCGAGGCCGGGTACCGCTCCACCATCGTCTCGAGCGGCAACACCTCCGCCGGTGCCGGTGCCACCGTCGCCGCGTCGGAGTCCATCGGTCCGACGCAGGGGCTCGTGGCCGACCAGGCGATGTCGGCGCTCCTCCGGGACGCCGCCGGTGCCACGAACGGTCGCGCCTACACGGACGCGATGTCGGAACTCACCGCCACCCTGGCGACCGTGGCCGTCCAGGGCACCGCGACCGGGCCGCTCCTCCTCACGCTCGACCGGTCCTGGCCGACCGACTCCAGCCGCCTCGACCAGGCCCTGGACACCCTCGAGAGCACCGTCTGGGTCTCGCCGACGGACTTCTCCACCGTGGTCGACGCCACCCCCGGCTCGCTCACGCTGCAGAGCGCCAGCGTCGACGACGACCGGCTCGAGACGCTCCGCCGCCTGGTCGGGTCGGAGCAGGACCTCACCGACTTCGCCAGCGCCGTGCAGGACCCCGCGTCCGTCACCGCCCCCGCCCGGCTCGCGACCCTCGCGGCGGCCTCGAACGCGTGGCGTGCCGACCCCGAAGGCCTCTCGACGGCGATCGACACGCTCGTCGCCGACAACGACGAGACCGTGAACAGCGTCAACATCGTCAACTCGAGCGACATCACCCTGCTCGGTGACCGGTCCTCGTTGCCGATCTCGGTGCGGAACCGGTCCGACCACGCCGTCACCGTCTTCCTGACCGTCTCGCCGTCGAACTCGTTCCTGCGCATCGAGCAGAACGCGGTCGAGGTCACCATCCAGCCCCGCTCCTCGACCCGCACCACCTTCCCCGTGCAGTCGGTCGCGAACGGCAAGGTCGCCCTGTCGATGTCGCTGACGAGCGCGACCGGGGCCCGGATCTCGACGCCCGCGACGGTCGAGATCAACGTGCAGGCGCAGTGGGAGACGGTCATCACGGCCGTCGCCGCCATCGCGGTCATCGCAGTCTTCGGCTTCGGCATCATCCGCAACGTGCGGCGCCGACTCCGTCGTCGCAACGGGGAGCCCGAGCCCGAGGACGAGGACCCGAACCGTCCGCTCGAGGTCCAGCCGCCGGCGCCGGGGGAGCCCGCCGTCGACACCCCGCCTGGAGGCCCGAGCCCCGTCCCCGGGGCCGCCCCCGTTCCCGGGGCCGCCACCGCGATCGCCGCGGCCAGCTCCGGCACCGACACGGTGGCGGCCGACGGCGACCGGCTCGAGGACGCGATCATGCGAGCCGGGGTGCAGTCGAGCCTCCCGGCAGACCACCACGACGACGACAGCACCCGTGACGACCGTCGCCAGCCCACCGACCGCCGTGCGTCCGAGGAGCCGACCATCAGCACCACCCCGCCCACCACGACCGGGAACGTCGACACCGCAGCGGAGGGCGGACGCGACCTCGGACGGGCGAGTGCCCTGCTCGCGGTCGGGACGATGGTGTCGCGGCTGCTCGGCTTCGCGAAGACGTTCGTGCTCGCGTACGCCATCGGGCAGGCGAACTCCCGTGCGGCGGACGCGTTCGCGGTGTCGAACCAGCTCCCGAACAACATCTACGCGCTCATCGCCGGCGGCCTGCTCTCCGCGGTGCTCATCCCGCAGATCGTCCGCTCGATGAGCCAGAACGGCGACGGCGGGCGCGCCTACGTGAACAAGATCGTGACGCTCGGCGGCTCGGTCTTCGTCGTGATCACCGTCATCGCGACCCTGCTCGCCCCGGTCCTGGTCCGCGTGTACGCCGCGCAGGCGGACGACGGCAAGGGCTTCTCCCCGGCGGCGACGGACCTGGCGGTCGCCTTCGCGTTCTGGTGCCTGCCGCAGATCCTCTTCTACGCGATGTACTCGCTGCTCGGCGAGGTCCTCAACGCCAAGCAGGTGTTCGGTCCGTTCACCTGGGCGCCGCTCATCAACAACGTCATCGCGATCGCCGGCCTCGTCGTGTTCATCGCGCTGTTCGGCAACCGCACGATGAACGCGGGGACGGAAGACTGGACGCCGCTGAAGATCGCGGTGCTCGCGGGCAGCGCCTCCCTCGGTGTCCTCGCGCAGGCGGCCTTCCTGCCGTTCTTCTGGAAGCGCGCCGGCCTGACCTTCCGACCCGACTTCCGCTGGCGGGGCGTCGGCCTCAAGGCCACCGGGACGGCGGCCGGATGGCTGTTCGCGATGATCCTCGTCACGCAGCTGGCCGGGATCGTGCAGTCCCGCGTGGCATCGCTCGGCTCCGGCAACGCCGGCAACGCCGTGCTGCAGAACGCCTGGCTGCTGTTCATGCTGCCGCACTCGATCATCGCCGTGTCGATCGCCACCGCGTACTTCACGCGGATGAGCCACGACGCCGAACGCGGCGACCTGGCCGCCGTCCGCCGCAACCTGTCGCTGTCCCTGCGGATCGTCGGCCTGTTCACGGTGTTCTCGGCCGTCGCGCTCATGGTGGTGGCGGTGCCGTTCGGCCGGATGTTCTCGAACACCTTCGAGGGCGCGGTGTCCATCGGCGGTGTGCTGCTGGCCTACATGCCCGGCCTGGTGCTGTTCAGCATGCTCTTCATCATCCAGCGGGTGTTCTGGGCCATGCACGACCACCGGACCCCGTTCCTCATGCAGCTCGTGCAGTCGGGCCTGTTCGTCATCGGGGCCCTGGCCGTGACCGCGCTGCCCGGGCAGGTCATCGGTCTCGCCGTCGCCGCGTGCACGACCGTCGCCGGGTCGGCCCAGACGATCGTGGCGCTCGTGCTCGTCCGTCGGCGGCTCGACGGCATCGAGGGCCCGGTGGTCACCCGGTCGCACCTGCAGTTCGTCGTCGCCGCACTCGTGGCCGGCGCCGTCGGCCTCGTCGTCGTCCACTTCTTCGGGGCCTTCCGCCAGGACGGCTTCGCCATGGCGGACTTCACGAGCGCGGCCATCACCGTCGTCCTCGGCGGGGTCGTCATGGTGGCCGTGTACTTCGGCGTCCTGGCGGCCATCCGCAACGCCGAGGTGCGCAGCGCCGTCGACCTCGTCCGGGCACGACTCGGCCGCTGAGCAGGGCCCAGACGGGGGACGTCCGCGGGCCTGACGCTCACGGCTGCCCGGGAATGGCCCGCGGCTAGCATGGGTTGTCTCGGTGGCACGCAACGGAAGGGCAGTCATGCGCGAGCTCATCATCATCGGTTCCGGTCCCGCCGGGTTCACGGCCGGCATCTACGCCGCGCGCGCTGAGCTGAAGCCGCTCATCGTCGCCTCGAGCGTCGAGACCGGCGGCGAGCTGACCAAGACGACCGAGGTCGAGAACTTCCCGGGCTTCCCCGAGGGTGTCCAGGGCCCCGACCTCATGATCAAGATGCAGGAGCAGGCCGAGAAGTTCGGTGCCGAAGTCCTGTACGACGACGCCGTCTCGGTGGACCTCACCGGTCAGGTCAAGAAGGTCACCGTCGGCTCCGGCGAGACGTACGAGGCCCTCGCGGTCGTCTACGCGACCGGGTCCGCGTACCGGCACCTGGGCCTCCCGGACGAGGAGCGCCTCTCCGGTCACGGCGTCTCGTGGTGCGCCACCTGCGACGGCTTCTTTTTCCGTCAGAAGAACATCGCCGTCGTCGGCGGCGGTGACTCCGCGATGGAGGAGGCGACCTTCCTCACCCGCTTCGCCGACAAGGTGACGATCATCCACCGCGGGGACACCCTGCGCGCGTCGAAGATCATGCAGGACCGGGCCATGAACGACCCCAAGATCGAGTTCGCCTGGAACAAGACGGTCACCGGCATCACGGGCGACACGGCGGTCGAGGGCGTCACGCTCAGGGACACCGTCACCGGCGAGGAGTCCTCGATGGCGCTGGACGGCCTGTTCATCGCGATCGGCAACGACCCCCGCACCCACCTCGTGCACGGCCAGCTCGAGATCGCCCCGGAGGGCACGCTCGCGGTCGAGGGCCGCTCGTCCCGCGCGGTCGGCGTCCCGGGCGTCTTCATCGCCGGTGACGTGCTCGACCCGACGTACCGCCAGGCGATCACGGCCGCCGGTTCCGGTGCCGTGGCCGCACTCGACGCCGAGAAGTACCTCGCCGACCTCGACCACAGCATCACCGACCAGGCCGAGGGCGTCACCCCGACCGAGGCGATCATCGACGTCACCGCGCGGGTCTGACCCGGGCGCGGCCGACCGGGGGAATGCCCGGTCCGTGGACCACGTTCCCCTCACCGAACCGACTTCCGTCGAAGGAGCAAACATGAGCAACGCCAAGGCCGTCACCGACGCCACGTTCGAGGCCGAAGTCCTCAAGTCCGACAAGACGATCCTCGTCGACTTCTGGGCCGAGTGGTGTGGCCCGTGTCGTGCGGTGTCGCCGATCCTCGACCAGATCGCCGCGGAGCACGCCGACAAGATCGAGATCGTCAAGCTCAACGTCGACGACAACCCGCAGTCGGCCATGAACTACCAGATCACGTCGATCCCGGCGATGAAGGTCTTCAAGGGCGGCGAGGTCGTCAAGACCGTCATCGGCGCCAAGCCGAAGCCGGCCCTCGAGGCCGACCTCGCCGACTTCCTCGCCTGAGGAACCGGCACAGCGGAACCGGTAGAGCGGGACCCGCACCACAGACCCGGACGCCCCGTCCTCCATTCCATCGGAGGGCGGGGCGTTCGCCTGTCCCGGGCCGATGTCCGCGCGCCGGGCGGGGCGGACGCGGGGCGGGCCTCCAGGCCGGAGCGGGCCACCGATCGACGATCGGCCTCGTCGCGGACCGACGGATGCCCGGTTGCATGTCGTACTGTGGCGAGAACGACCGAGTGGAGGAAACTCGATGACGAACGGCAACAGTCTCGACCCCTGGTACGACTCCTACGCCCAGCGCACCGCCGGGCTGAGCGCCTCCGAGGTCCGAGCTCTGTTCGCCGTCGCGTCGAGGCCCGAGGTGGTCTCGCTCGCCGGCGGCATGCCGTACGTCTCCGCACTGCCGCGGGAGCTCGTCACGGGCTCCATCGACCGCGTCATGCAGGAGGACGCCGCCATGGCGCTGCAGTACGGCGGTGGGCAGGGACACCGACCCCTCCGTGAGCACATCGTCGACGTGATGAGCCTGGAGGGCATCCGTGCCAGCCCGGAGGACGTCGTGGTCACCACGGGGTCCCAGCACGCCCTGGACCTCGTGACGCGGCTGTTCATCGACCCGGGTGACGTCGTCCTGGCGGAGTCGCCGTCCTACGTCGGTGCCATCGGTGTGTTCCGGTCGTACCAGGCGGAGACGGTGCACGTGGCGACGGACGAGCACGGACTGGTCCCGGAGGCCCTCCGCGAGACGATCGGCCGTCTCCGGGCCGCTGGCAAGCGGATGAAGTTCCTGTACACGATCCCGAACTTCCACAACCCCGCCGGGGTCACGATGAGCCGCGAGCGCCGCATCGAGGTCCTCGACATCTGCCGCTCGAACAGCATCCTCGTGCTCGAGGACAACCCGTACGGGCTGCTCTGGTTCGACGAGCCCGCCCCACAGGCCATCCGGTCGATCGACGACGAGGGCGTGGTCTACCTCGGCTCGTTCTCGAAGACGCTCGCGCCCGGGTTCCGCGTCGGGTGGGCCCTGGCGCCACACGCCATCCGCGAGAAGCTCGTGCTCGCGAACGAGTCGGCCGTCCTCGCCCCGAACTCCTTCGGTCAGTACGTCGTCAACGCGTACCTCGACGCAGCGGACTGGAAGGGGCAGATCGACACCTTCCGCGGCCTGTACGCCGAGCGCCGCGACGCGATGCTGTCCGCGCTGGGGGAGTTCCTGCCCGATCTGCACTGGACGGTGCCGAACGGCGGCTTCTTCGTGTGGCTGACCCTGCCGGACTCGCTCGACTCGAAGGGCATGCTCCCGCGCGCCGTCAAGGAGCTCGTCGCCTACACACCGGGCACGGCCTTCTTCGCCGACGGTCGCGGAGCCGGCAACATCCGCCTGTCGTTCTGCTACCCCACTTCTGACCAGATCCGCGTCGGCGTCAAGCGCCTGGCCTCCGTGGTGAACGACGAGCTCGAGCTCATCGAGACGTTCGGCCCGACGGCGCGGACCGCCTCGTCCGTCAGCCGCTCCACGGTCAGCTCGCCGCCGCCGAACCTGTCCTGATCAGGCATTTTCGCTTCACCGTACCCCTTCGCAGAGGAACACACATGGCTGAGTTCGCCCGCCGTCACGTCGTCGTCGTCGCCGGGGGGATCTCGCACGAACGCGACATCTCTCTGCGGTCCGGACGACGCGTCGCGGACTCGCTCGCCGGGTACGGATGGCAGGTCGACCTCCGTGACGCCGACGCGTCGTTGCTGCCGGCGCTGAGCGCAGACCGCCCGGACGTCGTGTGGCCCGCGCTGCACGGAGCGTCCGGTGAGGACGGCGCGCTGCGCGGCATCCTGGAGGCCCTCGACATCCCGTACGTCGGCTCACGCTCCACGTCGGCTCGCCTGGCATGGGACAAGCCGACCGCATCGGCGCTCGTCTCTCGGGCCGGCGTCCGGACGCCCCGCTCCGTCACGCTGTCGCACGACGTGTTCCGGGAACTCGGTGCCGTGGGTGTGCTGCGGGCCATCGCCGCGGAGCACCCCGTGCCGCTCGCCGTGAAGCCTGCCCGTGGCGGGAGTGCTCAGGGCGTCACCCTCGTCGAGGACGTCGACGACCTGCCTCGTGCCATGGTCGCTGCGTACACGTACTGCGAGGACGCCGTGGTCGAGCAGCTCATCCGCGGGACCGAAATCGCCGTGGGCATCATCGACACGGGCGACGGGCCGCTCGCGCTGGCGCCGGTGGAGATCGTGCCCCGCAACGGGTTCTACGGGTACGAGGCGCGCTACAACGCGGGGGAGACCACGTTCTACACGCCCGCCCGCCTGGCGGACGAACACTCGAAGGCCGCATCGGCAGCGGCGGTCCTCGCCCACCGCGCTCTGGGTCTGCGGCACGTGTCCCGCGTCGACATCATCGTCGACGGAGCCGGGACGCCGTGGTTCCTCGAAGCGAACGTGCTCCCGGGGCTCACCGAGACGTCCCTCGTGCCGCAGGCGCTGTCGGCGTCGGGGTTCGACCTCGGGTGGACGTACGCCGAACTCGCGGAGCAGGCCATCCGGGACCACTCGGCCTGAGCGGGGAAGGTCTCCGACGTTCGGACGTTCCACGTGGAACATCGACCGATCGTGTTCGCTGTGGTCGAGACGCGACAGCCGTCCTGACTCGGAGAACCGGCGCCTTGGGGCGGTCGGGTGCGTTGCCGGGCCCAGCTATCGCCTGTGACCCGCCTGGCTGCCGAGACCGGTCGGCCTGGCAGCGGATGGCCGGGTGCGAACGGTCCGCCTGCCCGTTCGCGTGACCGGTACCGCAGTGGTGGAGCACGCCTTGTTCTTCCGCGGCACCGGCGCGGCTACTGCCTGCTGATCGCGGACGTGCCCGCGGCTCGTTTCCTTCGCGCATGCGCATCGGGCGACCGAACTCGGACCATGTCAGCCCTCCTGGACCTGCGGCTGCCGCGGAGGACCACGTAGCTCGGGCTACGCAGCGGCGGGCGCTGCGTGGAAGCTCCGGGAGGGCGGAGGTTGACCTCCCAACCCGTGACATGGCGGGAAGCATCGTCTGAGCCCGTCCCCGTTGGCCCGACACTGTGATTTGAGCGGCAGCCACGGTGCCGCTCACGACCATCACCTTCTGTCGGTCGATCAGCACCCTGCCGTCGGCAGGCGGCACGGCGAGGACATTCCGACTGCCGTTGTCCACCCGCCGGCGTGCGACCATCCCGCCGGGGAGCCGAAGTACGGCTCGTCCGCTGAGGCGGTGTGAGCAGGACTTCGGAAGAGGCGCCTTTCATCGCCGCTCGCATCGAGGCCCCGCCGAAGCGGGGTCAGTCGGGCATGCTGCACGCGGTGGTCGCAGCTGAGGGAGCGGAACCGGTCGCGGTCTCGCGGCGCGGACCATGCCCATCAAGCTGAGCCGGGGTGGCGACACGGCTGACTCGCTACAGAGCAAGTCGCTTACTCCGCACCGCTTGTTGACCGATCGACATCCGCGCCCCTCGGCCCACACTCACCGCTCAGGCCGCGAGCGTTGTGCTGGCCTGCAGGCTGCCGAGGATCGTGGGGCATCGAACTTGTGTGTGCGGCACCGCTGGGACACGACTGCCAGCTGCCACCTTCAATCGCTGTTCCTTGCCCTCCGCGTGATGCTCTTTCCCTCCGGCAGGGTCGGTAGGCCCCGAGAGCGGCGTCGTGGAGATCGACGTTTCACGTGGAACATCGCCACCAGTTGAAACTCCTGGTGAAGGTGCCCGCGGTGCCCGACCTGCCCTCGTCGAGCACGGGCGCACTATCGGGCCTCGTCGGGCGTCTCGCGGGTTCGGGCGTTCCGCGGCTCCGGACCGAACCGTCCTTCTCCGCCGCGTGCAGACACCGTCGTCCTGCCATCCGGACGGCGACTGCCACCCTGGCAGAGCAGGCCCGGAGCAAGCGTTGTGGTGCGGGGCGTCGACCCGCTCGTCAGCTGACCGCCTGGCACCGTGTACCGACGCGCTCCGGGCGATCGCAGCGCCAGACGAAGCAGCCTTGGCTCGCATGTTCCACGTGAAACCACCACGACCACCGTCTCCCGAGGCGCGCGGCGAGCACCGCGAGCATGCATGCAACCCCCGCGGCCTCGGTTCGATCCAAGTCGCCGCAACATCGAGGAGCAACGTCTCTGCCGTGTCGATCGGGCTCGCCTCATGGGCGCCCTCGACGTCGCTCCGCCGAGTAGCCGCGGGGCAAAGGCGTCGCCTGGTCATTGGCGGAGCGCCTCACGCTCCGGGCACGACAGCAGGACGCCGGAAGAAGAGACGCGTCGTCTGACCACGTGTGACGAGCGCAGTCGCTCCTCCGTGGCCGCCGAGTACCGAAGAGGATCACCGACCAGGGACGACCGATATCCCGGGCGCGTGAACCATCAGCCGCAGGACCAGGTCTCGGCTTCCGACCGTCGGGGGCGGGGTTGTCGTCCTGGAGCAAGAGCTGGCCGAGCAGATTGGCGGCGGGGTCACACTACGCACCGGTACCGACCGCCGATCGTCGGCCGCTCACCTGCCCGGCGAGCCAACCGCCAGTTGGACGTTGCGACGGCCTGGCGCGATCCTCGCGGCGCCATTCCCCCGTGCGCACAGGCCGGATGACCGCAGGACGCTCCTGACAGCGTCTGACGCCCCTTCTGCGGGCCGAGAAGGACAACCACGTCCTCCGGGTCAGCAGCAGCGCCCCTTCCCCCTCAGGGCGCCACACAGCGCTCAGGGGAGGCGTGCTCCTCATGGATTCTGACGGGGAAGCGACCGGCGGCCGCCGTCAGCCCGCGAGGTCCTGGATCCCGAGCTCGCCGAGGATGCGGTTGAGGTCGTCGGCAGTCGCGAAGTCGATCGTCACGGATCCCTTCCGGGCCCCGACCGCGATCTTCACGCGGGTGTTCAACCGGTCGCCCAGTCGCTCGGCCATGTCGTTGAAGTGCACCTGCCGCTTCGACGGCTGCGACGGCGCCTTCGCCGGCGCCTTCGTCGACATCTGCTGAGCAATGGCTTCCGCTGCCCGCACGGAAAGGTCCTCGTTCACGATCTTCTCGGCGAGGTACTCCATCGCCTCCGCGTCCGGCGCTGCGAGGATCGCGCGTGCGTGCCCGGCCGAGAGCACACCGGCGGCCACGCGCCGCTGCACGGGGGAGGGCAAGCGCAGCAGACGGATCGTGTTCGTGATCTGGGGCCGTGAGCGCCCGATCCGCTGCCCGAGCTGCTCCTGCGTGATGCCGAAGTCGGCGAGCAGCTGCTGGTAGGCCGAAGCCTCCTCGAGCGGATTGAGCTGCGCGCGGTGGAGGTTCTCGAGCAACGCGTCGCGGAGCATCGCGTCGTCGGGGGTGTCCTTGACGATCGCGGGGATCGTGGCGAGCCCGAGCTCCTTCGTCGCACGAAGACGGCGCTCACCCATGATCAGCTCGTACTGCGGCTCGGTGCCAGCCGCACCGGTGATCGGGCGGACGACGATCGGCTGCAGGAGTCCGATCTCCCGGATGGAGTGGATCAGCTCCTGGAGTTCCTCTTCACGGAACTCCTTGCGGGGCTGCTGCGCGTTCGGGACGATGTCCAGCGGGTTGAGGTTGGCGAGACGAGCTCCGGGAACCGCGAGGAGCTCCTCCGCCGTTGCCGACTGTCCCGAGGCGGCATTCGCATCGGCGGCGGAGGTGCCTCCGGTCGGGAAGAACACGTCGACGGGACGCTCTTGCTCGTTGGCGGTGGGGATCAGGGCGCCGATACCGCGCCCGAGTCCGGTTCGCTTGGGTGCCATCAGTGCTTCGCTCCTCGTTCTGCGATCTCGGCAGCAGCCTCCAGGTAGGAGAGTGACCCGCTGGAGTTGACGTCGTAGGACACGACACTCTGTCCGTAGCTCGGTGCCTCGCTGACGCGGACCGAACGGGGGATCATCGCCTTCAGGACCTGATCGCCGAAGTGCGTCCGGACGTCGTTGGCCACCTGGTTGGCCAGGTTCGTCCGACCGTCGTACATGGTGAGCAGGATCGTCGACACCGCGAGGTTCGGGTTGAGGTGACGCTCGATGAGCTCGATGTTGCGAAGGAGCTGGCTGAGCCCCTCGAGCGCGTAGTACTCGCACTGGATCGGGATCAACACCTCCTTCGCTGCCACGAAGGCGTTGATCGTCAGCAGCCCGAGCGACGGCGGGCAGTCGATGAACACGTAGTGGTACGGCTCGTCGACGGAAGCGAGGTACTGGTCGAGAGCGGTCCGCAGACGCTGTTCTCGAGCTACCAAGGAAACGAGTTCGATCTCGGCGCCGGCAAGGTGGATGGTGGCCGGCACGCACCAGAGGGTTTCGGACTCGGGGGACCGCTGGACCGTGTCCGCCATCGGTGCCTCGTCGACGATCACGTCGTAGATGCTCGCGACCTCGGCCTGGTGGTCGATCCCGAGTGCGGTCGACGCGTTGCCCTGTGGGTCGAGGTCGATCACGAGCACCCGAGCTCCGCCGCGCGCGAGGGCCGCAGCGAGGTTGACCGTCGTCGTGGTCTTCCCGACCCCACCCTTCTGGTTCGACACTGTGAACACGCGGGTCTTGTCCGGAAGCGGGAACTGCTGCGTCGCGATCGCCCGGCGCCGTCGGTTCAGGTCAGCGATCTCACGCGCCAGGGGCGTCGAAGCGTCGTAGTCGGTCGATGAACTCAACGAGTGCCTCTTCCCCGGTCGGTGTTTCACGTGGAACATGGGCCGCGACCCGAACGCCTCGTCCGGCGCAGGGCGCGGATCCCCGGTCAGACCGGACCGGGAGCGTCAGTCAACTGTAGCCCGGAAGACGCGGGTGGTCTCTTCGACCACTCCGACTCCGAGCTCGAGCACCTCGACGTCTTCGAGGCGCTTGCGGAGGATGACCTTCCGGGCTGCGGCGACCTCGTCGTCGACGCGCGCACCCTTCATGAGGATGAGCTGCCCACCGGACCGGACCAGGGGCACGGTCAGGGGGATCAGCTTCGACAGCGCACTGACGGCTCGGGCCGTGACCTGGTCGAGCACCAACTCGTCTGCGACGTCCTCGGCCCGGGCTCGGACGACCGCCACGTTCTCGAGACCGAGCCGTTCCGCCTCGCCTCGCAACCACTCCACGCGGCGCTCCATCGGCTCGATCAGCGTCATGGAGACGTCCGGTCGTGCGATCGCCAGCACGAGGCCGGGCAGGCCCGCACCCGATCCCACATCGCCGACCGTTCCGCCCGTCTGCAGGAGCGGAGCCAGGAGCGCAGAATTGAGGATGTGTCGCGTCCACAGTCGCGGGAGCTCAAGGGGTCCGATGAGCCCGAGTTCCTCGCCGCGACGCGCCAACTCGTTCGTGAAGGACCGGGCGACCTCGAGGCGGTCCCCGAACAGCGTCGCTGCGACCGCCGGCTCGGTCTCGAGGACCGGAGCGTCAGCGGAGCCCGCTTCCGTCATCGGGTGATGACCGTGTGACGGTCCCGACCCTCGCCCTCGGACTCCGAGTGGAAGCCCTTCTCGGAGACCAGGTCGTGGACGAGCTTCCGCTCGTACGACGACATCGGCGGCAGCGCCGCAGTTGTCGATCCGGCTTCGATGCGCTCGATCGCGGTGTCGACCAGCCGCTGGAGCTCGGTCGCCCGAGCGTCGCGGGAGCCCCCGATGTCGAGGATCAGACGACTGAACTCACCGGTCTCGGCCTGGACAGCGATCCGCGTGAGTTCCTGCAGGGCGGACACGGTGTCGGGCTTCGCGAGGACGCGCAGCGCCTCACCGTCGTCCGAGACCGTCAGGTAGACACGTCCAGCGCGCTCCTCGATCTCGATGTCCCCGTCGAGGTCGCAGATGTCGAGCAGCTCTTCGATGTAGTCGGCGGCGATGTCCGCCTCGTCGCGGCTCTCGTCGTCGCCGCCCTGCTCGCTCGACTGGCCGAGCACCTGCTCGTCCTCGGTCGCGTCGACGACGGCCGTGGTGTCCTGCTCGGTCACTTGCTCTTCCCGTTCTTCTTCGCGCGCGACTTGCCGACCGGCTGCTGGCGCTGGGTGGTGACACGTGCCTCGACCTCGGCCACCGAGGCGCCCGTACCGGCCTCGGTCAGGACACCGGCAGTGGCCGGGGTGCCGCGGCGCTGGGCCTTCTTGGCGAGACGCGCCTCGCGCGCCAGGGCCGCCTCCGAGCCCGGCGTCGGCATGCTGCGGATCACGAAGTACTGCTGGGCCATCGTCCAGATGTTCGAGGCGAGCCAGTAGAACATGACGCCCAGCGGGAACGACAGGCCGGAGATGACGAAGACCAGCGGGAGGATGTACAGCATCATCTTCTGCTGGCGGTACATCGGAGACTCCTTGGTCTCCGGCGACATGTTCTTGGCGACGAGCTGCAGCTGCGTGATGAACTGCGATGCCGTCATCACGACGATCATGGCTCCCGCGATGATCCGGACTTCCCAGCCCGACGCGTTCGTGAAGGTCTCGTGCAGCGGCGCACCGAAGAGTGCAGCGTTGCCGAAGTCCGCCGCCAGCTCGTTCGTGAGCAGACCGATGCCGGCCTTGTTGATCTGCGCCTCGTGCAGCACGGAGTACAGCGAGAAGAAGATCGGCATCTGGATGAGCAGCGGCAGGCAGGAGCTCAGCGGGTTCGTCCCCGTCTCCTTGTACAGCGCCATCGTCTCGCGGGACATCGCCTCGCGCGAGAACTGGTCCTTCTTGCCCTTGTACTTGTCCTGGATCTTCTTCAGCTGCGGCGCGACCTCGAGCATCCGTCGCTGCGACTTGATCTGCCGCACGAAGATCGGGATCAGCGCGGCCCGGACCACGAAGGTCAGGAAGATGATCGACAGGACCCACGTGATGCCCGCGGACGGGTCCATCCCCATGGTCTCGAAGAGCCAGTGGAACCCGACGAGGATCGCGGACACCACCCACTTGAGCGGCCAGAGGAGAGTGTTCAGGATCTCCATGAGGAGGTCACGCCTTTCGAGTGCGCTGGGGGAGCAGCACCGGGCGGATCATGCCGACCGGGTCCTGCTGTTGCTGCGGGCTCGGTGCGAGCACGAACCCGAACCGACTGACGTTGAAGGGGCGGCGACGTTCCCGGACGTCGTCGATCCCACCGGCGGCCCAGGGGTTGCACCGTGCGATCCGCCACGCTCCCATGGCCGAACCGCGGACTACCCCGTACTGCTGGATCGCCTCGAGTGCGTACCGGGAGCACGAGGGGTGGTACCGGCACACGTTGCCGTAGAGCGGCGAGATCACCGCTCGGTAGGCCCGGAGCACGACGACGCACGCGTTGCGCGGGAGCAACGCGACGACCCAGAGGAACCGGTTCATGCTGCCTTCTCCACACCCCGCGCGAAGGCACGCGTGATGTCTCCGAGCAGGGTAGGCCATCCGGCCTGCGCGGCGGCTGGCAGTGCGCGCACCACGACGTCGTACCCGAGCGGAGCGCCCGGCAGCAGACCGTGTGCGATCGCCTTCAGCCGGCGTCGCACGAGGTTGCGCGTGACCGCGTTCCCGACGGTCTTCGCCACGATGAACCCGAACCTGGTGGGACCGCCGTCGTCATCTAGGCGACGGACCACCGACACGACGACGTGCGCCGTGGCGCTCCTGCGGCCACGACGCACGGTCGATCGGTAGTCGTCGCCTCGGACGATGCGGTTGGCTCGGGCCAACACGGCGAGGACCCCGCGGATCAGGCGGAGAGCTCGGTGCGCCCCTTACCGCGGCGTGCGGCGAGGATGGCGCGGCCGGCACGGGTGCGCATGCGGGCGCGGAAGCCGTGCTTCTTGGCGCGGCGGCGGTTGTTCGGCTGGAAGGTGCGCTTGCTCATGATGATCTCCACACGGCTGCTCGCGGCGAGCCGTCACGTATGCATTGGTTGACGCGGATGGCGCGACCGAACGGCCGCAGTCAACTGGACAACGGTACGTGACGACGGCTGGGAGGTCAAACGATCCCGTCCCCGTCCGCGCTCCCACGGTGACGCCTCCGGGTTCTCCACACTGGGGACAACTCCCGTTCGGTGGGACACGGCGCGGTCCCGTACAGTTGTGGCACTGCACGGCCGGATGCCCGGTACTGCGGGGGAGTACCTCACTCGTCTCCGGTGGACCAGCCGGGGAGGACACTGTGGACAACCCTGTGGGAAGCTCGTCGTCGGACCAGCGCCCGCACCACCGCACCAGCCGTCCGCGGAACGCGGGAGCGGTTCCGCCCGCACCCGCGTGTCGTCGGTCGGTGGCCGCCACCGCCCGTCCCGACGGGCGAGAGACCACACCCGAAGCCGCAACCGAGCAACGAGACCAGGAGACGAGCGCGACATGACGCCGGCCGACCCCGTCGAGGACCTCTGGTCGTCAGTGCTCGGCATCCTGTCCGACGACGACCGGATCACCCCGCAGCTCCACGGCTTCCTCAACCTCGTCGAGCCCAAGGGCGTGCTGGCCGGCACGCTCTACCTGGAAGTGCCGAACGACCTCACCCGCGGGATGCTCGAGCAGCGCATCCGGGTCCCCATCACCGAAGCGGTCTCCCGGATCGGAGACGACTCGGTGGCGAACTTCGCGATCACGGTGAACCCCGACATGGCCTCCGAGCCCCGGGTCGACGCCCTCGCGGTGCCGTCCTACGCCGAACCGGTCCAGGAGCAGGTGCAGCAGAGCGCCGCTCCTCGGCAGTACATCGAGGCGCCGTTCGTCCCGAGCCAGGTCGACTCCCCGGGCACCAGCGGGCGCCCCGAGTCCCGACTCAACCCGAAGTATAACTTCGACAACTTCGTGATCGGTGCCTCGAACCGGTTCGCCCACGCAGCCGCGGTCGCGGTCGCGGAAGCGCCGGCGAAGGCGTACAACCCGCTCTTCATCTACGGCGACTCGGGTCTCGGCAAGACCCACCTGCTCCACGCGATCGGCCACTACGCGGAGAGCCTGTACCCGGGCATCCGCGTCCGGTACGTGTCGAGCGAGGAGTTCACCAACGACTTCATCAACTCGATCGCGAACAACCGCTCGAACCAGTTCCAGCAGCGGTACCGCGACATCGACATCCTGCTCATCGACGACATCCAGTTCCTGCAGGGGAAGGACTCCACGCAGGAGGCCTTCTTCCACACGTTCAACACGCTGCACGACCACAACAAGCAGGTCGTGATCACGTCGGACGTCGCCCCGAAGCACCTCACCGGCTTCGAGGACCGGATGCGCAGCCGCTTCGAGTGGGGTCTCATCACCGACGTGCAGGCGCCGGACCTCGAGACCCGCATCGCGATCCTCCGCAAGAAGGCGCAGTCCGACCACCTGCAGGTGCCGGACGACATCATGGAGTTCATCGCGTCGAAGGTCTCGAGCAACATCCGGGAGCTCGAGGGGACCCTGATCCGGGTGACCGCGTTCGCGAGCCTCAACCGGACGGCCGTCGACATGGCGCTGGTGCAGACGGTCCTCAAGGACCTGATCACGCTCGACGAGGACAACGTCATCGCGCCGACGGACATCATCAACCACACCGCGGAGTACTTCAAGCTCTCGGTCGACGACCTCTACGGCTCGTCCCGGTCGCAGGCGATCGCCACCGCACGACAGATCGCGATGTACCTGTGCCGTGAGCTGACGAGCCTGTCGCTGCCGAAGATCGGCCAGCTGTTCGGCAACCGCGACCACACGACGGTCATGTACGCGAACAAGAAGATCGCCGAGCTCATGAAGGAGCGGCGCTCGATCTACAACCAGGTCACGGAACTGACCAGTCGGATCAAGCAGGACCGCCGCTACCGGTAGCGAGCATCCCGCTGCCACCCCCCGTCCAGGAGGCCCGTCCCAGACCCGGGATCGGCCTCCTTCTGCGTGCGTCCACCATCTGAGACGGTTCCATGCGGCGGATTCCCCACAGTGTGGAAAGCCTGTGGATAACTATGGAGGACACGCCGCTCCGTTGTTCACAGCTGGTGGGGTGTCTGTGGAAACTGGGGATGGAAGTGGATAGATGACTTTCCCTCATCCATAGGTCGCCCACACGCCGCCAACAAGTGACACGGTTGTAGTTCCCTGTCGCCGAGCGGCATCCCCAGAGTTGTCCACAGTGTGCACAGGCGTTAAGACCATTACTCCTTCCTTCTCTCTCCCTCTCCCTGGGCCAACCCCTGGGGACGGCGGATGACACGGATCGGCGGTCTGCCGCCGCTGTGCCACAATGGGGCGGCCGGACAGTCAACCGATCGACAGGGGTCCACGCTGTGAAGTTCGAGGTCAACCGGGACGTCTTCTCCGAAGCCGTCTCCTTCGCGGTGAAGCTCCTCCCACAGCGCACGACCCTCCCGATCCTGTCCGGTGTGCTCATCCACGCCGACGGTGATCGTCTGACGCTCTCGTCGTTCGACTACGAGGTCTCGGCACAGACGTCGATCGCCGCCCAGATCGACGACCCCGGCACGGTGCTCGTCTCCGGCCGGCTGCTGAACGACATCGCGAGCCGGCTGCCGAACGCCCCGGTCACGTTCTCCACGGAGGACTCCCGCATCACCGTCACCTGCGGATCCGCGCACTTCACGCTGCTGTCCATGCCGGTGGAGGAGTACCCGACGCTGCCGGAGATCGGTCCGCAGACCGGTGTCATCCCCGGCGACTCGTTCTCCGAAGCCGTGTCGCAGGTGGCCGTCGCCGCCAGCCGCGACGACGTGACCCCGGTCATCACCGGCGTCCAGCTCGAGGTCGGCGAGAGCGACGTCTCGCTCATCGCGACCGACCGCTACCGCGTCGCCGTCCGGACCATCCAGTGGGACTCGGGCCGTCCCGGCGGAGACGCCGAGCCGGCGCCGACGCTGCACGCACTCGTCCCGGCCCGCACCCTGCAGGAGGTCGGCCGTACCTTCGGCTCGGCCACCACCGTCTCGGTGTCGATCAGCGGTGGCTCCGACCGTGAGCTCATCGCCTTCCAGGCCGACGACAAGACCGTGACGTCGCTGCTCATCAAGGGCAACTACCCGCCGGTCCGCCGACTGTTCCCCGACACGGTCCAGGACCACGCGGTGATCAACACCGCGGAACTGGTCGAGGCCGTCCGACGGGTCTCCCTCGTGCTGGAGCGCGAAGCCGCGCTCCGCTTCTCCTTCTCGGTCGACGGGCTCACGCTCGAGGCGATCGGTTCCGAACAAGCGCAGGCGTCAGAGTCGATCGATGCGTTGCTGACCGGTGAGGAAACGGTGGTCTCCCTGAAACCGGCCTTCCTCCTGGACGGGTTGAATGCGGTGCACTCCGAGTTCGTCCGGATCTCCTTCACCAAGACGGAGAACCCGAACAAGCCCGGACCGGTCCTGATCACCGGGCAGTCCTCGCGAGAGGAAGCTGCCACGGACGGGTACCGGTACCTGTTGCAGCCCAACCTGCTGCTGCGCTAGCCGCAACAGCCATCCAGCGCTGACGCGTGGACACCAGCATCAGCGCGACATCGACGAAGAAGAGGAAATCATGCAGATCGGTCTTGTCGGCCTCGGGAAGATGGGCAACAACATGCGTGCGCGTCTGCGCAACGCAGGGATCGACGTCGTCGGGTACGACGCCAACCCCGCCGTCTCGGACGTCGCCGACCTCGGCGCCCTGGCAGAAGCCCTCACCGACAGCAAGCGTCTCGTGTGGGTCATGGTCCCGCACGGCAAGATCACCGACGACGTGATCACCGACCTGGCCGGCGTGCTCAGCGAAGGCGACCTCGTCATCGACGGTGGCAACTCGAAGTGGCTCGACGACACCGTCCACGCCGAGCAGCTGGCTGCCAAGGGCATCCGCTACATGGACGTCGGCGTCTCCGGCGGTGTCTGGGGCAAGGACAACGGCTACGGCCTCATGGTCGGCGGTGCTGCCGAGGACGTCGAGTTCGCGATGCCCGTCTTCGACGCACTGCGCCCCGAGGGCCCGCGCGAAGAGGGCTTCTCGCACGCCGGCGGCATCGGCGCGGGCCACTACGCGAAGATGGTCCACAACGGCATCGAGTACGCGATCATGCAGGCGTACGGCGAGGGCTACGAGCTCCTCGAGGCGAAGGACATCATCAAGGACGTCCCCGCCGTGTTCGCCGGATGGCAGCGCGGCACCGTCGTCCGCTCCTGGCTGCTCGACCTGATGGTCCTCGCGCTGAACGAGGACCCGAAGCTCGACGCCATCGAGGGCTACGTGGAGGACTCCGGCGAGGGCCGGTGGACCGTGGAAGAGGCCATCGAGCACGCGGTGCCGATGCCGGCGATCTCGGCGTCCATCTTCGCGCGCTTCGTTTCGCGTCAGGGCAGCGCGTCCCCGACGATGAAGGCCGTCGCGGCACTCCGCAACCAGTTCGGCGGCCACGCCGTCAAGAAGGCGTAGCCGGTCGGGGTAACCCCCTCGACCCGTTTCGGCCCGCGTGCACGTCGACCATCTGCAACTCTCCGACTTCCGGAACTACCGGGAGGCGGACGTCGACTTCGCACGCGGGCCGAACCTGTTCGTCGGTCGGAACGGCCAGGGCAAGACGAACCTGGTCGAGTCGATCGGGTACCTCTCGACCCTCGGGTCGCACCGCGTCCCCACCGACGCGGCGCTCGTGCGACAGGGATGTGACTCGGCGATCGTCCGGGCACGGGTCGCGCACGAGGACCGCAGCATCCTCGCCGAGGTGCAGATCAACCGGACGGGGTCGAACCGGGCGCAGGTGAACCGGTCCGCGATCAAGCCCCGCGAGCTCCCGCGCTACTGCACCAGCGTGCTCTTCGCCCCCGAGGACCTGGCACTCGTCCGCGGCGAGCCGTCGGGGCGCCGGCGGATGATCGACGAGCTCCTCGTCCAGATCGCCCCGCGCATGCAGGGCGTGCTCGCCGACTACGACCGCACGCTCCGCCAGCGGAACACCCTGCTGAAGTCGGCCCGCACGACCGGGGCGAAGGCCGGGGCGCTCTCGACGCTCGACGTCTGGGACGACCGGCTCGTGGCGTTCGGCGCCGAGATCATCGCCGCCCGCGACCACCTCACCCGGCGGCTCGCCCCGTTCGTCACCGAGTCCTACGCGACGGTCGCGGGCGAGCGGCACCAGGCGTCGATCGCCGGTGTCCTCAGCGTGCGGGGTGCTGATCCGGAGGACGCGGCGGCCACCGACCCGGTCCTCGGGACGCCCGAGGAACCGGTCACGACCGCGTCCGCGGCAGAGGCGTTCCGCGTGGCGCTCGAGCGCCGTCGGCGGGACGAACTGGACCGCGGCCTGACGCTCACCGGACCCCATCGGGACGACGTGCTCTTCGAGCTGAACGGGTTACCGGCCCGCGGGTACGCCAGCCACGGGGAGTCCTGGTCGTTCGCGCTCGCGGTGCAGCTGGCGTCGGCGACGATCCTGCGTGCCGAGTCATCCCTCGGCGACCCGATCATCATCCTCGACGACGTGTTCGCGGAGCTCGACGAGTCACGGCGGGAGCGCCTGGCCGGGGCGGTCGCCGACTACGAGCAGGTGCTCATCACGGCCGCCGTGCACGGCGACGTGCCCGGTCAGCTCGCGGCACACACCGTGCGGATCGAAGCGGGCGCGATCGTGCGGGACGCGGACGACGCGGGTCGGGCCTCCCGTCCGGAGGTGCCGGAGGCGACCGACGCCGCTCCGGCCGACGCCGCTCCGGCCGAACCCGCCCCGGCCGATCCCTCTCCGGCCGACCCCGCCCGGTCGGCCGACGCCGTGGACCGGACGGCACCCTGATGCCGAAGCCCTGGAGACCGGCCGAGCCCTCGCGGGTGTACCAGCACTTCAAGGCCGTGTTCGGCGACCCGTCGAAGCGGGGGGTCGACGCGCGTCGGCGCCGGGCCGCCGGACAGGACCCGGACTCGGTGCCGTACGGGAAGGGACGGGAGCCCACCGGCCTCGGCGACGTGATGGGTGCGCTGACCGCCGAGCTCGGATGGACGGAGCCACTGGCCCGCTCGGAACTGTTCGTCGACTGGCCGAGCGTCGTCGGTGACGAGCTCGCGAAGCACTCCACGCCGGTGACGATCGAGGACGGTGCACTCGTCATCCGGTGCGACTCGACGGCGTGGGCGACGCAACTCCGACTCATGCGCGGGACCGTCACGACGACCATCGCCCAGCGGTACCCCGCGGCGGGCGTCGAGTCGATCCGGGTTTCCGGCCCGGACGCCCCCACATGGAAACGCGGCCTCAGGTCGGTCCAGGGGCGCGGCCCCCGCGATACCTACGGCTGACCAGACGAAATCATCCATCCGTCTGAGATTCGTCGCTCTGCGAGGCGTACGGCCCCCGGACGGAGCCCTCCCTGCGGTAGACTGGGACGTGCAGTGTGCGGGTGTTCCGCGCGCAGGCAGGAGCACTCCCGACATGACATCTGAATCTGACGACGACCAGCGAGACCCGCAGAACGACGAGGCCCAGCCGCAGGCCCCGCAGAGCGAACCATCGTACGGCGCAGACCAGATCCAGGTGCTCGAGGGGCTCGAGGCCGTCCGGAAGCGCCCGGGCATGTACATCGGGTCGACCGGTCCGCGTGGTCTCCACCACCTGGTGCAGGAGATCGTCGACAACTCCGTCGACGAAGCCCTGGCCGGGTACTGCGACACGATCGACGTCACCATCCGCGAAGACGGTGGCGTCCGCGTGGTCGACAACGGCCGTGGCATCCCGGTCGACATCCACCCCAACGAGGGCATCTCGACCGTCCAGCTCGTCCTGACCGTCCTGCACGCCGGCGGCAAGTTCGGCGGTGGCGGGTACGCCGTCTCCGGTGGGCTGCACGGTGTCGGGTCCTCCGTCGTCAACGCCCTGTCCAGCGAACTCGACGTCGAGGTCCGTCGGCAGGGCCACGTCTGGCGGCAGAGCTACACGGACGGGGTGCCGGTCGCGCCGCTCTCGCAGGACGAGGCCTCCGACGTGACGGGCACGACCATCACGTTCTGGCCGAACGCCGAGATCTTCGAGTCGGTGGAGTTCGACTACGAGACCCTCCGTACCCGGTTCCAGCAGATGGCCTTCCTCAACAAGGGCCTGCGCATCACCCTCGTGGACGAGCGGACGCCGGCCGAGGGCGAAGAGGCGCGCAAGGACTCCTTCCGCTACGAGCGCGGTCTCGCCGACTACGTCGAGTACCTCAACGCGCAGAAGAAGGCCGACCTCGTGCACCCCGACGTCATCGGGTTCGAGGCCGAGGACCCGGAGCGCAAGATCGCGCTCGAGGTCGCGATGCAGTGGAACACCTCGTACCAGGAGAGCGTCCACACCTTCGCGAACACGATCAACACGCACGAGGGCGGCACGCACGAGGAGGGCTTCCGCGCTGCGCTGACGACCCTCGTGAACCGCTACGCGCGCGAGACGAAGATCATCAAGGAGAAGGACGACAACCTCACGGGTGACGACATCCGCGAGGGCCTGACCGCCGTCATCTCCGTGAAGCTCGGCGAACCGCAGTTCGAGGGCCAGACGAAGACCAAGCTCGGCAACACCGAGGCGAAGTCCTTCGTCCAGCGCGTGGTCGGCACGGAACTCGTGCACTGGTTCGAGAGCAACCCGTCGCAGGCGCGCGACGTGGTCCGCAAGGCGATCCAGGCCTCCCAGGCGCGTCTCGCCGCCCGCAAGGCCCGCGAGACCACCCGCCGCAAGGGCCTCTTGGAGTCCGGCGGCATGCCGGGCAAGCTCAAGGACTGCCAGTCGAAGGACCCGACGCTGTCGGAGATCTTCATGGTCGAGGGTGACTCCGCCGGCGGTTCCGCCGTGCAGGGTCGGAACCCGATGACGCAGGCGATCCTGCCGCTGCGCGGCAAGATCCTCAACGTCGAGAAGGCCCGCCTGGACCGAGCCCTCGCCAACCAGGAGATCCAGTCGATGATCACGGCGTTCGGTGCCGGCATCGGCGAGGACTTCGACCCGGACAAGGCCCGGTACCACAAGATCGTGCTGATGGCCGATGCCGACGTCGACGGCCAGCACATCACCACGCTGCTGCTCACGCTCCTCTTCCGCTACATGCGTCCGCTCATCGAGCGCGGCTACGTGTACCTCGCGCAGCCGCCGCTGTACCGCCTGAAGTGGTCGAACGCCGCGGACCAGTACGTGTTCAGCGACCGGGAGCGCGACGCGATGCTGCAGTCCGGCATCGCCGCAGGCAAGCGCATCCCGAAGGACAACGGGATCCAGCGCTACAAGGGCCTCGGCGAGATGGACTACAAGGAGCTCTGGGACACCACGATGAACCCGGACACCCGCACGCTCCTGCAGGTCACGCTCGAGGACGCCGCCGCGGTGGACAGCGTCTTCGCGACGCTGATGGGCGAGGACGTCGAGTCCCGTCGCCAGTTCATCCAGCAGAACGCGAAGGACGTCCGCTTCTTGGACATCTAGGCCGGGAGACGCGGCGGACGCCGCGTCGACCCGTCCCGACACCTCGTGGTCGCGCCCGGCGTGACCAACGGACGACGAGCCTCCAGGCTGTCAAGGAAGGCAACGCAAGCACATGGCTGACGACAACGAGAACGGCGCCGACGAGCCCGAGATCGTGCACGGCTCGAGCGGGGACATCGTCGTCTCCGGTGACCGCATCTCGCAGGTGGACCTGCAGCTCGAGATGCAGCGCTCGTACCTCGACTACGCGATGTCCGTCATCGTCGGACGCGCCCTGCCGGAGGTCCGCGACGGCCTGAAGCCCGTTCACCGCCGCGTGATCTACGCGATGTACGACGGTGGTTACCGACCGGACCGGGCCTTCTCGAAGTGCTCGCGCGTGGTCGGCGACGTGATGGGCCAGTTCCACCCGCACGGTGACAGCGCCATCTACGACGCACTCGTCCGACTGGTGCAGCCGTGGTCGCTCCGGTACCCGCTCGCGCTCGGTCAGGGCAACTTCGGGTCCCCGGGCAACGACGGCGCCGCGGCCCCGCGGTACACCGAGACCAAGATGGCCCCGCTCGCGCTCGAGATGGTGCGGGACATCGAGGAAGAGACCGTCGACTTCCAGGACAACTACGACGGTCGCACGCAGGAGCCGTCCATCCTGCCGTCGCGCTTCCCGAACCTGCTCGTCAACGGCTCGGTCGGCATCGCGGTCGGTATGGCCACGAACATCCCGCCGCACAACCTGCGCGAGGTCGCCGCCGGCGCGGTGTGGGCGCTCGAGCACCCGGACGCCTCGCGCGAGGAACTCCTCGAGGCGCTCATGCAGCGCATCAAGGGTCCCGACTTCCCGACCGGCGCGCAGATCCTCGGCACCCGGGGCATCGTCGACGCCTACCGGACCGGTCGCGGATCGATCACGATGCGGGCGGTCGTCAACGTCGAGGAGATCCAGGGCCGCACCTGCCTCGTCGTCACCAAACTGCCGTACCAGGTCAACCCCGACAACCTCGCGATCAAGATCGCCGAGCTCGTCAAGGACGGCCGTCTCGCCGGCGTCGCCGACATCCGTGACGAGACCTCCGGCCGCACCGGGCAGCGCCTGGTCATCGTGCTGAAGCGTGACGCGGTCGCCAAGGTCGTGCTCAACAACCTGTACAAGCACACGCAGCTGCAGGAGAACTTCGGCGCGAACATGCTCGCGATCGTCGACGGCGTGCCCCGCACATTGGCGCTCGACGGGTTCATCTCCGCCTGGGTCGACCACCAGATCGAGGTCATCGTCCGGCGGACCCGGTTCCGCCTGCGCGAGGCCGAGAAGCGAGCGCACATCCTGCGCGGGTACCTCGCGGCGCTCGATGCCCTCGACGAGGTCATCGCCCTCATCCGTCGGTCGCCAGACGTCGAGGAGGCCCGCAACGGCCTGATGGAGCTGCTGTCCGTCGACGAGATCCAGGCCCGCGCGATCCTCGAACTCCAGCTGCGTCGTCTGGCCGCACTCGAGCGTCAGAAGATCCACGAGGAGGCCGAGGCGCTCGAGCTCAAGATCGCCGACTTCGAGGACATCCTCGCCCGCCCGGAGCGCCAGCGCTCGATCATCATCGACGAACTCACCGAGATCGTCGACCGCTTCGGTGACGACCGTCGGACCGAGATCATGCTCGGCTTCGACGGCGACATGAGCATGGAAGACCTGATCCCCGAGGAAGAGGTCGTCGTCACCATCACCCGCGGCGGGTACGTCAAGCGCACGCGGAGCGACCAGTACCGCTCGCAGCACCGCGGTGGCCGTGGTGTCCGCGGCGCCCAGCTCCGCGCGGACGACGTCGTCGAGCACTTCTTCGTCACGACGACCCACCACTGGTTGCTGTTCCTCACCGACCAGGGTCGCGTCTACCGGGCGAAGGCGTACGAGCTGCAGGAGGCCGGGCGGGACGCCAAGGGCCAGCACTCGGCGAACCTCCTCGCCATGCAGCCGGACGAGCAGATCCAGCAGGTGCTCGACATCCGCGACTACGAGGCGGCGCAGTACCTCGTCCTCGCCACCGAGCAGGGTCTCGTGAAGAAGACCGCGCTCACCGAGTACGACACGAACCGCACCGGCGGCATCATCGCGATCAACCTGCGCGAGGGCGACAAGCTCCGCTCGGCGCTCCTCGTCGACGAGCACGACGACCTGCTGCTCGTGTCCCGGCACGGCATGTCGCTCCGCTTCACCGCCACGAACGACGCACTCCGGCCGATGGGCCGGTCGACGTCCGGCGTGAAGGGCATGTCCTTCCGCGGCGACGACACCCTGCTCTCGGCCTCGGTCGTCTCGGACGACGGTTTCGTCTGGGTGATGACCGAGGGCGGCTACGCCAAGCGCACGTCCGTCGACCAGTACCGCATCCAGGGACGCGGCGGACTCGGCATCAAGGTCGCCCGTCTGGCGGCCGATCGCGGCGACCTGGTCGGCGCGCTCATCGTCGGTGCGGACGACGAGGTGCTCGTCGTGCTGCAATCGGGCAAGGTGGTAAGGTCTGCCGTGGCCGAGGTCCCCGCCAAGGGACGCGACACGATGGGGGTCGTCTTCGCGAGGTTCGCGGAGAACGACCGGATCATCGCCGTGGCCCGGAACAGTGAGCGGAACCTGGACGACCAGGAGGACGCCGAGATCGAGCCCGCCGGCCCGGTCGAGACCGTCAGCCCGGACGACGCGGTCGCCGACGCCGCCGACGCAGAGCTCGTGGAGGAAGTCTCCGCGGACGCACTGCCCACCGACGCCGAGCCTGCCGAGGCCGGAGAGGACGAGTCAAGCAATGAGTAGTGTCGCCGAGAAGCTCCAGCGGAAGGCGAAGCGGCCCGTCGGCACTCGTCAGGTGCGACTCCGTCTGGTCTACGTCGACTTCTGGTCGATGGTGAAGCTCTCCTTCCTCATCGCCCTGGCCGGCTCGATCGTGATCGTCGTGGCCACGGCGCTGGTGTGGATCATCCTGAACCAGACCGGGGTGTTCGAGCAGATCGACAGCCTGCTGAAGGACGTCACGGGGCAGAACAGCTACTCGATCATGGACCAGTTCTCGCTGGGCCAGGTCCTCGGCTTCTCGGTCGTCGTCGGCATCCTCAACGTCGTGGTCGGGACCGTGCTCGGCGCGATCGTCAGCGTCCTGTACAACCTCAGCGTGCGGATCACGGGCGGCGTGCTCGTGGGCTTCACCAACAACTGACCCGGTCCGGGTGGCGCCCAACGCCTCGATTTCGCTCCAGCGTGATCGTGGGGTAGGCTTTCATCCGGTCTGAGGGGCTATAGCTCAGGCGGTTAGAGCGCTTCGCTGATAACGAAGAGGTCCAAGGTTCAAGTCCTTGTAGCCCCACCACAACTCAACTCCCGCGTCGGAAGTCTCGACGTCGCGACCGGTCTGGTCGCTCCGGGGCCTTAGCTCAGTTGGTAGAGCGCTGCCTTTGCAAGGCAGATGTCAGGAGTTCGAATCTCCTAGGCTCCACTCCCTCTGCGTGAGCTCTGCTCCGCTCGTCCCTCGCTCCGCCGCGGTCGGTCGTCGTGCCGATCGGCGCCGCTGCTCCTGCGTCCTGCCGTGCCGCGCCGCGCCGCGCCGCGCGCTGTCCGTCGAGGTTCCGCAATGTGCTGCTCTCGGCGCTCGAGATGCGCGAATTGTGGAACCTCCACGATCGGGTCACGGCGTGCTGCGGGACCTCGAGCTCCGACATGACGCGGGTCAGGGTGCTCTGATGTGGCCGTGCTCGCTCGGGCATCGGTCCTCGCGGGGTCACCTCGGCGGTCGCAGCGAGGTTGCACGACGTGCCGCGCGCTGTCCGTCGAGGTTCCGAAATGTGCTGCTCTCGGCGCTCGAGGTGCGCTAATTGTGGAACCTCGACGTTGGGGCGGCGGCGAGTCGTGCGACCTCGGGCCGGGTCGGGGTGGGGCAGGGACCGGACGGCGCAGGGCGCCCGGGCCTCCGGGAACGACGAAGGGCCCCGGCGCAGTGCCGGGGCCCTTCGAACGAACCAGGAGGTCAGGCGGCGGGCTTGCCCGCGTTGTCCGCATCGTCGGCAACCCAGAGGTCGTCGTCCGCACGGAGCGTCTGGTACGCGGCGTAGGCAGCGCCCGCGACCGCGACGACACCGACGACGATGAGGGCGACCCCACCGAACCCGATGCCCTTCTTCTGCGGGACGGGAGCCTGCTTGAGGAACTTCCCGCCGCGCTTCTGTGCTTCCTGCACGATCTTCTGCACGCGCGGGTCCTTCGCCAGGTCGCCGACGCTGAGCACGGAGCCCGCGGTCGAGATGAGGCCGGGCACGACCTCCGACTGGAACCGGTGCGAGGCACTCTGCGCTGCAGAGGTCGCGGCGTGCACACCGGTGGCCACCGCGGGACGGAGCCCGTTGTCGATGGCGTTCTGGACGCGGGGAGCGAGGTCCTTCCGGGCAGCATCTGCGGCGTGGCCACGAGCTTCGGCCAGGATCGCGTTCGCGTGCTCCAGGACCTTCCGCTGCTCACCGAGGAGCGTGGCGGTCTTGCCCTTGAGCTTCTTGATCTGCTTCCGACGCTTGCGCGGGATCTCGATCGACATTCGGTACCTCCATGGGTCGACGTGCCCCCATCCTGCCACCAGGACGCCTGACAGGTCACAGATCACCGGCTGTGCGTCCCGTGCACATCCAGCGGCACATGCGAGAATCGGGTCATGTCTCTGCACACCGCTGTCGCAACGATCCACACCAACAAGGGCGACATCCGCGTCAACCTCTTCGGCAACCACGCACCGAAGACCGTCCAGAACTTCGTCGGTCTCGCGACCGGTACGCAGGAGTGGACACACCCCGGCACCGGCAAGGTGTCGACCGACAAGCTCTACGACGGTGTCGTCTTCCACCGCATCATCAAGGACTTCATGATCCAGGGCGGCGACCCGCTCGGCCAGGGCATCGGTGGCCCCGGGTACCGCTTCGACGACGAGATCTCCCCCGAGCTCACGTTCCAGAACCCCTACATCTTCGCCATGGCGAACGCCGGCATCCAGGGCGGCCGTGGCACCAACGGTTCGCAGTTCTTCATCACCACGGTGGCGACCCCGTGGCTCCAGGGCAAGCACACCATCTTCGGCGAGGTCGCGGACGACGAGTCCCGCGCGGTCGTCGACACGATCGAGGGCGTCCAGACGGACGGCCGCGACAAGCCGGTCGAGGACGTCGTCATCCAGAGCATCGACGTCGAGGACGTCTGACCCGAGTGACCGATCCCACCTCGGCGTCGTCGAACACCTGCTACCGGCATCCCGATCGGCAGAGCTTCGTGCTCTGCCAGCGCTGCGGGCGGACCATCTGCCCGGAGTGCCAGACGCCGGCGGCGGTCGGGGTGCACTGCCCCGAGTGCGTCCGTGAGCAGCGGGCGAAGTTCACGGAGAACCGTCGGGCTTCCGGCCCGAGCAGCCTGACCGTCGCGCGGCGCCGCTTCGCGATGCTCGACCAGAAGGCGACGGTCGTCCTGATCGCCGTCTCGGTGGTCGTCTGGTTGCTCGACCGGCTGTCCGGGGGCTTCCTGGCGCAGTGGCTCGCGTACAACTCGGCGCTCCTGCCGACGCAGCCGTGGCGCATCGTCACTGTGCTGTTCGTGCACTCGGGTGTCTTCCACATCCTGTTCAACATGTGGGCGCTGTTCATCTTCGGACGGATGCTCGAGAACATGCTCGGCACGTGGCGGTTCCTGGCGCTGTACGTCATCTCCGGGATCGCCGGGTCGATGCTCGTGACGTTCCTGGCTCCCGGCACCTGGGTGGTCGGGGCGTCGGGCGCCGTCTTCGGACTGTTCGCGGCGTTCTTCGTCCTGCAGCGCAGCCTGGGCAACAACGCGGTCCAGTTGCTCGTGATCATCGGCCTGAACCTGGTGATCGGGTTCCTGCCCGGGACCAACATCTCCTGGCAGGCGCACGTCGGCGGCGTCCTGGCGGGCTTCGTCACCGGGTTCGTCTTCGCGCGGACGCGGAACGTGCGCCAGCGTGGGCTGCAGGCCACCCTGCTCGGCCTGGAGGCCGTGGTCGCCATCGCGCTCTGCTTCGTCGGGTACGCACTCACCTCCGCCTGAGACAGCTCGGCACCATCTCGAGAACGCCCCGTCGCCTCAGCGACGGGGCGTTCTCACGTTCGCTGCCGGCTGTCCTGCCCGGCGCACTTCTGCGGAGGGACGGGATGCCGCGGTTGTCCACACCATCCGCAGGACTTCTCCACAGGTGTGGACAAACCAGTGAGTTACAGCGGTGTGATTATCCCCACTGTGGAAGAGGCTGTGGACAACTCCCTGACGGGGGTGTGGAGCGATGTGTGGAGAACCGGCTGATCTGTGGAGAAGCACTGCCGAGCCTCCCGTCCGGCGCGTGAAGAGCGACGAGCTTGTGGAGAAACGACGACGCCCGCCGCACCAGCGGGTGCGACGGGCGTCGATCGGGCAGTGGCGCTCAGCGCCACCGCGTGGTCATCAGGAAGCCGACGAACATGATGCCGAAGCCGATGAGGATGTTCCAGGAGTTCAGCGTCGGGACCGGGAGCGTGCCGCCGGAGACGTAGAAGACGATCACCCACGCGAGGCCGATGAGCATGAAGCCGAACATGACCGGCTTGAACCACACGGGGTTGGGCTGGTCCCCCGCGGTGTCCACCGAGTCGGCTCGGGTCGTCCGGGCGGGCTTGGTGCGGTCCTTGTCCATGGCCATGGCCGGTATCCTACCGTCACCAGGCGTGAGCGCGGGCCGACGGAGGCTGCTCACATCCCCCACGAGTACGGTGAACGGCCCATGACCAAGATCCTCGTCGTCGACAACTACGACAGCTTCGTGTACACCCTCAACGGCTACGTCCAGCAGCTCGGTGCCGACACCGACGTGGTGCGCAACGACGCCTTCCCGGAGGACGAGATCGCGGACCGGATCGCCGAGTACGACGGCGTCCTGCTGTCGCCCGGCCCTGGCACCCCGGCGGACGCGGGCGTCTCGATCCCGACCGTCCGTGCGGCCATCGCCGCCGACAAGCCCCTGCTCGGCGTGTGCCTCGGGCACCAGGCCATCGCGGAGGCGCTCGGAGCGACCGTCACCCACGCCGAGGAGCTCATGCACGGCAAGACCTCGCAGGTGGACCACGACGACAGCGTGCTGTTCTCGGGTGTCCCGCACCCCTTCACCGCGACTCGGTACCACTCGCTGGCCATCGTCGACGGCACCGTCCCGGACGAGTTGACCGTGACGGCACGGACCGCCGGCGGCGTCATCATGGGCGTGCAGCACCGCGGCGCCCCGGTGTACGGCGTGCAGTTCCACCCGGAGTCGGTGCTCACCGAGGGCGGCTACCGCATGGTGGGCAACTGGCTCGAGACGACCGGCCTCGGCGGCGCAGCGGAGCGTGCAGCCGGGCTCGGACCGCTCATCACGGGCCGCTAGTCAGACCGGGCGGTCAGTCGTCCCCGTCGTCGTCGCCCTGGAACCCGGCGCCGTTCCCACCGTCGTCCCCGCCCGACGGTGCCGCGGGTACGTCCGGCCGACGGGTGGGCTGGACGGACGCCGCGCAGTACGTCAGGACGACCGTGCTGCCCTGTGGGACGTCGCCGCGCGGGACGCTCTGCTGCGTGACGGTGTTGCCCGCGCAGACGTTCGTGGGCGACCCCTGCACCGTGAGGCCGAGGCCGCGCAGGGTCGAGTCGGCCGTGGTGAACGGCTGCTGGGTCACGTCGGGGAGCTGGACCTTGCCGTTCGACACGACCAGGTCGATGACCGAGCCCTTCGGGAGCGTGCCGCCGGAAGCCGGGTCCGTGCTCATGACGGTGCCTTCGGGGATCGTGGCCGAGTAGTCGGAGGTGACGGCACCGACCACGAACCCGGCGTCCTCGAGCTGCTCCGTCGCGGCGTCCTGCGCGGCCGAGCCGACGTCCGGGACGGTGACCTCCTCGGGGCCGGTCGAGTACACGACGCGGACCTCCTGCTTGCGGGCGACCGACGTCCCCGATCCGGGCTCCGACCGGATGACGTCGTTCTTGGGGACGTCGTCGGAGGACTCCCCGACACCCACCGGTGTCAACCCGCGCGTGAGGAGTCGTTGGCGCGCGTCCTTGTAGGTCTGCCCGGCGACGGACGGCACCTTGATCGAGGAGCTGACCGGGGGCTTGCCCGGCTCGAGGTTCACGACGAAGTACGCGACCGCTGCGATGACGGCGATCGTCAGGAGGATGCCGAGCCAGATCCACGCCACCGGCGGGCGGTTCTGGGTGCGCTGGGGCGGCCGTTCCTGCGTCTCGTCGAGCTCACGGAACGCCACGTCGGCGGTGGCCGCCGCTCGCGGGTTGACCCCGAACAGCAGGGAGGCGTCGTCGGCCGCGGCCGCGGCGAGCTTCTTCGACGAGGTGGGCACGTGACCAGCGGCCGCCTGCTGCAGGTCGCGACGGAACTCCGCCGCGTTCTGGAAGCGTCGGGTGCGGTCCTTCACGAGGGCGTGCAGTGTGACGGCATCGAGCGCCGGTGACACGGTGGTCGTGATGGTCGACGGCGCGACCGGCTGCTCGCTGACGTGCTGGTACGCGACCGCGACCGGTGAGGCCCCGAGGAACGGCGGCCGGCCGGTCAGGAGCTCGAACAGCACGATGCCGGTCGAGTAGAGGTCCGTCCGGGCGTCGACGAGCTCGCCGCGCGCTTGTTCCGGTGAGAAGTACGACGCGGTGCCGAGGATCGACGTGGTCTGCGCCACCGTGGCCGACGTGTCCGTGATGGCGCGGGCGATGCCGAAGTCCATCACCTTCACCTGGCCGGAGTGCGTGATCATCACGTTCGCGGGCTTGATGTCCCGGTGGACGACGCCGGCCCGGTGCGAGAACTCGAGGGCGGTCAGGATGCCCTCGACGATGCGGGCCGCTTCCTCCTGCACGACCGGACCCTCGGCCACGATCTCGCTGAGCGGACGCCCCTCGACGAACTCCATGACGATGAAGGGGACCTGCACCTCCGAGCCCGTGGACTCGCGGACGGTCTCCTCGCCGGCGTCGTAGACGCGGACGATGGTCGGGTGCGCCATGCGGGCAGCCGCCTGGGCCTCCTGCCGGAACCGCGTGCGGAAGGCCGGGTCGTTGGCCAGGCTCGGCTTGAGCAGCTTCACGGCGACCCGCCGACCCAGTCGAGTGTCGGTCCCGACGTGGACGGTGGCCATGCCCCCTCGACCGATGACCTCACCGATCTCGTAGCGGTTGGCGAGGAGCGTGATCCCCGCGGTCACACCTTCTGGCACGTACTCCTCCGAATGTCCGTCCGGGCAAGTGTACGGCAGGGGTTTCTGGTGAGACCCTGGCCGGCGGCCTCCCGGAGTCAACCGTTACCGGAACGTGGCGAGGCCCCGACACGGATCGTGTCGGGGCCTCGGAACGGCTCTTCCGTCGCGTCAGTCCTGCGGCGTCGCCGTCGGCGTCGGCGCGTCGGTCGGCTCCTGCGGCTGCACCCACGTGGCCGTCGCCGGGTCCGAGCTGCTGGACGCGGCGAGGTTGCCACAGGTGACCGTGTACGACAGCGTCACGTCGTTGCCGGGCTGGTCGGCCTGGATGTCGACGGACGTCTCCGACGTGTCGCCGCTCGTCGCGCCGGACCCGTCCTTGCCGCCCGAGACCGTCCAGGAGTACTTCGAGACGGTGTACCCGGTCGGGCAGGTCGCGGTGGACCAGCTGAACGTCACGGCGCCGGTGGCCGAGACAGCGCCCGCGCTCGGCGTGTTCGGCTTGTTGACCGACGGCGGTGCGGTGTACTCCCGCAGGGTCACGAGCGCGCCCTCGGCGAGGCTCCCGGTGGGGCTGATCGACTGCACGGTGTTCGCCTGCTCGGCGGCGGCGGCCGGGTCGCCGTCCTGCACCTGCACGTCGAAGCCGAGCCCCTGGAGCTCCGAGCGGACCTCGGCGGTCGGACGTCCGACGTAGTCGCCGGGGTTGATCGTCGTCCGCACCACGGTCGGCTGGGGTGCCGTGGTCGGTTCCTGGCTGGGTGTCCTCGTCCGGCTGGGCGCCGATGACGGGGCCGGGTCGGGATCGGGACCGGCGTCCTGGTCCCGGTTCGCGAACACGACACCGCCGATGACGAGTGCCGCGACGACCACGGCCGCGATGACCCACCAGATCCAGGCGCGGCTCTTCCGCTCGTCGTCCTCGTCCTCCGGCCCGACGGGCGTCCGAGGGGCGCCGCCGACCACGGGGGCGTTCGGCTGGGTGCCGATCAGGGCCGTGGCGTCGTCGTTCCCGGCGGGTGGGTTGAAGGCGACGGTCCCGGCGCCGGCGAGGGCGGGCACGGCCACGGTCGCCGCGGCGACGTCACCGCGACGGAGGGCCTGGGCGGCGCGCGCGAGGTTCGCGGCCGTGGCCGGACGGTCGGCGGGCTTCTTCGCGATGCAGGACATCACGAGTGCCGCCACCGGCTCCGGGACCGTGCCCGGGAGCGCCGGCGGCTGCTCGTTGATGTGCGCCATCGCGATCGCGACCTGCGACTCGCCCGTGAAGGGTCGGCGTCCGGCCAGGCACTCGTACGCGACGATGCCGAGGGAGTAGATGTCCGTCGAGGGGGAGGCGGGGTGACCGCTCGCCTGCTCGGGCGAGAGGTACTGGACCGTGCCCATGACCTGGCCCGTGGCCGTCAGCGGGACCTGGTCCGCGATGCGGGCGATCCCGAAGTCGGTGATCTTCACGCGGCCGTCCGGGGTGATGAGCAGGTTCCCCGGCTTGATGTCGCGGTGCACCAGTCCGACCGCGTGCGCGGCCTGCAGCGCGTTCGCCGTCTGCGCGACGATGTCGAGGACCTTGTCCACCGGGAGGGTGTGCTCCCGCTCGATCATCGTGGAGAGCGCCTCGCCCGGGACGAGCTCCATCACGAGGTAGGCGCTGCCGTCCTCCTCGCCGTAGTCGAAGACGTTGGCGATGCCCTCGTGGTTGACGAGTGCGGCGTGCCGGGCCTCCGCGCGGAACCGCTCGAGGAACCCGGGGTCGCCGAGGTACTCGTCCTTGAGGATCTTCAGGGCGACGGTGCGACCGATGACCAGGTCGGTCGCCTGCCACACCTCTCCCATGCCGCCGATGGCGACGCGGGACGAGAGCTGGTACCGCCCACCGAAGGTGAGTCCGCTGGTGGGTCTCATTTGTTCAGCACCGCCTCCATGACTTTCTTCGCGACGGGAGCCGCGACCGTGTTGCCGACCCCGGACTGCCCGAGCCCGCCGCCGTTCCCGACGACCACGGCGACCGCGACCTCCGGGTCCTTCGCCGGGGCGAAGCCCGTGAACCAGAGTGTGTACGGGTCACCCGTGCCGCCCTCGGCGGTGCCGGTCTTGCCCGCGACGTCGACCCCGTCGATCTTCGCATTCGTTCCCGTCCCGGCGGCGACGACGCTCTGCATCGCCTCGGTGAGGTCGGCCGCCTGGCCGGACGACAGGGGAGCGCTGAACTGCTGGGGGGTGAAGGACTCGACGGTCTTCAGGTCGCTCGTCTCGATCGACTCGATGAGCGACGGCTTCATCACCCGACCACCGTTCGCGATGCCGGAGGCCACCATCGCCATCTGCAGCGGGGTCACCCGGTCGTTGGCCTGGCCGAACGCGCTGAGCATCAGCTGCGCGGTGGACTCCGGCTCCGGGTACTGGCTCGGTGTAGCTGAGGTCGGGATGTCGATGACGTCGCCGAACCCGTAGGCGTCGGCGGTCTTCTTGATCGTGTCGTACCCGAGCTTCTGACCGAGTTCCGCGAAGGGGATGTTGCACGAGTACTGGATCGCGACGCGCAGCTTCACCTCGTCGCCACCACCACAGCTGCCGCCCTCGGCGTTGTTGATCCGCGAGCTCGTGCCCGGGAGCGTCAGGGTCGACGGGTTCGGCAGCGTCGAGTCGAGGGTGAAGTCCCCGCTCGCCAGGGCGGCCGAGGCCACGACGAGCTTGAAGACCGACCCGGGGGTGTACAGGTCACCGGCGATCGCACGGTTCTGCAGCGGCTTGGACGCGTCGGCCTCGAGTGCCTGGTACCGCGCGATCACCTCGTCGGTGTCGTGCGACGTCAGCGTGTTCGGGTCGTACCCGGGCTTCGACACCATCGCGAGGATCTTGCCGGTCTTCGGCTGGATCGCGACGACCGCGCCGGTGTTCGCGCCGAGGGCGTCGTACGCGGCCCGCTGCACGTCCGGGTCGATCGTCAGGTTGACGTTGTCGCCCCGGACGTCCTGGCCGGTCAGGATCGCGTTGAGGTTCTGGAAGAAGGACTCGTCGGAGTTGCCCGACAGGACGGCGTTCTCGGCGCTCTCGATGCCGGTGTTGCCCTGGCCGATCGTGAAGTGCCCGGTGACGGCGGAGTAGAGCTCGCCGTCGGTGTACTCGCGCTGGTACTGGTACTGGTCGTCGACCGCGGTGGACTGCGCGATGGGCTTGCCGTCGACCAGGATCGCACCACGCCTGGTCGAGTAACTGTCCAGGATGGTTCGAGAGTTCCTGGAGTCCGCGCGGAGCGAGTCCGCCGAGAAGAACTGGATCGACGTCGTCGACACGAACAGGGCCACGAACATGAGCACGATCACGGTCGAGACGCCGCGGAGTTGGCGGTTCATCGGCGCTCCTTCCTGGGTCGGCGGCGGCCGGTGTCGCCCCGCTCGGCGACCGCACCCTGCTGGATGCGCTGCTCGGCGGGGATGGAGTCAGTCAGCCGCAGCAGCATCGCCGCGATGATCCAGTTCGCCACGAGGGACGAACCACCGGCCGCCATGAACGGCGTCGTGAGGCCGGTGACCGGGATGATCCGGGTGATGCCGCCGACGACCACGAAGACCTGCAGGGCGATCGTGAACCCGAAGCCGATCCCGAGCAGCTTGCCGAAGTCGTCCTGCGCCATGAAGCCGACGCGGATGCCGCGGGAGACGAGGACCACGAAGAGCCCGAGGATCGCGAAGACCCCGATGAGCCCGAGCTCCTCGCCGAGGGAGGCGATGATGTAGTCGGCGTTGGCGACCGGCGTGATGTACGGGCGGCCCTGGCCGAGGCCGGTGCCCGTGATGCCGCCGTTCGCGAAGCCGAAGAGCCCCTGCACGAGCTGGTAGCTGCCCTGGGTCTGCCGCAGGAAGATCTGCTGGTCGAACGGGTCGAGCCACTGCTCGAACCGGCCCTGCACGTACACGAGGGCGCTCGCCGCTGCGAGGGCACCGCCGATGAACAGCCCGAGCCCGATGACGACCCAGCCGAGGCGCGCCGTCGCGACGTAGATCATCACGAGGAACAGGCCGAAGTAGAGCAGCGCCGTGCCGAGGTCGCGCTGGAACACCAGCACGCTCATGGCGGCGCCCCAGACGATGAGGATCGGGCCGAGGTCACGGGCCCGCGGGAAGGTCATCCCGAGGAACTTCTTGCCGACGATCGACAGGCTGTCCCGCGCGGTCACCAGGTAACCGGCGAAGAACAGGGCCATCGTGATCTTCGCGAGCTCGCCGGGCTGGAACGAGAACGGTCCGATCTGGATCCAGACGCGGGCCCCGCCGATGTTCGTCCCGATCCCGGGCAGCATCGGCAGCAGGAGCAGCGCGATGGTGAGCAGCATGAAAATGTAGCGGTAGCGCTGCAGGAACCGGTGGTTCCGGACGAGCAGCAGCGTCGCGATGGCGAGCACCATGGCGAGCAGGGTCCAGACGATCTGCTTGACACCGATCGCGTCCCACCCGGTGTCGCCGTTGTGGATGTCGATCCGGTAGATCTCGGCGATCCCGATGCCGTTGAGCACGAGCGCGACCGGCAGGACGAAGGGGTCGGCGTTCTTCGCGACGACCCGGAGCACGACGTGCATCACGAGGGCGAGCCCGAGGATCGCCGCACCGGTCCACAACACCGACGTGTCGAAGACCCTGCCCTTCGTGCCGAGCTGCACCAGGACCATCGCGCCGGCGCAGATGCCGCACGCGATGACGAGCAGCACGAGTTCGAGGTTCCGGGCGCGCGCGGGCTCGCGGAGCTTGATCGTGATCGCCTGGGTCAGCGACGGTGCGGTCGTGGCGCTCATCGTGCGCTCCTGGACGGGGAGGGGGACGGCGACGGGCTACGCGTCGACGACGGGCCGGGCGAAGGTGAGGACGACGGACGGTCGCCGGAGCCGCCGGTGCCGCTCTGGTCCTGGCCGGTCTCGGCCGCCGTGCGCAGTCGCTCGACGATCTCGCGGGCGTCGTCGAGGGACGTCGCGTTGATCGTGGAGCGGACGTTGTCACGCGTGAAGTCGGGGAGTTCGGCGATCGCGATGTCGGTGTCCTCGTAGACCTCGGACAGGGACACCGGCCCGATGGTCTGCTGGACGCCCTTGTAGATCGCGACCGAGCCGCCGTCGGTGCCCACGTAGTAGTGGTCCTGCACGATGCGGTAGCCGATGAACACCGCTCCGACGAGGACCAGGACCGCCACGACGAGCGCGACCGACCACGAGATGCGACGGCGGATGCGGCGACGACGGTCCTCGGCGATGAGCTCGGCGAAGTACTGGTCCGACTCGGGCTCGAAGTGCGAGTCCTCCGGGGCGGTGGAGACCTTGAGCGGGTGCAGCAGGATCGTGGGGAGGCGGATCGGCTTCCGGCCGGTGGGCGCCTCGAACGTCAGCGGGGCCGCGGCGGACCCGACGGTGGTGGCCGCGTCGTCGTCCTCGCCGGGCTCGGAGTCGGTGACGTCGAGCACGACGACGGTGACGTTGTCGGGCGCGCCGTGGTCGAGCGTCTCCTTGACGAGGCGCTGCGTCACCTGGTTCGCGTCCATCGAGGACGCGAGGGCGTGCCGGATGCGCTCCTCGGCCAGGTACGAGGACAGGCCGTCGGAACAGAGCAGCCAGCGGTCGCCGGGGCGGATGTCCATGACCGCCGTGTCGACCTCGGGCGCCGCGTCGACGTCGCCGAGGACGCGCATCAGCACGGAGCGCCGAGGGTGCACGGCGGCTTCCTCGGGCGTGATCCGACCGCTGTCGACGAGCCGCTGCACGAAGGTGTGGTCGGACGTGATCTGCTGCAGTTCGCCGTCGCGCCAGCGGTAGATCCGTGAGTCGCCGATGTGCGCGATCGCGAGCTGGTCGCCGACGCGGATCATGGCGCTCACCGTGGTGCCCATGCCGGTGAGCTCCTGGTGCTCGAACACGGTCTCGGTGATGAGCTGGTTCGCGGCGATCAGGGCGGACTGCAGGGCGAACTCGGCGTCGTGCGCGGAGGTGAACTCGCGGTCGACCTCGCGGATGCGACGGATCGCGATCGCCGATGCCACGTCACCGCCGGCGTGCCCGCCCATGCCGTCGGCCACCGCGAACAGGTGCTGCCCGGCGTAACCGGAGTCCTGGTTGTTCGCGCGGATGCGCCCCACGTGGGACACAGCGGCGCTCAGCGTGCGAGCCGGCATCCGGGCCTACCGCCGCAGCTCGAACGTCGTCGTCCCGATGGTGATCGGGGTGCGTTCCGCGACGGTGGTGGGGGCAGTGACCTTCTGTCCGTTGACGAAGGTGCCGTTGGTCGACCCGAGGTCGGTGAGGACCCATGCCCCGCCCTGCAGGTCGAGCCGGGCGTGGTTGGTCGACGTGTAGTCGTCCCGGATCACGACGTTGCTCTCGCTCGAGCGGCCGATCGTGATCGGACCGCCGCCGAGCGGCATCTCCATGCCCTCGCGTGCGCCCTCGGTGATGACGAGGCGGGTGGCGACCGACGCGGCGGGGGCGACCGGGCCTCCTGTCTGACCGATCAGCTCGGTGAACGCGCTGGCGGAGGAGCTGTTCCGGGCGGCGGCAGCACCGGTCCCGGCGGGCACCGGCGGCGTGGTCGGCCCGGAGGGGCCGGCCTTCGGGTCGGTGGGGATCGCGCGCACACGCTGGCCGAAGAGATCGCTCCGGAGCGCGAAGACGATCACGAAGACGAACAGCCACAGCACAGCGAGGAACGCGAAGCGCAGCACGAGCAGGGTCAGGCCTGTGGTCATCGCGCACCTCCGTCGTTCTCCGGGATCACCCGGAACACCATACGGGTACGACCGATCTCGATGGTGGAGTCCGGCTCGAGGATCGCCTGCTGGAAGCGTTCGCCGTTCAGCTTCGACCCGTTCGTCGAGCCGAGGTCGTTGACCTGCGCGTGCTTGCCGTCCCACAGCACCTCGACGTGCTTCCGGCTGGTCCCGGTGTCGGCGACCGTGATGTCGGCGTCCGTGCCGCGCCCGATGACCGTGCGTCCGCGGTGCAGTCGGTGCCGCTGGGAGCCGATGTCCAGGACGGCCACCCACGCGACGTCGCGCTGCACGGTGGTGGAGTCGATCTCGAGGATCCCCGTCGACAGCGTGCCGTCCTGCTGGAGGCGGATCGTCACCGGACCGGAGAACGAGTAGTTCTGTGCAACGGCGTGCTGCTGCACCCGCTGCGTGAGCTCGTCGATCAGGGGACGTCCGACGTCGTTCATGCGCGTGTGGTCCGGCGGAGCCAGGCGCACCGTGAACTCGTTCGGCACGAGGATGCGCTCGCGCGAGACGACGGCCGCCTTGGTGTCGAGCTCGCGTCGGAGGGCCGCAGCGATCTCGACCGGCTGCACACCGGAGCGGAAGGTCTTGGCGAATGCACCGTTGACGGCGCGCTCCAACCCTCGCTCGAAGTTGTCCAGTAGGCCCATGGTCTCCACGTTCTCGGTCGCTGACCACTGCATGGTAGTGGTTGGCTCCGGGGGCCGTCTGTGCGTGGTAGTGTTCTCGTCGCTGGCGCGAGTGGCGGAATTGGTAGACGCGCACGGTTCAGGTCCGTGTGCTGGAAACGGCGTGGGGGTTCAAGTCCCCCCTCGCGCACCAGGGCTCTCCGGTGGAGAGCAGCACGACGAAGGCCCCGGTCGGGAGACCGGGGCCTTCGTCGTGCCCGCCAGCCCCGTCCGGCCGGTCGCTCAGCCTCGTCAGGCCGGCTTCAGCGCGCAGCAGGGTCCCGGGGCGCGCGAGCCCTGGTCAGACCGTGGCGCTCCCGAGGACACGGTGCGCCACGGAGATCGACTCCCCGGAGACGACCGACAGCGGGGACGACAGGAAGGCGACGAGGTCCGCGATCTGCTGCGGGCTGGACGCACCACCGGCACCCGGCCGGACCTCCGCGCTCGGGGTGTCGGTGACCGCGCCTGGGTTGACGACGTTCACCGTGACGCCGGTGCCGGCGAGCTCGTCGGCCAGGTTCTTCGCGATGACGTTCGTCGCGGCGTTCCGGAGCGAGGTCGTGATGTTGCCGGTCAGGTAGGCGTTCTGTCCGCTGACGACGACGACCCGGCCGAAGCCCGCGGCCCGCTGCAGGGGCAGGACGGCGTTCGCGACGCGGAGGAAGCCGAGGGCCTTGCCGTCGATCGCGGACGCCACCTGGTCGGGGTCCGAGCGTCGCTCCGGGTCGAGGGTGCCGGCGGCCGGTGCCGCCGTCACGACGAGGACGTCGATGCGGCCGTGCTGCTCGAGCACCGTGGCGACGGCGGTGTCGACGGAGGTCTGGTCCGTGGTGTCCACCGTCACGCCGTCCGTTGTGGTGCGCGAGGCGACGACCACCGTCGCACCTTCACGACGGAGACGGTCGGCGACGGCTGAGCCGATGTACCCGGCGCCGCCGACGACGAGGGCGACCCGGTCCTGCAGTTGGAGGTCCACGAGCGTGACGCTACGCCGCGGTGCCCGCGGACGGACGGGAGGCCGGTACGGACGGGAGGCCCGGCCGCGTCCGACCGCCGCCGCACGTCCGTCCTGCGGATGCGCGGACGGTGCCGTCGTCCCCCGCAGGGGTGGTTGACCTGGTTCGTGCCCGTTCCGCACACTGTCGGGGTCGCGGGTGTCGATCAGGGGTGCCGGCGCGGGACGAGGGGCAGCAGCATGCGTCGGACGACGACGGCCGCGATCGTGGCCACACTGGCGATCACCATGACCGGGTTCGCCGCGGTACCGGCCAGTGCGGCGGGTGCGGCGGCGGTGTGTTCCGGCGCGACGCTGTCGACGGCCGACCTGGCGACCGGGTGCACGGTCGACCCGGGCACCACGCTCGCGCTGCCGGACGGCCGGACGGTGGTCGTCCCCGCGCCGGGCACGACCCTGACCGTCGCCCCGGTGGTCGTCGCGGGCGCCGAGGACCCCGGCGACCTGGTCGTCGCGAACGCGGGCGCCGCCGGCGTCGCGGTGCGGACCGAGGGGGCCTGGTCGGGTTCGCCGGCCGCCGTGACCCGTGAACGCGCGGCACTGCAGCGTCGGGTGCTGGGCGCGACGGTGGCCGCGCCGGGTGCGGTGACCACGGGTGCGGGTGCCACGGCGAGCTGTGGCAGCACTGCGTACTCGCTCACCGGGCACCATTGGGCTGGGGCGATCGAGTGGCGGTACAACCCCGCGAACGCGAAGGCGTCGAACGTGTCGGCGCTCCGGGCTGGTGCCGACGCGTGGACGGGGTCGATCACCTCGTGCGGGCGGACCGTGACCTCGACGGCGGCCGAGCAGTACCTCGGGACGGCGAAGCAGGCACCGGCGCTCACGGACCAGGGTGGCTGCGGTGCGGCGAACCGCTACAGCGTCACCGGGTGGGGCGCGCTCCCGACCGGCACCCTCGGCGTCACCTGCGTCTGGTCCCGGTCCGGTGTCGCGGTCGAGATGGACCAGCGGTACTCGACCCGGTACCTCTGGGCCTCCACCGCGACCTGCTCCGGCAACCGGTACGACTTCCGCGGTGTCGCCACCCACGAGTGGGGGCACGCGTACGGCCTGGGGCACGTGGACCAGGCGACCGGCCAGGTCATGAAGTCGTCGGCGACGACGTGCGACGTCGCACAGCGCACCCTCGGCGCGGGGGACGCGCGGGGGATCTCCACGCTGTACTGACCGCTGCCCCGGCCGCGTGATCTGAACACTCTTGACGGGCACACAGCGAGCCCGGCCGACCATCGCCCTCGTACGACGAACCACATCCGTCACGAGGGAGCGACATGAGCGATCAGCAACAGCAACCTCCGGGTTCCGAGCAGGCGATGACGCCGAAGCCGGACCACGGTGAGACGAGCTACACCGGCTCGGGCAAGCTCACGGGCAAGCGCGCCGTCATCACCGGCGGGGACAGCGGCATCGGCAAGGCGGTCGCGATCGCCTACGCCCGTGAAGGAGCGGACGTCCTCATCTCCTACCTGCCGGAGGAGGAAGAGGACGCGCAGGAGACCAAGCACTGGATCGAGGAAGCGGGCCGGAAGGCCGTGCTGTTCCCCGGCGACGTGAGCGACCCGGCGTACTGCCGGAGCATCATCGAGACCGCGGTGTCCGAACTCGGCGGCATCGACGTGCTCGTCAACAACGCGGCGTACCAGATGACCCACGAGACGCTCGAGGAGATCTCCGACGAGGAGTGGGACCACACCCTCGCGACGAACCTCAGCGCGTACTTCCACCTCGTGAAGGCGGCACTCCCGCACATGACCGCGGGTGCCTCGATCATCGGGTCCAGTTCGGTCAACTCCGACAACCCGGTGCCGACCCTCCTGCCGTACGACGTGACGAAGGCCGGCATCGCGAACTTCTCGGCCGCGCTCGCGCAGCTCGTCGGGGAGCGCGGCATCCGCGTGAACAGCGTCGCCCCGGGGCCGATCTGGACGCCGCTCATCCCGGCGACCATGCCGCCCGAGCAGGTCGAGCAGTTCGGCAAGCAGACGCCCCTCGGTCGCGCCGGACAGCCGGCGGAGCTCGCCCCGGTGTACGTCCTGCTCGCGAGCGACGACGGCAGCTACGTCTCCGGTGCGCGGATCGCCGTCACCGGCGGCACGCCGATCCTCTGACCGCCCACCAGAACCGACACAGAAACAGGAGAACGATTTGTACTTCCACAAGCAAGAGCTCCAGTTCAAGTCCACCCCCGACAAGCCCGACGCGGTCTACGCCCGCAAGCTCCAGGAGGTGCTCGGAGGCCAGTACGGCGAGATTTCCGTCGCGATGCAGTACCAGTTCCAGGCGTGGAACATGCACATCCCGGGCAAGTACCGCGACATGGTGTTCGGCATCGGCGCGGAGGAGATGGGCCACGTCGAGATGCTCGCGACGATGATCGCGCAGCTGCTCGAGAAGGCCCCGCTCGGCATCACGGGCGACGCGGTGCAGGACGACCCGACGGTCGCCGCGGTCCTCGGCGGCACCGACATCCAGCACGCGATCGTCGCCGGCGCCGGTGCGCGCCCGGTCGACAGCATGGGCAACCCCTGGCAGGGCTCGTACATCACCGCCAGCGGCAACCTGCTCGCCGACTTCACGGCGAACGAGAACGCCGAGATGCAGGGCCGCGTCCAGGCTGCCCGGCTCTACCACATGACCGACGACCACGGCGTGCGGGACCTGCTGAAGTTCCTCATCGCCCGCGACACCATGCACCAGAACATGTGGGCGACCGCGGCTGCGGAACTCCGGGAGTCCGGTCTCGAGACCATGCCGGTGCCGAGCAACTTCCCGCAGCACAAGGAGAACCAGGAGGTCAACTACCAGTACCTCAACTTCTCCGACGGGGCCGAGGCGAAGAACGGCCCCTGGGCGAGCGGCCCCTCGTTCGACGGCAAGGGCGAGTACTCGTACCACGACGGCCCCACCACGTCGTCGCCGATGCCGCCGCCCACGCACCCGGACTCGCGCTTCTACGGCACGACCGAGCTGCCGAACACGATCGAGAAGATCGCCGGCACGGTGCAGGACAAGCTCAACAAGGAGTAGTCCGACCCCGGTCCACGCACGAGCCCCTCCTCACCACGAGGAGGGGCTCGTGTCGTTCCACCAGGCCGCCTGGTGGTTCGGCGCGCGAAATGTACAACGAGTCGAAAAGTTCGTTGACCACATAGTTCACGGTGTGAAAGAGTTTCCTCGTCCGAACGGACAGCAGTCTCTCGACGAGGAAGGCGCCATCATGCAGAGCACGTACCACACCACGTCACTCGACACTCGCTTCGGCGGCTCCCACCCGCGCGTGGGCCTGACGGACCCGGCCGTCATCGAGGCCTACGTCGCCCGACGGATCCAGGACCCGTCGCTGCTGTCCCGCCGCTCGGAGGTCTCGTACGCCGACTTCTTCGTCGCACCGGCCGCCTGAGCCGAGCACGGAGCACCAGCACGACCGCCCGAGTGGGTGAGGGAGACCACGACCCATGCCGTTGACCGTCGTCCGACGTGAACACGTCCACCTCTACGCCCGTGAGCCGCGCACCCGGTCCGCGAAGACCGCCGTCGACGCGCTCCTCCGCCTCCAGCACGCGGAGGAGGACCAGCTCGAACGCGCGCGGGTCGAGAGTGGCCTGACGAAGAACGAGTTCCTCACCGTCCGCTACATGCTCCAGGCGCACCGCGACGGCCGGAGCATGGGACCGAAGGACCTCGCCGTCATGCTCGGGGTGTCGAACGCCTCGGTGACGAAGATCGTCGACGGGCTCGTCGAGAAGGGCGACCTCGTCCGGTCGCCACACCCGACCGACCGTCGTGCACAGGTGCTCGAGCCGACCGTGCAGGCGGCGCGCAAGATCGACGTGTCGTACGAGACCTTCCACCAGGCGGTCGTCGAGGTCATCGACCACCTCTCCGCCGAGGACAACGAGGTCCTGACCCGGTGCCTCGGTCAGATCACGGCAGCGCTCGACGCGGGTGCGCCGAGACCGGTGGACGAGTACACGGTCGACGGGGTCGCCGTCCGCTCCCTGCCGGACCCGACGGCGGACGACGGCTCCTGACACGCACAGGACGGGAGGCCCGGCACGCGTGGTGATCCGGGCCTCCCGACCGGCACTGGCCGCGAAAACCTTCCAGCGGTAAGTTGGCAGGATGACCCACCCCGCCGACGAGGACGACGCGGCTCCGCCGCGCCGCGGCGGGTACCGCAAGGGCACCGAGCGACGTGCGCAGATCCTGGACGAGATGATCCGGATGGTCGCGGAACAGGGCGTCGACGCGTCCTCGCTCCGGTCCGTGGCGGACGCCCTCGGCATCACGCACGCGGCGCTCCGGCACTACTTCCCGAGCCGCGACGACCTGCTCCTCGCCGTCTACCGCGAGCACGAGGTCCGCGAGCAGGGTGCTCCGGAACGGATGAAGTCCGCGATCGGCGACATGCGGGAGAGCGCCGCCCGCAACCGAGCCGTCCCCGGACTCGTGCAGCTCTACACGACCCTCTCCGCCGACGCCGTGCAGGAAGGGCACCCGACCACGCGCGAGTTCATGCGTGACCGGTTCACCCGGTTACGCGCCGACCTGAGTGAGCTGATCCGCCGGGACCAGGCCGCCGGCCGGATCCGCGACGACCTCGACCCCGAGGACCTGGCGAGCCTGAGCATCGCGGCCTCGGACGGGCTGCAGGTGCAGTGGCTGCTCGACCCGGACGCCGTCGACGGGGAGCGGGTGCTGCGCCTGCTCGAGCGGATCGTGCCCGCGGGTGGCGCGGAGGAGCAGGCACCGCGCTGACCGGTTTCGACGGCGGTCGTCCTGCTCCGGGTCGACGGGCCGTGGAACGCGGAACGGCCGGCCCCCGGAGGGAGCCGGCCGTTGGCGTCGAGGAGCGGTGGTGCTACGCGGTGAGGACCGCGGCGGCCGGGTCGAAGTCCTCCGGCAGCGGCGGGACCGCGTCGACGGACGACGTGATCTCGACGGCCGACCCCGACTCGGCGGCGTCACGGATGCCGAGCAGCACGTCGAGGACGTGCAGCGCGACGGCACCGGAGGCGCGCTCCGGGCGGTCCTCGGCGACGGCGCGGGCGAGCTCGACGACACCGGTGCCACGGCCCCAGGTGGAGCCGACGGCCTCGAGCGTCTCGGGCTCCTCCTGGCCGTAGCGCCAGAGCTGCGAGGACCCCTCGAACGTGTTCGGGTCCGGGAGCGAGATCGTGCCGAGCGTGCCGTTGATCTCGACGAAGCCCATCCGCGGCAGCGCGTGCTGGAACGAGAACGTCGACTGGGCGGACTGCCCGCCGGCGAATTCGATGAGCGCGGCGTGGTGGGTGGGGACCTCGACGGGGAACGTCTCACCGGCGCGGTCACCCGACGCGATCGTGCGGCGGTCGAGCGACTTCGACGACACGGCCTGCACGCGGCTGGCGGTGCCGAAGGCGTGCACGAGCGTCGTGACGTAGTACGGCCCCATGTCGAACAGCGGGCCGGCGCCGGTGGCGAACAGGAAGTCCGGGTTCGGGTGCCACGCCTCGGGTCCGGGCACGTGGAACAGCGTCGTCGCGGTGAGCGGCTCACCGATGTCACCGCGGGCGATGGCCCTGAGCGCCGTCTGGATCCCGGCGCCGAGCACGGTGTCCGGGGCGGTCGCGACGCGGAGGCCCTTCGCCTGCGCCGACGCGAGCACGGCAGCGGCCGAGTCGTGGTCGGTCGCGATCGGCTTCTCGCTCCACACGTGCTTGCCGGCGTCGATGATCTGCTGGTCGACCTCGGCGTGCGCGGCCGGGATCGTCAGGTTGATCACGATGGCGATGTCCTCGCGGGCGAGGAGTTCCTCGACCGTGCCGGAAGCGGCGACGCCGTAGGCCTCCGCCTGGGCGGCGGCACGGTCGGTCAGGACGTCGGCGACGAAGCGGACCTCGACGTCGGCGAACTGCGTGAGGTTCTCGAGGTACTGGGTGGAGATGTTGCCGGCACCGATGATGCCGACCCCGACACGGCTCACGCGGCGTCCCCGGCGGTGTCGTTCGCCTGCAGCCAGGTGAGGGACTCGGCGATGCCCTCGAAGACGTCGCCCTTGTACGCGTCGAACTCGACGACGCGGATGGCCTGCGGCGCCGCGGCGAGGATGCCCGCCACGTCGACGTCGCCCTGGCCGGCCGGGGTCTGGTTCTCGAAGGCCCGCTGGAGGGCCTCGGGCACGATGAGTGCGCTCTCGGACGAGGGCAGCGCGGTGCGGATGTCGCCGTCGACCTTGCCGTCCTTGACGTGGATGGCGACGACGCGCTCGCCGAGGCCGCGGAGCACGGCGGGGGCGTCCGCACCGCCGACGGTTGCCCAGAAGGTGTCGACCTCGAGGACGGTCTCCGGGGACAGCTGCGACACGAAGAGGTCGTAGACCGTGCGGCCGTCGACCTTGTTCGTGAACTCCCACTGGTGGTTGTGGTACCCGAACTGCAGGCCGCGAGCGGCGGCCTCGGCGGTGAGGACGTTGACGCGCTCCGCGATGGCCTTGACGTCGTCGGCGGTCTGCCAGCGGTCGGTCGGGATGAACGGGTCGATGACCGTGCGGATGCCGAGGCGCTCGGCGGCGTCCCAGATCGGCGCGGTGTCCTCGGCGTCGATCACGGCGACGTGACCCGACGGTGCGTGCAGGCCGGTGGCGGCGAAGGCACGTTCGAGGTCGGCGGCACGCTCGACGAACGCGTAGGGCTCGACGTTCTCGTAGCCGATCTCGCGGACCCGCGCGATGGCCGCGTCGAGGTCTTCGGCGATGGCGTCGCGCAGTGAGTAGAGCTGCACAGAGGTGGTGGGCATTGCAGAGGCTCCTTCGATCCTGACTGGTGTGCGGCCGACGGAGACACTGCTCCACGGCGAGACGATGACGACGCTACCGCAGAAACCACCCGCTGTGTAGTTTTCGCTGTCGCGGAGTTCTCGGTGGCATGTATGCTCGCCCTCGAAAAACCGTGCGAGGTATGGTTTTCATCGACTCAAGGAGGCGTCATGAGCACACCCGAACCCGCGGAGACCCCGGTGCTGGTCCACCCGGAGCAGGGCATCACCCAGCCGGTCAGCACCCTGCGTGTCAGCGTCGGCTACCAGATCGCACTGTTCCTCGGGCAGTTCGGCCTGTTCGTGGCCCTCATGGCGCCGGTCTACGTGAGCATGCAACTCAAGGCGGAGGCACTCGTCGGCAGCGACGCCGCGAACGTCATCGGCTCGGTGCTGCCGATCGGCGCGTTCGGTGCGCTCATCATGAACCCGCTCGCCGGCGCGCTGTCCGACCGCACCCGGACGCGCTGGGGTCGGCGGCGTCCGTGGATGCTCACCGGCGTGGTCGTCTTCGCGGTCGCCCTCGCCTGGATCGCGTACGCCCCGGACACCCTGCAGCTGACGCTCGGGTGGCTCCTCGCGCAGCTCGCGGCCAACACCGTGCTCTCCACGCTCACCGCGAGCTTCGCGGACAACGTGCCCGAGTTCCAGCGCGGGAAGTCGTCGAGCATCATCGCGCTCGCCCAGAACACCGCGGTCCTGGCCGGCACGTACCTGTCCGTGTTCTTCGTCGCGAACCTGCCCGTGCTGTTCATCGCGCCGGGCATCCTGGCGATCGTGCTCGTGGTCGTCTACGCCGTCGTCGCCCGGGACGAACTGCCGACGTACCCGCTGAAGGAGTTCACGTTCCTGAACCTGATCTCGTCGTTCTGGACGAACCCGGTCAAGAACCCGGACTTCGCGTTCGCGTGGTGGTCGCGCTTCCTCATCATCTTCGCGACGTTCATGTTCACCACCTACCGACTGCTCTACATGAAGGAGCACATCGGCCTGTCGAGCGACGCCGAGGCCACCGCCGCCGTCGCGTTCGGCGTCCTGCTCTACACGATCGCGCTCCTGGTCAGCGCTGCGCTGTCCGGCTGGGCCTCGGACCGGCTCGGGCGCCGGAAGGTGTTCGTCGCCGGGTCCACCGCGCTGTTCGCCGTCGGGCTCATCGTCCTCGCCCACGCCGAGACGGTGAACGGGTTCTACGTCGCCGAGGTCATCATGGGCTTCGCCTACGGCATCTACTCCGCGATCGACACCGCGCTCGTCGTCGACGTGCTGCCGAACGCCGACCGGCCGGGCAAGGACCTCGGCGTCATCAACATCGCGAACGCACTGCCGCAGTCCCTCGCCCCCGCCGCGGCGCTGTTCTTCCTGAAGTTCGGCACCGGGGGCACGCCCGACAACTACGAGCTCATGTGCTGGGCGGCAGGAGGCGTCGCCATCATCGGCGCACTGGTGGTGCTGCCGATCAAGCGGGTCCGCTGACGCGACCCGGACCGGACGGGAGGCTCCCCACCGGTCACGGCCGTCCCGCCGCTGGCGCGTCGGTCCGGGACCGGCCGGCGAGGGCCCGGCGGCCACGCGGCCACGGGCCTCCCGTCCGTCGTACGGTTGCGGGATGACCACCGCGCCGACCCGCACCTTCACCGCCGCCGTCGGCCGGATCGTCGGCCACCACGACGGCGCGGTCGTCCGCGCGCTCGGCATCCCGTACGCCCGGTCGGAGCGGTTCGCGTGTCCGGAGCCGGTGCCGCCGTCACCGGAGGACTTCGTCGCCGACACCCCCGCCCCTGTGCCGCCGCAACCGTCGACGCCCGTGCTCGAGGCGCTCATCCACCCCATCGAGGCCGAGGTCTCCGAGCAGTGCCAGGCGTTGTCGGTGACCGTGCCGGCGGACGTCCGCGACGACGAGCGGCTGCCCGTCATGGTGTGGATCCACGGCGGCTCGTACGTCGTCGGCGGCGGGGACATCCCGATCCACGACCCGCGCGCCCTCGTCGAGGAGCAGCGCGTGGTCGTCGTGGCCGTGACGTACCGGCTCGGGGTGCTCGGGTTCCTCGGCGACGGGGAGCGGGTACCGGCGAACCTCGGGCTGCTCGACATCGTCCAGGCGCTCCGGTGGGTGCGTGGGAACATCGCGGCGTTCGGCGGCGACCCGGAGTCCGTCACCCTGTTCGGGCAGTCCGCGGGCGGCGACGCGATCGCCCACCTCATGGCGGCGGACGGCACGGCCGGGCTCTTCCGCCGGGTGATCGTGCAGAGCGCGCCGCTCGGCCTGTCCCGGCGACGTGCCCGGATGAACCGCGCCATGGTCCGGGCCGTCGGCACGGTCGGGCCGGAGACCGGACTCGACGAGGTCCTGTCGCTGCAGGCCGCGGCGGAGCGGGTCGCGCTGCCCTACGGCCTCCGCGGCGGGATGCCGTTCGGCACGCAGTACGGGCACGCGCCGTTGCCGGCCGAGCGCCACCTCGACGCGGCCTGGCGCCGGGCGGCACCGCACGTCGAGGTCCTGATCGGGTCCGCCTCCGACGAAGCCGCGCTCTACATCCCGATGATCCCCGGCCTGGCGGCGCTCTGCCGGACGCGCGCCGGCCGTGCGCTCGTCCGCTGGCTGCTCGTCCGACCCCTCACCGCGGTGATCTACGGCCGGGACGCCCGGGCGTTCGCCGCACGACATCGCGCCGCGGGTGGCCGTGCCGTCGTCTACCGGCTGCACCGCGGGGTCACGGTCCGACCGACCGGGGCCGTGCACATGAGCGACGTGCCGCTGCTGCTCGGCGACCGTCAGGCCTGGGCCGGCAGCCGATTCGTGCCGGAGCGGGACTGGGCAGCCGTCGAGCGACGGGGTCCGGGGATCCGCGCGGTCTGGGCGGAGTTCGCCCGTACGGGACGGGTCACGGCCGTCGACGACGAGACGCTGACGTTCGACCGGGGCTGACCCGCCGCACCCCTCGAACTGGCGGTCGCGCCGTCGCCGCCCGCGACGGATGATCGTCCTCATGCCCGACGCCGATCTCCGCCACCGCATCGTCACGGCAGCGGTCGAGGCCTTCCGGCGGTCGGACTTCCACAGCGTCGGACCGGCCGAGGTCGCGGCGCTCGCCGACGTCACCGTCGCCCAGGTCACCGACGCGTACCCGGTCTGGGAGCTGCTCGTCGTCGCCGTCATGGACCGCTGGGACAACGGGGACCGCCGGCGACTGTGGCACCTGGCCGAGGAACAGGGGGCAGCCGCCTACCTCCGCGCACGCCTGCAGTCCGGTCTCGCCGACCCCGCGCTCGTCCGGATGCGCATCGCCACGCTGAGCGCCGCCTCCGCGCCGTCACACCCCGCTGCCGGGTGGTTCCACACCCAGTACGAGCACGCGTTCGACGACGTCACCCTGGCCCTCGTCCGCGACGTCGTGGCCGGACGCGAACCGCGCGGGACCTCCCCGAGACACGCTGCCGAGCAACTGGTCGCCCTGTACGAGGGGTTGCAGCTGCAGGCCATGCTCCGGGACGACGCGGACCTCCTCTCCGGCTGGGACCGGGCCGTCGCCCGGATGCGCGCCGGCTGGGGCGCGGTCGCGCTGGTCTGAGCAGCCGCCGGCGACCTGCCGGGACCGGCGGTGACGGACGGGAGGCGCGGTGCGGGTGAGCCGGTCGGCCCTCCTGCACCGCGCCTCCAGTCCGGACCGCTGCGGACGCAGCGAGCGGTGTCAGCCGCGGATGAACGCGAGGATGTCGGGGTTGATGACGTCCGCGTGGGTCGTCAGCATCCCGTGCGGGTAGCCCTCGTAGATCTTCAACGTGGCGTCGCTGAGCAGTTCGGCCTGCTTCACGGCGGCGTCCTGGTACGGCACGACCTGGTCGTCGTCGCCCTGCAGGACGAGGACGGGCACGGTGATGGCGCGGAGGTCCTCGGTCTGGTCCGTCTCGGAGAACGCCTTGATGCCCTCGTAGTGCGCGACGGCGCTGCCCGTCATGCCCTGACGCCACCAGTTGTCGATGACCGGTTCCGACGGCGTCACACCGGGACGGTTGTAGCCGTAGAAGGGGCCGGAAGCCACCGCGCGGAAGAAGTCGGCGCGGTTCGCCGCGAGGGCCTGACGGAACCCGTCGCGAGGAGCGGTGACGGCTGCACGCCTGGTTCGACCCCGAACGCGACGTCCAACGCCCGCCGCTGCGGTGCCGGCAGGTTCGGGATGCCCGCACGCAGCGGGTACAGGAGCATGTGGAGGGCGGCGTGCGGTTCCGCCGACTCGTCGAGCGTGCCGGTCGTCGTGAGGACCCGCACGCCACGGCTGTCCGCGTACTCGACCACGTCGGCGACGAGCGACGACTTGCCGATCCCCGCCTCGCCGTCGACCACGAACGCCGAACCACCGCTGTCCACGTCCCGGATCGCGGTGCGGAGGGCCGCGATCTCCCGCTCGCGCCCGATGACGGGCTGCGCCATCGTCATGCCGTCAGTATGCCAGCGGCGCTGCCCCGGTCACGTCCGGGGCAGCGCCGCACTCCCGCTGACCCGTCACCGCCCCCGCGCGATCCGCCCCGCCACCGGCAGCACCCCCACGACCGCCACGACGACCGCCGCGAGCGAGAACCCGGCCCAGGACGCGAGGTCGAACCCGGCTGCCGGAGCACCGGCGAGCCCGAACCCGACGCCGACCAGCGCCGGCAGGACGGCGAGGGTCCCGATCACCACGGCTGCGACCGCGGTGTAGGCCGTCTCGACGCCGGCCATCCGCAGCAGCTGGACGCGGGTGGCGCCCGTCCGCTGCAGCAGCCCGAACTCGTCGCGGCGACCCCGGGTGGTGGTGAGCAACGTGTTGCCCGCGGCGGCCGCCACGAAGGCGAGGAGGGCGACGACGAGGACCAGGGACAGCCGCCGGTCGCCGTCCCCTGACCGGAGGGCGGTCGTGACGTAGCCGTCGACCGAGGTGACGCCGAGGCCGGTGGCGAGCAGGGCCTCCCGGACGGCGGCACGGTCACCGGCGGCCGTGTCGACGAGCAGCGTGCCGGCCGGGCCGCTCGTCCGGTCGCGCACGAGGACGTCACCGAACGCCAGGCCGCGGTCGTAGACCGCGACGACCCGCGCCGGGGTCGCCGGTCCCTCACCCGTCCGCATCCGGATGGTGTCCCCGAGGCCGGTCGGGGTGAGGGCGATGACGTCGGTGCTCACCGCGACGGTGCCCGGCTCGTCGAGCGCGTCGAGGGAACCGGCGCGGACGGCGGGGTCGACGCGACCGTCGTCGCCCGACAGTGCACGGATCACGGTCGGTTCCCACTCGAGGTCGCCGAGGGCGGGGAGGTCCTCGTCGGCCTGCTCGATCTGGACCGAGCCGGCGGTGTCCCGCATCGTCGTCGTCGCGCGGACGCCCGGCATCGCTGCGATCCGGTCCGCCTCGGCAGCGGTCACGCCGTCCGCTCCGGTCACGACGAGGTCGGCCTGGAGGCCCGCCCGCAGTTGGTCCCCCGTCGCACGCTGGACGGCGGCGTCCGTCCCGGTCTGCACCGTCCCGAGCGCGACGAGGAGCGCGAGCGGCACCACCGCGGCGCTGAGCCGGCGGGAGGCCCCGCGGGCGTTGAGGAGCGCGAGCGTGGCCGCCGGTCCGGAGGCCCCGCGGAGGGCGCGCCGCGCACCCCACTGCACGAGGAGCGGCCCGGCGAGGGCCGCCGCGACCACGAGCACGATCGCGGAGGTGGCGCCGGTCGCACTGCCGACCAGACCGGGGGTGAAGAAGGGCGTGGTCGCGGTCGCGAGGCCGATGAGCGCGGTGACCCCGGCTGCGATCCGTCGACCGCGCGAGAGCGTGGGGACGTCGGTCGTGCTCGCACGGACGGCGTCGGTCGGGCTCGGGCGGGTCGCTGCGCGCGCGGCCATCGCTGCGGCCAGCAGTCCGGTGGGCACGAGGACGACCAGCGTGCCGACCAGCGGCACGATCGTCGGTGCGAGCGTGAAGCCGGCGGGGACGACCGCGCTCGAGCGCAGGAGGGGTGTCACGAGGGGCGCGACGAAGGTGCCCACGAGTGCGCCCGCGGGTGCGACGAGTGCGAGCAGGACCAGGACCTCGGTGCGGACCGTGCCGCGGATCTGCCCGGCGGTCGCACCGATCGCCCGGAGCAGGGCGAACTCGCGGCGCCGTTCGCGGAGGACCCCCGCGAAGACGCTCGCCACCATGAACACCGTGATGAGCAGCAGCGTCCCGGCGAAGGAGCCCGCGACGGTGGAGAGGAACGGGGCGTCCGGGTGCCGGATGCCGGCCCCGAGCCAGGCGCCCGTGACCGCGAGGAGCACGGCGGCCAGGGCGACGACCACCCCGGCGCCGACGACGGCCGCGCGGTTGACGACGAGCAGGGAGCGGAGAGCGGCGCGCACGGCTCAGCGCCCCAGGCCGAGGACGCGGGCGGTGACCGACTCGAGCGTGGGGGAGTGGAGCTCGTCGCGCACCCGACCGTCGGCGAGGAACACGACCCGGTCGGCGAAGGCCGCGGCCCGGGGGTCGTGGGTGACGAGCACGAGGGTCTGCCCGAGTGACCGCACCGCGTGCTGCAGGAGCTGCAGGATCCGTTCCGCGGTCGCGGTGTCGAGCGCACCGGTGGGCTCGTCGGCGAACACGACGTCCGGCCCGGCGACGAGGGCCCGCGCGATGGCGACTCGCTGCGCCTGGCCGCCGGACAGCTCCCCGGGCAGGCGGCCGGTCATGCCCCCCAGGCCGACGGCGTCGAGCAGCTCCGCGATCCGCTGCTCGTCGGCGCGGGTGCCGGCGAGTGTCAGGGGCAGCCGCACGTTCTCGCCGACGGTCAGGTGCGGCACGAGGTTGTAGCCCTGGAACACGAAGCCGACGTGGTCGCGGCGGAACCGCGTCACGGCGTCCGGGCGCAACGCGCCGAGGTCGATGCCTCCGATGACCACCCGGCCACTCGAGGGGGTGTCGAGACCGGCTGCACAGTTGAGGAACGTGGACTTGCCGGACCCGGACGCACCCATCACGGCCGTGAAGCTGCCGGAGGCGATGTCGAGCGAGACGCCGTCGAGCGCGGTCACGGTCGACGGGCCGTTCGGGTACGTCTTGGTGACCCGGCCGAGGTGCACGGCGGTGCCGGTGCGGGCGGGTGAGAGGACTGTGGACACGAGGACTCCTGACGAGGACGGTGCGGGACGGCGTGCGTCGTCCACGCTAGGAACGCGAGCGCTCGCGGCCGAGGGCCGAAGGGTGGGACCCGGGAGGTTGCATCCTCCGATGCAGGCGGCGGCGGTCGTGCCGCCGGACCGGTCCACGACCCGCTGGACGGGAGGCACGGCGCGGCTCGCCGGCATCGGCCCGCCTGCTGCGATGGTCTGGTCATGGAGTACACGGACTACGACACCCGGCTGGCGTCCTACGCCGTGGTCACCGACGGCGACCGGGTGCTGCTCGCACGGCTGAGCTGGCCGGACGCGGGGCTCTGGACGCTGCCCGGCGGCGGGGTCGAGCTGGACGAGACGGTCGAGGAGGGTGCCGTCCGTGAGGTCCGCGAGGAGACCGGGTACGACGTCGTGGTCGAGGGGCTGCTCGGGATCCGGTCGCACGTCGTGCCGCCGGAGCGTCGGAAGCACCAGAACGGTCGACCGATGAAGGCCGTGCAGGTGGTGCACCGGGCTCGGGTGATCGGGGGAGCGCTGCGCCACGAAGCGGTGGGGACGACGGACATGGCGCGGTGGGTGCCACTCGACGAGCTCGGGGCGCACCGGCACGGGCTGCTCGTGGTGCAGGCGCTGCGGTGGGCCCGGGTCGGCGGGGGCACCACGGTCTGACCGCGCAGGGCCGCCGGCACCGAGCGGTCCGGTGCGCTGGCCGGTCCGGGGCGCAGCCGTCCGGTGCGCTGGCCGGTCCGGGGCGCAGGCCGGTCCGGGTGGTGCCTAGGACCGGGAGACCTCGAGCTCCGGGTCGTACCGGATCGCGAGCACGGTGACGTCGTCCTCGTTGTGGCCGGCGCGACCGCGCTCCTCGAGCCGCTCGACGAGGTGGTCGGGGTCCGGGTCGGCGACGGCGAACTCCGCGAACCGGTCGACGGCGTCGAGACCGTCGCCGAACAGGTCGAGGACACCGTCGCTGACGCTGAGGATCACGTCGCCCGGACGGAGCACCGTCTCCTGCGTCGTCCAGGACGTCCCCACACCGATCGGCAGGTCGACGCTCCGGAGCCACTCGTGGCTGCCGTCCGCACGGAGCAGCAGGGTCAGGCCGTGCCCGGCGTCGACCCAGCGCGCGATCCCGTCGACGCTGACGTGCACGTGGAAGCAGGTCGTGAACTGCTCGGTGGCGGGCGCGTCCAGGCCCACGTCGAGGCCCGTCGCGGTGCGGCTCACCGCCTCGTCGGGCGCTCCCTCGCGGACGGACGAGCGCAGGACCGAACGCACGACGGCGGCGATCATGCCCGCTCCGACGCCCTTGCCCATCACGTCCCCGAGCGTGAAGGCGGCGCCGTCCGTGATCGGGAACCAGTCGTAGAAGTCGCCGCCGACCGAGCGTGTCGGGAGGCACACGGCCCGGACCGTCAGCACGGCCGGGATGTCCACGGCGGTGACGGGCAGCAGGGAGCGCTGCACGAGGGCGGCCTGGCTGATCTCCGCCTCCGCCTGTTGTCGCAGGTCCTGCATCGCCTGCAACCGGACCACGGCCTGCCGGGCGAGCTCGTTCGTGACGCCGGCGACCCCGACGAAGACCACCAGGACGACCACCAGGCGCACGACCTCGCTGGCGCCGAGTTCCGCCTGACCGACGACCGTCGGCAGAAGGAACGTCACCGCGGTGCCGATCAGCGGGTAGACGACGTGCTGCCGACCCGGTCGGGCGGCGATCCAGATCAGCGGGAGGAGCACGGCCGCGAGGAAGGGCGACCGGGCGTCGCCGGTCCCGAAGCGCAGCAGGCCGATCGCGATGAAGTCGAGCGCGGGGACGAGCAGCTCGAACCGTGCGAGCCCGGGTCGCGCCACGAGCAGTCCGGTGAACGCCAGCCCGAGGAGCGCGAGTCCCGTCCCGGCCCACATGCTCGGCGCGTTCGTCACCGTGAGCCAGGGGAGCAGCACGCTGCAGACCGCGGCGACCACGGACACCGCGGCGATGACCGCCTGGTTCGTCAGCGGGGTCGTCCTGGCCGAGGACCGCACGGCCAGCGGCGCCGCACGGTCGGGAGCGGTGACCTGTGCGACGGCCGGGCCGGATGTCGTCTGCGCCATAGGTGACGAACGCTACCGGCCGTCCGCCGCGGGGGGAACGCGCCCGTTCGTGGGGCACGGCGCCCGGCGACGGCGAGCGGACGCGTCCGCGGGATCGCCCTCCGTCCGGGCACTCGATGCACGAGGATGGACCCGTGCGCACCCAGGAGACCCTGTCCGTCGACCAGGCCGTGGCGCGTGCGGTGGCGCTCGCCGAGGCGGGCGGCCGCAGCGTCGTCGGCATCGCCGGCGCTCCCGGGGCGGGCAAGTCCACGCTCGCCCGTCGGGTCGTCACCGAGGTCGTGACGCGGCTCGGTCCGGGCGTCGCCGTGCAGGTGCCGATGGACGGGTTCCACCTCGCGAACGCGGCCCTCGACACCCTCGGCCGGCGCGGACGCAAGGGCGCGGTCGACACGTTCGACGCCGCCGGGTACGTCGCACTCGTCCGGCGGCTGACCGCGACCGGGGGGACCGACGGCACGGTCTGGGCGCCCGACTTCGACCGTCGCGTCGACGAGCCCGTGGCCGGCAGCATCGCCGTCCCGCCGGAGACCGTGCTCGTGGTCTCCGAGGGCAACTACCTGCTCGACCAGACCGCCCCGTGGCGGGAGCTGCCCGACCTGTTCACCGAGACCTGGGCCTGCGTCGTCGACGACTCCGTGCGGATCGACCGACTGGTCGGCCGACACATGCGGCACGGCCGCGACCACGAGGCCGCCCGACGGTGGGCCGTGGAGGTCGACGGCGTGAACGCCGAGCGGGTGACGGCGGACCTGCACCGGGCCTCCGTCCTGGTCCGGACCTGACCGGACCCACCGACGACAGCAGCACCGACCGACAGGAGCACGACGTGACCATCGCCATCACCGGGGCCACCGGCAACATCGGCGGCGCCGTCGCCCGCGCGCTCGCCGCGGACGAGGTGCCGTTCCGCATGGTCGTCCGCGACGCCTCCCGGGCCCCACGGCTGCCCGGGGCCGAGGTCGCCGTCGCGACGCACGCCGACGGCGACGCGGCCCGCGCCGCTCTCGAGGGCGTCGACGTCCTGTTCCTGGTGTCCGGTGCGGAGGCCCGTGACCGGCTCGACCAGCACCGCACCGTCGTGCGCGCAGCGGCCAGTGCCGGCGTGCAGCACGTCGTCTACACGTCCTTCCAGGGCGCGGCCCCCGACGCGACCTTCACGCTCGGCCGCGACCACTGGTGGACCGAGCAGGCGGTGCGCGACACCTCGATGGCGCACACGTTCCTGCGCGACTCGTTCTACCTGGACTTCGTCGAGGACCTCGTCGGCGAGGACGGGGTCATCCGGGGCCCGGCGGGCGACGGGGCGATGGCCGCCGTGGCCCGGGCCGACGTGGCACGTGTGGCGACCGCGGTCCTCCGTGCGCCGGAACGGCACATGGACCGCACGTACGACCTGACCGGACCCGCGGCGATCACGCTCGAGCAGGCGGCCGCGACCGTCAGCGCCGTCCGGGGTCGGCCGGTGAGCTACCACCGCGAGACGGTGGAGGAGGCCTACGCTTCCCGGCAGCGCTGGGACCCGGAGCCGTGGCAGGCCGACGCGTGGGTGAGCACCTACACGGCGATCGGCGAGGGCGCGCTGGTGAAGGTGTCCGGGGACGTCGAGCGCGTGACCGGGCAGGCGCCGATGTCGCTCCGCCAGGTCCTGGAGGCCCGGAGCGCCTGACCGCGCCGGTCGCGGCCCGCTCACGGTGCGCTGTGCGCGGTGCGCGGTGCGGGAGGCGATTCGCGGTGCGGGAGGTTCAGCGCACCTTCCGTGCGGACAGGGACCCGACGACGCCGAGGAGCAGCACCGCCACCAGGACGGTCAGCAGCGGTGCCGTCCAGCCGCCGGTCGCCCCGTGCAGGGCCCCGGCCACGAGCGGCCCCGCCGACCCGATCAGGTACCCGCCGCCCTGCACGAACGCGGACAGCCGGCGGGCGTCGTCGTCGTTCGACACGAGCCGCACGATGACGATGAAGATGATCGTGATGCCGCCGCCCTGGGCAGCCCCGCCGAGCACCGACCACAGCAACCAGAGCTGTGGGGCGACGAGCAGGCCGAGGGGCATCGCGAGCCAGAAGAACGCGACGAGGGCGATGATGGCGCGCGGCCGGAACCGGCTGGCGAGCACCGGCACCCCGAGCGCCCCGACGACCGCCAGGATTTGGAACACCGAGGAGCTCGCTCCGGACGACGCCGTGTCGAAGCCGATCTCGTCGTGCAGCAGCGTCGGGATCCAGGCGGTCAGCGCGTAGTACGAGAACGCCTGCCCACCGAACGCGAGCATGAGCCCCCACGTCACCCAGCGCTTGGCGGGGTGCGGCAGGGTCGCCACGACGGGGGCCGCCGGGACCGTGCGGACCGCGCCGGTGTCCAGGACCTGGTCGATCGGTCCGGTCGCCGGCACCGGTCCGGAGTCGCGGTCGACACCACGCCATGCGGCACCCGCCCCGACCGCGTAGGTCCACGCGGCACCGGCGACGACCGCGAGCACGGCCCAGATCGCGATCGCGACCGGCCAGCCCCAGACGGCTGCGATCGGTGCCGTGCCGAGTGAGGTCGTCATCGACCCGACGTTGAGCGCGGACGTGTACACGCCCGTGACCAGGCCGACCCGTTTCGGTGAGGTGTCCCGCCGGATGACGACCGGGATCACCACGTTGCCGATCGTGATGCCGATGCCGATCACCGCGGTGCCGACGAGCAGCGCGGCCTCGTGCGGGACCGACCGGAGGACGGTGCCGACGAGCACGATGAGCAGCGACAGCGACACGGCGCGCTCCGCGGTGAACCGGGCGATGACCCAGCTGGCGAACGGCGTCGCGAGGGCGAAGCAGAGCACCGGGATCGTGGTGAGGAGCCCGGCGACCGTCGCGGTCATGCCGAGGTCGACCCGGATGTCCCCGATGACCGGCGCCGGCGCGACGATCGGGCCGCGGAAGTTCAGCGCGACGAGGACGATCGCGGCGGGCAGCAGCCACGCGGCCCCGCGGAGTCCGGCACGGCGAGCTGCCGCGCCGGTGGTCTCGCCCCTGCCGCTCACGTGCTCGGCAGCAGGATCGGCAGCAGGTCGAGCGGGGTCGCCGCCTGCGCGACGGTGCCCGCGGCCTCGGCGGGGGAGCCGTACCCCCACTCGGCGAAGACGGTCGGGACGCCGTGCGCAGCCGCCCCCTCGACGTCGTGCAGGCGGTCCCCGACGAGCACCGGACGGCTGATGTCGAACCCACGGGCGTCGAGCCGGCGCAGGGCCTCCTCGACCACGTCGGCCTTGGCGGAGCGCACCTCGTCGTCGCTCGCCCCGGTGATGACGTCGATGTCCCCGGTCAGGCCGTAGTGCTCGAGGATGTAGGTCGCCGGGGTCTCGGGCTTGCTCGTCGCGGTCGAGATCGGCACGCCGGCCTCGTGCAGGGTGTGCAGGACGACGTCGATGCCCGGGTACATGCGGGAGTCGAGTGCTCCGTGCGAGAAGTAGTGCTCGCGGTACACGGCGAGGGTGCGCTCGGTGAGCTCGTCGTCCATGCCCATCGCGATGCGGAAGGTGTCGAGGATCGGCGGCCCCACGAACGACATGAGGGTGTCCTGGTCGGGCACGGGGACGCCGACCTGTCGGAACGTGTGCGTCAGGCTCTCGATGATGCCCGGCGCCGAGTCGCTGATGGTGCCGTCGAGGTCGAACAGGACGGCGGTGAAGGGGCGCTCCGGGCTGCTTGTCATGTCCCGCCCAGCCTAGCCGCGCCGCCGGAGCCGCCCGGCGGCGGGGTGAGCCGCCCGCCGGGGCGGGTCGGGCCTCCCGGCCCGCGGTCGGAACCGAGTCGCGGCGCCGGCGCGCTCAGAAGAGGCGCGCGTGCCCGCCCTCGATGCCGCGCATCTCGTCGTAGTCGAGGACGAGGCAGCGGATGCCGCGGTCCTCGGCCAGGGTGCGGGCCTGGGGGGCGAACGACTGTGCCGCCAGGACGCCCTGCACCGGCCGCAGGTGCGGGTCGCGGTTCATGAGCTCGAGGTAGCGGGTGAGCTGCTCGACGGCGTCGATGTTGGCGTTCCGCTTCATCTCGACCGCGACGCTCGCGCCCGCGTCGTCCCGCGCCAGGATGTCGACCGGACCGATGGCGGTCATGTACTCGCGGCGGACCAGCGTGTGGCCGTCACCGAGGAGCTCGATCTGCTCGGCGAGGAGCTGCTGCAGGTGCGCCTCCACCCCGTCCTTGACCAGACCGGGGTCGACGCCGAGGTCGTGCGACTCGTCGGCGACCACCTCGTGGATGCTGACGATGAGGCGGTCCTGCGTCTTCTTCTGTGTGACCGTCCACACCTGCGTGATGCCTGCGGAGGCCTGGTCGTCGTCGGGTTCCGCGATCGCGATCGAACACGGCGGGCTCATCCAGTTGAGCGGCTTGTAGCTGCCGCCGTCCGAGTGGACGAGGAGCGAGCCGTCGGCCTTCAGCATGAGGAGCCGGGTCGCGAGGGGCAGGTGGGCCGACAGGCGACCGGCGTAGTCGACGGAGCAGCGGGCGATGACGAGACGCACCCGGGAAGCCTAACGGGGATCGCAGGCGGCCCGGCGGGTCGCCCGCCGGCCCCTGTGCTCGCTGCTCGCTGCTCGCTGCTCCGGGCGGAGGCAGTCGGTGCCGGCGGCTCAGCGTCGCCGGTCAGCCGTGTCGGTCCGGTCGGCCCCGCCAGCCGCGCCGGCCGGGAGGCCGGGGTCGCCGCCGGTCCGTCCGTCGCCCGGGCGGGTGATCGCGGTCCGCTCCCGCGCGGCACCGGACGCGAGGCCGGCCGCGATGATGAACACGAACACGATGAGGAGCCCGTTGAGGAGGCCGACGTGCTCGCCGGTGAACCCGATGATCGGCGGTCCGGCGAGGAACGCCACGTAGCCGATCGTCGCGACGGCGCTGACCTTGGCGGCCGCGGTGCGGGGGTCGTCCGCGGCGGCCGACATCCCCATCGGGAACCCGAGCGATGCACCGAGCCCCCAGAGCACGACACCGACGATCGCGATCGGGACGTTCGGCACGAAGATGAGCATGCCGAGGCCGACGACCGCGACCACCGCGCTCGCCCGGAGCACCGGGACCCGTCCGAACCGGTCGATGAGGGGGCTGCCGGCGACGCGACCGACGGTCATCGCGGCGAGGAAGACGGCGAGCACGGCCGAACCGCCGTCGTTCGCCAGGCCGTGGCCGTCGATCATCGCGAGGGGCAGCCAGTCGTTCGCGGAGCCCTCGGCCAGGGCCATGCCGAGCACGACGACCCCGATGAGGAGGGTCGACGGCTGCTTCCAGATCGCCCACCGCGAGACCGGCAGTGCCACCGGGCTGGTGTCGGTCGGCTCGGGCTCGACGTGCCGGTCCTCGCCGAACCAGCGGATGGCGACGAGCATCGCCAGGCTCGTGATGACGCCGACGACCACGAAGTGCAGCGCGACCGGGACCTCGAAGCGCTCGGCGAGGGCGCCGATGCCCGCGCCGGCGAGCGTCCCGACGCTGAACGCCGCGTGGAACAGCGGCATGATCGTCCGGCCGCCGAGTCGCTCGGCGGTCGCTCCGGACACGTTCATCGACACGTCGCACAGGCCGTTGCCGAACCCGAACGCGATGAGGCAGATCCAGATCGCGGCGAAGCCCCAGTCCATCGTGACGGCGATGCCCGCGGCCACCATGCCGAGCGCCAGGCACGCGGCGGCCACGAGGACACCGCGACGGGCACCGAGCCTCGCGACGATGTGGCCGGCGAAGGTCAGGCCGGCGATCGACCCGACCGACATGCCGAGGACGAGCAGGCCCATCGTGAAGGTCGAGGCGTCCAGGGAGTCCCGCACGCTCGGCACGCGTCCGAGCCAGGTCGCGATGTCGAGCCCGGACAGGGTGAACACCACGAACACCGCGTTGCGCCAGGCGCGGGTCGTCGGAGCGGGGCGGGTACCGGCCGTCGTCATGGAACTGTCCGATCGAATCGATTCGAGGAGGGGTAGCCGTTACGCTAACGAGCGATGGACGACACGGCAAGTGACCCCGGCGCGTCGGGCCCCCGCCCGGGCGTGGACCGCACCGACGGTCCGGACGACGCCCCCACGGCCGACGCTGCCCGGAGACCCGACGCTGCGGGCGCACCCCGGGCCTCCCGGTCCGGTCGCCCCACGCGCCCGACGCTCGCCGCCGTCGCCCGTGCGGCCGGCGTCGCGCCGTCCACCGCCTCCCTCGCCTTCAGCGGTACCGGCCCGGTGTCCGAGGACACCCGCCAGCGCATCCTCGCCGTCGCCGCCGAGCTCGGCTACGACGGACCGGACCCACGCGCCCGCTCCCTCCGGCGTGGGCGGTCCGGCGTGATCGGCGTCGTGCTCGACGACCGTCTGAGCGACGCGTTCCGCGACCCCGTGAACGTCCTCACCCTGGACGGCATCGCCGAGGTCGCCGGAGCCGCGGGGGTGTCGCTGCTCCTCGTCCGGAGCCCGCTCGACGACGAGCGCGGCATGGCACCGCTCGTCGACGCCCCGATGGACGCCGTCATCCTCATCGGGTGCAACGTCCGGATCGACCCGGCGGTCGCCGTCCTCCGGCGACGCTCGATCCCCGTCGTCGCGATCGAGGCGGACGCCATCGAGGGCGCCGTCCCCGTGCACCTCGACAACCGCGACGCGTCCCGACGGGCTGCCGCGTTCCTCCACGACCTCGGTCACCGGCAGGTCACCGTCGTGACCCTGCCCCTCGACAGCGCCCGGGAGCGCGGTCCCGTCAGCGCCGAGCGGGAGCGCGCATCGTCCGCGTTCACCACGACCGAGCGACTCCGCGGCGTCCGGGACGTCTACCCGGACGCACCGGCGATCGCGTCGGCAGGCAGCTCGGTCGAGGAGGGCCGCATCGCCGGAGCGGCGCTCTTCACCCCCGGCGTCGAGCCCCCCACCGCGGTCGTCGCACAGAGCGACCTGCTCGCGGTCGGGGTGATCTCGGCCGCGCTCGACGCCGGACTCCGCGTCCCCGAGGACGTCAGCGTCGTGGGCTTCGACGGCATCCACGTGGACGACAGCCTGCTCTACCGATCCCCGATCCGGCAGTTGACGACGCTCGTGCAGCCGTTCGTGCCGAAGGGCGAAGCGGCAGCCCGCGCCGCACTCGCCATGCTCGAGGGGGAGTCGCCCGAGCCGGCGTCGTTCCGGTCCGAGCTGCGGATCGGCGACACAACGGGACCACCGAGCGGGCGACAGCGCGACTGACGGCGTGGACCGCGTGCGGTCCGTCGGTGGGCGGATGGGCGAGCGGCCCGCGGCCGTGCGCGTGCGTCCGCCCGCGCCGCGGGTCACCGCGACTACCCGTCGAACGCCTCGAAGTCCGGGACGTCGAACGGGTTGTCGAGGTCGCCGTCGTCGCGGTCCTCGTCGGGGACGTCCTCGACCTCGAACGCAATCGCCACCCCGGGGGTCACGACCACGTCGAGTGCCCGGTTCCCGTAGAGGGTCACCGTCACGACGTCGGCGCCGGCACGATCCGCCGCCACCACGGCTGCTTCCAGCGCGTGCAGGTCCTGGCCCTGCGCGAGCGCGTGCGACGTGCCGTCGACGGTCATCGTGATCCGGCGCAAGGGGTTCCCGTCTGTCGACCGTGCCCGAGTAGGCTGCGGCTACCGGCCATCCAAGCAACACGGCCCAGGAGCCATTCCCAGCTACCGGGTGGTTCGAGCAGCGGCGGCTCCCGTCATCACCCGGTGGCCTGGCGAGGTCGGCATGGGATTCATCAGCTACGACAGTCTGGTCGTCGTCGTGGACGACCGCACGCTCACCCATCTCCAGATCGTCATCGTCAACAAGCTGCGTCGGGGCGAGGCGTTCTTGATGTCGTGGAAGGACGCCGCGGACGTGGGGTCCGGGCGGAGTTCGATCTGGCTGCACCCGAACGTCCTCGTGCACTTCAAGTTCGACGGCAGTCGTGTCCCGGCGATCAACGAGCGGTGGTTGCGGGAACTCGCCGCTTCCGCTTCGAGTTCCCGGGGGCTGGTCGTCACGCGCGAGGACGGCGACGTGACGGACCTCCGTCCCAAGCCCGGTCCGCCACGCCGCACGACGGCACTCGCCGCCACCGCTCCGCGCGACGAGACGGCGCCGTAGCGGGACCACCGCCCGCACAGCGCGGCGGTCCGGAGGGAGCGGAGTGGGATCCGTGGTCAGAACTGCTGGCCCGTGCCCGACGCGTTCCGGGTCCTGCCGCTCGCCTGGTCGTGCGTGGCTGCGTCCGGGGCGTCCATCGCCGGACCGACGCCGACGGGGACGCCTGCCTCGGGGTGGTTGAGGTCGAAGGCCGGGGACTCCGAGCGGATACGAGGGACCGCGGTGAAGTTGTGCCGAGGCGGCGGGCAAGAGGTGGCCCACTCGAGCGAGCGGCCGTAGCCCCATGGGTCGTTGACCCGCACGCGCTGTCCGTGGCGCATCGTCTGCACGATGTTGAGGAAGAACGGCAGCATCGAGGCGGCGGTGAGGAACGCACCGACCGTCGAGACCTGGTGCAGCCAGGTGAACCCGTCGCTCGGCAGGTAGCTCGCGTACCGGCGCGGCATGCCGATCACGCCCAACCAGTGCTGGATGAGGAAGGTCATGTGGAACCCGATGAACAGCATCCAGAAGTGGATCTTGCCCAGGCGCTCGCCGAGCATCTTGCCGGTCAGCTTCGGCCACCAGAAGTAGAAGCCGGAGAACATCGCGAACACGACCGTGCCGAAGACGACGTAGTGGAAGTGCGCGACCACGAAGTAGCTGTCGTGGACGTGGAAGTCGAGTGGCGGTGACGCGAGGATGACCCCGGTCAGGCCGCCGAAGGTGAACGTGACGAGGAACCCGATCGCCCAGAGGATCGGGGTCTCGAACGTCACCGAGCCGCGCCACATGGTGCCGACCCAGTTGAAGATCTTCACGCCGGTCGGGACCGCGATGAGCATGGTGAGGAGCGAGAACCACGGCAGCAGCACGCTTCCGGTGGCGAACATGTGGTGCGCCCAGACCGTGACGGACAGTCCGGCGATCGAGATGGTGGCGTAGACGAGGGTCTTGTACCCGAAGATCGGCTTGCGGCTGAAGACCGGGAAGACCTCGGAGACGATGCCGAAGAACGGCAGTGCGATGACGTAGACCTCGGGGTGGCCGAAGAACCAGAAGAGGTGCTGCCAGAGCAACGGGCCGCCGTTGGCCGGGTTGTAGATCTGCGCGTCGAAGGCACGGTCGAGGAGGAGCCCGAACAACGCCGCTGCGAGCACGGGGAACGCCATCAGCACGAGGATCGACGTGATGAGCACGTTCCACGTGAAGATCGGCATCCGGAACATCGTCATGCCGGGAGCGCGCATCGTGATGGCCGTCGTGATGAAGTTCACCGCACCGAGGATGGTGCTGAACCCGGTCATGCTCAGGCCGGCGACCCAGAGGGTGCTGCCGAGTCCGGGCTCGAAGGTGGTGTCGGACAACGGCGCGTACGCCGTCCAGCCGAAGGACGCCGAGCCCGCCGGCGTGAGGAAGCCGCCCATCGCGATGGCGCTGCCGAACGCGTACATCCAGTAGGACAGGGCGTTGAGTCGGGGGAAGGCGACGTCCGGTGCGCCGATCTGCAGCGGCATGATCGCGTTCGCGAAGCCCGCGAACAGTGGTGTCGCGAACAGCAGCAGCATGACCGTGCCGTGCATGGTCATGAGCTGGTTGTACTGCTCACGGGTGTCGATGACGTCGAGTCCGGGTGTCGCGAGCTCGGTGCGCATGACCACGGCCATCAGCCCGGCGACGCAGAAGTAGCCGAACGCCGTCACCAGGTACAGGTTGCCGATCGTCTTGTGGTCCGTCGACGTGTGCCAGTTGACGGCACGGATGCCGGTGCGCAGCGGACGACGTCCGAGGAGTTCGTCGGGTTCCTCGCCGAGGGCCGGCGGTGTCGTCGTCTGCGTCATGGGGATCCTCCGTCGATCGGTGGCTGCGTCGACGATCCGGCGGCAGTGGGGCCACTCTCGCCGTCATGTCCGCGGTTGCACAGGGGCACTGGTGGACGTGCCGCGTGATGCGGACTCCGGAGCGGCCTCCAGGGCGGAACCCGCGGGATCCGGCTCGGACCTGCTCCGGGCATGACGGGACGGGACGCGAGCGGTCGCGGCTCCCGGACGACGCACGCTGCGGTCGTCACCGTGGGGTCCGCACGGCGGTCTCCGGGAGGGTCGACGGGGTCGGCTCCGCGCCTGCGGCTCGGACGGCGACCTGCCCGAGGTCCCCGGACGTGGCGTGGACGGCGCGCTGCCGGGTCGCCCCGTTGCCCGAGACGAAGGCCTGGTGGACGGCGTGCTCGACGAGCTGGTCGTCGCCGTTCACCGTCAGGGCGGGTCGGAGGTGCTCGAGCAGCATCAGGACGACCTCGTGCGCGGGGAGCGGCCGGTTGGTGAGCGGTTCGACGAGGTGTCCGTCGAGTCCCTCGATCGCGGCCCGCCAGTTCGCGAGCCGGATGATGCAGGCAGGCGTGGCGGCAGGCGGCTTCCCGGCGTGCCACTCGTCGACCGCGGTGTCGACGAGCGCCCGCACGAGCCCGGCCACGGCGACCGTCATCGTCGGGTCGAGCGGTACGTCCGTCACCCGCACCTCGACGGTCGGGTGGTTGCGGGACAGTCGGGCGTCGAAGTAGAGCATCGCGGGGTCGAGGAGGGCTCCGGTCCCGTTGATCGCGGCGGTGACCCCCCGGTACCCGGCCACCGTCTCGTACCGTTCCGCTGGTCCGGCGGTCGGCCACTGGTTCCACGTCACCGACCGGAAGCTCGCGTGACCGGTGTCCTCACCGGCGTGGAACGGCGAGTTCGCGGTCAGGGCGATGAGGATCGGCAGCCACGTCCGGATGCGGTCGAGGACGGCGACGCCCTCGTGGTCGGACTCGACGGCCACGTGGACGTGCAGTCCGCAGGTGAGACTGTGCCGGGGCACCGCGCCGAACCGCTGCACCATCCGTTCGTACCGGTCGGAGGAACGCAGGTGGGGGACGGTGGGCAGCGGCGAGCTGGCGAGCGGCGCCGCGAGGGCACCGTGCTCGCCGGCGAGCCGCATCGCGAGGGCACGGTTGTCGAGGACCTGCCGGCCGAGCGTCGCCAGCGTCGAGTGGGGACGTGTGATCACCTCGAGCATCTCCAGCTGCATCTCACCGGCGAACTCCGCGCCGTCGAGCGGCAGCCGCTCCGCCCGGGCACGTTCGAGCACCAGGTCCGCGATCGGGACCGGCGCTCCGGTGGTCCCGTCCACGAGGAGCAGTTCTTCTTCGACACCGATGGTCCGCATGCCCTCAGCCAAGGCGTCCGACACCGTGTCCCCTCCCCGTTCCCGCGTTCGGTGGCCCATGTCCGCCGTGCGAGCCGTCTGTGACGCCTCGGCCCCTGACGGGGGGACCGTGTGCGAGGAACACCCTCGACGTCAGGACCGAACACCATGGACTCCACGCCCTCCCTGCCCCTGCCCGGACCGTCCGACCCCTCGGGTGTCGGTCGCTTCCTGGCCGACAACCGCGAGGAGGTGCTCGGCCAGCTCGAGCACTGGGTGCGGATCCCGTCGGTGGCGTCCCAGCCCGAGCGCTCCATCGACGTGGAGCGATCCGCCCGGTGGCTCGCAGCGGCCATGCGCGAGGTCGGGCTCACCACGGACATCCTCTGGGCGGGCCCGTCACCCACCGTGGTCGGCGAGTGGATCGTCGATCCGGCGAAGCCGACGGTCCTGGTCTACAGCCACCACGACGTCCGGCACGCCAAGCCGGAGGAGTGGGCCGAGACGGAGCCGTTCCAGCCGGTGCTGCGCGACGGGCGGTTGTACGGGCGGGGCGCTTCCGACGCGAAGGGACAGGTGGTCGCGCACCTCTGGGGTCTCCGCGCACACCTCGCCGGACGGGGCGACGCCGGTCCGGCGGTGAACCTGAAGTACGTCGTCGAGGGCGAGGAGGAACTGGGGTCGACGCACTTCGCCTCGCTGCTCGACCAGGAACACGAGCGCCTGTCGTGCGACGTCGTCGTCTTCTCGGACACCCTGCAGTGGAAGGACGGGGACCCGGCGGTGGTGACGTCGATGCGTGGCATGACCGGCGCCACCCTGACCGTGACCGGGCCCCTGCGCGACGTGCACAGCGGTGCCGCGTCAGGACCCACACCGAACCCGGTCCACGCACTCGTCACCGTGCTGGCCGCGTTGCACGACGACGACGGACGCATCGCGCTGCCCGGGTTCTACGACGACGTGGAGGAACTCACCGACGAGCGCCGGGAGCAGCTCGGCGACCTGTCGTTCGACACCGACGTGTGGCTCGAGCGCACCGAGACCCGGAGCGTCACCGGTGAGTCCGGTCACACGGTCGAGGAACGTCTCTGGGCACGACCGGCCATCGAGGTGCTGACCCTGCTCGCGGGCGACCCGACCGGGTTCCCCCGGGCGGTGATCCCCCGCGAGGCAACGGCGGAGATCAGCATCCGCACCGTCCCCGGACAGCACGTCGCGGCCGTCGCCGACCAACTCCGCCGCTTCGTCGGATCGACGATGCCCGACGGGGTCGAGTACGAGCTGACCATCCCGGAGGAGTCCGGCCAGGACCCCTACGTGACCCCGGACGGGCCGGCACTGGAGGCGCTCGTCCGCGCCATGGAACGAGGTCACGGTGGAGGGACCGCCGGACGCATGGGGAACGCGGGCGGCGGTCCGGCGGAGCTCCTCGGGCGCACCTTCGACGCACCGGTCCTCTTCATCGGCACCGGCCTGCCCGAGGACCACTGGCACTCGAGCGACGAGAGCATCGACGTCGGGATGCTGCTCGACGGCGCCGCGTCGATCGCACACCTCTGGGAGGGGCTCGCAGCAATCGAGCGGGACTGAGAGTCCCGACCTCGCGGGCACCGGCGTGTCGACCGGTCGGCCCGCAGCCGGCGGACCGCGTCGTCACCGTGCCAGAGCCGCCGCGATCCACCCCGGCCGGTGCGCCCGGACCCCGAGCGTCACCGCCCGCACGCCGATGTACCCGAACGAGAACACCGCCCACAGCGCCGCCAGCCCGTCCCCGAGCCACCACAGCAGCGGCAGGTACACGACCAGGTTCACGACGCCCGCGAGCGCCAGGTAGCGGGCGTCACCCGCACCGATGAGCACCCCGTCGAGCACGAACACGTAGCCGGCGACCGGCAGCCCGACCGCGATGAGGACGAGCACGAGGGGGAGGGCCGCCCGGACGTCGGCGGAGTCGGAGAAGACCGGCCCGAGCACGCCGCTGGCAGCGGCGGTCAGCACCCCGAGCAGGACGCCGCCGACGATCCCGAGCACCACGAGCCTCCCGGTCACCAGGCGGACGCGCCCGGCGTCCCGCGCCCCGAGGGCGTGCCCGACCAGCGCCTGTCCGGCGATCGCGAGCGCGTCGAGTGCGAACGCGAGCGTGCTGAACACCGTCAGCCCGATCTGGGTCGTCGCGAGACCGATCGTGCCGAGGCCGGCCGCGGTGGCGATCGTCGCGAGCATCGCGACCCGCAACGACGCGGTCCGGAGGAACAACCACGCGCCGGACCGCAGCGCCCGTACGACCCCGGAGGCGCCGGGCCGGAGCGGTGCGCCCGATGCCCGGGCGGCGCGGACGGCGATGCCGACGTACACCGCGGCCATCGCCCACTGCACGACGACCGTGCCCGCGGCCGACCCCTCCACGCCCCAGCCGAACCCGTAGATGAGGAGCGCGTTGAGCAGACCGTTCGCGACGAAGCCGACGCTCGCGACGACGAGGGGGGTGCGGGTGTCCTGCAGTCCGCGGAACAGCCCGGTCGAGGCCGTGACGACCAGGATGCCGGGCAACCCGATCAGCGAGACGGTGAGGTACGCCGTGGCGGCCGCGGAGACCCCGGGCGTCGCCCCGAACAGGTCGACGAGCGGCCCGGCGAGCGGCCAGCCGACGAGCGCGAGCACCACCCCCAGCGCGAGCGCCAGCCACATACCGTCGATGCCAGCGTGCACGGCGCCGCGGCGGTCACCGGAGCCGAGCGCCCGGGCCACGGCCGGCGTGGTGGCGTAGGCGAGGAAGACCAGGAGGCCCGTCACCGTCTGCAGGACCGCGCTCGCCACCCCGACGGCGGCGAGTGGTGTCGCGCCCAGGTGCCCGACGAGGGCGGTGTCGGTCAGCAGGAAGAGCGGTTCGACGACGAGCGCGCCGAGTGCGGGCAGGGCGAGGCGGACGATGTCGCGGTCGACGGCTCGACGCACGTGGCGGGGGTCGGTGTCGGACGCGGAGGGCACCAGGACATCCTGCCGTCGCTCCGGCCGGGCTGGTGACCCCGCCGCTCCGGGCCGAGGGCCACCCCTCCAGTGGGACGACTCTCGTCGAGGACCTGTCAGCGCGCGGTCGCTGCTGACGCTGCGACACCGGCGCGGTGGGCGTCCGGCTCAGCCGGGCAGGAGATCCGGGTGAGGACGGCGTCGCCCTCGAAACTCTCGACGCCGCCCGCCCAGACGGTGAGGGGGACGTCCTCGTGGAGCTCGACGGGGATCACGAGGTCGTGCGGGTTCCCGGTGGCGCCGTAGTCGTCGTACACGGCGAACTGCACGTCGGCTCGCGCGCAGTCGCGGCCGGGGATGACGTCGAAGCCGACGCAACCGAGGTCCCAGCACCCTTCGGGCTGGGCCTCGTGGTCCAGGGTGGGGAACCAGGTCGCGACGTGGTCGTCGATCACCGGTCGCGGTCGGCACCCGGCGGCGTCGATGCTGCTCCACGACTCCTCACCGACCGAGGCGATGAACGCCGGTGTCCCCGGTCGGACACGCACCGATCGCACTTCGGTGCGAGCGATCGGCCCGGTCTCGGTGTCGGCGAAGCTGATCGTCAGGTCGAGGTCGCACTCGACGGAAGCGACGACGCCCCACGCCAGACAGTCGGAGTCGCCCATGGCCGCTCCGCAGAGTGCCCACCACGCGTCCTCGTCCTCGACCTGCCCGATGCGCACGGCACCGCCCTCGACGGCGAACGGCGGGACGGGGAAGCCGCGGGCGCCGCGGGTCGCGGCGACGGTCGGTGTCGGTGTGGGCTCGCCCACGACGGCGGGGCGTGCTGCCGTGGACTGTGCGGGGACGGGCGCCGGGAGGCCCTGAGCACCGGCCCCCCCACGAGCGCCAGGACCGAGAGGGTCGCGCTGAGCACCAGCGCGACCCGCCGAGCGCTGCTCACGGCGGCGACGGAGACCGTCGGGTCGCCGGCGACCGGCCAGGCGCGGAGGTCGTCCTGGGCGCGGATCGCCCGTGCGGTGTCGACGGCGAGGTTCCACCACCGGACGGTCGACACGGTGAACAGCGCGCCACCGCCCAGGACCGGGACCACGGCGAGCACGCCGACGACCCCCGTCCCGAGCACGGACAGGACGACACCGACCACGACGAGCCCGAGTCCGACCCACCGCAACGTCTCGTACTGCCATCGGTAGGCCGGCATCATCGCACGCACGACGTGGACGGAGGTTCTCAGCGCCGGGCGACTCACGCGGTGAGGCTAGTGAATGCGCCGTCGCCGCTGCAGGCCCCTGTTCGGGTCGGACCGACGGCCGCGAGCATCTGGCGTGCTCGCTTCTTCGTCAGTCCCTCCGGTCCAGACCCGCACGCGACCGGCGGAGCCTCCTCGGCGAGAACGACCCGTCCACGGGCTACCTGCACGAGTGGTCGAGTGGTCGCTCCGTGACGGGTCCTCCTACCGATGGTGGCGGGTGGTGGTGATCACGAGGTCGCCTTGTCGATCATGGCGAGCACGTGCGGCGTACTCCATCGCAGGAGGTCATCGGAGGGCGAGTCCTCGAGGTCCTCTCCCCAGATCGCGACCGCCGCGCCCGCCATCGGAGCAGCGAGGAGCGCACCCGATTCGCCGTCCCACGTCCGGAGTGACCAGTTCTCCCGGAGATCGGCGACCGTGTAGTCGCTGTCGGCCTCGTCGAGGTCGCTCGGCACCTCGTAGAGGTAGTACGAGTTGTAGTTGAGCAGCTCGATCCCCGCGGCGTACAGGTCGGTGGCACCCGCTCGCCGCTGTCGGCGTTCGCGGCGCTCCGCAGGGTCCTCGGTGTCGCCGTCGAAGCTCCAGTACGTCACGTGGATGCGCGGATCCAGTCGCTTCACCGCAGCCCGGTCGATGCCGTCGTTCCAGGCCCAGACCTCACGATCGCCGAGAGCGGCCGCCATGGCGTTCAACCACCCGACGCGGTCAGCGGCAGTGACGCCACCGCCCCATTCGTCACCACCGATGTGCACGGTGCGGCTGGACGGGAACGTCCGCGTCACCTCCGCTGCCAGCTCGGTCGCGAGCGTGAGACTGGCGGGCGCGGATGTGTCGAGCTCACTCTCGCCCGAACGGATGCGATCGACCCACTCCTTGCCGTGTCGCGCCTCGAGCAGGGCGAACGCGGCTGCCATGTGGCCGGGAGTGTCGACCTCGGGCACGATCGCGATGCCCCTCCGGGCCGAGTACGCCGCGATCTTCCGCGCCTGTGCTGCGCTCAGGAACGGACGGCCGGTCACGCGGCTCGTGTATACGCCGTCGTGGAGATCGGCGTTCGCGGGGGTCTGGCCGAGGACGTCGCTCTCGATCCCGACGTTCTGGTCGTCGGTGAGGTGCAGGTGCAGGAAACGGCCGCCGTTGTCGGCCAGCAGGTCGACGTACCGCTTGATCAGCGCCACCGGGTAGTAGGCGCGAGCGACGTCGAGCATCACACCCGGTTCGGGACGTGCGCGGGACGCGGGTCTGCTCGTGACGGTCGTGGCAGACGTGCGGCATCGCTGTACGGAGTAGACCCCGGTGCAGCCGAGGACCCTGTACTTGCCGGCTTTCGCGCGGAGGGGTGACCTGTGGATCGCGCGGACCGTGGTGCTCGCGCCGGCGGCGAGCGGCTTCACGGTCACGTGGCCGAGCGTGTACTTCTTGCTGCCGGCGGACAGGTAGAGCCAGGCGTGGGCAGCCGGCTTCCGCACCGAGCTGGTGTTCTCGACCGTCAGGGTGGTCCGCACGGCCGTGCCGGTGGAGGTGACGGTGTTGGTCGCGGTGACCTTGGTGACCGTCGCTGCCGAGGCGTTCGACTCGATGGCGACGGTGTGCACCCCAGGAGCGTCGAGCGTTGCGCTCTCCGCCGGTGCTGCGGTCGCATCGATCCCGACCAGGGCCACTGCCGACACCGCGATCGCGAGACCGGCGGCGACCATCCGGCTGACGTGTCGACGCGCAGGCGCTCCGGGCGTCGGGGACTGGTTCTTCTTCTGACGCACCACGATGCTCTTCCCCTCGACCATGCGGATCGTCCACCCGCACCACCGCGACACCGTTCAGCCTCGGACGGACCGGGTGGCGCGCACGATCGTATCCACCTCGGGTCTGGGCCCTCGGATGCTGCACTGTTCGCCGCGATGCGCGCTGCAGCCTCGGTAAGCTCCCGCTGAGAACGAAGGACGGCTCCTGTGTCGCAACTCAACAAGCCAGCCGTGGTAGCCGCGGCCCCGACGAACGTGCTCGCGATCGTCGCGCTCGTGCTGGGCTTCGTCGTTCCCGTCGGCGGGATCGTCGTCGGGATCATCGGTCTGTCGCAGATCAGGAGGACCGGTGAGAACGGCCGGGGGCTGGCAGTCACCGGCGTCGTCGTCGGCGCGGTGCTCACCGTCCTCAGTGTCCTGCCGATACTCCTCCTGCTCCCGGAACTCCTGCAGGTGTTCGGGCTCCGCGGGTAGCGTCGCGGTCGTTCCGGGCCCGGGCTGGAGCGTGCTCCTTCGTCAGGAGTCGCCGGCGGAACACCAGCCGGCGGGACCTCCGCTCGACCGTTCTCGCAGGTGATCGGCCGGAACGAGCGGACGATCACCGGGGCCGGTCAGCCCTTCCGGCGCCCGTCGACCCGCGGCTCGACGGGGACGCCACCCGTCGCGGCCCGGTCGGCGTCGGTCGCGTCCGGGGTGACCGGATCGGTGCCCCGGGCCCGGCCCACCAGGTCCATGAGGTGGTAGACGACGATCGCGGCGATGGTGCCGATGATGATCCCGCCGAAGGTCGCGCCGCCGAACGAGAACGTGAAGTCGGCGATGCCCATGATGAGCGCGATGCCAGCGGTGAGCTGGTTCTTCGGCTTGGCGAAGTCGACCCGGTTCTCGACCCAGATGCGGATGCCGATCACGCCGATGAGTCCGTACAGCGCGGTGGTGGCGCCACCGAGCACGCCGGCCGGCACCGTCGAGATGACCGCACCGATCTTCGGCGACAGCCCGAGCAGCACGGCCGCGATCGCCGCGACCCAGTACGCCGCGGTGGAGAACACCCGCGTCGCCGCCATGACGCCGATGTTCTCGCCGTAGGTCGTCGTGGCCGAACCGCCGCCGACGCCGGCGAGCACGGTCGAGACCCCGTCGGCGAGCAACGCGCGCCCGGTCAGCGGAGTGAGGTCACGTCCGGTCAGCTGGCCGACGCCCTTCACGTGGCCGACGTTCTCGGCGACCAGGGCGAGCACGACGGGCAGGAAGCCGAGGTAGACGGCGGTCTGGGACAGGTCGAAGGCCGGGGCCGTGAAGGTCGGCAGTCCGACCCAGGCGGCGTCCTGCACGGCACCCAGGTCCACCTCGCCCGCGACGAGTGCGACGAGGTAGCCCACGACGACACCGACGACGATCGACAGGCGACCGACGAGCCCCTTGAACAGCACGGTGCAGAGGACGATCGCGGCGAGCGTGACCGCGGCGATCACGGGCGCCTCCACGAAGTTGTCGCGGGCGGCCGGCGCGAGGTTGAACCCGATCAGCGCGACGATGGCGCCGGAGACCACCGGTGGCATGAGACGGTCGATCCACCCGGCGCCGGCCAGGTGCACGATCAGTCCGACCACCGCGAGCAGCGCCCCGACGACGATGATCCCGGACAGTGCGAGCGGGATGCCGCCGATCTTCGTCGCGGCCCCGATCGGCGCGAGGAACGCGAACGACGAGCCGAGGTAGCTCGGGAGCCGGTTGCCGGTGATGAGCAGGAACAGGATCGTGCCGATGCCGCTGAACAGCAGGGTCGTCGACGGGGGGAAGCCGGTGATGAGCGGCACGAGGAAGGTGGCGCCGAACATGGCGACCACGTGTTGCACGCCGAGGCCGACCGTCCGGCCCCAGGTGAGTCGTTCGTCCGGCGCCACGATCGCCGAGGCGGACACGGTGCGGCCGTCGCCGTGCAGCTTCCAAGGGAGTCCCATGCGATGACCGTAGCGGGCGCACGGGCGTCCGTGGGTCCGCAACCCGCCCTGTGGAGAACCGTGACGGACGGCCGGAATGCTGGATATGGTGTGTGGGACACCACGAGGAGCACCATGCGAACCACCAGCCACGTCCTTGTCCCCGTCCTCGCCGCACTCGCGGTCGGCGCACTGACGGCCGCGCCCGTGCTCGTCGCCGACCCCGCCCTGGCCGCGGGTGTCGACCGGCACGCGACGGAGACCTCGCGGTCGCCGGCGTCCGACCCGCCTGCCCCCGTCGACTTCACCGCCGGGGTGCGGTCGATCGCACACGGCACCGGCGTCGTCACCGTCACCGGCACCGTCCCGACAGGCGAGAGCGTCCAGGTCGCCGGGGACGTCGTCGAGCCCGTCTGGACCGAAGGGGACGCGGACGGTCGCTGGACGGCGCGGGTCCGGGTGCATCCGGGCGAGCACGTCATCCGGGCCACGTCCCAGGTGTCCGGGCAGTCGATCGACATCCCGGTCCGGATGCTCGTGCTGCTGCCCCCGGACATGACCGCGACCATCAACGGCATCGGACGGACCATCACGCTCGACGGGTTGGGCCATCCCGGAGCGCACCTCGTCGTCCGGGACCGCGGGACGGAGCGCGCCGAGACCGACGTCGCCGACGACGGCACCTGGCACGTCGTGCTGCGTGGTCTCGCGTTCGGTCGCCACCACGTGGAGGTCGGCCAGTACTTCGACGGCACCCTGAACGGCGGGGTCGACGACGTCTACGAGCTCTCGGGCACCCCGACCGTCGAGCACGCGACGGCTTCCCGGCAGACGGAGCACCTCGTCCTGGACGGGCGTGCTCCCGCCGGCAGCACGGTGACCTTCGCGGACCGCCGGGGTCCGGTCACGGGAGCGGACGGCGAGCCCGTGGTCGTCCACGTCGGGGACGACACGTCGTGGCGGGCGGAGCTCCCGATCCCCGACGACGTCCGTCTGGACGTGGTCTCGGTCATCGCCTCCGACGGAGGGGACGAGATCGGTCGGACGGACGCGCACGTCACGATCCCGTCCGCGCTCACCGGCACGGTCGAGCGACTCGGCGACGGCCGCCTCCGGTTCAGCGGCACAGGAGAGGTCGGCGGCACGGTGACGCTCGAGGACGAGGCCGGGAAGACCCTCACCGCCGCGGACGGCGAACCGCTCCGCACCACGATCGGTCGGTCGTGGGAACTCGTCGTCCCGCGCGACGCCCTGCCCGCCGCTGCCGTCGTCGCACAGCAGCGCGTGCAGGACGTCGAGCAGGGCGCCCTGCGGCTCGTGCTCCCCGGCGCACCGGGACGCCCCGGTCCGGGCGCCGGGAGCGCCGGGAGCGCCGGTGGCACTCCGACGGGAGGCGGCGTCACCAGCGGGGAGGAGGCCCGTCATCCGGCCGCGGCCCGCCTCCGGACCGCGGGCACGCGTGCTGCCGCTGCCGGACGACTCGCCTACACCGGTGCGGACGTCGTGCACCCGGCCGTCGCGTCCCTCGTCCTGCTCGTGCTCGGAGCCGGCACCCTCCCGCTCGCCGGGGTCGTGCGCCGGCGTACGACTCCCCGTCGGTGAGGGGCTGACGACGTGGACAGGTCGGTGAGCGAGCACCGGGTGGCGGAGGAGGGACCGGTGGCTATCGTGGAACCCATGACCGACGTCGCAGGCACCACCGGAATCCGCACCGACGAACTCGACGAGTCGGTGCGACCGCAGGACGACCTCTACCGGCACGTCAACGGCAGGTGGATCGCCGACACCCCGATCCCGGACGACAAGGCCCGCTACGGGTCCTTCACGGTCCTCGCGGAAGAGGCAGAGGCCGCCGTCCGGACGATCATCGAGCGCGCGCAGACGGCTGAGCCGGGCACCGAGCAGCGGAAGGTGGGCGACCTGTTCACGTCCTTCACGGACGAGGTCGCCCTCGAGTCCGCGGGCTCCGGGCCGATCGAGCCGCTCCTGGCCGACATCGCCGCGATCGAGGACAAGAACGACGTGCTCCGCATGGTCGGTCGCTTCGAGCGGCTCGGGCTGCCGAGCTTCATCCAGCTCTTCGTCGACAACGACCCGGGCGACCCGGACGCCTACATCGTCTTCCTCGAGCAGTCCGGCCTCGGTCTGCCCGACGAGTCGTACTACCGCGAGGACCGGTTCGCCGACATCCGTGAGAAGTACCGCGAGTTCGTCGGGTCGATGTTCCCGCTGGCCGGCTACGACGAGAGCGGCGACCGCACCGAGCACGTGATCGCCCTCGAGACGGCCATCGCGTCGGCACACTGGGACAACGTCGCCACCCGCGACAGCCAGAAGACCTACAACAAGATGCCGTGGGACGAGGTCTCGGCGCTCGCCGAAGGCGTGGACCTCCGCATCTGGTGGGACGCCATCGCCGCACCGGCGGGTGCGTTCGACACGGTCGTGGTCCGGCAGCCCTCGTTCATCACCGGCCTCGCACAGCTCTTCCGCGAGCAGCCGCTGCCCGTCTGGAAGGACTGGCTCTGCTGGCAGGTGATCCGGGCCTCCGCCCCGTACCTGACCAGCGCGTTCTCCGCGACCAGCTTCTCGTTCTACGGCACGGCACTGACGGGTGCGCCGAAGCAGCGTGACCGCTGGAAGCGCGGAGTCTCCCTGGTCGAGGGTGCGATGGGTGAAGCCGTCGGACGGATCTACGTCGAGGAGCACTTCGACGAGACCTCCAAGGCGACGATGGACGACCTCGTCGCGAACCTGGTCGAGGCCTACCGGCAGAGCATCACCGGGCTCGAGTGGATGACCGACGAGACCCGCGCCCGCGCGCTGGACAAGCTCGAGAAGTTCACGCCGAAGATCGGCTACCCCGTGAAGTGGCGCGACTACAGCGCCCTGCCCATCCGGGCGGACGACCTGCTCGCCAACGTCCGCGCGATCGCGTCGTTCCAGGTCGACCGCGAGCTCGGCAAGATCGGGAAGCCGATCGACCGCGACGAGTGGTTCATGACCCCGCAGACGATCAACGCGTACTACAACCCGGGCTTCAACGAGATCGTCTTCCCCGCGGCGATCCTGCAGTTCCCGTTCTTCGAGGCGACCCGCGACGCCGCCGCGAACTACGGCGCGATCGGCGCCGTCATCGGGCACGAGATCGGCCACGGCTTCGACGACCAGGGCTCGCAGTACGACGGCGACGGTCGCCTGCAGAACTGGTGGACCGAGGCCGACCGCCAGGCGTTCGAGGAGCGCACGAAGGCCCTCATCGCGCAGTACGACGCCCTCGTCCCGACCGAGGTGCCGGATGGCCACGTCAACGGCGCCCTCACGATCGGTGAGAACATCGGCGACCTCGGCGGCCTCTCGATCGCGTGGAAGGCGTACCTGATCTCGCTGGACGGCGCCGAGCCCCCCGTGATCGACGGCCTGACGGGTGCCGAGCGGTTCTTCCTGAGCTGGGCGCAGGCCTGGCGCATGGCGATCCGCCCCGAGGAGGCCGCACGCCTGCTCAGCATCGACCCGCACTCGCCGAACGAGTTCCGCTGCAACCAGATCGTGCGCAACATCGACGTGTTCTACGACACCTTCGCCGTCTCCGACAGTGACGCGATGTACCTGGCTCCGGCCGAGCGCGTCGCCATCTGGTGATGGTGGAGCCGGACGCGCCGAACTCGTCGCGCCGGCGCCGCCCGGGACGCCCCTCCGACGACGGCACCACCGCAGGAAGCGGGGGTGCCGCTCGGTCCGGCGGTGGCCGCGCCGGTGGTGGCGGTCGCAGCCGCGGCAAGCACCGGGGAGGTGCGGACGAGCGCTTCACAGCGACGACCGAAGCGCTCGGCGCGATCGCCGTCGACGGCGCCGGGGTGAGCGCGTCGATCATCGACACGTCCACCGGTCGGGCGCTGCTCGCGATCGACGACCGCCTCGTGCAACCGGTGGCGAGCCTCGGACGGGTGCTGCTCCTCATCGAGGTCGCCGCGCAACTCGAGGACGGTCGCCTGCACGGTGACCGCCTCCAGCGGATGGCCCGCGACACCGCGACCGGCGCGGGCCTGTGGCAGTTCCTGCAGGAACCGACCATGCAGGTGTCGGACCTGGCGACCCTGGTCGGCGCCACCGCCGACGCCTGGGCGACGAACGCGCTGCTCACCACGGTCGGGATGGACGCCGTGCGGTCCCGCGCGGAGTCGCTCGGCATCGAACGGACGGCCCTGATCGACCGGGTGCGCGACCGGCGCGGACCCGACGACGCCCCCGACGTGTCCGTCGCCGCCGCGGGTGAACTGAGCTGGCTGTTCCGCGGCCTCGCGCTCGGTGAGGTCGTCGACGAGGCGGTGTCGAACCGGGTGCTCGGCTGGTTGTCGCTCGCCGCCGACCTGTCGCTCGTCGCGGGGTCCTTCGGGCTCGACCCGCTCGCGCACCGGGCCCTCGACCACGGCCTGCAGTCCGTCGCCGTCACCGGTTCCGGACCCGGCGTCCGCGCGGAGGCCGGGGTCCTCCGTGGGCCGGCGTCGTCGGTCTGCTACGCGGTCACGATCCGGTTCGAGGACGACTCGCTGCAGCGCCGCCTCGCGGTCGTCGACGCCCTGCGCACCATGGGGACCGAGGTGCTCGAGGTCGTGCACGCCCCCGCCGAGCGCTGACCCCGTGGGCCTAGCGCATCCTCGCCCCGGCCATCACCCGCGTGACGCGGCCGTCGGCCTCGCGCGTCAGGCCGTGCCACACCCCGACGATGCCGCACACGACGGGGATGCTCACCACGGCGAAGAGCACCCGTTCGGGCATGGAGTCGGGTTCGAGCGGCGTGGGCACGAGGTGCACGAGCCCGAAGACGGCAGGGCTCCCGTGGCGCACGTCCTCCCAGGAGCACACCGCCGCACAGCGACATCGGGCAGGATCGGCAGCGTGCACGTCGACGACGACGTGCCGGACGGAAGGACAGACCCATGGCAGCAGGCAAGCACGAGGCAGCACGCGGCGACGAAGACCGCGCGGACGGCGTGGACGAGCGCGCCGGCGAGTTCGTGGACAGCGAGATCCCCGGCGAGCACCGCGTCGCCGACGACGAACCGGTCGGTGAGTTCGTGTCGAGCGACATCCCCGGCGAACGGCGTCCGGAGTCCGAGGGTGAGCGCGGCGAGTACGTCGAGTCGGACATCCCCGGCGACGTCGAGCCCGGCGGCCCGGAGACGGCCGGCGAGTACACCGACCGCGACCAGTAGCGGCGAGGCGGGCCGACCTCAGTCGACGAGGTCGGCCTGCGTGAGCAGGCGCAGCGTCTCGACCCCGGCGGGCGGGCACCGGCCGGCGTCCGCGGAGGTGACCCACTCCACCTCGTCGACCTCTGCGGAGGCGAGGGGCGTGGCGGTGTCGAGCGCGCCTCCCGGCCGGGCCAGGAACAGCGTCATCGCGACGATCGTCCCCGGTGCCTGCCCGTGCGCCGGCTCGGTCACGGTCGCGAACTCGTCGACGTCGGCGCGCGTGAGCCGCAGCCCGGTCTCCTCGAACGCCTCGCGGACCGCGGCGTCCACGCTGCTCTCGCCGGGCTCGACCTTGCCGCCGGGCAGGTAGAGGACGCCGCGCCCGCGGGCGCGCACCATGAGCACGCGACGGTCGCGGACGAGCAGGAGGGCGCTGACCCGCAGCAGCGGGGCGGCGGCCGGGAGGCCCGGATCGCCCGAGCCGGTCAGCTCGCGTCCGCCTCGTCGTCGCGCACACGCGCGGCCCGGTCGGCGAGGGGCACGACGGCGGACGGCACGTCCGCGACGGGCTCGGGGCGCACCCCGAAGAGTGCGTCGAGCGCGCCGGTGAAGTCGTCGCCCCGACCGGCACGGCCGAGTTCGCGGGCCCGGACCGAGGGGCGGTGCAGGAGCACGCCGACCAGGTGCCGGAGTGCCCGCTCGGTCTGCTCGGCGGACTCGGGGGTGGTGTCGCCGCGCCGCTTCACGCGGTCGATCTCGTCGTCGAGGATGTCGAACACGTGCTTGCGGAGGGCGACGAGGGCGGGGGTGGTCGACTGCTCGAGGGCCTGGGCGCGGAAACGGGACACGGCGTCGTCGACGATCGCGCGTGCTTCGGTCTCGGCGTTCAGCTCGGCGATCGGGGCGTGGATGCTGATTGTCTCGAGGTCGAGCAGTTCGACGCCCTCGACGTCGGCGGCGTCCGGGTGCACGTTGCGGGGGAGGCCGAGGTCGATCACGATGCGGCGGGCACCGTCGTCGAGGTCGCACGCCTCGACGACCGGGACCTCGCTCGACGTGCAGGTGATGACGACGTCGCTCGTGCCGATCGCGGTGCGCAGGTCGGTGGCGGCGACGAGGTCGTGCTTGGCGGCGAACCACGGCGCCCGGCCGGACGGCGAAAAGACCTGGATGTGCTGGGCGCCGCGGTCACGGAGGGCGGCGATGGTGGTGGCGGCGTAGCTGCCGGTCCCGACGAGGAGCACGCGCGTCGCGGCCCAGTCGGTGATCCGCGAGGACGCGAGCTCGAGCCCGAGGCGGACGAGCGACCGGCCGGCGGCGCCGATCCGGGTGCGGGTCTTGACACCGCGGGAGGTGTGCGCGGCCTCCTGGAAGAGCCGTTCGAGGTCCGAGGTGGTGGTGCCGTTCCGGCGCGCGTCCTCGAGGGCCCGGCGGACCTGTCCGGAGATCTCGGTCTCGCCGACGACGACGGACTCGAGCCCGCTCGACACGGCGAAGAGGTGCTGCACGACGTCTCCGCCGCCGAGCACCTGCACGGCGTCGAGGACCTCGTCGGCCTGCAGCTCGCTCGCCGCCGAGACGGCCTCGACGGTGGCGCGGACGGCTGCGTCGTCGTCGCCCGCGATGTCGAGGTAGGCCTCGAACCGGTTGCACGTGGCGAGGACCACGGCGCCGTCGAGGACGTCCGAGTCCGTGACGAGGTGGCTGGCCGCCGCGGGTGCTCCGATGCTCAGACGCTCCAGGAGGTCGAAGCTGGCGTTGCGATGCGACGCCGTGAGACAGATGAGCACGTGTTCAATGGTAACCCCGGTGCCCCGAGCACCGGGTCGGGGAGCCGTCCTGTTCGCGGTGCGAGAATCATCCGGTGACCGACGCGCTCCCGACCACCCATCCGCTCGCCGACGGCCGCACCACGGGCTCGCGGCTCGTCCGTGCCCTCCGTGGGGACCGGCCGGAGACGCTGCCGGTGTGGTTCATGCGGCAGGCCGGCCGGTCGTTGCCGGAGTACCGGGAGCTCCGCGTCGGGACGGCGATGCTCGACGCGTGTCTCGACCCGGCCCTCGCGTCCGAGATCACCCTGCAGCCGGTCCGTCGGCACGGGGTCGACGCCGGCATCTTCTTCAGCGACATCGTCGTGCCGATCAAGCTCGCGGGCGTGGACGTCGAGATCGTCCCCGGTCGTGGTCCGGTCCTCGGGTCGCCCGTCCGGACGGCGGCGGACGTGGACGCCCTGCGTCCGCTCGAGGCGGAGGCCCTGGCCCCGATCACCGAGGCGGTCGCCCGGACGGTCGCCGAGCTCGGCAGCACGCCGCTGATCGGCTTCGCGGGCGCGCCCTTCACACTGGCCGCGTACCTGGTCGAGGGCGGCCCGTCGAAGGACCACATCCGGGCCCGCACGATGATGCACGCCGAGCCGGAGACCTGGGCACGGCTGCTCGACTGGGCCGCCGACGTGTCGGGGGCGTTCCTCCGTGCCCAGGTGCTCGCCGGTGCCTCGGCCGCGCAGCTCTTCGACTCGTGGGTCGGGTCGCTGTCCCGCGCGGACTACGTCTCCCGCGTCGCTCCGCACTCGGCGCGGGCACTGTCCCACGTGACCGACCTCGGCGTCCCGCGCATCCACTTCGGCGTCGGCAGCGGCGAGGTCCTGGCCGACATGGCGACCGTCGGCGGCTCCGTCGGTGCGGTGGACGCGGTCGGCGTGGACTGGCGGCTGCCCCTCGACGAGGCCGTGCAGCGCGTCGGCGGTGACGTGACCGTGCAGGGGAACATCGACCCGGCGATGCTCTCGGCCCCGTGGCCGGTCCTCGAGGCGCACGTCCGTGACGTCGTCCGCCGCGGAGGCGTTGCCCGTGCGCACGTCGTGAACCTCGGCCACGGCGTCCCGCCCGAGACCGACCCGACCGTGCTGACCCGCGTCGTCGAGCTCGTGCACGCACTGGGCGACGGCACCGACGTCGGGACCGACGGGACCGACCGGGCCGCGTCGTGACCGAGGTCGTCGTGGTCGGCGGCGGGGTCGCCGGGCTCGTCGCCGCGCGTGACCTGGCGAAGGGCGGCGCCCACGTCGTGCTGCTCGAGGCCTCGGGCGTGCTCGGCGGGATGATCCGACGGCACACGGTCGCGGGCCTCGACCTGGACATGGCGGCGGACTCGTTCGCGACCCGGACGGATGCCGTGTCCTCGCTCGCGGTCGAACTCGGTCTCGGCAACGACATCGTCTCCCCGGACCCGCGGGGTGCGTGGCTGATGACCCGCGACGGGCGGACCGCGCCGATCCCGTCGACCGGCCTGCTCGGGATCCCGGGCACCCCGATGGCCGCGGACGTCATCGCGGTCGTCGGTGGTGCCGGCGCCCTCCGCGCACAGATGGACGCGCTGCTGCCCTCGCCGGTGGGCGCACGGGCGACGTCGCTCGGCGCGATGGTCCGGAGCCGGATGGGCGCGAAGGTCCTCGACGACCTGGTCGTCCCGGTCGTGGCCGGCGTGCACTCGACGCACCCCGACGACCTCGACCCGGACCGCGTGGCGCCCGGGCTCCGTGCCGCCCTGCAGCGCGAGGGTTCGTTGGCCCGTGCGGTGCTCGCCCTCCGGAAGCGTGCCGTCGCCGGGTCCGCCGTGCAGGGGCTCCGAGGCGGCATCGCGCGGCTCGTCGACGAGCTCGTCGCCGACCTCGACACGTACCGCGTCGACGTGCGGCTGCACACGCGGGCCACCTCCGTCGGACGAGCGGCGGTCGAGACCGTGTCGGCGGACGGCACGACCGAGCGGCTGGCGGCGGACCACGTCCTCGCGACGGTCGCCGACCCGGCCCGGACGGCGGCTCCGCGTCGGTCCGGCATCGAGCTCGTCACCCTGGTCGTGGACCGGCCCGAGCTGGACGCTGCACCCCGCGGCACCGGGATGCTCGTGCACCCCGCCGCGACCGGCGTCGCCGCGAAGGCGCTCACGCACGCGACGGTCAAGTGGCCCTGGCTGGCGGAGCGGGCGGCCGGGAGGCACGTGCTGCGGCTCAGCTACGCCCTGCCCCCGGCAGGCGCGGACCAGGCGACCGGCGCTGCCGGCGCGACGAACGCGGACGAGGTGGCCACGAGCCTCCCGGTCGACCCCGCCGGTGCGGTGAGCGCACGGGCGACGACGGACGCGACCGCGCTGCTCGGCCTGCCCGTCCGTCCGGAGCACGTCGTCGGCGCGGCCCGCGTCCGCTGGCACGGACCGGACGCCGAGGCCGCCGGGCTGGCGGAGGGCGTGGTCGGGATCGGTGAGGCGTCCTCTGGGCGAGGGCTGTCCGGCATCGTCACCGCTGCCCGGGCGGCTGCTGAGCGCATCCTGGATTCCTGAGCGGACCGCTGACCCTCCGAGGGCTACTGTTGGGGGAACCGTCGGACACATGCCGATCGGTGCATGACCACGCACGGTGCCTTCACAGCACACTGACCCAACGGAGGAATCGCTCATGCGAGGAAAGCTCCTGTTCGTCGCCGGCGCAGCACTCGGGTACGTCCTGGGATCGCGAGCCGGACGGGCGCGGTACGAGCAGATCAAGACCGTCAGCGGCAAGATCTGGAACAGCAACGGCGTCCAGAAGAGCGTGAACCAGGTCGAGGACTTCGTGTCCGACCGCACGCCCGACGTCGCCGACTTCATCGGTGAGCAGACCAAGAAGGTCGTCCGCAAGGTGAGCTCGAAGGCGTCGTCCGGCAAGGGCTCGCAGATCTCATGACCGACACACGCGACCGGAAGTCGCGGTCGCTGTTCGGCCTCGTGAAGGACGTCCCCGACCTCGTCAAGGACCTGGTCAAGGGGGAGATCGCCCTCCTCAAGGCCGAGATGATCGGCAAGGCGAAGGTCTTCGCGGTCGCCGCGGGCATCCTCGTCGCCGCGCTGGTGATCGTGCTGTACGCGATCGGCGTGCTCCTCACCGCAGCGGTGATGGGCCTCGCCACGGTGATGCCCGCGTGGCTCGCCGCGCTGCTGCTCGCCGTCCTCATGCTGATCGTCGCGGCGATCCTCGGGTTCATCGGGTGGAAGCGGCTCAAGAAGGGCCTGCCGGTCACGCCGAAGCGCACCATCGCGAGCGTCAAGAACGACGTCAACGCGGTGAAGGGCCTCGGCCGGAAGCCCACCCCCGAGACGCTCCGTGCGTCACGGAAGCCGGACGTCGACGGCCGGTTCTGACGCCCGTCATCCCCACGACTCCCTCGGAGGACCAGTGACCGACCCCCAGCACGACGACCAGTCGAAGATCGCCGACCGCGTCGCTGCGACCCGTGCCCAGCTCTTCGACACCCTCGACGCGATCGAGGACAAGCTGAACGTGCCGAAGCAGCTCGGCATCGCCGCGTCGAAGGTCAAGCGTGGCGTCGACGCGAACCCGGTGCCCTACCTGGCCGGGCTCGCAGCGGGAGTGGCAGTGGTCGGGGGTATCGTCGTAGCGGTGCTCCGACGGCGGTGATCCACACGCGGCGAGCCTTCGCGAGCCGCAGTGGACGATCGTCCCGGACACCCGCTCGGCGAAGGGGGCCGGCGAACCACACCCCCGGCGAACGTGGAGGACGACCGATCCATGAGCACTGACGTGCCCACCCCAGCAACTCCCGCAGCACCAGCGGCCAGTACAGCGCACGAGACGGACCCGGCTTCCGGAATCGACCCGAACCTGCTCACGGCCTACGCCCTCTGGGCGGTCTTCCGCCGCCCGGTCGGCGCCGTCCGACCCGGCGGTGCGGATGCGGTCGCGGAACTCGACGCGGTCGTCTCCGCGGCTGCCGAGCGCGGCGTCACCATCCGCGGCTTCTACGACGTCTCCGGCTTCCGGGCCGACGCGGACGTCATGATCTGGCTGCACGGCGACGACGCACAGGCGATCCAGGCGGTCCTCCGCGAGATCCGCCGCACGGCCCTCTTCGCCGAGGCCGAGCCGGTCTGGCACGCCATGGCCATGCACCGGGAAGCCGAGTTCAACAAGCGGCACACCCCGGCGTTCCTGCGCGGCAAGGACCCGGAGCCGTGGATCACGGTGTACCCCTTCGTGCGCTCGTACGAGTGGTACCTGCTGCCCGAGGAAGAGCGTTCGAAGATGCTGCGCGACCACGGCATCGCCGGCGCGAAGTACCGCCGCGTCCTGACGAACACCATCGCGTCCTTCGCCCTCGGTGACTACGAGTGGATCCTGCCGCTCGAGAGCCCGGACCTGGTCGACCTCGTCGACCTCATGCGCGACCTCCGCTACACCGAGGCCCGCATGCACGTCCGCGAGGAAGTGCCCTTCTACACGGGTCGTCGCGTGACGACCGCCGAACTCCCGGAGGTGCTGTCATGACCGACACCAGCATGATCACGAACGGCCAGCCCGTCCTCGCCGCCACCGCTGCGGCCGCGTCCGGCCCGGAGCACGTCGAGGTGCCGACCGCGTACGACGCGATCCTGCTCGCCGGCTTCGGTGGGCCCGAGGGTCAGGACGACGTCATCCCGTTCCTCCGCAACGTCACGCGCGGTCGCGGCATCCCGGACGAGCGTCTGGAAGAGGTGGCGCACCACTACCGCCACTTCGGCGGCGTCAGCCCGATCAACGCCCAGAACCGTGCGCTCAAGGCCGCGCTCGAGGCCGAGCTCGCCTCGCGGGGCATCGACATGCCCGTCCTCTGGGGCAACCGCAACTGGGAGCCCTACCTCGAAGAGGCGTTCACCGAGGCGGCCGACAAGGGCTACAACAAGCTCATCGCGATCGCCACGAGCGCGTACTCGTCGTTCTCGAGCTGCCGTCAGTACCGCGAGGACTACGCCCGCGTGCTCGACGAGACCGGTCTGATCGACACGATCCAGATCGACAAGGTCCGCCAGTTCTTCGACCACCCCGGCTTCGTCCGGCCGTTCATCGACGGGGTCCGCGACGGACTGGCCCGCGCGATCGCCGAGAACGACGGCCTCGACGTCGCGACGGAGCTCCAGGTGCTGTTCTCCACGCACTCGATCCCGTCGACCGACGCCGCCCGCTCCGGCCCCGACTACCGGGGCTTCGACGAGCACGGTGCGTACGAGGCGCAGCACCTCGCCGTCGGGCAGGTCGTCCTCGACCAGGCGTGGGCGGAACTGCTCGAGCAGCCCGAGCACGCGCACCTGCAGGGCACGTCGAAGCCCGCCTGGAAGCTCGTCTACCAGTCGCGCTCGGGTCCCCCGACGCAGCCGTGGCTCGAGCCCGACATCAACGACTACATGAACGAGGAGCTCAAGGGCGGCCCCACCCGCGCCGTGCTGATCGTCCCGCTCGGCTTCGTGAGCGACCACATGGAGGTCATGTGGGACCTCGACGAGGAAGCCACCGAGACCGCCGGCGAGCTCGGCTTCTGGTCGCTCCGCACGCAGACCCCCGGGGTCGACCCGGCCTACGTGTCCGGTCTCGTCGACCTCGTGCTCGAGCGGGTCAACGGCACGCCGACCGCCGAGCGTCCGCACATGACCGACATCGGCCCCTGGTACGACGTGTGCCGCCCGGGGTGCTGCGAGAACGTGCGAGCGGGGTTCAAGCCCGCAGCCGCCGGCGTCGCTCCGTGACCGAGGCGACCGCGGACCACCCCAGCACTCCGGCGACCGACGGCCCGGCCCCGATCCGGCTCGGCACCCGTGCCAGCCGACTGGCGGTCGCCCAGTCGCAGGACGTCGCCGACCGCCTGGCGAAGGCCGCCGGCCGTCCGGTGGAACTCGTCACCGTGACGAGCGAGGGCGACACGAACCGGGCCTCCCTGGCGTCCCTCGGCGGTACCGGCGTCTTCGCGTCCGCGCTGCGCGAGGCGCTCGTGGCGGGCGAGGTGGACGTCCTCGTGCACTCGCTGAAGGACCTGCCGACCGCGCCGTACCCGGGCCTGACGATCGGCGCCGTGCCGAAGCGTGCCGACGCTCGTGACGTCCTCGTGGCGCGGAACGGCGCCACGGTCGAGACCCTGCCCGAGGGCGCGAAGGTCGGCACGGGGTCGCCCCGCCGTGTCGCGCAGCTCAAGGCGGACCGGCCGGACCTGGACGTCGTCGACATCCGCGGCAACATCGACACCCGGCTCGCCCGTGTGGAGGACGACCTGGACGCGGTCGTGCTCGCGGCCGCCGGGCTCGGACGCATCGGACGGCTCGATGCCGCGACCGAGCTGCTCGACCTCGGGTTCTGGCCGAGTGCTCCCGGTCAGGGCGCGCTCGCGGTCGAGATCCGCACGGACGAGGACGACCGCAACCTGCTCGCCGCGCTGCGGAAGATCGAACACGCCCCGACCCGCCTGACCGTCACCGCCGAGCGCGAGGTGCTCGCCAAGCTCGAGGCCGGCTGCTCCGCACCGATCGGCGCGACCGCGGTCGTCGACGCCGAGATGCTCCTCGTCTCGGCGACGGTCTACCGCCCCGACGGCTCCGAGTACCGGACCGCGTCGCACGCGGCCGTGCTCGACGGGTCGGCGCAGGACCGCCTCGACGAAGCCCTGTCCGTCGCCGACCGGGTCGCCGCCGAGCTGCTCGAGAACGGTGCCGCCGAGCTGGCCGACCTGTCGAGCTCCGCCGGGTCGGACTCGGCCGAGCACGACGCCGGGCACACCGTCGGCCCCAGCCTCGACACCCCCGGTACCGAGGGGCCGTCCGACACGTCCGCCACCACGACCGAGTAGGGCGACGATCACCACGGACACCACGCGGGACGACACGACCGGGCACCGGCCCGTGGTCGTCGTCCCGCGCGGTGGCTCCTGGGGTGCGCGGGTCGCCGCGGCGGCCGCGGCCCGCGGGCTCGACCCGCGCATCGTCCCGCTCGTCACCGACGCGCCGCCGCTCGACGCCGGTCCCCTCGACCGGATGGTCGCGCGGCTCGCGGCGGCCGCCCCGCCCCGGCTCCCGGTGCCGGCCGCCCCGCCCCGGTTCCCGAATTCCGGAACCTCGAGGCGTCAGGTTCCGACATCGTGGAACCTCGACGACCCGCACGCGGCGAGTCGTCGCACCTCGACGGCGCAGGCGCCGGTCGAGCGGGCGACGACTGGCTCGTGGTGACCAGCGCGACCACCGTGCGGGTGCTCGCGGAACGCCTGCCGGGCCTCCCGGCCGGGGTCCGCGTCGCCGCCGTCGGCGAGGTGACCGCCCGCGCGGCCCGCGCCGTCGGGTGGACCGTCGACCTCGTGCCGGACGACCACTCGGCAGCCGGACTCGTGCGGGCGCTCCCGGCGGACGCCCGACTCGTCCTCCACCCGCGCTCCGACCTGGCCGCACCCACCCTCGTCGACGGCCTGCGGGCCAGGGGCATCGACGTGTCAGAGGTGGTCGCGTACCGTACGGTCGGGACCGGTGACGCGCCGATCCCGGGCGACCCCGCGCCGGACATCGTCCTCGTGACGAGCGGCAGCATCGCCCGCGAAGTCGCTCGTCGTCTCACCCCCCTCGACCCCCGCACCCGGATCGCCTGCATCGGCCCCGGCACCGCCGACGAGGCCCGCGCCGCCGGCCTGCCGGTGGACGTCGTCGCCGCTGAACGGTCCGCAGAAGCCCTCCTCGACGCCGTCGTCGAGGCCCTCGACCCATCCACCCCCGAACAGGAAGGCCACCCGTGACCGGCCGCTTCCCCCAGGTCCGCCCCCGACGTCTCCGCGCCACCCCCGCAATGCGTCGTCTCGTCGCCGAGACCCGGCTCCACCCCGCCGAGCTCGTGCTGCCGATGTTCATCCGCGAAGGCGCCACCGACGCGATCGACATCTCGAGCATGCCCGGGGTGCAGCAGCACTCCCTCGACTCGTTCCGCCGTGCACTGCACGAGGCCGCGTCGGTCGGCATCGGCGGCGTGAACCTGTTCGGCGTCCCGCAGCACAAGGACGCGGTCGGCTCCGGCGCGACCGACCCGGACGGCATCCTCAACGTCGCGATCCGCGTGGCGAAGGAAGAGGTCGGGGACGCCCTCGTCGTGCAGTCCGACCTGTGCCTCGACGAGTTCACCGACCACGGGCACTGCGGTGTCCTCGCGGCGGACGGCTCGGTCGACAACGACGCGACGCTGCTCCGCTACCGGGACATGGCGGTCGCCCAGGCCGAGGCCGGCGCCGAGCTCGTCTGCCTGAGCGGCATGATGGACGGCCAGATCGCCGCCGCGCGGGACGCGCTCGACGTCTCCGGGCACTCCGGCACCGCGCTGCTCGCCTACGCGGCCAAGTACGCCTCGGCGTTCTACGGGCCGTTCCGGGAGGCCGTCGCGAGCACCCTGCAGGGTGACCGCCGCACGTACCAGCTCGACTCCGGCAACGGGCGCGAGGGCCTCCGCGAGGTCGAGCAGGACATCGAGGAGGGCGCCGACATCGTCATGGTGAAGCCCGCGATGAGCTACCTCGACGTCCTCGCCCGCACGGCCGACACCTCACCGGTGCCGGTCTGGGCGTACCAGATCTCCGGCGAGTACGCGATGATCACCGCCGCCGCCCAGAACGGGTGGATCGACCGGGACGCCGCCGCGATGGAGGCCCTCATCGGCATCAAGCGCGCCGGCGCCGACGCGGTCCTCACCTACTTCGCCGTCGACATGGCCCGCAAGCTCAACGAGGAGGCCGGCCTGCGCACCTCCGGCAGCTCGGCGGACGTCGCCGGCATCGCACCGACCGGGAAGGCACCCGAATGACCACGACGACGACCACCAACGACGACCTGTTCGGCCGCGCGAAGGACAGCATCCCCGGCGGCGTGAACTCGCCGGTGCGTGCCTACGGCTCGGTCGGCGGGACGCCCCGCTTCCTGGTGTCCGCGAAGGGCGCCACCGTCACCGACGCCGAGGGTCGCGAGTACGTCGACCTCGTCGCCTCGTGGGGCCCGGCGATCCTCGGCCACGCGCACCCCGGCACGGTCGAGGCCGTGCAGCAGGCGGCGGCCCGGGGTCTGTCGTTCGGTGCCTCCACGCCCGGGGAGACCGAACTCGCGGAGCTCGTGAAGCAGCGCGTGCAGGTGGACGGCGACGGTCCGATCGAGAAGATCCGCATGGTGTCCACGGGCACCGAGGCGACCATGACGGCGATCCGCCTGGCCCGCGGCTACACCGGCCGGGACCTGCTCGTGAAGTTCGCCGGGCACTACCACGGCCACTCGGACTCGCTCCTGGCCGAGGCCGGTTCGGGCGTCGCCACGCTCGCACTCCCCGGCAGCGCGGGCATCACCGCCGAGACCGCCGCGCAGACGCTGGTGCTGCCGTACAACGACCTGGACGCCGTCCGTCGCGCCTTCGACGAGCACTCGGAGCGCATCGCGGCCGTGATCGTCGAGGGCGCCCCCGCGAACATGGGCGTCCTCGCCCCGGAGCGCGGGTTCAACCGGGCCCTGGCACAGATCACGCAGGCGCACGGCGCGCTGCTCATCGTCGACGAGGTCCTGACGGGCTTCCGTGTCGGCCCGGCCGGCTGGTGGGGGCTCGAAGCGGACGGCACCGTGCCCGAGGGGACGGGGTGGAAGCCCGACCTCGTCACCTACGGCAAGGTCATCGGCGGCGGCATGCCCCTCGCCGCACTCGGCGGGCGCCGCGAGGTCATGGACTTCCTCGCCCCGCTCGGCCCCGTGTACCAGGCGGGCACGCTGTCCGGGAACCCGCTCGCGGTGGCCGCGGGCATCGCCACGCTCCGGGCCGCGACCGCCGACGTCTACGCGCACCTCGACCGGACGGCGGACGTCGTCTCCCGGGCCACGAGCGAGGCGCTCGCGGCCGAGGGCGTCGCACACACCGTCCAGCACGCCGGGAACCTGTTCTCGTTCGCGTTCCTGGACACCCCGCCGCGGGACTACGACGACGTCCGCGCGCAGGAGGCCTTCCGGTACGCGGCGTTCTTCCACAGCATGCTCGACTCCGGCGTGACCCTGCCGCCGAGCGTGTACGAGGCGTGGTTCCTCACCGCCGCGCACGACGAGCGCGCGGTGTCGCAGATCCTCGACGCGCTGCCGGCTGCCGCGAAGGCGGCCGCTGCCGCGACCGAGTAGCCGGCCGACGACGGACGGGAGGCGCGATCCGGAGGGGCCGCGCCTCCCGTCGGTCCGTCCGCAAGGTGCGCGAGACGCCGCCGTCCGCCCGTGACGGAGGCGTCTGCCCGTGACGCCGCCGAGTGCGCGAGACGCCGCCCTGTTCGACGGCGTGCTGCGACGAAGGAGGCGTCCGTCACTGACGGGGGCGTCTCGTGGCCGCGCGACGACCGCGGTCGCGCGACCGGTCCGTGCCAGCCGGGAGGCCCGCCCGCCTCAATCGGCCCGTCGTGCGTGCCAGCGCCCACCGCTGCGCTCGACCGCCAGCGGGAAGTCGAACGCGGCCGACACCAGCGCCGAGGTGATGACCTCGTCCGCCGGCCCCTGCGCCACGACGCCCCCGTCGCGGAGGAGCATCGCGTGCGAGGTCGAGGCCGGCAGGTCCTCCAGGTGGTGGGTGACCATCACGCTGCCGAGCTCCGGCTGCCGGACACGGAGGGCGTCGACGGTCTCGAGCAGGTGCTCCCGTGCGGCGACGTCGAGTCCGGTCGCGGGTTCGTCGAGCAGCAGCAGCCGCGGGTCGGACAGCAGCGCCCGGGCGATGAGCGCACGTCCCCGTTCGCCCTGCGACAGCACCGGCCATCGGGCGTCGCGGCGCGCGGTGAGTCCGACGTCGGCGACGAGCTGCTCGGCACGGACGAGGTCGTCGGCCGTCGGCTCCCACCGCGTCATGAGGTCGGTCGTCCCGGTGCGCCCGGTCAGCACGGTCTCGAGGACGGTCAGCGGCGACAGCATCCGGTGCCGAGGGTCGACGTGCCCGATGTGCTCGCGGAGCTCACGGACGTCGACACGTCCGAGCTGTCGACCGAGCACCTCGACGTGGCCGGCGGTCGGGTGCCCGGTGGCGCCGAGCACCGCGAGCAGGGTCGACTTGCCGGCGCCGTTCGAGCCGAGCAGCGCCCAGTGCTCCCCGCTGCGGACGGTGAGGTCCACGTCGTGCAGCAGGTCGCGTCCGCTGCGGGTGACACGGAGGGCGGTGGCGCGGAGCAGGACGTCGGTCACGTCTCCATCCTCGCGCAGGACACAGGACGCAGGACGGCCCCGCCACATGGGGTGGCGGGGCCGACCGGTCGCCGGATCAGGCCTCTGCGGCCTTCGCCGCCCGTGCCGTCGCGAGGTGCTCGGCCATGGCGCGACCGAGCCCGCGCACGAGTGCGCCGCCGGCCTCTCCGTCGCGGCCCTTCGCGGCGGCACGGAAGCCGTCGAGCGCGTCCGCGACGTCCCAGAACACGAACTCGGGCTCACCGATGCGGACGAACTTCGCGCGGTTCAGCAGCGACTCGCTCGTCTTCACCAGGAGCTCGTTGCCCGACTTGGCGACCATGAACGCGATCGCCTTGTCGATGTCGTCGTTCAGGGCGCGGTCCTCGGCCTCGGCGTGCGTGCGCATGTCGTCGAGGATCTTGCCGAACGCCTTGACGTCGGCGTCCTCGAAGCGGGGGAACGACCAGCGGGCGGCGAGCTCACCGATGCCGAACAGCACCTGGAAGGCGTCGTCGTACTGCTCGCGGGTGGGGGAGGCGACGCGCGTGTAGCGGTTCGCCTCCATCTCGACCAGGCCGTAGTCGACCAGCTTCGCGATCGCCTCGCGGATGGGGGTGCGACTCACACCAAGCCAGGCGACCAGCTCGTCGTCGTTGAGGCGTTCCCCGGCCTGCAGGGTGCCGTCCTGGATCGCGGCGAGCATCTTCTCGAGGACGACGTCGCGGAGGAGCTTCCGGGGCGAGTTCTCGACGGTCGACTTGGGTACCGGCATCCGGGTCTCCTCAATGAAGGTGTTCGGTACTCAAATCCTAACGTGACATTGTGCAAACGCTTGCTAAGCAGCAGGCGCAGGAGCGGGAGTCGCCGCCACCCGTGCCCGCCCTCGTGCTGACCGGTGCAGCCCCGTCGGCACCGCCGGCCGGGAGGCCCGGATCACCGCGTGACGTCGACCACCGTCCGCCCGTGCACCCGTCCAGCGACGACCTCCGCGCCGACCTCGATCGCCTCGGCGAGGCCGACCGTGCGGGTCGCCGCCCGGAGCAGCGCCGGGTCGAGGTCCGTCGCGAGCCGTGCCCAGGCCCGCTGCCGCAGGTCGAGCGGCGCCGCGACCGAGTCGATGCCGAGCAGGGACACCCCGCGCAGGATGAACGGCAGCACCGTCGTCGGCAGGGAGGTGTCCTGCGCCAACCCGCACGCCGTGACCGAGCCGCCGTACTGCGTCGCCGCGAGGACGTTCGCGAGGGTCGCACCACCGACACTGTCGACCGCGCCGGCCCACACCGCGCGCTGCATCGGCTTCCCCGGCTCGGCGATCGTCGCGCGGTCGATGACGTCCGCCGCGCCGAGGGCCCGGAGCGCGTCGCCGTTCTCCGGCCGACCGGTCGACGCGGTCACCCGGTACCCGCGGGCCGCGAGCAGGGCGATCGCCACCGTGCCGACCCCGCCCGAGGCTCCGGACACCAGGACCGGCCCGTCCTCGGGGGCGACTCCGCGCTCGAGCGCCAGGACGCTGAGCATCGCGGTGAACCCGGCCGTGCCGATCGCTGCCGCCAGGTCGTCGTCGATGCCGTCGGGCAGGGAGACGAGCGCGTCCACCGGGACGACGCACTGCTCCGCCCAGCCGCCGTGCCGGGTCTCGCCCGCGCCCGCGCCGGTCAGGACCACGCGCTCGCCGACCGCCACGTCCTGCACGTTCGGTCCGACCGCGGCCACGGTGCCGACCACGTCGATGCCGGGCACGAGCGGGTCGGTCCGCACGACGCCGGGGTCGCCGGCGACGGCCAGGCCGTCCTTGTAGTTGACGCTCGACCGCGTGACGGTGACCAAGGCCTCCCGGTCGCCGGGGGCGGGCAGGTCGACGTCGGTGACGATGGGGGCGGCGGAACGGGACACGAGGACGGCGCGGGTCATGGGCGCGACGCTACCCCGGGCCTCCCGGTCGGGCGCGGGCGCAGCCGATGCAGGTGGGCCACACGCTCCAGGTCGCACGACATGCCGCTCGTCTCCGGAGCGAACGGCATGTCGTACGACCTCGGCGAACGGCCGGCGGCGTGTTGTGCGACCCGGGTGGCCGAGGACCGATCGAGGTCCCGGCGCCCGGCGTCAGCCGAACATGATGGCGGCTTCGTCGTACCGGTCCTGCGGCACGGTCTTCAGCTCGCCGAGCGCGTCCTCGAAGGAGACGTGCACGATCTCGGTGCCCTTCAAGGCGACCATCCGGCCCCAGCGCTCCTCGACGACGGCGTCGATCGCCGCCAGGCCGAGCCGGGTCGAGAGCACCCGGTCGTAGGCCGTGGGGGTGCCGCCGCGCTGGATGTGCCCCAGCGTCGTGGCGCGGGTCTCGATGCCCGTCATCTCCTCGATGAGCGGGGCGAGGCGCTCGCCGATGCCGCCCAGGCGCGGTCGGCCGAAGGCGTCGAGGCCGCGCTCGGTGTGGGCGGTGTCCTCGTGGTCGGGGACGAAGCCCTCCGCGACCACGACGAGCGGTGCACGCCCGCGGTCGTAGGCGGCCTGGACCCACTCCGCGATCTGCGCGAGGGAGGTCTTCTGCTCGGGGATGAGGATCGCGTGCGCGCCCGCCGCCATGCCCGAGTGGAGGGCGATCCAGCCGACGTGCCGGCCCATGACCTCCGCGACCATGCAGCGCGAGTGGGACTCTCCCGTGGTGCGGAGGCGGTCCATCGCCTCGGTCGCGATCGCCACCGCGGTGTCGAAGCCGAACGTGTAGTCCGTGGCGCCGAGGTCGTTGTCGACCGTCTTCGGGACGCCGACGATCTTGAGCCCGGCGTCGGTGAGGCGCTTCGCGGCGGCCAGCGTGCCCTCGCCGCCGATGGCGACGAGGGCGTCGATGCCGTGCCGCTCGAGCGTCGCGGTGATGTTCTCGACGCCGCCCTTCGGGCCCTCGAACGGGTTCGTCCGGCTCGTGCCGAGGATCGTCCCGCCCTGCTTCGCGATGCCCTGGATGTCCTTGCGCCCGAGCGGCACGATGTCACCCTCGACCACGCCCCGCCAGCCGTCCCGGAAGCCGACGAACTCGTGGCCGTGGATCGCGATGCCCTTGAGCACGATGGCCCGGATGACCGCGTTGAGACCGGGGCAGTCGCCGCCGGAGGTGAGGATGCCGATGCGCATGGAGAGGACTTCCGATGTCGGGTTCGGTGGACTCCCTCATCATGGCCGACGCGGGTCCGGGACCGCCACGCTGTGACCGAGGTTGTGGACAACCGCCGGTGGTGCCGTCCGCCACGGTCGCTGGTGTCCGTGCCGACGCTTACGATCCCTGCATGGCTTCCGTCCGATCCGCTGCGGCGTCGACCGGCGACGCCGAGCAGGATCGCGACCCGCTCGTCGACCTACGCCGCGTCGACACCGTCTACCGGCCGGGAGGCCCGGTGGACGTGATCGCGACGCTGCGGCCCCTGTCGCGCGGCTCCGGTGACCCGGCGCACCGGGTGGTCGGGTCCGACGTCTGGCTCGCGTTGCGCACCCCGGAGGGGCCGGCGTCCGTCCTCGTCCGGGCCGTCGGCGACGCCGTCGCGATCAGCGCGTGGGGTGCCGGAGCCGCGTGGGCCGTGTCGCACGGACCGGACCTCGTCGGCCGCGGTGACGACTGGTCCGAACTCGACGTGTCCGCGCATGCGTTCCTGGAACAGGCGCGACACCGCCAGCCGGGGTTACGGCTCCTCCGGACGAACACCGTCGTCGCGATGCTCGTGCCCGCGATCATGGAGCAGAAGGTGACCTCGCGGCAGGCCTGGCGTGCGTGGCGGTACCTCGTCCGACGCTTCGGCACGCCCGCACCCGGCCCGGCTCCCGAGGGCATGGTCGTCCCGCCGGACGCCGACACCTGGGCGCGCATCCCGAGTTGGGAGTGGCACAAGGCCGGCATCGAGCCCGGGCGCTCGGCGACGGTGATGCGCGTCGTGAAGGTCGCGCCCGCACTCGAACGGACGCTGGCGCTCGGCCGCGGCGGGGAGCTCGTCGCGAGTCGGCTGCAGTCGATCCCCGGCGTCGGACCGTGGACCGCTGCCGAGACGGCGCAGCGGTCGCACGGGGACCCGGACTCGCCGAGCGTCGGGGACTACCACGTGCCAGCCCTCGTCGGATGGGCACTCACCGGAGGGCCGGTCGACGACGACGGGATGCTCGAACTGCTGGAACCGTGGCGGGGGCACCGCGAACGGGTCGTGCGGCTCATCTCGGGGTCGGGGTTCCGGAAGCCGGCGTTCGGGCCGCGGATGACGATCCAGGACCACCGCGGGCACTGAACATCCGTCGCCGTTGCCGCCCGATCGAGGCTCCGCTACTCTGGTGCTCGTAAGCCCCGTGTGGACCGCTGGTTTCGACCATGTCGCCGGGGCTCTGCTTTTTTTCTGCGGGGAAGTTGGGGAAGTGTCGGACTCCTGGGTGGACGACTGGCTCGGCGCCGCGCGGTTCGCGCGGTACGTGGCAGACGCCGACGGCGACCGAAGCCGGGCCCTTCGCCTGTACGAATGGAACGTCCAGGCGGGGCAAGCGCTCATGCACGACATCGCCCACTTCGAAGTGGCACTGCGGAACGCCTACGACACGGCCATCTCGGCGCGCTGGCGAACGAACACGCACTGGCTCCTCGATGCGGAATCGCCTGCGATCGTCCCGATCTGGCGCACGAGGAACGTCAAGGGGATCAAACGGGGCTCGGACGTCAACGCCCTCAACCGGAAAGCAGTCGATGCCGCCATCGCTCGCTGTGGTTTCGGAAGCGCGACCCCCGGGAAGGTGATCGCGGAGTTGACCCTCGGGTTCTGGCGGCAGCTGACGACCAACGCGATGGAGAAGACCGTCTGGGTGCCGTACCTGCACCACGCCTTCCCGAAGGGTACGCAACGCTCTCACGTCGACCACACGATCGAGTCGGTGAACACGCTCCGCAACCGGATCGCGCATCACGAACCCATAGCGACGCGGTCGGGGAGCCCGGACCCCGCTCAGGTACACCGGGAGATGTTGAACATCCTCAATGGCATCGCTCCAGCGGTCTACAGCCACGTGTCCGAGACATCGCGTGTCCGGCATGTACTGACGCTCCGCCCATGAGTAGCTCCCGACGGCCAGCCGCGCGGGCATGGCTCGGAGGAGCAGCAGCGTCCCGCGGTCAGCTGTGCCGTGCACCCTCGCCGGCGAGCACCGCGCGGTAGCCCTCGCGGAAGGTCGGGTAGCGGAACGTGAAGCCGGTCGACCGCAGGAGCGCGTTCGACAGCCGCTTGTCGCCTCCCGCCTGCCGGTCGGACGCCGGACCCGACCCCGGTGCCGGCACCGCCAGTTCGTCGGCGAGGAACCGGAGCACGTCGTCGAGTCGGACTGGCTGGTCGTCGGTGCCCAGGTAGGTCGGCGCCGGGTCGTCGAGTGTCGCGAGGTGCACGATCGCGGCCGCGGCGTCGTCGCGGTGGATGCGGTTCGTGTGGGGAGACGCCCCCGGGCTCGGCGCGAGTCGGGCCGCGCCGGATCGCACCTGGTCGATGAGCCGCTCCCGCCCGGGCCCGTAGATCCCCGAGAGTCGGAGGAGCACCGCACGCGGCGCTCGCTCTCGGAGGAGCGCTTCGGCCTCCACGAGGACCTGCGCCGTGGGCGTCCCGCCGGTCGCCGGGGTCTCCTCGGTGACGACGCTGCCGTCCGACACGTCGTAGACCGCGGTCGAGGACACGACGACGATCCGCGGGCTCGCTCCCGACCGGTCGATGCCGTCCAGCACGTTCCGGAGGCCGTCGACGTAGGTCGCCCGGTACTCGTCCGGGTCCCGGCTGCCCGCGGCCAGGGCGACGACCACGATCGCGGTGTCGGCGTCGATCTCGGGCACGTCCTGGCGCAGGTCGGTGCTCCGGCCCTCGATCGGTGCGGGCAGGAGCTCCGCGCGACGACGGAGTCCGACGACGCGGTACCCGAGGTCGGCGAAGCGGAGGGCGGCCTCGGTGCCGAGGTCGCCGCAGCCGGCGATGACGACGGTCTGGTGGTGCAGCATGGCTCGACCCTTCCACGGAAGGTGCGCCGGTGTCCGGCGGTGCGCAGGCGAACCGGTGCGATGAGCGCCCGTCCTCAGGCGAGGTGACCGGTCGCCGCCACGTGCAGCGTCACCGACTCCGCCCCCCGGAACGCCGCCAGTTGCTCCTCCGTCGCCCCGTCGTCCGTGACGAGCACCCACGGCCGCTCGATCCGCGTCCACCAGTGGGCCGAGGCCACCCCGAGCTTCGTCGAGTCCGCCAGCACGTACAGCTCGCGCGCCCGCTCGACCATCACGCGCTTCAACGACGCCTGCTCCGGCGTCTCCTCGCCGAGCCCGAACTCCGCGGAGACCCCGTCGGCCCCGAGGAACGCGACGTCGGCCGACACATCCGCCATCACCCGCTCGGCGAAGGGCCCGACGAACCCCGAGCTGATGTGCCGCAGCCGCCCGCCCACGACGATGAGCTCGACTCCCGTGCTGTGCTCGAGTGCGTTGGTGGTCGTCAGTCCGGTCGTCACGACGGTGATGCCCTCGCGGTGGACGAGGTTCCGCGCGAGCGCCCCCACGGTGGTCCCGGCGTCGAGCACGGCGACGGCCCCGTCCTCCACGAACGTGCTCGCGAGCCGGCCGATCGCTGCCTTCTGCTCGACGGCGATCGCCTCACGCTCCCGCAGACTCCGCTCCGCCCCGCCGATGGTCTGCGCACCGCCGTACGTCCGGACGATGGTGCCGTCCCGCGTCATCGTGTCGAGGTCCCGCCGGATCGTCGACGCGGAGACCGAGAACACCGCTGCGAGCTCGTCGACGGTGACGGGCTTCTCCTGCAGCAGGCGGCTGATCTCGCGCCGACGGTCGCGGGCGTTCACGTCAGCCTTCGCGCTCCGGGGACAGGTCGGCGGCCTGACGGAGCGCTTCGAGCAGCGGTTCGTGGTCCACGATGTCCTTCCCGGCGATGTCGAACGCCGTTCCGTGGTCGACCGAGGTCCGGACGAACGGCAGGCCGACGGTGACGTTCACACCGTTCTTCAGCCCGAGCACCTTCACCGGGATGTGGCCCTGGTCATGGTACTGGGCGACGACCAGGTCGTAGTCGCCGCGACTGGCGAGCATGAAGAGGGTGTCGGCGGGCAGCGGACCGATGACGTCGAGGCCCTCGGCACGTGCTCGGTCGACGCCGGGCTGGATCTTCTGGGCCTCCTCGTCGTTGCCGAACAGGCCGTTCTCGCCACCGTGCGGGTTGATCGCGGCGACGGCGATGCGCGGACGCTCGTTGCCGGAGCGGACGAGCAGGTCGTTGCCGCGCGCGATGGTGCGGTAGACCCGGTCACCGTTGATGGCGGCGACGGCGTCGACGAGGCCCAGGTGCGTGGTGACGTGGATGACGCGCATGTTCGGCGCGGTGAGCATCATCGAGACCTCGTCGATCCCCGCGAGTTCGGCGAGCATCTCGGTGTGGCCGGGGTACTGGTGCCCGCCCATGTGCAGCGCGGCCTTGTTGAGCGGACCGGTGCAGATGGCGTCGATCGTGCCGGCCATCGCGAGCTCGACGGCCTTCTCGATGAACAGGAAGGCGCCGTGTCCGGCCTCGGCGGAGAGTTCGCCCCAGGCCAGGTCCTCGGGGATGCACGGGATGTCGAGGACGTCGATGGTGGTCGGGTCCTCGGTCACCTCGGACGGGTCACTGATCCGGTTGAGGGTCAGCGTGCTCGAGATGACGTCCATGGCGAGCTGCAGACGGCGGAGGTCGCCGATGACGAACATCGTCGCCAGCGACCGGGTCGCCTGGTCGGCCATCGCCTTGGCGATGATCTCGGGCCCGACGCCGGCGGCGTCACCCATCGTGATCGCGATGATCGGCTTCATTGTGTTCCTCACTCTTCGGTGTTCAGCTGTCGGAGGGCCCGGACCGTGCGGGCGAGGGTGCCGGCGTCGCCGAACGCACCCGCCTTCGTCACGAGGATCGGGCGGTGGTCGGGGTGGCTGCTCAGGACGACGCCGGGTTCGACGGTCCCGTGCACGCGGACGCTGTCGATGCCGAGCGCGTCGAGGACGGCCCGCGCGGTCTCCCCGCCGGTCAGGACGAGGGCGTCGAAGCGGTGCGCACTCCGCGTGACGGTCGTCGCGAGTGCCGCGGCGACGTCGAGGGCGTTCCCCTTGTCGACCGGGATGCCCAGGTCGGGCGTCAGGACGACGTCGCCGGGAGCGCTGGAGATCTGGTCCGTCGCAGCCTGCTCGCCGTCGTCGCGGTGCCGCAACTCGACGTGCTCGGCGCCGCGGCGTACGAGTTCGTCGATCTGGGACCGGGCGGGGCCGGAGTAGCTCCCGACGACGACGAGCACGCGGTCGACGGCCGGCAGCGGGGGAGCCGACATCGCGGTCGCGCCGTCGGTCGGCACCATGTGCGCGGCGAGTCCGCCGGACCCGGTCGCCAGGACCGGACCCGCGACCAGCCGGGAGGCCCGGGCGATCTGCTCGAGATCGGCGTCGGTGACCGCGTCGACGACCACCGCGTCAGCGCCGTCGGTGCGAAGACGGTCGAGGCGACCGGCGAGGACCGCGGGGCTGTCCGCCGGACCGGGGGTGAGCCTCCCGGCCTGGAGGCCCGCGGCGGCGAGCGAGGCGACGACGTCGCCGGCGTGGTCGCCGTCCGTGTTCGGGACGCCGTCCACGTGGACGACCCCGCCGACGGTCGTGCGGCCGGTGCCGGGGAAGGCGGGGGCGACGACAGCCAGGCCGCGTTCAGCGCCGGAGATCGCGGTGAGGGCTGCGGCGAGTTCGGCGCCGACGTTCCCGCGGAGGAGCGAGTCGATCTTCTTGAAGACCGGTCGGCCGAGGGCGACCGAGCGGCGGACGACCGACCCGACCAGATCCGCGGCCTCCTGCTCGGGCAGGTACCGGCTCTCGGTGTCCACGGCGAGGACGTCCGCGGCGGGCCACGGCACGTCGGGGCCGAGGACGACGGCGCTGGTGCGCGCCGATCCGTAGCCGCCGGCGGCGTCGGCGGCCCCGGTCAGGTCGTCGGCGACGATCGTCAGGGTCGCGTGCGTCCCGCTCACGTGGCGGCTCCGTTCCCCGCGCTCTCCACGGGAGCGGCGTTCGCGGGCGTCGTGTCCGTGCCGCCCTTCTTCGCCGCGATCCGCCGTGCGTACCAGGCGACGACGAGCGGGGTCCCGATCGAGGTCACCACGATGGCGGCGGACACCAGCACGGTGGCGGGACCCGCTGCCTCCTTGTAGGCCGGGTTGGCGGCGGCGACGAGCATCGGCACCGCGGCGGCGTTGCCCGCGGTGGAGGACGCGGCGAGGCCGCCGAGGCCGGTGCCACCGGTGAGGCGGTCGGCGAGGAACAGGACGCTGCCGCCGAGGAAGAGCACGACCAGGCCGAGCAGGACACCGAGCAGTCCCGCGCTGAGGACGGTCTGCAGGCTGATGCCGAAGCCGAGCGCCAGGCCGAAGAAGAAGATGAGGACCGGTGCCGCGGAGGAGAGGAACTTCCGCATCGCCGGGTCGAGCGAGCCGAGGACCATGCCGAGCACCAGGGGGATGAGTGCACCGACGAGGGCCTGCCATGGGAACGCGGACAGCCCGGCGACCCCGAGGATGAGCATCGTGAGGAAGGGGCCGGACTCGATCGTCATGATCGAGTACGCGGCGACGTCCTTGGGCTTGCCGTACTGGCCCATGAGCGCCATGTAGAGGCCGCCGTTCGTGTCGCTGAACGCGGCGACGAGGGCCAGGACGGACAGGCCGGTGAGGAAGCCGCCCTGGATGGGCAGCTCGGACATGAACTGCCCGGCGACCACACCGATGACGACGGCGAGCAGCACCTTCGAGCCGAAGAGCGCCCCGCCCTTCTTGAGGATGTACGGCGTCGCGCGCAGGTCGATGCTCGCACCCATGCAGACGTAGAAGACGGCCAGGATCGGCGTGCTCCCGGTAAGGAGGCCTCCGGTGAAGGACCCGAAGAAGTCCGCGGTGCCCGGGGCGACCGTCGCGAGGACGGCACCCACGAGGAGCGGGACGAGCATCATGCCGCCGGGGACCTTCTCGATCCCGGCCTTGATCGGAACGGACATACGCAACTCCATCGTTTCGTTCCCGGGCGCTGACGTGCTCGGTGTCTCCAGGATTGCACAGAACGCGCAACTGTTTGCGCGTTCTGTGCAGAACGCGCAACCGACCCCTGTGGAGCACGCGGTCCTGCCGGGAACGAGACGAGCCTCCCGTCCGTCGCGATGACGGCCAGGAGGCCCGGTGCACTCGGGTGGGCTGCTCAGGCCATCGGCGCGCGCACCTCGTCGACGTCGACGACCTCGTGCCGGAGGGTCTCGTCGACGACCTCGTCGTGCGTGACGGTGTGCGTGGTGAGCGTGACGCGCTCGACCGGCACGACGGTCTTGGTCACGACGAGCTGCTCCTCGTGCAGGACGACCACGATCGGTTCGCGGACGGTGTCGCCGGTGCCGGCCGGCAGGCGGGTCTCACCGGTGATCGGCTCGCGGGTCAGGCGGATCTCCTCACGGCTGACGTCGACCGTGACGGTGCGCTGCTCGGTGACGATGTACCGCTCGAGTCGGACGCGTTCCGTGGCGTGACGCTCGGTGGTGACGGCGAGGCGCTCCTCGCTGCGGACCACCTCGACGTGGTCGTCGGCGTCGGACACGTGCTGCTGGTCTCGGTTCATGCTCTGCTCCGTTGGGCCGTGCGGTGCTCCGTTGAGGGAACGGGAGGGGCGGGTACGCCTGTCGGCCCCGCTCGTCATGATCGGGGCCGACAGGTGTGAGCGGGCTCAGTCCCGGCGACGGAGGGGTCGCCGCCGGTGGTGCTCAGGAGCGGAGGTCGCGGTCGGTGGACCCGGTGGCGCTGCGGACCTCGCTGTCGTCGAGTTCGATCTCCTCGTGGGCGACCTCCTCGTCGACGGTCTGCTGCTCGGTGACGGTCTCCGTGCCGAGGCGGACGCGTTCGACGGGGACGGTCTCCTTGGCGGTCACGACGCGCTCCTCGGAGAGGACGACCTCGTGCTCCTCCTCGCTGAGCTCCGGGCCGGCGAGGGCGTCGGCGGCGTTCGCGTCGGTGATCGGCTCGCGGGAGAGGGTGACCTCCTCGTGGCTGACCGGGACGGTCTTGGTGACCTGCTCGGTGACGACGTGCTTGCGCAGACGAGCACGGCCGGTCCGGACCTGCTCGGTGCCGACGTGCAGACGCTCCTCGGAGCGGGTCATGGCGTCGTCGGTCGTCGGGCCGGAGGTGTCGTGGCCCTGGGTGCCGTGGGTGTTCACACCACGGTCGGCGTCCTGGTCGTACAGGGGCTGCTCGTCCGCCACGGAGGTGTCGGTCATGCCGTAGTACGAGTAGAGCGCCTGCTCCTCCTCGTCGCTGAGGGCACCATCCGCCTCGACGCGCGGTGCGTCCTTGACGAACGCCTTCTCGTACGCGACGCGGACGATGCCGGCGTCGAAGTTGGCGTCGGTCAGCGGGGCGAAGGTCTCGGACGAGCCGAAGAGCCCCGTGCGGATCGTCACCCAGGTCGGCGCCTGCGTGTCGTTGTCGACGTAGACCTGTCCGACCGTGCCGATCTTGGCCTCGCCGCTGCCGTAGACGTCGGCGCCGATGAGGTCGTTGATGCTGTTGCTGTCGATCATGGTGGTGCTCCTGTTCCCCGGCGTGGTCACCGGATCCGATGAGGAGTGCGTCCGAGATGGAGGTGCGGGATCACCTCGGCGGACTTACGGCGTAAGCCCGCGTCGGAGCTTACGACGTAAGCGCGCGTACGGTCTCAGGTACGGCAGCGACGCACCCCGAGGACGCAGTCGGGGCCGGAAGCCACCCACAGCGAGGGAGATCCGCCATGGCGGCACGCGACAGGACGACCGCACCCGGGCTGAGCCGGGACCTCATCGTCGCGACCGCGCTCGGGCAGATCGACCGGTCGGGCACGCAGGGGCTGTCGATGCGCTCCCTCGCGCAGGAGCTCGGCGTCGAGGCCATGTCCCTCTACCGGTACGTGCACGGGAAGGAGGACCTGCTCGAGGGCATCGTCGCCTCACTGATGAGCGACCTCGTCTCCCACCTCGAGGAGGCCGAGGGCACGCACTGGCAGGCGTTCCTCCAGACGGTCGCGCACGCGGTCCGCCGGATCGCGACGGACCACCCCAAGGCGTTCCCCCTCGTCGCCACCCGCCATCCCGCGGCACCCTGGCTGCGTCCGCCGCTCCGGAGCATCGAGGTCGTCGACACGTTCCTCCGGGCCCTCACCGGGAACGGGTTCTCCGACGCGCAGGCCGTCAACGCCTACCGCGCGTTCAGCAGCTTCCTGCTCGGCCAGCTCCTCCTGCAGTCCGTGGTCAGGGGAGCCGAGGCAGGACCCGCCGAGGAGCCGCTCGACGAGGGCGGCGCCGCCGTCCCGGAGGGCGACGGGAACCTGTCCCTCGACATCGCCCCGGAGGTGCAGCGGCTGCGTGCCCTGCTCAGCGAGGACCGCAGCGACGAGGAGTTCGAGGTCTCGCTCGAAGCGCTCCTCGACCGCCTGGACCGCGAGCTCTCGCAGTAGCGATAACGATTCTCATTTGCCTGTAAGGTTCCGGGAGCAGCGCGCCGCGCTGCGCTCCCGTCTCCCACCTGACCAGGACCCCCATGCAGACCCGTCTCGTCATCGGTGCGCTCGCGCTCGCCGTGCTCGTCCCCGGCGCGCTCCTCGCGCGCCCCGCACCACCAGCCGCGGACACGCGGACCCTCTCCGACTCCGTCCCGACCTGGGTCGCCCACGCCGAGCGTGGTGCCCCGGTGACCACCGACACCCTGGACTTCTCCGTCCTCCTCGATCCCGCGCGCACCGACGCCGCGCCGGACGTGGCCGCGTGGCTGCGCGGGGCGGGCCTCCAGGTCGACGACCTGCGCGAGTCGGTCGCGGTCCTGCCGGTCTCCGGTCCGGCCGACCGCGTCGGCGACGCGTTCGGGACGTCCTTCGCCTCCTGGACCACCGCCGGTGCGACCGCGGTCGCACCGGACCGTGCCCTCTCGGTGCCGCGTGCGCTCGACGCCGTCGTCGGCGTGGCCGGTGTCGTCGACGCCGACGGGATCCGACCGACCGTCGCCGGTCCGACCGACGATCCGACTCCCGGTCCGGGCGAGACGGACGCCCGGCCTCCGGTCCTGGCGGACGACGGCCAGTGCGCCGCCTACTGGGGTGAGCGGGTGACCGATGCGTGGCCCGCCTCGGTGGACGTCACCCACCGCTCGAACGCCCTGTGCGGGTACCAGCCGCAGCAGCTCCGCGAGATCCACCACGTCCCGGCGGAGTACACCGGCGAGGGTGCACGGATCGCGATCGTCGCCGCGTACGACGACCCGGACGTGGAAGCGAACACGAACACGTACTTCCGCGCGGCCGGCGCCCAGCCGTTCCGCAGCGGGCAGTACCAGCACCACGCACCGGCCTCGCCCGACGTGGACCGGTGCGGCGGCCCGCAGAGCTGGACCGAGGAGCAGCACCTGGACGTGCAGGCGGTCCACGCGATGGCGCCCGATGCCTCCGTCGCCTACTGGGGTGCCGACGACTGCAGCACCACAGCGCTCTTCACACGGATCCTCGACGTCGTCGAGGACGACCAGGCCGACGTCATCAGCCTGTCCTTCGGGTCGACCGAGGACCTCGACAGTGCTGACGACCGCGAGCTCCTGAACCGGGTGCTCGTCGAGGCGGCGTCGCGGGGCATCTCCGTCTTCGCGTCCTCGGGCAACGACGGCGACCACAGCGACTTCGGCGACCACGACGAAGGTGCCGACGTGACGTCCCCGGCCTCGAGCCCGTACATCACCGCCGTCGGCGCGACGAGCACCGGTCTGGCCGCCGACGGGTCCGTCGCGGTCGAGGCCGGGTGGGAGACCGAGACCCGGTTCGCCCGCAACGGTGCCCTGATCCCGCCCGGCTTCGCGTACGGCGCCGGCGGTGGGGAGTCCGACGTGTACGACCGTCCGACGTGGCAGCGTCAGCTGCTCGACGAGCCGGGGACGGGGCGCCTCGTCCCGGACGTCGCCTCGATCGGCGACCCGAACACCGGGTTCGTCGTCCACGGCCCGCACAACGGCCGCGTCGAGTACGCCACACACGGCGGGACGAGCCTCGCGACGCCGATGGTCGCCTCGATGGTCGCGCTCGCGAAGGCCGCGACCGGAGTCGAGGTCGGGCTCGCCACCCCGGCGCTGTACGACCTGCTCGGCACCGACGCGATCCGTGACGTCACGCCCGCGTCGGCGGCCACCTGGTCACCGAAGGGCCCCGACGCCGGAGCCCTCTGGCCGGAGACCGTCTTCGTCTGGGACACGAAGCCGCAGAGCCTGCAGTCCGCCCCCGGCTGGGACGACGTGACCGGCGTTGGTGTGCCCGACGGACGCGCCTTCATCGAGGGCTTCGGCAAGGAGGACGACCGATGACCGCACGCACCAGCACCCGCAGCAGGACCAGCACGAGGGCCGCCGTCGCGCTCGCCGCGACGATGCTCCTCGGGCTCGGGATCGCCACCCCGGCGCTCGCCGCCCCGGCGCTCGCCGCCGACGGGGCACCGCTCGCGAAGGCGTCCGGTGTCGAGGTCGTCGACATCGACGGCGGCACGCTCACCCGTCCGACGCCCGCCGTCGAGTGGCGTTCCGGCGAAGCCGTGGAGGCCCGTGCCGACGGGACGACGGACGTCCTGAAGCTCAACACGACCCAGACGACCGGGCTGCGGACGACGGCAGGACCGGACGGCGCCGTGTCGACGATCGAGTCGGGGACGTTCACGCTCCGTGACCGCCCGGCGGTGACCTTCCGGGACCTCCGGGTCGCCTGCACCCCGGGTGCCGATCCGGTCGTCACCCTCGGCAGCCTGTCGATCGGTGGCACCGACGTCACCGCGGAGGCGACCGCCCGACCCGGGTGGAGCACCGACCTGCCCGACTCCCGCTACGGGCCGACCCGGGTCCTGGTCGGCACCACGACGACCAGCGCGGACGGGACGGCGACGACGGTCGGGCTGCGGATCGACGGGGACTCGGGCGCCTCCGAGATCTCCCGCGTCCGGGCGGGCTCCGTCTCCTGCGCACCGGCGAGCACCTGGCCGACGCCCGCACCGACGCCGGCGCCGACCCCGACGCCGACACCCACACCCACGCCGACAGCCACGCCGGAGCCGACCGCACCGCCGACTGCCGACCCGGACGACGCAGCACACGCCCGCTCGGTCTCCGGCATCACCGTGACCGCGCCCGACGGCTCCGTCCTCATCGACGGCCAGCCGGCGCTGACCGGGACCGGGACCCGCAGCGTGGACCGGGTCACAGCGGCTGACGGCTCCGCCTCGACGGGTCGTGGCGTCACCGTCACGACGACGGCCGACGGCGCCTCCGACATCGGGATCGACTCGTTCGAACAGGTCCCCGACGCCGCGACCGACCCCGTCGCCGCGTACCGCTGGCCGGCGCTCCGCGTCTACGGCCTGCACGCCCACGTCACGCCCGAGGGGACGATGACGGTCGGGTTCGACGACGAGTCGAGCGCGGTCTTCGTCAACGGCGTCTGGATCAACACCGCCACCGACCTGTACACCGGCGTCGACGCCGACGGGGAGGAGCGGGTGCGGGTCGCCTTCGGCGAGCGCACCGTGCACGAGGACGGCAGCACGACCCTCACCGCCCTGCGCTACACGGACCTCACCGGCACCCACCCGGAGGTCGCACTCGGGATCGTCACCCTCCCGGCACCCGCCGCGAGTCCCGCTCCCGACGCGCGGGTCACCGAGGCGTGGGGCGTCGGTGTCACGGCCGCGGACGGCAGCACCCTGGTCAGCCCGCAGCCGCGGGTGACCGCAGCCGGCGACCGACGGTCAGCCGAGCGGATCGGAGCCCCGGACGGCTACCCCGCCCGGGCCACGGACGTGACGGCGGCGATCGGGGCGGGGGGCGACACCGCCACCCTCTCGGTCGGACACTACGAACAGGTCCCGGGTGAGGGCGACGACCCCGTCGCCGAGTACCGGTGGCCCGCCCTCAAGGTGAACGGGCTGCACGCCGAGGTCACGGCGGACGGCACGATGGACGTCACGTTCGACGACGAGGCGAACGCCGTGTTCGTCAACGGCGTCTGGATCAACACCGCCACCGATCTGTACACCGGCCTCGACGGGGACGGGGACGAGCGGGTCCGCGTGCACGTCGGGGAGCGGGTCGAGAACGCCGACGGCACCGTCACGCTCACCGCCCTGCACTACGAGGACCTGACCGGCACGTACCCGGAGGTCCGACTCGGCCAGGTCACCATCGCCCCGACGGCCGGAGGTGACCCCGGCGACGGCGACGGCGACGGCGACGGGGCGCCCGCACCGGCTCCCGGCACCGACGACCCGGCACCCGGTCGCTGGTACGCCTACGGGCTCCGGAGCACGGGAGCCAGTGACGTCGGCGCGCAACCCCTCGCGGCACCGGCTGCCTCCGGTGGTCCGGTCACGGCCCGCGCGGACGTGGTGGGCGACGGTGGTGCCGGGCAGCTCCGGGTGACCGGGGCCTCCGTCCGGTCCGCGCAGGACCGCGGTGCGGTGCGACTCGACCGGGTCGTGCTCTTCCCCGGCACGCGCCTTGCGGGTGAGCTGCGCGACGTGCAGGTCACGGTCAGCGGGACCGCCACCACGGTGACCACCGGCGGCGGTCGGATCGCCGGCACGACGATCCCGGCCGGTCCGGTCGCAGCGGACACCCGGATCGCGGTGCCGGGAGGCGCGGGCACGCTCGTCCTCAACGAGCAGCGCACCACGGGTGCCGACCGGTCCGTCACGGCCGTCCACTTCACGGACCGTTCCGGACTCGGTGCCGACGTCTCGGCAGCCGTCGTCACCACCGAGCGGGTCGATCCGCCGGTCGACGGCGGGGCTCCGGGAGGCGGGGACGCCGGTCAGGACGACGGCGCGCCCGGGCAGGGCGGCGGCAACGAGGCAGCGCCCGGCGCGCTCTCGCCCGACGGGTCCAGCCCGGCCGGGACCAGCGGGACCAGCGGGACCAGCGGGACCGGCGGGCAGGCCCTGGCCTTCACGGGTGCGTCCGTCCGGTCGGCGCTGATTGCAGCGGCGCTCCTGCTCACGGCGGGAGTGGCCACGATCGCGCTCCGCCGCCGTCGTCACTCCTCGTGACCAGCAGCGGGAGGCCACTCGTCGGCCTCCCGCTGTGCGGCGACGCGTGACACGGTGAGGTCCGGGCTGCTGCAGTGCGTCTCCGCGACGCCTGCAGCAGCCCGACCGCGTCCCCGCGACTCCTGGGGTGGCCCCGACCGCGTCGGTCAGCGCCGTCAGCGGGCGGCGCCCACGAGTCGACACCCGGCGGAGCGGTTCAGCCGTCGGATCTCGCGTCGTCGCGCTCGCCGGCCCGGCGGATCGCGTCCGCGAAGCGGGAGGCGAACCGGGTGACCACGGCGGCCTCGTCGTCGGAGAGCTCGTCGATGACGGTGATCAACGGCGTGTGGATGTGCCCGTACGCCCGGGTGAGGTCGGCGGTCGCGCTCTCGGTCGGCACCAGCACGACACTGCGACGGTCGCGCGGGTTCGGTCGTCGCTCGACCCGGTCAGCGCCGCTCAACCGGTCCACCAGCTTCGTGACGCCGGCCGTGGTCAGGCGGAGTTTCGCCGCCAGTTCCGTAGGGCTGAGGAATCGCTCCGTGCGCCCGGCCTCCACCAGGTGCAGCAGGGCCACCGCGTCGACGGGACGCATCTGCAACGCCCGCAGGGCCTGCTCGTCGGCGTCGTGCACGCTGTCACTCAGTGCCTGCAGGGCTTCGATGGCGGCCGCTCCCGCCGTGCTGCGGGGCTCCTCTGCTCCGGAACGGTGGGCGTTGCGTGCGTTGTCCTCGTTCGGCATCAGATCGGACCTCGTCCTTCGGCTCTCGATGATGCTGCTCCTCCTCAGCGGCGGAAGCAAGCAGAGTGCGTATTCTGCGAAGTACGAAACTGGGTGAGTAATCAGCGCGGTTGGAGGAGTGTCGAGATCACGCGGCCACCGGACGCCCGGTGGCACTGAACACGAAGGAGACACCATGTCGAACACGACAGGGAACACCGCGCGCCACGACAACGTCGTGCGCCGCACCTGGAACGAGACCAAGTCCGCCCTGAAGACCACGGAGTTCTACGCGTGGATCGTCGTCTCGCTCGCGATCCTCATCGCGTCCGCCGTCGTCGACAACGCGGACGAGGGCCACACCGGCTTCGGCGCCGACCAGGCCTGGCTCTACGTCGCGCTCGTGACGATGGCATACATCCTCAGCCGTGGCATCGCGAAGGCCGGCGTCCGCAAGCCGGAGCACGACGACGACGACCGCCGCGACGGCAACGGCCGCTCGAACTAGTCGAGCGACACCGCGCCCCGGCTCCGGCCGGGTGCGCGCACCAGCACGTCACACGTGCAACTCCGGAGATGGTGGACCGGATCGAAACAGGCCGTCCCGCATCCCAGCGGGACGGCCTGTTCCGTCCGTGCGACCGCACGGTCGCCGCTCCGCCCTGAGGCGCCGGGGCGGACAGCGCGGCTCCTACTCGACGGCCCCGTTCGAGTAGCGCGTCACGGTCTGCGGCTGCCCGGACACGGCTCCCGTCGCGGCGGAACCCTGGCCGTTGATGACGTGGTCGATCGTCCCCGCATCCGCGTTGAGCGCGACCGTCGTGAGGTCGTGCATGACCACGCCCGGTCGGTCCGGGACCTCGAAGGACTGCGTCGCGTGGAGCGTCGGGTCCACGTTCGTAAAGATGTAGCTCCCGAGGCCCCATGCTTCGTGCGTCCGGACGTGGTCGGACACCTTGTACGCCGCCCATCCGTCGGTCTTCTGGTGTCGCCACGACGCCTGGTCCGGTGCGTCGTAGGGCAGCTCGTTCTGGAAGAAGACGGTCCGACCGCGCTCCCCGTTCCAGATCACGTTGTACTTCTGGTAGTGCTCGACGAAGAGGCCGGTCGCGGTCACGTCGTCGCCGTTCACGACGACCCCGGTGTCCGCGGTGTTGACGGTCCAGCCGACCGAGCCGGCGACCCCGTGGTCGGCCCGCCAGGCCCAGATGTCGTCGAGGATCGTGTGGTCGCTGTTGACCTCGAGGCTCGTCGTCGCCTTGCCGACGTGCGGGCCGCCGATGCGGAAGAAGACGTCCTGCAGGGCGGTCGGGTCGGCTGCGCTGCCGGCGGTGGACCGGTGCCGGTCGCCCTTGTGGTGGCCGCTGCCGATCCTGAGCAGCGTCGGCGAGTTGACGGTGCCGGCGTCGAAGGTGAGCCCGGCGATGTCGACGCCCCGCACGTCGCCGACGACCATCGGGACCGCGCCGTGCTGCGCGGTGAGGGTGGCCAGGCCGAGTCCGAGCACGACGGTGTCGGCGCGCTTCACGGAGATGCTCTTCGCGACGTCGTAGACGCCCGGCGTGACGAGCAGGTTCTTCCCCTTTGCGAGGGCGGCGTTGATCTTCGCGACCGAGTCCGAGGGGTGCGCGACGAAGAAGTCGCTGAGGGGCAACGACCGGCCGGGCGTGTGCCCGTTCGCCCAGCTCGGGCCGACCGAGTCGGTCACGGCGCGCGGCACGAACACGCGGTAGGCGCCGCGGCCGTCGACGTACAGGTACGGCTTCTCGCGGGAGACCGGCGTCGCCGTCAGTGTCGTGTACGGCGGCACCGGGAAGGACTGTGCCGGGGCGTTGAGGTCGCCGGAGAACACCTGGTTCCAGACCCCGTTCGACCATCCGGCACCGAGGTCGGTGTTGCGCACGTAGAACTGCTGCTGCGATCCGTTCAGCGCGCCGCCCTCGAGCTTCGAGTCGGCGACGAACCCGCCGCTGGCGTAGTTCGGGTCCTCGCAGTACGGCATGAACGTCGTGTGGTCCTTCACGTCCACCCGGCGCATCGGCGCGGCTTGCGACACCGCCCACATCTCGCTCCCCGTGTGGCATGCGTCAGCGGTCGGCACCACGTGGACGGTCAGGTTCGACACCGACCGCCAGAACGTGTCGAGTGAGCCGCTGCCGTTGCGGCCCGTCGCGGTGACACCGCCGTTGATGGTGACGCCGCTCGGGTCCTGCCCGAGGCCGTCGACCTCCGTGTAGTACCCGACGCGGATGTCGAGCGGGTCCGTGGCCGAGCCGTAGGTGCCGGGCTCGAACAGCAGCGCGTACCGGGACGTCCCCATCTCGTTGTCGACCTGCTGGTCGTAGACGGCGTCGACCTTCGCCTGGATGTCCGCCTGCGGCATGTCCGGGGAGAAGACGAGCACGTTCGGGCCGAGGTCGCCTGCCGGAGCGTGGCTGTGCGGTGCGGCGACGGCCGTCTGCGTCGTGGCGACGACGCCGAGCACCGCTGCGCTCACGGCCACCGTCGCGCCGATGACGCGTCTGCTGGTTCGGGCCCGTCCGAGGGGCGCTGGGGCGAAGGGGTTCACCGGAACCTGCTTCCTTGCAGATGTGCAGCACCCGTCGGCATCCGGGCGACGTCGCTGTCACCGGGCGGAGACGGGGCCACGCGGGTTGGGGTGGCGGAAGCGTAACGCCGTCCGAACGTGGCACCCACGTCCACCGCTGTGCGGGCTCGTTGCGTGGATGATCCGGCGGCATCCGGACGGACTCCTCGGCACGGCCCGTCGGCGCGGTTCACGCGACGGCGAGCGCCCGGCGGAGCTCCTGGCAGAGTTCTCCGAGGGCCTGGGGCACCGCACGACTGATGCGCGGGAACGCCATGAACCCGTGGGGCATGCCGAAGTAGGTCGTGGTCCGGACGGTGACCCCAGCGTCCTGCAGGGCAGCGGCGAACCGGAGGCCGTCGTCCCGGAGCGGGTCGTGTTCGGCGACCTGCACCAGGGCTGGCGGGAGCCCCGTGAGGTCCGCGGACAACGGCGACGCGTACGGCTCGCGCGGGTCGGCGCCGCCCAGGTAGTGCTGCCGGAAGGCCAGCATGTCGGCCTTGGTGAGGATGGGGGCGGTGGCGTTCTCGTCGATCGACGGACTGGCCATCGTCAGGTCGGTCGCCGGGTACAGGAGCGCCTGGAACGCGATCGCGGGGCCGGACCGGTCGCGTGCCATCAGCGCGACCACGGCGGCCAGGTTGCCGCCGGCGCTGTCGCCGACGACCGCGACCCGTGACGTGTCCGCACCGAGTTCGCCCGCGCGCCCGACGAGGTCCACGGTGGCGGCGTACGAGTCCTCGGCGGCGGCGGGCCAGCGGTGACGCGGGGCGAGTCGGTAGTCGAGGGACGCGACGACCACCCGGGCGTCCCGTGCGATGTTCGAGGCCAACCAGTCGTAGGTGTCGAGCGTGCCCGAGGTCCAGCCACCACCGTGCAGGAGGACCACGAGCGGCGGTGTCCCGGTGAACGTGGTCGGACGGTACAGGCGCACCCCGATCGGCCCGTCCTGCCCGGCGGCGGTCGTGTCGCGGACGCCGACCCCCGGCGCGAGGCCGCCGAGCAGCAGGTCGGTGACGGCGTTGTGGCCGACCACTCGTCGCTGGTCGGCGATGATCTGCGCCTCGGAACGCCGCGTCACCGAAGCCAGTCCGATCAGTCGTCCCAGGACCCTGGTCCGTCGGTCGAGTCCCGTCACCGTTGCTCCTTGCGTCTCCGCGCCGGTTGCGGCGCCGTCCTGGCCTCTGCCGGCAGTCTCCACCCGGCAGGGGGGCCAGAGGTCAGGGAACGGGAGGACCGAGCCTGCCCGTCAGTGCGTGCGCCCCCGCAGCCGGCCGATCCCGAGCACGATCCCGACGACGACCATGCCGAGCACGAGGCCCGCGACGGCTGAGATCGCGGTGTCGACGATCCACGTGACGACGGGTCCGGCGGCCTCGACCGCGTGCTCGACGTGGTGCAGCAGCTCGTACGGGCCCGCCCAGAACGTCTCCGCCATGTTGGCGATGACCAGGTGCCCACCGACCCAGAGCATCGCCACGGTCCCGACGATGCTGATGAACCGGAAGACCGCGGGCATCGCGCTGACGATGCGGGCGCCCGTGCGCCGGGTGCCGCGCGACGGGTTCTTCATCATCTGCAGGCCGATGTCGTCGACCTTGACCAGGAGCGCGACGGCGCCGTAGACGATCAGGGTCATGCCGAGACCGATGACCGCCAGGGCACCGAGCGTCGGCCAGAAGCCGAGGTCCGGGTCCAGGCTCGCCAGGCCGATGAGCATGATCTCGGTGCTCAGGATGAGGTCGGTGCGGATGGCCCCGAACACGAGCTTCGGTTCGGAGACCGTGGTGTCGCTGCTGGCCTCGTGGTGGACGCCGAACCACTCGGTGACCTTCTCGGCACCCTCGAAGCACAGGTACGTGCCGCCGATGACGAGCAGCCACGGCAGCACCCACGGCGCGAACGCCGACAGCAGGAGCGCCAGCGGGATGATGATGACGAACTTGTTGAACAGGCTGCCGAGGGCGATCCGTCCGACCACCGGCAGCTCCCGGGCCGGCTGGAGGCCCTGCACGTACTGCGGGGTGACGGCGGCGTCGTCGATCACGACACCCGCGGTCTTCGCGCTGGCCTTGAGGGCCGCGCTGAGGATGTCGTCCACGACGGCGAGCAGTCCGACTGACATGTGGTGGTCCCCTCGTCGCTTCCCGAACACTGTCCGATCGCACAGACTACTGGCGGCTGCCCGCGAACTCGTCTCCCGGCCGCCGAGGCGCGAGGATGGCCGGATGACACGCGCCGAGACCGTCCGCGACGCCGTCGTGGCCGAGGTCGCCCGGACCGGCTTCCGAGCGCACGGTCTGCACGTGCTCGTGGGCGACGACGACGCCGAGCACCGCTGGACGCCCGACGTGCGGGAGGACGTGCAGTCCATCGCCAAGGGCGTCTGCGTCATCGCGACCGGCATCGCCGTCGCTGACGGGGCGATCGACCCGGACGCTCCGGTGTCGGCGTCCCTCACCGACGTGGACTTCGGAGCGGGTACCGACGCGGTCACACTGCGTCACCTGCTGACCATGACGAGCGGCGTCGACCTGCCGTGGTCGCCGACCCTGCTGACCGACTGGCCGGACCTGGCGCGCGAGTTCCTCGGCCGACCCTCACACGGGCGGGTGTTCCAGTACTCGAACGCCAGCACCTACACGGCCATGCGGGTCCTCGGGGCCCGGGTCGGCGACGTCGGCCGCTTCGTGCAGGAACGGCTGCTCACCCCGCTCGGCATCGACGACGCGGAGTGGGAGCGCTGCCCGAACGGCCACATCGCGGGCGGAGGCGGACTCCTGCTCCGGACGGCGGAGGTCGCACGTCTGGGTCGGCTCGTCCGGGACGGCGGCAGGGTCGCGGACCGGCAGCTCGTCGCGCCGGAGTGGGTCGCGGCGATGCACGGCGACTGGGTCGCCGCCGGACGGAGCCCGGCGTACGAGCGGTACGCGCTCGCCGGGTGGGACGGCCCGGGCCGGCTGTGGCGGATGCACGGGGCGAACGGGCAGCTGCAGCTGTTCGACGAGGCCGCGGGCGCGGTCGTGACGATCACGGCGGACGACCACGCCGGTGCCGACGCGGTGGCGGCGTCGGTCGCGGTGCTGCTCGCAGGCGGAGCCCGCTGACGCGTCGGCACACCACCGATGTCGGTGGTACCCGGCAGGCTCGTCCGCAGTTCGATGTTCCTGTTCGGGTCAGGCGCACGAGCCAACGGTGTCGGTACCTGTGGGCAGGTACCGACACCGCCTTCCGTCCGCGTCGCCCTGCTCGCGCTCAGCCGTCGGCGTCGCGCGCCAGCACCGCCACGGTCACGTCGTCCTCGGCGTGCTCCGCGGCGCGGAGGCGCACGGTCTGGAGGAACGCGGCGGTGTCCGGCGCGCGCCGCAGGGTCCGTCCGATGTCGGTCAGCGTGTCGATGGTCCCGTCGCCCAGGTCGAGCGCACCGTCACTCGTGACGACGAGCGTGTCCCCGGGCTCGAGGACGAGCGCTCCGGCCCGGAAGGGGATGCCGCCCGGGTGCAGGCCGAGCGGGAGGTCCCGCGACCGGCGGATCTCCGACGTGCCGTCGGATCGCAGGTGCAGCACGAGGCCGTGTCCGGCGTCGACGAAGTCCAGACGGCCGGTGCTCGGCGTCAGGCGCGCGTGGAACAGCGTCGCGAAGGCCGAGGCGCGGCTGAGGTCCTCGCTGATCCGCGGCTCGATCGCGGCGACGGCTGCGACGGGCAAGAGGTCCTCGTGCTGCCGGAGTGCTGCGCGGAGCCCGGCGGCGAGCAGTGCCGCGGGCTGCTCCTTGCCCATGATGTCGGCGAGGGTGAACGTCACGGCGTCGTCGCCCGCAGTCCAGTCGTGTACGTCCCCGCTGAGGTCGCCGTACGGCACGCTGATGCCGGCGAGACGGTAGCCCGGCACGTCCAGGGGCTGCGGAGCGAGGGCTTCGACGACCTCGAGCAACCGGTCGTGCTGGAGGCCCATGGCCAGGGCCCGCTCGGTCCAGTGACCGAGGTCGATGAGGGCCGCTTCGTCCTGGGGGCTGAACTCCCGCGGCTCGACGTCCATCAAGCACAGGGTCCCGATGGCGACGTCGCCCGGCATGGTCAGGGGGACACCGGCGTAGAAGCGGATGCCCCGGCTCGTGACGCCCGGCAGGTCGGCGGTGCGCGGATCGGCGGCGGTGTCGGGCACGACGGTCGGCCCGGGCCGCTGCACGGTGAGCTGGCAGAACGACCACTCGAGCGGCACGGTCGTGGCCTCGCCCGGGACGTTCGGCGTCAGCGTGTGCAGGAGCGCGTCGTCGAGCAGGTTCACGTACGACATCGGCACGGCGAAGAGGTCGCGCGCGATGCGGACGATGCGTTCGAGGCGCTCGGTCGGGGCCGCGTCGACGATGTCCAACGCCGCCACGAGTGCCGCGCGCGCGGACGGCGAACCGTCGGTGTCCATCTGCTCCCCCACGAGGTCGATCGGAGGCATCCTCCCACGCCCGTCCCGGGCACGGTCAGGTGTCTCCCGGATCGGGCCCGCCCTCGGTGTCGGTGTCGGTGTCGACCGGACCGAGCGCGTCGAGAACGCGGTGCGAGACCGACCGGAGGGTCTCCGCATCCGCCGCCACGGGCCTCCAGAACAGCTGCTCGAGGGCGGCGGTGTGCGCGCGGATGCCGGCGAGGACCGCCCGGCGGCCGTCCGGGGTCATGACCACCCAGCTGCCGCGGCCGTCCGACGGGCAGTCGGCGCGCTCGACGAGTCCCCTGGCGACCATGCGCGTGACCTGGTGGCTGACGCGCGACTTCTCCCACCCGATGCCGGCGGCCACGTCGCGGACCCGCAGGCGGTGCTCGGGGTCGCGGTGCAGCCCGATGAGGATCTCGAACTCGGGCACGGAGATGCCCGCACCGCGCTGCACGGCCAGGTCCAGCGCCCGGTCGAGGCCGCGCCAGACGTCGTGGAACGCGTCCCACGTGGCCCAGTCGTGGCCGTCGACGCCGTGCTCCACCATCGGGCCAGCGTATCGACGGCGGCGGCGGTCGGGGCCGAGGATCATCCGTCCGGCTGACTCCTGGGCGGCACACGGCGGCCTCCGAGGAGACGTCGGGGGAGCGGCCTACGATCGAGAGCATGCCGCCCGCACGCCTCCAGGACTGCACCGACGACGCACTCGCCCTCGTCGGGCGGTGGCTGGACGCCTCCCGGGGCGCGAAGCCCGACGCCGGGGCGGCCCGACTCGCCGAGGTCCTGCGCGACGACCGCGGTCTCGACTTCGCCCGCGGGTTCATCGACAAGGTGATCCGCCCTGACGACCCGAAGGTCGCGGCGCGGAACCTCGAGAAGGCCAGCCGGGACGTCCCCGACTTCCTCGCCTGGTACCTCCGCGGAGCGGTCACGGTCGGCGGCGGGTTCGCGACCATGGCACCGTGGGCCGTCATCCCGTCCGCGCGACGTGTGCTGCGACGACTCGCCGGGCACCTGGTGGTCGACGCGCCACCCGCGCGGCTCGGGTCGGCGCTCGCCAAGGTCGCCGGGACCGGCAGCCGCCTCGACGTCGTCCCGCTCGGCCCGGCCGTGCTCGGCCCGGACGAGAGTGCTCGCCGCCTCCGCTGGATCACCGACCTGCTCGGTCGTCCCGACGTGCCGGCCGTGTCCTTCGCGGTGTCCGAGGTCCTGCCGCCGTCGTCGCCGTGGGCGCTCGACACCGCCACCGAGCAGGCCGTCGAACGGCTCGTCCCGGTGGTCCGCGCCGCCGTCGCGGGGGACAGCATGATCACGTTCCGGACCGGTGACCCGCGCGACCTCGACCTGACCGCGGCGGTCTTCCGCGAGCTGCTCGACATGGACGAGTTCGCCCACACCACCGCCGGGATCACCCTGCCGGCCGACCTCCCCGACAGCGCCGGGGTGCTCGCCTCGTTGACCGAGTGGGCGACGGCGCGGCGCCACCGTGGTGGGGCACCGGTCCGGGTCCGACTCGTCGCCGGTGCACGCGGTGCGTCCGGCCTGGCCGACGCGCTCGTCCACGACCGTCCCCTGGCCACGTACGCGACGCGCCAGGCGACGGACACCGCCCTCCTCCGCCTGCTCGACGCGGCGCTGACGCCCGAGCACACCGACGCGGTCCGGGTGACGCTCGCCGGACACGACCTGTTCGCGATCGCCGCCGCGCGGGTGCTCGCCGACCGCCGCGGGGTGGGCGACGCACTCGAGGTCGAGGTGCTCCTCGGGACGGCGGGCACCGCCCTCGACGCCGTCCGGGCCGACCTCGGGACCGTCATCGTCAGCACCCCGGTCGTGCAGCCCGACGAGTTCGACGCCGCGATCCCGTACCTCGCCCGACGGCTCCGCGAGGGTGCGACCTCGACGGCGTTCTCGATCGGCACGGACGACGCCGTGGCCGCACGGGAACGCGAGCGCTTCACCACCGCCGTCGCCGCGCTCGACGACCCGGCGCCGACGACCCTCCGCATGCAGGACCGCCGTGCGCCCCTCGGTCCTCCCCCGATCACCGTCGTGCACCCACCCGCAGCGGACACCGACCCCACCGTCGCCGCGAACCGGGAGTGGGCGGCCGACCTGCTCCGTCGGGTGCCCCGGTCGCAGCTCGGCACCGCGACGATCCGCGGTGCCCGGGTCACCGACCGTCAGCGACTCGAACGGACCATCGCCCGGACAGCCCAGGCGGGCGTGAACTGGGGGCGGCAGGATCCCCAGGACCGTGCCGAGCTGCTCGACCTCGTCGCCCACCAGCTCGAGGTCCGTCGCGCAGCCCTGGTCGAGGTCGTGGTCGCCGAGACCGCGATGACCCTCACCGACGCCGACCGGCAGGTCAGCGCAGCGGTCGACGCCGCGCACCACGCCGCCGACCGTGCCCGGCACCTGACCGACGTCGCCGGCGCCGTCTTCGTCCCACCGCGTCTGACCGTGGTCGTCCCGCCGTGGAACTCCCCGGTCGCGACGCCCGCCGACGGGGTGCTCTCGGCGCTCGCGGCCGGCAGCGGTGTCGTGCTGAAGCCGTCCCCCCTCGCCAAGCGGTCCGGCGCCGTGCTCGCCGACGTGCTCTGGGACGCCGGGGTCCCGCACTCGCTCCTGCAGCTCGTCGACCTCGACGTCGACGAACTCGGCCGTGACCTCGTCGCCCACCCCGCGGTCGACCGGGTGCTGCTCACCGGCTCCTCCGACACCGCCCGGTCCTTCCGCTGGTGGCGGGCGGGCCTCCCGCTGATCGCGGACACCGGAGCGGTCAACGCGGCCGTGGTGACCCCGGCGGCGGACGTCGACCAGGCGGTGCGCGACGTGGTCGCCTCGGCGTTCGGTCAGTCCGGCCAGGCGGCCCGCGCGGTGTCGCTCGTCGTCCTGGTCGGGTCCGTCGGCGAGGACGACCGTTTCCGTCGTCAGCTCGCCGACGCCACCCGCGCGCTCCGGGTCGCCTGGCCGACGGACCCCGCCGCACAGGTGGGACCGCTCCTCGTCGAACCGACCGGCGCCGCCCGCGCCGCGCTGACCGAACTCGCGCCGGGGGAGTCCTGGCTCGTCGAGCCCACCGTCCTCGACGAGTCCGGTCGGCTCTGGTCGCCGGGCGTCCGCGTCGGCGTCCGTCCCGGCAGCGCTTTCGCGCAGACCGCCGCGGCCGTCCCCGTGCTCGGTGTGGTGCACGTCGAGACCCTCGACGAGGCGATCGCGATCCAGAACGGCGCCGAACACGGCCTGGTGGAGGCCCTGCACACGCTCGACGTCGACGAGGTCGCGGCGTGGACGGACCGCGTGGCCGCTGGTTCCCTCGTGGTGAACCGGCCGACCACGGACCCGGTCGTCGGACGACAGCCGGCCGGGGGATGGGGGCGCGCCGCGGTCGGCGCGGGTGCCGCACGCGGGGGACCGGAGTCCGTCGCCGTGCTCGGTCACTGGGCACCCGTCCCGCGCGCGGTCCACAAGAGCATCCAGCTGCACGGCCTGCCGCCGCGGGTCACCGCGCTCATCGAGGCCGCCCGCAGCGGGCTGTCGTTCGAGGAGTTCGACCTGGTCCGTGCCGGTGCGACGAGCGACGCGGAGGCCCGGCAGACCCGGTTCGGCCGCTCCCGCGACACCGCCGACCTCCGGGTCGAGCGGAACGTGCTCCGGTACCGCCCGCAGTCCGTGGTCGTCCGGCAGTCCGAGGGCGTCGGGACGGGTGAGCTCGTCCGGACCCTCGCCGCCGCGACCGCCGCCCGCGCGCACGTCCTGCTCAGCACCGCCCGCGCGCTGCCCGGCCCGCTGACCCAGCTGTTCGCGGGGCGTCGGTCACCGCTCGACGTGGTCGACCACCTGGTGGAGACGGACGAGGAGTTCCTCGCCCGGGCGGCGTCCGGTGCCCTCTTCCGCGAGGACTGGTCGGGTGGCACCGACGAACCGCAGGACGCGATCGACATCGTGCTGTCCCAGGGCTTCGAACCGCGGCCGCACACCGCGTTCGCCGGGCCGGGCTCCCGGATCCGGCTGCTCGGCGGGGACCCCCTCGCGGTCGAGGAAGCGCTCGGCGCCGGCATCGACACCGCCATCCACGACGCGCCCGTCGTCGAGGCCGGTGTCGTCGAGATGGCGCACTACCTCCGCGAGCAGACGGTCATCGTCACGGCCCACCGTCACGGCGACGTCGACCCGGAGTTCGCCCGCCTCCGGCTCTGACCGCGTGGACCTGGGGCATCCCCGTGAGGGCACTGCCGGAGCGGCGTAACGTCGCGACCATGACTGCAGGAGAGCGTGACAACGGCGTCCAGACCGAGCCGATCATGGACGGTGCGAACGACGCGACGAACGACGACAAGCTGCACGGCCTCGTGGAGCAGGTCCAGCACGACCACGGCGACGAGGGCGCCGGCGTGATGGCCGACCACCTCCGTGACCGTCTCGACGAGACCGGTGTCGAGGCCGAGGACCCGGCGTCCGAGGTCGAGTAGCCCCGGCCCCCGCGCACGACGGAGCCCCGCCGACCACCTGGCCGGCGGGGCTCCGTCGCGTCGGCGTCCCCGTCCTCAGTCGACGACGTGCACGAGCGCGGTCTTCTCCTCCGTGGCCCCGGAGCCGTCCGGGACGAACAGGAACCGCACACCGTGGTGCCCCGCAGCGAGCGGGACGTCGATCGACCAGCGACCGCCGGACGCGCGGGTCTCACCGATCTTCTCGCGCAGACGGAAGACGACCAGGCGGCCCTCCGGCGCGGTGCCCTCGAAGTGCACCAGCCCGTCGTGGCGCTGGTACTCCGCCGCCTGCTCGAAGGTGAAGGGGGTGCTCGGCTGTGCCGCGACGACGAAGGCCTGCCGCACGCTGTCGCTGACCTGGCCGCCGGGCTCCGGTCGCAGGTCGAAGCGCAGGACGAGCACGCCGGACTCCGTCGCGGGCACGTCGACGCGCCACCGCCCGTCCTGCACCGGCGCGGTCCCCAGCGGCACGCCCTCGGCGTCCGTCACGGTCACCGCACCACGGGTGGCGGTCCCACTGACGGTCACCTTCCCGTCGACGGGCTGCAGGGGGTGGGCACGGTCGACGTCGACGGAGAACGCGTCGTCGGACGGGATGGTCGACCCGTCGTCGCCGCCGTCGCCCTCACCGGGGCCGGGGTGCCCGCCGCCGTCGCCCTCACCGGGGCCGGGGTGCCCGCCGCCGTCGCCGGAGCCCTCGCCGGGTCCCGGGTGGCCGCCGCCGTCACCACCGCCGGCCTCGTCGCCGTCGAAGCGGTAGTGGTCCACGTCCACGTCCGAGGACGCGTTCCCGAGGGTCTGACGTACCGAGACCTCGTTCTCACCGCGGACGAAGTGGACGTGGACGGTGGCGATGCCGTCGGCGCCGGCCACGGCGGTCTCGGTCCGACCGTTCGCGGAGACCTCGACCTCCGCTCCCGGCACCGCGCGGTACCGGATCCCGTGCTCGGTGTCGCCAGCGACGATCGCCCGGCGGAGGCGCTCGAGGCCGCGCTCGTCGGTCTGGTCGACGGGTGCACTCAGACCGAGACCGTGGAAGTCCACGTCGACGGGCCGTTCCGTGCCGTTCGCGACGATCGTGTACCGGGCCGTGTCCGCTCCCGTGGGTTCGAGCCGGAAGACGGCGTCGTGCTGCGGCGTCGCCGACTCGGCCTGGACGACATCACCAGAGGCGTCGCGGAGCAGGACTGTGGCCCGCGCGGAGACGCTGACGGCGAGGCGCACCCATCGCTTCGCGCCGGAGGCGTGCTGCTCCTGGACGACGTCGGTGACGACGGAGGACGCGGCGGCCGCAGCAGCGGTGCGCACGGTCGGCGCGAGCGGAGCGGCGTTCGCCGGGGCGGTGAGGACCGCGGGGGCGAGCAGACACGTGCCGAGCACGGCAGCCGAGCCGACGAGGACTGGGCGGATGTTCATGGTGCACCTTCCTGGAGTGTGTACGGACTCCTGGATGATGACGCGCGGCCATGAACATCACATGGGTGTGATGTATACCAGTCGCGCCGACGGGTGGACGATCAGCGGCGGCGCCCGGTCCCCACGAGGGCGACCTCCAACACCGTCAGCAGCGTGGCGATCCACACCTGCCGGACCGCGAAGCGTCGGGACTGCCGGTCGAACAGCGCGAGCGGGACCATCGTGAGCCCGTGCACGGCGTCCACGACGGCGCCGAGCGTGTGGGCCTCCGGGGTCCCGGCACGTCCCGTGATCGTCGCCTGCGCGAGCTGCCGGACGCCGAGGACCCGCCCGAGGACCGCGGGGCGACCGAGCGCCCGCCGTGCCCCGAGCAGGTGCGCCACACCGATGCCGGCGCGGAGGACCTCGACGACGGCGGCGCGGTCCACCCCGGTGGTGCTGGTCCGGCGGCTCATCGGCGGCGTCCTGCCGCGGTGGCGAGGGCGACCCCGGCGACGCCGAGCGCCGCTCCGAGGATCCCGTTGCCGAGTCGGCGGTGCTCGACCCACCAGGTCTGCGGTGACCAGTCGTGCGACTGCTCGTCGAAGGCCCCGTGCGCCCCGTGGTCACCGGGTACCGGCTCGTACAGGTTGACGCCGATCTCCTCGCCGTCCTTGTCCGGGATCTGCTGCCCGCTGACGAGTGTCTTCGCCGCGTACCAGTCCGCGAAGCGCCCGCTGATCCGGTTGGCCAGGATCGTGTAGACCGTGGACTCCCCGACCCAGGTGCGACGACGGGGGCGTTCGGCGGTGACGGCGATGGCGCGGGCACCGACCTCGGGCTGGTAGATCGGCGCGACCGGCTGCGCGTGGTGCGGGAGCGAGGACTGCACCCACCCGAACTGGATCGTGTTGAGGGCCGGCATGTCCACCCGGCTGATCTGCACCTTGCTGCCCTGCTCGATGAGCTCGGAGACGACCGACTCGGTGAACCCGACGATCGCGTGCTTCGACCCGCAGTAGGCGCCCTGCAGGGGGATGCCCCGCGAGCCCAGGGCCGAACCGACCTGGATGACGTGCCCGGAGTCGCGCGGCACCATGCGCGTCAGTGCCGCACGCGTGCCGTTCACGAACCCGAGGTAGTCGACCTGGGTCGCGCGCTCGAAGTCCTCCGGCGCGGTGTCGAGGAACCTGCCGAACACCCCGACCATGACGCCGTTCACCCAGAGGTCGATCGGGCCGAGCTCCGCCTCGACGCGGTCGGCGGCGTCCTCGACGGCCTGGCGGTCGGCGACGTCGGCCACGAGCGCGAGTCCACGCTGCCCGGCCGCCTCGACCTCCGCGACGGCCGCGCGCACGCCGTCCTCACCACGGGCGAGCACGGCGACGTCCCACCCGCGTGCCGCGAGCTCCCGGACCGTGGCCCGTCCCAGTCCAGCCGATCCACCGGTCACCACAGCCACTCGTGTCATGCGTCCCTTCTACCGGACGCTGCGACCCGTGTGTCAGCCGGTGTCCCCCGATCCCCGGCCCGCCGACGCGCTCGCGATCGGTCAGGCGCGCGGCCCCGCGAACCGCGTCACGACGCCGGGGGAGTACAGCACCGAGTCCGGCTCGAGCTCGGTGAGCGCGGCGGGCAGGCCGGCGGCGCGGACCAGGTCGTCGCGCAGCCCGCGGAGCGTCGCCCGGTGCAGCACCCACGCGTCGTGCTCGTTCGGCCACCACGCGGTCCGACCGGCCCGCCCGACGTGCATGCCCCACCGTGCGGTGAGGAACGACTCGAGCGGGGTCGGCTCGGCGATCGGATCGCCGACCTCGACCTCCAGACGGGACCGCAGGTGCGTCCCGTGGCGGTGCACCGCGTACGCCGTCCGGTCGCCGTCCTGCCGTCGGCCGGTCCGCGCCCAGTGGTACGGCGTCCCCGTGACGACCCGGGCGGCGGCAGCGGGCAGCAGCTTCCCCGCGTCGAGCGACAGGAACACGACGCCGCGCCGTCCGGTGTCGTCCCGTGTGTAGACGCGGACGTTGACCTCGAGGAAGTCGCCGAGGCCGCCGGTCCGGCCGAGCGGTCCGAGCGGCGGGAACCGGGTGTCCTCGAAGCTGAACGCGATGAGCCCCACCCACGTCGTCGCCCCGTCGTCGGAGCCGTCGGGAGCCATGGTGTCCGGTCGGGTCCCGGCCGGCAGGAGCGGTGCGACCGCGGACACGTCCACCCGCCAGTGCACGAAGACGACGTCGCGCCAGGCCTGCTCGATCCACGGGCGCCCCGGCAGCGCGGGCGCGGTCGCCGAGACCGGGTCGACGGGCCCGCCCGGGAGGACCGGACCACCACCGGCAGGCACGGTCGCCGTCACCGCGTGCCCCCGTCCGTCGCCTCGGGGTCGAGGTGTCCGACGGCCGAGACGTCGTCCCAGCCCTCCTGCGGCGTCGCACACGTGCCGCGGAACACGTACTGCGAGGGCCGCTTCCGCTCGTTCGACACCCAGTCGATCGCCGGCCGGCGACGCTCCGGCGGGGTGTACCCGATCCGGTAGACGGCCATCAGTTCGAGCTCCGGTGGCACCTCGAGCAGCTGCTCCACCTCGTTCCACGACTCCTCGATCTCCATCGGGAACGAGACGAACTGGATGCCGAGACCGAGCTCGGTCGTGGCGAGCCAGATGTTCTCCATCGCGGCGCCCATGCTGAACACCGAGTAGAAGGCGTTGCGGGCCTCCTTCCGGTACTCGTCCCGGTCGAGCATCACCCCGAGGAGCAGCGGCGAGCCGGCCACGAGCTTCCGGTTCTCCTCGCCGAGGGTCTGCGGCACCCGGAGCGCGTTCATGAGGAACTGCCCGCGCCTGGTGAACACCTGGCTCGTGAACGGGCGCAGCGGCGCGGGGAGCTTGTCGAAGAGCATGCCGGAGCGGCGCTCGTCCATCTCCGCTTGCGAGAACCGGAAGTACGGCTTGTACCGCTCGAAGAACGTCCCCTCGGACATGGTCTTCGTCATCGTCCGACCGCTGATGTCGGCGATCCGGTCGATCGTCTCGCGCTCCTCGACCAGGACGAACCGCCACGGCTGGCTGTTCAGCTGCGAGGGGGCGCGACCCGCGAGTTCGACCAGCAGTCGCTGGTGCTCCTCGGACACCGGGTCGGGCAGGAACGCCCCGTTGGTGGTGCGACGGCGCCGGATGGCCTCGATGAGTTCCACTGCTGTCCTTCGGACTGGGTCGGCTGGGGCGGTCAGCGCCGCAGGAGGACCGCCCCCAGGTAGGACGGCGCCGCGGCGACCGCGGTCTTCCAGTGTGCTCCGCTGCGGGGGTCGGTCCGTGGAGCGAGCGCCAGCGGCACGAGCGCGGGCAGCAGGAACAGGCCGGCCCGCGACCGCGTCCACATCGGCGTCGTCGCGGCGGCACCGGTCAGCGCCGCGGTGACGACGAACAGGCCGTGGTGGACGACCCGCAGCCTGCGGGTGCGGATGAGGCGCACCGCCACGGCGGTGCCCCACAGGCAGTTGACGACGTACGCGACGGCCGCAGCGGTGACCATCCGCCGGGCGGTGGTCGAGCCGGGAGGCGTGCCCTGCCTCCCGGCTGTCGTCGTCCGTCCCATGGTCGCGAAGCTCCGCACCGGGCTCAGTCGGAGCCGCGGCTGACGAGCTTCGACAGCACGATCGCCGAACGGGTGTGGTCGACCTGGGGCGCGAGGCGGACCCGGTCGAGGGCTTCCTCGAGCGCCGGGAGGTCCCGCGACCGCATGTGCACGACGGCGTCAGCGCTGCCGGTGACGGTGCCGGCGTCGACGACCTCGGGCACGGCGTCGAGGAGCGTGCGGAGTTCGTCGGGTGAGACCGTGCCGCGGCAGTACAGCTCGACCCACGCCTCGGTGCCGCGGTCGTCCACCGCGGGGTCGACCTTGATCGTGAAGCCCTGGATGACCCCGTCGGCCACGAGTCGGTCGACGCGACGCTTCACGGCGGAGGCGGAGAGCCCGACGACCGAACCGATCTCGCCGTAGCCCGCGCGGGCGTTCTCCCGGAGCTGGTCGAGGATGCGGTGGTCGAGCGAATCCATTGTCCCGATCCTACGCGGGCTCCTTGCGAGACCAGCACGTCCGACGCAGGAATCGTGCGCCCGGAGCGCGGCGTCGGTGCTGTGCCGGACCTCCCTCCTGTGCCAGACTCAGGACAGGCGTCGACCTGGTCCGCCTCCGGCGAGTGAGCCTGCGTCTCGTCGGAGCTCTCACCGTGGTGGTTCCTGGCAGGCTCGGGCCCCGGTCCTGGAGGACCTCGTGTCGAACACCGCACCCCAGCCCACCGCCGTTCCGCAGCGCACGGCCACCAAGCGCACCATCCTCATGTGCAAGCCGACCCACTACACGGTCAGCTACCGGATCAACCCCTGGATGCACCCGGAGGAGCCGACCGACACCTCGAAGGCCGTCGAGCAGTGGCAGTCCCTCGTCGACGTCTACGAGCAGCTCGGCTTCGAGATCCACCAGATCGAGCCCGTCGAGGGCCTGCCGGACATGGTCTACGCGGCCAACGGCGGCTTCGTGCTCGACGGTGTCGCGTACGGCGCGAAGTTCCAGTACCCGGAGCGCCAGCCCGAGGGTCCGGCGTACATGGACTGGTTCCGCCAGGCCGGCCTGACCGTCGCCGAGCCCGAGGAGACGAACGAGGGCGAGGGCGACTTCCTCCTCATCGGCGACACCATCTACGCCGGCACCGGGTTCCGTTCGGACAGCACCTCCCACGAGGAGCTCGCCCGGGTGTACGGCCGCGAGGTCGTCACCCTGAAGCTGATCAACCCGAGCTTCTACCACCTGGACACCGCCATCGCTGCGCTCGACCCGGTGCCCGACGCCGAGGGGAAGTCGAACATCGCGTACCTCGAGAGCGCCTTCGACGAGCCGTCCCTCGCCATCCTGCGCGAGCGCTTCCCGGACGCGATCATCGCCACCGAGGAGGACGCCGCGATCCTCGGGCTCAACTCGTACTCCGACGGGTACAACGTCGTGATCGCCTCCCGGGCCACCACGTTCGCCTCGCAGCTCCGCGAGAAGGGCTACAACCCGATCGGCGTCGACCTGTCCGAGCTGCTCCTCGGTGGCGGTGGCGTGAAGTGCTGCACGCTCGACCTGCACCCCGTCGGCACCGGCACCTCGGTGGCGCGGTCCTGATGGCCGGCGCGCTCGGGGCGAACACGGCCGCCGCGCTCGCCGTGGAGGACCGCACCCTCGCCCACAACTACAGCCCGCTGCCGGTCGTCATCGCGTCCGGATCGGGGGCGACCGTCACCGACGTCGACGGCCGCACCTACCTCGACGGACTCGCCGCGTACTCGGCGGTGAACTTCGGGCACGGCAACCCGCGCCTCCTCACCGCGGCCCGCGACCAGCTCGACCGCGTGACGCTGACGAGCCGGGCGTTCGTCACCGACCGGCTCGGCCCGTTCGCCACCGCCCTCACCGAGCTCACCGGCACCGAGATGATGCTGCCGATGAACACCGGCGCCGAAGCGGTGGAGTCCGCGATCAAGGTCGCCCGAGCCTGGGGCTACCGCGTCAAGGGCGTCCCGCAGGGGCAGGCCACGGTCATCGTCGCGAGCGGGAACTTCCACGGCCGCACCACGACGATCATCTCGTTCTCCGACGACCCCTCGGCGCGGGCGGACTTCGGTCCGTACACGCCGGGCTTCCGGACCGTCCCGTACGGCGACGCGTCGGCGCTCCGGGACGCGATGGACGACACCGTCGTGGCCGTGCTGCTCGAGCCGATCCAGGGCGAGGGCGGCGTGGTGATCCCGCCGGCGGACTACCTGCCCGCGGTCCGCGCGGTCTGCGACGAGTTCGGTGCGCTGTTCATCGCGGACGAGATCCAGTCCGGGCTCGGCCGTACCGGGCACACCCTCGCCGTCCAGCGCGTCGGCGTGACCCCGGACCTCATCACGCTCGGCAAGGCGCTCGGCGGTGGCATCGTCCCGGTCTCGGCCGTGGTCGGGCGCGCGGACGTGCTCGGGGTCCTGCGCCCCGGGGAGCACGGGTCGACCTTCGGCGGCAACCCGCTCGCCGCGGCCGTCGGCACCGAGGTCGTCGCGATGCTCGCCGAGGGCACCTTCCAGCAGCGGGCGCTCGACGGCGAACCGGTGCTCCGCGGGTACCTCGACGAGCTCATGGACGAGGGCGTGGTCGCACACCGGGTCGCCGGACTGTGGGCCGGGATCGACATCGACCCCGCGCTCGGCACCGGCAAGGAGGTCGCGGCGGACCTCGCGGACCGCGGGGTGCTCGTGAAGGACACGCACGGCTCGACGATCCGCTTCGCCCCGCCGCTCGTCGTCACGGACGAGGAGATCGGCACCGCGATGCAGGCCCTCGGCGCGGTCCTCCGCGCCCCCGCCACGCGCGGCGCCTGAGCGGCGGCCAGCCGGCTGGCCGGCGCCGAACGCCGGCCGGCGCGAGCCGCACCCGCACAACAGGAACCGGCTCGAACCACGGACGTCCGCGGTTCGAGCCGGTTCCTGTTGTGCCCCGCCAGTGCGCGCCGCGTTCCGCACCTCGCGCGCCGCGGCGGCCGGAGCCTGCCGCGCGCCGGACGGGAGGCGCGGGGCCAGACCGGCCGCGCCTCCCGTCCGACGGCGCTCGCTAGACGCGGCCCGGCGCGTACGCCTCGGCCAGGCGGTCCATGAGTGCGTCCTTCTCCTCGTCGACGACCTGCGCCTCCGGGTGGGCGTCGTACCAGGCGACCAGCTCGCGGGCACCCTCGCGGAACGTCGTCCGCGCCGCCCAGCCCGGCACGAGCGTCCGCACCTTGCTGTTGTCGAAGACCATGCTGTTCGCCTTGTCGCCCACGACCCCGGCGCCCCACTCGGCGTCGGCGGCCATGATCGCGTCCGAGGGGACGTGCACGATCGTCGGCTCGGGCGCTCCCGCCGCGGCTGCGACCTCCTGGTGGATGCGGTCCCACGTCGGCGACTCCTGGCCGGTGATGTGGAACGCCTCGCCGATCGCCTCCGCCCGGTCGAGCACCCCGACGAACGCGACCGCGAAGTCCCGCACGTGCGTGAGTGTCCACAGCGAGGTCCCGTCGCCCGGCACGATGACCGGCTTGCCGCGGCGCATGCGGTCCACGACCGTCCACCCGCCGTCGAACGGCAGCAGCGTCTCGTCGTAGGTGTGCGACGGCCGGATGATCGTCATCGGGAAGTCGTCCTGCCGGTAGGCCGCGACGAGCAGGTCCTCGCACGCGATCTTGTCCCGCGAGTACTGCCAGTACGGGTTCTTCAGCGGCGTCGACTCCGTCACCGGCAGGTGCGTCGGCGGGGTCTGGTACGCCGAGGCCGAGCTGATGAAGACGTACTGCCTGGTCTTCCCGGCGAACAGGTCGATGTCGGCCTGCACCTGGTCGGGCGTGAACGCCACGAAGTCCGCCACGACGTCGAACGTGCGGTCGCCGAGCGCCGACGCGACGGCGTCGCGGTCCGACACGTCGGCCTGGAGGCGCGTCACCGCGTCCGGGAGCGCCCGCTTCTCCGTCGTGCCCCGGTTGAGCACGCTGACGTCGAAGCCCTGGTCCACCGCCTCGCGGACGCAGGCGGCGCTGATGACGCCGCTCCCGCCGATGAACAGCACACTGGGTCCGGTCATGGATGCTCCCTTGCTCCCGGCGGTGCATCCGCGCACCGCGTCCCTTGCGATCCTGCACCTCAGGGGCTGGGGCGGGCGTCGAGGACCGCGGGGAGGCTCGTCGTCGCGGACGCCCACTCGGCGGCGATCGGGCTGACCCAGCGGAGCAGTTCGATCGCGTAGTCGTGGTCCCGGCGAAGGTCTCGCTGGTGGATCGGCTCGTGGTGAGCCGCGCGGTTGCGGACGAAGTGCAGTTGCTGCAGCCGGCGTTTCACCTCGTTCCTCCGGGATCGGAGATCAGCGGGTCCGTACGGGAAGGCCCGGTGGAGATCCGGGACCCAGAGGGACGTGTGGTATCTGGACTCGACGAGGTAGCGCCAGAAGCCGAAGGTCAACTCAGCGACAACGCGCCCGTGTGCTTCCTCCCTGCGGGTACCGCGCGCGGCCCGCACACGAGCCTTCGCGAGATCCGCTCGGCCGTGCGAGTCCAAGGGCACCGAGTCGAACCAGAGGTCGCCCTCCGTTCCACGGCGAGCCGCCCAGGCACGTAACTCCCGGTCGAGCGAATTCGACACAGGACCTCGACCATCCCGGTGAGTTCCATCACGCTCGCTGCGGCACGCATGTTCCACTCGTACAACCGCAGCGCTCCTCCACGTGAGTCCATGGATCGCTCGTAGGAGGACAAGCGCGCCGCGGTGAGGAGTTCGGCGAGCACGCGGTGATCCTGCGGCCGTAGACGTCCTTCCGTCATCGTTCCCCTCCGGTGTAGCATCCCCTTGAAGACCCCGGAACGATCCCTGGCCCCGGCCACATCGCCGGGGTTTCGTCGTGTCCGGCCGCCACTGATACTTCAGCGTACTGGTGTGTGGGCCGCTGCAGAGGCGGTTCACCCGCTGAGGACTACCGTCACGGGCGGTGCCGCACCGAAGCGGCCACGACAGGAGTGACAGCACATGGAGTACCGCTACCCCGGCAACTCGGGCCTCAAGGTCTCCGAGATCACGTACGGCAACTGGCTCACCCACGCCTCCCAGGTCGAGAACGACGCGGCGATCGCCTGCGTCAAGGCCGCCCTCGAGGTCGGCATCTCGACGTTCGACACCGCGGACGTCTACGCCAACACCGGCGCCGAGACCGTCCTCGGTGAAGCGCTGAAGGGCGAGCGCCGCCAGTCGCTCGAGATCGCCACGAAGGTCTTCGGGCCGACCGGTCCCAAGGGCCACAACGACACCGGGCTGTCGCGCAAGCACATCCTCGAGTCGATCGACGGCTCCCTCGGCCGCCTGCAGACCGACTACGTCGACCTGTACCAGGCGCACCGCTTCGACCACGAGACGCCGCTCGAGGAGACGATGCAGGCGTTCGCCGACATCGTGCGCCAGGGCAAGGTCCTGTACGTCGGCGTCTCCGAGTGGACGGCCGACCAGCTCCGTGCCGGTGCCGCACTGGCGAAGGACCTCGGGTTCCAGCTCATCTCGAACCAGCCGCAGTACTCCGCGCTGTGGCGGGTCATCGAGGAGGAGGTCGTCCCCACCTCGAAGGAGCTCGGCATCTCGCAGATCGTCTGGTCGCCGATCGCGCAGGGCGTCCTGACGGGCAAGTACCAGCCCGGGCAGCCGCTGCCCGAGGGCTCGCGCGCCACCGACGACAAGGGCGGCGCGAAGATGATCGAGCGCTTCATGAACGACGAGGTCCTCTCGGCCGTGCAGGAGCTCAAGCCGATCGCCGACGAACTGGGTCTCTCGATGGCGCAGCTCGCCGTGGCGTGGGTCCTGCAGAACGAGAACGTGGCGTCGGCGATCATCGGCGCTTCGCGACCGGAGCAGGTGCACGACAACGCCGGCGCTGCCGGGGTGCAGATCCCGGCCGAGCTGATGAGCCGCATCGACGACGCCCTCGGTGGTGTCGTCGAGCGCGACCCGGCGAAGACGAACGACAGCAGCCCGAAGACCCGCGAGGCGTAGGCCGCGCTGCCCGGCCGGGAGGAGCCTCCTGGCCGACGCCGCACAACAGAAAGCGGCTCGAACCGTGGATCCCCGCGGTTCGAGCCGCGTCCTGTTGTGCGGGGACGATCCGAACCGCGACCGCGAACCGAACCGCGACCGCGACCGCGGGCTGGCCGGCCCCACCAACGCAAAAGAGCCCCTCACTCTCGTGAGGGGCTCTTCACCGTGGCTGGACGCGGCGTCGATCCGCGGACCTTTCGATTTTCAGTCGAACGCTCTACCAACTGAGCTACCCAGCCGTGGCGACCCTGACGGGACTTGAACCCGCGACCTCCGCCGTGACAGGGCGGCACGCTAACCAACTGCGCTACAGGGCCATGTGGAATTGCTGTTATTGCTGATCTTGCTCGGTTTCGTTCTGTTCTGCTTGCTGTCCCCCGATGAGGAGTGACCCCAACGGGATTCGAACCCGTGCTGCCGCCGTGAAAGGGCGGTGTCCTAGGCCACTAAACGATGGGGCCGCAAGCAGTGCATCGCGCTACCGATGGACAAGCATACGGACGGTCGGCCCTCTTGCCAAATCGAGCCCGTCCGACGCCGTCCTTCGGCGTGTCGCGGGTGTTCCCGCACGTCCGAGCGTGCTGACTCCCGCACCGCTCAGGACGTGCACCTCGACGGACCTTCAGCAAGCGAGCCGAGCGGTGTCCCACGGTGACGCCCGCCGCGGTGGAACCATCGACAGCGGCCACTCACCCCTCCACGGGGGTGTCCCCGGGCTCGGTCGTGTTGTTACTGTTGCGTTTGTTGACAGTGTGACGCACGCCGCACCGCACCGTTACGAGATCGAGACCATGACGACATCCTCATCGCCCGCTCGCCCCCGCCGCCGCTTCGTCGCCGCCGGGGTGTCCGTCGTCCTCGCGGCCGGAGCCCTCGTGGCACTCGTGCCGAGCGGCGCCGCTTCCGCCGCGAGCTACCCGAGCTGGGACGACGTGCAGGCCGCCAAGCAGTCGCAGGCCGCACAGTCCGAGAAGGTCTCCGAGATCAAGGGCCTCATCGCCCAGCTCGAGTCCGCGTCCGCCGCCAAGGAGAAGGCCGCCGCTGCTGCCGGGACGGCCTACCAGGACGCCCAGACGGAGTACGACCGCAAGGCGCTCGAGCAGCGGAAGCTCCAGGCCCAGGCGGACGAGGCGGCCAAGACGGCTTCCGCGTCCGAGGCGCAGGCGGGACAGCTCGCCGCGCAGCTCGGCCGCTCGAACGCCGAGGACGTCACCACGGACCTCCTCACGAAGCCCTCGGCCTCCGGCGACCTGCTGTACGAACTCGGCGCCATGTCGAAGCTCACCGAACAGGCCGACGGCATCTACTCCGAGGCGAGCCAGGACCGCGGCACCGCGCAGGCGCTGGCCGACAAGTCGAAGGTCGCCGAGGACGCCCTCGGTGACCTCGCCGACGAGGCCCAGGCGAAGATGCGTGCTGCGCAGGACGCGGCCGACCAGGCGCAGGCCGCGGTCGCCGCCCAGCAGGCGAACCAGGACCGCCTGGAGGCCCAGCTCGCCGCCCTGACGTCGAAGACCGAGACGACGCAGGCCCAGTACGAGAAGGGCGTCCGCGCCGAGAAGGCGCGGCAGGCCCGCCTGGCGGCGGCCCGCGCCGCGGCGGCTGCCGAAGCGGCGAAGGCACTACCGCCGGCCGCGACGGCCGGAGTGCCCGCACCCGCGACCGGGAACGTCCCCGCGGCCTCGTCCGGGTGGGTCCGGCCCGCCGCCGGCTACCAGTCGAGCCCGTACGGCCTGCGCGTCGACCCGTACACGCACGTCTACACACTGCACGCGGGCGTCGACCTGGCCCCGGCCTGCTACTCGCCCATCTACGCAGCGGCATCCGGCACGGTGACCTTCGCGGGGAACGGCGGCGGGTACGGCAACGAGGTCATCCTCGACAACGGCGGCGGCATCTCGACGGCCTACGGGCACATCGTCGACGGCGGGATCATGGTCTCCTCCGGGCAGCACGTCACAGCCGGCCAGCAGATCGCCCAGGTCGGTTCGACCGGCTGGTCGACCGGCTGCCACCTGCACTTCGAGACCCGGGTGAACGGCGCAGCCGTCGACCCCGTCCCCTTCATGGCAGCGCGGGGGATCTCGGTATGAGCACGAGCACTGCCAGGAGGCACTGACCCGATGAAGAAGCCTGCACGTTCCCTGGTCTGCGGGATCGCCACCGTCTCGATGCTCAGCCTCGGGCTGTCCGTCGCGGTCGCCGTCCCCGCCCAGGCCGCACCGTCCGCTCCGTCGTGGAAGGACGTGCAGGCGGCGAAGGACGACCAGGCGGAGCAGCAGCGCACCGTCGACGCGCTCACCGCCCGGATGGCGACGCTGCAGGACCGGGTGGACCGCACCGGTGCGACCGTGCAGGAGGCCGGGCAGACGTACGCCCTGGCGGCCTCCCGGCAGCAGCAGGCGAAGGACACGCTCGACGGCCTCACCGCGGAGTCGGAGCGGGCGAAGGCCGCGGCGGACGAGTCGGCCGGTCAGGTCGCGGCGCTCGTCGTCGAGCTGTCCCGGTCGGGTGGCGGTGACCTGTCGACCTCGATGCTCGTCGACTCGCGTGACGTCGACGACCTGCTCTACCAGGTCGGCACGATGTCACACCTGTCGGAGCGATCGGCCACCGTGCTCGAGCGAGCACAGGCCGACCGCCGCACGGTCGACTCCCTCGCGGCGCAGCAGCGTCAGGCGACGAAGGCCCTCACGGACGCCACGGACGCCACGAAGGACGCCTTCGACGCCGCGAACGACGTCGCCGCCGACGCGCAGTCGGCGCTGCAGGCCGGCCAGGAGGCACAGGACGAGGTGCTCGAGCAGCTCGCCTTCCTCAAGGGCACGACGGTCGCGACCGAGCAGGCGTACTGGTCGGCGAAGCAGGCCGAGCAGGCGGAGATCGAGCTCGCGGCGCAGGCGAAGCGGGCGGCGGCGCGTCCGACCCGGCCGGGTGCTGCCCGTCCCGCGGCGGAGACCGGCGCCGACGGTGCGGCCGCCGGTGGGGGGAACGCCACGGGGTCGACGCCGTCGAGGAACCCGGCGAACCCGTCCGTCCCGGCACCGGCAGCACCGAAGCCCGCAGCCCCGAAGCCGGCAGCTCCGAAGCCCGCAGCCCCGAGGCCCGCCGCACCGGCCCCGCAGCCGGCGGCGCCGAAGCCCGCCCCCGCTCCTGCGCCCGCGCCGGCTCCGGCACCCAAGCCCGTGAGCAGTCCGTCGAAGGCCGCCGGCGCGATCGCGTACGCCCGCGGGCAGCTCGGCAAGCCGTACTCGATGGGCGGCGCCGGGCCGAACTCGTGGGACTGCTCGGGCCTCGTGATGATGGCCTACAACTCGCAGGGCATCGCGACCGGTGGCCACAACGTGGTCTGGCAATACAACTACTTCGGCTCGATCGGCCGACTCGTGCCGCTGTCGCAGCGTCAGCCCGGCGACATCCTGTTCTACTCGCACACCGGTACCGCTGCCGGCGGCTACCACGACTCGATCTACACGGGCGGCGGCATGATGGTCGAGGCCGCGAACCCCCGGGTCGGTGTGGTCGAGCGGCCGATCTGGCTGCCGGGCGACCTGCTGCCCTACGTGGCGCGGCCCTCCGGCGCGGTCTGACGCGAGCCGACCCGGAACACTGCCGCGGAACGCGCCCCACAACGAACAACGCGCCCCGTCGGAACGGGGCGCGTTGTGCGTTGCGGGGCGCGAGGCCCCGGCGTCAGTGACCAGTCGGCACGTACGCGGCCTGGCCGGCCTGCACGATGGCCTCGGCCTCGGCGGCGTCGCCCCAGCCCTCGGCCTTGACCCACTTGTTCGGCTCGAGGTCCTTGTAGCGCTCGAAGAAGTGCGCGATCTCGGCCTTGGTCTGCTCCGGGACGTCCGCGATGTCCTGGATGTGCGCCCAGCGCGGGTCCTTCGCGGGGACGACGAGGACCTTCTCGTCCTTGCCGGCCTCGTCGCTCATCTTGAAGACGCCGACCGGGCGGACCTTGACGCCCACACCGGGGAAGGTCGGGAACTCGAGGAGCAGCAGCGCGTCCACGGGGTCGCCGTCGTCGGCCAGGGTCTTCTCGAAGAAGCCGTAGTCCGTCGGGTAGACGAACGAGGTGAAGAGCACGCGGTCCAGGTACACGCGACCGGTCTCGTGGTCGACCTCGTACTTGTTGCGGCTGCCCTTGGGGATCTCGACGACGACGTCGTACGCGGCCATGTGCACTCCTTGGTTCTTCCGGTGGTGGTCTGTCGGCCGTCGGGACGGCCCGGCTAACGTTACCGGGTGAACACTCCGCGCCCCCGGCTGGACCCCGCGGTCGCCGAGATCCGGCGGTCCGTCCGGTCCCTTCTCGAACGCGCCCGGGCCGACGGCACCGTCGCGTCGGGTGACCTCGTGCTCGTCGCCCTGAGCGGTGGCCCGGACTCGCTCGCGCTCGCGGCCGCCACCGCGTTCGAGGCGCCGAAGCAGGACCTCCGTGCCGGTGCCGTCGTCGTCGACCACGCGCTCCAGGCGGGGTCCGAGGCGGTGGCGGGACGGGCCTCCCGGCAGGCCGCCGAGCTGGGACTCGACCCGGTGAGGGTCCGCCGGGTCACCGTCGGCTCCGACGGCGGTCCGGAGGGCGCCGCCCGCGAGGCCCGCCACGCGGCCCTCACCGAGGCCGCGGTCGCCACCGGGTCACCCCTCGTGCTCCTCGGGCACACGCTCGACGACCAGGCCGAGACGGTGCTGCTCGGCCTGCTGCGCGGCAGCGGACCGGACAGCCTGTCCGGGATGGCGCCGTTGACCGTCCGCACCGCGGGGCCCGCGTACGGACGTCCGCTCCTCGGGGTCCGGCGGCACGTGACCCGGCAGGCCTGCGCCGCGTCCGGCCTGGTGCCGTGGGACGACCCGCAGAACAACGACCCGACGTACGCCCGCGTGCGGGTGCGGACCGCGCTGATGCCCGTGCTCGAACGCGAGCTCGGGGCCGGCGTCCCGGAGGCGTTGGCGCGCACGGCCGACCAGCTCCGCGAGGACGCCGCGGCGCTCGACCACTTCGCCGAGGAGATGGCCGAGGACCTCGCCGAGCACTCCGAGGCGGGGATCTCGCTGTCCGTCCCCGAGCTGGCCGCGAACCCCCCGGCGCTCCGGCAGCGGCTGGTCCGGCTCGCGGTGGAGGGCGAGTTCGGGGTGACGCTGTCCCGGGCGCAGACGCTCGAGGTGTGCCGGCTCGTGACCGACTGGCGCGGGCAGGGGCCGATCGACCTCCCCGGCGTCCGGGCCATCCGGTCCGGTGAGCGGGTGTCCTTCGCCGCCAGGGAGCCCCACCCGGGCGGTTAGGGTGGTGTGGTGGAACTCTCCGACGTGCAGGCAGACCTCTCCGAAGTGCTCTTCACCCCCGAGCAGATCGACGACAAGATCGCCGAGCTCGCCGCAGCGGTGGACCGTGACTACGCCGGGCGCGACCCGCTGCTCGTCGGCGTGCTGAAGGGCGCGGTCATGGTCATGGCCGACTTCTCCCGCCACCTCAAGATGCAGGCGCGGATGGACTGGATGGCCGTGTCCTCCTACGGCTCCGGCACGAAGTCGTCCGGCGTGGTGCGGATCCTCAAGGACCTCGACACCGACCTGCACGGCCGTGACGTCATCATCGTCGAGGACATCATCGACTCCGGCCTGACGCTGTCCTGGCTCAAGCAGAACCTCGAGTCCCGCGGGGCCGCGAGCGTCGAGATCGTCGCGCTGCTCCGCAAGCCCGAGGCCGCCAAGGTCGAGGTCGACGTCAAGTACGCCGGGTTCGAGATCCCGGACGCCTTCGTCGTCGGGTTCGGTCTCGACTACGACGAGCGCTACCGCAACCTGCGCGGCATCGGCGTCCTCGCGCCGCACGTCTACTCCTGACAGGCGAGCGGGAGTTCGCCCGCAGAGGACACCCATTCTCGCCACAGAGTCACCGCCGTATGCTGACTCGCACGCACTTCAGGCAGAGAAAGGTGTCGGGCCGTCGGGCCCGGATCACATGGACTTCAAGCGCATCCTCCGCGGGCCGTACATCTGGATACTGGTCGCGCTCGTGGGGATCTTCATCGGATGGACGTTCATCGCCCAGTCCGGCACCCAGGAGATCTCCACGCAGAAGGGCCTCGAGCAGCTCTCGGACGGCAAGGTCTCGGCGGCCGTCATCAACTCCACGGAGCAGCGCGTCGACCTGACCCTCCGCGGCGAGGGCGGCACCGAGCAGTTCTACTACTCGACGCCCCGCGGGCCCGAGGTCGTCGAGGCGGTCTCGCAGGCCGACCTGCCGAAGGGCTACAACGACCACGTCCAGCAGTCGAACGTCCTCGTGTCGCTCCTGCTGACGCTGCTGCCGTTCCTGCTCATCGGCGCGTTGTTCTGGTTCCTGCTCTCGAGCGCCCAGGGGGGTGGCTCGAAGGTCATGCAGTTCGGCAAGTCCAAGGCCAAGATGAACAACAAGGAGAACCCGCAGGTGTCGTTCGCCGACGTCGCGGGCTCCGACGAGGCCATCGAGGAACTCCACGAGATCAAGGAGTTCCTCAAGGAGCCAGCGAAGTTCCAGGCCGTCGGCGCGAAGATCCCGAAGGGCGTGCTGCTGTACGGCCCTCCCGGTACCGGCAAGACCCTCCTCGCCCGCGCCGTCGCGGGAGAGGCCGGCGTGCCGTTCTACTCGATCTCCGGTTCGGACTTCGTCGAGATGTTCGTCGGTGTCGGTGCGAGCCGTGTCCGTGACCTGTTCGACCAGGCCAAGCAGAACTCGCCCGCCATCGTCTTCATCGACGAGATCGACGCCGTCGGTCGTCACCGCGGCGCCGGCATCGGCGGCGGCAACGACGAGCGCGAGCAGACGCTGAACCAGCTCCTCGTCGAGATGGACGGCTTCGACGGCAAGACGAACGTCATCCTCATCGCGGCGACGAACCGCCCCGACGTGCTCGACCCCGCGCTCCTCCGCCCCGGTCGCTTCGACCGGCAGATCGGCGTGGATGCGCCGGGCCTGCAGGGCCGCAAGCAGATCCTCGAGGTGCACGCGAAGGGCAAGCCGCTCGCCGCGAGCGTCGACCTCGAGTTGCTCGCCCGCAAGACGCCGGGCTTCACCGGCGCCGACCTGGCGAACGTCCTGAACGAGGCCGCGCTGCTCACCGCACGGTCGAACGCGCAGCTCATCGACAACCGCGCCCTCGACGAGGCCGTCGACCGCGTCATGGCCGGGCCGCAGCGCCGCACGCGCATCATGTCCGACCAGGAGCGCCTCATCACGGCGTACCACGAGGGTGGACACGCCCTCGCGGCCGCCGCGATGCGTCACACCGACCCGGTCACGAAGATCACGATCCTGCCGCGCGGCCGGGCACTCGGCTACACGATGGTCCTGCCGCTCGAGGACAAGTACTCGGTCACCCGCAACGAACTGCTCGACCAGCTCACCTACGCCATGGGTGGTCGCGTCGCCGAGGAGATCGTCTTCCACGACCCGACCACGGGCGCGTCGAACGACATCGAGAAGGCCACGGGCACCGCGCGCAAGATGGTCACCGAGTACGGCATGAGCCGTGCCGTCGGGTCCGTCAAGCTCGGCGCCGGGTCGACCGAGCCGTTCGTCGGCCGCGACATGAGCGGTGGCACCGGTCGCGACTACTCGGAGAACATCGCCGAGACCGTCGACGCGGAGACCCGCGCCCTGCTCGAGGCCGCGCACGACGAGGCCTACCAGGTGCTCAACGCCAACCGGGACATCCTCGACCGCCTCGCCGGCGAACTCCTCGAGAAGGAGACGCTCGACGCGCCGGAGCTCGTGGAGATCTTCAAGGACGTCCGCAAGCTGCCCGAGCGCCCGCAGTGGCTCTCGAGCGACAAGCGCCCGGTGAGCGACCTGCCCGCGATCGAGGTCCCGGGCAAGGCCGCCGCGACGGCCGAGGAGCCCGTCGGCATCGACGCCTCGAAGCCCCGTCGCCACCGCCCGTTCGGCAACCCCGGTATCGCCCCCGCGTAGGCCGGCATGACGGACCTGCCGACGAGACGGTCGCGTCGGCTCGCCGAGGTGAGTCGAGCGCGCGAAGCAGCAGCAGGACCGGCGACGGTCGCGATCGACCTCCGAGCACCCTCCCCGGTGCCGGAGGTCGTGACCGGCCGTCGCCGCGACCGCTCCACCGGGGACGCCACCCGTGTGATGGGCATCCTCAACGTGACGCCCGACTCGTTCAGCGACGGCGGCCTGCACCTGGCCGTCGACGCGGCGCTGGAGCACGCCCGGACCCTCGTCGCGACCGGTGCCGACCTCGTCGACGTCGGCGGTGAGTCCACCCGGCCCGGGGCCGAGCGGGTCCCTGCCGAGGTCGAACAGCAGCGTGTGCTGCCGGTCGTGCAGCAGCTCGTCGCCGAGGGCGTCGCGGTGAGCGTCGACACCATGAACGCCAGCACCGCTGAACGGGCGGTCGACCTCGGTGCCGTCATCGTCAACGACGTCTCGGGCGGACTCGCCGACCCGGACATGGTCCACGTCGTCGCGGACTCCGGCGTCGGCTACGTCGTCATGCACTGGCGCGGCCACAGCGACCGGATGCACCGGAACGCCGAGTACACGCACGCGGTCGAGGAGGTGCGGCGCGAGGTGGAGATGCGCGTCGCGGAGCTCATCGTCCTCGGCGTCCGCCAGGAGCAGGTCGTCATCGACCCGGGTCTCGGCTTCGCCAAGCAGGGGCGGCACAACTGGGAGATCCTGGCGGGCTACGACCGCTTCGCCTCGATCGGGCTCCCGGTGCTCGTCGCCGCGTCGCGGAAGCGGTTCCTCGACGGCGTGGGCAGTCCGGCCGGGGCGCCACCGGCCGAGCGCGACCTGGCCACGGCGGCGATCAGCCTGCTCGCGGCCGAACGCGGCGCATGGGGCGTCCGCGTGCACGACCCGGCGCCGACCCGCGCCGTACTCGACGTCTGGGACGCCTGGAGGGCAGCTCGATCATGAGGGACACCATCCGCCTCGTCGGGGTCCGCGCACGCGGCAACCACGGGGTCTTCGAGCACGAACGCGCCGACGGGCAGGACTTCGTCGTCGACGTCGCGGTCGAGGTCGACGCCACCGCGGCCGCCGACTCGGACGACCTCGCCGAGACCGTGCACTACGGGGTGCTCGCCGAGCAGGTCGTCGCCGAGATCGAACGCGACCCGGTCGACCTCATCGAGACCCTGGCCGAGCGCATCGCCGCGGCCGTCCTGACGCACCGGGCGGCCCTGGCGACCGAGGTCACCGTGCACAAGCCGCAGGCTCCCATTCCGGTGCCCTTCACGGACGTGTCGGTCACGATCCGTCGGGAGCGCACGAGCGCTGCCGACGGGACCGAGGAAGAGGAATGACGCGCGTCGTCATCGCCCTCGGCGCCAACCTCGGCGACCGGGGGAGCACCCTCCGCGCCGCCGCGCGAGCGATCGCCGCGCTGCCCGGGGTCCGTCCGGTGGCGTCGAGCTCCGAGGTCGAGTCCGTCGCCGTGACCCTCGACGGTCCGGACGCGGCGAAGCCCCGCTACCGGAACGCGGTCGTGGTCGTCGACACCGACCTCGAGCCGGACGAGCTCCTCGACGCCCTGCACGGCATCGAGGACGAGCACGGCCGGACGCGGGAGGTCCGGTGGGGCGACCGGACGCTCGACCTCGACGTCATCGCGGTCGACGACCGGCACATCGACACCGCGACGCTCACCGTGCCGCACCCCCGGGCGCACGAGCGCGCGTTCGTCCTCGCGCCGTGGGCGGACGCCGACCCGGACGCGATCCTGCCCGGGCGCGGACCCGTCGTGGCGCTGCTCGCAGCCCTCGGCGACGACACCGAGCGGGTCGACGAGCCGCGGCTGTTCGACGCGATCGCGCCGGCGGCGGGAGCCGCCTCGTGAAGCCGACGCGGGCCTCCACGCTGGTCAGCGTCGCGATCGTCGCCGCGGTCGCCGGGTTCGCCCTCGACACCGCCCTGACCGCACGGCAGTCCCCGACGCTCCTCATGTCGGTGCCCCTCGGCCTGACGCTCGCGTTCATCGGCATCGCGCTGCTGTTCATGGCCGCGCCGATCCGTCGGCAGACCCGGGGCCGCGCCGAGCGACGGGTCGACCCGATGTACGCGACCCGCGTGGTGTTCCTCGCGAAGGCCTCGAGCATCTGCGGTGCGCTGTTCGGCGCGTTCGCCCTCGGACTGCTCGTGTACCTCCTGACCCGGTCGGTCCTGCCTTCGCTAGGCTCGACCCTGCCGAACGCGGTGGCGTTCGGCGGCGGGATCGTGCTCACCGTGTGCGCCCTCGTCGCCGAGCGGATGTGCATCGCGCCGCCCCCGGACGAGGACGACCACGACGGGCGGGGCGCCACCACGGCCTGACCGGTGCTGCCGGTCGACGAGGACCGATCCCCGCAGACCAGGAGACCCCGATGCCGCTCGAACGCCTCGACGAGACCGGACTGGGTCTGCACGACGTCACGTGGACCCGGGTCTCCGCGAAGCTGGTCTGGACCGACCTCGTCGGGACCGTCCTGGTCGGCGGTGTCGTCACGGCGGGGCTCGTGCTCCTCGGCGTCGCGAGCGGTGGCACGGGCGGCACGGCGGGCCTCGTCTGGTTCGTCCTCGGCGCCGTCGTCGCCGTCGTCACGCTCGTCACCGCCGTCCTCACCCCGCGCCGCATCCGGTCCATCGGGTACGCGCTGCGCGAGGACGACCTGGTGCTGCGTCGCGGGCTGATGTGGCAGCGCTTCACGGCCGTGCCCTACGGTCGGCTGCAGCTCGTCGACGTGAACCGGGGCCCGCTCGACCGGGCGCTCGGGATGAGCGAGCTGAAGTTCGTCACCGCGGCGGCCTCGTCGAACATCCGGATCCCGGGCATCCCCGCGAGTCAGGCCGACGAGCTGCGCGACCGCCTCGTCGAACTCGCCGAGTCCCGTCGCGCGGGGCTGTAGGCCGTCGTGACGTTCCGACCCGAGGCCCCGATTCCCGCGCCGCCCCGCAAGGGCGACGCGGCAGCGGCTGCGCCCCTCACCGACGGCGAGTGGCACCGCCTGCACCCGCTCACCCCGCTGCTCAAGGGCGGCATCTTCCTGGTCGTCATCCTCGGCTACGTCCTCAACAACCTGCGCGACCAGATCGTCGAGGTGTTCATCCCGGGCGAGGGCGGCCCGCAGGAGGACGGGGACCCCGTCCGCTACGTCTACGAACACGGCGTGGTCGGCTGGGTGCTGCTCGGGATCGCGGTCCTGTTGCTCGTGCTCATCGGGCTGTTCCACCTGTCCTGGCGCATGCACGAGTTCCGCGTCACGGGCGAGATCGTCGAGGTGCGCTCGGGCGTCGTGTTCCGCACGCACCGCAAGGCCCGGCTCGACCGCATCCAGGGCATCAACATCTCGCGGCCGCTCATCCCGCGGCTGTTCGGCACCGCCAAGCTCGAGGTGGCGCAGGCCGGCAACGACGCCAACGTGCAGCTCGCGTACCTGGGGGCGAAGGCCGCGGACGACCTCCGGCAGCGCATCCTCGTCCTCGCCTCGGGCGCGAAGGACCCGGCACGCGACCCGCGGGCCGCTGCCGCCGCTGGCAGCGGGGTGTACGGGCGCGTGGGGGAGTTCCTGGCGCCCGAGCTCGACCCCGAGGCCGTGCACGCGACCCGGGTCGTGCGGGTGCACCCCGGACGGCTCATCGCGTCGATGCTGCTCTCCGGCACGACGGTCGTCATCCTGCTGCTCGTCGTGGCGATCATCGTGAGCATCAGCCTGACCGGGCAGTACTTCCTGCTCGTGTCGCTGTTCCCGGCGGTCATCGGCGCGGGCGGCTATTACGTCCGCAAGTTCTCGAAGTCGCTCCGGTACACGATCGCGGAGACCCGGGACGGCATCCGGATCGGCTTCGGGCTGTTCTCCACCTCGAACGAGACGCTGCCGCCTGGTCGCATCCACGCCGTGAGCGTCGCCCAGCCGCTGCTCTGGCGCCCCTTCGGCTGGTGGGACATCCGCATCAACCGGGCGACGAACGCCGGCAACGGCGCGACGACGAACCAGCAGGCCTCGTCGATCGTGCTGCCCGTCGGCACCGCGGCCGACGTCCGTCAGGTGCTCGAGATCATCCTGCCGGAGCTCGTCGGCGCGGCGGTCGTCGGACCGGCGGCGTCGATGGAGCGGTTGCGCGAGGGGTCGGCCGAGGCCGTGGGTGTCGTCGACGACAGCCTCACGACGACGGGCGACCAGGGCGGTTTCGTCCACTCGCCCCGTCGCGGCCGGTGGCTGCGCCCGTTCTCCGCGTCGCGCAACGGCTACCGCTTCGTGCCCGGAGCCGTGCTGCTCCGGCTCGGTGCCGTCTGGCGCTCGCTCGTCGTGGTCCCGCTGCCGCGCGTGCAGAGCGTCAAGGTGACGCAGGGACCGCTCGAGCGCGCGCTGCGCGTCGCGTCGGTGCACGTGCACACGGTCTCCGGTCCGGTGTCCGCCCGCGTCGGGGCGCTCGACGCCGGTGACGCGCAGCGGCTCTGGTCCGGCACGACCGAGCGCGCGGTCGAGGCGGCGGCCGCCGACACCTCGCACCGCTGGCGGGACGGCCAGGAGGCCCACCCCACCGCCGACACGTCGGCGCACGGTCCCGAGGTGGCCGGATCGCACGCGCCCGGATCGCACGCGCCCGGGCCGCACGTGACCGAGCCGGACGGCGGGGGCCAGGCCGTCGGCGGACCGGCACCCGCGTGGCTGACGCAGGACGGGCCTCCCGGCTGGCACACCGTCCCGTGGCCGGGAGCCCTGCGATGAGGGCCGGGCGTCTCGGTGTCGGCATCATCGGCGCCGGACGGGTCGGCCCCGTGCTCGGAGCCGCCCTGGCGAACGCCGAGCACGCCGTCGTCGGGATCACCGCCGTCTCCGAAGCCGGACGCGACCGCGCCGAGGCGATGCTCCCCGGGGCGCCGGTGCTCGGCACGCCGGAGCTCGTCGAGCGCAGCGAACTCGTGCTCCTCGCCGTGCCGGACGATCAGCTGCCGTCACTCGTGCAGGGTCTGGCGGACGCGGGCATCTGGCAGCCGGGTCAGCTCGTGGTGCACACCAGCCCGGACCACGGGGTCGACGTCCTCGCCCCGGCGATGCGCGCCGGGGCGATCCCGCTCGCGATCCACCCCGCGATGGCGTTCACCGGGACCAGCGTGGACCTCGCCCGGCTCCGGGACGCGTACTGCGCCGTGACCGCGCCGGCGCCGGTGCTCCCCATCGCGCAGGCCCTCGTCGTGGAGATGGGTGCCGAGCCGTTCGTCGTCGCCGAGCGGGACCGACCCGCGTACGCCGACGGGGTGCGCGCGGCGGTGAGCTTCTCGACGGCGATCATCGACCAGTCCGTCGGCGCGCTGGCGGGCATCGGCGTGGAACACCCCGGGCGGGTGCTCGGCGCGCTCGTGCGCTCGGCCGTCGACAACGCGCTGACCGCGGCCGACGGGCAGTCGACGCTCTGAGGGACGGCGGGGGGAGCGCAGCCGGGCGGGTAGCATCGACGCGATCCCCCACGACCTCCGGAGCCGCACCAGCATGACCGACGAGACCGCCCCCGCACGCACCGACACCGCGGCCGAGACCGCGGTCGCCGACGCCGCCGCACTGGCCGAGCAGGAGACGAGCGAGCAGCGTCAGGTCCGACTCGACAAGCGCGCGCGACTCCTGGCGTCCGGAGTCGACGCCTACCCGGCCGAGCTGCCGATCACGACGACGATCCCGGCCGTCCGCGAGCAGTACGCGCACCTGGAGACCGGCGAGGAGACCCAGGACGTGGTCGGCGTCGCCGGGCGCGTCGTGTTCTCCCGGAACACCGGCAAGCTCTGCTTCGCCACACTGCAGGCGGGTGACGGCTCCCGAATCCAGGCGATGGTCTCCCTGGCCGAGGTCGGCGACGAGTCGTTGGCCCGCTGGAAGGAGTTCGTCGACCTCGGGGACCACGTGTTCGTGCACGGCCGCGTCATCTCCTCGCGTCGTGGCGAGCTGAGCATCATGGTCGACGAGTGGGCGATCGCGGCGAAGGCGATCCTGCCACTGCCGAACCTGCACAACGAGCTGAACGAGGAGACCCGGGTCCGGCAGCGGTACCTCGACCTCATCGTGCGCGAGGACGCGCGGAAGACCGTGCGGGCCCGCGCCGCCGTGATGTCGTCGCTCCGCCAGACCTTCACGTCGCACGAGTACCTCGAGGTCGAGACCCCGATGCTGCAGACCCAGCACGGCGGCGCCTCGGCCCGACCCTTCGTCACGCACTCGAACGCCTTCGACACCGAGCTGTACCTGCGCATCGCGCCCGAGCTGTTCCTCAAGCGTGCGGTCGTCGGCGGCATCGACCGGGTGTTCGAGATCAACCGCAACTTCCGGAACGAGGGCGCCGACTCGTCGCACTCGCCGGAGTTCGCGATGGTCGAGGCGTACCAGGCGTACGGCGACTACGAGCAGATGGCCGACCTGACCCAGGAGCTCGTGCAGAACGCCGCTCGTGCGGTCACGGGCGGACCGCTCGTCGTGACGCTGCCCGACGGCACCGAGTACGACCTCGGTGGTGAGTGGGCGCGCATGGACATGTACGGCTCGCTGTCCGAGGCCGCCGGTCGGGAGATCACCCCGGAGACCCCGCTGTCCGAGCTGCAGGCGCTCGCCGAGGCCGAGGGCGTCGAGGTCGCGCACGCCACCCACGGCAAGTACGTCGAGGAGCTCTGGGAGCACTTCAACTCGGACGCGCTGTACGCGCCGACGTTCGTGATGAACTTCCCGGTCGACACCTCGCCGCTGACCCGGCAGCACCGGACCCGTCCGGGCGTCGTCGAGAAGTGGGACCTCTACGTCCGCGGGTTCGAACTCGCGACGGCCTACTCCGAGCTCGTCGACCCGGTCGTGCAGCGGGAGCGCTTCGTCGAGCAGGCCCGACTGGCCGCGGGCGGTGACCCGGAGGCGATGCGCGTCGACGAGGAGTTCCTCCGTGCGCTCGAGCACGCGATGCCGCCGTCGGGCGGCATGGGCATGGGTGTCGACCGGCTGCTCATGGCCGTCACCGGCCTCGGCATCCGCGAGACCATCCTCTTCCCGCTGGTGAAGTAGGCCCGACCCCGCGGAGGAGGCCCGGTCTGCGTCGGACGCAGGCCGGACCTCCCGACCGGGCGGGGTACCATGAACGCGTGCCGAATGGACTCGTGAGTGGGATCGTCTTCGCCCTGACCCCGACCGTCCTGCTCGGGCTCATCTTCTGGTTCATCATGCGCGCGATCATCCGCGCCGACCGCACCGAGCGCACCGCCTACGCGAAGATCGAGGCGGAGGAGCGCGCCCGCTTCGAGCGCGAGCGCGGCACCGCCTCCGCGGCCCCCACGAGCGCCGAGTAGTCCCGACCGACTCGGCGGAGTCGCTCGGTCCCCGCACGGCACCGGCCGGTGTCCTGCCGGTCACCCGTCGTTCACGCCGTCGTCGCCGTGCGGTGTGAGCATCGTCGGCATGTCCATCCTGCAGCCCTCCGCATCCCGCAGCCTCGTCGGCGACATCGAGAGCGAGTACGACGAGTTCGACCGCGACGCCGACCTCGAGGTCTCGAAGGCCAGGGACGGGTGGCTCGAACCGTCCTGGTGACACCGCCGCGACATCCTCTTCGGGGTACGTCGACCGGATCCCCCGATCCGGCACGACGTACCCCGTTCCCGTTGTCCGGATGGCGTTGCACCCCGGGGTACAGGTGTCCCCCTCGGCGCTCAGCGGGAGTTTCACCCGTGTGATTCCGCGCCGATCGGCGTCGTGGCGGGGATCGAGGGCGGGACCACGGGGCCGGGACGGAGCACCGCCCGGTTGTCCCCCGGTCATGAACCACGGAGATCCCTGGGAATCGATCCAGCGGGTTTGTGGGGTACAGCCCCCGACCGCCAAACTCGGTCTCAGCCCACGAAGGACCATCCGTCACAGGCAGGGAGAGTCACCATGGCGATCGCAACGGCCGCACCCAGCACCACCTCGCGCCGCACCAAGAAGGCAGCGACCAAGACCACCTCCGCCGAGGTCACCACCCTCGACACCGTCGCCGAGGTCGAGGCCGACGAGCAGCTCGCCGGCGTCCGCGGCGCATCGGTCGACCAGGTCGGCGACTACCTCCGCCACATCGGCCGGCTCGCCCTCCTCACCGCCGAGGAAGAGGCGGACATCGCCCGCCGCATCGAGGTCGGCCTGTTCGCCGAGGAGAAGCTGCACAACGAGCCGGGTCTCGAGAAGTCCCTCGAGCGTGAGCTGCGCTGGCTCGTCCGCGACGGTGAGCGCGCCAAGGAGCGGATGATCACCTCGAACCTCCGCCTGGTCGTGAGCATCGCGAAGCGCTACTCGCAGCGCGGCCTGCCGTTCATGGACGTCATCCAGGAGGGCAACCTCGGGCTGGTCCGTGCGGTCGAGAAGTTCGACTTCACGCAGGGCTACAAGTTCTCGACCTACGCCACCTGGTGGATCCGCCAGGCGATCTCGCGTGGTCTCGCCGACAAGGCACGCACGATCCGCATCCCGGTGCACACGGTCGAGCTGATCAACAAGATCTCGCGCACCGAGCGCGACCTGACCGTCGACCTCGGCCGCGCGCCGATGCCCGACGAGGTCGCCGCCGAGCTGAGCATGAGCGTCGAGGAACTCGTCGACCTCAAGGGCCGCTCGCACGAGCCGGTCTCGATCCACACCGTCGTCGGTGACTCCGACGACAGCGAACTCGGTGACTTCATCGAGGACGAGGACGCCGCGAGCCCGAACGAGCTCACCGAGACGACGCTCCTGCACCGCGACATCCGCTCCATCGTCGCCGAGCTGCCGAGCGACGAGGCCAACGTCATCCGCATGCGCTACGGCCTGGACGACGACAAGCCGATGACGCTCGACGAGATCTCGAAGATCGTGCACACGACCCGTCAGGCCGTGAGCCGTGTCGAGTCGCGCGCCAAGCTGCGCCTGTTCGCCAAGGCGGTCTCGCAGGACATGCAGCTGTACCTGACCGAGTAGGTCAGCAGACTCCGGTCGGCCCGTACGGGTCGGCCAGGGGATCCGGGTCGGTCCGTGGGAAGACGATCCGTGGGGTGATGGGATGAGGCCCGTCCGGTGCGAACCGGACGGGCCTTCCGTCGTCCCCGGGACGCGCGACCGGGACGCGCCGGGGACGGGCCGGGAGGCGCGGACCGCGTCAGTCCTCGGTCTCGCGTCGCAGCTTCTGCCGCAGGTCGTGCGGGATGAGCTCGATGAGCTGGTCCGGCCGCAGCGGCAGGTCCAGGAGGCCGAGCTTGAGCCGTCCGGTCCGACCGTGCCGTTCCGCGTCGAGCCGAACCACGCTGCCGGCGTCCTTGCGCAGCCGCACCTCGAGCTGCGCGCCGGTCGCGACCTCGCCGACGACCAACCCGTCGACCTCGAGCGCCGCGCTGCGGGTGCCCTCGGCGATGTCGAACCGGTAGCGCTCACGGGCGGCGAGCACCACCGAGCGGTCGATCCCCGCCATCGGGGCCACCGGCGTGACGACGGAGCCCGACAGTGCGGGGGACAGGACCGGGCCGCCCGCGGCGTAGTTGTAGGCGGTGGACCCGGCGGGCGTCGCCGCGACGACGGCGTCCGCGCGGTAGTACCCGTACATGAGCCCGCCGACGCTGAGGTCCGCGGACACCTGACCGGCACCGGGGCGGCGGACGATCGTGATGTCGTTGAACGCCAGGTAGTCGGTCCGGGCACCACCCCAGGAGAGCCGGGCCTCGAGGGCGTGGTGCGGTTCGAGCTGGTACTGCCCGGCCGAGAGCCGTTCGAGCGCGGCCTCGAGCTCGGGCGGCTCGATCTCCACCAGGAACCCGACGTTGCCGTAGTTGACGCCGAGCACCGGCACGGGCCGACGGGCGACGAGCCGCATCGCGCCCAGCATCGTGCCGTCCCCACCGAGCGCGACGACGAGGTCGACCCGGTCGGTGAACTCGTCGTCGTCCACGACGTCGATGTCGCTCCGGAGCCGAGCGGCGTCGATGCTCCGCGCCATGAGCCGGCCCGCGCCGGACGCGTTCCAGCGGTCCAGGATGTCGACGGACTCCTGGACGTTCTTCGACGGGTGGACGACGAGGCCGACGACGGGCTGCTCCATGGTGCGGATCGTACCCGGCGGCGGTCCGGAATCGTCGGGCGGGCCTGCCTGCGGGACCCGTCCGCGGGAGCCGGGGCGGGCCTCCCGGCAGGGCCGGTGCGCCGCACGCACCGAGGTCACGCCCACGGCGAACAGGGGCAGCCCTGACGGGGAGCGCTGGTTAGTCTCGATGTACGTGACCGGACTCACACGAGTCCGGCTGTCGGCCCCCGTCCCAGCGGGGCCAAGGGAGAGCACATGTTCGAGAGATTCACCGACCGGGCCCGTCGTGTTGTCGTCCTCGCTCAAGAAGAAGCGAAGATGCTCAACCACAACTACATCGGTACGGAGCACATCCTCCTCGGCCTCATCCACGAGGGCGAGGGCGTCGCCGCCAAGGCGCTGGAGTCGCTCGGTATCTCGCTCGACGCCGTGCGCGAGCAGGTGCAGGACATCATCGGGCAGGGCCAGCAGCAGCCGACCGGGCACATCCCGTTCACGCCGCGCGCCAAGAAGGTCCTCGAGCTGTCCCTGCGCGAGGCGCTGCAGCTCGGCCACAACTACATCGGGACCGAGCACATCCTGCTCGGCCTCATCCGCGAGGGCGAGGGTGTCGCCGCCCAGGTCCTCGTCAAGCTCGGCGCCGACCTGAACCGGGTCCGCCAGCAGGTCATCCAGCTCCTGTCCGGCTACCAGGGCAAGGAAGCGGTCGCCGTCGGCGGCGAGCAGCAGCAGAACGGCCAGCAGCAGGGTTCGCAGGTCCTCGACCAGTTCGGTCGGAACCTCACCCAGGCCGCGCGCGACGGCAAGCTCGACCCGGTCATCGGGCGCGAGAAGGAGATGGAGCGGGTCATGCAGATCCTCTCCCGCCGCTCCAAGAACAACCCCGTCCTGATCGGCGAGCCGGGTGTCGGCAAGACCGCCGTCGTCGAGGGCCTCGCCCAGGCGATCGTCAAGGGCGACGTGCCCGAGACGCTGAAGGACAAGCAGCTGTACTCGCTCGACCTCGGGTCGCTCATCGCCGGGTCCCGCTACCGCGGTGACTTCGAGGAGCGCCTGAAGAAGGTCACGAAGGAGATCCGCACCCGCGGCGACATCATCGTCTTCATCGACGAGATCCACACCCTCGTGGGTGCCGGTGCCGCCGAGGGCGCGATCGACGCCGCGTCGATCCTCAAGCCGCTCCTCGCCCGCGGTGAGCTCCAGACCATCGGTGCCACCACGCTCGACGAGTACCGCAAGCACTTCGAGAAGGACGCCGCACTCGAGCGTCGCTTCCAGTCGGTGCAGGTCAACGAGCCGTCGCTGCCGCACACGATCAACATCCTCAAGGGCCTCCGCGACAAGTACGAGGCGTTCCACAAGGTGTCCATCACCGACGGGGCGATCGTCTCCGCGGCGAACCTGGCGGACCGCTACGTGCAGGACCGCTTCCTTCCGGACAAGGCCATCGACCTGATCGACGAGGCCGGCGCCCGCCTGCGCCTGTCGATCCTGTCGGCACCGCCGGAGCTCCGCGAGTTCGACGAGAAGATCTCGACGGTCCGCGGCCAGAAGGAAGCCGCCATCGAGGAGCAGGACTTCGAGAAGGCCGCGAGCCTGCGCGACGAGGAGAAGAAGCTCCTCGGCGAGCGTCTCCGCCTCGAGAAGCAGTGGCGTGCGGGTGACGTCGCCGCATCCGGCACCGTCGACGAGGGCATCATCGCCGAGGTCCTGGCGCAGGCCACGGGCATCCCGGTGTTCAAGCTCACGGAAGAGGAGACCTCGCGTCTCGTCTTCATGGAGAAGGCACTGCACCAGCGCGTCATCGGTCAGGAGGAGGCCATCTCGGCACTCTCCAAGACCATCCGCCGCACCCGTGCCGGCCTGAAGGACCCGAACCGCCCCTCGGGCTCGTTCATCTTCGCCGGCCCCACGGGCGTCGGGAAGACCGAGCTCGCCAAGGCGCTCGCGGAGTTCCTGTTCGACGACGAGGGCGCGCTCATCTCCCTCGACATGTCGGAGTTCGGCGAGAAGCACACCGTCTCGCGCCTGTTCGGTGCCCCTCCCGGGTTCGTCGGGTTCGAGGAGGGCGGCCAGCTCACCGAGAAGGTGCGCCGCAAGCCGTTCTCGGTGGTCCTGTTCGACGAGATCGAGAAGGCCCACCCGGACATCTTCAACTCGCTGCTGCAGGTCCTCGAAGAGGGTCGTCTGACCGACGGTCAGGGCCGCGTGGTCGACTTCAAGAACACCGTCATCATCATGACCACGAACCTCGGTTCGCAGGGCATCGCCGGTGGTCCGGTGGGCTTCCAGGTCGAGGGTGACTCGGCCGTCGGCTACGACCGCATGCGCTCGAAGGTGAACGAGGAGCTCAAGAAGCACTTCAAGCCCGAGTTCCTGAACCGCGTCGACGACACGATCGTGTTCCCGCAGCTCTCGCAGTCCGAGCTGCTGCAGATCGTGGACCTGTTCGTGAAGCGCCTGTCGGACCGTCTGCTCGACCGCGACATGACCGTCGAGCTCACGCTCCCGGCCAAGGAGCAGCTCATCAAGGTCGGGTTCGACCCCGCCCTCGGTGCACGACCGCTGCGCCGCGCGATGCAGCACGAGGTCGAGGACCAGCTGTCCGAGCACATCCTGCAGGGTGAGCTCACCGCTGGTGACCACGTGAAGGTCGACTTCGCGGACGGTGCGTTCCAGTTCGAGACCGGGCGTCAGCCGGGTCGCGAAGAGGTCCTCGCCGGCGCCCCCTCGCTCGAGAAGGCGCCCGAGGCGCCGACCGGCGAGGTCGAGGGCTAGTCAGCCCAGGCACGTCACAGACGGGAGGCCCGGTACCAGCTGGTACCGGGCCTCCCGTCCGTGTGGGAGCAGAGTCCGGACATGACAGGAGGCGCGGTACCGAGCGGTACCGCGCCTCCTGTCAGCGCTGCGGGTGCGTCCTACGCCTGGACGTCACCGCGCCAGCCGTCGGCCGTGGGGGCCGCCTCGACGCGCTCCTTGTAGTTCTGCAGGTCCTTCTTGACGGCGTGGCCGCCGACGCCGACCGCGGATCCGAGCTTCTCGAGGATGCCCGAGGGCTCCCAGTCGATCTGCACGGTGACGCGGGTCTCGGCGTCCGAGAGCTTGTGGAAGGTGACGACACCGGCGTGCTCGGTCTCGCCGTCCTTGACGGTCCACGCGACGCGCTCGTCCGGGTGCTGCTCGGTGATGAGGGCGCGGAACGAACGCTCCTGGCCGGCGACCTTGACGGTCCAGTCGGTGGTGGTGTCGTCGACCTGGACGATCTTCTCGACCTCGTCCAGGAACGTGGGGAACTCCTCGAAGCGGGTCCACTGGTCGTAAGCCGCACGCACGGGGACGTTGACGTCGACGGTCTCGATGATCTGGGGCATTGGTGCTCCTCCTGCTCGTCGTACTGGTGTACCTGGGACGGTAGGCCGGTGCGGCTGTGGGACGTCCCGGTGTGTGTCCCCCGATGACGCGCCCCGATCGTCGCCCGCGCCGTAGGCTGTGGCGGATGACTGAGCACGGACGGCATGCGTTCTCCGAACGGGACGAGCACGGGATCCTGGTGCGCCCCGCGTTGGCGTCCGACGTCCCGCACATCCAGCGGCTCATCGCGCCGTACGTCGACCGGCGGATCCTGCTCGGCAAGGAGAACGTCGTCCTGTACGGCTCGATCCAGCAGTTCCGGATCGCCGAGGGACCGGACGGCGTGCCGATCGGCTGCGGAGCCCTCGCGGTGTTCTGGGACGACATCGCCGAGGTCCGCACACTCGCGCTCGACCAGGACTGGATCCACAAGCGGGTCGGCCACCGCATGCTCGAAGCGCTCGAACACGACGCCCGGGAGCTCGGCATCGCGCGGATCTTCTGTCTGACCTTCGAGGTCGACTTCTTCGCGAAGCACGGGTACCTCGAGATCGGCGAGACCGTCGTCCCGCCCGAGGTGTACGCCGAACTCGTCCGCTCGTCGGACGAAGGGGTAGCGGAGTTCCTCGACCTCGCCCGGGTCAAGCCGAACACCCTCGGCAACACCCGCATGCTGAAGATCCTCTGACGGCTCCGCCCCTGCCTCGGCGGGGGTCCCCGACACGTGCCGTGCAGGTGTCTACCCTGCGCGCATGTCGTCGATCCGCCACCCCGTCGGTCCCGAGCGCCCCGGGGTCTACTGGCGCCGCCGCGCCCTCGTGCTCGGGGTGGTCCTGCTCGTCGTGGTCGTCGTCGTCCTCATCGTCGTCGGACGGGGGAACGGGGCTCCCGGTGCGGGGCCGACCGCATCCCCGTCCGCGTCGTCCGCCGCCCCTGGCGCGGGCGTGACGCCGGCCGCTGGAGCGCCGTCCGCCCCGTCGTCGTCGGCTGCGGCGTCGTCCGCTCCGGCGTCGTCCGCTCCGGCGCGGAAGGACGGAGCGGCGTGCGCCGAGGACCAGATCACGCTGACGCCCGTCGTCGACGAGCGCGTCTACGCGGCCACCGACGACCCGCAGATCGCCATGACCATCGAGAACACCGGGTCGAACTCCTGCCACATGGACCTCGGGTCCGCGCAGCAGGTGCTCACCATCACGTCCGGCACCGAGCAGTACTGGACGTCGAAGGACTGCCAGACCGGTGGGACGAACCAGGACGTCACGCTCAAGGCCGGTCAGGAGCTCACGACGCCGGCGATCACCTGGGACCGCACCCGGTCGTCGGCCACGACGTGCGACGCCGCACGGGCGGCCGTGCCGGCGGGCGGGGCCAGCTACCACCTGCAGGTCACGGTGGGGGAGATCGAGTCGGCGGAGTCGGTGCAGTTCGTGCTGGAGTGACGCAGCCGGTCGTCGCACGCTGGTGGGTGCCGGGCGTCGGTGGGACGACGAAGCGCCGGGCGTCGGTGGGACGACGAAGCGCCGGGCCGGAGGATTGCTCCTCCGACCCGGCGCTCACGATGACCGAGGTCAGCCGATGACGGTGATGTTCTCCGCCTGCGGGCCCTTGCGGCCTTCGGTGATCTCGAATTCGACCTTCTGGTTCTCCTCGAGCGACTTGTAGCCGTTGCCACCGATCGCGGAGAAGTGGGCGAAGACGTCAGCGCTGCCGTCGTCCGGCGCAATGAAGCCGAAGCCCTTTTCGTTGTTGAACCACTTGACAGTTCCAGTTGCCATTTCGGCGTTCCTTACTTTCTTACGTGCGCGGCGAGAGAATTCCACCACCGCGGGTTTCGACGACGTTGCCATCGAGTTGTGTGCGGCACCCGGCATCGAGCGGGGCGACGGAGATCAGAGGTTCAGTGCAATCGGTAGGCACTGACCATCGGGCAGGTGAACGGGTCGCGCGCTGCGAGACCGACCCGGTTGAGGTACCGGACGACGATCCCGTAGGAGCGGAAGATCGTGGTCTCCGTGTACGGGACCCCGTGCTGTTCGCAGTGCTCACGCACGAGGGCCTTCGCACGACGCAGGTTGGGCCGCGCCATGCTCGGGAACAGGTGGTGCTCCGCCTGGTGGTTGAGGCCACCGAGCAGGTGGTCCACCCACACGCCACCAGTGATGTTACGGGAAGTCCGGACCTGGCGCGAGAAGAAATCGATCTTGGCACCTTCGGCGATGACCGGCATGCCCTTGTGGTTGGGTGCGAACGACCCGCCCATCATCACGCCGAAGACCGCCATCTGGACGCCGAGGAAGGCGAACCCGATGCCGAGTGGCATCACGGCGAACACGAACCAGGCCAGCAGGGCGAAGCGCGCGAGGAGCAGGACGGCCTCGAACCGGCGCTCCTGCGGGGTGCCCTTCGCCGCCTTGCCGGTGACGACCGCGCGGATCGAGAGCCAGTGCAGGTTGGCGCCCTCGAGGGTCAGGAGCGGGAAGAACGCCCAGCCCTGGACCATCGCGAGGCGGCGGAGGAGTCCGCGACGCTCGACGGCGTCCTCCTCGATGAACACGACGCCGTCCGGCGCGATGTCCGGGTCCTTGCCGATGGTGTTCGGGTTGCCGTGGTGGCGGTTGTGCTTGTTCATCCACCACGAGTAGGACAGGCCGACGACGAAGACGCCGAGCCAGCGACCCGCGTGGTCGTTCCACTTGCGCGAGGCGAAGATCTGGCGGTGCGCGGCCTCGTGCGAGAGGAACGCGAACTGCGTGAAGAGGACACCGAGCACCGCGGCCGGGATGAGCTGGAACCAGGAGGCCCCGAGCATGACGGACACGACGAAGGTCGCGGCGGTGAGGACGGTCAGGACACTGAAGACGGCCCAGTAGAAGCCGACACGGCGTTCCAGCAGGCCTTCGGTGCGGACCCGCTCGAGCAGGTCCTTGTACGTCGACGTCGGTGTCGGCGCTCCCGGGGTCCGGGCGGTGGTCGGTCGGTAGAGGGTGGGCGATGGTGCCGGCATGGAAGCTGCTTCCCCATCAGGAACAGCCCTTCGGCCGTACAACGAGAGTTCCCGCGATTGCGATTGCTCCGAAGCTAGTGGCGTTGGCTGAGTTCTCACCCCGAGGGGTGGCCTGAGTGCGCCTACAGGATCATCGCGGGCTGGACTCCGATCATCGCGGCGTAACGTCACGACCATCGACGAAGGGCTGGGCCATGAAGTACCTCATCTACGGGGTCGCCTCGGTCATGACGAGCGACGAGGCGGCGTACGCCGTACTGGACTACGCGACGGCGCTCGCGCAGTCCGGACTCGCGGACCGGGTGGACGTCCCGTCGGTCGACGACTACGGCATGGCCGCCACGTCGAGCTTCGTCCTCGCGCCGGCGATCGGTGTGCTGGTCCAGTCAGCACCGGACGACGAGCTGGCACCGGAGACCGACGCCTTCACCGCCGACCTGCGGTGCCGCACCCACGCCGTCCAGGCGGGTCGCGCCTCCTGAGCGGACGCCCCGCGGGCAGCGTCGGGCTGCTTGACTAGGGGTGATGGCACAGAAGGAACAGCGCTTCCGGAGCGAACAGCTCGAGGAGGCCCTCGCGAAGCAGGACGTGGCCGCGGTCGCGTACGCCCTGCGCAACGACATCGTGATCGTCCCGCGGCTCGTCACCGGGAAGAAGGACATGCAGGTCCGGGTGTTCGGCCGGGAAGGGTCGGACAAGCGCATCCTGCTGCTGTTCTCGTCGGCGGACGCCTACACCGCGATGGTGCCGGGGGAGAAGCTCCGGCAGGTCATGGTCTACGACGCCGAGCGGCTCGAGGAGTTCCTGGCCGCGCACCTCGACTCCCTCGAAGGCGTGTTCTTCGACATCGCCGGTCCGCACACCATGCAGGCCGAACCCGCCGACCTGCTCGCGGCACTGCGCGCGTAACGACCGGTCCCGTACCGGACCCGGTCCCTCCGGATAGCGTCGGTCCATGGGATCGATCGTGCCCGGCGTCATCGCCTTCGCCCTCGGCACCGTGCTCGCCGTCGCCGGGCTGGTCCCGTGGGCCGCGCGCGAGTACCGGCGACACGGGAAGCTCGGCGTCCGACGCGGCCTGCTCGCGTTCGGGACGCTCGTCTACGCGCTCGCGCTCGTGACCTACACGCTCCTCCCGCTGCCAGACGACATCGCCGCCGTCTGCCGTGCCGATCCCCAGCCGCAGCTCCGGCCGTTCACCTTCGTCGGTGACATCGCCCGCGAGGGCGGCATCACCGGCCCGCGGTCCCTGCTCGGGAACCCCGCCGTGGCGCAGGTGCTCCTCAATGTGCTGCTGTTCGTCCCGCTCGGTGCGCTCGTCCGGCACGCGGTGCTCCGCCGCCGACTCGTCGTGGGCCTCCTCGTCGGCGGTGCCGCGGGCTTCGTGCTGTCGCTGCTCATCGAGTTCACGCAGCTCACCGGCGACTGGTTCCTGTACCCGTGCGCCTACCGTTTGTTCGACGTCGACGACCTCATCGCGAACACCGCGGGCGCCCTGCTCGGCACGCTCTTCGCACCCGTCGTCGGCTTGCTCGCCGGATCGGCGCGGACGACGGAGGAGGCCCGGGTGCCGCGACCGGTCACGGCCGGCCGGCGGTTCTTCGGCATCCTCGCCGACGTCCTGGCCATCTGGTTCACGACGGGCCTGCTCACGTCGGTCACCTCGGTCGGCCTCGCGCTGCTCGGGGTGCCGGACGGCGGGCCGCTCGCCGTCGGTCTCGGCATCGTCGCCGCCGTCACCGCGCCCGCGCTGCAGCTCGTCATCGTCCTGGTGTCGGGGCGGACCTTCGGTGAGCACGTCGTGCGGCTCCGACCGGTGCCCGTCCCGGGAGGCGCGGCTCGGCTGGTGCGGTGGGCGCTCGGCTCCGGCGGGTGGTCGGCGCTCACCGCCAGCGGGCTGCCGTTCTCCGGCTTGATCGCGTTCGCGCTCGCGGTGGCAGCGGTCATCGGCGTGTGGGCGACGCGGGACCGGCGTGGGTTCGCCTCCGCCGTCGCGGGCACCGGGATCGAGGACGACGTGGACACCGAGGTGCCCGCCGCCGAAGTGGTCGCCGGCGACCAGCGACCGTGACGGCGTCGGTTCTCTCGCGCGGTCAGAAGGCGGCGTCGAGCTCGCGTTCCCGCGGGGACTTCGTCATCGAGAACGCGACCCGCAGGGCTTCCCGGAGGTGTTCCGCGTCGGCTCCGAGGACCGTCGTGAAGCCGAGTCGTCCAGCCTCTGCCACGCGCTGTTTCGCGCCGGTCGCCGTCCGGATCTCGCCGGCGAGGCTGATCTCGCCCACGGCAGCGAGCGTGTGCGGGTACGGGCGGTCACGGGCCGCACTCGCGAGCGCCAATACGATGGCGAGGTCGGCGCCGGGTTCGGTGAGCTTCATACCGCCGACGGTCGAGACGTAGACGTCGGCGTCCGAGAGCTTGATGCCGGCTCGTCGTTCCAGCACCGCGAGGAGCATGGCCACACGGGATGCGTCCACCCCGTTCACGACGCGACGCGGCTGCGGTGCCGAACTGGGGACCACGAGGGCCTGGATCTCGACCGGCAGCGCCCGCCGTCCCTCCATCGCCACCGTGATGCACGTGCCGGACACCGGGGCGCCGTTGCGGGACATGAAGAGGCCGCTTGGGTCGGGTACCTCGTGGATGCCGTCGCCCGCCATGTCGAAGCAGCCGACCTCGTCCGTCGGTCCGAAGCGGTTCTTCAGAGCCCGGACGAACCGGAGTGCGGTCTGGCGGTCACCCTCGAACTGGCAGACCACATCGACGAGGTGTTCGAGCAGACGGGGTCCGGCGATCGTGCCGTCCTTCGTGACGTGACCCACGATGAGCACCGGGAGCGCCGCCTGCTTCGCCACCCGGATGAGCGTGGAGGCCACCTCGCGCACCTGCGACGTCCCACCGGCGATGCCGTCGACGGACGCTGACGAGATCGTCTGCACCGAGTCGGCGATGAGCAGGTCCGGCTGCACCTGTTCGATCTGGCCGAGGATGACGCCGAGGTCGACCTCGCTCGCGAGGAACAGTTCGTCGTGCATGGCGCCGGTGCGTTCCGCGCGGAGGCGCACCTGGTCGACGGACTCCTCCGCACTGACGTAGAGGACGCGTTTGCCCATCGAGGCCGCACGGGACGCGACCTCGAGCAGGAGCGTGGACTTGCCGACCCCGGGCTCGCCGCTCAGCAGGACCGCGGCTCCGGGGACGATCCCGCCGCCGAGCACCCGGTCGAACTCGCCGATGCCGGTCTGCCAGCGCTGCACGGTACCGCCGCGGGCTTCCGTGATCGGCCGGGCGATGCGGCTGCCGGTGACGGCGATCGACGCTGTCCCGCGGGTGCTGGCGGTCGCAGCCGACGCGTCCTCCACCGTCCCCCACGACTGGCACTCGCCACAGCGACCGACCCACTTGATGCTGGTCCACCCGCACTCCGTGCAGCGGAACGAGGACTGGGGACGGGCCATGGGACGAGGTTAGGCGGCTCCGCCGACATCGGTCCGGTCGGCTCGGCAGACATCGGTCGGTTCGTCGGCTCGGTCGTCGGATCCCTCGTCATCGCGGTCGCCGCTGGCGTGCGGACCCGGCAGCGGGACCGAGCCGGTGACACGCTGACGCAGGCGGTCGAGTGGATTCGGTCGGTTCGCCGTGTCGAGCGCCGCGGCGTCGTCGGTGTCCTGCTCTGCACGGGCGTGCGCGACGTCGCCGGCCTGGCTCCCGAGCTCCTCGGCTTCCCGCGCGGAGAGGTACCGACGGATGGCGGCCACTGTGTCCACCCGTGCGTCGACCGCCGGTTCGAAGGCGCTCGCCCAGATCTCGTACCCGCGGTCGTTCGGGTGGAACAGGTCGCCGTACGTGTTGAAGAAGGTGCGCCGGATGCCGACACGCTTCGTGATCGCGTGCAGCGGTGCCACGGTCAGACCGAGCTCACCCGCGACCCGGTGGATGATCTCGTTCGCGACCGCGACCTTGCGCTCCCGGTCCGGCACGAACATGCACGGGAGTTCCCCGACGATCGCGTGCGACGGCACGGCTCCGTAGATCGCTCGGATGTTCCGCTCGAACTTGTCCGGGTGGAAGTCCGCGATGTCGTTGGCTCCGATGGACACCGTGCAGACGTCCGGGCTGTACTGGTGCAGCTTCGGGAGCTGGTGCTGCTTCGCCCCCCACGTCGTCGCACCGGACACGCTGAGGTTCACGACCCGCACCGTCAACCGCGAACGGTGTCGGATGCGACGAGCGAGCAGGCCGACGTACCCGCGACCCGGGGCCGTCGCGCCGACCCCCTGCGCCGCGGAGTCGCCGATCGCCACGTAGGTGAGCTGGCCGTCGTGGTGCAGGCGTTCGCGCCACCAGTCCGCGTGCACGGGGAGCATGTCGACGATCCGCTGGGACGCTGCCCGTTGCCCGCGGATGCCTGCCCGTGCGCCGATGCCGGCGGCTCCGCTGACGACGGCCGCGCCGACGACGGAGGACAGCAGGGCGACGAGGGTGCGCGTTCTCATGGCGGAGACGGTACGCGCGGTGCCTCGGTCTACGGCCACGGTCGTGGCGGCTTGGGGAGGAGAAGGCGGACTCAGCCGCATGTGGAGGGGAGGTGCACGGGGTGTCGTCACGGGCCTCCCGGATCGTGTAAACTCTTTCCCGGTACCGTGTCCGAGCGGCCTAAGGAGCATGTCTCGAAAACATGTGTGGGGGCGACTCCACCGTGGGTTCAAATCCCACCGGTACCGCCACAGGGCCGTTTGTGTTTCTGACCTCAACGGTTTGCGAAACTCAGCCCAAAAGAAGAACCCCCGGCTCCGGCCGGGGGTTCTTCTCGTTCTCAGGGGTGTTCTGGCGGACGATCGCGGCCGTCAGTGGGCCATTCCGGTCTTGTCCTGCCGTCAGAGGGCTGCGCGCTCGAGTTTACGGGCGCGCCAAAGCACCTCGGACGCCTCTGGAGCGTTTCTGGGCGGTGAAGCGTCCGGGGTGCTGGTGGTGCTTGTTCGGTTCGGAGCGGCGTGCCGGTTTACGTCCGCTGGGGGGATGAGCTTTACGGGGGTCGGGGTTGGCCTTGCAGTTCGAGCGGTTGAGCCGGTCACGTCGGCGAGGCAGCAGTTCGTGCTTCTGCTTGCGGCGCTGTGGTGCTCGTCCTTCTTGGGTGCGCTTGTCGAGGATGTAGAGCTGGTGCTCGAACTCGATGATGCGTTTCATGTTCGCGGCGACCATGAGAAGCGCGAAGGCGAACTGCTGTCCGGCCATACCGCGCATGGGGCGGTGGGAGGACTTGTCGAGTTCGATGTCGTCCTTGACGGTGTCGTTGAGGCTCTCCACGGTGTTCCGGCCAACCCGGTACGTGCGCCACCACTCCTTGCTGTGCCAGCGAAGCTTCTGCCGGTTCTTGACGTTGTCGCTCGCCTTCACCGTGATGGTGTTCTGCAGCAGACCCGGTTCTCGGCCGCGAGCTGCGGCATGTCCCGCTCGTAGATTCGCGGCCGGTCCGCTTCTTCAGACGGCTTTGCTTTGGAGCAGTTCACGCAGGGGGCAGTCGACCGTCGATGACGGTCCCAATGCGGGTCAGACGAACCTCATCTTCGAACCGTCTTTCACGCGGTCGTGCAGGTGCAGCTCGTAGTCCTCGCGCTAAAGGACCTCTTTCCGGTGCAGCTCTCCGGTGATGGTGCCTTCGTCGAAGTGCTTCCCAGTCGCGAGCAGATGCTTCGCAGTTCCGGCGCAGAAGAAACGGTCGCCAGCGAAGGGGGCGACGCCGACGCCGTTGCTGATACCGAGTCGCGAGCCGTGCTTGCCGGCGAGGGGCTGGTGGAACTGCTCCATTGTGAGCTGGCTGTAGCCGGCGTCGAAGACGAGTCGGGTGATGTCGTATCCGCTGTCGAGGAGCGAGTCGACGAGGGCGATGCTGTGCTCGCCGGTGCTTGTTGGGCGTGCCGGGGCTCGCAGCGCGGATGAGCGGCGGCGGAGCGCCTTCCTTGTCCGCGTAGGGGTCTTCGTGGACGTCCATGATGATGTTCGCCATGAACACCATCTCCCAATCGGAGGCTTTGATGTGCCTCCTTCTTCTGCGGCATCGCGGTTCTTTCGGCTCTTCTTATGTGGGAAGAGGTCTGCTTCGAGTTAGAGAACGGGTTTGTCGACTTCCTTGCCGGTGTACTCGTTCTGCATCGGCAGCTCTTGCTTGGTGTAGCTGTCGTCGATGTGTGCTTTGCGCCCGCCAGGGGCTGCGCCGGAAGCAGCGCGGTCCTCGGCTCGCCACCGTTGGATGCGCGAAATCACCTTCGACATGTGCACCCGGCTGAGCCACGTCAGCACCAGGTCCGCGTCGATGAGGGACCGAGCGCCGGCACCTGCTGCACTTCCCTGTCCGTGACTGAGTCGCCGGTGGCCTGGCGCAGCGGGGGCAGGCTCGCGGCGACCTGCGTGTCCCACATGTTTCCGGAGTCATAGGCGCTCATCGGAAGTCACCTACGCCGATGGTGGCGGAGGGGTCATTGTGGCCGAGGCCGCGGACCTGCGACATGTTCGTCTCGTGCGTGATGATTGAGTCGTCCCGCGCTGGCGTGCGGAGCGCCGTCTCGTACTGGCCAAAGACGTCGAAGGAGGCTGCGTCGAGGTAGCGCTGCAACGAACTGAGTCCTCCCCCGGCGACAGACAAGACGACGGGGAGAGGGAGGTGGCTGATGATATCCATCAGCAACGCTGCTCATGGGACTCTGCGTCGTCGGCGGGAGTGCCTTCGATCCGCGCATAAGGTCGACGCCATCGTGTGTGGCGAGCCAGGCGTCAACGAGCGGCACGGTCAGTTTGCCGCGTCGGACGCGTGGCGGACCCGCTGACGGATGCGGCCACGGGCTGCGACCTCGTATTCGTCCGCCATCGCCCAGACGTGGATTTTCGCGAGCTCATTCGGGTCGTTGTGTGTCCTCGACGAGGCAGACGTGGACGCAGTGCGGGAGCTGCGACCGAAGACCTTCCAGTCTCCGCGGGCAGAGAAGTACGCTATCTTGAGCGAATGTCAGTAGCAGGGGGCGGGGCGCCGCTTAGTGCGCACCGAGTGCAGTATCGGGTCGGGCACGGTGGGTTCCATGCCACTACTGTCGCGCAACTGGGGGTGAGTCCGCTGACCTACATCTACGACGTCGGTGCGGCGCCGCGTGTGGGCAAACTTGAATCAGCCATTCGTGACTTGGCGAAGGACCTAGTTGATCGAGGCGTGGCGCGCATTGACTTTATCTTCGTATCACATCTCGACGAAGATCATGTGAATAGGTTGCAGTTTCTTGCGAGGGAGATGAGTCGGTCAACGATATCGGTCGGGAGGCTTGTCATACCCTGGCTCGGACCCGTATCGAGGCTCTTCGGCATGCTCCGACAATCTCATCGAGCAGGGAACGCTGCGAGCATGAGCCTCCTGCAATCTGACGCAAGCATCGCTGCGTTCGCGGCAAACCTCGGATTCGCGGAAGTTCTCTTGGTGCAAGACGGCCTCAACGCAGCCGACCCGGACGTTGCTGTTGACCTTGCCCAGCAGGTAGACGCCGACGGAGCGGTTGTTGCCGCACCAGTACGAACGATCGCCTCGGGAACAGATCTCACTCCGGCAGGTATGCCGTGGATGCTGCTCGTCACACAACTCACGGTTCCGAAGAAGACCTTGAAAGAGGTGGCGAAGCGGATCAAATCGAAACTGAAGCTCGACGTCAGCCTGGAAGCGGCCCGCCAGAGCGTGGTCCGGTCGCACGCCCATCGACGCGCTGCTCGCGCCATCATGGAAGAGGTTGCGCATGCTCACGGGATCCCGCGCGGTCGAACGACCATTACCAACTGGTCATCAATAAGCCTGTACAGCGGATCTACAAAGCCTCCTGCCAAACACCCTTTTGTTCCGTCGAATCCAGGACACTTCGCACATTCATGCACAGATGGATGGGTCCACACGGGGGATTTGCCGCTCAATGTCGGTCTTGTCTGGCATGCATTCGCGGCGGAATGGCATAAGTGGTTGCCGTCGCCCGTTCGGACGTGCGTGGTGACGGCTCCTCACCACGGATCAATGAACGGCCACAACATAGCGCTGTTCAACCTGTTCAATCCGGATCATGCGGTGTTCACATACGGACTCGAGAAGGGTTCGACAAGAATCAGGCCGCGGTGGGCAAAGAAGGTTGACCCGACGGGCGCCCTTCATGAGGTGAAAGCCCAGACCGCCGCTCAAGTGTGGGAACTATCGAACTGACGAAGCGTTCTGCGCAACGAGCGTAGGCACCCACCACGAGTCGTTGTTCTGCACTGCGCAGACACGTCGGATGTCCATGCCATCGAGGCGCGTTGCAGCCGACGCTGGGCTGCTGCGGCGACGTAAGCGCCGGCGATCAATCCGGCCGCGACCAGGACGGTCACCAAGTGGGGAAGAGCTGCCTCCATCACGTTCGACTCCTTACGCTGACCTTCCAGATGAAGGGTGCTCACAGCAGGAAGAGACCGGCCCGTTGAGGGATACCTGCCCCAACGACAGAATGACCGCATGCCGCGACCCCGACCCGAACCAGCCCGCCACGACACCCAGCAGCAGCTCGGCTGGGAAGTCAGGCTGCGCGATGAGGCGCTCGGGCTGAGCGTCGAGGCCGTTGCCGCCGCAGTCGGCAGAGACCACCGCGTCGTCCGGGCACTCGAAGACGGAAGAGAGCTGCCATCAGAAAGCCTCTGCGCGGAAAGACTCATCGCAAGCCGTTACAACGGAGTGGTCGTGGAGAAGGGGCTCGACCGGTACTACCGGTCGTTCCCCGTCCTGACCGCAGCGCCCGACGCCGGCCCACTCTGACGCCTCGACGTTCATCTCAGAGACGATCTACGACGGCCAACTGATGGCCACAGGAGAGCCGTCTTTGCTTCCTCGAGCTGCGAGAGGCAACAACGCAGACCGGCGAGTTCACCTTCTTGACATGGCGTTGCAGCGGTAGCGATGCGCAGCTGTGCAATGAACTGTCGGTGAGCACGCAAGTCCTGGAGGAGGACGTCTGCTGCCGCGAGCAACAGACGAGCGAGGTCGGCGTCCGAGGCGTTCGAGAAGTCGTAGTGCGGCGATGGTCGGTGCGTTCGATGAGCAATGCAGCTTGTGCGGTGTTAGCCGTGTGGGGACCGATGCGCGGTGGGGTCCACCGGGCTGAGATGCACGCCGGGGTGGCGGGCCGGTCGGTTATCCGAGGGACATTTGCGCGTTCGTGCGCCGTTCTGAGAGCATCCGCGGGCATCCGAACGCCTCGAAATCGCCGGCGATATGTGTTGCCGGCTCCGGCCGTACTCCCTCCCAACCGCAAGCGTCGGCTCCGAGCCGCTGCCCTGCGACCAACGCCCTTTCCCAGTCCGGTTCACCTCCTGAGGTGAACAGAGCATCGATGATGCCAGCGGATGTCCAATCGCCGGCTCCAGCGGAGTCAACAAGAGCTGTTACCGGATGACCCGGAACGTCGGTCCACACGCCGTCGATACGGATTCGTGCGCCAGCCGGTCCGAGGGTCTCAATCAGGGTCGTCAGGTCCGTCGGCAGCCGCTCAGCGAAGGCAGGGGCGCGCTCGGCGCTGTACTTCACGACGTCAGACACGTCGACCGCCCGGTCGAAAAGCGCAGGCCGACCCAGTCCGGCCGGTTCGAAGAAGACCAGCGACCCAGCTTCCTTCCACCGACGAGCAAGTTCGATGGTGAAAAGGCTGACTCTGTCGAAGAAGAAGACGTCGGGAGCGGGCAACTGCTCAACCACCGCCGTAGCGTATGCCACCTCTGACGGCCGGTGCTTGGCGAACCTGGCGCCGCACGCTGGACACGCGAAGCGCCACGCGTGGTCATCGCGGCGGCGTTCCTGCACGACGATGGGGGTCTTCCACTGGTCAAAAAGCCGCAGCGAATGCGTTCCTACCCCGTCGGCTTCCAGCGATTCCGCAAGGAAGAGTCCAGCTGGGTCGGTGCCGATGGTTCCTGCCACTTCGGAGTGCCATCCAAGGCGCGCGAGGATTGCGGCCACGTTCACCGCCGTGCCGCCCGGAGAGGCGCAGACGCTTCCGTTGATCATCACGTCGACGGCGGCGAAGCCGCTGGTCACGACGGTGTGGGACGTTGCCGGCAACTCGGAGTAGCTCATCACGTCCCATTCTTCACCTTCGGAGGGACCAGTCTTGTCACCCCGTTAGAAGTGTGCAGCATTCCGACGACATCGAGGAGAGCATCTGGTCCACGCTGGCCAGACCGGCCAAGCGGCCAGCAACGATCCAGCGCAGGCGAGCACCGGTCGACGCTGACACTCAGCTTTGTTGCCGTGAGTAACGCGAAGTCGTTACCGCCGGGCGCGCCTTGATCGCCGACGGCCAGCGCGGCTCCGGATCGCTGTTGTAGTTTCCGAAGGAACGGTGCCTTACCGCTGTCAGCTGCAACAACATCAACACTGTGGCCGCTAGATACGACCTGTACGGGCGCGTCGAGGAGCTCAACGACAGAGTTCACAATGCTCCGCGCAGCGGCGACGGACGCGCCGTTCCCGGCGGGCTCGACGCCGACCTGCTGGTGCCCTTGCCGGACGACGATGGCGCCGAGTTCAACAAATGCAGCGAGGGAAGCACAGACTTCTTGAACCCACGCGGATTCATCTTTTGGCGGGGTCAGCGGCGCGTCGAGCGCCTGCTCCCAAGCGCCGTTGTGTAACCCGAGCTGAACTTGCGAGCGGAGATGCTCCGGCACCCACGCTTGAAGCGCCGTGTAGAGGCTGCTCCCACGGCCAGAAGCGAACGCAAGCTGAAGGCCGTTCTGTAGGAGTTGCAGAAGGGCGTCCCGGATTTCTGCCCGGGGCAACTCGTACCGAGCCGTGGTGTCCACGCACGTGCCGTCGTAGTCCAAGACGATCGTCGTGAACCGCTGGCGCCCTACCCACAGTCGCCACCGGTCGTACGCTACCCGCACTAGCGGTAGCGCGTCGGACGACGTTGTGCCGATGGCACGTGCCTTCCGCGTGACGGGATTGTCCTCCGGGGTCGGGAACAACCGTTTGAACGGAAGATGGTAGAGCTCGCGCCCAAATGCGGGAACCGGCGGCTTGCTGAGCGCCAAATTCTGCGCAGCGGCGCGCAGCGTCGGCGTCTGCATTGCGGCGGCGAGTAGCTGCAGTGATCCGGCAACGCCTGGTGTAGTCGTTCGAATTCGGACGATCCGGATGGCGCTCGGGACGGTGCGGAGCGTGCGCTCAGCGATCGCTTCGACTTCCGGAGTGATCAGCGCTAGCACTGCGGCGTGCGATGCGCGCCGCTGCAATCCCACATGCCTTCCATGTGCGAAGTTGCGGTAGTCGGCAAGCTCTACCGGAGCCAAACCGAGTTCTTCGTATCTGATCTGGATGTCTAACGCCGCCGGGTAACCCCCGGAGCCGTAGAGGACGACCAACGGCCCTTCAGAAGTCAGTTCTGGCAGGGCGGGAAGGCTTAATGTGGGGGGAAGGGTGCTTTCGTAGGCGCGTGCGACCACGGTACTCATCGACAGCACGCTCCCGGTGGCAAGGAACCCGTCCTTGGGTCGGGCGGTCGGTACAGTGATTACGTGCACCCGAAAGCTGTTGAAAGGGGCAGCGAGCTCCGATGGTGAGCGTGTTGTCAACAGAACGACATGAAGGCCATGAGCGAGAGCGTGACTGACCGCCATTGATGAGTCCGGGTGACGTGCGCGCGCCGAGAACACCACGGCAATTGAATCAGTTGGTAATGCTCGGCGCTCGATGAACGCGAGCGGGGAGACGACTTCCGCTGATGCGCCGTTGTCGGAATGTAGCTTCGCTGCGATGGCTGCTGCGGGCGCGGCGCCTCCGGACGCGATCATGTAGGCATGCCGCGACGACATTAGTCGGCGCAACGTTTTGTCGACTGTCACTGCAGCTGCGAGGCGGTACACCTGCGGGAGTTCGCCTGATTCGGCCCGGTAGTCCGCAGTCGGATCAGACGGCATACGGTGCTCCTAATAGCCATGCGGTTGAGATATTGACCGTTCGTCTACCCGGAGGTGCCTCGTGCAGCCGGTACGACATGGGACGGGCATGCGCTAGAGAGAGACCTCGTTCGTGCGCAGCGAGGACGACGCCGAGTCCGAGCATCTTGCTCGTATGTTCACTGACGACAACGGCGGTCGACCCGAGCGGACGGAGAGCCTGGCGGTACCGGTCCGCGAGGTTGACCAGCTGACGGTACAGATCGAAGGGATTGGACTCGCTCGCGTAGAAGACGTTCCGCTGCTCGAGCTGCAGCTCATCGAAAAGGAGTTGCCGATGCTCAAGCAGGAGATCGTCGCCGGTCCTGGGATCGGTGGCCGGGAACGGGATGACCGCGCACACCTCTTCAGGCTGCAGGAAGGTGCTGAGAGCTTGGACTTCATCGACGGAGCTGCGTCCGAGTACGGGGATCCAGATCGTGGTTGCCGCCGTCTCATCGGCACCCGCGAACCCGGGGAGCATCTCGGGTTCGTCGAGCTCGGACGCGATGATCCTGCTGTCCGTGACGGGGTCCTCGGATGCGATCGCGAGGAGGTTTCCGGCGAATCGGTTGATGTGCTGACCGGCCTGGGTGAGCAGCAGTTGCAGGATCGCGAACGACACCATCGAAGGCAGGCCCGACATGTCCAGCAAGATGGTGTCGTACTGCAGAAGGGCGTAGTCCCGCACGAGGGCCCGGGTGAGCTTTGCGGACTGGCTCGACGGATCCGAGGATGTGACTCGTGGAACGAACCGAAGTTGGGATGAGAACAGGTTGCGCAGTTCGTCCTGGTGCGTAGCTGCCACTTGGTCGGCGGTGTCGTGGGAGCCGGGCGGTGCGAGTTCGAGGGCGAGGACATCTAGGTCGGTGATGCTTTGCGCGACTCGGTGGGGGACGTCGAGCGTACGCGGGTCGAAGCCGGCGCCGCAGAGCAGCAGTGTTCGGCCGCCCGCTTCCGCGGCGGCGCGCCAGAAGTGGACGGACTCATCGGAACTATCGGCAAAGACGTAGTCAAGCCATCTCAGATCAGGAGCCATGGGGTTACAGAAGCCGTTCGTCTGGGAGGCTGACGTCGTCATCGATGTCCGGGAGGTGCCCGCCAAGCCGGGCGGCCGCGCGCGTCCAACGGTTCAGAGTCCGTGCGACGCTCTGTTCTCGGAACCCGCCTCGTTGCAGCGGTAGCGAGAAATGCGGAAGCAGCATCCGATTGAGATAGAACACTTGGAAGCGGCTGTTCTTCACTGACTGCGGTTCGGCGGTGGTCTCCAACAAGTTGTTGGCCACTGCTTGGCCAAAGGCGTTTCGAAGGCGCTCCAGGTTGCTGTCCTGTTGCGGTGCGCGGAACAGGCGCTGCGCTTCTGACCATTCAAGAGCCATGCCGGTCACACCCGGCGCGTATGGCGCGGTCGGCTGATACGTCTCGGCTCGCCCGCGCTCGGCGATGGAGTACAGCAGAGCTTGCACATCCATGCCGTTGGGTATTCGACGTGGAATAGTGTTCCACATCTCCTTGCTGCCTCGCCGCACGCGGACATCCTGTTCAGAGGCAAGTAAATACGGGGAGCGGCCCCGGATCATTAACGCCGAGAGGATGAGGTCGAACTGGTCACCGGCGAGAGCGAGATACTGTTCGATGTTTCTGCTGGATAGTTCCGCAAGGACGTTCGGCCCGAAGTAATAAGGAATATTTTGTTCACGAGCGAGGAATAATTTTGCAGCTGCGCGGGTGCTGCTGCTTGAAAGCTTATCAGCGCGGTCCGGGTCAAGTTCTTCCACAAAATCGAACAATGTAGGAGCTTGACGGTTCAAGTTCCGTTCAATTAGGATTCGTAGCTCGCGAAATCCGACTGCGCGTTCAAGAACCGATTGTGCTTCACCTTGCTCGGTCAAGCGTGCGAGCCATTGCCGATGCTCAGGGTGCGCCTCGACCGCGGCGGAGGCATCCCGTTCCGCTTCCGCAAGAGCACGTTCCATGAGACCATCCGGGATAGACTCAGTGTTGCTCAAAAGCATCGAGAATAGCTCATTCCTGCCCTGTGACAGCAACGGGCGCATCGCTCTGCTGTCAGCGATTGCGGTCATGATCTGCCGCTGCTTGAACGGTCGGTCGAGATGCTTCTCAATCTCGATGAGGCTGTATTCTCGGCCCTCCGTTCGACCGATCAGCAGTTCATTGAGAGGGACGGCCGACCGTCGTTCCGCAATCCAACGGCCAACTCGCGGTTCTCGGACGATCAGCGCGTTGTAGAGAGCGGTTCTCTGATCGGGGTCAAGGTCGTGCACGTCATCAAAGAGCAGCACCGGCCGGGCGTGAAGCTCAGAGCCATTGATGAAGATTCTTGTCGTTGCGAGGAATTCCAGCGAGAGAAGATCCGGGTGACCGTCGACGCTTTCCCAATCAACTGGCATTAAAGAGCCGAGTAAGTCCAGAACGGTTCGTTCCTTCTCGCGCAACTGATCGAGGATCTGCTGCCCGTTGAAGGGAGCGTTGTCGATGTTGAAGAGACGTTTTGCGAGTGCCCGTGCGCGTTCGGTGTCGGGCCCGGCGTTCGGTTGGAACTCGACCGACGAGGCGCCGTCGGGGAAGCGCTGATCAGTCGCCGTGAGAGCTGCTTCGACCGCCCGCGTCAATATTCGCGCGTCGAGAAGCTTGAAAAAGATCTTCAGAGCACCGGCGCCTTGCGGTCCGAGATCGACGAGGGAACGATAGTCGCGTCCCACACTCACCATCAGCCCGAGCAGCTGGGGCCTGCCGTCGCTGAGGACTCCACTGGAATTCAGCGCGGATCGAAGCTCTTCGAGGTGATCATCGCGAGTGGGACTCCGGAACGCTGCGAGGTTGTCCGGCGTCAGCATCCGAAGCATCGACGTCTTGCCAGCGCCGGGAGCGCTGCGTAAGACGACCAGGCGGTTCCATGCGACCGCGGCGTCCGGAAGCGCTTCGAGCATTGTGGTGCTGAAGGTGGTGAGGAACCCGGCGCGGTCCCGCTGCATTTCCGTGTAGCGGGATCGGAATGGGTTACCTGATGGGCTCATGGTCGTCCGGGGTGGTGTCGTTCGTGCCGGGGGAACACGCCGGTCCACGGGCTCGCGTCCGGTGAGCGTTCGGCGTCTGCTCCGTCATCCTTCCACAGGATCGGCGGTGCGTTGTTCGGCGCGTTGTGATGCAGGACAAGCGGGAGAGCGGAGCCGCCGAATCCGAATCGGAGGTCATCACCCCCGACTCTCGTGGCGTCAGTAACCCACGTGGCGCGGAAATACCGATCGCACAATGCGAGGAAGTCGCTGTCGCGGGCATCGCTGAGAGGGAACGTTTCGGGGAACGTGTATGCAGACTTGACTGTGAAACGGTCGGCGTACCCGGCTTCGATGAGTCGGGTCCGCAAGGTAGACTCGGCGTTCTCTGTCATCAGATAAAGCAGACCCGTGACCTGTACATCATCCGCGACTACGCCCTCGCTGTGCAACAGGTCGACTTGGCGCAGTATCTTCGGAACCTTGCCCTTCCACACGTCATGTTCCTTACGTAGCATGGACGCGCCGGAGCCGGAAAAGTCGTCGACGACGAGGACTGACTGGAAGGTTGGCTCCGCCTGCAGACCCTGCTTCTCAAGGGCCTCCTCGAGCGTCGCCCGCATGTCCTTCGCTTTTTCGGTGTCAATGACGTAGTCGAGGTGGAACTGTTCTGTCGACATGTTGCTCGCCCGCCGGAGGCGATCAAGCCGCGCGCCGTCACTCATCCCAAGAACCAAGGTCCGCCGCTGCACCGCTTTGAACTCATCCGATGCAGTTATGCGCGCAACCTGCCACAAAGGCAGCCCGAGCTGCTCTGCTGCTTGTCGGCGGAACCAGGGTCTCAAAAAATCCTGGTATACAGTCGATACAAGATGCTCCATCTCGGCCGCCGAGATGAACACCAGGCGTTGGAGAACGAACTCGAGCGCCACGGTCCGGTCGCCTCGGTCGAAGCAGTCGAGCCATGTTGCCAAAGACTCGATGAACTTCACACCGGGCATGTAGCCGCCATATTCATCGTACTTGGTTCGACTGAGAACCTGCAGCTTTGACAGCAGTTCGCTCAGGCGCTCGAGATCGTGCTCTGATGTCACCTCAGCAAGGACCGTCTGCGCGAGTGAATTCCGCACGCTACCCCGTTCTCGGCGTGATCTCACGCTGACCGAAGGAAAGTGTAGTGTTCCTCAGCTAGTGTCCGCTGGCCCCCATCGGGGTGGCGTGGGTGCCGTCGGCGCGGAGTCTTGATTTGCCATTCGAACTCCGCTGCGGGCCGGTGCTGCGGGCGTTAGTGGAGACCATCGACTACGGGGAGCTGGAAGCGTGAACGAACTCTGGCATGGGGGAGCGCCTGGGCGCGAGTGAGGCGAAGTGCTTCTTCCGCCGACGGAGACATCGACGACGTCCTTCTTCGCTTCGTTCCGTTGCACTGCCGGTCCTCGCTGGCAGCTGGTGAGGAGCAACGGGACGGCGACGAGCAGTGCGACGGTCGCAGCCACTCGGCTGGTGGGTGTTCTCATCGAGCCTCCGGTGGATGCAGACTGTCCAGGACTGCGTGCTCGTGGAGTGTCGGCCCCATCGGGATGTGCAGCGTTACGGAGCCACCCTGGCCGGTCGTGGTGAGCGCGATGTCGTGGAGCGACTCCGTGCCGGGGTCCAGGTGATCAGGTCCCTCCTCGTCGATGTGCACAGACGTCAGCCCCCCGGCAGCACCGCACCCCGCGCCAACCCCACGACGACCCGGTGCGCAACCCGCGCCGCCCGCGCAGCCGCGTCGTCGAGGTGCTCCCGGAACTCGTCGCCGTCCGGGGCGCACAGGTCGCTGATGCCGCGGATCGACACGAACGGCATGGCGTGCACGGAGGCGAACTGCGCGATGGCCGCCGACTCCATGTCCACCGCTGCGACCGTCGGGAAGGTGCGGCGGAGGTCCCGGGCCCGGCCGTCGGTGACGAAGACCTCGCTCGAGCCGATCGACGCCGTGCGGACGACGTCGTCGGTCGGGACCTCGCGGGCGCGACGGATGAGATCGGCGTCGGCGCCGTACTCGGGAGGCATGCCCGGCACCTGACCGAGCACGTACCCGAATGCGGTGGCATCGGCGTTGAGGTTGACGTACAAGTCCCCGACGACGACGTCGCCGAGCTGGACCTCTTGGGCGAGGCCGCCGGCGGTGCCCACGCTGATGACGGGGACGCCGGGGCCGAAGTCGTGGAAGGCGTGGGCGACGGCAGCGGTCGCGTTCGTGAAGCCGATCCCGCTCCGGCGGACGGCGACCGTGGCGCCGCCGACGTCGAGGAGGTGGTGCTCGTCGTGGCCGCCGGTCGGGCCGCGGAGGACCGGGCCGCCGCCGAACAGGTCCGTGAACGCCGAGACCTCTTCACTCATCGCGGCGATGACGACGGCCGCGGGTCGTCGAGTGGCGTCCACCCCGCGATCTTCCCACACGGACGGCACGGACCCGGCGAGCGAGCGCGTGAGCGAGCGAGGAGAGGGGTAGGGCGTTCGGGGTACTGCCGCAGACCCCCACCGAGATGTGAGGATGTGCGCATGGTGACTGACGGCACTGCTGACGGTTCGGCGATCTCCGGCCCGGCATGGGAGCGCACCGTGCTGCTCGTCGTGCCGCCGAACGACGTGGACGAGGTGCACGACTCGGTGGACGACCTCTGGCACCGCAACGCCGACCTCGGCCCGGGTGAGCGGATGCGGTTCGAGACCGCGCTGCTCGAACTCGCCGGGAACGTCATCGAGCACGCCGAGGGGAACGAACGGCTGGTGTGCCAGCTGACGCTGCGGCGGACGTCGACCACGCTCGAGGCGGTGCTCAGCGACAGCGGCGCCGAGGTGCAGGTGCCGTTCCGCACCGAGATGCCGGACCCCGAGGAGATGGCCGAGTCCGGCCGCGGGATCGCGATGATCGAGCTCCTGATGGACGACTTCTCCTACGAGCGGGACCCCGAGGGCAACCGGTGGCGCCTCGTGATGGGACTCCCGGAATCGCTCCAGCGCGAGCACGACGTCGCGGAGGACACCGGCGGCGACGCCCCGCGCTGACGCGCCTGGTCGCCGGGGCGACGGCGACGACCCGACGACGGACGGGAGGCCCGGTACCAGCTGGTACCGGGCCTCCCGTCCGTGGGCTGTGACGGCGCGACCGGTCAGGCCGTGGCGGCCGCCTCGCTGCGCTTCGGCAGGACCCAGCCCGGGCGCACGAAGTGGCACGTGTACCCGTTCGGGATCTTCTCGAGGTAGTCCTGGTGCTCCTCCTCGGCCTCCCAGAAGGGGCCGGCGGGGGTGACCTCGGTGACGACCTTGCCCGGCCACAGACCGGAGGCGTCGACGTCGGCGATGGTGTCGAGGGCGACGTCGCGCTGCTCGTCCGAGGTGAAGAAGACGGCCGAGCGGTAGCTCATGCCGACGTCGTTGCCCTGGCGGTTCTTCGTCGACGGGTCGTGGATCTGGAAGAAGAACTCGAGGAGCTCACGGTAGGAGATCACCGACGGGTCGAAGACGATCTCGACCGCCTCGGCGTGCGTGCCGTGGTTGCGGTAGGTGGCGTTCGGCACGTCGCCGCCCGAGTAGCCGACACGGGTGCTGAGGACTCCCGGTCGGCGGCGGAGGAGCTGCTGCGCTCCCCAGAAACACCCGCCGGCGAGGATCGCGGTCTCGGTGGTGGTCATCGGTACCTCCGTGGTTCGTGACGCTGGCTGCGACAGTACCCGGTGCAACAGAGGGACGGCTCCGTCTGTTCCATCCGAGCGGATGCCGCGTCGGCCGGGCGGTTGCGTCTCGTGGAGGACCTGAGCCCCGCCGCACGCGTCGCGCGTTGACTGGGCGGATGAAGGACATCCAGTACGCAGGTCGGGCGATCCGGACGAGCGACGACGCAGCCGACGCCGTCATCCACTACGCGGCGGTGCTCGGGGCGAACCGGAAGACCGACACCCTGGACGTCCCGACGGTCGACGAGCAGGGACTGCCGGTCGTCGAGACCCTGCTGATCGGTCCGTCGAGCCAGATCACCCTGAGCCCGGCACCCGACGACGGACGGGGTGTCGACGTCGACGACTCCGCGTTCGTGGAGCACGTGCACCGGTTGGCGGACATCGCCGGGCCGGTGCGCCCGGTCCACGAGGACCCGGACGTCCGCCCGGAGGACTACGACTTCGACTGACCGCGCCCCGTCCGGACCGACGTCAGCGGCGCAGCGTGTTCCGCGGGTACTCGCCGTAGGCGTTCCGGTACGCGGCGGAGAAGCGACCGAGGTGCGCGAACCCCCACCGTCGGGCGATCGTCTGCACGGCCGCGGTGGTCGGGTCGGCCTGCAGCAGCTCGCGGCGGACCTGCTCGAGGCGCACCTGCAGCAGGTACTGCATGGGCGTCACCCCCAGGTGGCGCTGGAACGCCTCCTGGGTCGCCCGGACGCTGAGGCCGGCGGCACCGGCGACGTCCGAGACGCTCATCGGCTCGGCGACGTGCTCGTGGACGTACTCGACGGCGGCGCGGAGGCGTGCGCGTCGGGGCAGGAGCACGGCCGGCGGCAACGTGGTCACGGTCGGCGGGTACATCCGGAGGAACGCACCTGCGGTCCCGCGGACGAGGGTGTGCCAGAGGAGGGAGTCGACGCCGCCCGTCCGCAGCTCGCGGGAGAGCAGCGCCAGGCTGTTCTTCCACTGCGCCACGGCGGCCGGGTCGAGGGTGCGCAGGTGGTCGAGGCCGAGGTCCGCGACCTGCCCGGTGTGGAACTGCTCGTCGGCGACCTCGTGCACGACCCGTCGGGACAGGTGCACGACGCGCTGGTCGTAGTCCTGGTACTCGAACACGAAGTCCCGACAGGTCGGGAAGAGCATCGGCACGTCACCGGTCATCGGCACGCGGTCCTGCAGGACGTCGGGGACGCCCTGCCCCGCGGTGAGCCACTGGACGATGTACTCGTCGGACGCCGGGATGGCTCCGCGGAGGAACCCGGAGACCTGCGCCCGACGGAGCGTCAGGTCGGCGTCGCCGACCGCGGTGTAGCGGTAGCGGAAGGGCTGCTCGGTCGCTCGGGCGGACCACTGCCGCCCGGCGTAGAACCCGCTGAGGTCGAGGACCGCTGCGTCGGGTGCATGCCCCATGGCCTCGATGCGGACGGTGCTGCGAGGGGCGGTGCCCGTCAGGCCGGGCCGTTCGTCGATCAGTGTCATCGTCGGTCCGATCCTCTCGCTCATGGTGTCGTGCTGGCCCGGGCGGCCCCGCATCGGAAGCGAGCAGCACACGTTCGGTGCCTCCATGAGCACGTTACGGACCGGGAATCATCCCCGCGAGGGGTTGATCGCTTCTCCATGCTGTGGTAGTTGGGCGTCGGCCGTGCGCGGACCCACCTCGATGGGGCAAGGTCGGTACATGCGCACCGAACCCGCCGCCGCCCTCCGCGCCGCCAGAGACGCCCTCATCGCCGCCCGCACCGACAGCGCTGCGGCGCGCGAGACGTTCCGGTGGCCGGACGTCGGTGCCACGTTCAACTGGGCGATCGACTGGTTCGACGTCATCGCGGCGGGCAACGACCGGGACGCCCTGGTCATCGTCGAGGAGGACGGGCGCGAGTCGCACACCACCTACGCGGAGATGTCCGCCCGTTCCGACCGGCTCGCGGCACGGTTCCACGACCTCGGCGTCGCGAAGGGCGACCACGTGCTGCTCATGCTCGACAACCAGCTCGAGCTCTGGGAGTCGATGCTCGCCGTCATGAAGGCCGGCGCGGTGATCCTCCCGACGTCGACGATGCTCGGCGCCGCGGACCTGCAGGACCGCATCGACCGCGGCCAGGTCGCACACGTCGTCACCACGCTGCGCGAGACGCCGAAGTACGCGGACCTGACGGGGGACTTCACCCGCATCGTGGTCGGCGGCACCGTGGACGGCTGGACGACGTACCCGAGCGACCTCGGCGAACCCGCACCCGCGGGGGAGTGGAAGCCCGAGGCGGTGACGGCGGCCACGGACCCGTGCCTGGTGTACTTCACCTCCGGGACCACGGACAAGCCGAAGATGGTCGTGCACACGCAGACGTCCTACCCCGTGGGGCACCTGACGACCATGTACTGGATCGGGCTCGAGCCCGGCGACGTCCACCTGGCGATCAGTTCGCCGGGATGGGGCAAGCACGCGTGGAGCTGCTTCTTCGCGCCGTGGATCGCCGAGGCCACGGTGTTCGTGTACAACCAGGAGCGCTTCGACCCGGTGGGCCTGCTGCACCAGCTCGAGCAGGCCCAGGTCACGTCCTTCTGCGCCCCGCCGACCGTGTGGCGCCTGCTCATCCAGGCCGACCTCGGCAGTCGGCCGACCGCCCTCCGCGAGGTCGTCTCGGCCGGCGAACCCCTCAACCCCGAGGTCATCCGGCTCGTCGAGGAGTCCTGGGGCCGCACGATCCGCGACGGCTACGGCCAGACCGAGACCACCGCGATCGTCGGCAACGCCCCGGGTGACACCGTGCGGCCCGGCGCGATGGGCCACGGGCTGCCCGGGGTCGCGATCACGCTCCTCGACCCGGTCACGGGCGAACCCGGCGCCAGCGAGGGCGAGGTCTGCCTCGACCTGACGACGACGCCGGTGAACCTCATGGCCGGGTACCTCGGCGCGCCCGAGCGGACCGACGACGCGCTCCGCGGCGGCTTCTTCCACACCGGCGACGTCGCCACCCGGCACGAGGACGGTTCGCTGACGTTCGTCGGCCGCACCGACGACGTGTTCAAGTCCTCGGACTACAAGGTCTCGCCGTTCGAGGTGGAGAGCGCGCTGCTCCAGCACCCCGCGGTCGCCGAGTCCGCGGTCGTCCCGGCGCCGCACGAGGAGCGCCTGACCGTGGTGAAGGCGTACGTCACGCTCGCGTCCGGGTGGGAGCCCACCGCCGAGACCGCGCGGGACATCCTGGCGCACGCCCGCTCCGCGATGCCGGCCTGGCAGCGCGTCCGACGCGTGGAGTTCGGTGCGCTGCCGAAGACCGTGTCGGGCAAGATCCGCCGCGTCGAACTGCGCGCCCGCGAACAGGAGGCGTTCGGCGGCCCGCAGCTCGAGGGGGAGTGGCGCGACGAGCAGTTCCCGGGCCTCCGCACCGGGCGTCGCGACGCCTGACCCGCGGCGAGTGTGACCGGACGGGTCAGGTCCGGTCGGCCCGGCCTCGGTCCGGGAGGCCCGCGGCCTGGTGGCGGCGGAGGGCCCCGGACACGACGCGGACCGCGGCGAGCTCCTCGGGCGTGAAGGCGTCGACGAAGACCTGTCGGACCGCGCGGAGGTGGGCGGCCGAGGAGCTCCGGTAGAGCCGGACGCCCTCGGCGCTCAAGGTCACGGCCGTGCCGCGGGCGTCCGGTCCGACCCGGTCGCGGGTGACGAGGCCGCGTTCCTCCATCCGCCGGAGGTGGTGGGAGAGCCGGCTGCGTTCCCACCCGACCTCGTCGGCGAGCTCCGCGGAGCGGCGTGTGCGCTCCGGCGCCTCGCTCAGCGCGAGCATCACGCGGTAGTCGCCGTCGGAGATCCCGGACGCGGACTGGAGCGCCGCGGCGAGCGCACGGCGGACCGCTTCCGACGTCTCGACGTAGTCGCGCCAGGTCGCCAGTTCGTCGACGGTCGGCGATCGCCGGCCCCGCGTCTGCTGTCCGTCGTCACCCATGCGGCCTCCTCTTGACTCCTCGACGGTAGCGGCACATGATTGACACGTCAATCACTTGGTTGAAGCGACAACGAAATGAGGCACCATGCCCGACATCACCTTCGGCCTCGACACGTTCGGCGACGTCCCCACGGACGACGACGGCGCGTTCGTCAGCCACGCCCGGTCGATCCGGCAGCTCGTCGACGAGGCCGTCATCGCCGACGAACTCGGCGTCGACGTGTTCACGGTCGGGGAGCACCACCGGCCCGAGTACTCCGTGTCGTCCCCCGAGACCGTGCTCGCCGGTCTCGCCACGGTGACGAAGCGCATCCGCCTCGGGTCGGGCGTCACGGTCCTGTCCTCCGACGACCCCGTCCGCGTGTTCCAACGCTTCGCGACGGTCGACGCGCTGTCCCGTGGTCGTGCCGAGGTGATCCTCGGCCGCGGGTCCTTCACCGAGTCCTTCCCGTTGTTCGGCCACGACCTGGCCGACTACGACGTCCTGTTCGAGGAGAAGATCGAGCTGTTCGCGCAGCTCCTGCGCGAGGAGCCCGTCACCTGGAGCGGGACGACCCGCGCGCCGCTCGTCGACGCCGACGTCTTCCCGAAGACCGAGCACGGCCTGCGCACCTGGGTCGGCGTCGGCGGGTCTCCGCAGTCGGTCGTGCGGACCGCGCAGTACGGGTTCCCGCTCATGCTCGCGATCATCGGCGGGCAGCCCGAGCGCTTCGCGCCGTACCTCGACCTGTACCGCCGGGCCGCCGAGCAGTTCGGCACGACGGCGCACCCGGTCGGCATGCACTCGCCCGGCTTCGTCGCCGACACGGACGAGGAGGCCACGGAGCTGTTCTGGCCGCACTACCGGGTCGTCCGCGACCGGATCGGCGCCCTGCGCGGGTGGCCGCCGGTGACGCGCGCCGAGTTCGACCGCGAGGTCGCCACCGGCTCGATGTACATCGGCTCGCCGGAGACCGTCGCGCAGCGGATCGCCCACGCCGTCGACACGATGGGCGTCGGCCGCTTCGACATGATCTACACCTCCGGCGGCCAGTCGATGCGGGCCCGCACCCGAGCCGTCGAGCTGTACGGCGGCGTCGTCGTCCCGCGGGTGCGCGAACTGCTCGCCGACCGCGGCGACACCGCCCGGACCGAGGACACCGATCGCCAGGAGGCCGCAGCATGAGCGGCACGGACACCACCGGTACCCAGCCGTTCCGGACCGTCGCGGTCCTCGGCGCCGGGAAGCTCGGGACGGTCCTCGGTCGCCTGCTCGTCAACACCGGCCACCGCGTCCTCGTCGCGGGCTCGGGCGACCCGGACCGCATCCGCCTGATCCTGTCCGTCGTGGCACCCGGGACCGAGGCGGTCCGCGCCGCCGACGCCGTCGACCAGGCCGACGTCGTCGTGCTCGCCCTGCCGCTCGGACGCCTCGACACGATCCCCGCGGAGCGGCTCCGCGGCACGGTCGTCATCGACGCGATGAACCACTGGTGGGAGGTCGACGGGCACCGCCCCGACCTCGAGGACGGCCGCGTGTCGACGAGTGCGCTCGTGCAGCAGCACCTGTCGGGAGCCACCGTCGTCAAGGCGTTCAACCACATGGGGTACCACGACCTCGACGCCGGCGCGCGTCCCGCGGGCGACCCCGAGCGGAAGGCGATCGCCGTCGCGGGCGACGACGAGGCGGCCGTGGCGGCCGTCGCGGCGCTCGTCGACGAGCTCGGCTTCGACGCCGTCGCCGCGGGCTCGCTCAGCGACAGCGTGGCGTTCGAACCGCACGCCGAGGCCTTCGGGGCGAACGTCCCGGCTCCGGAACTCGTGGCGCTCATCGAGCGCTTCCCGACCACGGACCGGGGGCGGGCCGTCGCGGCGGCGCGGGCGGGCCTCCCGGCCTGAACCGGCGAGGACCGCCACCGCGTACGGTCGCGTCCATGAGCGACACGACGAACGGAACCGGCCCGGACGACATCTCCGACGAGGAGGCCCGGCGCACCGAGGAGCTGCCCGACGGCTCCGCCTCGGGGAACGCCACGCAGGACCCGCAGCAGGACAGCGACGTGGACTCCGGCGGGGAGCCGACCGAGCCCGAGGAGGGCTGACCCGTGCCGCGGAACCCCGCGGTCCCGGCCCGTGCCACCGGCGTCACCCCACCGGGCGCGGACCGGGGGTTCCGCCTGGCCCTGCTCGACCGTGGCGCCGACCTGCTGCAGCCGACGGACCCGCTCAAGGGGTTCGACGTCTACGTCGTCGGGTTCCACTGCGTCAAGGGCGAGCCCGACGTGCAGATGGAGGCCCACCACTACTGCAAGGTCGTGAACGCCGAGATGCTGCAGTGCGTCCTGTTCGACGGCAACACCGCGGACGCGAACCTGATCGGCGTCGAGTACATCGTCTCCGAGCGGCTGTTCGACGGGCTGCCCGAGGACGAGAAGCCGTCGTGGCACCCGCACAACCACGAGGTCTTCTCCGGCGAGCTCGTCGCCCCGGGGCTGCCGATCGCGGTCGAGACCGAGCTGATGGGGCACCTCGTCAACTCGTACGGCAAGACCTGGCACACCTGGCACAGCGCCCCGATGGGTGGGCACGAGGCCGACCCGCTGCCCGTCGGCGACCCGATGCTCATGTGGTCGTTCAACCGCGAGGGCGAGGTGCAGTCCGCGCTGCAGGACGACCGGAACACCGCGATGCACACCGACCCCGAGCCGCGGAAGGCCTCGCGGGCGAAGCACCTCGACCGGGCGCACCCGCAGCGTGGCGTCGGCACGATGCGCGACGACTTCACCGGCACGACCCCGACGCCGGGCGTCGTGGACGCGGAGGACGGCCGACCCTGACGGTCGCGCCGGCGCCGGCGCCCGCGCCGGCGCGACCGTCCCTGATCGGACAGCGGGACGGTCCTCCCAGCCGTGCCGGAGTTCGCTGGCATCCGGTTCCTCGCCCGTCCACCACGGGTGTGCCGGGCCGGTCGACCGGAAGCGGTGCCCAGATGCTGTCGTTGATCTACTCGAGCGTCGCGACGGACGTGTTCGACGACGATGCCCTCGCGGACCTGCTCACGCAGAGCCGGGACGCGAACGAGCGGAACGACGTCACCGGCATGCTGCTGTTCCGGAACGGCTATTTCCTGCAGCTGCTCGAGGGTCCCGACGCAGCCGTCCGCGGCAAGATGGCGACGATCAAGACCGACCCGCGGCACACGAAGGTGACCATGCTGGTCGAGGAGCTCATCGAGGAGCGACAGTTCCCCGGGTGGACGATGGCGTTCGCGCCGACGTCCGAGGCCGACCTCGACGACGTGCCCGGGTACCGTTCGACCTTCGAGGACGTCGAGGCCGTCTCGACCGAGACGCCGGCACCGGGGGCCGTCTCGTCGGTGGCCTCGCCGGCGCTCCGCGAGCTCATCCGCTGGTTCGAGGCGCGACCGGACCGCTTCCGAACCGCCTGACCGGGCGTGCGCCGGACGGGAGGCCCGTGGCGAGCGTGCCACGGGCCTCCCGTCCGTCAGGCAGCCACGTCGAACACGACCACTCGCCCGTTGTGCGCGCCGATGTGGTCGGCGACCGGCTGGTGCGCCGGGTGCGGCAGGTACGCGTCCCGCGCAGCGGCGTCCCGGAACCTGACGACGAGCATCCAGTCGAAGCCGCCCTCGAGCCCCTCGGGGCTGACGCTCGGGCCGGTCTCGACGGACACCACGCCGTCGATGCCGGGCAGGTGCTCGTGTGCGAGCGCCGTCGCCCGTTCCGGCACGGCAGTGTCCTCCGTGTCCCACTCCACCAGCACGACGTGCACGATCTCGGTCATCGGCGACCCCTCCTCCACTGCACCACCGGCCGTCCGACGGTGTCCGGACCGAGCCTGCGCCGCGGGGCCTGGACGTACCCCGGAGCGCCGCCGGACTGGGTGTCCTCGGCACGGCGCGGCCTACCGTCCAGGGCACACCACGACGAGAGGAAACACCATGGCAAGTGGAGTCGCAGCAGTCTGGGTCCCGGTCAGCGACATGGAGCGCGCGGTCGCGTTCTACCGTGACACCCTCGGTCTCACCGTGCAGGACCAGTCGGAGGACTGGAGCGAGATCGATGCCGGTGGGCTCATGATCGGCCTCAACGGGCGCGAGTCGGCCGGCGGGTCGAGTTCCGGCGGCGCGGTCGTCTCGTTCCAGCCCGACGGCAGCATCGAGGACGAGGTCGCCGCGCTGCGGAGCCGCGGCGCGGACATCCAGGGCGAGATCAGCGAGCACCCGTGGGGCAAGATCATCCCGTTCAAGGACAGCGAGGGCAATGACCTGCAGCTGTACACGCCGCCGCAGGGCTGAGCGGCCGCGGACACGACAGAGCCCCCGGGGTGACCCGGGGGCTCTGTCGATGCTGCTGGTGGGGTGCGTCCGACGCTGGGGTCAGCGGGCGGTGCGGGCCCCGGAGCGCGGGAGGACGATGCCGAGGATGATCATCGCGACGGCGAGGATCAGGTGCAGCACGTTGTCGGCGCTGTTCAGCGGCACGAAGTTCGCGGCGCTGGACATGCCGGCGGTGAAGAGGCCGTAGATGAAGAGCACGGCGTAGATGATGCCGCCGACGAGCAGGTACTGGCGCGAGAAGCCGAACGAGCGCGCGGCGATCAGGCCGACGATGCCGAACAGCAGGTGGACGATGTTGTGCAGGACGGACACCTGGAACAGGCCCAGGAGCTGCGCGTTCGAGTCGTTGCCGGCGGCCATCATGCTGCCCATGTCCATGGTCAGGCCGGGGATGAAGCCGGCGATGCCGACGATGAGGAAGACGACGCCGAAGACCAGCGCGCCCTTCTGCGTGAGCGTCCGGCCGTAGCCGTGGTCGGTGCGGGTCGATGCGTTGGTGGTCATGAAGGAACCTTTCGTCAGGAGTCGACGCGGTCGGTTGCCATGCGCCTCGCAGGACATTCGGAGTGGACCAGCAGTCGGTTTGGTGGGAGAACCCAGCAGTACACGGAAAGTGGTCGTCATGACCGGAGGAGGCGCTTGATGGCCAGGGTCGCCTCCTGGATCTTCTCCTCCGCAGCCGGTCCGCCCTGGGCGACCGCGTCCGTGACGCAGTGGCGCAGGTGGTCCTCGAGCAGGCCCATCGACACCGCCTGCAGTGCCTTCGTCATCGCGGACACCTGCGTGAGGATGTCGATGCAGTACTCCTCGCCCTCGACCATCCGCTGGAGTCCGCGCGCCTGGCCCTCGATCCGCCGCAGCCGCGTGAGGTAGTCGTCCTTCGCGGAGATGTAGCCGTGGTGCTGGTGCTCGGTCGTGTCGGATGCGGTGGGTTCGGGCATCGGGAACAGATCCTCGTCGTCGGCGTTACGGTAGTGGTACCCCCCTAGGGTATCCGCCCGATCCGGGGTGCACGACGAGGAGGACCGCCATGACCGACCAGCAGACCGTCACCTACGGCATTGACGGCATGACCTGCGACCACTGCGTGATGAGCGTCGACGAGGCGTTCCGCGAGCTCCCCGGGGTCACCGACGTCCGGGTCGACCTGGTGGCCGGCGGCCGGTCCACCGCCACCGTGACGAGCACCGGACCCCTCGACCACGACGCCGTCGGCGCCGCGATCGACGAGGCGGGCTACACCCTGGTCGCGCGCTGATGGCGGGCACGACCACGGGCACCCCGGTCGAGCTCGCGATCGAGGGCATGACCTGTGCCTCGTGTGCGAACCGCATCGAGCGGAAGCTCAACAGGATGCCGGGTGTCTCGGCCACCGTGAACTACGCCACCGAGACGGCCACCGTCTCGCTGCCGGACGGCACCGCGGTCGACGACGCCATCACGACGGTCGAGCAGGCCGGGTACGGCGCGCGGCTGCCGGAGCCCGAGCAGCCGGACGGCGACGCGCTCGCTCCGCTCCGGCGTCGCCTGGTCGTCTCCACCGCGCTCGCGGTCCCCGTCGTCGCGCTGTCGATGGTGCCCGCGCTGCAGTTCCCCTGGTGGCAGTGGGTCGCACTCGTGCTCGCCGCCCCGGTCGCGACCTGGGGCGCCTGGCCGTTCCACCGTGCGGCTGCGCTGAACGCCCGGCACGGTTCGGCGACGATGGACACGCTCGTCAGCCTCGGCGTCGTCGCCGCCGGGCTCTGGTCGGTCTGGGCGCTGGTGTTCGGCGGCGCCGGTGGACCCGACATGCACATGGCCTTCGCGTTCACGGCGCCCCGGGGTGCTGCTCCGGAGCCGTACCTCGAGGTCGCCGCCGCCGTGACGGTGTTCCTGCTCGCCGGCCGGTACGCCGAGGGCCGCGCGAAGACCCGGTCCAGCGCGGCGCTCCGTGCGCTCCTGGCACTCGGCGCGAGCACCGCACGGGTGCTCCGCGACGGCCGGGAGGTCGAGGTGCCGGTCGGGTCGCTCCGTGTCGGCGACCGGTTCGTCGTCCGCCCGGGGGAGCGCATCGCCACCGACGGCACCGTCGTCGCGGGCACGAGCGCCGTCGACACGAGCGTCATGACCGGGGAGAGCGTCCCCGTCGAGGTCGGACCCGGTGCCCCCGTCACCGGCGCGACCGTGAACGTCGGCGGCATGCTCACCGTGCAGGCCGTCCGCGTCGGCGCCGACACCGAGCTCGCGCGGATCGGCAAGCTCGTGACCGAGGCGCAGACCGGCAAGGCCGACGTCCAACGGCTCGCCGACCGCGTCTCCGGCGTGTTCGTCCCCGTCGTGCTCGGGCTCGCCGCGCTCACCCTCGTCGGGTGGCTGCTGCTCACCGGCGACGTCGAGGCCGCCCTGACCGCCGCCGTCGCCACACTCGTCATCGCCTGCCCCTGCGCGCTCGGCCTCGCGACGCCGACCGCGCTGCTCGTCGGCACCGGTCGCGGCTCGCAGCTCGGCGTCCTCATCCGCGGGCCGCAGGTCCTCGAGGCCACGCGGCGGATCGACACCGTGCTGCTCGACAAGACCGGGACCGTCACCACCGGCATCATGCGGGTCACCGAGGTGCTGCCGGCCGACGGCGAGGACCCCGACGCGGTCCTCCGCGCCGGGGCCGCCGCCGAGTCCGGGTCCGAGCACCCCATCGCCCGGGCCCTGGTCGCCGCGGTCCCCGACGTGGGCAGACCGGAGGCGTTCACGTCCACCGCGGGTCTGGGCGTGCAGGCCGTCGTCGACGGCGTCCTCGTGCTCGTCGGGCGGCCGACCTGGCTGCGCGACGCGTGGTCCGTCCCGATGACCGGCGCGCTCGCCACCGCGGCCGCCGATGCCGAGCGGTCCGGTCGGACGTCGGTCGCCGTCGCCTGGGACGGTCGGATCCGCGGCCTCGTCGTCGTCGCCGACACGGTCGCGCCGGGTGCCGCCGAAGCCGTCGGGCACCTGCACGAGCTCGGTCTCGAGACCATGCTCCTCACCGGTGACGCCGACGGGGTCGCCCGGAGCGTCGCCGCACAGGTCGGCATCACCCGCGTCACCGCCGGCGTCCGACCGGAGGACAAGTACCGCATCGTCACCGAGCTGCAGGCCGCGGGCCGGACGGTCGCCATGGTCGGCGACGGGGTGAACGACGCGGCGGCGCTCGCCGCTGCCGACCTCGGCATCGCCATGGGCACCGGAACCGACGCCGCGGTCGAGGCCGCGGACATCACCCTCGTGCGCGCCGACCTCCGGGCAGCGGTCGACGCGGTCCGGCTCGCCCGCCGGACCCTCCGGACGATACGCACGAACCTGTTCTGGGCCTTCGCCTACAACGTCGCCGCGATCCCGCTCGCGATGGCCGGCCTGATGAACCCCGTCATCGCGGGAGCCGCCATGGCACTGTCGTCGGTCTTCGTGCTGACGAACAGCCTGCGCCTCCGCCGCTTCCGGTCCGTCGACGGGAGCGCACGGTGAGCGGGCACGCGCACGGCACGACCACGTGGTCGATGGCCGCCCAGGCGACGCTGCACTGCCTGACCGGGTGTGCGATCGGCGAGGTCCTCGGCATGGTGATCGGCAGCGCCACCGGTCTGCACAACGCCGGCACCGTGGTGCTGTCGATCGTGCTGGCCTTCGTCTTCGGGTACGCGCTCACCATGCGCGGTGTGCTCCGGTCCGGGCTGTCGCTCGGCGCGGCGCTCCGGGTGGCGCTCGCCGCGGACACGGTGTCCATCGCCGTCATGGAGGTCGTCGACAACACCGTGGTCGTCGCGATCCCGGGGGCGCTCGACGCGGGGCTCGACCAGTGGCTGTTCTGGGGCGCCCTGGCGCTGTCGCTCGCGATCGCCTTCGTGGTCACGACGCCGGTGAACCGGGCGCTGATGCGCCGCGGGCTCGGGCACGCGAAGGTGCACGCGCACCACTGAGCGGTGGACATCGCCGACGCGACGGACCACGGAACGGACGGGAGGCCCGGTACCAGCTGGTACCGGGCCTCCCGTCGTCGTGTGGTCGCGCGTGCGCCGCGTCGCTCAGGCCTCGGAGTCACCCTCGGCGGCGTCGTCCTCTTCGGGGTTGAAGTGCGATGCGTCGCCCACGAACCCGGCCGCGAGGCCCTCGGGCTCGTTGGGGACCGTGCCGTCGTCGCCCAGGCCGTCCGCCTTCGGCGTGCCCTCGGGGTCGTGCGCCGTGCTGTCGTTGCTCATCGTGTGCTCCTTCGCAGTGCTGGCCGGGTGCGACGACCGTCAGAAGGCGGGGGTGCCGCCGGCGATCGTGATCGTCGACCCGGACTGGTAGCTCGATTCTGGACTGACGAGGTGGACGTACGCCGCACCGAGCTCGGCCGGCTGACCCGGTCGGCCGAAGGGCGACTGCTGCCCGAAGGTCGAGACGGTCTCGGCGTCGTCGGAGCCCGGCTGCAGCGGGGTCCACACCGGACCGGGCGCGACCGAGTTGACCCGGATGCCCTTCGGTGCGAGCTGCTGGGCGACGGCCTCGGTGAAGAGCTTGATCGCGCCCTTCGACACCGCGTAGTCGATCTTGTCCGGCGACGGGGTCGATGCCTGGATCGAGCCCGTCGTGACGATCGTCGAGCCGGGCTCGAGGTGCGGCACGGCGGCCTTCGTCAGCCAGAACAGCGAGTAGATGTTCGTCTTGAAGGTCGAGTCGAACATCGACGTCTCGAGGGTGAGGATGTCGTCGTTGCTGTCCATCCGGCCCGCGACCATCACGAGCGTGTCGAGTCCGCCGAGCTCGTCGACGCCCTTCTGCACGAGGTCGATGCAGTACTGCTCGTCGGAGATGTCACCCGGGAACAGCACGGCCTTGCGGCCCTCGCCCTCGAGCAGGTCGCGGACCTCCTCGGCGTCCTCCTGCTCGTCCGGCAGGTACGACAGGACGAGGTCGGCGCCCTCGCGGGACAGCGCGATCGCGGCGGCGCGGCCGATGCCGGAGTCCGCCCCGGTCACGATGCCGCGGAAGCCCTCGAGCCGGCCCTTGCCGACGTAGCTCTCCTCGCCGTGGTCCGGCTTCGGGTCCATCTTCCACGCGGCCCCCGGCAGCGACTGTTCCTGCTTCGGGAACGGCGGCACCGGGTAGAGGGTGGTCGGGTCCTTCTTCTCGTACTGGCTCATGGGGGCCACTGTCCTCTCGGTCGGCTGACGGGGCTCTAGTGCAGCGCGGTGAACGAGGCGTCGCGGACGAGCAGGGTCGTCGCGTCGCCGTCCACGGCCTGGTCGGGGTCGCTCGACAGCCCGAGGGTCCAGGTGCCGCCACCCGGACGTTCCGGCAGCGTGAACTCGACGGTCGTCTCCGAGGCGTTCAGCAGCACCGCGACCGAGTCGTCGCCCTCGCTGAGGACGAGGATCACGGCACGGTTGCCGCCGTCGGTCCAGTCGCCCTCCTCGAAGTCGTTCGCGTCGGCGCGGAGCACCTGCACGGTCGAGGGGGAGATGCCGGGAGCCGTGCGGTACCACTGCGGGCGCAGGGCGACGTGCTCCTTGCGGAACGCGATCGCGGCGGTGGTGAAGGCGAGCAGGTCCTGGTCCGCGGCCGCCCAGTCGAACCACGAGATCTCGTCGTCCTGGCAGTACGCGTTGTTGTTGCCGCCCTGCGAGCGGGCGATCTCGTCACCGCCCAGGATCATCGGCACACCGGCCGAGAGCAGCAGGGTGCCGAGGAAGTTCCGGCGCTGGCGGTTGCGGTAGTCGTTCACGCTCCCGTCGTCGGTCGGACCTTCGATGCCGCCGTTGAAGGAGGTGTTGTTGCTCTCGCCGTCGTTGTTGTCCTCGCCGTTCGCCTCGTTGTGCTTCTCGGCGTACATGGTGAGGTCGGCGAGCGTGAAGCCGTCGTGTGCGGTGATGAAGTCCACCGAGCAGAGCGGGGAACGGCGCGACCCCTCGTAGACGTCCGGGCTGCCGAGGACGCGAAGCACGGCGTCGCCGAGCGTGCCCTCGTCGCCGCGCCAGTACCCGCGGAGGTCGTCGCGGTACTTCCCGTTCCACTCGGACCAGTCGGCCGGGAACCCGCCGACCTGGTAGCCCGCGGTGTCCCACGGCTCGGCGATCATCTTCACCTCGCGCAGAACCGGGTCCTGGTGGATGATGTCGAGGAACGCGGAGTGCTTCTCGGCCGCGCCGTCCTGGCGGGTGAGCGTCGTCGCGAGGTCGAACCGGAAGCCGTCGACGTGCATCTCCTCGACCCAGTACCGGAGCGAGTCGGTGATGAGCTGCAGCGCGGACGGGTGCGACACGTTGAGGCTGTTGCCCGTGCCGGTGGTGTCGAAGTAGTTCGCCTCGTCGCCCTCGACCAGGCGGTAGTACGACTGGTTGTCGATGCCCTTGAAGGACAGCGTCGGGCCCATGTGGTTGCCCTCGGCGGTGTGGTTGTAGACGACGTCGAGGATGACCTCGAGGCCCGCGGCGTGCAGGGCCTTCACCATCTCCTTGAACTCCGCGACCTGCTGGCCGGCGGTGCCGGAGGCGGCGTACTCGTTGTGCGGGGCGAAGAAGCCGATGCTGTTGTAGCCCCAGTAGTTCCGGAGGCCCTTGTCCTGCAGGGTGGAGTCCTGCACGAACTGGTGGATCGGCAGCAGTTCGACGGCGGTGACGCCGAGGTCGGTCAGGTGCTTGATCGCGGCGGGGTGCGCGAGGCCCGCGTACGTGCCGCGGATCTCCTCGGGCACGTCGGGGTGCTGCTTCGTGAAGCCCTTGACGTGCACCTCGTAGACGATCGTGTCCGCGAACGGGGTGTCGAGGCGGGTGTCGCCCTCCCAGTCGAACGAGCGGTCGGCCACGACGGAGCGGGGCATGGCGGCGGCGGAGTCGGACTCGTCGATCTGGTCCGGCTCGTTCATGTCGTGGCCGAACAGCTCCTGGCCCCAGGCGTAGTCGCCGTCGATCGCCGTGGCGTACGGATCGAGGAGGAGCTTGGCCGGGTTGTGGCGCAGGCCGTTCGCCGGGTCCCAGGGGCCGTGCACGCGGAAGCCGTACTTCGTCCCGACGGTCACGTCCGGCACGACGTCGTGGAAGGTGTAGCCGGTGCGGTTCGTCAGCTCGGTCCGGTGCTCGGTGCCGTCGTCGTCGAAGCGGCAGAACTCGACGCGTTCGGCGGTGCTGGAGAAGACGGCGACGTTGGCGCCGCCCTCGACGAGGGTGACGCCGAGCGGGTTCCGTGTGGAAGAGGTCATGATCCGTTCTACCGGTCGCCGACTGAGCCCGCCGCCGATCCGCGTACCCCGGGCCCGGGCGTACCGCCCCGTGGCGACGGGCCTGGTCCGGCTCGGGGCCGCTCGCGATCGGTGCACGGGCATGGGAAGATCAGATCGTGACCCATCTCCACCCGGTACCGGGGAGCCCTGACGGGTTCCGTGCCGTGCGCCTCGAGGGCACCAGTGCGACCCGCCCCGCGGTCCTCGACGACGCCTACGGCACCGGTGCCGGGATCGGTGACGAGCGGTCCGCCTTCCGGTACACCGGTGCGGGTGACGCCGACCTCACGCTGAGCGGCTCCGCGGTCGAGGGCCGGCGCTCCGGCACGATGGAGCCGCGACCGACGCACATCCTGTTCTGGATCGGCGACGGCACCGCGACGATCACGGACGAGGACGGCACCCGTGACGTGGTCCGGCCCGGCCGACCGTTCCTCCTCGCCGCCACCGTCCGCTACCGGTTCGAGGCCGCGACGAGCCGCGTCTCGATGATGCACCTGTCCGACCGGCTGCTCCGGGCGGCGCTCACCGCGGAGGGCACGCAGGTCGTCGGGCCGCTGCGGTTCCGCCGGACCACCGCGGACGCCGACCTGGCGGAGCTCCGGACCGTGCTGCAGTCCCTCGGGCGGACGATCACCGACCCGGACGTGGCCGGCAGGCAGCGGGCGGAGTTGAACGCCCGGGTCGCCCGGGTCGTCGTCGGCACCTTCCCGGTCGACGTGCCGGCGACCACGAGCAGCGAACGCCTGCGGGACGCCCTGACGTACATCCAGGAGCACGCGCACACCGTGGTCACGCTGGCGGACATCGCCGCCGCCGCGGGGATGAGCGCACGCGGACTCCAGCAGTCCTTCAACCGGTCGGTGGGCGTCTCCCCGCTCTCGCACCTGCGGAACGTCCGGCTCGACGCCGTGCACGACGAACTCGTGCGCTCGGAGCCGCTCACGGCGTCGGTCGCCGAGGTCGCACGGCGGTGGGGGTTCGCGCACCTGGGTCGGTTCTCCGGCGCGTACCGCGACCGCTTCGGCGAGCTGCCGAGTGCGTCCCTGCGTGCCGACCGCGGCGGCAGCGCGGACACCGACGGGGTGGTCGGCACCGGCACCGGCGCCGGCGCCGGCGCCGGCTCCTGAACCGGCACCGGCTCCTGGCTGCACCGGAGGCCGGACGCGGTCCGTGTCGACCGGTCCGGTCAGGGCGCGCCGCCCGTCGCCAGCGCGGTCAGGCCCGGTACGCGTCCACCGCCGCCCGCGCTGCTCGGACGACCTCGGCGTCGGTCTCGAAGTGCCCGGCCCCGGTGTCCCCGGCGCCCATCGGGACGCCCCCGTGCGCGGTGTCGGCGAGGCGCTTGGCGGACAGGTGCACGGCCGCCGCCCCCGTGCCGAGCAGGACCGGGACGTCAGCGGGTGTGACCCCGGCGCCCGCCATCACCTGCACGTCCCCCGCGACGGCGACCATCCGCGTGATGGTGTCCGCGCCGACGAGTGCGGTCGCCGCGCCGCCCGAGGTGAGGACACGGGTGAAGCCGAGGTCACCGAGGCCCGCCGCCGCGGCCACTGGGTCGGCCGCGTGGTCGATCGCCCGGTGCAGGGTGACCTCCGCACCGGGCACTTCCGACCGGGCGATGTCGATGAACCGGGCGAGCGTGTCCGTGTCGAGCGTGCGGTCCCGGCGGAGCGCGCCGACGACGACCCCGGCGGCACCGGAGCGGAGGACGGCGACGAGCTCCCGCGCCATGAGGTCGACCTCGTCGGGGTCGTGCACGAACCCGCCCGGGCGGCAGCGCACCAGGACGTGCACCGGCGGTCCGACGGCGACGGCGGCCTCGACGAGCCCCTGCGAGGGCGTCAAGCCGCCGAGCTCGAGCGCGCTGCACAGCTCGACCCGGTCGGCTCCGGCAGCGCGCGCGATCGTGGCGCCGGTCGGTGAGGTGACGGCGATCTCGAGTGTCGGTGGCCTGGTCGGCGCCGGGGCCCGGCGGTCGTCGGTGCTCACGCGTGCACGAGCGGTCGGTCCGACGCGGGGATGATCCGGGCGTGCAGGTCCGGCGGCTCCGGGAACGTCCGGTCGAAGGGGAACACCGGCCGTTCGATCCGGTGGTGGCCCAGGCGTTCCAGGTCCTGGTCGACGCCACCGGGCGTGAGCGCGAGCATCCAGTCCGCGGCCATGTCGTACAGCTCGGGTTCGAGGTAGCCGATCTTCACGACGACCAGGTCGGCGCTCCGCGGGTCGAGGTCCAGGTCGGTGAAGTCGTGCTCGTGGTGGTACGGCTTCCGCAGCTCGGTGAGGACGGCGAAGACGCTGCCGACCTGCAGCACGACCTCGGTCCGGGCGTCCCGGTCGCCGTGCTTGACCGCGTGCACGCGTCCGGTCATCGTGAGCGGCCCGGCGTGCAGGTCGTCGACCTCGGCACCGGCGGTCACGGTGACGGTCGCCCCGACGCCGGCCTCGACGCAGGCGGCGACCGCGGCGGGGCCGGGGACGCTGGCGTAGAGGACGACCGGGCCGTCGGCGCTCTGGAACTCCTCCCGGGCGAGCAGCTGCGTCAGCCCCCACGTCATGTCGCCCGAGCCGCCGGCGGTCGGGTTGTCGCCGGAGTCGGACACGAAGTACGGACGTGCGGCACCGGGGGCGAGGGCGGCGGCCAGGCACTCGTCGAACGTCCCGGTCGGGGCGACGAACGCGAAGTCATCGCGGGCGTCCCAGAACGCCCGGGCCAGGCGTTCGGCACCGGCGGTGACGGCGGCCTCGTCCCACCCGGTGACGACGGTGACGGCACGGTTCCGCGGCTGGTCCGCCCAGGCGTACCCGACCCAGATCGCTGCGTCGAGCACGCCGTCGGTCGCCTCGATGTCGGCCACCTGTGCGTAGACGGACGCCGCGGGCTCGATGCGGGTGGAGGTCTTCTCGCCCGGCAGCAGGACCGGGACCGGGATCCACGCCTTCACCGGGCGTCGAGCTCCGGCCGGGCGGGTGGTGAGCACGTCGACCAGGTTGCGGACCGCGCGCTCCTTCGTCTCGAGGGCGTCTTCGTGCGGGGCCATCCGGTAGCAGGTGATGAGGTCGCACTGGTGGGCGAGCTCCCGCGAGACGTTCCCGTGCAGGTCCATCGACGCGGAGACGACGACGTCCGGCCCGACGACGACGCGGATGCGCTCGAGCAGTGTCGCCTCGGCGTCGTCGAGCCCCTCGACCACCATGGCGCCGTGGATGTCGAACCACAGGCCGTCGATCATCGTCTCGGCGGCGATCGCGGACAGCCGGTCGGTGATCTCGGTGCTGAGCTCCTCGAAGGACTCGCGGAGGACCACGCCACCGGGCAGCGCGTGCCCGATCAGCGCACCACGGAAGTCGGCCCGCTCGGACAGTGGCGCGAGGAAGTCGTAGCGCGCGACCACCTCGTCGCCGCGGTCCGGGTGGAAGGCGGCCGCCGGGGTGCGGGTCGGGGTGAAGGTCGACGTCTCGATGGCCAGGCCGGCGATGGCGATGACCGGACGACGGGCGCCGGGGGTGGTTCCGGTGTCAGACACGGGTGCTCCTGTTCCTGGTGGTGCGCAGCGGGACGGGGGTGGACAGCTCCTCGAGCGACGCCGCCAGGCCGCGCTGCAGGGCGAACTGGCCGGCGCCGACGAGCCCGGCGTCGGCCCCGAGCGAGGCGCGCTCGATGACGAGGTGCTGTGTGACGAGCGGGTGGCAGCTCTCGTACAGCTGGCTCCGCACGGCGGCGACGAAGGGGTCGAGGGTGGAGAGGATGCCGCCGAGGGAGACGGCGTCCGGGTTGAAGAAGTTCACGTTCGCGGCGAGGACCTCGCCGAGGTACCGGCCCGCGAGCCGGACGGCACGGGTCGTCTCCGGGTGTGCCTCGGACGCCAGGCGGACGACGTCCTGGGTGGTCGCGACGTCGACCCCGGCCTCGCGGAGGATCCGCACGAGCGCGGCCCCGGATGCGACCGTCTCGAGGCACCCGGTGTTGCCGCACGAGCACGGGGTGTCACCGGCGGCGTCGATCCGCACGTGGGTGATGTCCCCGGCGGCACCGGTCGAGCCGCGGTACAGGTGCCCGTCGATGATGATCCCGGCGCCGATCGCCGACCCGGCCTTGACCGTGATCGCCTGGCGACGGGTGGCCGGCTGCACGGTCTGCTCGCCGGCGGCCATGCAGTTCGCGTCGTTGTCGATCGCGGCCGGCACCCCGAAGTGCTCGGTGAGCCACGCGGTCACGGGGAACCCGTTCCACCCCGGCATCCGGCTCGGCAGGTCGACGACGCCCGCCTCGACGTCGACGGGACCCGGGAGGCTCAACCCGACCCCGCGCAGGCCGTCGCGTCCGCGTTCGGTCACGAGCGCGTCGAGGAGCTCTGCCAGCGCGGTCAGGCCGGCGGACGGGCCGTCGGCGAGGGCGAACGGGACGGTCGAGACGGACTCGAGCGCGCCTCCCGGCAGGACGATGCCGATCCGGACGTGCCCGCCACCGACGTCCGCGGCGACCGCGTACTCGTCCGTCCCGCCGATCCGGAGGACCTTGCGCGGGCGGCCGCCCGTGGAGACGTCGGTGCCCTCCTCGGCGAGGATGCCGTGCCCGAGGAGTTGACCGACCACGTGGGACACGGTCGACGGGGCGGCGCCGAGCAGTTGCGCGATCTCGGTGCGACTCGACGCCTGCCCGCTGGCGATGAGTTCGAGGACGCGGGAGCTGAGGTCCGGCACGACTTTCTCCAATCCGCGGCGACGGACGCGCTGACCGCCCGACCCGCCCGAGCCTACGGGGCGGACGGGTCGATCGACGCTTTCCGTCGATCCGCAGAAACACACTATTTACACGGGAACGTTTGTTTTTCCAACGACTTCGGCCATTGACTGTGCGGACCACGCCGACCCTCGCTCAAGGAGTCCACATGACCAAGCCCCGTCGCTGGGCCCTCTTCACCGGAGCCGCGCTCGCGGTGAGCGCACTGCTCGCCGGGTGTTCCGGAGGCGGTTCCGCCACCACCGGCACGAAGTCCGACGAGATCAACTACGCGTTGCCGGCGAACTTCACGCCGAACTGGATCCTGCCGATCGGCACCGCGGCGCACCTCAACACGAACAACGGCTCGATCGCGCAGTCGCTGTACGAGCGCTTGATCGCCTACGACGGGTCCACGGGCAAGATCGCGTGGAACAAGGCCGGGTCCGTCGCGACCGATGCCGACTTCGCCGACGACGGCAAGAGCGTCACGATCACGCTGGGGGACCGGCACTGGTCCGACGGCGAGGCGATCACGAGCCGCGACGTCGAGTTCTGGTTCAACCTCATCAAGGCGAACGCGCAGGACTGGGGCTCCTACTCCGAGGGCAAGGCCCCGGACAACTGGAGCTCGTTCACGACGGTCGACGACACGCACTTCACCATCGCGTTCGACCAGGCGTACAACCAGGACTGGATGCTCGCAAACCAGCTGAGCTACATCATCCCGCTGCCGCAGCACGCCTGGGACAAGACGAGCGCCTCGGCCGAGGTGACCGACGCCGACCGCACCCCGGCCGGCGCCAAGCAGGTGTGGAAGTACCTCAACACCGCCGCCGGCAAGATCGCGGACTACGACTCCGACCCGCTGTGGAAGACGATCTCCGGCCCGTACGGTCTGTCGTCGTTCACGACCGCGGGCAAGGTCCAGCTCACCGCGAACGGGAAGTACGACGGTGGCGAGAAGGCGTCGATCAAGACCGTCAACCTGTTGCCGTTCACCACCGCGGACGCCGAGACGAATGCGCTCCGGTCGGGAGCGGTCGACTACGGCTACATCAACGCGACGGACCTCGATCAGGAGGACTCCTTCACGGCGAAGGGCTACGAGGTCGACCCGTGGACCGGCTGGGCGATCACGTACATGCCGTACAACTTCAACAACCCGGACATGGGCGCCGTCTTCAAGCAGCTGTACGCCCGCCAGGCCGTGCAGATGTCGATCGACCAGAAGTCCCTCTCGAAGGTCGTCTTCAACGGCACCGCCACCTCGACCTACGGTCCGATCCCGCAGGCACAGGAGTCGGACTACGTCTCCGACGTGCAGGAGGACAACCCGTACCCGTTCAGCACGAAGAAGGCCAAGGCCTTGCTCACCAGCCACGGGTGGACCGCGAAGGGCGGCACCATGGTGTGCACCGACGCCGGCAGCGGCGCGGACCAGTGCGGCGAGGGCGTGGCCGAGGGCACGGAGTTCACGATGCAGGTGCTGTCGCAGTCCGGCTCCACCGTCACCGACAACATGATGAGCGCCGTCCAGTCGTCGCTCGCGAAGACCGGCATCGGCTTCACGATCAAGACCGCGCCGGTGTCGAGCGTCCTCTCGCAGACCCCGACCTGCACGTCGGACGAGGACAGCTGCGACTGGGACCTGTCGTTCTTCGGCACCGCGGGCAGCTGGTACTTCCCGGCGTACCCGACCGGTGAGTCGCTCTTCTCGACCGGTGGTTCGGCGAACTTCGGCAGCTACTCGAACGAGGAGGTCGACGCGCTCATCGACGCGACCACCACCTCGACCGACACGAGCGCCGTGCAGGACTACAGCGCCGCGGTCGCGAAGGACCTGCCGGTGATCTGGCTGCCGAGCCCGGACTACCAGATCTCCGTCAAGAAGAGCGGCCTGACCGGGTTCGACCAGGACTCGCTCGCGAACTTCCACCCCGCCCAGTGGAAGTGGAGCAAGTGAGCCGCTGACGCGGCCACTCCGGGAGGCTCGGTGCACGCCCGTCGCGCACCGAGCCTCCCGGGTCCTCACCATCCACCCCGACGACGGAAGCAGCATGACCACTGCCCTCTACCTCACCCGCCGCGTCCTCCAGGCGCTCGCGGTGGTGCTCATCGTCACGATCGTCGTGTTCTGCCTGCTGCACGCGCTGCCCGGCGGACCCGCCCGCGGCGTGCTCGGCGTCGCGGCCACCCCCGCGCAGATCGCCGCGTTCAACCAGGCGCAGGGACTCGACCAGGCGCTCCCCGTGCAGTACCTCCGCTTCCTCGGGCGGCTGCTCACCGGCGACCTCGGCACCTCGTACACGCTCAACGAACCGGTGTCGCAGCTCATCCAGGAGCGCATCCCGAAGACCCTCGTACTGACCGGCCTGTCGGCGGTGCTCGGGCTCGTCGTCGCCATCCCGGTCGGCATGTGGCAGGCAGCCCGACGCAACGGTGCGATCGACTACGCCGCCACCGCACTCGCCTTCGTGTTCTACTCGACGCCCGCGTTCTTCCTCGGGCTCGTGCTCATCGTCGTGTTCAGCCAGCAGCTGCCGTGGCTGCCGTCCCAGGCGCCGAGCGGCACGACCCTCGCCGAGGTGTTCCAGCAGCCGGCCGGACTCGTCCTGCCCGTGCTCACCGGCGCCCTCGCGATGATCGCCGTCTTCAGCCGGTACATGCGAGCCGCGACGCTGGAGAACCTGCAGGAGGACTACGTCCGCACCGCGCGCGCCGGAGGCTCGTCGACGGCGACGATCCTGCGGCGGCACGTGTTCCGGAACTCGCTGACCCCCGTGGTCGCGATGCTCGGCTACTACCTGCCGGTGCTGTTCGGCGGCGCGCTCGTCACCGAACAGCTGTTCAACTACCCCGGCATGGGGCTGCTGTTCTGGAACGCCGCCCAGACCTCGGACTACCCGACCCTGCTCGGCTGCGTCCTCGTGATCTCCGTCGCGACCGTCATCGGCACGCTGCTCGCGGACGTCGCCCAGTCCCTCATCGACCCCCGTGTGAAGGCAGGCCGCGCATGACCACCGTCCAGCTCGCGCCCGAGACCCCCGGCGCCCCCGTCACGGCCGCCGCCACCGGCTTCCGGCTCGCCGCGCGCCGGTTCCGCCACAACACCCTCGCCGTGATCGGCCTGGTCGTGCTCGTCCTCATCGTGCTGTTCTGCTTCGTCGGGCCGTTCCTGTACCCGACCGACCAGACCCACACGATGCTCGAACAGGCGAACCAGCGCCCGGGCGGCGGCCACCTGCTCGGCACCGACGCCGTCGGGCACGACGTGCTCGGCCGGCTGATGTACGGGGGCAAGGTGTCGCTGCTCGTCGGCATCGCCGCGGGTCTCCTGGCGACGGTCGTCGGCACGCTCTGGGGCTCGGTCGCCGGGTACGTCGGCGGCTGGGTCGATGCGACGATGATGCGCGTGGTCGACGCCGGCATCGCGATCCCGGCCCTGTTCATCCTCCTCGTCATCTCGGCGATCACGACCCCCGGCGTGTGGGGGCTCGTCGTGATCCTCGGGTTCGTGTCCTGGCTCGTGCCCTCCCGGCTCATCCGTGCCGAGACGCTGACGCTGAAGAACCGCGACTTCGTGCTCACCCTTCGCGCGATCGGCGGCTCGCACGCCCGCGCGATCGGTCGGCACCTGCTGCCGAACTCGGTCTCGACGATCGTCGTGGCCGCGACCTTCCAGGTGGCGGACGCGATCCTCCTGGTCGCCTACGTCTCCTACCTGGGGCTCGGCGTGCAGCCGCCGGCCACGGACTGGGGCGGCATGCTCTCGGCGGGCCTCACCGCCGCCTACTCCGGTCGCTGGTGGCTCATCGTGCCGCCGGGACTCGCCGTGATCCTCGTCGTCTGCGCGCTGAACGCGGTCGGCGACGGACTCCGGGACGCATTCGACGTGAAGGGCCGCGGATGACCGCCACCGAACCGATCCTGGCCGTCGAGGACCTCGGCGTGCACTTCCGCACCGAGTCCGGTGACGTGCACGCCGTGCAGGGCGTGTCCCTGACCGTGGCACCCGGCGAGACCCTCGCGCTCGTCGGTGAGTCCGGCTCCGGCAAGTCCACCGTGGCGCTCGCCGCGATGGGGTTGCTCTCCGGCAACGCCACCGTCACCGGCAGCGCCGTCGTCGACGGGCACCAGGTCGTCGGTGCGTCCGAGACGGCGCTCCGCGGGGTGCGGGGGAAGACCGCCTCGATGGTGTTCCAGGAGCCCGCGACCGCACTCGACCCGCTCACCCGCGTCGGCACGCAGATCGCCGAGGTCATCCGGAACCACCGGCAGGTCTCCGCGGGGGACGCCGCCCGCCAGGCCGCCGACCTGCTCCGCCGCGTCGGCATCCCGTCGCCGGAGGAGCGCGCGAAGGCCTTCCCGTTCCAGCTCTCCGGCGGGCAGCGGCAGCGCGTCGTCATCGCGATGGCGATCGCGAACGAGCCGGCGCTCCTCATCGCGGACGAGCCGACCACCGCGCTCGACGTCACGGTGCAGGCCGAGATCCTGGAACTCCTCCGGGCGCTCGCCGCCGACACCGGCACCGGCGTGCTCCTCGTCACCCACAACATGGGCGTCGTCGCCGACTTCGCCGACCGGGTCGCGGTGATGCTGCGCGGGCGGATCGTCGAGACCGGCGGCGTCGAGGACGTGCTCCTCCGCCCGCAGCACGAGTACACCGAGCGGCTGCTCGCCGCGGTGCCGCGGCTCGAGACGGCGGCGTCGGCGCAGGACGCCGCCGGGTCGTCCGCACGCCGCCGAGAACCGCGGCGTGCCGAGGTCACCGAGGCGTCTCGCGTGCCCGACGCTGCCCCGCCAACGGACGGGAGGCCCGACCGCACCCCGGTGGTCGACCTGCGCGACGTGTCGGTCACCTTCGGCCGCGGCGCCCGCGCCGTGCACGCCCTCCGCGGCATCGACGTCGAGGTCCACGCGGGGGAGACCGTCGGTCTGGTCGGCGAGTCCGGCTCCGGCAAGTCCACCGCGGCCCGCGTCGCTCTCGGCCTCGTCCGGCCCACCGCCGGCAGCGTCCGGCTGTTCGGGTCCGACCTCCGCCGTACCCGGGGCCGCGACCGCCGCGCGCTCCGGTCCGGCATCGGGGTCGTCCTGCAGGACCCGGTCGCCTCGCTCGACCCGCGCATGTCCGTCGCCGACTGCGTCGCCGAACCGCTCGCCGTCCACCGCCGCGGGACGTCCTCGGCCGACCGCCGCCGCCGGGTGGATGAGGCGCTCGACGCCGTCCGGCTGCCGCGCTCCCTCGCGACACGGGCCCCGCGGGAGCTCTCCGGCGGGCAGCGTCAGCGGGTCAGCCTCGCCCGGGCGCTCGTGCTCGACCCACGGCTGCTCGTCGCCGACGAACCGACCAGTGCGCTCGACGTCAGCGTGCAGGAGGCCGTGCTCGAGGTCCTCACCGAGCTGCAGGGCGACCTCGGCTTCGCGTGCCTGTTCGTCTCGCACGACCTCGCCGTCGTGCAGCAGTTCGCCGAGCGCGTCGTCGTGATGCGGGCCGGCGCCGTGGAGGAACAGGGGCCCACCACGTCGACGCTCCTGCACCCGACCACCGACTACACGCGACGGTTGCTCGCCGCGGTGCCCGTCCCCGACCCGGTGGTGCAACGGCAGCGCCGGGCCGAGCGCCTGGCCTCCCTCGCTGCGGTGGCCCCGTGACGGGCGCGGTCCTCGCCGGCATCGACGTCGGCGGGACGAACACGAAGGTGCTCCTCGCCACCCCCGACCTCGGGGTCCTCGACCGCATCGACCTGCCGACCCCCGCGCACGACGGTGGGGACGCGATCCTCGACGCGGCCGAGGCGGCGGTGCGGTCCCTGCTCGACCGGCACCGGGCCTCCTTGGCGGGGGTCGGGGTGGGCGCCGCCGGTGTCGTCGACCCGACCACGGGCACCGTGCTCGTGACCGCGAACTCGTTCACGGGATGGGCCGGCTACGGCGTCACCGACGCAGTCGCCGCACGGCTCGGGGTCCCGGCGACCCTCGACAACGACGTGAACGCGTTCCTGCTCGGCGAGGTCGCCGCGGGGGCGGTCGCCGGGGAGCCCGACGTCCTCGGCATGACGCTCGGCACCGGGGTGGGCGGTGCGCTCGTCCTGGGCGGGACGCTGTTCGGCGGGCCGCACGGTGCCGCGGGGGAGATCGGCCACGTCCCCGGCTTCGGTGACACCGTCTGCACCTGCGGGGCGCGCGGGCACCTCGAGACCGTCGCCGGTGCCCGGGGCATCGCCGACCGGTACGCCGAGCGCACCGGTCGCCGGATCGGGACGCACGAGGTCGCCACGGCGGCCCGCACGGGCGACCGGGACGCGCAGGACGTGTTCGCGACCGCGGGGTGGGGCATCGCCCGGGCCGTGCTGCTCACCGCCGGCATCCTCGACGTGACGACCGTCGTCATCGGCGGCGGGGTCGCCCGGTCGTGGGACCTGCTCGAACCGGCCGTCACGGCGGCGCTCGCGGCCGAGCCCCCGGTCAGCGGGGCGGCGATCCGCGTGGAGCAGTCGGTGCTCGGGGCGGACGCCGTGGCGCTCGGGGCGGCCGCGCAGGTGCGGCGGGTCGTGCTCGGGGCCTGATCCCAGCGCTGTGTCACGCCCGGACGGTGCGGGCTGAGCGCTCTCTGATCTCCGCCCGCTGGTCTCCCGGCTCGGCCCGGTCGGTCGACTGGGAGCATGGCCGGATGACCGATGCGCCGCTCGTGACGCCTGCCCGCCGGAAGCCCGCGCAGCGCGGCATCCTCGTCCCGACGCCCCATCCGCTCAGCACCATCGCGATCGCGGTCGGCGCGGTGGTCCTCATCACGATCGTCGGCTTCGTGCTCGGGGACGTCGACCTCGGGCTCGCGCGGGCGCTCAACGCGCTGCACGTCGGCGCGCTCGGGGCGTTCACGACCGCGGTCTACCACGTCATCAGCCCGGTGCCGGCGATCGGCATCACGATCGTGGTCACGGGCGTCGTCTGGCTCGTCCGTCGGGACGTGCGGCCGGCGGCGGCGTTCGCGGGGACGGTGGCGATCACCTGGGTGCCGTCCGACCTCGTGAAGGAGTTCGTGCAGCGGCCCCGTCCTGACACGTCCGCGCTCCCGCACCCCTTCGCGACGCAGCCGGACCCCTCGTACCCGAGCGGGCACACCGTCTTCGTCGTCGCGTTCGTGATCGCCCTGGCGTGGGTGCTCCGGGACACGCGGTGGCACCGACTCGCGGTGGTGCTCGGCTCGGTCGTCGTCATCGTGGTCGTGCTCGCGCTCACGATCGACGCGGTGCACTTCCCGACGGACACGGTCGCCTCGGTGCTGTGGGCGCTCGCCGTGGCACCGGCGGCACGGCTCGTCTGGGCGGACTGGGCGATGCCGCGGATCCCGGTGCTCCGCCGGGCCGAGTACGGGCTCAGCCGACCGCGCGCCTGATGAGCTCGGCGACGGTCCGCTCGTCGTCGAGCGAGAACTCCGGCGTCACCGCGAACGACGTCGGCCAGAACGACCCGTCGTCGAGCGCCGCCGCGTCCTGGAACCCGAGGGTGGAGTACCGCGCCTTGAATTTCGCAGCGTCCTGGAAGAAGAAGACCACCGAGCCGTCCTTCGCGTAGGCCGGCATCCCGTACCAGAGCTTCGGCGCGAGGTCCGGAGCGACCTCGAGCGCGATCCGGTGGATCCGCTCCGCCAGGCCGCGGTCCGGCTCGGGCATCGCGGCGATCTTGTCGAGCACGGCCTGCGCGTCGAGGGCGGCCTTCTCGGCCTTGGAGGTCCCGCGCTTGCGACTGGCCTTCACCTCGGCCGCGTGCTCGCGCATCGCGGCGCGCTCCTCCTCGGTGAAGGTGCTGTCCGAGGTCTCGTCGCGTGCTGCCATGGCGGGTCCCTTCGTCGGTGGGCATCACGGTAGCGCCGTGGCAGGCTCGGGTTCATGACCTACATCGCTGCCGACGACCGCTACGACTCGATGACGTACCGCCGCACCGGCCACTCCGGCCTCGACCTGCCGCTGCTGAGCCTCGGCTACTGGCACAACTTCGGCGACGACGTGCCCTTCGAGACGCAGCGCGCCGTCAGCCGCCGGGCGTTCGACCTCGGCATCACCCACCACGACCTCGCGAACAACTACGGCCCGCCCTACGGTGCCGCGGAGGTCAACTTCGGCCGGCTCATGCGCGAGGACTTCGCCCCCTACCGCGACGAGATGGTGATCTCGACGAAGGCCGGCTGGGACATGTGGCCCGGTCCGTACGGCCAGGGTGGCGGTTCCCGCAAGTACGTGCTCGCCTCGCTCGACCAGTCGCTGCGCCGGACCGGCCTCGACTACGTCGACGTCTTCTACTCGCACCGGCTCGACGCGTCCACGCCGCTCGAGGAGACGATGGGCGCCCTGCACACCGCCGTCCAGCAGGGCAAGGCGCTCTACGTCGGCATCTCCTCGTACGACGCCGACCGCACCCGCCAGGCCGCCGCGATCCTCCGGGACCTCGGCACGCCGCTGCTCATCCACCAGCCCTCGTACTCGATGCTCAACCGCTGGATCGAGACCGAGGGACTGCTCGACGCCGCCGGGGAACTCGGCTTCGGCGTGATCGGGTTCACCGCCCTCGCGCAGGGGCTCCTCACCGGCAAGTACCTGAACGGCGTGCCCGACGGCAGCCGGGCCGCAGCGGGGAAGTCGCTCGACCCGTCGACGATCACCCCGGAGGTCGTCGAGCACCTGAACGCGTTGAACGCCGTCGCGGAGGCGCGTGGGCAGAGCATGGCGCAGCTCGCGCTCGCCTGGGCCCTCCGTGACGAGCGCGTGACCTCGCTCGTCATCGGGGCGTCGCGCGTCGAGCAGCTCGAGGACAACGTCGCGGCGCTCGCGAACACGACGTTCTCCGACGAGGAGCTCCGCACCATCGACGAGCACACCGTCGGCATCGCCGACGTCGACCTGTGGGCGGGCGCCCGCGCCGGCGAGGTCTCCTGATCCGACGCGGGCCGTCCCGCCCGGTGCCGAAGTGTCACCAGCGCGCCCCGAGTTCGACACTTGGTAGTCTAAGTGTCAACGACAAGGCGTCAGGGTGACAGGAGGTCGGCATGGGATGGCCCGCGATCGGTTCCGAGGAACTCTGGTTCGAGTCCCGCTACGCGTCGTTCGGCATCGCCGCCAGCCGACGGTCCACCACTGGTCACCCCTACCGAGCAGCCGTCCCGCCGCTGATCGCCGACCTGGATCCGGTGGTCCCGTCCGCGACCGCAGCGATCGTCGACGACGCGACCGAGGCACTCGTCCGCTTCGATGCGGGCCTCGGTGGCGAGATCGCGGCGTTCGCACCACTGCTGCTGCGGTCCGAGGCAGCGGCGTCCTCGCAGATCGAACACCTCACGGCGAGCGCGCGAGCGATCTTCACCGCGGAACTGGGGGACTCGTCCCGTCAGAACGCCGCGCAGATCGTCGCGAACACGCGAGCGATGCAGGCGGCACTCGAGCTGGCGGCCGACCTCACGCCGGAGACGGTCCTGGCGATGCACGCTGCGCTCCTCGAGGGCGACCCACACCACGACGCGGGCACCTGGCGGGACGAACCGGTGTGGATCGGTCGTGCGGCGGACAGCCCGCGGGGTGCCGACTTCGTGGCTCCACGCGCTGACCGCGTGCCCGGCCTCGTCGACGACGTCATGCGGTTCGCCCGCCGGTCCGACCTGCCCCGGCTCGTCCAGGTCGCCGTGACGCACGCACAGTTCGAGACGATCCACCCGTTCACGGACGGCAACGGCCGCACCGGCCGCGCGTTGATGCAGGCGATGTTCCGGGGGACCGGGCTGACCAGGAACGTCACCATCCCGGTCTCCGCCGGCCTGCTGACCGACACGGCCGGCTACCACGCGGCACTCGACGCCTACCGCGCGGGGGACGTCGCCGCGATCGTCACGGCCACCGCGGAGGCCTGCTTCCGAGCGGTGGACAACGCGACCGTCCTGGTCGCGGATGTGCACGCGGTTCGGGAGCGTTGGCGGGACACCGTCCGGTCCCGGTCGGACTCCGCCGTCTGGCGCGTCCTCGAGGTGGTCGCGCGCCAACCTGTCGTCACCGCGGCCACGCTGGGGGTGGAACTCGGACCTTCCGTGAACGTCTACCGTGCCCTCGACACGCTCACGTCGGCCGGGGTGCTGCAGGCGAAGTCGGAGTACTCACTGCGGTCGCGCGTCTACCGCAGTGACGACGTCCTCCAGGCGCTCGACGCCTTCGCGGCACGCGCCGGCCGGCGCGGCTGACCGCAGGGACCGCCGGACGGGAGGCTGGGCACCAGCCGGAACGCGCCTCCCGTCCGGCGGGTACCCTGGACACGCAATCCAGCAACAACCGTGTATCTACCGGACGCCGGCACCCCGGCGGACAGCGGCGGCACCCGATGGGTCCGCCCGACAGGGGCGGGCCGAGAAGGCACACCCCCACCATGCTCCAACCGCGTTCCACCAGCGCGTCCCTGATCACCCTCGCCGGGCGGTCCTACTTCCCCATCGCCTTCATCGCGCGGCTCCCGTTCGCGATGATGGTCGTCGGCGTCCTGACCCTCGTGGTCGCCGCTCGCGACTCGGTCGCCCTCGGTGGCGTCAACTCCGCGTCCGTCGGCATCGGCTCGGCGCTGTTCGGTCCGCTCGTCGGCGCCGCTGCGGACAAGTACGGGCAGCGGGCGGTGCTCGTGCCCGTCGGGCTCGCCAACGCGGTGCTGCTCGGGGCGCTCCCGTTCGTCGTGCAGAGCGCCGCGCCGGACCTCGCCGTCCTCGCGATGTCCTTCCTCATCGGTGCGAGCGCACCGCAGGTCGCGCCGATGTCGCGTACCCGGCTGGTCGCGATCATCCGCAACCGCATGGACCCGAAGCGGCACGAGCGGGTCCTCAGCGGCACGATGGCCTACGAGTCCGCGGCCGACGAGACCGTCTTCATCGTCGGGCCGTTCCTGGTCGGTGTCCTCGCGAGCGCGATCGCGCCGTGGGTCGCCGTGGCCGGGGCCTCCGTGCTGACCTTCGTCTTCGTGACGGCGTTCGCGCTGCACCCCACCGGTCGGCTCACGATCGCGCACGCGTCCGACCCCCGTCCCGCGCCGGCCCGGGAGCTCCTCCGGCCCCGTCTGGTGGTCGTGGTCGTCGGCATCCTCGGCATCGGGTTCTTCTTCGGGTCGACCCTGACCTCGCTGACCGCGTTCATGGCCGACCACGGCGGGTCGTCGCGCGCCGGCCTGCTCTACGGGCTGATGGGCATCGGCTCGGCCGGGCTCGCGCTCGGGTCGGCGGCGTTCCCGCGGGCCTTCCGGCTCGGCTGGCGGTGGCTGGTGTTCGGCGCGGTGCTCCTGGGCTCGGCGATCGTCTTCGCGACCGCGGACTCCGTGCTCGCGGTCGGGATCGTCCTCGCGGTGATGGGCATCGGCATCGGTCCGACCCTCGTCACGCAGTACAGCCTCGGGTCCGACCGCTCGCCGGTGGGCCGCTCGGCGACGACCATGACGATCCTCGGCTCGGCGGTCATCGTCGGGCAGTCGATCGCCTCGGCCGTGGTCGGTGAGGTCGCGGAGCGTGCCGGTACGCCCGCTGCGATGGCGTTCCCGGCGATCTCGGCGGCCGTGGTCGTGCTGGCCGCGGTGGCGAACCTGGTGCTGTCCCGTCGGGTCAGCGTGCGCTGAGCACCGGCGACGCCGCGGCCCGGGCGGCTCAGGCCGATGCCCCTGGCCGGTCCGGTCGTTCGGCGACGCGTCGCCAGGCTGGAGTCGCATCCGCGAGGTGCGGGTAGACCGCCAGCATCACCGCAGGCACGACGACCCAGGTGTCCCGGTCGGACTCACGGTACGACTGCTCGACGGCTTCCGCGTACCCGGGGGGCCCGGAAGTCGGCGGCCAGCCCTGAGCGGTACACCGGAGCCGAGCCGCGATGCCGGACTGCACGAGCTCGTCCCGGTGCGCATCGGTGAGCGGTCGGAGCGCCCCCTCGTGGACCAGCCAGTCCACGACCTCCTGCATCTGCGCGGCCGTCACCCCGTGGCCCTTCGTGTCGTCGGACATCGCGGACCGGGCTCGCTGCGGTTGGACGATCCAGGGGACGTCGAACGACAGGTCGCCCGGCGCCGCCACTCGGTGCTGCGCGGCGGCGGACTCGACGATCTCGCGGAGCAGGTACTCCTACCCTTCGCGAAGACGCGCTGTGCCCGGCGCTCGAATCGCGGGTACGGGACTGCAGCACGTCCCGGTGCCGCCACACTCGGGACCGGGACGGCGTTCACGGCGCGCCACCACGCTCGCAGTCGCTCAGCCGCTGATCGGCGCCCGCCCATGACGGCCACCGTACCGTCGCGCCCGTCGGGAGGATGCCCCAGTGCTGGCTGCCGTCGTCACCGTCCCGCCGGGGACGATGGACTTGGTGCTGTCGCGCCGGGACAGCGTGCGCTGACCGCGGCGGGATGGGGCGCCTGCACCGGTTCTCAGCCGGTAGCCTTCCCCTCACGGCGTGGCCGTCGCGATGATGAGCCGTGCGTCGCATCACGGTCGTGGGTCTCGGGTCCGTCCTCGCTGTCCTGGTCGCCGCGATCGTCGTCGTGTCCGTCCCCGGGAGGTCGGGGCCGTCCGCGCCGCTCCCACCGGCCGGCGCGTCGGCGAGCACGTGGGCCGGGCCTTCCTGGACGCCGCCGTCGGCCGCGACTGCGACGGGATGCGGGCGCTGTCGAGCCCCGACGACACGAGCTGGTGCCCTGCGAGCCTGTGGGCCCGGTGGACCGGCGAGGGCGACCCGACCATGCACTCCTGGGGAGGACTCCGGGACGTCTCGGCTCCTGCCGACGCCGATCGGTGCTTCGAGTACTCCCTCCGGGAGTCCGGGCTCGTCGGGATGGAGGCGGGGGAGACCACCTGGGGGTTCTGCGAGCGGCACACCCGGCACGGTTGGCGGATCGCGTCGGAGGGGGTCGGGTGACTCGACTCGTGATCGAGGCCTGACGGCAGGCGCCGTCGGTGGTCCGGGAGAATGATGATCGTGGTCCGCTCTTCCCGTCGTCGCCTGGTTCCCTCGGCCGCACTCATGTCCCTGACCGTCTTCGGCGCAGCGTTGCTCGCTGGATGCACCGCGGAGACACCCACGCCCACCGCTTCGACGACCTGTCGCGTGGACGCCGATGCAGACGTCGCTCCCGACGTCGGGGTCTTGTTCGGAGTGAACCCGGATTGGGGCGATCAGACCCTCGCCGAGTACGCGGGCCTGCTGGGCCACCACCCCGCGGTCGCTGTGTCGTTCGCGGACGTGCCGTTCCGCGAGGAGGACCGTCAGAACGTGCTGGCCGCTGGTGAGCAGGTGCGGGCCCAGGGCGGAACGCTCCTGTTGACGCTCGAGCCGCAGCAGGGCCTCCCTGCCGTCACGGTCGACGTGGCCGATGACGTCGCCGCGCTCGTCGAGCGGATCCAGAGCACCGGCGTGCCCGTGATCGTCCGCTTCGCCCACGAGATGAACGGCTCCTGGTACGCCTGGGGCCAGCAACCGGAGGAGTACGTCGCGACGTTCCGCCGGGTCGCTCACGCGCTGGGCAGCGGGGCGCCGGGCAGCCGGATGATGTGGGCACCGAACGAGGGTGGCGGATACCCGTTCTCCGGCGGCCCCTCCCAAGCCGTGGCCGGAACGGCGGACTTCGGTCTCCTGGACACCGACGGGGACGGCGTCCTGACGATGCACGACGACCCCTACGCGCCGTACTACCCGGGCGACGACGTGGTCGACTGGGTCGGCGTCTCCCTCTACCACTGGGGCTCAGTACCGCCCTGGGGTGAGAACGAGATGCCGGAGGAGGGGAAGTTCGCTGCCAAGCTCAGTGGCGAGTACGACGGTCTCGACGGGGACCAGAGCGCCGTGCCCGACTTCTACGGCATCTACGGCACCGAGCACGGGAAGCCCGTGGCCGTCCCTGAGACCGCGGCGCTCGTGGTTCCCCGCGGTGATGCGGCAGGCGAGGGAGCGATCAAGCAAGCGTGGTGGTCGCAGGTGTTCTCCGCCGACACCGCGGCCCGCTTCCCTGATCTCCGGATGATCAACTGGTTCGAGTGGGACAAGGACGAAGTCGAAGTCGGGCAACGAGTCGACTGGACCGTGCTGCATGACTCCGACACCCGAGACGCCTTCACCGCAGCCCTGCCCGACTGGCTCCGGTTCGGAACGGGCACGGAGGGGTGCCCAGCACCCGCGACGCCAGACGCGCACGACTGAGCCACCTCAGGCGAACTCCTCCTGGAACAAGCGCGGCGGATGGAGGACCGAGCAGTCACCGGACTTCCGGGCAGGGCACACGGATCCAGGAGCCTCACCTGGTCCGAACACCCCGTTCGCCGGCGATCAGCCCTCGGTGTCGTCGACCAGCAGCTCCTCGTGCCGGTAGTCGCCCGAACGCAGCCCGGCCCGGGCGATCATGTGCGTCGACACCGGCACGAGTGCGAGCTGGAACACCATCGCCGGCAGGACCACCCAGAGTGCCGTCCACGTCCACACGGCGACGACGACCGCCGCCAGACAGCAGGCGAGGCCGAGCACCTGCGGCTTCGACATCGCGTGCAGCCGGACCAGCGGGTCCGGGAAGCGCACGATGCCGATCGCCGCGGCCAGGGACAGCGATGCCCCGACGAGCAGCAGCGCGAGGGCGATCCAGGCGCGGATCCCGGCGTCGTCGAGGAACGCCTGGAGCATGTCCGTCATCTCGGTCATCGCTGGCCTCCTGCGGTGTGGCCGTGGTCGCCCTCGGCCGCGGCGTCGTCGGCCTGGCCGGCGACCGCCGCTTCGTCCGCTGCCTGGACGGCATGCTCAGGTGTGGTGGCGTCCATGCCCTCGTCCTCGGGGTCGGTGGAGGGCGTGACGGCCCGCGCGACGGCGACGGTCGCGAAGACACTGGTCGCGGCGATGACGACGAGCACGGGGACCGCGCTGGGGTCCTGCCGGACGACGATCGCCGCGGCGATGACGAGCAGCACGGTGGTGAGCACCATGTCCGACCCGATCATCCGGTCGAGGATCGTCGGTCCGCGCACGATCCGGCCGACCGCGAGCGCGAGGGTCGCGCCGAGCAGCAGGAGCACGAGGGCGACCCCGACGGCCATGACGACGACGGCGGCGCTCACCGGGTCACCTCCGGCAGCGGCTCGGACAGCTCGGACACGTCCTGCTGCGACCCGATCGCCCTGATGACGAGCGCCTCGATGGTCATCGCTTCTCGACGGGCGTGGTCCACCTGTCCGATGCGCTCGGTGTCGAGCACGTGCAGCAGCAGGCGTCGGCGCCGCAGGTCCTCGTCGATGACGTAGGAACCGGGGACGAGCGAGATCGCGATCGTCGACAGCGTGAACGTCATCTCCGAGGTGGTGTGCAGCTGCACGAGGACGATCGAGCTCTTCCGCACCCCTCGCGGCCGGACGGCGACCCAGGCGACCCGGAACGACGCCGCGACGACGTACCCGGCCCACACGACGAGGAACCGGAGCACGTGCAGGACGGAGAACCGTGCGGACAGCGGGACCGGTGGCAGCGGCAGCAGCTGCGTGACGAGCAGCGCGACGACGATCCCGCAGAGCAGGGTCAGCGGCGTCCAGTTGCCCCAGAGCAGCGCCCACAGCACGGTCAGGCCGGCGACCAGGGGCACGTCGTACCGCCAGGCCAGGGCCATCCGGCGCGCGTTCGTGTAGCGGCGGGCGTCGCTCATTGCTCGTCACCTCCGAGCACGGCCTGCACGTAGCGGTCGGGCGACTCGAGGGACTCGGCGGCGCGGGTCGCGTACCCGTAGAGCGGACCGGCGACGACCGTCAGGGCGACCGAGCCGAGGACGGCGACCGTCGTCACCGCGACCATCATCCGCGGGAGCGAGGACCGGGCGTGCTCGGAGGACGGGGCGTCGCCCGTGCTGTGGGCGTCGGACCGCGTCGGGTCGTCGAGGGTGCCGATCGAACCGTCCCCGGCCGGGGCGCGGACGACCGCGCCGGGCACGCCGGCGGGGGCCGTGCCTCCCGTCCGGTCGTCCGTCGCGTCCTCGGGCACGGTGACCGGGGCGGGCTCGGGTGCCCGGAGGTGCTCGTGCGGCTCGGCGACGCTGGCGTGCGGTGCGGCCGCCTCGGCGGCGGGCTTCGGCCGCCAGAAGGCGGCGTCCCAGACGCGCATCAGCGCGTACAGGGTCAGGAGGCTCGTCACGACCCCGGCGCCGATGGTCACGTAGGCGAGTGGCGAGCCGTCCTCGGCTGCCGCGCGGAACAGGCCGAGCTTGCCGATGAAGCCGGAGAACGGCGGGATCCCGCCCAGGTTGAACGCGGGGACGAGGTAGAGCGCCGCGAGCAGCGGGGCCGCCGTGAGGAGACCGCCGAGTGACCGCGTCGACGTCGTGCCGCCGACCCGCTCCATGAGCCCGGAGACGAGGAACAGTGTCGTCTGCACGACGATGTGGTGCACCGTGTAGAAGACCGCCGCCGCCGTACCGACCACCGACCCGAGCCCGATGCCCATCACCATGAAGCCGATGTGGCTGATCAGGGTGAACGACAGCAACCGTTTCACGTCCGTCTGCGACACCGCGCCGAGCACGCCGACGATCATCGTCAGCGTGGCGACCACGAGCAGGACCGTGTTCAGCTGGGGCCGGGGGAAGATGATCGTCTCCAGCCGGATGATCGCGTAGATGCCGACCTTCGTCAGCAGGCCCGCGAACACCGCCGTCACCGGGGCCGGGGCGGTCGGGTACGAGTCCGGCAGCCAGAACGCGAGCGGGAAGACCGCTGCCTTGATGCCGAACCCGATGAGCAGCATGGTGTGCAGCAGGAGCTGGACGTGGTCGGGCAGGTCGGCCACGCGCTCGCTGATCTGGGCGATGTTCACCGTGCCGGTCGCGCCGTAGACCAGGCCGATGGCGGCGAGGAAGATCGACGACGAGATGAGGCTCGTGATGATGTAGGTCGTGCCGGCGCGGACCCGCTGCACGCTGCCGCCGACGGTGATGAGCACGTAGCTCGCGACCAGGAGCATCTCGAACGCCACGTACAGGTTGAACAGGTCACCGGCGATGAACGAGTCGAGGACGCCCGCCGCGAGCACGAGGTACGTCGGGTAGAAGATCGTGACCGGTGCGTCCTCGTCGTCGTCCGCCAGACCCTGGCCGATCGAGAAGAGCAGGACGACGAGCAGCACCGACGCCGACACGGTCAGGAGCAGGGCGCTCAGGCGGTCGACCACGAGCGAGATCCCGTACGGCGCCTGCCACCCGCCGACCTGCACGACGATCGTGCCGTGGCGGTCGACGAGCACCATGAGCGTGACGGCGACCGCGACGGCGATGACGAGCACCGCGACCGTGATGGCGCGCTGCAACTGCTGGTGCCGGAGCAGCCCGAGGGCGACGGCGGCCCCGAGGAGCGGGACGAGGACGAGGAGCGGGACGAGGGCGGTCACGGGTGGGCCTGCTCTCGGTCGGTGTCGTGGGGAGCGCTGACGTGCGGGTCGTCCTCGTCCTCGGGGGCCTTCGGGTCGCGCGGTGCGGCGTCGTCCTCCTCGGCGAGCTCCGGGTCGTCGTCGGCGGGGTCCTGGCGGTCCTGCCGGATCGCGACGTCGGCCTCGTCCACCTCGACCTCGTCGGCGCGGGACAGCCGCCACGAGCGGTGGATGAGCGCGAGCAGGAACGCGCTCACCGCGAAGGTGATGACGATCGCGGTCAGGGCGAAGGCCTGGGGGAGCGGGTCCGCGATGCCGTCCGCCGACTCCCCGATCGGCGGGTCGCCCGCGGCACCCGACATCGTCAGGAGCAGCAGGTTCAGCGCGTTGCCGAGCAGCAGGAACCCGAGCAGCATCCGGGTCAGGGAGCGTTCGAGGAGCAGGTAGACGCCGCACGAGAACAGCACGGCCATCGCGATGACGAGGACGAGGGTGACGGTCATGCGTTGGTTCCCTCCATGGTGTCGGCGGCGGGTGTGCGGCGGTCCTCGATGCGCTGGCGGTCGACCTCGGCGCCGAGCGAGCGGAGGACGTCGAGCACGAGCCCGACGACGACGAGGTACACGCCGATGTCGAAGAACGTGGCGGTGACGAACTCGACGTGCCCGAGCACGGGGACGGTCGCCTCGAAGAACTCGGAGTACAGCGCCTCCTTGCCGGCGACCATCGGGACGATCGCCGTGACCGCCGCCGTGGCGACGCCGAGCCCGAGGAGTCGTCCGGCCCGGATCGGGGCCGCCGCGCCGAGTTCGGCCGGTCCGCCGGCGAGGTACCGGGCGGCCAGGGCGATGCCGGCCACCAGTCCGCCCGCGAACCCGCCACCGGCCGAGTTGTGCCCGGCGAAGAGCAGGTAGAGCGACAGCACGACGAGCCCGTGGAACAGCAGCCGGACGACGATGTCGAGCAGGGCGGAGCGGCCGGTGGGGATCGCTGCGCTCGTCGGCAGCCAGGCGCGCGGTTCCCCGTCGGCACGGTCGTCCCCGTTCGCCACCCCGGCCGGCATGTCCCGCAGGCGGGGAAGGGTGTCCTCGCGGGACTTCACGAAGATGAGGCTCGCGACGCCGGTCGCGGCCGCCACGACGACGGTGAGCTCGCCGAGCGTGTCCCATCCGCGGAGGTCGACCAGTGCGACGTTGACGACGTTGAGCCCGTGGCCGAACGAACTGGTCAGCGCGGGCAGGTCCGGCCACAGCGGTCGGGCGGTACGGGCCGAGGCGGCGACGATGACCACGGTCGCCAGGGTGACGCCGGCGAGGGCGGCGAACAGCGCCCGGAGGACCCGGAAGCGCGACGGGTTGGCGGTGCCGATCTTCGGGGGCAGGCGTCGGAGCACGAGCACGAAGGCGATGAGGGTGACGGTCTCCACCACGAGCTGCGTCAACGCGAGGTCGACGGCGCCGTGCAGCAGGAACAGGATCGACGTCCCGTACCCGGTGACCCCGACCAACACGGCGGCGGCGAACCGGGTCTTCGCGGCGAGCACGGACACCGCGGCGGCCGACATCACGACGGCCACCGGGAGCTGCCCCCACGTGTCGGCGAAGCGGACGTGGAACTCCCACGGGCCGCCGACGACGAGGTTCAGCAGCGCGCCGGCGACGAAGACCGACAGGATCACCGTCAGGTAGTACGGCAGCGAGCCGCGCTGCAGGCTCGCGGTGAGCCAGGTCGCGAACCGGTCGAGTGCCCGCATCAGGCGGCGGTAGGTGCCCGACGCCGAGGGGGAGCCGGCCAAGCGGTGCTGCACGGCCTCGACCCGGGCGCGGACGAGGAACAGCGCGATCCCGGCGACGAGCGTCAGCGCGGAGAGGCCGAGCGCGGGCTCGAGCCCGTGCCAGAGGGCCAGGTGCGGGACCTCGCCGGAGCCGTGCCGCGCGGTCTCGGCGGCGGACTCGAAGCCGTGCGCGACGAACGGGGTCGCGAGGCCGAGCACGAGTCCGGTGACGCCGAGCAGCGACGGGACGACCCCCATCCCGTGCAGGGCGTGCGGCTCGGTCTGCGGGACCCCGGCCTTGCGGGCGAAGGTGCCCCAGAAGAACCGGCAGGAGTACGCCACGGTCAGGGCCGAGCCGACGGTGATGCCCACGAGCGCGGTCCAGGCCCACACCGCGTCCGTGCCGTGCAGCTCCTCGACGAAGCCGGTGAGCACGGCCTCCTTCGCGACGAAGCCGACGAGCGGCGGGATCCCGGACATCGACGCGAGCGCGAGCACGGCGACCGCGGCCAGCCAGGGGAGGCGTCGGCCCAGACCGCTGAGCTTCCCGAGGTCGCGGGTGCCGGCGACGTGGTCGACCGTCCCGACGACCAGGAACAGCGTCGACTTGAAGGTGGCGTGCGCCACGAGCAGCACGATGCCGCCCAGGGCGATCTCCGGCGCTCCCCACCCGGCGGCGAGCAGCAGGAAGCCGAGCTGGGCCACGGTGCCGTAGGCGAGCAGGAGCTTGAGGTCGGTCTGCCGGAGCGCCCGGTACCCGCCGACGAGCATCCCGAGCACACCGAGGACGGTGACCGTCTCACGCCAGCCGTCGAGCAGCGCGAACGCCGGGGCGAGGCGCGCGACGAGGTAGATCCCCGCCTTCACCATCGCCGCCGCGTGCAGGTACGCGCTCACCGGGGTCGGCGCGGCCATCGCGGCCGGCAGCCAGAAGTGGAACGGCACGATCGCGGACTTCGTCAGCGCGCCGACGAGCACGAGCACGACGGACACCGACACCGCGGTGCCGGTCGGGGGAGCGGCGATGATGCCGGACAGCGAGGTCGTCCCGGCGGCGACCGAGATCACCACGAGGCCCGCCAGCATCGCGAGCCCGCCCGCGGTGGTCACGACGAGCGCCTGCATGGCCGCTGCGCGACTGGCCCGCTTCACGGCGTCGTGGCCGATGAGCAGGTACGAGAAGACCGTCGTGGCCTCCCACAGGACGAACAGCACGATGACGTCGTCGGCGATCACCAGGCCGTACATCGACCCGGCGAACGCGGTCAGCACGCCCGCGAACCGACCGAGCCCGGGCTCGTCGGCGTCGAAGTACGAGGCGCAGTAGACGAGCACGAGTGCGCCGACCGCGGTGACGACCAGTGCGAGCACCCACGACAGGGCGTCCACCCGGAACGCGAGGTCCAGTGCGAGTTGCGGGATCCACCGCACCCGCTCCGTGACACCGCCGCCGAGTGCGGCAGGGGTCTGCGTCACCGTCAGGACGGCGGCGGCCGCGGGTGCGAGGGCGGCGACGAAGAAGACGCGGCGCCCGAGCAGGGGGGTGAGTGCGGGGACGACGAGTGCGATGACGCCGAACGCGATGAGGACGGTGGACAAGCGGACACCTCCTCGGGGGTCGGGCTGCAGTCCGGCTCTCTTGGTTCCTCACAGCCTACGGAGAGGTGGATGAGCAGAGCCTGTACGGGCGGACAGGGTGGGCCGAGCCGGAGCAGACTGATCCCTTCCGCGCATCCGTCCGGGTGCAGCCCGGCCTGCCTATCTGGGATGATCGGACGGACGGTGCCGATCTCGCGCGCCGCGGAGGGTGACCCGGTGGACGCAGCAGAACAGGTGGTGCTCCAACTCGTCGGCACCCCGTGGGCGTTCCTCGCCGTCGGTCTCGTGCTCGCCGTCGGCAGCGTCGCGGTGTTCCTGCCGAGCCAGGCGATGGTGGTGGCGATCGGCACGCTCCTGGTCGGTGGCGACGGCGGGCTCCTGCCGGTGCTCCTCCTCGTCGTCGCGGCGACGACCGGCATGGTGCTCGGTGACCTCGGGCTCTACCACCTGGCGCGCTCGGCGGACCTCGGCTCGAAGTCCTGGTTCACGCGGCCGAAGGTCAGGAAGGCGCGGGAGGCCATCGACGAGCGCTACCGGTCGGCACCCGGGCGCATCGCGGTCCTCGGCCGGTTCATCCCGATGGGCCGGCTCACCACGAACCTCGTGGGTGCCGACAGCGGACTCGACGCCCGGCGGTTCCTGCTCGCCTGCCTGCTCGCCGACGTCGTGTGGGCCGCGTACTGCGTCGCGATCGCGGCGGCGACCGGGAGCTGGAGCCGCGACCAGCCGTTCCTCGTGACGGTGGTGGCGGTCGTGGCGTCGATCCTCCTCGGACTCGGCATCTCCGCGGTCGAGAAGGCCCTGCGCCGGCGGAGCGAAGCGGTCGCCGCGCGCTGAGCGCGAGCGGCGGTCGACCGGCTGCGACGGTCTGGGTGCCGCACGGACGCGCGCCCGTACCGTGGTGTGACCGTCCGCGTTCGGAGGAGGACCCGTGCCCGAGTCGACCATCGCCGAGCTCGTCCCCGACCCCACCGCGCTCGAGACCCTCGACACCGGCAGCACCTGGGCCGAGGGTCCGTGCTGGATCCCCGCGACCCGGACGCTCCGCTGGTCGGACATCCCCGGCGACCGGATCATGCAGTGGTCCGCGGCGGAGGGCACGGTGTCGGTGTACGCCGACGACGTGGAGTACACGAACGGCCGGACCCTCGACCGGGACGGATCGGTGGTGCAGTGCTCGCACGGGCTGCGCCGGGTCGAGCGTGACCGGGACGGCACCGTGACCCCGATCACGTCGTCCTGGGGAGGGGTCCGCTACAACTCCCCGAACGACGTCGTCGTCACCCGGGACGGCAGCGTGTGGTTCACCGACCCCGCGTATGGCATCACGCAGCCGCGGGAAGGACACCCCGGCGTGCGGGAGTACGGCGACCACTGGGTGTTCCGCTGCGGACCCGCCGGCGAGGACCTCCGCCCGGTCGTCCTCGACGTCGACGAGCCGAACGGCCTGGCGTTCTCGCCCGACGAGCGCGTGCTGTACGTCGCGAGCTCGGACCGTGACCGCCCGGTGATCCGCGCGTACGACGTCGTGGTGGACCCGGACGCGGCCGGAGCCCCGGCCGTGCGGGTGAAGAACGGCCGCGACCTCGTGCGCTTCGCTCCGGACGAGGGCGTGCCGGACGGCCTCCGCGTCGACGAGGCCGGACGGATCTGGTCGTCCTCCGCCCTCGGGGTGGTCGTCTGCTCCGCCGACGGGGTCCGGATCGGCACGGTCCCGGTCCCCGAGGTCGTGTCGAACCTCTGCTTCGGCGGCGACGACGGCCGCACCCTCTTCATCACGGCGACCACCTCGGTGCACCGCATCCGGACCACGACCCGGGACGCCGCCCGCCGCTGACGTATCCTGACCCGGCCATGCAGTGCGACTACTTCGACCGCGGGGTGTGCCGGTCGTGCACCCTCATGGGTCAGCCATACGGCGACCAGGTGCTCGACAAGGAACTCCGGACGCGGGAGCTCCTCCACGACGCGGTCGAGGCCGCCGGCGGCCCGGGAGCGGTCGAGTGGCTCCCCGCGGTCACGAGTCCGGAGTCGGGGTACCGCAACAAGGCGAAGATGGTGGTCGGCGGCTCCGTGCAGCACCCCACCGTCGGGATCCTCGACGACCGCCAGCGTGGCGTCGACCTGCGGCACTGCGGGATCTGCACGCCGGGCATCCAGCGGGCGCTCCCGGTGCTCGCCGACTTCGTCTCGACCGCGGGGCTCATCCCGTACGACGTCCGCCAGCGCCGTGGTGAGCTGAAGTACGTGCTCGTCACCGAGTCGCCCGACGCCGAGCTCATGGTGCGCTTCGTCCTCCGCTCGGAGGGACAGCTCCCGCGCCTCCGCGACCACCTCGACGTGCTCCGACGGGTGCTGCCGCAGGCGGTCGTCGTGACCGCGAACCTCCTGCCGGAGCACAAGGCCGTCACGGAGGGGGACCGGGAGGTCGTGCTCACCGAGCAGCAGACCCTCCCGATGCGCCTCGGTCCCGTGACGATGCACCTGCGCCCGCAGAGCTTCTTCCAGACGAACACGGCCGTCGCGACGCAGCTGTACGCGCAGGCGTCCGCGTGGATCGACGAGGTCGACCCGGCGTCGATGTGGGACCTGTACTGCGGGGTCGGCGGATTCGCCCTGCACGCGGCCCGGCCGGGTCGCGCGGTGACCGGCATCGAGACGAGCCGGGAGGCGATCGTGTCCGCCAAGCAGTCCGCCCGTGAAGCGGGTCTGGCCGACGTCCGGTTCGCCGCGGACGACGCCACGGCGCACGCCCTCCGCGCTCGTCCCGGCGCCACCCCGGAACTCGTGGTCGTGAACCCGCCCCGGCGCGGCATCGGTGCCGAGCTCGCGGGGTGGTTCGAGGCGTCGGACGTCCGGCACGTCGTGTACTCGAGCTGCAATCCGGTCACACTCGCGCGTGACCTCGCGGCGATGCCGTCGTACCGGTTGCGGCGGGCGCGCGTGCTCGACATGTTCCCGCAGACGGGGCACCTCGAGGCCGTGACGCTGCTCTCGCGGGCCTGACGGCCGGGAGGCGCGGTGCGGGTCCGTCCCGGGCCTCCGGTCCGCCTCGCACAACGCCGGGCCGGGATTGCCAGGGAACTCGGAAGGTCGTGTACCCGGGTACGTCCCGATCGCCGCAGGCGCGGCGATCGGGTGATTCAGGTTCTACCGAGGGGTACATACCACTGATGGGCAGAACCATTTGTCTCGGTTTGATAACGAGCCAGAGTTTCCTATGGTGGCCGACCGTGACACCGGCGCGGAGGCTGCCCCCGGTGACGCCATCAGACTGACCGCGATCGGTCGGGGTGGGCAGCCGGCGTCGGGAACGACGAGTGCGGCCCCGGTGGAGCAACGACATGAAGAACCACACCCGAACCCGCGCCCTCGTCGGCGGACTCGCCTTCGCCGGCCTCGCCGCGACGGGCGTCGGTCTCGCGGCTGCACCGGCGAGTGCGGCCAGCGGCTCGACCTGGGACGCCCTGGCAGCATGCGAGGCCAGCGGCAACTGGGCCGCGAACACCGGCAACGGCTACTACGGCGGACTGCAGTTCACGCAGAGCACCTGGGCCGCCAACGGCGGCACCGGCAGCCCGGCCGCCGCGAGCCGCGAGACGCAGATCGCGGTGGCCGAGAACGTCCTCGCCTCCCAGGGCTGGGGCGCATGGCCGGCCTGCTCCGCAAAGCTGGGCCTGAGCGGCACCACCGGCGCCGCTCCGGCACCGGTGCCGCAGCCGGCCGCGCCGGCACCGGCCCCCGCCGCCCCGGCGGCCCCCGCGCAGCAGGCGGCCCCGGCCCAGCCGGCGGCTCCCGCACCGGCCCCGGCTCCGAAGGCCGCCCCGAGCACGCCGGTTCCGTCGGCGACCTCGAGCAAGCCGGCCGCGGTGCCCACGAGCGGCAAGACCGTCAAGGTGGTGTCCGGCGACACGCTCGACACCATCGCGACGAAGCTCGGCATCGACGGTGGTTGGAAGCAGCTGTGGGCGGCGAACACGTCGACCATCGACGACGCCAACCTCATCTACGCGGGGCAGACCCTGCAGCTCCCGGCCTGACGTCCAGCGTCACGCAGCCGATCGGAAGCGCCCCACGACCTCGGTCGTGGGGCGCTTCGTCGTCCCCGGCCCGGAGTCCCCGGACGGCCGTGTCGCCTCAGCCGGTGGCCGCGGTCCGCCCTGCCGCGTGCCCCGCGAGCCACCCCTCGACGTCGTCGGACCGCAGGGCGATGGTGAGGCTGGTCAGTTCGGCACGGTCGACCTCGACGTAGCTCTGGCCGTCCGGGCTGGTGCCACCCCCGGCGGTCGGGAGCGTGAACGTCTCGAGGTCGTGCGGCCGGATCCGGCGGAGGGACCAGCCGAGGTCGACCAGGGTGGGGAAGGTGAGACCGGGGTCGACGGAGAGGTACGCGCTCGTCGAGCTCACGAACCGCTGCACGGCCCCGGGATCGGTCAGGGTGTCCGCCGACAGGACCCGCTCGAGGAGCGCGCGCATGAACGCCTGCTGGTTGCGGACCCGGGTGTGGTCGGCGTCCGGGAAGGCGTAGCGCTCCCGCACGAACGTGAGCGCCGCGGCGCCGTCGAGCTCGTTCGGTCCCCGGACGAAGTGGTGTCCGCGGGCGTCGAAGGTCGCGGGGGACTGCACCGTCACGCCGCCGAGGGCGTCGGTCATCCCGACGAACCCGGCGAAGTCGATCTCGGCGACGTGGTCGATCCGGACCCCGAGGAGTTGTTCGACGGTCTGCACGGTCAGTGGGACACCGCCCCACGAGTAGGCGGCGTTGATCTTCGCCCTGCCGTGTCCGGGCACCTCGACCCAGGAGTCGCGGAGGATCGACATCAGGGAGACGTGTCTGCGGTCGGCCGAGACGTGCGCGAGCATCAGGGTGTCGGAACGGCCACCGCCCACGCCGTCGTGCTGCGGGTCGAGCCGCTCCCGTGCGTCCGACCCGATGAGCAGGACGTCCAGTGCGTCCCCGTCGTCGTGCGGCCGTCCTCCGCTCGGGAAGGGGTCGTCGAGCACGGTGCGTCCCGCGTCGTACCGCTCGGCCAGGCCGCCGATGAACACGCTGGCGACGACGGCGAGCACCGTGGCGATCGCCGTGAGGGACCCGACGGTCGCCAGCAGTGCGACGAGCAGCGGGCGGTGCCGGATGGAGCGCGCTGCGGCGCGGCGTCCGGTCACGAGACCCCCTGGGGACAGGTCGGCCCTGGTGCCGACCCATCCAGGGTGTCACATTTCAGACGTAGAACACAAGTACCAGCATCACGGTGGGCTCGGGCGCTTCCCCAAGAGGATCGCGCCGAGACGACGGCGCAGCTCCGGGTCGTCCGGCAGGACCTCGCGCTCGATGTGCCGTGCGGTCTCCCACATCTCCCGCCCGCGCTCGGTGACCGTCACCACCCGGCGACGTCCGTCCTCGGGGTGGGGTCCGCGGACGACGAGGCCGTCCCGTTCGAGCCGTTCGAGGGTGCGGGACATGGTCTGCGGCTGTACGCGCGCCGTCCTCGCGATGACGTCCGCGCCGGTCGGGCCGTTCCGGAGGGCGATGTCGAGCGCGATGAGCGCCGCGTGGGGCAGGCCGATCGCCCGGAGTCGTTCGTCCCACTCCCGTTCGACGGCCCGTGCGGCGGCCGCCAGCAGTCGCCCGATCGGCCACCGGGAGGGCTCGTCGTCCATGCCGCGAGTCTACGGTCGGGCGGTCCACTTCCTCCGGCGCGCTGCCGTCGCGCCTCTCGCGCCGACCGCGTGACATGTGACACGCTGAACGCATGCCAGTGCCCTCGACCCAGCCCGCTGCCGAGCGCAAGCTCCTCCGGGACACCGTGCAGGACAAGATCCGGGACGCCATCATGGACGGCACGCTCGAGCCGGGCGAGCGGCTGAACGACGACGACCTCATCGCCTGGCTCGGCGTCTCCCGCACTCCCATCCGAGAGGCTCTGGCCGAACTCGCCCGCGCCGGTCTCGTCGAGATGGCCCCCAACCGCTACACCAAGGTCGCCGCCCCCAGCGCGGCCGAGCTGCTCGACGCCTACCAGACGCTCGGCGTGATCTACGGCGGCGTCGTCCGGCTCGCGGTCCCGCGCTTCACCGACGCCGAGCGCCGCCGGGTGGTCCGGACGCTCGACGACGTGCTCGAGCGCCTCGGCGAGGGCCAGCAGGCCGAGGTCGCCCACGACGGCGCGGACCTCTACGCGATGTGGGCGGAGGCCTGCGGGAACGCGTCCCTCGCCCAGCTGTGCCGTGCCACCACCGACGGACTCGCCTTCCGGTTGCGGGTCCCCGAGCTCGCCGAGGTCGTGCCGCCCGAGGCGGTCACGCCCCGCGTGCGGGAACTCCGCGACGCCGTCGCGGCGAACGACCCGATCGCCGCGGAGCTCGCCATGGAGGCCGCCCACCTGCTGCCCACCAGGAACTGAAGCGGCCGGCACTCAGCGGGGCAGGACCCCCGTGGCGAGCCCGAGCGACCAGAGTGCGACGATCGCCACGACCGCCGCGAGGTGCCACCAGCGGTGCATGACGAGCACGGCGGCGAACTCCCGCAGGAACGCGCTCGGGACCGCCTGCCGTGCCGTCGGGGCGCCGAGCACGCGGGCGTCGAGACCGGTGCGCCGGGCCGTGATCGCGGTGCGCATCACGTGGTAGTCGTTCCTGACGACGAGCGTCCGCCCGTCCACCCCGGCGTCCCGGAGGACCCCGGAGGAGAACCGGAGGTTCTCGCGGGTGTTCCGGGAGCGCGGCTCGCGGAGGACGAGGTCCGCGGGGACACCGTGCCCGACCAGGTACTCGGCCATGGCGTCGGCCTCGGTCCGGTCCTCGTCCGCGCCCTGCCCGCCGGACGCCACCACGACCGGGGTGCGGCCGGCGGCGTCCGACCGCCGGAACACCTCGACCGCGCGGTCGAGCCGGGACCGGAGCATCGGCGACACCTGCCCGTGCACGAGCCCGCACCCGAGCACGACGAGCGCCTCGGCCTGCTCGGACACCCGCACGTGCCCGTACGCGAGCGCGGCGCCGAGGAACACGAGGAAGGCGACGGCGACGTACCCGGCGACCGCCAGGACGAGCACGAGGACCGCCGAGCTGGTCGGGGTGTCGACCCGCGCGAGCACGACGACGAGGGCGTCGAGCGCGAGCAGAACGGTCCCGGCGACGAGTGCGAGGAGCCTGGTCAGGCTGCGGGCACCGCGGCGGAGTGCGCGGACGCCGTTTCCGACCAGGAGCACGGCGACCAGGGCGCAGCACACGGCGAGGACGGACAGGAACACCCTGCGACCGTACTGGGCGACCATGTGCGGACCGCGCCCGCCGCAGGGCCGTGAGCGGGGCCTCCCGGAGGGGTCCGTACAGCTCGTCCAGCCGGAACCCATGTCATCCGCGAGCCCCACCGTTATGGTTCTCCCCGTGACGAACGCACCCGAGGAGACCAGGCCCCGCCGTGCCGACCGCGCCGTGCCGCCCCGCCACGGGCGCCGGAAGCGCCACTGGGGAGCCGTCCTCCCTGCGGTGGCAGGCGTCCTCACCATGGCCGTGCTGCTGAGCGGTGGGTACGCGGCCTACGCGTACAACCGGCTCGCGAGCAGCGTCACGAAGGTCGACGCGATCGGCAGTGCGCCACCGGCGGAGGACGACGTCGACGGCAGGGCGATGAACATCCTGCTCGTCGGTGACGACCACCGACCGGACAACGCCACCCCCGAGCAGCTCGCCGAACTGAGCACCGAGACGGACGGCGGCGCGACCAACACCGACACGATGATCGTCCTGCACATCGCCGCGGACGGCCGCAGCGCGACGATGATCTCGTTCCCGCGTGACTCCTACGTCGACATCCCGGACGTCGGCAAGGGCAAGCTCAACAGCGCCTTCGAGTACGGCACCCGAGACGGCGGTGGTGCCGTCGGTGGTGCGAAGAAACTCATCGCGACGATCCAGGGGCTCAGCGGGCTGACGATCGACCACTACGTGCGGGTGTCGCTGCTCGGCTTCTACGAGATCGTCAAGCAGCTCGGCCCGGTCAACGTCTGTCTCAAGCAGGCCACGAAGGACCCGTACTCGGGCGTCGACCTGCCCGCCGGTGTCTCACAGCTCGATGCGAAGCAAGCGCTGTCCTTCGTCCGCCAGCGGCACGGGCTGCCGAACGGCGACCTCGACCGCCAGGTCCGGCAGCAGTACTTCCTGTCGCAGGAAGCGCGGAAGATCCTGTCGGCCGGCACGCTCCTCAACCCGGTGAAGATGACCAAGATCATCGACGCCATGGGTGACTCCGTCGACACCGACCAGGACCTCGACCTGCTCTCGCTCGCGCGACAGATGAGCAACCTCCGTCCGGCGAACATCAAGTCCGCGACCATCCCGATCCTCGGCACCCCGACGGTCTACCCCAACGGGTACGCGCTCTCCGTGGTCGAGGTCGACACCGCAGGCATGCCCGCCTTCGTCCAGGGCCTCGTCGGGGAGCCGCCCGCGTACACCGACGCGAAGGCCGCTGACCCGGCGTCCGTGTCCGTCACCGTCACCAACGGCAGCGGCGTCACCGGCGCCGCGGCCACCGCGAGCGGCGTGCTCACCGGACGCGGGTTCCAGGTCGGGACGCCCGGCTCCTCGGCGACGACGGCCACGACGATGGTCCAGTACCCGGCCGGCCAGGAGGCCCAGGCCAAGGCCGTCGCGTCCGTGGTCCCCGGCGCGGTGCCGGTCCAGAGCACCGCGGTGCAGGGGGTCACCCTGGTCCTCGGCACGGACGGCGGGATGCCCTCCGCTCCCGCTGCGGCGCAGCCGTCGGAGGAGGCCCAGCCGTCCCAGCCGTCGGAGGAGGCCGAGGCGTCGAAGCCGGCCGAGCCCGCGGAACCCAGCCCCTCGTCGACGGCGGTGCACGAGTACGGGCAGGAAGGCGTCTGCATCAACTGAGGGTGGCCCACCGACGCACGACGGGCGGCGGCGCCCCGGTGCCTCCGGGTAGGTTCGACGGGTGACCAGCACCGCGCGCCCGATCACCCTCATGACCTACAACATCAAGAACCCGGACCCGGCGCACGACTGGCCCGCTCGCCGCCCGGTCGTCCTCGACCTCATCCGTCGGCACGACCCGGACCTGGTGTGCGTGCAGGAGGCGTTCGACCACCAGATGGACGACCTCCGCGCCGGGCTGCCCGACCACGCCGACATCGGTCAGGGTCGCGAGGGCGGCGCCGCGGGCGAGCACGCCGCCGTGTTCTACCGACGCGACCGCTTCCGTCCCGCCGGGTCGGGGTCGTTCTGGCTGTCCGACACCCCGGACGAGCCGGTCTCGAACACGTGGGGCAGCAAGTACCCGCGCATCGCGAACCACGTGGAGTTCCTCGATGCGGAGGGCCCGGCCTTCACGCTGCTGACCACGCACCTGGACCACGAACCGGGCCCGCACGGGGACGAGGTCCGCGGGCGCAGCGCCGCGCTGATCGTCCAGCGGCTGTCGGTCGTCGACGGGCCGGTCGTGTTCGCCGGCGACTGCAACGAGCCGTCCGGGTCCGGTCCGGCGTCGCGGGTCTTCGCCGAGGCCGGGTACACCGACGCGTGGACCGTCGCCGGTGACCCCGAGGACCGGACGGCGTCCTACAACGAGTGGCAGCCGCCGGTGCCGAGCGGAGAGCGCATCGACTGGGTGCTCACCCGCGGGGTGGCCGGTGTCGACCGCGTCGTGATCGACCACGACGGCCCCGAGAGCTGGTTCGCGAGCGACCACTTCCCGGTCGTGGCGACGATCCGCATCTGAGCGGGGCGGCGACGTCGGGCGGTCAGCAGCCCCGCGTCGCGCGGACCGGCATCGGCGACCCGATGACGGTCACGGTGGACTCCTGCGTCAGCACGGACACGCCGTTCTCGCCGGCGCCCTTGCGCTCCGACGACCACCCCGGAGCGAGCAGCAGCTGCCAGGCCTCGGCGTCCTCGGAGCCCAGCGACTCGCGCTCGTCCGCCGCGGCGTCCTCGATGCGGGAACGGACGTCGTCGCCGACCTGCACGCCGTGCGGACCGGAGAGTTCGACGGAGGTGCCGAGCCGGGAGCGGACGTGGTCGCGCAGGACCCGGATCTCGACGCGGTTGCCGGCCGCTGCGGGCTCGCGCAGCGCGGCGACCCGGAGGGCTCCGCCCCAGGTCGAGGTCGTGCTCGCCGGGACGCACCGACCGGCGTCGCCGACCGCGGTCTGCGTGCGCGCCGGCGTGCCGAGCAGCCGGTTCAGGACGCCGACCGTGTGCTTCGCGTCACGCATCGAGACGACCGAGACCGTGCGGTCGTCGGCACGCAGGACGATCGACTCGGCGGCGAGTTCGACCGAGTCGACGGTGCGGAGCGCGGCGCCGGACACGGGACGCCAGCTGGGGGCCGGAGTGGACGTCGCGGTCGGGGTGGCCTCCGCCGCCGCCGCTCGGCCCGCGTCGTGACCGGGCAGACGGTCCACGGAGGCGCCACCCGCCACGAGGGCGAGCACCACGGCGCCGATCGCCGTCACGGTCCTGGGAGTCACCCGCTCGACGGTAGCCGCCAGCGCCCTGGTGGACGACGGGTGTTACCGAAACGGAGCCGCACCGTCACCGGACCGTGACATTCCGGGCCTGCGGTCCCGCCGGGTCCCGGACGCGGCCGGGGACCGTCGCGTAGCGTCGTCGACATGGCGGAGTACGTGGTGGACAGCACGGGTGACAACGCGGCGCACGGCGTCGACCTCGTCGACGGCGACGCGCCGCCCGTGCGGATGATCGTGCACGGTGACCTGCCCGACGCGCTCGACCACGACGGCCGGACCTGGGCGCGCACGGGCGACGCGGAGGACCAGGGCGACGACGCTCCGCCGATCACGGTCTACCGCCCGCTCTGAACCACAGCCGGCCCGGCCCGGACGTGATCCGGACTGCGCGGCGGGGGACAGCCTCCTGAGCGGGGGCGGGTGCGCGGGTGCGTACCGTCTGGCGCATGACGGACCAGCGGATCGACCAGTACACCATGCAGGACCCGACGAAGCTCTACGCCGACAAGAAGCCGGACGAGCAGTACCTCGAGGGTGCCGGCACCGACGCCGAGATGGCGGAGAACGTGCCCGCCGACCACGGCGAGGACACCTACCGCGGCTCGGGTCGACTCGAGGGCCGCAAGGCGCTCATCACCGGCGGCGACTCGGGCATCGGTGCCGCCGTCGCCATCGCCTACGCCCGTGAGGGTGCCGACGTCGCCATCGGCTACCTCCCCGAGGAGCAGGAGGACGCCGACCGCATCGTCGCCCTCATCGAGGCAGCCGGACGCAAGGCCGTCGCGCTCCCGGGCGACATCACGGACCTGGCGTTCTGCGAGCAGCTCGTCGCGTCCGCCGTCGAGCAGCTCGGCGGTCTCGACATCCTCGTGAACAACGCCGGCAAGCAGCAGAACGTCGACGACATCACGAAGATCTCCGACGAGGAGTTCGACGAGACGTTCAAGACGAACGCGTACGCCACCTTCCGCATCACGAAGGCCGCCGTGCCGCACCTCAAGCCGGGCTCGACGATCATCAACACGACGTCGATCCAGGCCTACGCGCCGTCGCCGCACCTGGTGCACTACGCCGCCACCAAGGCGACCGTCAACAACCTCGCGAAGGGCCTCGCCGCGCAGCTCGCGCCGAAGGGCATCCGCGTGAACGCCGTCGCACCGGGCCCGATCTGGACCCCGCTGCAGCCGGCCGGTGGCCAGCCGTCCGACGCGCTGCCGTCCGCGGGTGAGCAGACCTACCTCGGCCGCTGGGGTCAGCCCGCCGAGCTCGCGCCGGCGTTCGTGTTCCTCGCCAGCGGCGAGTCGTCCTACGTGGTGGGCGAGACGCTGCACGTCGACGGCGGCATGCCGACGCCGTAGTCACCGCGCGGCGGCGCCGCCGACACGACGGGAGGCCCTCGGCTCTGCAGCCGCGGGCCTCCCGTCGTCCGGGCACCCGACGATCAGTGTGTCCCGCAGGTCCGCGCCATCGTCTCGAGGAGTTCCCGGGCGGCGAGGGCCGCCGCGAGCTCGACCTCGACGGGGTTGATGCCGACGGCCTCCTCGAACTCGCGGCGCCGGGCCTGCAGCGCGACGGGCACCTCGGGGCGTTGCGGCAGGACGGCGATCGCGGCGGCCGCGGCCTCGAAGGCACCGTCGGGACGGCCGAGGTGCTCCCACATCGTGCGGACGTCGTGCGCCACCTGCTCGGGCGTGCTGCCGAACTCGAAGCCCGCGGAGGCCATCGTCGCGAGTCCGTGGGCGGTGGAGTCGTTCGGGGACATGGCGGCATCGTCACACATCCGGGCGGGACACGCCCGTGCCGGACACCGCCGCTCCCCGTACTCCGTTGTCCCCCATCTTGCCGACCCCCGTACCGGGGATGCTCGTCGCCCGCGATCTACGGGAGGATCGAGGTGCGGACAGGACGTCCGCACCCCCGGACGCCTCGGCCACGACCTGACCGTGCTCGTCCCGGACACGGAGGGCACGATGCTCGAAGACACCAGCGCCGACACGATGGCCGCAGCTGCGGCCGCGGCGACCCTGCACCTGCGGATCAGGATCGTCGGTGCGACCGTCGACCTGCTCCGTGACGTCCCCTTCCACGAGGCGCGACCCGAGCACGTCGCCGAGCGGCTCGACATCAGCACGTCCGAGCTGCACCAGCACTTCCCGTCGTGGGACGGCCTCGTCCTGGCCGCCCTCGACCGGTGGAACGGCGCGCGGATGGACGAGGTGACGCGCGAGGTCGGTGACGGCAGCACCGTCGAACTCCTGCGCGCCATCGTCGCCTCGAACGCCGAGGACCCCGCGCTCATGCGGTTGCTCGTCGCCCTGCTCAGCGTGGCGGGCAACCCGGAGCACCCGATGTCGAGCTACCTCCGCTCGCGTTACCAGCTGTTCTTCGCGCAGGTGAAGCGCGGCCTGGAGCACGACATCGCCCTCGGCCGTGCGCCGCACACGATGGACCCCCGCCGCGGTGCTGAGCAGCTCATCGCCCTGTACGAGGGGCTGCAGCTGCAGGCGCTCCTGCGCAGCGAGCTCGACCTCGTCGCGGCCTTCGACCGCGCGGTGGCGCGGCTCGAGCGCGGCTGGATGGAGCGGTACGAGGCGCAGGCACAGCGTCGGCTGTCGACCTGGTCCGACGTGTCCTGGTCGGACGACGAGAACTGGTCGGCCTGACGCTCGTCGCCGACGTCCGGCGCTGACACGGCGCCGGCTGGCCGCTGCCCGCATCCGCTGGGTCGGTGCCGAGGGAGTTCCGGGTACGCCGGGAGGTCCAACGGAAGGAACCGATCGTGGCAGCACCGAACCCCATCCAGATCCAGAAGTACCTGAGCGGCATCGACTACCCCGCCTCGAAGGACGACGTCGTGTCGACCGCCGAGAAGGAGAGCGCCCCCGACGACGTGCTCGAGGCGCTCCGTGCGATTCCGGACGGTCAGTACGACGGCCCCACGGACGTGTCCAAGGCCGTCTCGGACGCGAACTAGCGCGCCACCGCCGGGCCCGCAGGGGCAGCGTCCGCGCTGAGCGACAGCGCACGTGGGGTCGACCCCGTGCGGTGTCGCTCAGTGCGAACGGCGGGCAGTGTGTGCGGCCGCGGGCGCGGGCGTCGGACGCGTCACCATCGCGGGACGGACCCGTTCCCGGGGTCGTAGCCGGAGTCGCGGATGACCGGCAGCGCGGTGGTGTCGCTGTGCACCGAGTGCACATGGATGCGGCGGCCGCGACGCAGGGCGCGACGTGCCCCCGGCGTCGCGAAGAGCCCGCCGAGCACGAGCCCCGCGCCGATGGCGAGCGCCACGGTCACCGCCGACCCGAAGTCGAGCACCGAGCTCGACGACCCGCTCATCACGTTGAGCAGGGCGTTCGACACCGCGACACCGGGCAGGAGCGCGCCGCAGAAGGCCGGCACCGCGATCGCCGCGACGGCCGTCCGCATCCGCACCGCGGCGTACGTCGAGAGCACGCCGAGCAGCACCGACGCCAGGAAGGTCGCCCCGAGCAGCGGGAGCCCGAACGCCTTGAGCTGCCAGAGCGCCGCCCCCGCCGCCACGGAGAGCACCACCGCGACCGGGATCACGCGGGCGCTCGCCTGCTGCACGAAGCAGTTCGCCCCGGCCGAGACCACGGTCAGGGACAGGGACGCTCACAGCGGCAGGGCCTGCGTGACGATGCCGGACGGGTCGACCTCGAGCCGCAGCCAGTGCGTCATCGCGATGCCGGCCGGCACCCCGACGACGATCGCCGCGATGAGCATCCCGATCGTGAAGGCCCGGGCAACCGCCATCGCCCGGAACCCGGAGATCGCGTCCTGCGCCCACGTGACGAGTTGCACGTGCGGGAGCAGGAGCACCACGAGGGCGGCCACCATCGTCGCCGCGCCGGTCGGGGTGAGCACGTCCGCCCAGATCGCGAGCGTGCCGATCACCGAGGCGACGCCACCCTGGGCACCGGAGACGAAGAACTGCGGGTAGCCCCGTCCGGTCAGCCACCGGCCGGACACGATGATCCCGAGCATGAGGACGAAGGCCCCGACACCCGCCCGCCAGCCACCACCGGCCTGCATCGCGATCGAGGTGCCGAGCACGGAGAGCCCGACGTCGGCGAGCCACGTCGGCCACCGCGGCGGCATCCGGAGCACCGCGACGAGGGCACTCACGGCGCTGGTCATGTCGCGGTCGTCGTGGATGACGTCGTCGACGATCTGGTTCGCCCACGCCAGCCGCGCCAGGTCCGCGCCGTCGGACCGGGTGCTGCGCACCTTGACGAGTGGCGGACCCTCCACGGGGGAGTACTGGATCGTCACCGCGCTGCCGGAGAAGTCGAGGTCGAGCGGCGCGAGGTTCCACTTCGTCGCGACCGCGATCACCGCCGTCTCGACGCTCCGGGTGTCGGCACCGGACGCGAGCATCACCTCGGCCAGGTCGAGACAGAAGTCGACGATCTGGCGGGCGGAGTACTGCTCCCGCAGCGACCTGGTGTCCGGCGTGACGTGCTCGTAGATGGTGCCGCGGAGCCGTGCGCGGATGTCCCGCATGTCGTGCTGGGCGACGCTCCGCGCCTTCGATCGCGGTCGGGGTGGACGGCCCGGCCGCGGGCCGGGCAGGAGCGGTTCGGCCATCGGACCATTGTGCCTCCCGTCGGTGGGGAGACGGACGGGAGGCCCACCCACCGAGCGGTGGGCGGGCCTCCCGTCAGGCGCGTGCTCGGCGCTTACTGCTCGAACGTCGCGTGCAGCTCGATGTCGACGCCGGTGAGGGCCTTGCTGACCGGGCAGGTCGCCTTCGCCTCGTCGGCCGCCTTCAGGAAGGCCGCCTCGTCGATGCCGGAGACCTCGCCGGAGACGGTGAGGACGATCCCGGTGAGCTTGAAGCCGCCGGCCGAGTCCGGGCCGAGCGAGACGTCGGCCTTGACGTCGAGGGACTCGACGGTGCCGCCGGCCTCGCCGAGGATCGCCGAGAACTGCATCGCGTAGCAGGACGAGTGCGCTGCGGCGATGAGCTCCTCGGGGCTGGTGGTGCCGCCGGCCTCGTCAGCGGCGCGCTTCGGGAAGGACACGTCGTAGGTGCCGACCTTCGAGCTGGAGAGTTCGACCTGGCCGGAGCCGTCGTTCAGGCCGCCGTTCCAAGCAGTGCGTGCGGTGCGCGTGGGCATGGCCGCTCCTTTCGTCGGGGTGCGGGCCGGATGCGACCCTCGTGGCCGAGTCAACCGGAGAACGACCGTTCTCGCAACCGATGCACAGGCGGGACGCAGGATGCCACCGCTGCTCGTCCCACGGCCCCCGCACCCGCTCCGCCGAGATGGACGACAGGTGTAGCTTTGCGGCATGCGTGCAGTCGTGTTCGAGCAGTACCAGACGTTCCCCTCCCTCACCGAGGTCGAGAAGCCCACGCCCGGGCCGGGGGAGGTGCTCCTCAAGGTCGCCGGTGCCGGTGCGTGCCACTCCGACGTCGCCGTCTACCGCGAGTTCCAGGAGGGGCAGCCCGGCGCACAGCGGCCCGGGTTCGTCCTCGGACACGAGAACTCCGGCTGGGTCGAGTCCGTCGGGGAGGGCGTCACCGGCTTCGCGGAGGGCGCCGCGTACCTGGTCTACGGGCCGGTCGGCTGCGGGCACTGCCGGTACTGCTCGAAGGGGCAGGACACCTACTGCGAGAACGCCGCCACGAACCCGTACATGGCCATCGGCCTGGGGCGCGACGGCGGCATGGCGGAGTACGTGACCGTCCCCGCCCGCAACCTCGTACCGCTCGGGGACGCCGACCCCGTCGCGGCCGCACCCCTGAGCGACGCGGCCCTCACGCCGTACCACGCCGTCAAGAACTCCCTGCCGAACCTGGCCGGCGGCGGGAAGTACGCGCTCGTCGTGGGTCTGGGCGGCCTCGGGCAGATCGCCGTGCAGATCCTCACCGCGCTGACCGGCGCGACCGTCATCGCGACGGACATGAAGGAGGACGCCATGGCGCGCGCTGCCGAGCGCGGCGCGATCACCGTCCCCGGCGGTCACGACCAGGTCGCGCGGATCCGTGAGATCACCGGCGGCAAGGGCGTCGACGCGGCGTTCGACTTCGTCGGTGCGCCCCCGACCATCAAGACCGCGCAGGCGTCGATGGCCGTCGGCGGGCGCTGCACCGTGGTCGGCATCGCCGGCGGCACCACCGAGTGGAACTTCTTCTCGACGCCGTACGAGTCGACGATCACGAACACCTACTGGGGCACCATCGAGGACCTGCACGACGTCGTCGCGATGTACCGCGCGGGGCAGATCGAGCCGGACGTCGAGCGGTACGCCCTCGCCGACGCGCTCGAGGCGTACCGCAAGCTCGAGGCCGGCGAGCTGTCCGGCCGCGCGGTGGTCGTCCCGACGCTCTGACCGCAGCCGCTGCGGTCGAGGCCTCCCCGACCGCAGCCGCCGGCGTCGGCCCGGCGGCGGGGCTGGCCCACCACCGAACTCAGCGCCCCGCCGCGTACCCCTGCGCCCCGCGGGGGTTCGCCGCAGCACCGAGGACCCCGGTCGACGGGTCCCGGGTGACGCAGCACAGCCGACCCAGGCTCCAGTCGCCGGCGCGCGTGACGACGTGCCCGCGCGCCTCCAGACCGGCGACCACGTCGTCGCCGAGCCGGTCCTCGACCACCAGGCCGGCAGGGTCCCACGTCCGCGGCCAGAACGAGCCGGGGAACGACGTCGTGTGCAGGGCGGGCGCGTCGATCGCCTGCTGCGGGGTGTACCCACCGACGATCCAGCGCAACAGGAACAGCAGCTGCCACTGGTCCTGCTGGTCGCCACCGGGCGAGCCGAGGGCGGCGACGGGGACACCGTCGCGGAGGACGAGCGTCGGCGTGAGCGTCGTGCGGGGCCGCTCGCCGGGGCGCAGGGTCGACGCGGTGCCCTCCTCGAGCCACGTCATCTGCAGCCGCGTACCGAGGCAGAACCCGAGCTCCGGGATGGTCGGCGACGACTGCAGCCAGCCGCCGGAGGGCGTCGCGCTGACGATGTTGCCCCAGCGGTCGACGACGTCGATGTGGCACGTGTCCCCGCGGGTGTCACCGTCGGGCGCGACGAACGGTTCGCCGCGGTCCTCCACCGGTACCTCGGCACGCTCGTCCACCGGGCCACGCCGGGCGCCGGGCACGGTGGGCTCGCCGACCCCGGCCGCACCGGTCACGACGTACGAGGTCCGGAGCGGCGGCAGGGCCGGCTCGACGCCCGGCACGGAGCCGGGACGGAACGCGTCCGATGCGGTGTCCCCGATGAGCGCCCGACGCTCGGCCACGGCGGCGTCGGCGAGCAGGGCGTCGAGCGGGACCGTGCCGTCCCCGTAGTACGCGTCGCGGTCGGCCATCGCGAGCTTCAGTGCCTCGACGATCGTGTGGGCACCGAGCTCGGTGGACGGGTCCAGGCGCTCGTCGTCGAGGGGCTCGAGCATCCGCAGGGTCTGCAGGAGCGCCGGACCCTGCCCCCACGGCCCGGTCTTCGCGATGGTGTGGCCGCGGAACGTCGCCGTCGTCGCCGGCTCGGTGGTCGCCCGGAACGCGGCGAGGTCACCGGCTCGGATGACGCCGGCGTGGTCGGTGCCGGACGAGTGCCGGTGCGGCTGCCGGACGAACGCGTCGATCGTGGTCGCGACGAACCCCTCGGCCCACTCCCGACGGGCGGCGTCGATCCGGGAGGCCCGTCCACCGACCGCCTCGTCGCCCGCGCCGGCCCCCGCGTCGACGAGGCGGTCGAACACCGCGGCGAGCGGCTCGTTGCACACGACGTCCCCGGTGACGGGGGGCGCGCCTCCCGGCAGCCACCGCTCGGCGGAGGTCGGCCAGTGGTCGCGGAACAGGTCGGCGACCGCGCCGATCGTCCGGACCACGCCCGCGCTGATCGGGTGGCCGTCGCGGGCGTACCCGATCGCCGGGGCCAGCACGTCGGCGAGTTCCCACGTGCCGTGGTCCCGCAGCAGCAGGAGCCAGGCGTCCACCGCGCCGGGGACGGCCGCGGCGAGCGCGCCGGCGCCCGGCACGAGGTCGAGTCCCTCGGCGCGGAAGTGCTCGGGGGTGGCCGCTGCCGGGGCGGGTCCCTGGCCGACGAGGACCACGGGCGCGGGATCGGCCGCCGTGGCGAACACGGCGGTCAGGTCACCGCCCGGGCCGTTCAGGTGCGGTTCGACCACGTGCAGGACGAAGGCCCCGGCGACGGCGGCGTCGAACGCGTTCCCGCCGCGCTCCAGGACGGACTGGGCGGTGGCCGTGGCGATCCAGTGCGTCGACGCGGTCATGCCGAACGTGCCCTGCAGGTCGGGTCGCGTCCGGTCGGCCGACGGTCGGACGAAGGCGGGGTTCGGCTGGGGGAGCATGCGTCCCATCCTGTCCCGGGGCGGGCGAGCACACCGACAGCTGTCGCGCACGCCCCCGGTCCTGGGGATACCCGCAACCGGTTCCGGCTGCGAACCTTGACCGTCGGCGCGTACAGGGACGTGCCACATCAGGACACGCACCGCGCCGGCGCTCGGCGCCCGCGGTGGTCGCACCACGAGCAGGGACACCACGCATGATCAGGGCACGAGCACGCTTCGCCGCGGCCGTCACCGCCGTCGCGATCGCGGCCGCGGGACTCGTCGCGGTGGCGGCGCCGGCGCAGGCCGCCACCTACACGAGCGCCGTCAAGGCCGGGACCACACTGCAGCCCGGCGACTCCGTCAACTCCACGAACGGGCAGTTCCGGCTCGTCCTGCAGGGTGACGGCAACCTCGTCGAGTACGGCATCGGCAACGCGGTGCTCTGGGCCTCCAACACGGCCAACCAGCCGGGGGCCACCGTCGTCGTCCAGAAGGACGGGTACCTGACGATGGTCCGGAACGGTCGGGTCGTGGCGCAGTGGGGATCGGGTGGCGGTGCCGCCAAGGACTTCGGCGTCCGGGCGGACGGTGAACTGCGCATGCGGAAGGTCGGCAACGGGATGTTCTGGCGCATCGCGACCTTCCAGAACCGCATCACCTCGGGCGGGACCCTCGCGGCCGGCACGACCCTCCGTGCGAGCGCCGCCTCGCCCCGCACGCTCACGATGCAGGCCGACGGCAACCTCGTGCAGTACGTCAGCGGCACGGCGGTCTGGTCCTCGCAGACCTTCGGCAACCCGGGCGCCTACACGGCGCTGCAGCCCGACGGCAACCTCGTCGTCTACTCGGCGGACGGCCGTCGTGCACTCTGGTCGACGCGGACCTCCGGGAAGGGCCCGGCGCAGTTGCTCGTGCAGGTCGACTCGAACGTCGTCCTCTACGGCTCCGCGGACACCCGCATCTGGTCGTCGCGTCCGGTGACGGGTCTGCGCTGGCCGGTGAAGACGACGCGCATCTCCGGCCGCTACGGCGACGACCGCGGTGCCGGCCACGTCCCGCGCTACCACCAGGGCACCGACGCGGTCGTGCCGGTCGGCACGCCGGTGTACTCGTCCGGGCGGGGCACGGTCACCTCGGTGGTCCGCAACCACGCCAGCTACGGCAACTACATCGTCGTCACCTACGGGCTGACGACCGTGCTGACGGCGCACCTCAGCGAGATCGAGGTCACGCAGGGGCAGGTGGTCTCGGTCGGCAAGGAGATCGCGAAGTCGGGCAACACCGGGCAGTCGACGGGCCCGCACGTGCACGTCGAGACCCGGGTGAACGGCACGCTCAAGGACCCGCTGACGGTGCTGCACTTCCGCTGACCCGGTCCCGTCGGGCCGATCCTGCCGAGTCGGTCCCGCCGGGTCCCGGTCGTAGGGTGGAGGGGATGCCACATCCCACCGCCGAGGACGTCCTCGCCGCGTTCGCGCGCACCCCGGGTGACGTCGCCGCCGCGCGCCGGATCGCACGGCGCTTCGCGGACCTGGACCCGGGGGAGCGGTCGGCACTGCTGTGGAGCGACGACCCGGGTGGGCGGACCGTCGCGGTCGTCATGCTCGTCCAGGCCGCACGGCAGCACGCCGACGCGGACCTGACCGACGAGTTCCTGTCGGCGCTCCGGGCGGAACGCATCGACGACCCGGCGCTCGTCGACCTGGCCGCCGAGGAGCTCGTCGGCGTCCCGTTGCTCGGCGGGTCCACCGGGCCGCTGTACGCGCTCGCGAAGTCGGACGTGGCGCTCGTCCGGCGGGCAGCGGTCGTGGCCACCCTGGCGTTCGTGAAGCAGGGCGACGCGGAGGTCCCGCTCGGGCTGGCCGGGCGACTCGTCCGGGAGCGTGGCGAGGTGGTGCAGTCCGCCCTGGGGTGGGTGCTCCGCGAGACCGGCAAACGGGCGTCCGAGGAGGCCCTGGTGGCGTTCCTCGACCGGCACGGGCGCGCCCTGAGCCGCGCGGCGCTCGAGACCGCGACCGAGCACCTCGCCGCTGCCGACCGGGACCGACTCCGCGCCTGAACCGGCCCGGTACCCGTCGCAGGAGCGCACCGCGCCGAACACGGTGCACCGGTCTCCGACAGGATGGACCGACGACGACAGGAGCCCTCTGGTGCACTCTCACGGCGGCATGCTCGGGACCTTCACCCTCATCGCCCTCACCCTGGCCGGCGCCGTGTACGTCGTCGGCGCGGCCGGACAGCGGCGTCGCGGCCAGCCGGCGTGGCCGATCCCCCGGACGGTCGCCTGGATCGCCGGGCTCGTGGCCGTGGCCGCGGTGCTCGTCGGACCACTCGGGCACGCCGGGAACCACGACCTCACCACGCACGTCCTCGGCCACGTCGTCATCGGCATGGTCGCGCCCGTGCTGCTCGTGCTCGGGTCCCCCGTGACGCTCGCCCGCCGGACGCTCGAACCGGTGCCGCTGCAGCGACTCGGACGACTCGCGGGCAACCCGCTGACCAAGGCGCTCGCGTTCCCGGTCGTCGCCGCGGTCCTCGCCGTCGGTGCGTCGTGGCTGCTGTACACCGGGCCCACCGCAGCCGAGTCCACCCGCGACCCGGGGCTGCACTCCGTCGTGATGATCGGGTTCCTGCTCGTCGGGCTGCTCCTCACCGCCGCGGTGGTCGGGGTGTCCGCGGGCATCCGCCGGAGCCCGCGCTGGCTCCGCGTCGCCGTGCTCGCCCTGTCGACCGCCGTCCTCGGAGCCGAGGCGGTCCTGATGGCCGTCGACGGGGTCCCCGGCATCGCTGCCGACCAGGTGCCCTCGGCCGCTGCCGCGCTCGCCGGAGGCGCGGTGCTGTACGCCCTCGTGCTCGGCGCGGTCCTGGCCACCGAGCGTCGCCGCGACGAGCGTGCCGCCCGTGAGGAGCAGGACGTCCTGACGGCGCGCAGGACACGGCCGGCAGGGCCCGTGCCGTCGACGGACCAGGTCCGCTCCGGTCAGCAGGTCTGACCCGCCCGTCCGGTGCGCTGACCGACCCACGCTGGGAGGCGCCACGCGGCGGAGGCGTACCGATGGACGGAGCGTGCCGGGCCTCCCGTCCGGCCCCGCCGCGACGAGAGGAGCGCTCACATGCGCGCACTGACCTGGCAGGGCACCGAGAAGGTGTCCGTCGAGACCGTTCCCGACCCGACCATCCAGGAGCCGACCGACGCGATCGTGCGGATCACCTCCACGGCGATCTGCGGCTCCGACCTGCACCTGTACCGCGTCCTCGGCCCGTACATCGACAAGGGCGACGTCCTGGGCCACGAGCCGATGGGCATCGTCGAGGAGGTCGGCTCCGCCGTCACGAACCTGAAGGTCGGCGACCGCGTCGTCGTCCCCTTCAACATCTCCTGCGGCCACTGCTACATGTGTGAGCGCGGGCTCCAGTCGCAGTGCGAGACCACCCAGGTGACCGAGTACGGCAGCGGTGCGTCCCTGTTCGGCTACACGAAGATGTACGGCCAGGTCCCCGGCGGCCAGGCCGAGTACCTCCGCGTGCCGCACGCCGACTACGGCCCCATCAAGGTGCCGCACACCGGCGCGGACGAGCAGTGGCTGTTCATGAGCGACATCATCCCGACCGCCTGGCAGGCCGTGCAGTACGCGGACGTCCCCGAGGGCGGCACGCTCGCGGTGCTCGGTCTCGGTCCGGTCGGTCAGTTCGCCGCCCGCATCGGCAAGCACCTGGGCTACCGCGTGCTCGCCGTCGAGCCGGAGCAGGTGCGCCGTGACCTCGCCGCGAAGTACGGCATCGAGACGTTCGACCTGTCCAAGGACCTCGTCGCCGAGCTCGTGGACCTGACCGACGGCCGCGGCCCGGACGCCGTCGTCGACGGCGTCGGCATGGAGGCACACGGCAACCCCGCCGCCGGGTTCGCCCAGCGCGCCGCCGGCCTGCTGCCCGACAAGCTCGCACAGAAGGCCATCGAGACCGCGGGTGTCGACCGCCTCGACGCCGTGCACACCGCGATCGACCTGGTCCGCCGCGGCGGCACCGTCTCGCTCTCGGGTGTCTACGGCGGCATGGCCGACCCGATGCCGATGATGACGCTGTTCGACAAGCAGATCACCATCCGCGAAGGCCAGTGCAACGTCCGCCGCTGGGTCGACGACCTCATGCCGCTCGTCGAGGACTCCTCCGACCCGCTCGGCACGCTCGACCTGACGACGCACAAGGTCTCACTCGAGGACGCCCCGCACATGTACGAGGTCTTCCAGAAGAAGGAGGACGGCTGCATCAAGGTCGTCCTCGACCCGGCGCTGCCCGCGGGTTCCTCGGCCGCGGCATGACCAGGGTCGTCATCGTCGGCGCGACCGGGAACGTCGGGAGCGCACTGCTCCGACGGTTCCGGGACGCCGGCGCCGACCTGGTCGGGGTCGCCCGGCGACTGCCCGACCTGCGGGCCGAGCCCTACGACGCCGCGCTCTGGCACACGGTCGACGTCGGCGCGGTCGACGCCGTGGACCGGCTGGTCGCCGTCTTCCGCGGCGCGGACGCCGTGGTGCACCTCGCCTGGGCGCTGCAGCCGACGCACGACATCCCGGCGCAGCACCGCACCGACGTCACCGGGACCGCGAACGTGCTCGCCGCCGTCGCCGCGGCCGGCGTGCCGCAGGTCGTCGTCGCCTCGTCCGTCGGCGCGTACCGCGGTGTGGACGTGGCCGGCAAGCGCACCCCGGTGGACGAGAGCTGGCCCGCCGACGGCATCCCGACCGCCACGTACTCCGTCCACAAGGCCGAGAACGAGCGCGCGATGGACGTGTTCGAGCGCGAGCACCCGGACGTGGTCGTCACGCGGATGCGCCCGGGGCTCGTCTTCCAGCGGGACGCCGCGGCCGAGATCCGCGGGCTGTTCCTCGGCCACCTCGTGCCGATGCGCGCCGTCCGGTTGCTGCGGTTCGCCGTGCTGCCCCTGCCGTACCCCTTCGTGTTCCAGGCCGTGCACGCCGACGACCTCGCTGACGCCTTCTGGCGCGCGATCGACCGGACGGCCGGCGGCGCGTTCAACGTCGCCGCCGCGCCCGTGCTCACTCCGCCGCGGATGGCCCGGGTGCTCGGGATGCTCGGCGCGGTCCGCGTGCCCCTGCGGCTCGTGCGCGCGTTCGTGACGCTGAGCTGGCGGCTGCGCCTGCAGCCGACCGACGCGGGCTGGGTGGACATCGCGGCCGGCGTGCCGATCATGCGGACAGACCGTGCGCGTGAGGTGCTCGGCTGGGAGGCCCGGCACAGTGCCGAGGACGCCATGCGTGACCTGGTGGCCGGGTTCGCCGACGGGCACGGGGTGCCGGAGACGCCGCCGCTGCGCGGCTGAGGTCCGCTGAAGAGCGGACTGGTATGCCCCTCCGACGGGGGTGAGGATACGAGGCAGTTGCGGTGTGCAACTGCCTCGTTCCCCATCGACGAAGGAGTCGACATGCACAAGTCCGTCACCGCCGCGGTAGCGGCCACCGTGATCGCCGCGGGACTGTTCACCGCAGCCCCGGCGTCGGCGCTCCCCGCGTCGACGAAGGTCGTCGGGGGCGAGCGGGCGCCGGCGACCTCGTCGGTCGTGCAGCTCGAGGCGTCGGGCGGCGACATCCCCGCCGGGTACGTCAGCACGTGCACGGGCGAACAGATCACGGCGTCGTGGGTCCTGACCGCCCGACACTGCATCGACGGCATCGGCGCGATGAACGTGTACCACTCGAACTCGACGGTGAACCGCGGGACCCCCGTGGCCGTGGACCGGGTGACCGCCGCGCCCGCCGGCGACATCGCGCTGGTGCACCTCCGGACCGCGTACGCGCTGTCCTCGTACACGCCGCTCGACCTCACCGCGACCGCGAAGTCGAGCGGGACCGGCACGATCCAGGGCTACGGCCTGCGTGCGGACGCCGTGCAGTCCGACGGGCTGTACCAGGCGACCGTGTCCCTGACCGGGGCGAGCACCGACGCCTTCCGCGGTCGCGCGCAGCACGTCACAGGCGTCACGGGAGCGTCCAACCACGGAGACTCCGGTGGACCGCTCATCGTCAACGGCAAGGTGGTCGGCGTGTGCTCGACGGGTGACAGCGCCGACCCGGGGGCGAACACGCGCGCCGGGTCGAACTACGCCCTGCTCGCGCAGGCGTCCTCGTGGATCCGGAGCACGGCCGGCGTCTGAACCGCACGGATTCCGACCCGCACGGACACACGGGCGTCACGGTCCCCACCGACCGTGGCGCCCGTCGTCGTGCGGGGAGCGTGCGGTCAGGACGGACCGGCGGTCAGCGGGATGCGTCGTCCGTCCCCGGTGTGGGTGCCGCGGTCGCCGCCTGCTCGTACAGGCCGGTCGCCAGGTCGTTGAGGACCGCGTGCAGGTCACCGCGGTGCCGGGTGTCGACGGCGCGGAGCATCGCGACGTAGCGACGGCGGTAGTCGCCGACGACCTCCTCGCCCGCAGGACGGAGGCGCAGCAGCGACCCACGACGGTCGTTCGGGTTCGGGGTCCGTTCGAGCAGACCGGCGGACGTCAGACGGTCGATCAGGTTCGTCACGGCGCCGGAGGTCAGGCCCAGGAACCCGGCGACCTCGGTCGGGGTGGAGTACCCGGTGTCACTGACGAGGACCAGCGCGCGCAGGCCGCTCTCGTGCACGCCGGCACGGGCGCTCAACTGCCCGACGAGGCTCGCGTTCGCGCGGACGACCGCGTCGAACGCGGCCATCAGGTCGGTCGCGCCGTCCTCGTCCTGTCCCGTCACCACCTGGTCCCGCCCCTCGCTCGTTGCGGAAGAGTACCGGGCCGACACGACCGTGCCGGACGCCGTCGCGCCTCCCGTCCTGCCCTGGCCCCCGCTCTGGGGGCGAACTCGGGCTTCCATCTGGCTCAACCGGTCATTATCTTAATCATCAAGCAATCACTCCTCCGAAAGATTGCACCCCCACACCGACTCACCGAACATCGAGGTACCCCGTGTCCAACCCGCTCCGCACCTCCCCGCTGAAGCGCCTCCGCTTCGCCCCCGTTGCGCTCCTCGCGGGCATCTTCGCCGCCGTGCTCCTGTCCCTCTCGCTCACCGGCACCCTCTCCGGGTTCGCCGCGAGCATCACGAACAGCAGCAACACCGCCGCCAGCGGCACGCTGATCATGCAGGAGCAGAACGCCAACGCGTCGGTCACCTGTCTCAGCACCGACGGCGGCTCGGTCTCCACCAACTCGGCGACCTGTTCGACCATCAACAAGTTCGGTGGCAGCACGACGATGACCCCGGGCAACACGGTCAACACCCCGATCACCATCAAGAACACGGGCACCGCCGCCGCGAACACCTTCACGCTGACCCCGGGCGCGACCTGCACGCAGACGGCGAACGGCACGTCGAACGGCACCGCGACCGACCTCTGCGCGAAGATGAACCTCGTCATCACCTCGGGCTCCACCACGGTCTTCTCCGGCACCCTCGCAAGCTTCAAGGGCGCCACCGCGATCTCGCTGCCCACCGCTCCCGCCGCCGGTGCGAGCGTCCCCTTCAACTTCGCCGTCACGCTCGACTCCTCGGCCGGCAACACCTACCAGGGCCTCGCCGCCTCGGTCCCGATGACCTGGACCTTCACGGCCTGATCCGCCCCGCCCAGACCGGCGACGCTCGACCGACCCCCCTACGGTCGAGCGTCGCCATCACCCGTGACCGACACCGACCAGGACGGAGCAGCACATGAGCCAGACCTCGGCCATCCCGCTCAGCGGGACACTGCCGCGGCCGCTCCTGCGCGGGCGGACGTTCAGCCGCTCCGAGTCCGTCCTGGCCTGGTCCGTCGCCGTCGTCGCCGCGGTCCTCCTGACCGCCGCGATGCTGTTCCTCACCAACGGCGGCCGCTGGTTCGTCGTCGAGACGCCGTCGATGGGTGAGACCGCCCCGGTCGGCACGCTCGTGCTCGACATGCCCGTGCAGGCCTCGTCGCTCCGCGTCGGCGACATCGTCTCGTACAGCGTCGCCGCGAACCCCGACGTCGTGTACACCCACCGGATCATCGAGATCGACCCCGACGGCGGCATCCGCGCCCGGGGCGACGTGAACGGCGCCGCCGACCCGTGGACCCTGACCCAGGACGACCTGGTCGGCGCCCCGGTCCTGCTCGTCCCGCACCTGGGCTGGCTCTTCAAGGCCGCCCCGGTCCTCCTGGTCGGGACGCTCCTCATCTGGGGCCTGACCAGCGCCTTCACCGACCGGGTCACCCGGAGCAGCCTGCGCATCGCCGGCGGCTCGCTCACGGTCTCGTACGCGGCCTTCCTGCTCAAGCCCTTCGTCAACGTCACGACGATCTCGAACAGCACGTCCCCCGGCTCGGTCGAGGCGACCGTCGTCTCCTCCGGGATCTTCCCCGTCCGCGTCGACGCGGTCGGCGGCAACGCCGTGCACCTCGTCGACGGCGAGGTGGGGCGGGTCACCATCACCGAGCTCAACCGGCACGGTCACTACCAGCTCGTGTCGAGCATCGACCTCGACCCGGCGGGCTGGGCACTGCTCGTCGCGGCCTGCCTGGTCCCGCTCGTCCTCTGCCTGGTGGTCGGACGCGTGCAGACGGTGCGGCCCTCGTGAACCCCGGTCGTCTCCGCGACGGCAAGGTCGTCGCGCTCCTGCTGGTCGTCGCACTCGCCGTCGTCCTCCTCGTCAACCAGTTCGCCCCGACCCGTTCGGGCTTCAGCGCGAAGGTGACGAACGGGTCGAACTCCGCCGGCACCGCGGCGTCGAACACCTGCACCGGTGCGGTCGGCTTCGACGCCACCGCCAGCAATGCCCTCTTCGCGTACAAGCTGACCGAGCCGTCCGGCTCGACGACCGCGGCCGACTTCTCCGGCAAGGGCGCGAACGGCACCTACCAGGGCGGGATGACCGCGAGCACCCCGAGCCCGATCGCCTGCCCCCGCGACCCCGGGACCGCGTGGCTCCTCGACGGAGCGTCCGACTTCCTCTCCACCCCCGCGGCGCAGCGGAACCCCGTGACCTTCAGCGAGGAGGTCTGGTTCCGCACCTCGGTGGCCGGCGGCCTGCTCATCGGCTTCGGTGGCAGCCAGGTCACCGTCTCCGGCCAGCACGACCGGCAGGTCTACCTCAACACGAACGGGCAGCTCGTCTTCGGCGCCTACAACGGGGCCACGCAGGTGGTGACCTCGCCGAAGTCCTACAACGACGGCGCGTGGCACCACGTCGTCTCGACGATGTCCGCCACGACCGGCATGCGGTTGTACGTCGACGGCGCGCTCGTCGCCTCGAACGCGAACTACACGGCGCCGGAGAACTACACCGGGTACTGGCGGATCGGGTACGACACGATCTCCGGCTGGCCCGGAGCGCCGGCGAACCCGTACTTCACGGGTTCCATGCGGTTCGCTGCGGTCTACAACTCCGTGCTCACCGCGGCACAGGTGAGCAGCCACTACGCCGCCGGGCGCTGACGCTGACGCTGACGCTGACGCCGGGGTCGGCCGTGGACCGGCGTTCGACCGGGCTCGTCAGCGGGCGCAGGAGGTGCGGCCGAGTCCGAACAGCCGGATCGTGGTGATCCGCACGGTGGACGGCGACGTGGCCGTCCACGTGTCGGTGAGGTCGGTGCGCACGCTGATGGTCGACGTCTTCCAGACGAAGAAGTCCGACGCGCCGAGCGTGACGTCCCGCTCGCCCGCAGCGGTGTTGATCCCGCTCGCGGCCCCGTCGACCAGGACGGTGAAGTGTTCGGGTGCGACCCCGGAGTAGGTCCATCCCACGTCGACCGCGGCGTTGCCGACGTTCGTGCAGGTGAGCCCGGTCACCGGGGTGGCGACCGCGGTGGTGATCGAACTGGCCTCGGTGGTCGTGGTCGCTGCGAAGGCAGCGGCCGCTGCGGGTGCGGGCAGTGCGACCCCGACGACGGCACACACCGTCGCCGCGACCACGACGGCCCGGGCGCGGGCGCGGGGGCGGCGCGGACGTGCGGCACGGTGACGGCCGTGGCGCGGGAGCCGGTCGGTCGGGGCGTCGGTGCGGGTGCGCACGGCGGGCACCACGGCGAAGCCGGCGAGCACGACGATCCCGGCGGCCAGTGCGACGAGGGGCACGGTCCGGTGCTCCGCGGCCCAGACGACCGGGAGCCCGACGAACGGGACACGCAGGTAGCCGACCCCGACGACCGAGGACCGCGCGACGGCGGTCGAGTCCGCCTCCGGGTTCGCGTCGCCCTTCGTGACGAGCTCGCCGTGGGCGTCCACGTCGTGGAGGCGGTGCAGGCGCAGCACGCCGGCGTGGTCGGGGTCCGGGAAGAGCAGCACCTGACCCGCGCGGAGGTCGTGGGCCGGGACCGGCTTGCTCACGACGACGTCACCGGGCAGCAGGGTGGGCTGCATGGAGCCCGTCATCACGGTGGTGGTGTGCCACCCGAGTGCGAGCGGAGCGATGCCCCAGAACGCGACGCCCACGAGTGCCGCGATGACGCCACGAGCGGCGAGCACGACCGTGAACCGGAGCCACGACGACGAGCGCATGCCGATCCTCCTGTCCGGTGGGCGTGCGGTGGTGGGCAGGGACTAGAGGTTCTGGGCTTCCCAGGTGAAGCCGAGGCTGGCGGTGGCGCCCATGAGGGTCGCGGGTGCGTCGGGGGAGACGGTGTACGTGATCTGGAAGGTCCGCGTCTCGGGCTTCGTGCCCGCGGTCTTCCACGTCCCGAGGCCGGACGCGTAGTCCTTCCGGGTCGACACGAAGGACGCGAGCGAGCCGTCGTAGAGAGTGCCGTCGGTCCCGGTCGCCGCCGTGAACCCGTCGCAGGTGCCGTAGCCGCCGCCGGTGCCCTGCTTGACCTGCAGGGTCACGGACGAGGCCAGGGCCTTGGTCTGGGTGACGTCCTTCGCGTACATGCGGACGGCGCTCGGCAGGCTGCCGCTCGAGGTCACCGCGATGCAGTTCGTGCCGGTGGACCCGGGCTTCAGGTTCGACGCGGAGAACAGCGCGCCGTTCGAGGCGTCGTTCGTCAACGCGACCGTGCCCATCGACCAGTTGTCGGCACCGTCGGACGAGGTCGCCGAGAAGGCCGAGTAGCTCGCCGTGGAGACGGCGACGCCGGCGGCGAGCAGCGCGGCGGGGATCACGGCGAAGGTGCCGAAGCGAGCGAGGGTGCGGGTAGGGCGACGCATTTCCGGGTTCCATCCTGATCGTGTCACCTCGATTTTCGAGGCATCTACGACTGTACGCCTCGATTTTCGAGTTTGTCAATCTCCGTGATGAACGGATGTCGACTAGGGTCGCCTTGTGACCGCACCTCCTCGGCGCCCCTCGACCGCCGACTTCGACCGTCTCCTCGACGAGGCCGTGGCGACCCTCTACGGCGCACAGGTCGAGCACGCGCACCTCATGCAGCACCTCGCCGTCCGGCACGGCCTGAACCCGGTCGACCTCCGCGCGCTGCAGTTCCTCGGTGCGGTCGACGACGACCGCACGCCGAAGGAGCTCGGCGGGTACCTCGAGATGGGGACCGGGGCCGTGACCGCGCTCCTCGACCGGCTCACCCGGCAGGGACTCCTCGACCGCGTCCGGAACCCCGATGACCGGCGCAGCGTCCGCATCGAGCTCACGCTCGACGCGGTCGCGGTCCTCGGGTCCGTGCGGGCCGCGTACCGCCAGGTGCTCGAGAGTGCCGTTGCCCCCGAGTCCTTCGAGCTGTTCATCGACTTCACCGGACGGATGGCCGACGCTCTGCGAGCAGCCGCCCGTTCGGACGACACCGACCTCTGAGGAAACGACGTCCGAGGACACGACGTCTGAGGATCCCGACGTCTCGATCCCGGTGCCCGACCCCGCGGTCGTCCGTCCGCGGCAGACTGGGGGCATGGCACGGAAGACCGGCGTCGCGGCGCCCCGCATCACCCTGACCGAACCGGCGGACCTCGAGCCGTGGTCGCCCGGAGCCGGGGACGTGCTGACCGGTGACCGGATCGACGGCAAGCGCATCGACCTGCTCGACGTGGCGGGGGAGCGGCTGCCCGACCTGGAGCTCGAGGAGTGCGTCGTCGGGACCCTCCGGGCCGACGGCGCCGACCTGCGCGGGCTCCGCATCCGGGACACCGTGGTCGAGGTGCTGGACGCCCCCGTGCTCCGCGCTCAGAGCGGCGCGTGGCGCGAGGTCCGGATCGCCGGCGGGCGGATCGGGTCGGCCGAGCTGTACGACAGTTCTTTCAGCGCGGTGGAGTTCATCGGCATGAAGCTCGGGTTCGTGAACCTCCGCGCGTCGGTCCTCACCGACGTGGTGTTCCGCGACTGCGTCATCGACGAGGTCGACATCGCGGACGCCCGGCTGCAGCGCGTGGCCTTCCCGGGCAGCACGATCCGGGAGGTCGCCGGGGCGGACACCCGCATCGAGGACGTGGACCTCCGCGGCGCCGACCTCGACCGGGTGGAGCGGCTCGACGGGCTGCGGGGTGCGACGATCGGCGGCGAGCAGCTGTACACGCTCGCGCCGCTGCTCGCCGCACAGGCCGGGTACCGGGTCGAGTGACGGCCACCGAGGCGTCCGCCCCGGCACTGCTGCTGCCCACCGACCTGCTCGGGTGGTGGGACCTGCACCGGACGGTGCACGACCGCCTCGCCGGGGTGACGGGCACGGTGACCGGCTCCACCGAATTGACGGCCGAGGACGACGGGTCCGTGCGCTGGCACGAGGCGGGGACGATGGTCTTCGGCGCCACCGAGACGCCGGTGTGGCGCACCCTGTCCGTCCGACGCGGCACCGGTGACCGGTGGTACGTGCACTTCGCCGACGGCCGGCCGTTCCACGACTGGGCGTGGGGTGACCGCGTCGAGCACGCCTGTGCGCCGGACGACTACACGGGCCTCCTCACCGGGACGCCCGAGCGGTGGCGGGTCCGGTGGGAGGCCCGTGGTCCGGCCAAGGACCTGGTGCTCGACAGCGTGCTGACGCCGACGCGGTGACGCCGGTGCACCGCCGCAGCCGCAGCCACGCGGCCGGACCGATCAGCGCCGCAGTGCCGCCGCCACGTCTGCCTGCAGCAGGTCCCCGTGCACCGCGGCCCCGGTCTGCGTGCCCGCTGCCGCCGAGCCGATGACCGTCAGCATCGCGTTCGCCACGTTGCCGGCCGCGTAGACGCCTGGGACGTCGGTCTTCCCGAGCGCGTCGACGGCCAGGACCCGGCCGAACCGGGTCCCGTTGGCCTCCTGGTCCACGGGCGCCAGTCCGAGCCCCGCGGCCCAGTCGACCCGGGCCTCGACACGACTCGCGGCCGCCAGGGCGTCGAGTCCGACGACGGACCCGTCCGGCAGCTCCACGCCGCTGAGCCGGTCGCCGTCGGACAGCACTCGCGCGACGGGGGAGTGGACGACCGTGATCCCCCGTGCGGCGAAACCGGCGAGGACGGTGTCGTCGACGGTGCCGGGATCGGCCACGAAGGCCGTCACGTCCTCGCTGAGGGCCCGGAACATCTGCACCTGGTGCGCTCCGGCCGGTGTCGTCACCAGGACGCCGATCCGTCGGTCGCGGACCTCCCACCCGTGGCAGAACGGGCAGTGCACGACCCCGCGGCCCCACTGCTCGGCCAGTCCGGGGACGTCCGGCAGCAGGTCGACGCCACCGCCGGCGATGACCACGCGGCGTGCTGCGACGACCTCGCCGCTGTCCAGGGTGAGCCGGAACCCGACCGGGTCGTCCTCGGTGACGGGCGCGGCGGACGCGGCCACGATCCTCCCGTCCGTGACGGTGACGCCGTAGCGGGCCACCTCCTCTCGGCCGACGCGGACGAGGTCGAGGGGTGCGGTGCCCTCCTGGCCCAGGTAGTTGTGGACGCCCTCGGCGGGGGCGTTGCGCGGCTCGCCCGCGTCGACGACGAGCACGGAGCGGCGCGAGCGCCCCAGGATGAGCGCTGCGGACAGGCCGGCGGCACCGCCGCCGACGACGATGACGTCATGGAGTTCGGACATGGGGGGGATCCTCTGCCGAGCGGATCGTCGGTGGCAAGCTCCGTTGCCGGCATGGCAACATGGGGGCATGGCACACGCACGGGAGGCCCGCCCCACGGAGCCGACGACGGCCGACGTCGTGGACGCGGTCGGCCCACGGCTCCGGGCGCTCCGTACGCGACGGGGCACCACCCTCGCCGCGCTCGCGGAGCGCACCGGCATCTCGGTGAGCACCCTGTCCCGGCTGGAGTCCGGCCAGCGGAAGCCGACGCTCGAACTGCTGCTGCCGCTCGCCCGCGCGTACCAGGTGCCGCTCGACGACCTCGTCGGGGCACCGGCGACCGGGGACCCCCGGGTGCACCTCAAGCCCGAGCGGCACGGTCGCCGTGTCGTGATCCCCCTGACGAAGCGGACCGGGGGCGTGCGCTCGTTCAAGCAGCTCATCGAGCCGCACGACCACGGCTCGGACACGACGCTGAAGACCCACGAGGGCTACGAGTGGCTCTACGTGCTGTCCGGTCGGCTCCGACTGGCGCTCGGCGACGAGGTGTTCGACCTCGGCCCGGGCGAGGTCGTCGAGTTCGACACCCACACCCCGCACTGGGTCGGCAACGTGACCGACCAGGTCACCGAGGTGCTCTGCCTGTACGGGCCGCAGGGGGAGCGGGCGCACGTCCGGTCCAGCCCGCGGGCTGGCTGAGGGCACGGAAGCCGGACACGACGGCGGCGGCGAGCCGCAACGTCATCGCGTTGCGCCCCGCCGCCGACGTGCGCTCCGCGGTCAGCCGACGGCGGCCCGGTAGCGCTCGAGCACCTCGGGGTGCGGGTCCGCGGGGATCGCCGTGGTCGGGATCGACCAGCCGGGCAGTGACCCGGTGACGACCCACGCGGCCTGACGGGCAGCGCCGGCGGCGACGTACTCGCCCGGTTCCGGCACGAGGACCTCGCGGCCGAACACCTGCGCGGCGACGACCCGGACGGCCTCGTTCTGTGCGGCACCGCCGATGAGCAGGAGTCGCTCGACCGTCACACCCGTGCGCTCGACCGCGGCGAGGCCGTCGGCGAGGGCGCAGAGCATGCCCTCGACCGCCGCCCGGGCCAGGTGTGCCCGGTCCGTCGTCGCCGGCGTCATGCCGAGCAGCGACGCGGTGGCGTCCGGTCGGTTCGGCGTGCGCTCACCGACGAAGTACGGCACGAGGACGAGCCCGTCGGCACCGGCCGGCGCCTGCAGTGCCAACCGCCCGAGCTCGGCGTGGTCGACGCCGAGCAGGCCGCCGACCACCTCGAGCACGCGGGCCGCGTTGAGCGTCGTGACGATCGGCAGGCGGGCACCCGTGGCGTCCGCGAACCCGGCGACCGTGCCCGTCGGGTCCTCGATCGCGGTGTCGGTCACGCCGAACACCGTGCCGCTCGTCCCGAGGGACACCGCGACGTCGCCCGCCGCCAGGCCGAGGCCCAGCGCGGCGCCGGCGTTGTCCCCCGCGCCCGCCGTGACGACGAGCCCGCGGGAGGCCTGCGCACCGCCCGGCAGGTCGACGTCCTGCTCGAGCGTGCCCATCGCCTCGGACGGCGCGACCACGCGCGGCACGATCACCGCGTCGCCGTCGTCACCGGTCTCGGCCCCGCGCAGCGGACGGCCCAGGGTGAGCTCGAACAGTTCCGGGTCGTACTCGCGGCGGGCCGGGTCCCAGTAAGCCGTGCCGCTGGCGTCCGAACCGTCGGTCGCCAGGGCGTCCAGGTCGGGACCGAGCGGGCTCTCGTCCGCCGGGCCGTAGCCCCGGAGGCGCCAGGACAGCCAGTCGTGCGGGAGCGCGACGGCCGCGACGCGGGCCGCGTGCTCCGGCTCGGCGTCGCGGAGCCAGCGCAGCTTCGTGGCGGTGAACGAGGCCACCGGGACGAGACCCGTGCGGGCGACCCACGCCTCCCGGCCGAGTTCCTCGACCATCGCGGCGGCGGCGGCCGCGCTGCGGACGTCGTTCCAGAGCAGGGCCGGGCGGATCACGCGGCCGTCGGCGTCGAGCACGACCATGCCGTGCTGCTGCCCGCCGATGCCGATCGCGGCGACGTCGTCGAGGCCACCGGCGTCCGCGACGGCGGTGCCGAAGGCGTCCCACCAGGCGGTGGGGTCGACCTCGGTGCCGTCCGGGTGGGACGCGCGGCCGGAGCGGACGACCTCGCCGGTGGCGGCCCGCCGGACGACGACCTTGCAGGACTGCGTGGACGAGTCGACCCCGGCGACGAGGACGTCACCGGGGTCGGTCGCGCTGGAGGCGAGATCAGCCACGAGCGCCCATGAGGTGCTCGACGGCGAGCTGCTGCAGCTTGACGAAGCCGAAGCCCTTGCCGCCGAAGTACGCGTCGGCGTCGAAGTCCTCGTAGGCGGAGGTGTCGGCGAGGAAGTCGTCGTACGACTCTCCCGCGTTCAGCGTCGGCTGCGCGAGCTCGGTGACCTTCGACGCCTCGAGGGCTGCCTGCACCTCGGGGTCGGCGCGGAACGCCTGGGCACGCTCCTTGAGGAGCAGGTACATGCGCATGTTGGCCGCGGCCGAGTCCCAGACGCCGGTGAAGTCTTCGGTGCGGGACGGCTTGTAGTCGAAGTGACGCGGGCCGTCGTACGCGCGGCCGCCCTGCGGTGCACCGTGCTCGAGGAGGTCGACGAGCGAGAACGCGTTCTGCAGGTCGCCGTGACCGAAGACGAGGTCCTGGTCGTACTTGATGCCGCGCTGCCCGTTCAGGTCGATGTGGAAGAGCTTGCCCGAGTACAGCGCCTGCGCGATGCCGGCGGTGAAGTTCAGGCCCGCCATCTGCTCGTGGCCGACCTCGGGGTTCACGCCGAACAGCTCGGGGCGCTCGAGGGTGTCGATGAACGCGATCGCGTGGCCGAGCGTCGGGAGCAGGATGTCGCCGCGGGGCTCGTTCGGCTTCGGCTCGATGGCGAACTTGATGCCGTAGCCCTTGTCGGTGACGTACTGGGCGAGGAGGTTGACGGCCTCGCGGTAGCGCTCGAGCGCGGCCTGGACGTCCTTGGCGGCGTCGTACTCGGCGCCCTCGCGGCCACCCCACATGACGAACGTCTCGGCACCGAGCTCGGCGGCGAGGTCGACGTTGCGGAGCACCTTGCGGAGCGCGAACCGGCGGACGTCGCGGTCGTTCGAGGTGAAGCCGCCGTCCTTGAAGACCGGCGCGGAGAAGAGGTTCGTGGTCACCATCGGGACGACGAGGCCGGTCGACTCGAGCGCGCCCTTGAGGCGGTCGATCTGGGTCTGACGCTCGGCGTCGGTCGAGCCGAACGCGAAGAGGTCGTCGTCGTGGAAGGTGAGGCCGTAGGCGCCGAGCTCGTCGAGCTTCTCGACCGCCTCGACCACGTCGAGCTGGGGGCGCGTCGGGCCGCCGAAGGGGTCCGAGCCGTTGTAGCCGACGGTCCAGAGACCGAAGGAGAACTTGTCGTCGCGGGTGGGCTGCACTGCCATGGGGTCTGCCGATCGTCGTCGAGCGGATTTGTTGTCAGCGAGAACATATGCGCTGTACCGACTCGAGCGCAACCCCTCGACGGTCCGCAGGCGCGCCGACGCCCCGCCCTGCGCCTCCCGGCCGGGCGTCAGAGGTCGTAGACGCCGTCGAGTCCACCGCCGGCGACCGGCCCGCGCAGGGCCCAGCCACGGCGCAGCTCCGTCGTCGCCGTCCGGAACGCCGCCAGGACGTCGAGGCCCTGCCGGAGCATGCCCTGCAGCTGCAGTCCCTCGTACAGGGCGAGCAGCTGCACGGCGGCGCTCCCGGTGTCGACCGACGCCGCTTCCCGTCCGGTGGCGACGTCGCTGTCCAACAGCTGCCGGACCGTGCGGTGGAAGGCCTCGTACTGGTTCCGGTAGAACGGCGCCGCCGGGTTCAGCGGGTCCGCGCCCGCGGTCAAGCTGCTGACCAGCAGGCGCATCATGCGGGGGTCGGCGAGGTTCGCCGCGATCAGGCGTTCCAGGAACGCGACGGCTCCGTCCCCCGTGGCGTGCTCCAGCAGCGGCCGCAGGCGGACCTCGTGCCACCGCATCACGGCGACGGCGAGCAGGCTCTCCCACGTCGGGAACTCGCGCTGCACCAGTTCCGGGGCGATCCGGGCCTGGGCCGCGACGGCGTCACCGGTCAGGTGCAGGCTGTCGCCGGTGCGGATGAGTTCGATGGCGGCCTCGGCGATGCGGATGCGGAGGCGTGCCTGCTCGAGGCGCTCGTCCTCCGCGGTCCCCGTGCCGGTGGCGCTGTCGGCGGAGCGGGCATCGGTGGTCATCGCAGCCTCGGTTCGTCGTTCGGCCCCCAGGGATGGACGGGGCTGTGCACCATCAGTCTGGCGAAGGTCCCCGCGGTGGTGCCTGCCCCAGTAGGCGGGGCAGCGACTGCGCGTGCTGCGATACTCCCTGCATGGGCGTCGACGCTGCGGGCGGGTCCGGCTCGCGGCCGACCCTCGGGACGATCGCCCGCCGGGCCTCGGTCTCGCTCGCCACCGTGTCGAAGGTCCTGAACGGCCGCCCCGGTGTCTCCGGTCCGACCCGGGAGCGCGTCGAACACCTGCTCGCCGCCTCCGGCTACGCCCAGCGGGACCGTCCGCCCGAGCCCGGGTCCCTCGTCGAGCTCGTCGTCGAGGACCTGGCCAGCGAGTGGTCGATCGAGATCGTCCGCGGTGTCGCGCAGGTCGCCCGGGAGCACGGCTACGCGCTGTCCCTCTCCGCGCTCGGCCCCGACCACGCCGTCGGCGAGGATTGGATCACCGGCGTGCTGCACCGCCGCCCGGTGGCGGTCGTCCTGCAGTTCTCCGCCCTCACCGCGGGCCGACGCGACCAGCTCCGCGCGCGGGGCATCCCGTTCACGGTCGTCGACCCCGTCGGCGACCCGCCCGCCGACGTCCCCGTGGTCGGCGCGACGAACACCGCCGGGGGAGCGGCCGCGACGCAGCACCTGCTCGACCTCGGGCACCGCAGGATCGCCGCGATCGCCGGGCCCCTCGACATGCGCTGCGCCGCGGACCGGTTGGCCGGTCACCGCGCGGCGCTCGCCGCGGCCGGACGGGAGGCCCGGACCACCTCCGCCGGGACGGCTGCGGTCGACGACGGGGCGGCCGGGCACGTCGTCGTCGCCGACTTCAGCCGCGCGGACGGCGAGCGCGCAGCCCGTGTGCTCCTCGCGACGGCGCCCCGACCGACCGCGATCGTGACGGGCAACGACCTGCAGGCCCTCGGCGTGCTCGACGCCGCTCGGGCGTCCGGCCTGCGGGTGCCCGAGGACCTGTCGGTCGTCGGGTTCGACGACGTGGCACCGGCACGGTGGGCACGTCCGGCGTTGACGACGATCCGGCAGCCACTGCAGGAGATGGCCCAGCGGGCGACACGGATGGCGCTCCGCCAGCACGCGGGGGGCGCGACCGAGCCGGTGGGGGACCTCGACGACGGGCCGGTCCGGGTCGAACTCGCGACGGCGCTCGTGGTGCGCGACTCCACGGCCGCACCCGGTCCCGGGACCCGGGACGCGCCTCCCGTCCGACGCTGACGGCCGGCGCGGGCCGCGCAGGTGGGGTGACCGGTCGACGCGGCACCGCGGGAGCCGCGTCCGGTGCTCACAGGTCCGGCAGCCGGCGGCCCTGAGCGGTGTCGTTCCAGGTCGTCCGACCGCGTGCGTCCGTCCACGCGTGCAGTCCGCCGTGGCCCTGCGGGAGCCCACAGCGCCACCGGTCGAACACGCTCGGGCAGCGGTCCTCGGTCGGGATCGGGTCGGCCATCGATGTCCTCCAGTCGTCCGGGTCCGTCGCCCGGCTCTCTCCTCATGACGTGTTCGGAGGGCGTTCCGTCACGGATGGCGTCCGACCCGGTCCGGAGGTCCGTCGAGAGCGACCGCCCTGCTCGGTAGGGTCGGGCGCATGAGCATGGACCACGTCGACGTCGACTGGGAGCACGCCCGCGACACGAACCGCGCGAACTGGGACGACCGGGTGCCGATCCACGAGGGCGCCTACGCGCGCGACGCCTTCGCCGACCCGGCCCACCGGTCGGTCGTCGTCCGCGAGGACCTGCCGGCGCTCACGCCCTGGCTCCCCGGCCGGTCCCTCGACGGCCTGGACGTCTGCCACCTGCAGTGCCACATCGGCACCGACACCGTCTCGCTCGCGCGGGAGGGAGCGCGCGTGACCGGCGTCGACTTCTCGCACCCGGCGCTCGTGTCGGCGGCGGTGCTGGCCGAGCGGTCCGGGGTCGACGTCACGTGGGTCGAGTCCGACGTCCTCGACGCCCGCGCCGCGGTGACCGGTGACTTCGACGTCGTCTACACGAGCATCGGCACGATCTGCTGGCTGGCCGACCTGGACCGGTGGGCCGCCCAGGTGGCTGCACTCCTGCGACCCGGCGGGGTGTTCTTCATCCGCGACGGCCACCCGGCGCTGTACGCCCTGGACGAGGACGCCGACGAGCTCGTCACCCGCCACCGGTACTTCCCGGACGGGACCGCCCAGCAGTGGGAGGACGCGACCACCTACGCCGGCGACGGGACCGTGTCGCAGCCCCGCACGTACGAGTGGCCGCACCCGCTGTCCGAGATCGTGAACGCCCTGCTCGGCGCAGGACTCCGGCTCCGTCGACTCGACGAGGGCCGGACCCTGCCGTGGCGTTTCAGCTCCCGCATGGAGGAGACCGGCGACGGATCGTGGACGTGGCCGGAGCAGGACCGCGACCGCATCCCGACCACCTACACGATCGTCGCCACCCGCGACTGACCCGGCGACGGGGAGCGGTGCAGGCCGCGGTGCCTCACCCGCGGAGCGCCGTGACCGGCGTGCCCCGCACGGCCCGGGCGGCCGGCCCGAGTGCGGCGGCCAGGCCCGTGCCGGTCGCGCCGGCGAGCACGACGACGAGGAGCCACGCGGGCACCGTCGGCCCGACGAGCACCGCACCGTTCGTCGCCCCGAGCAGCGTGTAGGCGCCGGCCCACCCGTACGCCGTGCCCAGGGCGACCCCGAGCACGACGGCGATGGCGATCGTCATGGCGGTCTCGACGAGGACGAGCGACCGGATCTGTCGCGCCGTCGCACCGACCACCCGGAGGAGCCCGAGTTCCCGGCTGCGCTGCGCGATCGTCAGTGCCGTCACGGCGACCACCCCGGCGGCCGCGATGATCCCCGCGGCACCGACGAGTCCCGCGAACATGACCGCGAGCTGGTCGAACTGGGTCTGGATGTCGCGGTAGTAGACCGGATCACCGGCTGCCTGGCGCTGCAGCATGGTGGCGTAGGTGGCGAACCCGACCGAGAAGGTCGACATGAGCGTCACCGCGATGACGAGGCCGACCGTCGCTCGGGCCGTGCGTCTCGGGGCTCGGAGCGAGTTCCGGGCGGCCATCGACGCGATGACGCTGTGCGCGGTCGCCGACACGGCGAGGCGGAGGACGGCCGGCAGGAGCACCGGGGACGCGATGACGACCCCGGTGAACGACAGGGCCCCGCTCGTCACCGCGAGCAGGAGCGCACCGACGGTCGTGGCACCGAGCACGAACGCCACACCGATGCCCGCGGCACCGGCCAGGAAGAACACGACCGCCACGACACTCCGGGTCCTGGTGGGTGCCTCGCCGGGCAGGGGTTCGACGGCGGCGTCGAGCGCCCGCAGCGGTGGGATCGTGAGGACGTCGCGGGAGCCGATGCGGAACGCGATCGTCGTGATGGCCGCGACGAGCGCGGCGATCGGTCCAGACGCCGGCGGCAGGAACCACCCGAGCGGCGGGAGCACCGACGTGGCCGCCGCGAGGGCGAGCACGCCGTTGGCGACGACCGTGCCCGCGACGACCCCGACGAGGGCGCCGAGGACGCCGCAGGTGAGGCCGACGCCCGTGACCTGCCGCCGGAGCTTGACGCCGGTGGCGCCGAGGACACGCTGCAGGGCCAGGGAGCGGGTCTGACCGGCGATCACCGTCGCGCAGGTGTTCGACGCGACGACGGCGCTGACGTACAGCGCGATCGCGATGAACACCCATGCCACGACCGGCAGGATCGCCGCGACCGTCGCGCTCTCGCCGGTGCGCCGTCCGAGTTCGACGATCCGTTGCGCCGCCTCGGAACCGGTCACCACGAGGGCTCCGAGTCCGGCGGACAGGGCGGCGACCGCCACCGTCGAGCGGCTCTCGACGCGGACGCGCATCCAGCTGGGGGGCCGACGACGAGCCGGTCGGCCGCGATGACGGGACATGGTCAGGACGCGCCGTCGCCCGTGTTCGGCGTCCAGGCGACCCAGCGGTGCCCCTTCGCCGCCAGGGACCAGTCCCCGCACCGGACGACGGTGTCCGCGGCGTACACGTCCGGGGCCTCGGGGACGGTCATGACCGGAGCCGACTTCCTCGGCACGGTGTCGCAGCCGTCCGCGGCCACACCGGCCGGACTGGTGAACACGATCGTCTTCGGCGCCTCCGACGCGTCCTCCGCGCCCGTCCCGGTGACCGAGGTGATGTCCGTCGCGTCCGACGGCATCCACTCCGGGGCGTTCGTCAGGTCCGCGCGGGTCTCCGCATGACCGGTGACCTCGTCGTGGAGCGTGTCGCTCAGAGCGGAACACCCGGTCAGGGAGACCACGCAGAGGGCGAGCGCGGCGATCGTGAGGGGCTTGGTGGGGGTTCGGGACACGGTGTGCCTTCGTCGTTGCACCGATCCAACCGGTCGGGGAGGGCCGCCGGGATCGGCGCAGCGGAGGACCGGCGTGCTCCTCCGGGATGACATCCGCGCGACCACGTGCCGCGTGACCCGCCCACGAAAGTTTTCCGATCCTCCCGTCCGGCTTGTCCCGCGCACCCGCCGGTCCCTAGCGTCGACGGCGGACGCACGATGCGAGGGAGCATGCGATGACGGACGACCGGTTGCGGGTCGCGATGATCGGCCACGGCTTCATGGGGGCCGCGCACTCGCAGGCGTGGCGGGTCGCGCCGCGGTTCTTCCCGCTCGACCGCGAGCCCGAGATGACGGTCGTCGTCGGGCGCGACCCGGAACGCACCGAGGCCGCCCGTGCCCGCTTCGGCTGGCAGCGCGCGGAGACGGACTGGCGGCGCGTGGTCGAGGACCCGGACATCGACGTCGTCGACGTCTGCTCGCCCGGGTCGTCGCACGTCGAGGTCGCGATCGCGGCCCTCGAGGCCGGCAAGCACGTCCTGTGCGAGAAGCCCCTCGCCAACACCGTCGCCGAGGCGGAGGCCATGGTCGCCGCCGCGGAGTCCGCCGCGGGACGCGGGGTGCGCTCGATGGTCGGCTTCAGCTACCGCCGGGTCCCCGCGCTCGCGTTCGCCCGCCGGCTCGTGCGGGCCGGCCGGATCGGCGAGGTCCGTCAGGCGCGGGCGCTGTACCTGCAGGACTGGCTCACCGACGCGGACGGGCCGATGACGTGGCGGTTGGACGCCGCGCTCGCCGGGTCCGGCTCGCTCGGGGACATCGGCGCGCACGCCGTGGACCTGGTCGAACACATCACCGGTGCGACCCTCGGCGCGGTGAGTGGGACGCTCGAGACCTTCGTGCACGAGCGACCGCTGCTCGCGGACGGCGTCGGACTGTCCGGCACCGCCTCCGAGGAGCGCGGACAGGTCACCGTCGACGACGCCGCCTGGTTCCTCGGCCGACTGACGGGAGGCGCGGCGCGGCCGGGCGGGACCGTCGCCTCGTTCGAGGCCACCCGGTACGCGACGGGGCGGAAGAACGGCCTGACGATCGAGATCAGCGGGTCCACGGGCGCGATCGTGTTCGACCTCGAGGCGATGAACGAGCTCCGCGTGTACGACGCGACCGCCCCCGCCGGGGAGCAGGGCTTCCGGCGGGTGCTCGTCACCGAGCCCGAGCACCCGTACATGGCGAACTGGTGGCCGACCGGACACACGATCGGGTACGAGCACACCTTCGTGCACGAGGTCGTCGACTTCGTGACCGCGATCACCACCGGGCAGCAGCCCGAGCCGTCCTTCGCCGTCGGGCTGCACGTGCAGGACGTCCTCGATGCCGTGCAGCGGAGCGCCGCCGACGGCAGTGCGTGGACCCCCGTCACGGCCCGATGACCCGCCCCCACCCGATGACCGACCCTTCCCCCGATCCGCAAGGAGCACCTCCCGTGCAACGCCAGGCACTCGTCGTCCGCGGCGGCTGGGACGGGCACATGCCCGTCGAGACCACCGAGCTCTTCATCCCGTTCCTCCGCGACAACGGCTTCGACGTCCGCGTCGAGGAGGGCACCGCGGTGTACGCCGACCAGGCGGTCATGGACGCCACCGACCTGGTCGTGCAGGTGAACACGATGTCGACGATCGCCGACGAGGAGTTCGCCGGTCTGCAGCGGGCGGTCCTCGCCGGCACCGGGATGGCGGGGTGGCACGGCGGCATCGCGGACTCGTACCGGGCCAACGCCGACTACCTCCACATGATCGGCGGCCAGTTCGCCCACCACGCGGGCAAGCACCCGTCCGAGCGGGTGGGTGAGCAGTCGGACAACTACATCCCGTACACGGTGCACATGACCGACCTCGGTCGCGAGCACCCGATCACGCAGGGCATCGACGACTTCTACCTGGTCAGCGAGCAGTACTGGGTGCTCAGCGACGAGTACGACGACGTCCTCGCGACCACCACCCAGGAGGCGCGGAGCTGGGACGCCTGGAACCGTCCGGTGACCTCGCCGGCCATCTGGACACGGCAGTGGGGGAAGGGGCGGGTCTTCGTCTCGGCACCCGGGCACCGCATCGAGATCGTCGAGTCGCAGCCGGTCCGCACGATCATCGAGCGCGGTCTGCTGTGGGCCGCCCGATGAGCGCCGCCCCCCTGCGCGTCGGCATGGTCGGCGTCGGCACCATCAGCAAGCAGTACCTCGAGCAGTTCCCGTCGCTGCCCGACCTCCGGCTCACCGCGGTCGCCGACCTCGACAGCGAACGAGCGGCTGCTGTCGCTGCCCAGCAGGGCGTGCAGGCGCTCGGGGTCGACGAGCTGCTCGCGTCCGATGACGTCGACGTCGTCCTCAACCTGACGATCCCCGCCGCGCACGCCGATGTAGCGCTCCGGGCGCTCGCCGCGGGCAAGCACGTCTACGGGGAGAAGCCCCTGGCGCTGAGCACCGCCGAGGCCGCTCCCGTCCTGGCCGCTGCCGAGGTCGCGGGTCTCCGGGTCGGCAGCGCGCCGGACACCGTCCTCGGCACCGGCGTCCAGACCGCCCGTGCGGCGCTCGACGAGGGGCACATCGGCACACCGGTCGGGGCGGCGGTGTCGTGGAGCGCACCCGGCCACGAGCTCTGGCACCCCGCACCCGGCTTCTACTACCAGCCGGGCGGCGGCCCGCTGCTCGACATGGGCCCGTACTACCTGACGAGCCTCGTCACGTTCTTCGGCTCCGTGGTGCGCGTCAGCGGCAGCACGACCCGGTCGACCCGGCAGCGCACGGTCGCCACCGGCCCGGACGCCGGCCGGGTCCTGCCGGTCGACGTCGACACCCACGTCGTCGCGGTCCTGGAGCACGAGGGCGGGGTCGTCTCCACGATGACGGTGTCGTTCGAGGTCTGGGCGACCGAGGCGCCGCTGTTCGAGGTGCACGGCACCGCCGGTTCGCTGTCGGTCGCCGACCCGAACCGGTTCTCGGACCCGACCAGGATCGCCACGGCCGAGGACCGGACGTTCCGGGAGCTGCCGGAACTCGCGGGCCACCGGGACGCCGGTCGCGGTGTGGGCCTGGCGGACATGGCGCGGGCGATCGCGTCGGGGGAGGAGCACCGGGCCTCCGGTGCGCTGGCGTTCCACGTGCTCGACGTCATGGAGTCCATCGCGACCGCGGGGCGGACGCACGCCGTCGTCGACGTCGCGAGCCGTGCCTCCCGGCCGGCACCGGTCCCACTCAGGTAGCGCGGCGGACGGACGGCGATCAGGTCGGGTTCGCCGCCTGAGGTTCCGCCGCGATGTCCTCCTGCACCGCGAACTGGGTCCGGTGCAGCTCCTCGTACCGCCCACGCGCCGCCAGCAGTTCCTCGTGCGTCCCGCGCTCCACGACGGAGCCGTCCTCGACGACGAGGATCATGTCGGCGCTGCGGATGGTGGAGAGGCGGTGGGCGATGACCATCGCCGTCCGGCCGTCGAGCGCCTCGCTGAGCGCAGCCTGCACCGCGGCCTCGGACGTGGAGTCCAGCGCGGCCGTCGCCTCGTCGAGGATCACGACGCGCGGTCGGGCGAGCAGGAGCCTGGCGATGGTCATCCGCTGGCGCTCACCCCCGGACAGCCGGTACCCACGCTCGCCCACCATCGTGTCCAGCTGGTCCGGCAGGGACCGGATGAGCGGCTCGAGCCGCGCTCGGCGGACGGCGTCCCACACCTCGTCGTCGGACGCCTCCGGCCGCGCCAGGCGCAGGTTGGCGCCGATGGTCTCGTGGAAGAGGTGGCCGTCCTGGGTCACCATGCCCAGGGTGTGCCGCATCGAGGCGAACGTGACGTCGCGGACGTCGGTCCCGCCCAGCCGGACGGCGCCGCTGTCGACATCGTACAGGCGCGCGAGGAGCTGCGCGATCGTGGACTTGCCGGCACCGGAGGTCCCGACGAGGGCGACGGTCTGTCCGGGCTCGATCCGGAAGGACACGCCGTGCAGCACCTCCTCGCCGCCACGGGTGTCCAGCGTGGAGACCTCCTCGAGGGAGGCGAGGGACACCTTGTCGGCGGACGGGTAGGCGAAGTGGACGTCGTCGAACTCCACGGCCACGGGACCGTCGGGGACGGCGACCGCGTCGGGCTGCTCGCGGATGAGCGGTTCGAGGTCGAGGACCTCGAAGACCCGCTCGAAGCTCACCACCGCGCTCATGATCTCGACCCGAGCGTTCGCGAGGCTGGTCAGCGGCACGTACAGACGGGTGAGGAGGAGCGCCAGGGTGACCACCGCGCCGGTGTCGAGCTGGCCGGCGAGCGCCAGGAAGCCGCCGAGCCCGTACACGAGGGCGAGGGCGAGGGCGGACACGAGCGTCAGCGCGGTGACGAAGACGAACTGCAGCATCGCGGTCCGGACCCCGATGTCGCGGACACGGGCGGCGCGCACGCGGAACTCCTCGGACTCCTCGTCGGGGCGGCCGAACAGCTTGACGAGCGTGGCCCCGGGTGCCGAGAACCGCTCGGTCATCTGCGTGCTCATCGCGGAGTTGTGGTCGGCGGCCTCCCGGCGCAACGCGGCCAGGCGGCTGCCCATGCGGCGCGCGGGGATCAGGAAGACCGGGAGCATGACCACCGCGAGCACCGTCACGAGCCAGGACGTGCTGAGCATGACGGACAGGGTGAGGACCAGTGCCACGAGGTTCGTGACCACGCCGGAGAGCGTGCCGCTGAAGGCCTGCTGCGCGCCGATCACGTCGTTGTTCAGGCGACTCACGAGGGCGCCGGTGCGGGTGCGCGTGAAGAACGCGATCGGCATCTTCTGCACGTGGTCGAAGACGGCAGTCCTCAGGTCCAGGATCACGCCTTCGCCGATCCGCGCCGAGTACCAGCGCGTCACGAGTGACACGACGGCGTCGCCCACCGCCACGAGCGCGATGACGACGGCGAGCCAGACGATCGTGGCGACCGCGCCCCGGGCGACGATGACGTCGACCACCCGGCCGGCGAGCACCGGCGTCGCCACGGCGAGCACGGCTCCCACGACGGAGAGGGCGATGAAGACGACGAGCTTGGCCCGGTAGGGCACGGCGAACGTCAGGATCCGCCGCACCGACTCACGCGAGAAGCCGTGTTCGCCGTTCTTGGCGGTCGAGATCTTGTACAGCGAGCTCCAGGCCGCGCTCTCCATGCTCATCGCAGTTCCTTCCGTGGCGGCAGGCCGACGAACGGGTCGGGGTCACCCGAGCTCGGGGCCTCCCCAGCGGCGGCGAGCACGCAGTCAGGATACGGCGCGGGCGGCAGGAGCACGCAGCCCATGAGTTCGCGGCCCCGTGGCGCGCTCCATTCGTCCGCGAGGCCGACGGATGCTTGCGCGAAGCGCTTCGACGCTGTTAGCGTCGCCGTCGCGAGCTCGTCGAAGCGCTTCACCAGCCCTTTGACGGCGGCCCGCGCCCGACGACGACCGGCACGAGGAGGTGCGCAGATGGTGACGATCCACGAGGTGGCGAAGGCCGCGGGCGTGTCGATCTCGACCGTCTCCTACGCCCTCTCCGGCAAGCGCGCGATCTCCGCCACGACCCGGGCACGCATCGACCAGGCCGTCGCCGAGCTCGACTACCGTCCGAACGCCGGCGCCCGGATGCTCGCCGGGGCCCGCACGAACATCCTCGCCCTGTCCGCCCCGATCCGGGAGGACGCGCACCTGCCGACGCACATGCGCTTCGTCACAGCGGTCGTCGAGGCTGCTCGGGCGCACGACGACGACGTGCTCCTGCTCGCCCGCGACGACGAGGTCACCGGCATCCGCCGCGTGGTGGACAGCTCGTTGGTGGACGGCGTGGTCGTGCTCGGGGTGTCCACGGACGACGAGCGCGCCGAGGTCGTCCGCCGATCCGGTGCCGCGGCCTCGTTCGTGGGTGTCCCGGGCGACACCACCGGGCTGACGTGCATCGACCTGGACTTCGCCGAGGCCGGACGGGCATCCGTCCGCCAGCTGGCCGCCGCCGGGCACCGCAGCATCGGGGTCATCGGGCACCCGGCCACGTACGTCGAACGGCACACCGGCTTCATCCGCCGCTTCGCCGACGCCTTCGAGGACGAGTGCCGCGCCGCCAGCGTCGCCACGCTGGCGCTCTACCCGTCCCTCGACCGCGCCGACCAGCGCCGTGCGGCGGACGAGCTGCTCGCCGGTCTGCCGGACATGACGGCGCTCGTGTTCCACTGCAACGAGCCCGTCGTCGAGGCCGTCCTCGCCCACCTCGTGTCCCGGGGCGTCCGCGTCCCGGAGGACGTGTCCGTCCTCGCCGCGTGCGCGAGCTACGACACCGACGTGCTCGAGGTCCCCCTGTCCACCATCCCCCTCCCGCTCGAGGAGATGTGTCGCGGTGCCGTGGAGGGCGCCGTCCGTCAGGTCGACGGTGCCCGTGAACCGGGCGTCACGCTCCTCCGACCGCGGTTCATCGACCGCGGGTCCATCCGACCGGTGCACTGACCGGCATCGCTCAAAGGCGCTTTCGACGGTCCGTCGTCGAAGCGCTTCGACAACCGAACCAGCCTCATCCCCCTACAAGGAAGTAGCGACATGAAGAAGTCACGCCTGCTCGGCGCACTCGCCGGGCTCGCCGCGACCGCCGTCGTCCTCACCGGCTGTTCCGCCGGCGGGAGCGCCGACGACCGCAGCAACGAGGACGGCAAGACCCTGAAGCTCTGGCACTTCGAGTCCGAGGACTCCGCCATGGGCAAGGCCTGGAAGGAGTCGATCAAGGTCTTCGAGAAGGAGACCGGCGCCAAGGTCGAGTTCCAGGAGAAGAGCTTCGAGCAGATCCGGAAGACGGCCAGCCAGTCGCTCAACTCCGACCAGGCCCCGGACCTGATCGAGTACAACAAGGGCAACGCCACGGCTGGCCTGCTCGCCAGCCAGGGCCTGCTCAGCCCGCTCGACGACGCCGTGGAGAAGTACGGCTGGGACGACAAGCTCGCGAAGTCGTTGCAGACCACGGCCCGGTACGACGAGAAGGGCGTGATGGGCTCGGGCTCCTGGTACGGCGTGCCCGACTACGGCGAGTACGTCGAGTTCTACTACAACAAGGAGCTCTTCGAGGAGTACGGCGTCGAGGTCCCGAAGACCGAGGCCGACCTCGAGAAGGCCATGGCGACCTTCGAGTCGAAGGGCGTCACGCCGCTCGCCGAGTCCGCGGCGGAGTACCCGCTCGGCCAGCTCTGGTACCAGCTCGCGCTGACCAAGGCCGACCGGGACTGGGTCGACGACTACCAGCTGTACAAGAACCCCGTCGACTTCTCGGACGAGCAGATCAGCTACGCCACGAAGACGATCAAGGACTGGACCGACAAGGGCTACATCTCCGCCGACGCCACCGGCATGAAGGCGGAGGACGCGGGCACCGCCTTCATCAGCGGCAAGTACCCGATGTTCTTCTCCGGCTCGTGGTGGTACGGCCGCTTCGGCACCGAGATGAAGCAGGACTGGGGCACGTTCCTCTACCCCGGCGCAGAGATGTCGCCCGGCTCGTCGGGCAACCTCTGGGTCGTCCCGACCAAGGCGAAGAACAAGACGCTCGCCGAGGAGTTCATCGACATCACGCTCCGTCCGGAGATGCAGGCGATCATCGGCAACAACGGTGGCGTCCCGGTCGCGGCGACCGAGTCCGACATCACGGACGAGAAGAGCAAGGAACTCATCGCCAACTTCAACACGCTCACCGAGCGTGACGGTCTGGCGTTCTACCCCGACTGGCCCACCTCGACCTTCTACGACCAGTTGAACGCCGGTCTGCAGAGCGTCCTGAACGGCAGCAGCTCGCCCAAGCAGGTCAACGAGGAACTCGGGCAGCAGTACGCCGACGGCGTGAAGGCCGTCACCGGCTGACCCGCGGGTCTTCGGACCACCACGGTCGCTGACGTGACCACCTGCCTGGAGGCGCGGTGCCGGCCCGACCCGCACCGCGCCTCCCGGCCCCCTCATCCCGCACGACCCCCACCTCCCCGGAAGGGAAGCCCGACGATGGCGTCCAGTCCTCCTCTCGCGCCGCTCCGCGGCCGCGTCCCCCGCCCCCGCCGCCGCGACGACGGCGCGATCATGCCCGCCTCCGGCCGCGGCAGCTACTGGTTCTACCTGCTGCCCGGCTTCGTGCTCCTGGCGGCGATCATCCTCGTGCCGCTCGGCTGGAACGTGTACCTGTCGTTCACGAACTACCGCGGGATCCTGCCGCCGCAGTTCACCGGCCTCGACAACTGGCGCCGGCTCATGGCGGACGGCCAGTTCTGGATCTCGTTCCGGAACAGCATCGTGATGATCCTCGCGATGGTGATCGTGCCGACCAGCCTCGGCCTCGTCCTCGCAGCCGCGCTGTTCGACGTCATCGGCAAGAAGTTCGGCGGCAAGCTCGCGAGCTTCCTCCGCGCCACCTACTACCTCCCGCAGATCCTGCCGGCCGTCATCGCCGCGATCGTCATCGGGTGGATCCTCCGCCCGGAGAACGGCGCCCTCAACGCGGTGCTCGGCGCGGTCGGACTCGACGGTCTGCAGCACAACTGGCTCGGCAGCCCGGACACCGCACTGCTCTCGGTCGCGGTCGTGCTCGTGTGGGTGCAGATCGGGTACCCGGTCGTCGTGTTCATGGCCGCCCTGCAGCGCGTCGACCCCGAGCTCTACGAAGCCGCGGAACTCGACGGCGCGAACTGGTTCCAGCGCTTCCGCTCCATCACCGTCCACATCATCCGGCCCGAGATCTTCGTCGTCGTGCTCACCTGCACGATCGCGGCGCTCAAGGTGTTCGGTCCCGTCTACGCCCTCACCGGCGGCGGCCCGGGCAACGCGACCATCGTGCCGAGCTACTACTCGTACAGCCAGTTCTTCCAGGCGCAGCAGGTCGGCTACGGCGCGACCATCGCCACCGCCCTGACGGTCGTCATCGTCATCGTCGCCATCGGGTTCATCGCCGCCCAGAACCGGGCCGAACGCAAGGAGGAGGCACGATGACCGTGTCCGCACCCGACACCAGGGCGACCGTGACCGCGGACGCAGGACGGGCCTCCCGGCCGACGACGAAGCCGCGCAAGCGGCCGGGCGAAGGCGGGGTCAAGCGGCCCGCCGACTGGGTCGTGCTCGCCGGCGGGGTCGTCATCGCGGTGCTCATCGCCGCGCCGTTCCTGCTCATCCTGCTCAACTCATTCAAGACGCCCGCGGACTACGCCGCCGGCGGGCCGCTCGCCTGGCCGTCCCAGCTGTCCTTCGACGGCATCACGACGTTCTGGAACCGGGTCGACTTCCCGCTGAAGCTCTGGAACAGCGTGTTCATCAGCGGCATGGTGGCGCTGCTCGCGGTGCTCATCTCGATCCTCAACGCGTTCGCGATCGGCATCGGCCGGGTCCGCTACCGCACCTGGATCGTGGTGCTGTTCATGCTCGCGAACATGCTGCCGCAGGAGGTGCTGCTCTACCCGCTCTACATGATGTTCAAGGGCATCGGGCTGTACGACAACGTGTGGAGCGTCATCATCGTCTTCACGGTGATCCAGTCCGCGTTCGGCACCTACCTGCTGTCGAGCGTCTACGGCACCTTCCCGAAGGAGATCCTCGAGGCCGCGGCGCTCGACGGCGCGGGTCGCTGGCGGGTGCTCTGGCGGGTCATCGTCCCGATCAGCCGCCCGACCCTGTCGGTCCTGCTCATCTTCTTCTTCATCTGGACGTGGAACGAGTTCCTCATCCCGCTGACCTTCCTGGTCAGCAACGACAACCAGACGGTCCCCGTCGCGATCTCCCTGCTGCAGGGCGACCGGCTCATGGACGTCACGACCACGAGCGCCTCGGCCCTGCTCGGGCTCATCCCCACGCTCGTGTTCTTCCTCATCTTCCAGCGCACGCTCGCGCGCGGCATCACGGCAGGAGCGGTCAAGTAATGAAGTTCACCGACGGGTTCTGGCAGCTCAGGCCCGGAGTCCACCCCGTGTACGCCGCCGAGGCGTACGACATCGACGCACGGCAGTCGCCGGAGGGCGACCGCCTGGTCGTCACGGCGCCGACCAAGGTCATCGCGTCGCGGGGCGACACCCTCAACCGTCCGACCCTCACCGTCTCGCTGTCCAGCCCCATGGAGGGCGTGGTCACCGTCCGCGTCGAGCACCACCGTGGTCGCCGACCCGAGCTGTCGTTCGACCTGGTCGGCCAGGAGGCGGGGCACGGCTCCGTCACGGTCGAGGACGGCGTCGGGACCCTCACCTCCGGCGACCTGTCGGCCGTCGTCACGCCCGGAGCCCCGTGGGACCTCCGGTTCCTGTCCGAGGGGCGGGTGCTGACCGGCTCCGGGCACAAGTCGCTCGGGTACGTCACGCTCGAGCCCGGCGCCGAGGTGTCGCGCGGGGTCGTCGGCAACGCCCGGGTCCAGGGCGCGGACGCCCCCGCCTCGGACACGTTCGTGCACGCGCAGCTCGACCTCGGCGTCGGGGAGCTCGTCTACGGCCTCGGGGAGCGCTTCGGGCCCCTCGTGAAGAACGGGCAGACCGTCGACATCTGGAACGCCGACGGCGGCACGTCGAGCGAACAGGCGTACAAGAACGTGCCGTTCTACCTGACGAACCGCGGGTACGGCGTGCTCGTCGACCACCCCGGGCACGTCTCGTTCGAGGTCGGGTCCGAGACCGTCGAGCGCGTGCAGTTCTCGGTGCCGGGGGAGTCCCTCGTCTTCCACGTCATCGGCGGGGGCAGCCCGGCGGCCGTCCTCGAGCGCTACACCGCGCTCACCGGCCGGCCGGCGCACGTGCCGGCGTGGTCGTACGGCCTGTGGCTGTCGACCTCGTTCACGACCGACTACGACGAGGCGACCGTGAGCTCGTTCGTCGACGAGATGGCCGCGCGCCAGCTGCCCGTCTCGGTGTTCCACTTCGACTGCTTCTGGATGCGCGAGTTCACCTGGTGCGACTTCGAGTGGGACCCCCGGGTGTTCCCGGACCCCACCGGCATGCTCGGACGCCTGCACGACAAGGACCTGCGGGTCTGCGTGTGGATCAACCCGTACATCGGCCAGGCGTCGGCGCTGTTCGACGAGGCGGTCGATGGCGGCTACCTCGTGATGAACCCCGACGGCACCGTCTGGCAGTGGGACCTCTGGCAGGCCGGCATGGGCCTCGTCGACTTCACGAACCCCGAGGCCACCGCCTGGTACCAGTCGAAGCTCCGCGCGCTCGTCGAACAGGGCGTCGACTGCTTCAAGACCGACTTCGGTGAGCGCATCCCCCTGGACGTCGTCTACGCCGACGGCAGCGACCCCGAGCGCATGCACAACCTCTACACGCAGCTGTACAACCAGGCCGTGTTCGAGGTGCTCGAGGAGACCCGCGGGAAGGGCGACGCCGTCCTGTTCGCCCGGTCCGCCACCGCCGGCGGCCAGCAGATGCCGGTGCACTGGGGTGGCGACAACACCTCGTCGTTCCCGTCGATGGCCGAGACGCTCCGCGGTGGGCTCTCGCTCGCACTGTCCGGCTTCGGGTTCTGGTCGCACGACATCGGCGGCTTCGAGGGCACGCCCGACCCGGCCGTGTTCAAGCGCTGGGTCCAGTTCGGACTCCTGTCGTCGCACAGCCGGTTCCACGGCAGCAGCTCGTACCGGGTGCCGTGGGCGTTCGACGAGGAGGCCGTCGACGTCACGCGGATCTTCACCGAGCTGAAGCTCCGGCTGATGCCGTACCTGTACGCGGCCGGGCTCGAGGCGTCGGCGCGGGGCATCCCCGTCATGCGTCCGATGCCCCTGGCGTTCCCGGACGACCCCACCGCGGCGTACTGCGACCGGCAGTACATGCTCGGCGCGGACCTGCTCGTCGCGCCGGTGTTCAGCGCGTCGGGCGAGGTCGAGTACTGGTTGCCCGCGGGGTCGTGGACGAACTGGTTCACCGGCGAGGTCGTCACCGGCGGGGTCTGGCGGCGTGAGCAGCACGGCTTCGACACCCTGCCGCTGTGGGTCCGCGAGGGTGCCGTGCTCCCGCTGTCCACGCGCACCGACCGGCCGGACCACGACTACCACGAGGCGCTCGAGTTCCGGGCGTTCCCGGGCTCCGCGGGTGCCGGCGCCCGGTCGGTCGTGGTGACGGCGCCGGACGGCCGTGCGGTGACGTACGACGTCGCCTACGCCGCCGACGGCACGGTCAGCTCCGTCGGCTGACCCGCGCGGGCCTGGACCCTTCGTCCGCGCTCAGCGACAGTCCTCGTGGCGACCGCCGCGAGGACCGTCGCTGAGCGCGGGTCCGGGGTGACGGGCGCACTACGCTGACGGGACCACGACGGATCGGAGCGGACATGACGGAGGCGAGCACTGCCTCCCGTCCGGTGCGCACCACGGACGTCGTCCGGCGGCGCAACCTCGCCCGGGTCCTCCGGCTCGTGCACGAGGGCGGGCCGATGCCGCGCTCGGCACTGACCCGTGAGACCGGCCTGAACCGGTCGACCGTCGCCGCGCTCGTCGGGGAACTCGTCGAGCTCGGCCTCGTCGTCGAGGGGGACGCGCCGCCCGCGACCGGCGTCGGCCGTCCGAGCGCGACCGTGTCGGCGTCCGCCGAGGTCGTCGCCCTCGCGATCGTCCCCGAGATCGACGCCGTCACGCTGGCCGTGATCGGTCTCGACGGCACCGAGCACGAACGTCGTACCGTCCGGACCTCGACCGTCTCCACCCCGGACGAGGCGCTGACCATCGCCACCGACCTCGTCGCCGGTGCTGCGGGACGGCAACGGGACGCCGGCCGCCGGGTGGTGGGCGTCGCCGTCTCCGTCCCCGGCATCGTGCGCGTCGACGACGGCGTGGTCCGGTACGCACCGCACCTGGCCTGGCGGGACGAGGCCTTCGCCGCCCCGCTGACGGAACGCACCGGGCTGCCGGTCCGGGCTGCGAACGACGCGAACCTCGGTGTCACCGCCGAGTTCCTGTACGGGGCCGGCCGTGGCGCCACCGACGTCGTCTACGTCAACGGCGGCGCGAGCGGCATCGGTGGCGGGATCATCACCGGCGGCCGTCCGCTGACCGGCACCGACGGGTACGCGGGCGAGCTCGGGCACACCTTCGTCGCGGCCAACGGCATCCGTTGCCACTGCGGTGCTGTCGGGTGCCTGGAGACCGAGGCGTCCCAGGCGGCACTGCTCGACGCCGCGGGGCTCGGGATCGACGAGGCCGACCGGCTCGGGGAGGTCCTCGCCGACGGGCCCGGGCCGGAGCTCGGCGCGGTCGTCGAACGGCAGGTCACCGCACTCGCCGTCGCGATCCGCAACGTCGTGCACACGGTCAACCCCGACGTGGTCGTGCTCGGCGGGTTCCTCGGCACGCTCCTGCGCCACGTCGGGACCCGCCTCGAGGACGCCGTGCGGGAGCAGACGATGACGGCGATGGGGGAGGACCTCCGGATCGTGCCCGCCGAACTCGTCGGCAGTGTGCTGTTCCGCGGAGCGGCCGAGCTGGCCTTCGCGGCACTGCTCGCCGACCCGGCGGCCGGCTGAGTCGATCGGCCTGCACGCGACCGCAGTCCCGGCGCGAGCGAGCGCGGCGCCCGCGATCCGCGCGTGGTCGGGTGGACCCGCGGACGCCCGCCGCAGTTCGGGTCAGGGGCGGGCGTCCACGGCCAGCGCGTGCCTCCGGGAGTGGCAGGCGCGAGTCGTCGCTCCGCGAGGTCAGGGTCCCTCGTGTGCCTTCCGGCTGGGCGACTCGGGGAACGCTACGCCGTCCGGCTGGACCGTGCCCAGGGTGCGCCGAGCGGCTCGTCCGGCACCGACGGGCGCGGGGTCAGGCGGACCGGCGGCGCCGCGGGGCAGCGGAGCGTGGAGGTGCCTCGCGCAGTCGCGTCCCGACCTGTCCGAGGATGCGGGCGAGCGACTCGGTGTCCGCCTCGGACAGTGACGCGAAGAGGAGCTCCCGCACGAGTGCGATGTGCCCGGGGAACACGGCGGCGAGGACGTCGCGGCCGGCGTCGGTGATCGACACGACGACCCGGCGTTCGTCCTCGGGGGAGGCAGCCCGCGACACGAGTCCGCGCTGGTCGAGCAACTGCGCCTGGTACGTCAGCCCGCTCCGGCTGTAGACGACGCCGTCGGCGAGGTCGGTCATGCTCCGGCTCCCGCTCGGGGCGTCACCGAGTCGGGCCAGGAGCTGGAACTGCACGTAGCTGAGCGCTCCGACGTCCTTGAGCTGCTTCTCGACCGCGGGGCGGAGCAGCGCGCTGACCTCGGTGAAGGACAGGTAGGCGGACAGCTCCGCGGTGGTCAGTGGGCGTGGGGTCTCCGGCACGATCTCCATCCTACCTGTTGCTTCGAGTTCGAAGCAGTGGTACGTTCTTGGCAAGTGCTTCGAACTCGAAGCAAAAACGAGAGGAAACGACCATGAAGGCCATCCAGTTCTCCGAAGTCGGCGGCCCCGAGGTGCTCCGCACCGTCGACGTCGAGCAGCCCACTCCCGGTGCCGGCGAGGTGCGCGTGCGCGTCGCCGCTTCCGCGTTCAACGCCGCCGACAACGGCATGCGAGCGGGGTTCCTCCCCATCCCGGTCGTCCTGCCGCACGTCCCCGGCTACGACGTCTCCGGCACGGTCGACGCCCTGGGCTCCGGCGTCGACGGGCTCGCCGTCGGTGACGCCGTCATCGGGTTCCTGCCGATGGAGCGCGACGGCGGCGCTGCCGAGTACGTCATCGCACCCGCCGAGGCCCTGGTGCACGCACCGACGAGCATCCCGCTCGAGGACGCCGCGGCGCTGCCGTCCGTGGCACTCACCGCGTGGCAGGCACTCGTCGACGACGGTGGACTCGAAGCCGGGCAGCGCCTGCTCGTCGTCGGAGCCGGTGGCGTCGTCGGGAAGTACGCGGTCCAGCTCGCGAAGCAGTGGGGTGTGCACGTCATCGCGACCGCGAGTCCCCGCAGCGCCGACGCCGTCCGGGCAGCGGGCGCGGACGAGGTCGTCGACCACACGACGACCGACCTCGCCGACGCCGTCACCGGACCGGTCGACGTCCTGCTCAACCTCGCCCCGATCGAGCCCGAGGAGTTCACCCGTCTCGTCACCCTCGTCCGTGACGGTGGCGTGGTCGTGAGCACCACCGCCTGGATGGCCGCTCCCGACGACGCCACCCGCGGGGTCCGCTCCGCCGTCGTGTTCGTGCTGCCGAACCGCGACCGCCTGGCGCGACTGGCCGCGATGGTGGACGACGGCTCGCTCCACGTCGAGGTCACCCGCCGCATCCCGCTCGACGCACTGCCGGCCCTGCACGCGGAGGCGAGCACAGGGCGCATCACCGGCAAGGTGGTCGTCCTGCCCTGAGCCGCACGAGCCCCGGGGTGGTCGTCAGCGTCAGCGGGTCGGCTCCGCCTCCGGCGCGGGCCGGGGTCCGGGTCAGGTCAGCGGCCGCGCCACCACGCGTGGTCGCGGTCCCGCAACGCGACCCGGGCCCGCCGCGCCCACCGACGCGTCGGCGTGGCACGGCGGCCGTTCACCCGGAAGGTGTGGAAGGCACGGCGGGTCCGGAGTGCGGCGGACGCCAGGCTCGAGAACGGCCGCGCGGAGACCCGCACCGTGAGCCTGCGGTCGGCCAGCACCCGCCACGCGGGGTCGAGCTGCATGCTCAGGTCGATGTCGTCGTGCACGTCCGGGTCCTCCCGGTGCACACGGTCGCGGACGGCGAGCCACGCCGAGCGACGGACCGCGGTGGCGGACCCGAAGATCGGCGGGCGGCCGAGTGCGCCGTGCATGAGCACGAAGTACGGCCCCATGTAGAGGACCGGCCAGAGCGCACGCACGACGGGCCCGGCGTCGGAGGGACGGCCGGGACCGGTCACGGCGACGACGTCCGGGTCCTCGAGCAGGCCGAGCGCGGCCGCGATCCAGCCGGGCGGCGGAACCGAGTCGGCGTCGAGACGGACGATGACGTCGCCGCTCGCCGTGTCGTAGCCGACTGATGCCGCGCGGGAGATCCCGGGGACCGGCTCGCTGCGGACCACGGCCCCGGCCGCGCGTGCCACCGCCGCACTGTCGTCCGAGCTGCCGTTGTCCACCACGACGAGCTCGTCCGCGGGATGGGACTGGGCGGCCAGTGCGGCGAGGCATCGCCGCAGGTGCTCGGCGTCGTTCCGCACCGGGATCACGACCGAGACGGAGGGCATGGCCCGAGCCAACCCGGAGGGCACTGGGAAGAACCCGCGATCCAGGCGCGGTCTGGCGTTCTGGGGAGGATCGCGTCCGGGATCCGCGTGGATCGGCGTTCCTGGAGGTCGTCCCAGTGTCCGGCGCGCAGGTTCGGATCCACACGCCGTGGGTGCACCGCCCTCGGTGACGAAGAAGACCGGAAGGCCGACCATGACCACGAACCCACCCGGGAACGACTCCGGGACGCCCATCCACGACGCCACGGCTGCTGCCGAGGGGCACGAGATCCACCCCGGCGTCACGGTTCCGTCCTACGCCAGCGGCACGCCCGTCGAGCGCCCGTCCGGCTTCGACGACCTCGAGCCGCTCGACGCCGTCCCCGCCGACACCCAGCTCACCGCCGGCACCTCCGCCGCGGACAGCCTGACCGCCACGCCGTCCGCCTCGTCGGGTCACGACGACTCGGACTCGAGCGGTGGCAAGGCGAAGGCCCAGGCCGCCAAGGGCGCCGCCTCCGACGTCGCTGGTGACGCCAAGGAGAAGGCCGCGAACGTCGCCGGCACCGCCAAGGAGCAGGCCGCGAACGTCGCCTCCGAGGTGTTCGACCACGCCCGCCAGCTCTTCGGCCAGGCGTCCGGCACCCTGAAGGACCAGGCGGCCGGCCAGCAGCAGCGTGCCGCCGGTGGCCTGCGCACCATCGGTGACCAGCTCGGCAAGATGGCCGAGAACGACGACGAGCAGGGCCTCGCGGCGAAGGTCGTCCGCGACCTCTCCAGCCGTGCCAGCTCGTTCGCCGGCTACCTCGAGGGTCGCGAACCCGGCACGCTCGTCGAGGACGTGAAGTCCTTCGCCGCACGCCGTCCGGGTGCCTTCATCGCGATCGCCGCCGGCGCGGGCATCCTCGCTGGTCGCCTCACCAAGGCGCTCACGACGGAGATCAAGCACGAGAAGGAAGCCGAAGCGCGCAGCGCCGACCTGACCTCCGGCACCGCGGGCTACGACGCCACCCCGACCAGCACCACCGGGTACGACACCACCGGGCTCGGGACCACGGGCACGACCGGCTTCGGTACCACTGGCACGACCGGGACGACCGGGACGGGGCCGCTCGTATGAGCGAAGCCTTCCCCGGCGCGACCGGTGGGACGGTGCCCGGGCAGCCGACGCCCGAGGAGCGCGCCGCGACGACACCCCTCGGCGAGCTCCTCTCCGAAGTGTCGCGTGACCTCTCGACCCTCTTCCGGCAGGAGGTCGCGCTCGCCAAGGCCGAGCTGACCGACTCCGCGAAGAAGGCCGGCAAGGGGGCGGGCATGTTCGGCGGCGCAGGCGTCGCCGGGCTCTTCGCCCTGCTGTTCCTGACCATCGCCGCGTGGTGGGGCCTCGGCTACCTCATCGGCAACGCATGGTCCGCAGTGATCATCGCCGTCATCTACGCGATCGTCGCGGCGGTCCTGGCATCCCGCGGCCGCAAGGAGATCAAGCAGATCAACGGCGCCCCGCAGACGGTCGAGACCGTCAAGGAAGTCCCCGAGACACTCAAGCCCAACACCGGGAGGAACTGATGAGCACCCCAGACGAGATCCGCGCAGACATCGAGCGCACCCGCGGCGCACTCGGCTCGGACGTCGACGCGCTCGCCGACAAGGTGAGCCCGTCGCAGATCGCCCACCGCCAGACCGAGAAGGTCAAGGGCAAGTTCCAGGACGTCCGTGAGTCGGTCATGGGTGCTGCCGGCAGCGCTCGCGACTCCGTGATGGGCGCTGCCGACTCGGCTCGCTCCAGCGTCTCGGGCTCCGGCTCGAACGCCGCCGGGACCGTCAAGGACACCGCCTCGCGCGGCGTCGAGAAGGCGAAGGGCAACCCGCTCGCCGTCGGCCTCATCGCCTTCGGTGTCGGCTGGCTCGCGTCGTCGCTCCTGCCGTCCTCCACCAAGGAGGAGGAGCTCGCCGGTGAGCTGAAGGACAAGGCAGCGCCGCTCGTCGACAAGGCGAAGGAGCAGGCCAAGGAAGCCAGCGCCCCGCTCGTCGACGCCGCCAAGGAGCACGCGCAGGACCTCAAGGGCACCGCGCAGGACGCGGCCCAGACGGTCAAGGACGAGGCGCAGGGCGCCGCGGCCGACGTCAAGGACAACGCGCAGTCGTCCGCGGACGACGTCCGCAACGCCTGACGGACATAGTTCCAGACGGGAGGCCCGGTACCAGCTGGTACCGGGCCTCCCGTCCGTCCCGGGGTGGTTCCGCGACGGAACGTCCGCCGTCCGCGGACCTGTGGCAGCGGTCGCCGATCGGAGAGCAGGGTGGGACCATGCCCGATGCACCCACCACCGCCGTCCTCTTCGACATCGACGGGACCCTCGCCGACTCGAACTACGCCCACATCGACGCCTGGTGGCGGGCCTTCCGTGCCGCGGGGGAGTCGGTGGACGCGTGGCGCATCCACCGGGCGATCGGGATGGACTCGTCGAAGTTGCTCGAGGAACTCCTGCCCGACGCCTCCGACGAGGTTCGTGACACGGCTAAGCAGTTCCACACCGCGTTCTACTCCGAGCACATGCCGCAACTCCGCCTGCTGCCCGGGTCCCGCGAACTGCTCGAGGCCGTCGCCGCGCGCGGGCACGCCGTGGTCCTCGCGACGAGCGCGCCGCAGAACGAACTCGACCGTCTGCTCGAACTCCTCGACGCGGACGAGTGGGTCACGGCGGTGACGGGCGGTGAGGACGTCGAGCAGGCGAAGCCGGCCCCGGACATCATCGGGGTGGCACTCGAGAAGGTCGGCGTCGACGCCGGGTCCGCCGTCATGGTCGGCGACGCCATGTGGGACGTCGAGTCCTCCGGCCGCGTGGGGGTCACGTGCGTCGGGGTGATGACCGGCGGCATCGGTGGCGACGAGCTCCGGGGAGCCGGGGCGGCCGCCGTGTACGACGACCCGGCCGCGCTGCTGGCGGACCTGGACGACAGCCCGATCGGCTCGCTCGGTCGCCACGCGTGACGCGCGTGCCGGAGCGTGCTCCGGCGCACCGGCCACCGTGTCAGGATGGACGATCGTGATCACCATCGAACGCGTGCCCTGGGAAGACCCGCGCGGAGTCGCACTCCGCGCGACCATGGACGAGGAGATGCACGAGCGCTACGGCGACTCGAACCCCGGTGAGGCCCCCGAGGTCACGGCCGAGCGGAACCGCGTGCTCTCCGTGGACCCGACGACGGTCGTCACCTCCCTGCTCGCGATCGACGAGGACGGCTCCGTGCTCGGGCACATCGCGGTGCGTCGGCTCGGGGACGAGATCGAGTTGAAGCGCCTCATCGTGTTGGCTGCCGCGCGGGGCAAGGGAGCGGCGACCGCGCTGCTCGACGAGTGCGCGCGGGTCGGGCGAGAGCAGGGGGCCGAGCGTCTGATCCTGCAGACCGGCGACAAGCAGCCCGAAGCCGTGGCGCTGTACGAGAAGACCGGGTGGCAGCGCATCGACGTGTACGAGCCGTACGCCGAGACCATGCCGTGGTCGTACTGCTTCGCGAAGGCGCTCTGACCCTCCCCCATCCGGGTCCCCGCTGTTCGGTCGCCGGTGTTCTGGAACCTGCTGCCGTTCATCACCGTGGCGTTCGTGCTCGCGCTCTTCATCCCGCAGATGCGGCTCGCCGATGTCGCCGGTCCCGACGGCCAGCCGGGACCGGTAGCCGCACCGCGAGGCGCCCCTGCGGACGCGGTCCGGGCCTCCCGGCGTCCCGGCCCGGTCGCTCCCGCTAGCGTGGGCGCATGCGCGTCGGAGTCCTCGACATCGGTTCGAACACCGGTCACCTGCTCGTCGTCGATGCCCACGGAGGAGCCGCGCCGCTGCCGGCGTCGTCGTTCAAGCAGGCGCTCCGGCTCGCGGAGCACCTCGACGACCGCGGCGCGGTGACACAGGTCGGGATCGACGCGCTCACCGACTTCGTGTCGCAGTCCGTCCGCGTGGCCGAGGACCGCGGGTGCGAGGAGATGCTCGGCTTCGCGACATCGGCGGTGCGTGACGCGGTCAACTCCGAAGCCGTCCTGGCCCACGTCCAGGAGCAGACCGGCGTCGAGCTGGCGGTCCTGTCCGGGTCCGACGAGGCCCGGCTGACGTTCCTCGCCGTCCGGCGCTGGTTCGGCTGGTCCGCCGGGCGCCTGGCGGTGTTCGACATCGGCGGTGGGTCGCTCGAGATCGCCGGCGGTGCCGACGAGGCCCCTGACGTGGCGTGGTCGATGCCGATCGGGGCCGCCCGCCTCGCGCGCTCGTTCTCCACCGCGGGGACGCCCACGGACGACGACGTGCGGCGCATCCGACACGAGATCCGCGTCGAGATCGCCCGTGACGCCGGTCGGCTGCTCCGTGCCGGGGCACCGGACCGGGCCGTCGCGACCTCGAAGACCTTCCGCTCGATCGCCCGGATCTGCGGCGCTGCCCCGTCGGCCGCGGGCGCCCTCGTCCCGCGGGTGCTCGACGGCGCGGTGCTGCGCGAGCGGCTGCCCGCGCTGCTGACGATGACGGTCGAGGAGCTCGCCGCGCTGCCGGGCGTCTCCCCGAGTCGAGCGCACCAGGTCGTCGCCGGTGCGCTCGTCGCCGAGGCGTGCCTGGACATCTTCGACCTCGCGTCGCTCGAGATCTGCCCGTGGGCACTCCGCGAGGGCGTCATCCTCGAACGGCTCGACCAGCTGTCCGTCCTCGGCTAGCCCCTCCCCACGAGCTGCGGGAGCGTCACCTGCGGGGCGGAGCCAGCAGCCAGGGGCGGATGAGCTTCGTCACGAACGGCAGCACCCAGAACGTCATGATCGGCGTGAGCACGAGCGTCGTGATGAGCACGCGGGGCAGCGCCGACAGGCCCGCGAAGGACGGCAGCAGCCACCCGACCAGGACCGTGAAGACCAGGTTCACCGGGAAGAACCCGAGCCAGATGCTCACCGCCTGCTTCCAGCGCGGGGGAGCGGTCGAGGCCGGGGCGTCCTGCGGCACGTCGAACCACCCCTCGATGCCGGTGCGCTTCTCGACCCGCGACTCGACCACCAGGTCACGGCCGAGGTCGAGCCACCGCAGGCGGTCGTCCGAGTTCTCCCACGTCGTCAACGAGTCGTGGTCGGCGAACCGGTAGAGCATGTGCCACTCGCGGGACTGCGCCGTCGACCGCACCCATCCCGAGCCGAGGAACCCCGGGTAGCGGTTGGCGAGGTTCACGCCGGACTGCACCCAGCGGGTGACCTCCGGGATGCGGTCGGGTTCGACGAGGCGGGTGATGGACACGGTGACGGGCGGGCCGGCGGTCTCGGGTGACGACGGGGAGAGGCTCCCTGGCTCTTGTGGAGTCATCCGACCAGTGTCCCGGACGCGTGTTCCGCGCAGGTGACACGGCAGCGGGGCACCGCCCTCGACGGACGGTGCCCCGCTGCTCACACGGGCTGGTGATGGATCACTTCCGGGTGGTCACCGACACCTTCGTGACGGAGCTGATCGCCTTGCCGGACCCGTTCGTGAAGACGGCTCGGTACTGCTTCCCGTCCGTCGCTGCGGCGGCGGTGAACGTCCAACTCGTCTTCGTGGCACCCGAGGCCGTGGTCCAGCTCTTCCCGCCGTCGCTGCTGCGCTGCCACCGGACGATCGGTGTCGGCGAACCGGAGGCGGTCGCCGTGAGCGTGACCTTCGTGCCCACGGTGACGGAGACCTTCGCGACCGGCTGCTTCGTGACGACCGGAGCGGCCTTCGGTGCCGTGACGGTCTTCGTCTTGGCCGGGCTGGTGTTGCCCGCCACGTCGACCGCCCGGTACCGCACGGCCTTCGGCGTGTCGGCGATCGCGACCGGTCCCGTGTACGTCTTCCAGGTGGTCCCGTCGAGCGAGTACTGGATTGCGTCGACGCCGGAGAGCGCGTCGGTGGCGGTCAGGGTCAGCTTGCCCGTCGTGGAGCTGGTGACCCGGGCGACCGGGTCGGTCGTGTCGATGCGCACCGTCTGCTCGAGGAGCGTCGAGATCGACCCGTCCGCGCCCACCGCGAGGGCTCGGAGCTGGTGCTCGCCCTCGTCGGAGATCGCCACGGGGTCGGTCGCCGGCAGGAGTTCGCCGGAGTCCACGGACAGGTAGAGCCGCGCGTCGTCGTCCGTCGACGTGACCCGGACCTCGACCGGTGCGTCCGTCCAGCCCGCGGCGTTCGCCGACGGTGAGGCAGTGATCGCGACCGACGGCCCGTCGCCCGTCTGGTTCGTCAGGACACGACCCTTCGTGACCGTCTGGTAGCTGGTCAGGTCGGAGAACTGCGCCGTGTACGGCTCGACGGTGATGCCCGCCACGCCCTTCTGGCCGGCGAGCTGCTGGAAGCCGGCGGTCTGGGACGCGGTCGTGAGGATCCGGCTCGCGCTGCGCTGCAGGTCACCCAGGCGCAGGTTGTAGCCGGTGGCGGGGTAGGAGCCGCGGATTGTCACCGTGTAGGCGACGACCGGCGACGCGGGGTCGGCCGGGTCCTGACGTCGGACGTCGGACACGGTGATCCCGGCCTTCTGCGCCGCAGTGAGCGCGGTGCCCGAGAGCAGTGCGGTCACGTCGGCGTAGGCGGCCTGGACGGAGGCGTAGCGCGCGTTGCCGGCGTACGTCTCGTTGTTGATCGCATCCCGCGTCGTGGTGCCGGAGAGCGGCGCCTTCGACAGGTCGGTCGTCGCGTCGACCGTCGTCGACAGCGTCTCGGTCCCGGTGGCCGACGGCACGAGGCCGCCGAACTGCCAGGAGTACGAGGTGCGGGTCGGCGTGACCGTCCGGTTGTAGGCCGGGAGGCCCGACACGTCGATCGTCGGGTCGACCTTCTTCAGGGCGTTCAGCACCTCGTTCGGGTTGCCGCCCGGCTCGATGAGGTCGTTGCCCGCGTACATGACGCCCGTCGCGCCGGTGCGCGGACCGGCCCCCCAGTCGGTCATGACCGTGCCGGCGAAACCCCATTCGCCGCGGAGCACGTCCGTGTTCAGGTCGTAGCTGCCGGACGCGTACGTGCCGTTGACCTTGTTGTACGACGTCATCACCGACATCGGCTGCGCGCTCTTCACGGCGATCTCGAACCCGCGCAGGTAGATCTCGCGGCTCGCACGCTCGCTGATCACGTCGTTCGACGTGGTGCGAGCGGTCTCCTGGTTGTTCCCGTAGAAGTGCTTGATCGTGACGCCGACGCCCGGGATGCTCTGGACGCCCTTCGTGGTCGCCGCGGCGATGAGCCCGGTGAGCAGCGGGTCCTCCGAGTAGTACTCGAAGTTGCGGCCGTTGAGCGGGTCGCGGTGGATGTTCATGCCCGGTGCGAGCCACAGCGAGACGCCGTACTCCGACATCTCCTGGCCGACGGCCTCACCCACGCGCTGGACGAGCTCGGGGTCCCACGTCTGCGCGAGCAGCGTGCCGATCGGCCAGGCCGTCCCGAACTGGTAGGTCGCCGGGTTGGAGGCGATCTTCTGCGTGATGCGCAGACCGGCGGGACCGTCGGCGAGGGTCATGCCCGGCAGGCCGAGGTCCTCGTACTTGGCGGTCGTGTACCCGGCGGCGCCGACGGCGGTCGCGGTCGTCCCGGCGGCGCTGGCGCCCTCGACGATGTTCGCGAGCTGCGTGGCGCTCAGCCCCGCGACGAACTGCTCCATCGAGATCTTGCCGGTCTTGACGTCGAACAGGGTCGAGCCCGGGACGACGGTGACGCCCTCGGTCTCCTCTCCGGTCTTCGCCTGGTACGGCGCGCCGGTGCCCTCCCAGTTCGTGCTGGCCGCGTCGACGTACGCGGTGACCGAGGCGATCGTGTCGCGGTCGAGCGCGTAGTACGGCGAGTCGGTGCCGACGGGGACGTCCTGCTCCTCCTTCGAGGAGTGGTCCGGCGCGGCGAAGCCCGTCGTGTCGAGGGGCAGGACCGGTGCGTCGGCGAGCTGGCGCTCCTCGTCCGGGTAGGTGAAGAAGTCGGCCGGGTCGCTGGTGCGCTCGGTGGCCGGGGCCTGGTCGTCGAGCTGGTTCGACAGCTGCTCGACGGTCGTGGTCGCGCCGAGGCGGAGCTTCGCGGCGACGGTCGTGTTGCGCGACGAGTCACCGACGCGGATCACGTAGTCGCCGGCCTCCATCACGTTCGTGGCCTTTTCCTGGTCGTACGACGCCATGTCGGTGGTGTTGTACCGGATGGTGACGGTCTGCGAGGCGCCGGGGGCGAGGCTGTCGGTCTTCGCCGAGCCCGCGAGCTGCTGGTACGGCTTGTCGAGTCCGGTCTGCGGGGCCGAGAAGTACGTCTGGACGACGTCCTTGCCCGACGCCTCCGTCCCGACGTTCGTCACGCGTGCCTTGACCGTCACGGACGACATGTCCGCCGTGACGCCGAGCGGCTCCACCTGGAACTGCGTGTACGACAGACCGAAGCCGAAGGGGTAGTCGACGACGCTCGCCGGGTCGGCGCGGTTGATCGACCCGTACATCGAGTCGAAGTACCGGTACCCGACGTAGATGCCCTCGGTGTACTGCTCCTCGGCGCTGTTGCCGTCGTTGTTCGCGAACGACCCGGAGGCCGGGTAGTACGAGTACTTCGACGCCCAGGTGTCGGTGAGCTTGCCCGAGGGGGTGACGGTGCCGTTGAGCACCTCGGTCAGTGCCGTGCCGCCCTCCTGCCCGGCCTGGCTCATGAGGAGCATCGAGTCGAGCGGCTTCCCGCCGTCCGGGTCGACGGCCGCCGCGTTGATCTGGTCGAAGAACGCCGTGTCGACGACCCCGCCGACGTTGAGGACCACCACGACCTTGCCGTAGGTCTGTCCGATGAGTTGGAGGTCGTCCTTCTCGAGGTCGGTCAGCTGGTAGTCGCCGGCGCCGGACGACCGGTCCGCACCCTCACCGGAGTTGCGGGACAGCACGTAGAGCGCGGTGTCGGTCGGTGCTGTCGGCTGCACGGTGGTGCGGGTGAGGCGCTGCTCGACGGACGAGTAGTCGATGGTGGGGCCGAAGATCCCGCCGCCGCTGGTGTTGCCGTACTTCGCGTCGAACGCCGTCTTCACCGCGTCCGAGTACGCCCGGTCGGTGGTGATCTGGTAGCCCGCGTTCTCGAGGCCCTGACGCACGGAGACCGACGAGCGGTTGTTCACCGCGCCCGAGCCGGTGCCGCCCTTGACGGTCGCGTAGGCGCCGACGCCGTAGACGGCCACCGTCCCGCTGCTCGCCATCGGCAGCGCCGAGTCGTTGTTCTCGAGCAGGACCATGCCCTGGGTCGCCGCTTCCTTGCTCAGCGCGGCGTTCGCCTTCTCGAGGGGCCCGGGGTTCGGGTTGGTGGTGGCCGCTTGCGCGAGCCCGGTCCCGGCGACGACGAGCGCCCCCGTGACCCCGGCCGCGAGGGCGGCCTTCGCGGCGACCACGAGGGGCCGCCTGTTCTCCACATGCATCGAGTTGTCCTCCCTGACAACGTCGGACGCGTCGGCGTCGACCCGCGCCGCGTCCCTGCGTCTCAGGTCGTCCCGACCGACGCGAGGGGTCTGACGGAACAATCCCGGACGCTATTCGGCTTTGGAGGGGACTGTCAATGCACAAATGTGCGGGGCCGTCATGTTTTTCGGCCGCCTCCAGACTGAAGGCCGACGGCGAGTCGCTTCACCATCGGGCCATGACGGTCAACGGTGTCGGGCGTCGCTCCGCGACCGCACGCGGGACGAGGTCCTCGCCGCGGTGCGCGCCGGGGGAGGCTCGACTCGCGCCGAGCTCGCCGAGCTCGCCGCGCTCGCCGAGCTCGCCGGGGTCCGCCGCTCGGCGCAGCCGGCGATCGCCCGGGCGGTCCAGGTCCGGCCGGCAGCGCTCGGGTCCGACTCCGAGCTCGTCGGGGCGCTCGACCTCGCGGCGGCGTGTCAGCCCGCCTGATCATCCTCTCCACACCGGTCCACTGAAGTACTGGAACATCAGTAGAGTGGAGCGATGACCCTCACCATGCTCGCGACCGTTCCGCTCCTGCTCATCACGACTGCGCTCCCGTCCGGAGCCGTGCCGTCCACCGAGGCGGCACCTCCCACCACGTCTGCCGGCGTCGTCAGTGCGCTCGAGCAGATCGGGCGCACCCAGACCGCGTCGGACATCAGCGCCGTGCGTGCTGCGGGCGGCGCCGTTCTGCTGACCGACCCGGACACGAGCGAGGTGGTCGCGGCCGTGTCGGCTGAGACGCCCCTCGGGCGCGCGCTGAACCCCGTCACGCCGGGCTGCTCCACGACGTCGCTCTGCATGCGGTCCGCTGCGAACGTGCCCTACGGCTACAGCGGAGCGGGGACGCGCACCGGGACCTGGAAGAACATCGCGCAGATGGCGCCCGGCGACCGTCGCTCGCGGTTCGAGTGGACCTCAGGGGGTCTGACGCTCGCGCCCGGGGAGACGAACATCTTCGGTCGCCCGGTCACGATGAAGAAGATCAGTCGCTGATCGTCCGCCGTCTCCCGCGGCGGAGCAGCCGGTCTGTGCCGCGGGAGGTCGAGCCGGGGCGCGACGTGGTTCGATCCAGACCATGAGCACCACCGACCGTGACGTCCACCGCACCGAGCGGGGACGGAACGAGACCCCCGCAGAGCGCTGGGACCGCAACTGGTCCGACATCCAGCAGGAGCTGCGCATCGTCCAGACCGGAACGCAGATCCTCGCCGGGTTCCTGCTGACGCTGCCGTTCCAGCAGCGCTTCGCGTCCCTCACCGCGCTGCAGGAGACGGTCTACCTCGTGCTCGTCGTGCTCGCCGTCGTCGTCACCGTGGTCGCGCTGTCCGCGGTCGCGACGCACCGCCTGGTGTTCCGGCAGCGGCAGAAGCACGACCTGGTCCGGGTGGGCAACGTCATCCTGCTCACGGCCCTCATCGCGAGCGCACTGCTGTTCGCCGGCACGGTGCTGTTCGTGTTCGACGTGGTGCTCGGGGACCGCGGGGGCGTGGTCGCCGGCGTCGTCGTCTTCGTGGGGACCGCCGCGCTGTGGACGACGCTGCCGACGGTGCTGCGCCGCACCTCGCGCGACGTCGAGGAGTGAGCGCGCGGCGGGGCTAGCTCGCCTTCTGCTTCGCGGCCGGTGCCTTGACCGGGGTCTTCTTCGTCGACGTCTTCTCGGCAGGGGCCTTCGCTGCCGGCGCTCCGTCCGCCGACGCCTTGCTCGCTGACGCCTTGCTCGTCGACGACCCGCCCGCCGAGGCCTTCGCGGCCGGGGTCTTGCGCGTCGACCTCTTCGCCGCCGGTGTCCGCTTCGCAGGCGCCTCCTCAGCGGCCGCATCGTCGTCTGACGTCGACTCGCCGGAGCCACCGCCCTGCTTCCGCGATCGCCCCGCCGGACGCGCCCCCGAGCCTCCCGACCGGTTCTTGTCCACGGACGCGCGCAGCGCCGCCATCAGGTCGATGACGTCCCCACCGGTGTCGTCGTCGTCAGCCGCGTCCTTGCCGAACGTCTCCGCGGTGTCGACGTCGTCACCGGACTCCAGCTTCGCGTCGATGAGCTGCTGCAGCTCCTCCTGGTACTCGTCCGTGTACCGGTCCGGGTCGAAGTCGGTCGACATGCTCTCGACGAGCGAGGACGACATCTTCAGCTCGTTCGCGCTGACCTTCACCGAGGTGTCGAGGGCCGTGAAGTCCGCCGCACGGACCTCGTCGCCCCACAGGAGCCCCTGGAGCAGCAGCACGTCGTCGTGCACGCGGAGCACCCCGAGCCGGGTCTTCTGACGGAGGGTGAACTGCACGATCGCCAGGCGGTCGGTCTGCTCGAGGGTCTTGCGGAGGAGCACGTACGCCTTCGGGGAGCGCGAGTCCGGCTCGAGGTAGTACGTCTTCTCGAACATCATCGGGTCGACCTGGTCGACGGGCACGAACTCGAGGACCTCGATCTCGTGCGACTGCTCCTGCGGCAGCTGCTTGAAGTCGTCGGAGGTGAGGACCACGGTCTTCTCGCCGTCGTCGTACGCCTTCTGGATGTCGCCGTACTCGACCTCGTGGCCGAGCTCGCAGACGCGCTTGTACCGGATGCGGGCCTTGTCCTCGTCGTGGATCTGGTGCAGCGAGACGTCGTGCGTCTCGGTCGCCGCGTACACCTTGATCGGCACGTTGACGAGCCCGAACGCGATGGAGCCCTTCCAGATCGACCTCATGCGCTCATGATGCCCGGATGCATGCGGATCGGCGCTCAGTTCCGAGCGGATCGGCAGGTGCGGCGGGCGGCCGCTCGCCCTCCACAGCCGGGAGGCGCGGCTCGCGTTCTCCACGGAGGTCGCCGCTCCTGTGTCGCCGGCCCGGTTCCGCGAGCACGATGGGGCCATGAGCCAGCTCGACAAGCAGGACCCCCGGGAGCAGTACGCCCGTCCGCCGTTCCCCGCGCAGACGCAACAGGGGTCCGGCCGCGCAGCGGACCTCGACCCGCCGGCCGACCACGGCGAGACGAGCTACCAGGGCACCGGGCGGATGCGCGGGTACCGCGTGCTCGTGACCGGGGCGGACTCGGGCATCGGCCGGGCCGCGGCGATCGCGATGGCGAAGGAGGGGGCGGACGTCGCCCTGAACGCCCTGCCCGAGGAGATCGAGGACCTGACCGAGGTGCGGGACGTCATCGCCGACCTCGGTCGCACGGCGGTGATGCTCCCGGGCGACCTGACCGACGAACCGTTCTGCGACGAACTCGTGCGGACTGCGGTCGACCTACTCGGCGGACTCGACGCGCTGGTGCTCGTCGCCGGGCACCAGAAGGTGCACGAGGACATCACGGAGCAGACCACCGAGGACTTCGACCGGACGATGAAGGTGAACCTCTACTCGCTGTTCTGGCTGACCCGGGCTGCGGTGCCGCACATGGCACCCGGCAGCGCGATCGTCACGACGAGTTCGGTGTCGGCGTACCTGCCCCAGGACCGGATGATCGACTACGCGGCGACGAAGGCCGCCATCATCACGTACACGAACGGGCTCGCCCGCCAGCTGGCGTCGAAGGGCATCCGGGCGAACACGGTCGTCCCCGGCCCGGTGTGGACCCCGCTGCAGCCGATCAGCTACCCCGGGGACGAGATCGCGGCCTACGGACAGGACACCCCGCTCGGCAGGCCCGCACAACCGGTCGAGCTCGCCAGTGCGTACGTGTACCTCGCCGGCCCGGAGTCGTCGTACACGTCGGGCACGACGCTCACGGTCGGCGGTGCGACCGGGGTCGCCCTGTGAGCCCGGTGACGAAGAAGACGACGGTGCAGGTCGGGGACCGTCGTCTGGCGCTGACGAACCTCGACAAGGTGCTCTACCCGGAGACCGGCACGACCAAGGGGCGGGTCATCGAGTACTACGAGCGCATCGCGCCGTGGATGATCCCGCACGTCACCGGCCGCCCGATGACCCGGAAGCGGTGGGCGAACGGCGTCGACGGCAAGGTCTTCTTCGAGAAGAACCTGCCCGACTCGGCCCCGGACTGGATCCGGCACCACACGATCTCGCACGAGCACCACGACGTCGAGTACCCGGTGGTGGACGAGATGCCGACGCTGGTGTGGACGGCGCAGCAGGCCGCGCTCGAGCTGCACGTGCCGCAGTGGCGGTTCGGTCCGCGCGGCGGGCACCAGAACCCGGACCGGCTCGTCCTCGACCTGGACCCGGGTGAGGGCGTCGGGCTGCCGGAGTGCGTCGAGGTGGCGCTGGCCGCCCGGGCGGTGCTGCAGGGGATGGGACTCGAGCCGTACCCGGTGACCTCCGGGTCGAAGGGCATCCACCTGTACGCGGCACTCGACGGGAAGGCGACGGCCCAGCAGGTGTCGGACGTGGCGCACGAACTGGCGCGGGCGCTGGAGCAGGACATGCCGGACCTGGTCCTGTCGTCGATGAGCCGCGCGGAGCGGGCCGGCAAGGTGTTCGTGGACTGGTCGCAGAACAACGGCAACAAGACGACGATCGCGCCGTACTCCCTGCGCGGCCGGTCGCTGCCGACGGTCGCTGCGCCCCGGACGTGGGAGGAGTTGACCGAGCCTGGCCTGGCACACCTGACGCTGGACGAGGTCCTCGAGCGGGTGCCGGTGCTCGGTGACCTGCTGCACCCGGTCGCCGCGGCGTCCCTCGGGGTCGGACGAGCCGATGCCGGGCGCTGGGACGGCGCGCGCACGGAGGCGGTGAACGAGCGCGAGCGGCAGGAACGGCAGGAGCTGCAGGACCGCCTGTCGACGTACCGGGCTAAGCGGGACGCGTCCAGGACCCCGGAACCGGTGCCGCAGGCGTCGCCGACCGTGCGGACCGACGGGAAGCCGACGTTCGTCATCCAGGAGCACCACGCGACCCGGAACCACCACGACTTCCGCCTGGAGCACGACGGCGTGCTGGTGAGCTGGGCGCTCCCGAAGGGGGAGCCGACCGACCCGGGCGCGAACCACCTGGCCGTGCAGACCGAGGACCACCCGCTGGAGTACGGCGGCTTCGAGGGCGTCATCCCCGCCGGAGAGTACGGCGGGGGCACGGTCACGATCTGGGACGACGGGACGTACGAGCTCGAGAAGTGGCGCGAGGGCGAGGAGGTCATCGTCACGCTGCACGGACGGACGAACGGCGTCCGACGGCTCGCGCTCCTGCACACCCGGGGGCGCGGTCGCGGTGGTGACGAGAAGAACTGGCTCATCCACCGCACGAAGGACCAGCCCGACCAGGGCGCGGTGACGGACGGGGCGGACGCCGGGAGGGCCTCCCGGTCGAGCGCCGCGGGCCGTGAGCGGATCGACCGGGCGGCGTCCGCGTCCACGGAGCCGGCCGAACGCCGCACCATGCAGGCGTCGCTGCAGAAGGGCGAGCCGGCACTCGACCCGCGCCAGTGGGCGTTCGAGATGAAGTGGGACGGGGTCCGGGCGCTGGCGACCGTCCGCGACGGCGCCGTCCGCCTGCTCAGCCGGAACGGCAACGACCTCACGGACCAGTACCCGGAGCTGCAGGAACTCGGGGAGCGGGCTGGGGTCGACGGCGTGTTCGACGGCGAGGTCGTGGCGCTCGACGACCACGGACGGCCGTCCTTCCAGCTGCTGCAGAACCGGATGGGACTGACGAAGCCGCGCGAGGTGGCCGCCGCACAGGCCAGCACCCCGGTGCGCTTGTTCCTGTTCGACGTGCTCGAGGCGGACGGCCACGAGCTCACCCGGCTCGGCTACACCGCCAGGCGCGAGGCGCTGACGACCGTGGTCGAGCCCGGAGGCGCGATCGAGGTGCCGCCGGCGTTCGACGGAGACCTTCCGGCGGCGATGTCCGCGTCGCGGGAGCGCGGGCTCGAAGGAGTCGTCGCCAAGAAGCGCTCCTCGCGGTACGTCGAGGGGCGGCGGTCCGAGTCGTGGCTGAAGCTGAAGCACCACGCCACGCAGGAGGTGGTCGTCGGTGGCTGGAAGCCCGGGGCCGGACGGCGAGCGGGGGGCATCGGCTCGCTGCTGCTCGGGATCCCCGGCGACGACGGCCTGGTGTACGTGGGCAAGGTCGGCACCGGGTTCCGTGACCGGGACCTCGACGAGATCGGCGCGCTGCTCGACGGGCTGGAGCGGGATGCGTCGCCGTTCGTCGACGTGCCCCGGCCGGACGCGCGCGATGCGCATTGGGTCGCCGCCGAGCGGGTGGCGGAGGTCGAGTTCGCGGAGTGGACGGGCGACGGACGGCTGCGTCAGCCGTCGTGGCGGGGCTGGCGCAGTGACAAGTCCCCGGAGGACGTCGTCCGCGAGGTCCCCGAGGAGGTCGTGCCCGACTGAGCCGGTCCGGAATCCGCATGCACGAGCATGAGGTCCGCCGGGGGCGAACTTCCGTCCCCCGTTGTCCACGGCAGCGGGGGACGATCTCGGCACGACCGCCTGCTGCCGCGAGCGTGGCTGTTACGGTCCTCGAGACGGAAGGACGCGACATGGACGCGAGCAAGTACCTGCCGCCGTTCACGCAGGGACAGCGCGGTGACGCGACGCAGGACCCGCGTGGCAAGCAGGACGCCGCCGGTGGCGCGGCCGTCGGCGGACGACACGACGACCGGCAGATGGTGGACGCGGGCAGCGTCACCGACCCGGAAGCGACCTACGCCGACTTCCTCGGCGACCAGGTCGACGACTGAGCCGACCGCGCGAGACCGGCCCACGCTCCGGTCGAGCCGACCGCGTCAGACGGAGCTGCCCGGCGTCAGGCCGAGCCGATCGGCGTCAGGCTGCGGGCGCGGGCCCGTCCGCGGCGGCGCTCCCCGACTCCAGCGGCAGGTCTTCCTCCGCTGCGGCACGCTCGTCCGCCTCACCGGCGTCCGCCGCGGCGGCCTTCGCCTCGTCGATGGCCTCCTGGGAGGCACGCAGCGCTTCGTCGTTCCCGGGGTGTGCCTGATCAGTCATGTCCGCCACGCTACGCGGACGTCGCTGGACCGGTTCGGCGACGCAGGACCCCGTCCGGCACGACCGGCGGCCGTGGCTGGTCGAAGTCGACGGCCGAGGTCGGCGCGACCGAGGTCGGCATCGCCGGTGCGGGCGGCGCACCCTGGGCATCGGCCGCGTCGAGCACGGCACGGGTCGCCGCCGCAGCGATCCGCAGGGCGTCCTGCAGGGGCCTCGCCCGGAGCGCCGGGGTCCGGACCTCCACGCCCCACGGCTCGGCGAACCCCAGGCCGCGGACCGTACGGACGAACCCGGGCAGGTCCCAGGCACCGGAACCGGGCAGGTAGCGGCCGTCCCGCGACTCGTCGGCGAGCGTCATCCCGTTCGGGGTGTGCAGCAGTCCGTCGCTGAGCTCGACCGCGGCGAGGGCGGACGGCGCCACGCCCTGCGCGATCGAGGCCAGGGTCGACCCACCGCGCAGCGCGTGCATCGCGTCGAGCACCAGCCCGCCGTTCGGGTGACCCGCCACCACGAACCGCGAGGCGCGCTCGACGGTCGCCAGGTTCGACCACGGCTCCGGCTCGAGCACCAGACGGGCGCCGACGCCCTCGGCCTGCACCGCGAGGTGGTTCCACGCTTCACCCATCACCGCCGGTGACGCCCCGGGAACCGAGTGGTCCGCCCGCACGACGACCTGCCAGGCGGCCAGGGTCGCCGCTGCTTCGAGCAGGACGCCGCGGTCGGCCTCCTGGTCGTCCCGGCCCGGTGTCGACCACCAGTCACCGAGGGTGCCGAGCTGGACCCAGACCACGCCGGCGTCGTCGAGCATCCGGCGCAGGTCCGCGAAGCCGGTCGTGGCGCGGACCTCGTGCAGGTCGTCGAGCGCGAGAGCGAGCCCCGCGAAGCCGGCGTCGGCCACCGCGCGGACACGCTCCCGCACCGGTTCACGCCCGGCCCACGTCCACGACGTGGCGAGCAGGTCGTGTTCCTCCACAGGACCACCTCCATGATCCGGACACGCTCGGCTGCCCCGTTGCAGCTGCTGCACGTCCTGTCTGCGGATCGCTGCCGTACCCCTCGCAGCGTTCGGGGTCCGGTGTACGCCGGGCGCCTCGGAGTCCTCCCAGGACGGCCGGCGTCCGGAGCGAGCCGGGGAGGGCCGCGTCAGACGACGTGCGTCTCGACGACCCCGACACCGTCCACCGCGCCGCGCAGCACCGACCCGCGCGCCACCGGCCCGACGCCCTCGGGGGTGCCGGTGAAGAGCAGGTCGCCGGGCGCGAGCGCGACGGAACGGGACAGCGCGGCGATCGTCTCGGCGACGCTCCAGATCTGCTCCGCCAGGTCGCCCGACTGCCGCAGGTCCCCGTCGACGTGCAGGGTGACGGCCCCGGACGTCGGGTCGACACCGGCTGCGGGGACGATCGTGCCGATCGGTGCGGAGTGGTCGAACCCCTTCGCCAGGTCCCACGGACGCCCGAGTCGCTTCGCCTCGGCCTGCAGGTCCCGGCGGGTGAGGTCGATGCCGACCGCGTACCCCCAGACGAGTCCGAGCGCGTCGGCGACGGACACGTCCCGGCCACCCCCACCGAGGGCGACGACGAGTTCGACCTCGTACTCCAGTCGGGCGGTCAGGGTCGGGTACGGGGAGTCGGCGCCGTCCGTCACGAGCGCGTCTGCCGGCTTGCCGAAGAAGAACGGCGGCTCGCGGTCCGGGTCGTGGCCCATCTCGCGCGCGTGCGCTGCGTAGTTGCGTCCGACGCAGTACACGCGACGGACCGGGAACCGGCCACCGGTGCTCGTGGGAACGGTCGGGAGGCCCGGCGCCGGGACGACGAGGTCGGTCACGCGTCCAGCGTGGCAGGCCGCGCCGGGAACACGAAGCGGTTCATCGCCCAGTAGCGGAAGACCATCGCGATGAGCGTGCCGATCACGGGGCCGCTGATGAAGTCGGCGAGTTCCTGCCCCGCGAGCGACACGTTCGGCACTTCCAGACCGAGGACGTAGCGGGAGATCCAGAGCGGTGCCGAGTTGAGGCCGACGCCGATCACGCTGACGATGACGAACAGCAGGACCTCGTGGCCGGTGTGCAGCTCGCCACGGTCACCGAAGGACCACTTCTTGTTGAGGAAGTAGGACACGACCGTCGCGACGATGATGCCGATCGCCAGGGCCGTCACCGGGTGCTGCGGGATGACGAAGAACTTCAGCCCGTAGTTGATGCCCATCGTGATGACGAAACCGAGACCACCGACGACCAGGAACCGGAGCGCGGGGTGCTCCACGAGCGACCGGACAGAGAACGACTGCACCGGCCAACCCTAGACCGGCCGGCCGGACGGCCGCCGACCGGCACGCGTTCCGGACCGGCCGTCCGGTCAACGACCGGGAGCGGCCCCCTCGGTCTCGCCCTGTCCCGGGTCGCCACCCGTGCCGCCGTCCGAGGCCCCGTCCTGCGGCCAGCCGGTGAACTCCCATCCGGCGACCGCCTCGTGGTCCTCGCCGTTCGTGTAGGCGAACTCTCGAGCGGCGGCGCGTGCGTCGGTGAGGGCCGTCAGCAGGTCGTCGAACCGGTCGGACCCGTCGGCGACGCGGGTGAGCGCGTCGTGCGCGAGGGCGTACCGGTCCATGTCGTTCCGCATGAGCATGTCGAAGGGCGAGGTGGTCGTGCCCTGCTCGAGGAAGCCGTGCACGTGCAGGTCGTCGTGCCCGTGCCGGCGGTAGGTCAGGTTGTGCACGAGCGAGGGGTAGCCGTGGAAGGCGAAGACCGCGGGCGTGCCGGGCAGGAAGACCTCGTCGTAGCGCTCGTCCGACGCCGGGTGGTCGTGCTTGCGCGGGTCGCCGATCGACAGCAGGTCGACGACGTTGACCACGCGGACGCCGACGTCGGGCGCGTGCTTCCGGATGATGTCGGCGGCGGCGATCGTCTCGACGGTCGGGACGTCGCCGGCGCTGACGAGCACGACGTCGGCGTGGCCCACGGTCTGCTCCGTGCCGGCCCAGTCCCAGACACCGAAGCCGGCCGCCGCGTGGGCGACGGCGTCCTCGAGGGACAGGAACACCGGCTCGGGGTGCTTGCCGGCGACGATGACCTCGATGCGGTCCGTCGTCTCGAACGCGTGCGCGGCGACGGCGAGCAGCGTGTTCGCGTCGGCGGGCAACTTGATCCGGACCAGGTCCTGCTGCTTGGACGCCACGACGTCGAGGAACCCGGGGTCCTGGTGCGAGAACCCGTTGTGGTCCTGCCGCCACACGTGCGACGACAGCAGGATCGTCAGGTTCGACACCGGTGCGCGCCAGTCGATGTCGGTCGAGGACTCGAGCCACTTGGCGTACTGACCGACCATCGAGTCGACGATGTGCGCGAACGCCTCGTACGTGTTGAACACCCCGTGGCGCCCGCTCAGCACGTACCCCTCGAGCATCCCCTCGAGCAGGTGTTCGGACAGCACCTCGATGACACGACCGCGGGCTGCCATGTGCTCGTCACCGGCCTCCCGCCGGGCACGCCAGACCCGGCTCGTGACGTCGAAGACCGCGTCGAGCTTGTTCGAGATCGTCTCGTCCGGGCCGAACAGCCGGAACGAGTTCGGGTTCCGCTGCGTGAGGGCGGCGAGCCACGGCCCGAGGGTGCCCGTGGCGGACGCGTCCTCGCCGACGGGCACGGCGAACTCCTCGAGGCCCGGGCGGTCGAGGGCGGTCCGGATCCGGCCGCCGTTGGCGTGCGGGGTGGCGCTCATCCGGGTCTCGCCGGCGGGACGGATCGTCTCGAGGATGCCGATCGGCCGGGCGTCCTGGTCGAACAGCTCCTCCGGCCGGTAGGAGCGCAACCACTCCTCGAGCTGCCGGCGGTGACCCTCGTCGTCGCGGACGTTCGGCAGCGGGACCTGGTGCGCGCGGAAGGTGCCCTCGACCTGCTCGCCGTCGACGACCTTCGGGCCGGTCCAGCCCTTCGGGGTCCGGAGCACGATCATCGGCCAGCGCGGGCGGAGGTCCGCGGCGCCGGCCATCTCGCCGGCGGCGGCTCGGGCGGCCTGTGCCCGGGCGGCGGCCTGGATGTCGTCGATCGTCGCGAGTGCCCGGCGGAGCGCCCCGTCGAACAGGGCGTGCACGGCGAACGGGTCGTGGTCCACCCGGCCGGAGTCGACCACGATCGGCTCGTAGCCGAGTCCGCGGAAGTACGCCTGCAGGTCCTCGTCGGGGATCCGCGCGAGGACGGTCGGGTTCGCGATCTTGTACCCGTTCAGGTTCAGGATCGGCAGGACCGCGCCGTCCGACACCGGGTCGAGGAACGTGTGCGCCTGCCAGGACGCCGACAGCGGACCCGTCTCGGCCTCACCGTCGCCCACGACGCAGGCGACGACCAGGTCGGGGTTGTCGAACGCGGCGCCGTACGCGTGCGCGAGGGAGTAGCCGAGCTCACCGCCCTCGTTGATCGACCCCGGGGTCTCCGGTGCCGCGTGCGAGGGGATGCCGCCGGGGAACGAGAACTGGCGGAAGAACCGCTGGAGCCCGGCCGTGTCGGGCGTGATGTCGGGGTAGAGCTCGTTCCACGTGCCGTCGAGCCACGCGTTCGCGTTCATCGCGGGGCCGCCGTGGCCGGGACCGCAGATGTAGAGCACGTCGCGGTCGGTCTCGCTGATGACGGCGTTGAGGTGCGCGTACACGAGGTTCAGCGCCGGCGACGTCCCCCAGTGCCCGAGCAGCCGCGGCTTGATGTCCGAGGGCTCCAACGGCCGCTCCAGCAGCGGGTCGTCGAGCAGGTAGATCTGCCCGACGGTGAGGTAGTTCGCGGCGCGCCACCAGGCGTCGATCGCGCGGATGCGGTCGGTGGACGAGTGCGACGTGGGCATGCCCCACACGCTACGAGAGAGCCGATCCGGGAAATCCAGAAAACCCTCCAATCCGATCGGCGCAGGGTGCCGAATCACTGTCACAAGCCGGGAACGGCCCGCAAGCGCTCACCAGCCGCACATCGCTGGTTCTCCACCCCTT
>NZ_QKLF01000003.1 GCF_003224335.1 Curtobacterium sp. MCJR17_055
CCGGAAGCTAAGCCTCTCAGCGCCGATGGTACTGCAAGGGGGACCTTGTGGGAGAGTAGGACGCCGCCGGACTTCTTTTCACAGAACGATCGAGCCCCTGACCGGGGTGAGCAGCAACGCTCACCCCGGCCAGGGGCTCTTTCGCGTCCCCAGCCGCATCCTCGACGCAGGGGCGTCGCCCCCGACACCGATCGGCAGGGGAGCGCCACGGTAGGATCGACGGCGTCATGACAGCGCCATTCTCCTCAGCCACCGGTTCCGACGTCCGCGTCCGGTTCTGCCCGTCGCCCACCGGAACGCCGCACGTCGGCCTCGTCCGTACCGCCCTGTTCAACTGGGCGTACGCGCGGCACACGGGCGGCAAGCTCGTGTTCCGCATCGAGGACACCGACGCCGCTCGGGACAGCGAGGAGTCGTACGGTCAGATCATCGAGGCGCTCCGCTGGTTGCGGCTCGACTGGGACGAGGGCGTCGAGGTCGGTGGCCCCCACGGCCCGTACCGGCAGTCGGAGCGCACGGACGTCTACGTCGACGCGATCGCGCGGCTCAAGGACGCCGGCCACGTGTACGAGTCCTTCGTGACGCCCGAGGAGATGGAAGCGCGGAACCGCGCGAACGGGCGAGACCCGAAGCAGGGGTACGACAACCACGAGCGCGACCTCAGCGACGCCGAGCGTCAGGCCTTCCGCGACGAGGGCCGAGAGCCGGCGCTGCGTCTGCGTGTGCCCGACCGTGACCTGGGCTTCCAGGACCTGGTGCGTGGCGCCATCACCTTCCCGCAGGGTTCGTTCCCGGATTTCGTCGTGGTCCGGCCGAACGGCAAGCCGCTGTACACGTTCACGAACCCGCTCGACGACGCGCTGATGGGGATCACCCACGTCCTCCGCGGGGAGGACCTGCTCTCCTCGACGCCGCGGCAGATCGCACTGTACGAGGCGCTCCACGAGATCGGGATGGCCGACTTCATCCCGCAGTTCGGGCACCTGCCCTACGTCATGGGGGAGGGCAACAAGAAGCTCTCGAAGCGGGACCCGGAGTCGAACCTGTTCCACCACCGGTCGAACGGGATGGTGCCGGAGGGGCTCGTCAACTACCTCGCGCTGCTCGGCTGGTCGATCGGTCCCGACCGTGACGTGTTCTCGGTCGACGAGATGACCGCCGCGTTCGAGGTCACCGACGTGAACCCGAACCCGGCACGGTTCGACCACAAGAAGGCCGAGTCGATCAACGGCGACCACATCCGTCTGCTCGACGCGGCGGACTTCCGCGAGCGTCTCAAGCAGTACCTGACCGCGTACCTCGACGAGCCGGCGACACGGGAGCAGGAGCGTGTCCTCGCCCTCGCGGCACCGCTCGTGCAGGAGCGCATGCAGCTGCTGAGCGAGGCGCCTGCGATGCTCGGCTTCCTGTTCACGTCGGACGCGGACCTCGTGGTGGAGGACGACGCCCTCGCCTCGCTCAAGGGTGACCCCGTGCCCGTCCTGCAGGCCGGCATCGAGGCGCTCGACGCGCTCGGGGACTGGGAGACCACGGCCATCGAGCAGGCGCTGCGTGCGGCGTTGATCGACGGACTCGGGCTCAAGCCCCGTGTCGCCTTCGGTCCGCTGCGCGTCGCGGTGTCCGGGCGACGGATCAGCCCGCCGCTCTTCGAGTCGATGGAGATCCTCGGCAAGGCGTCGACGCTCGCGCGACTGCGCTCCCTCGCGGCCCGCTGACGGCCGTGTACGACGTCGTCGTGGTCGGCGCGGGTCCCGCGGGGCTCAGCGCCGCGCTGAACCTGGTGCGGGCCAAGCGGACCGTCCTGCTCGTCGACGCCAACCGGCCCCGGAACGCGGCGACCCTCCGGTCGCACGGGTTCATCACACGGGACGGCATCTCGCCCCTCGAGCTCCGACGGCTCGGTCGCGAGGAGGTCGCCGGGTACCCGGAGGCCACGGTCACGCAGGCCGTCGTCGACCGCCTCTGGCGCGACGGTGACGTCTGGCGGGTGCACGGCAGCTGGCGGGGGACGGACGTGGACGCCGCTGCGCGCGCGGTCGTCCTCGCCACGGGTCTCCGTGAGGCGTTCCCCGCGCTGCCGTCGCTCCGCGCGTTCTACGGCACCGACGTGCACAGCTGTGTGGAGTGCGACGCCTACGACAAGGCCGGGCAACCGCTGGCCTTCATCTGCGAGACGGACGACGTCGTCGACCGCGCGCTGCTCGTCGGCGCGTGGACGGACGACCTGGTGGTGTACACGAACGGCGTGGCGCCGGTGACCGGCGAGGGTCGCACGCGGCTCGAACGCGCGGGCATCCGTGTCGACGCCCGACCGCTGGCCGACCTCGAGGGCGACCGCGACGGGATGACGGGTGTGCGGCTCGCGGACGGGCACGTCGAACCGCGCTCGGGCGCCTTCGTCCGCCCGGTGTGGCACGCGGACCTCGACTGGGTCGACGCCGACCTCGACCGGGACGAGCAGGGCCTGGTGCGGGTGGACCGGCTCGGTCGGACCGGCGCACCCGGGCTGTACGCGGTGGGAGACATCACGCCGCCGGGACCGCAACAGCTCATCGTCGCGGCCGGTCACGGGGCGTCGACGGCCGCTGCGGTGCACCGCGACCTGGTGGGTGGTCTCGAAGACCTCCGGGATGCTGTACAGTAGTTGATCGTGCCCCGGACAACGGGGCGCAGGACCGCAGGGTCCGATGGGGTATGGTGTAATTGGCAACACAGCGGTTTCTGGTACCGTCGTTCTTGGTTCGAGTCCAGGTACCCCAGCCAGCAACGTGATCGAAGGCCCCCGGGAAACCGGGGGCCTTCGTCGTTCCCGGGCTCAGCCGCGTGTTCGATCCGCCCGTCCACACCACGACCGGCCCATCATGGGCGGAACAGCACGCGCCACGCCCGAACGCCGACGACGTCGTCGGCGGCGGCGTCCGGCGACCGACCACCGACAGGGGACGTCATGATCATCTTCGGCAGCCGCACCAGGAGCGCCCTCGCCGGCGTCCTCTTCTTCGCCTGTGCCCTCTGCGGATCGACCGCCGCGCAGCGCCTGCACCGCCTCCGCACCTGGTTCACGCTCTTCTTCGTGCCCGTGTTCCCCTTCGGACACGGCCGCTACGTGCTCCAGTGCTCGTACTGTGGCGGACAGTCCGCCATGCCCCGCGACGGCGCGGAACGCTTCATCGCCGACGCCGAGCACGCCCAGGCCGCACACGCCGCCCAGGAGACCCTGCCGCCGGACGCCCGGTAGGGACCGGGCCGGGCGTCCGCCGGACAACCGGTGACGCGGGGAGCCGGGAGTCCGTCGGCCCGGCGACGGGCCGGACCCTGCGCGTGCAGGGCGGCGTACGCTCGTCGCCATGTTGGTCACGAAGCTCGAGCACGCGTGCCTCGTCGTCGAGGAGGACGGCGCCCGTCTGGTCATCGACCCCGGCGCCTTCACCCGCCCCGTCGAGGTGACGGGCGTGGTCGCCGTCGTCGTCACCCACGAGCACCCGGACCACGGCACCGCCGAGCAGGTGGCCGGCATCCTCGAGCGCAACCCGGGCATCCCCGTGTTCGGCCCAGCCGGTGTCGCCACGGCGCTGGCCGAGGTCGTCGCCGTGGACGTGGTGACCGCGGGGGAGGCCCGGACCGTCGGGCCGTTCTCCCTCACCTTCCACGGGACGCGACACCAGCTCATCCACTCGTCCGTCCCGGTGGTCGACAACACCGGGGTGTTCGTCAACGGGCTGCTGTTCCACCCCGGCGACGCCTACATCGACCCGGGCGTGCCGGTGGAGCTCTTCGCGACGCCCGTCGGCGCACCGTGGCTCAAGATCGGTGAGCTCATGGACCACCTGGCAGCGGTGGCACCGCGACGCGCCGTCCCGATCCACGAGGCCACGCTCTCGGACATCGGGCTCGCCGGGCACACCGACCGGATCCGTCAGGTCGTCGAACCCGCGGGCGAGGTCGTCTCGCTGGCGCCGGGGGAGTCGCTCCGGGTCTGAGGGCGGCCGACGAGCCGGGCGAGGCCGAGTGCGTCCCAGGGGGCGTGCCGTTCCGCGTCGTTGTCGAAGAAGACCCACACGTCACGGCCCGCCTCGTCGTGGCGGCGGACGGTGTTGGCCCAGTCCGCCAGGGCCTCCGGTGGGTAGCCGTCGTGGTACGTGTGCGGCGCTCCGTGCAGACGGAGGTACGCCAGGGGCGCGTCCGTGTCGTGGACGAACCGGGGGAAGTCCCCGGCGTGTGAGTCCACGAGCGCGACCCGGTGCCGGCGGAGCACCGCGAGGTGCTCGGGCGTGACGGCGTCCGGCGACCGGACCTCGAGCGCGTGGTCGATCCGCAGCCTGGCGTGCTCCGTCGTCGTGGCGGGCTCGGCGACCTTGGCGTCGTGCCCGGTGGCGAGCGTGGCGGCGTCACCGTGCGAGCGGGGCAGGGCCGCCAGGAACGCGTCGAGGACCTCCGGCGTGGGCACGACCTGCTCGGGCAGCTGCCAGAGCACCGGACCGAGGGCCGGACCGAGCTCGAGCGGACCGGAGGCGAAGAAGTTCGCCAGCGCGGTGTCCACGTTCCGGAGCCGCAGCATGTGTGTGAGGTAGCGGCCGCCCTTGAGTGCGAACCGGAAGCCCTCCGGGACGGCCGCCCGCCAGGCGCGGTACCGGGACGGACGCTGCAACGAGTAGAAGGAGCCGTTGACCTCGACGGCCGGGAACCGATCACCGACGTGCTCGAGCCAGCGTCGTCTCGCGAGGCCCTCCGGGTAGAAGTCGCCGCGCCACGAGTCGTACTGCCAGCCGGACAGGCCGATGCGCACCGTCATCGACCCACCGTATGCCCCGGTCGGCCCGGCGACACACCGGGACGGACGGGCTCGTTTTGGTGCTCGCTCACACCCTGTGCCATACTTGTCGAGTTGTCGGAACGGCCCCATCGTACAGTGGCCTAGTACGCCGCCCTCTCACGGCGGTAACGCGGGTTCGAATCCCGCTGGGGTCACCACGAGTGACACACTCCGAACCGACACATCGCCGCGGCCCCATCGTATAGCGGCCTAGTACGCTGCCCTCTCACGGCGGTAACGCGGGTTCGAATCCCGCTGGGGTCACCAGCACGAAGGCCCCCACCCGTCCGGGTGGGGGCCTTCGTCGTCCCGCCCGGCAGCGGGTGCAGCCGGGGTGCGAGTGGGCAGGAGACGACGGATGGACGGACGACCGGCGGGACCGCCGCCGCACCTGCGCGCCGGACTCATCGCGTTGGTCGCCCTCGGTGGAGCACTCGGCACCGCGGTCCGGGCCGTGCTCGCCGCCGTGCTGCCGCCCGTCGACGGCATCAGCTGGACGATCCTCGCGATCAACGTCGCCGGGGCGTTCTGTCTCGGTCTGCTGCTCGAGCACCTCGCACTGACCGGCCCCGACGTCGGACGTCGGCGCACCGTCCGGCTGTTCGTGGGGACCGGCGTGCTCGGTGGCTTCACGACCTACAGCGCGCTGGCGGACGACACCGCTCGGCTCATCGACGTCGGGCGCTGGGGGGCCGGCGCCGGTTCCGCGCTGCTGACCGTGCTGCTCGGCCTCGCCGCGGTGGTCGCCGGGACCGCCCTCGCCGCGGGGCTCCGGCGGCGAGCCACGGCGTCGGCAGGGCCGGGGACGGGGCCGGCGCGGTGACGGCCGTGGGACTCCTGCTCGTCGCGGCGGGTGGCGGTGTCGGAGCCGCGCTGCGGTTCGTCCTGGACGGACTGGTGAAGGCGCGGGTGCGGCGGTTCCCGCTCGGCACGGTGCTCGTCAACGTCACCGGGTCGTTCGTCCTCGGACTCGTCACGGGGCTCGGTGGAGCCGGGACGATCGCAGTCCCGATGGTCACCGTGCTCGGGACGGGCATGATGGGTGGGTACACGACGTTCTCGACGGCGAGCGTCGAGACCGTGCAGCTCCTCCGATCCGGCAAGACCCGGCTCGCCGTCCTCAACGGCCTCGGCATGCTCGTCGTCTCGGTCGGCGCTGCTGCGCTCGGCCTCTGGCTCGGAAGGAACTCATGACCTCGGAACGCCCCGGCGAACTCGTCCTCGTCCGTCACGGAGAGACGGAGTGGTCGAAGAGCGGGCAGCACACCGGCCGCACGGACATCCCCCTCACGGCGAACGGGGAGGCCCAGGCGGAGCGTGCCGCCCGGTACCTCGCCGACCGCGAGTTCGCGTTGGCACTGTCCAGCCCACTGACACGTGCGCGCGAGACCGCCCGCATCATCGGCGTCGACCCGGAACTCGACGAGGACCTGTACGAGTGGGACTACGGCGCCTACGAGGGCCTCACGACGCCGCAGATCAAGGTGCAGCGGCACGGCCCGTGGGACCTGTGGACCGACGGGGTCCCGGCCGGTGACACCCCCGGCGAGAACGCTGCCGAGGTCCGGGTCCGCGTGGAACGGGTCATCAACCGGGCGCGGCCCGTCCTGGCCGAGGGACACGACGCGATCGTCGTCGCCCACGGCCACGTCCTCCGCGCCCTCGGTGCGGCCTGGATCCGGCTCGCCCCGCAGGACGGTGCCGTGCTCAAGCTCGGGACGGCGACGGTCAGCACCCTCGGCTACGAGCACGGCCGCCCGGTCATCGACGCCTGGAACATCGAGCCGCGCTGAGCACGGCCGACGGCGAGCAGCCGACCGCGCGCAGCGGTCCGCGCTCAGCCGTCCGTGCCGAGGACGACCGCCATGCCGAGGCTCGGCGCCACGTCCTCGAACCCGAGTGACCGGTAGAGGCGCTGCCCGGGCGGGTCCCCGATGAGCGAGACGTAGGCGCCTTCCGGGGCCCGCTCGCGCACGTCCGCGACGAGCCACTCGACGACGGCCCGTCCGAGCCCACGACGCTGGTGCCCGGGGTCGGTGGCGATGTCGACGACGTGGAAGTACCACCCGCCGTCGCCGATGACCCGCCCCATCGCGACCGGTCTCCCGTCCTCGTCGACGACGTGACACGCCGACCACGCGCCGTCGATCGCCGGCGCGCCCTGCTCGGCCGTCACCGGTGTCAAGCCGGAGTCACGTCGGAGGCGCAGGTAGTCCTCGAGCGGCGGTGCGGTGGGCAGCAGCGTGTAGGTCCCGGGCGTGGCGATGTCGTCCATGCGCCCATCGTGCCGCACGCGCCCGGCGTGCCGGACGTCCGGACCTGCCCTGCGCCGTTCGGGAGGCCCGGTACGGGACCGTCGGGACGACCGCGGTCCGTCAGACGGTCCGGATGCTGCTGGTCGCACCGAGCGGGCGGCCGCGCCGCCGCTCGACCGCACGCCCGACGGCGAGGAGCACGAGGCTCACCAGCGCGCCGAGGAGGGTCTGGCCGATCCGGTCGAGTGCGAGGAGCGTCGGCGCTTCGGGCACGCTGAGCCACGAGACCGCGAGGGCGAGCGGGGTGAGGAACAGCAGGCAGACGGCGTAGTTCCGGGCGACGAACACCTCGGCCCCGAACTGTCCGACGACCGCGATCACGACGATCCACCAGGCCGAGGGCTCGAGCAGCAGGATCCCGACCGCGATCACCGTGCCGCCGACCGTGCCCACGACGCGCTGGACCGCGCGCGAGACGGTGTGCCGCTGCCGGAGCGCGGGCAGCGTCGACACGACGGCGATGACCGCCCAGTACGGGTGCCCGAGGCCGGGCAGTGCCTCGGCGAGGGCACCGGCAGCGAGTGCACCGACGACGTTGAGGGCGACCGTCTCCCAGAGGGCCGAGGTCCGGAGGACCGCGAGGGAACGGTGCTTGCGGTCCGCGAGCGGGCGGAAGCGGTGCGGCGCGTGCGGGTGCAGGACCAGCCGGAACGCGGCGCCGGACATCGCGACGAGCCACGCCCAGGCCACCGCGCAGAGGATGACCGTCGCCACGAGGGGCAGGTCGGACGGACGCACGGGCACGAGCGCGGACACCACGAAGGCGAACACCGGGAAGATCGGCTGTGCCGGGATCGCCCGGAGTGCCGTCAGTGTGCCGACCGCGCCGACGATGACGACGACGAGCCCGACTCCCTGCAGCCAGAGCGGCGCGCCGAGGAGGGCGACGGCGATGCCCGCCGCCATGCACACGACCTGCATCGCGCCGGCGACCCCGGTCGTCACGGCGCGCTGTCGGTAGGGCTCGGTCGCGCCGAAGATCGCCGTGAACCCGGCGAACACCGCGAAGGCGGCGTACTGCGGCAGGCCGAGCGCGATGAGGAGTGCCAGCGGCACCCCACCGGCGATCGCGGCGCGGGCCGCGCCCTCGAGGTTGGTGGTGCGGGTCGAGTGCGCGGGCGTCGTCATGTCCCCGCCATCCTCTCACCGCGACGGGTGTCGGGGACCGCGGGGCGGGCCTCCCGGGCGTCGTCGCGATTGGTATACCAAGCTGCTACCATGCTCGGACGACGCCGTGACAGCGGGGTCGGAACGCGGATGAGGAGGCACGGGCATGGGCAGGACGCTCGCCGAGAAGGTGTGGGACGACCACGTCGTCGTCAAGGGTGAGGACGGCAACCCGGACCTCCTCTACATCGACCTCCACCTGGTGCACGAGGTGACGAGCCCGCAGGCCTTCGACGGCCTGCGGCAGGCCGGTCGTCCGGTGCGACGCCTGGACCTCACCATCGCCACCGAGGACCACAACACCCCGACGCTCGCCATCGACCGGCCGATCGCGGACCCGACCAGCCGCACGCAGATCGAGACGCTCCGCCGCAACTGCGAGGAGTTCGGCGTCCGCCTGCACTCGCTGGGCGACAAGGAGCAGGGGATCGTGCACGTGGTCGGTCCGCAGCTCGGACTGACGATGCCCGGCATCACGGTCGTCTGCGGGGACTCGCACACCTCGACGCACGGGGCCTTCGGCGCCATGGCGTTCGGCATCGGCACGAGCGAGGTCGAGCACGTCCTCGCCACGCAGACGCTGCCGCTCAAGCCCTTCAAGACGATGGCGGTGACCGTCGAGGGCACGCTGCGCCCGGGCGTCACGGCGAAGGACATCATCCTGGCGGTCATCGCGCAGATCGGCACCGGCGGCGGACAGGGCTACGTGCTCGAGTACCGCGGCTCCGCGATCCGGGCGCTCTCCATGGAGGGCCGCATGACGATCTGCAACATGTCGATCGAGGCCGGTGCCCGTGCGGGCATGGTCGCCCCCGACCAGACCACGTACGACTACGTCCAGGGCCGCGACCACGCCCCGACGGGCGCCGACTGGGACGAGGCCGTCGCGTACTGGGACACCCTCGCGACCGACGACGACGCCGTGTTCGACGCCGAGGTCTTCATCGACGCGGACGCCCTCGAGCCCTTCGTCACCTGGGGGACGAACCCCGGTCAGGGCGTCTCGCTGTCCGACTCGGTCCCGTCGCCGTCCGACTTCACCGACCCGAACGACCAGGCCGCGGCCTCCCGAGCCCTCGAGTACATGGACATCGCCGCCGGGACGCCGATGAAGGACATCGCCGTCGACGCCGTGTTCATGGGCTCGTGCACCAACTCCCGCATCGAGGACCTGCGCGCCTTCGCGTCGGTCATCCGCGGGCGTCAGAAGGCGCCGGGCGTGCGGGTGATGGTCGTGCCGGGGTCCGCCCGGGTGCGCCTGGAGGCCGAGGCCGAGGGCCTGGACCGGGTGTTCACCGAGTTCGGTGCGGAGTGGCGCTTCGCCGGCTGCTCGATGTGCCTCGGCATGAACCCGGACCAGCTCGCGCCGGGGGAGCGCTGTGCCTCGACCTCGAACCGCAACTTCGAGGGGCGGCAGGGCAAGGGCGGCCGGACCCACCTGGTCTCGCCGCTCGTGGCCGCGGCGACCGCTGTCCGCGGAACGCTGTCGAGCCCGTGGGACCTGGAAGAGGACGACGCCCGCCTGGCCGTGCCGGCGACGGCTGGAGGGAACAACTGATGGAGAAGATCGGCACCGTCACCGGGATCGCGGCACCGCTGAAGCGGTCGAACGTCGACACCGACCAGATCATCCCCGCGGTCTACCTCAAGCGGGTCACGAAGACCGGGTTCGAGGACGCGCTGTTCTCCGGTTGGCGCCAGGACCCCGACTTCGTGCTCAACCAGCCCGCCTACCAGGGCGCGAAGGTCCTGGTCGCCGGCCCGGACTTCGGCACCGGGTCCTCCCGCGAGCACGCAGTGTGGGCGCTGCGCGACTTCGGGTTCCGCGTGGTCGTCTCACCCCGTTTCGCGGACATCTTCAAGGGCAACGCCGGCAAGCAGGGACTGGTCACCGCGATGGTGTCCGAGCCCGAGATCGAGCGGATGTGGGCGGCGATCGAGGCCCAGCCCGGGATCGAGGCGACCGTCGACCTGGCGACACAGCGCGTGTCGATCGGCGACATGGACGTGGCTTTCGAGATCGACGCTTACACTCGTTGGCGGTTGATGGAAGGGCTCGACGACATCGGGCTCACCCTCCGTGACGAGACCTCGATCACGGAGTTCGAATCCCGCCGCTCCCGTTGGCGGCCGAAGACATTGCCGGTGAAGTAGTGAACTCTCTCGTACAGGACGCAGCAGCTGCAGGGGCGCGCGTCGGGTTGAAGTCGGACGAGATCGTCATCCGGGGCGGCAAGCCGCTCGTGGGACGCATCGAGGTCCGCGGTGCGAAGAACCTGGCGACCAAGGCCATGGTCGCTGCGCTCCTCGGCGACACCCCGTCGATCCTCAAGGACGTCCCGGACATCTCCGACGTCAAGGTCGTGCGCGGCCTGCTCGAGGTGCACGGTGTCCGCGTGACGGACCCCGCCCGTGGCGAGCTCATCCTCGACCCCTCGCGCGTGGAGTCGGCGCACTTCGCCGAGATCGACGCGCACGCCGGCTCGAGCCGGATCCCGATCCTGTTCTGCGGTCCGCTGCTGCACAAGCTCGGCGAGGCGTTCATCCCCGACCTCGGCGGCTGCCGCATCGGCGACCGCCCGATCGACTTCCACCTCGACGCACTGCGCGCCATGGGTGCCGTCGTCGACAAGCAGGTCTCGGGCATCCACATCACGGCCCCGAACGGCCTCAAGGGCGCGAACATCGAGCTCCCCTACCCGAGCGTCGGCGCGACCGAGCAGGTCCTGCTCTCGTCCGTCCTCGCCGAGGGCACCACCGAGCTGCGGAACGCCGCGATCGAGCCCGAGATCATGGACCTCATCGCGATCCTGCAGAAGATGGGCGCGATCGTCACGGTCGAACCGAGCCGCACGATCTTCATCGAAGGCGTCAAGTCGCTCCGCGGCTACACGCACCGTGCGATCAACGACCGCAACGAGGCCGCGAGCTGGGCCTCCGCCGCGCTGGCGACCAACGGCGACATCTTCGTCGAGGGCGCCAAGCAGCAGGAGCTCATGACGTTCCTCAACGTCTTCCGGAAGGTCGGCGGCGGGTTCGACATCCAGGAGGACGGCATCCGGTTCTACCGCGAGCTCGACGTCCTCAAGCCCGTCGTCATCGAGACCGACGTGCACCCCGGCTTCATGACCGACTGGCAGCAGCCCCTCGTCGTCGCGCTCACGCAGGCCGAGGGCCAGAGCGTCGTGCACGAGACCGTCTACGAGAACCGCTTCGGCTTCACCGACGCGCTCAACGAGATGGGTGCCGACATCGTCGTGCACAAGGAGGGCCTGCCCGGCCACGACCGTCGCGTCGCCCGTCGTCCCTTCGAGCAGGCCGCGGTCATCACCGGCCCGACCAAGCTGCACGGCGCGAACGTCCGCGTCCCGGACCTCCGCGGCGGCTTCAGCCACCTCATCGCGGCACTGACCGCGGAGGGCGAGTCGCACATCACGAACGTCGGCATCATCAGCCGCGGGTACGAGCACTTCATCCCGAAGCTCCGCAAGCTCGGCGCGGACTTCGACTTCGCCGGCTGACGTGGCGGAGCAGCACGACCACGGCGGCACCGGTGACGGTGCCGCCGTGGCACGACCGACGACCGGGCCCGACGCGCTGGAACTGCCACAGGTGGGACGACCCGGAGAGGTCCGCACGGGCCTCCCGGTCCCCGGTCGGCGGTGGCGACGCGGCGAGCTGAACCGGGCCTTCCGGATCACCGGGTCCGTCGTGATCCCGACCATCCGGTTCGCCTCCGGCTACCGCTGGCACGGCCCGAACCGGTTGCCGGAGGAGGGGGCGTTCGTCCTCGCCCCGAACCACTACACGAACATCGACCCGCTCGTCGTCGGGACGACCGTGTGGCTGCACCGTCGATCGCCGCGGTTCCTCGCGAAGGCGTCGCTGTTCCGCGTGCCGGTGTTCGGCAAGCTCATGAGCGGTATGGGGCAGATCCCCGTCGAGCGCAACGGCCGGACCCGCCTGAACGACCCGCTGAAGGGCGGCAAGGGACTCGTGTCGAACGGCGGCGCAGTCATCGTCTACCCCGAGGGCACGCTCACCCGTGACCCGGACCTGTGGCCGATGCGCGGCAAGACCGGGGCGGCGCGGATCGCCCTCGAGAACGACGTCCCGCTCATCCCGATGGCCCACTGGGGCACGCAGCGGATCATGGCGCGGTACGGCAAGAAGCTCCGCCTGTTCCCGCCGGCGAAGGTCGACATCGTCTACGGCGAGCCGCTCGACCTGTCGCGGTGGCGTGGGAAGCCGGTCGACCAGCAAGCCCTCACCGAGGTGACCGCGCTGCTCATGGAGCGCATCACCGCGCTGCTCGAGGGCCTCCGCGGTGAGCAGGCGCCCGCCGAGCGCTGGGACCCGACCGCGAACAAGCAGAAGGAGACCGGCAAGTTTGAGTGACGCAGCCGACCGGACCAGCGCGCCCGGCCTCCGCCCGCACGACGACCACCCGGACCCCTCCGTCGCAGCCCGCGGCGCCGTGGACACCGCCGCGATCCGCGTCGTCATGCAGTCGACCGACAAGCCACGGGTCGCCGTGATCGGTGCCGGCAGCTGGGGGACCACGTTCGCCAAGGTGCTCGCCGAGGGCGGGGCCGAGACCGTGCTCTGGGCCCGGCGTCCCGAGGTCGCGCGGGAGATCACCGAGACGAAGCGGAACTCGGAGTACCTGCCCGGCATCAACCTGCCGCGGACCCTCACCGCGTCGACGTCGCTGGCAGCGGTGCTGTCCGGTGCCGAGCAGGTCTACGTGTCGGTGCCGTCGCAGACGCTGCGCTCGAACCTCGCCGCCATCCGCGAACTCCTGCCCGCGGATGTGCCCGTCGTGAGCCTCATGAAGGGCGTGGAGAAGGCGACCGGCCTGCGGATGAGCGAGGTGCTCCTCGACGGCCTCGGCATCGACCAGGACCGCATCGCCGTCGCGAGCGGACCGAACCTGGCGCTCGAGATCGCCCGCCGGCAGCCCACCGCGGCCGTCGTGTCGTCGTCCAGTGCGGACACCGCGACCGCCGTGGCAGCCGTGGCGACGAACCCGTACTTCCGCTCCTTCATCAACACCGACGTGATCGGCACCGAGTTCGGTGGGGTCCTCAAGAACCTCATCGCGGTGGCGATCGGCATCGTCGACGGTGTCGGGTACGGCGAGAACACCAAGGCGTCGATCATCACCCGCGGCCTCGCCGAGATGACCGAGTTCGCGGTGTCGCTCGGCGCGCAGCCGTCGACGCTGTCCGGTCTCGCGGGCCTCGGCGACCTCATCGCCACCTGCCAGTCGCCGCTGTCGCGCAACAACACCGCCGGGCGCCTGCTCGGGCAGGGGTACCGGTTCGACGAGGTCGTGCGGCAGATGAACCAGACCGCGGAGGGCCTGGCCTCGGTCGCGCCCATCCTCGAGCTGGCCCGGGCGAACGGCGTCGACATGCCCATCGTCGGACAGGTGGGCGAGGTCCTCGCCGGTAGGCTCGATCCGCGCAACATCGCGCCGCACCTCACGGAGACCGACGAGCCCCAGGGCGAGTGACCGGTCCCGGTACCCACCGCTTGGAGCGTCCATGAGCAGCACCGCGCCCGCATCCGAACCGACCGACGCCGAGCGCACGCCGAGCGGCACCGACGAGCGGACCACCGTCGCCGTGCTCTTCGGTGGCCGGTCGAGCGAGCACGAGATCAGCTGCGTGACCGCCGGCGGCATCATGGACGTCGTCGACCGCGACCGGTACGACCTGCTGCCGATCGGCATCACGAAGGACGGGGCGTTCACGCTCCAGGCGGACGACCCGTCGGTCTGGGCACTCCGGGGTCAGGAGCTCCCGACCGTGCCGGACAACGGCACCCGCGTCCGTTTCCCGCTCTCCGGCGACTCCCGTGGGTTCTCCGTCGAACTGCCGGACGGCTCGGTCGAGTCGCTCGGGGACGTCGACGTCGTCTTCCCGATCCTGCACGGACCCTTCGGCGAGGACGGCACCGTCCAGGGCCTGCTCGAGACCGCCGGCCTGCCCTACGTCGGCGACGGCGTCCTGGCGAGCGCCCTGGCCATGGACAAGCACGTCGCGAAGGCGGTCCTCGAGCACGCCGGGCTCCGGGTCGCCCCGTGGACGACGGTGCTCCGTCGGCAGTGGCAGGCCGATCCGGTCGACGTCGCCGAGACCGTCGCCGCGCACGGCTTCCCGCTGTTCGTGAAGCCCGCACGCGCCGGGTCGAGCATGGGCGTCTCGCGCGTCGACGACCCCGCTCAGCTCGGTGCGGCGATGGACCTCGCCTTCGAGCACGACAGCAAGGTCATCGTCGAGCCGCGGGTCGTCGGCCGCGAGGTCGAGGTCGCCGTGCTCGAGGGTCGTGACGGCGTGCCGCGGACGAGCCTGCCCGGGGAGATCGTCGTCGCCGAGGACGGCTTCTACGACTTCGCCGCCAAGTACCTGGGCGGTGACGAGCAGCTGCTGTGCCCGGCCCCGCTCACCGAGGCGGAGACCGACGAGATCCGTTCCGTCGGAGCGCGTGCCTTCGAGGCGATCGGCGGCGCCGGGCTGGCCCGTGTGGACTGCTTCCTGACGGACGACGGCTTCGTCGTGAACGAGGTCAACACCATGCCGGGGTTCACCCCGTTCTCGATGTACCCGCGCTGCTGGGCGGCGTCGGGGCTGCCCTACCCGGAACTCGTCGCGGAGCTCATCGAGTTGGGACGCGCCGCGGTCCGCTGAGGACCGTCCGGGTCAGTCGACGTCCTGCGGGTCGAGGCAGCGGTGGCCGTCCTCCGGCAGCCGTGACACGGCGTCACCGAGGTCCTGCAGGGCGTCGCCCGTCGCGCGGGAGGTGTCGATGACGACCTGGACCGCGGGGGACCGGCCGAACGTCGTGTAGACGACCTCCTTCCCCCGGTCGTCGCGGATCCAGTCCACGGAGCCCTGCGAGAAGCACGGCAGGTCGGAGACGGTCGGCACGGCGACACCGCAGTGGTAGAGCACGGCGGAGGGGGACCCCCACGCCGCCGTGGCCTGTGCGGAGGTGTTGCGGAGCGCCAGGGTGTCGTTGACGACCGCGGGCAGGCGGACCTGGGCATCGGCACACGCGGCCGCGTCCGCTGCGGGAGCGGGCTCCATGCGGACCGCGTTCGTGCAGCCGGACAGCCCGGCCACGACCGCCGCCGCGGCGAGCACGGTGGCGATGATGCGGGGTCCTCGGCGCGCGGTGTCCATCGGCGTCCAGGCTACCGTTCTCGTGTGGACGCGACGCACGACGAGCACCAGCACGAGCACCGCACCGACGGTCCCGACGGCGTCGACGGGCGGGCGACCGCCGGAGCACAGCGCACGACCGTCGGAGCGCTCGGCGAACTCGCGGTGCTCGACCGGGTCACGCGACGCCTCCCCGCCGGGTCCCCGGTCCTCGGGCCCGGGGACGACTGCGCCGTCGTCGCCGCCCCCGACGGCCGCTTCGTCGTGACCACGGACATGATGGTGCACGGCCCGGACTTCCGGTGGGCGTGGTCCTCGCCCGAGGACGTCGGCTGGAAGGCCGCCGCCACGAACCTCTCCGACGTCGCCGCGATGGGCGCCGTGCCCTCCGGTCTCGTCGTCGCGATCGCGGCTCCGCCGGACACCCAGGTCGCGGTGCTGGAGGGCGTCGCGGACGGGTTCCGACTCGCCGTCGACGCCCTCGCTCCGGGGTGCGGGGTGGTCGGCGGCGACCTGTCCACGTCGGCGACGTTCTCGCTGACCGTCACCGCGTTCGGGGACCTCGGAGGGCGGGACCCCGTCGTCCGGTCCGGTGCCCGGGTCGGTGACGTCCTCGCTGTCTCCGGGGAGCTCGGCGCCGCCGCCCGCGGCCTGGCCCGGCTGTTCCGGGACGGCGTCGACGCCGCGGGGGAGCCCGACGTCGAGCGGGTCCGGGCGAGCGGGGCCGACACGGACCCCGACGTCGCCCGGCAGCGCCGCCCGGTCCCCCCGATCGCCGACGGTCCGCTGGCTGCCGCAGCCGGTGCGACGGCGATGCTCGACCTGTCCGACGGGCTCGCGATCGACGCAGGGCGCCTCGCCCGGGCGAGTGGCGTGACCCTGGAACTCGACCCGGCCGAGGCGTCGGCGCCCGACGGGGTGGTGGACGAGGTCGCGCTGCACGGCGGCGAGGACCACGGGCTGCTGGCGACCTTCCCGGTCGGGACGCGCCTGCCGGGCGGCTTCCGCCGGATCGGCGTGGTGCGCGAGCGCACGTCCCACGCGGGAGCGGACCATGCGGAGCGGTCCGTGGACCTGGTTCGTGGCGGGACGCCCGTCCCGACGACGGGGTGGGACCCGTACGCGGACTGGGACGGCGTCGCGGGCTGACGCAAAGTCGCACCCCCGCGCGCTCCGGCACCGGCCCGGCAGCAGGTCCGGCTCCGGTCGGAGCGGCGGTAGCCTCAGTCCGCGTCGGCCACGGCCTCCCATGCCACGGTGTCACCCCACGAGCGCTTGCTGAACCGGGTGAGCCCGGCCGGCCACGTGGGCTCGGGGGAGCGGGTGCCGCGTTCGACGACGACGACCGCACCGGGCGTCACGCGTGACACGAGGGCCTCGAGCACGTCGGTGACCTCGGACTCGGCGACCTCGTACGGCGGGTCGATGAAGACGAGGTCGAACGTCTTCGCCGTCCCCCGCAGGTACCCCAGTGCGGGCTGCGCGTGGACGTCGATGCGGACACCAGGCGCGCGCTTCTGCACCGCGCGCGCGTTCTCGCGGCAGGCGGCCGCCGCGGACGCGGCGCGGTCCACCAGGGACACCTCGACCGCACCCCGGGACGCGGCTTCGAGGCCGAGCGCACCGGTTCCGGCGTACAGGTCCGCGACCGAGGTGTCGTCGATGAGCCCGCGCGACTCGAGGGAGGAGAACAGCGCCTCGCGCACACGGTCGCTCGTCGGTCGGGTGCCGGACTTCGGCACCCGGAGCGTCGTGGACCCGGCGGCGCCGGCGATGATGCGCGTCATGCTGCCACCGTAGCGGGCCGCGGCGGCGACCCCGGCGTCCTCCACAGCCCCGCCGGGGAGGCTCGTGGCGGGTCGGACGTCGCGGGTACCGTTGGGGCGTGGCCACCTCCCGCACCGATGCCGCTCCGACGAGCCCAGCCGCGGGCGCTGACGCCGCCCGTGCGGGCGCTGCGTCGGTCGGCGACGCGCCGTCCGCTGCCGTGGGGGGACCCGTGCAGTGGGGCCCGGCGCCGCTCGACGTGCGGCTGGCGAACGTCCTCGGTGGGCGGACGGCGAAGGCGATCGAGAAGGCGTTCGGGCACCGCACCGTCGGGGAGTTCCTCGAGCACGCTCCGCGTCGCTACGCGGAGCGCGGCGCACTCACGGCGCTGGACTCGCTCGCGATCGGCGAGTCGGTCACGATCGTCGCCGAGGTGGTCGAGGTCCGGGAGCGCACCATGCGGGCGCGACGGGGCTCCATCCTCGAGGCCAAGATCGGGGACGGGACCGGCCTGCTGACCCTGACGTTCTTCAACCAGGGGTGGCGGACGAAGGACCTCGTGCCCGGCGCCCGCGGGGTCTTCGCCGGCAAGGTCGGCGACTACCGCGGCGCCCGGCAGCTGGCGCACCCGGACTACGAGCTCTTCGACCGGGACGACCCCCGCGCCACGGCGGACCCGGGGTCGGAGGAGGCGATCCGCTGGTCGCGCCAGCCGATCCCCATCTACCCGGCCACGGCTTCCCTGTCGTCCTGGCAGATCGCGAAGGCCATGGGGGTCGTCCTCGACACGCTGCCGGACGTCGCCGACCCGATCCCGGCCTCCGTCCGGACCCGGCTCGACCTCGTGCCGTTCCGTCGGGCACTCGAACTGCTGCACCGGCCGGAGAAGGTGTCCGACTTCAAACGGGCGCAGGACGCCCTGCGCTACCGCGAGGCGTTCGTGCTGCAGACCGCGCTGGTGCAGCGCCGGATCGCGGCGCGGGCCACGGCGTCCGTCGCCCGGACCGCGTCGCCCGGCGGCGTCCTCGAGCGCTTCGACGCGAGCCTGCCGTTCACCCTGACCGACGACCAGCGGTCGGTCGGGGCCGAGATCGCGCAGGACATGGCCGGGACCTGGCCGATGCACCGGCTCGTGCAGGGCGAGGTCGGTTCGGGCAAGACCCTCGTCGCGATCCGGGCGATGCTCACCGTGGCGGAGTCCGGCGGACAGTCCGCGCTGATCGCCCCGACGGAGGTCCTGGCCGCGCAGCACCTCCGGTCGATCGTGAAGTTCCTCGGGCCGGACCTGGCCGCGGAGCTCCGTCCGGTGATCCTGACCGGGTCGCAGTCCACCGACGAGCGCCGGCGGGCGCTGCTCGCCGCGGCGTCCGGTGGGTCCCGCCTCGTGGTCGGCACCCACGCGCTGCTCGGCGACCGGGTCGACTTCGCCGAACTCGGCCTGGTGGTCGTCGATGAGCAGCACCGCTTCGGGGTGGAGCAGCGTGAGGCCCTGCGGACGAAGGGCTCGACGCCACCGCACGTGCTCGTCCTCACCGCGACGCCCATCCCGCGGACCGTGGCGATGACCGTGTTCGGCGACCTCGACGTCTCGACGATCCAGGGCATGCCGTCCGGCCGGGCCGGGGTCGAGACGTTCACCGTCGGGCTCGCCGAGCACCCCGGGTGGGAGTCCCGCATCTGGACGCGGATGGCCGAGGAGCTGGCGGACGGGCGCCAGGCGTTCGTCGTCTGTCCGGCGATCGACGACGCGCACGGCGAGGACGACGGGACGCCCGGTCCCGCCGGCGACGGAGCCGCGGCCGACGGCACGCCGGGCGGCGCCGACGCCGACGGCACGCCGACCAGGAAGCCCGCGACGGTCCTCGCGACCGCGGAACGGATGCGCGCCATGCCCGTGCTCGCGGGGCGGCGCATCGAGGTCCTGCACGGCCGGATGTCGGCGGAGGAGAAGGACCGCGTGATGACGTCCTTCGCCGACGGCGCGGTCGACGTGCTCGTCGCGACGACGGTGATCGAGGTCGGTGTCGACGTCCCGAACGCCTCGATGATGGCGGTGCTCGACGCCGACCGGTTCGGCGTCTCGCAGCTGCACCAGTTGCGCGGGCGCATCGGTCGCGGGCAGTACGCGGGTGTCTGCCTGCTCGTCACCGCCGCCGAGACCGACACGGTGTCACGGGAGCGCGTGGACGCGGTGGCCGCGTCCGACGACGGGTTCGAGCTGGCACGGGTCGACCTCGAACTGCGCCGGGAGGGCGACGTGCTCGGCGAACGGCAGTCGGGTGGGCGGTCGTCGTTGACGCTCCTGCGCGTGGTGCAGCACGCCGACCTCATCGTGGACGCGCGGGAGGAGGCCGAACGCCTCCTGGAGGACGACCCGGACCTGAGCGGCAGTCCCGCGCTCCGGGACGCCCTCGCACGCCGCCTCGACGAGTCCGACGCGGCCTTCCTCGGGAAGAACTGAGCGGAGTCGGCCGGTATCGTCGCTCACATGACGAAGATCGCCGTGGTGCCCGGCTCGTTCGACCCCGTGACGCTGGGACACCTCGACGTGATCGCCCGTGCCGTGGACCTGTTCGACGAGGTGCACGTGCTCGTCGTGCACAACCCCGACAAGAAGGCGGCACTGTTCGACGCCGGCGACCGGGTCCGGCTCATCCGGGAGTCCGTCACGGAGCTCGGGATCCCGGGCCGGGTCGTGGTCGGGGAGTGGACGGCCGGGCTCCTGGTCGACTACTGCCGGCAGGTGGGGTCGAAGATCCTGGTGAAGGGTGTGCGGTCCGGCGAGGACGTGGCCTACGAGACCCCGATGGCGATCATGAACCGGCACCTCGCCGGGGTGGAGACGGTCTTCCTGCTGCCGGACGCCGCCCGGGCGCACGTCTCGAGCTCGCTCATCCGGCAGGTGTCGTCCCTCGGTGGCGACGTGACGCCGTACGTGCCCGACGCGGTGGCCCGCGCGCTCGCCGGGCGGGCCTGACGGCCGGACCGACGGACGGCCGCCCTCGACACGCTCCGGGTGCTCGACTCGTCGGCCTGAGCGGGGTAGGCTGGTTGATCGTGTCTTCCTCCGTGAACAGCCCCTACGCCCTGCGTGTGCGTGACCTCGCGCACCGGCCGGGCGACATGCGCGAGGTGTCGCTCGACATCACCGTCCCGAGCACCCTCGGCGCCGGTCTCATCGCCGTGCGCGAGGGCGACCAGATGCACCTCGACGTGAAGCTCGAGGGCCTCCACGAGGGTGTGCTCGCGTCCGGCACCGCCCGGGCCGAGGCGACGGGGGAGTGCTCGCGCTGTCTCATCGACGTCAGCGAGCTCGTCGAGGTCGAATTCGCGGAACTGTTCGCGTATGATGCCTCGGAGGAATTCGACTACCAGGTTCACGATGACCACGTGGATTGTGAACCGGTCGTCCGAGACGCGGTGGTGCTGTCACTGCCGTTCCAGCCGGTCTGCCGGCCGGACTGCCCAGGACTCGACCCGGAGACGGGTGAGCGCCTGGCGGACATCGGCGAGCGGCCGACAACCGCTGCCACCGATCCTCGCTGGGCTGCGCTCAGCGGGATCCAGTTCGACGACAGCACTCCCGACCAGACCACCGCGGACGAGGAGCGGACGCCGGCCGACCAGGCCGAGTGACCGCCACCGCCCACGACTGACCACCGACCAAGCGAAAGAGAACCACCATGGCCGTCCCCAAGCGCAAGCAGTCCCGTGCGAACACGCACGCCCGTCGATCGCAGTGGAAGGCCGCACCGGTCCAGCTCGTGAAGACGATCGAGAACGGCAAGGTCACCTACAGCCTCCCGCACCGCGCGAAGGTCGTCGAGGACTCGGCCGGCACGCCCCTGTACATGGAGTACAAGGGCCGCAAGGTCGCCGACGTCTGATCGGACTCCCCTCATGACTGCGACGTCCGGCGCCGCGGGGTCCCGCCCCGTGGGGTCGGACGTCGTTCGTCTGCGCGACCTCCTCGACGTGCCGGTGGACCCGGAACTCCTGCAGCTCGCCCTCACCCACCGGTCGTACGCGTACGAGCACGGCGGGATCGGGCACAACGAGCGGCTCGAGTTCCTCGGCGACTCCATCCTCGGGCAGGCCGTGACTGTCAAGCTGTTCCGTGACTACCCGGAACTCGACGAGGGCGAGCTCGCCAAGCGGCGCGCGAGCCTCGTCTCCACGGTCGCCCTCGCCGAGATCGCCCGCCACATCGGGCTCGGCGCGTACCTCCGGCTCGGCAAGGGCGAGGAGCAGACCGGTGGTCGCGACAAGTCGTCGATCCTCGCCGACACGGTGGAAGCCGTGATCGGGGCGACGTACCTGTCCGCCGGCGCCGACGCCGCCACCGACCTGGTGCTGCGGCTCGTCGCGCCGCTGCTGGTCGACCCCGCGCGGTTCGGCGCCGCGATGGACCCGAAGACGAGCCTGCAGGAGCTCGCCTCCGCGCGCTCGCTCGGCAACCCCGCCTACCGCATCACCGAAGCGGGCCCGGACCACGACAAGACCTTCCACGCGACGGTCGTGCTGCAGGGCGAGGACGTCGCCACCGGCACCGGCACGAGCAAGAAGACGGCGGAGATGTCCGCCGCGCTCGACGCCTGGACGCGACTGTCCGGACGTCCCGTCGAGGGCTGACCGGGTGCCCGAACTCCCCGAGGTCGAGGTCGTCCGCGCCGGCCTCGAACCCGCCGTCACCGGCGCCAGGGTGCTCGCCGTGCAGGTGCACGACGAGCGCGCGCTCACCCGCCACGACGGGCCTGCCGAGGACTTCGCGCACCGCCTGACCGGGCGGACGATCGCCGCGGCCGTCCGTCGCGGGAAGTTCATGTGGTTCCCGCTGGACCCCGACGGGGACCGACCCGAAGCACTGGTCGCGCACCTCGGCATGAGCGGCCAGATCCTGCTCGGCCGCGACCGACCCGCCGCACGGCACCGGCGGATCGTCCTCGACGTGCAGCCTCCCGGGACGGACCGGGACGGCGTCCGGGAGGCACCGGTGCAGCTCGAGTTCGTCGACCAGCGCACCTTCGGGTCGATGGCGATCGACCGGATGCTGCCCACGGTCGACGGCGCTGCCGCCGGCCACGCCGGGCAGATCGACACGACCGACCCGCGAGCCGACTGGCGCCGACGGATCCCGTTCCAGGTGTCGCACATCGCCCGGGACCCGCTCGACCCCGCGTTCGACGACGACCGCTTCACCGCCGCGGCGCGGAAGCGGTCCAGCGGCATCAAGCGTGTGCTGCTCGACCAGGGGGTCATCAGCGGCATCGGGAACATCTACGCGGACGAGTCGCTGTGGGCAGCGCGCCTGCACTTCGACCGACCGGCCGACCGGCTGCCCCGGGCGACGCTGCACCTGCTCCTCGACGAGGTCCGGGCCGTGCTCCGCCGCGCGCTCGAGGACGGCGGGACGAGCTTCGACGCGCAGTACGTCAACGTGAACGGGCAGTCCGGGTACTTCTCGCAACGCCTCGCGGTGTACGGCCAGCAGGGGGAGCCCTGCCCGCGGTGCGGCACCGCGATCGTGCGTGAGGCCTTCATGAACCGGTCGAGCCACCGCTGCCCCGTGTGCCAGCCCGCTCCGCGGCAGCGCAGGCGTTAGCCTGACGCGAACCGACCAGCCGGAGACCGCATGTACCTGAAGAGCCTGACCCTCAAGGGGTTCAAGTCCTTCGCGCAGCCCACGACGTTCGCGTTCGAGCCGGGCGTCACATGCATCGTCGGCCCGAACGGCTCCGGCAAGTCGAACGTCGTCGACGCCCTTGCCTGGGTGATGGGGGAGCAGGGGGCGAAGACCCTCCGCGGCGGCAAGATGGAGGACGTCATCTTCGCCGGCACCGCCACCCGCGGTCCCCTCGGTCGCGCACAGGTGACCCTGACGATCGACAACGCCGACGGTCTGCTGCCGATCGAGTACGCCGAGGTGACGATCTCGCGGACGCTGTTCCGGAACGGTGGCAGCGAGTACGCCATCAACGGCGAGAACTGTCGGTTGCTCGACGTCCAGGAGCTGCTGAGCGACACCGGGCTGGGCCGGGAGATGCACGTCATCGTCGGGCAGGGCCAGCTCGACAAGGTGCTGCACGCCACCCCGGAGGACCGGCGCGGGTTCATCGAGGAGGCTGCCGGCATCCTCAAGTACCGCCGCCGGAAGGAGAAGACGCTCCGGAAGCTCGACGCGATGCAGACGAACCTGACACGGCTGTCGGACCTGGCGGGGGAGATCCGCCGGCAGCTGAAACCGCTCGGACGCCAGGCCGAGGTGGCCCGCAAGGCGCAGTCGGTCGCGGCCGTCGCCCGGGACGCCAAGGCCCGCCTGCTCGCCGACGACGTCGTGCGGTTGCGGCGCGAACTGCGCGACCACGTCGAGGTCGAGACCGGTCGGAAGTCCGAGCGCATCGTCCTGCAGGAGCGGCTCGAGCAGATCCGGCAGCGGCAGCAGCAGGTCGAGCAGAGCATGGTCGGCGACGACGTCGACCGCGCCCGGACCGTGGTCCACCGGTTGGAGAGCGTGCAGGAGCGACTGCGCAGCCTGTCGATGCTCGCGAACCAGCGGCTGATGTTCCTCGCGCAGCAGGCCGAGGCACCGCAGCAGGGCCCGACCGTCACGCCCGAGCGGGTCGCCGGCGTCCGCGCCGAAGCCGACCGGCTCGACCTGCGTGCGCAGGAGATGCAGGGTGGGACGACCGCCGTCGGTGAGCGGGTGCAGGCCGCTCGTGCCGCACTCGACGCGCTCGACGAGCAGATCGCCGCGCAGGCTGCCCGCGTCGCGCAGCACGACCTGAACGGCCAGCGGCTCGCCGGGGCCGTCGAGGTGGCGCGCTCGCGGCGGTCGTCGGCCGTCGCCGACCGGGAGCGGCGGGAGCGAGCGCTCTCCGAGGCGGTCGTCCGTGCCGAGCAGGCCGCCGCCACCCTGGAGGACCTCGGTCGCGACCCGGCGCTGGACACCGACGACGAGACACTCACTGCGACGCTGGCGGCGGCCCGCGACCAGCTCGACCGAGCCCAGGCGGACCGGGACACGCACCGGGACCGACTGCACGCGCTCGAGCGCGAACGGGACGCCCTCGACGCCCGGATCGCCGCGCTCGCGCTCTCGATCGACGTCCGTGACGGTTCGCAAGCGCTCATCGACGCCGGTCGCGAGGGGATCGCCGGCCGGCTCGCCGACCGTCTCACGGTCACGCCCGGGTACGAGGCGGCCGTCGCCACCGCACTCGACGGGCTCGCGGACGCCGTGCTCGCCGAGGACCGGCGGGCTGCGCTCGACGCCGTCGACCACGCCCGGGCCGCGGACCTCGGTCGCATCGACGTGGTCGTCGCCGACGTGGCCGGCAGTGCGTCACGGCTGCCCGCCGCGCTGCCGCCCGGCGTCCGGGCCGCGCTCGACGTCGTGACCGGCCCGCCCGCGCTCACCGCGGTCCTGACCGAGACGCTGGTCGCCGACCGGGACGACGTCGACCTGGAGGCGGTGCTCGCGGCCGCCCCGGACGCCACGGTGGTCACGCGGTCCGGCGACCTCGTGCGCGCGGCGCGGGTGACCGGCGGCGGGCAGCGCTCGACGTCCCGCATCGAGTTGGCCGCGGACCGCGACGCAGCGGCCACCCGCCGGGAGACCGTGGTGGCCGAGGCGGAGGAGGCGGCCGCGGGCCTCCAGGCTGCGCGGACCGCGGTGGAGGCCGCACGGCGGGCGGTGGACGAGGCGGACCGGGCCGCGCGCGCCCACGCCCGCGCGACGGCGGAGTACGACCGGACCAGTGCCTCCGCCCGCGCCCGGGCGGAGAACACCGCTGCCGAGGTCGAGCGGCTGCGCGCAGCCCTCGCCGAGACGGACGGTGCGACTGCGGCCTCCGAAGCGGCACTCGCCGCGGCCGAAGCGGAGCTCCGGGCCTTCGCGGAGCGCCCGCGCCCGGTCGTCGACGCGTCCGCCCGGCCGGCGGCGCAGGACGCCGTCGACGCCGCCCGGGCGGCGGAGATCGAACACCGACTGCAGGTCGAGACCGCCCGCGAGCGTGCCCGGGCCGAGCGGCGTCGGGCGGACCAGCTCGAGCGGCAACTCGGAGCGGAGCGGGCGGCGGCCGAGGAGGCTGCGCGTCTCGCGGTCATCCGACGGGGGCAGATCGCCTCGGCCGAGGGTGTCCTGGCCGACCTGCCGGTGGTCCTCGCCGCCGTCGACCGTTCGCTGGCCGAGGCCCGGGTGCAGCTCGCGACCGAGGAGTCCGAGCGCACGAAGCGCAACACCGAGCTGCAGGGCATCCGGAACGAGGAGCGCGAGCTGCGGGACCGTCTGCAGACCATCACCGACGGGGTGCACTCGCTCGAGATGGAGATCTACGAGAAGCGGCTGCACCTGTCCGGGGTCCTCGACCGGGCGCAGAGCGAACTCGGGCTCGGCGAGACCGTGCTCGTCGCGGAGTACGGGCCGGACGTCCCCGTGCCGGTCGACGTGCTCATCGACCCGCGGGTGCTCGCACGACGGCACCGCGAGGCGGCACGAGCGGCCGCTGCCGAGGACGTGTCGACGGGGGCCGAGGACACGGCCGCTGACGACCTCGACCCGGTCGGTGTCGACGTCGACGAGACCGACGACACCGACGAGACCGTGCTCGCCGCCGGCTCGACCCTGCCCGGCGGGCCTGCCCTGCCCGAGTACGAGGCACCCGACGTCGACCCCGCGGACGTCCCGACCACGCCGTACGTCCGCGCCGAGCAGGAGCGCCGACTCGCCGCGGCCGAGCGTGACCTCGGGCGGCTCGGCAAGGTGAACCCGCTCGCGCTCGAGGAGTTCCAGGCGCTCGAGCAGCGGCACGCGTTCCTGTCCGACCAGCTCGACGACCTGCAGAAGACCCGCGCCGACCTCCTGACGATCATCGAGGAGCTCGACGGGAAGATGCAGACCATCTTCGCGTCCGCGTTCGAGGACACCCGCGAGGCGTTCGACGTCGTGTTCCCGATCCTGTTCCCCGGCGGTTCGGGATCGATCACGTTGACGAACCCGGACGACCTGCTCACCACCGGCATCGACGTGCAGGTCAAGCCCGCGGGCAAGAAGATCGACCGGCTGACGCTGCTGTCCGGCGGGGAGCGGTCCCTGGCTGCCGTGGCGCTGCTCGTGGCGATCTTCACGGCCCGGCCGAGCCCGTTCTACATCATGGACGAGGTCGAGGCGGCGCTCGACGACGCGAACCTCGGCCGCCTGCTCACCGTGTTCGGGCGGCTGCAGGAGTCGTCGCAGCTCATCGTCATCACGCACCAGAAGCGGACCATGGAGATCGCCGACGCGCTGTACGGGGTCTCGATGCGGCAGGACGGCGTGTCCGCCGTCGTCGGCCAGCGGGTGCAGAAGCCCGAGCCCGCCGCAGCGGTCGCGTAGCCGACGGTCGGAGACGGACGGGAGGCTCCCCACCGGCCGGTTCCGGACCGACGCGCCAGCGGCGGGTCGGCCGTGACCGGTGGGGAGCCTCCAGTCAGGCGTGGGGAGGTGGCGACTACTTCGCGTCGGCCTCGACGGCGTCCGCCGGCTCGCCGGTCGGGGTGAGGCCGCGCTGCTGGCGCTTCTTCGACACGACGAGGCTCGCGACCGTCGCGACGGTGATCGTCAGGAGGATGAAGCCCAGCGAGAACCAGATCGGGATCTCGGGCGCCCACTCGACGTGCTGACCGCCGTTGATGAACGGCACCTCGTTGACGTGCAGGGCGTGGAAGACGAGCTTCACGCCGATGAAGGCGAGGATGACGGCCAGGCCCTGACCGAGGTAGATGAGCCGCTCGAGCAGGCCGGCGATGAGGAAGTAGAGCTGGCGGAGACCGAGGAGCGAGAACGCGTTCGCGGTGAACACGATGAACGCGTCCTGCGTCAGCCCGAAGATCGCGGGGATCGAGTCGAGCGCGAAGAGCACGTCCGTCAGGCCGATCGAGACCATGACGAGCAGCATCGGGGTGAAGAGGCGCTTGCCGTCGACCTTGGTGGTGAGGCGGTCACCGTCGTAGTGCTCGGAGGTCGGGATCACGCGGCGGAGCAGACGGATGAGCTTCGAGTCGCCCTCCTCGGCACCGTGTTCGTCGCCGCCCTTGGCCTGCGACCACGCGAGCCAGAACAGGAGGAGACCGAACAGGTAGAAGACCCACGAGAAGTTCTCGATGATCGTGACGCCGAGGGCGATGAAGACACCGCGCGCCACGAGGGCGATCGCGACACCGACGAGCAGGACCTTCTGCTGGAACTCCTTCGGCACCGCGAAGGTCGTCATGATGATGAGGAAGACGAAGAGGTTGTCGACCGACAACGCCTTCTCGGTCAACCAGCCGGCGAAGTACTCACCGCCGGCCTGTCCGCCGCCGAACACCCACACGCCGACACCGAACAGGATCGCGAGCGCGATGTAGACGATGGACCAGAAGGCCGATTCGCGGATGTGCGGCACGTGCGGCGTGCGCACGTGCGAGAAGAAGTCGAACACGAGCAGGCCGAGGATGCCTGCGATCGTGAAGAGCCACACGTACAGGGGGACGTCCATGGAGAGCCTCCAGGTCAGGGGCGTGCCACACAGGGAAAGTGGGTACGCCGGAGCCTGAAGGTCTCTTCCGCCGCGGTCCTGTCCGGTGATCCGGTGGGCCGCGACCGACGCCCCGGGTCCGGGTCGTTCCGGGCCGTACTGACGGGGTCGCCGAGAGGGAATACTCCCCTTCGCGACTCCGACCCTACCGAAGGCCGGCACCGAGTGGGCACCCGTAAGCTGGGAACATGGCGAGTAGTTGGTCCCTGTCCTCCCGGCTCCGTGGTCTGTTCCAGCGGAAGACCATCGACGAGACGACGTGGGAGGACCTGGAGACGGCGCTGATCGGCGCGGACTTCGGCCCCGACATCTCCGAGGAGATCATCGAGGACCTCCGTGCGCGCGTCGCCCGGTACGACACGACGGACCCCGCCGACCTCAACCGCATGCTGCGCGAGGTGCTCGAGGAGCGGCTGTCGAAGCTCGACACGACGCTCAAGCTGAGCAACCGTCCCGCCGTGGTCCTCGTCGTCGGCGTCAACGGCGTCGGCAAGACCACCACCATCGGGAAGTTCGCGAAGTTCCTCCGCACCTACGACCGCACGGTCCTGGTCGGCGCCGCCGACACGTTCCGCGCCGCGGCCGTCGAGCAGGTCGCGACGTGGGCGCAGCGTGCCGGCGTCGACGTCGTCCGCCCCGCACAGCCCGGGCAGGACCCGGCGTCGGTGGCGTACCAGACCGTCGAGCGTGCGATCCGCGAGGGCACGGAGATCGTCGTCATCGACACCGCCGGCCGGCTGCACACGAAGGCCGGGCTGATGGACGAGCTCGGCAAGATCAAGCGCGTCGTCGAGAAGCAGACGGAGATCGCCGAGGTCCTGCTCGTGCTCGACGCGACGACCGGGCAGAACGGGCTCGCGCAGGCGCAGGCCTTCATCGAGGGCGCCGGGGTCACGGGACTCGTCATCACGAAGCTCGACGGGTCGGCCAAGGCAGGGTTCGTGCTCAGCGTGCAGGAGAAGACGGGCATCCCGATCAAGCTCATCGGCCAGGGCGAGGGCATCAACGACCTGACCGGCTTCACGCCGCACGTCTTCGTGCAGAACCTGGTCGGGTGAGTCCCGTCCTCCGCCGTCTGACCGACCGCGCTCCCGGCGGCGTCTCCGTCCTCGAGCTCGTGGTGATGTGCTGCGTCGCCGTCGCGCTCACGTTCGGGAGCCTGTTCCACAAGCTGCAGTGCGCGGCGGACGGGTTGGACCTGGCGTACGTGACGGGGCACGCGTGCCTCGGCGACACCCTCAGCCTGTGGGGGATCCGCGACCTCGGGTCGCACGTGTTCCCCTACGTCGGGGAGCTCACCGACCGCGGTCTGCCGCCCGGCACCCTCGAGTACCCGACGCTGACCGGCCTCTGGGCCTGGCTGTCGGCACTGCCCGTCGACTCGCTGCGCGGGTTCCTCGTCGTCACGGCGATCACCTTCGTGCCCGTGGTGGTCCTGGTCACCGTGTTCCTGGCCCGCGTCGCCGGACGCCGCGCCTGGGTCTTCGCCGCGACTCCGCCGCTGTTCCTCTACGCGCTCTACAACTGGGACCTGCTCACCGTGCTCTGCACCGCTGCCGGCCTGTTCGCCGCGGTGCGGTGGCCGGCCGGACGCGCACCCGTCTGGCGAGCGGTCGTCGTCGGGGCGCTGTTCGGCCTCGGCGGGGCCTTCAAGCTCTACCCGCTCGCGTTCGTCGCACCGTTCGTCCTCGCCTTCCTGGTCGACGCCGGTGTGGCGTGGCCGGACCGGTTCCGTCGCGCGGCCGCTGCCGTGGCGGGTGCCGTCGGCGTGGTGCTCGCGGCCAACCTGCCGTTCGTGGTCGTCAACGCCACGTCGTGGTTCTCCGTCATCCGGTTCCAGGGCACCCGGGCCATCGACCCGAGCACGATGTCGGTCTGGTACTGGGGCCTGCAGCCGTGGTCGGCGAACCCCGACCCGGGCGTGCAGCACAAGCTGAACCTGCTCTCCACCGGAGCGACCGCGGTCGCCGTGCTGGCCGTCCTGGTCGTCGGGCTCCTCATCGGGCTCCGCCGCGGTCGGATGCCGTGGATCGAGACGAGTGCGGCCCTGCTCTGCGCCTACCTGGTCGCGAACAAGGTCGATTCGCTGCAGTACGTCCTGTGGCTCACCCCGTTCTTCGCGGTCGTGCGCATCCGCCTGTGGTGGGTCGTCGCGTACATGACGGCGAACCTGCTGCTCTTCGTCGGCTGGTTCCACAGCTTCGCGCTGAAGGCGGTCGGCATGACGGCGCGGAGCTGGGCGGACGAGGCGCAGTCGATCGGCATCTGGGGACAGATCATCCTGCTGCCGATCCTGGCGGTCGTCTTCCTCCGCAGTCGTGCCGTGGACAGTGACGTCGCGCAGGGTGTGGACGTCGACGTCGACCGGCGCGCGCAGCAGCCCGCTGACGTGTACCGTCCGGCTGGTACCTGACCGACCGGAAGAGGACATCTCATGCCCGCACTGCTCATCATCGCGATCATCGTCGGCGTCGTCCTGCTGATCACCGGCATCGTCAGCGCCGCGCTCAAGGCCCTGCTCTTCATCGGGCTGGTGCTCATCGTGCTCGCCGTCGTGGGGTGGATCCTCCGGCGCGTGCGCGGAGGCGGCTCGCGCGTCTGACGTCGCGACACCACGGCCACTGGCGCGTCCCGTTCGGCGGGGACGCGCCAGTCGTCGTTCCGGTCGCGCTGTCGAGGTGACGAACGGCCCGGACCGGTGGGAGGCCTCCCGGCCGGCCGCTGCCGGTGGTGCCCGCCGGTCCGGGAGTCGTACCGACTGGCGCCCTGCCGGCGCCTCGAGCAGGTGCGCCATTGGACTGAGTACCGGGCCGGGGATGGTACCGGCCGGCTCTGGTGCTCCGGTGCGGTCTCACGACCAGCGGCGCACCTCCGCTCGGAAGTAGTCCTCGGCGATCTGGCGGGCCTCCGTCGCGGTGCTGCTCGGTGGGACGTCGTCGAAGCCGGCGGCACGGTCGAGTTCGTCGGCGACGAAGCGCTGGAGGACGTCCGGAGCGGTGGCCGTGCCCATCTCGCGGGTCCTCGCCTTCAGCTCGATGAGGTCCGCCGTGGCGTCACGGACGTGCGACGGGACGGTCGAGTCGGCCAGCAGGGTCGACAGGTCCATCGGCGGGGTCGCGCTCTCCGGGTGGTCGTGGAGCCACCGGAGTGTCGATGCTGGGCGGAGGACGTAGAAGAACCGCTTCAGCGTGAGGTCCCGCTCCTGCTGTCGGTGCGCGACGTGCAGGTAGTGTCGGCCGATGCGTCCGCGGTCCGCGACGGCCGCGGCCAGGGTCAGGAGGCGGTCGCGGAAGCCCTCGTCTCCGCTGTAGACGATCGGGGATCGCAGCCACTCCGTCACGGTCGCGTTGCCGTTCACCAGGAGACGGACGGTCTTCGCCAGGTCCCACCCGTTGACGTCGAAGACGGCATCGAGTGGGGTCTCGATCACGTCCCGTCCCGGCCACAGTGCGAGGTAGTCGTCGGAGCGTCGCACGAAGAGGAACCGGCAGTCGTAGTCGCTGTCGGGCGACGGGAACCCCCAGGCCCGACTGCCGCTCTCGATCGCCCACGGCACGCGGACGCCGTGGTCCTGCTCGACGCCCACGAGCCGGCGGTCGATCTCTGCGACGACGTCTGGGTCGAGTGTGGGGGGTACGTTCCGCATGGCCCGACGCTAGCGCTCCACCACCCCGGCAGGATCGCGACTCCGTGCCGTGGGGGATCGTCACCCTCAGCGTCTTCGCCGGCGCGGTCGTCGTCACTGCGGTGGTGGCAGCCGGGCCGCGGCAGATCCGCCGGCGCGAGCGGGCGTGAACGGCACCGGCGGTGCGGTCCCGCGCCGCGCCTCCCGGGCCGACGACCGCGGACGGTAGGATGGTCGGATCATGGCGCAATTCGGTTCACTCTCCGATCGGCTCACCGAGACCTTCCGCAACCTGCGGAGCAAGGGACGGCTGACCCCGTCCGACGTGGACGGCACCGTCCGCGAGATCCGGCGGGCCCTGCTCGACGCGGACGTCGCGCTCGAGGTGGTGAAGTCGTTCACCGCCGCCGTGCGTGAACGTGCGCTCTCGGACGAGGTCAACAAGGCCCTCAACCCGGCGCAGCAGGTCGTCCAGATCGTCAACGAGGAGCTCGTGGGCATCCTCGGCGGGCAGCAGCGCCGCCTCGAGTTCGCCAAGCGACCCCCGACGGTCATCATGCTCGCGGGTCTGCAGGGTGCGGGCAAGACGACCCTCGCGGGCAAGCTCGGCAAGTGGCTCAAGAAGGACGGCCACACTCCGATGCTCGTCGCGGCGGACCTCCAGCGTCCGAACGCCGTGCAGCAGCTGCAGGTCGTCGGTGAGCAGGCCGGCGTGCACGTCTTCGCCCCCGAGCCCGGCAACGGCGTCGGTGACCCGGTCAAGGTCGCCAAGAACGCGATCAAGGCCGCCGTCGACCAGCAGTACGACACCGTCATCGTCGACACCGCCGGTCGACTCGGTGTCGACGCCGAGCTCATGAAGCAGGCGGCGAACATCCGCAAGGCGGTCGACCCGGACGAGGTCCTGTTCGTCATCGACGCGATGATCGGTCAGGACGCGGTGAACACCGCCCGTGCCTTCCAGGAGGGCGTCGACTTCACCGGCGTCGTGCTGTCGAAGCTCGACGGCGATGCCCGCGGTGGTGCGGCGCTGTCGGTCGCGTCGGTCACGGGCCGACCGATCATGTTCGCCTCGACGGGTGAGGGGCTCGACGACTTCGAGCCGTTCCACCCGGACCGCATGGCGAGCCGCATCCTCGACCTCGGCGACATCCTGTCCCTCATCGAGCAGGCGCAGGGTGCGTTCGACGAGGAAGAGGCGCGCAAGGTCGCGGACAAGATCGCGTCCGACAACTTCACGCTGAACGACTTCCTGCAGCAGATGCAGCAGCTGCGCAAGGCCGGCTCGATCAAGGGCATGCTCGGCATGCTCCCGGGTGCGAAGGGCATGCGCGAGGCGCTCGACAACTTCGACGAGCGGGAGATCATCCGCACCGAGGCGATCATCCAGTCGATGACGCCGCAGGAACGCGAACTGCCGAAGCTCCTCAACGGTTCCCGTCGCCTCCGCATCGCGCGCGGTGCCGGCTCGACCGTGACCGAGGTGAACGCCCTCGTCAACCGGTTCGAGCAGGCCGCGAAGATGATGAAGACCGTGGCGCGCGGCGGTGTGCCGCAGATGCCGGGCATGGGACCGATCCCGGGCATGCACGGCGGCAAGAAGCAGCAGCCGCAGACCAAGAAGAAGAAGGTCGGCAACCCGGCGAAGCGCGCGGCGCTCGCGGCGGGCGCCCCGGCCGCCCCGCAGCAGGCACCGTCCGGTGCCGGGCTCGGGCTCGGCATGGGCAAGGGCGGCAAGGCACCCAGCGAGGAGGAGCTCGCCTCGCTCCAGAAGTTCCTCGGTCGCTGACCACGACCAGGGGTCGCGCACGCGACCACCATCACGACGGGAGGCCCGTCACCGGCTGGTGACGGGCCTCCCGTCGTGCGTCCGGCGGGTGTCAGAGCGAGTCGCGCAGCTCCGCGACGAGATGCCAGACCACGGCGCGCAGGTCCCCGCTGTTCTCCTGCGCCACCGCGAGTTGGCGCTGGTAGGACGCGCCGCGCTCGATCATCGTGTCGAGGTGGTGCAGCTCCTGCTGGCAACCGAGCCGCTCGGCGACCGGGTCCAGCCGGGTGACGAGGTCGTGCACCTCGTCGGTCACGAGCCGTTCGTCGCCGGCGACGTTCGTGATGATCTCGGCCTCCATGCCGTACCGGGCAGCGCGCCACTTGTTCTCGCGGACGAACCAGGGCTGCATCGCCTGGAGGGTCTCGCCGGCGTCGAGCCGGTCGGAGCTCTCGGTCACCAGGCACTGCACGAGTGCGGTGACGGCGCCGACCTCGTCGAGCGTGGAGATCCCGTCGGACACGCGGTTCTCCAGCGTGCCCCAGCCCGGCGACGGTCGGATGTCCCAGCGCAGGTCCTTCACGCCGTCGATCACGCCGGTGTGCACGAGGTCCCCGACGACCTCCTCGAAGTTCGCCCATGCCCCGAGCTGGGGCGGGAGTCCGCCGGTCGGGAGCTGCTGGAACATCAGGGCCCGGTTCGACGCGTAGCCGGTGTCGGTGCCGCCCCAGAACGGACTCGACGCGGTGAACGCCTGCAGGTGCGGGACGTAGCCGAGCATCGCGTTCATGATCGGGACGGCCTTGTCCCGGTCGTCGATGCCGACGTGCACGTGGACGCCCCAGATGAGCATCTGCCGTCCCCACCAGCGGGTCCGGTCGATGAGTTCCGCGTAGTGCTCGCTGTCCGGGGTGATCTCCTGCTGGTCCCACTGGGCGAACGGGTGTGTGCCGGAACACATCACGTCGGCGTCGAGGGGAGTCGCGGCGTCGATGACCTCGCCGATGATGCCGGAGAGTTCCCGCGTCGCCCCGCCGACCGAACGGTGGACGCCGGTGACGACCTCGACCGTGTTCGTCAGGAGCTCCTCCGTCACCCGGTCCGCATCGCCCAGGCGCTCCCGCACGGCTGCGAGCACAGCCGGTGCCCGGGGGGCGAGGTCACCCGTCGCGCGGTCGACGAGGGGCAGCTCCCACTCGACGCCGATCGTCGACGGGGCTGATTCGGTGAACCGGATGTCCATGGGGCCATCCTGCCCGTCCACCTGACGGATCGGCGGGGAGCGCGGCGTGTCCGCCCTGACGAGCACCCGCACGGGTCGCCTAGTCTTCCTTGCGTGACCGCTGTCGTTCCGCCCGCCGCCACCGTGCCCGTCACCACCGTGCCCGCCGCCACCGTGCCCGCCGACCTCCGCACGGTCGGCTCGCCCTGGACACTGGGCCCACTGCACCTGCCGAACCGGGTGGTGATGGGGTCGATGCACACCGGGCTCGAGGTGCTCGACGACGGTGGGGTCGCGATGGCGGCGTTCTACCGGGAACGAGCGGCCGGGGGAGCGGCCTGCATCATCACCGGCGGGATCGCCGTGAGCGACGAGGCGCGGGGCGGTCCGGACTTCGCGGTCTTCGGCGTCGGCGGGGCCGACGAGCGCTTCCGCACGGCGGTCGACGCGGTGCACGACGCGGGCGGGACGGTCCTCGCGCAGCTCTTCCACGCCGGTCGGTACGCCCTGGTCGGCGGGCTGCAGGACCGACACGGCCGACCCCAGCGCGCGGTCGCTCCGTCCGCGCTGCCCTGGGCTGCCGCGCGCGGGGTGGTGCCCGAGGAGCTGACCGCGGACGAGGTCCGGCGCACCGTCGAGGACTTCGCCGCCGCGGCGCGGACCGCCGCGGCGATCGGCTTCGACGGCGTCGAGATCATGGCGTCCGAGGGGTACCTGGTCAACCAGTTCCAGTCGCCGCTGACGAACCTGCGCGACGACGAGTGGGGTGGGACCCCCGAGAAGCGCCGTCGGTTCGCGGTGGAGGTCGTGCGTGCGGTCCGCACCGCGGTCCCGGACCTGGCCGTCACGATCCGCCTGTCCGGAGCAGACCTCATGCCCGGCTCGTCGTCCGATGCCGACGTCGACGCGCTCGTGCTCGAACTGCTGCCGCTCGGGCTCGACGCGATCTCGGTCGGCATCGGGTGGCACGAGTCCCGGACGCCGACGATCCAGGCCGCGGTGCCGCACGGCGCGTGGATCGAGCAGGCCGCCCGGATCGCCGACGTCGTCCGCGCCTCCGACCACCCGCACGTCCGGGTCATCGCCTCGAACCGGATGACGGACCTCCGTGACGCCGAGGCCGTGCTGGCCGACCGACGGATCGACGCGGTGGCGCTCGCCCGACCGTTCCTGGCCGACGCGCAGCTCGTGGAACGGTCCCTGGCCGGCCGGCCCGACCTCGTGAACACCTGCATCGGCTGCAACCAGGCGTGCCTCGACCGGTCCGTGGTCGGCGCACCGGTGTCGTGCCTCGTCAACCCACGCGCAGCCCGGGAGCTGCAGTTCCCCCTCCGACCCAGCTCGGAGCCGAAGCGCGTGGACGTCGTGGGCGGGGGACCGGCGGGACTCGCCGCAGCGGTCGACGCCGCCCGCCGTGGTCACGACGTCCGGCTGTGGGAGGCGTCGGACGTCCTGGGCGGACAGTTCGGACTCGCCGCGGTGATCCCCGGCAAGGAGGACTACGCCGGTCCGGTGCAGGCCGCACGCGCGGAACTCGCGGAGCGCGGCGCCACCGTGCACCTCGGGCGGGCGGCGACCGTCGACGACCTGACGGGCAGCGACGCGGTGGTGCTCGCCTCCGGTGTCGTGCCCCGGGAGGTTGCCCTGCCCGGCGCCGACCTGCCGCACGTGCTCACCTACGAGCAGGCGCTCCGCGAGGGCGTGCCCGAGGGCAGCGTCGCGGTCATCGGCGGCGGCGGGATCGGCGTCGACACCGCCGCCTTCCTCACCGAGTCACCCGACGAGGCGGTCCGCGCCGTCGAGTTCGCCGCCCGCTGGGACGTTCCGGTCTCGACGGAACTGGTCGGTGACCTGCCACAGCGCCAGCCGACCGTGCACCGGACGGTCCGCCCGGGCCACCTGGTCACGGTGCTCCGCCGGAACGGGAAGTTCGGCCAGGGCGTGGGCCTCACCTCGCGGTGGGTGGCGCTCGGTCGGCTCCGTGACGCAGGCGTCCGGATGCTCGGTGACGTGCAGGAGTACCTCCGCATCGAACCGGGCGCGCTCTGGATCCGCGACGGGTCCGGCACGGAGGTCGCCGTCCCGGCGGACGTCGTTGTGCTCTGTGCCGGCCAGGAGGCGCGGGACGACCTGGTCGCGGGCCTCCGGTCCGCCGACGTGCCGTTCGCGGTGGTGGGCGGTGCCCGGGACGCCCGCGCGGTCGACGCCGTGCGCGCCACGAGTGAGGCCCTGGAGGCGGTCCGCGCGTTGGCGCCGTGACCGCCCGGATCGAGTGCCCGGGGCGCGCCGCGCGTCGTGGCTCGCTTCCCGCTCGGGAATCTGCAAGAATGAACGGTCGAATCGTGTCCGCTCGACCCTCTATCCAGCGGATCGCGAGTCTCTCAGAGCTTCCACCGTGTGTGCCCCCACGCCCGCGGTTCCGGTTCAACCACAACACGTACGCAACAGGAGTCATTGTGGCTGTCAAGATCCGTCTCAAGCGCCTCGGCAAGATCCGAGCGCCGTACTACCGCATCGTCGTCGCCGACTCGCGCACCAAGCGCGACGGTCGTGTGATCGAGGAGATCGGCAAGTACCACCCCACCGAGGAGCCCTCGTTCATCGAGGTCCAGTCCGAGCGTGCGCAGTACTGGCTCGGCGTCGGCGCGCAGCCGACCGAGCAGGTCGCCGCGCTCCTCAAGCTGACCGGTGACTGGGCCAAGTTCAAGGGCGAGAAGGACACCGAGTCCAAGGTCAAGGTCCGCGAGCCGAAGCCGGCCTTCACGGTCGACAGCTCGAAGAAGGCCGTCCTCAAGCCCAAGTCGGAGAAGACGGCCCCGGCCGCTCCGGCAGCGGACGAGTCCTCCGACGAGACGACCGAGGCGTAGTCCTTGCTCGAATCCGCGCTGACGCACCTCGTCAAGGGGATCGTCGATCACCCTGACGACGTGCGCGTCGCCAGCTCCACCTCCGCGCGGGGCGAGGTCCTCGAGGTGCGTGTGCACCCCGAGGACCTCGGCCGCGTGATCGGTCGCGCCGGACGCACCGCGAAGGCGCTCCGCACGCTCGTCACGGCCCTGGCCGACGGCAAGCGCGTGCGGGTCGACGTGGTGGACAGCGATTCCTAGGGAGACGACCCAGCTCCGGGTGGGTCGCATCACGAAGGCGCACGGGCTCAAGGGCGGCATCAAGCTCGAGCTCTACACCGACGACCCGGATCGTCGGTTCACGCCGGGAGCGGTCTTCACGCTCCAGGTCCCCGACGACTCCCCGTGGTCGGGCAAGACCATCGCGCTCGACGAACTCCGCTGGTACAACGGCCACCCCGTCGCGTTCTTCGCGGGTGTCGCCGACCGGAGCGCCGCCGAGACCCTCGCGCGGGCGATCCTCTGGGTCGAGCAGGACACCGACGAGGACACCGGTGAGGACGACGCCTGGTACGACCACCAGCTGGTCGGCCTGAAGGTCCTCCGCGACGGCGTCGAGGTCGGCACCGTCGCACGGGTCGACCACCTGCCGGCACAGGACCTGCTCGCGGTCGACACGCCCGATCGCGGCGAGGTCCTCGTGCCGTTCGTCGCGGCGATCGTGCCCGCGGTCGACCTCGACGCCGGCACCGTCACGGTCACCCCGCCGACCGGTCTGTTCGAGGACCCGGAGGACACCAGCCGTCCCGAGACGGTGACCCCACCGGCGACGTCCCCGGCCGCCGACACCGAGGACTGACCGTGCGGATCGACATCGTCACGATCTTCCCGGAGTTCTTCGGGGTGCTCGACGTCTCCCTGCTCGGCAAGGCCCGGCAGGGCGGCCTGCTCGACCTGCACGTGCACGACCTCCGCTCGTGGACGACCGACCGGCACCGCACGGTCGACGACACCCCGTACGGCGGCGGCGCCGGCATGGTGATGAAGCCGGAACCGTGGGCCCAGGCCCTCGACGCCCTGCTCCGCCCTGACGGCTCGTCGACGCTCGTCGTGCCGACGCCCGCGGGGACGCCCTTCCGGCAGACCATCGCCCGGTCCCTCGCCGAGCACGAGCACCTCGTGTTCGCCTGCGGTCGGTACGAGGGGATCGACGCCCGCGTGTTCGAATGGGCCGCGGCGCGCAGCACGGTCGTCGAGCTCTCCCTCGGTGACTACGTGTTGAACGGCGGCGAGGTCGCGGCGATGGCCGTGATCGAGGCCGTCGGACGGCTGGTCCCGGGTGTCGTCGGCAACCCCGAGTCACTCGTCGAGGAGTCCCACGAGGACGGCCTGCTCGAGTACCCCTCCTACACGAAGCCGGCGTCGTGGCGCGGCCTCGACGTGCCGGACGTGCTGCTCAGCGGGCACCACGCGCGCGTCGCCTCCTGGCGCCACGAGCAGCAGGTGGAGCGGACGCGGCGCGTCCGTCCGGACCTGCTGCCGGACTGAGCGGGTCGACGCGACCCCTCGACGGACGGGAGGCCCGACACCAGCTGGTGTCGGGCCTCCCGTCCGTTCGTCGGTGCTGCCGCCTCAGGCGCCGCGCTGCGCGCGCCGGAGGGTGAGGACCTCCGGGCCCTGTTCCGTGACGGCGACCGTGTGCTCGACGTGCGCGGCCCGTGACCCGTCGACACTGCGGAGCGTCCAGCCGTCCTCGTCCTGGACGAGCTCGTCCGTGCCCTGCATGAGCCAGGGCTCGATCGCGACGACGAGGCCCGGTCGGAGCTTCAGTCCGCGTCCCGGGCGGCCGTCGTTCGGGACGTGCGGGTCGCCGTGCATGGTGCGGCCGACGCCGTGCCCGCCGAACTGCAGGTTCACGTCGTACCCGGCGCCCCTGGCGACCGAGCCGATCGCGGCGGAGACGTCGCCGAGCTTGTTGCCCGGGGTCGCCTGCGCGATGCCGGCGGCGAGGCACCGTTCGACCGTGGTGATGAGACGCTGGTCCTCGTCCCGGGGCGTGCCCACCTGCACGGTGACGGCGGAGTCCGCGACCCACCCGCCGACGCTCGCGGCGAAGTCGAGGCTGACCAGGTCGCCGTCCTGCAGCACACGGTCGTACGGCAGCCCGTGCAGGGCCGCGTCGTTCACCGACGTGCAGAGGTTCTTGCCGAACGGCGACTTCCCGAAGGACGGGTGGTAGTCCACGTAGCAGCTCTCGGCGCCACGGTCCGCGATCATCCGCGCGGCCACGCGGTCGAGGTCGAGCAGGTTCACCCCGACGTCGACCGTCTCCAGCAGGGTGTCGAGGACGTCGGCGACGAAGCGGCCGGCGACACGCAGTCCGTCGAGTTCGGCGGGGGTGCGGAGTTCGATCATGGGACCATCCTGCCGGTTGGCTGCGGTGGGGTTGTTGTGGCATGATGATCGATCGTGCCCTGGCTGGACTCTGCCACGGGGGAGTCGCCGACACCGGGCACGCATCTCGTACTTTCCGAATTCGATCCGCGGCGACCCGTGTGCGTCCGCAGGAAGTGACACCATCATGCAGCTGCTCGACCACGTGACCGCCGGTGCCCTGCGCACCGACCACCCGGACTTCCGCCCCGGCGACACCGTCAAGGTCCACGTCAACATCGTCGAAGGCACGCGTTCGCGTATTCAGGTCTTCCAGGGCGTCGTCATCGGCCGCCAGGGCCACGGCATCGGCGAGACCTTCACGGTCCGCAAGGTGAGCTTCCAGGTCGGCGTCGAGCGCATGTTCCCGGTGCACTCCCCGATCATCGACCACGTCGAGATCGTCACCCGCGGTGACGTCCGTCGCGCGAAGCTCTACTACCTCCGCGAACTCCGCGGCAAGGCGGCCCGCCGCAAGATCAAGGAGAAGCGCGACAACTGATCGCCTTCACAGCGACGCCCGGAACGCCGGGCCCGCTGCGAGCCCCTCGTCCATGTACGGTTGTGCATCGGCGGGGGGCTCGCCCGTTCCCGGAGCCGCTCGCGCTCCGGGGGCATGCGTCCCGGGCCCCCGGGGAACAGGTCGACGAGAGTGGAAATGACGGACACGACTGAGGGCGAGGCCCGTCGCCCGCGGAACACGAGGAAGCCGCGGAACGGGGTGCTGACCTTCCTGCGGGACCTCGTCATCATCTTCATCGCGGCACTCCTGGTGTCCTTCCTGGTGAAGACCTTCCTGATCCGCTCCTTCTACATCCCCTCTGCCTCGATGCAGAACACGCTGCAGATCAACGACCGCGTGATCGTCAACGAACTCGTGCCGGACACCGTCGCCCTCAAGCGCGGGGACGTCGTCGTCTTCAAGGACCCGGGCGGGTGGCTCGACGGCGAGCAGCTGCCGAACGTGACCCCGACGTCGCCCGTCGGTCAAGCGGCCGACTGGCTGCTCACGCAGGTCGGGCTCGGGACCGGGGACAGCGACGACCACCTCATCAAGCGGGTCATCGGGCTGCCGGGCGACACCGTCGCGTGCTGCAACGACCTCGGTCAGATGACGGTCAACGGGGTCCCGATCACGGAGCCGTACCTCAAGCTCCCGGCCGGCGACACCCGTGCCTCGTCGACCGACTTCTCCGTCACCGTGCCGAAGGGCACCATCTGGGTGATGGGCGACAACCGGAACGACTCGAAGGACTCCCGGTACAACGGGGACACCCCGTCGAAGGGGTTCGTCCCCCTCTCCGACGTCACGGGCCGGGCGTTCGTCATCTCCTGGCCGATGAGCCGGTGGACCTGGCTCGACGACCATCCCGAGGTCTTCGCCGGCGTGGAGGAGCGGGACGAGTGACCCCGGTCCGTCCGTCCCTGCGGCTGGAGAAGTCGCTCTTCGCCGCCGGCCGGGTCACCGTGATCGGTGTCGACGAGGTCGGCCGTGGTGCCATCGCCGGGCCGGTCGGCGTCGGTGTCGCGGCGGTGACGGTCGACGTCCGTCGCGTGCCGCAGGGGCTGGCCGACTCGAAGCTCCTGTCCCAGGCGCGGCGGACCGAGCTCGTGCCGACGGTCACCCGGTGGGCGCGCACCGCCGTCGGGATGGCGTCCGCCGAGGTCGTCGACGAGCAGGGCATCGTCGCCGCACTGGGGCTGGCCGGGGCGCGGGCGATCACGACCCTCGTCGACGACGGGGTCTCGCTCGAGGGAGCGGTGGTGGTGCTCGACGGGTCGTTCGACTGGCTCTCGCGGGCCCTGCCGTCCGAGCACCGGCCACTCGACGTCCAGGTGCGGGTGAAGGCGGACCGTGACTGCGCCTCCGTGGCCGCGGCGTCCGTCGTCGCCAAGGTCGCTCGTGACGAGCTGATGATCGCTGCGCACGACGATGCGCCGCACTACGCGTGGGCGTCCAACAAGGGGTACGGCTCGACCGCGCACTACGACGCCATCCGAACGGTCGGGCCGCATGCGCTGCACCGGAAGACCTGGTTGCACGCCGCCTCCGCGGTCGCGCTCGACGGGTTCGAGGAACTCGACCGCGTCGCCGTAGACTGAGCGCGCGATGGATGACGAAGAATTCGACGACTACGACCGCGAGGTCGAACTTGCCCTGTACCGCGAGTACCGCGACGTCGTCGGGCAGTTCCGGTACGTGGTCGAGACCGAGCGCCGCTTCTACCTGGCGAACGAGGTCGAGCTGGTCCGTCGGGACACCGAGCACGACTTCTACTTCGAATTGACGATGAACGACGTGTGGGTCTGGGACGTCTACCGGTCCGACCGATTCGTGAAGTCCGTTCGCGTTCTCACGTTCAAGGACGTGAACGTCGAAGAACTCACCGCGCGGGAACTCGAACTCCCCAAGGAACTCGCTCTCGACGAGTAGGGGATCGCCGACGCATTCGGTCATTCCGGAAACTCCTGCGATACGCTGGACCGTATTCACGATCCTGAAGGAGTGAGAAATGGCGCAGAAGGTCACTGTCCAGCTCGTCGACGATCTCGACGATTCGCCGATCGCCGCTGGCGATGGCCGCACGGTCGAGTTCGCGTTCGACGGTTCGTCCTACGAGATCGACCTGTCCAACGACAACGTCGACAAGTTCCGGGACGCGATCTCGGACTACATCGCAGCAGCGCGCAAGACCGCCGGTCGTCGCACCGGGTCGACGGGCAAGCCCTCGTCGGCGCCGAAGCGCGGCAACTCCGAGGAACTCGGCAAGATCCGCGAATGGGCGAAGGAGAACGGCTACGAGGTCTCTTCTCGTGGTCGTATCTCGACGCAGGTGCAGGAAGCGTACGCAGCCGCACACTGATCATCCCGATCGGCGTCCGTCGCCGATCACAGCAAGGGCCGGACATTCCGTGAGGAATAGTCCGGCCTTTGTCGTTGTGCGGGACATCGGGCCAACCGTTCCTCCACAGGACGGTCTTTCCGCGCGTCCATCCACAGGACACCACGAGCCTTCTCCATTCGGTCGCGGCGTTCATCATCCTGACTCCATGACGAATCGAGCAGCGCCACGAGTTCCGACCGACTCGCGGAGAGCAACGGGGATGACCGGAGAACGCCACGCCGTGGAATGGCTCGAGCGGCACGGGTTCCGGATCATCGACCGGAACTGGCGATGCGCACGCGGCGAGATCGACATCGTCGCGCGGACCGGCGAGACCATCGTCTTCGTCGAGGTGAAGACCCGGACCGGCCAGGCCGCCGGTCATCCGCTCGAAGCCGTGACGCCGCAAAAGCTCGCCCGCATGCGTCGACTCGTCCCGGCCTGGTTCCACGCGAACCGCGACGAGACGGCGCGCGCGATCCGGCTCGACTGCATCGCCGTCACGATCGTGGCGGACCACGTGGCGATCGAGCACGTCGAGGCGATCGGATGAGTGACATCGGACGGACGTCGGCCGTGGCGCTCGTGGGGGTGCGGGGGACCCTCGTCGAGGTCGAAGCGCACCTCACCAGTCAGCTGCCGACCTTCAGCATCATCGGGTTGCCGGACACGTCGCTCGGGGAAGCCCGGGAACGCGTCCGCTCGGCAGCGACCGTCGCCGACTGCCCGCTGCCGTCACGTCGCATCACGGTCAACCTCACCCCGGCCAGCGTCCCCAAGCGCGGCTCCGGGTTCGACCTGGCCATCGCGATGGCGGTCCTCGCCGCCGCGGGGACGGCTCCCGGGGCCGACCGACGGACCGTCTACGTCGGAGAGCTCGGTCTCGACGGACGCGTCCGCCCCGTGTTGGGCATCATCCCGGTCGTGCTGGCGGCCCGCGAGGCCGGGATGGACCGCGTCGTCCTGCCGATCGGGAACCTCGCAGAGGCGCAGGCCGTCCCCGGGGTGACGCTCACCGGGGTGGACTCGCTCCGGTCCGCCGCGATCGACGCCGGTGCCGATCTCCCGGCCGGGTTCGCCGACCCGGTGCTCCTCCCGGTGCCGGTCGACGACACACCACCGCCGCTCGAGCTCGCCGACGTGGTCGGCAACGCCATCGGTGTCCGCGCGGTCGTCACCGCCGCCGCGGGCGGCCACCACGTCCTCCTGCTCGGGCCGCCGGGTTCGGGCAAGACCATGCTCGCCGAACGCCTGCCCGCGCTGCTGCCGGACCTCGATGGCGACGCGGCACTCGAGGTCGCCGCGGTCCGGTCGGTCGCAGGGCACGGCGTGCGCTCCTGGACACGGCGACCGCCGTGGGAAGCGCCGCACCACTCGGCGTCGGCGGCCGCCCTGATCGGCGGCGGGACGGGGCAGCTCCGGCCGGGAGCGGTGTCACGGGCGACAGGCGGTGTGCTGTTCCTCGACGAAGCGACCGAGTTCCCCCGAGCGGTCCTGGACGCGCTCCGGCAACCCCTCGAAGCAGGGTGCATCACGGTGCACCGCGCCGGCGGATCAGCCGAGTTCCCCGCCCGGTGTCAGCTCGTGCTCGCCGCCAACCCCTGTCCATGCGGGAACGCCGGGGGTGTCGGTGGCCCGGCCTGCACGTGTCCGCCGAGCGCGGTCCGGCGGTACCTCGGTCGCCTGTCCGGGCCGCTGCTCGACCGCATCGACATCCGGGTCGCGGTCGCCAGGGTGACGACCGGGACGCTCCGCGCGAGTGACGGGACGGCCCCGACCACCGATGCGGCGAGGCGGGTGATCGGCGATGCCCGGGAGCGCATGCGGACTCGGCTCCGGGGGACCGGATGGACCACGAACGCCGACGTCACCGGCACGTGGCTGCGCGGTGACGGCCGCGCCGCACCGGGTGCCTCCGACGTCCTCGACCGAGCACTCGACCTCGGCACCCTGACGATGCGCGGATGGGACCGGGTGATGCGACTGGCGTGGACGATCGCGGACCTCGACGGCGACGACCGACCCGACCGACGACACGTCGAGCGCGCGCTCGCGCTGCGGACGGCGCTGTGAGCACCGGGGGCAGGACTGCCCGGCGCAGGAGCGTCGACCGTGCCGCCGCGCTGTCACGACTCCGTGCCGCCGTCGTACGACCCGGCGAGCTGGGCACCGACGAACTCCTCGCCCGGGTCGCCTGGTCGACGGTCGTCGAGCCGGGGGACGGCACGGCCGGCGAGCTGGTGGGACGGCTGGGCGCGGGCCGCTCGATCCGTGCCGTCCTGCAGGCGCTCGACGACGGGCCGGTGGCACTCGGGGAGATGCTCGTCGACACCGGACGCGACTCGGCGGAGGACGACGTGCGCGACGAGCTCGCCCGGGCGGCCTCGGACCCGCTCGTGCCGGCACTCGAACGGTGGCGCCCACGGCTGCTCCGCCTCGACGTCGACGCCGTCCTGGGAGCAGCCTCCGCCGTGGGGTGCACGCTCCTCGTCCCGGGTGACGAGGACTGGCCGGCCGGGATCGACGACCTCGGTGTCCATGCTCCCCTCGTGCTGTGGCGTCGAGGAACGCGTCCGGTCGGTGACCTCCCGGGCATCTCGGTCGTGGGGGCCCGGGCGAACACGGTCCTCGGAGCGGAGGCCGCGGCGGAGATCACCTCGGCCGCGGCGGACGCCGGGTGCCTCGTCGTCTCCGGGGGCGCGTACGGCATCGACGCGGTCGCGCACCGGGTGGCCCTCGCAGCAGGTACACCCACGGTCGCGGTGCTCGCCGGCGGTGTCGACCAGCTCTACCCGGCGGGGAACAGCACCATGCTCCGGAGCGTCGCCGACCACGGAGCCCTGCTCGCGGAGTGCCCGCCCGGCACCAGACCGTCTCGGTGGCGGTTCCTCGCCCGCAACCGGCTCATCGCTGCCCTGGGGTCGGTGTCGGTCATCGTGGAGGCGGGTGCGCGGTCGGGCGCACTCAACACGGCCCACCATGCCGGGCAACTCGGGCGACCGGTCTTCGCCGTGCCGGGGCCGTACTCGTCCTCGGCGTCGGCCGGCTGCCACCGGCTGATCGCCGATCGCCGTGCCGAGATCGTCGTGCACCCGGCGGATCCCGTCGACGCGGCCCTCCGCACCCGGTCCGGGGACCCGACGACGGACCCTGCGGTGCCGATCGCCGCCGCGCGCGTCGATCCCGAGGTGCTCCGTGCCGTCGATGCCCTGAGCCGCCGGAGACCGATCCCGCTCGACGAGGTCGCCGTCCGGTCCGGGCTGTCACCGGCGGACGCGACCGACGCTCTCGCGCTCGCCGAGCTGCAAGGGCTGGTGACGCGGGGGCCTGGCGGGTGGACGGCCGCGTGACACCAGACGACGGGGGGAGCCGGCGGCGGAGCGGGAGGACGACCAGCGCGACGTCCGGAGCGGGACCGGGACCGCCGTCGTCCTCCGCAGTCTCGGGTGGGGGACGGGCCGCGCACCCGGCGGGGTGACGGGAGCGTGCTCGATGCCGGCCGTACCCTGACGAGGTGCACGACGACGAGGGACACCACCGCGGGAGTGACCGGCTCGACCGGGCCGTGTCGGCGTTCCTGGAGCACGGCCGACACGGGCGCGGCCTCAGTGAGCAGACCGTGCGGGCGTACCGCGCGGACCTCGACGACCTCACGGCGTTCGCGTCCGGGCGGGGGATCGACCGGACCGACGGCATCACGCTCGAGCTCCTGCGCGACTGGTTGTGGACGGCGAACGAGCGCGGTCTCGCCCGCTCGACGATCGCCCGTCGGAGCGCGTCGGTGCGCGCCTTCACCCGGTGGGCGAGCGAGTCCGGCGTGCTGCCGGTCGACCCCGGCGTGCGGCTCCGCGCGCCGAAGGGTGCCGCGCACCTGCCGCGCGTGGTCGCACAGGACCAGGTGCGGGAGATGCTCGACGGATTGAGCGCCCGCGCGGTCGGTGACGACCCCGCCGCCCTGCGCGACCTCGCCGTGGTCGAGCTGCTCTACGCCGCCGGCATCCGGGTGAGCGAACTCGTCGGACTGGACCTGACGGACCTCGACCGGGAGCGCCTGACGGTCCGGGTGCTCGGCAAGGGCGGGAAGGAACGCGTCGTGCCGTTCGGGGTGCCGGCACGGGACGCCCTCGAGGACTGGCTCGAGCGCGGCCGACCGGCGCTCGCCGCCGCCGGTACTCCGTCGACCGGCGCACCGCCCGCTCGGACGTCCGCGGCGGGCACCGCCCTGTTCCTCGGCGACCGCGGAGCGCGACTCGGCACCAGGAGCGCCTACCGCATCGTGGCGAGACTGCTCGAAGCGCTACCGGGGGACGGGCCGAGCGGCCCGCACACCTTCCGGCACACGGCGGCGACGCACCTGTTGGATGGGGGAGCGGACCTCCGTGCCGTGCAGGAGATGCTCGGGCACGCCAGCCTCGGCACCACGCAGATCTACACGCACGTCTCGTCCGCTCGGTTGCGCGAGGTGTACCGGACGGCGCACCCCCGCGCCTGACCGGTGCCCGCTCCGACGCCGGCGGCCAGCGCGTTCTCCGGCAGCAGGACCGGCCAGGCCGGTGCCGGCAGCAACGGGAGCGGATCGACGTAGCTGCCGTCGTCCCGAGCGCCGAGGTGCAGGCACGGCGTCACGGCAGGGCAGTGCCCGGACGCGACGACCCCGACCGGCGCCCCACGGTCGACACGGTCGCCCTTCCGGACGACCGGTCGCACGGGGTCGAGGGTGCTCACGAGCCCGTCTCCGTGGTCGATGGTCACGACCGGTCGACCTCCGACCGGGCCGGCGAACGTGACGGTCCCCGCGTCGGGGGCCGTCACGGTGGTGCCAGGGTCCGCGGCGACGTCCAGACCACGGTGCCCGGGCCCGTACTCGGTCGCCGGGGGTTCCCACGGCCGCTGGACGACGTGACGTGCCGTCGGCCAGGACCACCGGGGCCGTCCCACCGTGGACCGGGCCGCGCCGGACGGGGCGGAGGCAGGTGCTGGCTCGACGAGGCCGGTCCGGCTCATCTGGCCGTCCTGGCCGACCGCGCCGACCGCGCCGACCGCGCCGACCGCGCCACCCGAGCCACCCGCGCCGATCTGGCCGCCCGCGCCGACGCCGTGGAATGCCGCCGCCCACCCCCGCTCCCCGGGCCGGTCGACCATCCCGGCGGCACGACCCGGGGCGGCGAGGTCGGCCACACCGACCCGACCCACCGGTCCGACCAGGCCGACCACGGCCACGGCCACCGATGCAGCCAGCCCCACCCGCAGGACGCCCGGCAGCGCCCTCCGAGTCCTCATCGCGGTCGCAGTCGCCGCGGACGCCGGGACCCGTGGCCACCCAGCCCGCCACTCAGCCCGCCACGGACACCGCCACGCACCCCGCCACGGACCCCGCCACCGACCCGGTGCCGGCCCCCGCTCGGCACGCCGCCCCGCCACGCCCGGCACCACGCTTCCCCGTCCGCTCCTCGTCGCGCTCGTCATGCCACCCAGGCTCGCCGTCCCGACCCGGCCCCGAGGCGGACCGGAGCCCTCCTGTGGACGGAGCCCCGGGCCTCCCGGCCAGTGGAGGAGCGGCCGCCGCACGGCGCCCGATGTGCTCAACAACCCGCGAAGGGGTACTGTCGGGGCCGCTCCGGACACCGCAACGCCGCTCGGACGGCGATCCAGCCGACCGCCGGGGCACCGTGCACCACCCGGCACGGCGGCGGGAACCCAGGAGCATCGTGTCGACCAGGACCACCGAGCACGGCGAGGACCGTGCGTTCAAGGGGAAGGTCACGCTGTTCGCCGTCGCGGCGGCGGTCGGTGGCTTCCTCTTCGGCTTCGACTCGTCCGTCATCAACGGGGCGGTCGACGCGATCAAGGGGGAGTTCGACCTCTCCGACGGCGCCAGCGGGTTCGCGGTCGCCTCCGCCCTCATCGGGTGTGCGTTCGGCGCGTACTTCGCGGGACGCTTGGCGGACCGGTTCGGTCGTACCCGGATCATGTTCTGGGCCGCGGTGCTGTTCTTCGTGTCCTCGATCGGGTCGGGGTTCGCCTTCGCCACGTGGGACTTCGTCATCTGGCGCCTCGTCGGCGGACTCGGCATCGGCACCGCATCGGTCATCGCACCCGCCTACATCTCCGAGGTCTCCCCGAAGGCGATCCGTGGGCGCCTCGCGTCCTTCCAGCAGCTCGCGATCACGCTCGGCATCTTCGCCGCCCTGCTCTCGGACCAGTTCTTCGCGGTCACGGCGGGCAGCGCGTCGGCGGACGTCTTCGGCCTGCCGGCTTGGCGCTGGATGTTCCTGGTCGGTGTCGTCCCGTCGATCGTCTACGGCATCCTCGCGATCACGCTGCCGGAGTCGCCCCGGTACCTGCTCACCAAGGGCCGCGAGGACGACGCGCGTGAGGTCATGGGCAAGATCGTGCCCCGTGACACCGTGAACACGAGCCTGGAGGAGATCCAGGACGGCATCCAGAAGGAAGCGAACGAGAAGAAGGGCTCGATCCGCGGCAACCGCTTCGGCCTGCAGCCCATCGTCTGGGTCGGCATCATCCTCGCCGTCCTGCAGCAGTTCGTCGGCATCAACGTGATCTTCTACTACTCGACGACGCTGTGGCAGGCCGTCGGCTTCAAGGAGAGCGACTCGTTCCTCATCTCGACCATCACTTCGGTCGTGAACGTCCTGGTCACGTTCATCGCGATCTTCCTCGTCGACAAGGTCGGCCGGAAGCCGCTGCTCGTCGCCGGTTCCGCGGGCATGTTCGTCTCGCTGACGATGGTCGCCATCGCGTTCTCGCAGGCCCGCATCGTCGACGGCGAGCCCTCGCTGCCCGGCGCCTGGGGCGTCATCGCCCTCGTCTTCGCCAACCTGTTCGTCGTCTCCTTCGGTGCGACCTGGGGCCCGCTCATGTGGGTGCTGCTCGGCGAGATGTTCCCGAACCGCATCCGCGCCACCGCGCTCGGCATCGGCTCGGCGGCGAACTGGATCGCGAACTTCATCGTCACGATCTCGTTCCCGGTGCTGTCCGGCTTCAACCTGACGGTCACCTACGGCATCTACGCGCTCTTCGCGCTGCTGTCGCTGTTCTTCGTCATCGCGAAGATCCCCGAGACCAAGGGCCGCTCCCTCGAGGAGATGGGCATCTCGGCCGAGGGCGACACGGTCAGCGCCAAGGCCTGACGCTGCCGCCCACCCAGCCGGGAGGCCCGGATCGCGTGACCCTGCCGGGTCGCGTGATCCGGGCCTCCTTCCTCTGTTAGCATCTATCCAGCAGCGCGCTGGTCGCGCTGACTTCGCGTGTCCACCAGTGCCGGCCTCCGGCACGTCCCGCGGCCATCGGTCCCGCTCTCACGAGCGGGCGGTCACGGGGCTGGGCGCCAGGGGCCACGACCACCGGTCGTGACCGACACAACCGCAACCGTGTGCACGGGCTCCGTCCCGTGCGCCGAGAACAAGGAGGGACGGCATGGCCGTCGTCACCATCCGCCAGCTGCTCGACAGCGGCGTCCACTTCGGACACCAGACCCGTCGGTGGAACCCGAAGGTGAAGCGCTTCATCCTCGCCGAGCGCTCGGGCATCCACATCATCGACCTGCAGCAGTCGCTGGCCTTCATCGACCGTGCGTACGACTTCGTCAAGGAGACGGTCGCGCACGGTGGCACGATCCTCTTCGTGGGCACCAAGAAGCAGGCGCAGGGCTCCATCGCCGAGCAGGCGACCCGCGTCGGCCAGCCGTACGTCAACCAGCGTTGGCTCGGCGGTCTGCTCACGAACTTCCAGACGGTCTCCAAGCGCCTCGCGCGCATGAAGGAGCTCGAGGAGATCGACTTCGACGACACGACGAAGGGCTTCACCAAGAAGGAGCTCCTCATCAAGAAGCGCGAGCTGGACAAGCTCCACAAGACCCTCGGTGGTATCCGCAACCTCACGCGGACCCCGAGCGCGCTCTGGATCGTCGACACCAAGAAGGAGCACCTCGCCGTCGACGAGGCGCAGAAGCTCGGGATCCCGATCATCGGCATCCTCGACACCAACTGCGACCCGGACGAGATCACCTACCCGATCCCGGGCAACGACGACGCGATCCGCTCCGTCGGCCTCCTCACCCGCATCGTCGCCGACGCCGCGGCCGAGGGTCTGAAGACCCGCCACAACGGTGGCGACGACGACGCGGCCGCCGAGCCGCTCGCCGAGTGGGAGCAGGAGCTCCTCGGTGGCGACAGCGCGACGCCGGCCGCCGACGCCGCCCCCGAGGGTGCGACCGTCGCCGAGAACGACGCTGACGCTCAGGTCGCCGCGAAGGAGATCGGCGAGCCGATCGCCGACGCCGACAAGAACGCCGAGCCGACGGCCGAGGCCGCCGCCGCTGCGGAGACCACCCCCGCCGAGTGAGCACCCGGGGCGCCGGACCGTCACCGGTCCGGCGCCCCTGCTCCGCTCCCCACTCTCCACACACGCACAGTCCAGAAAGGACTCCAGGCAATGGCAAACTTCACCGCTGCTGACGTGAAGAAGCTCCGCGAGGACCTCGGCGCCGGCATGATGGACGCCAAGAACGCCCTCGTCGAGGCTGACGGCGACTACGACAAGGCCGTCGAACTGCTCCGCATCAAGGGCGCGAAGGCCGTCGCCAAGCGCGACGACCGTGCGACCTCGGAAGGCGTCGTCGTCGCATCGGCCGACAACGGTGCCGCCACCGTCGTCGAGCTCGCCAGCGAGACCGACTTCGTCGCGAAGAACGAGAAGTTCACGACCCTCGCCGACAAGGTGCTCGGTGCGGTCGCCGCTGCCGGTGCCACCGACGTCGCCTCGGCGAACGCGGCCCCGCTCGACGGCAAGACCGTCCTCGAGGTCGTCAACGAGAGCGCAGCGGCGCTCGGCGAGAAGCTCGAGGTCCGCACGGTCCGCCGTGTCGAGGGCTCGGCCTTCGAGATCTACCTGCACAAGACGAGCCAGGACCTGCCGCCGCAGATCGCCGTCGTCGTCGCCTACGAGGGTGACAACGCCGCCGAGGCCCGTTCCATCGCGCAGCACGTCGCGTTCGCGAACCCGTCGTACCTCACGCGCGACGAGGTCCCGGCCGACGCGATCGAGAAGGAGCGCGCCACCGTCGAGGCGATCACGCGCGAGGAGGGCAAGCCCGAGGCCGCCCTCCCGAAGATCGTCGAGGGTCGCGTCAACGCCTTCATCAAGGGCATCTCGCTCCTCGACCAGGACTACGCGAAGGACAACAAGATCTCCGTCGCGAAGGCCGCCGAGAACGCCGGCATCACGATCCAGGGCTTCGCCCGCGTCAAGGTCGGCGCGTAACGAACCCATGACGGGGCCAGGAACCAACCGGTTCCTGGCCCCGTTGTCGTGCGCCCCGGCGCACCGAGTACATTTCCACGAGACCACGACGAAGGGTGCTTGACACATGACCGACGAGAAGACCGGACGCCGACGGGTCCTGCTGAAGCTCTCGGGAGAGGCGTTCGGCGCCGGTTCCCTGGGCGTGAACCCCGACGTCATCAGCTCCATCGCGAAGGAGATCGCGAACGCCGCTCGCGAGGTCGAGGTGGCCGTGGTCGTCGGTGGGGGGAACTTCTTCCGCGGTGCCGAGCTGTCGCAGCGCGGCATGGACCGGGGCCGCGCGGACTACATGGGCATGCTCGGTACCGTCATGAACGCCCTCGCCCTCCAGGACTTCCTCGAGCAGGCCGGCGCCGCCACCCGTGTGCAGTCGGCGATCAGCATGACCCAGGTCGCCGAGCAGTACATCCCGCGTCGCGCCGAGCGGCACCTCGAGAAGGGCCGCGTCGTCATCTTCGGTGCGGGCGCCGGCCTGCCCTACTTCTCGACCGACACCGTCGCCGCGCAGCGTGCGCTCGAGATCGGTGCGGACGAGGTGCTCGTCGCCAAGAACGGCGTCGACGGCGTGTACTCCGCCGACCCGAAGAAGGACCCGACCGCCGAGAAGCTGCACCACGTCACCTACCAGGACGCACTCCTCAAGGGGCTCAAGGTCGTCGACGCCACCGCGTTCTCGCTCTGCATGGACAACGGCATGCCGATGCACGTGTTCGGCATGGAGGGCGAGGGCAACGTCCGCGCCGCGATCCAGGGCGAGCGCATCGGGACCGTCGTCAGCAACTGACCGGGTCCCGACCGCCGACTGACTAGACTCGACCCGTACCGAAGGAGAACCACCGTGATCAGTGACGTCATGACCGAGGCGACCGAGAAGATGGCGAAGGCCGTCGACGTCGCGAGGGACGACTTCGCCACCGTCCGCACCGGCCGCATCAACGCCGCGCTCTTCCAGAAGATCCCGGTCGAGTACTACGGTTCGCCGACCCCGCTCGCGCAGCTCGCGTCCCTCCAGACGCCGGAGGCCCGCACCCTCATCGTGACGCCGTACGACAAGTCGGCGCTCAAGGAGATCGAGCGTGCGATCGCGACCTTCCCGAACCTCGGGGCCAGCCCGACGAACGACGGCGAGATCGTCCGCGTGACGATCCCCGAGCTCTCGGCCGAGCGCCGCAAGGAGTTCGTGAAGATCGTCAAGGGGAAGGGCGAGGACCACAAGGTCGTCCTCCGCAACATCCGCCGCAAGGCCAAGGACGACCTCGACGCGCTGAAGGGCGAGGTGTCCGACGACGACATCGCCCGCAGCGACAAGGAGCTCGACGCGCTGACGAAGAAGCACGTCGACCAGATCGACGAGGCGCTGAAGAAGAAGGAAGCCGAACTCCTCGAGGTCTGATGCGCCGTCCGGACCAGGGCGACGACCGCCCCACATCAGATGACCGCCGCATGACGGGGTTCCGACAGGACTTCGACGCGCGGGCGAGGGCGGCCCGGAGCGACTTCGAGGCGCAGATCCGGCAACGTCGTGCCGAGTTCGGTGTGCGCAACGAAGCACTGACCGCCCGCACCGGGCGGAACCTGCCGGCGGCGATCGCGATCGCACTCGCGTTCGCGGTGGTCATGCTCGCGTCGCTCCTGGTCTTCAAACCGGTGTTCATGCTCGTCGCCGCGTTCCTGCTCGGCGTCGGCGTCTACGAGCTCGCGAGTGCGATGCGGTTCGCGGGTCGTGACGTCCCGAGGATCCCGAGCGTCGCAGTCGCGGTCGCGACCGTCCCGGCCGCCTTCCTCGGCGGGCAGGACTGGGCGCTGTCGACGCTGCTCGGCGGCGTCGTCGTCATCTCGGTGTGGCGCCTCGTGGAGGTCGCCTTCGCCCGCACGAAGCCGTCGGCGCAGAACGTCGTCCGCGACCTCACGAACGGGTTGTTCGTCCAGGCGTACGTGACGCTGCTCGGTGCCTGCGTGGTGCTCCTGTCCGCGCAGGACCACGGCGAACGCTGGGTGATCGCGTTCATCCTCGTGGTCGTCGCGGTGGACACCGGGGCGTACGCGACGGGCATCAACCTCGGCAAGCACCCGATGGCGCCGCGCATCAGCCCGAAGAAGACGTGGGAGGGCTTCGGGGGATCGGTCGCGGCGAGCATCCTCGTCGGCATCCTCGTCACGTGGCTGATGCTCGGACTGCCCTGGTGGACCGGGATCATCCTCGGGGTGCTCATCTCCGGATCGGCCACGCTCGGGGACCTCACCGAGTCGATGATCAAGCGCGACCTCGGGATCAAGGACATCTCTTCGTTCCTGCCGGGCCACGGCGGGCTGCTCGACCGGATCGACAGCATCCTGCCGTCGGCGGCCATCGCGTACCTGATGTACCTCGTCATCGTGCGCTGACCACACTCCGGACGGGGCTCCGCGCACGCTGTCCCCGCGCGTCCAGGAAGTGCTCCGACACAGGCCTGGCACAATGGCGCCGTGCCTTCGACGTTCCCGACTGCCCCCCGCTCGGTCCTCGGCTACGACGCCGACGAGGTCGAGCGTTTCCTCGAGGACGCTCGGCGTGCCTACACCGCGAACGACAGCGCCCCCGGGATCGAGGCGGCGAAGATCCGCGCGACCGCCTTCTCGATGAAGAAGGGCGGCTACTCGACGCAACACGTCGACGCCGCGCTGGAACGACTCGAGGACGCGTTCGCCGCACGTGAGCGTGAGCGGGAGATCGCCGACGTCGGCCAGAAGGCCTGGTACGCGGAGGCCCGGAGCAAGGCGTCCGACGTGGTCGCGCGACTCGGCCGACCCGACGGGCAGCGGTTCCAGCGCGTGAGCGTCCTGACGACCGGCTACCACCCGAAGGACGTCGACGCGTTCTCGCGCCGGCTGCACGGCTACTTCAAGGACGGCAAGCCGCTGAGCCTGACCGAGGTCCGGTCGATCGTGTTCCGTCCGAAGCACGGCGGGTACCGCGAAGCCCAGGTCGACGCCCTCCTCGACGCCGTCGTCGAGGTCATGCTCGCCGTGCGCTGACGGACGGGCGCAACGGGCCGCATCGGCGTCTGCCGAATCGCCGTCCCCAGGTGCTTCGCTTTCCGTGATCGTTCCGTTATCCTGGTCGGACTCATGGGCAGGCACACGGCAGACACTCGATCCGACCGCGCGAACCGCGAACTGCACGATCACGCGATCGTCAGCGAGCGACGAGCGGCGAAGAACCGAACGCGCACGGCGGAGACCTCGGTCGTCCGTCCCACCCCGGCCCAGCAGGAGCAGCCCGTCGCTCCCGTCATCGCGCCGGTGTCCGTCGCAGCGAACCGCGTCTCCGACGCCGAGGCCACGCGGGCCGCAGCTGTCGTGACCGCTCCCGCCGCCCGGATCGTCCGCCGGTCCCGCGCGCGGTCCGTCGCGCCGTCGAAGCCGTCGACCCCGCGGTCCTTCAACGGGTTCGTGCGGCAGCGTTCGACGATCCCGGCGATGTCGTTCCTCGCCGTGTCGGCCTTCGTCGGTGGATCGCTGTTCAACCCGATGCAGACCGACGCCGCCACGGCCGCGCCCGTGCTCGCCCCGGCTCCGATCTCGACGCCCCAGCAGTTCTCGGCGCACGGCACGTACGGGGACTTCGACGCGGCCCGCGACGGGTTCGACGTCGTCAAGCCCGCGCCCAAGCCGACTCCCACGCCGACTCCGACCGCCACGCCCGCGGGGACCGACAGTGCGTCGAGCGACACCGCGTCGACCGAGGACGACGCCACCGCAGCGCAGCCCGCCGCGAGCACGCCCCTGGCCGCCACCGCAGCGACGCCGGACCCTGGTAGCGCCCAGGCGATCGCGCAGCAGATGGTCGCCGCCCGCGGGTGGGGCAACGACCAGTACAGCTGCCTGGTCTCGCTCTGGAACAAGGAGTCCGGCTGGCGGGTGAACGCCTACAACCCGAGCGGTGCGTACGGCATCCCGCAGTCCCTCCCGGGCAGCAAGATGGCCTCCGCCGGTGCCGACTGGCAGACGAACCCCGCCACGCAGATCACCTGGGGACTCAACTACATCACCGGTGTCTACGGCACGCCCTGCGGCGCCTGGGCGCACAGCGTCTCGTACAACTGGTACTGATCGGCGATCGCGGTGCCGCGGAGCAACCGGCCGCGTCGCCCGCGTGGTCGTGGCCACGATGACGTCCCTGAGGGGGCCGGACTCGAGCGACTGACGGGCGGTTGGCGCCGGACCGAAGTCCGTCGTGGCCGCGAGTGGTCGGTGCAACCGATCTCGGCAGCATCGGCGCAGAAGGAGTACCTCTGCCCGGGCTGCGGCCTGACGATCGAACCCGGGACCGCGCACGTCGTCGTGTGGCGTGCGGACGGGGTGCTCGGCGACGCCGCCGACCTCGCTGCGCGCCGTCATTGGCACCATCACTGCTGGAGCATCGCATGACGACCGAACGCCCCGAGGGACAGACCCGCGAGCCGGTTGCGCCCGGCGAGGAGATCCGTTCCGGCACCGTGCTGCCTGCTCGGCGGACGGACGTGGAGCTCGTCACCGACGACCACCTGACGCTGGTGGGGGAGTTGGCCGAGCCGCTGGACCGACCGGCACGGGGGACACTCGTCACGCTGCACCCGCTGCCCACCGCGCAGGGCTTCATGGACTCGCACGTCCTGAAGAAGGCCGCGGCCCGGCTCCCCGCGCTGGCCGACCTGGCCGTCCTGCGGTTCAACTTCCGCTCCGTCACCTCACCGCGCGGGACGTCCGAGGGTGTCTTCGGCGACGGGGTGTCCGAGGGCTTCGACCTCCGGGCCGCCGTCGACGAGGTCGTCGTGCGGGGCCTGCCGACGCCGTGGCTCGTCGGGTGGTCCTTCGGGACGGAGGTCATCCTGAAGCACGCGCTCGAGCACGTCGAGGCCGGGAACGTCGCCGGGGTCGTCCTGCTGTCGCCACCGCTGCACCGGACCACGGACGAGGAGCTCGCCCGGTGGTCGGGCGTGGGCGTGCCGGTGGTCGCCCTCGTCCCCGAGCACGACGACTTCCTCGTGCCGGACGATGCGGTCCGCCGGTTCGCCGTCGCACCGGACGTCCGGGTCGTGCCCGTCGCCGGCGCGAAGCACCTGTGGGTGGGGGAGAAGTACGTGCGGGTCGTCCTCGACGCCGTCGCGGACCTCGTCGTGCCGGGCAGCGCTCCGCTGCCCACGCACTGGCCGACGCAGGCCTAGCCCGACCAGCGCCGGCCCCGGGCGACCGGTCAGCGAGCCGCGTCGCCGTCCGTCTCGAGCCGGGACTGGTCCGCGTCGTCCGCGCCGACCGTGGCGGGACGAGCGGCGCCCTGCTCCTCGATGACGCCTGCCGCGTGCGTGAGCACGCCCCGCAGGTTCTCCAGGTAGCCGGCCACGGCCTCCCGCTCGGTGCGGATGGCGCCGAGACGGTCCTCGGCCTCGGCCAGCAGGAGCGCCGTCCGCTCCTCGGCGTCGGCCACGAGTCGGTGCGCACGTTCCTGGGCGTCGCGGACGAGGTCCGCGGCTCGTTCCCGGGCGTCGGACTCCTGCTGTCGTGCGACGTCGGCGGCCTCCCGCTCGAGGCGGTCGGCGATCTCCCGGGCGGCGGCGGCGCGCCGCGTCGCCTCGGCGAGCTGCAGGTTCGCCTCGTCGAGGTACTTCTGCGTCTCGGTCACGGTGGCGCGGTGGCGTTCCAGGTACTCCTGCTCGGCGTCGTCCCGTCGGGCGGCCAACTCCGTCTCGAGGGCGGCCCGAGCGTCCTCCCGTTCGCGTTCGACGGTCGCCCGGGCTTCGTCACGCTCCTGCGCGAGGGCGGCGCGTGCCGTGTCGATCTCCTGTCGCAGGGCGGTCCGCTCGGCGAACAGGGCGTCGAGCTCGGCGCTCCGTCGATCGGCGATCTCGGTGTCGACCTCGGCGTGCTCGCGCTCCCGGCGTGCGGCGAGTTCGTTCTCGTGCTCCCGTGCAGCCCGCTCGGCTGCGGCTTCGGCGGCCTCGCGCTCCCGCTGGATGCGGTCGAGGTGGTCGGCCGTCTCGCGCTCGATCCGTTCCGTGGTCTCCTGGACGCGGCGGGCGTTCTCGGCGGCGGTCTGCTCGGTGTCGACACGGAGCTGCGCGTGCGCGGCCTCGATCTCCTGCTCGAGCGCGGTCCGCGCCCCGGCGAGTTCGCGTTCCCACGTGGCCCGGGCGGCGGCGAGGTCCTCGTCGAGCTGTCGGCGGCGGTCGTCGACCTCGGCTGCGAGTTCGGCGCGGCGGCGGTCGACCTCGGCGGCGAGCTCCGCGCGCGCGCTCTCGACCTCGAGGTCCAGGGCCTGTCGGGCTGCGCCGTGTTCGCGCTCCCAGGCCGTGCGCGCCTCGGTGAGGGTGCGCTCGAGGGCTTCGCGGCGGGTGCTCTCCTCGCGGTCGAGGTCCTCGAGTCGGCGGGTCTGGTCGGCTTCGAAGACGCTGCGACGGTGCTCCGTCTCGCGCTCGAGGTCGGCGGCGGCACGGCGGGCGGCTGCCGACTCCCGCTGCGCGACCTCACGGAGTTCGGCGACCTCGTGCTCGACCTGGGCGCGCAGCGCGTTCGTCTCACGGATCGCGACCGACCGCACCTCGGCTGCTTCGGTCACGGCGGCCCCGCGGACGGCGGCGGCCTCGTTCCGGGCGTCCTGCACGAGGATCCCGGCTTCGGCACGCGCGCGCTCCACCGTGTCGGCCGACTCTGCCCGGGCGCGGGAGAGCTCGTTCGTCGCCCGGGTCCGCGCGTCCTCGAGCGTGTCGTGCGCTTCGTCGCGTGCTTCGCGCAGGACGCGCTCCGCCTCGGTCCGGCTGGTGGCACGGAGCCGCTGGGCGTCGATGTCGGCCTGGCTGATGAGCCGCGTCGACTGTTCCTCGGCCACGCGGAGCGTCGACTCCAGGCGGGTACCGAGGCCGCTGTACGTCGGCGTGCCGGCCTCGTCCAGTTCGCCCTGCAGGTCGGAGACGCGGGACTGCAGCAGGCGGATCTCCTTCGCCGCCTCGGCCCGGTCGGTGTTCGACTTGATGAGCTCGCGGCGGAGGTCGTTCAGAGCACGGTCGACCTCGTCCTTGCGGTACCCCCGCAGTTCGGTCCCGAACTCTGCCTCGTCGTTCGCCACGCGTCGCTCCCTGCGGTCGTCCCGGACCACCCCGTGCGGTCCGGACCCCGAGTGTAGTGGTGCGTCCAGGTCGGCCCCTGGAGGCGTGGACCAGGCCCGGGGGATGCGCCTCACAGCTGTCCTGGGTACCCTGGACCGTTGTTTCGCGCGCCGTCCACCCCACCCCGGCGCGGAGGGAGAGAGTCCGTGCGGTTCGTCCTGGCGATCGTCAGTTTCGTCATCGGGGTGCTCCTCGTCGGTCTCGGCGTCGGGCAGCGCACGGTGTTCGCGCCCCCGTCCTCGATCGTCGCCGCGACCAGCGGTACGACGTCCGCCCCGGTGACCGTGATCCCGGGGAGCGTGCTCAACGCCAACCCCGGCTACCAGCGCATCAGCGTCTCCGGCACGGGGAAGGTGTTCGCGGCCTACGGCAGGACGTCGGACGTCGACGCCTGGGTCGGCGATGCCGCACACACGACCCTGCGCTACGACGCCGCAGCGGGCAAGCTCACGGCGCGCACCACCGGGACCGCGACGGAGGTGCCGGACCCGCGGGGCAGCGACCTCTGGTACCAGGAGTACGACGACGCCCGGCAGTTCACCGTGCGGCTGCCCGCGGACGTGTCCCTCGTGGTCGCCTCCGACGGGTCGGCGCCGGCCCCGTCGGACGTCTCCGTCACGTGGCCCCGCGACACCGCGACACCGTCCGTCGGTCCGCTCCTGACCGTCGGCGGGTTGTTCGTCCTCGGTGGGGTCGTCCTGCTGGTCTGGGCGTTCCTGCACCAGCGTCGGTCCCGTGGTCCGCGTCGTCGGAGCGGGGGCGGACGACCGCCGCGTGTCCGTGCCTCCCGTCGTGCCGCCGCTGCCGGGGCACAGGTCCCGGCACGGAGCCGACGCGGTCGTCGGTCCTTCGTGGCCGTGCCGGTGCTCGTCGCCGGTGCGCTCGTGCTGAGCGGTTGTTCATCCGAGTACTGGCCCCAGGGCGGCGACGCGGGCGCGACGCCCACACCGACCGCCACGGCGACCGGCGGTGCCGCACCTGCCCCGGCCACGGCCGCCACGAAGCAGCAGATCTCGCGGATCGTCTCCCGCGTCGCCGACGTCGCCGAGCAGGCGGACGCGGACAAGGACGCCGACCTCGCCGGTACCCGGTTCGCCGGACCGGCCCTGGAGCTCCGGAAGGCCAACTACGCGATCCGGGACGCCGATGCAGAGGCGAAGCCGCTGCCGGCGATCGCGGCGGACGACGTCTGCGTGGCGCTCCCGCAGCAGACGGACTCCTGGCCGCGGACGGTCTTCGCAGTCGTCGCCGCGGACTGCTCCGACGAGCAGACCGCCCCGCAGGCGTTGACGCTCGTGCAGCAGGACGCCCGTTCCGACTACAAGGTGGAGTACGCCGTCTCGCTCGAGGCGGACGCGCAGCTGCCCTCGCTCGCCCCAACCGCGATCGGTGCCGCGCAGCTCGCCCCGGACTCGAAGCTCCTCGCGCTCGCTCCGGACGAGGTGGCGGCGGCCTACGCGGACATCCTGTCCAAGGACGCCGAGAGCCCCTCCGCGGACCTGTTCGCGGGTGACGGCGACGACCTCCGCACCCGGATCGGCAAGTCCTACAAGGACGAGAAGGCGAAGTCGCTGGACGACACGGCCGAGATCGCGTTCTCGTCGGAGATCCCGGACGACACCCCGCTGGCACTCGCCACGAACACCGCGGGTGCGCTCGTCTCCGTGGACCTCGACGAGGTCGAGGAGGTCACGCCGACGGCCACTGGGGCGAAGGTCAACACCGAGGGCGCCGTGAAGGCGCTGTCGGGCGTCGACTCGAGCACGAAGGGCGTGCGGGCGACGTACGGCGTCCAGCTGCTCTTCTCCGTGCCCCCGGTGGGCTCGGACGACAAGATAGAACTCCTCGGGTTCACCCAGGGCCTGATCGCAGCTAGTGAGGTGCAATGACCAACGTCCCCCCGACCCCGTCCAGCCTGCGCGGAGCGGTCGACCTCTCGTCCCTCGTCGACCGCGCACAGCGGCCGCAGACCGCCCCCGCGACCACCGGTGCCGGTACGCCCGCGCCGACCGGTGCGGGACAGCCCGACGGCGTCCTGAGCGTCCCGTCGCTGGTCATGGACGTCACGGACCAGAGCTTCCAGGACGTCGTGCAGCTGTCGACGGTCGTCCCGGTCATCGTGGACATCTGGGCCGAGTGGTGCGGGCCGTGCAAGCAGCTCTCCCCGGTGCTCGAACGTCTGACCGAGGAGTACGCCGGCCGTCTCGTGCTCGCCAAGGTCGATGCCGACACGAACCCGCAGCTCGTGCAGGCCTTCCAGGCGCAGTCGATCCCCACGGTGGCCGCGGTCATCGGTGGACGTCCGCTCGGACTGTTCGTCGGTGCACTGCCGGAGGCCGAGGTCCGCGACGTCTTCGAGCAGGTGCTCCAGGCCGCCGAGCAGAACGGCGTCGCGGGCCGCGTGCAGGTCGACGGCGCTGCGGACGTGCCCGAGGGCGCCGAGCAGGGTGAGCCGGAGCCCGAGCCGCTGCCCCCGCACCACCAGGCCGCGTACGACGCGATCGAGCGCGGGGACTACGCCGCCGCGATCGCGGAGTACCGGACCGCGATCCTGCAGGACCCGCACGACCAGATGGCCGTCGCCGGGCTGGCGCAGGTGTCGCTCCTCGACCGGCTGTCCGGACGGACCGCGGACGAGATCCGCGCCGCCGCGGGAGCCGACCAGCGCGACGTCGCCGCACAGCTCGCGGTCGCCGACCTCGACATCAGCGGCGGGCACGTCGAGGACGCCTTCGGGCGCCTGCTCGACCTCGTGCCCACGGTCTTCGGCGAGGACCGCGAGGCACTCCGGGTCCGTCTGGTCGAGTACTTCGAGCTCATCGGCTCCGAGGACCCGCGCGTCGTCGCGGCGCGACGGCGGCTCGCCAACGCGCTGTACTGAGCAGCCGCCGCGGAGCGGCCCCACGACGGACGGGAGGCCCGGTACCAGCTGGTACCGGGCCTCCCGTCCGTCGTCGCGTCGGTGCGCTAGTCCGCCAGGCGCAGCCAGACCGCGCCGAGCGGCGGCACCACGAGGTTCGCCGAGGCGGGCCGGCCGGCCCACGGGACGTCCTCGGCCTGCACGGCGCCGAGGTTGCCGACACCGGAGCCGCCGTAGGCCGACGCGTCGGTGTTCAGCACCTCGTTCCACGTCCCCGCGGTCGGCAGACCGAAGCGGTGCTCGACGGGGACGCCCGAGAAGTTGACGAACACGGCGATGCGCTCGTCACCGGCCTTGCGGAGGAAACCGAGCGTGGAGTGCGGTGCGTCGCCGCCCTCGAGCCACTCGAAGCCGTCCTGCGTGGCGTCGTGCGTCCAGAACGCCGGGTTCTCCTTGTAGACACGGTTCAGCTCGGCGACCAGGTCCTGGACACCGCGGTGTCCCGGGTCGTCGAGGAGCCACCAGTCGAGACCGTTCGCCTCGCTCCACTCGCTGGGCTGCGCGAACTCCTGTCCCATGAACAGCAGCTGCTTGCCCGGGTGCGCCCACATGAACGCCAGGTAGGCACGGACGTTCGCGAGCTTCTGCCACTCGTCGCCGGGCATCTTGCCGTAGAGCGAGCCCTTGCCGTGCACGACCTCGTCGTGGCTGATCGGCAGCGTGAACTGCTCGCTGAACGCGTAGACGAACGAGAACGTGATCTCGTCGTGGTGGTAGGAGCGGTACGCCGGGTCGCGCTCGACGTACTGGAGCGTGTCGTGCATCCAGCCCATGTTCCACTTCTGGCCGAACCCGAGCCCGCCCGCACTCGTCGGCTGCGTGACACCGGGCCACGAGGTCGACTCCTCGGCGATCATCACGATGCCGGGGTAGCGCTTGTACGCGGTGGCGTTCGTCTCCTGCAGGAGTGTGATCGCCTCGAGGTTCTCGCGGCCGCCGTGGATGTTCGGCAGCCACTCGGTGCGGGAGTAGTCGAGGTACAGCATCGAGGCCACGGCGTCGACGCGGAGGCCGTCGATGTGGAACTCCTCCAGCCAGTACAGCGCGTTCGCGACGAGGAAGTTCCGCACCTGCGGCTGCCCGAAGTCGAACACGTAGGTGCCCCAGTCGAGCTGCTCGCCGCGACGGGGATCCGGGTGCTCGAACAGTGCGTAGCCGTCGAACTTCGCCAGCGCCCACTCGTCCTTCGGGAAGTGCCCGGGGACCCAGTCCATGATGACGCCGATGCCGGCCGAGTGCAGCCGGTCGATGAGGTAGCGGAGGTCGTCGGGGGAGCCGAAGCGCGCGGTCGGCGAGTAGTACCCGGTGACCTGGTAGCCCCACGAGCCGCCGAACGGGTGCTCGGCGAGGGGCAGGAACTCCACGTGGGTGAAGCCGGTGTACTGGACGTGCCCGATGAGGTCGTCCGCGACCTCGCGGTAGCTCAGGCCGGGGCGCCACGAGCCGAGGTGCACCTCGTAGATGCTCATCGGCCGGTCGTGCGTCGTCGACGCGGCACGCTCGGCCATCCACCGGTCGTCGCCCTCGGACCAGGTGTGGTGGGCGCTCGTGATGACGGATGCGGTGAGCGGCGGGACCTCGGTGCGTCGGGCGAACGGGTCCGCCCGCTCCACCCAACCGCTGTCGGTGAGGATCTGGAACTTGTACCGCTGGCCCTCGAGGGCGCCGGGCCAGAACAGCTCCCAGACGCCGAGGTCGTTGAGACGGCGCATCGCGGTCGTGCGGCCCTCCCACCCCTCGAAGTCGCCGATCACACGGACGGCGGTGGCGCGGGGTGCCCAGACGGCGAAAGCGACGCCCTCGACGTCGTCGACGGTCTGCACGTGTGCGCCGAGGTGGTGCCAGAGCTGCTCGTCGCGGCCCTCGCCGAACAGGTGCAGGTCGAGCTCGCCGAGCGTCGGGGCGAACCGGTACGCGTCGTCGGTGGTCCAGGTGGCGTCGTCTTCGTAGTCCGCCTCGACGCGGTAGCGGCCGAGCTCGCCGGTGGTGGCACCGGCCCAGACGCCCTCGCCCTCGTGTCGGAGCTCGACGTCGTCGCCGTCCGGACGGACGATCCGGACCGCCGTGGCCAGGTGGCGGACGACGCGGACGCTCGTTCCGCCCTCGACCGGGTGCGGGCCGAGGACGTCGTGCGGCTGCGACCAACGGCCTTCGGCGACCTGCTGGCGGATCCACTCGTCGACCGGTGCGGGGACCGGCTCGGTGGCCGTCGCGGACGCCGTCGTGGTCTGCGGCGGGACCTCCGTCCGGGAGGCGGGGGTCGCCTCCGGAGCGACAGGCGCGTCGCTGGTCAGCCCGCCGGCGAGCGTCGCCGACTCCGGGACGTCCCGGGAGGGCGACTCGGGCTGCGCGGCGGGCGCGCCGGGCAGGTCCTCGCCGGGTGCCGAGGTGTTCGGCTCGACGCGCTCGGTCCGGGGCTGCTCCGACCGACGGGGGAGCGCGGGCGGCGGCGGCGGGACCGGGGGCAGGCCGGGGCCGGTGCCGGGCGTGCCCGCCGCGGGGGCCGACGTGGACGGCTTCTGCTCGGGTGTGGTGTTCGGGTCGGTCATCGGTGCGGTCCTTCCACGACGAGCAGGTGCACGGGCTCCTGGAAGGCATCCAGGCGCACGTAGTTGGCGGAGCCCCAGGTCCAGCGGGCACCGGTGACGACGTCGCGGACGTCGAACAGGGTGCCGGGCTCGAGCCCGAGGGCGGTGAGGTCGAGGTGCACGGTGGTCTCCCGCGAGGAGTGCGGGTCGACGTTCGCCACGACGATGACGGTGTCGTCACGGCCCGATCGGTTGTACTGCCCGGGCAGGTGCTTCGAGTACACGACGATCGCGTCGTCCTCGGCGGAGTGGATCGTCGTGTTCCGGAGCTGGCGGAGCGCGGGGTGCGCCGACCGGAGGCGGTTGAGCATCGTCACGTACGGGGCCAGGCTCGCGCCCTCGGCCTCGGCGAGCGCGAAGTCACGCGGCTTGTACTCGTACTTCTCGTTGTCGATGTTCTCCTCGGAACCCGGCCGGGCGACGTCCTCGAAGAGCTCGTACCCGGAGTACATGCCCCAGGTCGGGGCGCCGGTGGCGGCGAGGGCGGCACGCACCTTGTACCCGGCGCGACCGCCGTACTGCAGGAACTCGGTGAGGATGTCCGGCGTGTTCACGAAGAGGTTCGGGCGCAGGTAGGCGCTCGTCTCGTGGGACAGCTCGTCGAAGTAGGTCTCGATCTCCTCCTTCGTGTTCCGCCACGTGAAGTACGAGTACGACTGCTGGAACCCGGTCTCGGCGAGCGCCCGCATCATCGCCGGGCGGGTGAACGCCTCGGCGAGGAAGACGATGTCGGGGTGCTCGTCGCGGACCTCGCGGATGACCCGCTCCCAGAACCAGAGCGGCTTGGTGTGCGGGTTGTCGACGCGGAAGATCCGGACACCGAACGCGATCCAGTGCCGCAGGACCCGCAGGACCTCGGCGACCAGGCCCTCGGGGTCGGTGTCGAACTGGATGGGGTAGATGTCCTGGTAGCGCTTCGGCGGGTTTTCGGCCGTGGCGATCGACCCGTCGGCGCGGACCGTGAACCACTCCGGGTGCTCGGTGACCCAGGGGTGGTCGGGGGAGCACTGCAGGGCGAAGTCGAGCGCGACCTCCATCCCGGTGTTCTTCGCCGTCTCGACGAAGTCCCGGAAGTCGTCCTCGGTGCCGAGGTCGGGGTGGATGGCGTCGTGGCCGCCCTCGGGGCCACCGATGGCCCAGGGGCTGCCGGGGTCGTCGGGGCCGGCGGTCAGGGTGTTGTTCGGTCCCTTGCGGGCCGTCGTGCCGATCGGGTGGATCGGCGGCAGGTAGACGACGTCGAAGCCCATCCGGGCGACGGCGGGCAGACGACGTGCCGCGGTACGGAAGTCGCCGCTCTTCCACGAACCGTCCGGATTCCGCTTGGCGCCCTCGCTGCGGGGGAAGAACTCGTACCAGGCACCGACTCCGGCGCGCGTGCGCTCGACGTCGAGCAGCTGCGTCGCGGAACGCGTCCGGAGCGAGGTGAGCGGCGACTCGGCGAGCTCGGCGACGACACGGGGGTCGTCCACGGCGGCGAGGCGCTCGGCCGGGTCGAGGTCCTCGTCCTGCAGGCGGGCCGCTGCGCGGGCAGCCGTGGTCGAGTCGGTCTCGGCGGCGAGTCGCTCGAGGAGCGCGGCGCCGTCGAGCAGGGTCGCGTCGGTGTCGACGCCGGCGGCGATCTTCAGCCGTGCGCCGTGCACCCAGCTCGCCCAGTCGTCGGCGTAGGACTCGATGTGCCACTCCCAGACGCCGACGCCCTCGACCTGCACGGTCGTTTCGTACCGGTCGGTCCCGGGTGCGACGAGGGTCAGCGGGACGGTGCGTGTCGCGCCGTCGGGCCGGACGAGGACGAGGTCGGCGCCGATGACACCGTGTCCCTCTCGGAAGACGGTCGCGCCGAACGTGATCACCTCCCCGTCGAAGCCCTTGCCCGGGAAGCCGTTCGGCGTCGTCGGGGCGAGTTCGGTGATCGGGATGCGCCCGATCTTCGGACGCCGGGGTCGGTCTACGGAGGCCACGGAGCAGACGCTACCCGGCCGGGCCGTCCGTGTTCCCCGTTTGGTGTGTCGGGCCCGGCGGACCGGCTGCGGCGCGACGGATCGTCAGACGACCTCGAAGACGTGGATGCCCGGTCCGTAGGCTGTGAACACGGTGCCGGCGGGGCGGTGCCGCTCGTGGTCCCGGTGCTTCTCACTCGACCACGCCAGCCGGTACGCGAAGACGTCCTCGCGGGACGGCAGCGTGAGGTCGCGGGTGCGGCCGCTGCCGTGCACGACGACGAGGACGCGGTCGTACGGCTCGTGCTCCGGGGTGGACTCGACGAAGTACTGCAGCGCGCGGTGGATCGGCTGGTCCCAGCCCTCGGCGGTCATCGGCAGACCGTCCGGGCCGTACCAGGTCATCCGGGACGCCGACGGCGTGGTCTGCCCGGGGACGCCGAAGCGTGACGGACGGAGCGCCGGGTGTGCGGCGCGGAGGCGGGTGAGGGCCGCGACCGTCTCGGTCATCGACTCGGCGTCCTCGTCGTCGGACCAGTCCACCGGGGTCAGGTCCTCGGAGACGACGTACGCGTTGTTGTTGCCGTGCTGGGTGCGGCTGCGTTCGTCGCCCGCGGTGATCATCGGGACGCCCGCGGACAGCAGCACGGTCGCCATGAGGTTCCGCATCGACCGACCACGGGCAGCGCGGACGCCGCGGTCCGCCGTCGGGCCCTCGACGCCGTGGTTGAACGAGCGGTTGTCGTTCGAGCCGTCGCGGCCGTCCTCGCCGTTCGCCGCGTTGTGCTTGGCGTCGTACGACACCAGGTCGTGCAGGGTGAACCCGTCATGGGCGGTGACGAAGTTGACGCCGGAGAGCGGCCCGCGGCTCCCGAACAGGTGCTGCGACCCGGTCAGTGCGCCGGCGAGGCCGCCGATCCCGGTGTCGGGTGATCCGTGCCGGCGTTCGTCGGCGACGTCCCCGAGCCAGAACTTCCGGACGGTGTCCCGGAAGCCGTCGTTCCACTCGAGGGTCCCGGCACCGAAGGACCCGGTGCGCCAACCGTCCGGGCCGACGTCCCACGGCTCGGCGATGACGAGGGTGTCCTGCAGGTCAGGGTGGCTGCGGATGCGGTCGAGCAGCGGGTGCTCGGGGTCGAACCGGTGGTCGGCGTCCCGGGCGAGCGCGGCCATCAGGTCGAAGCGGAACCCGTCGACCTGCACCTCGCGCGCCCAGTAGCGCAGGCTGTCGAGGACCAGGTCGGCGGTCGCCTCCACCGAGGTGTCGAGCGTGTTGCCGCAGCCCGTCGTGTCGTAGTAGGTGTCCGTGTCGGACCACCGGTAGCGGTTCGCGCCGTCGATGCCGCGCAGCGACGTGGTCGGGCCGCCGAGGCCCTCCTCCGCCGTGTGGTTGTAAACGACGTCGAGCACGACCTGGATGCCGGCCTCGTGGAGCAGTCGCACCATGCCCTTGAACTCGCGGAGCACCGCGTCCGCACCCGCTGCCCGTGCGGCGGCGGAGGCGTGCCCGGCGTGCGGGGCGAAGAACCCGAGCGTGTTGTAGCCCCATGCGTTCTCGCGCCCGGCCTCGCGGAGCCAGCGTTCCGTGTCGAACGCCTGCACGGGGAGGAGTTCGAGCGTCGTCACGCCGATCCGCTGGAGGTGCGCGATGGTGCTCTCGTGCGCGACGCCCGCGTACGTGCCGCGGAGGTCCTCCGGCACGGCGGGGTTCGCCGCGGTCAGGGTGCGGACGTTCGCCTCGTACACGACCACGCGGTCGCGGGGCACCTCGGGCTTGCCGACACCGCCCCAGTCGAACGCACCGTCCACGACGACGCTCGTCCACCGGGGGTGGCCGTCCGTGTCGGCGCCGTCCACCGGGTCGTGCCCGGTGGGGACGATGCCCCGCGCGTACGGGTCGAGGAGCGGCAGCGCCGGGTCGAACCCGTGCCGCGGCCCCGTCGGCCCGTCGACGAGGAGGTGGTAGGTGTCACCCGCTCGGACGCCGGGGGTGACCGCGGTCCACAGGTCGGAGTCGCCCTGCCGGGTGAGGTCGAAGCGTCCGCGGCCGTCGACGACCACCGCCGCGGCCGTCGCCGTCGCCGACCGGAGCGCGAAGCGCGGGTCGCCGTCGTCGAGCCGGAAGCCCGGGATGGTGTCGATCGCCGTCTGGTACACGACCCCAGGGTACGAGGACACCCGGGTATCCTGAAAACGCTCCAGAAAGGGGTACCCCGTGCCCGTCTACCTCGACCACGCCGCCACGACGCCGATCCTGCCCGAGGCGCTCGCCGCGTTCACCGATGCGTTGCGCACCGTGGGGAACCCGTCGTCCATCCACAGCGCCGGCCAGCACGCCCGCATGCTGCTCGAGGACGGACGAGCGAGGGTCGCCGCGTCGCTCGGCGCCGACCCGGTGGAGGTCGTCTTCACCTCCGGCGGCACCGAGAGCATCAACCTCGCCGTGAAGGGCCTGTTCTGGGCGCGCCAGCGGGACCGACGGCGACCCCGCATCGTGGTCCCGGCCGGCGAGCACCACGCCACGGTGGACACCGTCGACTGGCTGGAGCGCCACGAGGGCGCCGTCGTCGACGTCGTCCCGCTGGACGCGCAGGGTCGGGTCGACCTGGCCGCACTGGAGGCCCGACTCGCCGCCGCGGACGACGTCGCCCTGGTGACGTTCCTGTGGGCGAACAACGAGGTCGGCACCATCCAGCCGGTCGAGCGCATCGTCGCGCTCGCGCACGACGCCGGCGTGCCGGTGCACAGCGACGCGGTCGCCGCCTACGGCCAGGTCCCGGTGGACTTCGCCGCGTCCGGGCTCGACGCGCTGAGCGTGTCGGCCCACAAGATCGGCGGACCGGTCGGCGTCGGGGCCCTCGTGCTCGGGCGTCGCGCCGTCGTCGAGCCGCTCATCCACGGCGGGGGCCAGCAGCGGCAGGTGCGGAGCGGGACGCAGGACGCGCCGGCGGCCGCCGCCTTCGGGGTGGCCGCCGCCACGCCGCACGCCGACGTCCGGCACCTCCGTGACCGGCTCGTCGCCGGGGTCCGCAGCGCGGTCCCCACCGCGGTGCTCATGGGGGACCCGGACGACCGGCTCCCGGGCAACGCGCACTTCACCTTCCCCGGCTGCGAGGGGGACTCGCTGCTCTTCCTGCTCGACGCCGCCGGCGTGGCCGTCTCCACCGGGTCCGCGTGTCAGGCCGGGGTCCCGGAGGCCTCGCACGTGCTGCTCGCGATGGGGCTCAGCGAGGACGACGCGCGCGGTGCGCTCCGCATCACGCTCGGACACACCTCGACGGACGACGACGTCGACGCGTTCCTGGCGGCGCTGCCCGCCGCGGTGGCGCGCGCGGGTGCCGCCGGCATGGCGTCCCGGGAACCGTCGCTCGGACGCTGACCGGCCCACCCGGTTCCGCGGGCGACGGGACGGAGCCGGCCCGGTCCTCCCGGCCGGGAAGCGCCGGTAGGATCGGGGACCATGGTCGAACTGGACATCGCCGAACAGGTCAACGCCCTCCGCGTGACCTTCGGGAACATCCGCTCGGTGGTCGACGTGGACCGCCTCGAGCGTGAGATCGCGGAGCTCAGCGAGCAGGCCGGCGCGCCCGACCTGTGGGAGGACACCGACCACGCGCAGCAGGTGACGAGCGCGCTCGCGCACCGGCAGGCCGAGCTGAAGAAGCTCACGGCCACCGAGCAGCGCCTCGACGACCTCGAGGTCCTGGTCGAGATGGCGAACGAGGCGGAGGACCAGGAGTCCGCCGACGAGGCGCTCGCCGAACTCGCCGCGATCACCAAGACCATGGGCGAGCTCGAGGTGCAGACCCTCCTGGACGGCGAGTACGACGACCGTCCCGCCGTCATCACCATCCGTGCCGGCGCCGGCGGTGTCGACGCCGCGGACTTCGCCGAGATGCTCATGCGCATGTACCTGCGGTACGCCGAGCAGCACGACCAGAAGGTCACCGTGATGGACACCTCCTACGCGGAGGAAGCGGGCATCAAGTCCGCCACGTTCGAGGTCGACGGTCCGCACGCGTTCGGCACGCTGTCGGTCGAGGCCGGCACGCACCGCCTCGTCCGGATGTCGCCGTTCGGTGCCGCCGGCAAGCGCCAGACGTCCTTCGCCGCGGTGGAGGTCATCCCGCTCATGCCGGAGACCGCCGTCATCGACATCCCGGAGAACGACATCCGCGTCGACGTGTTCCGGTCCTCCGGCCCCGGCGGGCAGTCCGTCAACACGACCGACTCGGCCGTGCGCCTGACCCACATCCCGACCGGCACCGTCGTCTCGATGCAGAACGAGAAGTCGCAGATCCAGAACCGTGCCGCCGCCATGCGCGTGCTGCAGTCGCGCCTCCTGCTCCTGAAGAAGGAAGAGGAGAACGCGAAGAAGAAGGAACTCGCGGGCACGATCACGGCCAGCTGGGGCGACCAGATCCGCAACTACGTGCTGGCCCCGTACCAGATGGTCAAGGACCTGCGCACCGACTACGAGGTCAACAACCCCTCGGCGGTGTTCGACGGCGACCTCGACGGCTTCATCAACGCCGGGATCCGCTGGCGCAAGCGCCCGGACGAGGACTGACCTGCACGAGTCCACGGGGTCGTGAGCCGCGCGCCTGGAGCAGGATCACCGGATCGCGACCTACCCTGATCCGGTCATGATCAAATTCGACCAGGTCACCAAGGTGTACTCGGGCAACCCGAGTCCCGCTCTCGACAACGTCACCCTCGAGATCCTCAAGGGTGAGTTCGTCTTCCTCGTCGGTGCGTCCGGCTCCGGGAAGTCGAGCTTCCTCCGGCTCGTCCTCAAGGAGGAGAAGCCCTCCCGCGGGCAGATCCACGTCCTCGGACAGCGTCTCGGCGCGCTCTCGTCCCGCAAGGTCCCGTACTTCCGCCGCAACCTCGGCGTGGTGTTCCAGGACTTCCGGCTGCTCCCGAACAAGAACGTGTTCGACAACGTCGCGTTCTCGCTGCAGGTGATCGGCAAGAGCAAGGGCTTCATCAGCGAGTCCGTCACGGACGTGCTCAAGCTCGTCGGGCTCTCCGGCAAGGCGACCCGGATGCCGCACGAGCTCTCCGGCGGTGAGCAGCAGCGCGTCGCGATCGCCCGTGCCGTCGTCAACAAGCCCGCGGTCCTGCTGGCCGACGAACCGACCGGCAACCTCGACCCGACGACCTCGGCGGGCATCATGGCGCTCCTCGAACGCATCAACCAGGGAGGCACGACGATCCTGATGGCGACGCACGACGCGAGCATCGTGAACCAGATGCAGCGGCGGGTCATCGAGCTCTCCGGCGGCACGGTCCTCCGTGACGAGCAGGCCGGCGGGTACCAGACCCAGGCCCTGCCGATCCAGCGCGGCGGTGTCTCGAACACGACCGGCATCCAGACGATCCCGGGGCTCATCCGATGAGGCTCGGACTCGTCATGGCCGAGGTCGGTTCCGGTCTCCGACGGAACGCCTCGATGGTGGTGTCGGTCGTCCTCGTGACCTTCATCTCGCTGACCTTCGTCGGCACCGCGATCCTGCTCCAGATGCAGATCAACCAGATGAAGGGCTACTGGTACGACCGGGCCCAGGTGGCGGTGTACCTGTGCACCGACACCGACACGACCGGCAACTGCACCGGCGCGAAGGCGACCGCCGACCAGCGGGACCAGATCAAGCAGCAGCTCGACTCGTCCACGCTCCAGCCGTACATCGAGAAGTCCTACTTCGAGGACCAGCAGGACGCGTACACGCGGTTCAAGCAGCAGTTCAAGGACTCCCCGGCCACGGAGTTCGTCAAGCCCGAGTACCTCAACGAGACCTTCTGGGTGAACCTGAAGAACCCGTCGCAGGCGGACGTGCTCGTGGAGAGCCTGTCGAAGGTCGCGGGCGTGCAGAGCGTCGTCGACCAACGCGGGTACCTGCAGCCGATCTTCAACCTGCTCAACGCCTCGTCCTACACGGCCATCGGCATCGCGTCCCTGATGCTCGTCGCCGCGGTGCTGCTCATCGCGACGACGATCCGCTTGTCCGCGTTCTCGAGACGCCGCGAGCTCGGGATCATGCGGTTGGTGGGGGCGTCGAACCGGTTCATCCAGACGCCGTTCGTGCTCGAGGGCGTGATCGCCGCTGCGGTGGGAGCGGTCCTGGCCGGCGGCGCGATCCTGGCGGTGGTCTGGTTCTTCGTCCGGAACTACCTGACGAAACGCTTCTCGGGCACCGCGTTCATCGGCATGGACGACGCGGCGGTCGTGGTCCCGGCGGTGATCGTCATCGGGGTCGTCCTGGCGGCGCTGTCGGCGTCGATCGCGATCCGCCGCTACCTCAAGGTCTGATCGGGCGACGCCCGCGGACCCCGGACGGGCCCGCGCACCGGGAAGGTGCGCGGGCCCGTCCGTGTTCGATATGCTGGGCGGCTCGCACGGGCGAGTGCACACCATCGAGAAGGAGCCGGGCATGGCGAAGGAGCGCGGGGAGAAGGTCGTCGCGACGAACCGTCGTGCGCGCCACGACTACCTCATCGAGGACACGTACGAGGCCGGCATGGTGCTCAGCGGGACCGAGGTGAAGTCGCTGCGGGAAGGCCGAGCGTCGCTCGTTGACGGGTACGCGTTCGTCGACGCGGGGGAGGCGTGGCTCGACGCCGTGCACATCCCCGAGTACACCGAGGGCACGTGGAACAACCACGCACCGCGGCGGAAGCGCAAGCTGCTCCTGCACAAGCAGGAGATCGTGAAGATCTCGCACAAGACCGCGCAGGGCGGGTACACGCTCGTGCCGATGAAGATCTACTTCTCGGACGGCCGGGCCAAGGTCGAGATCGCGGTCGCGAAGGGCAAGCGCGAGTTCGACAAGCGCCAGGCGCTGCGCGAGAAGACCGACAAGCGCGAGGCCGAGCGGGCCATGCGGTCGCGCAACCGACTCGGCGAGTGACCAGCCGGGTCGACTAGCGTTGATGCTGTCCGGTCGGTAGACTGAACAGCTGCCTGACCCGGAGGTCTCCGGGGACGGGCTTGGCAACTCAACAGCGTGACAGTGGTCCGCACGACGGCCTGCATGGGGATGATCGGTTTCGACATCGCCTGTGTGCCGACGGGAAGCGGGCCGAGGACCCACGGTCATCTCGTCAACGATCCGTGGAAAACAACAAGTGCCAATTCCAAGCGCACTGACTTCGCTCTCGCTGCGTAAGCAGCCCAGCACATGAAGTCCGTCGGCCAGGTGATCGTTCCCTAACCTGAGTCCGGCGTCATCAAGGGGACTTGCTGCGCGGTTGTGCCTCAGGGCCGTGCGGGACGTGCACTGAGACTGGGCCTGTCGTCCGAGAAGCCGGTAGCAACGGACGGGGCCGAGCAGAACGAACATCCGGATACGCCCGTAGAAGACGTCGAATTGCAGCGATGGACGGGGGTTCGATTCCCCCCATCTCCACCACCTGCCGATCGTCGGACCACTGTCACGTGAGTCGCCACTGACCGCCCCGCACCGTCCTAGGACGGAGCGGGGCGTTCTGCGTGTCCGGGCCCGTTGCGCAGGCGCGGGCGCGCGCCCCCGGAGCTGCCGGGTGTGAGGACTACGTTCGAGGGCACGGTTCCGCGTCCGCGGTGCCGTCCCCGAGCGAGAGGTACGCCGTGCAGGAGATCGCGATCCGAGTCCGTCTGCGAGAGCAGGACCGTCTGGGTCTGGCCGAGTACGAGCGCATCGTGGGGTCCGTTGCCTCGGTCGCGGCCGTGGTCGCGTGGCTGCCGACGCCGGAGGCCCGTCTGGTGTTGCGCGGGCGCGGCGCGGAGCCGGTGCGGCTCGAGACGATGTCGTACGGCGCGGTCTTCGAGATGCTCGTCGTGATGGACCAGCGGAGCCCCGCGGTCGAGCAGGCGGCGGCAGCGGTCGCGGCGCTCGTCGAGACCGTGCGGCACGAGCACGTCGAGGACGACATGGCGGGGACGGCCGGCGCGCTCGACCGTCTCGACCGCGCGGCGCCGCGTGGCCGGAGCCAGCCGGAGCGTGCGCTGCGGACCTTCCTCGAAGGGGCACGTGCGGACGCCCTGGCCCGCCGGTCGACGACGCGGCTCCGTGCCGCCCAGGCCCTGGTGCGTCTCGCCGGGTCCGGCGCCGAGATCGTCGTCGAGCGGATCGAGGACGCGCTCGCGACCGAGGTCGAAGGGCGGGCCGTCGGGACCATCACGGACACCGGTGCCTCGGTCGTGGTCGAACCGGTCGACGGTGTCGACGGTCCCGGTGTCGACGGTTCCGGTGTCGACGGTTCCGGTGCCGACGCTCCCGATGCCGACGCGCAGAAGCCCGGCGGGAAGAAGAAGTCGGGCGGGAAGAAGTCGGACAAGAAGGTGAGCGGGAAGAAGAAGTCGGGCGGGAAGGACAGCGGGAAGAAGAAGTCGGACGGGAAGGAGAAGTCCGACAAGAAGGCCTCGAAGAAGAAGAAGTAGCCCGTTCCGCGGGGGTCAGAAGTCGAACAGGTTCGACCGGAGCCCACCGTCGCCGTACTCCCGGCGCAGCACCCCGCGCTGCCGGAGCACCGGCACCAGGTCCCCGAGCATGCGGTACACCTGCGCCGGGTGCAGGTCGCCCGACAGGATCACGCCGTCGTTGTCCGCGTCCGACCCGAGTTCCTCGATGAAGTCCGCGAACTCCTCCGCCGTCCCGACGAACCCGGACCGGTCGGCGACGCGGCCGAGCCGGGCCTTCCGGGTGAGCAGTTCCCGGAGCGGTGCGTCCGGGGTGTCCCCGACGAGTCCGCGGACCGTGCCGGCGGACACGTGGTCGGCGAACGTGCCCTCCGGGATCGGCGCGTCGAGGTCGAGCGCGAGCAGGTCGGTCTCCGCGTCGCTCGACCAGGCCAGGGCGGCGGCGCGGAGGTCGTCGTCCGAGGGGTGCCGCGAGGCCTCGACGACACGGTCGGCCTCGGCCGCCGAGGACACCACGACGGGCTTCAGGACGAAGAGGACCCGCACGTCGTCCGGGCCGCGACCGGCGCGGGCGGCCGCGTCGTGCACCGTCCGCCGGTACGCCGACACCGCCGCCGCGGAGAGCGGGGCGAGGGCGAGCTGCACGTCGGAGTGCGTCCCCGCGAAGCCGAGCCCGCGTCCGGACCCGCCGGGGGAGACCACGACCGGGTCCGTGGCGAGCGGGAGGGCGTTCAACGGCCCGGCGGTGCGGAAGTGCTCGCCCGCGTGGCTGAACGCGTCGAGGCGGTCGCCGTCCGCGAAGTGCCAGTCGGCCTCGGACCCGACGTACCCGTCGCCCCACGAGTGCCAGAGGCGGCGGAGCAGACCGGTCCACTCCTCGGCGCGGTCGTAGGCGACGTCGTGCGGCACCGGGTCGAGGCCGGCGTGCCGGGCGCTGCCGACGTCGGTGACCACGTTGACCCCGAGCCGGTCGGAGGACAGGTGCGCGAGGGTCGCGAGCTGCCGGGCGGCCAGGTACGGCGGCGTCACCCCGGCGTTCACGGTCGGGGCGATGCCGATGTGCCGGGTCGCCGCGAACAGCCACGGCGCGAGGAGGAGCGGGTCGTGCTTCGGGCCGCCGTACGCCTGGCGGATCCGGAGGTCGAGCGTCGCGGGGTTCCCGAGCGAGATCGCGTCCTCCGCGATGACGAGGTCGAACCCGGCGTCCTCGAGCGCCCGGACGGACTGCTGGTACAGGTCCGGCTTCGTCCAGTCGTGCCCCCAGTGCCAGTCCGGCCGACCCCACGCCTGCGGCCCGAAGCCCCGCGAGAAGAAGTAGCCGATGTGCTGCATCCGGGCCATCAGCGCACGCCTGCCGGGGCCGGGACGCCGACCGTCGCGCCGTCCGTCGCGGGGTCGGGGCGAGCCTCCCGGCCGGGTTCGGCGAGCGCACGGACGGCCGCGAACCCGCGCTCCAGGTCGCGGATGAGGTCCGTGACGTCCTCGATCCCCACCGACAGGCGGACGAGCCCGTCGTGGATGCCCTGCGCCGCGCGCTCCTCCGGGGTCCGTCCGGCGTGCGTCGTCGACGCGGGGTGCAGCACGAGCGACCGGACGTCGCCGAGGTGGGTCATCCGGCTGAAGAGCCGGACCGCGTCGATGAGGGCGTGCGCGGCGACCTCGCCGCCGGCGAGCGTGAAGGCGAACACCGACCCGGCACCGCGCGGCAGGTAGCGACGGGCGAGGTCGTGGTACGGACTGGAGGCGAGCCCCGCGTGGTCCACGCTCGTCACCTCCGGCTGCGCCTCGAGCCAGGTCGCCACGGCGAGCGCGTTCGCGACGTGGCGTTCGACGCGCAGCGACAGGGTCTCGATGCCCTGGCGGAGGAGGAACGCGTTGAACGGCGACGGTGTGGGGCCGATGCGGGCGGCGACGACGTCCCGGGCGTAGGCGATGAACGCGCCGCGTCCGTACCGGTCGGTGTGGCTCGCACCGCCGAGGGCACGGTCCGACCGGGTCAGGTGCGGCCAGCGCTCGGGGGTCACCGTCCAGTCGAAACGGCCGCCGTCCACGACGACACCGCCGAGCCCGGCGCCGTGGCCGGAGAGGAACTTCGACGCGGAGTGGATCACGACGTCGGCGCCGTGGTCGACCGGCTGCACGAGGTACGGGGTCGCGAGGGTGTTGTCGACGACGAGCGGGACGCCGGCTCGGTGCGCGACCTCCGCGACGCCCGCGATGTCGAGGACGTCGTTCTTCGGGTTCGGGATGGTCTCCGCGAAGAAGAGCTTCGTCTCCGGGCGGACCGCGGCGGCCCACGCGTCGAGGTCACGCGCGTCGGTGACGAAGTCGACCTCGATCCCGAGTCGTCCGAGGTTCTGCAGCAGCAGTCCGCGGGTGCCCTCGTAGATGCTCGACGCGCTGACCACGTGGTCCCCGGCGGCGAGCAGCCCGAGGAACGCGACCGTCGCCGCCGCCTGTCCGCTGCCGACGAGGACGGCCTCGGTGCCGTGTTCGAGGAGGGCGATGCGCCGCTCGACGTCCCCGTTCGTCGGGTTGCCGAGCCGCGTGTACGTGTAGCCGTCGTCGGTGCCGGCGAAGCGGTCGCGAGCCTGCGCGGCGTCGTCGAACAGGAAGCCCGAGGACATGTGGATCGCGGGGACGCGCGCCCCGTGTCCGGTGTCCGGGAGGAACCCGCCGTGCACCTGCTCCGTCGCGAACCCGGGTCGCTCGTCCGTCATCCGTCCACCTCCGTGCTGCCGCCCCGCGCTCTCGGGTCTGCTGTGGGCGGTACTCTCGCAGGCCCCGGCGCCGGGGGGAGCGAACACGACGTCGCGTTACGGCATCCCGGGTGCGGCGTCCGTCGGTCCGGGTGTCCGGCTACGCCCCGACGACCGCCCGGACGCCCACCACGACGGTGTCCCACACGGCGAGCAGCGGTCCGCGGGCGGCCCACACCGCGACGCCGTTGACGCCGAGGAACAGCACGAACCAGACGACGGCGGGCAGGCGCAACTCGGCGGCGGCGATGTGGAAGTCCGTCTGGACGCGGGCCCCGGTCAGCAGCCAGCGGAACACCTGGAGCAGCGAGCGGAGTCCGTCGACGAGGAACGCGGCGCCGAGGGCCGCGACGACGAGCAGGGTGAGGTCGGAGGGGCGGAGCGCCACCCAGAGGGCGAGGGCGTCGAACCCGACGACGACGAGCAGGCCGAACCAGTTCCGGACGAACGCCAGGGCGACGAGACCGACGACGCCGAGCACGACGACCGGGAGCCAGGGCGTGCCCACCACCGCGCCGGTGACGAGCAGTGCCCCCGCCCAGAGCGGTGCGCTGTACCCGGCGAAGAGGTTGAGCACCCGGACGAGCCACCGCACGGCCCCCGGGACCCGGCCCAGCGACACCCACGCCTCACCCGAGCCGTCCGCGTGCAGGTCGATGCGCCGGATGCGACCGCCGAACGGCACGACGACGACGCAGTGGCCCACCTCGTGGGCGATCGTCGCGGCGAGGCGCGCGATCCGGCCGAGGAACGGCAGGAGGGGGAGCACGGCGCCGATGAGCAGGGCGCCGGACACGGCGGAGGCGGGCAGGGCGGTCAAGGCGCCATCGTCCCAGACCGCCCGCTGGTGTTCACTGGGAGTCCGGCGTCACCCCAGCAGTGCCACCAGGTGCGAGCGTGACCGGGCGCCCACCTTCCGGTAGATCTGCGTGAGGCGCAGTTCGACCGTCCGCTGCGACATGTACAGCGACGAGGCGATCTCGCGGTTGCGGTACCCCTCGGTCACCTTCTGCACGACGGCACGCTCCTCCGCGGTGAGCAGGGGGAGGACCGGGACGGCGTCCGGGGCGCTCCGGGGCGTGGTCGGCGACGGAGCGGTGCGGAACCGGGTCGCACTGACCGGCGCCGTACCGCTCGCCTCCGCGTGCACCCCGACGCCGTCCACGACGACGGCGTGGACCGGGGGCATCGCGACGTCGCCCTGCGGTGCGACGAGCGGACGCCGCAGCCCCGCGGCCTCGAAGGCAGCCGCAGCGGTCGTACCGAGTCGGGCGCGGTCCGGGCCGGTGCTCGTCGCAGCGAGCGCGGCCAGCGTGCGGCCACGCTCGTACTGCGGGTCCGTCGGCTCGAACAGCTCGAGCGCCCGGTACCGTGCGGCGTCACGCGTGTCCTCGTCGGCGACGAGCGCGAGGCTCCTCGCCAGCACGAGCGCGCCCCAGCGCGACGGGTGCGCACGGTGATCGGCCGCGAGCCGAGCGGTCGTCGACCGCGCGTCCTCGGTCCGGCCGAGCCGGACGTACGTCTCGACGAGGTCGCCGAGGTGACGGAGGACCGTCGGGTTCCGCAGCGTCCGACCGATCGCGTCCGCGGTCTCGAGCGCGGTGACCGCCTCGTCCGGCCGGTCCTCGGACAGCAGGACCCGCCCGCGGAACGCGTGCAGCTTCGCCGTCGCACCCCAGAGCCCGCTCGTGGACCGGTCCGCGAGGCACCGGTCGAGGACGTCGAGGGCCGCGGAGGGATGTCCTTCGAGGAAGTGCCGCCACGCGATCGCGATCGCCCGCGACGGCTCCCGGAGGCGCTCGACCACGCTCGACCCGGACTCCCACGCGTCGATGGCCCGGTGCGCGAGGCGGAAGTCGCCGGACCGCACCTCGTTCTCCGCGGAGAGGTACCGCGCGGCCTCGAGCCACACCGGCGCGGTGTGCGTGGACCGGGTGAGGACCAGGGCGAACACACGGCGGGCGCTCCGGTGCCGATCGGACAGGCTCAGCGCGTGCGCGAGCATGAGCAGCGCCGGGTCGGACAGCGCGAGCAGGCTCGGCGTCGCGAGTCCGTCGTGCAGGTCCCGGTCGGCCGGCAGGTGACCGGCGATCGCGGCCACCATGGTGCGGGCGGCCTGGAGGACCTGTGCGGTCGGTGTGGGGAGGTCGTGCTCGTACGGTTCGGCGCGCTCCAGGAGTTCACGGGCCTGGTCGAGCTCCCACGCCTCGGCCCGGAAGCTCGCGACCATGGCCACGAGGCCCGTCACGGCCAGGGCCTCGTCGTGGTCGCCGGCGTCGGCCGGGACGATGAGCTCGTCGGCCACCACTGCTTCGCCGCTGAGGTACTGCACCGAGTAGTGCAGGCGGAGGCGGCGGACGTCGTCGAAGCGGGAGGCGAACGGCTCGATCGCGGCGAGGTACCGCGCCGCGTAGCCGAGGAGACGGCGCGTGAGCAGCACCTCCGCGACGGCCAGGAGCGCCAGGTGTTCCGGCTCCGAGCGCGTCCCGACGTGGAGGGCCCGTTCGGTGAGCGTGACCGCGGCGCCGGGTTCACCGTCGGCCGCGTACTCGCGCGCTGCGTGCAGGAGCGCCACGGCGTCGGGCTCGTCCGCGGTGAAGCTCCGGTGCCAGGCAGCGGCACGCGGGTCCGAGGTGTCGGCGGACGCAGCCAGCCCGGCGTGGGCAGCACGACGGTCACGGGCGGGCATCTGCCAGTGCAGCCAGGACCGCACGAGCGGCGAACGGACGGCGATCGACTGCCCGCGGACCGTGACGAGACCGAGTGCGGCGAGGTCCTCCACGACGTCCCGGTCCCACTCCGGCCCGACCGCGCGGGTGACGGGCACCAGGGCCAGGCGGGCCAGGACCTCGAGGTCGCGGGTGCCGGTCCCGGCGACGGCCGCGGCGGCGATCCGGCCGGTGGTGTCGGTGGGTCGCAACGGCAGCACGAGCGGCTCGGAGCCGAGCAGCTGGTCCCGACTGAGCACGTCGAGCTGTTCGCGGAGCACGCCGGGGTTGCCGGCGGTCTGCTCGGCGACGACCGCCAGCACGCCGTCGTTCGCGTCCTCGGCGACCATGCTGCGGGCGAGCAGCAGCGTCTCGTCCGCGGGCAGGGCCTCCAGGCGCATCGACGGCAGTGCCGTCAGCGGCCCGTCGGACGGGAGGCTCGCCACCGTCGCCACGATCCGCAGCGACGTGCCGACCAGCCGACCGGCGAGGAACGCGATGAGCGTCTGGCTCGCCGCGTCCATCCGGTCGAGGTCGTCGATGAGGACGAGCGTCGGCGGGAGCTGCAGCACACGCAGCGTCGCGAGGAGTTCGTGCGCCACGACGATCGCCCGGGACGGGTCCGCGTCGCGGACCGTCGCGAGGATCCGTGTCACGTGCGCGGCGGCCCGGGGGTCGTCGAGTGCGCCGAAGAGGGTCGTCACGCCGCTGAGCGGCCAACGGGACTCGGTCCCGTTGACGCCGATGCGGACGACGGGGACGGGGACGCGGCCACTGGCCGCGTCGAGGACGCTCGTGCGTCCGGAGCCGGGGTCGCCGACGACGACCAGCGCGGACTCCCGGGGGAGTACGGCGAGGGTCGTGATCCGGTCGACCTCAGTGCGTCGGCCGGTGAGTTCCATGCGGACTCACCGGCCTCCGGCGCCAGGGACGGGGGAGCAGGACGGGTCGGCCGGGGAGCCGACGGCGGGGGATCCCGCGGCGGGGTGGGTGGCCCCGCGGTGGGAGGTGCCGGTGTGCATCGGGTGGGTGGCCCGGGACACTGGCAGGGTCGATGTGTGGACGGATCGCGGACGACGAGCCTGGGTGGGCTCGGTCCCGCTCGGGAACGATGAATCCATCGTCGTGGTCACCCCTCGGGTTAGGGCAGTCGGACGAGATGACGGTGGGTCCGTGGTGACCGGGACTAGGGATCCCGACGAGTACTGACCTGCCGCCACGAGAACGGTAACCCACCATCGGTCGTGCTGGAGGAACCGTCAGTCCGATGCGCCGATAGGCGTGCCCCCAGAACGGGGGGGGTGACGGCGGCGCTGGGGCGAGCAGCGTCGCAGGTGCCCCGTCAGCGGTCAGGCCCGGCGGATCACCTCGACGACGGCGTCGTGCACGAGGCCGTTCGAGGCGAGCGCACTGCCGTGCCACGGACCGGGGTCGCCGTCGAGCGAGGTGAGGCGGCCGCCGGCCTCCTCCACGATCGGGACGAGGGCGGCGATGTCCCACGGCTTGAGGTCCGGTTCCCCGGCGACGTCGAGGACCCCTTCCGCGACCATCATGTACGACCACATGTCGCCGTAGGCGCGGGTGCGCCAGACCCGGCGCGACAGCGTGACGAGGGCGTCGAGTCGGTCGTCGTCGTCCCACTGCTGCAGCGAGTTGTAGCTCAGGCTCGCGTCCCCGAGGGCGGCGACGCCGGACACGTGCAGCGGTCCGTCGAACGAGTGGGCGCCGAGGCCCGCCGCCGCCCACCAGCGCTTGCCGAGGGCCGGTGCGCTGACCACCCCGAGGACGGGACGGCCGTCCACCGCGAGCGCGATGAGCGTCGCCCACACCGGCACGCCGCGCAGGTAGTTGGCGGTGCCGTCGATCGGATCGACGACCCACTGGCGGTGTCCGGCGCTCACGGCCTCCTCGCCGGTGTCCGCCGTGGTCTCCTCGCCGAGGAAGGCGTCCTCCGGGCGCTCCGCGGCGAGCCGCTCGCGGAGAGCGCGCTCGACGGCCTGGTCGGCGTCGGTGACCGCGGTGTGGTCGGCCTTCTCCGTGACGTGCAGGTCGGCGGCGCGGAACCGGTCGAGGCTGATCGCGTCGGCGGTGTCGGCGAGGGAACGGGCGAATGCCAGGTCGGCGCTGAGGTCCACGGGTCGAGCGTAGCGGCGGTCCGGCGGACCCCCACGCGGACTGGGCCGAGCGGGTCCACCCGACGTCGGGGAACGCCGCGCGGGGTAGCTCACGCCGTGCCGGGGTCCTCCGCGCCCATCCCGGTGAGGAGCGCCCGGAACGAGTCGAGCCGCTCGATCCCGGTCGGCCCGAGCTCGCCGCCCGCGACCCGGTCGACGATCTCCCAGTCGTGCGCCTGGTGCAGCGGGATGCCGTCCGGGGCGTCCTGCACCGGCACCGCGTGCGAGGCGAACGCGCGGAACACGTTCTCCGGCTGCACGTGCCCGAGGCCGAACGACCGGACGCCGGGGGTGTCGATGACCCACCCGCCGTCCCGCACCCGGAGGGCGACGGACGACGAGGACGTGTGGCGGCCGCGCCCGGTGACCGAGTTGACGACGCCGATCGCCCGCGTGGAGCCGGTCAGCGCGTTGACCAGGGTGGACTTGCCGACGCCGGAGTGGCCGACGGTGACCGTCACCTTGCCGTCGAGGAGCTCGTGCAGTGCCTCGAACGGCACGTCGTCGGCCCGGCTCGTCACGATGCGCAGGTCGAGGCAGGCGAAGTGCGCCAGGAACGGCGCCGGGTCGGCGAGGTCGGTCTTCGTGATGCAGAGGACCGGGTCGAGGCCGGCGTCGAACGCCGCGACGAGGTACCGGTCGATGAGACGCGGCCGGGGTTCCGGGTCCGCCGAGGCCACGACGATGAGCATCTGGTCGGCGTTCGCCACGATGACACGCTCGACCTCGTCCGAGTCGTCCGCACTCCGCCGGAGCAGGGTCGTCCGCTCGGCCACCCGGACGATGCGGGCCAGGGAGCCCTCGCTGCCGGAGACGTCGCCGGTGAGCGAGACGTGGTCGCCGGTGACGACCGACTTCCGGCCGAGCTCGCGGGCCTTCGTCGCGGTGATGACGTGCTCCCCGTCCGCGTCGGTGACGAGCACGCCGAAGCGTCCGCGGTCGACGTTGGTGACCCAGCCCGACGGCGCGTCCTCGTACGTCGGTCGGGTCTTCGTCCGGGGTCGGTTGCCCTTCGGGTTCGGCCGGACGCGGACGCTCGACTCGTCGTACTGGCCGTACGGCTCGTCCTCGTCGCCGCCGTCGGTGTCGTCCCACCAGCTCATGCCGGCGCCCCCTCTGCTGTCTCGGCCGCGCCCGCTGCTCCCGCGACGTCGGTGTCCCGGTCTGCCGGAGCGGTCCGGCCCGCCGTGGCGACCAGGTCGGCCCACAGCTCCGGGAACTGCGGCAACGTCTTCGCGGTGGAGCCGATGTCGTCGACCGCGACGCCCTCGGTCACCAGACCGACGACGGCACCTGCGGTGGCCATCCGGTGGTCCTCGTACGCAGCCCAGTCACCGCCCGAGAGCCGCGCCGGTTCGATCCGGAGGCCCTCCTCGCGCTCGGTGACCGCGCCTCCGAGCCCGTTGAGGTCCGCCGCGAGCGCCGCGAGCCGGTCCGTCTCGTGCCCGCGCAGGTGCCCGATCCCGGAGACCTCGCTCGGGCCGCTGGCCAGGGCCGCCAGCGCGACGAGTGCCGGGGCGAGCTCGCCGCCGCGGGTCAGGTCCAGCTCCAGACCCGGCAGGGAGGCGCCACCCCGGACCCCGACGCCGCCGTCGAACACCAGGTCCGCACCGTCCCGCGTCACGGTCGCGCCCCACAGCGGCAGGAGCGTCTCGAGGTCGGCACCGACCTGCGTCGTCCCGGTCGGCCAGGTCCGGATCCGGACCGTCCCACCGGCGACGAGTGCGGCGACCGCGAAGGGTGCGGCGTTCGAGAGGTCCGGTTCGATCGTCACGTCCCGTGCCGCGATGGGTCCGGGGTGCACGACCCACTCGCCGACGCCCGGCTCGTCGACGCGGACGCCGCGGGCACGGAGGACCGCGACCGTCATCGCGATGTGCGGCATGCTCGGCAGCCGGTCGCCGACGTGCCGCAGGTGCAGGCCCTCGTCGAAGCGGGGCGCGGAGAGCAGCAGGCCGGAGACGAACTGGGAGGACGCCGAGGCGTCGATCTCGAGCGTCCCACCCCGGACCGAACCGCTGCCGACGAAGGTGAAGGGCATCGCGCCGCCGCCGTCGTCGGTGACGTCCACGCCGAGGTCGACGAGCGCGCGGATGATCGCAGCCATCGGTCGCTTGCGGGCGTAGGGGTCACCGTCGATCGTGACCGGTCCCTCGGCCAGTGCCGCCAGGGGCGGCAGGAAGCGCATGACGGTGCCCGCGAGGCCGCAGTCGACACGGACACCGCCGTGCATGGCGGCGGGCGCCACGCGGAGGTCCGGTCCGTACGGGTTCGCCGGGTCACCCGCGACCGGCTCGACCTCGTCGATGCCGACGCCGAGCTGGCGGAGCGCGGTCGTCATGAGGGCGGAGTCCCGGGAGTGCAGGGGCAGCCGGATCGTGGAGGGGCCGTCGGCGAGCGCGGCGAGGACGAGCTCGCGGTTCGTCAGCGACTTCGACCCGGGCAGGGCGACGTCCCCGGCGAGCGGGCCCGGCGCGACGGGGGCGGTCCAGGGGCGGGAATGCGTCGTGGCTGCCATCGGTTCACCACACTACTGAACCCATCGGGAGGAGCACGGTGATCGCACTCGCACCGTCACGACCGGCCGCCGCGGACCAGCTGCCGACGGTCGTCACGACGTTGACCGAGCCGCAGGGCCCGGACGTCCTCGTCCGCCTAGACTGGCGGGCGATGACGACCGACGAACCGCAGCACGCACCGGACGACCTGGTCGAGGAGACCGAGGCGCAGCTCGACGCCGTCGAGGACGAGGACCTCGCCGCGTCGGACACGGTGGACGAGTCGGACGACCCGACCGCCGACGACGAGCCGGTCGACGCGAAGACGGTCTCGGAGCACGAGCTGCGCCGCCTGTTCGAGGACCAGGCGCTGCCGTTCATGGACCAGCTGTACGGCGCGGCGATGCGGATGACGCGCAACCCCGCCGACGCCTCGGACCTCGTGCAGGAGACGTTCGTCAAGGCGTTCGCCGCGTTCCGGCAGTTCCGCCAGGGCACGAACCTCAAGGCGTGGCTGTACCGGATCCTGACGAACACGTTCATCAACACGTACCGCAAGAACCAGCGGAACCCGTACCAGGGCACCATCGACGAGCTCGAGGACTGGCAGCTCGGCGGCGCGGAGAGCGTGACGCAGTCGATCTCTGCCCGGTCCGCCGAGGCCGACGCCATCGACCACCTGCCGTCCTCCGCCGTGAAGGACGCGCTGCAGGCCATCCCGGAGGACTTCCGGATGGCGGTCTACTTCGCCGATGTCGAGGGGTTCTCCTACCAGGAGATCGCCGACATCATGAAGACCCCCGTGGGGACGGTCATGAGCCGCCTCCACCGTGGTCGCCGGCTCCTGCGTGGGCTGCTGGCGGACCACGCACGCGAGACCGGTGTCGTCCCGGACGCAGCGTCGACGGCGACGATGCGCGGGCGAGGCCGTGGTGCAGGTACGCGGGCGGCCACGACGGCCGGTGCCCGCACGACCCGGAAGGACGCACGATGAGCGGGTGCGACTGCTCGAAGGCGAAGGCGGAACTCGAGGAGTTCCTCCACGACGAGCTCCGTCACGAGGACGCCGCGGACATCCGCGAGCACATGGACGGCTGCGAGGACTGCCTGACGGAACACCGCGTCGGCGTGGTGCTCATGGAGACCGTGAAGCGCGCCTGCCAGGAGACCGCTCCCGAGCAGCTCCGCGGCGAGGTCCTCGCCCGGCTCCGCGCAGTGCAGTCCACACACTGACGGCACCCGGCCGCGTCACACCGGCGGCCGCGGCGCCGCGAGCGGGTAGGGTGCGGGCATGACCGACGCCGAGCCGATCAGCACCTGGACCGAACCCGACGTCGTCGCGGTGACCGAGTTGGTGCGCCTGCTCGGCCACCAGGTCGAGCCCGCGTCGATGCGCTCGCGCCTCGACCGGCTCACCGCCGAGGCCGGGCACCGTACGTGGGTCGTGCGCGGGGACGACGGTCGGCCCGTCGCGGTCGCCGGGGCGCAGCTCACGTGGACGTACGCCGGGGATGCGCCGACCGCGCAGTTGCTCCTCCTCGTCGTGGACCCCACGGCCAGGAGGCACGGCACGGGCTCTGCGCTCCTGGGCACCTTCGAGACGTGGGCCGTCGAGCAGGGCGCGCGCCAGCTGAGCGCCGTGAGCGCCGCCGCGACGGACAGCGCGCACCGGTTCTACCAGCGCCGCGGCTACCACGAGGCGGGCGTCCGCTACACCAGGCTGGTTTGAACTGTACTGATCCCTCGCGGACGTCGGAGCGCCTCGTGCTGGAGTCCCACGGACTCCTGCACGAGGCGCTCCCTCGTCATCAGGCCGACGCGCTCAAGCGCTCATGCCCTCAACGCCCGGTCGATGACCTCGGCCGCCTCGGCGGCGGAGCGCTTCGACGAGCCGGTCGCCGGCGCCGCACTCGCGGACCGGGCCGCGACGGACAGCGGCCGACCGTCCAGGTGCGGGGACAGGTTCATGCAGACGAACGGCCAGGCGCCCTGGTTCTCGGGCTCCTCCTGGGCGAACACGACCTCGGCCTCGGGGTAGCCCGCGATGACCTCGAGGATGCGGTCGAGCGGGAGCGGGGCGAGCTGCTCCAGCCGGACCAGTGCCACGTCGGTCACGCCGCGCTTCTCCGCCTCGGCACGCAGGTCGTGGTGGATCTTGCCCGAGTGCAGGACCACCCGGCGCACCGACCCGCGGTCGACACCGTTCGCCTGCAGGCGGTCGTCGTCCAGGACCTCCTGGAACGTGCCGGAGGTGAAGTCCGTCACCGCGCTCGTCGCCTGTCGCAGGCGGAGCATCGCCTTCGGGGAGAACACGATGAGCGGCTTCTGCGGCTTCGCCCACGCCTGGCGCCGGAGCAGGTGGAAGTACGACGCCGGGGTCGACGGGCGCGCCACCACCATGTTGTCCTGCGCGCACAGCTGCAGGTAGCGCTCGATGCGCCCGGAGGAGTGGTCCGGCCCCTGACCCTCGTAGCCGTGCGGGAGCAGGAGCACCAGGCCGGAGCGCTGGCCCCACTTCTGCTCGGCGGACGAGATGAACTCGTCGATCACGGTCTGGGCGCCGTTCGCGAAGTCGCCGAACTGCGCCTCCCAGAGCACGAGGGCCTCGGGACGCTCGACCGAGTACCCGTACTCGAACGCCATCGCCGCGTACTCGCTCAGGAGCGAGTCGTAGATGAAGAAGCGTGCCTGGTCCTCGGTGAGGTTCGCGAGCGGCAGCCACTCCTGGCCGTTGGTCCGGTCGTGGAAGACCGCCTGGCGCTGGACGAACGTGCCACGACGGGCGTCCTGCCCGGCGAGCCGCACCGGCTTGCCCTCGGTCAGGACCGAGCCGATCGCCATCAGCTCGGCCATGGCCCAGTCGATCCCGCCGGTCCGGGTCATCTCGCGGCGCTTGGTGAGGAGCTGCTGCAGCTTCGGGTGGATCGAGAAGCCCGACGGCGGGTTGCCGTGCGCGTCGCCGATGAGTTCGACGAGCTCCTGCGAGACCGCGGTGTCGTGCACCTCGAGCTCGGAGTCGTCGCGTTGTGAGGTCGGGCGCTCGAGGCCGTTCACGGCACCGGAGTCGTCCGTGGCGGGCGTCGACACCGAGCCCGTCTGCGCCTCGTGCGTCTCCGCGAAGGCACGCTCGAGGCGGTCCTGGAAGTCGCGGTGCGCGTCGTCGTACTCCTGCTGCGTGATGTCACCGCGGCCGACGAGGGCCTCGGTGTACAGCGTGCGGACCGAGCGCTTCGCCTCGATGAGGTTGTACATGAGCGGCTGCGTCATCGAGGGGTCGTCGCCCTCGTTGTGACCGCGGCGGCGGTAGCAGACCAGGTCGATGACGACGTCGCGGTGGAACTCCTCGCGGTACGCGTAGGCCAGGTCCGCGACGCGGGCCACGGCCTCCGGGTCGTCGCCGTTCACGTGGAAGACCGGCGCCTGGATCGTCTTCGCGACGTCGGTCGAGTACACCGAGGTGCGCGCCGACTCGGGCGGCGTCGTGAAGCCGACCTGGTTGTTGATGACGAGGTGCACGGTGCCGCCGGTGCGGTAGCCCCGCAGCTGCGACATCTGCAGGGTCTCGACGACCACGCCCTGGCCGGCCATCGCCGCGTCGCCGTGCACGAGCACGGGGAGCGTGCCGAACGTGCCGGCGGGCTTCCGGTCCTGCTTCGCGCGGACGATGCCCTCGAGCACCCCGTCGACGGCCTCGAGGTGGGACGGGTTGGCGGCGATCGTGACGGGGATGCGGGACCCGTCGGAGGCGCGGAACACGCCCTCGGTGCCGACGTGGTACTTGACGTCGCCGGAACCCTGACCGGAGACCGTGCCCGGGAGCTGGGTGCCCTCGAACTCGCGGAAGATCTGGCCGTAGGTCTTGCCGGCGATGTTCGTCAGCACGTTGAGGCGGCCGCGGTGCGCCATGCCGATCGCGACCTCGTCGAGACCGTCCACGGCGGCGTGCTGGATGAGCGTGTCGAGGAACGCGATGGTCGACTCGCCGCCCTCGAGCGAGAACCGCTTCTGGCCGACGTACTTCGTCTGCAGGAAGGTCTCGAAGGCCTCGGCCTCGTTGAGCTTGCCGAGGACGCGGAGCTGCTCGTCCTTCGACGGCTTCGAGTACGGGACCTCGATGCGCTCCTGCACCCAGCGACGCTGCTCCGGGTCCTGGATGTGCATGTACTCGATGCCGACCGTGCGGCAGTAGGCGTCGCGGAGGATCCCGAGGACGTCGCGCAGGGGAGCGGTCGTCGTGCCGGCGAGCCCGCCCGTGACGAACTCCCGGTCGAGGTCCCAGAAGGTCAGCCCGTGGCTCTCGATCTCGAGGTCGGGGTGCGTGCGCTGCCGGTACTCGAGCGGGTCGATGTCGGCCATCAGGTGCCCGCGGACGCGGTAGCTGTTGATGAGCTCCTGCACGCGCGCGGTCTTGTTCACCCGGTGCGCCAGGTCGACGTTGATGTCGTTCGCCCACTGGATCGGCTTGTAGGGGATCCGGAGCGCGGCGAAGATGTCGTCGTAGAAGCCGTGCTGGCCGATGAGCCGCTCGTGCACCTTCTTGAGGAACTCACCCGACCCGGCGCCCTGGATGACACGGTGGTCGTACGTGCTCGTCAGCGTGATGGTCTTGCCGACGCCGAGCTCGATGAGGGTCTTCGGCGCCGACCCCTGGAACTGCGCCGGGTACTCGAGGGCGCCGGCGCCGACGATGCAGCCCTGCCCCTTCGTGAGACGCGGGACCGAGTGCTCGGTGCCGATGCCGCCCGGGTTCGTGAGGGAGATCGTCGTGCCCTGGAAGTCCGACGGGGTGAGCTTGTTGTCCCGGGCGCGCTTGACGACGTCCTCGTACACGGAGAGGAACTGGCCGAACGTCAGGGCCTCGGCGCGCTTGATGCTCGGGACGAGCAGGGAGCGCGTGCCGTCCTTCTTCGGGACGTCGATCGCGATGCCGAGATTGACGTGCGCCGGGGTGACGAGGAAGGGCTTGCCGTCGCGCTCCTCGTACGAGACGTTCTGGCTCGGGAACTCCTTCAACGTCTGCACCATGGCCCAGCCGATCAGGTGCGTGAAGGAGATCTTGCCGCCGCGGGCACGCCGCAGGTGGTTGTTGATGACGATCCGGTTGTCGATCATCAGCTTCGCCGGGATGGTCCGGACGCTGGTCGCGGTCGGGACGGTGAGCGACGCGTCCATGTTCGACGCGAGGGTCTTCGCCATGCCGCGCAGCGGGGTGGCGACGTCCTCGTGGGTCTCCTCGTGGTCGTCCGCCGCGTCGTTCGCCTCGGCGGGGATCGGCTGCGGGGACGGCTGGCGCGAGGTGGTGCGGGCCTGGAGCGGGGTCTTCGCCTCTCCTGTGGCGGGCTGCTGCGTGGAGGAGGGGCCGGAGGCGGCGGCGGGTTGACCGGCGGGGGCGTCCTGCGCGGCGGCTGCCTGTGCCCGGGCGGGGGTGCTCGAGTCGGCGGCGGCCGGGGTGCCCGAGCCGGTGTCGACCGGGCTGCCGGAGGCGGCGTCCGTCGTGGCGGCCTGCGTCCGGTGGTAGCTCTCGAGGACGGGCCACCAGGACTCGTCGACGCTGTTCCTGTCGGCCACGAACTGCTCGTAGAGCTCGTCCACCAGCCACTCGTTCGCGCCGAAATCGCCCGCGGTCTCGTCCGTTCCGGTCAGATGGCTCGACACAGCCGATCGCCCACTCTCCGTCGATTGATGCTCGTGTGTGTCGTGCGGGGCAACCCTGTCCTGCACGCCGTCAACCCTAGCCGCTCCTCCGTGGCCGCGAGGTGGGAGACGTCGGGCGAGTCGGGCCTCCCGGCGGGCGTCCTGGGCCTCCAGGGCGGGCCGTACGCTGCCCGCCGTACGATTGGCCCCATGAGGTTCTACGAGACGCGGCCGACCCACGACCTGACCTACTCCGACGTCTTCCTCGTCCCGAGTCGGTCGAGCGTGACGAGCCGCTTCGACGTGGACCTCGCGACGGACGACGGCACCGGCGCGACCATCCCGATCGTCAGCGCGAACATGAACTCGGTGACCGGTCCCCGCCTCGCCGCGACGCTCGCCCGACGCGGTGGTCTCGGTGTGCTGCCGCAGGACATGCACCTGCAGGACCTCGCCGAGGCGATCCGCTGGGTGAAGGCGCAGCCGGTCGCGTACGACTCCGCACTCGAGCTCGGCGCCGACGCGACCGTGGCCGAGGCGCTCGAGCAGCTCCTGCCGGTCGAGGGCCGTGGCATCGTCGTGCGCGACCCGGCGGGCGAGTACCTCGGCTGCGTGCCGGCGACCCGGCTCGCGACCGCCGGCGCGGACGCCGTCCTCGGCGACCTGCTGCACGGCGCGACGGTCGCGATCGACGCCGAGGACGCCGGCACCCCGCGGCACGTGTACGACGTGCTGACCGCGGCCGGCGTGGACTTCGCTCCCGTCGTGCGGCACGGCAAGGTCGTCGGCACGACGAGCCCGACGAGCGCCATCCGCTCCGACATCTACCGACCGGCCGTGGACGCGTCCGGTCGGCTCCGGGTGGCGGCGGCCGTCGGCATCAACGGCGACGTCGCCGCGAAGGCCTCGGCCCTCGCCGACGCCGGGGTCGACGTGCTCGTCCTCGACACCGCCCACGGCCACCAGGAGGGCATGCTCCGCGCGCTCCGTGCCGTGTCGGCCCTGCAGCTCGGCATCCCGCTCGTCGCCGGCAACGTCGTCACCGCCGACGCCGTCGCGCACCTGGTCGCCGCCGGCGCGTCGATCATCAAGGTCGGTGTCGGCCCCGGTGCCATGTGCACGACGCGCATGATGACCGCCGTCGGGCGCCCGCAGTTCTCCGCGGTGCTCGAGACCGCCGCGGCCGCCCGGTCGCTCGGCGCGCACGTCTGGGCCGACGGCGGCGTCCGCTACCCGCGTGACGTCGCGCTCGCGCTGGCCGCCGGGGCGTCCGCCGTGATGATCGGCTCGTGGTTCGCCGGCACGCTCGAGGCGCCCGGCGTGCTCCGCCGCGACCCAGCCGGTCGCGCCTACAAGGAGAGCTGGGGGATGGCGTCCGCGAAGGCCGTGCGGGAGCGGTTCGAGCGGCTCGACCCGTACGAGCGTGCTCGCAAGGCGCTGTTCGCCGAGGGGATCTCGTCGTCGACGATCTTCCTCGACCCGGAGCGTCCGAGCGTCGAGGACCTGCTCGACATGATCACGACGGGGCTCCGCAGTTCCGCCACGTACGCGGGCGCGACGAGCCTGGCCGAGTTCTCGGACCGCGCGCTGGTCGGCATCCAGTCCGCCGCCGGGTACGAGGAGGGCAAGCCCCTGCCGGTCAGCTGGTAGCGCGGTCGCGCCGCCGGCGCCACGACGGACGGGAGGTGGGCCCCTCCCGTCCGTCCCGGGTCGCGGGAGCGACCGGCGTCAGCGACGCCGGGTGGCGTCCTCGACGGTGCCGATGAGCTCCTCGAGGATGTCCTCGAGGAAGAGCACGCCCGTCGTCCGCCCCTCGGCGTCGAACGCCCGGGCCACGTGGCGCCCGGCCCCGCGCATGGTGGCGAGCGCGTCCTCGAGGTCCATCTCCGTGTACAGCGAGATGAGCTGGCGGATGCGCTTCGGCGGCACGGGGTCGTCGAACTCGTCCGGCCGCAGGTCGATGACGTCCTTGACGTGCACGTACCCGGTCGGGTCACCAGCGTCGTCGACGAGCACGTAGCGCGAGAACCCGCGCTGCGAGACCATCCGCTCGACGTCCGCCGGGGTGGCGTCCTCGTGCAGCGTCACGAGCCCGGACATCGGCACGGCGACGTCCTTGACCTTCTTCTCGGTGAACTCGAACGCCATCCGGAGCGTGCCCGAGTCGTCGGCGAGGGTGCCCTCGCGCCGGGACTGCTCGACGATCGTCTGCACCTCGTCGACCGTGTAGGCGCTGACCGCCTCGTCCTTCGGCTCCACCTTGAAGAGCCGCAGGACGCCGTTCGCGACCTCGTTGAGGCCGACGACCACCCAGTGCAGGCCGTGGCCGATGTACCAGAGCGTCGGGACGAGCATGAGCGCGGCCCGGTCCGGCATCGAGAACGAGATGTTCTTCGGGACCATCTCGCCGAACACGACGTGCAGGAACGACACGAGCAGCAGCGTGAACACGAACGCCACGACGCCGATGACCTCGGCGCTCCCCCCGGTCAGGTGCAGCGGGACCTCGAGCAGGTGGTGGATCGCCGGCTCGGACACGTTCAGGATGAGCAGCGAGCAGACCGTGATGCCGAGCTGCGTGGTCGCGAGCATGCGGGTCGCGTGCTCCATCGCCCACAGCGTCATCTGCGCGGCACGGGAGCCCTGCTCGGCCCGCGGCTCGATCTGCGAGCGGCGTGCCGAGATGACGGCGAACTCGGCGGCGACGAAGAACGCGTTGCCCCCGAGGAGGACGAAGAGCCAGAAGATGCCCCACCAGTCGGAACTCATCGGTCGGCCTCCGCGGTGTCGGTCGTCGTCGTGCTCGTCGTCTTCGTGGTGCTCCCCGTCGGGGTGGGGGCGCTTCCGTTGGGGGAGTCGACCGGGTTCGGCGTGTAGCGGATGCGGTCGATCCGACGGCCGTCGAGGCGCTCGACGCGGAACACGCCCGAGTCGATCGCGACCTCGTCACCGACCACCGGGAGCCGTCCGAGCTCCTGCATGAGGAACCCGCCGACGGTCTCGTACGGGCCGTCCTCGGGCACCGTGACGCTCGCGCGGTCCTCGAGTTCGTCCGGACGGAGCAGCCCGGGGAAGGTGAGCCAGCCGCGGCTGCGCACGACGTCGATGCGGGCGCGGTCGTGCTCGTCCGACACCTCGCCGACGATCTCCTCGACCAGGTCCTCGAGCGTGACGACACCGGCCGTCCCGCCGTACTCGTCCACGACGATGACCATCTGGTACCCACGGCCGCGGACCTCGGTCAGCAGCGTGTCGCCGGGCATGGTCTCGGGGACGCGCTCGGCGTCGGTCATCAGCGCGCCGACCGGGACCTCGGCGCGCTTCTCGCGCGGGACCGAGACGGCCTGCTTGACGTGCACGAGTCCGACGACGTCGTCCGCGTCCTCCTCGATCACCGGGAAGCGGCTGAAGCCGGTCCGGCGGGCGAGGGCGATCACGGCGTCGGCGCTGTCGGACACACGGATCGTCGACAGTCGCGGCCGGGGCGTCATGACGTCGCTCGCGTTGAGCTCGGAGAACGCCAGCGTCCGCTCGAGGAGCGTCGCGGTGTCCTGTTCCAGCGACCCCTCGGACGCCGAACGGCGGAGCAGCGAGGTGAGCTCCTCGGCGCTCCGGGCGCCGGACAGCTCCTCCTGCGGCTCGATGCCGATCGAGCGGAGCACGGCGTTCGCGGTGCCGTTGAGCACGGCGACCGCGGGCTTGAACACCGTCGTGAAGCCCACCTGGAGCGGCACGACGAGCTTCGCGGTCTGGAGCGGCAGCGCGAGGGCGAAGTTCTTCGGCACGAGCTCGCCGAGGATCATCGACAGCAGGGTGGCGATGACGAGGGCGACGATCGACCCGACGGTCTCGACGACCCCCTCGGGCAGGTCCATCGCGAGGAACGGTGCCTCGAGCAGCTTCGCGATCGACGGTTCGAGCAGGTACCCGGTGAGCAGGGTCGTCAGGGTGATGCCGAGCTGGGCGCTCGACAGGTGCGTCGACGTGACCTTCAGCGCACCGATCACGGGGCTCAGGCCGGATTCGCCGCGGTCGCGGCGGGCTTCGACGTCGGCGCGGTCGAGGTTCACGAGCGAGAACTCGGAGGCCACGAAGACCCCGGTGCCGAGCGTCAGCAGGATGCCGCCGATCAGCATGAGGACGTCGACGGGGCTCACGAGGCACACCTCGAAGTCGGGCAGCTCACTGTGTGAGCGGCGGGCATGTGATGGTCAGCGCAACTAGGAGGGTCGTCCACAATGAGGGAATCGTACCGGGCGCTCGCTCGGAGGAACCGAGGAGGCGCCCGGACGGTGCGCCGGGCCTCCCGACCGATCCCGGCCCGCCGTCACGCCGTCGGTCGCCGTCACCCCGTCGGGGCGGCGAGCTCCTCGAGCGCCGACCGCAGGGCCGCCGCCGAGGTGAAGTGCACGCCGACCGCGCCGACCGCGTCCGCGCCGGCGGCGTTCTCCGCACGGTTGTCGACGAACACCATCGCGGCGGGCTCGATCCCGAGGCGGTCGCACGTGTCGCGGTAGATGGACGCGTCCGGCTTGAGCACGTGCTCCTCCGCGCTCACCACGACGGTCTCGAACATCGAGCCCATCGGCGAGTACCGGTAGGGGTCGCCGAAGTCGAACCCCGCGTTCGACAGGAGCGCCAGGCGCGTGCCGGCGTCGTGCAGTTCCTCGACGAGCGCCAGGACCTCGGGGTCGACGTCGAACCACCCGGTGTAGTCGAGCGCCCAGAACCGGTGGATCTCGGTCACCGACCAGGACCGTCCGGTCCGTTCGCCGATCGCCCGCCAGTAGGCGAGCACAGACAGGTCGCCACGGTCCAGGTCGTTCCGGAGCTCCTGGTACACGGGGAACAGCTCGTCGGCCTCGAGCCGCGTCGCCTCGAGCAGTGCGGCACGGGCGGCGTGCGGGGTGCGGCTGATCACCTCGCCGTAGTCGAAGACGACGACACGGCCGGGCAGGGACAGGCTCATGCCCGTCACCGTACCGTGGGGACGATGAACGACTTCGTCTCCGTCCGACCCGCCGACGCCGCCGCCTGGATCACCGTGCCCACCGGGGACACCTCGAAGTACCGGCGCGGGGTCCTCGGGGTCGCCACCGGCTCCGCCGCCTACCCGGGTGCCGCGGTCATGGGCGTCGACGCCGCCGTGCACACCGGGCTCGGCATGGTCCGGTACGTCGGACCCGACCGTGCCACCGACTTCGTGCTGGCCCGACGGCCGGAGATCGTCGCCGGGGGCGGCCGCGTGCAGGCGTGGCTCGTCGGGTCGGGCATCTCGGCGGCCTCGCTGGACGAGCTCGACGCGACGACCCGCGACGGCTTCGCGCGCGCGTCCGAGGACGGCGTGCCGGTCGTCGTCGACGCCGGTGCGATCCCGCTCGTCGACCTCGGGCCGCTCGCGGTCCTCACCCCGCACGCCGGCGAGGCCGCGTCCCTGCTCGGGGTCTCCCGTGACGAGGTCGAGGGGGACCCGCAGGGTGCTGCGCTGCGTGCGGCGGAGCGCACCGGCAGCGTCGTGCTGCTCAAGGGTGCGGACACGCACGTCGTCACGCCCGACGGCGGGGTCCGGCTGGTGGCGTCCTCGGCGACGCCGTGGCTCGCCGCGGCCGGTGCTGGGGACGTCCTCGGCGGGGTGCTCGGAGCCCTCGTCGCAGCGCGGGCCGGGACGAGCGAGGTCGGGTCGGAGGAGCTGGCGCACCTCGCCGCCGCCGCTGCGGTCGTGCACGGGGTCGCGGCACGTCGGGCGTCGCGTGGTGGCCCGTTCCCGATGACGGGACTCGTGGAGCAGCTGCCGGGTGTGGTGCGGGACCTCGCGGTGCGGGGCGACGCGCAGGCGGACTGACGGGCCGCCGGTCTGGACCGAGGGACCGACGGGAGGCGCGGTGCCGACCGGTGCCGCGCCTCCCGGCCGTCAGGTGGCCGCGTCGCGACCTTCCGGACGGGTGGTCAGGAGGCGGGCGTGGCGTGCACGAGGAACTCGACCGCGCCTGCGTCGTCGACCTTGACGAACCCGAGGTCCGGGGCCTGCACCGAGTAGTCCGAGAACGTGATCGGGACCGAGCCGGAGACGTCGACGCCGTCACCGCTGAGTCCGACCTGCAGCGTCGCGGTGACCGGCTTCGTGACGCCGTGCAGGTCGAGCGTGCCGGTGGCCCGCACCTCGGTGGTGGCGTCGCCCGACGGGACCGCGTCCTCGATCGGCTCCGTGAGCGTGAAGGTGGCGGTCGGGAACGCCTGGGTGTCGAGCGCCGAGTCGCGGAAGTACGAGTCGCGCTGCTCCGAGTCGGTGGCGATGTCGCCGACCTGCACCGTGATCGTGGCCGCGCTGATCGTCGTCCCGTCGACGGTCGCCGTGCCGGTGACGCTCGACGTACGACCCGTGACGGTGACGTCGGAGCCGTTCAGGACCTCGTGCACGCGGTAGCCCGCCTCGGACCCGTCGCCGATCGTCCACTCGCCGGACAGGTCCTCCGGCTCGAGCGTGGAGGGCGCGCGGGTGGCGGCGACGCTGGGTGTGGCCGAGGCCTTCGCGTTCTCGGTGGACGTGTAGGCGCGGGTGCCGACCACGACGGCGACGACCGCGACGGCCAGGACGACGACGGCGATGACGAGCCACGTCAGGAGACGGCGGCGCGGGCGGCGGGGCGCGGGACGGTCCGGTGCTGGGGTCACAGGAGGACGGTGACACGTCACTCTCCGGATCGGCTGTGGATCCGGGTCGGCTGTGGATACGGATCGGCTGTCGATCCGGATCGGCTGTGGGCCAGGGCCGCCGTGGTGCCCGGACGGCGGTGGCAGCGTCACCGGCCCTGTGGACAGCGGCGGTCGGCCCGTCCCGACTCGGTACGCTCGTCCGGTGCGCAGGAACCCGTGGCCGGAGATCGTCGCGTTCGTGGTCGCGTTCGCCGCGGTGCACGCGCTGCTCTGGACCCTGACCCTCGTCGTCCCGAACCAGCCGATCGGCGACGTGACGATCACGTACCGTCGCTGGATCGAGTCCGGGCACGCCTCGCACTTCTGGGTGGGGATCGACGCCCCGTGGGTGTACCCGATCCTGGCGATCGTGCCGATGGCGGCCGCATCGCTCGGCGGGACCGCGGCGATCGGCACCGGTTGGCTGCTGCTCATGGTGCTGCTGCACGCGGTCGTCTGCGCGGTGCTCTGGCGCTACCGGGCGTTCGGCGTCCGGGTCGTCTGGTGGTGGCTGGCGTTCCTGCTCGCGCTCGGGCCGATCGGCCTCGGACGCGTCGACACCGTCGCCACCGCGGTCGCGCTCGTCGGGGTCGCGTCCGTCGCGGCCCGTCCGGGGATCGCCGCCGCGGTGTTCACCGTCGCCGCCTGGGTCAAGGTCTGGCCGGCGGCGCTCGTCGGCGTGCTCGTCGTCCTCCGTCGCGGGCGTCGTGTCGAGGTGGTCGCGGGAGCGCTCACCGTGACCGCGCTCGTGGTGCTCGTTGACGTGCTGTTCGGCGGCGCCGCGCACCTGTTCTCGTTCATCGGTGAACAGACCGGGCGCGGCCTGCAGATCGAGTCACCGCTCGCGACGCCGTACCTGTGGGCGGCAGCGGCGCGGGTGCCGGGCGCCGCGGTGTTCTACGACCAGGAGATCCTGACCTTCGAGGTGTCCGGTGCCGGGACGGAGGTCGTCGCAGCGCTCTCGACCCCGCTCATGGCCGTCGTCGTCGTGGTGGGCGTCGTCCTCGCCCTGCTCGCCGTCCGCACCGGCGCGCAGCGGGCACGGGTGGCACCGGTCCTCGCGCTGCTGTTCGTGGCGGCGCTCATCGCGACGAACAAGGTCGGGTCACCGCAGTACATCGGCTGGTTCGCCGTGCCGGTGGTCTGGGGGCTCGTCGCCGGGCGCGGCAGTGCGTGGCGGTTCCTGCCGGTCGCCGGGGCGATGCTGCCGATGGCCTTCCTGACGCAGCTCGTCTACCCGGCGTACTACGACCAGGTGCTCGGCGTGCAGCCGTGGATCCTCGTCGTGCTGTCGCTGCGGAACCTGCTGGAGGTCGCGGTGCTCGTCTGGACGGTCGTCGTCCTGGTCCGGATGTGTCGGGACGGGATCGAGCCACGGGCCTCCCGTCCGGCCACCGGACCCGCGCACGCGGACCATGAGCGGGGCAGGATGGGCGCATGATCGTCGCCTTCTCCATCGCCCCGTCCGGCGGACCCGCTGCGAACGAGGACGGTTCCGTGCACGACGCCGTCGCCGCGGCCGTCCGGGTCGTCCGCGAGTCCGGACTGCCGAACCGCACCTCGTCGATGTTCACCGAGATCGAGGGGGAGTGGGACGAGGTGTTCGACGTCGTCAAGCGGGCGACCGAGGCCGTCGCACCGTTCGGCACCCGTGTCTCGCTCGTGCTCAAGGCGGACATCCGGCCGGGGCACACGGGGGAGATCGACGGGAAGCTCGAGCGGCTCGAGGCGGCGCTCGGGGACTGAGCCCCGCCCGACCGGCTGGTGTGGGTCCGCCCGACACGCCGCTGACATCGCCGTGATGTCGGCGGTCGGGTGTGTGCTGTCTCCATCAGCCGGTGCACGAGCACCGGCACCACGACGGAAGGAGCCCGCTCATGATGCACGACGGTTGGTGCCCGGACTGTGACCTCCGCTCGGCCGTGATCGACGTCGACGACCAGGGCGACAACGCCTGGGCGAGCTGCACCGAGTGCGGCACCGGCTGGGTGCACCGCGACGAGCTGCCGGAGGCGCGCACCGCCTCCCGTGCGCCGGAGCAGCGCGCAGCCTGAGGCGCCCGTGTCCGCGGCCCTGCCGATCGGGAATCCCGGTCGGCAGGGCCGCGTTCTGTCCCCTCGTCGTCGTCCGCTCCTGCCAGCGGATCGAATCGATGCGACCAGTTCCTTCCGCCGCGGTGTTGGAGCGGTCTACACTGTTCCAGCCGCGACCTCGGTCGTCCACCGCCTCCGATCCCACCGTGCTCCGGCACGAGAACAGGTCCCATGTCGCAGCTCACGCCGGCCCGCCGCACGCTCGCCATCCTCGCCCTCGCGCTCGGTGGGTTCGCCATCGGCACGACCGAGTTCGTCGCGATGGGTCTGCTGCCGAACATCGCCGAGGCGCTCCTGCCCGGGCAGTACGCGGCCGACCCGGAGGGCGGCGTCGCGCACGCGGGATGGCTCGTGAGCGCATACGCCCTCGGTGTGGTCGTCGGAGCGCCGACGATCGCCGCGATGTCGGCCCGGTTCCCCCGCAAGGGCCTGCTCATGGTGCTGCTGATCGGGTTCGCGGTCGCGACGGTCGCCAGCGCGGTGTTGCCGTCCTTCGGGCTCGTCGTCGTCGCACGCTTCGTCGCCGGACTCCCGCACGGCGCGTACTTCGGCATCGCCTCGATCGTCGCCGGCGACATCATGGGCCCGGGCAAGCGGGGCAAGGGCATCGCGCTCGTGCTGCTCGGCCTCTCCGTCGCGAACGTCGTCGGCGTGCCCGCGGTGACGTGGATCGGGCAGGTCGCGAGCTGGCGTGTCGCTTACGGCGTCGTCGCCGCCCTGTTCGCCCTGACCTTCCTCGCGGTCTCCGCGTTCGTGCCCCGCAGCGCCCGGGATGTCCACGCGACCATCGGCCGTGAGCTCCGGGTCTTCCGCCTGCCGCAGGCGTGGATCGTGATGAGCCTCGGCGCGGTCGGGTTCGGCGGGTTCTTCGCCGTCTACTCGTACATCTCGCCGCTCGTGCAGAACGTCACCGGATTGTCCGAGTCCACCGTTCCCCTGGTGCTCGTCGTCGTCGGGCTCGGGATGGTCGTCGGCGGCCTGCTCGGTGGGTTCCTGGCCGACCACAGCGTGAAGGCCACCATCTTCGTGGGGCTCTTCGCCCTGATCGGCGCGCTGCTCGTGACGGTGCTCACCGCGCAGTGGGTCGTCGGGCTCTTCGTCGGCGCGTTCCTGCTCGGAGCGACCTCGTCCGCGATCCCGCCGGCGGTGCAGTCCCGCCTGATGGACATCGCCGGCGACGCCCGGACCATCGCGGCAGCGCTCAACCACTCGGCATTCAACCTCGGCAACTCGCTCGGTGCGGCCCTCGGCGGGGCAGTCATCGCGGCCGGCTTCGGGTTCCTCGCGCCGGGCTGGCTCGGCATCGGTCTGGCGCTGCTCGGCGTCGTCGTCGCGGTGATCAGCTACGCGGTGGAGGGCCGCTCGAAGCGTCGCGCAGCGGCGCTCCGGACGGCGGGTGCGAGCACCGGCCCGATCCGCGAGGTCGTGTCCACGCACTGACGCGTCCGGCCCCACCCGGCGTCCGTCGGGCTCGACGGGGCGCGCTGACTGGTGCCGCGCCTCCCGTGCGCACAGCGCTGTCGACGCATCCGGCTGCTGTCGTCGCGGTTCCACGACGCGCCGCGTGTGCACCGTTCCGGTTCCACGATTGCGGCATCTCGACGCTCGAGATGCCGAGATTCCGGAACCTGGCGGGGCGCGGCAGGGCGCGGCGGGTCGGCGCGCTGCTACAGCCCGTGCGGGGACCCGTCCTGCAGGATGATGCCGTCGGTGATCGCCCGCTTCCGGAGCGCCACCTTCGTGCCCACGTCGAAGCCGGCGACGCGGTACTTCTCGCGGATGCGCTTGAGGTAGCTCTTCGCGGTCTCCTCGGAGATGCCGAGCTGGTACGCCACGCTCTTCACGGGCTCGCCACCGCCGTAGAGCGCCATCACGCGACGCTCCTGCGCGCTGAGCTTCGGGACGCCGCCGACGTCACCGGAGTTGATGGCCAGGTCGAGTTCGGCGGAGACGTACTGCTCGCCGCGCTGCGCCGTCCGGATCGCCTCGACGATCATGGCCGCGTCCTCGCTCTTGACGAGGTAGCCGAGGGCGCCGGCGCCGAGGGCCTCGCGGACGACGTTCGGCTCCGAGTACGTGCTCATCACGACGGTCTTCACGCCGGCGGTCTTCAGCGTCGAGATCTTCAGCGAGACCGGGATGGAGTCCTTGAGGTCGAGGTCGAGGAGCACGACGTCGACCGGGAACCCCGGGCTGGTGAGCAGCTCGGGCCACGTGGTGACCGCGGTGACCATCTGGATGTCGTCCGCGGCGTTGCGGATCCACTCGGTCAGGGCGCTGAGGAGCATCCGGTGGTCGTCGACGAGTGCGAGTCTGATCGGTTCCGCTGGAGTCGCCATGCTCGGCGTCCTTTCTCGTGGTGTCCGTCCGGGGCCTGCCGATCCTAGGAGGGTCGGTGGTCCGGTCTGGGGAGGCTGGCCTGGTTGTCCGCATGACGCACGTCGACGGTGCCGGGAGGCGCGGGGTGCGTCACATCTGCGGGTGCCGGTCGACGACGCAGTGCGCGGTGACGTGCAGCACGCCGTCCCGCACGCTGTCGGTGTACGGGCCGATGCGCTGGAGGGCGGCCCACGCTGCGGGCCCGAGGCGCCGACGGGGGACCCCGCGGGACTCGATGACGACGGGGACGTCCATTCGGTCGTCGCTGACCGGGTGGCCGTCGGTCCCGACCGGTCCGAGGGTGACCGACACGACGGGGGCGCCGGGTTGCTGGCTCCGGCCGTCGCCGACCATCAGCCAGAGGGCCTGGAGCAGACCGTCGCGCTGCGCCGGGGACAGGTGTCCGGCCAGGGCACCGGGGTCGGCGACGGCGACGGCGCGACCCAGCCGGTCCGACTCCGTGATGGCGTGGTACAGCCACGTCTCGCGACGCCCCTCGATGAGGTGCAGGCGGAGTTCGGTCGCGAGGGAGGCGGCGACGGAGGCGGACGCGTCCGACAGCGGCAACGGGTCGGATCCGTTCGCGACGGCGTCGAGGAGCTTCTCGGCTGCGAGGTCGAGCCGGGCGAGTTCGTCCGACGCGAGCATCCCGACGGCGAACTGCGGCGCACCGACGTTGCTCTGCACGAGGACCCGGTCGAGTTCGCGCTGCACGAGCTGGCGGAACCGGTGCACGACGAAGAGCGCGAGCGACGGCGGCACGACCGTCACGGACAGGAGCGTCACGAGGCCGGGGAGCGTCTCGGGGTTGATCGGCGTCGAGACGACCGCGTAGACGACGAAGGCCAGACCGAGGCCGACGATCGCCGCGATGACCTCGCGCGCGGGCCGGAGGGTCGTGATCGGCAGGAGGGCGAACCCGGCCGCCATCGACGCGGTCGAGGTGTGCCCGAGGTCGTGCTGGGACCAGATGCCGATGAAGTCGAGCGCGACGACGCTGGCGAGCACGACGCAGATGAGGCCGAACGCGAGACCGGTCAACCGCTCGCCGTAGGTGAGGACGATGGCGATGACGCAGGTCGCGGCGGCCACGAAGAGGAGCCACGCGCTGGCGGTGAACCAGGGGTTGCCGTAGTCCTCCCAGTGCACGAGGAAGAAGACGATGCCGCCGAGTGCCTCGAGACCGGTCAGGACGGCCGCACCGAGCCCGAGGTGGCCGGCTCCGAGGGAGGCGCCGGGCTGGGCGGCCTGGCGGAGCGAACGTGCACCGGTCGACGTGGAGGGGAGGCCGCGCGCCTGCCGACGCTCGGTGCCCCGGTACCGTTCCCGGGCCTCCCGGCGGGTACGGGGTGCGTCCTGGTCACCGGTGAGCCCCCGGCTGATGGTGTCCTCGGGGATGCGGCTCACCGCGGTGCCTCCAACACGACCGTGGTGCCGGAGCCCGGCGCGGAGAAGAGCCGGGCGTCGCCGCCGACCTCACGGAGACGGTTCACGACGCTCTCCTTGAAGCCGAGTCGTTCGGAGCTGACGGCGTCGAGTTCGAAGCCGACGCCGGAGTCGGTGACCATGGCGCGGACCATCGCCTCGTCGTGCACGATCGTGACGTGTGCCTCGGGGACCCCGGCGTGCCGACGGACGTTCTCGAGGCACTCGCCGAGCGCGAGCAGGAAGGCGTCGAGGACGTGGGTCGGCAGGAGGACCTGTCCGGTGCCGTGCCAGGCGACCTCGAGCCCCATCCGGCCGAACCGCTGCTTGACCGACTCGAGGGTCTGCCCGAGCGGGGACTCCTCGGTGCGGGTGAGCGAGTAGTCCCCGGACTGCTGCGGCTGCGGGGTCGCGCCGAGGCGGAGGTGGCGGAGGAGGCGGGCGTCCTCGGCGGCCTGCTCGCGCATCGCGTGCTCGGAGACGCCGACACCGCTGTGCGCGAGGAGGGTCAGGGTCGCGAGGACGGTGTCGTGCAGCAGGCGTGCTCCCTGCCGCCGCTGCGCCTCGGTCTCGCTGGCCTGCCGTTCGGCGCGGTGCGCTGTCCCGATCGTGTAGATGCGTCGCGCCACGCGGGGGATGCTCCGGCTGATCCACACCGCGACGACGGCGACGAGCACCCAGCCGAGCAGGACACCGCTGACGGGCAGGGAGAGGACCGTGCCGCTCGCCCGCGACATCACGGTGACCGAGACGACACCGGCGGCGGCCGCGATGCCGAGGCCGACGGGGTGTCCGCGCTGCGCCATGAGGAGCGAGGCCAGTCCGCCGCCGGCGAGCGGCACGAGCGCGCTCGCGATGACTCCGCGGTCATCGGGGGCGACGGCGGTGGCGAGGACCGCGACGGCGCCGAGACCGCTCAGCACCGTGAGGGCGGTCCACCAGGTCGACCCGTTCCACCCGAAGGCGACGAGTGCACCGATCATGACGGCGATGCACGTGAACCCGACCACGAGCGGCAGCGCGGGCACGGCGAGCGACGTGGCCACGGCGACGACGCTGACGAGCGCGCAGACGATGCCCACGACACGCGTCGTCGACCGGAGGAGGCGGTCGCGTTCCTGCGCGAGGAGTTCCATCGTTGGTCCTGGCTGTTCCTGGTTCGGGAAACTGGTTGGTCTTGGGAAACCGAGCACTGGTCGAGACCGTGCACTCTGCATCATTCCACGGGCGACACTCGTTGTGGGGTGTTCGGCGCGCGGGGGTCGACGGATCGGTCTGCGGGTGTCCCGTCTTCCGAGGACACGCGCTGCACCCCGATCAGACGAGCAGGCGCCGGAGATGCGCGCCGACGGCCTCGGACTCGATGAGGAAGCCGTCGTGGCCGAACTCGCTCGTGATCACCGCGGCCCGGTCACCGTCGAGCGTGTCGGGCACCCCGGCGGCGATGCGGTGCTGGTCCTCGACCGGGAACAGACGGTCGCTCGAGACGCCGACGACGAGGGTCCGTGCGGTCACACGGGCCAGGGCCGCGGCGACCCCACCGCGGCCGGCCCCGACGTCGTGCGAGTCCATCGCGTGTGTGAGCGCGACGTACGAGGCCGCGTCGAACCGCCGGGTGAACTTGTTGCCGTGGAAGTCGAGGTAGCTCTCCACCGAGAACCGGCCGTCGTCGCCGAGCGGGGAGACGTCGCTCTGCCACGTCCGGGCGAACCGGCCGTTGAGCTCGTCCGAGGCGCGGTAGGTCATCATCGCCATGCGTCGCGCGAGCGCCAGCCCCCGGTGCGGCCCCTCGCCGGGTTCGGCGTCGTGGTGGTCGCCGCCGGCGAAGCCCGGGTCCATCTGGATCGCCGCCCGCTGCAGGGAGTTCGCGGCGATCTGGTCCGCGGTCGTCTGCGCGGTCGTCGCGAGCACGGCGAGGCGCGCCACCCGCTCCGGGGCGGTGACCGCGAGTTCCAGCGCGTGCATGCCGCCCATCGAGCCGCCGACGACGGCCGCGAACCGGTCGATGCCGAGCCGGTCCGCCAGCCGCAGCTGCGTCGCCACCTGGTCGCGGGCGGTGACGAACGGGAAGCGGGAGCCCCACTCGACGCCGTCCGGTGCCAGCGATGAGGGGCCGGTCGTGCCCTGGCACCCGCCGAGCATGTTCGGCGCGACGACGAAGAACCGGTCGGTGTCGATCGCCCGCCCCGGCCCGACGACGTCGCCCCACCAGCCGGCGGTGCGGTGGCCGGGGCCGGCGGGTCCGGTGACGTGCGAGTCGCCGGTCAGGGCGTGCAGCACCAGGACGGCGTTGTCCCGCGCGGGGGAGAGCGTCCCCCAGGTCTCGTACGCCACGCGGACGGCGGGGACGAGCCCGCCGCGGACGGTCTGCTCGCCGAGGTCCTCGAACCGGCGTGCCCCGGGCGGGTCACCCGGTCGCCACGCACCGGTCACGGGCGGTTTGCCGAGCGTGCGGAGTTCGGCGCCGGGCACCAGGGTGGACGGCACGGAGTCCTCGGGGGTCGTCTGCCAGTCCATCGTGGGGTCCAGTCTGCCGGGAGGCCCGCCGCACCGTCGCCGTGTTACGTCGCGACGGGCCGCGGAACGCGACGTGGGCGGGTCCGCGCAGCGGTGGACCGCTGCGGGGAACCGCCCACGTTCCGTGCGGCGGGGCTAGGCGCGCAGGCCCGCCTGGGCGACGGCCCGTGCGGCGGCGAGCCCGGCCTCCAGGTCGGCCTTGAGGTCCTCGACGTTCTCGATCCCGACCGACAGGCGGACGAGCCCCGGCGTCACACCGGTCGTGAGCTGCTGTTCGGGCGTGAGCTGCGAGTGCGTCGTCGACGCCGGGTGGATGACGAGGGAGCGGACGTCGCCGATGTTCGCCAGGTGCGAGAACAGCTGCAGCTCGTCGACGAGCGCGCGGCCCGCGTCCACACCGCCCTTGAGCTCGAAGGACAGCACCGCACCGACACCGCGCGGCGCGTACTTCGTCGCGGCGGGGTACCAGGGGCTGGTCGGCAGGCCCGCGTACGCCACCGTCGCGACGTCCGGGTGCCGGTCGAGCCACTCGGCGATCTCCTGCGCGTTCGCGACGTGGCGCTCCATCCGGAGGCTGAGCGTCTCGATGCCCTGCAGGAGTGCGAAGGCGGTGTCGGGGGAGTTCGACGCGCCGAGGTCACGGAGCAGCTGCACCCGCGCCTTGACGATGTACGCGACCGCGTCGCCGACGACCTGCGAGAACACCGCCCCGTGGTACGACGGGTCCGGGGTGCTGAACTCCGGGAACCGCTCGGCGTGCTCGGACCAGGCGAACGTGCCGCCGTCCACGATGAGCCCGCCGATGACCGTGCCGTGCCCGCCGAGGAACTTCGTCGCCGAGTGCACGACGATGTCCGCCCCGTGCTCGAACGGCCGGATGAGGTACGGCGTCGCGATCGTGTTGTCGACGATGAGCGGCACCCCGGACTCGTGCGCGACGCCCGCGACGGTCTCGATGTCGAGCACGTTGATCCGCGGGTTGCCGATCGTCTCGGCGAAGAACAGCTTCGTGTTCGGGCGGACCGCGCGACGCCACTCCTCGGGGTCGTCCTGGTCCTCGACGAACGTCGTCTCGATGCCGAGCTTGGCGAGCGTGTACTTGAACAGGTTGTACGTGCCGCCGTAGATCGACGACGACGAGACGATGTGGTCGCCCGCGCCCGCGATGTTGAGCACCGCGTATGTCTCCGCCGCCTGGCCGCTCGACACGAGGAGGGCGCCGGTGCCGCCCTCGAGTGCCGCGACCCGCTGCTCGACGACGTCGTTCGTCGGGTTCATGATCCGCGAGTAGATGTTGCCCGGCTGCGCCAGCGCGAACAGGTCGCGGGCGTGGTCCGAGTTCTCGAACACGTACGAGGTCGTCTTGTAGATCGGCGTCGCCCGGGCACCCGTCGTCGGGTCCGGAGCGGCACCCGCGTGCACCTGCGTGGTCTCGAACCGCCAGGCGGCTGCGTCGTTCGTGGTCATCGGGAGCTCCTGTCCGTCACCGTGGTCGTCGGGTCGACACGGACGCGGGCCGGGAGGACCGCCGCGTCTGTCCGTCACGCCTCACGCTACGCAGATGGCGGGGCTGCTACCAGCGCGGGCGTCGTCGGGCGTAACGCGCTCGCGCGACGCAGGATGCGCATCCCGTCCGGGGCGAGGGCGGTCAGGCGGCGGATGGCCTACAGTTCTGCCGTCATGACCTCCCCGCCGACGCCGCCGGACCGCGGACCGCAGCACGGACCCGGGCACGCCGCCGTGCGCCGGGACGACGTGGCCGGGCGGGACGTGGACGAAGCGACGAGGTTCTACGAGCGGGTGCACGACGCCCACGAGGTCCGGCTCACGCAGGACGAGTCGCGGCCGTTCGGGTTCCGGTTCCGTGCCGTGGGTGACGACCGACTCCGCCTCCGCAGCTCCGCCCTCAGCGCCGACCGCTGGGGCCGCATCGAACCCGTCGGTCGCATCCTCGTGGCGTGGGCGCACGACGGACAGCTCGCCTTCGACGCCGGGGCGGACCAGGAGCTCGTCGCCCACGCGGGAGTGCCGGCGGTGTACCCGACCGGCCGCCCCTTCACGATCGAGGCGCCCGCCGGCATCACGCTGCACACCATCGACGTCGACGCGCGCGCCCTCGAGGACCTGCACGCCGCCCGCACCGGCACCGCCCCCCGACCGCTCACGATCGCCCGACGCCCGGACGCCGAGGGCCTCGCCGCCCTGCGCGCCGTGCTCTCCGCCTCGGCCCCCGTCCTCCTCGACCCCGCCGCCGACCGCCTGGAGCGTGCTCGACACGTGGACGCCCTGAGCCGTCGCATGCTCGACGCCTTCGTCCCTGCTCCGGCGGCACCGCACCACGCCGGACACCCGCGCAACGTCTCCCGAGCGCTCGAGTACATCGAGGAGCACCTCGGTGAGCCGGTCACCGCCGCCGACATCGCCGGTGCCGCCGGCCTCAGCCAGCGCGGACTCCAGCAGGCGTTCGCCCGCAACGACCTCCCGACACCGCTCGAGGCCCTCCGCGAAGCCAGACTCCGACGGGTCCGCACGGCGCTCGCCGACGGGCGCGTCGGCGAGGACAGCGTCGCAGCGGTGGCACGGGCGCACGGCTTCGTCCACCTCGGCCGCTTCGCCGGCTACTACGCCGAGCGGTTCGGCGAACGTCCGAACGACACGCTCCGGTCCTGACCGCGCGTCACACCGGGTCGCGGCGGAACAACCAGTCGACCTTCGGCTCGAGCAGCCACCGCATCCCGCGCCGGACGAACGGCTGCGCGAGGAACAGGCTCACCGCGCACGCGAGCAGCACCATGAGCAGCACGTACGGCCACGCCGAGTGCTCCCCGGCCAGGATCCCGGACTCGCGGATGGGGTAGAGCACGAAGGTGTGCAGGAGGTAGACGTACATCGTCGCCGCACCGAACCGGGTCAGCCAGACCGTCCGGCGGGGCACGAGCAGCAGGAACGCCGCCGTGAGCAGCGCCGCGAACAGCATCAGCCCGAAGCGGACGCCACCGGCCCACCACGTGTCCTCGCCGAGCCCGGAGTACGAGTCGTCGTAGAAGAACCAGTGGTGCAGGTCGAACTGCTCGAACTGCGGGGTGAACAGCACGCACGCTGCCGCCCACGCGGCGAAGAGCAGCGCCGCGACGACCCGCACCCGGACCACGACCCGGCGGGGCGCCTCGTACCAGCGGTCGAACACGCCCCACTGCTTGACCTGCCACCCGAGCAGGAAGAACGGCAGCAGGCTGATCGCGCGCGACAGCGAGAGCGTCGAGTCGACGTTGTCGAAGTACCCGACGCCGATGCTCAGCACCACCGCCCAGAACAGCGGCCACCGCAGCTGCGCGAGGTACGGCAGGATCAGCCGGAAGATCCCCAGCGCGAGCAGGAACCACAGCGTCCACGTCGGCTTCGTCGGGTTGAACTCCTTGCCGCCCTCGACGATCGCCTGCACCACGGTCCAGATCGTCTGCATGACGATGTACGGCACGACGATGTCCGTGAACGTCCGCCGCATGCGCTGCGCGGTCGGGGTGTCCGCCGACGAGAAGTACCCGCTGATCACGCCGAACGCCGGCATGTGGAAGGCGTAGATGAACGTGTACAGCGCCAGAGCGTGCTCGCTGCCCGTCGTCTGCCGCTGGATCGCGTGCCCGATCACCACGAGGGTCACCGCGACGAACCGCGAGGTGTCCCACAGGGGGATGCGGCGCTTCGACCGGCCCGCCTCGAGCGGAGCGGCCGGGACCGAAGGCGCGGGAGGAGCGGCGTCCGTCGTCATCTCCCGCACGTTACCGTCCGGCGGCCCCCGGCGTGTCGGTAGCGTTGACGACACCCCGCACCACCGACCACCACGAGGAGCACCATGAGCAACCGTCGAGCCGTCGTCACCGGAGCCAGTTCGGGGATCGGGGCCGCCACCGTCCGGCGCTTCCGCCAGCACGGGTGGGACGTCCTCGCGGTCGCGCGCCGGGCCGACCGGCTCGAGGCGCTCGCCGCGGAGACCGGTGCGGACACGCTCGTCGTCGACGTCACCTCGGACGCGGACGTGTCGGCGCTCGCCGCCCGCGTGGACGAGCTCGGCGGGGCGGACGTGCTCGTCAACAACGCCGGGGGAGCGTTCGGCTCGGCGTCCGTGGAGGAGTCCGATGTCGAGGACTGGCGCGCGATGTTCGAGGTGAACGTCCTCGGCACGAAGCGGGTCACCGCGGCGCTGCTGCCGGCGCTGCGCCGCCGTGCCGCGGCGACGGGCGGTGCGGACGTCGTCACCGTGACGAGCACGGCCGGGTTCGTCACCTACGAGAACGGCGGCGGCTACGTGGCCGCGAAGCACGCCGAGCACGCCCTCGTCGGTGTGCTCAGGCTCGAGCTCAACGGCGAGCCGATCCGCGTCGTGGAGATCGCCCCCGGCATGGTGAAGACCGAGGAGTTCTCCGTCGTGCGGTTCGGCGGCGACACCGCGGCGGCCGCGGCCGTCTACGACGGGGTCGAGGCGCCGCTCGTGGCGGACGACGTCGCCGAGGCGATCGTGCACGCCGTGGAGCTGCCGCCGCACGTCAACCTCGACCTCGTGACGGTCCGTCCGGTGGCGCAGTCGGCGCAGCACAAGCTCGCCCGCGGGCCGCTCACGCCCAAGGGGCAGGCCGCAGCGCCCGGGCGGTGACGACGGGTCGCGGGCGGCGCACCCCTGCCGGTACCGTGGGCGGATGCCGATCAGCAGCGAACCAGCGGAGCCGTCCGCCTCGTCGACCGTGACCGTGACGAGCGGACCGGAGGTGCTCGGCTGGCTCGAGTTCGGCGACGCCGCACGCCTGCTCGCCAAGGACGTCCTGTCCGCCGGGTTCGAGCCCGAGGTGGTCGTGGCCGTCGCTCGCGGCGGACTCATCATCGCCGGTGCCGTGGCCTACGCGCTCGGCACCAAGGAGTGCGGCTCGATCAACGTCGAGTTCTACACCGACGTCGAGCAGCGCCTCGAGGAGCCGGTCGTGCTCGCGCCGGCCCTCGACGCGCCGAGCCTCGCCGGCAAGCGGGTCCTGGTCGTCGACGACGTGTCGGACTCCGGCCGCACCCTCGCGCTCGTGGTCGACATCATCCGGAACGCCGGTGCCGACGTCCGCAGCGCCTGCCTCTACTCCAAGCCCGGCACGGTGCTCGAGCCCGACCACGTGTGGCGCCGGGTCGACGGCTGGATCACGTTCCCGTGGAGCGCCCTCGCGCCGGTGACGGCCGAGTCGTGAGCATCCACCTGGTCGGCGGCGGCCCCTTCGTCGCCGCGGACGTCGCCGCTGCCTTCACCGCCGAGGCCACCGCTCGCTCCGCCGCGGTCGGGCGCACCGTCCCCCGCATCGCGCTGCTGTCCGTCGCCGGTGCCGACGGCAGGTCGCCCGGCTCGACCGCCGACATCGCCGAGGTCCTCGGCGGTGCCCGCGCGGCCGAGGTCCTCGTCACCGAGGTCCCCGCCGGCGGGGTCTTCGACACGACGGTCCTCAGCGACGTCGACGCCCTGGTCGTCAGCGGCGGCCGGACCCCGGACTACCTGGACGCCGTCACGCCGCTCGTCGACCAGATCCGCCTGCTCGTGTCGGACGGTCTGCCGTACCTCGGGTACTCCGCCGGTGCGATGATCGCCGCGGACCGCGCCCTGGTCGGCGGACACCGGATCGGCGGCGTCGAGGTCTGCCCCGAGGACGCCTCCGAGGGCCTGGACGAGGTCGAGCTCCGCGAGGGACTCGGACTCGTCGACCTCACCATCGACGTGCACGCCGCGCAGGCCGGCACCCTCGCCCGCCTCGTCGCGAGCGCCGAGGCCGAGTTCGTCACCGCGGGTCTCGCCATCGACGAGGACACCGCGCTCGTCGTCGGCGAAGGTGCGCTCGAGGTCCGCGGCACCGGGAGCGTCTGGCGGGTGATGGCGGGCGAGGAGTCCGTCTCGGTCGCCACCATGGGCGCCTAGCGTGCAGCCGAAGCCCCTCGCGGAGCTCGTCGACCCCGGCTGGGCCGAGGCGCTCGCCTCGGTCGAGGACGAGGTCCACCGGATCGGTGCGTGGCTCCGGGCCGAACACGAGGCGGGCCGACCGTACCTGCCCGCCGGACCGGCGGTCCTCCGTGCCTTCGAGGACCCGTTCGACCGCGTGAAGGTGCTCGTCGTCGGGCAGGACCCGTACCCGACCCCCGGACACCCGATCGGCCTGTCCTTCGCCGTCGCCCCGCACGTGCGCCCGGTCCCGCGGAGCCTGCAGAACGTCTACCGGGAGCTCGCTGACGACCTCGGCGTGACGCCCCCACCGCACGGCGACCTGCGGGCGTGGTCCCGGCAGGGCGTGCTGTTGCTCAACCGGGTGCTCACCGTCGGCGTGGGCGCGCCCGCCAGTCACCGCGGCAAGGGCTGGGAAGCGGTCACCGAGCAGGCCGTCCGGGCCCTCGTCGCCCGCGACCGTCCCCTCGTCGCCGTGCTCTGGGGTGCGCAGGCGGCGTCGGTCCGGCCGTTCCTCGGCGACACCCCGGTCGTCGCGTCGGCACACCCGAGTCCGTTGAGCGCGTCCCGCGGGTTCTTCGGCAGCCGACCGTTCTCCGCGGTCGACGACCTGCTCGCCGCCCAGGGCGCGGACCCCGTCGACTGGACCCTGCCGACCGAGCCGTGACGGGCCTCCCGTAGGCTCGGACCGTGCTCGAGGAGGAATACCAGCAGCGGCGGACCCTGCCGCGACACCTGCGTGCCCCGGCCCCGCCGGAACCGGTCTTCACGTACGCGATCCGACCGGCGACGACCGCGGACCTGCCCGAGGTGCGCGAGATCCACACGCACTACGTCCGGAACTCCTCCGTGACGTTCGACGCGGCGGCCTTCACCTTCGCCGCGTGGAAGCGCCGGTACGACGACCTCCAGCGGCGGAAGCTGCCGTTCCTGGTGGCGCAGGCACCGTCCGGGCAGGTGCTCGGCTACGCGCTCGTCGAGCCCTGGAACCCGCGGGACCGGTCGAACCACGTGGTCGAGGACTCGATCTACCTCGGGGCGGCCTCGGGCGGGAAGGGCCTCGGCCGGGCACTCATGGAGGCACTGCTCGAGGCGTGCCGGGCGGCCGGCGTGCGCGAGGTCATCGCCGTGATCGCCGACCGGTCCGCGGACGCCTCGATCCGGTTGCACGAGCGGCTCGGGTTCGAGGAGATCGGCCGGATGGGACGGGTCGGCTTCAAGTACGACCGGTGGCTCGGCACGGTGACGATGCGCCTGCGGCTCCGCGGTCTGCGCAGGCGGCCCTCCGGCGGGCGCTGAGCGAGCACCGCTCAGCGAGCACCGGTCAGCGGGCCTCGGCGACGAACTCGTCGCGCGTGGTGCGCACCAGGGCGGCGGCCGCGTCGGACGCGAGTCGGGCCTCCCGGTCGACGACCGCCCGGCCGACGGCCTCGTGTCGGGCGGCGGCCTCGGCGGTCCATCGGGTGATGGTGTCGCGGGACTCGCTCGTCCGGGTGCGGAGGAGCGCCTCGACCGTGTGCGCGAAGTGCGCGAAGACCGTGTTGCCGGATCCGGTGAGCAGGGCACGGTGGAAGCGCACGTCCGCCTCGAGGTAGGCATGTCCGTCCCCGCGTCCGACGGCCTCGACCATCTCGCGGGCCGCGACGAGCACGGCGTCGGCGGCCGGACCGCCCCGGTCCGCGGTGAGGGTGGCGGCGACCGGCTCGATCCCGAGCCGGAGTTCGAGCAGTTCGCGTTGCTGGGTGAAGTACGCGTCCGAGGCCCCGCGCCAGCGGATCACCGAGGGGGCGAGGAGCTCCCAGTCCGACGACGGCAGCACCTGGGTGCCCACCCGTTGGCGTGGCCGGACCATGCTGAGCGACTGGAGCACGCGGAGTGCCTCGCGGACGACCGATCGTGAGACGCCGAACTCGGCGGCGACGTCCTCCGGTCGGAGCACCGTCCCCGGGGCGACCGCGCCGTCGACGATGCGCTGCCCGAGCGTGTCGAGCACGTGGGCGTGCAGGCCGCGGGGTGTCGGCATCGTTCCTCCTGGTCGGACCGTCGGGTACGGGTGTGTGACGCGGACCCCATTGCAGCGGCAGACTGCGCGCAGGACGAGCTGGCGCGCGGGCGTCGACGATGTAGTCTGATTAATCAGATTATTGGTTCGACGGTCGGGATGGACAGTGACCGGCACGAACCAGCCACCAGCAGCAGGACGGCGCAGCGCAGGAGCTGCACCAGGAAGGGGCGCAGATGCCTCACCTCCAGACCTCGGCGGCGGGCACCCTGCTCGCGGCGGGCCCCGAGCCGGTCGAACCGTCGGGCACGATCCCACAGCTCGTCATCGCTGCCCTCGTCGGCATCGTGGTGATCATCGCGCTCATCACCTGGCTCAAGGTGCACCCGTTCGTCGCCCTGACGATCGGCGCGCTCGGCGTCGGTCTCGGCGCGGGTCTCGCCCCGGAACAGACGGTCACGAGCTTCGGCAACGGCTTCGGCGCGACCATGACGAGCGTCGGCATCCTCGTCGGGCTCGGGTCGATGTTCGGCAAGCTGCTCGTCGACTCCGGCGCCGCCGACCGGGTCGTCGACACGCTGGTCCGCCGGTCCTCGGCCGCCGCCCTGCCCTGGACGATGGCGCTCATCGGCGCGCTCATCGGCCTGCCGATGTTCTTCGAGGTCGGCCTCGTGCTCCTCATCCCGATCATCGTGCTCGTCGCGAAGCGCAGCAGCGTCCCGATCATGAAGATCGCGATCCCGGCCCTCGCCGGCCTGTCGACCATGCACGCGTTCGTCCCACCGCACCCCGGTCCGCTCGTGGCCGTCTCGACGGTCGGCGCAGACCTCGGGACGACGCTCGCCTTCGGCATCGTGCTCGCGGTCCCCGTCATCGTCGTCGCCGGTCCGGTGTTCGCCCGCTTCGCGGCACGCTGGGTCGACGTCCCCGCTCCGGACATGTTCGGCTCACGGGACGCGGACCCCGCGCACTCCGGCCGGGAGGCACGCCGCGGCTCCGCCACGCAGGACACGGCGTCCCTGCCGAACGGGAAGAGCGACTTCACCCGGGTCATCAGCGAACCGCGCAGCCCGTCCTTCGCGGTCGCCCTCGTCGGCATCCTGCTGCCCGTCGTGCTCATGCTCGCGCAGGCGATCCGCGAGGCCACGGTGCCGGACGCCGGCGGCGCGTGGGTCGGCGTGCTCGACTTCCTCGGCACGCCGATGATCGCGATCGGCATCGCCACCGTCTACGCGATGGTGTTCTTCGCGGTCGGCGGTGGCATGGACCGGTCGGCCGTCGCGAAGTCCCTCGAGAGCGCCCTGCCGCCGGTGGCCGGCGTCCTGCTCATCGTCGGCGCGGGCGGCGGCTTCAAGCAGGTGCTCATCGACACGGGCATCGGCGGCGTGATCGCCGACGCCGTCCAGGAGTCCGGCGTGTCGGTGCTGCTCGTCGCCTGGGTGGTGTCCGCGCTCGTCCGGGTCGCCACCGGGTCCGCGACCGTCGCGACGGTCACCGCCGCGGGCATCATGGCCCCGATCGCGCAGGACCTCTCGTCCCCGATGACCTCGCTGCTCGTGCTCGCCATCGGTGCCGGGTCGGTCTTCCTGTCGCACGTGAACGACGCCGGGTTCTGGCTCGTCAAGGGCTACCTCAACACGACCGTCGGGCAGACCTTCAAGACGTGGTCGGTGCTCGAGTGCCTCATCTCGGTCACCGGGCTGGTCGGTGTGCTCGTCGCGGGGGTCTTCATCCGATGAGCGGACACGCGACCGACCAGCAGCCGGTACCGCTCGACGCACGGGTGCTCGTGGTCATGGGCGTGTCCGGTTCGGGCAAGTCGACGGTCGCCGCGATGCTCGCCGAGGAGCTCGGATGGGCCTTCGCCGAGGGCGACGACATGCACCCCGCGACCAACGTCGCGAAGATGCAGGCCGGGACACCCCTGAGCGACGAGGACCGGTGGCCGTGGCTCGACGTCGTGGCCGGATGGATCCGCGGACACCTCGCCGCCGGTACGAACGGGGTGGTGACCTGCTCCGCACTCAAGCGGTCCTACCGGGACGTGCTCCGGGCCTCCGGGGTGGTCTTCGTGCACGTCGCGGGGGACCGGGCGCTCCTCGGACAGCGCATGTCGTCACGGTCCGGGCACTTCATGCCGACGTCGTTGCTCGACTCACAGCTGGCGACGCTCGAGCCGCCGCAGGCGGACGAGGTCCACGTCACCGTCGCGGCCGACCGTACCCCTGCCGAGGAGTGCGCCGAGGTGCTGCGGGCGCTGGCGCTCCGGGCCGCGTGAGCAGCGGGCGCTCCGGCACGCGCTGACCGGTCCGCCCGTCACTCCGAGCCGCCGCGCGTGCCGGGCAGGCTGAGGATGTTGTCGCTGCCCTGCGGGACGACGATGAGCGAGCCGTTGTCACCGGCGCTCTTCAGGGCCTCGATCTCCCGCTGCTTCAGCGCGGCGTCCGACAGCGGCTGGCCGTTGAGCACCTTGTTCGCGTCGGCCTGCCCCTGCGCCTCGGCGACCTGCTGCTGCGCCTGGACCTTCTTGGCGTCGAGCAGCGCGCGCTCCTTCGTCACCTGGATCTGTGCCTGCTGCGCGGCCGCGTACGAGTCCGTGACCGACTTCGGGGGCGTGATCTCCTGGAGTGCGAAGTTGTCGACGTGCACGCCCGAGCCCTGCCACCGTCGTTCGAGCGCCTGGATCATGGACTTCTCGACCGCCCCGCGCTTGGTGATGAGGGCGATCGTGGTGAAGTCGTTCGGGACCTGGCGCACGACGCTCCGCACGGAGTTGCCGATGAACTGCGTCTTGAAGTTCTCCTCGGTCTTGTACGACCGGTAGATGTCCGTGACGGCCTTCGCGTCGATGCTGTACTGCAGGTTCAGGCTGATGTTCGACGAGACGCCGTCCCGGTCCTGGACGGTGACGTACGGGCCGGAGCGGACGTTGCCGTTGTTGTCCGAGTCCGAGCCGTTGACCGCGTTGATGTACGTCACCGTCTGGTTGCGGATGTTGAACGTGTGCAGCGTCGCCCACGGCGCCGTGAAGTGGAAGCCGGAGTCGGTCGTCTGCCCGACGATGTTGCCGGAGATGTCCACCTGGACCTTCGACTCGCCGGTGTCCTGCGCGTAGAGGGTGCTCGCGAGCGTGCAGACGGCGAACAGGAAGCCTGCCCCGACGGCGAACCAGGCGGCGACGCGGTTCGGGCGACGGGTGGGTGCCGCTTCCTGGGCCTCTCGACCCGGCGTCGCCGGTCGGGCCGGGGTGGTGTAGGTCCGTGTGCGGAACCACAGCGCAGCGAGCGCGACGACGAGGAAGAGGATGGCGAGCACGAACATGAAGAACACTCCTGGAGTTGGTCTCTGCAGTCTGCCGTACCCCAACGGTCACGGTTCCCGCGGCGGCCCTTGGGAGGACGGCCGGGCGGCTCCCGGCAGCATGGGCGCATGGCGATCGACGACTCCGTGTCCCTGCTCACCCGCGGCTACGGCTTCGGCGCCCACATCTGGCGCCGTGCGTCCGACGGCGCCCGGGCGGTGCCGATGCGGTTCCTGTTCAAGGACGCCCTGCTCGTCCGCGGGAGCGAGGCCGTCGACCTCTTCTACGACGGTGACCGGATCGCCCGCCACGGCGCGATGCCCGCGATCGTCCAGCAGACCCTGTTCGGTGACGGGTCGGTGCACAGCCTCGACGGGGACGAGCACCGGCACCGCAAGGCCACGTTCCTCGACGTCGCGTACGAGGACGAGCAGGTCGCGCGGCTGACCCAGCTCTTCGCGGAGGAGTGGCAGCGCGAACTCGACGACTGGCTCGCCGGTGGGCGCCGGTCCGCCTACGACGCCGCGGTGGGCGCCTTCGGCCGTGCGTCGATGCGGTGGGCGGGACTGCCCGGGACCGCCGATGCGAAGACCCGCTGGGCCGCCCGCCTCGCGCAGATCGTCGACGGGTTCGGTGCACCGTACTCGCCGGAGTACCTGCTCGCCGCGGCCAACCGCTGGTGGTCCGACCGGCACGCCGAGCGACTCATCCGCGCGGTCCGGGCCGGCGAGCTCGAGCCCGCGGAGGGCACTGCGCTGTACGAGTGGGCGTGGCACCGCGACCGCTCCGCGCTGCTCCTGCCCGCTGCGACCGCCGGCATCGAGCTGCAGAACAGCATCCGCCCGATGATCGCCGTCGCCCGGTTCGTCGCGTTCGCCGCCGCGGAGCTACACGACCGCCCGGAGTGGCGCGAGCGCCTCGCCGAGGAGGCCCGCACCCGCGGATCCCTCGTGGACGGCCCGCTGGCGACCGCGTTCGCGCAGGAGATCCGACGGACGGCGCCCTTCGTCCCGATGCTGCCCGGCTGGGCGAGCGAGGACGTCGAGCTCGACGGCGAGCACCTGGCGGCGGGCGGTCGGGTCGTCCTCGACATCCTCGGGACCGACACGGACGAGGCGTCCTGGGCGGAGCCGGAGCGGTTCGACCCGACGCGATTCCTCGGCGTCGACGACTACGAGGCGATCCGGACCTTCATCCCGCACGGCGGAGCGGACCCGGCGACCGGCCACCGGTGCCCCGGGGAGAAGCTCGCGATCGCGGGGCTCGCAGCTGCGGTGGCGACCCTCAGTGACCCGCGACTGACCGTGCTCGACGAGGGCCTCGGGGTCAACCGGCGCCGTCTGCCCACCAAGCCGGCGTCCGGAGGGAAGGTGCGGGCCTCCCGGTCCCACGGCGGCGCGACCCGGTCGGGCGGCTGCCCGTTCCACCGTGTCGGCGGACACTGACCGCGGTGTGGCGCTGCCCGGTCAGTCGCCGGTGAGCGCCGCCGCGTACGCGCGGACCGACCGGTTGTAGCGCGGCAGCGTCGGTTCGATGGTCTCGAGGGCGAGCCGCAGCGCCTCGTCGCTCCGTCCTGCGCTGTGCAGGGCCAGAGCGAGGAACACCGCCGGCGCATCGCCGACGGCCGGGTGTGCCGGTGCGGCCCGGAGCATGGCGATCGCCTCGTCCGTCCGACCGAGGTTCCGCAGCGTCGAGGCGTGCTGGATCACCATCTGTGCAGCAAGGGTCGGGTCGACGGTGTCGAGGCCCGCTGCCGTGGCGCGGGAGTACTCGACGTCCGCCTCGGCCTCCTGCCCACCGGAGTCGTGGGCGCCACCGAGCTCGAACGCGCCGAGCGCCGGGTGCGGTGCCGTCGCCGCGAGGGCACGCATGCGCCGGATCCGGCCCTCGTCGTCGACCTGCGTGTCCGCCCACAGGGCGTCGACGCGCTCTTCCCACTCCGCGAGGTCCATGAGCCCACAGTAGGGCGGGTCTCAGCCCTCGGTGACCCGCCCCGCCTCGACCCGCCACTGCCGGTCGAGCTGCACCGTGTCGAGCATCCGCCGGTCGTGCGTGACGAGCAGCAGCGTGCCCTCGTAGGACTCGAGCGCCTGCTCGAGCTGTTCGATGGCGACGAGGTCCAGGTGGTTCGTGGGTTCGTCGAGCACGAGGACGTTCACCCCGCGGGCCTGCAGCAGCGCGAGTCCGGCGCGGGTGCGCTCGCCGGGGGAGAGCTCACCGGCGGCACGGCCGACGTGGTCCGCCTTCAGCCCGAACTTCGCGAGCAGGGTCCGGACGTCCGCGGTGTTCATCTCCGGCACGAGGCCCTCGAACACGGCCGCGAGCGACTCGGTCCCCGTGAACAGCGACCGGGCCTGGTCGACCTCGCCGATCGCGACGCTCGACCCGGTGGACGCGGTGCCCGTCGTCGGCTCCTGGCGCCCGAGCAACGCGCGGAGCAGGGTCGACTTGCCGGCGCCGTTCGGCCCCGTGATGCCGATCCGGTCGCCGCCGTTCACCTGCAGCGACACCGGCCCGAGCGTGAAGTCGCCCTGCACGTACGTGGCGTCCGACAGGGTCGCCACGACGGCGGAGGACCGCGGGGCCTGGCCGATGGTGAACGCGAGCTGCCACTCCTTGCGCGGCTCCTCCACCTCGTCCAGCCGGGCGATGCGCGACTCCATCTGCCGGACCTTCTGCGCCTGCTTCTCGCTCGACTCGCTCGCGGCCTTGCGGCGGATCTTGTCGTTGTCGGGCGCCTTCTTCATCGCGTTGCGCACGCCCTGGCTGGACCACTCGCGCTGCGTCCGCGCACGGGACACCAGGTCGGCCTTCGTCGCGGCGTACTCGTCGTACGCGTCGCGCTTGTGCTGGCGGGCGATCTCGCGCTCCTCGAGGTACGCGTCGTACCCGCCGCCGAACAGCCGGTTCGAGGACTGCGCGAGGTCGAGTTCCAGGACGGCCGTCACCGAGCGGGCGAGGAACTCCCGGTCGTGGCTGACGAGCACGACCCCGCCGCGGAGGCCGCGGACGAACTCCTCGAGCCGGTCGAGGCCGTCCAGGTCGAGGTCGTTCGTCGGCTCGTCGAGCAGCACGATGTCGAAGCGTGAGAGCAGCAGTGCCGCGAGGCCGACCCGTGCCGCCTGCCCACCGGACAGCGACGTCATGAGCGAGTCCGCCGTGACCGAGCCGTCACGCGCGTCGAGCGTCAGACCGAGGTCGGCGAGCACCACCGGCATCCGCTCGTCGAGGTCGGCGGCGCCCGAGGCCAACCAGCGCTCGAGCGCGACCGAGTACCGGTCCGCCGCGGCATCGCCGGCGTCCGGCTCGCCGAGCGCCAGGGCCGTCGCGTCCATCTCCGCCGCCGCCGCCGCACAGCCGGTCCGTCGTGCGACGTAGGCCGCGACCGTCTCGCCGGGCACGCGCTCGTGCTCCTGCGGCAGCCACCCCACGAACGCGTCGGTCGGTGACAGCGAGACGGTCCCGGCCAGCGGCTCGTCGCCCCCGGCGAGCAGGCGCAGCAGCGTCGACTTCCCGGCCCCGTTCACCCCGACGACGCCGATCACGTCACCGGGTGCGACCGTGAGGTCGAGGGAGTCGAACAGCGTGCGGGCGGCGTAGCCGCCGGCGAGCCCCTTGGCGACGAGCGTGGCGGTCATCCGTCCATCGTCCCACCTCGTCGGGCCGGCCACCGACCGGACGGGAGGCGCGGTGCGCGCCCGTCCTGTGCCTCCCGTCCGGTCCCCACGCTGCCAGACTGACCGCATGCGACGCGTGCTGGTGCTGGGTGGGACCGGATGGCTCGGGCGGGCGATCGCCGAGGCCGCTCTGCGGGACGGCGCGGAGGTGACCTGCCTCGCCCGTGGTGCGTCCGGGGCGCCGCCGACCGGTGCACGCTTCGTCCGGTCCGACCGCTCGGACACCGGCGCGTACGAGCACGTGCTCGGGGACTGGGACGCAGTCGTCGAGCTCGCGACCGACCCGGCGCACGTCGAGGGCGCGCTCGAGGCGCTCTCGTCGGCGGCTGCACACTGGTCGTTCGTGTCGACGGTCTCCGTGTACGCGCGGACCGACCGGGCCGGTGATGACGAGGACGCCCCGGTCGTCGAGCCAGCGGACGTGACGCAGTACCCCGATGCGAAGGCCACCGGCGAGCGCGCCACCCGTCGTGTACGGGGCACGGATGCGCTCGTGGTCCGACCCGGCCTCGTCGTCGGACCGGGTGACCCCAGCGATCGGTTCGGGTACTGGCCCGCTCGGCTCCTCCGCGGCGGCGAAGTGCTGACGCCGGTCCTCGACGACCGGGCGGTGCAGGTCGTCGACGTCGCGGACCTCGCGGCGTGGATCGTCCGGGCAGGACGGACGGGCACGGTCGGCACGGTGGACGCCGTGGGGTCGAGCACGTCGATGCGGACCTTCGTCGACGCGGTGGCGGACGTGACCGGGTTCGACGGGAGGCTCGTGGCAGGCGACGACGACTCCCTCCTGGCGCAGGGGGTCGGCTACTGGGCCGGTCCCATGTCCCTACCGCTCTGGATCCCGGTCAGCGAGGTCGGCTTCGCGCGGCGGGCCGGTCGGGCGTTCCTCGCTGCAGGCGGGACACCTCGGCCGCTCGTCGACACGGTGCGACGCGTCGTCGACGACGAGCGTGCCCGCGGGGTCGGACGGGTCCGGCGGTCGGGGCTGACGGCGGACGAGGAACTGCGGGTGCTCGAGGCGCTTCGGGCGGACTAGCCCGCTGCGGTGCCGCCAGGCCGGTCGGGTGCGATGCTGCCGGGTCGGTCTGCAGCGATGCGGTCGAGCTGCACCGCCGCGTCGAAGGCGATGGTGAGCAGGGACAGCTCGTCGCGCGGGAGCACCGCGGTCAGGAGACGGCCGTCGTCGAGCTCCGCGGCCAGGCCGAGCACGAACGGGTCCGTGTCGAGGAGCAGTCCCGGGCGTTCGGCGCCGTCGACCAGGAGGGGGTGCCCGGACTGGACGCTCCGCTCGTCGACCAGGGTGGGCCAGGTGTGCTCGGCGGTCAGGTCGGGGAGGGCGTGTTCGTCGCGGTACTGGTTGACGAGGACGTTCTGCACGTGCTGGACGAGGGTCTCCGCCGCCGTGGGACGGGTCGGACCGGGTGCGGACCAGTGCGTCTGGACCGCCTCCCAGAGCATCGGGTACCGCAGGCGCTCGACGGTCGCGACGAGCCAGTCCGGGCGCGGCCACGGCGGGACCTCCTCGAGCGACCGCCGCCGCTCGTCGTCCAGCACCGCCAGGTTCACCGGGTCGTCGCGGTCGTCGGGGTTCCGCCAGAGCGTGTACTGCCGGGACACGGTCCTACCGACGAGCACACCGTCGGACTCGCTGGTCTGCACGCCGAGGGAGCCGGAGTCCTCGAGGTGCCGCTGCGCCACGAGACCGGCGACGTCGAACCCGAGCGCACGGACCGCGGCCCGCTGCTCGAGCTCGGGGTCAGGAGCGTCCGCGCCGAGCACTCCGCCGAAGTCCATACGGCGAGCCTGGCCCCGGACCACGGCACGGTCAAGGACCGGGTCCGACCGCGTCCGCCTAGGCTCGGTCCGTGTTCGAACTCCACCACCTGTCCGCGCAGGAACTCTGGGACTGGATCCGCCGCGGCGACGCCACCGCCCGCGAGGTCACCGACCACTACCTCGCCCGGATCGACCGGCTCGACGCGGAGCTCGGCGCCTTCGTCACGGTCACCGCCGATGCTGCACGTGCCCGGGCCGACCACCTCGGCGACCTGGTGCCGACGTCACGACCGCTGTGGGGCCTCCCGTCCGGGGACAAGGACCTGACGGACCGTCGCGGCGTCCCCACCCGGTCGGGCACCGCCGCCCTGCCGGGAGACCCGGCGGAGGCCGACCACCCGCTCGTCACCGCGCTCGACGCCGCCGGGGCGATCAGCCTCGGCAAGACGGCCACGCCCGAGTTCGGGATGTCGTCCTCGTCGGAGACGCGGTTCGGCACGACGCGGAACCCCTACGACACCACCCGCGCCCCGGGTGGGTCGTCGAGCGGTGCCGCCGTCGCCGTGGCAGCCGGGCTGCTGCCGGCGGCCGTCGGGTCCGACGGCGGAGGCTCGGTGCGGATCCCGGCGGCGGCCACCGGCCTGGTGGGGCTCAAGCCGAGTCGCGGCCGGGTGCCGTCCATGCCCGGACGCGCCGGGCTGGGCGGACTGGCCGTCGCCGGACCGCTCACCCGGACGGTCGCCGACGCCGGGATGCTCCTCGACGCGCTCGTGGCACCGACCGGGCTGCCGGAGCGCCAGCCGTACGCGCTCGTGACGCCCGACGTCGGCGACGGCCCCTTCACCGCGGCCGCCGTCCGGGGCGAGGGGCGGTTCGTCGTGGGCGTGCTCGAGGGCTCGCCGTGGGACGACTCCGTCGACGTGGTCGTCGACCCGGCCGCGCGCGAGGCGGTCGACACGGCCGTGCGGGTCCTCGGCGAGGTCGGGCACGGGGTCGAGGACGTGGCGATGCCGTGCGCGCCGTACGCCGAGCCGTTCCGGGTCGCCTGGGAGTCCTCCGGTGCTGGGATCGCCCGGATCCCGGGCATCGACCTGCGTGCTCTGACGCCCCTCGTCGCCTGGCTGGTGGAGCGCGGGCGGGCGGTGACGAGCACGCAGGTCCTCGATGCGATGGCCGGGCTCGACGCGTTCTCGATCGCCCTGATCCGGGCGTTCGACCGGTTCGACGCGGTCCTCACGCCGACCCTCGCGATGACCCCGCGGCCCCTCGGCTGGTACGGCGACGACCCGGAGGAGGACTTCCGCCGCCAGTGCGCGTACTCGCCGTGGACGTCGATGGCGAACGTGTCGGGGCTGCCCGCGATCACGTTGCCCGTCGGGGTCACCGCCGAGGGACACCCGGACGGCGCGGGCCTGCCGATGGGCGTGCAGCTGATCGGGCGCCCGGGTGGCGAGCGGATCCTGTTGGCGATCGGGGCGCAGCTCGAACGGCGGCTGCGCTGGCAGCGGAGGCACCCGGCCGGCTGGTAGCGCCGTCGACGCCCGAGCGCCGAGTGCCCTGCGCCGCCCGTCGCGGTTCCACGATTCGCCGCTCGCTCACCGTCCAGGTTCCACGATCGTCACATCTGGCGGCGCGAGATGCCGCGGTTCTGGAACCCGGGGGAGGAGCGCGCCGCTACGGCAGCGTCGGTGCCGCCGCGACCAGCGCCCGCGTGACCTCGTGGGCAGGAGCGTCGAGCAGGGACACCGGCCCGTGCTCGACGATGCGCCCGGCGCTCATCACGGCGACGGTGTCGCACAGCCGCTGGACGACGCCGATGTCGTGCGAGACGAGCACGACCGTCGCGCCGAGGTCGTCGACGAACGAGCGGAACAGGTCGATCACGCGCGCCCGGACCACCACGTCGAGGGCGCTCATCGGTTCGTCCCCGAACAGGATCCGCGGACGGTGCACCACCGCCCGCGCGATCGCGATGCGCTGCCGCTGCCCGCCGGAGAACTCGTGCGGGTACCGGTCCGCGGCATCGGCGGGCAGGTCGACCCGTTCGAGCACGGCGGCGACCATCGCCCGGTGGTCGCCTTCGATCCGCAGCGCCCGGAGGGGCTCGGCGACGACGGCCCCGACGCGCATCCGCGGGTCGAGCGAGGCGACCGGGTCCTGGAGGACGATGCCGGTCTCCCGCCGGTACCACCTGCCGGCGGCGGCCGAAGCGCGGGCGTCCACGGAGCGGCCGGAGGCGTGCACGGTGCCGGTGGAGGGGGCCTCCAGTCCGGCCAGCAGACGGACGAGGGTCGACTTGCCGGACCCGGACTCACCGACGATGCCGAGCCGGGAACCGGCGGCGACGGTGAGGTCGACGCCGTCGACGGCGGTGCGGAGCGCGCCGGGTTCGAACGGTCCGCGGCGGGGGAGTCGGTAGGTGCGGTGCAGGTCGGCGGCGGCGAGTGCCGGTGCGCCCGCAGTGGCCGGTGCTGGGAGGTCGGTCACGGGGTCCTCCTGGCGGTGGCGCGGGCCGCGTCGACGAGCGCCGCGGTGGCGGGGTGCCGGGGCGCGGCGAGCAGGTCGGCGACCCGGCCCTGCTCGACGACACGTCCGGCCTCCAGCACGACCGCGGTGTCGGCGATCCGGGACAGCACCGCCAGGTCGTGCGTCACGAAGAGCATGCCGGCCCCCCTGGAGGCGGTGAGCGACTCGAAGAGGTCGAGGATCCGGGCCTGCGTGGTGACGTCCAGGGCGGTGGTCGGCTCGTCGGCGACCAGCAGGTCCGGTTCCCCCGCCATCGCCATCGCGATGCAGACACGCTGCCGTTGGCCGCCGGACAGCTGGTGCGGGTACTGGCGGAGGAGCAGCTCGGGGTCGGGCAGGCCGACGTCGCGCGCGAGGCCGACGGCGGCCTCGGCGGCCGCCCGGCGGTCGAGCCCGCGGTGCAGGCGCAGCGGTTCGGCGATCTGCTTCCCCACCCGGCGGAGCGGGTCGAGTGCGGTGCCGGGCTCCTGGAACACCATGCCGATCGCGGCGCCGCGGGTCCGCGCGCGCTCGCGGTCCGGCAGCCCGACGAGCTCACGCCCGTCCAGACGGATGCTGCCGGTGACGGCCGCACCCGCCGGTTCCAGACCCATCAGCGCGAGCGCCGTCATGGACTTGCCGGACCCGGACGCGCCGATCACGCCGACGCGACGGCCGGGAGGCACGGCGAACGTCACGTCGTCGAGCACCGTCCGGTCGGCGATCCGGACCGTCAGGCCGCGGACGTCCAGACCACGCGAGGTGGGGGCGTCGGCGGTCATGCGATGCCCTCCGACCCGGTGACGCCCGGGACCCCGTCAGCAGGGCGGGCACCGCGGTCGTCGCCGTCCCGTCGGCCGGTGCCGAGCCGGGGGTCGGTCGCGTCGCGGACGGCGTCACCGAGGAGGGAGAGCGCCGCGACGACGACCGCGATCGCGGCACCCGGCCAGGTCGCACTCCAGGGGTGGACACCGATGTAGGTCTGCAGGTCGGACAGCAACCGTCCCCACGAGGCCGTGCCCGCATCGGCGCCGTAGCCCAGGTAGGACAGGCCGGCCTCGGCGAGGACCGCCGTCGCCATCGCGAGGGACAGCTGCACGGTGAACAGGGGCGCGGCGTTCGGGACGAGGTGCCGGAAGAGCACGCCGGCCGGACCGACGCCGGAGGCCCGCGCTGCGACGACGTAGTCGCTCCGGGCGATGCGGCGGATCTCCCCGCGGGCGACGCGGGCGATCGTCACACCGGAGGCGAGTCCGACGGACACGACGACGACGCCGAGGGAGCCGCCGTACACCGCGGTGAGGAGCATCGCCGTGAGCAGGGTGGGGAAGGCGACGAGCACGTCGAGCAGCACGGCCGTCCCCTCGCGGACCCAGCGCGCGGTGAGCGACCCGATCGCGGTGAGGACGACGCCGACGACGCTCGCGATGACGCCGGAGCCGACCGCGACGACGAGCGTGGTGCGGGTCCCGGCGAGCAGGTAGCTGGCGATGTCGCGGCCGACGGCGTCGGTGCCGAACCAGTGCGCGGCACTCGGTCGACCCCACTGCGCCGCGGGGTCGGTGCGGAACGGGTCCTGCGGTGTCCAGACGAGCGACACGGCTGCGAGGACGACGAGCAGCCCGAGGACGACCACGGCGAAGAGCCCGGTCGGGGTGCGGAGCAGACGACGGAGCACGGTCACGAGGCGGCCTCCCGCTGCCGGGGGTCGAGCGCACGGTGGAGCACGTCGACGGCGAACCCGACGAGCAGCACGAGACCGGTGAGGACGAGGAGTTCGGACTGCACCTTCGTGATGTCCCGCCGGCCGACGTCGGTGACGAGCATCCGGCCGACGCCCGGGAGCGAGAAGACCTGTTCGACGACGACCGCTCCGACGAGCAGCCCGGCGATCTGCACCCCGAGGACGGCGAGCACGGTCAGGGCGACGCTGGGCAGGCCGTGCCGGAGCAGAGCGCGGGTCTTCGTGAGCCCGACCGCTGCGGCGGTCCGGACGTGGTCGGCGTCGAGGACGGACAGCGTCGCCGAGCGGGTGAAGCGCAGGATGACGGCGCCCTCGACCGCACCGATCGTCAGCGCGGGGAGGACGAGCGCGGCGAACGCCCGGCCCGGCGCCCGCCAGCCGTCGAGCGGGAAGCCCTGCACCGGCAGCCAGTGCAGCGTCACGGCGAACAGCGCGACCAGGAGCAGCCCGGCCCAGACCACCGGGACCGCCGCGACGGCCTGTGCGGCGAACGAGATCACCGCCCCACCCGGACGGCGGCGGAGGACCGCGGCGAGGACCCCGAGCGGGACGCCGACCACGAGGGCGGCGGCCAGGGACATGCCGGCCAGCGGCAGCGTGACCGCGAGCTTCTCCGCGATCTCCGGTGCGACCGGCCCGCGGGTCACGAGCGAGTTCCCGAGGTCGCCGTGGAACAGCCCGCCGATCCAGTCGAGGTACTGCAGGACGACCGGACGGTCGAGCCCGAGCTGCTCCCGGAGCGCTGCGACCTGCGCGGGCGTCGCCTCGGCCCCGGCGACGACCTGTGCGACGTCCCCGGGGAGCACGCGCAGCGTCGCGAAGACGATCAGGCTCGCCACGAGCAGGCCGACGGCGAGCAGGAGCACCCGCCCGACGAGGAATCGGGTCACGGTGCGATGCTACGAGACCGCGAGGTCCGCCAGGTCCAGCCGGGTCGTGGTGCTGTCGAACGGGAAGCCCGAGACGCCGTCACGGACCGCGGTCGTCGTCGTCGCGGTGTACAGCCACTCGGCAGCGGCGTCCTCGCTGACGATCCGGGCGGCCTGTCGCAGCGCCTGGACCTTCTCGTCTTGGTCGGTGGTGGCGAGGGCCGCGGCGTACAGCCGTTGCACCTGTGCGTTGTCGTAGCCGAAGTAGTAGTCCGGGTCCGCCCAGTTGCCGAAGTCCCGCGCCTCGGTGTGGTTGACCATGCTGAGGTCGAAGTCCTTCTTCGTGAACACCGTGTCGAGCCAGGTGGCGAAGTCCACGCGCCGCACCTTCAGCGTGATGCCGACCTCGGCGAGCTGCGAGGTCAGGACGTCGCCGATGGCCGTCGGGTAGACGTTCGCGTACGTGAGGGTGAGCGTGGGCTTCGTGACGCCGGCCTGCCGCAGGAGCTTCCGCGCCGACGCGGGGTCGTACGCGTCGATGTCGGTCAGGTCCTGGTAGCCGGGGTCGAGCGCCGGGATGGGGCCGCCCTGCTCGACGCCGCCGCCGCCGATGGCCGTGATGACCGCCTTGGGGTCGATCGCCTGCCGGATCGCCTTGCGCACGCGGACGTCGTCGAAGGGCGCCTTCCGGTCGTTGAAGGCGAGCGTGTACTTGTCGGTGGTCTTGCCGGTGTGCAGGGTGATGCCGGAGGTGCCCTCCAGCTGCCCCTTCAGCGTGCCGTCCACCGCGGTCTGGACGTCGAGGTCCCCGCCGGCCATCGCGTTGACGGCCGTGGACGGGTCGGTGATGTACCGGAAGACGACCGTGCCGACCTTCGCCTTCGGACCCCAGTAGTCCGGGTTCCGCTTGAAGGTGAGCGAGTCGCCCTGCTTCCAGTTCGCGACCTCGAACGGCCCGGTGCCGTTCGCGGTCTTCGTCCGGTCGCCGTCAGCGCCCTGCTCGAGCACGAGCCCGGCGCGTCCGGTCAGGTTCCACAGGAGTTCGGAGTCGGGCCGGGTGAGCCGGAGCTGCACCTGGTCGTCGCCGGTCGCCGTCACGGTGTCGACCGAGGCGAGGTCGTCCGCGTCGACGTAGGAGTCGTTCGCCTTGACGTCCTCGAGCGAGGACACGACGTCGTCCGCCGTGAGCGGCTCGCCGTCCTGGAAGGTGACGCCCTCGCGGAGCGTGAACGTGTACGTCAGGCCGTCGTCCGAGACCTCGTGCGAGGACGCCAGCACGTCGCGGATCCCGCCGTCGGCGGTCCGGCCGACGAGCCCCTGGTAGACGTTGTCGATGAGGACCTGGTCGAGCGCGTTGCCGGACTGGGTGCGGATGTCGAGGCTCGTCGGTTCGAGCACCAGGCCGACCCGGACCGTCGCGTCGGGACCGCCACGGGTCTCGTCGGGGCCGCCGGAGCAGCCGGCCAGGGCGACCGAGGTCGCGACGACGAGTGCTGTCGCGGCGAGTGCGGTGCGGTGGAGCGGACGCATGCTGGGTTCCTTCCCGGAGCCGGGCCACGCAGGGTCCGGAACGAGGGCGGCGCGACGACGGTCGTCAGCGGCGCTCGGACGAGGCTACCGGGATGCGTCGCACCGGCGGTGTCAGGGCTCCGACGAAGTCGAGGGGGGTTCTTCGACGCCGTCCGACAAACCGTGCGTGGTCGCCCAGGACCGGATGGCAGCGGCGAGGGGCAGGGGCGCCTGCGTCTGCACCGCGTGCCGGGACGCGACCGTGACGATCGTGGCATCCGGGAGCCGTTCGGCGAAGGACTGGTGCAGCTTGGGGGAGACGTACCCGCGGTCCCCGCGCACGAGCAGCAGCGGTACGTCCAGCTGCTCCAGGTCCGGCCAGGCGTCGGCGAAGCGCCCGACCGAGGCCGACCGTCCGACGCCGAGGTGCGGGAAGTGGTGGCGTCGCACCAGCCGACCGTCGGCACCGAGCCGCGTGGTGTGCCGGGCCTCGCGGAGCAGCGTGGGTCGGTCGTCGCCGACGCGGGCCGCGATCGCCCGGTCGACGACCTCGTCGAGGTCCGAGAACGGTTCCTCGGCCTCCAGTGCGCGGGCGATCCGGTCGACGGCGCGCTGCGCGAAGTCCGGCGACATGTCGACCAGCACGAGACCGGTGACACGCTCCGGTGCGAGGGCGGCGAGGCGGGCGGACAGGATCGCGCCGAGGGAGTGCCCGACGACGATGCCCGGCGGGACGTCCAGGGCGTCGAGCGCGGCGAGGACGGTGGGGGCCGTGGTGGTGGCGGCGTAGTCGGCGTCTGCACGCCACGCGGACCGCCCGTGCCCGGGCAGGTCGAGCGCGACGGCCGGCTCGTCGACGGCGATCGCGGTCTGGTCGAAGCTGTGCGCGTCGATGCCGAGCCCGTGCAGGTAGGTGATCCGGGCCTCCCGAGCGGGGACCGGCGGACCGGTGCGCGACCAACGGATCGCCGACACGTCACCACCGGGGACGGTCGGCACCACCTGCCGGGAGGCGCGGAGCGGCTCCGTCACGCCGCTCGCGGCGGCCAGGGCGGGGACGTCGGAGAACTCGTCATCGTGCACGGACACCGTCCCAGTGTCGCAGCCGACGCGGGCTGCGACATGAACCGTCCTTCTCTCGTTAGGTAAGGCATGCCATACTCGATGTGTGGCTGCCCGGTACCGCGTCTTCTCCGTCCGCGTGGCGGCCGTCACCTCGCTCACCCCGCACTTCGTCCGCGTGACGCTGACCGGTGCCGAACTCGCGGAGTTCTCCGCCGTCGGGCTGGACCAGCGCATCAAGGTGCTCCTGCCGCTCGACGGCCACGGGTTCTCCGACCTGCCCGAGGGCGAGGACTGGTTCGCGGCGTGGCGCGCACTGCCGGACGCCACCCGGAACCCGATCCGCACGTACACCGTCCGCTCCTTCCGTCCGGACGCGCACGAGCTCGACATCGACTTCGTCGCCCACGGGGACGGCGGGCCGGCCTCGCGCTGGGTGTCCGCGTGCCGTGTCGGCGACGAACTGCGGATCGTCGGCCCCCGCGTCCCGGAGTCGCCCGAGGACCTGCCGTCCGGCGCGGCCGAGTTCGCGCCCGGGTCGGCGAACCGGATCCTCCTCGCGGGCGATGAGACGGCCGCTCCCGCGATCTGCGCGATCCTCGAGGCCCTCGACGTCTCGGCCGTCGGACACGTGTTCATCGAGGTCCCGACCGACGCCGACCGCCTGCCCGTCTCCGCGCCCGCCGGCGTCGAGGTGCGGTGGATCGCCCGCAACGGCGCGTCGCACGGCGTCCGCATGACCGACCACGTGCAGGCCTGGGCATCGACGGTCGCGGTGCCGGCTCCCGTCCTGACCGATGGGCGCGCGGCGGTGCCGGTGGAACTCGCGGACGTCGACGTGGACCACCAGGTGCTCTGGGACGTCCCGCGCGAGGACGACGACCTGCCCGTCTACGCCTGGATCGCGGGGGAGGCCGGCTGCGTCAAGGAACTCCGACGCCACCTCGTGCGCGGAGTCGGGCTGGACCGGAAGCAGGTCGCGTTCATGGGCTACTGGCGCCACGGCAAGGCGGAGTGTTGACCCCTGCCAGCGTCCTCACCCCCGAGGCGCCCGTCACCGCACTCGGCGCCCGCGGGTTGCGGCTCGGCTACGACGACCGCGTGGTCGTCGACGGGCTCGACGTCGACGTGCCGGACGGTGAGCTCACCGTGATCGTGGGTCCGAACGCCTGCGGGAAGTCGACGCTCCTCAAGGCGCTGGCGCGGACGCTCAAGCCCACCGCCGGGACGGTCTACCTGGACGGCCGTCCGATCACGTCCTATCGCCCGAAGGCCGTGGCCCGGCGCGTCGCGATGCTGCCGCAAACGCCGATCGCCCCGGACGGCATCAGCGTGCGCGACCTCGTGTCCCGCGGACGCTTCCCGCACCAGGACCTGCTGCACCCCTCGAGCGGCACCGACCGGCAGGTCGTGCAGGCCGCCCTGGCGCAGACGGACATCGTGGGCCTCGCCGACCGCGGCGTCGACGAGCTGTCCGGTGGCCAGCGGCAGCGCGTCTGGATCGCGATGGTGCTCGCGCAGGAGACCGACATCGTGCTGCTCGACGAACCCACCACGTTCCTCGACATCGCGCACCAGTACGACGTGCTCGAGCTCGCGTCCACGCTGCACGCGGCCGGTCGCACGGTCGTGGCCGTCCTGCACGACCTCAACCAGGCTGCCCGGTACGCGACGCACATGATCGCGATGCGGGACGGGGTGATCGTGGCGCAGGGGCCGCCGGCGACGGTCGTGACCGCGGAGCTCGTCGAGGACGTCTTCGGCCTGCCGTGCGTGGTCGTGCCGGACCCGGAGACCGGCACGCCGCTCGTCGTGCCGCGTCGCGCGCGCTGACGGGCGCGCTGCGCGCTGCGCGCATCGGCGCGGTCCGGGTCCGACGGGGCCGGCGCGATCCGGGTCCGACGGGGCCGACGCGGTCCGGCGCCGGCGCGGTCCGGCGCCGCACAACGGAAACCGGCTCGAACCACGGGAGTCCGTGGTTCGAGCCGGTTTCCGTTGTGCGTGACCGGCGGACGCCGCGGCCGACGCCGAGCCGGGCGCGGGCAGGCGCTCGGCGCTCAGCGGTAGCCGCCGTCCTCGAGTCCGGCCTCGATCTCGAAGCGGTTGTGCAGCGGGTCGCGCCCCGCCAGCGCGTACAGCAGCGGCATGAGCATGCCGTACCGCCGCCACTGGTCGACGTGCACCCGCTCGTGCCGCAGGACCCGGTCGCCGTCGTTGTCCCGGGTGAGTTACACCGAGCCGACGCAGGTCCCGCCACGCCGGAAGACCCAGCGGGGCAGGCCCCGGCAGACGACGAGCCCGTCGACGACCCGCACGGGCCCCGTCGACAGCGTCAGGCCGATCGCGAGGCCGACGGCCGTCGCGAACGCCCACCCGGCGCGGGACACCGGCGAGTCGACGAGCGGGTTCAGCACCGGCTACTCGGGTCGGCCGTACGTCTCGAGCAGGCGGAGCCAGATCTCGTTCATCGTCGGGTAGGCGGGCACGGCGTGCCAGAGTCGGTGCACGGGGACCTCGCCGACCACGGCGACCGTCGCGGCCTGCAGCATCTCGGCGACGTCCTGCCCGACGAAGGTCACGCCGACGACGACCCCGCGGGACTCGTCGACGACCATCTTGGCGCGCCCGGTGTAGCCGTCGGCCTGCAGTGCCGAGCCGGCGACGGCGCCGAGGTCGTACTCGACCGCACGGACGTCGATGCCCTGCTGCCGGGCCTGCTCCTCGGTGAGGCCGACGCTCGCGACCTCGGGGTCGGTGAAGGTCACCTGGGGGACCGCGGCGTGGTCGGCCGTGGCGACGTGGGCGCCCCACGGTTCCGCGTGCACGGGCTTCCCCTGGAGGCGGGCGGCGATCGCCTCACCGGCGGCGCGGGCCTGGTACTTGCCCTGGTGGGTGAGGAGGGCGCGGTGGTTCACGTCACCGACGCCGTAGAGCCAGTCGGTGCCGGTGACGAGCATGGTGTCGTCGACCTCGAGCCACTCGCCCGGGGTGAGTCCGACGGCCTCGAGCCCGAGGTTGCCGGTGCCCGGGGCGCGGCCCGTCGCGGCGAGGACCTCGCTCGTGACGAGCGTCGTGCCGTCGTCGAAGGTCGTCGTGACGAGGCCGTGCTCGTCGCGGTCCACGCGCGTCGGGTTGACGCCGGTGCGGACGTCGATGCCGGCCTCGCGCATGGCGTCGCCGACGAGTTCACCGGCGAACGGTTCCATCCCGCCGAGCAGGCCGTGGCGGGCGACGAGTGTCACCTTCGCGCCGAGCGCCGCCCACGCGGTGGCGAGCTCGGACCCGGCGACACCGCCGCCGATGACGAGCAGGCTCTCCGGGACCTCCTGCGCACTCGTGCCCTCGCGCGTGCCCCAGGGCTTCGCCGCTTCGAGTCCGGGGACCGGCGGCAGCGTGTGCAGCGAGCCGGTCGCGACGGCGACGGCCCCGGCCGAGTACGAGGTCCCGTCGACCTCGATGGTCTTCGCGCCGGTGAACTTCGCGTACCCGCGGATCAGCGCGATGTCGGACGACTCGAGCCACTGCACCTGCGACGCGTCGTCCCAGTTGCTCGTGAACGAGTTGCGACGGGCCAGGACGGCGGCAGCGTCGACGGTGCCGGTGACGGCTTCCTCCGCTCCGCCGAGGCGCTTGGCCGCGGCGACCGCGTGGCTGCTGCGCAGGAGGGCCTTGGACGGCATGCAGGCCCAGTACGAGCACTCACCGCCCACGAGCTCGGCTTCGACGACCGCGACCGACAGGCCGCGCTTGTGGGCGTAGTCCGCCACGTTCTCGCCGACAGCGCCGGCTCCGATCACGATGAGGTCGTAGTCCGTCATGGGGCCGAGCGTAGCCGCCCGGGGTGGGGTCCCGGCCGGGAGCGCTGCGCTGTGTGGAGCGTCCGGTGTGGACGGGCGGGTCAGGAGGCCCGTGCTGCGGTGGAGAGTGCGCCGACGATCCGGAGGATCACGCCGAGGTCGTCGACCGCCCGCTCCGGGTCGACGGGTGCGAAGCCGGTGAGTGCGGCGCCGACGAGCCGTCGGCCGGCGGTGGCCGCCTGGACGAGGGCGACCAGGGCGGCGCCGTCGAGTCCGAACGGCACGGGTTCCAGCAGGCCGTCGACCTCGGAGGGGTCGAGCACGTCGAGGTCGACGTGGACGAAGACCCCGGTGGCCCCGGTCCGCTCGACGGCGGCTGCGAGCGCGTCGGGCGTGGCCGCGTCCACGTCGAGGTGTGCGACGCCGGCGCGCTCGAGGGCGGCCGCCTCGGCCCCCTCGGTCCCGCGGGTGCCCGCGACGACGACGGACGCGGCGGGGACGACCGGGAGCTCCGGGAACAGGTCTGCCGGGCGGTCGACCAGCAGGCGCAGCGCGGCCGTCTCGGCGGCGACCGGCTGCGCGCGGTTCAGCGCTCGGTAGCCGCTCGAGCCGGACAACCGGACGACGGTGGTGTCGGGGCCGACGAGGACCGAGGCACCGAGGACGGTCGAGCCGTCCCCGCCGATGACGAGCACGGGTTCGCTCGCGACGGCGCACTCCTCGGCGACGGACCCGGAGACGGAGAGGACCGAGGTGTAGCGGGCGACCGCGGTGTCGAGCCGGTCGCCCGCACCGGGTGGGACGGCGATCGTGGTCGTCGCGGCTCGGGGGAGGTCCGCGGCGACGGCGGCGGCTCCGTCCGCGAGCCGCATGGCGCGAGACGACGCCGAACCCTGCCACTGACCGACCACGAGGAAGCGCATCCTGTCAGTCTGTCAGCCGGGTCCGACGTCGTCCGGAGCTGCCGGTGGTGCGCGGTGTCAGACCGCGGACGTCCCGCCGGACTTGAGGGCTGCGAGACGGGCCTCCACCTCGGCGTCGCGGCCGACGTCCTCGAGGCTCTCGAACTGCGCGTCGAGGCTCGACGCCTGCAGCTCCTGCTGGCCGATGACCTTCGCCTCTTCGCGACGGACCTTCTCCTCGAAGCGCGCGAGGTCGCTCGTCGGGTCGGTGATGTCGATCGTGCCGATGGCGTCGTTCACCTTCGACTGCGCCTCCGCGGTCTTGGCGCGGGCGACGAGGCTGTTGCGCTTGGCGCGGAGCTCCTCGAGCTTCTGCTCCATGCCGGCGAGGCCCTGCTTGAGCTTCTCGACCTGCTCGTTCTGCGTGGCGAGCGGTGCGGCGTTGTCCTTGACCTCCTGCTCGGCGGCGATCTGCTTGCCGATGGCGATCTTGGCGAGGTTGTCGAACTTGTCGGCCTCGGCCGTCTTGCCCTCGGCGCGGTACTTGTCCGCTGCGGCGGAGGCGTTGCCCGCCTTCTGGCCCCACTCCTGGGCGGCGCGGACGTCCTCCTCGTTGTCCTGCTCGAGCAGGCGGAGGTTGCCGATCGTCTGCGCGATGGCGCTCTTGGCGTCGGCGATGTTGTTCGAGTAGTCGCGGACGAGCTGGTCGAGCATCAGCTGCGGGTCCTCGGCGTCGTCGATGATCTGGTTGATGTTCGCCCGGACGAGCGAGGAGATCCGGCCGAAGATGGTCTGCTTTGCCATTGCTGTGTCCCTTTCGTGGTTGGTTGTCTGGGTGGGTCTGACCGGTCAGAAGCGGCCGCCGCCGGAGAAGCCGCCGCCGTAGCTCCCGCCGCGACCGCCGAGCAGCCCGCCGAGGACGAGACCGGTGACGAGCCCGCCGAGCTGCGGGCCGCCGCGACCGCCGCCCATCCCGCCCATGCCGCCGCCGGGCCACCCGGTGGTGTCGTCGTTCGCCTCGTCGATGGCCGCCGCCGCGTACTGCTCCGCGGCACGGGCGGCCTGCAGCGCCCGCTGCGGGTCGGTGGTGGCGAGGTCGAGCGCGTCGTCGAAGGCCCGCTCGGCCTCGGACAGGCGGGTGCGTGCGGCGGGGCCGACGGCTCCGCGGTGCACGGTGATGAACTCGCGCGCCTGGCCGATCCGGGAACGGGCGTCCCGGAGGGCGGCGTCGAGGGCCTGGGTCGCGCGACGGTGCTGCTCCTCGGCGGTGCGGGCGGTCGCGAGGGCGGCGTCGATGTCCGTGTTCGCCTTCGTGAGCGCGTCGACCGCCCCGACGGGGTCACGCGGGTCGACGTCGGCACGGAGGACCCGCTGCGCCCGCGCGACCGTGGCCGCGAGGTCGGGGCCGCCGGTGCGGAGGGTGGCGGCCGCGGCGATGTCGCCCTCGATGTCGGCGCGCATCGCCTCGGCACGCTCGGCGGCGTCGGCGAAGGTGCGCTCCGCTGCCGTGACGGCGCCGGTGAGCTGCTGCACCTGGGCCAGCGCGTGCTGCCCGTCCCGGACCGCGACGACGGCCTCGCCCCGGTCGCCCGCGGCGAGCGCCGTCCGAGCGGCACCGGCACGCTCGTCGGCGTACGCGAGCACCTGCTCGGCCTGGTCGACGTTGTCGGCGACGGTCGCGAGCGTCCGACCGGTGTACGCCGTCCGGACGCGCTCCAGCGCCGCACGGGCCACGGCCACGGCGGCGGGAGCGGTCCCGAGGGCGGCGGTCAGCTCGGCGGCGGCGGTGTCGACGCCCGCTTCGAGCGAGCGCAGCTGGTCGAACGACTCGGTCTGCGACTCGATGGCCGCGTGCGCCTGCTCGCAGATGGCGATGATCTGGTTCGCCCAATCGGCGCGCTCCTGCGGCGTGTCCGGGACCTCGTCGTCGAGCTGCTGCTGGAGGGCGAAGGCCTTGCGGACCTCGCGCTTGGCGATCGACACGGTCTCGGCGAACGGGGCGGCGGCGTCCTCGCCGAACTGCGCCGCCGCGAAGCCGACCTCTTGTTCGGCCGTGCGCAGTTCGTCGTCGATCGTGACGAGTGCCCCACCGGCGCGTCGCTGGAGTTCGGCGAGGGACTGCTCCTGCTCGCGCCGGGCCGCGACGGTGCGCCGCCGGTTGCGGGCCCGGATGACGAGGACGGCGACGACCGCGGCCAGGACGGCGACACCGAGCAGCACCCACAGCCAGGTGAGGTCGGCGGGCTGCTGGCTCTGCTGGAGTCCGCCGGCGAAGGCCGTCGCCGCGGCGGCCCAGTCGCCCTGCTTGAGGCGGGGGAGCAGGTCGCCGTCGACCGCGCGCTCGACGTCGCTCGAGGTGATCGCCGTCTCGTTGGTCTGCTGGACGTCGTAGTTCCGCTCGTCGACCGCGACGGAGAGCAGGATGCTGTCCGTCTCGATCTGGTTCTGCTGCATGGTCGCGGCACCCCAGGCGGTGTGGTCGCTCGGGTCGGTGAAGGACGGCACGAAGACGACGAACAGCTGTGTCTGCGTCTCCTGGTACAGGTCCTGCACGGCCTGCTCGACGTCGGCCTGCTGGGCGTCGGTGAGGGCGTCAGCGTCGTCGAGGACGTACGCGCCGCTGAGGTCGACCGGCTCGGTGGCGTGCGCGGCCGGGACCGGGGCGACGACGAGCAGCGCGGCGACGGTGGCGGCGGTCGCGCCTGCCAGCAGACGCGCGAGCAGGGGACGTGGCGCCGCGTCGCCCCGGGCAGGCACCCCCGTCGACCCGGAGTCCGTCCTGACCTCGACCGTGCGCATCCGTCCTCCGTCCGTGGCCCTCGTCCAGCTGGTCCGTGGCCGTCGTCCGGAGTCTAGCCAGGCACCTCCTGGACGGGCCGGGGCTGTGGAGCGGGAGGGCGGGCCGGCGCCGGTTGTACCCCACCGGGATCGCCCGGGGCCCGCACACAGTGGACAGTGCTGCGGGCATGTCCCCCGAAACGGGGTAGAGTGATGTCGAGCCAATGAAGGAAGGGGAGCAGCAATGGAGCGAGCGACCACCGCAGAAGTCGTCCCACTCGAGGACGGGTACCACCGCGTGTCCACGCCGGCGAGCGGCGTGATCGGGTTCGTGCGTGAGCGCGACGGACGGTACGAGGTCCTCCGCGGACGCGTGCGTCAGGCGACCCGGTCCGAGGGCCGGTACGCGACGATGAACGTCGCACTCATCGCCCTCACCCACGCCTGACCCGCAGGACGACAGCACGGCCCCGGTCGGTCCCGACCGGGGCCGTCGTCGTGCCCGCACCGGCCGTCCCACTGCGGACCGTAGGCTGCTCGCGTGGGTGAGTCGGGCCTCCAGACCGTGTCGGTGCGGGTGGCCGCCGCAGGGGCGTCGCGAACGGCCGACCGGGAGGCCCTGGTCGCGTTCGTCGCCGAGGTCACCCGATCGGACCCGGCCCTGGTCTCCGTGCAGCAGCGCTGTCCCCACTGCGGTGCTGCGGACCACGGTCGGCCGGGAGCCCGGGTCGACGGTCGTCCGGTCGGCCTCGGTCTGGCGCGGACCTCGGGGATCGTCGTCCTCGCCGTCGGGCCGGCGTCGCTCGGTGTCGACGTCGAGCGGGCGTCCCGGGTGACGGCGGCCCCGCTCGACGCCTTCACCGCGGGGGAGCGGCACCGCGCGGCCGCGTCCGGACCGGAGTGCGCGGGGGTGCACCTCACCTCGTGCTGGACGGTGAAGGAGGCGGTGCTGAAGCGTGACGGACGGGGGCTCCGGGTCGATCCCGCACGCGTGGAGGCCGTCCTCGGACGAGTCGGCGACGGGCAGGTGGACCGCGCGCGGTTCGACGGGATGGAGCAGCTCGTCACGGTCGTCGTGCTCGACGCGGACCTGGTCGTGGCCGTCGCCGCGGGCGGTACTCCGGTCCGGGTCGAGGACCTCCGTGGACCGGGACCCCAGGACGGCGGGGACACCGGGACGACGCCGACGCCGCGACGGCACGGGCGCCAGGGCGGCGCCGTGTCAGGGCGGCGCCGGGGCTAGGGCAGCGGGGGGACGCCCGGTTCGTCGATCCAGGGTCCGAGCGCGCGCAGCACGTGCGCGGGGTCGGTACCGGCGGCCGTCGCGAACGCGCCCACGACGTCCGGCGTCGTCACCGTGCCGTGGTGGTGCCGTCCGGTCACCGTGCGGAGACCGTCGGTGAAGGCAGCGTCGCCGATCGTCCGTCGCAGGGCGTGCAGGGCGAGCGCGCCGCGCTTGTAGACGCGGTCGTCGAACATGTCCCGGGCGCCGGGGTCCGCGACGACGAGGTCCTCCGGCTGGTCGAGCAGCCCGGCACGGTACGTCGCCGCCAGGTCGTCCGCGGTGGGGCCGCCGCGGTGCTCGGACCAGAGCCACTCGGCGTAGCAGGCGAAGCCCTCGTGCAGCCAGATGTCGCGCCACACGCCGAGCGTCACCGAGTTGCCGAACCACTGGTGCGCCAGCTCGTGGGCGATGAGCCGGTCGGTGCCGTGCTCCCCGTCGACGTGGTTCCGCCCGAAGACCGCGAGGCCGTGCGCCTCGAGCGGGATCTCGAGCTCGTCGTCGGTCACCACGACGCCGTACTCGGCGAACGGGTACGGCCCGAACCGGTCGGTGAACAGGGCGATCATGTCGGGCACCTGGCCGAAGTCCGTCCTCACGGCGGCGGTCAGGTCGGACGGGTGGTGCACGGTGACCGGCACCGCACCGCCGCGCAGCTTCGTCGCGCGGTACCGACCGATCTGCACGGTGGCCAGGTAGGTCGCCATCGGCTCGGTGACGGCGTAGGTCCAGCGCGTGCCACGAGCAGTGCGCTCCCGGCCGAGCAGCGCGCCGTTCGCGATGACCTCGTACCCCGCTTCGCACGTCACCTCGATGCGGTACGTCGCCTTGTCGTCGGGGCGGTCGTTGCAGGGGAACCACGACGGTGCGCCGACGGGCTGGCTCGCGACGATCACGCCGTCGGTCAGTTCCTCCCAGCCGAGCGTGCCCCAGGGGCTCCGGAGTGGTCGGGGTGCGCCGCGGTACCGCACGTGCACCGTGAACTCGTCGCCCGCAGCGATCGGTGCGGCGGGTGTCACGGTCGTCTTGTGGGTCCCGACCGAGACCTTCTTCGCGCGCACGCCGTCGACGTCGACCCGGTCGACGCTCAGCCCGTGCAGGTCGAGCACGACCTTCTCGAGCGGCTCGTCGGCGGTCGCGCTGATCGTCGCGGTCGCGTCGAGCCGGTTCGTGGCGACGCGGTAGTCGAGTCGCAGGTCGTGGTGGCGGGTCGTCCACCGCCGGTCGCCGCTGTGCGGGGCGTACGGGTCGGCGGTGGGGTCGGTCTGCTTCACGGTGCCGGTCAGTCTGCCACGGCGCCGACCGGCCCCGGGTGCTCGGCGCGCTCGCCGGACCCACTGGCGTCGCGTGGTCCGTCGGCGTCGCCGGACCCGCTCGCCCCGTCGTGCCCGGAGGTGGACGCCGCGGTGCGCCACGGCGGGTGCTCCCACGGGCCGATCGGGTTGCCGGCCCAGAGCGTGCCGCCCGGGACCTGCTCGCCGCGCATCACGAGCGAGGCGGGCCCGACGGTCGCTCCCGGGCCGATGCCGGCAGCGGGCAGGACCACACCGTGCGGCCCGAGCGTCGCGCCGGCGTCGAGCGTCACGGTGTCGAGCTGCATGACGCGGTCGTGGAACAGGTGCGTCTGCACCACGGTGCCGCGGGCGACGGTCGCCCCGTCGCCGATCGTGACGAGGTCGGCCTCCGGCAGCCAGTAGGTCTCGCACCAGACACCGCGGCCGATCGTCGCGCCGAGGCTCCGCAACCACGCCGCCAGGGCCGGGGTGCCGATGGCCTGCTCGGCGAACCAGGGGCGTGCGACGGACTCGACGAAGGTGTCCTGCACCTCGTTGCGCCAGACGAACGACGACCAGAGCGGGTGCTCGGTGGCGGTGATGCGCCCGACGAAGGCCCACTTCGCCACGGTCGAGACGGCCGCCGCGACCGCACCGGCGGCGATGAGGACCGGGCCGGCGAGCAGCACCGTCCAGCCGAGTCCCACCGTGGTCCACAGGGCCAGGAAGGTAGCGGCGACGGCCACCCCGATCGCGGCGGACACCATGGGTGCCACGAGACGCAGCACCTCCCACGCGCCGCGGGCGACCTTCAGCCGGGTCGGCGGCCGGAACGTGCGCTCCTCGTCGAACTGCGCCGCCGCCCGTCGGAGCCGGACCGGGGGACTGCCGAGCCACGAGGACCCGCGCTTGGCCTTCTTCGGCACGGCGGACAGCACCGCGACGAGGGCCTCGCGCGGCACCGACCGACCGGCGCCGGTCATGCCGCTGTTGCCGAGGAACGCCCGGCGGCCCACCTTCGACCGACCGATCCTCACCCGACCGCCGCCGAGCTCGTAGGTGGCGACCATGGTGTCGTCGGCCAGGAACGCCCCGGACGCGATCTGTGTCAGCGCGGGGATGAGCAGCACCGTGGAGATCTCGGTGTCCCGGCCGACCCGCGCGCCGAGCAGGCGGAGCCAGAGCGGGGTGACGAGGCTCGCGTACAGCGGGAACAGCAGGGTGCGGGCAGCGTCGAGGACCCGCTCGGTGCACCACACCTGCCACCCGGTCCGGGACCGCACGGGGTGCCGACCCTCGACGAGCCCGAGCCCGAGCAGCCGGACCGCGGCGACGACGAGGCCCGCGTACACGAGGCCCGCGACGACCGTGGCGAGCGGCACGCTCAGCAGCGTGGGGCCGACCGCGGCCCCGAGCGAGGTCGGGCGCCCGACGACGAGCGCCGCGACGGCCAGTCCGGCAGTGACGCCGACGACGGGGAGCCCGGCGACGGCGACCGACCCGGCCCCGTACGCGAGCAGCCACCGCTTCGGGGACGCGGGGCGGGCCTCCCGGCCGTGGCGTGCCGACCCGACGCGCTCGGCCGGCGAGCCCGCCCAGCGCTCACCCGCCGGGACCGCGCCGGCCACCGCCGAGCCGGCCTCGACCTCGGCGCCGTCGCCCACGTGTGCTCCGGGCATCAGGGTCGAGCGGCTGTGCACGACCGCGTCCGTGCCGACGTGCACGGGACCCAGGCGGAACACGTCGCCGTCCACCCAGTGTCCGGCGAGGTCCACCTCGGGCTCCACTGCGGCCCGCTTCCCGATCGTGAGCATCCCGGTGACCGGCGGCAGCGTGTGCAGGTCGACGTCCCGGCCGATCCTCGCACCGAGGGCCCGGGCGTAGTAGCTGATCCACGGGGCACCCGCGGTCGACGGACCGTCCACGGCCTCCGCGATCCGTTCCGCGAGCCAGACCCGGATGTGCACCGAGCCGCCGCGCGGGTGGTCGCCGGGACGGACCCCGGCCAGGAGCAGGCGGGCGGCGACGACCGTGATCGTCATCTTGCCGGCCGGGGTGACGAACAGCACGAGGGCGATCACCAGGAGCGGCCACGGCAGCACGGGCAGGAACGGCATCGTGGTGGCGTGCAGCACCGCCGCGACGAGTGCCGTCCAGCTCAGCAGGCGCAGCCCACGGAGCACCTGGAGCGGCAGGCCGAGCACCGTCAGGAGCAGCCCGGTGCGCGGCGGCACCGGCCGGACGTCCCGTCGTGCCGCCGCCACCGGCCCGGACGCGTCGAGCGCTGCCGCGAGTGCGCCGATCCGCGGGTGGTCGTAGACGTCGGCCACGGTGGTCGTGGGGTAGCGCTCGCGGACCGCCGACACGAGCTGCGCGGCGGTCAGGGAACCGCCGCCGTGCGCGAAGAAGTCGTCGTCGACGTCGGCGACCGGGACACCGAGGATCGCCGACCACCGCTCGGCGATCCATGCGACGGTCGGCGGGAGGTCCGTCCCGATCGCGCCCTCGAGGGGCCACGGCAGCGCCGCCCGGTCGACCTTGCCGGACGTCCGCGTCGGCAGGGAGTCGACGACGGTGAGGAGCGGCACGAGCGCGGCGGGCAGTTCCTCGCGGAGACGGGTGTTCGCCGCGGCCGTGTCGACGACCGCGCCGGCGACCGGGGCGACGTAGCCGACGAGCACCTGGTTGCCCGCCGGGGTGCGCTGCACGACCGCGGCCCCCGCAGCGACGTCGTCGAGGGACTGCAGGGCCGCGTCGATCTCGCCGAGTTCGATGCGCCGGCCGCCCAGCTTCACCTGGTCGTCGGCGCGACCCTGGAAGACGAGCCCCTCGGGGTCGTACCGGACCAGGTCGCCGCTCCGGTACGCCCGCTCCCACCCGAGCTGCGGGAAGGGCGCGTACTTCTCGGCGTCCTTCGCCGGGTCGAGGTACCGGCCGAGGCCGACGCCCCCGATGACGAGTTCGCCGACCTGCCCCGGCGCGACGCGCTGCCCCTCGGCGTCGACGACCGCGAGGTCCCACCCGTCGAGCGGCAGGCCGATCCGGACCGGGGTGCTGCCGTCGAGCAGGGCACCACACGCGACGACCGTCGCCTCGGTCGGGCCGTACGTGTTCCACACCTCGCGGTCCCGGGACGCGATGCGGGCGGCGAGCTCCGGCGGGCAGGCCTCACCGCCGAAGATCACCAGCCGCACGGACTCGAGCGCGTCGTCGGGCCACAGTGCCGCGAGCGTGGGGACGGTCGAGACGACGGTGATGCCGTGCGCGATGAGCCACGGGCCGAGGTCGACCCCGCTCTTCACGAGCGACCGGGGCGCCGGCACGAGGCAGGCACCGTGTCCCCAGGCGAGCCACATCTCCTCGCACGAGGCGTCGAACGCCACGCTGAGGCCCGCGAGCACCCGGTCGTCCGGACCGAGCGGCGCGGCCTGCAGGAACATCCGGGCCTCGGCGTCGACGAAGGCCGCGGCGGAGCGGTGGGTGACGGCCACGCCCTTCGGCACGCCGGTGGACCCCGACGTGAAGATGACCCACGCGTCGTCCTCGGTCGTGGGCGCCTCGGCGCTCGCCGCGGGGTCGGTGACCGGCAGCGGAGCGCCCCGGCGGTCGCGGAGCACACCGCCGGCACCGATGACGCCGACCACCCGTGCTTCGCCGAAGACGAGGGTGGCGCGTTCCTCGGGGTCGTCGGCGTCGACGGGGACGTAGGCGGCGCCGGCGGCGAGGACGGCGAGGATCGACACGGACAGGTCCCGGCCACCGGAGGGGATGCGGATCCCGACCCGGTCGCCGCGTCGGACGCCGTGGCGGGCGAGGTCGGCGGCGCGCTCCTGCACGAGGGCGAGGAGGCCGCGGTAGTCGAGCGCACCCTCCGGCGTCTCGAGGGCGAGGGCGTCGGGGTGTGCCTCGGCGGTGGCGGTGAGGACGTCGAGCAGGGTCCTGGCCGGTGCGGCGCGGTCCCCGCGGTCGAGTTCCTGCTGCGTGGAGGTCGTCACGCCGCGTGATCCTAGGGCCCGGAGGTGTCCTGCTCGGGAACGCACGTGGCCGCGAGCCGGAGGGTCGCCGCGGCGGACGTCGCGCTGGTGCCCACGGGGGAAGGTCGCCGCAGGCGACGTCGCGCGCTGCCGACCGAGCGCAGCGAGGACGACAGCTTGCGCGGGGATGTGACTGTGCCCCCAGGAGGATTCGAACCTCCGCCCCTGCCTCCGGAGGGCAGTGCTCTATCCCCTGAGCTATGGGGGCCCGGGGTGTCACCAACCGTAGCAGGTCCGCGCCCGCCTCCTGAACGCCGGTGCGCCTCCCCGGGCGTGCCGTGTCGGACGGGAGGCTCCGCACCGGTCCGACACGGGCCTCCCGTCCGCCGTGGCGCCGGTCAGGGCGTCGGTGACCCGGTCGGCGCGGTCGCGTCCGGCGCGACCGCGTGCCGGACGGCGTCGACGACGGGCTGGGCGGTCCCGGGCTCGGTGAAGAGCGTCGAGTTGGTGTGGATCCAGTACGGACCGGCGAAGGCGTCGGCGCGACCGGTGCCGGAGCGGAGGGAGTAGTAGCCCTCCACCGTGTACGTGGGGACGGACCCGCCCTGCGCGAAGAGGGCGTCCTCGAGCTGTGTGATCTGCGCCGCGGGCAGGTGTGCCACGGCGACGGTCACGGTGACGTCCTCGTCCGCGGTGGACCGCCAGGTGCACACGCGACCGTCCTGGCCGGCGATCTGCGCGACGGCCGAACCCGATGCGGGACGCGGTGTCCGCACCCGCTCGAAATCCCGCCCGTAGACGGTGAACGTCGTCGCCGGCACGAGCTCGTCGCAGTCCTGCGGCACCGGACGGCCGACGCTCCCGGTGGTGGGGGAGGCGGAAGGGGCACCACCGCCCGTGCCCGAGCAGGCCGCGAGCACGAGCGCGGCGGGGACGACGAGTGCGGCGAGGCCGGACGCCCGGAGGCTGCGGGAGGTCATGACGGACCATGATGCTGCATCCCTCCCGGCGTGGTCCGGGTGGTCGCCGGGTGTCCCGGTAGACTCGATCGCCGTGACTCCTGCCGAACTCTCCGCCGCGTACCTGTCGATCCTCACGGGCATCGTCGAGCGCCGAGGCGCTGCCGACACCGTGACGGTCCAGGAGTCCCACGTGGCCCTGGAACGGCCGAAGAACCGGGCGCACGGCGACTGGGCGTCGAACGCGGCCATGCAGCTCGCGAAGCGCCTCGGGTCCAACCCGCGCGAGCTCGCGACGGAGATCGCCGGCGAGCTGACCGAGCTCGACGGCGTGGACTCGGTCGACATCGCCGGGCCGGGCTTCATCAACATCACGCTCGAGGCCGCCGCGGCCGGCGAGGTCGCACGCACCGTGGTCGACCAGGGCGTGACCTTCGGGCACGGCGACCTCTACGACGGGGTCCGCATCGACCTCGAGTTCGTGTCGGCGAACCCGACCGGACCCATCCACATGGGCGGCGTGCGGTGGGCCGCGGTGGGCGACAGCCTGGCGCGCGTGTTCCAGGCGCAGGGCGGCCTCGTCACCCGCGAGTACTACTTCAACGACCACGGCAACCAGATCGACCGGTTCGCCCGCTCCCTCCTGGCGTCCGCGCTGGGGGAGCCGACGCCCGAGGACGGCTACGGCGGCGCGTACATCGGCGAGATCGCGGCCCGCGTGCTCGCGACGCTCGAGCCGGGTGTCGACGTCACGGGCATGCCGCGCGACGAAGCGCAGGAGCTGTTCCGGCGCGAGGGCGTCGAGTTCATGTTCACGGACATCAAGCGCTCGCTGCACGACTTCGGCGTCGACTTCGACGTCTTCTTCCACGAGAACTCGCTGCACGAGTCGAAGGCGGTCGACCGCGCGATCGCCCGGCTGCAGGAGCAGGGCCGGATGTACGAGGCGGACGGCGCCCTCTGGCTCCGGACGACCGACTTCGGCGACGACCGCGACCGCGTGGTCATCAAGTCGGACGGCGAACCCGCGTACATCGCCGGCGACCTCGCCTACTACCTCGACAAGCGCGAGCGCGGCTTCGAGCGGAACCTCATCATGCTCGGCGCGGACCACCACGGCTACGTCGGCCGGATGATGGCCATGTGTGCGGCGTTCGGTGACGAGCCGGGCGTGAACCTCGAGATCCTCATCGGCCAGCTGGTGAACCTGCTCAAGGACGGCCAGCCGCTCCGGATGTCGAAGCGCAACGGCACCGTCGTGACGATGGAGGACCTCGTCGACGCCGTGGGCGTGGACGCCGGCCGGTACGCGCTCGTGCGGTTCGCGAGCGACACGGCGATCGACATCGACCTCGACCTGCTGACCAAGCGCACGAACGACAACCCGGTGTTCTACGTCCAGTACGCCCACGCCCGGACGCAGTCCGTCGCCCGGAACGCCGCGGCGTCCGGCGTGGACCGCTCGGTGTTCGACGCGTCGCTGCTCACCCACGAGTCCGAGAGCGCCCTCCTCGGCGCGATCGCGGAGTACCCGCGGGTGGTCCGCCAGGCCGCGGAACTCCGGGAACCGCACCGGATCGCCCGGTACATCGAGCAGCTCGCCGGCCTGTACCACCGCTGGTACGACTCCTGCCGCGTCACGCCGCTCGGTGACGAGCCGGTGTCGGACCTGCACCGCACCCGTCTCTGGGTGAACGACGCCACGGGCCAGGTGGTCCGGAACGGCCTCGGTCTGCTCGGCGTCAGCGCGCCCGAACGGATGTAGCGGTGACGTCCGCACCCGCCACCGGTCGGGGTCGGGAGCGTCGGGGCCGGAAGCGTCGGGGCCGGACGCGTCGGGGCCGGACGCTGGCGATCGTGCTGGTCGTCGTGCTCCTGCTCCTGGCGGTCGTCGTCGTGGTCGCCGAGTTCGTCCTCCGCGGGGTCGTCGACCGGACGATCGCGGACCAGGTCGAGCAGTCGCTGCCCGACGGCACGACCGGGACGGTGGACGCGCACGTGGACGGCGTCGTCATCCCGCAGCTGGTCGGCGGGACCTTCGACCGGGTGCACATCTCCTCGGACCGGTTGACGGTGGCGGGCATCCCGCTCGCGGCGGACGTGACCGCGCGCGACCTGCCGGTGGACGGCCAGGGCGCCGTGCACGACGTCGACGGCACGGTCCGGCTCGCGGCCGGGGCGGTCAAGGACCTGGCGGCCTACTCACCGCTGTTCGAACGACTCCGGCTCATCGACGGCGGCGTCGAGCTGCGGGGCACCACCTCGGTGCTCGGCTTCGACATCGGCTACGCGGCGGACGGCTCGGTCGCGGTGCAGTCCGACGGTCGGGGCGTCACGATCACGCCCGAGACCGTCCGCATCACCAACTCCTCGCTCGGGTTGGACCTCGACGACATCCCGGGCGTCTCGGACGTGCCCGTCCCGGTCTGCACGGCGCAGTTCCTGCCGGAGCAGCTCCGGGTCCGGTCGCTCCGGGTGACGGAGTCGGCGGCGACGGTGCGCGTCACCGCGGACGAACTCCCGCTCAGCGAGGACGGCCTGCGCACCACCGGCCGCTGCTGAGGACCCCGCGGGCGACGAGCGTCACATGCGCCGGGAGGCTCGTCCCGGCCGGATAGGATCGGGTCCCGTGAGCGAGAACCCCCTTGCGCCGCCGCGGCTGCGGTTCCCGACGGACGCGTCCGAACTCGTCGACCGCATCTGGCCCGCCTCCGCGACGCGGACCGACGACGGCATGCTGGCGATCGGCGGTGTCGCCGCGGACGCACTCGTGGCGCAGTACGGCTCACCCCTGTACGTCGTCGACGAGCGTGACGTCCAGTCGCGCGCCGTCCGCGTACGGAACGCCTTCACCGACGCCTTCTCGCGGATCGGGACCCGGGCGCACGTCTACTACGCGGCCAAGGCCTTCTGGACGACGCACGTCGCCCGGTGGATGGCCGACGCCGACCTCCGTCTCGACGTCTGCACGATGGGGGAGATCGCCGTCGCGCTGGCCGCGGGCGTCGACCCGGCGCTGATGGGCTTCCACGGCAACGACAAGTCCGACGCAGAACTCGAGCGCGCGGTGTCGATCGGGCTCGGCACGGTCGTGCTCGACAGCCACGAGGAGATCGGCCGCGTCGCCCGCATCGCCGCCGAGGCCGGTGTCGTGCAGCGCGTGCGCATCCGGATCAACAGCGGGGTGCACGCCTCGACCCACGAGTTCCTGGCCACCGCGCGCGAGGACCAGAAGTTCGGCATCCCGCTGTCCGAGGCCGTGCAGGCGGCGACGGCCGTCCGTGCCGAGCCGTCCCTGGCGTTCGTGGGGCTGCACTCGCACATCGGGTCGCAGATCTTCGACGACAGCGGTTTCCGCGAGGCCGCCCGCCGGCTGATGGACGTGCACGCCACGCTCGTCGCCACCGGTCCGGTGCCGGAACTCAACCTCGGCGGCGGCTGGGGCATCGACTACACCGAGGCGGACGCGGCCCTCGCGCCCGAGGACGTCGCGGACGCCCTCGCCGCGATCGTCGCCGAGGAGTGCGCGTCCCGCGGCATCCCGGTGCCGGAGATCGCGGTGGAGCCCGGCCGCTACATCGTCGGCCCGCCCGGCGTCACGCTGTACCGCGTCGGCACGATCAAGCCCGTCACGGTCGAGACGGACGAGGGCACGTCGGCGACGCGCACCTACGTGTCGGTCGACGGCGGCATGAGCGACAACGTGCGGCCGGCGCTGTACGGCGCGGACTACACGGCACGCCTCGCCCGGACGTCGGACGCCGACCCGGTGCTGACCCGCGTCGTCGGGAAGCACTGCGAGAGCGGTGACGTCGTGGTCCACGACGAGTACCTGCCCGGCGACGTGCAGCGGGACGACCTGCTCGCGGTGGCCGCGACCGGTGCCTACTGCTGGAGTCTCGCGAGCAACTACAACCACGTCGGTCGTCCGCCGGTCGTCGCGGTGGCGGACGGCACGGCCCGTATCCTCGTGCGTGGCGAGACCGTCGACGACCTCCTCGCCCGTGACACCGGCGTCGCGCCGGTGCCCGACACCGGTGCCGCACGCTGACCACCCGACCCGGAGAGACACCCACCCGATGATCGAATACCGCAACGTCCGCGTCGCGCTGCTGGGAGCCGGCTCGGTCGGTTCCCAGGTCGCCCGACTCCTGCTCGAGCACGGCGAGGAGCTCGCGACCCGGGCCGGCGCCGGTCTGGAGCTGGTCGGGATCGCCGTCCGCGACGTCGAGGTGCAGCGGGACGTCGACCTGCCGCGTGACCTCTTCACGACGGACGCGGAGTCGCTCATCCTCGGGGCCGACATCGTGGTCGAGCTCATCGGCGGCATCGAGCCGGCGCGCACCCTCGTGCTGCAGGCGCTGCAGTCCGGGGCGGACGTCGTCACCGGCAACAAGGCGCTGCTCGCCACGCACGGCCCGGAGCTCTTCGCCGCCGCCGAGCAGGTCGGCGCACAGCTCTACTACGAGGCCGCCGTCGCCGGCGCGATCCCGATCATCCGACCGCTGCACGACTCGCTCGCGGGGGACCGCATCGAGCGGATCATGGGCATCGTCAACGGCACGACCAACTTCATCCTCGACCTGATGGACCGCGAGGGCGCGACCTTCGACGACGCACTGGCGACCGCGACGGAGCTCGGGTACGCCGAGGCCGACCCGACCGCCGACGTCGAGGGCTACGACGCCGCGCAGAAGGCGGCGATCCTCGCGTCGCTCGCGTTCCACACCTCGGTCCCGCTCGCCGCCGTGCACCGCGAGGGCATCACCTCGGTGACCATCGAGCAGGTCCGCGCCGCCCGCAAGGCCGGCTACGTCGTGAAGATCCTCGCCACGTGCGAGCGCCTCACCGACGCCGAGGGTCGCGAGGGCGTCAGCGCCCGCGTCTACCCCGCGCTCGTGCCCGAGTCGCACCCGCTCGCGAGCGTGCACGGGGCGAAGAACGCGGTGTTCGTCGAGGCCGAGGCCGCCGGCGACCTCATGTTCTACGGTGCCGGCGCCGGCGGGGTGGAGACGGCCTCCGCGGTCCTCGGTGACCTCGTGTCCGCCGCCCGTCGCCACGTCATCGGCGGGCCGGGTGTCGCGGAGTCGACGCAGTCGGCACTGCCCGTCTTCCCGATCGGGACGGTGCGGACCCGCTACCAGATCGCGCTGCACGTGACGGACGCCCCCGGCGTGCTGTCGACCGTCGCCGGGGTGCTCGCGGCGAACGGCGTCAGCGTCGAGACCGTCGAGCAGACCACCACGGGGGCCGTCGAGGGGACCGCGACGCTCGTCATCCGCACGCACCTCGCGCGTGAGGCCGACCTGGCAGACACCGTCGTCGCGCTCCGCGGCGAGGACGTCGTCATCGACGTGACCAGCGTGCTGCGTGTCGTCGGCGCCTGACGCGACCCCGAGCCTCCCGACCGACCAGCCGACCCAGACCAGACCGCCCCACCGGACAGAGAGAGAAGCCTGATGGCCCACCAGTGGCAGGGAGTCCTGCGCGAGTACGCCGACCGACTCGACGTGACCGACGCGACCCCGATCGTGACGCTCGGTGAGGGCGGCACCCCGCTCATCCCGGCGCGACGACTCTCCGAGCGCACCGGCGCCCAGGTGTACGTGAAGTACGAGGGCATGAACCCGACCGGCTCCTTCAAGGACCGCGGCATGACGATGGCGATCTCGAAGGCCGTCGAGCACGGGGCGAAGGCCGTCATCTGCGCCTCCACCGGCAACACGAGCGCCTCGGCGGCCGCGTACGCCACGCACGCCGGCATCACCGCCGCGGTGCTCGTGCCCGAGGGCAAGATCGCGATGGGCAAGCTGAGCCAGGCCGTGGCGCACGACGCGCAGCTGCTGCAGGTGCAGGGCAACTTCGACGACTGCCTCGACATCGCGCGGGACCTGTCGGCGAACTACCCGGTGCACCTGGTCAACTCGGTCAACAACGACCGCATCGAGGGGCAGAAGACCGCCGCGTTCGAGGTCGTCGACGTCCTGGGGGACGCGCCGGACTTCCACTTCCTGCCGGTCGGCAACGCGGGCAACTACACCGCGTACTCGCGCGGGTACCGCGAGGACGTCGCCTCGGGCCGTTCGTCGCGGATGCCGCGGATGTTCGGCTTCCAGGCAGCCGGCTCGGCCCCGATCGTGCACGGTGAGGTCGTCCGGCACCCGGAGACCATCGCCTCGGCGATCCGGATCGGCAACCCGGCGTCGTGGCAGCCTGCGCTCGAGGCCCGGGACGAGACCGACGGCTACTTCGGTGCGATCTCCGACGACGCGATCCTCGCTGCGCACCACATCCTCTCGGCAGAGGTCGGCGTGTTCGTCGAGCCGGCGTCGGCCATCGGCGTCGCCGGACTCCTCGAGCGCGCCGACGCGGGCGTCGTCCCGAAGGGCGCGACCGTCGTCATCACGGTGACGGGCCACGGCCTGAAGGACCCGCAGTGGGCGCTCCGCACGCAGGACGGCGGCGAGGTCGCCCCGACCAGCGTGCCCGTGGACACCGCCGCGATCGCGGACGTGCTCGGACTGGTCAGCGCGCGGTGAGCGTCGACCGCTCGTCCGGACCGGGGGAGGGCGCGACCGCCCTGGAGGCTGTACCGGCCGGACGGGCGGTCCGGGTGCGCGTCCCGGCGACCTCCGCGAACCTCGGCCCGGGGTTCGACTCCCTCGGACTCGCGCTGTCGCTCTACGACGAGGTCGACGTCCGCGTCCGGCCCGAGCCGGGCGCGACCGTGACGATCGACGGCGTCGGCGCCGGTGAGGTGCCGACCGACGACACGAACCTGGTCGTCCGGGCCGTCCGCCGTGGCTTCGAGCACGCCGGCGTCCCGCAGCCCGGGCTCGAGCTGCACGCCACGAACGCGATCCCGCACGGCCGCGGCATGGGGTCGTCCGCCGCCGCGATCGTCGCCGGGCTGATGGCCGCGCGTGGGCTCCTCGCCGGCGTGGTCGACCTCGACGCGTCCACGCTGCTGAGCCTCGCCACCGAGATGGAGGGGCACCCGGACAACGTCGCCCCCGCGCTCTTCGGTGGTCTGACGATCGCGTGGATGACCGCCGACGGCCCGGCGTACAAGCGGTTGCTCGTGCACCGCGGGGTGTCGCCCGTCGTCTTCGTCCCGACGTCGACGCTCTCGACGAAGCTCGCGCGGTCCCTGCAGCCGATGACGGTGCCGCACGAGGACGCCGCCTTCAACGTCTCGCGGTCGGCGCTGCTCGTGGCGGCGCTCATCCAGAGCCCGGAACTGCTGCTCGCGGCCACCGAGGACCGGCTCCACCAGGCCTACCGCGCGAGCGCGATGCCCGAGACGGACGCCCTGATCGGGCTCCTCCGGCAGCACGGTCTGGCGGCCGTCGTCTCGGGCGCCGGGCCGAGCCTCCTGGTGATGGGGAGCGACCCGGCACAGCGGCTCGCGGCGGCCGGACTGGTCGAGCGACACGCCGAGTCCACCTGGCGTGCGCTCATGCTGGCCGTCGACCTCGGTGGTGCTACAGTGAAGCCGCACCCGACGCTCGAAGCCGAACTCGCGGAGGCGTCGACCACCCCAGGTCGACCGCCACGCTGATCCGGTGCGTGGGGCACTCTCTCCAGATCACCGTTCCCGGTCCGTCGTCTGAACGACGGCCGTTGCACATCCGCGACGGGAACGGTGGAAACTCTCCGCGTTCTGCGGTCGGAAGGAACCATCAGCATCGTGACCGACGTCACCACCTCCACCGGTTCGGTGGAGATCCCCACTGACCTGCGCGCGCTCCGTCTCCCGGAGCTCCAGCGCATCGCCTCGTCCCTCGGCATCACCGGGCTCTCGAAGCTCCGCAAGGGCGACCTCATCGCCTCGATCGAGGACAAGCGTCCGGCCGAGGCGCCCGCCACGGTCACGCCGACCCTCGACGGTGCCGGCACCGGCACCCCGGTCGCGGACACCACCGAGCAGGTCGCTGCCGCGGAGCCCGTGCAGCAGGCGCCGGCGGAGCGCGACGAGCAGCCCGCCGCACCGGTCGCCGAGGCCCCGGCCCGCGGTCGCCGCAACCGCCGTGCCTCCTCCGGTGGCACCGTCAGCGCCGAGCCGACCGCCGCGGCCTCGCACACGAACGCCGGCCACACCGGCACCGAGGACCTCCTCGCCGGGCTGGACCAGGTCCGCGCCGAGAAGGACGCGCAGGAGGCCGCCCAGACCGGTCAGCGTCGTGGTCGCGGTCGCGACCGCCAGGCGCAGCAGGCCGACGGCCAGGAGGCCCGGGGCGCCACCGCGGAGGTCCAGGTCCCGGCCGCGGACGCCGCCGAGCAGGGCGACCAGGACGTCGCGCAGCAGAACGACGGCCAGCAGGCCGACCAGTCCGACCAGGGCGACCAGGCCGAGGGCGGCGCTCGTCGCGGCCGTCGCAGTCGCGGTCGCGGTCGTGGTCGCGGTCAGAACGGCGACCAGGCCGAGCAGAACGGCCAGCAGCCCGAGTCGGACAAGGCCGAGCCGAAGCAGCAGCAGAACGGCAAGCAGCAGAACGCCGACAAGGGCGAGCAGAAGCAGAACGGCCAGCAGAAGCAGGCCGAGCAGCAGCGTGGCGACCAGCAGCGCGGCGACCAGCAGCGTGCCGACCAGCAGCGCGCCGCCGAGCAGGAGGCCGAGAACGGTCGGACCCGTCGCCAGCGTGACCGCAAGCGTGGTCGCGGCGGCCAGAACGACGAGTTCGAGCCCGAGGTCACCGAGGACGACGTCCTCATCCCGATCGCCGGCATCCTCGACGTCCTCGACAACTACGCGTTCGTGCGCACCACCGGCTACCTGCCGGGGCCGGAGGACGTCTACGTCTCCCTCGGTCAGGTGAAGAAGTACCACCTGCGCAAGGGCGACGCGGTCGTCGGCGCGATCAAGCAGCCGCGGAACGACGAGCAGCAGAGCCGTCAGAAGTACAACGCGCTCGTCAAGATCGACACGATCAACGGTCAGACCGCCGACGAGGCCGCGGCCCGGGTCGACTTCCAGGACCTCACCCCGCTGTACCCGAACGAGCGCCTGCGCCTCGAGACGGAGCCCGCGAAGATCTCGACCCGCATCATCGACCTCGTGTCGCCGATCGGCAAGGGCCAGCGCGGTCTCATCGTCTCCCCGCCGAAGGCCGGCAAGACCGTCGTCCTGCAGGCGATCGCGAACGCCGTCTCGAAGAACAACCCCGAGGCGCACCTCATGGTCGTCCTGGTGGACGAGCGTCCCGAAGAGGTCACCGACATGCAGCGCACGGTGAAGGGCGAGGTCATCGCCTCGACCTTCGACCGTCCCGCCGAGGACCACACCACGGTCGCCGAGCTCGCCATCGAGCGTGCGAAGCGCCTCGTCGAGCTGGGCCACGACGTCGTCGTGCTGCTCGACTCGATCACCCGACTGGGCCGCGCGTACAACCTGGCCACGCCGCCGTCGGGTCGCGTGCTCTCCGGTGGCGTCGACTCCGCCGCGCTCTACCCCGTCAAGCGCTTCTTCGGCGCCGCCCGCAACATCGAGAACGGCGGCTCGCTGACCATCCTCGCCACGGCGCTCGTCGAGACCGGGTCGAAGATGGACGAGGTGATCTTCGAGGAGTTCAAGGGCACCGGCAACATGGAGCTCCGCCTCAACCGGCACCTCGCCGACAAGCGGATCTTCCCGGCCGTCGACATCAACGCGTCCGGCACCCGTCGCGAGGAGCAGCTGCTCTCCGCCGACGAGGTCGCGATCACCTGGCGTCTCCGTCGGGCCCTCGCCGGGCTCGACCCGCAGCAGGCGCTCGACGTCGTCCTCCGGAACCTCAAGGAGACGCAGTCGAACGTGGAGTTCCTCGTCCAGATCCAGAAGTCGGTGCCGGCGACCAACGGTCACCACGGCAGCGGCCACCAGGAGTAACGCGTGTTCGAGTCGGTGGCAGGGCTGCTGGCGGAACACGAGGAACTGACGCAGCAGCTGTCGGACCCCGCGCTCCACGCCGACCCGGCCCGCGCCAAGAAGGTCAACCGGCGGTACGCCGAGCTGAGCCAGATCAAGGCCGCGTACGAGGGCTGGCAGGCGGCGGGGGATGACCTCGCCGCCGCCCGCGAGCTCGCGCGCGAGGACGAGGCGTTCGCGGACGAGGTCCCGGGGCTCGAGGAGCAGCTGGCGGAGCGCCAGGAGCGCCTCCGCCGGCTCCTCATCCCGCGCGACCCCGACGACGGCCGTGACGTCATCATGGAGATCAAGGGCGGCGAGGGCGGCGAGGAGTCCGCGCTGTTCGCGGCCGACCTGCTCCGCATGTACTCGCACTACGCCGAGGGCAAGGGCTGGAAGGTCGAGATGCTCGAGCGCACCGAGTCCGACCTCGGTGGCTACAAGGACGTGCAGGTCGCGATCAAGTCGAACGCGACCGACCCGTCGCAGGGCGTGTGGGCACACCTCAAGTACGAGGGCGGTGTGCACCGCGTCCAGCGCGTCCCGGCGACCGAGTCGCAGGGGCGCATCCACACGTCGACGACCGGCGTGCTCGTCTTCCCCGAGGTGGACGAGCCGGAGGAGGTCGAGATCAACCAGAACGACCTGAAGATCGACGTGTACCGCTCCTCCGGTCCCGGCGGACAGTCGGTCAACACGACGGACTCCGCGGTCCGCATCACGCACCTCCCGACGGGGATCACGGTCGCGATGCAGAACGAGAAGTCGCAGCTGCAGAACCGCGAGGCCGGCATGCGCGTCCTGCGGGCCCGCATCCTCGCGCGCCAGCAGGAGGAGCGTGACGCGATCGCCTCCGACGCCCGCAAGTCGCAGATCCGCGGGATGGACCGTTCGGAGCGCATCCGGACGTACAACTTCCCGGAGAACCGGATCGCGGACCACCGCACCGGCTACAAGGCGTACGACCTCGACCGTGTCATGAACGGCGCACTCGAACCGGTCGTGCAGTCCGCCATCCAGGCCGACGAAGAGGCGCGCCTGGCCGCCCTCGGCGACCAGGACGCCTGATCGGCGTGTCCGGCCGGGAGGCCCGCCCCACCTCGGGTCCCCGGCCCGCCTTCGCCGCCGACCGGCTCCTGCGCGAGGCGGCAGTTGCCCTGGCCGCGGCAGGCGTCCCGACGCCACAGGTCGACGCGGAACTCCTGCTGGCCTGGGCGACGGACACCTCGCGGGGTGCCGTGCAGGCGCGTGCGATGACCGGGGGAGCGATCGCCGAGGGACACGTCGAGCGCTTCCGGCACGCCGTCGCCCGTCGCGTCACCCGTGAACCACTCCAGCACGTCACCGGCGAGGCGCACTTCCGCGCGCTGACCCTGTCGGTCGGACCGGGCGTGTTCGTCCCGCGGCCGGAGACCGAGTCGGTCGTCCAGTTCGGCATCGACGCGCTCCGGTCGACCGCGGTGCCCGAGCCGATCGCCGTCGACCTCGGGTCCGGGAGCGGTGCGATCGCCATCGCGATGGACACCGAGGTGCCGAACGCCGTGGTGTACGCGGTCGAACGCTCGCCCGAGGCCCTGCCGTGGACGCGTCGCAACGTGGACGCACACGGCGGGACGGTGCACCTCGTCGAGGGCGACCTCGCCGACGCGCTGCCGGAGCTCGACGGCCGGGTGTCGGTCGTCGTGTCGAACCCGCCGTACGTGCCCGACGACGCGGTCCCGATCGACCCCGAGGTCCGCGACCACGACCCGGCGCTCGCGCTGTACGGCGGACCGGACGGGCTCGACGCCGTGCGGGCCCTGACCGAGACCGCGTGGCGCCTGCTCGTGCCCGGCGGACTGCTCGTCGTCGAGCACGCCGAGCAGCAGGGCGCCGGCGTCCGCGCGGTGCTCGCCGACCGGGGCTTCCGGTCCCCGGAGACGCACGTCGACCTCACCGGACGCGACCGCACGACCACCGCGACGCGCTGACCGGCGTGTGCCGGGCGGCGGCTCCTAGACGACCGGTGCCGTCTCGTGGGCCGCGACGAACGTCCGCACCGCACCCCGCAGGTCGGTGTCGTGCTCGACGAGCACGGCGGTGATGCCGACGCTCCGTGCCCCGGCGACGTTCTCGGGCATGTCGTCGGCGAAGAAGGTGCGCTCGGCCGGGACACCGTGGTGGGCGAGCACGCGCCGGAACACCTCCGGATCGGGCTTCCGTGCGCCGAACGCGCTCGTGGTGTCCAGGTGCTCCTCGAACAGCGGCGGCAGCGACGGGACCCATTCGTGCAGCCACCGACCGGCGAGCGGGCCGTTGTTCGTGAGCAGCGCGACCCGACCGTGCTGCTTGGCGATCCGCACCGCCTCGAGCCGGTCCGGCAGCTCGGTCATCGCCGCTCCGCGGATGCGTGCCCACTCCGTCTCGGGGACCGGGCACCCCATGGCCTGCTCGAAGGCGGCGAGGTAGGCGTCGGCGTCCGCGAAGTGCCCGGCCTCGGCCCGCTGCTCGTTCCCGGTGTCCCACCAGCGGCGGCGGAGCTCGGTGAAGTCGTGCCCGGTCAGCTCGGTCAGCCCGGCCATCCGGGTCGTCCAGTCGTAGCGGACGAGGACGTCGTCCATGTCGAAGAGGAACAGGAGTGGGGGCGCGGGCGTCTCGTTCACGATGCCTCCTATCCTCGCGCACTATCATCGTGCAGGTCATGGCTTCCCGATACGACTGTTCCGACCCCGACGGGCTCCTGACCGGCATGCGGCTCGCACGGACCGCCCTCGGTCGGGGCGAACTCGTCGTCGTGCCCACCGACACCGTCTACGGCGTCGCGGCGGACGCGTTCAGCGCCTCGGCCGTGCAGCGCCTGCTCGACGCGAAGGGCCGGACGCGGCAGTCGCCGCCGCCGGTGCTCATCCCGGGCGTCGCGACGCTCGACGCGCTCGCCAGCGAGGTCCCCGAGCCGGTGCGCCAGCTCGTCGATGCGTTCTGGCCCGGTGGTCTCACCGTGATCCTCCGTGCGCAGCCGTCGCTCGACTGGGACCTCGGTGAGACGCGGGGGACCGTCGCGCTCCGGATGCCGGACTCGCGCATCGCCCTCGAGCTCCTGCGCGAGGTCGGTCCGCTCGCGGTCTCCTCGGCGAACTCCACCGGCGACCCGGCCGCGATGGACGTCGACGACGCCGAGCGCATGCTCGGTGACAGCGTCGCGGTCTACCTCGACGGCGGAGCGCTGGCGCCGCACGACGGTGCTGCAGCGTCGACCGGTTCCACCATCGTGGACGCGACCGGTCTGTCCGCGGGGGAGGGCCTCCGCATCGTCCGCCACGGTGTGATCCCGGACGACGAGATCAGACGGGTCGTCGGGGACGACCTCGTCCGGTGAAGTTCTACCTGCTCGCGGGGGTCATCTCGGCGGTCGTGAGCTTCCTCGTCAGTTGGCTCGTGTGGAAGCTCGGGATCAAGTACAAGTGGTACCCGAAGGTCCGTGAGCGGGACGTGCACCGGACGCCCACCCCGCGTCTCGGGGGCATCGCGATGTTCCTCGGCGTGATCGTCTCCCTGCTCTGCGCGTGGTTCCTCTTCCCGGCGATCGCGGGACAGGACTACTTCCGGCTCGTCTTCGGCGAGCCGGGGCGGGTGATCGCCGTCCTGGCGGGCGCGACCATCATCGTCGTGCTCGGCGTCGCGGACGACATCTGGGACCTCGACTGGATGACGAAGCTCGCCGGACAGATCATCGCCGCGGGGATCCTCGCCTGGCAGGGCGTCGCGATCGTCTCGCTGCCGATCGGCAACACGCTCGGCGTCGGCTCGTCCTACATGAGCCTCATCTTCACGGTGCTCGCGGTCGTGCTCGTCATGAACGCGGTGAACTTCATCGACGGGCTCGACGGACTCGTGGCCGGGGTCGCGATCATCGCGGGCGGGGTGTTCTTCCTCTACACGTTCTTCATCAACCGCGTGGTCGTGGAGACGGAGTTCTTCTTCAACCTGCCGTCGCTGCTCACCGCGGTGCTCGTCGGCGCCTGCGCCGGGTTCCTCGTGCTCAACTGGCACCCCGCGAAGCTCTTCATGGGGGACGCCGGCGCGCTGCTGGTCGGGTTCCTGATGGCGACGAGCGCGGTGTCGATCACGGGCAACATCGACCCCGCAGCCGTCCGGACCCGGACCGACCTGCTGCCGGCGTTCATCCCGATCCTGCTGCCGTTCGCCATCCTCGTCGTGCCGATCCTCGACTTCGGCCTGGCCGTGATCCGACGGGTGAGCGCCGGGAAGTCGCCGTTCTCCGCGGACCGGAAGCACCTGCACCACCGCCTGCTCGACATGGGGCACTCGCACTTCCACGCGGTGCTCATCTTCTACGCGTGGACGGCAGTGGTCGCCTTCGGCTGCCTGCTCTTCCTCTTCGTGAACTGGTGGTGGGTCGCGGCGTTCGTCGCGGTCGGGTTCACGGTGTGTGCCATCGTGACGTTCGCCCCACTCGGCCGGAAGCGGGTCGAGATCGCGGCGCAGACCACCGCGTCCGCCGGTGCGCCGTTCGACGCCAGCTACGACCCGCTCGACCGTGCCGCCGCCGTCCGGGACCCGCGACCGCGGCCCCGGCCCCGCTCGACCCCTGGAGACCCATCGTGACCGCACCGAACGCGCTCGACCACGTCCGGCCGGTGTTCCGCCGCATCCTCGTGCAGGGTGCCGGCCTCGCCGCCGCCCTCGCGCTCGTCGGCGGTGTCGTCGGGTGGTTCGTCGCCGGTGGCCCCGGCCTGACCGGCGGGCTCATCGGCGCCGTGATGAGCGTCGTCTTCTGCGGTCTGACCGCGGTGAGCGTCCTCCTCGCGATCCGGTTCTCGGGCGGACAGATGGTCTCTGGTGCGTTCTTCGGCACGATCATGGGGACGTTCCTGGTCAAGTTCGTGCTCTTCATCGTCGTCCTCGTCGCGCTCAAGGACCGGGACTGGGTGGACACCCCGGTGTTGGCCGTCGCGATCATCGTCGGCGTCATCGGGTCGCTCGTGATCGACGTCACGGTCATCGCGCGGTCCCGGGTCCCGATCGGGGTGTCCCTCCCCGGAGACCGCACAGACGCTGGGGATCGCGACCCGGCTGCCTGAGAGCCCGAGAAGCCGCGCACACCTGATACGCTTCTGGAGCCCGCTGCCGGAGCACGAGCTCGGACGGGCAAGCCTCCACTTCAGTCCACCTCCGCGTGCCATGCGTGCGCGCCCCGACACAGGAGACAGCGCTGCTATCCCACGCTCTTCCCCTGTCCCTCATCGCTGCGGGTAACCCCGTCGCGGCGGGGAGCAGCAAGGCCGCCGAGTTCCATGGTCCGTCGATCAACGAGTTCTTCCCGGACCCGATCTTCTTCGCCGGTACTGCGTTCGAGATGGACCGCATCGTCCTCATCCGCTTCTTCGCGGTGGCCGTGCTCCTCGTCTTCGCGTTCGCCGGAACCCGCGCGCTCAAGCTGGTCCCCAACCGTGGACAGGCCTTCATCGAGTACGCCTTCGACGTCGTCCGTCGCAACACCTTCGACAACCTGGGTGAGAAGGACGGCAAGCGCTTCCTGCCGCTCCTCGCGACGATCTTCTTCGGCGTCCTGTTCATGAACCTCACGGGACTCGTCCCGTTCATGAACATCGCCGGTACCAGCCGCATCGCGATGCCGATGATCCTCGCGATCGTCGCGTACGTCGCCTTCATCTACGCGGGCCTCCGCAAGCACCCGGGCACGTTCCTCCGGAACTCGCTCTTCCCGCCCGGGGTGCCGTGGTTCCTGTACATCATCGTGACGCCGATCGAGATCGTGTCGACCTTCGTGCTCCGTCCGATCACGCTGACGCTGCGACTCCTGATGAACATGGTCGTCGGGCACCTGCTCCTCGTCCTGTTCTTCTCGGCGACCTGGTTCTTCTTCTTCGACGCGGAGAGCCTCTTCAAGTTGTTCGGTGTCGGGACGCTCGCGTTCGGCATCGCCTTCAGCTTCTTCGAAGTCCTCGTCGGATTGCTCCAGGCGTACGTCTTCATGCTGCTGACGGCCGTCTACATCCAGCTCGCGCTGGCTGACGAGCACTGACACCCTTCTGACCCCCTACGGGACCGACACTCGTCGGACTCGCACCTCGAAAGGAAAACACGTGGACGCAACGACCGTTCTCGCGGAGATCAACGGCAACATCGCGACGGTTGGCTACGGCCTCGCTGCGATCGGCCCGGCCATCGGCGTCGGCATCGTCGTCGGCAAGACCATCGAGTCCGTGGCCCGCCAGCCCGAACTCCAGGGTCGCCTCACCACCCTCATGTACATCGGTATCGCCTTCACCGAGGCCCTTGCCTTCATCGGCATCGCGACGTACTTCATCTTCACCGCCCAGTAAGGCATCTCGATGCAGACTGCACTCATCATCGCGGCGGAGGAGACCCACAATCCGCTGATCCCACCGGTGTACGACATCGTGTGGTCCGCGGTGGCCTTCGTCATCATCTTCATCGTGATGTGGCGTGTCGTCACACCGCGCATCACGAAGATGCTCGATGAGCGCACCGAGGCCATCGAGGGCGGCATCAAGAAGGCCGAAGCCGCCCAGCAACAGGCCGCTGCTGCGCTCGACGAGTACAACAAGCAGCTGGCGGACGCGCGTGCCGAGGCGTCGCGCATCCGTGAGCAGGCCCGTGCCGACGCGACCGCGATCGGCAACGAGGTCCGCGAGCAGGCCACGGCCGATGCCGCACGCATCACCGCGAACGCCCAGGCGCAGATCGAGGCCGAGCGCCAGAGCGCGCTCCAGTCGCTCCGCACCGAGGTCGGCACGCTCGCACTCGACCTCGCGTCGGGTGTCATCGGCGAGTCCCTCCGGGACGACGCCAAGGCGACCGCCGTCGTCGACCGCTTCCTCGCCGACCTCGAGTCGTCGAAGGGCGCCCAGACGGCTGCCGGAACGGAGCACTGAGCATGCGTAGCGCCACCCGCGAAGCGATGTCGTCCACCCGGGCGGCCCTCGCAGACCTCGGCGGCGCCGTCGACCTCACGGTCGGGACGGAGATCTTCGCCGCAGGGCGTGCGATCGCCCGTGCGCCGCAGCTGCTCAACCTGCTCGCGGACCCGACCGCCGACACCGCCGGCAAGAAGGTCCTCATCGACCGCGTCTTCGCCGGTCAGAGCGACGCCTCGCGCGCCGTCCTGAGCGCGGTGGCCGGATCGCGCTGGTCCTCCCAGGGGGACCTGCTCGCCGGCATCGAGGACGCGGCCGTCCGGGCCGTGGCAGCGACGGCGGACCAGTCGACCGCCATCGAGGCCGAACTGTTCGCCTTCGAGACCGCGGTCCGTTCGGACGCCGGCCTCGAGCTCGCGCTCGGGACCAAGCTCGGCAGCCCCGACCAGAAGGGTTCGCTGGCCGAGCGTCTCCTGGGCGGCAAGGTCTCCGTGCAGACGATCACGATCGTGTCGAACCTCGTGCAGCAGCCCCGCGGCCGCCGCATCGGTGAGATCGTCCGTGACGCCTCGCGGATCGTCGCCGACCAGGCGGACAAGCTCGTCGCCACGGTCATCACGGCAGCCCCGCTGTCCGACGAGCAGGCGGCTCGCGTCGCCCGCGGCATCGGCGAGCGGTACGGCCGGGACATCAGCGTCAACCAGGTCGTCGACCCCACCGTCCTCGGCGGGGTCCGGGTGCAGGTCGGCGGCGACGTCATCGACGGCACCGTCACGTCCCGGCTCGCCGACCTCCGTCTCCAGCTCGCGCGCTGAGCGTACGGTCGAAGACGCCCCACCCAAGTCCACAACGGGAACTGTCGTCCGCGGCAGCATCACCCTCTCGGAGCCGAAGGGCCCCGGAAAACCACAAGGAAAATCCCATGGCAGACATCACCATCAGCCCCGATGAGATCCGTGATGCCCTGAAGGACTTCGTCTCGAACTACGAGCCGACGAAGGCCTCCACGGCCGAGGTCGGGCACGTCACCGACGCCGGTGACGGAATCGCCCACGTCGAAGGCCTCCCCGGCGTCATGGCCAACGAGCTCATCCGCTTCGCGGACGGCACGCTCGGCCTGGCGCAGAACCTGGACGAGGACGAGATCGGCGCCATCGTGCTCGGCGAGTTCGGCGGCGTCGAGGAGGGCCAGGAGGTCACCCGCACCGGCGAGGTCCTCTCCGCGCCCGTCGGCGACGCCTTCCTCGGCCGCGTGGTCGACCCGCTCGGCGCTCCGATCGACGGTCTCGGCGAGATCGCTGCGGAAGGCCGTCGCGCCCTCGAGCTCCAGGCCCCGGGCGTCATGTCCCGCAAGTCGGTGCACGAGCCGCTCCAGACCGGCATCAAGGCGATCGACGCGATGATCCCCGTCGGCCGCGGTCAGCGTCAGCTGATCATCGGCGACCGCCAGACCGGCAAGACGGCCATCGCGATCGACACGATCATCAACCAGAAGGCCAACTGGGAGTCCGGCGACGTCGACAAGCAGGTCCGCTGCATCTACGTCGCGATCGGCCAGAAGGGCTCGACGATCGCGTCCGTCAAGGGTGCGCTCGAGGACGCCGGCGCGATGGAGTACACCACCATCGTCGCCGCCCCGGCATCCGACCCGGCCGGCTTCAAGTACCTCGCCCCGTACACCGGTTCCGCCATCGGTCAGCACTGGATGTACCAGGGCAAGCACGTCCTGATCATCTTCGACGACCTGTCCAAGCAGGCCGAGGCGTACCGAGCCGTGTCCCTCCTCCTCCGTCGTCCGCCGGGACGCGAGGCCTACCCGGGCGACGTCTTCTACCTGCACTCCCGCCTGCTGGAGCGTTGCGCCAAGCTGTCCGACGAGCTCGGCGCCGGTTCGATGACGGGCCTCCCGATCATCGAGACCAAGGCGAACGACGTCTCGGCGTACATCCCCACCAACGTGATCTCGATCACCGACGGCCAGATCTTCCTGCAGTCGGACCTGTTCAACGCGAACCAGCGTCCGGCCGTCGACGTGGGCATCTCGGTGTCCCGCGTCGGTGGTGACGCGCAGGTGAAGTCGATCAAGAAGGTCTCCGGCACGCTGAAGCTCGAGCTGGCGCAGTACCGCTCGCTCGAGGCATTCGCGATGTTCGCGTCCGACCTCGACCAGGCGTCGCGCCGTCAGCTCGACCGTGGTGCGCGTCTGACCGAGCTGCTCAAGCAGCCGCAGTACTCGCCGTACCCCGTCGAGGAGCAGGTCGTCTCGATCTGGGCCGGCACCAACGGCAAGCTCGACGAGGTCCCCGTCTCCGACGTGCTGCGCTTCGAGGGCGAGCTGCTCGAGCACCTGCGTCGCAACTCGGACGTGCTCACCACGCTGCGTGAGACGAACCAGCTCAGCGACGAGACCGTCGCCGAGATGTCGAAGCAGATCGACGCCTTCACGAAGGGCTTCCAGACCAGCGACGGCAAGACCCTGGGCTCCGAGAACGTCGAGTCCGCTTCGGCCGATGACGTCGACCAGGAGCAGATCGTCAAGGGTCGTCGCTAGATGGCGGCACAGGTCCGGGTCTACCGACAGCGCATCAAGTCGGCGAAGACCACCAAGAAGGTCACCCGCGCGATGGAGTTGATCTCGGCGTCGCGGATCCAGAAGGCCCAGGCCCGCATGGCCGCGTCCGGCCCGTACTCGCGGGCCGTGACGCGGGCGGTGTCGGCCGTGGCGACGTTCTCGAACGTCGACCACGTGCTGACCACCGAGCCGGCGACGTCGACGCGTGCAGCCGTGGTGCTGTTCACGTCGGACCGGGGCCTGAACGGCGCGTTCAGCACGAACGTCCTCAAGCAGGGCGAGGAGCTCGCCTCCCTGCTCCGCAGCGAGGGCAAGGACGTCGTCTTCTACCTGGTCGGACGCAAGTCCGTCGGGTACTTCGCGTTCCGCGAGCGTCCGTCCGAGCGCCAGTGGGTCGGCAACACCGACCAGCCGGAGTTCTCGACGGCGAAGGAGATCGGCGACGCGGTCGTGTCGAAGTTCCTCCAGGACACGGCTGAGGGCGGCGTGGACGAGATCCACATCGTGTTCAACCGCTTCCTCAGCCTCGCCACGCAGGAGCCGCAGGTCGTCCGGTTGCTCCCGCTCGAGGTCGTCGACGGGGTGGAAGCCCCGTCGAACGACGAGCCCCTCCCGCTGTACGAGTTCGAGCCGGACGCGGACGCAGTCCTCGACGCCCTGCTCCCGGTCTACATCGAGAGCCGCATCTTCAACGCCATGCTGCAGTCGGCCGCTTCCGAGCACGCCGCCCGCCAGAAGGCGATGAAGTCGGCGAGCGACAACGCCGACTCGCTGATCCGCGACTTCACCCGACTCGCCAACAACGCGCGTCAGGCCGAGATCACGCAGCAGATCTCCGAGATCGTCGGCGGCGCCGACGCACTCTCGTCGAAGAAGAAGTAGTGGTCCGCGCAGCTCGCGGACAGAACCCACCCTCAGGAAGGCACCAGCCATGACCGACACCGCCACCACCGCGGTCGAGACGTCGTCGGCGCCCGGTGTCGGCCGGATCGCCCGTGTCACGGGTCCCGTCGTCGACATCGAGTTCCCGCACGACGCCATCCCCGAGATGTACAACCTCCTGTTCACGACGATCACCATCGGTGACTCGTCGCAGGAGATCGGTCTCGAGGTCGCGCAGCACCTCGGTGACGACCTCGTCCGTGCGATCTCGCTGAAGCCGACCGACGGTCTCGTCCGCGGCCAGGAAGTCCGCGACTCCGGCGCTCCGATCTCGGTGCCCGTGGGCGACGTGACCAAGGGCAAGGTCTTCGACGTGCTCGGCAACGTGCTGAACACGGACGAGAAGCTCGAGATCACCGAGCGCTGGCCGATCCACCGCAAGGCCCCGGCCTTCGACCAGCTCGAGTCCAAGACCTCGATGTTCGAGACCGGCATCAAGTCGATCGACCTCCTCACGCCGTACGTGCAGGGTGGCAAGATCGGCCTCTTCGGTGGTGCGGGCGTCGGCAAGACCGTCCTCATCCAGGAGATGATCCAGCGCGTCGCGCAGGACCACGGTGGTGTGTCGGTGTTCGCCGGTGTCGGTGAGCGCACCCGTGAGGGCAACGACCTCATCGGTGAGATGGAAGAGGCGGGGGTCTTCGACAAGACGGCCCTCGTGTTCGGCCAGATGGACGAGCCGCCGGGAACGCGCCTCCGCGTGGCCCTGTCGGCGCTGACGATGGCGGAGTACTTCCGCGACGTGCAGAAGCAGGACGTCCTGCTCTTCATCGACAACATCTTCCGCTTCACGCAGGCCGGTTCCGAGGTCTCCACGCTGCTCGGTCGCATGCCGTCCGCGGTGGGCTACCAGCCGAACCTCGCCGACGAGATGGGTGTGCTCCAGGAGCGCATCACCTCGACGCGTGGTCACTCGATCACCTCGCTGCAGGCGATCTACGTGCCGGCCGACGACTACACCGACCCGGCGCCGGCCACGACGTTCGCGCACCTCGACGCCACGACCGAGCTGTCGCGTGAGATCGCGTCGCAGGGTCTGTACCCGGCGATCGACCCGCTGACGTCGACCTCGCGGATCATGGACCCCCGGTACCTGGGTGCTGACCACTACGAGACCGCGACCCGCGTCAAGGCGATCCTGCAGAAGAACAAGGAACTGCAGGAGATCATCGCGATCCTCGGTGTGGACGAGCTCTCCGAAGAGGACAAGATCACCGTCGAGCGTGCTCGCCGGATCCAGCAGTTCCTCTCGCAGAACACGTACATGGCGAAGAAGTTCACGGGCGTCGAGGGTTCGACCGTCCCGCTGAAGGACACGATCGAGTCCTTCCGCGCCATCGCCGACGGCCAGTTCGACCACGTTGCGACGCAGGCGTTCTTCAACGTCGGTGGCATCAACGACGTCGAAGAGAAGTGGGCACAGATCCAGAAGGAGAACCGCTGAGATGGCGGGTCTCACCGTGAGTGTCGTCTCGGCTGACCGCGAGGTCTGGTCGGGCGACACCACCATGGTCGTCGCACGGACGACGGAGGGCCAGATCGGCATCCTCGCGGGACACGAGCCGATGCTCGCCACCCTCGCGCAGGGTCAGGTCCGCATCACGCGGGCCGACGGCTCGACCGTCGCGGTCGACGCGGAGGACGGCTTCCTCTCCGTCGAGCACGACACGGTCACGATCGTGGCGCGGCAGGCCGCGCTCGCGTCCTGACCGGACTGACCGTCCTCCTCCCGCCGTCCGAGACGAAGCGGGAGGGCGGGGACCCGGAGCGCACCCTCGACCTGAGGGCGCTCTCCTTCCCGGAACTGGCCACAGAGCGGGCCGCGGTGATCACCGCGGCCCGCTCCGTCAGTTCCGAGGAGTCCACCGCGCGGGCGGCGCTCAAGCTCGGACCGAGGTCGGTCGCGGAACGGCTCCGGAACCTCGTGCTGCACGAGAGTCCGACGATGCCGGCGATCGAGCGCTACACGGGCGTGCTCTACGACCCGCTCGACGTGCCGGCGGCCGACGCCACCACGCGTGCGTGGTGGGCGGAACACGTCGTCGTGCAGTCGGCGATGTTCGGGCCGGTCGGGGCAGCGGACCCGGTGCCGGCGTACCGGTTGTCGCACGACTCCCGACTGCCGGGCCTCCGGCTCGCGACGCACTGGCCGGCCCCGGCGGGTGCTGCCCTGACGGGCCGCACCGGGGGGCTCGTGCTCGACCTCCGCTCGGAGGGGTACCGGGCACTCGGGCCGGTCGAGGGCGCCGTGGTCCTGCGGGTGGTGTCCGTCACCGCGGACGGGCGGCGGAAGGCGCTGAACCACTGGAACAAGACCGCGAAGGGACGGCTCGTCGCGCTGCTCGGTCGGACCGGTGCAGCGGTCTCGTCGACGGCGGACCTCGTCGACTGGGCAGCGGGGAACGGGGTCGACCTCGAACGCCGCGGGGACGCATGGGACCTCGTCGCAGAGAGCCTCGAGCCGGCGACGGCCTGACCGCCGTCCCCTGCCGTCCCGACCGTTCGTCCACAGGGTGCGGACGCGGCAGGCACGTCCACGGGTCGGGCCGGGAGTGACGATGCGGTGGTCGCCGGTCGGCAGGCTGTCGGCATGGAGACCACCACGATCAGCACCACGACCGACCCGTACACACGACACACCCGCGAGATCGCCGCTGCCGTGACCCTGCCGGCAGCCGCCCGTGCCCTCGTCGCTCCGGAGGACCTCAGTGCGTCGGGAGCAGTCGCGGTCACGACCGCCTGCGGGGCGCTCGCGACCCGGCTCGCCCTCGTCCGGTTCCTCGCCGATCCGGGTCCGATGGACGCCGCGGACGTCCGGCCGCTCGACCCGTTCAGCGAGCCGACGCCGTCGGCGCTGCACGGTTCGGGTCCGGAACCGGATCGGGACCGGGTGCGGACCGCGGGGGACCGGTGCGTCGAGGCGTGGCGTCGGTGGACGCGGTCATCGGACTCCGGGCTGTCCGAGATCGGTGTCGCCGGTGCCCTCGCACTCGGAGCCTGGTGTTCGTGGGCCCTCGGCTCCGAGCTCCGGGCGACGACCCGGGCGCGCCACGCCCTCGCGGTCCGGGCGGACGACCCGCTCGCCGGGCTCGTGCTGCGGACCTGTCGCGCCGGCGCCCGCGCGGCGTGGCGGAGGTGAAGCCCCGGTGCACCGCATCGTCTACGGTGGGGGTGCCGACGGGAGGAGCCGCACGTGCACGACGAGGACGACCTCGACGACACCGTGCTCCGTCCTGCGCGCCGGCGGGATGCGGAGCCGGACGACCTCGGTGACACCGTCGGCAGCGCTGCCCGCCCGGCTGCGGGCACCTGGGGGAGCGTCGGCAGCGGACTCCCCGGTGCGCCGGCCGGGTCCGACGGAGCATCGGCGGCCGGGTCGGACGGAGCATCGGCGTCCGCGTCCGCCCAGACGTCGGGCCCGGCAGCTCGGTGGACGCCGTCCGTCCCGGTGCCCGCCGTCCGCATCGGCGACCGCGTGCACCGCCTCGACCGACCGGTGGTCGTCGGGCGACGCCCGGCATCGCCGCGCGTGGTCCCGGGCGCGGCGCCGGAGCTCGTCACGGTGGCGTCGCCGACCGGCCTCGTCTCGTCGTCGCACGTGCGCTTCTCCGCCGCCGGGACCTCCACGGTCGTCGACGACCTCGGGTCGACCAACGGCACGGTCATCCGGCCCGCGGGCGCTCCGCCGCACCGGATGCCGTCCGGCGCCTCGATGGTCGTGCTGACCGGTACGGTTGTCGACATCGGTGACGGCAACGGGATCGAGGTGCTGTCGCCGTTCACGCGGGCGGTGCCGCCCGTCGTCGCACGCCCGTCCGACCGGTGGCCGTCCGACACGTCGTCCCCCGGTCCCTCCCCGGACCCCGGTCCGTCCCGAACACCAGAGAGCGATCCTGAACCGTGACCGAACTCGGCCGAGCAGCCTCCGCCCACGCGATCGACGTCCCCGGTGCCGGGGGTGAGACCCTCACGCTCTCCTGGGGTGCGGCGACCGACGTCGGTCGACGCCGGGACCACAACGAGGACAGCTACATCGTCGCAGCGCCGTTCTTCGTCGTCGCGGACGGCATGGGCGGGCACCTCGCGGGGGACCGCGCCAGTGACGCCGTCGTCCGACGGCTCGGTGCGTCGACCGACGAGTCGTTCGCATCGCGCCAGACGATCCAGCACGCGCTGCTGCTCGCGACGGCGGACATCGAGCGCGCAGCGGGCGGGAACGCCCTCGGGGCGGGGACGACGGTGACCGGTGTCGCACTCGTCGCCGGCCAGGGGCAGCCCGCGGCGCTCGTCTTCAACGTGGGGGACTCCCGCACCTACCGGAGCGAGGCCGGAGGGCCGTTGCGTCGTCTGACGGTCGACCACTCGGTCGTGCAGGAGATGGTCGACGCCGGCGTGCTCCGCGCCGAGGACGCCGAGTCGCACCCCGACAGCAACGTCATCACGCGGGCCGTCGGGTTCGGCGAGCCGCCGGAGCCGGACTGGTGGACGATCCCGCTGCGGACCGGCGACCGGTACCTGGTGTGCTCGGACGGCCTGACCAAGGAGATCGGCGACGTCGGCATCTCGCGCATCGCCGCGAAGGTCGCGGACCCGCAGGAGCTCGCCGAGCGCCTGGTGGGCGACGCGGTCATCGCGGGCGGGCGTGACAACGTCACGGTCGTCGTGCTGCAGGTCGACGCTGCACCGGCGGGCCCGGACGACGTGGACGACACCCTCCCGCGCCACTGAGCCGCGAGGGCCCGGGTGCGCCCCGTCCGGTCACGCAGGCCCCCGAACTGGGGGTCCGGCGCGTGTCCGCCTCCGGCGACCGGCCCCGAGCCGTCACCGCTGCTTCGTAGACTGTCCTGACCGTGTCGAGAGCAGGCCGTCCGGCCGGGAAGGAGCGACCATGGCCCGCCGGCTGCCGTCGAGCCCTCCCGTCCTGCCCGGCTTCACCGCCGTGCACGTGCTCGGGTCGGGCGGCTTCGCCGACGTCTTCCTCTACGAGCAGGACATGCCGCGTCGACAGGTCGCGGTGAAGGTCCTCCTCGACGAGGTCGTCGACGACCGCGTCCGCCAGATGTTCCAGCTCGAGGCCAACCTCATGGCCCGGCTGAGCACCCACCCCTCGATCCTCACCGTCTTCCAGGCGAGCGTCGCGGCGGACGGACGGCCCTACCTCGTCATGGAGCTGTGCTCGTCGTCGCTGAGCGACCGCTACCGGCGCGAGCCGGTCCCGGTGTCGCAGGTCCTCTCGATCGGTGTGCGCATCGGTGCCGCGCTCGAGACCGCGCACCGCGAGGGCGTGCTGCACCGGGACGTCAAGCCGTCGAACATCCTCATGACGGCCTACGGCAACCCGGTCCTCAGCGACTTCGGCATCGCCGCGTCCCTCGGTGAGGCCGACCCCGACGAGCCGATCGGCATGTCCATCCCGTGGTCGGCACCCGAGGTGCTGTCCGACGAGTCCCGCGGGTCGATCCAGTCCGAGGTCTACTCGCTGGCGGCCACGATCTCGACCCTGCTCGCCGGGCGGAGCCCGTTCGAGGTCCCCGGCGGTGCGAACGGCGCCGCCGACCTGATGGCCCGCATCGACAAGGGCGGCCCACGCCCCACCGGACGGCCGGACGTCCCCCCGACCCTCGAGCGCGTCCTCGCCGCCGGCATGGCCCGTCGTCCCGCGGACCGCCCCGCGACCGTCCTCGACCTCGTGCGTGGGTTCCAGCAGGTCGAGGCCGAGCTCGGCCTCCCGCAGACGCATGCCGACGTCGCCGTGGAGAGCTGGGCCGTGACGACACCGACGGCAGAGGGTGACCGGACCGTGGTCCGCGCCCTCCAGCCTCCCGTCCGTGCCGGTCGCCGACGGCGTCGACGCCGAGCCGTCCTCGGTGGCGTCGACGGCACCGGTTCGCGGAGCGTCGGGACGGTGCACCGCACCGGCTCGTCCGCCCGCGCCCGACGCGGCCCGCGCACGACCGTCGTGTGGGCCTCCGTGGCGTCCGCCGTCGTCGTCGCCGCACTGGCGGTGACGGCCGTCGTGGTCGTCACCCGCGACGCCGACGCGTCCATCCCCACCGTGGCCGGGATCAGCACGAGCACGACCGGGTCGTCGGTCACGTTCCGCTGGGACGACCCGGGCCTGCGCCCCGGGGACACGTACGTCGTCACCTCGGGCGGGTCGACGAGCCAGCAGTCCGGCACGTCCTTCGTGGTCACCGGACGCTCGGGTGTCGAGGAGTGCGTCACCGTCGCGGTGAACCGGGACGGGCGTACCGGGGCCGTGAGCGACCAGCGGTGCGCGACGATCGGCGGCGCCTCGTGATCCGGCGGCTGTTCCGCGCGCACCGGTCGGCGGCGCTGACGTCCGTGGTCGCCGTCGTCGTCGGCGCGGTCGTCACCGGGACGGCTCTCGTGTCGACCGGGTACCACACGCAGCGTGTCGACCTCGGTGACGGCACGGTCTGGGTGCCGTCCGCGGAGTACGGCGCGGTCGGTCGCGCGAACCCCGGGGTGCTCGAGCTCAACACCGCGGTGTCGACGTCCTCCGACGCCGTCGACGTCCTGCAGCACGGGTCGACCGTGTACAGCGTCGACCGGACGAAGGGGACGGTCGCACGGGTCGACGTCGCGGACGCCACCCTGGGTGACGCCGTCACGCTGCCCGCGGGCAGCCCGGACGTCTTCTTCGCGGGGCGCACCGCGGTCGTCGGGAACGGCGACACCGGCGAGCTCTGGACCACGCCCGCGTCCGCGCTCGAGGACTTCGACGCCTCGACGAAGGCCGACCTGACGCTCGGCGCCGACGCGGTGTTCGACGCCGCCGACGACCGCGTCGCCGTCTACTCGCCCCGCACGTCGACCGCGTCCCTCGTCGACCTCGGTGCCACGCCGACCGTCGCGCACCGGTGGACGGTCCGGATGGACCGCACGCACGACCTACAGGTCGCCGCGTTCGGCGACCACGTCGCCGTGCTCGACCAGACCGACGGTGTGCTCGCGGTGGACGGGCGCCGGGTCGACCTCGCGAGCCGTGTCGGCGCGGCACCCGCGCTCCAGCGGTCGTCGGACGGTGGTGCGAGCGTCACCGTCGCCGGTGCGACCGGCCTCGTCCGGGTCGGGCCGTCGGGTTCCGTCGACGCCGTCCCGCTCGCCGTCTCCGGGCGGGCCGCACGACCCCTCGTCAGCGGCTCGTGCACGTACGGTGCCTGGAACGGTGGTCAGGCCGTCGACACGTGCGCCGGCCGGGCCGTGCAGGACCTCGACCGCGTCCCGGGGGGTGCCGCCCTCCGGATCGTGCACAACGGCGCCGCGGTGGTCGCGAACGACCCGGAAAGCGGCCGGACGTGGGCGGTCGGGCGGAGCGGGCAGCTCATCGACAACTGGGCGGACCTGGTCGACCGCGCGGACGACCGCCAGCAGGAGCGCATCGCCGAGGACGACCCCGAGGTGCAGGAGGACCAGGCGCCGCCGGTCGCCGTCGACGACGACCTCGGGGCGCGTCCCGGACGCACCACGACCCTCCCGGTCCTCCTCAACGACCACGACCCGAACGGCGACCCGCTCGTCGTGAGCGAGGTCGGCACGGTCCCGGCGGCTCGCGGCACCGTCGCGATCGTGTCCGACGGGCAGCGGCTGCAGGTCACCCTGCCCGACGACGCGTCCGGCGTCCTGACCTTCCCGTACACGATCACGGACGGCAACGGAGGCTCGGACACGGCCGCCGTGCGCGTCACGGTCCGCTCCGACTCGGTCAACGAGCCGCCGCGGCAGGTCCGGGACACGCGGGCCGACGTCGTGCGCGGCGGCCACGTCACGACGAACGTCCTCGGGGACTGGATCGACCCCGACGGCGACCCCGTGTTCCTCCGCTCGGCGACGCCGTCCGACGGGGACGCGGCCTCGACGACGCCGGACGGGCTGCTCGACTACCGCAACGACAGCGGCCGCACCGGCGAGCGGACGCAGCTGGTCGTCGTGAGCGACGGCCGCGACCAGGGTCGGGGCTCGGTCACGGTCGACGTCGCCGCGCCCGGGGACGTCCCGCTCCGCGCCGACTCGTTCCCCGTCTCCGGGTACGCCGGCAAGCCCTTCACGGTCGACCCGCTCGAGCACGTCCGCGGCGGGAACGGCACGGTGACGCTGACGAGCGTGTCGTCGGCGTCCGGCCTGACCATCACCCCGTCCTACGACGCCGGCACCTTCCGGGTCGTCGCGCGGGCCGCCGGCGACGCCCAACTCGAGTACACGGTCACCGACGGCGTCAAGACCACGAGCGGCGTCGTCCGGGTCACGGTGCTCGCGCCGCCCGACGCCTCGAGCGCCCCGGTCACGACGCCGAAGACCGTGTTCGTCAACACCCTCGGCACGAAGGACACCGACGTCACGGCGACCGACTCCGACCCGTCCGGCGGCGTCCTCCTCGTGACCGGGCTCGACGGCCCCGCGGACGGATCGGGCGTGCAGGCGAGCGTCCTCGACCAGCACGTGGTCCGCGTGACGCTGACCGCCCCGCTGGCCGGCCCGGTGTCCTTCCGGTACACGGTGTCGAACGGACTGGCCTCGGCGACCGGCACGGTGACCGTCGTCGAGATCCCGGAGCCGGACCGCATCCAGCCGCCGGTGGCCCAGCCGGACACGGCGACGGTCCGCGTCGGGGACGTGACGGACATCGACGTCCTCGCGAACGACACCCAGCCCGAGGGCGGCTCGCTGACGCTGCTGCCCGACCTGGTGCAGGACGTCCCGGGCGGCAGCGGCCTGCTGTTCGTGTCGGGCGACCGGCTCCGGTACCTCGCACCGACCACGCCGGGCACGTACACGGCGGCCTACCGTGTCGCCGGCCCGGACGGGCAGACCGCCGACGCGACCGTCTCCATCTCGGTCCGCGACCGCGACCGGACGACGAACAGCGCCCCGGTGCCCCAGACGGTGACGGCCCGCGTCGTCGCCGGGCAGACGGTCCGGATCGCGGTGCCCCTCGCCGACACCGACCCGGACGGCGACTCCGTACAGCTCGTCGGCGTCGGGTCGAACCCGGAGAAGGGCGCTGTCACGGAGGTCACGACGGATGCGCTGACGTACGAGGCCGGCGACTACTCCGCCGGCACGGACGAGTTCACGTACACGGTGGTCGACGCTCTCGGCGCCCGCGCCACCGGAACGGTCCGCGTCGGCATCGCGCCGCGTGCCGACCAGGCGTCGGACCCGGTCGCGCAGGCCGACCGCGTCACGATCCGGCCCGGTGGCACCGTGACGGTCCGGGTCCTGCAGAACGACTCGGACCCCGAGGGCGGGCGGCTCCGCGTCGCGTCCGCCGAGCCGACGGGGTCGGGCGTGCGGGCCCGGGTCCTCGGCGGCGAGACGGTGCGCGTCACGCCGCCCGCGTCCGCGCGCGCGGGTGACTTCGCCGTCCTGTACACCGTGACGAACGAGCGGGCCGGGTCCAGCACCGCCTTCCTCACCGTCACGGTGGACCCCGACGCGTCGCCGCTCCGGCCCGAGGTCGACGACACCGTGCTCGACCTGCAGGACGTCCTCGGGCGCGACTCCGTCACGGTCGACGTGCTCCGGAACGTGTTCGCGGCCGAGGGCACGCGCGCGGACCTCCGGGTCGGCCTCGTCGGTGGCCACCGGAGCGGCGCCCGCGTCACCGACGACGACCGGATCGCGGTGCGGATCACGGCACGGTCGCAGGTGATCCCGTTCTCGGTGGCCCTGCGCGACCAGCCGGACGTCGTCTCGCTCGGCTTCGTCCACGTGCCCGGCACCGACGACGCCCTGCCCCAGGTCGACCGGTCCGCGCCCGCCGTCACGGTGCGGAGCGAGTCGACGGTGCGGATCCCGCTCGACCGCTACGTCGTGACCGCCACCGGCCGCACCGCCACGCTGACCGACCGCGGTGCCGTGAAGGCCACCCACGCCAGCGGCGGCTCGCTCGTGGTCGACAGCTCGACGCTGCAGTTCACCTCCGCCGAGCTGTACTACGGCAACGCGTCGATCTCGTTCGAGGTCACCGACGGCTCGGACGCCGACGGCGGCAAGGGGCGGGTCGCGACCCTGGTCCTGCCGATCACCGTCACGCCCCGGTCGAACCAGCCGCCGTCGCTGAGCGGGACCACGCTCGAGCTCCAGCCGGGCGACACCCGCACACTCGACCTCACGAAGCTCACCGACTACCCGTACCCGGCCGACCTGCCGGAGCTGCGGTACTCGGTGGTCGACCGACCGGGTGGCGGCACCACCGCCTCGGTGACCGGGCAGCGCCTCACCGTGCGGGTGCCGGAGTCCGCACGGACCGGGACGAGCACCTCCGTCGGCGTCGGCGTCGCGGACGCGACCAACGCCGGTCGCGCGGGCCGGATCGTCGTCGACGTCGTGACCTCGACCCGACCGCTCGTGCAGCCCGCGCCGGACAGCGCCGTCGTCGCCCGTGGCACGACCACGACGGTCGACGTCCTGGCGAACGACCGGCCGACGAACCCGTTCCCCGGCGAGCCGCTCCGCGTGACCGACATCCGCGGGCTCGGCGGCGGGCTGCCGTCCGGCGTCTCGGTGACCCCGACTGCCGACCGCTCGCGCCTCCGCGTGACGGTCGCGCGGGACGCGAGGCCGGTCGACGCGCACCTGCAGTACCGTGTCGCCGACGTCACGGGGGACACGGCACGGTCCGTGTGGGGCGACGTCACGATCTCCGTGCAGGACGTGCCCGACGCGCCCGGGACCCCGACCCGGACCGGGTCGTCCGAGGGCGGCCGCGTGACGCTCTCCTGGTCGACCCCGCGGGCGAACAACTCGGCGATCACCGGCTACCGGGTGACGGGGACGAACGGCGTCTCACAGGACTGCGGCACCGCGACCGTCTGCACGGTCACGGGGCTCGACCCGACGGCGTCGTACCGGTTCTCCGTCACCGCCGCGAACGCCGTCGGTCGGTCGGACCCGTCCGCGCAGTCGGCCGCGATGAGCGCGGACTTCGTGCCCGCGGCACCGACCGGCACGACGGTCGCCCCGGACCGCACCACGCCGAACCGGCTCGACGTCCGCTGGGACGCCGTGCCGCGTCCGTCGCGGGGGAGCCTCGTCGACCAGTACGTGGTCACCGTCGCCGGGCCGGGGCTCAGCACCACGAAGACCGTCCGCGGTGCCACCGCCACGACCTTCGACGGCGCCCTCAGCGGTGCGACGTACGCGGTCACGGTCTCGGCACGGAACGACGCGGCCCGCGACGGCACCGCCGTGCAGTGGAACACCGGTTCCGCGACGGGCGCCGCGGTCGGGACGCCCGGGACGGTCACCGCCCTCAGCGCCTCGACCGGCAGCACGCCCGACACCGACGGGCGGTCCACCGTGACCGTGACCTGGGGCGCGGCGGACGGCCGGGGCGGCAGCGGGCCGTCGTACGCCGCGTACCGGATCGCGGCGGGCTCGACGCCGACCTGCCGGAGCCTCGCCGGGGAGACGCCCGTCGGGACGGCGTCCGGCTCCGTCGACCGGGGCGTGCCGGCCGGCGTGACGCGGTACGCGGTCGTCGCCGACAACGGCCTGTTCTGCAGCGTGGCCGTCACGGACACGGTCGCCTACGAACGGCCCGCGGCTCCGGTCGCTCCGTCGGTCGGCCTCGTCGCGTCAGGCCAGCCGGACCGCGTCGACGCGCGCGTCACGGCCCCGACCACGAAGGTCGACCACTACCGCCTCGACACCGGGAGCGGGACGGTCGACCTGGCGCCCGGTGACTCCTGGACCGGTGTCCCCGGTGCCGGGTCGCGCAACACCGCCGTGAAGGTCGCCCTGCAGGCGTGCGGTGCCCCTGGTGACGCGTTCTGCTCGGACCGGACCTCCGCGACCGCGGGCGCCCTCGACCTGTCCGCGTCCGTGACGACGGCGGCGCACGGGCACCCGATCGTGGTGAGCGGCCCGGACGGCAGCGCCGTCGGATCGGTCCGCTACACCGCCACCTGGTACGACGCGGACGGCACGGTCCTGCCCGCGGGCGACGGCAACCCGTGGGACGGGTCCAGCGTCGGGCCCACCCCGCCGACGGACGCCTCGACGGTGTCGGTCCGGGCGTCCGTGACCACGTCGTTCGACGCGGACCTGACCCGTACAGGCACCGACTCCGACCCCGTCGACGTCGGCCCCGACCCGGACGCACCCGCGCCCGACCCCGCACCGATCCCGGGACAGGGCGACCCACCGGGGACGGGCGACCCGCCCGGCCAGGGCGCGTCCGGCTGACCGCCGGGCCGCCCCGCGGGCAGACACGGCTCGTCAGCCGTGCCCCGCCAGGCCGCGACGATCCAGACCGCGACGACCCAGACCCCACCGACCCGGCCCGCAGCACCCCGCCAACCGCACTCCGCCAGTCCGCACCCCGCCAGCCCGCACCCCGCCCGACCCGACGAGGAACGACCCGCATGACCATGACCCCGGAGCAGGCCACCCGCTTCGCCGACGTCGCCGCCCGCATCGTGACGAACGTCGAGCAGGTGCTCCTCGGCAAGGCCTTCGTGATCCGCCTGGCCGTCACCGCGATGCTCAGCGAGGGGCACCTGCTGCTCGAGGACGTCCCGGGCACCGGCAAGACGAGCCTCGCCCGAGCCCTCGCCCAGAGCGTGCAGGGCGTGACGAGCCGCATCCAGTTCACGCCCGACCTGCTGCCCGGCGACATCACCGGCATCAGCGTCTACGACCAGCGCGCGCAGGAGTTCGAGTTCCACCGCGGGCCCGTCTTCGCCAACGTCGTCCTCGCGGACGAGATCAACCGCGCCAGCCCGAAGACCCAGTCCGCACTCCTCGAGGCGATGGAGGAGTCCGCCGTCACGGTCGACGGCGTCAGCCACCGCCTCGGCGCGCCGTTCATGGTGATCGCCACGCAGAACCCGGTCGAGCAGGCCGGCACGTACCGGCTCCCCGAGGCGCAGCTCGACCGCTTCCTCATGAAGACCTCGATCGGCTACCCGGACCACGCTGCGACCGTCCGCATCCTCGAGACGTCCTCGGCGCCGTCCGCCGCCGTCCCGCTCGCGAGCGTCGTCCCCGCCGCCAGCGTCACCGAGCTCGCCGCGCTCGCCCGCACCGTGCACGTCGACCCGGTCATCGCCGACTACGTCGCTCGTCTGGTCGACGCGACCCGCGCAGCCGGCGAGGTCCGACTCGGCGTCAGCGTCCGCGGTGCCATGGGCCTCGTCCGCGCCGCACGCGTCTACGCCGCGGTGCAGGGGCGCCACTACGTCACACCGGACGACGTCAAGGCGTTGGCCGAGCCGGTGCTCGCCCACCGCCTCGTCCTGGACGCCGAGGCGGAGTTCGACGGCGTCAGCGCGTCGAGCGTCATCGGACAGATCCTCGTCGAGACGCCGCCGCCCGCGGACCGGACGCCGCGGTGACCGACCGCCGGCCCGTCGCCACGCGCTCGCGTCGCCCGTCCGCGACGCGGTCGCGTCGTGCCACGGTCGACGGTCGCACCGGGACGGTCGCCGGCATGACGAACGTCCGGACCCGTCTGGTCGGTGACCGCGACGGCGTCGCCGCCGAGGCGGTCGTCGGTGTCGTCCGCGTGTGGCGCACGGCCGGGAGGCTCGTCACGCGTGTCCGGGACGAGGTCGCCGCCGTCGTCACCGGGCTCGGCTGGACCGTGCTCGCACTGACCGTCGTCGCGTTCGTCGTCGGGTACCGGTTCGGCCTCCGCGAGGTCGTCGTCGTCGGGTGGGCCGGCGCGGTCCTCGCCGTCGTGGCGGCGGTGGCGCTCGTCGGGCGGTCGCGCCTCGTCGTGGGCATGACCCTCCCGCAGCACCGCGTCGCGGTCGGCGACCCCGCCGAGGTGACCGTCACCGCCGAGAACCCCACGCGCCTCCCGTCCGTGCCCACGACGCTCGAACTGCCGGTCGGCAACGGGCTCGTCGACGTGGCGGTGCCGGTCGTCGCGCCGCACGGGACCCACGTCCGCCGGGTGCCGGTGCCGACCACGCGCCGCGGTGTCCTCGACGTCGGTCCGGTCACCGGCGTCCGTGCCGACCCGGTCGGGCTCGTCCGACGGGAGCTCGTCTGGGCCGAGCAGGAACAGGTCATCGTCCACCCGCGCACGGTCGCGATCCCCTCCACGAGCACCGGCCTGGTACGGGACCTCGAGGGGCAGGCGACGAACGACCTGTCCCCGGCCGACATCGCCTTCCACGCCGTCCGCGAGTACATGCCCGGGGACGACCCGCGCACCATCCACTGGAAGTCGACGGCGAAGACCGGTGCGTTCATGGTGCGGCAGTTCGAGGACACGCGTCGGTCGCACCTCGTCGTCGCCCTCGGTGTCTCGGACACCGAGTACCGCGACGAGGACGAGTTCGAGCTGGCCGTCAGCGCCGCCGCCTCGCTCGGCACTCGAGCGGTCCGGGACGGCCGCGAGGTCACCGTCGTGGTGTCCGAACGCACCCCCGAGTTCGCGAAGCGCCCGGTGTACGCGCTCGAGTCACTGCCGACCGTCACGCCGACGCGGCTGCTCGACGCCTTCGCGAGCGTCCGCCTCGCCGAGGCATGCCTGCCGGTCGCCGAGGTCGCGCGACTCGTCGGGCGGGACGCGGCAGGCATCTCGGTCGCCTTCCTGGTCGTCGGCAGCGCGGTCGGCCTGCCCGCCCTCCGCCTCGCGGCGACGCGGTTCCCGGTCGGGGTCGAGGTCGTCGCCGTCGTGTGCGAGCCCGAGGCCGTCCCGCGCTCGGTCCGGGTCGCCGGACTGACCGTGCTGACGATCGGGTACCTCGAGGACCTCCGGCACGCGCTGCACCGGTCGGCTGCCGCATGACGACGACGCCCCTCCGTGAACGGCCCCGCGGCGCCGCACGTCGACCGCCGGCGCGTCGTCGTCGTCCCGTCGTGCGCCTCGTCGCGGGCACCGCGGCCGTCTGGGTCCTCGTCGCCCTGGCGAGCGTCGCCTGGTGGCCCGTGCACCGCGACGGCGCGATGGTCGTCGCCGGCACGACGGCCGTGGTGGTCGGGACCCTCGTGGCGGTCCTCGGCTTCGTCCTCCGGCTGCCGGCGGCCGCGGTGGCGGTGCTCACCGTCGTCGGCTTCGTCGTGACCGGGGTGCCCGCGGCCGTCCCGGACCGCGCGGACGGGGTCCTCCCGACCGGACCGGGTGTCGTGGACCTCCTCGCCGGCGTCGCGCTCGGGTGGCGGCAGCTCGTGACCGTCAGCCTGCCGGTCGGGTCCTACGAGGCGCTGCTCGTGCCGTACTTCGTGACGGCCCTCCTCGCGACGGTGGTGGGCGTGACGGTCGCGACCCGGGCCTCCCGTCCGGAGGTGGCGGGGCTGGCACCGCTCGTGGTCTTCGCCGCGGGGGTGGCGGTCGGACCGACCCGGTTGGCCACCTCGGTCGCCCTGGCGGTCGCGCTCGTGGGTGCCGCGCTGGTCTGGGCGCTCAGCGTCCGGCACGTCCGGCGGGCCACGACGGTCGCCGAGACCGTCGGCCAGCCCGTCCCGGTGCTCCGGGCGGTCGTGCGGCCGGCGCTCGTCGGGACCGCGACGATCGCGGCGGCGGCCCTCGTCGCGACCGGGCTCGGGCTCCTCGTCCCGCCGTCGACGGGCCGGACCGTGGCACGGACCGACGTCGTGCGGCCGTTCGACCCGCGCGACCACGTCAGCCCGCTGAGCGGCTTCCGCGCCTACCAGGAGGACGACCAGGTCGACGTCCCGCAGCTCACCGTCACCGGCCTGCCGCGCGGCGGCTTCGTCCGGATCGCGACCCTCGACACCTACGACGGCGTCGTCTACCGCGTGGGTGGCCCGGACGGCGCCACCGCGTCCGGGACGTTCGAGCGCGTCCCGACCTCGGTCGACGTGTCCGGTGTCCGCGGCACGCGCGTCAGGGTGGGCGTCACGGTCGACGGGTACCGGGACGTCTGGCTGCCCACCGTCGGCGACCTCGAGACGGTGACCTTCCAGGGACGCACCGCGGACCGGGACCGCACCGGGTTCTTCTACGACCGCGCGACCAGCACGGGTGCGCTCGTCGGCGGCGTCTCCGCGGGCACCCGCTACACGCTCTCCGCGGTCCTGCCCGCCCAGCCGTCCGAGCGCCAACTCACGGCGGCCCGCCCCGGGACGGCCTCGGTGCCGACGCCACGGGCCGTGCCGGACGCGGTCCGGGACGCCGTGCAGGCCGTGTCCGAGCCCGGCGCGTCCGACGGGGCCCGACTCGTCGCAGCGCTCTCGGCCCTGGCCCGCACCGGGTACGTGAGCCACGGCGTCGGCGACGACCGCGCGAGCCGGTCCGGGCACGGGGCCGACCGCATCGAGGAGCTGCTCACCGGCCAGCCCGTGGTGGGGGACCAGGAGCAGTACGCCGTCGCGGCCGCGCTCATGGCGCAGCAGATCGGCTTCCCGGCGCGGGTCGTCATGGGGTTCACGGCGGGCGGTGACTCCGGGACGACGCCCGCCACCGGTGCCGGTGGCCGCACGACGTTCCGGGGGAGTGACGTCACGGCACGCATCGAGGTGGACACGGCCGAGTACGGGTGGGTCCTGCTCGACCCGAACCCCGTCGTCCGGGAGATCCCCGAGGAGTCCGACCAGACGCCGCAGCCCGTCACCCGTCCCGAGACCATCGTCCCGCCGCCGCCCGCGGAACCCCAGGTGCAGGAGCAGCAGACGCCGCCGCAGGCCGACCCGGACGCCCCGCCCGCGCGCCCGTTCTGGCTGCAGCTGCTCCTCGCGGTGCTGCCGTGGGCGCTGGGCGTGCTCGGGGTCGCGGCGCTCGTGCTCTTGCCGATCGTCGTCGTGCTCGTCCTGAAGCGCCTCCGCCGTCGTCGTCGCCGCCGTGCCCCGGCCGCACGGGCCCGGGTCGTCGGCGCCTGGGACGAGTACCGGGACGCCCTGCTCGACAACGGTCATGCGGTCGCCGCCACCGCCACCCGGCGCGAGGTCGCGGTGGCGGCACCGGGAGACGCAGCGACCGGCCTCTCGGCCCTGGCGGACCGGGCGGTCTTCGGCCCGTCGGACGTCGACGACCGGACGGCGGACCGGATGTGGGACGCGACCGACGCGGCCGTGGCCGAGCTGCGGTCCGGGCGGACGCGGCGGGAGCGGTTCCGCGCCGCCGTCTCGTTGCGTTCACTCCGCTCCGGCCGCTGGGTCCGCCGACTCCGGACGAGCGGAGGGCGCTCGGAGCGGCGGTGACTACGATGTCCGGAGGCCGGAACCACCTGACGGACGGTCGGACGAGGACAGAGGCACCCTGTGATCAGATGCGAACACTGCGGATCGACGCTCCCGGACGGAGCGATCTTCTGCGGTGAGTGCGGACGAGCCGTCACGACCTCGGCAGCGCGTCGCACCGCACCCGCGGAAGCCGTCGACCGTGGCACCCCGCCCCCGTTGCAGCAGCCCGGCGTCCCCGGACGCGGGGTCGATCCCGCTGCCGACGGCTGGCTGCCCGAGTCCACTCTCGACCCGGCCACGCGCGCATGGCTGACCGGTGCCGACCACGGCGCGTCCCCGGTCGCGGACGCCACGACGGCGGGTCGCCAGGACCGGACCGGGACGGAGCACCAGGACCACGACGCTAACGCCTCCCCGCGAGCGGGCTCCGGGCAGCCAGCCGCCTCCGTCGATCGGGGCACTCCCACAGCGGACGACCTCGCCCCGCGGAGCGCGCCGTCGCACGTGCACGGTTCCGGGACCGGTCTCGGCGACTGGACCGGTCGCTCGATCGAGGGCCCGGGAGCGGAACCCGTCGAACCGACGCTCGACCCCGATGCCTTCCCCGCCGAGACGCTCGCGCCGCAGGACGACCCGGAGGTCCAGCGCGCCGACGCCTGGGACGAGCGCGGAGCGGCGGACCAGGGGGACACGCCCCCGTCGACAGGGGCCGGGTCGGCCGTCGTCGAGCCGGTCTGGTCACCGCCGCCGACGCCCGCCGCCCCTCCGACCGGACCGTCCTGGTGGATCGGTCGCGCCCCGTCCGCCGAGGCGACGAGCGAGCAGACGACTCCCGGGGGGACCGGCGACGACGCGGTCGTGCAGCGGACGGACGATGCGCCGCGGCCGGGCGACACCGCGGTCTTCCAGCTGCCGGCCGAGCGCCGGGCTCCGCGCCCCACACCGCTCGTCGCCCCGGGCAGCCAGAGCACGGTCTGCCACGTCTGCGGCCACACCCTCGAGCCGGACGACATCTTCTGTGAGGAGTGCGGATCGGTCCGCCCCGCCGTGACCGCCGCCTTCACGGGGCCGGTGATGCCCCTCCCGCTCGCCCGCCCGGACTGGGCCGCCGACGAGGACGCCCTCCGCAGCGCCGTCTCCGACGCCCACGACCTGACCGAGGAGTCGGACGGACTGCCGGACGCGGACTCCGGCGAGCTCCCCGACGCGGACGACGACGCCGCCCGCAGCGGTCCGGACGCGGACGGCCGGGACGACGTCGCCCCTGGTGGGCGCGACGGCGCCGTGGCACCCGTCGCTCCCGATGCGCCCGGTGCTGGGGAACCGTCCGACGACCAGGACGCGTCGGCGGACCGCGACGGCCACGAGGACCTCGACGACCGCGGTCCGGACAGCGGTCCGGTGAGCACGAGCACCCCGGGGGCCCCTGCCGCCGCGGACTCGGATGCGGCTGGTCGCCCCTCCTCCACCTCCGACGACGCTCACGACGACGGCGCCGCCGGTCACGACGACGGCGCTGGTCACGATGACGGCGCTGGTCACGATGACGGCGCCGGCCAGGCCGGGACCGACGGGACGACGGCCGTCGTGCCGGACGACGACGCCGACGACCACGGTGCGGCCCGTCCGGTTGGAGCGTCCGACGCACAACCCGATGAGTCGGTCGGTGCGCCGTCCGTCGACCGTGCCGACGGACCCGGCGCGGAGGCCCTGCCCGGCACGAGCCCCCGGCTCACGTCCGACGGTGCTCCCGTCCCACCGGTCGCCGCCCCGCTCCCGCCGGTCGCCCCGCCGCGGTCCGGTGCGACCGAGGCGACCGGTGCCGCCGTTCCGACGGACCACGACGCGGGCCCGGACGAGGACGTCGAGGAGACCCGGATCGTGTCCCGCGCACCCGCGCAGGCTCCGTTCCTGCTGCACTTCAGCACGGGCGAGCGCCTCGGCGTGCACGGGTCCGCGCTGCTCGGCCGACTCCCGCGCCCCGAAGCCGACGAGCAGTTCGACGGCCTGCTGACGATCCGCGACCCGGGCAAGTCCGTCTCGAAGACCCACCTGGAACTCGGGCGGGACGGTGACGACCTCTGGGTCTCCGACCGCTACTCGGGCAACGGCACGATGATCCGGCACATCGACGGGTCGATCCGGCGGTGCGAGCCCGGACGGCGGTACCGCGTCGAGCGCGGCGCACGCGTCGACATCGGGGAGCAGTTCTTCCTCGTCCAGTGAGGTCGGGCCGGTGCGCGCGCAGCACCGCCTCGTGGCGGGGCCGCTCGTCCACGACCGACCTGCTCCGCGCCGGTTCTCCACAGCGGCCCGGAGCAGGCGCCGCGCAACGGTCAGGTGCGGTGCGATGGGCGCATGGACCCGCGGACCGCTCGGAGCGTCGCCTCGGCCGTCGCCATCCTCGTGACGGTCTGGGCCGTCGTGTCCACCGGCGACGACCGGACGGTGCTGCTCGTGGCGGCGGCCGTCGTCGCGGTGCTCGGTCTCGCGGCGCGACCGGCTGACGGTTCTCCGCGAGCACCGACGGTCGTCGTCCCGCCAGGCCCGGCGGCCGGTCCCGCGGACGACCGGTGCGGCGGCGAGGCATCGGCGGCCGGTCCCGCGGACGACCGGTGCGGCGGGACCGGGCCAGACGCGGACGTCTGCGCGTTCCCGCCGACGCCGGGTGGGGAACTGGTCGTCGGGCGGGACCCCGCGGGCCGGATCGTCACGGTCGGCGCTGCCGGCGGAGTCGTCGTGCGTGGTCGCGGCGCGCTGGCCCTCGCCGTCTTCGAAGCCCTCGTCGACCAGCTCGAGGGCCTCGTGCCGCGCGCCGGACCGGACGTGCCCGGCGCAGAGCTCCGTGTCGCGGCGGACACGGGCGTGCTCGGCCGCCGCGCCGCCCGCGCCGGGCTCCCCGAGGGGCACGCGGCGGCGGCGGCGGTCGCCGACGACGGTGCCCTGCTCGGGACCGTCGTCCTGGTCCCCGGGCTCGCGGCCACCCCGCGCCGGACGGGTGCCGTCGTGGACGTGACGCGCTACGGGTGCCGGCTGACCGGGAGACACCGGGTCGGGGGCACCGCGGACACCGCCGGGGACGACGACGTCGGGACGGTCATCATGCCGACGCTGCCGCTCCTCGTGCTCTCCGCGGACGAGCGCTCGTCCCTCGCCGACGACCACAGCGGGCACGGGCGGGGGACCGAGAGGGCATCGGCTTCCCCGGTCGGGTCCGGGACGTGTCCATCCGGCACGGTGCGTCCGGAGGGCCGGTCTCGTCGCCCCCGGTCAGCTCAGCGGAGACCCGCTCCGACGCGGACCGTGCCGACCGGCAGACCGCCACCGAGGACACGCTCGCCGGTCGCCTGCAGCACCTCGTCCGCGGCGACGGCGTCGACCAGGTCGTTGCGGACGAGCAACGTCAGGGCCGCGAGCGTCCCGGCACGGAGGGCTCCGTCGAGCACCTTGACGGCGACGGCCGGCCCGCCCGGCACACCCATCACCATGACGCCCTCCGCCCCGAGCTTCGCGAGGAGACCGAGTCGTTCGATGGTGACGGTGTTCGCCCGGCCGACGCCGTCGATCGCCCACGGATCCGCCAGGACCGCGTCGGTCAGGGCGGCGGAGTCCTCGTCGGCACGCGCCACGACCCCGGCGATGCCCTGCGCCAGTCCGGTGAGGGTGAGCGGGAACACCGGTGCGCCGCAGCCGTCGGTCCCGACGACGTCGACGACCTCGCCGGTGGCGTCCTCCACCGTGCTCCGGACCGCCTGCTGCAGCGGGTGCTCGATGTCGAGGTACGTCGCCTCGTCCCACCCGTGCACCCGGCACGCGGCGAGCATGCCGGCGTGCTTGCCCGAGCAGTTCATCGCCAGCCGACGGGGACCCGTCATGCTCCGGGCGGTGTCCCGGTCGAACGGCAGGTCGGGCGGGCACCCGAGGTCCTCCTCGACGTGGTCGAAGCGCTCGAGCATCCGCATCGCGAGGGACTGGTGGGACGGTGTCCCGGCGTGACTCGCCGTCGTCATCACCAGCTCCGCGCCCGAGAAGAGCGCCCCGGCGCGTCGGACCGCCAGCGCCTGCAGGGGCTTCATCGTCGATCGGGGGTAGATGCTGGCGCCCACGTCGCCGACGGCGTCGAGCACGGTGCCGTCCGCGCCGACGACGACCCCCGCGCCGACGTGACGGCTCTCGTCGAAGCCGGACCGTTCGAGGACGGCCAGCTCGACCGAGCCGTCGGCGGTGAGAGGATGACGGTCGGTGCTGGTGGCCGTGCGCATGGCGCGATCCTACCGACGACCCACACGACGAGAGGACCGCGATGAACGACCACTCCTACGAGGTCTCCGTCCACTGGACCGGCGACCGGGGGACCGGCACGATCGGGCACCGCGACTACGGACGCGAGCACGTCGTCAGCGCCGCGGGCAAGCCGGACGTCCTCGGCAGTGCCGACCCGACGTTCCGCGGGGACCGCGACCGGTGGAACCCCGAGGAGCTCGTCCTCGCCGCCCTGAGCCAGTGCCACATGCTCAGCTACCTGCACGTCGCCGTGACCACGGGCTTCACGGTGGTCGCGTACGAGGACCGTGCCACGGCCGGTCTCGACCTCCACCGCGACGGCTCGGGCGAACTCACCGGTGCGGTCCTCCGTCCCGTCGTGACGATCCGCGAGGCGGACCGGGTGGCGGATGCACGGGCGGCACACGCCGAAGCGAACCGGCTGTGCTTCATCGCGCGGTCCGTCGCGTTCCCCGTCCACCACGAGCCCGAGATCGTCGTCCTCGGAGCCGACGCATCGGTGGGTACGGCAGGATGACCCGTGTGAAGCGTCTCCGCCTGCTCCCGATCGCCCTCGTGCCCGCCGTGATCCTCGGCCTCGCCGCTTGCTCGGGGTCCGGCTCCTCGGACGCCTCGGCCTCCGCATCGTCCACCCCGAAGGCCACGGCCGCGCCGATCACGTCGTGCCCGAAGCCGGGCGGAGCGTCGGACTCGATCGACGCCACGGGTGACGTCGGCGGATCCCGGGCGCCGAAGGTGACGTTCGACGACGGCCTCACCGCCGACCCGCCGCAGGCGACCCGCACCGTGAAGGGCACGGGCGCCGCACTCGCCGAGGGCGACTTCGTCCAGGTCGCGTACTCCGCGTACGACGCGAAGGACGCGAAGAACCTCGTGACCGTCGGCTTCGACCAGGGGAACCCCCAGGTCCTCTCCGTGGGCGGCACCGGCTTCGGCGCCCTCCTCGCCTGTGCGCACGTCGGTGACCGCGTCGCCGTCGTCGGTCAGGCAGCCGCACTGGGCTTCAACACGAGCGGGTCGATCGTCGTCGTCGCGGACGTCGTCGAGCAGACCCCGACCAAGTCGACCGGCACGCCGCAGGACCAGGACCCGGCGCTCCCCACGGTCGAGGACAAGGCGGACGGCGAGCCCGAGATCACCATCCCGGACACCGACGCACCCACGAAGACCACGGCCGAGGTCATCAAGCAGGGCGACGGTGACGTCATCGAGGACGGCGACACCGCGCTCGTGCAGTACAAGGGCGTCGCGTACAAGGGCGGCAAGGAGTTCGACTCCTCGTGGTCGAAGGGCTCGCCGACGACCTTCACGATCTCGAACAGCGGGCTCATCCCCGGGTTCGTCAAGGGACTGGTCGGGCAGAAGATCGGCTCGCAGGTCATGATCGTCGTCACGCCGGAGGACGGCTACGGCGCCAACCCGCCGGAGGGCTCGGGCATCCCCGCGAACGCGACCCTCGTGTTCGTCGTCGACCTGCTGGCCAAGGGCTGAGCCCGGTGTCGGGCCGCCGCCGGGTCGTCCTCCTCGGCAGCACGGGGTCGATCGGCACGCAGGCGCTCGACGTCATCGAGCGGAACCCCGACCGCTTCGAGCTCGTCGGCCTGACCGCGGGCACGGACACCGCCACCCTCGCCGAGCAGGCCGACCGGTACGGGGTCCGCGACACCGCGCTCGGGGCCGCCGACGCGGAACGACTCGTCCGCAGCGTCGAGGCCGACGTCGTGCTCAACGGGATCACCGGATCCGTCGGGCTCGGTCCGACCCTCGCGGTCCTCGAGACCGGCGCGACGCTCGCGCTGGCGAACAAGGAGAGCCTCATCGTCGGGGGCCCGCTCGTGCAGGCCGCCGCGGCACCCGGGCAGATCGTCCCGGTCGACAGCGAGCACTCCGCGATCGCCCAGGCACTCCGATCGGGCACCGACGCCGAGGTCCGTCGGCTCGTCCTCACCGCGAGCGGCGGTCCGTTCCGCGGGCGCTCGCGGAACGACCTCGTGGACGTCACACCGGCGCAGGCGCTCGCCCACCCGACGTGGGACATGGGCCTCGTGGTGACCACGAACTCGGCGACCCTGGTGAACAAGGGCCTCGAGGTCATCGAGGCGCACCTGCTCTTCGGCGTCCCCTACGACCGCATCGACGTCACCGTGCACGCGCAGTCGGTCGTGCACTCGATGGTGGAGTTCGTCGACGGCTCGACCATCGCGCAGGCGTCTCCGCCGGACATGCGGCTGCCGATCGCCCTCGGCCTCGCCTGGCCCCACCGGGTCCCGCACGTCGGCGTGCCGCTGGACTGGACGACCGCGAGCACGTGGACGTTCGAGCCGCTCGACGCCGCCGCCTTCGGCGCCGTCGACCTCGCCAAGCGGGTGGGCTCGCTCGGCGGCACCTTCCCCGCCGTGTTCAACGCCGCCAACGAGCAGGCCGTCGCCGCCTTCCACGCGGGGGCGATCGGGTTCCTCGACATCGTCGACACGGTGGCGCGGGTCGTCGACGACCACACGGCGGGGGAGCCGTCGCTCGACGGCGTCCTCGCCGCGGAGCGGTGGGCCCGCCAGCAGGCCGACCGCATCCTCGCCCGCTGACGCGCGCCGGGCCTCCCGTCGGTCGCTCCGACCGGGAGGCACGCAGCACCACCCAGGTCGCTCACGGCTTTCGTCATGGCGAGCGTCCCGTACCCTTTCCCGGTGACCGTCGGAACCGTCCTGCTCTTCGTCCTCGGCGTCGTCGTCTTCGTCATCGGGCTGCTGGTGTCGATCGGCCTCCACGAGCTCGGCCACCTGGCCTTCGCGAAGCTCTTCAACGTCAAGGTGACCCAGTACTCGCTCGGGTTCGGCAAGGCGATCTGGTCCTTCCGGCGTGGTGAGACCGAGTACGGCATCCGGCCGATCCTGCTCGGCGGGTACATCTCCATGGTCGGCATGCTCAAGCCGCGTGCCTCCGGACGGGAGATCACGAACACGGGCATGTACTCGGCGTTCGTGCAGGACGCCCGGGCCGCGAGTGCCGAGCAGATCGCGGAGTCCGGCGGCGACGACTCCCGGGCCTTCTACCGGCTCACCCCCTGGAAGCGGATCATCGTGATGGTCGCCGGGCCGGCGATGAACCTGGTGATCGGGATCCTGCTGTTCGGGGTGCTGCTCGTCGGCTTCGGTGCACCGACCACGACGTTCACCTCGAGTGTCGACTGCGTCCTGCCCACGAGTGCCCGGACGACCTGCGCCGACGGCGACGCGGTGTCCCCGGCGAAGGAGGCCGGCATCCGAGCGGGCGACGTGGTGGTCGCCGTCGACGGCCGACGCAACCCCACGATCACCCAGGTCTCCGACCTCTTCCAGCGCTCCGCGGGCGAGCAGGTCACCGTGGTCGTCGAGCGGGACGGCACCGAGCGCACCCTGCAGGTCACCCCGCAGCTCGCCACCCGCGATGTGTACACGGAGGACGGGTCGGTCGCGAAGGACAGCGACGGGACCACGAAGACCGAGCGAGTCGGCGTCGTCGGGGTGAGCATCGGACAGACGCTCGTCCGGCAGTCGCCCGCCGCGGTGCTCCCCGCGACCGGTGCACAGATCGCTGCCTCGGCGCACCTCATCGTCGACCTGCCGCAGCGGCTCGTCGCCGTCTGGAACGCCGCGTTCGGGGCGCAGGAGCGCTCCCAGGACAGTCCGGTGTCGGTCGTCGGCGTCGGCCGGGCGATCGGCACGGTGTCCTCGATGAGCGGCGTGCCCGTGGTCGACAAGGTGTACACGATCCTGGGGCTGCTGGCCTCGCTCAACATCGGGCTGTTCGTGCTGAACATGGTGCCGCTGCTCCCGCTGGACGGCGGCCACATCGCCGGCGCCATCTGGGAAGCGGTCAAGCGTCGTGCCTTCCGGCTGTTCGGCAAGGCCGACCCGGGGCCGATCGACCTGGCGAAGACGATGCCGCTCACGATGGTCGTGGTCGTCCTGCTCGCCGGCATGAGCGCGCTGCTCATCTACGCCGACCTGGTCCGACCGGTGGACCTGTTCGGGTAGCGCCGGGGCCGCGCGTCGGACCACTACGCTGGCGCGCATGAGCGCAGAACCCGTCGCCCGACCGGAGCCGTCGAAGGCGTCGACCGCCGGGCGGACCCGGACCGTCGAACAGCAGGGCACCGACGTCATCGGTGAGGCCGAGCGGAAGGGCCGTCCCCGCGGCCTCTTCTGGCCGTGGTTCGCCGCGAACATCTCGGTGCTCGGACTGGCCTACGGCTCGTTCGTCCTCGGCTTCGGCATCTCGCTCGCGCAGGCGACGGTGGTGTCGGTCATCGGCGTCGTGTTCTCGTTCCTGCTCTGTGGCATCGTCGCGATCGCCGGCAAGCGCGGGTCCGCCCCGACGATGGTGCTGAGCCGCGCGGCGTTCGGCGTCCGGGGCAACCGGTTGCCGTCCTTCCTCAGCTGGGTCCTCACCGTCGGGTGGGAGACCGCCCTCGCCTCGCTGGCGGTCCTCGCGACGTCCACGGTGTTCCGCGAGCTCGGGTGGGACGACGGCGTCGTCACGAAGGCGGTCGCCCTGGTGGTGGTCGCGGCACTCGTCATCGGGGCGGGGATCGCCGGGTTCGACGTGATCATGCGCCTGCAGACGTGGATCACGGTCGTCACCGCGGTGCTGACGGTGGTCTACGTGGTGTTGGCCGCGCCGTCGATCGACCTCGGGACCCTCGCCGACCTGCCGTCCGGCAGCGCCCAGAACGTCATCGGCGCCCTGGTGCTCGTGATGACCGGCTTCGGGCTCGGCTGGGTGAACGCGGCCGCCGACTACTCCCGGTACCTGCCGCGGTCCGCCTCGACGCGCGGCGTCGTCGGCTGGACGACGTTCGGTGGCGCGCTGGCCCCCGCGGTCCTCGTCGTCATCGGCGTCATGCTCGCCGGCTCGTCGCCGGACCTGGACGCCGCGATCGGTGCCGACCCGATCGGCGCGCTGACGACCCTGCTGCCGGTCTGGTTCCTCGTCCCCTTCGCGGTGGTCGCGATCCTCGGTCTCGTCGGTGGTGCCGTCCTCGACATCTACTCGTCGGGTCTCGCCCTGCTCAGCGCGGGTGTGCGGATCCCGCGACCGGTCGCAGCCGGCGTCGACGGCGTGTTCATGATCGCGGGCGCGGTCTACGTGGTGTTCTTCGCGACGAGCTTCATCCAGCCGTTCCAGGCCTTCCTCGTGACGCTCGGTGTGCCCGTCGCAGCCTGGTGCGGTGTGTTCGTCGCAGACGTGCTGCTCCGGCGGCGGGCGTACGCGGAGGACGAGCTCGACACCCCGCGCGGCCGCTACGGCGACGTCCGCTGGACCGCGATCGCGCTGGTGGTCGTCGGCACCGTGCTCGGGTGGGGGCTCGTCACGAACACCTACGGCGTCCCGGCCTGGCTCAACTGGCAGGGCTTCCTGCTCGGCCCGTTCGGCCTCGGGGGACGTGACGGCGCCTGGGCCTACGCGAACCTCGGCGTCCTCGTCGCGCTGCTCGTCGGGTTCCTCGGGACGGTGTTGCTCGGCCGACGCGCGATCCGCCGCCAGGAGGCGCTGCCCGTCACCGAGCCGGTGTCCCGCGTCCCCGCGGACGAGCTGCGCCCGTGACGGCCGGACCGGCACGCGCGGGCGCAGCGGCTCCCGACGGTCCGGGCGCCGCCGACGCAACGGGCACGTCCGACGCACCCGACACCGCCGACGCGTGGCTCGTCGTCATCGACATGCAGCACGTCTTCACGGGTGACAGCCCCTGGGCGGCACCGCGCTACGCCGAGGCGTCCGCGGCGGTCGAGCGGCTCCTCCCGCGCTTCCGCGACCGCACGGTGCTCACCCGGTTCGTCGCCCCGGAGCACCCGTCCGGCGCGTGGCAGCCGTACTACCGCGACTGGCCCTTCGCCCTCGTGCCCGACGCCGACCCGTTGTACGCGCTCACGGAGCCGTTCGCAGCACTCGCGGCGGGTGGCGCCTCGGTCGTCACCGTGCCGACCTTCGGGAAGTGGGGGACGGACCTCCGACGGGTGACGGGGGAGCAGCCGCACCTCGTGCTCACCGGGGTCTCCACGGACTGCTGTGTGCTGTCGACCGCGCTCGCTGCGGCCGACGCCGGCGTCCGCGTCACGGTCGTGGCCGAGGCGTGCGCCGGCGCGAGCGACGACGACCACGCCCGCGCGCTCGATGCGATGCGCCTGTACGCCCCGCTCGTCACCGTCGTCGACTCCCTGTGAGCAGGCCGCACCGCGTTCCGTGGACGAGCGCGTAGAGTTCCCACCGTGCCCGCAGTGAACCTCGGAATGCCGAAGGCCCCCGAAACCCTGGCCCCGCGTCGCAAGTCCCGGCAGATCCGGGTCGGCAAGGTCCTGGTCGGTGGTGACGCCCCGGTGTCCGTGCAGTCGATGACCACGACGCCGACCACGAACATCAACGCGACCCTCCAGCAGATCGCCGAGCTCACCGCGTCCGGGTGCGACATCGTCCGCGTGGCCGTGCCGAGCCAGGACGACGCCGACGCGCTGCCGATCATCGCGAAGAAGTCGCAGATCCCGGTGATCGCGGACATCCACTTCCAGCCCAAGTACGTCTTCCAGGCCATCGACGCCGGGTGTGCCGCGGTGCGCGTGAACCCGGGCAACATCCGGAAGTTCGACGACCAGGTCGGTGCGATCGCCAAGGCCGCGAAGGACGCGGGTGTGAGCCTGCGGATCGGCGTCAACGCCGGGTCGCTCGAGCCGAGCCTGCTGCAGAAGTACGGGAAGGCCACGCCGGAGGCGCTCGTCGAGTCCGCCGTGTGGGAGGCCAGCCTGTTCGAGGAGCACGACTTCCACGACTTCAAGATCTCGGTCAAGCACAACGACCCGATCATCATGGTGAAGGCGTACCGGCAGCTCGCGGAGCGCGGCGACTGGCCGCTGCACCTCGGCGTGACCGAGGCCGGCCCGGAGTTCCAGGGCACGATCAAGAGCGCCACCGCGTTCGGCATCCTGCTCGGCGAGGGCATCGGCGACACCATCCGCGTGTCGCTGTCGGCTCCGCCCGCCCAGGAGGTGAAGGTCGGGCTGCAGATCCTGCAGTCGCTCAACCTCCGCGAGCGCAAGCTCGAGATCGTCTCCTGCCCGAGCTGTGGCCGTGCGCAGGTGGACGTCTACCAGCTCGCGAACGACGTCACGTCCGGGCTCGAGGGCATGACCGTCCCGCTCCGCGTCGCCGTCATGGGGTGCGTCGTGAACGGTCCGGGCGAGGCACGTGAGGCCGACCTCGGTGTCGCCTCCGGCAACGGCAAGGGGCAGATCTTCGTGAAGGGCCAGGTCATCAAGACCGTCCCCGAGGCCGAGATCGTCGCGACCCTCATCGACGAGGCGAACCGCCTCGCCGCGGAGATGGGACCGGCGGCGGGCACCGGCAAGCCGCTCGTCGTCACCTCCTAGGTCCCGGCCCCGTTCCGGACGCACGGCCCGGAACCGGCGGCGGGGAGCCTCCCGTCCACAGGCGCGGCGGACCGCGACCGCGCGCCGCTAGGCTTGCGGCGTGGTCACACGGCTCTCTCACCTCTTCCTCCGCACGCTCCGCGACGACCCCTCCGACGCCGAGGTGACGAGCCACAAGCTGCTCGTCCGCGCCGGCTACGTCCGCCGCCAGTCGCCGGGCATCTTCGCCTGGCTGCCGCTGGGCCTGAAGGTCCGCGCGAAGATCGAGGGCATCATCCGCGACGAGATGGTCGCCGCCGGGGCGCAGGAGGTCCTGCTGCCGGCGCTGCTGCCGCGCGAGCCCTACGAGGCGACGAACCGCTGGACCGAGTACGGCGACGGCATGTTCCGCCTGCAGGACCGCAAGGGCTCCGACTACCTCCTCGCGCCCACGCACGAGGAGATGTTCGCGCTCCTGGTGAAGGACCTGTACTCCTCCTACAAGGACCTGCCGGTCACGCTGTTCCAGATCCAGGACAAGTACCGCGACGAGGCCCGGCCCCGCGCCGGTCTGCTGCGTGGGCGCGAGTTCACCATGAAGGACGCGTACTCGTTCGACCTCGACGACGCCGGCCTGGAGCGCAGCTACCAGGTGATGCGCGACGCCTACGAGCGGATCTTCACCCGGCTCGGCCTCGAGTACGTCATCGTGAAGGCGGACGCCGGCGCGATGGGCGGGTCGAAGTCCGAGGAGTTCCTGCACCCGATCGCGGTCGGCGAGGACACGTTCGTCCGGAGCGCCGGTGGCTACGCGGCCAACGTCGAGGCCTACGTGACCCCGGTGCCCGAGGCGCGGTCGACCGAGGGGCTCCCGGAGCCCGTGCTCCTGCCCGCGGCGGACACCCCGACGATCGAGTCGCTCGTCGCGCACGCCAACGAGGTCGCCCCGCGTGCCGGTGCGCCCTGGACCGCGGCGGACACGCTCAAGAACGTCGTGCTCGCACTGACGCACCTGGACGGCACGCGCGAGGTCGTGGTCGTCGGACTCCCCGGGGACCGCGACGTCGACCTCAAGCGCGCCGAGGTCGCGTTCGCCCCGGCCGAGGTCGAGGCCGCCGGTGACGACGACTTCCGGAAGCACCGCGGCCTCGTGAAGGGCTACATCGGCCCGCAGGTCCTTGGCGCCGACAGCGCGACCGACCTGCGCTACTTCGTCGACCCGCGCGTGGTCGACGGTACGAGCTGGGTCACGGGCGCGAACGAGCGCGGTGTGCACGTCTCCGGCCTCGTCGCCGGGCGTGACTTCGTCGCCGACGGTGTCGCCGAGGTGTCCGACGTCCGCGCCGGCGACCCGGCCCCCGACGGTTCCGGCCCGCTCGAGACCGCCCGCGGCATGGAGATCGGCCACGTCTTCCAGCTCGGGCGCAAGTACGCCGAGGCGCTCGGTCTCAAGGTGCAGGACGAGAACGGCAAGCTCGCCACCGTCACGATGGGCTCGTACGGCATCGGCGTGACGCGCATCCTGGCGATCCTGGCCGAGGCACACAACGACGAGAAGGGCCTGGCCTGGCCGAAGCACGTCGCACCGTTCGACGTGCACGTCGTCGCGACCGGCAAGGACGCGACCGCATTCGACCTGGCCGAATCGATCGTCGCGCAGCTCGAGGCCGAACGATACGAGGTCGTGTACGACGACCGCCCGAAGGTCTCGCCCGGCGTGAAGCTCCGGGACGCCGAGCTGCTCGGCATGCCGGTCGTCGTCGTCGCGGGCCGGAACGCCGCCGACGGCATCGTCGAACTCTGGGACCGGGCGACCGGCGACCGCCGGGAGGTCCCCGTCGCGGATCTGCTGGAGGCCGTCCGCGCGATCTGAGCGCCCGGCGTCGAGCCGGGCGTCCGACGCAAGGCCCGTGGCGGATGCGCCACGGGCCTTGCGTCGTTCCTGCGGTACGATCGACGACGGCTTCCGCGTGGTCCCATCCGCGGGAGCGACTCATCTGAATACGGAGGCACCTCGGTGAAGATCGACCTCGCAGTCCTGCGACTCATGGAGCGTGAACGGGAGATCCCGTTCGACGAGCTCGTCCAGATCATCGAATCTGCCATCCTGACCGCCTACCAGAAGCACCGCGCCGAAAACGACGAACCCGTCGACGCCCAGGCCCGTGTCGAGCTCGACCGGAAGTCCGGCGAGGTCTCGGTGTTCGTCCCCGAACGTGACGAGGACGACAACGTCATCGGCGAGTCCGTGGACCAGCCGAGCGACTTCGGTCGGATCGCGGCCTTCGCGGCCAAGCAGGTCATCAACCAGCGTCTCCGCGACATCGGCGACGACAAGATCCTCGGCGAGTTCCGCGGCAAGGAGGGCGACATCGTCGCCGGCATCGTGCAGCAGGGCCCGAACCCGAAGATGGTCATGGTCGACCTCGGCACCGTCGAGGCGATCCTGCCCCCGGAGGAACAGGTCCCGGGGGAGACCTACACGCACGGCATGCGACTCCGTGTGTACGTGACGAGCGTCGGCCGCGGCAACAAGGGTCCGCAGATCACCGTGTCCCGCACGCACCCGGGCCTCGTGCGCAAGCTCTTCGCACTCGAGGTCCCCGAGATCGCGTCGGGCGTCGTGGAGATCACCTCCCTGGCGCGCGAGGCCGGACACCGCACGAAGATGGCGGTCAAGGCGAACGAGCCCGGGGTCAACGCCAAGGGGGCCTGCATCGGCGAGCTCGGAGCCCGCGTGCGCTCGGTCACCAACGAGCTCGGCGCCGAGAAGATCGACATCGTCGACTGGTCCTCGGACCTCTCGACCTTCGTCGCGAGCGCCCTGTCACCGGCGAAGGTGACGAGCGCGTTCGTGCTCGACGCCTCGACCAAGGCCGTCCGGGCCCTCGTGCCGGACTACCAGCTGTCGCTCGCCATCGGCAAGGAAGGGCAGAACGCCCGCCTCGCCGCGAAGCTCACCGGCGCCCGGATCGACATCCAGCCGGACTCGATCCTCGACGGCGACGACTGAGCGACATCCCCATCGACGCGGTCCGGTTCGCTCGTGGCGAGAGGCCTCGGGCGCGCCGGATCGCGGTCGTCGGAGTCAAGGAGTAGAGTGGACGCCGTCAGAACGTGCATCGGCAGTCGTCGTCGTGCAACCCGATCCTCCCTCCTCCGAGTCGTCGCCCTGAGCGACGGTTCCGTCGTGGCGGATCCGAAGGCAGTCATGCCGGGCCGGGGGGCATGGCTCACACCGACCGTCGAAGCGTACGAACTGGCCGTCAAGCGCAGGGCATTCCGCCGTGCGCTCCGGCTGGAGCGTGATCCCGACACGTCCGCGGTGCGCGAGTACCTCGCCGGGCTGCAGAGCCCGAACGGCACGGAACCCGAGCACCCGGACATGACAGAACAGGCTGAACGGCTTATGGACAACTGATGAGCGGCTCGAAATGAGACCCGTCATCCAGTGAGTCCTGCCCCTTGACGGGGTGGGACCCGTGAAGGAGAACAGTGGCTAAACCACGCGTACACGAGATCGCAAGCGAGCTCGGCGTCGACAGCAAGACCGCACTCGAGAAGCTCAAGCAGCTCGGCGAGTTCGTCAAGGGCCCGAGCTCGAGCATCGAGCCCCCCGTCGCACGGAAGCTCCGTGCAGCCCTGCAGGCCGAGGGCGCGTCCGCGTCGTCGACGCCCGCAGCCCCCGCCGCCAAGGCCCCCGCGGCACCGCGTTCCGGTGCCCCGAAGCCCGGTGGCCCCAAGCCCGGCCCGAAGCGTCCGGCACCCGCCCCCGAGCCCGAGCCCGTCGTCGAGGCAGCACCCGCTGCCCCCGCCGTCGACGGCGCGCCGGTGCCCGCTGCACCGAAGTCGGTCGCGCAGCGCCAGGCCGAGGCCGAGGCCGCACGCAAGGCCGCCGCGGAGCAGAAGGCCGCCGAGCAGAAGGGCCAGCAGGGCGGTGACGCCCCGAAGGACTCCGGGCCGAGCGACGCCGTGAAGCCCGGTGCCTCGAAGCCCTCCGGTGCCGCCCCGAAGCCGGGTGGCCCGAAGCCCGGCGCACGTCCCGGAAACAACCCCTACGCGTCGAGCCAGGGCATGGGTGCACGTCCGCCGCGCCCCGGCAACAACCCGTTCGCCTCGAACCAGGGCATGGGCCAGCGCCCGGCCGCCGGTGCGGGTGGCGGGAACGGCATCCCCCGTCCTCAGCCGCCGCGTCCCGGTGCGCCCCGCCCGGGTGCCCCGCGTCCCGGTGGTCCCGGCCAGAACAACCGACCGAACGGCTTCGGGCAGCGCCCGGGTCAGGGCGGTGGCGGTCGTGGTGGCGCCGGTGGCGGGTTCAACCGTCCCGGTGGTGCCGGTGCCGGCGCCGGTGGCGGCTTCGCCCGTCCCGCGTTCACGGGTCCGCGCCCCGCAGGTGGTGGCGGCCGTGGTCGTGGCCCCGGCGGTGGTACCGCTGGTGCGTTCGGCCGTGGTGGCGGCAAGAGCCGTGCCCGCAAGTCGAAGCGGACGAAGCGCGCCGAGTACGAGATGCGGCAGGCGCCGTCGCTCGGCGGCGTGCAGGTCCCGCGCGGTGACGGCAACACGGTCATCCGCCTCCGTCGCGGTGCGAGCATCTCGGACTTCGCGGACAAGATCGACGCGAGCCCCGGCAACCTGGTGACGGTGCTGTTCCACCTCGGTGAGATGGCGACCGCGACCGAGTCCCTGGACGAGGCCACCTTCGAGGTCCTCGGCGAGGAGCTCGGCTACAAGATCCAGGTCGTCTCGCCCGAGGACGAGGACAAGGAGCTCCTCGAGGGCTTCGACATCGACATCGACGCCGAGTACGCCGACGAGGACGACTCCGTCCTGCAGCAGCGTCCCCCGGTCGTCACCGTGATGGGTCACGTCGACCACGGTAAGACCCGACTGCTCGACGCGATCCGGAACTCGAAGGTCGTCGAGGGCGAAGCCGGCGGCATCACGCAGCACATCGGTGCGTACCAGATCGTCACCGAGCACGAGGGCATCGAGCGCCCGATCACCTTCATCGACACCCCGGGTCACGAGGCCTTCACGGCCATGCGTGCCCGTGGTGCCCAGGTGACGGACATCGCGATCCTCGTGGTCGCGGCGGACGACGGCATCATGCCGCAGACGATCGAGGCGCTGAACCACGCGCAGTCGGCCGGTGTGCCGATCGTGGTCGCGGTCAACAAGATCGACAAGGACGGCGCCAACCCGGCGAAGGTCCGCCAGCAGCTCACCGAGTACAACCTGGTGGCCGAGGAGTACGGCGGCGACGTCATGTTCGTCGACGTCTCCGCGCGCAACAACATCGGCATCCAGGACCTCCTGGACGCGGTGCTGCTGACCGCTGACGCCGGGCTCGACCTGCGTGCCAACCCCGACAAGGACGCCCGAGGCGTCGCGATCGAAGCACGGCTCGACAAGGGCCGCGGTGCGGTGGCGACCGTCCTCATCCAGTCCGGCACGCTGCACGTCGGTGACGCGATCGTCGCCGGCACGGCGTACGGCCGTGTCCGGGCGATGGCGGACGAGAACGGCAACGCGGTCGACGCCGCGACGCCGGCCCGTCCGGTCCAGGTGCAGGGTCTGTCGTCGGTGCCGCGCGCCGGTGACACGTTCCTTGTCACCGAGGACGACCGCACCGCTCGTCAGATCGCCGAGAAGCGTGAAGCCGCGCAGCGCAACGCCCAGCTGGCCAAGGCCCGCAAGCGCATCTCGCTCGAGGACTTCACCCGTGCACTCGAAGAGGGCAAGGTCGACTCGCTCAACCTCATCATCAAGGGTGACGTCTCCGGTGCCGTCGAGGCACTCGAGCAGTCGCTCCTCGACATCGAGGTGGACGACAGCGTCCAGCTGCGCATCCTGCACCGCGGTGTGGGTGCGATCACGGAGTCGGACATCGACCTCGCCACGATCGACAACGCGATCGTCGTCGGCTTCAACGTCCGTCCGGACGTCAAGGCCCGCGAGCGCGCTGCCCGTGAAGGCATCGACGTGCGCTTCTACTCGGTCATCTACAACGCACTCGAGGACATCGAGAACTCGCTCAAGGGCATGCTCAAGCCCGAGTACGAAGAGGTCCAGTCGGGTGTGGCGGAGATCCGCGAGGTGTTCCGTTCCTCCAAGTTCGGCAACATCGCCGGTGTCATCGTCCGGTCCGGCACGATCACGCGCAACGCCAAGGCGCGCGTCATCCGTGACGGCGTCGTGGTCGCGGACGGGCTCGCCATCGAGTCCCTGCGTCGCTTCAAGGACGACGTCACCGAGGTCCGGACGGACTTCGAAGCCGGTATCGGTCTGGGCAAGTTCAACGACATCCAGGTCGGCGACGAGATCGAGACCACCGAGCTCGTCGAGAAGCCGCGCGACTGATCGCACTGAGTACCCTGGGCCCCGCCTCTCCGACCGGAGGGGCGGGGCCTCACCCCGTTCCGCAAGGAGGAACCCATGGCTGATCCGCAGCGCGCACGCAAGATGGCGGACCGCATCAAGGAAGTCGTCGCTCGTCGGCTCGACAAGGGCCTGCGGGACCCGCGACTCGGCTTCGTCACCATCACCGACGTCCGCGTGACCGGTGACCTGCAGCACGCGTCCGTCTTCTACACGGTGTACGGCACCGACGAGGAGCGTGCCGACTCGGCCGCCGCGCTCAAGGCCGCGACCGGCATGCTCCGGACCGAGGTCGGCAAGAACATCACGGCCCGGCTGACGCCGTCGCTCGAGTTCATCGCCGACGCCCTGCCCGACACCTCGGCGCACCTCGAGGACCTGCTCGCGCAGGCGCAGATGCGCGACCAGCAGGTCAAGGCCGCGGCGGTCGGCGCCACGTACGCCGGCGAGGCCGACCCGTACAAGCACGACGAGGACGAGGACGAGGACGACGACGCGTCGGACGACGAGGCGTCGGACGCTGCCCGGACCTGACCGCATCCGGCACACGGAGCGCCCGTCACCGGTCGGTGGCGGGCGCTCCGTGCGTCTCAGCCACGTGGCAGCCGGTACCCCTCGGCATCGTCGCCCTCGGCCAGTCCGTCGCGCAGCAGCGAGGCGAGCGCCCGGTCCCGCTGCTCGGCGTCCGGCCAGACCAGCGCGATCTCGTCCGTCGTGACCGGCACGTCGCTGGCGCGCAGTTCCGCCATGAGCAGGCCCCGCACCTGACGGTCGCTGCCGGCGAAGCGCGCCTGCTTCGGTGCGCGTGGGCCGTCGTGGTCCGGGTACCCGGCGGCCCGCCAGGCGCAGCGGTCGGCGATCGGGCACGCGTCGCACGCCGGCGCCCGGGCGACGCAGACGAGCGCCCCGAGTTCCATGACGGCCGCGTTCGTGGCGGCCGCGGCGTCGCGCTCGACCGGGAGCACGGACTCCATGAGCGGCAGGTCCTGCTTCGCCTTGGCCGGTCCGGGCTCGCCCTGCCCGAGCACGGCCCGGGCGAGCACCCGCCGCACGTTCACGTCCACGACAGGGTGCCGGTCGCCGTACGCGAACACCGCGACCGCGCGGGCCGTGTAGTCGCCGATGCCGGGCAGGGCCAGGAGCTCGTCGACGTCCCGCGGCACGACGTTCCCGTGTCGTTCCGCGATGGCGGTGGCCGCCGCGTGCAGCGCCAGCGCACGGCGCGGGTACCCGAGCCGGTCCCAGGCCCGTACGGCCTCCGCGGGCGGCGACGCCGCGAGGTCCGCGGGGGTCGGCCAGCGCGTGAGCCACGCCTCCAGCCGGGGGACGACGCGGGCGACCTGCGTCTGCTGCAGCATGACCTCGCTCACCAGCGTGCCCCATGCCGGGAACCCGGGCCGCCGCCAGGGCAGGTCGCGCGCCTCCCGGCGGAACCAGTCGAGCACGGGGGACAGGAAGGCGGATCGCGTGTGGAGGCCGGTGTCGTCCACCGACGGACTGGAGGCTCGGCCCGCGTTCACCACGACAGCCTACGGTGGTGGCATGGCACGCTGGGCACCGCAGGAGACCGACACGATGGCCGCGATCGCGAGCGAGGTGATCGCGCAGGTCGGGACGAACCGCACCGTGGTCGCCGTCGACGGACAGGACGGCCTCGACCTCGAACGTGTGGCGGCTGCACTCGTCGCCGGCTTCGAGCGGCACGGCGTCCACGCGATGGCGGCCGCTGCTCCCTCGACCGACGCCGACACGCTCCGCGCCGACCTCGTGACCCCGTTCCGGACCACCGGCGCGGGCGACGGCGTGCTCGTCGTGCACGGAGCCGGGCTCCTCGCGCCGGGGACACGGTCGCTGTGGCGCTGGTCCCTCTGGGTGGAGCAGGAGGCCGGGCGGCTCGAGCGCCGAGCGGACGTGAAGATCGCCGCATCGGCCGTGCTCGACGTGACCGACCCCGAGCACCCGCGCCGCGAGTGGAACGACGCCTGCTGAGCCCGCCGCGACCGGTGGGCCGTCCGGGTCGCACGTCGGGACGAGCGGACGCGACGGCGGGCGGTCCCGCTGCTACGCTGCTGCGGTGCTCGTGACCCCGCCCGACGGCATCATCCTCGTCGACAAGCCGCAGGGCATCTCGAGCCACCGCGTGGTCTCGATCGCCCGCCGACGACTCGGCCTCAAGAAGATCGGCCACGCGGGCACCCTCGACCCGATGGCGACCGGGCTGCTCCTGCTCGGCGTCGGCCCCTCCACCCGGCTCCTGACGCACCTGGTCGGACTGGGCAAGACCTACACGGCGACGATCCGGCTCGGCGTCGGCACCGACTCGGACGACGCCGACGGCGAGCCGGTGTCGTCGGTCGGTGCGGCTGCGGACAGCGTCTCGGACCAGGCGATCGAGGCCGCCGTCGCCGCGCTCCGCGGTCCGATCGACCAGGTCCCGTCCACCGTCAGCGCCATCAAGGTCGACGGGCGCCGGGCCTACGACCTGGCCCGCAAGGGTGAAGCGGTCACACTCCGCGCCCGGCGCGTGACCGTCGACCGGTTCGAGGTCCTCGGCCGGGTCGACCGGGTCGTGTCGGTCGACGGAGCCGACGTCTCCGTCATCGACCTCGACGTCGTCGTGTCCTGCTCGTCCGGCACCTACATCCGGGCACTCGCCCGTGACGTCGGCGTCACGCTCGGCACCGGCGCACACCTCACCGCGCTCCGTCGGACCGTCGTCGGTCCCTTCACGGTCGACGACGCCGTCGACCTCGAGGACGACGCCGTGGACGTCCACGGGGCGCTCGCCCGACCGGCGGACGTGGCACGGCGACTCTTCCCGGTCGTGCAGCTGGACGGGCACCAGGCGAAGGACCTGGGTGACGGCAAGCGGATCAGCGTCGAGCACCCGGACTCGGAGGGACCCGTGGCCGCCATCGCCACCGGTGGGGACCGACTCGTCGGGCTCGTCGCCGTCCGCCGCGGACAGCTCCGCGTCATCACGAACTTCCCCACAGCGGCAGGAGCGAACGCGTGATCGAGTGGTTCATGTGGGTGCAGTTCGCGATCGCCTGCGTCATCGGGGTGGCGGCCGTCGTCCTCGGCCTCGTCGGCCGGAAGCCGGACGACGCCACCGTCGGCGCACTGGCCCTCGTCGAGCTCCTGCTCCTGGTCCAGTTCGTGGTGGCGCTCATCGCCCCGGCCGTCGGCAACCCGCCGCAGGGCAACGTGCTCGAGTTCTGGGTCTACGCCGTCTCGGTGGTCCTGGTACCGCCCGCCACCATCGTCTGGGCCCTCATCGACCGCACGCGCTGGAGCACCGTCGTGCTCGGCGCCGGTGCGTTCACCGCCGCGGTCATGGTGTACCGGATGTACCAGATCTGGTTCGCGCTGAACTGACGGGAACGGTGCTGCACGCGACGGCCGTGCTCCCCGCGTCACCGTGCCCGGGTGTCCCGGGTGGTCGGTAGGATCGGTGCAATGGCGACCAAGTCCTCTGCAGGTGGATCCTCCTCGGCGAGCACCGCGGCCGAGCGCACCTCGGCACCGAGGGTGTCCTCGTTGGCCACCGGTGTCGGCCGGGTCCTCATCGCGGTCTACGGCATCCTCGCCCTGGCCGCCACCGGTCGGAGCGTCGTGCAGATCGCGGAGGACTTCTCCTTCGCGCCGTTCTCGTACACGCTGAGCGCCATCGCCGCCGTGGTCTACATCCTCGCCATGGTCGCCCTCATCGTGCCCGGCCGGACCTGGTACCGGGTGGCCTGCGTGACCATCGTCTTCGAGATGACCGGCGTGCTCGTCGTCGGGACGCTCTCGCTGCTCGACCGCCAGCTGTTCCCGGACCTGACGATCTGGTCCTACTACGGCATGGGGTACGCGTTCGCGCCGCTCGTGCTGCCGATCGCGGGCCTGTGGTGGCTCCGGAAGCACCACCGCGCAGCCCTCGAGCGCGGCACGACGCCCGCAGCGGCCGCCGCGGACCAGCACCTCGGGTCCGCCGAGTGACGGGGAGGGACGCCAGCATGCAGTTCTACGACGACCCGGCAGCCGTGCCGACGGACTTCGGCCCGAGTGCCGTCACCATCGGCAAGTTCGACGGTGTGCACGTCGGGCACCGCGCCGTGATCGCCCACCTCGAGCAGGCGGCCCGCGCGCGCGGTCTCACCTCGACCGTCGTCACCTTCGACCAGCACCCGCTCAACGTGATCGACCCGCAGCGGGTGCCGCCGCCGCTGACGAGCACGGCACAGCGGCGCGAACTCCTCGCGGACGTCGGCGTCGACGCCACCCTCCTGCTCCGGTTCGACCCCGAACTGCAGGCGAAGTCCGCCGAGTCGTTCGTGTCGGAGATCCTCGTGGGCACGCTGCACGCGCGTCTGGTGTTCGTCGGGAGCGACTTCCGGTTCGGGGCACACGGTGCCGGGGACGTCGCCCTGCTCCGGGAGCTCGGTGAGCGGCACGGGTTCCTCGTCGAGCTCATCGACGACGTCGGCCTGGTCGACGACGTCCGTCCCGCGGGAGAGCGACGCGTGTCCTCCACCTGGATCCGCGAACTCCTCGGCGTCGGTCGCGTCGCCGAGGCCGCACGGTTGCTCGGCCGCGAGCACGCCGTCCGGAGCACGGTCGTGCGGGGCAACCAGCGAGGGCGCGAGATGGGCTACCCCACCGCGAACCTCGACCCGCACTGCGAGGGATTCGTCCCGGCCGACGGGGTGTACGCCGCGCGCGTCGTGTACGACGGGGTGACGTACCCGGCCGCTGTGTCGGTCGGCAACAACCCGACGTTCGAGGGCGTCCCGGAGAAGCAGATCGAGGCGCACCTGCTCGACGTGGACATCGACCTGTACGACGAGACGATCTCGGTGCTGTTCGTCGCCTACGTCCGCGGGATGGTCGCCTTCGGTGGGATGGACGAGCTCGCCGCGCAGATGCGCCAGGACGACCTCGCCATCCGGGCGTTGCTGGGCATGCCCGTCTCCGCCTGACGGGACGTGACAGACGGATGCCCCGTGGCCGATCGGCCACGGGGCATCCGTCCGTCGTCGGTCGAGCGCTCAGCCGCCCAGCGCGTCGAGCCAGATCTTGCGGGCGTCGAGCGCTTCGCGTGCGTCCTTGATCCGGCGCGCGTCCCCGCTCGCCTCGGCGTCGGCGAGCTCGCCCTCGAGCTTCGCGATCGCGCCCTCGAGCTGGCTCGCGAGCCCGGTCTGCCGTGCCTTGCGCTCCGGGTCGGACTGCTTCCAGTGCTGGTCCTCGAGGCCACGGACGTGGTCCTCCACCGCGCGGATGCGGTCCTCGACGCGGCGGACGTCGGCGCGCGGGACGCGGCCGATCTCGTCCCAGCGACGCTGGACGTCCGTCAGCGCCTTGCGTGCCGCAGCGCGGTCCTGCATCTGCAGGATCGGTTCTGCCTCGGTGAGCAACGCCAGCTTCGCCTCGAGGTTCGCCGAGTACTCCTCGTTCTCGGCGGACGCCTCGGCGTGCCGCTGTTCGAAGAGGACGTCGCCGGCGGCCTTGAAGCGAGCCCAGAGCGCGTCGTCGTGACGCTTGCCGGCGCGCCCGGCACCCTTCCACTCGTCCAACAGCTGGCGGTACGCGGGGATCGCGTCCGAGCCGCGCGGTGCGAGCGCCTCGGCCTGCTGCACGAGTTCCTGCTTGCGGGCTCGGGCATCGCGGTGCTGCGAGTCCAGCTCCGAGTAGAAGGCGCGTCGGTGCTGGTCGACCGTCGAGCGCGCGGTCCGGAACCGCTTCCACAGGTCGTTCGCGTCGTTCTTCGGGATGCGCGGGCCGTCGTGCTGGTGCTGCTGCCAGCGGGCGAAGACGTCGTCGAGCTGCGCGGTCACCTGCTTCCACTGCGCCCGGGCGGGGTCGACCGCGGCGAGTGCCTCGGCCTCCTCCACCAGCGCGGTGCGGTACGCGAGCGCCTCGGTCAGGGCCTGCTGCGCCTGCGCGGCCTGCTCCTTGGTCAGGGAGCCCACCTGGTCGGTGAGTGCGCCGATGCGGTCCTCGAGCGACTTGATGTCCCCGACGACCCGCGCGTCCGCCACCAGGCTCCGCAGGTGCTCGACGGTGCGGGCGACGTCACCGGCCGACGCGCCGCCCTTGACGCGCTGCTCGGCGATCTTCACCTGGCCCTCGAGATCGGCGTACTTCCGGGCGAAGTAGGCGAGGGCTTCCTCGGCGGACGCGTCCGGGTACTCGCCGACGACCCGTTCCGAGTCCTCGTACCGGACGTAGACCGTCCCGCTCTCGTCGACCCTGCCCCAGGTCGTTGCTTCGTCAGATGCCACAGGTCTCGCCTCGATCGTGGTCGTGCATCACCGACGTCGCCGTCGGCACGGTCAGGTCGTCAGCCTATTGCACGGTCGGGCCGTGCGACGGGCGTGTGCGCTTTCGCCGTGGACTACTTCTCCCGGGCGATCGTGGCGCCGGTGATCTCCGTCGGCACCTCCGGCTTCCCGGAGCCGTCGGCGCCGGGGTCCGCGATGCCCTTCGACGTCACCTGCGACACGAGGTCCGACAGGCCGCTCGTGACCTTCCCGACGACCGTGTACCCACCCGACGAGGGGTCGAGCGTGGTGTCGTCCGTCACGATGAAGAACTGCGTGGTCTGTGACGCGGGCGACGACCCGCGGGCGATGGCGATGGTGCCCGCCGCGTACCGGCCGTCCTCGGGCACGTTCTCGAGCGGACCGTACTGGAAGCCGGCGTCCCCCGTGCCGTCCCCGTTCGCGGACCCGCACTGCAGGAAGTGGAAGTCGTCGCTGTCGGCGAGGCGGTGGCAGGTCGTGCCCTGGTAGAACCGCTTGCGGATGAGGTCGATCTCGACGCTGGTGGCCTGCGGTGCCGCTGCGCCGTCGAGCTCGATGCCGAGCCGGACGTCGTCGTTGAGCGTCAGGGAGCCGGTCCAGGTCGACCCCGCCGCGATGTCCTTGCTCGGCACGTCACCGGTGCCCGCCGCGGTCGCGCTGGGTGACGGCGTGGGGGTGGCGGTGCCGGTCGCGCTGGCCGACGCGGTGGCGCGGTCGTCGTCCTGCGTCGCCGCGTACACCAACTGGGAACCGGTCGCGAGCGCGGCGACCAGCACGAGGGCCCCGGCCCAGACGACGTCGTCGCGGACCCGACGACGTCGCTGACGCTCGTGGAGGCCCTGTCTGGCCTGGTAGAGACGGAGTCGCTCGCGGGCTTCACGGCTCTGGTTCTTCGGTGCCACGGTGCTCTTCTGACCTCTCGTCGCGGTGTCGGTTGCGAGCGTACCGGGTCGCCCCCTCGGGCCCGGGTCGGTGCCGTGCGGTGGCGAGCACGTCGGTGTGGACGCCTACCATCGAGGCATGGCACCAGACCGCTCGGGGATGAACGCGCCGACGACGGGTGGGCGGGCCGGTCTCGCGCAGGGTTCCGTGCCGCTGGCGGTCCGCATGCGTCCGACGAGCCTGGACGAGGTGGCGGGACAGCAGCACCTGCTCGGTCGCGGGTCCCCGCTCGTGCAGCTGGCGACGGGCACGCGGGAGCACCCGGGCGGGGTCTCCGTGATCCTCTGGGGTCCCCCGGGCACCGGCAAGACGACCCTCGCGCAGGCGATCGCCCGGCAGTCCGGCCGTGAGTTCGTCGAGCTCTCCGCCGTGACCGCCGGCGTCAAGGACGTGCGCGAGGTCATGGAGAAGGCCCTCGCGCACCGGGACCTCTACGGCTCGACGACGGTGCTGTTCCTCGACGAGATCCACCGCTTCAGCAAGGCGCAGCAGGACGCCCTGTTGCCCGGTGTCGAGAACGGCTGGGTCATCCTCATCGCCGCGACGACCGAGAACCCGTCCTTCTCCGTCATCTCGCCGCTCCTGTCCCGGTCGCTCCTGCTCACCCTGAAGCCGTTGACCGACGCCGACCTGGGCATGCTCGTGGACCGCGCGGTGGAGGACGCACGCGGCCTCGGCGGCGCCGTGGTCCTCGGCGACGAAGCCCGCGCCGCGATCGTCCGGCTCGCGTCGGGGGACGCCCGCCGGGCCCTGACCGCGCTCGAGGCAGCCGCGGCGTCGGCGGTCGCCGGCCAGGACGACGACGAGCGCGAGGACGGCACGGCACCGGTCGTGGACGCCGAGACGGTCGCGGCCGCGGTCGACCGTGCACTGCTCCGCTACGACCGGGCCGGCGACGAGCACTACGACGTCATCAGCGCGTTCATCAAGTCGGTGCGGGGGAGCGACGTCGACGCCGCACTGCACTACCTCGCCCGGATGATCGAGGCGGGGGAGGACCCGCGGTTCATCGCCCGCCGGATCATCATCTCGGCGTCGGAGGACATCGGCATGGCCGATCCGCAGGCCCTGCCGATCGCGGTCGCCGCGGCGCAGGCCGTGCAGCTGATCGGCATGCCGGAGGGGCGGATCCCGCTCGCCGAGGCCGTCGTCTACCTCGCGACCGCGCCGAAGTCGAACGCGGCGTACAACGGTGTGAACCAGGCGATCGCCGACGTCAAGGCCGGGCGGATGGGCGTCGTGCCGAACCACCTCCGGGACGCGCACTACGCCGGGGCGAAGCGGCTCGGGCACGGCAAGGGGTACGTGTACTCGCACGACGCCGAGCACGGCGTCGCCACCCAGCAGTACCTGCCGGACGCCATCGACGGCACCGAGTACTACACACCGACGGCGAACGGGTTCGAGCGCGAGATCGGCCCCCGGCTCGACCGCCTGCGCGGCATCATCCGCGGCGACTGAACGCCGACGCGCCGACACCGGATGGAGGCTGTGCGCGGGGCCGTCGTGCTGCTATCGTTGACGGGCCTACGTCCTGGTCCTCGCGTGCGGCTGCGTCGAGGACACAGTGCCGGAGCGGTCGGACCACCTCGTGTGGTCCAACAGCCCGGCACGGGGGCAGAGGTTCGGACTGTAGCCGTCCGATCCCACAGGCTCATCCCTCTGGATCCCGTCACGGGGTCCGTCGGTGCGTGCGCGCTCCGAGACCCGTGACATCTTCAGTTCAGTACAGAGAAAAGGACCCTGTGTCTACCAAGTCCCGCACCCGCAGCAAGACCCGCCTCTCGCGCGCGCTCGGCATCCCGCTGACGCCGAAGGCGGCCCGTTACCTCGAGAAGCGCCCCTACGGGCCCGGTGAGCACGGCCGCACGCGCCGTCGTGCGGACAGCGACTACGCCGTCCGTCTCCGTGAGAAGCAGCGTCTGCGCGCCCAGTACGGCATCCGCGAGAAGCAGCTCCGCATCGTCTTCGAAGAGGCCCGCAAGTCGGCCGGTCTGACCGGTGAGAACCTCGTCGAGCTCCTCGAGACCCGCCTGGACGCCCTCGTGCTCCGTGCCGGCTTCGCCCGGACGACCGCGCAGGCCCGCCAGCTGATCGTGCACCGTCACATCCTCGTCGACGGCAAGCTCGTCGACCGTCCCTCCTTCCGCGTCAAGGAGGGCCAGCTGATCCACGTCAAGCAGCGCTCCGAGTCGCTCGAGCCCTTCCAGGTCGCCGCTGCCGGTGGTCACCAGGAAGTCCTCCCGAAGGTCCCGGGCTACCTGGACGTCGAGATCGACAAGCTCCAGGCGCGCCTGGTCCGTCGTCCGAAGCGCGCCGAGGTCCCCGTGACCTGTGAAGTGCAGCTCGTCGTCGAGTACTACGCAGCCCGCTGACCCCAGCGTCGGTGGCAACGGCGGGTCGTCCTCTCCGGAGGGCGGCCCGCCGTTCTGCGTTCCCGGGCCCCGCGGGCGCGCAGACCGTGCCGTCGCGGGACCCGGGCCGTCGGGGTGCCGCGATACGCTTGTCGGACGCGCGCTCCGGCGTGCGCGAGAGGGAGGCACCGTGAAGCAGCTGTTCTTCGTCGCCGTCGGCGTGGTCATCGGGTTCGTCGCCGCACAGCGCGTCAGCCGGACGCCCTCCGCCGCGCACCTCCTCGCCCAGGTCGACGCCCGGGCGAAGGCCTTCACGGGCGCCGTGGCCGAGGGGTACCGCTCGCGCGAGGCCGAGCTGCGTCCCACCGGCCACGGCGTCGACGACTGACGCCCTCCCACACCACCGCACCGTCCCCTCAGCCGCACCGTCCCCTCAGGACGCGCGGTCCCGTTCCACCGGCCCCGAGCCTCCCGTCCCCGCCACACGCCCTACAGGAAGCACCATGCAGACCGCAGAGATCCGCCGCCGTTGGCTCCAGTTCTTCGGTGACCGCGGCCACACCGTCGTCCCGTCCGCGTCGCTCGTCTCGGACGACCCGTCGCTGCTGTTCACGGTGGCCGGCATGGTGCCGTTCATCCCGTACCTGACCGGGCTCATCCCGGCGCCGTACCCCCGTGCCACGAGCGTGCAGAAGTGCATCCGCACGAACGACATCGAAGAGGTCGGCAAGACCCCCCGGCACGGCACGTTCTTCCAGATGAACGGCAACTTCTCGTTCGGGGACTACTTCAAGGAGCAGGCGATCCAGTACGCCTGGCAGTTCCTGACGGACCCGGAGTCCGACGGCGGGCTCGGGTTCTCCGCCGACGACCTCTGGGTGACCGTGTACGAAGAGGACGACGAGGCGATCGCGTTCTGGAAGCGCCACTCGACGCTGCCCGACGACCGCATCCAGAAGCTCGGCAAGGACACGAACTACTGGTCCACCGGCCAGCCCGGGCCGGCCGGGCCCTGCTCGGAGATCTTCTTCGACCGCGGTCCCGAGTACGGCGTCGACGGCGGTCCGGCCACCGACGACGACCGCTACGTCGAGATCTGGAACCTGGTCTTCATGCAGTACCAGATCGCCGACGTGCGGTCGAAGGTCGACTTCGAGATCACCGGCGAGCTGCCGAGCAAGAACATCGACACCGGCATGGGGCTCGAGCGCGTCGCCTTCATCAAGCAGGGCGTCGACAACATGTACGAGATCGACCAGGTCCGCCCGGTGCTCGACAAGGCTGCCGAGGTCTCCGGACGGCGCTACGGTGCCGACCACGAGGACGACGTCCGGATGCGCATCGTCGCGGACCACGTGCGGTCGGCGCTCATGCTCATCACCGACGGCGTCACGCCGTCGAACGAGGGCCGCGGGTACATCCTCCGTCGGCTGCTCCGTCGCACGGTCCGTGCGATGCGCCTGCTCGGCGTCGAGGGCGCGACCTTCCCGCAGCTCTTCCCGGCCTCCCGCGACGCCATGCGCGACGCCTACCCGGAGGTCGGTGAGCAGTACGACCGCATCGCCCGCATCGCCTACGCCGAGGAGGAGACCTTCCTCCGCACGCTCGCACAGGGCACGACGATCCTCGACGTCGCGGTCGACCGAGCCAAGCAGGACGGCCGGCAGGCGATCGGCGGCGACACCGCGTTCCTGCTGCACGACACCTTCGGGTTCCCCATCGACCTGACCATGGAGATGGCGGAGGAGGCCGGCGTCCACGTCGACCGCTCCGCCTTCGAGACGCTCATGTCGGAGCAGCGCGCCCGCGCGAAGGCCGACGCCAAGAGCAAGAAGACCGCGCTCGCGGACCTCAGCGTCTACAGCGCCTTCCGGGCCGCGGGTGAGACCGTGTTCCTCGGCTACGACGCCCTCCAGGCCGAGAGCCGCGTGCTCGGCCTCATCGTCGACGGGCGCAGCGTCGACCGCGCGGTCGCCGGGGACATCGCCGAGGTCATCCTGGGCGAGACGTCGCTGTACGCCGAGTCCGGTGGGCAGGACGCCGACCAGGGCTCGATCGTCGGCAACGGGTTCGACCTCGAGGTCCTCGACGTGCAGCGCCCGGTCTCCGGGCTGTGGAGCCACACGGTGCAGGTGCGTTCGGGCGAGGTCGGCGTGGGCGACCCCGCCACCACGGTCGTGGACGCCGAGTACCGCCGCGGCGCGACGCAGGCGCACTCGGCGACGCACCTCGTGAACGCGGCGCTCCGGGACGTGCTCGGTCCGGAGGCGCTCCAGGCCGGCTCGTACAACAAGGCCGGCTACATGCGCCTGGACTTCTCCTGGAGCCAGCCGGTGTCGCTCGAGACCCGCTCCGAGATCGAGGAGGTCGTGAACACGGCGATCCGCTCCGACCTCGAGGTGTCGACCCGCATCCTGCCGATCGACGAGGCGAAGGCACTCGGCGCGCAGGCGCTGTTCGGCGAGAAGTACGGCGCCGAGGTCCGCATGGTCGACATCGGCGGCCCGTGGTCCCGCGAGCTCTGCGGTGGCATCCACGTCGCGTCGAGCGCGCAGGTCGGCCTCGTCAACCTCGTCGGCGAGGCGAGCGTCGGATCGACGAACCGCCGCGTCGAGGCGCTCGTCGGACTCGAGGGCTTCCGCGAGCTCGCCGTGGAGCGGACGATCGTCTCGCAGCTCTCGAGCGCCCTCAAGGCACAGCGTGACGACCTGCCGGGCCGCGTGCAGGCGCTGCTCGAGGACCTCAAGACCGCACAGAAGCGGATCGCCGAGTTCGAGTCGGCGAACCTGCAGCAGCGCGTGCCGTCGATCGCCCGCACGGCCCAGCGCACCGGGAGCGTCTCGGTCGTCGCGCAGGTGGTCGAGGGGCTGACGTCGAGCGACGACCTCCGCTCCCTCGCCACCGGCGTCCGCGGTCAGCTCGGCTCGGATGCGGCCGTCGTGGTCCTCGGCGCCGTCGTCGGCGGGAAGCCCGTCGTGATCGTCGCCACGAACGACGCGGCCCGCGCCGCGGGCGTGCAGGCCGGCCCCCTCGCGAAGGAGGCCGCCGGCGTGCTCGGTGGTGGCGGCGGCGGCAAGCCGGACCTGGCGCAGGGCGGCGGGACCGACGCGTCGGCCCTCCCCGCTGCGCTCCGTGCGGTGACCGACCGCATCGCGGCCTGATCGTGGCGATCCGCTCCGGGCGGCGGCTCGGCGTCGACGTCGGCCGTGCCCGGATCGGGGTCGCGGTGTGCGACCGCGACGGTCTGCTCGCGACCCCGGTGGCGACCGTGCGACGGGACGACTCGTCCGACCTCCGACGGATCCTGGCGATCGCGGAGGAGTACGACGTGCTCGAGGTCGTCGTCGGGCTCCCGCTGTCGATGTCGGGCGGGGAGACCGCCTCCACCGCCGACGCGCGCGACTTCGCCGGCCGCATCGCCGCGCACCGGCCGGTCCGGCTCGTGGACGAGCGACTCTCCACCGTCACCGCCCAGCGGGGCCTGCACCAGGCCGGCAAGAACACGAAGAAGTCGCGCGCCGTGATCGACCAAGCGGCCGCTGTTATCATTCTGCAACATGCGCTCGACCACGAGCGCGCATCCGGCGCCCCACCCGGGGCCGAGCTCCCCTGATCGGCTGCCCTCCCGACGTCGCACCCGCGGCCCGGAGCCGCGGAGTTCCCGACCGAGAGACCGAGGACCGTTGGCAGACGATCTGGACTGGAACGCGATCATCGCGACCGGCAACGACGCCGAGCGCCGTGAGCGCACCGGGACCCCGACGGACGGCTCCGGCCAGAGCAGCGGCCACGCGCCGCTCTCGCGCCGAGCCGCCCGTGCGGCACGAGAGCGACAGGAGGCCGCGTCGGCGGCGACGCAGCGCGATCAGCCGACAGCGGCACCGGCCGAGCAGTCGGCGGGCGAGCCCGGGAGGCCCGGCCCGCGTCGCAGCGTCGGCACCGCCCCGGCGGGTGACGACGTCCACCCCGACGTGCACGCCCTGCTCGGCGGCACCCTGCACAGCGGTCACGTGCCGGCTGCCGCCGGTCGAGGAACGCGCGACGAGGCGGACGACGAGACCCCGGTCCGCCGTCGCGGGACCTGGCAAGGGGTCGGCGCCGACGACGGCGTCGCTCCTGCCGCACGCACCGTCGCAGCAGCTCCGGTCGGGTCCACCGGCACGGGCAGCGGCGCCACGGACGACGACGCGTCCGGTGCCGACGGATCCGGTGGCGACGGGCCCCGCGGCGGTGCCGGACGCGGTGGCGCGGGCGGGGACGACGGCGGCCGACGGGGCGGACGCGGGGGAGCCTCCCGTCCGCCGCGGGACGACCGTCCCGCCCGTCGCAAGGGTCCGCTCATCGCGGGGATCGTCATCGTCGCGCTGGTGCTCGCCGCCGCCGGCGGTGCCTACGCGTTCGCCGCACCGAAGGTCCAGGCGGTGATGAGCGCGATCTCCGGCGCGAAGGAGACCGACGACTACACCGGTGACGGCACCTCGAAGGTGACCATCACGATCAAGGAGGGCGACATCGGCGAGGACGTCGCCGCCACGTTGCAACGCAGCGGCGTGGTGAAGACCTCGAGCGCGTTCTACGAACTGCTGCTCGCGTCGCCCGAGGTCCAGTTCCAGCCGGGCTCCTACGCGCTCAAGAAGAAGATGAGCTCGAAGGCCGCGCTCTCGGCGCTGCAGGACAAGGCGAACCGCGTCGAGGACCCGTCACTCGTCATCCCGGAGGGGACGGCCCTGCAGGACATCGAGGCCGGCATGGTCTCGAAGGCCGGCCTGAGCAAGGCCGAGGTCGCCGCCGCGGCGGAGGACGTCTCGGCGTACGGTCTCCCGGCGGGCGTCACGACCCTCGAGGGCTGGCTGTTCCCGGCGACCTACCCGATCAAGCCCGACTGGACCGCGAAGCAGTACTTCCAGGCCATGGTCGACACGATGAAGCAGCGGCTCGAGAAGGCCGGCGTCGCCGAGGCCGACCAGGAGCGCGTCGTGGTGTTCGCCTCGCTCGTGCAGAAGGAGGCCGGTCTCGCCGCGGACTACCCGAAGGTGGCGCGGGTGTTCCAGAACCGGCTGGACGACGGCATGCGGCTGCAGTCCGACGCGACCGTCGCCTACGGCACCGGGAACACGCACACCGTGACGACCACGGACGCCGAGCGTGCGGACGCGTCGAACGAGTACAACACCTACCAGCACGACGGACTGCCGCCGGCGCCGATCTCGAACCCCGGTGACATCGCGATCGACGCGGTCGTGCACCAGGCGACGGGCAACTGGCTGTACTTCGTCACGGTCGACCTCGAGACCGGCGAGACCGTGTTCTCGGACACGTACGACCAGCACCTCGTCGCGGTCGAGCGCTTCCGCAGCTGGCTGCGGGCGCACCCGGAGTACCAGTAGTCCCTCCCGCAGCGCACGGCACGTCGCACGGCCGTGCGCTGTGGGAGGATGGCTCCATGCTTCGTTGGTTGACCGCTGGAGAGTCCCACGGACCCGAACTCATCGCCATGATGGAAGGCCTCCCGGCCGGCGTCCCGGTGTCGTACGAGTCCATCCGCGCCGACCTCGCGCGCCGCAAGCTCGGCTACGGCCGTGGGTCCCGCATGAAGTTCGAGCAGGACGAGCTGCACCTGTCCGGTGGCGTCCGCCACGGTCTCTCGATGGGCAGCCCGATCGCGATCCGCATCGGCAACACCGAGTGGCCGAAGTGGGTCGAGGTGATGAACCCCGAGCCCGTCGAGCAGACCGACGCCTCCCGCGGCCGCGGTGCCCCGCTGACGCGCCCGCGCCCCGGGCACGCGGACCTGGTCGGGATGCAGAAGTACGGCTTCGACGAGGCCCGACCGATCCTCGAGCGCGCGTCCGCCCGTGAGACCGCGGCCCGGGTCGCGCTCGGCGCCGTGGCGAAGTCCTTCCTCGCCGAACTCGGGATGACCTCGGTCGCGCACACGCTGCAGGTCGGTACGGTCCGCGTGCCAGAGGACGCCGCACTGCCCGTGCCCGCCGACGTCGACCGCCTCGACGACGACCAGCTCCGCTGCGCCGACCCCGCGACCTCCGCCCGCATGGTGACCGAGGTCGAGGCCGCGAAGAAGGACGGCGACACCCTCGGCGGCGTGGTCGAGGTGCTCTTCTACGGGGTCCCGCCGGGACTCGGGTCGCACGTGCAGTGGGACCGTCGGCTCGACGCGCGCCTGGCAGCGGCGATCATGGGCATCCAGGCGATCAAGGGCGTCGAGGTCGGTGACGGCTTCGCGACCGCGGCCCGCCGCGGGTCCGCCGCGCACGACGAACTGCAGCGCGCCGACGGTGCGATCGTGCGCACGAGCGACCGTGCGGGCGGCACCGAGGGCGGCATGTCCACCGGTACGGTCCTCCGCGTCCGTGCCGCGATGAAGCCGATCGCCACCGTCCCGCACGCGCTGCAGACCATCGACGTCGCGACGGGCGAGGATGCGAGTGCGCACCACCAGCGCTCCGACGTCTGCGCGGTGCCGGCGTCCGGCGTCGTCGCCGAGGCGATGGTGGCCCTGGTGCTCGCCGACGCCGTGCTCGAGAAGTTCGGCGGTGACAGCGTGGCCGAGACGAAGCGGAACCTCGAGGGCTACCTCGCCGCGATCCCGGAGACGCTCCGGACGCGCCGGAGCGACCCGACCGCGCCGACGCCAGCACGGTGAACGTGGCCGTGCCCCGGCCTGTGGTCGTCATCGGACCGATGGGCGCGGGGAAGTCGAGCGTCGGCCGCCGGGTGGCCAAGGCACTCGGCGTCCCGTTCACCGACACCGACCGGGTGATCGCCCGCGAGCACGGCCCGATCCCGCGGCTGTTCGCCGAGCGCGGCGAGCCCGTGTTCCGCGAGCTCGAGGCCGAGGCGGTCCGACGAGCGGTCGAGACGGGTGGCGTCGTGTCCCTCGGCGGGGGAGCCGTCATGCACGAGGGCACGCGCGCGGCGATCGCGGACGCGCACGTCGTCCTGTTGACCGTCTCGGCCGAGGCGGTCGCGCCCCGGATCCTCGGTAGCGACCGGCCGCTCATCGCGACCGGCGGCATCACGGCGTGGCAGTCGATCCTCGACGAGCGGGCACCGACGTACGAGCGGCTGGCCGACCTGGTGCTCGACACCTCGCGGCGGCCGATGTCCCGCGTGGCGGAGGACGTCGTCGCGTGGGTCCGGCGCACGGCACCGTCGAGCGCCCGGACCGATGGCCGGACCGACGGCCGACCCAGCAGCCCCACCACCTCCGACGAAGGAGCACCGTGACCGAGTCGACCCTGCCCGAGGGCACCACCGAGATCCGCGTCGGCGGCGACGACGGCTACGTCGTCGCGGTCGGGAACGGCCTGCTCGGGGCCGTCCCCGCGTTGCTCGGCCCGCGCGTCGCCAAGGTCCTCATCGTGCACGCACCGACACTCGGGGCCCGGGCCGAGGACCTCCGGCAGTTGCTCGTCGACGCGGGGCTCGAGGCCCTCATCGCGGAGGTCCCCGACGCCGAGGCCGCGAAGCGGATCGAGGTCGCCTCGTTCTGCTGGCAGGTCATGGGCCAGTCCGACTTCACCCGCACCGACGCCGTGATCGGGCTCGGCGGCGGCGCCGTCACCGACCTCGCCGGGTTCGTCGCCGCCACGTGGCTGCGCGGCGTGCCGTACCTGTCGATGCCCACCACGGTGCTCGGCATGGTCGACGCGAGCGTCGGCGGCAAGACCGGCATCAACACGAACGAGGGCAAGAACCTCGTCGGCGCCTTCGCCGCCCCGCGCGCGGTGGTCGCCGACCTGGACCTCCTCCGGACCCTGCCGCGGAACGAGGTCCTCGCGGGCTTCGCCGAGATCGTCAAGGCCGGCTTCATCGCGGTCCCGGAGATCCTCGACGTCATCGAGGCGGACGTCGATCGCGTCACCGACCCGACGACGCCCGAGTTCCGTCGCGTCGTCGAACTCGCGATCGGTCTCAAGGCGCAGGTCGTGTCGGACGACTTCACGGAGCAGGGCCGTCGCGAGGTGCTCAACTACGGGCACACCCTCGGTCACGCGATCGAGCACGCCGAGCGGTACCAGTGGCGACACGGCGCTGCGGTCTCCGTCGGGATGGTCTTCGCCGCCGAACTCGCACGCCTGACCGGGCACTTGGACGACGCCACCGTGGACCGACACCGGGCGGTGCTGGACTCGCTCTCGCTCCCCACCACCTACCCGCTCGGACGGTGGCAGAGCCTCCTCGCGACCATGCGTCGGGACAAGAAGGCACGCGCCGGCATGCTCCGGTTCATCATCCTCGACGGGATCGGCAAGCCGGTGACGCTCGAGGGCCCGGAGGACCACCTGCTCTTCACCGCATACCAGGAGGTCGGCGCCTGAGGTCCGACGGGTCCCGGCACCCCGGTCCGCCCCAGGCCCACGGAGCAGACTGAGGACGTGCCGAACCCGCCCCGTCTCAGCGACTTCTCCACCCAGCAGCGTCCGGACGCGGGGACCGCCCGCGGTCGGGCCCGTCGGTTCGCCGAGGTGCTCGGGATCGCACGGCGCCACGGGCTCCTGCCGATCCGTCGGCTCGACTTCTCGCGGGAGCCGGCCACGGCCGACCTCCGCCGGGACCAGGCCGACCACCTGCGCCTGGCGCTCGAGGAGGCCGGCGGTGGCTTCGTGAAGATGGGCCAGGTCTTGTCCACACGCGACGACCTGCTGCCCGACGAGTGGACGGAGCGCCTCGCGCTCCTGCAGGGGAGCGTGCGTCCCGCCGCGCCCGACGAGGTCGCCGCGCTGCTCGAGGCCGAGCTCGGCGCGCCGGTGGCCGGGGTGTTCGCGTCCTTCGACCCGGAGCCCGTCGCCGCGGCCTCCATCGCGCAGGTGCACCGCGCACGGCTCGCCGACGGCACCGCGGTCGCGGTCAAGGTGCAGCGGCCGGGCATCGACGCCGCGGTCCGGCGGGACGTCGACATCGCCCTGCGGCTCGTGCGCTTCCTGACCCGGACGTCCGCGCAGGCGCGGCAGCTCGGCGTGGTCGAGGTGGCCGAGCAGTACGGCGCCGACCTCGTCCGACAGGTCGACTTCACCGCGGAGCTGCGGAACCTCGAGTCGCTCCGCGCGGCCCAGGCCCGGAGCGCGCGTCCCGACGAGGTGCGGTTCCCGGAGCCGTACCGCGACCTGTCGACGCGACGCGTGCTCGTGATGGAGTTCCTGGAGGGCGACACGCTCAGCGCGATCCGAGCCGAGCGCTCGGACCGCGACCTCGACGAGCCGATGCGCTCGGTCCTCCGCGCGTTCCTCCGTCAGGTCGTCTTCGACGGCGTCTACCACGCGGACCTGCACCCGGGGAACGTCCTGCTCCTGCCCGACGGACGGCCCGCGCTCATCGACTTCGGATCGGTCGGGAGGCTCGACCCGGGTCTCCGGGACACGGTCCAGGAACTGCTCGCCGCCTACCTGCAGGACGACACCTCACGCATCGCGGACGCGGTCCTCCGGATGGCGCCGGTCCGCGACCCCGAGGACGAAGCGGACTTCCGGCGCGACATGGCGCGGTTCGTCGCCGAGGAACTCGGTCCGGGCGCGCGGATCGGCGTCGAGACGGTGGACGACGCGGTCGAGGTGTTCGGTCGCTACCGGCTGCGTGCTCCGGCCGACTTCGTGGCGGCCGCCCGCGCGCTGGCGATCTTCGAGGGGACGCTCCGCACGCTCGCGCCGTCGTTCGACCTGCTCGAGGAGTCGCGCGGCCTCGCGGCGGAGCAGATCCGCGACCAGCTCCGGCCCGCCGCGGTGCGGAGCGTCCTCGTCCGCGAGCTCTTCGGGCTGGTGACCTCGGCGCGGCGGCTGCCGCGCCGCATCGACAAGATCACCGAGGCGGTCGAGGCGGGGCGGCTGTCGGTGAACATCCGGCTGCTCAGCGACCGGCGTGACCGCCAGACCGTCTCCGGCATGATCCGCCGGGTGTTGCTCGTGCTCCTGGGAGCCGGGGCGGGCCTCCTGGCCGTGGTCTACCTGGCCGCGCCGGCCCGGCCGACGGCCGTGATCAGCACGCTCGTGGCCGGGGCGTTGCTCGGCGGCACCTGTGTCGTGCTGCTCGCGTGGGCGGCCGTCGACGCGTGGCTGGCGCGGAGACGGCAGTAGGCCGGCGGTCCGGTCCCGGCACGCCGGGCCCCGTCCGCTACACTCGTCCGGGGCTCCACGAGCCTGGACACCTTCACAACACCATCGAACGGAAGACCCATGGCGAGTACCACTGACATCAAGAACGGCGCCGTTCTCATCATCGACGGGCAGCTCTGGTCGGTCGTCGAGTTCCAGCACGTGAAGCCGGGCAAGGGCGGCGCCTTCGTGCGCACCAAGCTCAAGCAGGTCGTCTCCGGCAAGGTCGTCGACCGCACCTTCAACGCCGGCGCGAAGATCGAGACCGCCACGGTGGACCGTCGCGACTTCCAGTACCTCTACGAGGACGGCGACTCGTACGTCTTCATGGACCAGGACACCTACGACCAGGTCAACGTCCCGGCGGCCGTCGTCGGTGACGCGCGCAACTTCCTGCTCGAGTCCGCGCAGGTCACCATCGCGATGAACGAGGGCAACCCGCTCTACGTCGAGCTCCCGACCTCGATCGTCACCACGATCGAGACCGAGCCCGGCCTGCAGGGCGACCGCTCCTCCGGCGGCACGAAGCCGGCGACGATCGTCACGGGGTACCAGATCCAGGTCCCGCTCTTCCTCGAGTCCGGCACCAAGGTCAAGGTCGACACCCGCGACGGCAACTACCTCGGCCGCGTCAACGACTAGGCGCTGACCGTATGAGTGCTCGTTCGAAGGCCCGCAAGCGCGCCCTCGACATGCTGTACGTGGCCGAGGTGCGCGAGCTGCCGATCGCGGACGTCCTCGCGACCGAGACGGTCCGCCACCTCGACCAGCCGGAGCGCGCCTCCAGCTGGGACTACGCGCGGCAGATCGTGACGGGCGTCGACGAGGCCCGGTACGAGATCGACGGCGTCATCTCCGACCACGCGCAGGGCTGGGCGATCGCCCGGATGCCGGTCCTCGACCGCTGCATCCTGCGCATGGGCGTGTGGGAGATCCGGTTCAACCCGGAGGTCCCGGACGCCGTGGCGATCGCGGAGGCCGTCGAGCTCGCCCAGTCGCTGTCCACCGACGACTCGGCCGGCTTCGTGAACGGCGTCCTCGGCGCCGTCGCGGAGGGCCGTGGACCGTCCGGTCGGACTGTCGCGGAGGACCGGGAGTCCCGCTAGGCTCGAACGCAACCAGCATCCTTTGATGCCGTCCAGTGAGGCGGGGGTCGTCCAGAGAGACGAGGAAGGAGGTCGGCGTGGGCACCAGAACGGTCCTGCAGCAGTCCGACATCACGCGTGCCCTGACACGCATCTCACACGAGATCCTCGAGGCCAACCACGGCGGCTCGGACCTCGTGCTGCTCGGCATCCCGACCCGCGGGGCCGTCCTCGCCGAGCGCCTGGGTCGGGTCCTCGCCGACATCGAGCCCGGGTGGGAGTCCGCGTCCGGCGGCATCGGCACCGAGCGCGTCGGAGCACTCGACGTGACGATGTACCGCGACGACCTCGGTCGGGGCATCGGTCGGTCCCCGCACCGGACGGTCATCCCCGCCGGCGGCGTCGACGGCAAGGTCGTCGTCCTCGTCGACGACGTCCTCTACTCCGGCCGGACGGTCCGCGCGGCGCTCGACGCCCTGCAGGGCATCGGCCGCCCACGCGCCGTCCGCCTGGCGGTCCTCGTCGACCGGGGCCACCGCGAGCTGCCGATCCGGGCCGACCACGTCGGCAAGAACCTGCCGACCGCGGGCGACGAGCGGGTCTCGCTGCACCTGACCGAGACCGACGGCGTCGACGAGGTCGTCATCGAGCAGGGCGGTGCGGCATGAGGCACCTGCTCTCGACCGCGGACCTGTCGCGGGAGGAAGCCGTCCGCATCCTCGACGTCGCCGAGGAGATGGCGGAGGTGAACACGCGCGAGGTCCGGAAGCTGCCGGCGCTGCGCGGCCGGACGGTCGTCAACCTGTTCTTCGAGGACTCGACCCGCACGCGGATCTCGTTCGAGGCGGCCGCCAAGCGCCTCTCCGCGGACGTCATCAACTTCGCCGCGAAGGGCTCGAGCGTCTCGAAGGGCGAGTCGCTCAAGGACACCGTGCAGACCCTCGACGCGATGGGCATCGACGGCATCGTCATCCGCCACGGGGCGTCCGGCGCCCCGCGCGTCCTGGCCGAGGCCGACTGGATCGATGTGCCGGTCGTGAACGCCGGCGACGGTACCCACGAGCACCCCACGCAGGCGCTCCTCGACGCGTTCACGATGCGCCGCCGGCTGCACGGCACGGCGAGCCGCGGGCAGGGCCTCGACGGCGTCCGCGTGCTCATCGTCGGCGACGTCCTGCACAGCCGCGTGGCCCGCAGCAACGCCTGGCTGCTCCGGACCCTCGGCGCCCACGTCACGTTCGCCGCGCCGCCGACGCTGCTGCCCGCGGTGGACCGCCCCTTCGGTGCCGCGGTCCAGCACGACCTCGACGCCGCACTGGCCGAGGACCCGGACGTCGTGATGACCCTGCGCATCCAGCAGGAGCGGATGAACGACGCCTTCTTCCCGAACCCGCGCGAGTACACCCGCCACTTCGGGCTCACCGCCGCGCGCTTCGCCCGGCTGCCCGAGCGCACGCTCGTGATGCACCCCGGCCCGATGAACCGCGGGCTCGAGATCGCCGGCGTGGCCGCCGACGACGCCCGCTCCACCGTGGTCGAGCAGGTCGCGAACGGCGTCTCGGTCCGGATGGCCGTGCTCTACCTCGCCCTCACCGGTGACCACCAGAAGGAGACCGTCGCATGACCGCACACCTCATCCGCGGCGCGCAGCTGGTCGACGGCACCCGGGCCGACATCCGCCTGGAGGGTCGGCTCGTCACCGCGGTCGGGTCCGGTCTCGACACGGCCGGTGCCACGGTCGTCGACGCCGACGGGCTGCTCGCCCTGCCCGGTCTCGTCGACCTGCACACCCACCTCCGCGAACCCGGCCACGAGGAGTCCGAGACCGTGCTGTCCGGCTCACGGGCCGCCGCCGCCGGCGGGTTCACCGCGGTCAACGCGATGGCGAACTCCTCGCCGGTCGCCGACACCGCCGGGGTGGTCGAGCAGGTGCAGGCGCTCGGGGACGACGCCGGCTACGTCACGGTCCGGCCGATCGGCGCCGTGTCGCAGGGCCTGCAGGGCACGCACCTGTCCGAGATCGGCGCGATGGCGACCTCGCGCGCGGCCGTCCGGGTGTTCTCCGACGACGGCTCGTGCGTCGCCGACCCGCTGCTCATGCGGCGCGCGCTCGAGTACATCAAGGGCTTCGGCGGGGTGCTCGCGCAGCACGCCCAGGAACCCCGTCTGACCATCGGCGCGCAGATGAACGAGGGCCGGCTGTCCTCCGAGCTCGGCCTCGCCGGATGGCCCGCCGTGGCCGAGGAGTCGATCATCGCGCGCGACGTCCTGCTCGCCGACCACGTCGGTGCCCGGCTGCACGTCTGCCACGTCTCGACTGCGGGCAGCGTCGAGGTGATCCATTGGGCCAAGTCCCGCGGGATCGACGTGACGGCGGAGGTCACCCCGCACCACCTCGTCCTGACCGAGGACCTCATCGCGGGCCACGACGGTGCGCCCGGGTACGACGCCCGCTACAAGGTCAACCCGCCCCTCCGCAGTCGTGAGGACGTCGACGCGCTCCGCGCGGCCCTCGCCGACGGCACGATCGACATCGTCGCCACCGACCACGCGCCGCACCCGGCCGAGGCGAAGCACTGCGAGTGGCCGGCCGCCGCGAACGGGATGGTCGGGCTCGAGTCGGCGCTCAGCGTCGTGCACGCCGCCGTGGTGGCCGACGGTCGCCTCGACTGGGCCGACGTCGCCCGGGTGCTCTCGAGCGCGCCGGCCCGGATCGGCCAGGTCGCCGGCCACGGGCACGCGATCGCCGAGGGGGCACCGGCCGAGGTCACGTTGTACGACCCGGCCGCCGTGCGCACGTTCTCGGTCGACGACCTGCACGGACAGTCGCAGAACTCGCCGTACCTCGGCATGCGCCTGCCCGGCCGGGTGGTCGCCACGTTCCACCACGGCATGCCCACCGTCCTCGACGGTGAACTGCTCGACGCCGGGACGGTCGCGGCACGGGCCGCGCACGAGCGGGCGGCGACCGCATGAGCGGTGACACGGCGCGCTGGCTGCTCGGCGGGGTGATCCTGCTCGCGGTGGCGGCGCTGTTCGTCGTGATGGCCCGCACGTGGCGGACGCGCAGCCGACGGCAGGCGGAGGCCGTGCCTCCCGTCCCGGTCCCAGCGGACCCCGGGCCCGTGGTCGGGTCGTGGGACGGGTTCACCGTCGCGACGACCCGCGCCGACGAGCCGCTCGAACGCATCACGGCCGGCGGCCTCGGGTTCCGCGGCCGCGGCGGTGTGACGGTCCACCGGTCCGGCGTCGTGCTGCACCACGCCGGCACGGACGACCGCTGGATCGCCCGGAGCGCGGTGCGCGGTGCCGACCGGGCCACGTGGGCCATCGACCGGGTGGTCGAGCCCGGGGGACTGGTCCGACTGCGATGGACGGCGACCGGCGCCGCAGCTGCGACGGACCTCGACACCTACTTCCGGTTCCCCCAGGGCGACGCGGACGCGCTCCGCGCGCTGCAGGGACCGGCGATGACGAACGACTCCCCGCACACCGCGGGCGAAGGGACGAACTGATGACACGCGAACGGGCCGTACTGGTCCTCGAGGACGGCACCCGGTACGACGGCTGGGCCTACGGCGCCCGCGGGCGCACGCTCGGCGAGGTGGTCTTCGCGACCGGCATGACCGGCTACCAGGAGACGCTCACCGACCCGTCGTACGCGGGCCAGATCGTGGTGCAGACGGCACCGCACATCGGCAACACGGGGGTGAACGACGAGGACCCCGAGTCCCGGCGCATCTGGGTCGCCGGGTACGTCGTGCGCGACCCCAGCCGGGTGGTGTCGAACCACCGGGCCAACGCCTCGCTCGACGAGCACCTCGTGCGCGACGGCATCGTCGGCATCTCCGGGATCGACACCCGGGCCCTGACCCGGCGCATCCGCGACGCCGGCGCGATGAAGGGCGGTGTCTTCAGCGGGGCCGACGCGACGCTCGACGCCGACGAGCAGCTCCGGATCGTCACCGAGCAGACCGGCATGACGGGCAGGAACCTGTCCGCCGAGGTCTCCACGGCCGAGGAGTACGTGGTCGCGCCGGTCGGGGAGCGGATCGGCACGCTGGCCGTCCTCGACCTCGGCGTCAAGGCGTCCACCACGCGGTACCTGTCCGAGCGCGGCTTCGAGGTGCACGTGCTGCCGCAGGACGTCACCGTCGAGCGGCTACGCGAGCTCGACCCCGACGCGCTGTTCTACTCGAACGGCCCCGGCGACCCGGCCGCCTCCGACGCCCAGGTGTCGCTCCTGCAGGACAGCCTGCGCGACGGCCGACCGTTCTTCGGCATCTGCTTCGGCAACCAGCTGCTCGGCCGCGCGCTCGGCTTCGGCACCTACAAGCTGCCGTTCGGCCACCGCGGGATCAACCAGCCGGTGCTCGACACCACGACGGGCAAGGTGGAGATCACGAGTCAGAACCACGGCTTCGCGGTCGACGCCCCGGTCGGGGAGACCCTCGAGTCGCCGGTCGGTTTCGGCCGGGTCGAGGTGTCGCACTACTCGCTGAACGACAACGTCGTCGAGGGCCTCCGCGCGCTCGACATGCCCGCGTTCAGCGTGCAGTACCACCCCGAGGCGGCCGCCGGACCGCACGACAGCATGTACCTGTTCGACCGCTTCCGGGACATGGTCCTCGCCCGACGACAGGGGGAGCCGCTCGACGCGGCCACCGCCGACGCGACCACCCCCGCCGCCGACGTCACGACCGCCGACACCACGAAGGAGGGCAACTGATGCCCAAGCGCTCCGACATCAGCTCCGTCCTGGTCATCGGCTCCGGTCCGATCGTCATCGGGCAGGCCGCCGAGTTCGACTACTCCGGCACCCAGGCGTGCCGCGTCCTGCGCGCCGAGGGCGTCCGGGTCATCCTCGTGAACCCGAACCCGGCGACGATCATGACCGACCCGGACTTCGCCGACGCGACGTACATCGAGCCGATCACGAACGCGTCGCTCGAGGAGATCATCCGCATCGAGCAGCCCGACGCGGTCCTGCCGACACTCGGCGGGCAGACCGCCCTGAACGCCGCGATCGCGCTCGACGAGGCCGGCATCCTCGAGAAGCACGGCGTCGAGCTCATCGGCGCGAAGGTCGACGCCATCCAGCGCGGTGAGGACCGACAGCTCTTCAAGGAGCTCGTCCTCGAGTCGGGCGCGGACGTCGCCCGCAGCCACATCGCGCACACGCTCGAGGAGGCGAAGGAGTTCGCGCAGGACCTCGGCTACCCGCTCGTGGTCCGGCCCTCCTTCACGATGGGCGGGCTCGGCTCGGGCTTCGCCTACAACGAGGAGGAGCTCGTCCGCTTCGTCGGCGACGGCCTGCAGTCGTCCCCGACGACGGAGGTCCTGCTCGAGGAGTCGATCCTCGGCTGGAAGGAGTACGAGCTCGAGCTGATGCGGGACAACGCGGACAACACCGTCGTCATCTGCTCGATCGAGAACGTCGACCCGGTCGGCGTGCACACCGGTGACTCGATCACGGTCGCCCCCGCGCTCACGCTGACCGACCGCGAGTACCAGAACATGCGGAACATCGGCATCGACATCATCCGTCGGGTGGGCGTCGACACCGGCGGCTGCAACATCCAGTTCGCGGTCGACCCCTCGAACGGTCGCGTGATCGTCATCGAGATGAACCCGCGCGTCTCCCGCTCGTCGGCCCTCGCGTCGAAGGCGACGGGCTTCCCGATCGCCAAGATCGCCGCGAAGCTCGCCATCGGGTACCGGCTCGACGAGATCCAGAACGACATCACGCAGGTCACCCCGGCGAGCTTCGAGCCGACGCTGGACTACGTCGTCGTGAAGACCCCGCGCTTCGCGTTCGAGAAGTTCCCCGCCGCCGACGCGACGCTCACCACGACGATGAAGAGCGTCGGCGAGGCGATGGCCATCGGCCGCAACTACGCCACCGCGCTGCAGAAGTCGCTCCGGTCGCTCGAGAAGCGCGGGTCGAGCTTCCACTGGGACGTCCCGGCGGACCAGCTCGACAAGGCCGCCCTGCTCGAGAAGTCGCGCGTCCCGACGGACGGCCGGATCGTCACGGTCCAGCAGGCCCTCGTCGCCGGCGCCACCACGGCGGAGGTCTTCGACGCCACCGGCATCGACCCCTGGTTCATCGACCAGATCGTCCTCATCAACGAGGTCGCGGCCGAGGTCCGGGACGCCGCGACGCTCGACGCCGACACGGTCCGCTGGGCGAAGGAGCACGGCTTCAGCGACGTGCAGATCGCCGCGCTCCGGGGCATCACCGAGCAGGAGGCCCGCGACCAGCGGCACGCGCTCGGCATCCGGCCGGTGTTCAAGACCGTCGACACCTGCGCGGGCGAGTTCCCCGCCCTGACGCCGTACCACTACTCGTCCTACGACACCGAGACCGAGGTCGCCCCGAGCGACCGCAAGAAGGTCGTCATCCTCGGCTCCGGCCCGAACCGCATCGGCCAGGGCGTCGAGTTCGACTACTCCTGCGTGCACGCGTCCTTCGCGCTGAGCGACGCCGGGTTCGAGACGATCATGGTGAACTGCAACCCGGAGACGGTCTCGACCGACTACGACACCTCGGACCGCCTGTACTTCGAGCCGCTCACGGCCGAGGACGTCCTCGAGGTCATCGAGGCCGAGCAGGCGTCCGGGCAGGTGGTGGGCGTCGTCGTGCAGCTCGGCGGGCAGACCGCGCTGGGCCTGGCGAAGCCGCTCGAGGCCGCGGGCATCCCGATCCTCGGCACGAGCCCGGACGCCATCGACCTCGCCGAGGAGCGCGGGGCCTTCTCCCGCATCCTCGACGACGCCGGCCTCCTCGCCCCGAAGAACGGCACCGCCCACGACCTGGCGAGCGCGACCACCGTCGCCGAGGGCATCGGCTACCCGGTGCTCGTCCGCCCGTCCTTCGTGCTCGGTGGGCGCGGCATGGAGATCGTCTACGACTCCGCCGCCCTCGCCGACTACTTCGACCGGATGGCCGACCAGGCGATCATCGGCCCGGACCTGCCGCTGCTGGTGGACCGCTTCCTCGACGACGCGGTGGAGATCGACATCGACGCCCTGTACGACGGCGAGCGGCTGTACGTCGGCGGCATCATGGAGCACATCGAAGAGGCCGGGATCCACTCCGGTGACTCGTCCTGCACCCTGCCCCCGGTCGGCCTCGGTCGAGCCGAGATCCAGGCCGTCGTGGACGCGACCGAGGAGATCGCGCGGGGCGTCGGCGTCCGCGGTCTGCTCAACGTGCAGTTCGCGATCGGTGCGGGCGTGCTCTACGTCCTCGAGGCGAACCCGCGTGCCAGCCGCACGGTGCCGTTCGTGTCGAAGGCACTGGGCATCGCCCTGGCGAAGGCCGCCGCGCGCATCATGACCGGCTCGACGATCGACGGGTTGGTCGACGAGGGGATGCTGCCCGCCCGCGACGGCGCGTTCGTCCCGGCGCAGGCGCCGGTCGCCGTCAAGGAGGCCGTGCTCCCGTTCCGGCGCTTCCGCACCGCCGACGGGCAGGTCGTCGACTCCGTGCTCAGCCCGGAGATGCGCTCGACCGGCGAGGTCATGGGCATCGACCGCGACTTCCCGCGGGCGTTCCTGAAGAGCCAGGAGGCCGCGTACGGCGGGCTCCCGACCAGCGGCACGGTCTTCGTGAGCGTCGCCGACACGGACAAGCGCGCCATCGTCCTGCCGGTGCACCGCCTGCAGCAGCTCGGGTTCCGGATCATCGCGACCGAGGGCACCGCCGAGGTGCTCCGCCGCAACGGAATCCTGGTCGGCACGGTCGGCAAGTACAGCCAGGGGCAGGAGAGCGTCGTCGACCTGCTCGCCCGCAACGAGGTCGACATCGTCATCAACACGCCGAGCGGTGCCTCGGGTCGTGCGGACGGGTACGAGATCCGTGCGGCCACCGTGGCGGCCGACAAGCCGCTGTTCACGACGATCTCGCAGCTCGGCGCGGCGGTCGCGGCGATCGAGACGATCGGGACGCCGCACAGCGTCCGGAGCCTGCAGGACTACGCGCTCGAGCGAGCCGGGTGGTGACGCCGTTCGGCGTCCGGCTCGCGGCCGCCATCGACGCGCGCTCGGCCCTGTGCGTCGGGATCGACCCCCACGCCGCCACCCTGGCGGCGTGGGGGCTCGGCCGCGACGAGGAGGGCCTCACGGCGTTCGGCGCCACCCTCGTCGACGCGGCCGCGGGCCGTGCGGCCGTCGTGAAGCCGCAGGTCGCGTTCTTCGAGGCCGCCGGGGCGGCCGGGTTCCGGGCGCTCGAGGCGACGATCCGTCGGGCGCGGGACGCGGGCCTCCTGGTCGTGGCCGACGTGAAGCGCGGCGACATCGGGTCCACCGGGGACGACTACGCGCTCGCCTGGCTGGACCGCGACGGGCCGTTCGCGGCGGACGCGATGACCGTGTCGCCGTACCTGGGGTACGCCTCGCTCGCCGGGACGATCCGCGTCGCCCGTGCGCACGGAGCGGGTGTGTTCGTGCTCGCCGCGACGAGCAACCCGGAGGCACGCGTGCTCCAGACGGCGGTGGTGGCCGAGGGGCCGCGTGCCGGTCGGACCGTGGCGGCCGGTATCGTCGTGGACGTGGCAGACGAGAACCGGACGACGGCCGACCAGGCCCTGGGGGACGTCGGGCTCGTGCTCGGCGCGACGCTCGACCTCGACGACTTCGGCATCACCGCCGACGACATCGGCGCGGCGCCGGTGCTCGCGCCCGGGTTCGGCGCGCAGGGCGCACGCATCGGGGACCTCCGCGGGCTGTACGGCAGCCGTGCCGAGCAGGTCCTGGTGAACGAGTCGCGCGGCCTGCTCGTCGACGGTCCGGACGCCGTCGCCGGCCTGGTGGCGGACCGCGCGGAGCGGATCGCGCGCGCCCTGGCGGTGGCCGCGTGACCGAGCAGACCGGGGCAGCGCCCGACACGTCCACGGACGACCGCGCCGAGCTCCCCGCGCACCGGAACCCGCCGGAGGTCGACCGTGTCGCGGCCGCGAAGGCCGCCGTCGCCGCACGACGAGCACGTGCCGCCGTCAAGGCCGCGGTGGCGTCGGGGGAGCGGTCGCCGCTCGAGGTCGCCAAGGCCGCGTGGTCGGAGGACGAGTCGGTCGTCGCGGCGACCGCCGCCGAGCGGTCGCTCCGGGTGCGGGACCTCCTCACGAGCCTGCCCGGTGTCGGTCCGGCCCGGGCCGAGGCCGTGATGGGCGCCCTCCGCATCGCGCCGTCCAAGCGCCTGGGTGGCCTCGGCAGTCGACAGCGCACCGAGCTCGCGGACTGGTTGGCGGCACGTGGGCGCAAGCGGGGGGCCTCGAAGCTCGTCGTGCTCGCGGGGCCGACCGCGGTCGGGAAGGGCACCGTCAGTGCGCACATCCGCGAGCAGTACCCCGAGGTGAACCTCAGCGTGTCCGCGACGACCCGCAAGCCCCGCCCGGGCGAGGTCGACGGCGTGCACTACTACTTCGTCGACGACGCCGAGTTCGACCGGATGATCCGCGACCGCGAACTGCTCGAGTACGCCACCGTGCACAACTCGTACCGGTACGGCACCCCGCGGCCGCCGATCGACCGTGCGCTCGACGCCGGCGAGAAGGTCATGCTCGAGATCGACCTGCAGGGTGCCCGGCAGGTGCGGGACGCCATGCCCGAGGCGGTGCTCGTGTTCCTGCTGCCGCCGACCTGGGACGAACTCGTCCGACGGCTCATCGGCCGCGGCACCGAGTCCGCCGAGGAGCAGGCCCGGCGGCTCGAGACCGCGAAGGTGGAGCTCGCCGCGCAGGACGAGTTCGACGTGCGGATCGTGAACTCGGATGTCAGCACGGCGGCACGCGAGGTCGTAGACTTGTTCTCTGCGCCCTGACGGGTGCACCGACGACGAGGAGCAACCCCATGGCCAACCCCCAGGGCATCATCGACCCGCCCATCGACGACCTGCTCAGCAAGGTCGAGTCGAAGTACGCGCTCGTGATCTTCGCCTCCAAGCGCGCCCGCCAGATCAACGACTACTACGCCGACCTGCACGAGGGCTCGCTCTTCGACAACGTCGGTCCGCTCGTCGACTCGACGATCGACGACAAGCCGCTCTCGGTCGCGCTCCACGAGATCAACGAGGACAAGCTGACCGTCACCAAGCAGCAGCAGCCCACCGTCTGATCCCGGTGACGAGCGCACTCCGTCTCTTCACGTCGGAATCGGTGACCGAAGGCCACCCCGACAAGATCTGCGACCAGATCTCGGACGCCATCCTGGACGCCCTCCTCACGGTCGACCCGCACGCCCGGGTCGCCGTCGAGACGATGGTGACGACCGGGCTCGTGCACGTCGCCGGCGAGGTCACCACCTCCGGCTACGTCGAGATCCCGCAGCTGGTCCGTGACGTCATCACGGGCATCGGCTACGACTCCTCCGACGTGAGCTTCGACGGCCGTACCTGTGGCGTCGAGATCTCGATCGGAGCGCAGTCGCCCGACATCGCGCAGGGCGTCGACGAGTCGCTCGACACCCGCTCGGGTGCCGGGGTGGACCCGCTCGACCGCCAGGGCGCGGGCGACCAGGGCATCATGTTCGGCTTCGCGACGAACGAGACGCCCGAGTACATGCCCGTCGCCATCTGGCTCGCACACCGCCTGGCGGAGAAGCTCGCAGCGGTCCGCAAGTCCGGTGAGCTGACGTACCTGCGCCCGGACGGCAAGACCCAGGTCACGGTCGGGTACGACGGCATCACGCCGAAGACCGTCGAGACCGTGGTGCTGTCGACGCAGCACGCGCCGAGCGTCACGCTCGAGCAGCTGACGGCCGACATCACCGAGCACGTCATCCGTCCGGTCCTCGACCTGGTGGACCTCGACTCGTCCCGGGTGGACGTCATCGTGAACCCGACCGGTCGGTTCGAGATCGGCGGGCCCCAGGGCGACGCCGGCCTGACCGGGCGCAAGGTGATCGTCGACACCTACGGTGGGGCCTCGCGGCACGGCGGTGGCGCGTTCAGCGGCAAGGACCCCTCGAAGGTGGACCGCTCGGCGGCGTACGCCCTGCGCTGGGTCGCCAAGAACGCCGTCGCGGCGGGACTCGCCGACCGGCTCGAGGTGCAGGTCGCCTACGCGATCGGTCGCGCCAAGCCGGTCGGTCTGTACGTCGAGTCCTTCGGCACCGGCCACGTCGACGACGCCACGATCGAAGCCGCGATCACCGAGGTGTTCGACCTCCGACCGGCCGCGATCATCCGCGACCTCGACCTGCTCACGCCGAAGTACGCGAAGACGGCGACCTACGGGCACTTCGGTCGCGACCTGCCCGGATTCACCTGGGAGCAGCTCGACCGCGTCGAGGAGCTCCGCACCGCGGCAGGACTCGTCCCCGCCACCGCCTGAGGCCCTCCGTGGCCACCGTCGCGCGCGTCGTCCTCGACTCGCCGCTCCCGCAGCTCGACCGTCTGTTCGACTACCGGGTGCCGGCCGAGTTCGAGGACGACTGCGTGCCGGGGGTCCGCGTGAAGGTGCCGCTGCGCTCCGGTGCGCGCATGACCGACGCCTACGTGGTCGAGGTCGTGTCGGACGACGCCCTGTCCCCGGAACACGACTTCCCGGGGGAACTCAGCGTCATCGAGGAACTCGTGAGCCCGGTGCCGGTGCTCGCGCCCGAGGTCTGGCGACTCGCGCGGGCCGTGGCCGACCGTGCCGCCGGGGTCGCGAGTGACGTGCTGCGGCTCGCGGTGCCGACCCGGCAGGTCCGGCCCGAGAAGGCCTGGCTCGAGCGGGACCCGGAGCACGTACCGCCGGCGGTCGAGGCGGTCCCGGTCACCGGGTACGCGGACGGCGCGCTCGAGGCCGTCATCGACGCCGGTGGCCGTGCGGCGGTCAGTGCCGTCCCGCACCCGGTGCTGCTCGCGGCACCGGCACCGGCACCGGCACCGGCACCGACGCCCGCGACGGAGCCAGACGTCGACGCTGACGCTGACGCTGACGCTGACGCCGGCGCTGACGCCGACCCGACAGCGGACGGCCCTGCTCCCGCCGACGGCGGTCCGCAGCCGGTCGCCGCAGACGCGCCCGACGGCGTCTGGGTGCCGGGCTGGGCCGCCACCCTGGCCCAGGCCGCGGCGCACACCCTGGCGGGCGAGCGCTCCGCCGTGCTCGCCGTCCCCGACTTCCGGGACGTCGCCGACCTCGAGCGTGCGCTGCACGTCCTCGTGCCGCCGGAGCGGGTCGTCCGCTTCGACGCCAAGCAGACGAACGGGCAGCGGGCCCGCGCGCTCCTGACCGCCCGGACCCACCCCGTGGTGGCGATCGGCAGCCGGGCCGCCGTGTACGCCCCGGCCGCCGACCTCGGGCTCATCGCGCTGTGGGACGACGGCGACCCGTCCTTCGCCGAGCAGCGTGCACCGTACGTGCACACCCGGGACGTCGCCCTCGTGCGGACCGCGCAGTCGGGCGCGGCGCTGCTCATGCTCTCGCACGCCCGGAGCACCGACGTGCAGCGGCTCGTCGAGCTCGGCTGGTTGCAGGAGCTCGCTCCGCACCGGGTCCGGGTGCCGAAGGTCGTGCCGACGGCGCACCAGACGAACGCCGACGGGTACGCCGCGCAGGCCCGGATCCCGAGCAGCGCGTGGCGGGCCGCCCGCGAGGCGAGTCGTGAGGGTCCGGTCCTCGTCCAGGTGTCGAACCCCGGGTTCGGGACGGGACTGGTCTGCTCCGAGTGCGGGGAGCGCGCGCACTGCCGGGTCTGCGGCGGCCCGCTCGGCAGTCCACACGCGGGGTCGACCCCGCAGTGCCGGTTCTGCGGTGCCCTCGCCGCCGGCTACCGCTGCCCGACGTGCGGCAACGGCACGCTCAAGCCGGTCGGCCAGGGGGCACAGCGCACCGCCGACGAACTCGGCCGGGCCTTCCCGAACACCCGCATCGTCGTCGCCGACGGGTCCCGCCCGATCGACGAGGTCCCGGCGCGTCCCGCGGTCGTCGTCGCGACCCGCGGAGCCGAGCCGGACGTCGCCGGCGGGTACGCGTGCGTCCTGCTCCTCGACGGCGAGCGGATGCTGGCGCGGGAGGGGCTCCGGGTGCAGGAGGACGTCCTGCGCGTGTGGGCGAACGCCGCGGCCAAGGGCGCGCCCGGTGCTCCGGTCTACCTGGTCGGGATCGGCGGGAAGCTCGCGAACGCGATGGCACTCTGGCGGCTCGACCTGCCTGCGCACGACGAGTTGACCGACCGCCGCGAGCTGTTCTTCCCGCCGGCCGTCCGGGTCGCGACCCTCACCGGCACCGACGAGGCCGTCACCGGCGCGGTCGAGGCACTCGGCGACGCTCCGGTGGGGCCCGTCCTCGGGCCCGTCCCGGTGGAGGACCCGACGCCGGGCACGGTCCGCGCGATCGTGCGGTTCCCGTACGGACACGGCGCCGAGGTCGCGGCGACGCTCAAGGCGGAGGTGATCCGGCGCTCCTCGACGCGACGGGTCGTCGCCGGTGGCACGAAGCGGCGGGCGGCCCCGGCGCTCCGGGTCCGGATGGACGACGCCGAACCCTTCTCCGAGGTCTGACCCGCGCTGCACGGGCCCCGCGCTGTACGCGCCCGGCGCTCCACGGGCCCCGCGCTGTACGCGCCCCCGCGCTGTGCCGCCCGGACGGACGGGAGGCCCGTGGCGATCCCGCCACGGGCCTCCCGTCCGTCACCGACGCGGATCAGCGAGCAGTGCGCTCCGCACCGACCGGTGCGCGACGGCCGCGGGACAGCACGACGCCGAGCGCGACCATGCCGATCGCGAGGACGAGGTGCAGCCAGTTGTCGGCCGAGTTGAGCGGCACGAAGTTCGCCGCGCTGTCGCTGTTCGCGGTGAAGAGGCCGTAGATCCAGAGGACGAAGTACACGACGCCGCCGATCACCAGGTAGAACCGGGACCCGCTGGCACGACGTGCTGCGAGGACCCCGACGACACCGAACAGCAGGTGGACGATGTTGTGCAGCACCGACACCTGGAAGATGCCGAGCAGCATGCCCATGGAGTCGTTGCCGGCGCCGCCCAGGTCACCGGTCGTGAGGCCGGGGACGAAGCCGGCGAGGCCGACGAGCAGGAAGACGATCCCGACGACGAGGGCGCCCTTCTGGACGGGCGTCTCGGCGAAGCTGGTGGGAGCGGGGGTGGACAGTCGGTCTGACATGGTCGTTCCTTTCAGCGGATTGCCTGTGACCGTACCCGTGCGACGACGGGGACGTCCGGAGGTGCCGCGGGCCCTCGTCCCGGGGACGGAGCGGCCGACGGAACCTCCGGCTGCCGGGCTCAGCGCGGCTGGGCGGGGTTGGTCGGGTCGCCGTGCGACGGCGGGTTGACCACCGGGCCGGAGGTCGCTGGCGTGACGGCGGGCGAGGCGGTGCCCTGCTGGACCTCGGGCAGGTGCTCGGGGACCGTCCCGGTCGGCTCGGCGCCGGCGTCGAGGGCTGCGATGCGGGAGGTCAGCACCTGCACGACCGGCAGTCGGTCGCCGTGGCCCCGTTCGTGGTCGAGCAGGGTCTGCAGTTGGTCGCGGTCGAGCGGGCGGACGTGTTCGGCGAGGTTGCCGAGCGGGAGGTGGTCGAAGTCGGGCAGGGGCAGTGCGTCGCTGGTCATGGTGGTCCTTCCGTCGAGGTGCCAGCGACCGTAGGCAGGACCGCCTCCGCACACACCCAGTCCCGGCGCGGACCGAGCGCGACCTCGGCCGCCCGTCCCGTCCGGGTCTCGTGGGAGACTGGTCCGATGCGTCTCGTCGTCGCCGGCAGCCCCGCTGCCGCGGTCCCCACCCTCCGCGCTCTGGCGGCGTCCGACCACGAGATCGCGGCGGTGCTCACCCGGCCGCCGACGCCGCAGGGACGGAAGCGCGTGCTCACCCCCACGCCGGTCGCGCAGGTCGCGTCGGAGCTCGGGCTCCCGGTGATCGAGGCCGCCCGCGTGGACGACGAGGTGACCGCCCGGATCGCGGACCTGGACGTCGACCTCGGCGTGATCGTCGCGTACGGGGCGCTGCTCCGCCGTCCGGCCCTCGACGCCCCGCGGCTCGGATGGGTGAACCTGCACTTCTCGGACCTTCCCGCGTACCGCGGCGCCGCCCCGGTGCAGCGCGCCGTGATGGCCGGTGAGACGACCACCGCGGCGACGGTGTTCCAGCTCGTCGAGGCCCTGGACGCCGGCCCGGTCTTCGCGACCGAGCCGTTCACGATCGATCCCGAGGCGACGTCGGGCGACGTCCTCAGCGCGATGGCCGAGCGCGGCGCGGAGCTCGTCGTCCGGGTCGTCGACGACCTCGCCGCCGGGACCGCGGTCGCCGCCGACCAGGTCGGCGAGCCGACGACGGCGCCGAAGCTGACGCTCGAGGACGGCCGCACCGACTTCGCCGCCCCCGCCGCCGTCGTGCACGCACGACTCCGCGGGGTCACCCCCGAGCCCGGCGCGTTCGCGCTGCTCGGCGAGACCCGGGTCAAGCTGCTCCGGGCGGGCCGGGTCGGACCGGGAGGCGCGGGGGAGGCCGCCCCGCGTCCCGCCCCCGGTGCGCTCCGACTGGTGGACGGTGTGCTGCTGGTCGGCACGGCGGACGAGCCGCTCGTGCTGCGCGAGGTGCAGCCGGCCGGCAAGAAGGCGATGGACGCCGCGGCCTGGGCCCGCGGGCTCGGTCCGCTCGACGGGAAGGTGCTCGCATGAGCGCGGGACAGGCACGGCCGCGGGGCCGACAGGGGAGCGGCGACGAGGGCCGGCGCAGCGGCGGACCCGGTGTCGGCGGTCGTCGGACCGGCGGTCGTCCCCAGGCAGCCCGCCAGGTCAGCGCCCGCCGGGTCGCGTTCGACGTGCTCCGTGCCGTGCAGGTCGACGACGCCTACGCGAACCTCCTGCTGCCGACCCGCATCCGCCGCGCCGGGTTGAGCGCCCGCGACGCCGGCTTCGCGACCGAGCTGACCTACGGCACCATCCGGATGATCGGCCGGTACGACGCCGTCGTCGCCCTGGCCTCCGGACGTCGCGCGGACCTCGTCGAGGCCGACGTGCTCGACGTGATGCGCCTCGGCGTCCACCAGCTGCTCGCCATGCGGACACCGACCCACGCGGCCGTGTCCGCCACGGTCGAACTCGCCCGAGAGGTCGGGGTCGCCCGGGCCACCGGCTTCGTCAACGCCGTGATGCGGAAGGTCGCCGCGAAGACCCCGGAGGAGTGGGACGCCCTGGTGACGGCGGGCCTCGGTGGCGAGGCACTGCTCGCGACGCGGTGGTCGCACCCGGTCTGGGTCGTGTCGGCGTTCCGTGACGCCCTCGCCGCCGAGCGCTCCCGCGACGAACTCGTCGCACTCCTGGCGGCCGACAACGAGGCGCCCCGGGTCCAGCTCGCGGCACTGCCCGGCGTCGCCACCGCGGAGGACGTCGAGCAGGCGACCGCGCGCGCCACGGGTGACGACGACGCCTCCGGTGACGAGCCTCCCGTCGGTCCCGCCGACGACGACACGACCGGCGACCGCGCTGTCGGCGACGACGCCGCCGCCGCCGACACCGCCGGTGGCGACACCGCGCCCGCGACCGCACCGGTCGCGCCCGACCTGCCCGTCTCACCGGTCGGCATCCGCGGGGTCGCCGGCGACCCGGCACGCGTCCCCGGCGTCGCGGCCGGGCGCCTCCGGGTGCAGGACGAGGGCTCGCAGCTCGCCGCCCTCGCGCTCTCCCGGTCCTCCGAGGTCCGTCCCGGCGAGCGGTGGCTCGACCTCTGCGCCGGTCCCGGCGGCAAGGCGGCGCTCCTGGCGGCCGAGGCCGCGCAGGCCGGGGCGACCCTCGTCGCGAACGAGCTCGTCCCGGCCCGGGTGGGACTCGTCCGGGAGGCCCTCCGGGACTTCCGCGACACCGTCACGGTGGTCGAGGGCGACGGCCGTCGCTTCGGACAGGACGGCTCCGGCGTGCGGTTCGACCGCATCCTGCTCGACGCGCCGTGCACCGGGCTCGGTGCGCTGCGCCGTCGTCCGGAGGCCCGCTGGCGGAAGCAGCCCGAGGACGTCGCGGAGCTGGCCGTCCTGCAGGAGGAACTGCTCGAGGCCGCGGTCCGGGTCCTCGTACCGGGCGGCACGCTCGCCTACGTGACGTGCTCGCCGCACCTGGCGGAGACCCGCGGACAGGTCGACGCCCTGATGCGCCGCCACGGGCACGAGCTCGAGCAGCTCGACACGGCGTCCGTGGTCCGGTCGGTGGCCGCTCGTGACCCCCGGGTCGCGGACGGCCGGACGGTGCAGCTCTGGCCGCACCGCATCGGCACCGACGCGATGTTCATCGCACTCGTGCGCCGAACGGCCTGAACCGCGGCCGGTAGGCTCGACGGGTGACGATCCGCATCTCGCCGAGCATCCTGTCCGCCGACTTCGCGAACCTCGAGCGCGAGCTCCAGCGCATCGACACCGCCGACATGGTGCACGTCGACGTCATGGACAACCACTTCGTGCCGAACCTGACGCTCGGGCTGCCGATCGTGCAGCGCCTGCAGCAGGTCTCGCCGGTCCCGCTCGACGTCCACCTCATGATCACCGACGCCGACACCGAGGCACCGAAGTACGCCGAGACCGGCGCGGCCAGCGTGACGTTCCACTTCGAGGCGGCGACCGACCCCGTGGCCACCGCCGCGGCGATCCGGTCGAACGGGGCCCGTGCCGCCGTCGCCCTGAAGCCCGGCACGCCGGTGACCCAGGTGCTGCACCACCTCGACGCCTACGACATGGTCCTGCTCATGACCGTCGAGCCGGGGTTCGGCGGGCAGTCGTTCATGCCCGAGGTGATGCCGAAGCTCGCCGACGCCCGGGCGGCGGTCGACGCGTCGGGGCTCGACGTCTGGCTCGAGGTCGACGGCGGCATCGCGGTCGACACCGTACCCCAGGCCGTGCGGAGCGGCGCCGACACCCTGGTCGCCGGCTCCGCGGTGTACGGCGGGGAGCCGGCAGCGCGCATCGCCGATCTCCGGGCGGCGGCGCAGCGTGCCCTCGCGGACCGGTAGCCTGGGAGCGTGAAGACGTTCGACGACCTGTTCGCGGAGCTGACCGAGAAGGCGCGGACGCGCCCGGAGGGCTCCGGCACCGTCGCCGAACTGGATGCCGGCGTGCACCAGATCGGCAAGAAGATCGTGGAAGAGGCCGCCGAGGTCTGGATGGCGGCCGAGTACGAGGGCGACGAGCGCACCTCAGAGGAGATCTCGCAGCTCGTGTACCACCTGCAGGTGCTCATGGTCGCGAAGGGCCTCACCCCGGCGGACGTCTGGCGACATCTGTAGGGAGCGCTGGTCCAGCGCACCGCAGACCCGTCACCGACCCTCCTCCAGGAAGCAGACCCCTGATGCTCCGCATCGCCGTGCCCAACAAGGGCTCCCTGTCCGAGACCGCCTCCGAGATGCTCCGGGAGGCCGGGTACGCCGGTCGCCGTGACCCGAAGGCGCTGCACCTGCTCGACGAGCGCAACGGGGTGGAGTTCTTCTTCCTGCGGCCGCGCGACATCGCGACCTACGTCGGCTCGGGCGCGCTCGACGTCGGCGTCACCGGCCGTGACCTGCTGCTCGACTCCGGCTCGGCCGCGCACGAGGTCGACGCGCTCGGGTTCGCCGACTCCACCTTCCGGTTCGCCGGGGCCCCCGGTCGCTACGCCACGCTGCAGGACCTCGAGGGCGTCCGGGTCGCGACGAGCTACCCCGGACTCGTCGGCGAGTTCCTCGCGCGGCACGGCGTGACCGCGACGCTCGTGAAGCTCGACGGCGCCGTGGAGAGCGCGGTCCGCCTCGGTGTCGCCGACGCGGTCGCGGACGTCGTGTCCACCGGCAGCACGCTCCGCGCCGCGGGCCTCGAGATCTTCGGTCCGGTCATCCTCGAGTCCACCGCGGTCCTCATCACCACGGACGAGAGCATCGCCGGGATCGACGTCCTCCGCCGCCGCCTGCAGGGCGTGCTGGTCGCCCGCGGGTACGTCATGCTCGACTACGACATCCCGTCCGAGCTGCTCGAACGGGCGACGGCGATCGCCTCGGGCATCGAGTCACCGACCGTCTCACCGCTGCACGACCGCGACTGGTCCGCGGTCCGGGTGATGATCCCGCGCGAGGACGCGAACCTCATCATGGACGCGCTCTACGACCTCGGCGCGCGGGCCATCCTCGTCAGCCCGATCCACGCCGCACGCCTGTGACCGACGCGCCCGTCGCGACCGCCCTCGGCGGCGTGTCCGTCCGTGTCATCCCGTGCCTGGACGTGTCCGGCGGCCGGGTCGTCAAGGGCGTCAACTTCCTCGACCTGCAGGACGCCGGCGACCCGGTCGAGCTGGCCGCCCGCTACTACGAGCAGGGCGCGGACGAACTGACCTTCCTGGACGTCGGGGCGACGGTCGAGAACCGCGCGACGATGTGGGACACCGTCACCCGCACCGCCGAGCAGGTGTTCATCCCGCTCACCGTCGGGGGTGGTGTCCGGAGCGTCGACGACGTCTCGCGGCTGCAGCAGTGCGGTGCGGACAAGATCGGCGTGAACAGCGCCGCGATCGCCCGGCCCGAGCTCGTCACCGAGATCGCCGACCGGTTCGGCTCGCAGGCGGTCGTGCTCTCGCTCGACGTCAAGCGCTCCGCCCGCACCGCCTCGGGCTTCGTCGTCACGACCCACGGCGGCCGCACCGAGACCGACATCGACGCGATCGCCTGGGCGCGCGATGCTGTTGAGCGCGGCGCGGGCGAGCTCCTCGTCAACTCGATCGACGCGGACGGCACGAAGAACGGGTTCGACCTCGAGCTCGTCACCGCGGTCCGCGCGGTGTCCTCGGTGCCGGTCATCGCCTCGGGAGGCGCAGGACGCGTCGAGCACTTCGCACCGGCCATCGACGCGGGAGCCGACGCGGTCCTCGCGGCGAGCGTCTTCCACCGTGGCGAGATGACCGTCGGCGACGTCAAGGACGCGCTGCGCGCCACCGGGCACGTCGTCCGCTGAGCCGGCCGGACCGCGCGGGACGGGCCTCCCGGCCGGGTCGGACCGCCGCGCCGGTCGCCGACCGCGCCGGGCCGTAGGCTGGTGGTCTCATGACCGACAGCACCAGCACCAGCACCGGAGCGGTCCTCGACCGCGCGCGCTTCGGTGCGGACGGACTGCTCCCCGCCATCGTGCAGGAGGAATCGTCGAAGGACGTCCTCATGCTCGGCTACATGGACCGGGAGGCCCTCCGCCGCACCCTGACCGAGGGTCGGGTGACCTTCTGGTCGCGGTCCCGGCGCGAGTACTGGCGCAAGGGCGACACGTCCGGGCACGCCCAGTACGTCCGCGGTGCGGCCCTCGACTGCGACGACGACACCCTGCTCGTGACGGTGCACCAGGTGGGGGCGGCCTGCCACACCGGTGCGCGCAGCTGCTTCGACGTCGACCCGCTCGACCCGGTGACGGCGTCCGCACCGGCCGACGCGCAGACCGGCCCCGGCGACGCCGCCGAGCCCGCGGCGGGGTCCGACCGGTGAGCGACGCACCCCGCACCACCAGCCGTGCCGACTTCGACCGGCTGGTCGCCGAGGGGCACCGCGTCGTCCCCGTCGTCCGTGCGCTCTTCGCCGACAGCGAGACGCCCGTCGGTGTCTACCGGAAGCTCGCCGACGGACGCCCCGGGTCGTTCCTGCTCGAGTCCGCCGGACAGGGTGGGCTGTGGTCGCGCTGGTCCTTCGTCGGCGTGCGGAGCTTCGGCGTCCTGACGCAGGAGGGTGACCGGGCGGCCTGGATCGACACCGGCCTGTCGGCGGAACGTGCCGTCGGGTCCCTCGACGGCGCTCCGCTGGAGGTCCTCGCCCGACTGCACGAGCGGTGGGCCACACCCCGCGTGCCCGGGACCCCGCCGCTCGTCGGCGGCACGGTGGGGTTCATCGGGTGGGAGGCCGTCCGCCAGCTCGAGCACCTGCCCGACGCGCCGCCGGCGGACTTCGACGTGCCCGGCCAGGCGCTGTCCTTCGTCGCCGAGCTGGCCGCGCTCGACCACCGCACCGGGCTCGTGCTGCTCGTCGCGAGCGCCCTGCACGACGGCACGGACGACGCCGACACGCTGTGGTCCGACGCCCAGACCCGACTCGACCGGATGCAGGCCGACCTCGTGCAGCCGAGCGTCGCCACCGTCGCCGAGGCGTTCGACATCGCCGAACCGACCGCACGCTCCCGGTCCACCCCGGAGGAGTACGCGGCGGCGATCGAGCGGTCGAAGCGGTACATCCGCGACGGCGACGTCTTCCAGGTGGTCATCTCGCAGCGGTTCGACCACGACGTGACGGCCGACCCGCTGGACGTCTACCGCGTGCTGCGGACGCTCAACCCGAGCCCGTACATGTACTTCCTGTCCCTGGCGGGCACCGATGGCGAGCCCTTCTGGATCGTCGGCGCGTCGCCGGAGGCGCTCGTGAAGGTCCAGGACGGCCGGGCCATGACGCACCCGATCGCCGGCTCCCGACCCCGCGGTGCCACCACGGAGGAGGACGTCCGCCTGGGCGAGGAACTGCTGCAGGACCCGAAGGAACGGGCCGAGCACCTCATGCTCGTCGACCTGGCCCGCAACGACCTGCAGAAGGTGTGCGAGCCGGGCACGGTCGCGGTGACCGAGTTCATGACGGTCGAACGGTTCAGCCACGTCATGCACCTCGTGTCGAGCGTCGAGGGGGCCGTCCGGCCCGGGGCGTCCGCGATCGACGTGTTCCGCGCGACCTTCCCGGCCGGCACGCTCTCCGGGGCACCGAAGCCGCGGGCACTGCAGATCATCGACGAGCTCGAACCGGCGGCGCGCGGTGCCTACGCGGGCGTCGTCGGGTACTTCGACTTCGCCGGGGACGCCGACGTCGCGATCGCGATCCGCACCGCCCTGATCCAGGACGGCGTCGCCCGGGTGCAGGCCGGGGCCGGGCTCGTCGCCGACTCCGACCCGACGAGCGAGCACCTCGAGTCGGTCAACAAGGCCGCGGCGCCGCTGCGTGCCGTCGCGACCGCGAACCGGATGACCGGGGTGCTCCGGTGAAGCGCTCCCGACCGCTCGTGGTCGTCGTCGGGCTCGCGGTCGCGGGCCTCGTGATGCTCGCGTGGACGCAGACCTGGTTCACCGTGCACCTCGACCACTCCGCGGCGGTCGTGAAGACCGTGGCCGCCGACGGCGCGACGGTCGTGCCGCAGTACACCGCGGTCGCGATCGCGAGCCTCGCGCTGTTCCTCGCGTTGACGATCGCCGGTCGTGTCGTCCGGGTCGTGCTCGCGGTCGTGCAGGTCCTGCTCGGCGTGGCCGTCGTGGTGACCGGGATCTCCGCACTGTCCGACCCGGTGGCCGCCGCACGCAGCGCCGTGGGGTCCGTCGCCGGCGTGAGCGACATCGGCGCCGTCCGGCAGGTCGTCACGCGCGTCGACGTCAGCATCTGGCCCGTGGTGGGGATCACCGGCGGCGTGCTCGCAGCCCTCCTCGGCGTCGCCGTGCTCGTCCTGCAGCGGTCCTGGCCCGGTCCGAGCCGGAAGTACGGCGACGCCGCCACGCCCGGGTCGGCAGCGGACGTCTCCGGCTCCCATGCGTCGGACGGCACCGGCACGTCGGACGGCGCCGGCACGTCAGACGGGACCGGCGCCTCCCGGACCGGGTCCCGGGCGCCCGTCGTCCGCGACGCCGTCGTCGACTGGGACGACCTGAGCGCGGGTCTCGACCCGACCGCGGGGGACGCCGCCGACGGGCGGGTCCGGACCACGGACGCGGTAGGATCGTCGGAGCGTCGCCCGACCGGCGGCGCCAGCGACAACGAGGAGCACCGTGAGCAACACTGAGCCCGCAGAACTCGGCGAAGGCCACTCGCCGGCGGCCTGGACGGCCGTCGTCATCATGCTGATCGGCTTCGCCGCCGGGACGCTCTTCTTCTGGTTCGACATGGCCTGGGGCGTGTGGGCATCCGCCGCCGTCGTGGTCATCGGTCTCGTCGTCGGCGCGGTCATGGGCAAGGCCGGCTACGGCGTGAACGGCCCGAAGTTCGTCCCCAAGCACCACGGCGAGTGAGCGCGTGCCTGCCGCGCCCTCCGAGAACCTCCTCCTGACCCTCGTCGCCGGCGCGCTCGAGGACGCCGCGGCCCGTCGCCTGGACCGGCCGTACGCGGACGTCGAGCGTGACCTCGACCGGGTCGCGTCCCCGCTCGACGCCCTCACGTTCCTCACGCCGGGGGACCGCGTCAAGGTCCTCGCCGAGGTCAAGCGGGCCAGCCCGTCCCGTGGGTCGATGGCGCCCATCGAGGACCCGGCGTCGCTCGCCGCCGACTACGAGCGCGGCGGAGCCTCGGCGATCAGCGTCCTGACCGAAGGGCGCAGGTTCCTCGGGTCGCTCGCCGACCTCGAGGCGGTCAAGGCCCGGGTGTCGGTGCCGGTGCTCCGCAAGGACTTCATCGCCGACCCGTACCAGGTGCTGGAAGCGCGTGCGGCGGGGGCCGACCTCGTCCTGCTGATCGTCGCCGCACTCGAGCAGCCCGCCCTGGGCGAGCTGCACGGCCTCGCCGAGGAGCTCGGTATGCGCGTCCTGGTCGAGGCGCACTCGGCGGACGAGGTCTCCCGTGGGCTGGACGCCGGTGCTCGCATCCTGGGTGTCAACGCCCGCGACCTCACCGACTTCTCGCTCGACCGTGACCTGTTCGGCTCGCTCGCCGACCGCATCCCCGACGGGGTCGTGCGCGTCGCCGAGTCCGCCGTGAAGACCCCCGCCGACGTCGCCCACTACCGGTCCGCCGGGGCGGACGTCGTCCTCGTCGGGGAGGCGCTCGTCACCGGCGCCGACCCCGCCGCCACGCTCGCGTCGTTCATCGACGGCTGACAACCCGTCCGGCCCCGTGCCGGGCACTCCCGGGAGCACCACCGTGACCTCACTCCGTGACCTGCAAGGCCCGTACTTCGGCGACTTCGGCGGGCGGTTCGTCCCCGAGTCGCTCGTCCTGGCGCTCGACGAGCTCGAAGCCGCCTTCCGGGAGGCCTGGGCCGACCAGTCCTTCCGGGACGAGCTCGACACGCTCCACCGCGAGTACACCGGGCGGCCGTCGATCATCACCGAGGTGCCGCGGTTCGCGAAGCACGCCGGTGGTGCCCGGGTGGTCCTGAAGCGCGAGGACCTCAACCACACCGGCTCGCACAAGATCAACAACGTCCTCGGGCAGGCGCTCGTCGCGCGCCGGCTCGGCAAGACCCGCCTGATCGCGGAGACCGGAGCGGGACAGCACGGCGTCGCGACCGCGACGGCGGCGGCCCTCTTCGGCATGGACTGCGTCGTGTACATGGGCGCCGTCGACACCGAGCGACAGGCGCTCAACGTGGCCCGCATGCGGCTCCTCGGCGCGCAGGTCATCCCGGTGGAGACCGGCTCGCGCACGCTGAAGGACGCCATCAACGAGGCCCTGCGGGACTGGGTCGCGAACGTCGATTCGACGCACTACCTGCTCGGGACCGTCGCCGGTCCGCACCCGTTCCCGGAGATGGTGCGACAGTTCCACAAGGTGATCGGCGAAGAGGCGCGTCAGCAGGTCCTCGACCGCGTCGGGCGCCTGCCGGACGTCGTCGCCGCCTGCGTCGGCGGTGGGTCGAACGCCATGGGCATCTTCGAGGCCTTCCTCGACGACGAGTCCGTCCGGCTGTACGGCTTCGAGGCCGGGGGCGACGGGGTGGAGACGGGTCGGCACGCCGCGAGCATCACCCTCGGTCGCGAGGGCGTCCTGCAGGGTGCGAAGTCCTACCTGATGCAGGACGAGGACGGGCAGACGATCGAGAGCCACAGCATCTCGGCCGGGCTCGACTACCCGAGCGTCGGACCGGAGCACGCCTACCTGGCCTCGATCGGTCGGGCGACGTACGAGCCGATCACGGACACCGAGGCGATGGAGGCCTTCCGCCTGTTGAGCCGGACCGAGGGCATCATCCCCGCGATCGAGTCGTCCCACGCCCTGGCCGGGGCGATCAAGCTCGGCAAGGAGCTCGGCCCCGACGGCGTCGTCCTCGTGAACCTGTCCGGCCGCGGCGACAAGGACGTGGCCTCCGCCAGTCGGTACTTCGGCATCCTCGACGAGACGGCGGTGCAGTCGTGAGCACGAACAAGACCGTCGCCGCGACCATCGACCGCGCGAACGACGAGCGCGCCGGTGCCGTCGTCGGGTACCTCCCGGCGGGCTACCCGGACCTGCAGACGAGCATCGACGCCGCCGTGGCCCTCGCCGAGAACGGCGTCGACGTCATCGAGCTCGGGCTGCCGTACTCCGACCCCGTGATGGACGGACCGGTCATCCAGCGCGCCGCGGAGGAGAGCCTGGCGAACGGCTTCAAGGTCGCGCAGGTCTTCGACGCGGTGCACGCGATAACCGAGGGCGTCGACACCCCCGTCCTCGTGATGACGTACTGGAACCCCGTGCTGCGGTACGGCGTGGACCGGTTCGCGGACGACCTCGTCGCGGCCGGGGCGGCCGGCCTCATCACGCCGGACCTGATCCCGGACGAGGGCCGGCAGTGGATCGACGCCTCGGAGCGCACCGGGCTCGACCGGGTGTTCCTCGCGGCCCCGTCCTCCACGGACGCCCGGATGAAGCAGGCCGTGGACCGGAGCCGCGGCTTCGTCTACGCCGTCTCGACGATGGGCGTCACCGGTGCCCGATCCGGCGTCGACAGCGCGGCCCGCACCGTCGTCTCGCGGCTCCGCGACGCCGGTGTCGAGCGCACGTGCGTCGGCCTCGGCATCTCGACCGCCGACCAGGTCGCCGAGGTGCTCGAGTACGCGGACGGCGCGATCATCGGCTCCGCGTTCGTCCGGGCACTGGCGGACCTCGGGGTCACCGGCGTCGCGGAGCGTGCCGCCGACCTGTCGTCGGGTTCCGCGCGGCGCTGAGCCGGGTCGACCCGCGCTACAGTGATCGGGGCCGACCGGCCCCCGGCACCACCAGGACCGGCGACCACCAGCCCCGTGAAAGGCGACAGCACCCACATGTCCCTCCTGAGCATCCCGAGCCCGAGCACGGCGTGGCAGTACTTCGACCTGACCGCCTGGCTGCAGAGCACGTTCGGCATCTCGATGCCGCTGGACTTCCGGATCCACGCGTACGCGATCTGCATCCTCGTCGGGATCGTCATCGCGGTGCTGCTCACGAACTCCCGGCTGAACGCGCGCGGTGCCGAGCGCTGGGTCATCATCGACATCGCCATCTGGGCGGTGCCGGCGGGCATCATCGGCGGCCGCCTGTTCCACGTGCTCACGCACGTCGACGACTACTTCGGTCCCGGGATCGACCCGCTCTCGGTGTTCTACGTGTGGGAGGGCGGACTCGCGATCTTCGGCGCGCTGATCCTCGGGTCGCTCGGCGCCTGGATCGGCTGCCGGCAGACCGGCCTGCGGTTCTCGGCGTTCATCGACGCCGCCGCGCCCGGCGTCCTGCTCGCCCAGGCCGCCGGCCGTCTCGGCAACTACTTCAACCACGAGCTGTTCGGCATGCCGACGAGCCTGCCGTGGGGCCTGCAGATCGAGGCGACCAACCCGGCGTACCCGGCCGGCCTGCCCGAGGGCGTCCTGTTCCACCCGACCTTCCTGTACGAGATCATCTGGAACGTCGTCGGTGCCGTGGTCATCCTGCTCCTCGACCGGAAGTTCCGCCTGCAGTGGGGTCGTGTGATGGCCCTGTACCTCATCTGGTACGGCGTCGGCCGCTCCGTCCTCGAGTCGATCCGCGTGGACACGAGCGAGACCTTCGGCGGCGTCCGGACCAACGTCTGGATGTCCTTCGCCGCGATCCTGCTGGGCCTGCTGGTCTTCTGGGTGCAGTCCCGTCGTCACCTCGGCAAGGAGCCGAGCCCGTACCTGCCGGGTCGCGAGCCCCGCTCGAAGTCCGATGTAGACTCGGACGACACCTACTCGGAGCACGACACCACGACCGGTGTCGCCGATCCGGAGCCGGTCGCCAGCGCAGCCGACCGACACTGAGGTCCCGACCTCTCCCGAACCCAGCACCACACCGCGATCGCGGTCCGCCACAAGCGGGCCCCACTCCTCGCACGCCGCCCGGACACCTCCTGGCGGCGAGCACGGGCACCAGTCCCGCCCGCTCGGGCGGAACGCACCACCGGGCCACCGCTGTCCCTGTTCCACTTCCTCGTGAGGACGGTTCCCCATGGCGCTCCTGCCATCTCAGCCCTCTGCAGTCCCGAACGGCGCGACGGACTCGTCGTCCCGGACCGGGCTCCGCTCGCCGCACCGACGTTTCTCGGCGGTCCCCGACGCCGCCGGGATGTACGACCCGGCGAACGAGAAGGACGCCTGTGGTCTCGCGATGGTCGCGACGCTCCGCGGGACGCCCGGGCACGACATCGTCGACGCCGCGCTCGGCGCGCTCCGGAACCTCGAGCACCGCGGTGCCGTGGGCTCGGACGCCGGCACCGGTGACGGCGCGGGCATCCTCTGTCAGGTCCCGGACGCGTTCTTCCGCGAGGTCGCGCCGTTCGCCCTGCCGGACGCCGGCCAGTACGCGGTCGGCACCGCCTACCTGCCGCTCGACGTCGACGCCCGCGCCACCGTGAAGGCGACCGTCGAGGCACTCGCGGCGGACGAGGGGCTCCGCGTGCTCGGCTGGCGTGAGGTGCCGGTCCGGCCCGAGGTCCTCGGCACCCTGGCGCGTGCGGCGATGCCCGCCTTCGAGCAGGTCTTCGTCGTGTCCACGCACACGGACGAGCACGGCGCGCCGCGTTCCGGCATCGAGCTCGACCGCCAGGCGTTCCGACTCCGGAAGCGTGCGGAGCAGGACAGCGAGCTCTACTTCATGTCGCTGTCGAGCCGCACCATGGTCTACAAGGGCATGGTCACGACGCTCCAGCTCGAGCCGTTCTACCCCGACCTCAGCGACGAGCGCTTCGCGTCGCGTCTGGCGATCGTGCACTCGCGCTACTCGACGAACACCTTCCCGTCGTGGCCGCTCGCGCAGCCGTTCCGCTCCCTCGCCCACAACGGTGAGATCAACACCGTGCGCGGCAACCGGAACTGGATGCGGGCCCGCCAGTCGCAGCTCGAGAGCGAGCTCCTCGGCGACATGGCACCGCTGCTGCCGATCGTGAGCCCGGGTGCGAGCGACTCCGCGTCGTTCGACGAGGTGCTCGAACTCCTCACCCTGACCGGTCGGTCCCTCCCGCACGCGATGTCGATGATGGTGCCGGAGGCCTGGGAGAACCAGGTCGACATGGACCCCGAACTCCGCGCCTTCTACGAGTACCACTCGATGCTCATGGAGCCGTGGGACGGCCCCGCCGCGATCACGTTCACCGACGGCACGCTCGTCGGCGCCACGCTCGACCGCAACGGCCTGCGTCCCGGACGCTTCCTGGTGACCGACGACGGGCTCATCGTGATGGGCAGCGAGACGGGCGTCATCGACGTGCCCGCGTCGAAGGTGGTCCGCAAGGGCCGTCTGCGCCCGGGCCGGATGTTCCTCGTCGACACCGAGAACGGCCGGATCATCGAGGACGACGAGGTCAAGCGCGAGCTCGCCGCGTCCGGACCCTGGTCCGAGTGGCTCGAGTCCGGTCGCATCAACCTGGCCGACCTGCCCGAGCGCGAGCACATCGTGCACACCCCGGCCTCGGTCACCCGGCGGCAGCGCGCCTTCGGGTACACCGAGGAAGAGGTCCGGATCCTGCTCCGCCCGATGGCGCAGACCGGGGCCGAGCCGCTCGGCGCGATGGGCTCCGACACCCCGATCGCGGTCCTGTCGCAGCGTCCGCGACTGCTGTTCGACTACTTCACGCAGCAGTTCGCCCAGGTGACGAACCCGCCGCTCGACTCGATCCGCGAGCAGGTCATCACCTCGATGGGGCTCGGCCTCGGGCCGGAGCGCAACCTGCTCACCGCCGGGCCCGAGCACGCGAAGCAGATCGTGCTCGACTTCCCGGTGATCGACAACGACGAGCTCGCGAAGATCCAGCACTTCGAGACGGCGTCCGGGCGGCACCTCACCGTGACGATCCGCGGGCTCTACCGCGTGGACGCCGGCGAGACGGCCATGGAGCAGCGCATCACCGCCGTGTGCGACGAGGTCGACGCGGCGATCGAGTCCGGCAAGCAGTTCATCGTCCTGTCGGACCGTGACGGCAACGCCGAGTACGCGCCGATCCCGAGCCTGCTGCTGCTCGCCGCCGTGCACCACCACCTCATCCGCACCGAGCAGCGCATGAAGGTCGGTCTGATCGTCGAGGCCGGCGACGTCCGCGAGGTGCACCACGTCGCGACGCTCATCGGCTACGGCGCGTCCGCGATCAACCCGTACCTGGCGATGGAGACGTGCGAGAACCTCGTGCGCTCGGGCATGATCACCGGGCTCACGCCGGAGCAGGCCGTCAAGAACGTGATCAAGGCGCTCGGCAAGGGCGTCCTGAAGATCATGTCGAAGATGGGCATCTCGACGGTGTCGAGCTACGCCGGCGCCCAGGCGTTCGAGGCGGTCGGTCTCAGCCAGGAGGTCGTCGACCGGTACTTCACCGGCACGTCGTCGATCCTCGGTGGAGTCGACGTCGACGTGATCGCCGCGGAGAACGCTGAGCGACACGCCCAGGCGTATCCGCAGGACGGCGCCGTGCTCTCGCACGAGCGACTGCAGACCGGCGGCGAGTACCAGTGGCGCCGTGAGGGCCCGCCGCACCTCTTCAACCCGGACACCGTCTTCCGGCTGCAGCACGCCACGCGAGCCCGCCGGTACGACGTGTTCCGCGAGTACTCGAAGGCCGTCGACGACCAGTCCGAGCAGCTCATGACGCTGCGCGGCCTGTTCGGGTTCTCGCACGGCACGCGCAAGCCCGTACCGCTCGACGAGGTCGAGCCGATCGCGGAGATCGTCAAGCGGTTCAACACCGGCGCGATGTCGTACGGGTCGATCTCGCAGGAAGCACACGAGACGCTCGCGATCGCCATGAACCGCCTCGGCGGTCGCTCGAACACGGGCGAGGGCGGCGAGGACGTCGAGCGTCTGCTCGACCCCGAGCGGCGCAGCGCCATCAAGCAGGTCGCGTCCGGCCGGTTCGGCGTGACGAGCATGTACCTGACCCACGCCACCGACATCCAGCTCAAGATGGCGCAGGGCGCGAAGCCCGGCGAGGGCGGGCAGCTGCCGCCGCAGAAGGTCTACCCGTGGGTGGCCCGGACGCGGCACGCCACGGCGGGCGTCGGCCTCATCTCGCCGCCGCCGCACCACGACATCTACTCGATCGAGGACCTCAAGCAGCTGATCTTCGACGTCAAGCGCGCCAACCCCTCGGCCCGCGTGCACGTCAAGCTCGTCAGCCAGTCCGGCATCGGCGCGGTCGCAGCGGGCGTGACGAAGGCACTGGCCGACGTCGTGCTCGTCTCGGGTCACGACGGCGGCACCGGCGCGAGCCCGCTCAACTCGCTCAAGCACGCGGGTACCCCGTGGGAGATCGGTCTGGCCGAGACCCAGCAGACGCTCATGCTCAACGGCATGCGCGACCGTGTCACGGTGCAGGTCGACGGCCAGATGAAGACCGGGCGCGACGTGCTCGTGGCGGCCCTGCTCGGTGCCGAGGAGTACGGCTTCGCGACGGCGCCGCTCATCGTCGAGGGCTGCATCATGATGCGCGTCTGCCACCTCGACACCTGCCCGGTGGGCGTCGCCACCCAGAACCCGGAGCTCCGGGCGCGGTTCTCGGGCAAGCCCGAGTTCGTCGTGAACTTCTTCGAGTTCATCGCGCAAGAGGTGCGCGAACTGCTCGCCGAGCTCGGGTTCCGCAGCCTCGACGAGGCCATCGGACGCGCCGACGTGCTCGACGTGGACCGTGCGGTTGCGCACTGGAAGGCGTCCGGACTCGACCTCGAACCCGTCCTCAAGGGGCCGGACTTCGGGGCGGACGAGCCGCGCACCCGGCGCCGCGCGCAGGACCACGAGCTCGAGCAGCACTTCGACAACCGGCTCATCGCCGAGGCGTCCGACGTGCTCGAGCACGGCGGCACGCTGACGCTCGACCTGCCGATCCGCAACACGGAACGCGCGGTCGGGACGATGCTCGGCCACGAGGTGACGCTCCGGCACGGGGAGAACGGCCTGCCGACCGGTTCGATCGACATCACCCTCCGCGGTTCCGCGGGTCAGTCGCTCGGCGCGTTCCTGCCGGCCGGCATCACCCTGCGGCTCGTGGGCGACAGCAACGACTACGTCGGCAAGGGGCTGTCCGGTGGCGAGATCGTCGTCCGCCCGGCGGCGGACGCGGGCTTCGACCCGTCGGAGAACGTCATCGCCGGCAACGTCATCGGCTACGGCGCGACCCAGGGCAGCATGTTCATCCGCGGCATCGTGGGGGAGCGCTTCCTGGTCCGCAACTCCGGTGCCACCGCGGTCGTCGAGGGCGTGGGTGACCACGCACTCGAGTACATGACCGGCGGGCTCGCGCTCATCCTGGGCGAGACCGGCCGGAACCTCGGCGCGGGCATGTCGGGAGGCACGGCCTACGTCCGCGGACTCCGTCGCGAGCTCGTCAACACCGATGCGCTCACGTCCGGTGAGCTCCGCCTGGAACCGCTCGACAGCGCCGACGTCGCGATCGTCACCGACCTGCTCCGCCGGCACGCCGACGAGACCGGCTCGACGATCGCCGCCGGGCTGCTCGACTCGGGCGACCTGTCCGAGTTCGTCAAGGTGCTCCCGCGTGACTACGCGGCGGTGCTCCAGACGCGTCAGCAGGCCGTCGACGAGGGCCTCGACCCGGACGGCACCGTCGTCTGGAACCGCATCCTGGAGGTCACCGGTGGCTGACCACGCGCGCACCCGCCTCCACTCCCGCTCGACCCGCACCCTCACCCAGGAGGTGACCCGTGGCTGACCCCAAGGGGTTCCTGAAGGTCCAGGAACGTGAACTGCCGGCCCGCCGTCCCGTCCCGCTGCGGCTCATGGACTGGAAAGAGGTCTACGAGCAGCAGGAGTCCGGCGCGCTCAAGCGACAGGCCGGGCGCTGCATGGACTGCGGCGTGCCGTTCTGCCACCAGGGCTGCCCGCTCGGCAACCTCATCCCGGAGTGGAACGACCTCACGTGGCGCGGCGAGGGTCGCCAGGCCATCGAGCGTCTGCACGCGACGAACAACTTCCCGGAGTTCACGGGGCGACTGTGCCCGGCTCCATGCGAGGCGTCCTGCGTGCTCGGCATCAACCAGCCGCCGGTGACGATCAAGCAGGTCGAGGTCTCGATCATCGACGAGGCGTACCAGAACGGATGGGTCACGCCGCACCCGCCGGAGCGCCTCACCGGCAAGACCGTCGCGGTCGTCGGTTCCGGTCCCGCAGGGCTCGCCGCCGCGCAGCAGCTGACCCGCGCCGGGCACACGGTCGCCGTGTACGAGCGGGACGACCGCATCGGTGGTCTGCTCCGCTACGGCATCCCGGACTTCAAGATGGAGAAGCGGCAGATCGACGCCCGCCTCGCGCAGATGCAGGCCGAGGGCACCCGCTTCCGTGCCGGTGTCGAGATCGGCCGGGACATCACCTGGGACGACCTGAAGTCGCGGTACGACGCGGTCGTGGTCGCCACCGGGGCGACCGTGCCGCGCGACCTCCCGATCCCGGGTCGTGACCTCGCCGGCGTGCACTTCGCCATGGACTACCTCGTCCAGCAGAACAAGGCGAACGCGGGCACCGTGGTCGACAACCAGGTCACGGCCGAGGGCAAGCACGTCGTCGTCATCGGCGGCGGTGACACCGGCGCGGACTGCATCGGCACCGCCCACCGCCAGGGTGCGCTCAGCGTGACGAACCTGGCGATCGGCAAGCAGCCGCCGCTGGAGCGCCCGTCGGACCAGCCGTGGCCGATGTTCGCCACGGTGTTCGAGGTCACGAGCGCGCACGAGGAGGGCGGGGAGCGCATGTTCCTGGCCACCACGGTCGAGTTCCTGGCGAACGAGGCCGGCGAGGTCCGTGCGCTCCGCGTCGCCGAGACCGAGTACGTCGACGGCCGCCGTGTCCCGAAGGCCGGCACCGAGCGTGAGATCCCCGCGGACCTCGTGCTCATCGCGATGGGCTTCACCGGTCCGGAGACCGACACGATCGAGCCGCAGCTGGGGCTCCCGACCACCGTGTCGGGCGCGGTGTCCCGCCAGGCGGACTACACCACGAACGAGCCGGGCGTGTTCGTCGCCGGCGACGCCGGTCGTGGGCAGTCCCTGATCGTCTGGGCGATCGCCGAGGGGCGTGCCGCCGCGGCGAAGGTCGACGAGTACCTCGAGGGGTCGACGATCCTGCCGGCTCCGGTCAAGGCGACGGACCGGGCGATCTCGGTCTGATGGTCCCCACCTCGTAGACGGGAGGCCACCGGCACTCGATAGGGTGCTGGTGGCCTCTCGTCGTTCCGCGAAGCCACCTCCACCACACGAAGGAATCCATTGAGACGCGCAAAGATCGTTTCGACGCTCGGACCTGCCACCTCCGACTACGAGGTCGTCAAGCAGATCATCCAGGCCGGGGTCGACGTCGCCCGCCTGAACCTCAGCCACGGTGACTACAGCGTGCACGAGGTCAACTACGAGAACGTGCGTCGCGCCGCCGAGGAGCTGGGCAAGCCCGTCGCGATCCTCGTCGACCTGCAGGGCCCGAAGATCCGTCTGGCGAAGTTCGCCGACGGCCCGCACGAGCTCGCCGTCGGCGACGTCTTCACGATCACGACGGAGGACGTGCCGGGCACGAAGGACGTCTGCGGGACCACGTTCAAGGGGCTGCCGCAGGACGTCAAGCCGGGCGACCCGCTGCTCATCGACGACGGCCGTGTGCGCCTCCGCGTCCTCGACACCGACGGCGTGCGCGTCCGCACGGAGGTCGTCGTCGCCGGCACCGTCTCGAACAACAAGGGCATCAACCTGCCCGGTGTCGCGGTGAACGTGCCCGCGCTGAGCGAGAAGGACGAAGCCGACCTCCGTTGGGGCATCCGCATGGGCGCGGACCTCATCGCGCTCTCGTTCGTCCGCAACGCCGCCGACGTCGAGCGTGCGCACCAGATCATGGACGAGGAGGGCAAGCGCCTCCCGGTGATCGCCAAGGTCGAGAAGCCGCAGGCCGTCGACGCGCTCGAGGAGATCATCGACGCGTTCGACTCGATCATGGTCGCCCGTGGTGACCTCGGCGTCGAGCTCCCGTTGGAGGCCGTCCCGATCGTGCAGAAGCGCGCGGTCGAGCTGTCCCGCCGCATGGCCAAGCCGGTCATCGTCGCGACCCAGATGCTCGAGTCGATGATCTCGTCCCCGATCCCGACACGCGCCGAGACGTCCGACGTCGCGAACGCCGTCCTCGACGGTGCCGACGCCGTCATGCTCTCCGGTGAGACGAGCGTCGGTGAGTACCCGGTGGAGACCGTGCGCACGATGGCCCGCATCGTCGAGTCGACGGAGGACCACGGCCTCGAGCGCATCGCCCCGCTCGGCACGAAGCCCCGCACGCTCGGTGGCGCGATCACCCTCGCAGCGGTCGAGATCGCGGAGTTCACCGAGGCGTCGTACCTCTGCGTGTTCACCGAGTCCGGTGACTCGGCCCGCCGCATGTCCCGCCTGCGCCACGGGCTGCCGATCATCGCCTTCACCCCGAACGAGACGACGCGTCGTCGTCTGGCGATGACGTGGGGCGTGCGGTCCTACCTGGTGGACCGGAAGACCCACACCGACGAGCTCTTCTCCCAGGTGGACGACGTCCTCATCGGCAACGGCCTCGCCGTCCCCGGCGACCGGGTCATCGTCACGGCCGGCTCGCCTCCCGGACTCGAGGGCTCGACGAACGACCTGCGCGTGCACCGGGTGGGCGACGCGCACGCCGAGGCGGCACCCGCCTACGTCCGCGACTGAGCACGGTCGCGTCGGTCCGTGACCGACACGACCCGGAAGGCCGTCACCCACCAGGGTGGCGGCCTCCGCCGTCCCGGCCGGGAGGCACGACACCCGTCGGGCGCGGTCCGCACGCGGGTACCGTGGTCCCGTCCACACCGACCGGCACGAGTACGCGAGGAGCGTCGCATGGGTGATCCGAGCCTCCGGACCGACACCGCGTCCCGGTCCCGCGCCGACGTGCAGCGGTGGCGCCGGTACCTCGCCGACGAGCGTGCCGAGGCGGCCGTCTACCGGAACCTCGCCTCGCGACGCACCGGCGAGGAGCGCGAGATCCTCGTCGCCCTGGCCGAGGCCGAGGGGCGTCACGAGCAGCACTGGCGCGACCTGCTCGGGGACGACGTCGGACGACCGCTGCGGGGGAGCCTCCGTACCCGGGTGCTCGCCGCGCTGGCGGCGCGGTTCGGTTCGGTCTTCGTGCTCGCGCTCATGCAGCGCGCGGAGGACCGCTCGCCGTACGCGGACGACGCCGACGCGACCGCGCAGATGGCGGCCGACGAGCGGATCCACGGCGAAGTCGTCCGCGGGCTGGCGAACCGCGGGCGGATGCGCCTGTCCGGCACCTTCCGCGCGGCGGTGTTCGGCGCCAACGACGGACTGGTGTCGAACCTCGCGCTCATCATCGGTGTGAGCGCCTCCGGGGCGGACCGGCACTTCGTCCTGCTCAGCGGCATCGCGGGCCTGCTGGCCGGCGCGCTGTCCATGGGGGCGGGGGAGTACGTGTCCGTCCGGTCACAGCGGGAGCTCCTCGACGCATCGACCCCGCATCCCGAAGCACAGCGCGCGGTCGCCGACCTCGACGTGGACGCCAACGAGCTCGCGCTGGTCTACCGGGCGCGCGGGATGTCCGAGGACGAGGCCGCAGCCCACGCCGACGAGGTCCTCGCCGCCCTGCTGGCCGGCCCCGCGACCGGCGGGGTGCCGGTGGTGCGGAGCCGCTCTGCGCTGCCCCGCCCGGTCGGCACGGAGGGGGCCGACGAGCACGAGGCGGTCGGCACCGGCACGAGCGCTGCGCTCTCCAGCTTCTGCTTCTTCGCCTCCGGTGCGGTCATCCCGGTCCTGCCGTACCTGGTCGGGCTCGACGGCTGGGCCGCGATCGGGGTGGCCTCGGCGCTCGTCGGCCTCGCGCTGCTCGGCACCGGTGCCGTGGTCGGTGTGCTCAGCGGAGCGTCGCCGCTCCGGCGGGCGCTCCGACAGCTGGGGATCGGCTTCGGCGCCGCCGCCGTGACGTACGTCCTCGGTCTGCTCTTCGGGACCGGGTCGGCCTGACGCAGCCCCGCCGCCGGGCTGCGTCGATCCGGTTCAGCGCCGGGCGGAGGCGCGCGCGGGCAGGAGGAGCAGCGCCGCGCTGCCGACGCCGACGAGGGCGATGCCGGCCAGGACGGTGAAGACCTCGAGGGCGAGCGTCGGGGCGAGCAGCACCGCGACGCCGCAGAGCAGCGACAGCAGCCCGCTCACGACGGACGGCACCCGGGAGGAACCGGGGTGCCCGACGAGGGCACCGACGAGCGCCGCGACGCCCTCGACGAGGAACCCGACCCCGGCCAGGACCGCGTAGACGACGAGCGGTACCGCGGGGTCGACGAGCGTGACGAGTCCGGCGACCCCGACGAGGGACCCGACGACGCCGGAGGTCCAGCGCCAGACGGTCGACGTGCCGTGTCCCCGCGCGGCCGCGAAGACCCGCATGGCCCCGGAGACGACGAGGTACACCCCGAAGAGCAGCGCGACGAGCACCAGTGTCGGCCGCGGCCACACGACGGCGACGATGCCGGCGACGATCGCGACGGCGCCGGTGACGATGACGAACGCCCGGAACGTGCGGACGGCGCGTGAATCCACCGTGGCTCCTCCTGACTGGACTGCCGGACCTCCGACCGTACCGTGCGGGGAGGGCGTCGGTCCGGGCGGGGCGTCGTCGCGGTGGCTGCTACGCTGGCTCCGCTCGCGAGTGTGGTGGAATGGTAGACACGGGGCACTCAAAATGCTCTGCCTCTGGCGTGCGGGTTCGAGTCCCGCCACTCGTACTCGGTCCGCTCGGCCGGTTCCGTCAGGTGCCCGATCGGACCCGCTGGGGATCGCGTCCGGATGCCGCCGTCCGATCGCGCGTCTAGTAGGCTCTTCGTCGTGAGTGACACAGAAGCAACCGCAGCCGCACCCCGTCGCGTCGTCGTCGCCGAGGACGAGTCGCTCATCCGTCTCGACATCGTCGAGATCCTCCGCGACAACGGGTTCGACGTGGTCGGTGAGGCCGGAGACGGCGAGACCGCGGTGCAGCTCGCCACCGACCTGCGTCCCGACCTCGTGATCATGGACGTCAAGATGCCGCAGCTCGACGGCATCTCCGCGGCCGAGAAGCTGTCGAAGAACCACATCGCCCCGGTCGTCCTGCTCACGGCGTTCAGCCAGAAGGAACTCGTCGAGCGTGCGACCGAGGCCGGCGCGCTGGCCTACGTGGTGAAGCCCTTCACCCCGAACGACCTGCTCCCCGCGATCGAGATCGCCCTCTCGCGGTACCAGCAGATCATCACGCTCGAGGCCGAGGTCGCGGACCTCGTCGAGCGCTTCGAGACCCGCAAGCTCGTCGACCGCGCCAAGGGCCTGCTCAACGAGAAGATGGGCCTCACCGAGCCCGAGGCGTTCCGCTGGATCCAGAAGGCGTCCATGGACCGCCGGCTCACGATGCACGACGTCGCCAAGGCGATCATCGAGCAGCTCAGCGCCAAGAAGTAGTCCCACCAGCCACCCCACGGAAGGCGCCGTCCGGAGCGGACGGCGCCTTCCGTGCGTCCGGCGTCGTGCGGTCCTCGTTCCGGCGCCACCAGCTGGCAGGCTGGGCACATGGACGACGTGGTGATCCGGGCCTCCCGGTCGGAGGACATGGCGACGGTGGCCGACCTGCGGTGGCGGTGGCGGGTGGACGAGGACGGCACGGCCCCGGCCGGGACGCCCGAGGCGTTCCGCGAGGCCATGGCGGCCTTCGCGCTCGCGCACCCGGAGACGCACCGGTGCGTGGTCGCCGAGCTCGACGGGGTCGTCGTCGGCATGGCCTGGCTCGCGATCGTCGCCCGACCACCGACCCCGGACCGCCCGGAGCGGTGCACCGCGGACGTGCAGACGGTGTACGTCGCACCCGAGGCCAGGGGCCGCGGTGTCGCGCAGCGGCTGGTCCGTGCGGCACTCGACCTCGCCGAGGAGGTCGGGGCGGAGCGGACGACGGTGCACTCGAGCGTCGCCGGCGAGACGCTGTACCGGCGGCTCGGGTTCGGGGACGCCCGACTGCTGCTCCAGGCGCCGCCCGAGGGCTGACCGACCGCGGGGGTCAGCGAGCGTCGCGGATGATGTTCGTGATGCGCACCGTCGAGCAACGACGGCCCTCGTCGTCGGTGAGGACGATCTCGTGCGTCGTGAGGGTGCCGCCGAGGTGGATCGCGGTGCACGTGCCGGTCACACGGCCGCTCGTCGCGCTGCGGGAGTGCGAGGCGCTCAGCTCGATGCCCATGGCGTACCGACCCGGGCCGGCGTGGATGTTCGCCGCCATCGAGCCGAGGCTCTCTGCGAGGACGACGTACGCGCCACCGTGCAGGAGCCCGACCGGCTGGCGGTTGCCCTCGACGGGGATGCTCGCGACGGCACGCTCGGCGGAGAGCTCGGTGAACACCATGCCCATCTTCTCCGCGAGTTCGCCCATGCCGCGGTCGGCGTACTCGGCGAGGCCCTCGGGGGAGCCGGTGGTGGTGGTCGCGTCGGTCATGCGTGCTCCTCGGGCGGTGGTCCTGCCCGCCGTCCTCGGAGCCGGCCCGGGGCCGGCCGTCGGGGGCCGTCGGTAGGCTGTCCGGGTGTCGGACTCCGCAAAGCCTACCCTCATGGTCATCGACGGCCACTCGCTCGCGTTCCGGGCGTTCTACGCCCTCCCGGTCGACAGTTTCGTGAACCGCGAGGGGCAGCACACGAACGCCATCCACGGCTTCATCTCGATGCTGCTCATGCTCCTCCAGCGCGAGAAGCCGACGCACCTGGCGGTCGCGTTCGACATCTCCCGGTTCTCGTTCCGCACACGGGAGTACGAGGACTACAAGGGCACGCGCTCCGAGACCCCCGCGGAGTTCAAGGGCCAGATCCCCCTCCTGCAGCAGGCGCTCGAGGCGATGGGCATCACCACCGTCACGAAGGAGGACTTCGAGGCCGACGACATCCTCGCGACCCTCTCGAAGCAGGGCGCCGACCAGGGGTTCCAGGTGTACGTCGTGTCCGGCGACCGCGACTCGATCCAGCTCGTGAACGACGACGTCACGCTGCTGTACCCGTCCGTGCGCGGGGTCTCCGAGCTCACCCGCTACGACCGCGACAAGGTGTACGAGCGCTACGGCATCGAGCCGCACCAGTACCCGGACATCGCCGCCCTCGTCGGTGAGACGAGCGACAACCTGATCGGCATCGACAAGGTCGGCGAGAAGACCGCCGTCAAGTGGATCACCCAGTACGGGTCGCTCGACGGCGTGCTCGAGCACGCCGACGAGATCAAGGGCGTCGTCGGCAACAACCTGCGCGAGCAGAAGGACCGGGCGATCCGGAACCGGAAGCTGAACCGGCTCGTCACCGACGTCGAGTTGCCGGTCGGTCCCGCCGACGTCGCCCTCCGACCGCTCGACGAAGCCGCGGTCCGCGAGCTGTTCGCGACCCTGCAGTTCCGCACGCTGCTCGACCGCGTCTTCAAGGTGGTGGGCGGCGGGGACGCGGCCGACGCCGTCACCACCGACGGTACCGTCGAGGACGCCGGTCCCACGCCGCCGCCGGTGAAGACCCTCATCGACGAGGAACTCGGTCACTGGCTCGAGCGGAAGGACGCCGCGGACGCCGAGAACGGGTACGGCGTCGCGGTCGAGGTCATCGACGGTCGTCTGAGCGCGATCGGCATCGCCACCCACGACGACGCCGTCCTCGTGCCGGGCGGCAGCGGGGCGCTCGACTACGAGCAGTTGGCCACGTGGTTCGCCTCGGACGCCCCGAAGCACTTCCACGACGCGAAGGCCGCGATCAAGGCGCTCGGGACCGCGGGGTTCACGGTCGCGGGCGTCGCAGGGGACGCCCGCATCACCGGTTGGCTCGCGAACCCCGGCAAGCAGGGGCAGCCCCTCGCGGACCTCGTGTACCAGGAACTGGGCGAGGAGCTGCCGACCGCCGACCCGAACCAGCTCGTCCCCGAGACGGAGCCGGTCAACGTCGGCGTGCACGCCTGGTACGTGCTCCGCGTCACCACGGCCCTGCGTGCCCGCATCGACCCGAGCTCGCTGACGGTGCTCGACGACATCGAGCTCCCGCTGACGGCGGTGCTCGCGCGGATGGAGACCACCGGTGTCGGGATCGACCGGCCGGTGCTCACCGGGCTCTCCCACGAGCTGGGGGAGCGCGCCGCCGACCTCGCGCAGCAGGCCTTCGCGGAGATCGGGCACGAGGTCAACCTCGGGTCGCCGAAGCAGCTGCAGGAGGTCCTGTTCACCGAGCTCGCGATGCCGAAGACCCGGAAGACGAAGACCGGGTTCTCCACGGACGCCGCGAGCCTGGCCGACCTGCAGGAGCAGCACCCGCACCCGTTCCTCGGACTGCTGCTGCAGCACCGCGACGCCACGAAGCTCCGGCAGATCGTCGACACCCTCGACGCCGCGGTCGTCGACGGTCGCATCCACACCCGGTACGAGCAGACCGGCACGAGCACCGGACGGGTCTCCTCCACGGACCCGAACCTGCAGAACATCCCGGTGAAGACCGCCGTCGGGCGCCGCATCCGGTCCGCGTTCGCCGTCGCCGAGCCGTACACGACACTGCTCACGGCCGACTACTCGCAGATCGAGATGCGGATCATGGCGCACCTGTCCGGGGACGCCGGCCTGATCCAGGCGTTCAACGAGGGCGAGGACCTGCACCGGTTCGTCGGCGCCCGCGTCTTCGGCGTCGAACCGTCCGACGTCAGCCCCGAGATGCGCACCAAGGTCAAGGCGATGTCCTACGGCCTGGCGTACGGTCTCAGCGCGTTCGGGCTGTCGAAGCAGCTCCGCATCGAGCAGAGCGAGGCCCGCACGCTCATGACGGAGTACTTCGCCCGCTTCGGCGCCGTACGGGACTACCTCCGGAACGTGGTCGAGCAGGCGCGCGAGGACGGGTACACCGAGACGATCTTCGGCCGTCGCCGACCGTTCCCGGACCTGAAGAGCCCGAACCGGGTGCTTCGCGAGAACGCCGAGCGTGCCGCCCTGAACGCGCCGATCCAGGGATCTGCGGCGGACATCATGAAGATCGCGATGCTCGGGGTCGACGCGGACCTGCGCGACGGCGACCTCGGCTCCCGGCTGCTGCTGCAGGTGCACGACGAACTCATCCTCGAGGTCGCGCCGGGCGAGCAGGAGCGCGTCGAGGAGATCCTCCGGACCCGCATGGGCGGTGCCGCCGAGCTGAGCGTGCCGCTCGACGTGTCGGTCGGCGTCGGCCGGAACTGGGAGTCCGCGGCGCACTGACCGTGGCGCACTGCCCGTCGGACCGCCCGACGCGAGCGGCGGGACGGACGGGAGGCACGCCTCCCGTCCGCCTCGCCGCTCGCCTCCGGTGACCGGGGGAGCGGGGCTGGGTAGGGTCGACGACATGAGCGATGACCGTCCCGTCCGCCAGCCGTCCGCCGTCGACCAGGTCGCCGAGCAGTGGGTCACCACGCTCGTCGAGCTCGACCCGACGGTCGCCACGTACATCGGTGTGCCCGGGCGCACCGACTCCTACGGCGACACGTCCCCGGCGGGTGCCGCGGCCCTCGCCGACGCCGCTCGCGCCGCCCGCCGTGCACTGGACGCCGCCGACGCCCGCGACGACGTCGACCGGGTCACGAAGGCCGACCTCGGATCCGAGCTCGACCTGACCGTCGAGTCGTACGAGCGGAGGCTGCACCTCCGGGACCTCAACGTCATCCAGAGCCCCGCGCAGTCCCTCCGGGACGTGTTCGACCTCATGCCGACCGCCACGACGGACGACTGGCAGGACGTCGCCGGACGTCTGCAGGCCCTCCCGGACGCCCTCGAGGGGTACCGGGAGACGCTGCTCGAGGGCACCCGCGAGGGCGTCACCGCCGCGAAGCGCCAGGTCGAGCTCATCGCCGAACAGGCCGGCCGGAACGGCGCACCGGACGGGTTCTTCCGGCAGCTCGTCGACGGCGCCGCGCTCGAGGGCGGGGCGCCGGTCCCGGAGCAGCTGCGCGCCGAACTGACGCGCGGGGCCGAGGTCGCCGCGGCCGCCTACCGGTCCTTCGGCGCCTTCCTGCAGCACGACGTCCTGCCGCTCTCGACCCCGGTCGACGCGGTCGGTCGCGACGACTACGCCCTGCACTCCCGCCGGTTCCTCGGCGCCGTGGTCGACCTGGACGAGACGTACGAGTGGGGCATCGAGGAACTCGCCCGGATGCGCGACGAGCAGGAGCGGATCGCGGACCGCATCGAGTCCGGCGCGAGCGTCGCCCGCGCGATCGAGGTCCTCGACGCCGATCCGTCGCGGGTCCTGCACGGCACGGACGCCCTCCGCGCCTGGATGCAGGAGACCAGCGACGAGTCGATCCGGGCGATGGACGGCCGGTACTTCGACATCGCCGACCCGATCAAGCGCCTGGAGTGCCGGATCGCGCCCACCCAGGAGGGCGGGATCTACTACACCGGCCCGTCGGACGACTTCTCGCGCGCCGGGCGGATGTGGTGGTCCGTCCCGCAGGGCGTCACGGAGTTCGGCACCTGGCGGGAGAAGACGACGGTCTACCACGAGGGCGTCCCGGGGCACCACCTGCAGATCAGCCAGGCCGTGTACAACCGCGGCGAGCTCAACACCTGGCGGCGCCAACTCGCCGGTCCGTCGGGACACGTCGAGGGCTGGGCGCTGTACGCCGAGCGGTTGATGGAGCAGCTCGGGTTCCTCGACGACGACGGCGACCGCCTCGGCATGCTCGACGGTCAGCGGATGCGCGCGGCCCGCGTGGTCCTCGACATCGGGGTGCACCTGCAGAAGACCAACCCGGACGGCGGCGGCTGGACGTGGGAGTACGCGCTCGACTTCATGGGGCGGAACGTCAACATGGACCCCGCGTTCGTGCAGTTCGAGGTCGCGCGCTACTTCGGGTGGCCGGGTCAGGCCCCGTCGTACAAGGTCGGGCAGCGGGTCTGGGAGTCGATCCGGGACGACGTGGCCGCCCGCGAGGGGTCGTCCTTCGACCTCAAGGCGTTCCACCACCGCGCCCTGGCACTCGGCGGCGTCGGGCTCGACACGCTGCGGAGTGCGCTCGTCGGCTGACCGTGACACGCCCGGTTGTGGGCGCCGGTCCCGCTGGATAGACTTGTGCGGCGCAATCCGCGCCAACAACACACACCGCCACGGTGGCTCGCACCGGGTCCGACAGGTCGCACGACCTGCAGGACCGGATCGCGGACCGGGGGTCGCTCCCTCGCCGCCTGGCCCGACTCATGTCCGTTCGGAGCAATCTCTACATGACAACCACCACGACCAAGGCTCCCAAGCAGGTCGCCATCAACGACATCGGCTCGGCTGATGACTTCCTGGCCGAGGTCGAGAAGACCCTGAAGTTCTTCAACGACGGAGACCTCATCTCCGGCACCGTCGTGAAGATCGACCGCGACGAGGTCCTCCTCGACGTCGGGTACAAGACCGAGGGTGTCATCCCCTCGCGCGAGCTCTCGATCAAGCACGACGTCGACCCCAACGAGGTCGTCAACGTCGGTGACGAGGTCGAGGCCCTGGTCCTCCAGAAGGAGGACAAGGAAGGCCGCCTGATCCTGTCGAAGAAGCGTGCACAGTACGAGCGTGCATGGGGCGACGTCGAGAAGATCAAGGAGTCCGACGGTGTCGTGACCGGTACGGTCATCGAGGTCGTCAAGGGCGGTCTCATCGTCGACATCGGCCTCCGCGGCTTCCTCCCGGCCTCGCTCATCGAGCTGCGCCGTGTCCGCGACCTGACGCCGTACCTCGGTCAGGAGCTCGAGGCGAAGATCCTCGAGCTCGACAAGAACCGCAACAACGTGGTCCTCTCGCGCCGCGCCCTGCTCGAGCAGACGCAGTCCGAGTCGCGCACCACGTTCCTCAACAACCTCCACAAGGGCCAGGTCCGCAAGGGCGTCGTCTCGTCGATCGTCAACTTCGGTGCGTTCGTCGACCTCGGCGGCGTCGACGGTCTCGTCCACGTCTCCGAGCTCAGCTGGAAGCACATCGAGCACGCCAGCGAGGTCGTCGAGGTCGGTCAGGAAGTCACCGTCGAGATCCTCGAGGTGGACCTGGACCGCGAGCGCGTGTCGCTCTCGCTCAAGGCCACGCAGGAAGACCCGTGGCAGGTCTTCGCCCGCACCCACGCGATCGGTCAGATCGCGCCGGGCAAGGTCACGAAGCTCGTGCCGTTCGGTGCGTTCGTCCGCGTCGCGGACGGCATCGAGGGTCTCGTGCACATCTCGGAGCTCTCGAACAAGCACGTCGAGCTCGCCGAGCAGGTCGTGTCCGTGGGCGACGAGGTGTTCGTCAAGATCATCGACATCGACCTCGACCGTCGCCGCATCTCGCTCAGCCTCAAGCAGGCCAACGAGGGCGTCGACCCGGAGAGCACCGAGTTCGACCCGGCGCTCTACGGCATGCCGACCGAGTACGACGACAAGGGTGACTACAAGTACCCCGAGGGCTTCGACCCGGAGACGAACGAGTGGCTCGAGGGCTACGACACCCAGCGCGAGGAGTGGGAGCGTCAGTACGCTGCGGCCCAGGCCCGTTGGGAGGCCCACAAGGCCCAGGTCGCCAAGTCGCTCACCGAAGAGGCGCAGGGTGGCTTCGACCTCCCGGCCGCTGCCTCGTCGTCGTTCACGAGCGAGACGACCGGCGCCGGCACCCTCGCCGACGACGCGTCCCTCGCGGCACTCCGTGAGAAGCTCAGCTCGACCAACTGAGCACCGCTCGATCGACTGATCGAGTCGCACTGACCGGAGCCCGGTCCTGATCGTCCCGCACGGGGCGGTCGGGCCGGGCTTCCGGCGTTCGTGGAGCCGTCCGTGCCACGCTGTCGTCGTGCGCATCATCGGACTCACGGGCGGCATCGCCGCGGGCAAGTCGACGGTCTCCAGGCGGTTCGCCGAACACGGCGCGGTGGTGGTGGACGCCGACCAGCTCGCGCGGGACGCCGTCGCTCCGGGCAGCGCTGGCCTCGCCGCGGTGCGGGAGCGGTTCGGCCCCGCGGTCGTGACGGAGGAGGGCGAGCTCGACCGTCCGGCGCTCGGCGCGATCGTGTTCGCGGACGCCGCCGCCCGGAAGGACCTGGAGGGCATCACCCACCCGGAGGTGTGGCGTCTCGCGCAGGAGCGGTTCGACGCCGCCGGGGCCGCGGACCCCGACGCGGTCGTCGTCTACGACGTGCCGCTCCTGGCCGAGGCGGCCGGCGCACGCCCCCTGCGCTTCGACGCCGTCGTGGTCGTCGACGCCCCGGCCGCGGTCCGGGTCGAGCGGCTCGTCGCGCACCGTGGCATGGCGCGTGCGGACGCCGAGCGGCGGGTCGCCGCCCAGGCGTCGGACGCGGACCGTCTCGCCCTCGCCGACCACGTCGTCGACGCGACCCGCTCGGTCGAGGACACGATCCGCTCGGCGGACGAGGTCTGGGCCCGACTCGTCCGATGAGGGCTCACCACCGCCTGCTCGTCGTCGCGGTCCTCGTCCTGGTCGCGATCGGTCTGGCCTCGCTCGTCGGCGCGAACGTGCTCGGCGGGCAGCGGGTCGCCGAGGGCGGGCGTCCGGGGCTGCCGCACCGGACGCTCGGCCCCGAGGAGACGCCGCACGACGTCTTCCACCGCTTCCGTCTGGGCTCCATCGACGGCGAGCGGTTGTCACCGAACCGGAACGACTTCGCCGCCCGGACCACACCGGACGGTCCGCTGCTGCTGTTCCTGCCGGCCACGCGGTCGAAGCCGGCCGAGTACCAGCGCTTCCTGACGACGGCGCTGGGCGACGGGTACCACGTGCTCGGACTCGACTACTGGAACCTCGGCAAGACACTGTCCGCGACGTGCGAGGCCGATGCGCGCTGCTACGGACAGGTCCAGCGGAACCGGTTCGACGGCACCCGGAGTTCGGAGTACAGCAGCGTCACCCCGGCGGGCTCGATCGTGTCGCGGTTCCGGGACGCGGTGGCACACCTGGACGAGGTGGACCCCGACGGCGGCTGGGGGCGGTTCGTGCAGGCCGACGAGGACATCACCTGGGGGGACATCGTCGTCGCCGGCCACTCACAGGGCGGAGGCGAGGCCGCGTACATCGCCCACATCCGGCCCGTCCTCGGTGCCCTGATGTTCGCCGCGCCGGTGGAGTCCGTCGGTCCGGTCCACGCGGCCTGGATGGACCGCCCCGGCCGGACCCCGGCGACCCGCATGTACGCGCTCGACGACGTCCGCGACTCCTACCGACCGAGGATCACCGGTTCGTGGACGGCGCTCGGACTCGAGGGACGGGGCGGCGCCGGTGGCACGGGCGGGCCCTGGCGGACCCGGACCGCTCCGCCACGTCCCGGGGCCGACCCGCACGCGATCCTGACCAGGCTGCCCGGCGGTGATGCCCGCCACGCGCACTCCCGGGTGGTCAAGGACACGACCCCGCTCGACGAGCACGGCGACCCGCACATGCTCGCGTTGTGGCAGTGGTTGCTGCACCGGTTCCCCACGCCCGTCGTTCCCTCCGCGCGGTCATAGGCGCCGGAAATACGATGGGACGGTGCAGCACGACGGCGATCCCTCCTCTCCCACCTCCCCGGGCGTCCCCGACAGCGGGGACGACCCGGCGACCGCGGTCGGTGGACCGCCGACGCTGCCCGGGCTCGCCGACCTCGTCCGCCGCCGAGCCGAGCAGGACGGCGACCGCTCGTACCTCGAGGACGCCCGTTCGGACCGCGTCCTCACGTACCGTGCGCTGCACGACGCCGTGACCGCCTGGTCGCGCACCTTCGACGCGATCGGGATGCCGGCCTCCGGCGGTGTCCTCGTCGACGTCGGCGACCCGCTCGCCTTCGCCGTCGTCCACCTCGCCGCGGTCGCCTCCGGTCGGCGGTCGGTCCCGGTCGACACCGGCCAGCCGGCCACCGAACCCGCTCGGCTCGCAGCCCTCCTGGGGGGTGCGGTCATGGTCGTCTCCGACCGTCCGGAGGACGCGACCGTCGCCGGAGCGCCGGCCGCCGGTGTGGACGCGGCCACGTACCTCCCGACCGGGGTGCGTGACGGCGACGTGGCGGAGGGTGTGCCGGACGCTCCCGGACAGGGCTCGGTCGTCCTGTTCACCTCCGGGTCGACCGGGACGCCGAAGGGCGTCGAGCTGCCGGAGTCACAGTTGCTCGCCGTCGCCCGCGCCGTGGCGGAGCACAACCGGCTGACCGAGTACGACCGCGGGTTCAACTCGCTGCCGCTGTTCCACGTCAACGCCGAGGTCGTGGGCCTCCTCGCCACCCTCGTCGCCGGCGCGACGCTCGTGCTCGACCGCCGGTTCCGACGGACCGACTTCTGGGAACTGCTCGAGGAGCGCCGGATCACCTGGCTCAACGCGGTGCCCGCGGTCCTCGCGGTCCTCGCCAAGACCGGTCCGTTGGCGTTCCCGGAGACGCTCCGCTTCGTCCGGAGCGCGTCGGCCCCGCTGCCCGACACGGTGCGCGCCGCCCTCGGGAACGTCCCGCTCGTCGTGAGTTGGGGCATGACCGAGGGAGCCAGCCAGATCACCGCGACGCCGCTCGGCGCACCGGCGCGACCCGGGTCCGTCGGACTGCCCGTCGGTTCCGAGGTGCAGGTCCGCGGCGAGGACGGTGCGGTGCTGCCGGCCGGCGAGATCGGTGCGCTCTGGGTACGGGGACCGGGCATCGTCCGGTCGTACCTGGGTGGACGCGCGGCCGACCGGTTCGACGCCGACGGGTGGCTGTCGACCGGGGACCTCGGGTCGGTCGCACCGGACGGCTGGGTGTCCCTCGCGGGCCGCTCCGACGACGTCATCAACCGCGGCGGCGAGAAGGTCTACCCGTCGGAGGTGGAGGACGTCCTGCTGCGTGACCCTCGCGTGCTCGAGGCCGTCGTGGTCGGGCGGCCGGACGACGTGCTCGGTGCCGTCCCCGTGGCCTACGTCATCGCGCAGGAGGACGTCGACACCGCGGGCCTGCTCGAGGACCTCGCGGCGCTGGCGGAGTCCGCCCTGACCCGGTTCCGTCGGCCGGCCGAGATCTCCCTGGTGCCCGACCTCCCGCGCGCCCCCACCGGCAAGGTCCAGCGGGCCCGCGTCCGAGCCATGGCCGAGTCACGGTGAGCGCGCGTCCCACACCGACCGGGCACGACGCCGCGAGCGCAACGACCGGCACGAGTGCGACCGCCACCGATGCGGCCGGCACCACTGCAGCCGGCGCCACTGTGGCCGGCACCACGGGCACGACGACGGGCGTGCAGACGCCGACGCGGACGGCGTCCGGGCGCCCGCGCCACCTGTACGAGGTCGACGTCCTGCGCATCCTCACCTTCGCCTGCGTCATCGGCGTCCACACGACGAGCCACACGGTCGCCTCCGACGACGTCGGGCTCTACGCCGTGCTCGGCCTGCTGCACTTCACCCGGCTGGTCTTCTTCTCGCTGACCGCGTTCGTCCTGGTGTACAGCTGGTCCCTCCGCCCACGGCCGCTCGCGCAGTTCTGGCCCCGCCGGTTCCTGCTCGTCGGCGTGCCGTACCTGGCCTGGTCGTTCGTGTACGTCGTGGCGGCCTGGCTCATCGACGGGACGACCCGGGGGGACGTCCCGGCACTCGTGACGACCGCAGCCGAGGGGATCGTCACCGGGACGGCCTGGTACCACCTGTACTTCCTGCTCGTGACGATGCAGGTGTACCTGCTCCTGCCGGTGATCGTCTGGTTGGTCAGGGTCACCCGGCGGCACCACGTCACGCTCCTGGTGGTCTCGTTCGTCGTCCAGCTGGCCGTCTTCGCCGCCTACAAGTACGAGCCGCACTCGATCGACTGGTTGCACGGCTACCAGAAGCAGTTCTTCTTCTCGTACGTGTTCTTCATCGTGGCGGGTGCCGTCGCCGCGGACCACGCCGATGCGTTCCTGCGCTTCATCCGCGAGCACCGACGGGCCGTCCTGTGGGCGTTCGCCGGGGCCGGTGCCGTCACGCTCGGGGTCTGGTGGGTGCAGGTCGGCCTCGGGCAGTCCCTCTACGCCGCCGGTACTCCGCTGCAGCCCGTCCAGGTGCTGTGGAGCACCGCGGTCTTCGTCGGGTTCCTGACGATCGGCGCCGCGTGGGCGGACCGCCGCCGCGCCGACAGCCCACTGGCCCGGGTCGTCGACTACGCCTCGGACCGGTCGTTCGGGATCTTCCTCAGCCACCCGTTCGTGATCTGGATCCTGCTGTACGGGGACAGCTGGCTCGAAGCCGTGGTGCCGAAGCCGTGGCTGACGCTCGTGACCGTCGTGCTCGTCCTCGTGCTGTCGGTCGCGGTGACCGAGGTGTTCCGGTGGACGCCGCTCAGCGTGCCGCTCACCGGCCGCCCGTCGCGCGCACGACGCCGCGTCGCGCGCACCGCCGCCTGAGCAGCCCTGCCGGTCCGGGGTGCTGTGGGCCTCCCGGCCGTGCGGTCAGGGGGTCCCGCCGCGCTCCGCTGCCGGGACACCGGTCTCGAGCACCCCGTCCGTCATGGTGAGCCGCTGGGGCTTCATCACCCACGCCACGACGGCGGCGGCCGCGAGGAGGGCGCAGGAGATCCCGAACGGGATCTGCCAGCCGGAGGCCTCGATGAGCGTGCCGAAGACGATGGGCGAGACGACGCCCGCCACGCCGAAGCCGGTGTTCATGAAGCCGGACGCGGTGCCCGACCACTGCGGCGCGACGTCCATCGGGATCGCCCACAGGTTCGCGTTGCAGAGCTCGAGGAAGAAGAACGACAGCGCGAGCGACACCGTGGCCACGGTGAGGCTCTGTCCGGCGACAAGCAGGGGCAGCAGGCACACGAGCGACCCGCCGAGCCCGACGACCAGGACCACCCGGCGCGCGTGACGGCTGTCCCCGCCGCGGTGGATGATCCGGTCGCTCAGCATGCCGCCGACGGTGTCGCCGACGACGCCGGCGAGCAGCACCGCGGTGGTGAACCACGCGAAGGCGGTGATCTCGAGGTCGTACTCGTCGCTGAGGAAGGTCGGGATCCAGGTCAGGAACACCCAGAGCGTCCAGCCGTAGCCGAAGTCGACGAAGGAGACCGGCAGGATCTGCTTCGCGAGGGCCCGCCACGGGACCGGCGGCCGGGTCGCCCGGGTCTCCACGGGCGGGAGCTCCGCCAACTCGGTCCCGGTGATCCCGCGGGCGTCCTCGGGGCGGTCCCGGAAGGCGACGAACCAGACGATGCCCCAGGCGACGGACAGGAGGGCCGTGGCGAAGAAGGCGAGTCGCCATCCGCTGATCGCGATGAAGTACGCCACGAGGAGGGGCGCGAGGGCGTTGCCGAGGCGGGCGGCCGAGTGCACGACGCCCTGCGCGAAACCGTTCCGGTCGCGCGGGATCCACCGGCTCATCGCCTGGGTCGCGGACGGGAAGGCGGCCGCTTCGCTGAGGCCGAGGAGGAGCCGTGCGGCGAGCAGCGTCCAGAACCCGACCGCGAGACCGGTCCAGAGCGTCGCGACGCCCCACACCACGGTGATGACGAAGAGCGCGCGGCGCGGACCCGCCTTCTCGCTGATCGTCCCGCCGAACACCTGGAGCAGCGCGTAGGGGAGTGAGAAGGCCGCCACGACGTACCCGGCGGCGGACTCGGTGAGCCCGAACTCCTCGGTGATGTGCGGCAGGGCCGTGGAGATGTTCGTCCGGTCGATGTACGAGATCGCGTACATGAAGCAGAGCAGGACGAGCACCCGGCCGCGGATGCGTCCGCGGAACGGGGTGCCCTTCGTCGGGATCGGTGCTGGCGCCGCAGCGGGGGCCGTGGTCATGGGGCCTCTTCGGTCGGGTTGCTGAACGGACCGGAGGCTACGACCGTCGCCGATCAGGACCCTCGGAGTCCGCTATCAGGTGACAGTACGCCGTGGGCGAGCAGAACCGTCCGATGTCGTCAGCCGCGCCTACTGTGGACAGCATGGGAGTCGCCGTCAAGCCCACGCGTGCCATCCGTCCGTTCGAGGTCGTCAGTGAGTACTCGCCGAGCGGTGACCAGCCCGCGGCGATCGCCGAGCTCGCGGGCCGCATCAACGCCGGTGAGACGGACGTGGTGCTGCTCGGCGCCACGGGTACCGGCAAGTCGGCGACGACGGCGTGGCTGATCGAGCAGGTGCAGCGGCCGACACTCGTGCTCGCGCACAACAAGACGCTGGCCGCGCAGCTCGCGAACGAGTTCCGTGGGCTCATGCCGAACAACGCCGTCGAGTACTTCGTGTCGTACTACGACTACTACCAGCCCGAGGCGTACGTCCCGCAGACCGACACCTTCATCGAGAAGGACTCCTCCGTCAACGCCGAGGTCGAGCGGCTCCGGCACTCGACGACGAACTCGCTCCTCAGCCGACGGGACTCCGTCGTGGTGTCCACCGTCTCGTGCATCTACGGCCTCGGCACGCCGGAGCAGTACATGAACGCCTCGGTGGCGCTGCACATCGGCCAGACCATCTCGCGCGACCAGCTCGTGCGGAAGTTCGTCAGCATGCAGTACCAGCGCAACGACGTCGACTTCGCCCGTGGCACCTTCCGGGTCCGCGGCGACACGCTCGAGATCATCCCGATGTACGAAGAGCACGCGATCCGCATCGAGATGTTCGGGGACGAGATCGAGGCACTGTCCTCGCTCCACCCGCTGACGGGCAACGTCATCGACGACCTGCCGGCCGTGTCGATCTTCCCGGCGTCGCACTACGTCGCGGACACCGACGTCATGCACCGGGCGATCAGCTCCATCAAGGAGGAACTCGCCGAACGACTCGCCGAGCTCGAGGGCCAGGGGAAGCTGCTCGAGGCCCAGCGGCTCCGGATGCGCACGACGTTCGACATCGAGATGATGGAGCAGATCGGCTTCTGCTCGGGCATCGAGAACTACTCCCGGCACATGGAGGGCCGCGGCCCCGGGGAAGCGCCGCACTGTCTCATCGACTACTTCCCGGACGACTTCCTCCTCGTCATCGACGAGTCGCACGTCACCGTGCCGCAGATCGGCGCGATGTACGAGGGCGACGCCTCCCGCAAGCGCACCCTCGTGGAGCACGGGTTCCGGCTGCCGAGCGCGATGGACAACCGCCCGCTGAAGTGGGAGGAGTTCCTCGACCGTGTCGGGCAGAAGGTCTTCCTGTCCGCCACCCCGGGCAAGTACGAGCTCGGCATCACGGACAGCGTCGTCGAGCAGATCATCCGTCCGACCGGCCTGGTCGACCCCGAGATCGTCATCAAGCCGAGCGACGGCCAGATCGACGACCTGCTCGAGGAGATCAAGCAGCGGACCGAGAAGGACGAACGCGTCCTCGTCACCACCCTCACCAAGCGGATGGCGGAGGAACTGACCGACTTCCTCGGGAACGCCGGCGTGCGTGTGCGGTACCTGCACTCGGACGTGGACACCCTGAAGCGCGTGGAGCTCCTGACCGAGCTGCGCCAGGGCGTGTACGACGTCCTCATCGGCATCAACCTGCTCCGCGAGGGTCTCGACCTGCCCGAGGTCTCCCTCGTCGCGATCCTCGACGCCGACAAGGAGGGGTTCCTGCGGTCGTCGACGTCGCTCATCCAGACGATCGGTCGCGCGGCCCGCAACGTGTCGGGTCAGGTGCTCATGTACGCCGACAAGATGACCGACTCGATGAAGCAGGCCATCGAGGAGACCGACCGGCGGCGTGAGAAGCAGGTCGCCTACAACCTCGAGCACGGCATCGACCCGCAGCCGCTCCGCAAGAAGATCGCGGACATCACCGAGGTCCTGAACCGCGAGAACGACGACACCCGCGAGCTCCTCGAGCGTCGCGGTGGCGGCGTGCGGGACGGTCGACGTGCCCCCACGCCGTCCCTCCGTCGCGAGGGCATCGCGGGCGAGGGCGCGACCCAGCTCGAGGCGACGATCGCCGACCTGAACGACCAGATGCTGCAGGCCGCGGCCGAACTGAAGTTCGAGCTCGCGGCCCGGCTCCGCGACGAGGTGCAGGACCTCAAGAAGGCGCTGCGGCAGATGGAGTCCGCAGGCCATGTCGTCTGAGCCGGGGGAGCCGTCGGCGTCGGACGACGCCCGTCGCACGGTGGTGGTGACGGGCGCCAGCGCGGGCCTGGGGTACCAGGCCGCCGAGCAGCTGGCCGCCGCCGGACACCGGGTCGTCCTCGCGACCCGGAACCCCGAGAAGGCGACCGCGGCGGAGCGGAGCATCCGGGCGGTGGTGCCCGACGCAACGCTCGAGCACGTGCACCTCGACCTCGCCGACCTCGGCTCCGTACGGTCCGCGGCCGACTCGCTCGCGGCGCTCGGACCCGTGCACGCGGTCCTCAACAACGCCGGGGTGGTCGGCTCGCGCGAGCGACGCTCCACCACCGAGGGCCACGAGCTGCAGATCGGCACGAACCACCTCGGCCACTTCGCGTGGACCGGTCTCGTGCTCCCGCTGCTCACCGCCACGGGTGGTCGGGTCGTCCACCTCGGGTCGATCTCGCACCGCTGGGTGACACTCGACCGCCACGACCCGCTCGGAGCCGGGCACTACAACGGCTACCGGCAGTACGCGCGGAGCAAGCTCGCTGCGATGCTCTTCGGGTTCGAACTCGCGCAGCGGCTCGCCGACGCCGGGTCGCGCGTGACGAGCGTCGTGGCGCACCCCGGCCTCGCGCTCGACTCGTTGACCGGACGGCGCACGGCGACCGGCCGTCCGGGTGCCCACGGCGTCGGGACACCGGGTCCTGTGTCCTCGGGCGCCGAGCCCGCCTGGATCGGGCCGGGCCAGCGCTGGATCGCGCAGGGCAAGGACGCCGGTGCGGTGCCGCTCGTCCACGCCGCCGTCGGCACCGACGTCCGGTCCGGCCAGTACTGGGGTCCGGCCGGCTGGTTCCAGCTCCGCGGGCCTGCGGCCGTCGTCCCCGCCGAGCCGCGCGCACACGACCGCGGCGAAGCGGCGCGGCTGTGGGCCGCGAGCGAAGACGCCTCCGGGGTCGCGTTCGCTCTCGACGCACTCGGCTGATCCGCACCGGCGGACGATTGTCGGAGCGGCTTCGTAGAATCGTCTGCGATGACCATCACCTCTGACCGCGGAACCGCCATGTCCGACCCGGATGACTTCGACGAGCCGTCGGACCTGCACCTGCCCGGTGGGACGGCTCCGCACGACACGTCGACGCTGAGCGTCCGTGGCGCACGCGTGCACAACCTCCGCGACGTCGACCTCGAGATCCCGCGCGACTCGCTCGTCGTCTTCACCGGACTGTCCGGCTCCGGCAAGTCCTCGCTGGCGTTCGACACGATCTTCGCCGAGGGGCAGCGGCGGTACGTGGAGTCGCTGTCCGCGTACGCGCGCCAGTTCCTCGGCCAGGTCGACCGGCCGGACGTCGACTTCATCGAGGGCCTGTCGCCCGCGGTGTCGATCGACCAGAAGTCGACGAACCGCAACCCGCGGTCCACGGTGGGCACCATCACCGAGGTCTACGACTACATGCGTCTGCTCTGGGCGCGCATCGGCATCCCGCACTGCCCCGTCTGCGGTGAGGTGATCAGCAAGCAGAGCGTGCAGCAGATCGCCGACCAGCTCATGACGCAGGAGACCGGCACCCGGTTCCAGGTGCTCGCGCCGATCGTGTCGAAGAAGAAGGGCGAGTTCGTCGACCTCTTCCAGGAGCTCGCCGCGTCCGGCTACGCGCGCGCGATCGTCGACGGGGAGCGCATCCAGCTGAGCAACCCGCCGACGCTCAAGAAGCAGGTCAAGCACGACATCTCGGTCATCATCGACCGGCTGGTGGCGAGCGACGACATCCTCGGCCGGCTGACCGACTCCCTCGAGACGGCGCTGCGGCTCACGAACGGCACCGTCGCGATCGACCTCGTCGACCACGAGGGCCCCGGCGCGGTCCGCACCTACTCCGAGAACCTCTCGTGCCCGAACAACCACCCGCTCGCGCTCACCGAGATCGAGCCGCGGACGTTCTCCTTCAACGCGCCGTTCGGCGCCTGCCCCGAGTGCTCCGGCCTCGGCACGCGGATGTCGGTCGACCCGGACCTCGTCCTCGGCGACCCCGAGGCCTCCCTGGCCGACGGCGTCCTGCTGCCCTGGACCGGGACGAGCGGCCTGTACTCCTACTTCGAGAAGCTGCTCGCCGGTCTCGGCAAGGAGCTCGGCTTCCGCCTGGACACGCCGTGGAACCAGCTGCCCGCGTCGGTGCAGGCCGCCATCCTCACCGGCAAGGACTTCGAGGTCTCGGTGTCCTGGAAGAACCGCTTCGGCCGCGAGATGCGGTACACGAGCGGGTTCGAGGGCGTCATGCCCTACATCGAGCGCAAGTTCGCCGAGGCCGAGACCGACTCGCAGCGCCAGCGGTTCCAGGGCTACCTGCGCGAGGTGCCGTGCCCCGTGTGCGACGGCACCCGCCTCAAGCCGGAGGTCCTCGCGGTGACGGTGGACGGCCGCAGCATCGCCGACGTCACGGACATGGCGCTCGACGAGGCCTACGGCTTCATGGCCGACATCACGCTCACCGCGCGGGAGGCGCACATCGCCGCCGCCGTGCTGCGCGAGATCCGGGCGCGGCTCGAGTTCCTGCTCGAGGTCGGCCTCAACTACCTGACCCTGGCGCGCGGAGCCGGCGGTCTCTCCGGCGGCGAAGCACAGCGCATCCGGCTCGCGACCCAGATCGGGTCCGGTCTGACGGGCGTGCTGTACGTCCTCGACGAGCCGAGCATCGGGCTGCACCAGCGCGACAACCGCCGGCTCATCGACACCCTGGTCAAGCTCAAGGACCTCGGCAACACCCTCATCGTCGTCGAGCACGACGAGGACACGATCCGCACCGCGGACTGGGTCGTCGACATCGGTCCTGGCGCGGGCGTCAACGGCGGCAACGTCGTGCACTCGGGCTCCTACGCGGACATGATCGAGAACCGCGAGTCGATCACGGGTGACTACCTGGCCGGACGTCGGGCGATCGAGATGCCGTCCGAGCGCCGCAAGGTGAACCGCAAGCGCGTCATCAGCGTGCAGGGTGCGCGGGCGAACAACCTCAAGGACGTGGACGTCGACTTCCCGCTCGGCGTGTTCACGGCGGTCACGGGCGTGAGCGGCTCGGGCAAGTCGACGCTGGTCAACGACATCCTCTACAAGGTGCTCGCCAACCAGCTCAACGGTGCCCGGCACATCGCCGGCAAGCACACCCGTGTGAAGGGCCTCGACCAGCTCGACAAGGTCGTGCACGTCGACCAGGCGCCGATCGGCCGGACGCCGCGGTCCAACCCGGCGACCTACACGGGCGTGTTCGACCGCATCCGGCAGCTGTTCGCCGAGACGCAGGAGGCGAAGACCCGCGGGTACCAGCCCGGGCGCTTCAGCTTCAACGTCAAGGGCGGTCGCTGCGAGAACTGCTCCGGCGACGGCACGATCAAGATCGAGATGAACTTCCTGCCCGACGTCTACGTCGCGTGCGAGGTCTGCGGCGGTGCCCGGTACAACCGCGAGACGCTGCAGGTGCACTACAAGGGCAAGAACATCTCCGAGGTGCTCGACATGCCGATCAGCGAGGCGGCCGAGTTCTTCGAGCCGATCTCCGCGATCCACCGCTACATGGCGACGCTCGTCGACGTGGGCCTCGGGTACGTCCGGCTCGGGCAGAGCGCCACGACGCTCTCCGGCGGCGAGGCCCAGCGCGTGAAGCTCGCCACCGAGCTCCAGCGCCGTTCGAACGGCCGCACGGTGTACGTGCTCGACGAGCCGACCACGGGTCTGCACTTCGAGGACGTCCGCAAGCTGCTCCTCGTGCTGCAGAGCCTGGTCGACAAGGGCAACACGGTGATCACGATCGAACACAACCTCGACGTCATCAAGTCCGCCGACTGGCTCATCGACATGGGGCCCGAGGGCGGGTCCGGCGGCGGTACGGTGCTCGCGACCGGTACGCCGGAGCACGTCGCCGACGTCCCCGAGAGCCACACCGGGGTCTTCCTGCGGGAGATCCTCGACGCCCAGGACGCCCGCGTCGGCAAGCAGCGGTCCGTGCAGGGCCGACAGGGCGAGGTGCGCGGCGCCGCGGCGGCGAAGGCGGGTGCTCGGTAGGTGGCGGACACCGTCGCATGGCGTCCGAAGGCCGGTGAGATCCCGACCGACCCGGGCGTGTACCGGTGGCGCGACGAGGCCGGCCGGGTGCTCTACGTCGGCAAGGCGAAGAACCTCCGCGCGCGGCTGAGCAACTACTTCGCGCCGTTGCCGACGCTGCACGAGCGCACCCGGCGCATGGTGCTGACGGCGCGCAGCGTCGAGTGGACCACGGTCGGTTCCGAGATCGAGGCGCTCCAGCTCGAGTACACCTGGATCAAGGAGTTCGACCCGCCCTTCAACGTCAAGTTCCGCGACGACAAGTCCTACCCGTACATGGCGATCACGATGGCGGACGAGGCGCCGCGGGTGATGGTCACGCGCAACCGCAAGATCAAGGGCGCGAAGTACTTCGGGCCCTACCCGAAGATCTGGGCGGTGCACGACACGATCGACCTCATGATCAAGGTGTTCCCGATCCGCACCTGCTCGGAGTCGTCGTACAAGCGCGCGATGCAGACCGGCAAGCCGTGCTTCCCGGGGCAGATCGGCAAGTGCGGCGGACCGTGTTCGCAGCGGGTCACGATCGAGGAGCACCGGGCGCTGGTCGAGGAGTTCGTCCGCTTCATGGGCAGCTACGACCGGCGTGTGATCACGCAGCTGCGGCAGCGCATGGCCGCCTCGGCCGACGCCATGCAGTACGAGCAGGCGGCGCGCTACCGGGACCAGGTCGAGGCCCTCGAAGCCGTGCTCGAGAAGTCCGCCGTGGTGCTCAAGGACTCGGTGGACCTCGACCTGTTCGGCATCGCCGAGGACGAGCTCGCCGCCGCCGTGCAGCTGTTCTCGGTGCGGGGCGGCCGGATCCGCGGTGTGCGCGGTTGGGTGGTCGACAAGGAACTCGACATCAGCACCGGGGACCTCGTCGAGCAGATCGTCCAGGGCGTGTACGCCGGGACGGACCTGCCCGCCGGTGCCGGTGGTGAGGAACCGCCGCGCGAGGTCGTGGTGCCGGTCCTGCCCGACGACGCCGACGCCCTGCAGCAGTGGCTCAGCGACCGCCGGGGTGGTCGTGGCACGAAGCTCAGCACCGCCCAGCGCGGGGACCGTGCCGGTCTGGCCCGGACCGCCTCGCAGAACGCCCAGCAGGCGCTCATGCTCTACAAGACCAAGCGCTCGGCCGACTACACGACCCGTGCTGCGGCCCTCGCCGACATCCAGGAGGCCCTCGGCATGACCGAGGCGCCGCTGCGGATGGAGTGCTACGACATCTCGCACCTGCAAGGCACCAACGTCGTCGCCTCGATGGTCGTCTTCGAGGACGGGCTGCCCCGCAAGGACCAGTACCGCCGGTACACGATCGCCGAGACGACCGACGACACGGACAGCATGTACCAGGTCCTCACACGGCGGCTCGCCCGCCTCGACGAGGACGCGGCCCTGCCCGACGTCCCCGATGCGACCGTGGACGACGTGGTCGACGGCACGAAGCCGACGAAGCGCTTCGCGTACCGGCCGCAGCTCCTCGTGGTGGACGGTGGGCAGCCGCAGGTCGCGGCGGCGAAGCGCGCGCTGGACGAGGCCGGGGTGACCGACATCGCGCTCGTCGGGATCGCGAAGCGGCTCGAGGAGCTCTGGCTGCCCGACGACGACTTCCCGGTCATCCTGCCCCGCAACTCCGAGGCGCTCTTCCTCATCCAGCGCCTGCGAGACGAGGCCCACCGCTTCGCGATCACGCACCAGCGCACGCGGCGCAAGCGGGACGTCAAGTCGCAGCTGTCGGAGATCCCCGGGCTCGGGCCGAGCCGTGTCGCGGCGCTGCTGAAGCACTTCGGCTCGGTCACCCGGTTGCGGCAGGCCACCGCGGAGGAGGTCGGCGAGGTGCCCGGTGTCGGGCCCGCGACCGCGGCCGCCGTGGTGCGCAAGCTCGCCACCGTCCCGGTGAGCGCCCCGGAGTCGGCCAGTGCTCCCACCCCGGCCAGTGCTCCCACCCCGGCCAGTGCTCCCACCACGGCCAGCGCACCGGACACAGGTGCCGAACCGGTCGGCGCCCGGTCGGGAGGCCCGGTGCGCGTCCCCGACGCGGGGCCCGACGGGCCGCAGCGGCCCGCATGACGTCCGCACGGGCCTCCCGGCCGGACGGTAGCCTGGTCTCCGACCTGGGCCGGCGCTCGCACCGGCCGGGCGACCCGCCCGGCCCGACCACGACGGAGCTCCTTCGCAGATGACCGACACCACCTCCCAGCAGCAGCACGACGTGCTCATCGTCACCGGCATGTCCGGTGCCGGCCGGTCCACCGTGGGGAAGGCGCTCGAGGACCTCGGCTGGTACGTGGTCGACAACCTGCCCACCCAGATGCTCGGACCGCTCACGGACCTCGCCGACCGCGCGGGGGAGTCGATCCCCAAGATCGCGACCGTGGTCGACGTGCGTGGCGGCCGCTTCTTCACCGAACCGGAGCACGCCGTCCAGCAGGTCCGCGAGAGCACCAGTGCGCGGGTCCGCGTGCTGTTCCTCGAGGCCACCGACGAGGTCCTGGTCCGACGGTTCGAGCAGGTCCGCCGCCCGCACCCGCTGCAGGGCGAGGACACCCTGCTCGACGGCATCGCCCGGGAACGGGCGCGGCTGCTCGGGCTGCGGGAAGCGTCGGACATGGTCATCGACACCTCCGACCTGAACATCCACCAGCTCGCGAACGCGGTCACGGAGCGGTTCGCCGAGGACCGGTTCGTCGGTGTCCAGGTCACCCTGATGAGCTTCGGGTTCAAGTACGGTCTGCCCGCGGACGCCGACATGGTGGCCGACGTGCGCTTCATCCCGAACCCGTACTGGGTCCCGGAACTCCGGCCGCACACCGGCCTCGACGCGCCCGTCTCCGACTACGTCCTCGAGCAGCCGGGAGCCCGCTCGTTCGTCGAGCGCTACGCCTCCGTGCTCGAGCCGGTGTTCGAGGGGTACCAGCGGGAGAACAAAAGACACGCTACGATCGCCATCGGCTGTACCGGCGGCAAGCACCGTTCGGTCGCCATCGTCGCCGAGCTGGCGAGCCTCCTCCGCGGGATGCCCAACGTCGCCGTGCGTGTGAAGAACCGAGATCTCGGCCGGGAGTGACCGTCCCACCGGCTGTCTCCACACGCGTGCGCCCCGGGGCCGCGGAACCCCACCCCGAAGAACGTAAGGAATGATGCCGTGCCGTTGACTGCCGAGGTGAAGGACGAGCTGGCCAGGGTCGTCGTCAACCGGAACACGGTCCGCGCCGCCGAGCTCGCGACCGTCCTCCGGTTCGCGGGAGGGCTGCACGTCATCTCCGGCCGGATCGCGGTCGAGGTCGAACTCGACACCCGGATCATCGTGCACCGTGTCCGGAAGGACCTCGCCGAGCTGTACGGCGTGCGCAGCGAGGCCTCCGTCGGGTCGACCGCCTCGTCCCGACGCGGCACCCGCTACCTCGTCCGCGTCCTCGAGGCCGGCGAGACGCTCGCCCGCCAGACCGGACTCATGGACGCCCGCCGTCGCCCGGTCCGCGGCCTGCCGAACCGCCTGACCACCGGCACCCGCGAGGACCTCGCCGCCATCTGGCGCGGCGCCTTCCTCGCCTCCGGCACCCTCACCGACCCGGGCCGGGCCGCCGCGCTCGAGGTCACCTGCCCGGGCAACGAGGCCGCGATGGCGCTCGTCGGTGCCGCCTCCCGCCTCGGGATCGCCGCGAAGGGCCGGGAGGTCCGGGGCGTGCACCGGGTCGTCATCCGTGACGGCGAGGCCATCGGCCAGATGCTCACCGCGATGGGCGCCGCCCGGACGACCGCCGACTGGGAGGAGATGCGCCAGCGCCGCGAGGTCCGTGCCACCGCCAACCGGCTCGTGAACTTCGACGACGCGAACCTCCGCCGCTCGGCGCAGGCCGCCGTCGCCGCCTGCGCCCGCGTCGAGCGTGCCCTCGAGATCCTCGGCGACGACGTGCCCGACCACCTGCAGTACGCCGGGACCCTCCGGCTCGAGCACCGTGACGCCTCGCTCGACGAGCTCGGCCAGCACGCGGACCCGCCCATGACCAAGGACGCGATCGCCGGCCGGATCCGCCGACTGCTCGCGATGGCCGACAAGCGCGCGTCCGACCTCGGCGTGCCCGGCACCGAGGCGAGCGTGCCCGAGGAGCTCGAAGGCGCCTGAGCCCGGTCGTCCTCCGGACCCCCTCGGCCACCGGACACCGACCCGCACGGGTCGACGTCATGCAGGTGGTCCGAGGGGGTCCGACTGCTAGGGTCGTTCCGGCGACGTTACGGGGCGTATCGTCCACCACACGTGGGCCGGCCGTCGTCCCCGACGACGCCTCCACACTCCGAAAAGCAGCGCCTCCCGAGGCGCTCCACACCCAACAGGAGCTCCATTGACCGTCAAGATCGGTATCAACGGCTTCGGCCGGATCGGCCGTAACTTCTTCCGGGCCGCTCTGGCCAAGGGCAGCGACCTCGAGATCGTGGCGGTGAACGACCTCACCGACAACGCCGCGCTCGCGAACCTGCTCAAGTACGACTCGATCACCGGCAAGCTCGGCGTCTCCGTCGAGCTCGACGGCGACAACATCGTCGTCGACGGCAAGGCCATCAAGGTGCTCGCCGAGCGCGACCCCGCCAACCTCCCCTGGGGTGAGCTCGGTGTCGACATCGTCATCGAGTCGACCGGGTTCTTCACCAAGGCCGCCGACGCACAGAAGCACATCGACGCGGGCGCCAAGAAGGTCATCATCTCCGCCCCGGCGACCGGTGACGACGTCACCATCGTCCTCGGCGTGAACGAGGACACCTACGACGCGGCGAACCACCACATCATCTCCAACGCCTCGTGCACCACGAACAGCCTCGCGCCGCTCGCCAAGGTGTTCCACGACGCGTTCGGCATCGAGCGCGGTCTCATGACCACGGTCCACGCCTACACCGCCGACCAGAACCTGCAGGACGGCCCGCACAAGGACCCGCGTCGTGCACGTGCCGCGGCCCTGAACATCGTCCCGACCTCCACCGGTGCGGCGAAGGCCATCGGCCTGGTCCTCCCGGAGCTCGCCGGCAAGCTCGACGGCTTCGCGCTCCGCGTGCCGGTCCCGACCGGTTCGATCACGGACCTCACGCTCGAGACCAAGTCGGACGTCACGGTCGACGAGATCAACGCCGTCTACAAGGCCGCCGCCGAGGGCCCGCTGAAGGGCATCCTGCTCTACAGCGAGGACCCGCTGGTGTCGACCGACATCACGACGGACCCGCACTCCTCGATCTACGACTCCGGCCTGACCAAGGTCATGGGCAACCTCGTCAAGATCACCTCGTGGTACGACAACGAGTGGGGCTACTCGAACCGCCTGGTCGACCTGACCGAGTTCGTGGGCGAGAAGCTCTGACCTGATGGCTCTCCGCACCCTCGAGGACCTCGGCGACCTCGCCGGCAAGCGCGTCGTCGTCCGCTGTGACCTGAACGTCCCGCTCAAGGACGGCACGATCACGGACGACGGCCGCGTGCGGGCGTCGCTCACCACGCTGAACACGCTGATCACCGCCGGTGCGCGTGTGATCGTCGTGTCGCACCTCGGTCGACCCGACGGCACTCCGGCCCCCGAGTACTCGCTCGCGCCGGTCGCCCAGCGGCTGTCCGAACTGCTGGCGAAGCCGGTCACCTTCGTCGGCGAGACCGTCGGCGACGAGGCGACCGCGGCCGCCGAGGCCCTCGAGGACGGTGACGTCCTGCTGCTCGAGAACCTCCGGTTCAACCCGGAGGAGACCTCGAAGGACGCCGCCGAACGCGCCGCCTTCGCCGACCGCATCGCCGCACTCGGTGATGCGTTCGTCTCCGACGGCTTCGGCGTCGTGCACCGCAAGCAGGCCTCGGTGTACGAGCTGGCCGCTGCGCTCCCGAGCGCGGCAGGACAGCTCATCGAGCAGGAGCTCACCGTGCTCGAGCGTCTGACGAAGGACCCGGAGCGCCCGTACACGGTCGTGCTCGGCGGGTCGAAGGTCAGCGACAAGCTCGGCGTCATCGACCACCTGCTGCCCCGCGTCGACACCATCTGCATCGGTGGCGGCATGCTCTTCACCTTCCTCGCGGCGCAGGGCCACGGGGTCGCGAAGTCGTTGCTCGAGCAGGACCAGCTCGACACCGTGCGCGAGTACCTCTCGCGCGCGACCGAGCTCGGCGTGACGATCGACCTGCCGACGGACGTCGTGGTGGCCTCCGGGTTCGCCGCGGACGCCGAGCACGAGACGGTCGCGGCCGACGCGATCGAGTCCTCGTCCTTCGGTACCGACGGCATCGGCCTCGACATCGGCCCCGAGACCGCGGAACGGTTCGCCGCAGCGGTCTCCTCGTCGAAGACGGTGTTCTGGAACGGCCCGATGGGCGTGTTCGAGTTCCCCGCCTTCGCAGCGGGTACGAAGACCGTCGCGCAGGCGCTGACCGAGGTCGACGGCCTCGGCGTCGTCGGTGGCGGCGACTCGGCAGCTGCCGTCCGCTCGCTCGGGTTCCGCGACGACCAGTTCGGGCACATCTCCACCGGCGGCGGAGCGAGTCTCGAGTTCCTCGAGGGCAAGTCGCTCCCCGGCCTCGAAGCGCTGGGGTGGACGGCATGACCCGCACGCCGTTCATCGCCGGCAACTGGAAGATGAACCTGGACCACCTCCAGGCCATCGCCACAGTGCAGAAGCTCGCGTGGACGCTGAAGGACGCTCGGCACGACCACGCCGACGTCGAGGTGGCGGTCTTCCCACCGTTCACGGACCTGCGGAGCGTGCAGACGCTCATCTCGGCCGACAAGCTGCCGATCGCCTTCGGCGCGCAGGACCTGTCACAGTACGACTCCGGCGCGTACACCGGCGACGTGTCCGGCGCGTTCCTCGCCGCGCTCGATGCGCAATACGTCATCGTCGGGCACTCCGAACGTCGCACCATGCACGGTGAGACGGACGAGGTCGTCGCGGCGAAGACGGCGGCGGCGGTCAAGCACGGCCTCGTCCCGGTGGTGTGCGTCGGCGAGACCGGTGAGCAGCGCGAACAGCGCGGCGCCGGTGTCGTGCCGGTCGAGCAGCTCGGGGTCGTCCTCGGTGCGGTGCAGCCCGCCGAGATCGTCGTGGCGTACGAACCGGTCTGGGCGATCGGCTCCGGCCAGGCGGCCACGGCCGAGCAGGCCCAGGACGAGTGCGCCGCACTGCGCCGTGGGATCGCAGCGGCGTGGGGCGACCAGGCCGCAGCCGACACCCGCGTCCTCTACGGCGGCTCGGTGAAGTCGGGCAACATCGCCGGCTTCCTCCGTGAGCCCGACATCGACGGCGCACTCGTCGGTGGCGCATCGCTCGACGTGCAGGAGTTCGCGGCGATCGCGCGCTTCCAGCAGCACGTGGGTCTCTAGAACGACCGCAGGAGGCGCGACGGGTCCGCCCGTCGCGCCTCGTGCTGTGCACACACCCCGTCCGGGTCCGGAGCGCAGCTCGCGTGACCGGTATACTCGGATGGCTGACTGACACGAAAGGTACGTCGTGGCGATACTCTCCGTCGTGCTGCAGGTCCTGCTCGCGATCACGAGCCTCCTGCTCACGCTCCTCATCCTCCTGCACAAGGGTCGCGGTGGCGGCCTCTCCGACATGTTCGGCGGTGGTGTGACGAGCAACCTCGGGGCATCCGGCGTCGCCGAGCGCAACCTGAACCGCATCACCGTGATCCTCGGGCTCCTCTGGATCTCGAGCATCATCGTGCTCGGTCTCATCAACAAGTTCACGGCAGGGAGCTGACATGGCATCCGGAGGAAGCGCTATCCGTGGGTCGCGCGTCGGCGCCGGCCCGATGGGCGAGCAGGACCGTGGCGTCCAGGCCGAGCGCGTCGCGATCTCGTACTGGGACGCGATGGGCAACGAGGTCGTGCGGTACTTCGCCGCGAACCTCCCCGACGAGGAAATCCCGGAGACGGTCGACTCGCCGTCCACCGGTCTCCCGGCCGGTCGCGACAAGGAGAACCCGCCGCAGGTCGCGAAGACCGAGCCCTACAAGACGCACCTCGCGTACGTGAAGGAGCGTCGCACCGAGGAAGAGGCAGCGCAGCTCCTCGAGGACGCGCTGCAGCAGCTCCGTCAGCGCCGCGGCACCGCCGCCAAGTAACAGCAGACGTCCGAAGGCCCCCACTCCGTCAGGAGCGGGGGCCTTCGTCGTCAGGGGAGGTCGCCGCGGTCGTCCTCGTCGGTTCGGGCCCCGTCGAGGTCGTATGACATGCCGCGCGCCGTCCGCCGAGGTCGCACAGCGTGCCGCCTACGGGCGCATGGCGCGGCAGTTCATGCGACCTCGACGAGCGGCCACCAGCCCGCTCCGCCGGTGGCGACCCCGCGACGGACGGGAGGCCCGGTACCAGCTGGTACCGGGCCTCCCGTCCGTCGTGCGGTGCGTCAGTACGTCGACGCGATGAGGTTCTCCGGGACGTCGCGTGCAGCGTCCTGGTCGACGAAGAAGACGGTGCGCTTGCGGCCCTGCACGCCGCCGACCGGGACCTCGTCCACGGCGGCACCGGCGAGGGCGAGGCCGAGCACGGATGCCTTCTCGGCGCCGGACAGGATCACCCAGACGCGCTGCGACGCGTTGATCACCGGGTAGGTGAGCGTCAGGCGCTGTGCCGGGGGCTTGGGCGAGTCGTCGACGGGCACGACCATGCGGTCGGTCACGCGGAGCTGCGGGAACTCCGGGAACAGCGACGCGGTGTGCCCGTCCGGACCGACCCCGAGCAGCGTGATGTCGAAGCGGGGCGCGTCGGCGGAGTCGGGAGCGGCGTCGTGCAGCTCGCGCTCGTACTGCGTCGCGGCCTCGTCGATGGTGAGGCCGGCGTCCGACGACGCCATCGGGTGGATGTTCTCGGCCGGGATGCTCACGTGGTCGAGGAAGTCCGTCTGCGTGCCGGCGTCGTTCCGGTCCGCGTCACCCGCGGGCACCCAGCGCTCGTCGACCCACCAGACGTGGACCTTCGACCAGTCGACGCTCTCCTGCGCCTGCGACTGCCCGATCGCCGCGAGGACGAGCGTGGAGACCGAACCACCGCTGATCGCGATGTCGGCCCGTCCCTGCTCGTCGAGCACGTCGATGAGCTTCGTGATGAAGCGTGCGGCGACGGAGGCGCCGAGGGCCTGCTTGTCGGGGTGCACCAGCACCCGCCGTTCGTTGGTCACGTGACTCCCGTGTTCGTGGTGCGGTCACCGGTGTGACCGCGGTCGGTCCGGCCGGCCGTCCGACCTGCCGACCTGACGGGCAGGGCGGGGGAGGACGGACGGTCGGACCGTGGCGGTGGTCAGTCCGCGATGCGTTCGCGGAGCTTGGCCACCCCGTGCTTGACGACGTCTCCGAAGAGGACGTCCGGGTCGAGTCTACGGAGTTCCTCGGCCAGGCAGTCGCGCAGATTGCGGCGCGGCAGGGACAGGTCGTGCGTCGGCTGGCCGGGCATCGAGAGCGTCGCCACGTCGACCAGCGAGCGCTCGAGTTCGATGGTGCCGGAGTCGCGCACGAGCTTCACGCCGTGGATGCCGCTCGAACCCGTGGCCCGCGGCGAGGTCGTGACGTCGACCGGCACCTTGAGCTGCAGCCCGAGCCAGGCGGCGAGGAGCACCGTCGACGGGCTGTCGAACGCGCCGGAGACCTCCACCGCGGTGATCGGCTCGAACGGCGGCTGGTCGAGTGCTGCGGCCAGCTGGTTCCGCCACAGCGTGAGGCGGGTCCAGGCGAAGTCCGTGTCGCCGGGCGCGTAGGAGTCCGCGAGCGCCATGATCGCGCCGTTCGGGTCCTTCTGCGCCGCGGCGTCGGTGATCCGGCGCTGGGCGATCCGGCCGAGCGGCGAGACCGACGGCTTCTCCGGCGCGGCTTCCGGCCACCACGCCACGACGGGCGCGTCGGGCAGGAGGAGCCCGGTGACCAGGCTCTCCTCGTCCGCAGCGGTCTCGCCGTAGGCGCGGAGGACGATGACCTCGCTGGCACCCGCGTCACTGCCGACGCGGATCTGCGCGTCGAGACGGCCGGGGGATGCGATGTCGCCCTCGTTCTTCGACACGATGACGACGCGCATCGGGTGCTCGCGGGACGCCTGGTTCGCGGCCTCGATCGCCTCTTCCTCGCGGCCGAGAGCGGTCGAGACGACGAGGGTGAGCACGCGACCGAGTGCGACGGCGCCGCCCTCCTCGCGGATGTGCACCAGGGTCTTCTGGATCTTCGAGACCGTGGTGTTCGGCAGGTCGATCTTCATGGACGCCTCCAGGTCCGACCGTCGCGTGCGAGGAGCTCGTCGGCCGAAGCCGGGCCCCACGTGCCGGGACGGTACTGTTCGGGCTGGCCCTGTGTCCGCCAGAACTCCTCGATCGGGTCGAGGATCTTCCAGGACAGCTCGACCTCCTGGTGCCGCGGGAACAGCGGCGGGTCACCGAGGAGCACGTCGAGGATGAGCCGTTCGTAGGCCTCGGGGGAGGCCTCGGTGAACGCGTGGCCGTAGCCGAAGTCCATCGTGACGTCGCGGACCTGCGTCCCGACGCCGGGGACCTTCGAGCCGAAGCGGAGCGTGACGCCCTCGTCCGGCTGCACGCGGATGACGAGCGCGTTCTGGCCGAGGGGCGACTGCTCGATGCCGAACACGTCCTCGGGCACGCGCTTGAACACGATCGCGATCTCGGTGACGCGGCGGCCGAGTCGCTTGCCGGCACGCAGGTAGAACGGAACCCCCTGCCAGCGGCGGGTCGCGATGTCGAGACGGATGGCCGCGAAGGTCTCGGTCGTGGACTCGGGGTTCATGCCCGCTTCCTCGAGGAACCCGAGCACCTTCTCGCCGCCCTGCCACCCGCCGGCGTACTGCCCGCGGCTGGTCGCCGTGGACAGGTCCTCGGGCAGGCGGACCGCGGAGAGCACCTTCTCCTTCTCGGCACGGAGGTGTCCGGCCTTGAACGAGACGGGCTCCTCCATCGCCGTGAGGGCGAGGAGCTGTAGCAGGTGGTTCTGGATGACGTCCCGCGCCGCACCGATGCCGTCGTAGTAGGCGGCACGTCCGGCCACGCCGATGTCCTCGGCCATCGTGATCTGCACGTGGTCGACGTAGTTCGAGTTCCAGATGGGTTCGTACATCTGGTTCGCGAACCGGAGCGTCAGGAGGTTCTGGACGGTCTCCTTGCCGAGGTAGTGGTCGATGCGGAACACGTCGTCCGGCGCGAAGACGCTCTCGACGATCGCGTTCAGTTCGCGGGCCGTGCGGAGGTCCGAACCGAAGGGCTTCTCGACCACGACCCGGCTCCACGACCCGTCGCGCTTCTCGGTCAGCCCGGACAGCTTGAGCTGCTCGGTGACGACCGGGAACATCTTCGGCGGGATGGACAGGTAGAACGCGTGGTTCCCGAGGGTCCCGCGTTCGGCGTCCAGGGTGTCGACCGTCTCCTTGAGGAGCGTGAACGCCTCGGGGTCGTCGAAGGACCCCTGGACGAAGCGGATGCCCTGTTCGAGCTGACGCCAGACGTCCTCGTCGAACGGGGTCCGCGAGTGCTCCTTGACGGCGTCGTGGACGAGCTGGGAGAAGTCCTGGTCCTCCCAGTCACGCCGAGCGAACCCGACCAGCGCGAAGCCGGGCGGCAGTAGCCCCCGGTTGGCGAGGTCGTAGACCGCGGGCATCAGCTTCTTGCGGGAGAGGTCTCCCGTGACTCCGAAGATGATGAGGGTGCTGGGACCCGCGATCCGGTTCAGTCGACGGTCCGTGGGCAGCCGGAGCGGGTTGTGCTCCGGGGTGATCGCCACCGGTGACATGTCGGTGAACTCCTTTGATCAGGTGGTGACTGCAGCCGTGATGACCGCCGTCGCTGCGGGGAGGTCCCGCGTCGACAGGGTCAGCACCGGGCGGCCGTGTTCGGCGAGGACACTCGCGTCGCCGGCGGCCTGGGCTCGGATGAGCCGACCGAAGGTGAAGGGGCGGCCGGGGACGGCCAGGTCGTCCTGCTCGTCGGAGACGATCTGCAGGAAGACGCCGTTCGCGGGACCGCCCTTGTGGTACTGGCCGGTCGAGTGCAGGAACCGGGGCCCGTACCCGAAGGTGACGGGACGGCCCGTGCGCTCGGCGAGGAGGTCGCGGAGGGCCTCCAGGCCGTGGCCGGCCGAACGGTCAACGTACGCCTGCACCGCCAGGTAGCCGTCCTCGCCGACCGCGGCCAGGAGGCTCGACACGGCCTGGGTGAGCGTCGCGCCGGTCTCGAGTCCGCCGGTCGCGGAGACCGCGATGCCGTCGTCCTCGAACGAGGGGGCCGTCGTCTCGGCGGCGGGCGCGTCGAGCAGCGCCCGGGCCGCGACCTTGGCGGCCTCGACGTCGGGCTGGTCGAACGGGTTGATCCCGAGCAGGCGCCCGGCGACCGCGACCGCGTACTCCCAGACGAGGAACTGCCCGCCGAGCGTGCCCGTGATCTCGACCTCGCCGGCGGCGACGTGTCGTTCGTCCTCCCGGGAGCCCACCAGCCGGACGACCTGCAGGTCGGGCAGACCCGCGGTCACCTCGGGGGAGTCGACGTCGAGGACGACCGGCAGCAGCCCGCGGCCGTCCTTGCCGGTGGACTCGGCGATGAGCTGTTCGACCCAGTCGCCGAAGCCGAGGATGTGCGTCCCGTCCGCGACGATCCCGATCTTGTCCCGGAGGGGAGCCGTCCCGCCGAGGACTGCTCCGAGCACGAGCCCGGGGTTCTCGTCGGTGTCGACCGCGAGGAGCACCGAGATGGCGTCGGCCTCGTCGAGTAGTTCGGCGATGTCGGCTCCGGCCAGACCGGCGGGGACGAGCCCGAACGCGGTGAGCGCGGAGTACCGACCGCCGACCGTAGGATCGGCGGTGAAGACCCGGTGACCGGCCTCGAGTGCCGTCGCCTCGAGCGCGGAGCCCGGGTCGGTGACGACGACGATCCGTCCGGCGGGGTTGATCCCGGCGTCCTGGAACGCCTGCTCGAACACCCGGCGCTGCGAGTCCGTCTCCACCGTCGAACCGGACTTCGACGACACGACGAGCACCGTGCGCTCGAGGTCGGTCAGCGCGGCGCGGACCTGCGCGGGATCGGTGGAGTCGAGGACGACGAGCGGGACCCCGGCCGTGCGGGTGATGACCTCTGGCGCGAGCGACGAGCCGCCCATGCCGGCGAGCACCACCCGGTCCACGCCCTGGGCGAGCAACTGCTCGCGCAGCGCGGCGACCTCGGCGACGAGCGGACGGGAGACGGAGACCGCCTCCACCCAGCCGAGGCGCTTCGACGCCTCGGCTTCCGCGGCGGGGCCCCACAGGGCGGCGTCCTGCGCCGTGATCCCGGACGCCACCAGGTCGGTGACGAGGCGCGGGACCACCGTGTCGATGGCCCGCGCCGCGTCACCGCTGGCGGCGATGGAGACGGTCACTCCTACTTGGCGTTCTCGAGCGCGGTCTGGACCGTGTCGACGAGCTCGCCCCACGAGACGTTGAACTTCTCGACGGCTTCCTTCTCGAGCAGCGCGACGACGTCGTCGTAGTCGACACCGACGGCAGCGAGCTGGTCCATGACCTGGTTCGCGTCGTCGAAGGTGCCGGCGATCGCGTCGCCGTGGACCTCGCCGTGGTCGAACGTCGCCTCGAGGGTCTTGCCCGGCATCGTGTTGACGGTGTTCGGGGCGGCGAGCTCGGTCACGTAGAGCGTGTCGGGCAGCGACGGGTCCTTGACGCCGGTCGAGGCCCACAGCGGGCGCTGCGTGTTCGCGCCGGACTCGAGCAGGCCGAGGGCACGCTCGGTCGCGAAGGCCTGGGTCCAGACCTGGTAGGCGAGCTGGGCGTTGGCGATGCCCGCCTTGGACTTGAGCGCGGTGGCCTCGTCGGAGCCGATGGCGTCGAGACGCTTGTCGATCTCGGAGTCGACGCGCGACACGAAGAACGACGCGACCGAGTGGATCTTCGACAGGTCGTGGCCGGCGGCCTTGGCCTTCTCGAGCCCGCCGAGGTAGGCGTCGATGACGGCGCGGTAGCGCTCGAGCGAGAAGATCAGGGTGACGTTGACCGAGATGCCCGCGCCGATGACCTCGGTGATGGCCTCGAGGCCGTCGACCGTCGCCGGGATCTTGATGAGGACGTTCTCCTTGCCGACCTTGTCGAACAGGAACTTCGCCTGCTCGATGGTCTTCGCCGTGTCGTGCGCGAGACCCGGCTCGACCTCGATCGAGACGCGGCCGTCGAAGCCGTTCGAGGAGGCGTAGATCGGGGCGAAGATGTCCGACGCGTCGGCGACGTCACGCGTCGTGATCTCGAAGATCGCGTTGGTCACGTCGGTACCGGCCGCGGCCAGCTCCTTGACCTGCGCGTCGTAGCGCTCGCCCTTGGCGAGGGCCGAGGCGAAGATCGTCGGGTTGGTGGTGACGCCGACGACGTTGCGGTCCGCGATGAGGTTCTCGAGACGGCCGGTCTCGAGGAGCTCGCGGGACAGGTCGTCGAGCCAGATGCTCACGCCGACGGCGGAGAGGGCTTCGGTGGGAGTGGTGTCAGTCATTCGCTTCTTCTCTTCTTCGTTTCGTTCGTCGGCTGCTCGAGCCGGGGTCTGTGCGGGGGACGTGCCCCCGGGACGGGAGGTCCGTGGCGGAGTCGCCGCGGGCCTCCCGTACGGAAGGGCCGGGCCCGGAGTCCGGGCCCGGCCCAGGGGGTCAGGAGGCTGCTGCGATCGATTCCTTGGCCGCCGAGACGACGTGCTCGGTGGTGAAGCCGAACTCCTCGAACAGCTTCTGGTAGTCGGCCGAGGCACCGAAGTGCTCGATCGACACGCTGCGACCGGCGTCACCGACGATGTCGCGCCAGCTCATCGCGATCCCGGCCTCGACCGAGACGCGGGCCTTGACGGCCTTCGGCAGGACCGACTCGCGGTACGCCTCGTCCTGCTCGTGGAACCACTCGAGCGACGGAGCCGAGACGACGCGGGCGTTGATGCCCTCGCCCTTGAGCTGCTCACGCGCGTCGAGCGCGATCTGCACCTCGGAACCGGTGCCGATGAGGATGACGTCCGGCGTGCCGTTCGGGGCCTCGGCCAGGACGTAGGCGCCCTTGGCGACGTTCTTCGCGGAGGCGAGCGTCTCGCCGGAGGCGTCGCCCTCACCACGCTCGAAGACCGGGAGGTTCTGACGGCTCAGCGCGATGCCGGCCGGGCGGTCCTGGTGCTTGAGCATCTCGAGCCAGGCGTACGCGACCTCGTTGGCGTCAGCGGGGCGGACGACGTCGAGACCCGGGATCGCACGGAGGGCGCTGATCTGCTCGATCGGCTGGTGCGTCGGGCCGTCCTCGCCGAGGGCGATGGAGTCGTGCGTCCAGACGTAGATCGCCGGCGCCTTCATGAGCGCGGCGAGACGGACCGCCGGACGCATGTAGTCGCTGAAGATGAGGAACGTGCCGCCGAAGGGACGGGTGTTCCCGTGCAGGACGATGCCGTTGAGGATCGAGCCCATGGCGTGCTCGCGGATGCCGAAGTGCAGGACGCGGCCGAACGGGTCGGTGGTCCAGGTCTTCGTCGTGGCCTCGGCCGGACCGAAGGACTTGCCGTCCTCGATCGTGGTCAGGTTCGACTCGGCCAGGTCGGCCGAACCGCCCCAGAACTCGGGCATGAGCGGCGCGATGGCGTTGATGACCTTGCCCGAGGCGGCACGGGTCGAGACGGCCTTCTCGGAGCTGAAGACCGGCAGTGCGGCCTCGAGGCCCTCCGGGAGCTCCTTCGCCTGGACGCGGTCGAAGAGCGCCTTCTTGTCGGCGTTGGCCGCGGCCCACGCGTCGAAGGACTTCTGCCACTCGGCGTGCTCGGCCTGGCCCTTGGCGATCGCACCACGGGTGTAGTCGAGGACCTCGGGGTCGACGTCGAAGGTCTTCTCGGGGTCGAAGCCCAGGACCTCCTTGAGGCCCTTGAGCTCGTCGGCGCCGAGTGCGGAGCCGTGGATCTTGCCGGAGTTCTGCTTGGTCGGCGACGGCCAACCGATGATCGTCTTGAGGACGATGAGCGACGGCTTGTCGTGGACCTGCTTCGCGGCCTCGACGGCGGCGTGGAGCGCTTCGGCGTCCTCGCTGTACTCGCCGGTCTTCTTCCAGTCGACGACCTGGACGTGCCAGCCGAGCGCCTCGTAGCGGGCGTGGACGTCCTCGGAGAACGCGATGTCGGTGTCGTCCTCGATCGAGATCTGGTTCGAGTCGTAGAAGGCGATGAGGTTGCCGAGCTGCTGGCGGCCCGCGAGGCTGGCGGCCTCGTTCGTGACGCCCTCCTGCATGTCACCGTCTCCGGCGATCACGTAGGTGTAGTGGTCGAACGGCGACTGGCCGGCCGGGGTCTCCGGGTCGAACAGGCCGCGCTCGAAGCGCTGCGCGTAGGCGAAGCCCACGGAGGAGGCGAGGCCCTGGCCGAGCGGGCCGGTCGTGATCTCGACGCCGTCGGTGTGGCCGTACTCCGGGTGGCCCGGGGTCTTCGAGCCCCACTTGCGCAGGTGCTGCAGGTCGTCGAGCTCGAGGCCGTAGCCGTGCAAGTAGAACTGCACGTACTGGAGGATCGAGGCGTGGCCTGCCGAGAGGATGAAGCGGTCGCGGCCGATCCACGTGGAGTCGCTCGGGTCGCGGCGCATCACCTTCTGGAACAGGAGGTGAGCCAGCGGCGCGAGGCTCATCGCGGTGCCGGGGTGACCGTTGCCGGCCGCCTCGACAGAGTCGGCGGCGAGGACGCGGGCCGTGTCGACGGCCTTCCGGTCGATGGCGTCCCAGGTGAATTCAGCCACTTGGATGTTGACCCTTCATTGATGCGACATGTGCGAGGGCTCGTGCCATCGCACGGACATGTTGCCGACCCGGGGCTCCGTCGCGGTGCCGTTGCCGGCAGCCGACCGGCTCGAACGCGGCCGACGTCATCGGGGCACGCTGCGGGAGGGCCTCTCCAGCATAGTGAACCGGCACTCAGAAGGTGTCCAGGTGACCGGCGAGGCTGGATGGTCATCGGGCTCCGGACCGACGACCGGGCGTGTCCGGCCGTCGGGGTAGTGGATGGCGGGATCGGGACGGGCGGCGGCGGGACATCGTCGTGGCGCCGTCGATCGCGTAAACTGTCGGTGAGCCGCGACCATTCCGCGGACACGCATGCCCGGACGCCGACGGTGCCGTCCACCCGAGCGTGCGGACTGCAGCGAAACAGACTGAGGTTCCCTTGCCGACTGCCACCGTGACCAGGCCAGACACCGTTCGTCGGTCGATGCTGTCCCGCAAGGTCCGGGCGTACGTCTCGCTCACCAAGCCGCGCGTCATGGAGTTGCTGCTCGTCACGACCGCACCCACGATGTTCCTCGCGGAACGGGGTGTGCCCGACCTGTGGCTCGTCTTCTGGACGATGCTCGGCGGCGCGATGTCGGCGGGCTCGGCCTCGGCCTTCAACTGCTACATCGACCGCGACATCGACCGGCTGATGAAGCGGACGAGCACCCGCCCGCTGGTGACCGGCGAGCTCTCCGACCGCGAGGCACTGGTCTTCTCGTGGGCACTCGGCATCGCGTCGACGGTGGTCCTCGTCGTCTTCGTGAACTGGCTCGCCGCCGCCCTCAGCATCGCCGCGATCCTCATCTACGTCTTCGTCTACACGCTCTGGCTCAAGCGCCGCACCCCGCAGAACATCGTCTGGGGCGGTTCCGCCGGGTGCATGCCCGTGCTCATCGGCTGGGCCGCCGTCACCGGGTCGCTGACGTGGGCACCGGTCATCCTGTTCATGGTCATCTTCCTCTGGACGCCGCCGCACTACTGGCCGCTCTCGATGAAGTACCGCGACGACTACGACGCCGCCGACGTCCCGATGCTCGCCGTCGTCCGCGGCCGCACGGTCGTCGGGCTCCAGGTCGTGCTGTACGCGTGGGCGACGCTGGTCTGCTCGCTGCTGCTCGTCCCCGTGGCGGCCATGGGCCCGCTGTACACCGTGGTCGCCCTCGCGGCCGGCATCTGGTTCGTCGTCGAGTCGCACATGCTGTACAACCGGGCGATCCAGCACATGGAGCAGGTGCAGCCGATGCGCGTGTTCCGCAGCTCGATCACCTACCTGACGTTGCTCTTCATCGCCGTGGGCATCGACCCGCTGCTGCCGCAGGTCTTCACCTTCACGATCTGAGGCGCGTCACGACGGCCCCGGTCTCCTCGGAGACCGGGGCCGTCGTGGACCGGCGCCGGCGGGGCGGGGGAAGGACCCTCGAGCTGCACGCAGGTCCGCGCCACTCTCCACGAGGGAGACGGTGGCACGGTCCGGGTCTGCGGGGCCAGGGGGTGCGGCCCGTTCGCACGCGGTTCGTCCATCCCGGCTCGGTCCGGCCCGGCCAGGCTCGGTCCGGACCCGCGGGTCGGCCCGCGTCCGGATTCCGTCAGGGTGAGGACAGGAGGCACGCGACGGCCAGGATCACGACCGTCCCGCTCAGGACGGGAGGCACGGGCCAGGCAGGAGCACGCCACCCGTCCGGCTCAGGGCGGGACGCACGGGTCGGCCCGGAGCGTGTCAGCGGTCCGGCTCAGGACGGCAGGCGCGGATGGGTTCGAGGGTGCCGTCGGTCCGGCTCGGGACGGGCGCTGCGCGCCGACGCCGCCACCTGACTCGAGACGGGAGCCGTCGCTGGGACCGGTACGGGCCTCCCGTCCGGCTCGGGCCCCGGGATCGTCCCGCGGAGGACGTCCTGCCCGGCGCCGACCGTCAGGCGCGGACGGCCTGCCGTCCGGCACTCGACCGCGTCGAGAGCACCACGGCGGTCATCGCCGCCACGAGCAGCCCGGCGAGGACCATGTGGGCGCCGACCAGCCCGACCGGGAGCCCGGTCTTCGCCTGGGTGAGCCCGACGGCGATCTGGACGAACTCGACGACGAGGAGCAGGAGCGGAGTCCGGCTCGACATCCGCAGCCGCACCGCACCGATGACCAGGACGAGGGTGAGCGCGAACGTGACGTAGGCGGGGATCGCGTGGAGGTGCTGCAGGAGCTCGGTGTCGAAGCCGGTCCGGTGCAGTGCGCCGCCGTCGACGCGCTCGCTCGCCCCGGCGTGCGGTCCGCTGCCGGTCGTGAGGATCCCGACGAGGACCGTCACGGCGACGGCGACCACTGCACCTCGGACGACGCCGAAGTACCACGAGGGGACGATCCGGTCGCGCACCCGCGGGCCGTTGACCGATCGGTAGACCAGTGCGGCGGTGACGCTCGTGAGCACCGCGGAGACGACGAAGTGCAGCCCGACCACGTACGGGTTGAGGTTCGTGATGACCGACACGCCGCCGATCACGGCCTGGACCGGGATCGCTGCGCCCTGGGCGAACGCCAGCCAGAACAGTTCCGGCCGGGTCTTGCGCATGCGGACGACGGCCAGGAACATCGCGATCGCGACGATGACGAGCACGAAGGTCAGCAGACGGTTGCCGAACTCGATGACCCCGTGGATGCCCATCTCCGGCGTCGAGACGAGGGAGTCCGTCGTGCACTTCGGCCAGGTGGGGCACCCGAGACCGGACGCCGTCAGCCGGACGAGTCCGCCCGTGCCGATGAGGACGACCTCGACGACGAACGAGGCCCAGGCGAGGACGACGACGCGGCGGTCCACGGCCCGGGGGAGCGACCACCAGCGGGTCGAGGTCGGGGTGTCCTGCTCGACGGACGGTGCGACGCGAGTCACGAGGGTGGTGCCTTCCTGTTGTTCCGGGCCCTGGACCTGTAGGATTCGAGGGTTCAGCAGCAGTCAAGTCTAGGCAGGCGCCGGCTCCGAAAGGGCCGAGATCGCCGCTCGATGCCAGGACTGCGTGGAAGCATCGACGTTGCGAGGCAGCAACACCCGGTCCGTCGTGTCGGCGGTCCGCGGTGGAATGGTGTCCGACACCACCGGGTTGTACGGAGACGCTGTTGCGAGAAGGAAACGAGGAGACCATGTCCGACGTGCTCATCGACCGTCCAGAACTCGAAGGGCTCGGCCAGTACGAATTCGGCTGGGCCGACTCCGACGCGGCCGGCGCCTCCGCCCGCCGCGGGCTCTCGGACGAGGTCGTCACCGACATCTCCGAGCGCAAGGGCGAACCGGAGTGGATGCGGGCGAACCGCCTCAAGGCGCTGAAGATCTTCGACCGCAAGCCGATGCCCTCCTGGGGTGCGGACCTGTCGGACATCGACTTCGACAACATCAAGTACTTCGTGAAGTCGACGGAGAACCAGGCCGAGTCGTGGGAGGACCTCCCCGAGGACATCCGGACGACCTACGAGCGTCTGGGCATCCCGGAGGCCGAGCGTCAGCGTCTCGTCGCCGGCGTCGCCGCGCAGTACGAGTCCGAGGTCGTCTACCACCAGATCCGCGAGGACCTGGAGCAGCAGGGTGTCATCTTCATGGACACCGACACGGCGCTGCGTGAGCACCCGGAGCTGTTCCAGGAGTACTTCGGCACCGTGATCCCGTCCGGTGACAACAAGTTCGCCGCGCTGAACACGGCCGTCTGGTCGGGTGGCTCGTTCGTCTACGTCCCGAAGGGCGTCCACGTCGAGATCCCGCTGCAGGCGTACTTCCGCATCAACACGGAGAACATGGGCCAGTTCGAGCGGACGCTGATCATCGCGGACGAGGACTCCTACATCCACTACATCGAGGGCTGCACCGCCCCGATCTACAAGTCGGACTCCCTGCACTCCGCCGTCGTCGAGATCATCGTGAAGAAGAACGCACGCGTGCGCTACACAACGATCCAGAACTGGTCGAACAACGTCTACAACCTCGTGACGAAGCGTGCGATCGCGCACGAGGGCGCCACCATGGAGTGGATCGACGGCAACATCGGCTCGAAGGTGACGATGAAGTACCCGTCGATCTACCTGGCCGGCGAGCACGCCAAGGGCGAGACCCTCTCGGTCGCCTTCGCGGGCCCGGGTCAGCACCAGGACGCCGGCGCGAAGATGATCCACATGGCGCCGTACACGACGTCGTCGATCGTCTCGAAGTCGATCGCCCGTGGTGGCGGTCGTGCCGGGTACCGCGGCGAGGTCCGCGTGGACCCTGCGGCGCACCACTCGGCGAACACCGTCCGCTGTGACGCGCTGCTCGTGGACACGGTCTCGCGCAGCGACACGTACCCGGCGATCGACATCCGCGTGGACGACGTGCAGCTCGGACACGAGGCCACGGTCTCCCGCGTCAGCGAGGAGCAGCTGTTCTACCTCATGTCGCGTGGCATGCCCGAGGACGAGGCCATGGCGATGATCGTGCGCGGGTTCATCGAGCCGATCGCTCGCGAGCTCCCGATGGAGTACGCACTCGAACTCAACAAGCTCATCGAGATGAGCATGGAAGGATCCGTCGGCTAGATGTCCAGCTCCACCCCTCCTCCCCACATCGACCAGCCGACGGAGCCCGCGAGCACGCTCACGTCGGGCGGTACGGACCAGCACGGCGCCCGGGCGCACTCCGACGGCGGCTGGGACACCAAGGTGCCGGTGCAGACGCGTTCCGAGCGGTTCCGCTCGGGAGACGTCGGCGCCTTCCCCGCCGTGACCGGCCGAGAGGTCAACTGGAAGTTCGCGCCGCTCGACAAGATCCGGCCGCTCCTCGAGGGCACGCTGGACGGCTCGGCGTACCCCTTCCTCGCGACCCAGTCCGCCGGCGCCGACGTCGAATGGGGTCGCAGCGACGACCCGCGCGTCGGTGGTGCCGGACTGCCGGAGGACCGGGCGGCCGCCGCTGCCTGGAGCGCCCGTGACGCCGTCCTCGCGATCACCGTGAAGGCGACCGGTGAACACGAGTCCATGACCGTGACGCGATCGGACTTCGGGACGCACGCGCGTGCCGCGCACACCGTGATCACGGCCGAGCAGCACGCCGAGGGCATCGTCGTGATCGACAACCGTGGGTCCGCGCTCCTCAGCGAGAACCTCGAGATCGTGGTCCGGGACGGCGCACGACTGACCGTCGTCACCGTGCAGGACTGGGACGACGACGCCGTGCACGTGTCGACCCACTTCGCCGAGGTCGGCCGCGATGCGTTCCTCAAGCACGTGGTGGTCTCGCTCGGCGGCGACGTCGTCCGCGTCAACCCGTCGACGCACCTCGGCGCGCAGGGCGCCGACGCGGAGATGTACGGGGTGTACTTCGCGGACGCCGGGCAGTACATCGAGCAGCAGGTGTACGTCGACCACGACGCACCGAACACCCGCAGCCGCGTCAACTACAAGGGTGCGTTGCAGGGCGCCGGCGCGCACACGGTGTGGATCGGGGACGTCCTGATCGGGCGGACCGCTCCGGGCACCGACTCGTACGAGCAGAACCGGAACCTCGTGCTCACCGACGGCACGCGCGCGGACAGCATCCCGAACCTCGAGATCGAGACCGGGGACATCGAGGGTGCCGGGCACGCCAGCGCCACCGGCCGCTTCGACGACGAGCAGCTCTTCTACCTGCAGGCCCGCGGCATCCCCGAGGAGGAGGCACGGCGTCTCGTCGTCCTCGGCTTCCTCGTCGAGGTCATCCAGAAGATCGGCGCGCCCGCGCTCGAGGAACGTCTGGTCGCCGCGGTCGAGCAGGAGCTCGCCGAGGGCCGGACGGTCCTCGCCGGGCCTGCCGCGGACCTGGTCGGCGCCGAGTCGACCGGTGCCGGGACGACCGGGGCCGACGCCTGATGGCCGAGAAGGTCTGCGCCGAGGGCGACATCGCCGTCGACAGCCCCATGCGGGTCGTCGTCGACGGCACGGCGGTCGCGATCGTCAAGGACTCCGCTGGGACCGTGCACGCCATCGGCGACACCTGCACCCACGGGGAGATCTCGCTGTCCGAGGGCTTCGTCGAGGACGACTCGCTCGAGTGCTGGGCGCACGGCTCGCAGTTCTCCCTGACGACCGGCAAGCCGAAGAACTTCCCGGCGTACGAGCCGGTCCCGGTCTTCCGGGTCGAGGTCCGGGACGGCGACGTCTACGTCGACGTCCACGACCCGGTCCCGGTCGACTGACCCGTCCACTTCTTCCGCGGCTGACGCCGCACCACAGCCACGACCGAAGGAACGCAATGTCCACTCTCGAAATCCGCGACCTGCAGGTCTCGATCGACACCGACCAGGGCACCAAGGAGATCCTCAAGGGCGTCGACCTGACGATCAACGAGGGCGAGATCCACGCGATCATGGGTCCGAACGGCTCCGGCAAGTCGACCCTCGCCTACACGATCGCCGGGCACCCGCGCTACCACGTGACCGGTGGATCGATCACGCTCGACGGGCAGGACGTCCTCGCGATGAGCGTCGACGAGCGCGCCCGAGCGGGCATGTTCCTCGCCATGCAGTACCCGGTGGAGATCCCCGGCGTCACGGTGTCGAACTTCCTCCGCACGGCGAAGACCGCGATCGACGGCGAGGCGCCCGCGCTCCGCGGTTGGGTCAAGGACCTCCGCTCGTCGATGGCCGACCTCAAGATGGACCCGTCCTTCGCGGAGCGCAACGTCAACGAGGGCTTCTCCGGTGGTGAGAAGAAGCGTCACGAGATCATGCAGCTCGAACTCCTCAAGCCGAAGTTCGCCGTGCTCGACGAGACCGACTCCGGCCTCGACGTCGATGCCCTGAAGATCGTGTCGGAGGGCGTCAACCGCGCGAAGGCCGCGACCGGGCTCGGCGTGCTGCTCATCACCCACTACACGCGCATCCTCCGCTACATCACGCCGGACTTCGTGCACGTGTTCGTCGCGGGCAAGGTCGCGGAGCAGGGCGGTCCGGAGCTGGCCGAGCGTCTCGAGAACGAGGGCTACGACCGCTACGTGCAGGCCGCTGCGGCCACGGCGGAGTGACGATGATCACGACACTCGCCCCCGAGAAGTTCGACGAGGTCGTCGAGGGCCTGAAGGAGGTCCAGGACCCGGAGCTCGGCGTGAACATCGTCGACCTCGGGCTCATCTACGACCTCGCCTGGGACGACGAAGCGAGCGCCCTCATCATCAGCATGACGCTGACGAGTGCGGGGTGCCCGTTGACCGACGTCATCGAGAACGACACGGCCAACGCCCTCGACGGCATCGTCGACGCCTTCCGGATCAACTGGGTCTGGATGCCGCCGTGGGGTCCGGAGCGGATCACCGACGACGGTCGCGAGATGATGCGCGCGCTCGGCTTCTCGATCTAGCCGACCAGCACGCACGACAGGAGGCCCGGTACCGACTGGTACCGGGCCTCCTGTCCGGACGTGGTCCGGAGCGCGATCAGCGGCGGCCGAGCGCCTTCCAGGCGAGGGGCAGCAGGCCAGCGGCGATGAGCGCCTTCGCGATGCCGCCGACGATGAAGGGGTAGAGACCCGCCGCGAGGACGGACTGCAGGTCGTTCGGAGCACCGAGGGCGCCGAGGGCCACCGCGAGGTAGGGCAGGCCGGTGACGAAGGGAACCGCACTCGCGAGCAGCATGGCCGCTGCGGCGCGACCGACCCCGCGGTCCCAGTTGCGGCGCGCGAGCCACCCGATGAGGCCGGCCGCGGGGATGAAGCCGATGACGTACCCGAAGCTCGGCAGGGTGAGGGCCTGCAGGCCGCCCTGGGCGTCGGCGAAGAACGGCGCACCGGCGAGCCCGGCGATCGCGTAGACGAGCATCGAGAGCACACCGCGGCGGGCTCCGAGGGTCGCGCCGACGAGGACGACGGCCAGGGTCTGCCCCGTGACGGGGACCGGCCACATCGGCACCTCGACCTGCGCGAGCGCGGCGGTGAACAGCGCGCCGCCCGCGACGAGCGCGGCGTCGGTGGCGAGGCCGTGCGTGCGCAGACGGTCGGCGAGGACTGCGCGGGGAGCGAACCCGGTGGCGTTCGTCATGGATTCTCCTAGAATGGACTGCTGGTCCGTTTCGGACCATCGGTCCCGTCAGCGTAGCGGTGCACCTCCCGCACACACCGTTGTGCACATCCACCAACTGATTGGACGACCTCTGTGCTTGCCGTGCACGACCTCGAGATCCGCGTCGGGGCTCGCCTCCTGATGGAGAACGTGTCCTTCCGCGTCGAGCGGGGGGACAAGATCGGCCTCGTCGGCCGCAACGGCGCCGGCAAGACCACGATGACCAAGGCGCTGGCGGGGGAGACCGCCCCGACCGACGGCAAGATCGACCGCTCCGGCGAGATCGGCTACCTGCCGCAGGACCCTCGGTCCGGCAACCCGGAGGACACGGCGCGGAAGCGCATCCTCGATGCCCGCGGTCTCGGCGAGCTCGTCGACGGGATCCGCAAGGCGACGATCGACATGGCCAGTGAGGACGCGGCGGTCGCCGAGAAGGCGATGAAGCGCTACTCGCGACTCGACGACGAGTTCAACGCCCTGGGCGGGTACGCAGCCGAGGCGGAAGCGGCGTCGATCGCCTCGAACCTGAAGTTGCCGGACCGCATCCTCGACCAGCAGCTGAAGACGCTGTCCGGTGGGCAGCGCCGCCGCATCGAGCTCGCGCGCATCCTGTTCTCCGACGCGGACACGATGATCCTCGACGAGCCGACCAACCACCTCGACGCGGACTCGGTCGTCTGGCTGCGCGAGCACCTCAAGACCTACCCCGGCGGCGTCATCGTGATCTCGCACGACGTCGAGCTCGTCGAAGAGGTCGTCAACCGCGTGTTCTACCTGGACGCCAACCGCCAGACCATCGACATCTACAACATGGGCTGGAAGCTGTACCAGCGGCAGCGCGTCGCCGACGAGGAGCGTCGCCGCAAGGAGCGCGCCGGTGCCGAGAAGAAGGCGGCGACGCTCAAGGACCAGGCCGCCCGCTTCGGTGCGAAGGCGTCGAAGGCGGCGGCAGCGCACCAGATGGTCGCTCGTGCCGAGAAGCTGCTCGCCGGTCTCGAGGACGAGCGTGTCGCAGACCGGGTGGCCAAGATCCGGTTCCCCACGCCGGCTCCCTGCGGCCGGACGCCGCTGATGGCCGAGGGGCTGTCGAAGTCCTACGGGTCGCTGGAGATCTTCGCGGGTGTCGACCTGGCGATCGACCGCGGTTCGCGCGTGGTCATCCTAGGCTTCAACGGCGCCGGCAAGACCACCCTCCTGCGCATCCTGGCCGGCGCGGACCAGCCGGACACGGGGCAGATCCAGCCCGGCCACGGCCTGCGCATCGGCTACTACGCCCAGGAGCACGAGAACATCGACGTCAACCGCACGGTGATCGAGAACATGGTCTCCGCGTCGACCGACCTCAACGAGACCGAGGCCCGTCGGGTGCTCGGCTCGTTCCTGTTCACGGGTGACGACGGCTACAAGAAGGCCGGCGTGCTCTCCGGCGGCGAGAAGACCCGCCTGTCGCTCGCGATGATCGTGGTCTCGGGCGCGAACGTGCTGCTGCTCGACGAGCCGACGAACAACCTCGACCCGGCGTCGCGCGAGGAGATCCTGGGTGCCCTGGCCGGCTTCGAGGGCGCCGTCGTCCTCGTGTCGCACGACGCCGGCGCGGTGGAGGCGCTCAACCCGGAGCGTGTCCTGCTGCTCCCGGACGGCACCGAGGACCACTGGAACAAGGAGTACGCGGAGCTCATCGAGCTCGCGTAGTGGCGCGGCGGATGCGCGGCCGAGCGCGGTGACCGGCCGGCTCAGCGCCGCGACTCGAGGAGCTCGTCCTCGATCTCGGCGTCCGACTTCGGCTTCGTCTCCTTGCGACGCTGCCGGTCGAGCGCGCGTTCCCGCTCCTCGGGGTCGTCCTGGTTGAGCTTCCGGTACTCCTGCAGCATGACGTAGCCGAGGAAGCCGAACCCGCCGACCGCGAACAGGAACCACTGGATGAAGTAGCTGAAGTGCAGGCCGGTGTCGGCGCTCGGGCGTTCCCACCCGAGCGGTCGGGCCTCGGCCGGCGCCGGGGACTCGCTGTCGAGCTGCCCGTAGGCACCGGTCCAGATGGGGTGTCCCGCCTTGTCCGCGACGTCGGCGAGCGTGACCGACTGCACCTGGTCGGAGCCCGCCGGGTCGCTGCGGCCGGGGATGCGTGGCTCGGACTCCTGCAACCGCACGACGACGCTCACGGTCCCGCTCGGCGGGGCGGGGACGTCGTCCGGGCTGTCCTGGCGGTTCCCCGTCGGCACCCAGCCGCGGTCCACGACGAACGCCCGGCCGTCGGCGGTGACGAGCGGGGTGAGCACCTCGAACCCGGGCTGACCGTTGTGCACCCGGTTCCGGACGAGCATCTGGTGGTCGGTGTCGTACCGGCCGGTGACGCTGACCCGGAGCCAGGTGAGGTCCTCGCGCCACGTGTCGGCGCGGGGGAGGACGTCGTCGAGGGGGACCGGAGCGTGGTCGTAGTTCGCGGCGATCTGGGCGTTCTGTCGGACCGCCTCGTTCCGACGGTCCCACTGCCACATGCCGAACAGGGCGCACACGACCGCGAAGGCGACGGCGATCGCGAAGTACCCGAGCCACCGGCGGCTCCGGACGAAGCGCCACCCGACGAACGGCTCGCCCGGTCTCCCGGTGCCGTCGCTGTGGTCGTCCGTGTCCGCGGCGGGACGCGCGGCGGCCCGGCGGAGCCGCTCTGCATGGCGGCGACCGTACCGGGATCCGGGGTCGAAGCCGTCCGTCATCGCCCGTCACCCGCGGCGCGGGCCGCGGTGTCGTCGAGGTCGTCCACGTCCTCGTCGATGCCGGTCACCCGCACGGGGAAGGACCGGGACCGGAGGTAGTCCGCGAGGAAGCCGCGGTGTTCGTCACACGCCGCCCAGATCTTCACCCGGTCGGCAGCGTGGATGCGCGGGTTGCGCCAGTTCACACGCCAGGCCGCCGTCGACGAGCACCCGGCCCGCGAGCAGACCGGCGTCGCCCCGGGCTCGGTGAACAGGTCGAACGTCGCTCCCATCAGCGGCGGCCGCCGTTGCGCGTCGGCCACACCCGTGACCGGTCGCCGTTGCGCTGCCAGTCCTCCTGCGCGCGCTGCGCGGCGTCGCGGAGCCGCTCCTGCTCGGAACGGTACGCCTGGGCGCGGGCTTCTTCCTGCTCGTCGCGGAGGCGGGTGTCAGCGGCGTACAGCTCGACCGCTCCGCCGGGGCGGACGACGTCGCCGCCGGTCCGGTTGCCCGCGTTCGCGAGGACGACGGCCACCCAGGGCACGATCGCTGCCGCGACGATGGGCACGACCGCGATCCAGCTGTGCCAGGCGCTCCAGATGAGCACCGCCGCCACGAAGCAGAGGACGCGGAACGCCATCTGCCAGACGTAGCGGGAGAGCCGGTGGGCGCGGTCGATCTCCGGGTTGTCGGGGAGGGTCGTGACGTTCTGCGCGGCCGTCGGGCGCGCGGTGACGTGCTCCGGGGTCGTGCGCTGGAGCTGGATGCGCTGCGTGCTCTGCGTCTTGCGGTTCATGCGGTGGGGTCTCCGTCTGCCGGCCTCCAGTTTACGCCCGGGGTACGACAACGGCGGGCCCGTGCGGGGACCGGCCGTTCGCCCGGAGCGCACCGCTAGGCTCGTGCGGGCGTGTCCGGGCCCGGCGTCCGCGACCGCCATCGACCACCAACGAACGGAGCGCCCATGACCACCCCCCGTACCGTCCTCATCACCGGCGGCAACCGCGGCATCGGCCACGCGCTCGCGGTCCGGTTCGTCGCCGCGGGGCACCGCGTCGCGGTCACGTCGCGGAACGGCCAGGGCGGCCCCGAGGGTGCGCTCACCGTGCAGGCGGACATCACCGACACCGCATCGGTCGACCGGGCCTTCACCGAGGTCGAAGCCGCGCTCGGCCCGGTCGAGGTGCTCGTCGCGAACGCCGGCATCACGAACGACCAGCTCCTGCTCCGCATGTCGGAGGAGGACTTCACGAGCGTGGTCGACACGAACCTCACCGGGACCTTCCGCGTGGTCAAGCGCGCGACGAAGGGGATGATGAAGGCGAAGTTCGGCCGGATCGTCCTCATGTCGAGCGTCGTCGGCGCCTACGGTCAGATCGGGCAGGTCAACTACGCGTCGTCGAAGGCCGCCCTGGTCGGCATGGCCCGCTCCATCACGCGCGAGCTCGGGTCACGCGGCATCACCGCGAACGTCGTCGCTCCCGGGTTCATCCAGACGGACATGACCGCTGCCCTCTCGGAGGAGCTGCAGGCCGAGTTCAAGAAGGCGATCCCGGCCGCGCGCTACGGCAGCGTGGACGACGTCGCGGACGCGACGCTGTTCCTCGCCGGCGACGGTGCCGGCTACATCTCGGGCGCGGTCATCCCGGTCGACGGCGGCCTCGGCATGGGCCACTGACGGGCTGCGCCTCCGGGTCCGTCGCAGGCAGCGCGCCGCCCGGCGACGCCCCGGTGGCTGGCCTCAGCCGCGCAGGCCGAGCGCCGCGAGGACGACCGACAGGTCGCGGTCGACCACGGCCACGTCGGCCTCGGCGCGGACCCGGGGCTTCGCGTCGAACGCGACGGCGAGCCCCGCGACGGCCATCATCCCGAGGTCGTTCGCGCCGTCGCCCACCGCCACCGTGCGTGCCGGGTCGACCCCGTCCGCCGCGCCCCAGGCGAGCAGCGAGTCCGCCTTCGCCCGTGCGTCGACGACGGCCCCGAGCACCTGGCCGGTCAGCACGCCGTCGCGCACCTCGAGGCGGTTCGCCCGGCAGTGGTCCAGCCCGAGTGCGTCGGCGAACGGGTCGAGGACCTCGTGGAACCCGCCCGACACGACGCCGACCGTCCCACCGGCGGCGTGGACGCCCTCGACGAGCTCGCGCGCACCGTCCGTGACCCGGACGGCCTGCTGCGCCTCGGCGAACACCCCGACCGGGAGGCCCGCCAGCGTCGCGACCCGCTCCCGGAGGCTCGCCGCGAAGTCGATCTCGCCGCGCATGGCCCGCTCCGTGACAGCCTGGACACGTGGCCGGGTCCCGGCGGCGTCGGCGAGGAGTTCGATGACCTCGTCCTCGAGCAGGGTGGAGTCGGCATCGAGGACGACGAGGAAGCGCGGCACCCGACCACGCTACCGGGACGCCCGGTCGTGTGACGGTGGCCGGCGTCACGGCCGACGACGAGGACCCCGCCACCCGGAGCGGGCGACGGGGTCCTCGTCGGGTCGGACGGTGGCTCAGGCCTCGACGCGGACGCCCTTGCCGACGACGGTGATCCCGGAGTCGGTCACGGTGAACCCGCGGGCCTCGTCGGCCTCGCGGTCGAGACCGACCGAGGCACCGGGGGCGAGGACGACGTCCTTGTCGAGGATCGCGCGGTTCACCACGGCACCCGCCCCGATGGTCGCCCGTTCGAAGACGATCGAGTCGAGGACCCGCGCCTGCGAGTCGATGGTCGCCCACGGGCCGATGACGCTGCGTTCGACCTGGGCGCCGGAGAGCAGGCACCCGAGGGAGACGATCGAGTCGACCGTCGCGCCGGTGTTGCCGTTCGCGTCGCGCACGAACTTGGCCGGGGGCAGGTTCGTCTGCTGGTTGAAGATCGGCCAGTCCTGGTTGTACAGGTTGAAGACGGGCACGGGTGCGATGAGGTCCATGTGCGCGTCGAAGAACGAGTCGATCGTGCCCACGTCCCGCCAGTAGTACTTGTCGCGGTCGTTCGACCCGGGCACCTCGTTGCGCTGCAGGTCGTAGACGCCGGCGTCGCCGCGCGCGACGAAGTCCGGGATGATGTCGCCACCCATGTCGTGGTTCGATGTCTCGATCTGGCCGTCCCGCAGGACCGCGTCGACGAGGGCGTCGGCGTCGAACACGTAGTTGCCCATCGACGCGAGCACCTCGCCCGGGGAGTCCGGCAGGCCGGTGGCGTCCTTCGGCTTCTCGAGGAAGGCCTCGATGCGGGTCGGGTCCGCGTCGTCGACCTTGATGACGCCGAACTGGTCGGCGAGCTCGATCGGCTGCCGGATCGCGGCGACGGTGGCGCTGCGACCGGAGGCGATGTGGGCCTCCACCATCTGCGAGAAGTCCATCCGGTACACGTGGTCGGCGCCGACCACGACGACGATGTCGGGCCGCTCGTCGCGCATCAGGTTGAGGGACTGCAGGATCGCGTCGGCCGAGCCGGCGAACCAGCGCTTGCCGAGCCGCTGCTGCGCGGGGACCGAGGCCACGTAGGAGCCGAGCAGCCCCTCCATGCGCCAGGTCTGCGAGACGTGCCGGTCCAGTGAGTGCGACTTGTACTGCGTCAGGACGACGATGCGCTGGAGCCCGGAGTTGACCAGGTTCGACAGCGCGAAGTCCACGAGGCGGAAGTTCCCACCGAACGGCACGGCCGGCTTCGCACGGTCCGCGGTGAGCGGCATGAGTCGTTTGCCCTCGCCGCCGGCGAGGACGATGCCGAATACCTTCTTCGTTGCCATGTCGTTCACAGTAGGCGTCAGCACTGGGAAACCGTTACCGTGAACGCGTGCGAGTCGATCTACTGACCAGGGAGTATCCGCCAGAGGTGTACGGCGGAGCCGGTGTCCACGTTGCCCAGCTGACCGCGGCGCTGCGGTCCGGGACGGACACCGACGTCCGTGTCCGGGCGTTCGGCGGGTTCCGCGACGAGGAGGGGGTGTGGGCGTACCGCACCCCTGCAGGGCTCGAACAGGCGAACGGCGCGCTCCAGGCGCTCGGCACCGACGTGCAGATCGCGGCGGACGTCGAGGGTGCCGACCTCGTGCACTCCCACACCTGGTACGCGAACTCCGCGGGCCGGTTGGCGCAGTTGACGCACGGCATCCCGCACGTCGTGACCGCGCACAGCCTGGAGCCGCTCCGCCCGTGGAAGGCCGAGCAGCTCGGCGGCGGGTACCGCCTGTCGAGCTGGATGGAGCGCGAGGCGTTCACGAACGCCGACGGCGTCGTCGCGGTGTCGAAGGCGATGCGCGCGGACATCCTCCGCTCGTACCCGTCGATCGACCCGGACCGCGTCAAGGTCGTCTACAACGGCATCGACATCGACGACTGGAAGCCCGAACGCGACGACGACGCCGTCCGCGCGCTCGGCATCGACCCGGACCGCCCGAGCGTCGTCTTCGTCGGCCGCATCACCCGGCAGAAGGGCCTGCCGTACCTGCTCCGCGCGGTGGCCTCGCTGCCCGAGGACGTCCAGGTCGTGCTCTGTGCCGGCGCGCCCGACACACCCGAGATCCTCGCCGAGGTCACCGGACTCGTCGAGGACCTCCGGACCCGTCGCAGCGGCGTCGTCTGGATCGACCGGATGCTCGAGCACCGCGAGATCGTGCACGTGCTGTCGAGCGCGACGGTGTTCGTCTGCCCTTCGATCTACGAACCGCTCGGGATCGTCAACCTCGAGGCCATGGCATGCGGCATCCCCGTCGTCGGCACGAAGACCGGCGGGATCCCCGAGGTCGTCGCCGACGGGCTGACCGGTCGGATCGTGCCGATCGACCAGGCGACCGACGGCACCGGCACCCCGACCGACCCGGATCGGTACGTCGCCGACCTCGCCGCGACCCTCAACGAGGTGCTCGGCGACCTCGGGCTCGCGAAGCTCATGGGCCGCGCCGGTCGCCTGCGGGTCGAGAGCGAGTTCACCTGGGGCGCCATCGCCACGAAGACGCGCGCGGTCTACGACCAGGTCCTCGCCGGTCGCTGACGCGCCGGCCTGGAGGCCCGGTGCCGGTCCCCGTGACCGGCACCGGGCCTCCCGTCCGTCGCGGCTCCTGCCCGTCGAGCGCGGCGCTGACGGGGGAGCGGAGCCCGCTCGCGTAGGCTGGGTGCATGCCCTCGGTCGTGCGCTTGTCAGACGTCTCCGTGGTCCGCAACGGGGCCACCATCCTCGACGGGATCTCGTGGGAGGTGCGGGACGACGAGCGCTGGGTGGTGCTCGGTGCGAACGGTGCCGGCAAGACCACGCTGCTGCAGGTCGCCGGCGCGCAGACCTTCCCGACGTCGGGTGACGTCGAGGTCCTCGGCACCGAGCTCGGCGGCGCCGACCTGTTCGACCTCCGCCCGCGGATCGGCTTCGCGTCGACCGCCCTGGCGCGCCGCATCCCGGTGACGGAGAAGGTCATCGACGTCGTGCTCACCGCCGCGTACTCGGTCACGGGCCGCTGGAACGAGGAGTACGAGGAGCTCGACGTCCGTCGTGCGCAGCGCGTGCTCGAGGAGTGGGGCCTCGGCGCCTTCACCGACCGGACCTTCGGCGAGCTGAGCGACGGCGAGCAGAAGCGGGTCCAGATCGCCCGCGCCGTGATGACCGACCCCGAGGTGCTGTTCCTCGACGAGCCGGCCGCCTCGCTCGACCTCGGGGCCCGCGAGAGCCTCGTGCGCACCCTCGGCGGCTACGCGCAGAGCGAGGACTCGCCCGCGATCGTCATCGTCACCCACCACGTCGAGGAGATCCCGGCGGGCTTCACGCACGCCCTGGTCCTGTCGGACGGTCACGTGCAGGCCGCGGGCCCGATCGACGAGGTCCTGACCGCCGAGACGCTGACCACCGCGTTCGGCGTCGAGCTCACCGTCTCGAAGGACGCCGGGCGCTGGACCGCCCGCGCGGTCTGACACACCCGACGGCGGCGCTCCCGATCCGTCCCGCGTTCTGGTAACGTGGACGGCTGGCGTCCGCCAACGACTTCCCATCTTCCGTCATCGCGATCCACCGAGGAATCCCCATGAAGACCGACACCCACCCCGAGTACCGCGCCATCGTCTTCCGTGACCTGGCTTCCGGTGAGACGTTCCTGACGCGTTCGACCGCGAACAGCGACAAGACCATCGAGCTCGACGGTGCGACCTACCCGGTCATCGACGTCGAGATCTCGTCCGCCTCGCACCCCTTCTACACGGGCAAGCAGCGCATCCTCGACTCGGCCGGCCGCGTCGAGAAGTTCAACCAGCGCTTCAAGGGCTTCAGCAAGTAAGCAGCCTCCCAGCGCCGGACGGGCGGTCCTCCTCAGGGAGGGCCGCCCGTTCGTCGTCCGGGGGCTGACGCAGCAGAGGCGGACACAGCAGGGGCTGACGCAGCAGAGGCGGACGCGGACGGACGCGGCCTCAGACGGACGCCGGCACGTCCGCCACCGCCGCAGCCGCGAGCCCGATGAGCTCCTCGCCCGCGAGCACGCCCTGCGCCGCGGTGACGACGAGGTTCGGCGCCGACCAACCGACGGCGTGCAGTTCGCCGTGTGCGGGGCGGATCGCGACGTCCGCCCAGGCGAGCATCTCCCGGTCGAGGAGCGAGTCCCCGGCGGCGACGGTCCGGGTCGCACCGATCCGCTCGGCGACGGCGGCCAGGGCTCGTTCCTTCCGGATCGGCGCCGGGACCGCGTAGAGCTTCCGGCCCTGCACGGACACCCGCCAGCCCAGCCCGGCGAGGTCGGCGGCGAACGACTCGACCGCCGCGTCCGGCAGCTCCGAGCGCTCGACGATGGCGTACACGAACACGTCCTCGGCGCGACGGGTGCGGAGGACCGCCCCGGTCGGCAGATCGGTCGCGAGGCGCTGCTCGACCTCCGGCAGCGGCGCCGACGTCGCTGCCATCTCATCGCGGAGCGTCTCGGTCCACGCCGGGTCCGGCTCCCCGTCGTGCAGGACGACCGCACCGTTCGTGGTCACCGCCCAGCCCGTGGGCGGCAGCGGCAGGCGGATCCGCCGGTACTGTGCGACCGTCCGGGTGGTCACCGGCACGACGACGGCGGCCGCGGCGAGCTCCGACAGGGCACGCTCCGCCGCGCGGGTCATGAAAGACAGCGGCAGGCCCTGGTACACCTCGGTGACGACGAGGGAGGGTGCCGCCTCGTCCGGACCGTCGAGCATCAGCGCGGCGGACGAGTAGACCACGGTGCGGTCGAGGTCGAACCCGACGAGGGCGGTCATGCGTCGGCTCCAGTGGTCGTGGCGGCGGACCCGGTCACGCGGCTGCCGAGCGGGTGGATGAGCCCGACGCAGCTGTAGGACAGGTCGGGCCGGGTCACGACCGGGACGCCACGCTCCCGGGCGAGGGCGACGACGTGCGCGATGTCGACGTCGTCGGGATCGCGCACGAGCACCTGCCACGGCACCCGCCGGAGCAGCACGCGGGTGGTCTCGCCGACGCCGGGCTTGACGAGGTGCAGGTCCTCGATGCCGTACTCGGCGCCGATCGCCTCGACCGTCCGCATGCCGCGCCAGTCGACGGCACGGGCCGTCGGTCCGCCGTCCGCGGCCACGGCCGCGTCCACCCGGGAGCGGACCGCAGCGAACCGGGCGGCGATCGTCGCGACGAAGGACCGGGAGTGGTCACGGCCGGCGAGCTCGCGGTACTGCTTCGCACCGTGCAGCGTCCCCTCGGGCGTCCAGGACCGGTTGAACACGGTCCGGGACACGAGTCCGGAGACCGTCGAGTTGAGACACGCGGAGGGCACGAGGTAGTCGTCACGGGTCCCGTGCAGCGGGGTGCACCCGGCCGGGTCGGCGAGGACGGCCAGCTCGTCGCCGAACCGCACGCCGTCGGTCGCCGCGAACCGGTCGAGCGCGTCCGTGAGTTCGCGCGTGATGGCGCCCTTCCCGGTCCACCCGTCGACGAAGACGACCTGCGCCGGGTCGTGGTGCGCCGCGAGCCAGCGGAGCGCGGTCTCGTCGATGCCGACCCCGCGGACGATGCTCGCCGTGTAGTGCTGGAGCCGGACACCGCGCTGTTCTGCGGCCCACCGGCGCATGAGGATCCCGACCGGGGTGCCGGCGCGCGCGAGGGACACGAGCACGGCGTGCGGCCGGTCGCGGAGCACGAGGTCGGTGACGATGCCGACCGCTTCCGCGATGCGGTCGGCCGAGCGGCCGAGGGCGTCGCGGTACAGCTCCTCGTACGCCTCGGTCGGCACGTACTCGACCGGCAACGACTCGGCGTAGTTCGCGCCCTCGAGCTGGATCGCACGCTCCCGGTCGGCGGTGTCCGCCTCGAGGGCGGCGTCCGCCAGGTCCTGCAGCAGCCAGGTGACGTCGTCGGGCTCGTAGGAGCCGAAGGACGGCCCGGTGAGCGGGCGGGGAGGTGTCCCACCGTCGCGCTGCGCTCGGTCGTCGGCGTCCGCGAGCGCGCTCGTCACGAGCACGACGCGGGGGGTCACGGCGGCGAGGGCCGGGAGCAGCCCGTCCGGACCCTCCAACCGGGCCGGTTCGGTGCCCGGCTCCGGCACCACGACGACCGCGTCGAACCCGCGCACGTTGTACGCACAGCGCTCACCGGGACCGTCGACGGTGTCGTCGTGCGAGCGGTGGCGGATCCCGGACCGGATGGGCCACGCGGGGTCGTCGAGGACGGCGACGGGTGAGCGGGTGCTCGTGGAGGACAGGACGTCGGCACCCGTCCGACGGCGGAGGGCATCGGCCACCGCGAGCGGGGTCGCCATGTGCTCCTCGGTGCCGAGCACGAGGACCCGGCCCGGCGCCTCGCCGAGGACGGTCGCGAGGTCGGCGGCGGTGCCCTCGACGTCGGTGCGCGGGGTGCGGACGCGGGACGCGGGCGTGCCGGTCCGGTCGACCGCGGTGGGCGCGGCGGTCACCACGGTGACCGCGTCGGGACGGGAGGCGCGTGCCGGGTCCGGGACGGGCCTCCCGTCCGCGGTCCCGCCGCCGTCCGGCGCGACGTCGTGGCCCTCCGGGCTGCCGGCGTCGAGCGGACCGGGTGCGCCGAGCGGGGTGGCGAGGGCCGCGACGACCTCCGCGGCCGTCGCGGGGAGGTCCGCGGGGAGCGTCACGTGCCCGCGACCGAGCGCGACCACGGCCACGGGGGCCCCGAGTTCGACGGCGAGGGCCTCGGTCGCGGCGACGTCGGCGTCGGAGCGGAGGTCGACGAGTGCGGCCACCACCCACTGCCGCTGCGGTGCGAGGGCGTGCAGGGCGCGGATGGTGGCGCGCGCCGTCGCACCCGTGCTGAGCTCGTCGTCGACGAGGACGACCGTGCCGTCGGTCGGCAACCAGTCGTCGTGCGCCGGGAGCAGCCGGTGCGCGGTGGCGTGCGAGTGCGCCTCGTCGAAGCCCGCTGCCGCGGCCACACCGGGGAGCTCGTGTCGGGTGGAGTGCAGGGTCGCGGCACCGAGCGACTCGGCGACCATGGCGCCGAGCGCGGTCGCGGTCTCCGCGAAGCCGAGGACCAGGGCCTCGGGATGGGCCGGACGGGAGGCCGCGAGGTCCGTCCGCAGCGTCGTCGCGGTCCGGTGCAGCGCGTCGTGTGCTGCGGCGTCGCCCGCCGAGGCCTGCGCGTCGAGCACCGCGCGGAAGCGGCCCGCGGCGCCGGCGTCGAAGCGCGCGCCGCCGTCGAGCACGTCGGCCACGCGTGCGCCGAGCGCCTCGCCGGCCAGGAGCGCGACCGCCGGCACCGTCGGGACGTGCTTCGCGAGCACCGTCGAGACGAGCAGGTGCGCCCGCTTCGGGTTGCGGCGGAGCGCGAGCCGCACGAGCGACGACAGCGGGACGGTCGTGTCGCCCGGGGCCGTCCGGTCGTCGACGAGCTCGACACCGAGGTCGGCGGGGGTCGGCAGCGTGGTCGTGGTCACGGGAGGCTCCGCTCGAGCAGGTCGACGTAGGTCACGTCCGGGGTGGTCACACCGAACGCCCGGGCCCGCAGCATGGTGCGTTCCGCCCAGGCGTGGTGCGGCTTCATCTCGTTCATCTTGTTGCCGTACCTCGACGCGGCGACCCCGCCCGAGGCGTTCGCGAGCACGTCCGACGCGTCGGAGAACTCCTCGTCGCTGACCACCGACATGGCGTGCACGAGCGGCACGTGCCGCGGGTGGATGACGGTCTTGCCGGTGAGACCGTTCGCCTGGTCGAGGGTGACCTCGCGGAGGAGCCCGTCGAACCCCTCGAGGAGCAGCTGCCGGCGGAGCGCCAGGTCGCCGGCCTCCTGGAAGGGCGACGCCCGGAGCTGCGTGCGGAACACGCGGTCGGAGTCCGGGTAGTGCTCCCACACCGGCCCGGCGACGACGAAGCCGTCCCGCGCGCGGCCGAGGACGTTCACCACGTCGCCGATCACGGACGCGAGCACCTGCACGTCGTACACGGTCAGGTGCGAGGGGCGCCGGAGGCCGTACACGCTCGACAGGTCGGTGGCGCCGATGCGCACGGCGAGCACGTCCCGGCGGCGGGCGAGCAGGAGGTCGTGCACGTCGGCGAGGGCGTCCGTCCGGGACTCGCGGTGCATGATCGCCGGCGACTCCAGGATCGGCATGACGAGCAACCGACGGTCGGACCCGCGCCCGGCGTTCGCCGCGTCGAGCACGTCGAACCACCGGGCTCCGACGCCGTCGCTGTTCTCGAACTTCGGCAGGACGATGCCGCTGAGCACGTCGAGCGCACGGTCGCCGAGCCGGTCCACGAGCCGGGTGAGGTGTTCGGGTGTCCGGACGCGCAGGAACAGCTGCGGCAGCGTGGCCGGGTCGGCGTCCTCGGTCAGGGTCCGGAGTGCCGCCTCCACGTTCGCCTCGGCGCGCGGCAGGTCGTCGTCGCCGACGGAGTCCTCGAGGCAGAGCACGATCGACCCGGCACCGAGCTCGGTCTGCCGGCGGACGTCGCGGACGAGGTCGGGGCGGATCCCCGGCGTGTACAGCGTCGCACCGAGGGCCACCGCGCGGAGGTCCTGGTCGCTGTCCCGGGTGACGTCCTCGGGCGGGCGGAGGAACAGCTGTTCCTGGTCGGGAACGGCGGCGAAGTGGCGCACGGATCAGACTCCGACTGTCGGGGCGGACAGGACGAACCCGAATGCGGCGAAGACGTCCCCGTCGTGGGACGCCCGGGGGAACGGCTCGGCGCGGAGCTCGAGTTCACCGTCGATGACGGAGAGCGCCAGGATCACCGTGGTGTCCGCGTCGCCGGGGTCGACGGCCAGGGTCGTGCCGTCGTGCAGGGCCACGACGAGACGCTCCTGCCCCCGGCACATCACGAGGGCACGCCGGAGGTCGCGGACGTGCCGGAGGGAGACGAGGACGTCGCGACCGTCGTACCCGACGAGCGGTCGGTTGCCGGACGTCTGCACAGCCCGTCCGGCGGTGGCGCCGTCCACCGTGGTGGCGCCGACGACGCGGTCGACGGACTCCCAGGCGACGCTCGTGGACCCGGTGATGCGCAGCGCCCCCACGGCGGACCGGCGACGGTCGATGCGGGCGACGGGCTCGTCCGGTCCGAGGACGCGGACGTCACGGGGGTCCGGTGCCGGGAAGGGACGGATCCGGGAGGCGCGCTCGGCCAGGCGACGGGCGACACGGTCCGAGCGGGTCGTACCGGACACCGGGGTGGAGGCGTGCGTGGACCGGTTCGACGGGGTGGCCGTCGTCGCCGAACCGGGGACCGAGTGGCCGGTCGTCGGCGGGGCGGGAGCCGCGTTCCCCCCACCGGACGTCGGTGCCGGTCGGCCGAAGGACAGGCTGAGCCCGGAACCGGAACCGCTCGCCTGCGACTGCCCGCTCGACGCCGGGGACACGTGTGGCGGCGGGGCCGGCGGCCGTCCGACGGGAGAGCCGGTGCCCGCGGTGCCGAGAGCGGGCGACGCATGCGACGCACCAGGCGTTGCGGCGCCGGGACGGGCCTCCTGGCCGGGCGGGGTGGGACGGACGCGCCGGCGGAGGAACGGGTGCCCTGCCGTCATCGCGAGCGGCCGATGCCGTGGTCGGCGCGCAGACCCGTCAGCCCCGTCGTGTACCCCTGGCCGACGGCGCGGAACTTCCACTCCGACCGGTGGCGGTACAGCTCGCCGAGGATGACCGCGTCGATCATGTGGTTGCGTTCGGACGGCAGCGGGAAGACGAGGAGTTCCCGACCGTCCGGTGTGCTCACCCGGACGGACATCGAGCGCACCGAGCCGAGGTCCTTCGGTGACCGCGGGTCCGGGTCGAGGTAGACCGCGAAGACGATCTTGTCGACCGTGTCCGGGACCGAGGCGAGGTCGACGTCGATCTCCTCCTGGTCGGACTCGTCGAGGTACCGCACCGAGGCGTCCGCGTTCTCGAGCTGGTTGAAGAACACCAGGTCGTCGTCCGACAGCACCCGTCCGTCGGGCCCGCACACGATCGCGACCGGGACGAGTTCCGCGGACGGGCCGCGGCTCGCGATCTGGTCCCACGAGATGCCGACGACCACGGCCGTGAGCCCGGGGTTCTCAGCCGTGACGGCGGCGTTCGCTCCCGGGACGAGCCGCCCGCTCACGAGTCCGCTCCACGCAGACGCAGACCCTCGTCACCGTCACCGAGGCGGTCCCGGAGGAACCGGCCGTGCGAGGAGAGTTCGGCGATCGCGCCGCTCCTGATCTGATCGTGCATGTCCTCCACCGTCTCCGCGACGACGTCGAGTTGGCCGGCGAGGGTCGCCGTGGCGGTGCTGTCCGGGGTGCGGTCCGACGGGGGCAGGGACCGGTACGTGCGGACGGGCGTGGGCAGGTAGTCGTCGACGACGGCCTGGAACAGGTACCGCTGCTCCGTCGACGCGCCCCGGGCGATCACGGTCCCGGCGGCGTCGCGCAGCAGGTCCTCCACGTGGCGCACCCGCGAGGACACGACGGTCGGGAGGTCGGCCCCGGCGGCGCGCACGAAGGCACGGAGGTCGTCGAGGCCGGCAGCCGCGGTCGCGTCGTCGGCGGCCCCACCCGATCCGCGGACGTCGATGCGTGCCGCAGCAGCGGCCGCCGCCGACGCGGGTGTCTCGGCATCGGGGTCGGCGACACGGCGGTCCTGGTCGTCGTCGTCGCGGCCGAACAGTGCGCGGAGACGGTCACGCACGGGAGTCGACCGCGGTCGTCATCGCGTGACCGATCGCTGGTCGTCGTCGCCCTGGCGGGCCCGCTCCAGGTACGGCTTCGCGCGCTGGATGCCCGACTCGAGCGCCGAGACGGTCGACGACATGTTCTGCGCGGCCTGCGAGCGGAACGAGTCGATCGCGTCCATGGTCTGGAACACGTTGTCGAACGCCTTCTGCAGCGTCTCGACGCTCACACCGGAGTTCGTCGCCTGCTCGTGGATCCGCGTGGTCTGGTCGCGGAGCATCTCGCTGGTCTGCAGGATCATCGCGTTCGTGGTGTTGTTCACCGCGTCGATCTGGTCGAGCACCATCTTCTGGTTCGCGAGGGCCTGCGCCACGACGACGGCCGTGCGGAGCGCCGCGATGGTCGTGGTGCGGGCGCGCTCGACGCCCTTGATGAGCTCCGTGTTGTTCTTCCGCACGAGGTCCATGGCCAGGTAGCCCTGCACGGACACGGCGAGCTGCGTCAGGATGTCCTGGTGCCGCTGGCGCACGGGGAACAGCACGTCGGACTCGAGCTTCTGCGCCTCGTCGACCCGACCGCCGTTCCGCAGGCTCTCGATCTTCGACACGGTGGCCGCGTCGAGGGCCTTCGCGAACACGGCGTACTCGCTCAGCTGCTGCATGGTCTCCCACAGCTGGACCTTCTCGTCAGCGAGGGTCGCGTTGTCCTTGCGGAGTTCGTCCTGCCCCGCCATGAGCGACTTGATGATCTTGTCGAGCTGGGTCTGCGCCGACTCGTAGCGCTGGAAGTACTTCGCCAGCTTGTTGCCGCCGGGGATCATGCCGAGGATCTTCCGGCCCGTGCTGAGGTCGGCCTGGTTCGGCGTGAGGTCCTCGACGGTGGAGCGCAGGTCACCGAGGGTCGTCGCGACCTTCACCTGGGCGCCGTCGCCGGTGCGCTTGGCGCCCGCCACCGAGGACTGCGAGCGCTCCAGCATGCGGGACGAGAAGCCGCCCGACCGGGCGATCTCCGAGCTCGCGATGGCGTTGATGCCGTCGACCTTCTCGGTGAACGCCGGCGACCGCGGGTCGAGGCCCGCGACCTCGTCCACGAACTCACGGGCCTGGGCCGCGATCTGCGCCTGACGACCGGCGTCCACCGGCACCATCCCCGGAGCGTCATCCGGCGTGACGACCTCGGCGGCGTCGGCAGCGCGGAGGACGAGTGCGTCCTGGGACGGGTCGGTGGGCTCCGGCGGAGCGAGCGGTCCGGGCATCGGTGGTCTCCTGTGACGTGGTGGGAGGACGGGGTGGTGCAGAGCTGGCGAGTGTGGTGGCCCGGCGGGTCAGCTGAGGTTGACGCCGAAGTCGGTCGCGACGCCGGCGAGCCCGGACTGGTAGCCCTGGCCGACCGCACGGAACTTCCACTCGGCGCCGTTGCGGTAGATCTCCGAGAAGATCATCGCGGTCTCCGGAGCGGCGTCCTCGGACAGGTCGAAGCGCACGATCTCCGTGCCGTCCTGGTCGAGCACCCGTGAGTACGCGCTGCGCACCTGTCCGAAGTTCTGGCGGCGGGCCTCACCCTGGTCGATCGACACCACGACGACCACGCGGTCGACGTCGGCCGGCAGGCTCTGCAGGTCGATGACGATCTGCTCGTCGTCACCGTCGCCCTGGCCGGTGCGGTTGTCGCCCTTGTGCTCGACGGAACCGTCCGCGCTGCGGGGCTGGTTGTAGAAGATGAAGTCGGCGTCCGAGCGCACCTTGCCGTCGGCGCCGACGAGCAGGGCCGAGGCGTCGAGGTCGAAGGCCTCGCCGGCGGTGGTGCGCGGGTCCCAGCCGAGGCCGACGGTGGCGACGGTGAGTCCCGGGCTCGTCTTCGTGAGGGAGAGGTTGCCGCCCTTGCTGAGGGAGAGTCCGGCCATGATCGGTCCTTTCGGGTTGGAGGGGAGCGTCAGTCGAGCACGACGCCGTAGTCGGTCGCGACGCCGCGGAGTCCGGTGGCGTAGCCCTGGCCGACGGCGCGGAACTTCCACTCGCCGTCGTACCGGTAGATCTCGGCGAAGATCATGCCGGTCTCCGAGGCCGCGTCCTCGGTGAGGTCGAAGCGGACGACCTCGTTGCCGGTCTCGTCGTTCACCACGCGGCAGAACGCACCACGGACCTGCCCGAAGTTCTGGTGCCGGGCGTCGGCCTGGTCGATGGTGACGACGATGACGACGCGCGCGACGTCCGCGGCCACGAGGTCGAGGTCGATGAGGATCTGCTCGTCGTCCCCGTCGCCCTCACCGGTGCGGTTGTCGCCCTGGTGCACCACGGAGCCGTCGACCGACTGCAGCTGGTTGTAGAAGATGAAGTCGTCGTTCGAGCGGACCTTGCCGTTCGCGCCGACGAGGAGAGCCGAGGCGTCGAGGTCGAACTGCTCGCCCGCGGTCGTGCGCGGGTCCCATCCGAGGCCGATCATCGCCCGGCGCAGGCCCGGGTCGGTCTTGGTCAGCGAGAGGTTGTTGCCCTTCGAGAGCGAGAGGGTCGCCATCGATCGTCCTTCCGTCGGTGCGGTGCTGCGGTGTCCGGGCGGGTCAGAGTGCGGCTGCCGCCGGACCGACGAGGTCCTGCACGGTCCGGCCGTCGGCCCGCTCACCGATCGCGGTGAAGGTCCATCCTGCTCCCGTGCGGGACACCTTCGCCATGACCATCGCGGTGTGCTGCCCGGAGTCGGTGAGCTGGTAGCGGGCGACCTCGGGAGCGCCGGCCGTCGAGTCGTCGACCACCCGGCAGAACGCGTTCTGCACGTTGTCGAACGTCTGCCGGCTGTAGCTGCTGATGACGAACACGATCTGCTGGACGGCACCGTGCACCGCGCTGAGGTCGATCCGGATGACCTCGTCGTCGCCGTCACCGTCGCCGGTCAGGTTGTCGCCGGTGTGCTGCGCGGAGCCGTCTTTGCTCCGGAGCTGGTTGAACCACACGTAGTCCACCGGCTGGCCGTCGGCACCGAAGAAGATCGCAGAGGCGTCGAGGTCGACGTCGGCTGCCTTGCGACCGAACAGGCCGCGCTTGGTCGTGACGGCGTCCCACCCGAGACCGAGCCGGACGCGGGTCAGTGCGCTCCCGTCGTTCTTCGTGAGCGAGAGCGCTTGGCCCTTCTGGAGGCTGAGACCCATGGCGGTGAACCCTTCGTGTGGTTGCGGTGGAGCGGTCGCCCCTGGTGTCAGGAGGCGACGGGGACGTGCTGGTCGGCGGGCTGGTGCTCGCCGGTCTTGTGCTTGTTGCGGACCACCGAGGAGATGAACGCGGCGATGATGAACACGACGCCGATCAGGCCGGTGACGACCTCGTTCACCTCGGTGGTGATCGTGATGAGCAGGATCGCCGCGAGGGCACCGATCGCCCAGTGCGCACCGTGGTCGAGGTACTCGAACTCGTCCAGCGTGCCCTGTCGGACCAGGAAGACGGTGAGAGACCGGACGAACAGGGCACCGATGAGGCCGAGGCCGAGCGCGATGATGATCGGGTCGGCGGTGATCGCGAAGGCGCCGATGACGCCGTCGAACGAGAACGACGCGTCGATGACCTCGAGGTAGAGGAACAGCAGGAACGCGGCCTTGCCGGCGACTGTGCCGACCTTGCGCTTGCCGCTGATCCGGTTCGCCTCGGCCACCATCTCGCCGGTGTTCTCGAACGAGTTGCCGTCGTCCTCCGGGTCGTCGACGTCGAACAGCCCGCCGAGACCGGTCACGAGGAAGTAGGTGACGAGTCCGGCGATCCCGGAGACGAGGACGATCGACTGGTGGTCGCCGGCGGTGGTGCCCGCGATCGCGAGGACCACGAGGGCCACGACGACGTTGACCATCGGGAGCTTGCCGATGAACAGCAGCGGTGCCTCGAGCCACTTCAGCCACAGGATCTCGCGTTCCTCGAACATGAAGTCGAGGAAGATCATGAGGAGGAACATGCCGCCGAACGCGGCGATCTGCGGGTGTGCCTCGTGCAGCAGGTATGCGTACGTACCGGGCTCGTCGATCGGGCCCTTCTCGAGCGCGAGCTGGACGGCCTCGACGGGGTTGAGCGACGCCGTGACCCCGACGATCAGCAGCGGGAAGAGCACGCGCATGCCGAAGACGGCGATGACGATGCCCACGGTGAGGAACATCTTCTGCCAGAACGGGTTCATCCGCTCGAGGATGCGGGCGTTGACGACCGCGTTGTCGAAGCTGAGGCTGATCTCGAGCACGCCGAGGATGGCGGTGATGATGACCGCGCTCCACCCGCCGTACACGAGCGCCACGGCCAGGGCGATCACGGTGATGGCCAGGGACCACCCGAAGGTCTTCAGGAACACGTGCGCAGATCTCCCCATGGTGCGTGGTGCGTCGTCAGGGGGACGGCACGGTCGAGCACGCCCCGTTCGGAATGCTACATGCCCGGGACCGAGTGGCGACGGGGCCACCGGCCGTCCGCGGTGAACGTCGGGTCACGCTTCGCCCGCATGTACTCCTGGAACGAGGTCGCCTGCTCCGAGCACCAGGCGACCTGCTTGCGGTGGAGCTCCTCGGCGCTGATCGCGAGGTCGTCGGGGTACTTCGCGGCGATGGCCTGCGCGACCCGTCCGGCGGCGATGGCGTCCGCGCCGGCGTCGTGCGCGTCGTCGAGCCGGACCCCGTAGCACGCCGACGCGGCCTCGAGCGTGCGCTTGCCCTTGCGGTAGGTGTCGAGCGCCTTGTCCATGACGAGCGGGTCGACGACGTTGCCGATCACGGGGGAGGCGATGCCGTGCCGTTTCGCCTCCCGGTCGAGGACGGTGAGGTCGTACGGGGCGTTGTAGATGACCAGGGGGATCCCGCGGGCGAACACGGCCTCGACCGCGGCGACGATCTCGGCGACGACCTCGCCGGCCGGTCGGCCCTCTGCCCGTGCACGTTCGGTCGTGATCCCGTGCACCGCGGACGCCTGCTCCGGGATCGCGACACCGGGGTCGGCGAGCCACGCACCCTCGACGATGGAGCGCCCGGTCATGTCGATCAGCCCGACGTGGGCGGTGACGATGCGGGCGGTCTCGACGTCGATGCCGGTGGTCTCGAGGTCGAAGACGCCCAGCGCGTGCCACCACGGTCGGGTCGTCAGGTCCTGCGGGGGCCGGGTCGACGGGTCGACGGCGGCAGCGGGGGAGGTCACGCGGCCAGGCTAGCCAACCGCACCGACACGGCGGGACCCGCAGGACGGGTCACGGCGCACGCCGGAGGGCTTCCCTAGACTGGCGCGGATGCAACCGCCCGTGCTGTCCCCGTACCAGTCGCTCCTGGCGGCGACCCCCGTCGTGCACCGCGCGGTCCAGGTCGACGGCCGGACCACGCACTACTGGGAGTACGGGCCGGCGGTCGGCGCCGAGGGCCGTGCCCGCAACGCACCTCCGGCGACCGTGCTCGCGGTGCACGGCTTCCGTGGGGACCACCACGGGCTCGAGTCCGTCGCGGCGCACCTCGTGGCCGGGCACCCGTCGGGCGTGCGCGTCATCGTGCCCGACCTGCCCGGCTTCGGCACGTCGGACCCGCTCCCGACCGCGGACCTCGACGCGTACGTCGCCTGGCTCGACGGCTTCCACTCCGCGCTCGGACTCGACGGCGACACCGTCGTCCTCGGGCACTCGTTCGGCTCGATCGTCGTCGCCGCGTCGGTGGCCGCCGGGCTCGACACGCGCCTGCTCGTCCTCGTCAACCCCATCGCCGCCCCGGCCCTGCAGGGTCCACGGGCGATCGGTACGGCCGTCGCGATCGCGTACTACCGGCTCGGCGCCCGGCTGCCCCGCGCGCTCGGCCTCGGGCTGCTGCGCAACCGCGGGATCGTCCGCGCGATGAGCATCGCGATGCTGAAGTCCGCCGACCCGACGGTCCGCCGCTGGGTGCACGACCAGCACGACCGGTACTTCTCGGCGTTCGCGAACCGGACCAGCGTCCTCGAGGCGTTCCGGACCTCGGTCACCTCCGACGTCTCGCAGTTCGCCGACCGGATCGCGGTGCCGGTGCTCATGGTCGCCGCCGAGCGTGACGACATCACGGCCGTGCCGGAGCAGCGTGCCCTCGCGTCGCGACTCCGCGACGCCGAGCTCGTCGTCGTGCCGGAGGTCGGTCACCTCGTGCACTACGAGACGCCGGCCGCGGCGGCCGCGGCGGTCCTGCGCCGGATGGCGGACCCCGCCCCGGGCGCTCCCGGCCGACGGAAGCGGGCGAGCACCCCGCGCCGGGCGAGCGCCACGCGCCGACCGACCGCGCCGGAGGGACCGAACGCTCCCGAGGGACCGAACGGTGGCGCTGCGGACCGCACTCGCCGGACGGGAGGCGACCCCTCGTGACGCGCCTGCGCATCGGCATCGACTGCCGGTACGTCCGGATCGGTCGACACGACGGGATCAGCCGCTTCACCGCGGGGATCGCCGCGCACCTGCCCGACCGACACGACCACGTCCTGCTCGTGTCCGACGAACGCCAGCTGGCCTCGCTGCCCGGGGGAGTGCCGTGGGAACGCATCCCGGCGCCGACCGACCCCGGCGAGCCCCTCGTCGCGCGGCACGTCAACCGGCTCGGCCTCGACGCGGTCTTCTCGCCCATGCAGACGATGGGCTCACGCGGGCGCCGGTACGCGCTCGTGCTGACCCTGCACGACCTCATCTACTACCGGAACCGGACGCCACCGCGGGAGTTCGCGTGGCCGCTGCGTCTCGGCTGGCGGGCGTTCCACCTGGCGTGGTGGCCGCAGCGCCTCCTGCTGAACGGGGCCGACGGTGTCGTGACCGTCTCCGGGACGACGGCGGGCCTCATCGCCGAGCACCGTCTCACGACCCGCCCGGTCACCGTCGCGTACAACGCGGCCGACCCGGCCGAGCCACGGGCCGCCGACGGTGGACGGACGAAGTCGCTCGTGTACATGGGCTCGTTCATGCCGTACAAGAACGTCGAGACGCTCGCCGCGGCGCTGCCCCTGCTCGGTCCGGACTGGACGCTGCACTGCATGTCCCGTGTCACCGCCGCCGACCGCACGCGGTTGCAGCGGCTCGCCCCCGCCGGCGCGCTCGTGTTCCACGACGGAGCGACCGACGACGAGTACCTCGCCGTCCTCCGCTCCGCCACGGCGCTCGCGACCGCCTCGTTCGACGAGGGGTTCGGCATCCCGCTCGTCGAGGCGATGGGCGTCGGTACACCGGTCGTCGTCAGCGACGTCCCGATCTTCCGCGAGATCGGCGGCGACGCGGCGGAGTACTTCGACCCGTCGTCACCGTCCGCCGTCGCGGCCGCCGTCCGCCGCCTGGAGGCCCGCTGGGACGCGGCGTCGTCGGCCTCCGTCGCGCAGGCTTCCCGGTTCCGGTGGCAGGACTCCGCCGAGCGCGTCACGCAGGCGGTCGAGCGGGCCGTGGCCGACCGGTCGCGGCGTCGGCGGAGCTGAGGGCGCGGCCGGACCGCTGGCGGCACGCCGGACGGCACGGCGGAGCGGACGGGACGGCGGAGGAGACCGGACGGTCCGACCTGTCAGGGGTGACGGGTGCGGACCTGGACGCCCGGGAACACGTCGTCCCCGACCGCCTCGGCAGCGGCGGCGACCGCGGCGAAGCCCACGCCCTGGCCGTGCGTGGTGACGACCACGTCCTGTGCGGCGGGGGCGTCCGACCGACCGTCGGTCGCGTCGGCGAAGACGCAGGTCACCGTGAGCACGCCGCCGATCGCCGCGAGGCCGTCGGCGAGCTCGAGTCGCCGTTGGCTCGTCTCGGGGGAGTCCGAGACCCCGACCCGCACGGCACCGAGGTCGAGCGTCGCCCAGATGCGGACGCCCGAGCCGGAGGAGTCGGCGGACGCGGTGCTCAGGGCGGTCACGAGCGCCCGTCGGTCGGTGGCGGGGAGGTCGGGCTCGGCGTGCACCACCGCGGTGACGTCGTAGCCCGCGAACGAGGTCTTCTCCGTCCGGGGCGCGTCCACGGCGGCGACGCCCGGCAGCGCGGCGGCAGCGGTCACGAAGCGGCGCCCGTCCGCGTCGGGCTGCGGGAACACGCCGCCGACCCCACGCTGGACCTGGCCGAGGATGACCCCGAGCACCAGGACGAGGACCGCGGCCACCACGACCACGCCGACGACCACCAGGGTCCCGGCCCGGAGCCGTTCGCCGCCCGTGCGGGTCCGGACGGAGGCCGTGTCCGGCCCGAACGTGGCATCGAGGTCGTCGTCGTCGCCCCACGGATCGCGACGGAGGGCGTCGCCCTCCCGGGAGCGGTCGCCGGCATGCCGTCCACCTGCGTTCACTGCCTCACCTCGCAGCGGCGTCCCGGTCGTCGGGCCGCCGTGCACCGGAGGCTAGTCCGACGCCGCCCGGCACGCTCCCCGGATGGGCGGCGTCAGCCTCGGCGCTCGAGCGGGTTCTGGTACTCGAACGCGTACCGGCCCGGGGCGTCCGACAGGTCGTCGATGGGGTCGTCGGAGCGGACCAGTTCGGCACGGAAGCGCTCGGGGTCCCACCGGAAGGTGTGCACCGACCCGTTGCGGATCGGGACCGTCGACCGCTCGACCGTCCCGGGTGCAGCGGCGTCGACGACGGTCCGGATCACCGCGCCGTGGGTCGCGACGACGACCGCGCCGCCGTCGTAGCGCACGGCGATCTCGGCGAGCGTCTCGGTCACCCGGTCGAGGAGCGCCGCGCGGGACTCGCGCCCGGGGACGGCGTCGTGCGGCCAGCGCTCCGCGATCTCGACGTGGGTCAGACCCTCCGCCTCGCCGTAGGAGCGTTCCCGGAGACCGTCGTACGCCGCCGGGGCGGCCAACCCGAGGTGGTCGGCGATGATCGTCCCGGTCTCGAGGGCCCGGGACAGGGGCGACGAGACGACGGCGTCGAACGACCGGCGTGCCAGGAGCGCGGCGGTCTCGGCCGCCTGCCGTCGCCCGGTGTCGTTGAGGGGCACGTCCGTCGACCCCTGGATGCGCCGTTGCCGGTTCCAGTCGGTCTCGCCGTGTCGGACCAGGCAGAGGAGGGTCGTCACCCGTCGATCATCGCAGACGCGGTGAGCCGGGCCGCGAGCTCGACGAGGGTCTCGGTCGTCCCGGCGTCGAGCTTCACCGCGGCACGACGGTCGCTCCGCGTGGCGCCCCGGTTGACGATGACGACCGGTCGCCTGCGCCGCGTCGCGTGGTCGAGGAGCCGGACGCCGGAGTTCACGGTGAGCGACGACCCGACGACGAGGAGCGCGTCCGCCTCGGCGACGATGGACACGGCCTCGCGGAACTTCTCGGCGGGCACGAACTCGCCGAAGAACACCACGTCGGGCTTGAGCACGCCGCCGCACACCGTGCAGTCCGGCACGCGGAACCGCTCGACGTCGGTGATCTCGACGTCCCCGTCCGGCTGCAGCTGCACCGTCCCGGGCTCGTCGATCCAGGGGTTGTCACGGTCGAGCACCGCGGCGAGGTCGGCGCGGGAGAAGACCTGCCCGCACGTCAGGCACACCGCCCGGTCCATCGAGCCGTGCACCTCGACCACCCGACGCGATCCGGCGCGCAGGTGCAGCCCGTCGACGTTCTGGGTGACGATGCCGCTCACCACGCCGGCCTGTTCGAGCTCCGCGAGCGCGCGGTGCCCGTCGTTCGGGCGTGCCGCGGCGAAGGTCCGCCAGCCGAGGTGCGACCCGGCCCAGTAGCGCTGCCGCTTGGCGGGATCGGCGAGGAACTCCTGGAAGGTCATCGGCTTGCGGACCACCCGGCCTGCTCCGCGGTAGTCCGGGATCCCGGAGTCGGTGCTGACACCCGCGCCGGTGAGCACGGCGATGCGCTTGCCCTGCAGGACCGCGACCGCCTGCTCGAACGCGGCAGCGGTCGCACCGGTCGTCGCGGTGTCGTCCGTCGCGCTGTCGTCCGTCGCGGTGTCGTCCCCCGCGGTGTCGTCCGCAGTGCCGTCGCTCGTCGCCATCGTGTCCACGGTACCCTCAACCGCCGAGCGTCCCCGGGCCTTCCCCGTGCGGGCGCCGCCCCGGACCGGGACCCGCGCCGCCGGGCCCGAGCCGGACCACCACCGCCCTCCCGACCGGAACGAGCACCGTGCACCCCGTCCGCATCGACTCCCTCGACGACCCGCGCCTCGACGACTTCGCGCGCCTGACCGACGTCGCGCTCCGACGGGTCACCGAGCCCGAGGGTGGCCTGTACATCGCCGAGTCGAACACCGTCATCGAGCGCGCGGTCCGGGCCGGTCACGTCCCGCGGAGCGTGCTCGTACAGGAGAAGTGGCTCGACAGCGTCCTGCCCCTGGTCGACGGGCACGACGGCCCGGTGTTCGTCGGGTCGGACGCCCTCCTCGAGGAGCTGACCGGCTTCCGGATGCACCGCGGGGCGATCGCCGCGATGCACCGCCCTTCGCTGCCGTCCGTGGCCGACGTCGTCCGCGACGCACGCCTCGTGGTGGTCCTCGAGGACGTCGTCGACCACACGAACGTCGGCGCGGTGTTCCGCAGCGTCGCCGGGCTCGGTGCCGACGCGGTGCTCGTCAGCCCGCGGTGCGCCGACCCCCTGTACCGGCGGAGCGTCCGGGTGAGCATGGGCACCGTGCTGCAGGTGCCGTGGACACGCATCGGGGAGTGGCCGGCGGCGGGCGAGGACCTCCGCGCCCAGGGCTTCCACGTGGCCGCGATGGCGCTCACCGACCGCTCCGTCGACCTGGAGGCCTTCGTCGCGGACGTCCCCGAGCGCGTCGCGCTCGTGATGGGCACGGAGGGCCAGGGCCTGACGCCCGCGGCGGTCGCCGCCGCGGACACCACCGTGCGGATCCCGATGCACCACGGGGTGGACTCGTTGAACGTGGCCGCGGCGAGCGCCGTCGGTCTCTGGGCGGTCGCGCACGCGCAGCGCTCGCGCTGACCGGCCCAGACCAGACCAGACCTGACCGGTTTGGCCCGGCCTGGCCCGGCCTGGCCTGGCCCGGCCCGGCCGCCGGACGGTCTCGCCAGGACCGTCGGGAGGCACGGACCAGCCACACGCCGACGGCGGCGGGTCCCAGGGACGCGCCCCGGGCCTCCAGTACGATCCGGTCTCGTGCCGAACGTCGTCCGCCGCCCCCGCTCCGCGCTCCGGAGGCCCGTGACGCTCGGCGTGGTCGCCGTCCTCCTGCTGGTCGCCGCGTTCCTGGCCGCGGCCGCCCTCGTGCCGTTCGCCCCGGCAACCGCGAGCACCGCGACCTACGAGGCACCCAGGGTGCGCGCGCCGGAGCTCCGGTTCCCGGACTACGGTGCCACCGCTGTCGAGGCCGAGGGGTTCCCGGAGAGTCTCACGACCAGCGGGGACCGGCAGCAGCGGTCGATCGCGAGCATCTCGAAGATCGTGACGGCGCTCGTCGTGCTCGAGGAGAAGCCCCTCCCGGTCGGGAAGCAGGGGCCGTCGGTCCGGTTCACGCCGGCGATGGAGGCGTTGTACGCGGAGTACGCGGCGCTGAACGGCGAGGTCGCCCCGCTGCCGGCCGACGGGCGGATGTCCGAGTACCGGGTGCTGCAGGTGGCGCTCATGGAGTCGGCGAACAACTACGCGGGGTCACTCGCCCTCTGGGCGTTCGGGTCGATGGACGCCTACCGTGCCGCAGCCGCGACGTGGCTCGACGACCACGGGCTGGACGACACCACGATCGTCGAACCGACCGGCCTCGACCCACGGAACCGGTCGACGGCGACCGACCTGGTGGACCTCGGGCAGCTCGCGCTCGCGGAGCCGGTGGTCAAGGAGGTCGTCGGCACGGCGTCGGTGACGGTCCCGGGTGTCGGCGAGATCGAGAACTCGAACAAGCTGCTCGGCATGGACGGTGTCGAGGGGATCAAGACCGGCACCCTCGACGAAGCGGGTGCGTGCCTGCTCTTCGCCGCCACTTACGAGCGTGGCGGCCGACCGGTGACCGTCGTCGGCGCCATGCTCGGCGGGGTCGACCACGACGCCCTCGACGCCGACGTCCGGCGGCTGCTGCACTCGGTCGCGGACGACTTCCACGTGGTGACCCTGACGAACGAGGGACAGACGTTCGGCACGTACACGGCACCGTGGCAGGACGAGGTCGACGCGACCGCGAGCCGGGCGGCGTCCGTCCTGGTGTGGGGGAGCACGACCGTGTCGGCGGAGACGACGCTCGAACCGGTGACGCTCGGTGCGGCGGGCGAGCGCGTCGGCCGCGTGCGGTTCACCGTCGAGCACCACGACCCGGTCACGGTGCCGCTCGAGCTCGACGGGTCGATCGAGGACCCCGGCGTCTGGTGGCGGTGGACGAACCCGTTCCGCGGCGTGGAGCTCGACCCGGGCGCGCTGGCGGGCTAACGGGCGGGTCCCGCGGCCGGTCGTCCGCCGTCGTGCGGGCCCGGCCGGTCCGACGACGGTGCGGCGGTCGGCACCGCGGACTCGAGCGTCTCGAGCGCCCACCCGGTGTCCGCGGTCGGCGGAGCATGGACGAGGTGCAGCGCGAGGCCGTCGACCAGGGCGTGCAGCCGGCGGGCCGCGGTGTCCAGCTCGTCCGGGTCGGCCTCCGGTGTCAGGAGTGCGAGCAGCGACCGGCACGCCCGGGCCAGGGCTCGTTCCGTCTCGGCATGGGCGGCGCGAGCGTCCGGGTCGGTCAGGGCGAGTGACCCGAGGGTGAGCCACACCTCCGTCTCGGAGCGTCGGTCGGCGTCGAGGGGCAGCAGCTCGGCCAAGCAGGCGAGCACGAACGCTCGCGGGTCGACGGCGGGGTCGACGGTGACGGCGTCCATCCGTGCCTGGACCCGTTCGCCGACGAGCCGGAGGCAGTACGTCCGCAGTGCCACCTGCGTCGGGAAGGCGCGCCGGAGGGACGCGGTGGCGAGGCCGGCCTCCTCGGCGACCCGACGGACGGAGAACCCCGGGAGCCCGTCGCGGGCGAGGACACGCCAGGCGGCGGCGGCGATGACGGCGTCACGTTCGTCGTGGTCGATGAGGCGGGGCACGTGCCGATCGTACACAGTCGTACTACCATGACCAGTGTGAACACACTCGTACCAACAACAACACTGGTCGCCCCGTGATCGCCGTCATCGTCGCCTGCGAGGTGGGCTTCTGGATCGCGGTCCTCGGCGGCCTGACCCTGCGGTCGGTGGCCGGGATGCCGCGGCTCGGCGCCGCGGTCCTCGTGCTCGCGCCCGTGCTCGACGCCGTGCTCCTGGTCGTCACCGCGATCGACCTCCGCGCCGGGGGATCGGCCACGTGGGAGCACGGACTCGCCGCGCTCTACATCGGCTTCTCGGTCACCTACGGGCACCGCATGATGCGCTGGGCGGACCGGCACCTCGCACGCCTCCGGACCGGGCAGGCACTCCCCGCGAAGCCACTCGGCTGGGCGTACACGCGGAAGTGCTGGGCCGACGTCGTGCGCACGGTGATCGCCGCCGCGCTGTCCGCGGCCGTGCTCGCGGGGCTGATCGCCTGGGGTGGACCGGGGACGCCGGGGATCGAGCCGCTCGTCGCCTGGTTCCCGGTGCTCGGCGTCGTCGTGGCCGTCGAACTGCTCTGGGCGCTCGGCTACACCGTGTGGCCGAAGCGGGCGACCCCGGCCTGAGCGGCAGCGTCGGCGTGCGCGGAGACCACGCCGGGCACGCGGTCCGGGTGGGACCGTCGGCCTCGGTGCTCAGTCGCGCCGGGTGACCGGCTGCAGGGTGGTCCGCTTCGCCGTGACGCCGTCACCGGAGGACGTCCCGCGCACGCGTCGCACGACCCAGGGCACGAGGTACTCCTTCGCCCAACCCAGGTCCTCGACCCGCGCCTCCCGCCACGGTCGGGCGGCGAGCGGCTCCGGCACCGACGGTCCGAGTGCGTGCGGGACACCGAGCGTGTCGAGCACGGCGGCCGCGACGGTCGCGTGCCCGAGCGGCGAGTGGTGCAGCCGGTCCGGCGCCCACATCCGCGGGTCCCGGAGGACCCGGAGCGCCCAGAGGTTCGTCACGAGTGCGCCGTGCTTGAGTGCGATGGCGTGCAGGTGCTCGTTGTAGACCGCGGTCTTCCCGCGGACCATGCCGAGCACCGGCGTGGTCCCGACGTCCGGTCCGGTGAAGAGCACCACGGTCGCACCGTCCCGGCGGAGCTGCTCCACCATCCCGTCGTACCGTTCGGCGAGCTCGTCCGGGTCGGAACCGGGACGGATGACGTCGTTCCCGCCCGCGGACACCGTGACGAGGTCCGGTCCGAGGGCGAGCGCCGCCTCCACCTGCTCGTCGACGATCTGCCGGAGCAGGCGCCCCCGCACCGCGAGGTTGGCGTACGCGAAGTCCTCGTCCGTGCCGTCCGCGAGCGCGTCCGCCACGCGGTCGGCCCACCCGCGGTGCCCGCCGACGGACGACGGGTCCGGGTCGCCGATGCCCTCGGTGAAGGAGTCACCGATGGCGACGAACCTGGTCCAGGGATGACGGTCTGACACGCCTGGCGACCGTACTCTCGTCCCATGACCTCGTCCACCCCGCTCGAGCAGCGTCCCTGGTCCGTGCCGGACGAGCTCCTCGCCCGCATCGCCGACCGTGCTCCCCGGTACGACGCGGACAACGCGTTCTGCGTCGAGGACCTCGACGAACTCCGACGGGCCGGCTACCTGCGGATCGGCGTGCCCGTCCGGGACGGAGGCTCGGGGCTGGGTCTCCGGGCGACCGCAGCGGTCCAGCGGACGCTCGCCGAGGCGGCACCGGCGACGGCCCTCGGGCTCGGGATGCACCAGGTGTGGGTGCAGGCCGCCCGCGCCGTGTCCGCCAGGGGCGGGTCGTTCCTCGACACCGTCACCGACGCCGCTGCAGCGGACCGACTCCTCGCGTTCGGCGTGAGCGAGCCCGGCAACGACGCGGTCCTGTTCGACTCGCGCACCGTGGCCGAGCCGGACGGCGCCGGCGGCTACCGCTTCAGAGGCACGAAGGTCTCGACGTCCCTGGCGCCCGCGTGGGACGTGCTGAGCGTGTTCGGCAAGGACACGTCCGGCCCGGAGCCCCGGCTCGTGCACGGCTTCGCGCTGCGCGGCGACGGTGGCGTGCGGCACCTCGACGACTGGGACACCCTCGGCATGCGGGCCACGCAGAGCCGGACGACCCTGCTCGAGGGGCTGCACGTACCCGCCGACCGGATCGTGCGCGTCCTGCCCGTCGGACCCGTGGCCGATCCGCTGGTCTTCGGTGTCTTCGCCGCGTTCGAGCTGCTCGTCGCGTCCGTGTACGTCGGCATCGCCTCGCGTGCGGTGACGCTCGCGGTCGAGCGGGTGGCCGCCCGCACCGCGGCGGACGGGACGGCCCGCTCTGCCGACCTGGACGTCCGTCGTGCCGTGGCCGCGATGCGGAGCGCGACCGACGCCGTGCACCTGCAGGTCGACGCACTGGCGCGCGACGTCGACGACCTGGTGGACTCCGACCGCTGGTTCCCGCTGCTCGTCGGGACGAAGGCCCGTGCCGTGGACACCGCGCAGCACGCGGTGGACGAGGCGATGCGCGTCGTCGGCGGGTCGGCCTTCCGGTCGACCGACGAACTCGCCCGCCTGGCCCGGGACGTCCGCGCCGGCCAGTACCACCCGTCGACACGGGACTCGGCGATGCGGACGATCGCGGCGGCCGAACTCGGTCTGCTGCCGCGGTGAACCGGCAGCTGCGGTGTCGGCGGTCCGTGCGACCATGACCCGGTGAGCAAGCAGGACGGACGCAACCGGATCGTCTCCGACACGCCCGTCGACGACCGCTCGGCGACGGTCCTGCACGTCGACATGGACGCCTTCTTCGCCTCCGTCGAACTGCTCGACCGCCCGGACCTCGTCGGCCTGCCGGTGATCGTCGGGCACGACTCCGACCGCTCCGTCGTCACGGCCGCCACCTACGAGGCCCGCCGGTACGGCATCAACTCGGCGATGCCGATGGCGGTCGCGAAACGGCGGTGTCCCGCCGCCGTCATCGTCGAGCCGCACTTCGAGAAGTACAGCGCCCGCTCCGCGCAGGTCATGCGGATCTTCGACCGCTTCACCCCGCGGGTCGAGCGGCTCGGCATCGACGAGGCGTTCCTGGACGTCGCCGGGGCCCTCCGCCTGTACGGCACGCCGTGGCAGATCGGCGCCGAGATCCGCCGCACCGTGTTCGCCGAGACGGGCCTGCACTGCTCGGTGGGTGCCGCGTCGACGAAGTTCGTCGCGAAGCTCGCCTCGAGCCGCGCCAAGCCGGACGGCCTGCTCGTCGTCCCGCACGCCGACACCGTCGCCTTCCTGCACCCGCAGCCGGTCTCGGCCCTGTGGGGCGTCGGGGGCAAGACGCAGGAGACGCTCGAGCGTCGGGGGATCCACACCGTGCGGGACCTCGCGACGACCCCGCTGCCGTCCCTGGTGTCGCTGCTCGGTCCGGCCGGTGGACAGCGGTTGCACGACCTGGCGTGGGGCCGGGACCCGCGCACGGTGGAGGCCGGGGTCGGTGAGAAGTCGATCGGGCACGAGGTCACGTTCGGCCGTGACCTCACCGAGCGGGACGACGTGGCGCGGGAACTCCTCCGACTCGCCGAGAAGGTCGCGGTCCGGCTCCGACGCGCCGAGGTCCAGGCCCGGACCGTCGCGCTCAAGGTGCGGTACACCGACTTCACGACGCTCACCCGCTCCCGCACCCTCGCCGAGCCGAGCGACGTCGCCAAGCGGATCCACCGGGAGGCCGTCGAGCTGTACGACGTCCTGCACCGTCCGGGCAACCGGATCCGGCTCATCGGCGTCCGCGGCGAGAACCTCGTGCCGGCGGCCGCGAGCAACGCGCTGTGGGACGACGACGCGCCGTGGCGGGAGACCGAGACGACCGTGGACGCGGTCACCGCGCGCTTCGGTGCCGGTGTCCTGCGTCCCGCGTCACTCGTGCGCGGGTCCGGCGGCGGTCCCGGCCCGAGCACGCCGCGGGTGCCGCACGCCCGGCAGGACTGACACGTGTCGGGCGACCGCGTGCCGGTACACTCGGGTGGAGTGAGCGCAGCGGAGAACATCGAGCACCAGGAACCCGCCGAACTCCCGATCGACGGGCTGTCCGACGACCACCGCCCCACCGGACCGGCGGCGATCGCCGAGGTCGCGGGCAACGCGGCGGCCGAGCACCTGTCGCCCGCCTTCCCCGAACGTGCCGCATGGGGCACCGCCTCGAAGCTCCGCGCCTGGCAGGTCGAAGCGCTCACGAAGTACTTCGAGAAGGAACCGCGCGACTTCCTCGCCGCGGCGACCCCCGGCGCCGGCAAGACCACCTTCGCGCTGCGCCTCGCGACCGAGCTCCTCGCCCGCGGCACCGTCGACCGCCTGGTCGTCGTCGCGCCCACCGAGCACCTGAAGCGGCAGTGGGCCGACGCCGCCGACCGCGTGAACATCCGGCTCGACCCGATGTTCAAGAACGGCGACGGCATGTTCGGCCGGCACTACCAGGGCGTCGCGATCACCTACGCGCAGGTCGGCATGAACCCCGAGGTGCACGAGCGGATCACCGCGGGCGGCAAGACCCTCGTGATCCTCGACGAGGTGCACCACGGCGGCGACGCGCTGACGTGGGGCGACGGCATCCGGCAGGCGTTCACGAAGGCCACGCGCCGACTGTCGCTGTCCGGCACGCCGTTCCGGTCGGACACGGCGCCGATCCCGTTCGTCCAGTACGCCCCGGACGAGCAGGGGATCCGCACCTCGATCTCGGACTACAACTACGGCTACGGCCGGGCACTCAAGGACGGCGTCGTCCGCCCGGTGCTGTTCATGGCCTACGCCGGGCAGATGCGCTGGAAGACCCGGATGGGCGACGAGATGGCCGCCTCGCTCGGCGACCCCGTCACGAAGGACATCACCGCGCAGGCCTGGCGCACCGCGCTGTCGCCGGAGGGCGAGTGGATGCCCGCCGTGCTCTCGGCGGCGGACAAGCGCCTCACCGAGGTGCGCCGTGGCGTGCCGGACGCCGGCGGGCTGGTGATCGCGACCGACACCACGACCGCCCGGGCGTACGCGCGGATCCTGCAGCGCATCACGGGGGAGCGGCCGACCGTGGTCCTGTCCGACGAGGCCGCCGGGTCGAGCCGGATCCAGTCCTTCGCCGAGGACACCTCGCGGTGGATGGTCGCCGTCCGGATGGTGTCCGAGGGCGTCGACGTGCCGCGGCTCTGCGTCGGCGTCTACGCCACGAGCGCGAGCACGCCGCTGTTCTTCGCCCAGGTCATCGGCCGCTTCGTGCGCGCCCGACGTCGCGGCGAGACCGCGTCGGTCTTCCTGCCGAGCGTGCCCGGGCTGATGGCGCTGGCCGCCAGCCTCGAGCTGGAGCGCGACCACGCCCTCGACCGCCCGAAGGACGCCGAGGACGGCATGTACAACCCCGAGGACGCCATGGTGGCGGAGGCGAACAAGGAGGACCGGGCCTCCGAGAGCCTGCTCGACGTGCAGCCGTTCGAGGCGCTCGACTCGCAGGCGTCGTTCGACCGGGTCCTCTACGACGGCGGCGAGTTCGGCACCGGCGGCGAGGTCGGGTCGCTCGAGGAACTCGACTTCATCGGCATCCCCGGGCTGCTCGAGCCCGACCAGGTGCGGGACCTCCTCCGCGCCCGGCAGGCGACCCAGGCCAAGCGCTCGAAGGGCCGCGTCCCGAAGGACGGGACGCCCAAGGCGCCCGAGCCGGCGGACCGGCCGATGTACATGACGATCAAGGAGCAGCGGTCGGAACTGCAGCGCCTCGTCTCGATCTGGTCCCGGCACGCGAACGAACCGCACGGGTCGATCCACGCCGAGCTCCGTCGGATCAGCGGTGGTCCGGCCGTCGCGCAGGCGAGCATCGAGCAGATCCAGAAGCGCATCGACATCCTCCGCTCCCGCATCGGCGGCCGACGGTGACCCGCGCGTGATCGAGCCGGTCGACGACGACCGCACCTGGTACGTCAAGCGCGACGCGGACTCCTCACCCGAGGCGATCATCGACCGCTTCGGGGGCGGCTACCGGCTCCGGCGGTTCTCCCTGCACGAGTCCCGTCGCACGCAGCACGGCGTGTACACCGGCCGCGAGGTCGCCGAGACGGCGTGGTGGCGCCTCCGCGACGGCCGCAGCTGACCCGTGGACGATCCGGATCGGGACCGGATCGGCCGCACAGGTGCGGCGCTGATGACGGGGAGGGGCCGGATCGGGTAGACCGGAGGAATGGCAGACTCCATCCCCCACGTCCTCGTCCTCGGCGGCGGCTCGGCCGGCTACACCGCGGTCAAGCAGCTCCAGAAGCACGCCGCCTCGGTGCCCATGCGCATCACCCTCGTGGACCAGAACACGTACTACACGTACCTGCCGTTCCTGCCCGAGGTCGCCGGCGGTCACATCGCCCCGAAGGACGTCACCGTCGAACTCCGACGTGCGCTCCGCAAGACCCGGGTCATCCAGGGCAAGGTCACCGGGATCTCCTCGGCCGACAAGACGGTCTCCGTCGCGACGGCCGGTGGTGACGACCGGTCCTTCGAGTACGACCACCTCGTGGTGGCACTCGGCTCGGTCACCCGTACCTTCCCGACGCCCGGCCTCGACGAGGTCGGCGTCGGCTTCAAGACGGTCGAGGAGGCCGCGTACGTCCGCGCCAAGCTCCTCGACAACATCGCGAAGGCCGCCGCCACGCGCGACGAGGACGAGCGTCGTCGCCTGCTCACGAGCATCTTCATCGGCGGCGGCTACACCGGCGTCGAGGCGATCGGTGAGCTGTTCGACGTCTCCCAGGCCGCGATCGCCACGTACCCGTCGCTCGCCGGCGAACAGCCGCGCTGGGTGCTCATCGACGCCCTCGACCGGGTCGCCCCCGAGGTCGGCCCCGAGCTGTCGAAGTGGACCCTCGAGTCCCTCCGTGCCCGCGGCATCGACGTCCGCCTCAAGACCACCATGCCGAGCTGCGAGGGCGGGATCGTCAAGCTCTCCGACGGTGACGAGTTCGCCACCGGCCTGCTCGTCTGGACGGCCGGCGTCAAGCCGAACCCGCTCCTCGACGCCACCGACCTGCCGCGCGGGCCGAAGGGGCACCTCGCCGCCAACGCGAAGCTCCAGGTCGAGTCCGAGGACACGCACGAGGTCGTCCCGGGCGTCTGGGGCCTCGGCGACGTCGCCCAGGTCCCGGACCTGACGGCCGAGAAGCAGCCGGCGTACTACCCGCCGAACGCCCAGAACGCCGTCCGGCAGGCCGTCGTCGTCGCGGACAACATCGTCGCCTCGATCACGGGCAAGCCCCTCGTGGAGTACCGCCACCCGTCCATCGGCACGGTCGCCTCGTACGGTGTCGCCAAGGGCGCGGCGAACATCAAGGGCATCAAGATGACGAACCTGCTGGCGTGGATGGCGCACCGCTCGTACCACGTGTACGCGATGCCGACGCTGAACCGCAAGGCGCGCATCGTCATCGGCTGGGTGACCGGTGCGGTCTCCGGCCGCGACGCGACGTCCCTCATCAAGGAGACCGACCCGCGGCAGAACTTCGTGGACGCCGCGAAGAGCTAGCACGCGACTGCCTGCAGACGGGAGGCCCGGTACCAGCTGGTACCGGGCCTCCCGTCCGTCCGCGTGGCGGCTGTGCGTCGAACGCGAGCCTGGGCCGCCTCCCATCCGCCGTCCGTCAGCGTGGACGGTACGAGCGAGAGGAGCGCCATGCGCGCCATGACCTACCGCGGCCCCTACCGGGTCCGCGTCGAGGACAAGCCCGACCCCCGGATCGAGCACCCGAACGACGCGGTCATCCGTGTCGAACGCGCCGCGATCTGCGGGTCGGACCTGCACCTGTACCACGGCATGATGCCGGACACCCGCGTCGGCCACACCTTCGGTCACGAGTTCATCGGCGTCGTCGAGGAGGTCGGGTCGTCCGTCGAGACGCTCAGCGTCGGCGACCGGGTGATGGTCCCGTTCCACATCTCCTGCGGCACCTGCTGGTTCTGCGCCCGCGGCCTGTTCACCAACTGCCACAACGTCAACCCGAACGCGACCGCGGTCGGCGGCATCTTCGGGTACTCGCACACCACCGGCGGCTACGACGGCGGGCAGGCGGAGCGCGTCCGCGTCCCGTTCGCCGACGTCGGCCCGCAGGTCATCCCGGACTGGCTCGACGCCGAGGACGCCCTGATGATGACGGATGCACTCGGCACCGGGTACTTCGGTGCCCAGCTCGCGTCGATCCGCGAAGGCGACACCGTCGTGGTGCTCGGCGCCGGCCCGGTCGGCCTGTACGCGGCGAAGTCCGCGTGGTTCATGGGCGCCGGCCGTGTGATCGTCGTCGACCAGCTCGAGTACCGCCTGGCGAAGGCCCGCGAGTTCGCGCAGGCCGAGACGATCAACTTCGCCGAGGTGGACGACATCGTCGTCGAGATGAAGAAGCAGACCGACTTCCTCGGCGCCGACAGCGTGATCGACGCGGTCGGTGCGGAGGCCGACGGCAACTACCTGCAGCACGTGACGAGCTCGAAGCTCAAGCTGCAGGGCGGCTCGCCCATCGCGCTGAACTGGGCGATCGACGGTGTCCGCAAGGGCGGCACCGTGTCGGTGATGGGCGCCTACGGCCCGATCCCGAGCGCCGTCAAGTTCGGCGACGCGCTCAACAAGGGCGTCACCATCCACATGAACCAGGCGCCGGTGAAGCGCCAGTGGCCGCGGCTGCTCGAGCACATCCAGGCCGGGCACCTCAAGCCGAGCGACGTCATCACGCACCGGATCCCGCTCGAGCACATCGACGAGGCGTACCACCTGTTCTCGGCGAAGCTCGACGGCTGCATCAAGCCGGTGATCGTGCCGTGAGCGAGAACGGAGACCAGAGCATGCGCACCACACCGGACGGCCACGGCGCCGACGACCACATCGCGTACGTGGCGGACAAGCCGCGCGACCTGCCGTCCGCGGACGAACTCCGCGCGCGGATCCCCGGATGGGGGAGCGACCTGGACCTCGCCGACCGGCCGAGCGTCCCGAAGCTGTCCCGCGAGGCCGGCTCGGCGACGAACGCGCACTGGGACCGACCGGAGCAGCAGCCCGGTGGGGAGGGCCGCGAGCGGTCGATCGAGCACGCGCACGTCACGCCGGTGTTCGGCACCGCGCAGCCCCTGTCCGGCATCGCCGGCGTCGTGAAGCGGTACGCCTACCGCCGCTTCAGCGAGGGACGGCTGGCCCACTGGATGCTCCTGGTCGTCGGCGACCGCCTCGACGTCGCCACGCACCGGGTCACGGACGCGCTCCGCGGCCGGCCGGACCGGCTCGTCAAGGAAACCGGGATCGCCGCCGAACGGGCGGACGACCCGGTCGGCGCGCGGCTCGGGACGGCGCGGCGGGACTGGCGGCACGGAGTGCTCGACCCCGTCGTCGCGACCTGGCCGTACCTGCTCATCGGCGGCGTGGCCGTCTGGGTGGTGCGGCGCGCCCGGCGCTGACCGAGAACAGCACCGCGCTCTGGGCGCGGAAAAACGAACGGCCCTCCCGAAGGAGGGCCGTTCGCCGCTTGTCTCAACACAAGTGTCCGAGCACGTGGTCCGGAGACCAGGTACTGCGTGTCCGAGGGGGGACTTGAACCCCCACGCCCTAATACGGGCACTAGCACCTCAAGCTAGCGCGTCTACCAATTCCGCCACCCGGACTGGGTGTGGTGCTCTCGCACCGGGCTGTCCGACCGGGTTTCCCCGGCCTTCCTGCCGAGAGAAGACACTAGCACGGCTGTGAACGCACGCTGAACACGGGTGCGCATCCCGGGCGCGGCGCGACCGTATCGCGGTGCTCGGTGGTGTCGCCGGTAGCGTTGTCGCATGACGTCCGAGCTGGAACGCACCGCGGCGATCGCGCGGGACCTCATCCGGATCGACACCACGAACTGGGGTGAGGGGAAGTCCCGGGGTGAGACCGAGGCAGCGCACTACGTCGAGGCAGCGCTGCAGGACCTGGGCCTGACCCCGCAGCTGTTCGAGTCCGAGCCGGACCGGGTCAGCGTCGTCGCCCGCGTCCCCGGCCGGGACCGCAGCAAGCCGGGCCTCGTCGTGCACGGGCACCTCGACGTCGTCCCGGCCGACCCGGCGAACTGGTCCGTCGACCCGTTCGGCGGCGAGGTGCGCGACGGGTCGCTCTGGGGTCGTGGCGCCGTGGACATGAAGAACATGGACGCGATGATGCTCACGGCGTTGGCCGACGTGGTCGAACGCCAGGGCGCTCCCGAGCGCGACCTCGTCATCGCGTACTTCGCGGACGAGGAGGCCGGGGGCATCCTCGGCGCCCACCACGTCGTGGACACGCATCCCGAGGTCTTCGCCGGGGCGACCGCTGCCATCAGCGAGGTCGGCGGCTACTCGATCACGCTCGGCGACCGTCGCGCCTACCTGCTCCAGACCGGTGAGAAGGCGCTCATGTGGGTGAAGCTGACCACCCACGGGACCGCGGCGCACGGCTCGCACGTCATCCGCGACAACGCCGTCACGAAGCTCGCCGCCGCCGTCGGCCGGATCGGCGGCGAGGAGTGGCCGGTCCGGCTCTCGGACACGACCGAGGCGATGGTCGCCGAGGTCGCCCGCTTCCTCGGCGTCGACCCGGTCGCCACCGGTCCGGACGAGGTCGCCCTGGCCACCGGCTCCGCGGCGCGGTTCATCCACGCGGCGTTGCACACCACCACGAACCCGACCGTCCTGCACGCCGGGTACAAGCACAACGTGATCCCGGACGAGGCCACCGCGCTCGTCGACATCCGCTGCCTGCCCGGTGACGAGGAGACCGTCCTGGCCCGCGTGCGGGAACTCGCCGGCGAGGACGTCGAGGTCACCATGACGCACCAGGACGTCGGCCTCGAGCAGGACTTCGGCGGTCCGCTCGTCGACGCCGTCCGGGACGTCCTCGAGCGGCACGACCCGGGCGCCCCGGTCCTGCCGTACCTGCTCTCCGGCGGCACCGACAACAAGGCGCTGTCCCGTCTCGGCATCGCCGGGTACGGCTTCGTGCCGCTGCAGCTGCCCGCCGGGGTGGACTTCCCGGCGATGTTCCACGGCGTCGACGAGCGGGTCCCGCTCGAGTCGCTGGCGTTCGGCCGCCGCGTCCTCGGAGACCTCTTCGCGACCTACTGATACCGTGCATGGTCGTCGTCGGGAACGGCGACCGAGTCCAGCACCGGCGAAAGGCCGCACACGTGCACATCTTCGAGGCGATCTTCCTCGGCTTCGTCCAGGGTCTGACCGAGTTCCTGCCGGTCTCCTCCAGCGCGCACCTGCGCATCGTCGGGCTGTTCCTGCCGGATGCGGAGGACCCCGGTGCGGCCTTCACCGCGGTGACGCAGCTCGGTACCGAGACCGCCGTGCTCATCTACTTCTGGAAGGACATCACCCGGATCATCGGGCGGTGGTTCGGCGCGCTCGGTGGCAAGGTCCCGCGGAACGACCCGGACGTCCGCCTCGGGTGGCTCGTCATCCTCGGCACGATCCCGATCGGCGTGGTCGGCCTGCTGCTCCAGGACAGCATCGAGACCACGTTCCGGTCGCTCTGGATCGTGGCGATCGTGCTCATCGTCTTCGGCGTCGTCCTGGGCGTGCTCGACCGGGTCGGACGGAAGGTCCGGCGGATCGAGCACATGACCTTCAAGGGCGGCATCCTCATCGGGCTCGCGCAGGTCCTCGCGCTCGTCCCGGGCGTCTCCCGGTCCGGTGCGACGGTCTCGATGGGGCTCGCCCTCGGGTACACCCGTCCGGCGGCCGCGCGCTTCGCCTTCCTCCTCGCGATCCCCGCGGTGTTCCTGTCCGGGCTGTACGAGGCCGCGACGAGCCTCGGCGACACCGGAGCGCCGTTCGGCGTGGCGGACACCCTGATCGCGACCGTCGTGGCCTTCGTCGTCGGGTTCGTCGTCATCGCCGCGTTCATGAACTACATCAGCAAGCGGAGCTTCATGCCGTTCGTGGTCTACCGCATCCTCCTCGGTGTCGTCCTCATCGTGCTGCTCTCCCTCGGGGTGGTCGAGCCGTGAGGGCCTGGCAGGCACCGAGCGTCCCCGAGGTCCCGGGGGCCGGCCCCCGTCCGCTCGTCCACGACACCGCGACCGGCAAGCCCGTCGACCCGACGCGTGGTAACGACGACGCGTCGCTCTACGTCTGCGGGATCACCCCGTACGACGCCACGCACCTCGGGCACGCCGCGACGTACCTGGCCTTCGACACGCTCGGCCGGGCGTGGCGGGACGCCGGGTTGCCGGTGCGGTACGCGCAGAACACGACCGACGTCGACGACCCGCTCCTCGAGCGGGCGACGCGTGACGGCGTGGACTGGCGGGAGCTCGCCGCCTCGCAGATCGACCTGTTCCGCCGCGACATGGAGGCCCTGCGCGTCCTGCCGCCGGACGACTACGTGGCCGTCACCGACGAGGTCGAGCGCGTCGCCGAGGCCGTGGCCTACCTGGAGGAGACGGGCTACGCCTACACGGTGCCGACGCCGGACTCCGACGGCGAGGACCTCTACTTCGACGTCAGCCGCCCGAGCGACGCCTGGACGCTCGGCGACGAGAGTCGTCTCGATCGCGAGACGATGCTCGCCCTCTCCGCCGAGCGCGGCGGCGACCCCGACCGGCCCGGCAAGCGCGACCGGCTCGACCCGCTGCTCTGGCGTGCCGAGCGCGAGGGCGAACCGAGCTGGGACACCGAGATCGGCCCCGGACGCCCGGGCTGGCACATCGAGTGCAGCGTCATCGCCGGCGACAAGCTCGGCCTGCCGATCAGCGTGCAGGGCGGCGGCAGCGACCTCGTCTTCCCGCACCACGAGATGAGCGCCGGGCACGCCGCGGCCCTGGCCTCCCAGCCGCTGGCGAACGCCTTCGTGCACACCGGGATGGTCGCCTACCAGGGGGCGAAGATCTCCAAGTCGCTCGGCAACCTGGTGACGGTGCGCGGGCTCCTCGACGGTGGCGCCGATCCGCGGGCGATCCGCCTGGCCCTGCTCTCGCACCGGTACTCCGACGACTGGGAGTGGACCGACGGCGACCTCGACGACGCGGGCCGCCGCCTCGCTGCCTGGGACACGTGGGTGCGCTCCGGCTCCGGCTCCGAGCAGGACGCCGACGCCGTCGTGGCGCGGCTCCGGGCCCGGGTCGCGGACGACCTCGACACGCCGGGCGCGGTCGCGGTGGTCGACACCGCGATCGCCGGCGGGACGGCGGCGACCCCCGAGCTCGTCGACCTCGTCGACGCCCTGCTCGGCATCCGCATCGCCTGACCGCCGTGGCGGCGGACGCTGCCACCCCGAGACGAACGGGAGGTCCGGTACCAGCTGGTACCGGACCTCCCGTCCGTCACACGCCCGCGTCTACTGCGGCGGCTGCGGCGGCCGCCACGGGCCCTCGCCCGCCGCCCCGCCGCCGTCCTTGCCGTCCTTGTGCTCCCGGCGCCGCAGGTACTGCTCGAACTCCTGCGCGATGGCGTCGCCGGACGCCTCGGGGGAGTCGACCGTGTCGCGCGCCTGTTCCAGCTGGCCGATGTAGGAGGCCATGTCCTCGTCGTCCGCGGCGAGGGCGTCGATGCCCTCCTCCCACTGCGCGGCGTCGTCGAGCAGGGTGCCGCGCGGCACGGTGACGTCCGTCAACTCCTCCATCTTGTCGAGCAGCGACAGGGTGGCCTTCGGCGACGGGGCGTTGTGCACGTAGTGCGGCACGGACGCCCAGAGCGACAGCGTGGTCAGCCCGGCCTTGTCCATCGCGTCTGCGAGGACCCCGAGGATGCCCGTCGGGCCCTCGTACGTCGACTTGTCCACGTCGAACGCCGCACGCACGCCGGCGTTCTCGCTCGACACGAAGACCGAGATGGGCCGGGTGTGCGGGACGTCGGCGAGCATCGCCCCGACGAAGACCACGGCGTCGATCGAGTACACGTCCGCCAGGTCGATGACCTCGGCGCAGAAGGCGCGCCAGGTTCGCGACGGCTCGGGGCCGACGAGCACGAACACGTCCCGCTCGGTCGGTGCGCCGGTCGCCCCGATCACCGGTCGGCCCTCGGCACTCGGGCCGTGCAGGACGATGCGCGGCCAGGTGACGGCCCGCTCGCCCTCGTCGTCGAAGCCGACCTCGGGACGGTTGAACTGGTAGTCGACGTACCGCTCCCCGTCGATCTCGCGGAGTTCATCGAGCTCGAGGGCGTCGACGATGCGACGAGCGAGTCCGCTCGCGGCCTCGCCGGCGTCGTTCCAGCCCTCGAACGCGACGACGAGGAGTCGTCCGTCGCTGAAGGGGGAGTGCTGTGGCACGGCAGGGGCCTCCTGGTTGTGGAGCGGGTCGACGCACCCGCAGTCGCGCGCGTCGGACCGGAGCACGATCAGGCATCCACGATAGACCCGCTGCCCCCGGGCGGGCGTCCCCGGCCCGGGGGTCGCCGACGCCGCCGGTAGACTCGTCGCCCGTGACCGCGCAACCCCCCACCACCGTCCGGCCCGACCCGGTGCTGCCCGCAGCCGTGCTGTGGGACATGGACGGCACGATCATCGACACCGAGCCCATCTGGCAGGAGTCGCAGGTCGTGCTCACCGCGCGCTTCGGCGCCGAGTGGACGCACGAGGACGGCCTGTCGCTCGTCGGCAGCGGCCTCGAGCGGTCCGGCGAGATCCTCCGTGCCAAGGGCGTCGACATGGAGGTCGAGCAGATCGTCGCGTGGATGACCGACTTCGTGGTCGAGCGCCTGCACGGGGACGACCTGCCGTGGCGTCCCGGTGCCCGTGAGCTCGTCGAGGAACTGCACGACCGCGGGGTCCCGACCGCACTCGTCACGATGTCGCGCCGCACGATGGCCCTGGTCACCGCCGAGGCGTTCGGCGCACGCGGCTTCCGGGTCGTCGTCGCCGGTGACGACGTCGAGCGCCCGAAGCCGTACCCGGACGCCTACCTGAGCGCGGCCGCGCAGCTCGGGGTCGACCCGACCACGTGCATCGCGATCGAGGACTCCGCGACCGGCGTCGCCTCGGCGGTCGCGTCCGGCGCGGTGACGGTGGGCGTCGAGCACATCGTCCCGCTCGCCGAGGGTGCCTGCGACGTCCTCCTCGACACCCTGGACGGCGTGACCGTCGACCGCCTGCTCGAACTCACCGGCCCGGCCCTGGCGGCCCGTGCCACCGACCGCCAGGGAGGCCCGGCCTCCGTCACGGCGTCGGCCCCCGTCACCGAAGGGGACGCGCGATGAGCGACGCCACGACCGACGAGCCCACCACCCCTGGCGAGCCGACCGCGCAGGACGCGGTGGAGCTGCCGCACACGGTCGGGGGTGCGCCGCACACCCCGCCGCGCGGGCCGTTCCGTGCCGGTGACCGCGTCCAGCTCACGGGCCCGAAGGGGAAGCTCACCACGCTGTCGCTCGAGCGCGGCGTGGTCTACCACACGCACCGCGGCATGCTCGCGCACGACGACGTCATCGGGCAGCCGGACGGCTCGGTCATCCGGGCGAGCTCCGGGGACGAGTACCTGGCGCTGCGTCCCCTGCTCAACGACTACGTCATGTCGATGCCGCGCGGTGCCGCGATCGTGTACCCGAAGGACGCGGCCCAGATCGTCGCGTTCGCGGACGTCTTCCCCGGCGCACGGGTCGTCGAGGCCGGGGTCGGTTCCGGCGCACTCTCGCTGTGGCTCCTCCGGGCGATCGGCCCGACCGGCAGCCTGCAGTCGTTCGAGCGCCGCGACGAGTTCGCCGCGATCGCCCGCGGCAACGTCGGCACCTTCCTCGGGGCGGTCCCGGACAACTGGTCGGTGACCGTCGGGGACCTCGTCGAGGAGCTCCCGCAGGCCGTCGAGCCGCAGAGCATCGACCGCGTGGTGCTCGACATGCTGGCTCCGTGGGAGTGCGTCGACGAGGCCGCCGACGCCCTCGTGCCCGGCGGGCTCATCGTCTGCTACGTCGCGACGGTCACGCAGCTGTCGCGCACCGCCGAGGCCCTCCGTGACACCGGGCGCTTCACGGACCCGCAGTCGAGCGAGACGCTCGTGCGCACGTGGCACGTGGAGGGGCTCGCCGTGCGACCGGACCACCGGATGGTGGCGCACACCGGCTTCCTGGTCACCGCACGTCGCCTGGCGGACGGGGTCGTCCTGCCGAACCTGAAGCGTCGTGCCGGCAAGGCGGAGTTCTCGGACGAGGACGTCGAGGCCTGGACCCCCGGCGCCGTCGGCGAGCGTGGCGCCAGCGACAAGAAGCTCCGCAAGGTCGCGCGTCAGGCGGCCGCCCAGGCCCGCAAGGTCGCGGCGGCCGAGGCGGGCGAGGACGGTGGCTCGGCGGCGTCCGGACCCGACGACGACGCCCACTAAGCTGACCTCCGTGCCCGTCCTGCATCGAACGGAAAGAGGATCCGTGCGCACCATCCCCGCACTCGTGGTCACCATCGGTCTCGTCGCGTCACTGACGGCGTGCGCCGCTCCCGGTGCGGGATCGTCGAGCACGTGCGCGCCGTCCGGAGCCGCGTCGGAGGCCGTCTCGGCCAGGGGCGCGTTCGGTTCGCAGCCGGACGTCACGGTGCCCGCCGGTCTCACCGCCACCGGCACCCAGGTCTCCGTCCTCCGCCAGGGCGACGGCCGCACGATCGGGGACGGCACACCGGTCGTCCTCGAGTACACGCTCGTCGACGGCGCGACCGGCGAGGTCGCCCAGACCAGCGGCTACACCGGTTCCTCGAACCCGATCACGGCCGGTTCGACCAACGCCGGTGCGCTCGGCGAGGCCCTCGAGTGCGCCCAGGTCGGCGACCGACTCGCCGTCGCGATGCCCAAGTCGGCACTCTCGGGGACCGCCCCCTCCCGCTCGACGGGGAAGGCCGAGGACGCGGCCGTCTTCGTCGTCGACGTGCAGCGTGCGTTCGCCGCCCGCGCCACTGGCTCGCCCCAGCTCGCGGGCGACGGCATGCCCGCCGTCGTGCTCGCACCGGACGGCGCACCCGGCATCACCATCCCCTCGTGGCCGGCGCCGGAGAAGGACGAGCAGCACCTGCTCCGCAAGGGCGACGGCGCGACGCTGACCGCGGAGGACACCGCGGTCGTCAAGTACACCGCCGTCACGTGGGGGAGCAGCACGACCGACTCCACCGTCGCGGGCTCGAGCTGGACCGACGGGTCCGGCGCGCAGCCGCTCCCGCTGGCCGAGGGCCAGGTCGTCGACGGCATCCGGAACGCCCTGATCGGCCGGCACGTCGGGGACCAGGTCCTCGCGATCGTCCACCAGCAGGGTGCCGCGTACGCGTACGTCATCGACGTGCTCGGCGCGATGCCGCGCTGACCCGCGGCTGCGTAGGATCGGCACGTGCCCACCACCCGTGCTCCCCGTGTGCCCGCTGAGGAACGGCTGTTCAGCCTCGTGCTCGCACTGCTCTCGACGGAGTCCGGGCTGACGAAGTCCGAGATCCTGGCGAACGTCCAGGGGTACCGGCAGCGGTACGCGCCCGGCGGTGACAACGCCTCGCTCGAGCGGCAGTTCGAGCGCGACAAGGACGACGTCCGCGAGCTCGGGATCCCGCTCGAGACGATCGAGACGCCGGGTGCCGCGGGGAACAACCAGACGCTGCGCTACCGGATCCCGAAGGGCGAGTACGACCTGCCGCTCGACGTCCGGTTCACGCCCGACGAGTCCGCCCTGCTGTCGCTCGCCGCGATGGCGTGGCGCGAGGGCGCCCTGTCGGCCGACTCCAGGCGCGGACTGCTCAAGGTGCGCTCCGCCGGGTCCGAGGACGACGGCTCGGAGCACGAGAGCGGCGACGGTGCGACCGCGATCGGTGCCTACGCCCCGCGGCTGCGCACCCGGGACACCGCGTTCGAACCCCTGCGGTCGGCTCTCGACCGGGGCGCCGCCGTCCGGTTCGCGTACATCACGCCGGGCCACCACGAGGCCCGCGTCCGCGAGCTCGCGCCGCTCGCGCTCGTCCAGCACGGCGGCCGGTGGATGCTCGCCGCGCACGAGTTCGCGACGCGGTCCGAGAAGAACTACCTGCTGTCCCGGATCGTCGGTCCGGTGACCCTGTTCGAGGTCGGTCAGCACCCGGCACCGGCGGACGCGGGGGAGCGGGCGCTGGCCGGCCTGGACCGGGTCTGGGCGGAGCGCACCGCGACCGTGCACGTCGTCCCGGGGTCGGACGCCGAACGCCGTCTGGCCCGTCGGCGGGACACCACCGCGACGACGGACGGCGAACTGGTGGTCCACCACGTCGACCCGCAGATCCTGGCCGAGGAACTCGCCGCGTTCGGCCCCGAGGTGTGGGTCGTCGAACCGGAGGACCTGCGGCAGCGCGTGGTCGACCGCCTCCGCGTGCTCGTCGCCGACCACTCCGGGCCGCCCGAGCGGACCGCCGACCACCGCGGCGCCGAGGACGGTCGCCGCCTGCCCGAGGACGGACCCGACCGTGGCTGACGCCCAGCCCCTGCAAGCGCAGGACAAGCTCGCCTTCCTGCTGGCACTCGTGCCGTACCTCATCGACCGGGAACGCGTCTCCGTCGCCGAGGCCGCCCGGCACTTCGGGGTCCCCGAGTCCCGCATCCGGCGTGCCGTCGAGCTCATCGCGGTGTCCGGCGTCCCGGGCGAGACCATGCAGTACCAGCACGGCGACCTGTTCGACATCGCCTGGGACGACTTCGACCAGAACGACATGATCGTGCTGACGAACCTCGTGGCGATCGACGACGCCCCGCGGCTGTCGGCGCGCGAGGCGTCGGCACTCATCGCGGGCCTCCAGTACCTGTCCGCCCTGCCCGAGGCCGCCGACACGGACGCCATCCGGGCACTGATGGCGAAACTGTCGCGCGGTGCGGGTGGCGCGGCGGGGAACGTGGCCGTCGGCCAGGACCTGCACGACGCGTCCCTGACCGTCATCCGTCAGGCGATGTCCGAGCGACGTGGACTCCTGTTCGAGTACGCGGGACCGCGGACGCAGGGCGGCACGCGTCGCGTCGACCCGCTCCGCGTCGAGTCGATCGACGCCGACTGGTACCTGCGCGCCTGGGACCTCGACCGCGCGGCCATCCGCACCTTCCGCCTCGACCGGATGTCCGGCGTGCGCGTGGACGACCGGCCCGCCGAACGGACCATCGAGGACGTCGTCCTGCCCGACACGCTGTTCCAGCAGAGCGCCCAGGACGTCATCGTCACGGTCGAGCTCGACGCCTCGTCCCTGCCGCTCGTCGCCGACTTCCTCGCCGACACCGCGGATGCGCCGGACGCCGACGGGCGGGTGCGCATCCGGCTCGCGGCGTCGGCCGGGTTCGACGGGGTCGTCCGGCTCGTCGCCGGGCTGCCCGGCCGCGCCGTGGTGATCGACCCACCCGCCGCCCGGGAGGCCGTGCGCGCGTTCGCGGCGGCCGCTCTCGACGTCCACTGAGAGACCGCTGCCGTAGGATCGGTGCATGGCTTCGACGACCGCGGGCGGGCGAGAGAAGCGGCACGGGCGCCGACCGAAGGAACCCGAAGGCCGCATGTCCCTCGGTCAACACCTGATCGAGCTGCGCAACCGCCTGTTCAAGGCCGTCGTCGCGGTCCTGGTGGCGGCGGTCGGCGGCTGGTTCCTCACACCGTTCGTGCTCGACGCGCTCCGCTCCCCGGTCACGCAGCTGGCCCGGGTCGGCGGGCACACCGCGGAGCTGAACTTCCCGATGATCACGGGGGCGTTCGACCTCCGCCTGCAGATCGCGGTCACGATCGGCGTCGTCATCGCGAGCCCGGTCTGGCTGTACCAGATCTGGGCCTTCATCGTCCCGGCCCTGGTCCGTCGCGAGAAGCAGTACGTGTGGGGCTTCCTCGGTTCGGCGATCCCGCTGTTCTTCGCCGGGTGCGCCTTCGGGTGGTACGTCCTGCCGCACGTCGTCGGCATCCTCGGCAGCTTCGTCTCGGCGCAGGACACGTCGATCGTCGACGCGAAGGCGTACTACGACTTCGTCATCAAGCTCATCGTCGCGGTCGGCATCGCCTTCGTGCTGCCGGTCTTCCTCGTCCTGCTCAACTTCGTCGGGGTCCTGACGGCCGCGGCGATCGTCCGGTCGTGGCGGGTCGCGATCGTGCTGATCCTCGTCTTCACCGCGCTCGTCACGCCGTCGGCGGACGTGCTGTCCATGTTCATCCTGGCCATCCCGATGGTCGTGCTCTACTTCGCCGCCTGCCTGGTGACGTGGGTGCACGACCGCCGTCTGGCGAAGCGCCAGGCGAAGCTCGACGAGGAGTACGGCCTGTGACCGAGACCAGCCTGAGCCCCGCCGAGCGGTTCGCCGCCGCGAAGGTCCGCCGTCGCTCGCGGAACCTCGAGTTGTTCCGGACCGACCTCCGCTTCGACCTCGACCCGTTCCAGTTCGCGGCCTGTGACGCGGTCGACCGCGGCAACAGCGTGCTCGTGGCCGCACCGACCGGCGCCGGCAAGACGATCGTGGCCGAGTTCGCGATCTGGCTGGCGATGCGACAGCCGACCGCGAAGGTGTTCTACACGACGCCGATGAAGGCGCTGAGCAACCAGAAGTACGCCGAGCTCGTGCAGGCGTACGGCGAGACCGAGGTCGGGCTGCTCACCGGCGACACGAACGTCAACCCCCGGGCCCGCGTCGTCGTGATGACGACCGAGGTCCTGCGGAACATGATCTACGCCGACTCGGACCTGCTCGACGACCTGGCGTGGGTGGTGCTCGACGAGGTGCACTACCTCGCCGACCGGTTCCGTGGCGCGGTCTGGGAAGAGGTCATCCTGCACCTCCCGACCGAGGTCCGGCTGGTGTCGCTCTCCGCGACCGTCAGCAACGCCGAGGAGTTCGGCGACTGGCTGCAGACGGTGCGCGGCGACACCGACGTCATCGTCTCCGAGGACCGCCCGGTCCCGCTCGAGCAGCACGTGCTCGTCGGGAACAAGATGGTCGACCTCTTCGACTCGTCCGGTGCCGCGGCGACGAACCGCGTCAACCCCGAGCTCCTCCGGCTCGTCGGCGGCGCCAACCGTCACGGCACGAACGGTCCGCGCGGCCGTCGCGGGCGCCCGGTGTACCCGGACCGCCGTGGTCCCCGTGCGGAGAAGGCCCACCGCGAGCAGATCGCGAAGATGCTCGACGAGCGCATGCTCCTGCCGGCGATCTTCTTCGTGTTCAGCCGGAACGGCTGCGACCAGGGCGTCCGGCACGTCGTGCGCTCGGGGCTGTCGCTGACGACCGCGGACGAGCGGCGTGAGATCCGCGAGACGGCCGAGTACCACTGCCGCACCCTGCTCGACGAGGACCTCGCCGTCCTCGGCTACTGGGAGTGGTTGGAGGGGCTCGAGCGCGGGGTCGCCGCACACCACGCCGGGCTGCTGCCCGCGTTCAAGGAGGTCGTCGAGGACCTGTTCCAGCGCAAGCTCCTCAAGGTCGTCTTCGCCACCGAGACCCTGGCCCTCGGGGTGAACATGCCGGCGCGCACCGTCGTCCTCGAGAAGCTCGAGAAGTTCAACGGCGAGGCCCGGGTCCCGATCACGCCGGGGGAGTACACGCAGCTCACCGGTCGTGCGGGGCGTCGGGGGATCGACGTCGAGGGCCACTCGGTCGTGCAGTGGTCGGACGGCCTCGAGCCGCAGGCCGTCGCGTCGCTCGCGAGCCGTCGGACCTACCCGCTCAACTCGTCGTTCAAGCCGACCTACAACATGGCCGTGAACCTCATCGAGCAGTTCGGCCGCGACCGCACGCGCGAGGTGCTCGAGACCTCGTTCGCGCAGTTCCAGGCGGACCGGTCCGTCGTCGACCTCGCCCGCAAGGTCCGGTCGCAGCAGGAGTCCCTGGACGGCTACCAGAACGCCATGCAGTGCCACCTCGGTGACTTCACGGAGTACGCGGCACTCCGCCGACGGCTGTCGGACCTCGAGCGCTCGAACGTGCCCGGCGGCCGCGAGGCCTCGCACGGGGCCCGCCAGGACCGCCAGTCCGCGATCACCGAGGTCCGCCGGCAGCTCCAGCGGCACCCGTGCCACGCCTGCCCGGACCGCGAGGCCCACGCCCGCTGGGCGGAGCGCTGGTACAAGCTCAAGCGCAGCAACGACAAGCTCGTGCAGCAGATCCGGTCCCGCACGGGCGCGGTCGCGACGACGTTCGACCGCGTGACCGACGTGCTGCTCGCACTCGGGTACCTGGTGCAGGACGACTCCGGGGACGTCACGGTGGCGGCCGGCGGTCGGCGGCTGCAGCGCATCTACGGGGACCGCGACCTGCTCGTCGCCGAGTGCCTCGAGGCCGGCGTGTGGAAGGAACTCACACCCGCGCAGCTCGCCGGGATGGCGGCGACCATCGTCTACCAGCCCCGCCGCGAGGACGCGCCGGGCACCGAGCACGCCGTGCCGCGCGGCGCCTTCCGGCCGGCTCTGGACGAGACGCTCACGATCTGGGCCCGCCTGGACGACGTCGAGCGCGACGCCCGGCTCGCCGGTTCCGAGCCGCCGACACCGGCGATCGCGCTCGGGATGTTCCGGTGGGCCTCCGGGTCCCCGCTCGACGACGTGCTGCGGTCGCTCGACCTCGCCGCGGGCGACTTCGTCCGCTGGTCGAAGCAGGTCATCGACCTCCTCGACCAGATCCGCAACGCGGGCGACGAGGACCTCGCCCGCACGGCTCGTCGTGCGACGGACGCGGTGCGCCGCGGCATCGTCGCCTACGCGACGGTCTGACGGGAGGCCCGGTGACGGTCCTCGCCACACCCGTGCGTCCGGTGCGTGCGTCCGTCGAACGGTGGCGGCCCGGGACGGCGGGCGACGCGCTCACCGCGGCCCTGCCCCTCGCGCAGGCGCTGCCGCTGTCGGTCGTCGGCGGACTCCTGTTCGCCCTGTCGTTCCCGTCCCCGGGCTGGTGGTTCCTCGCGTACCCGGCGGTCGCGTGCCTCCTGCTCGCCGCGATGGGGCAGCGGGCCCGCCGCGCCTCGTGGCTCGGGTTCGTCGCCGGCGTCGCGTTCTGGGTGCCGGTGATCTCGTGGGCCGGACGGTACCTCGGACCGGTGCCCTGGTTCGCGCTCGCGCTGCTCGAGGCGGCGCTCTTCGCCCTCGGCACGGTGGCGATCGCCCTCGCGTACCGGTGGGTGGGGCGCGTCGTGACCTCCACCGCCGGACGCATGTGGGGCCTCCCGGCCGTGGTCGCAGCGCTCTGGACCGGGCGCGAGTGGTTCTCCGGCAGCTGGCCCTACGGCGGGTTCGCGTGGGGTCGGGTCGGCCTGTCCCAGTCCCAGGGCCCGTTCACGCACCTCGCCGCGTACGTCGGCGTCCTCGGACTGAGCTTCATCGTCGTCTACTGCGTCGCCGTCGTGGTCTCGCTCGGACTCGTCGGCGGGCTCCGCCTGTCAGTCCGCGTCGCGACCGCCGGCCTGCTCGTCTCGGTGGTCCTGGCGGTGCCCGCGTGGCCGACGGCGGTCGACGGCACGGTGCGGGTCGAGGCCGTCCAGGGCAACGGGCCCGCCGGCTACTTCGACGGCGCCGAACCCGGCGACGTCCTCCGGTCGCAGGTCGCGGCGACCGACGTCGAGGCCCGCGGCGTCGACCTCGTCGTGTGGCCGGAGGCGGCGGCGGAGTACGACCCCCGTCGCGAACCGGTCATCGCGTCCGCGCTCGACGCCGTCGTGCGGAGCGTCGGGGCCCCGCTGGTCGCCGGCGGTGTGACGCAGACCGCGTCCGGGGTCCTGCACAACACCTCGTTCGTGTGGGACGACGACGGCTGGGGGGCCTCGTACGACAAGAAGCGGCCGGTCCCGTTCGGGGAGTACGTCCCGGACCGGTGGTTCTACTCGAAGCTCGCCCCGTCGCTGATCGGGCTCCTGCAGCGCGACTACACCCCGGGGACGAAGCCGAACGTGCTGCCGGTCGCCGGCATCCGCGCCGGCGTGATGATCTGCTTCGACGTGGTGGATGACGGCCTGACGGCGGACCTGGCGGACGGGGGAGCGCAGGTGATCCTGGCGCAGACGAACAACGCCGACTTCGACGGGACCGACGAGAACCTCCAGCAGCTCGAGATCGCCCGGATGCGGGCCGTCGAGACCGGACGGTCGCTCGTGAACATCTCCACCGTCGGCGCATCTCAGGTCATCGACCCGAGCGGTCGGACCATCGACCGGGTCCCGGCGTACACCGCGAGTTCGATGGTGACGGACGTCCCGCTCGGCACGTCGACCACGCCGGCGACCGTCGCGTCGGGGAACATCACGCTCGCGCTGTCGCTCGGCGGTCTGCTCGTCCTGCTCGCCTGCGCTCCGTGGGGACACCGCCGCCGCTGACCTGCCATCCGGGGCCGCGCCGTGCACTGGGAACCGACTGTGAATGCCACCCCTCCGGAACGAAAGGCGGGTGGTGTGGGTTGGACCGGAGGAACGAGCGAGAGGAGTCGGACATGGCTGATCGGAGTCTCCGAGGCATGCGGCTCGGGAGCCAGAGCCTCCAGAGCGAGGACGGTGTCGAGCTCTCCGAGCGGAAGCGTGCCGTCTACCAGGCGGTCTCGGGAGAGACCTTCGACATCGTCTTCTCCGCCGAGGCAGAGGTCCCGGCCGTCTGGTCGGACCCGCGCACCGGGATGGAAGGACGACTGCTCGGCGACGACGGCACCCCCGTCGAGGTCGCCGCAGAGGACGTCAAGGCGCCGAGGACCCACTGGGACATGCTGCTCGAACGGCGCTCCAGGGAAGAACTCGAGGAGCTGCTGCAGGAACGCCTGCAGGTGCTCCGTGCCCGCCGCGGCGCGTAGGCGTCGCGCGGCACACACGACGACGGCCCGCTCCCTGATGGGAGCGGGCCGTCGTCGTGTGTCGGTCAGACCGCGGGGGAGCGGTCCTCGCCCTGCGCCTGCCCGTCGGTCGAGCCGGCTTGCTCGTCCGTCCGGAACTGGGCGCGGGTCGCGTCGGCGGCGGCCGCGAGCTTCTCGTCGACGCTCCGGTCCGACTCGGCGAGGCGGTCCGCCAGCGCGGACTCCGGCACGATGTCCGCCGCGGTGGCGTCCGCGCTCCGGGCCGCGGTGCCGCTCCCGGTCGTCGCGGCGGTGGTGGTCACGAGGCTCTCGCCCGCGAGCTTGGAGATCTTCTCGAGGAAGTCGCCGCTGCCCACCGGGCCGGCTGCGGGCGCACCGCCGGTCCGCGTGGCGCTGAAGCCCTTCGCGATGCCGGAGAGCGCCTCGGTGAACTCGCTCGGGATCATCCAGAGCTTGTTCGACGTGCCCTCGGCGATCTTCGGCAGCATCTGGAGGTACTGGTAGGACAGCAGCTTCTCGTCCGGGTCTCCGGTGTGGATGGCGTCGAACACCGTCGCGATCGCCTGCGCCTCACCCTCGGCGCGGAGGACCTGGGCCTTCGCGTCACCCTCCGCCGCGAGGATCGCCGCCTGCCGCTGGCCCTCGGCCTCGAGGATCTGGGACTGCTTCGTGCCCTCGGCCTGCAGGATCGCGGCACGACGGCTCCGCTCGGCACGCAGCTGCTGCTCCATCGCGTCCTGGATGGACACGGGCGGCTCGATGGCCTTCAGCTCGACACGGCCGACGCGGATGCCCCACTTGCCGGTCGCCTCGTCGAGCACGACGCGGAGCTGCCCGTTGATGTTGTCGCGGCTGGTCAGGGCCTCTTCGAGGTTGAGCCCACCGACGACGTTGCGGAGCGTGGTCGTGGTGAGCTGCTCGACGGCGCCGAGGTAGTTCGCGATCTCGTACGTGGCGGCGCGGGCGTCGGTGACCTGGAAGTACACGACGGTGTCGATCGAGACGACGAGGTTGTCCTCGGTGATCACCGGCTGGGGCGGGAACGAGACGACCTGCTCGCGCATGTCGAGCAGCGGCCGGAGACGGTCGATGAACGGCACGAGCAGGTTCAACCCCGGGCTGAGGGTCTTGTGGTACTTGCCGAGCCGTTCGACGATGCCGGCGGTGGCCTGGGGGACGATCCGGATGGCCTTGGCGAGGACGACGATCACGAAGACCACGACGACGGCGATGAGGACGATCAGGACGACCGTCCCGGTGGACAGGGTCATTGGCCAGCCTTCTGTTCGGTGCGGACGACGGCTGTGGAGCCCTCGATGGACTCGACGACCACGCGGGTGCCGAGTGGTGGTGTGCGGTCGGTGGTGCCGGGAGCGAAGCGCGCGCTCCAGGTCTCACCGTTGGCCAGGCGGACCTGACCGGGACCGGAGGACGTGAACGCGAGCGCGACCGTGCCGCTCATCCCGACCAGGCCGTCGATACCGGTCCGGTGCGGGTCGGCACCGCGGTTCAGCGCTCGGAGCACCCGAGGACGCACGACGGCGAGCAGCAGCAGCGCGAGCACCGCGGCGATGAGCGTCGACAGCCACCACTCGGCGTCGAGCAGTGCGGCGACCAGGCCGCCGGCTGCCCCGGCAGCGAGCATGATGAAGACGAAGTCGAGGGTGAACACCTCGACCACCCCCAGGACGAGCACCAGTGCGATCCACACGATCACCTGCGTCCATTCCGTGACGTCCACGCGATCTCCCTCCCCGTACATCGCGCGCGGCGGTCGCTGCGTCGCGACGTCCGGTTTTGTCCGACCAACGTACCAGCGCCCTCCGGCGAGGCGACTGGTGGCCCCTACGGCGGCGCGGGTACCGGGCTGGCCGCGCCGCGCCTTGGTAGGCTCGATGCCGCCCGGGACGACCAGGACCGGCGCCGCCCCACGACAGGAGACACCACTGTGAGCAGCCCCCTCGCCCCCGGATCCCTCGACGGCACGCGCGCCCTCGTCACCGGGTCCTCCCGCGGCATCGGAGCGGACACGGTCGGGTACCTGGCAGAGGCCGGCGCCAAGGTCGTCGTGAACTACCGCAACAAAGCGCGTCGTGCCGAGCAGATCGCAGAGAAGATCGTCGCGGCCGGGGGAGCGGCGCTCGCCCTCGGGGCCGACCTCACCGACCACGACTCCGTGCAGGCGATGGTCGACGCGGTCGTGCAGGAGTGGGGCGGCATCGACCTGCTCGTGCTCAACGCCTCCGGCGGCATGGAGTCCGGCATGGGCGACGACTACGCGCTGCGACTCAACCGCGACGCGCAGGTCGACATGCTGCAGACCGCCGTGCCGCACATGCCCGCCGGGTCCCGCGTCGTCTTCGTCACGAGCCACCAGGCCCACTTCGTCGAGACCGCCGAGACGCTGCCCGAGTACCTCCCGGTCGCGAAGAGCAAGCGCGCCGGCGAACTCGCCCTGCGTGAGCTCCTGCCGCAGCTCGAGGCCGCGGGCATCGAGTTCGTCACCGTCTCCGGCGACATGATCGAGGGCACCATCACGGCGACCCTGCTCAACCGCATCAACCCCGGCGCCATCGAGGGTCGCCGCGAGGCGGTCGGCAAGCTCTACAGCGTGTCCGAGTTCGCCGCCGAGATCGCCCTCGCCGCGGTGGAGCCGATCCCCGCCGACCACACGAAGCTCGTCGGGGACGTCAGCTCCTTCACGAGCTGAGCCGTCGGCCCTCGCCGTCGCGCGGCGCGTGCGTCGCACCCGGCGGCTAGCGTCGGTGCCGTGACTGCTGCACACGGCCTGCGCCGGACCTCCCGGATCCTCCTGCTCGACCCTGACGGACGCGTGTTCCTCATGGACACGAAGGCGCCGTCCTCCGACGGCGCGCACCGGTGGATCACCCCGGGCGGCGGCGTCGACCCGGGGGAGTCACACCGGGACGCGGCGGTCCGGGAGCTCCGCGAGGAGACCGGCATCGTCATCACCGACCCGGGGGAGCCGGTGTGGTCCTGGGACTTCGCGGTCACGTGGGACCAGGCCGACCACGACCGCGGGCACGCGGAGTTCTACGTCGTCCGTACGGCGGGCTTCACGTTGTCCGACGCCGAGTGGACGGACGACGAACGTGTCGACATCCTGGCGGCCCGGTGGTGGACGGCGGACGAACTCGAGGCGACGGACGAGCCGTTCGAGCCAGCGGAGCTCCCGGAACTGGTGCGCCGGTCCGTGCGCTGACGCAGCGCTCGGTGCCGCCGCTCGCGCGATCGGTGTGTCCCCAGTTCGTGGGTGCCTGCGCCGCTTTCCGGACACCGGACCGCCGTGTCAGTACGTTCAGAGTCGACCAATCGTCAGCGACCTGACGTCATCCTCGCACCGGAGTCATCATGACCAACACCACCAACCCGTACCAGAGCACGGCGCAGAGCAGCCAGAAGTTCAGCACGCTCGCGATCGTCGGCTTCGTGCTCGCCTTCGTCATCAACATCGCGGGCCTCGTCGTCAGCCTCATCGCCCTGTCGCAGATCAAGCGCACGGGGGAGCGCGGCCGCGGCCTGGCGATCGCCGGTGTCATCATCTCCGTCCTGTCGCTCGTCATCGGCATCTTCTCGTCGATCGCGTTCTTCAACGCGGCCGCGAACATGAACACCGCGCTGGGCTTCTGACCACTGCGATCGAACGACGGGAGGCCCGTGGCGGAACTCGCCACGGGCCTCCCGTCTGTCCGGGAACGAGCGGTCCCTGCGACCATCGAGCGACCGCGGCGTAGCGTCACCGACATGACGTACAGCCAGCCGGACCCGGCAGAAGAGACCACGCAGGCCGACGAGCCCCAGCAGCCCGACACGGACCACACCGTCGAAGAGCAGGGCGAGGAGAACGCAGCCCTCGAGATCGACAGCTCGGACGTGCCGACCTCGTCCGACGACTCGTCGAACTAGGGCAGCACCCGCGGACGCCTGGCAGCGGCGCTCAGACGAGCGTCGCCACCAGGCGTTCGACGCGTCCGCGGACGTCGTCGCGGATCGGTCGGACGTCCTCGATCGGCAGGCCGGCCGGGTCGCTGAGCTCCCAGTCCTCGTAGCGTTTGCCGGGGAACACCGGACACGCGCCTCCGCAGCCCATGGTGATGACGACGTCGGCGTTCCGGACCGCGTCGGTCGTCAGGATCGCCGGCGTCTGACCGACGATGTCGATGCCGACCTCGTGCATGGCGGCGACGGCGACCTGGTTCACCTGGTCCGCCGGCTCGGACCCGGCGGAGAAGACGTCGATGCGGTCACCGGCGATCGCACGCAGGAACCCCGCGGCCATCTGCGACCGCCCGGCGTTGTGCACGCAGACGAACAGGACGGCGGGCTTCTGGTCGGGCGTTCCGGTGTTCATGAGGTGATTGTGCCGCACTCGCGTTGCCGGTGATCGCGCGCCGATAATGCATATTATGTCAGCTCAGACTGACCGAGGCGCAGGCGTGACGGATTCGCCTCCCTCGGCTCCCCTGCCGTTCGGAGCTCCGTGTTAGGTTGTGCACAACATGACTGACCGAGAGATCGACCGCCGCCGTCTCGTCCACTCCACCGCGCCTCGCACGGTCGTCCGCATCCTGCTCGGTGCGGCCATGACGTGGGCGGGCATCAGTCACCTCACCGTCGCCCGCCAGGAGTTCCGGGCGCAGGTCCCGGAGTTCGTGCCGCTCGACCCGGACGTCACCGTCCTGGCGTCCGGCGTCGCGGAGATCTCTCTCGGCGCCGCGCTCATGCTGCTCGTCCGCCGGCAGGCGACCGTCGGCTGGGTGGCCGCGGTCTTCTTCACCGCGGTCTTCCCCGGCAACATCGCGCAGTGGCTGCACCACCGGGACGGCTTCGGGCTGGACACCGACACGAAGCGGTTCGTCCGACTCCTCTTCCAGCCCGTGCTGATCGCCGTCGCGCTCTGGGCGACGAACGCGCTCCGGACGCGGCGCTGACCACCGCGGACGGCGCCGCTCACATCGCTGTGGAGCCTCGACCCTGATGACGACACGCACCCGGGTGACCCTCGGCCGCCGCGAGGACCTCGGTGCCGACTGCGCGAACTGCTTCGGCCTCTGCTGCGTCGCGCTGGCCTTCACCCGGTCGGTCGACTTCCCCGTCGACAAACCCGCCGGCGACCCGTGCACGAACCTCGACGGCGCCGACGCCTGCACGATCCATCCGCGCCTCCGGGCCGAGGGGTTCCGCGGCTGCACGGTCTTCGACTGCTCCGGCGCCGGGCAGAAGGTCTCGCGGCACACCTTCGCGGGTCGGTCCTGGCGGGACGACGACGCCACCCGCCAGGCGATGTTCGCGGCGTTCCCGGTCGTGCGGCGGCTGCACGAACTGCTCCGGTACCTCGACGAGGCCATCACGATCACCCCTGCCGACACGGACGCCGAACGGCTGACACGGGACTTCGAGCGCGTCTGTGCGCTCAGTGACGCCGACCCGGACACGATCCTCGGCATCGACGTCGACGCGGAGTACGACGCCGCACGACCGCTGTTGCTCGCGGCGAGTCGGAGCGCGCGGGCTCGGGTCCGCGGCGGGGATGGCCGCGACACCGGAGCCGACGAGCGTCGCGTCGGCCGCCTCCGGGTCGGCCCCGGCGCCGACCTGGTGGGCGCCGACCTGGTGGGCGCCGACCTGCGGCGGGCGGACCTGCGGGGCGCGAGCCTCCGCGGCGCGCTGCTCATCGGGGCCGACCTCACCGGCGCAGATCTCCGCTCGTGCGAGTGCATCGGTGCCGACCTCCGGGACGCCGACCTGTCCGGTGCGGACCTCCGCGGGGCGGTCGTCCTCACCCAGATGCAGGTGGACGCGGCACGAGGTGACGCCGACACACGGCTCGACGACGGCTTCCAGCGGCCGATTCACTGGGGCGGCTGAGGCCGCCGTCCGGTCCGACACGTCCCGCTGGACCGACAACGGACGGGAGGCGCGCGGCGAGCCCGCCACGCGCCTCCCGTCCGTCCAGCCCAGCGTCGACGTCAGTAGTCGATGCGCCCGTGCCGGTTGTGGAACTCCCCCGTCGGGCCGTCCGGGCCGACGAGCGCCAGCGCGACGGTCGCGTCGGTGCCCTCGGAGACCGTCTGGTGCCCGGAGTGACCGTTGAAGTCGGTCGCCGTGTAGCCCGGGTCGCTGACGTTGACCCGGAAGGTCGGCAGGTTCTTCGCGTACTGCACGGTCAGGGCGATGACGGCCGCCTTCGAGGCCGCGTACGGGATCATCGGCACCGGGAACTCGTCGTGACCCGGCGTGCTGAGGAACCGCGGCCAGCCGACGCCGGAGGCGACGTTGACGACGACGGGGTGCTCGGACGCGCGGAGCAGCGGCAGGGCGGCCTGGGTGACGCGGACGATGCCGGTGACGTTCGCCTCCAGGACGGCCGTCATCGCCTCGGCGGTCAGGTCGTCGACCCCGTACGAGGTGCCGCTGATCCCGGCGTTGTTGACGAGGACGTCGAGGGCGGGGACGGACGCGAACGCGGCGTCGACGCTCGCCTGGTCGGTGACGTCGAGCTGGACGACGGAGGCACCGAGGGAGCGGACGGCGTCGGCGTCGTCGGGGTCGCGGACGCCGGCGATCACGGTGTGGCCGGCTTCGATGAGGCGGCGGGCGGTCTCGAGGCCGAGGCTGCGGTTCGCCCCGGTGATGAGTGTGGTGGTCATGGGTCCATCCTGCGCGCTGCCGATCCGCTCCCCCAGGCACCCCTCGACGTGCTGCCTGGCCGACGGGGGGACTGCGAGTACCACGGTCGGGCCGTCGATCGGCGCGAGGATGGACGCATGAGCGAGTTCTCCGACGTCCTGCGGTCCTGGCGCGACCGGGTGAGCCCGGCCGAGGTCGGTCTGCCCGCCGGTCCGGGGCGGCGGGCGGCGGGCCTCCGGCGCGAGGAGCTCGCGGCACTCGCCGGTGTCAGCGTCGACTACGTCGTGCGGCTCGAGCAGGGGCGGGCACTGAACCCGTCGCCGCAGCTCCTCTCCGCGCTCGCCACCGCGCTCCGGCTGACCGAGCAGGAGCGCGACCACCTGTTCCGCGTCGCCGGGGCAGCTCCCCCGTCGCGCGGCGTCGTTCCCCGGCACATCACACCCGGTGTGCAGCGGATCGTCGACCGGCTGGCCGACGTGCCGCTCGCCGTCTTCACCGCGAGCCACGACCTGCTGTACCGGAACGACCTCTGGGCTGCGGCATCCGGTGACGGCGACCGGTGGCAGGGGCGGTCGGCGAACCTCGTCTGGCAGTTCTTCACCGACGGCCACGAGGGCGTCGACTTCGACGACGAGCACGGCGAGGCCTTCGCGTCCGACCTGGCAGCCGACCTGCGCGGTGCGCTCGGGCGGTACCCGGACGACCGGCGCCTCGCCGAACTCGTCCGGGACCTCCGCGCGACGAGCCCGGAGTTCGAGCGCCGCTGGGGCGAGGCCCGGATCGCCGAGCACCGGACGAGCCGGAAGACCCTGCTGACGCCGGTCGGCCCGATCGAGGTCGACTGCGACACGCTCTCGGTGCCGGGCAGCGACCTGCGGATCGTCGTCTACACGGTCGTGCCCGGCAGCGAGGACGCGTCGCGGCTCGACCTGCTGCGCGTCACCGGACTGCAGTCGGTCGTCACGAGCGGCTGACCGGCCGGTCCTGCCGCCGCACCGGCCGGTCGGGGCTACTCGCCGAAGCCCGAGCGGACGAGCGCGACGAGTTCGTCTACCGCGTCCTGCGCGTCCGCCCCGGACGCCTCGACCGTGACCGAGGCCCCCTTCGGCAGCGCGAGCGCCATGATCGCGAGGAGACTCTTCGCGTCGACGCCGTTCACCCGGACCACGGCTTCGTGCCGAGCGGCCGCCTTCACGAACTCGGCGGCGGGGCGCGCGTGCAGGCCGGACTCGTTGACGAGCTCGGCGGTGGCGGTGGCGGTGGCGACCGCCCCGTCCGCGTCGCCGCTGTCGGCGGCCTGTCCCGCGCCTCCCGGCCGGGAGGCTCCCCCGCCGCCCGCCGCGTCGGTGCGGTCGGCAGGACCAGCCGTCCCGGTACCACCGGCGGTGGACGCCGCATCGAGCACGGCCGTGACGTCACCACCGGTCTGCGCTGCGACGGCCGCGGCCACGGTCCCCTCCACCAGCGGCGCGTCGGAGACGTGCACGCGTGCCCGGAGGTCTTCGTCGAGGAAGTCGAGGGCCGTGTCGGTCGTCAGGTAGGCGGAGCCGAGGTCGCACAGGACCACGACGGCGTCGGCGGCGGCGAGTTCCTCGATCCCGGCCGAGATCGCCTCGAACGAGGTGCCGATCCCGCCGTCGTCGGTGCCGCCCGCCGCGACGAGCCGGACGTCACCGGCCATCTGCCGGGCGATGTCGACCGTGCCCTGCGCGACGGCGGCACTGTGCGAGACGACCAGGATCCCGACGCTCATGCCGCGTCCACCGCGGCGCGCAGGACGTAGGCGCTCGACTGGGCGCCGGGGTCGCGGTGCCCGACGGCACGCTCGCCGAGGTAGCTCGCGCGGCCCTTCCGCGCGACGAGGGCGTCGGTCGACTCGGCGCCGGTGGCCGCGGCGGCGGCGGCGGCGGCCAGGACCTGCTCGGGCGTCTCCCCCGCGGCTGCCGATGCTGCGGCGGCGTCGACGGCGGGCGTCCAGGCGTCCACCATCGTCTTGTCGCCGACCTCGGCCTTGCCACGGGAGACCACGCCGTCGCGGGCCGCCGTGAGCACGGCCACCAGGGTGTCCGCGTCGAGTTCGGCCGCGTCCCCGGCTGCCTGGGCCGCCTTGAGGTACGCGGTGCCGAACAGCGGACCGGCGGCACCGCCGACGGTCGAGATGAGCTTCGTCGCGACGAGCTTGAACACCGCCCCCGGTGTCTCCGGGGCTGCGGTGTCGAGCGACTCGACGACCGCGCGGAACCCACGGTCGAGGTTCTCGCCGTGGTCACCGTCACCGATCTCGCGGTCCAGCGTGACGAGCTCCGCTCGGTGCTGGTCGATCGTGGCGGCGGTGCGGCGGACCCAGTCGATGGCCCATGCGGTGTCGAGCGACAAGGTGTGTCCCTTCGTGCGGCCGAGCAGGTCGGCGTCGTGAGCGGTGTCGTCGTGCTGGTGGTGTCGTGCGGTCCCGGTGTCAGCGACCCCAGCGCAGTGCCGGGGTCTCGACCGGAGCGTCCCAGAGGGCGATCAGGTCGTCGTCGAGCACCGTGACGGTGATCGAGAACCCCTGCATCTCGAGGGAGGTGACGTAGTTGCCGACCAAGCTACGCGCGACCTCGTGGCCGCGATCCGTGAGCACCTCCGCGGCGCGCCGGTAGGCGATGTAGAGCTCGGACTGCGGGGTGCCGCCCATCCCGTTGACGAACAAGAGCAGCCGCGAGCCGGCCGGAGCGGCGAGGTCGGTGAGGATCGGCTCGAGGACCCGGTCGACGAGCTCGTCCGCGGGTGCCATCGCGATCCGTTCGCGTCCGGGCTCGCCGTGGATGCCGATGCCGAGCTCGACCTCGTCGTCGGCCAGGGTGAACGACGGCTCACCGGCGTGCGGGACGGTGCCGGAGGCGAGCGCGAGGCCCATCGAGCGCGTGACCTCGTTGACGTGCCGGGCCACGGCGGTGACGGCGTCCAGGTCGTCACCGCGCTCGGCCGCCGCGCCCGCGCACTTCTCGACGACCACGGTGCCGGCGACGCCGCGTCGGCCCGCCGTGAACAGCGAGTCCTGGACGGCGACGTCGTCGTCGACCACGACGCTCTCGACGCGGATGTCCTCCATGGCGGCGAGTTCGGCCGCGGTCTCGAAGTTGAGGACGTCCCCGGTGTAGTTCTTCACGATGTGCAGCACGCCCGCTCCCCCGTCCACCGCCTTGGTGGCGGCGACGATGGGGTCCGGGGTGGGGCTCGTGAAGACCGGGCCCGGGACGGCGGCGTCGAGCATGCCGGGTCCGACGAAACCGGCGTGCAGCGGTTCGTGCCCGCTGCCACCGCCGCTCACGATGCCGACCTTGCCGCGGACGGGGGCGTCGCGGCGGACCACGTGGACCGGGTCCTCCACGAGCACGACGTGCTCGGCATGGGCGAGGGCGAACCCGCGGACGGTCTCGATGACCACGGCCTGCGGGTCGTTGATGAGCTTCTTCATGCTGCGCCTCCACGGTGTGACACGGGTGAGAGACCGGTCCGCAGTCGTCCACCGCCGACGTCGTCCGGAGTCGGCTCACTGTACCGCCGGGAGGTGCGCGCACCAGGGGCACGGCCGCGCACCCGTGCCGTTCCGGTGCACATCCGTTCACGGTGCGGGGCCCCGTCGCTGCTCCGCGCGGACCCGGGTGACCAGGGTGCGTGCACGTCCTCTCACTTTCGCGGCAGCAGCCTCGCTGTCCCCCACATCGGGCAAACGCCCAGCACTATGCTCGGGCTCAATCACTCGACGGGGAGTGCCGGTGCTCAGGCCGGGCCCCCGAACACAGCTAATCGGAGGTACCGATGGACGGCATCGGCGTCAATTTCATGTCTGAGCTCGTCGGGACGGCGATGCTCATCATCCTGGGTGGCGGTGTCGTCGCCGCGGTCTCGCTCACCAAGTCCAAGGGCTTCGGGGCCGGCTTCCTGATGGTCACGATCGGTTGGGGCTTCGCGGTCTTCGCCGGTGTCACGGTCTCCTACAAGTCGGGCGGCCAGCTGAACCCCGCGGTCAGCCTCGCGCAGGCGATCCTCGGCAACATCACGGTCGGCGAGATGTTCCTCTACTGGCTCGCCCAGCTCATCGGTGCGGTCATCGGTGCCGTGATCGTCTGGCTCGCCTACAAGCAGCACTTCGACGCCGAGCCCGACGCCGCCGCCAAGCTCGGCGTCTTCTCCACCGGTCCGGCGATCCGCAGCTACGGCTGGAACGTCGTCACGGAGATCATCGGCACGTTCGTCCTCGTCTTCGTCGTCATCGCGTTCACGAACGGCCAGACCCCGGCCGAGCTCGGCGCGATCCCCGTCGCCTTCCTCGTCATCGCGATCGGTGTCTCGCTCGGTGGCCCGACCGGCTACGCGATCAACCCGGCCCGTGACCTCGGCCCGCGCATCGCGCACGCCATCCTGCCGATCAAGGGCAAGGGCACGAGCGACTGGTCCTACGCCTGGGTGCCGGTCGTCGGCCCGCTCGTCGGTGGCGCCCTCGCCGCCGTCGTCTCCGGCGCGCTCCTCCCGATGGTGTCCTAGCACCGCAGGGAACCCCCGCACCACCAGCGCGTCCGACGCGCTCCCCACCACCTGCACCACCCTCGCGGCCGGGTCGACCCGGCCCGGCCGCAGCACCGAACACCGTCGTAAGGAGCACCAATGGCCGACTACATCGTCGCCATCGACCAGGGAACCACCAGCACGCGAGCGATCGTCTTCGACCACTCCGGTTCGATCGTCTCCGTCGGGCAGAAGGAACACGAGCAGATCTTCCCGCGTGCGGGCTGGGTCGAGCACGACCCGGCCGAGATCTGGGACAACACCCGTGAGGTCATCGGTCAGGCCCTGTCGCGCGCCGACATCACCCGCCACGACGTCGCGGCGGTCGGCATCACGAACCAGCGCGAGACCGCGGTCGTCTGGGACAAGACCACCGGCAAGGCCGTCTACAACGCCATCGTCTGGCAGGACACCCGCACGCAGGCCATCGTCGACAAGCTCGCCGACGGCGACACCGACCGCTACAAGGCGATCGTCGGACTCCCGCTCGCGACCTACTTCTCGGGCACGAAGATCGCCTGGATCCTCGAGAACGTCGAGGGTGCACGCGAGAAGGCCGAGGCCGGCGACCTGCTCTTCGGCACGACCGACACCTGGGTCCTCTGGAACCTGACCGGTGGCACCGACGGCGGCGTCCACAAGACCGACGTCACGAACGCGTCCCGCACGCTGTTCATGGACCTCGAGACGCTGCAGTGGCGCGACGACATCCTCGGCGACTTCGGTGTGCCGAAGTCGATGCTGCCGGAGATCGTCAGCTCCTCCGAGGTGTACGGCCACGTCGAGTCCTCGAGCCTGCTCCGCGAGGTCCCGATCGCCGGCATCCTCGGCGACCAGCAGGCCGCCACCTTCGGGCAGGCCGCGTTCGACCAGGGCGAGTCGAAGAACACCTACGGCACCGGTAATTTCCTCATCTTCAACACCGGCACCGACATCGTCCGCTCCGAGAACGGGCTGCTCACCACCGTCGGCTACAAGCTCGGCGACCAGGAGACGCACTACGCGCTCGAGGGATCGATCGCCGTCACGGGCTCGCTCATCCAGTGGCTCCGCGACAACCTGGGCATCATCGGCAGCGCGCCGGAGGTCGAGACGCTCGCCACGACCGTCGAGGACAACGGTGGCGTGTACTTCGTCCCGGCCTTCTCCGGGCTGTTCGCGCCGTACTGGCGCCCGGACGCCCGCGGCGCCCTCGTCGGCCTGACCCGCTTCGTCAACAAGGGCCACATCGCGCGTGCCGCCCTCGAGGCGACGGCGCTGCAGACTCGCGAGGTCCTCGACGCCGTCAACGCCGACTCGGGTGTCGCGCTCACCGAGCTCAAGGTCGACGGTGGCATGACCGCGAACGACGCCCTCATGCAGTTCCAGGCCGACATCCTGGACGTGCCGGTCGTCCGGCCCGTGGTCGCCGAGACGACGGCCCTCGGTGCCGCCTACGCCGCCGGTCTCGCGGTCGGGTTCTGGGCGAACCTCGACGAGCTCCGTGCCAACTGGCAGGAGGACAAGCGCTGGGAGCCGCAGCTCGACGCCGCCGAGCGCGAGCGCACCCTCCGCCTCTGGAAGAAGGCCGTCACGAAGACCTTCGACTGGGTCGACGAGGACGTCCGCTGACGCGGATCGCCTGACACGGACGGGAGGCCCGTACCGGTTCCACGGACCGGTGCGGGCCTCCCGTCGTCGCGTCCGTGCTGCGTCGGGACCGGGTCCCAGCGTCCGTCGAGGGTGACCGCGGGCGGTACGGGTCAGACGGCGGCGGGCGCCACGCCCACCCACTCGTCCAGTTTGCGCGTCGCGGCGCCGGAGTCGATCGAGTCCGCTGCGACCACGAGCTGCTCGCGGAACCGCTGCAGGATCGGACGGTCGACCTCGTCCGGGTCCTGCGCCAGCCGGAAGGCGACCAGACCCGCCGCCGCGTTCAGCAGGACGATGTCCCGGACGGGCCCGGACTCCCCCGCGAACACCCGGCGGACGATGGCCGCGTTCTCCGCCGGCTCGCCGCCGAGCAGGTCCTCGGTGCGGGCACGGGCGATGCCGAGGTCGCGCGGGTCGAGGTCGTGCTCCGTGACGCGACCGCCGGACACCTGCCAGATGTGGCTGTGCCCGGTCGTGGTGAGCTCGTCGAGCCCGTCGTCACCGCGGAACACGAGCGCCGTCGCCCCACGCGTCTGGAACACGCCCGTGATGATCGGCACGAGGTCGAGTTGTGCCACGCCCACCGCGTTCGCTTCGCAGCGCGCCGGGTTGACCAGGGGCCCGAGGAAGTTGAACACCGTCGGGACCCCGATCTCCCGCCGGACCGCGGCTGCGTTGGCGAACCCGGGGTGGAACGCGCTCGCGAAGGCGAAGGTCAGACCGACACGCTGGAAGGTCTCGGCGACACGCGCGGCGTCCATGGTCAGGTCGAGGCCCAGTGCGGCGAGCACGTCGCTCGAGCCGGACTTCGACGAGCTCGCGCGGTTCCCGTGCTTGACCACGGGGACGCCCGCGGCCGCGATGACGACGGCGGCCATGGTCGAGACGTTCACCGTGCCGACGACGTCGCCGCCGGTCCCGACGATGTCGAGGGCCATCGGGTCGACGTCGAGCGGGACCGCGGCGTCGAGGATCGCGTCGCGGAACCCGACGACCTCGTCGACCGTCTCGCCCTTCGCGCGGAGCGCCACGGCGAACGCGGCGATCTGGGCGTCGGTGGCCCGACCCTGGACGATCTGCTCCATGGCCCATGTGGACTGCCTGATCGAGAGGTCCTCGCGCGCCATGAGCGCGCTGATCACCGCAGGCCAGGAGAGAGCGTCAGACATGGCTCGATCGTACTGATTCTCGAAGACCCGCCAGTTGCCTGCGAAAACACTGTCGGTGGATTCCGCCATAATGGAGGACGTGACAAGCACCCCTCTCTCCAGATCCGTCAGCGGTCCGGTCCTGAACAGGCCGAACCCCGTTGCCGTGGGGACGATCGTGTGGCTGGGCAGCGAGGTCATGTTCTTCGCCGGCCTGTTCGCGATCTACTTCACGCTGCGCAGCACCTCTCCCGAGCTCTGGGCGACCGAGACCGCCAAGCTCGAGGTGCCGTTCGCGTCGGTGAACACCATCATCCTGGTGCTGTCGAGCTTCGCCTGCCAGTTCGCCGTCTTCGCCGCCGAGCGGTTCCAGGTGCACCGCACCAGCTGGAACCCCAAGGACTGGGGCATGACGGAGTGGTTCTTCGTCACCTACTGCATGGGTGCGATCTTCGTCTGTGGGCAGATCTTCGAGTACGCCAACCTCTGGCACGAGGGCATGACGCTCTCCTCGAGCGCCTACGGCTCCGCGTTCTACATGACCACCGGCTTCCACGGCCTGCACGTGACCGGTGGCCTCATCGCCTTCCTCCTCACGCTCGGCCGTGGGTTCGCCGCGAAGAACTTCGGGCACAAGGAAGCCACCACCGCGATCGTCGTGTCCTACTACTGGCACTTCGTCGACGTCGTGTGGATCGGTCTCTTCGCCGTCATCTACCTCCTCAAGTGAGAATCAGGCAGCCCCACAGCATGTTCAACACAACGAAGCAGAACAAGAAGGGCCGTCGCTCCCCCCTGGCGACCGTGTCCCTCCTCGCCGTCGCGCTCATGACGACGGGCGGCGCGTACGCGCTCTTCAGCACCTCGGCCAACGCCGAGGACAGCACGTCGAGCACCGTCGCCGAGTCGAGCCAGTCCCAGGTGAACGAGGGCGAGAAGCTCTTCGCGTCGAACTGCGCCACCTGCCACGGGCTGTCGGCGCAGGGCACGAGCGAGGGCCCGTCCCTCATCGGTGTCGGCGCCGCGTCGGTGGACTTCCAGGTCGGTACGGGCCGCATGCCCCTCGCCGCGCAGGGCCCGCAGGGCGAAGAGAAGCCGGAGCAGTTCACCGACCAGCAGGTCGACGCGATGGCCGCCTACGTCGCCTCGCTCGGCCCCGGCCCGTCGGTCCCCGGCAAGGAGCTCACGAACGGCTCCGAGGGCGACGCCGCAGAAGGCGCGGAGCTGTTCCGCATCAACTGCGCCATGTGCCACAACGTCGCCGGCGCCGGTGGCGCCCTGACCGAGGGCAAGTACGCGCCGAACCTGCGCGACGTCTCGGGCAAGCACATCTACGAGGCCATGCTGACCGGGCCGCAGAACATGCCGGTCTTCAACGACCTGAACCTCACGCCGGACCAGAAGGCCGACATCATCACGTACCTCAAGTACGTGCAGGACAACCGGTCGCCCGGTGGCTTCGGCCTGGGTGACATCGGCCCGGTCGCCGAGGGTCTGTTCATCTGGATCTTCGGGCTCGGCGCGGTCGTCGCGATGACCGTCTGGCTGACCGCGAAGCAGAACTGATCGTCCGTGTCGCACGACACTGAAGGGAACACCATGGCAGAGCACGATGACGAGGCGCTGAACTCGTCCTCGGCTGTCGAGAAGCACGGCGCGACGCAGCCGGCCGGGACCGCTGTCCTGCCGGCGGAGCGGTTCGAGAACCCGGGTGAGCCGCCGCACCGCGCTCGGCGCACCGACGTCGACCCGAAGAAGCAGCGCCTGGCCGAGCGTCAGGTCGCCACGTTCTTCTACCTGTCGATCATCGGCAGCGTCCTGTCGATCGCGGCGTACATCGCCTTCCCGATCGACGCGGACGACTTCGGGTCCGTCCGCTCGGCGAACCTCTTCCTCGGGCTCTCGATCACGCTCGCGCTGCTCGCGCTGGGCATCGGCGCCGTGTACTGGTCGAAGACCCTGGTCTCCGACCGCGAGCTCACCGAGATGCGCCACACCACGCGCGGCTCGGACGAGACCCGTGCCAAGGCGGTCGAGGCCTTCCAGCTCGCCGACAAGGAATCCGGCTTCAGCCGTCGCAAGCTGATCCGCAACTCCCTCATCGGTGCCCTCGTCGCGTTCCCCCTCCCCGGCATCGTCCTGGTGCGCGACCTCGCGCCGAAGGAAGACCCGAACGAGCTGCTCCGTCACACCTTCTGGAAGTCGGGCCTGCGCCTGACCAAGGACCCGACGGGTCTGCCGATCAAGGCGTCCGACGTCACCATCGGATCGGTGTTCCACGTCATCCCCGAGGGCATGCTCGACTCCGAGCACATGCTCGAGGAGAAGGCGAAGGCCGCCGTCCTCCTGATGCGCCTGGACCCGAAGGACCTCAACCCCGGCAAGGGCCAGGAGAACTGGGGCTACGACGGCATCGTCGCGTACTCCAAGATCTGCACCCACGTCGGCTGCCCGGTCGCGCTCTACGAGCAGCAGACGCACCACCTGCTGTGCCCGTGCCACCAGTCCACCTTCGATGTCTCGAACAACTGCGAGGTCATCTTCGGACCGGCGGCCCGCCCCCTCCCCCAACTTCCGATCTCGGTCGATGACGACGGCTACCTGGTCGCACAGAGCGACTTCCACGAGCCGGTCGGCCCGTCCTTCTGGGAGCGTGCCCGCTCATGAGCAGCACAACGACAACCACCCCCAACACCGAGTCGTCGAACAAGCCGACTCCTGACCGTGGGTCGCGGCTGATCAACTACACCGCGAACTACATCGACGAGCGCACGAGCCTCTCCGGACTGGTGAAGGAGGTCGGGCGCAAGATCTTCCCCGACCACTGGAGCTTCATGCTCGGCGAGGTCGCGCTCTACAGCTTCGTCGTCGTCCTGCTCTCGGGGACCTTCCTGACGTTCTTCTACCAGGCGTCGATGACCGAGGTCGTCTACAACGGTCCGTACGTCCCGATGAAGGGCGTCGAGATGTCGGTTGCCCTGCAGTCGACGCTGGACATCTCGTTCCAGATCCGCGGCGGGCTGTTCGTCCGACAGATCCACCACTGGGCCGCACTGCTGTTCGTGGCCTCGGTCATGCTGCACATGGCGCGCGTCTTCTTCACCGGCGCGTTCCGCAAGCCGCGTGAGCTCAACTGGGTCTTCGGCTTCGTGCTCTGGATCCTCGCCATGGCCGAGGGCTTCACCGGCTACTCGCTCCCCGACGACCTGCTCTCCGGCAACGGTCTCCGCATCATCGTCGGCATGATCGAGGGCATCCCGGTGATCGGCGTCTGGATCGCCTACCTGTTGTTCGGTGGTGAGTTCCCGGGCACCGACATCGTCGGCCGCCTGTACACGCTCCACATCCTGCTGCTGCCGGCGATCCTGGTCGCGGTGCTCGGCGTGCACCTCGTGCTCGTCGTCGTCAACAAGCACACGCAGTACGCGGGTCCGGGCAAGACGAACGAGAACGTCGTCGGCGTTCCGATCCTCCCGGCGTTCGCCGCGAAGGGTGGCGGGTTCTTCTTCATCGTCGCCGGCATCCTCGCCGCCATCGCGTCGCTGTTCACGATCAACCCGATCTGGAACTACGGCCCGTACGACCCCTCCCCTGTGTCCGCCGGAACCCAGCCCGACTGGTACATCGGCTTCGCGGACGGCGCGCTCCGTCTGGTGCCGCCGCACTGGGAGGTCGTCTGGTTCGGGTACACGGTGTCGTTCAACATCCTCGTCCCGATCGCGGTCCTGGGTGGCCTGATCGTCGCGATCTTCGTCTACCCGTTCATCGAGGCGTGGGTCACCGGCGACAAGCGCGAGCACCACATCGCCGACCGTCCGCGCAACGCCCCGACCCGCACTGCCCTCGGTGTCGCCGGCATCACGCTGTACGGTGCGCTGTTCACGGCGGCGTCCTCCGACCTCATCGCGACGCACTTCATGGTCTCGATCAACCACGTGATCCACGTGCTCCAGGCGGCGACGGTCCTCGGTCCGTTCGTGGCGTTCTGGATCACGAAGCGGGTGTGCCTCGCCCTGCAGAAGAAGGACCGCGAGATCGTCCTGCACGGGTACGAGTCGGGCCGCATCGTGCGCCTGCCGCACGGTGAGTTCATCGAGGTACACGAGCAGCTCGACGAGTACGAGCGGTGGCGCCTGCTGGAGTTCAACGACTACAAGCCGCTGATGATCCGTCCCGACGCTCGTGGTCGCATCAGCTCCATGCAGAAGGCCCGGGCGCGCGTGTCCCGCTTCTTCTTCGAGGACCGCATCGAGCCGGTGTCGAAGTCGGAGCTCGAGGCTGCGCACGCCGCGCACCACGGTCCTGACCTCGAAGGGACCCACCAGGCCCCGCAGGTCGGAGCCGGCACGAAGTAGGTATTCCTCGGCAAGAAACGCAACGCCCTCGTCCACTCCGTGGTCGGGGGCGTTGCGTTTCGCCTCAAGCGATCGCGTCATCCCGCGGACATCGGACACGCCGCCCCAGTTCACGGGGCGTTCACACCGCGGTGTTGGAATCGTCGAAGTCGGTGTGGCATCGTGTTGCACCACGCACTCGCTGCCAACGGAAGAAGAGACCCGATGGACGCCCGGACGGCCGAACACCCCAGGCCGAACCACTTCCTGCTCCACCTCAGCGACACCCACCTCCTCGCCGGCGACGGTCCCCTGTACGGGGCGGTCGACTCGGCGGAACGTCTCGGTCAGATCATCGCCGAGATCGAGGCGTCAGGTGCCCGACCCGAAGCGATCGTCGTCACCGGCGACGTCGCCGACAAGGGCGAACCCGGCGCGTACACCCGTGTCCGCGCGATCATCGAGCCCGCTGCAGAACGCATCGGTGCCCAGGTGATCTGGGCGATGGGCAACCACGACGAGCGCGGTGCGTTCCGCCAAGAGCTCTTCGGGCTCCAGCCGACCGACCGTCCCGTCGACTTCGTCTACGACGTCAACGGACTCCGCGTCATCACGCTCGACACGAGCGTGCCGGGCCACCACCACGGCGAGGTCTCCCCCGAGCAGCTGGACTGGCTGGCCGAGGTCCTGTCCGAGCCCGCGCCGCACGGCACGATCCTCGCGATGCACCACCCGCCCGTCCCGAGCGTGCAGGACCTGACCGTCCTCGTCGAGCTCCGCGACCAGGCGGCCCTCGCCGAGGTGGTCGAGGGGAGCGACGTCATCTCGATCATCGCCGGGCACCTGCACTACTCGACCAGCGCCGTGTTCGCCGGGATCCCCGTCTCGGTGGCCAGCGCCACGTGCTACACGCAGGACCTCAACGAGTTCCAGCGTGGTACCCGCGGGCGTGACGGCGCGCAGTCGTTCAACCTCATGCACGTGTACGGCAACCAGGTCGTCCACTCCGTGGTCCCCATCGGGACGTACGCCACGGTCGGTGAGCCGGTTTCCTCCGTCGAGACGGAAGCGCGTCTCGCCGCAGCCGGCGTCGTGATCCCCCCGGCGGTCGAACCGGCCCCTGTCACCGCGTCGATGCCGGTCTTCACCCTCGACACGATCCCGGTCTCGCCCATCCGGCGCTGACCCATGGAAGGACGGGAGGCGCGGTGCCGAGCGGCACCGGGCCTCCCGTCCGCCGTTCGGCGGGGATCAAGCTCGGGGCGGCACGCCTCGGGCGTCATGCCTCGGGTCGTCATGCCTCGGGCGTCATGCCTCGGGTCGTCATGCCTCGGGCCGTCACGCCTCGGGACGCTCCCAGGGTGCCGGGAACGGGAAGTAGCGCTCGAGGAAGTCGGTCACCCGGGTGGTGCGTTCCTCGTCGCTGACCTCCGGGAAGCTGCCGTCGTTCAGGCAGAAGAAGTCGACGTTGCGCTTCTTGAGCAGTTCGTCCAGCGTCCGGAGCCCGGCCTGCATCGTCGTGTCGATGTAGCTGACGGAGGCGTTCTCCTGGATGATCGCGCGCCCGGTGAGGAGTGCGTAGTAGTGGTACAGCGAGTTCGTGACGGAGATGTTGTCCGCCGCACGGAACCGCGAACCCGCGGTCGCGGCGAACTCGTCGGCGAACTCGTGCTCCATCTCGGTCATGATGCTCTTCCGCAGCGGGGTGGCCGCGTGCTCGAGGTGTCGCGTCGTCACGGCGCCGAAGCGCTGCTGCAGGAGCCGCCGGTTCACACGGGCCGAGTTCTCGAACCCGCTCCGCGCGGCGTTGTTCACGCCGAGGCCGATCCGGGTGTCGGCGAGGATGAACTTCGTGACCGAGCCCGGACTGAAGAACACCGACGGGTCGATGAGCCGACCGAAGAACATGTCGTCGTTCGAGTAGATGAAGTGCTCGCTGAGCCCCGGGATGTGGTGCAGCTGTGACTCGACGGCCTGCGAGTTGTGCGTCGGCAGGACAGACGGGTCGGCGAAGAACTCCTCGCTGCGGACGATGCGGACCTTCGGGTGGTCGGCGAGCCACGAGGGCGCCGGTGAGTCCGTCGCGATGTAGATGGTGCGGATCCACGGCGCGAAGATGTGCACCGACCGGAGCGCGTACTTCAGCTCGTTGATCTGTCGGAACCGGGCCGGGGCGTCGTCGCCCTCTCCCAGCACGGCGTCCGCCTGTGCGGCCTGGCGGGCACGCTGGTACTCGATGGCGTTGCCGTCCACCCACGAGAAGACGATGTCGATCGGGAACCGGATGTCCGACACGTGGTCGTCGAACATGTGCTCGACCGTGCTCCAGGACCGGCCGTACCGGTCGATGTCGACGAGGACGAACTCCTCGATCGGCAGGCTGCGGCGCATCAGGGCGTTCTCGACCGGCGCGAGGACCTCGGTCTCGGTGACCCGCCAGAACTCGAGCTGCACGCTCGTCTCCGCTCCGTAGCGGAGCCGGCCCATGGGCTCGAGCCGGGGACGGAACACGCGGAGCACCGGTTCGTCCACCGAGCCGAAGCCGTCGTCGAGGACGAGCACGGCGGGCTTGCCCGGCGGCTTGGCGTAGAAGGGCTCCCCCGCGCCGGCGGCCATGACGGCGCTCTCGGCGCGCTGGCGGTCCCGCTCGTCGACGGCGATCACCGGGCGCTGGTCGTTCCCGCGGATGAGCAGGTGGTCGACGTCGCCGGCCGTGAGCGCGTCGTCGAGGAACAGGAGGTCCTCGATCATCGACTGCTGCGGTGTCAGGTGCCCGTTGATGAGCGTCAGCCGCCCCTTGCGGAGCACGACGTCGGGTCGGTCGAGACCGCCGGAGGACGGTCGAGGGGTCAGCAGAGGACTCTCGGTCACCGGCTCGGTCTCGTCGCTCATCCACGCCTTCCAGGTCGCACTGCCGTGCTCCGTGCACGGCACCGCCGATCCTACCGTCCGCGCGGCCGGTCGGCCCGCGGACGCCGGTCGCGCCGACGGAGGGGCGACCGGGAGGCTCACTCCGGCGGGCGCGGGACCTTCACGGCGATGCCGACGACGATGAAGAGCGCAGCGGCCACGAGTTGGAGGCCCGCCCACAGCTCACCTGGCAGCGGCAGCGTGACGACGGGGTTCCAGCAGACCGCCACGGCGGCGGTGAGGACCGCCGCCCACCAGACGCGGCCGCGGACGGCGAAGACGAGCACGATGAGCGCGAGCACGGTGACGCACCAACGGGCGAACACGAACGCGGACGAGTCGATGAAGGCGACGCAGGCGAGCAGCACGACGGCGGCGAGCAACGAGGGCGCCAGAGCCGGCCGGGTGAACGCCGGCAGTCCGTCCTCCCCGCGCCCGGAGGCGGACGAGGCCCGTTGGTCGCGTGCACCGGCCGCCCGCGCCACTGGCTGGGGACGGGCCGACCCGTGCTGCTGCGACGAACCGATGGGTGGTCGTCCCCTGCGTGCCGTCATCGTCCTCGTACCGTGCCGTCGTCGGTCATGCCGTCTCCTCGTGCGCGGGCTGCGCGACGTCATCCTGGTACGTGGAGTTGCGCTGCGTCGAATCGGTGCGGTGCGCCTCCCGTTCGGCCCGGGCGGTGATCCGCTCGACCATGCCCGGGAAGATGACGCCGTGGAACGGCAGGATCCCGTACCAGTACAGCCGTCCGGCCAGGCCCTGCGGGAAGTAGATCGCGCGCTGGTGGTAGTCGCTGCCGCCGTCGTCCGCGGGCGTGACGGTCATCTCGAGCCATGCACGACCGGGCGACTTGAACTCGGCGCGGAGCCGGAGGTACCGGCCCCGGACGAGCCGTTCGACCCGCCACCAGTCGAGCGCGTCGCCCTGCTCCAGGCGTTTCGGGTCGCGGCGGCCGCGGTTCAGCCCGACGCCACCGGCGATCTTGTCGAGCCACCCACGGGCGACCCAGGCCAGGGGGAACGAGTACCAGCCGTTCTCGCCGCCGATCGACTCGACGACGCTCCACACGGCCTCGGGCGGTGCGGACGAGTGCCGCTTGCGGTCGTCGACGTAGACCGTGTGGCCGGCCCAGTCGGGGTCGCTCGGCAGCGGGTCGGCAGAGCCGCTGGACAGGGTCGCGTTGCGCCAGCTCGTCTCGACCTCGCCGGACCGCATCTTCGCGAGGGCGAGCCGGACCGCGCGCCGGTAGGACGTGAGGCCGCCCTCGGGCTGCGGGACGACGTCGTCGATGTCGTGCTCACGTTGCACGCACTCGAACTGCAGCGACTCGATGATCGGGGTCGCGAGCTTGCGCGGGATCGGCGTGACGACGTTGAACCAGTGCGCTGCCAGGCGGGGCGTCAGCACGGGCAGGACGGAGATGGGACGCTGCGGCAGCTTCGCCTCGACCGCGTACCCGTTGAGCATCTGGCCGTACCGGAGCACGTCCGGCCCGCCGATGTCGAAGGTGCGGTTGACGTCGGCGGGGATGGTCAGGGCCTCGACCAGGTAGTACAGGACGTCGCGGACGGCGATCGGCTGGATCCGGTTCCGGACCCACCGCGGCGCCGGCATCCACGGCAGGACGTCGGTGAGATGCCGGATCATCTCGAACGAGGTGCTCCCGCTGCCGATGACGACGCCGGCCTGCAGCGCGACCGTCGGCACGCCGGAGCCGAGGAGGACGTCCCCGACCTCCTTCCGGCTGCGCAGGTGCTTGCTGAGCTCGCCGTCCGGGTGCAGGCCGCCCAGGTAGACGAACCGCTGCACCCCTGACTCGTGGGCCACGCGCGCCATCGTCCGGGCGGCGTCGCGCTCGGCCTGCTCGAAGTCGCCGTCGGCGCCCATGGCGTGCGCCAGGTAGTACACGGCCTCGATACCGTCCACCGCCGACCGGACGGCGTCGGCGTCCTGCAGGTCCCCCTCGGACACCTCCACCCGGTCGTTCCACGGGACGTCCTGCAGCTTCTGCGGGTTGCGGACGAGGACCCGGACGTCGTGTCCGGCGTCGAGGAGTCTGGGGACCAGTCGGCCACCGATGTACCCGGTGGCCCCGGTGACGAGGACGCGCATGGCCGGAACGGTACGCCGTGCGCCTGCCAGTAGGCTTGCCGGGTGGACAACACATCGTTCCCCGTCACCGCCGAGGCCGTCCGTCGGCTCATCGACCACGCCATCCTCAAGCCCGAGCTGGACCGCGCAGCCGTCGACGCACAGCTCGACGAGGCCGCCACGTACCGCGTGTTCAGCGTGTGCGTCCGTCCGAGCGACGTCCGCCACGCGGTCGAGCGCCTCCAGGGCACCGGGGTCGGCGTCGGCACCGTGATCGGCTTCCCGCACGGCACCACGACGACCGCCACGAAGGTCGCCGAGTCGCTGCAGGCCCTGGCCGACGGCGCCTTCGAACTCGACATGGTCCAGGACATCGGCGCCGCCAAGTCCGGCGACTGGGAGCGGGTCGAGCGGGACGTCCGCGCGGTGGTCGAGGCAGCCGGCGACACGGTGGTGAAGGTCATCCTCGAGACGGCCTACCTCACCGAGGACGAGATCGTCGCCGCCAGCCGCGCTGCGGTCGCCGGCGGGGCGTCGTTCGTGAAGACCTCGACGGGCTTCGCCGGTGGCGGTGCCACGGCCGAGCACATCCGCCTCATGCGCGAGACCGTCGGCGCCGACACCGGCGTCAAGGCCTCGGGCGGCGTCCGCGGACTCGACACCCTGCTCGAGATGGTCCGCGCCGGCGCGGACCGGATCGGCACGAGCGCCTCGGCACGCATCCTCGACGAGGTCGCTCACCGCGCCGCGACCGGCTCCTCCTCCGACCGCGGCGACGACACCTCGTCCTACTGACGGCCGTCGGCCCCCGTGGGGGCCGCGGCTCCGGGGCTCCATCCCCTGACCTCCCACCCGATCCCCTCCCCGGGTCGGCTGCGCCGGACGCGACGTCAGCGTCACGGACCGCTGCCGGGCCTCCCGACCGCCACACCGGAGTGCGCATGTCCAGCACCACGTCCTCGTCCCTCGCCCTCGCCGTCGACCTCGGCGGCACCAAGGTCGAAGCCGCGCTCGTCACCGACCAGGGCGTCGTCCTGCCGGGCACGCGACACCGCAGCCCGACCGGGCCCGGACGGACCTCGGACGAGCTGCAGGCCGCGGTCGACGAGGTCGTGGTCGCCGCGCTCGCGGCGCTCCCCACCGACGCGAGCCTGGTCGGCGTCGGCATCGGGTCGGCCGGACCGGTCGACGAGGTGAACGGGCTCGTGTCACCGCTCAACATGCCGGTCTGGCGCGGGTACCCGCTCCGCGACCGCGTCGCGGTCCACGTGCCGGACGACGTGCCGGTGACCCTCCGCATGGACGGGCTGGCGATCACGCTCGCCGAGCACTGGGTCGGGGCGGCACAGGGCTCCGACCACGTGATGGGCATGATCGTGTCCACCGGCGTCGGCGGCGGCCTCATCCTGCACGGACGCACCGTCAGCGGCCCCACCGGCAACGCCGGGCACATCGGCCACGTCGAGTGCGGCGGCTACGACGACCCGTGCGCGTGCGGCGGCACCGGCTGCCTGGAGGCCGTGGCCAGCGGACCGAAGACCGTCGCGTGGGCGCGACGGCAGGGCTTCACCGGGACGACCGGCGAGGAGCTCTCCGCCGCCTACGCCGCCGGCGACGAGGTCGCGGTGGCCGCGGTGCAGCGGAGCGGACGAGCCCTCGGGCAGGCGATCGCCGCGGCGACGAGCCTGGTCGACCTCGAGGTCGTGGCCATCGGCGGCGGGTTCTCGCACGTCTCCCCCGACCTGTTCGAGTACGCACGACAGGCCGTCGCCGAGCGGGTCGAGTTCCCGTTCGTGACGAAGGTCCGGATCGTCCCCACCGGCCTGTCCCAGGACGGTCCCCTCATCGGAGCGGCCGCCCTCGTGCACCGCGCCGACGTCCTGCGCTGACCCTCCTTCTCCACACCGTCGGCCTCGGGGTGGTGTGTTCGGGCATCATCTCCGTGTGCCCTCCTCCCGCCTCGTCACCACCGACGACTGGCCGGCGGCCGAGGCACGTGCCGCGGTCCTCGCCGGCGAACTCGTCCCGGTGGGCGCGTGCTGGGCGTCCGTCGCCGAACCGCAGGACACGGCGCTCCGGGCGGCGTCCTACGCGTGGTCCGTCGCGGGTGCGCAGTTCGTGGCAGCGGGGCGGAGCGCGGCGTGGATCTGGGGCGCGTGTTCCCGTCCGCCGCTCCCCCACGACAGTTGTGTGCCGGCCGGTGAACGGTCCCGCCGCCGCGGGGCCTGGGCCGGTGTCCGTGAGATCGCACTCCGCCCGGAGGACGTCGTGCTGCGGGCGGGGGTGCGTGTCCTCAGCCCCGACGCGACGGCGCTCGACCTGCTGCGCGACCGACGCGGGTTCGAGGCGGCGGAGGCCGAGGCGCTGCGCGGTCTGGTGCTGACCGCACTGGTCGATCCGCCGCGCCTCGCGGCACTGCTCACGGCGTCCGAGCGGCTGCCGATGGGTCGCCAGGCGCAACGCCGCTTCCGCGACGCCGGGATCGGCCTGCTGCGCTGACCCGGGCCCGGGGTCCCGCTGAGCCGACCGAGATCAGCCAGCGCTGACGCGGTAGACGTCGTACACGGCGTCGATCCGGCGCACCGCGTTGAGCACGCGGTCCAGGTGCGTCGTGTCACCCATCTCGAAGACGAAGCGGGACAGGGCGAGCCGGTCGGACGACGTCGACACCGTGGCGGACAGGATGTTCACGTGGTGGTCCGTCAGCACGCGGGTCACGTCACTGAGCAGGCCGGAGCGGTCGAGCGCCTCGATCTGGATCTGCACGAGGAACACCGACTTGGACGACGGGGCCCACTCGACCTCGATCATCCGGTCGGGCTCGTTCATGAGGGACTTCACGTTCGTGCACGACGCCTGGTGCACCGAGACACCCTGACCGCGGGTGATGAACCCGACGATCTGGTCGCCCGGCACCGGCGTGCAGCACTTCGCGAGCTTCACGAGGATGTCCGGCGCCCCACGGACGAGCACGCCGCTGTCGCTGTTCCGCAGCTGGCGGCTCGTCACGTGCCGCGGGAACGCGAGCTCCGGCTCGTCCGTCTCGGTCTCGTTCTGGATGCTGCCGAGCGCCTTCTCGATCACCGACTGGCTCGAGACGTGCCCCTCGCCGACGGCCGCGTACAGCGCCGAGACGTCGTCGTACCGCATCGCCGACGCCACCTCGGAGATGGTGTCCTGGCTCATGATGCGCTGGAGCGGCAGGTTCTGCTTGCGCATCGCCCGGGCGATGGCGTCACGGCCCTGTTCGACCGCCTCTTCCCGGCGCTCCTTGGTGAACCACTGCTTGATCTTGTTCCGGGCCCGGGGGCTCCGGACGAAGGTGAGCCAGTCCTGGCTGGGGCCGGAGTCCGGGTTCTTCGAGGTGAAGATCTCCACGACGTCCCCGCTGGACAGCTGGCTCTCGAGCGGGACGAGCCGACCGTTGACCTTGGCGCCCATCGTGCGGTGCCCGATCTCGGTGTGCACGGCGTAGGCGAAGTCGACCGGGGTCGCGCCGGCCGGCAGGCCGATCACCTTGCCCTGCGGTGTGAAGACGTAGGTCTCCTTGGCACCGATCTCGTAGCGCAGGGAGTCGAGGAACTCCGCCGGGTCGCTCGTCTCCGCCTGCCAGTCGGTGATGTGGGCGAGCCACGCCATGTCCTGGTCGGACTGTGACGTGCTCTCGGCATCACGACCGGTGACGCGCTGCTTGTACTTCCAGTGCGCGGCGACGCCGAACTCGGCACGCTGGTGCATCTCGTGCGTGCGGATCTGGATCTCGACCGCACGTCCCTGCGGCCCGAGCACCGTGGTGTGCAGCGACTGGTACAGGTTGAACTTCGGCGTCGCGATGTAGTCCTTGAAGCGGCCGGGCAGCGGCGTCCACCGCGCGTGCACGGCACCGAGCATCGCGTAGCAGTCGCGCACGGTCGGGACGAGCACGCGGATCCCGACCAGGTCGTAGATCTCGTCGAACTCGCGGCCGCGCACGATCATCTTCTGGTAGATCGAGTAGTACTGCTTCGGGCGGCCCATCACGTCGCCGCGGACCTTCGCGGCCTTGAGGTCCTTCTTCAGCGTCGCCGTGACGTTCTGCACGAACTGCTCGCGCTTCGGCTGTCGTTCCTTGACCAGGCTGTCGATCTCGACGTAGAGCTTCGGGTGCAGCACCGCGAACGACAGGTCCTCGAGCTCCAGCTTGATCATCTGGATGCCGAGGCGGTGCGCGAGCGGCGCGTAGATCTCGAGGGTCTCCTTGGCCTTCCGCGTGGCGGAGGCCGACTCCACGAAGCCCCAGGTGCGGGCGTTGTGCAGGCGGTCGGCGAGCTTGATGACCAGGACACGGATGTCCTTCGACATGGCGATGACCATCTTGCGGACGGTCTCTGCCTGCGCGCTGTCGCCGTACTTGACCTTGTCGAGCTTCGTGACGCCGTCGACGAGCATCGCGATCTCGTCACCGAAGTCCTCGCGCAGCTGGTCGAGCTGGTAGTCCGTGTCCTCGACGGTGTCGTGCAGGAGCGCGGCGGCGATCGTGATCGTGCCGATGCCCAGGTCGGCGAGGATCTGCGCGACCGCGACCGGGTGCGTGATGTAGGGCTCGCCGGACTTGCGCTTCTGGCCGTCGTGCGCGCGCTCCGCCACCGAGTACGCCCGCTCGATCAGCGTCGTGTCGGCCTTCGGGTGGTGCGACCGGACGGTGCGGATCAGGGTGTCGACGGCACCGGCCGGCTGTGCGCGGGAGAACAGCCGCGGCAGCAGCGACCGGAGTGACCCGATGTTGCCGGTCGTGTTCGACCCGAGCGGCGGGCTCGACGGGCGCGGAGCGGACCCTGGTCGCGACCCGTCGGACGGCCGGGAAGCAGCACCGGCATCCGGCTGCGAGGACTCACGCGTGTCGGTCATGCTGCGCCTCCCGGGACTCGATCCGACAACACTACGCGCGTCGGGTCAGTGCTCGTGACCACGTTCGCCGTCAGCGGCGGGAGTCCGTCCGGGGCGGACCACCGGGGCGCCGGACTGCTCCCACGCCACCATCCCGCCGGCGAGACTGACCGCCGGGACCCCGGCACGCTCGAGCGCGGCGACGACCTGGGCCGAGCGGTACCCGCTGTGGCACACGACGACCGCGGGGTGCTCGTCGTCGGCGGGCACCTCGGCCCACCGCGCCTGCAGCTCCGACATCGGCAGCAGCGTCGCCTGCGGTGCGTGCACCTCGTCCCACTCGGACTGCTCGCGCACGTCGATCAGGGGCGCGCCGTCCTCGATCCGCTGGAGCGCGTCGGCCAGTTCGACCTCCTGCGGGCCCATCAGACGTCTGCCCCGGCCTGCACGGGACGCTGCTTCCCGGCCGCCTGCGCCTTCTTCGCGTCGCTCGCGAGGACCTTGGGCTCGTTCTCGCGGAGGTGCGCGTACATGGGCGCCGCCAGGAAGATCGTCGAGTAGGTGCCGACGATGATGCCGATGAAGAGCGCGAGGGAGATGTCCCGCAGGGTGCCGGCGCCGAGGACGTACGACCCGATGAAGAGGATCGCCGCGACCGGCAGCAGCGCCACGACCGAGGTGTTGATCGACCGGACGAGCGTCTGGTTGATCGCGAGGTTGACGGACTGCTTGAACGTCCGGTGCGACTCGATCGCCGTGTTCTCGCGGACCTTGTCGAAGACCACGACCGTGTCGTAGAGCGAGTAGCCGAGGATCGTCAGGAAGCCGATGACGGCCGCGGGAGTGACCTCGAGACCGACGATGCCGTACACGCCGGCCGTGATGAGCAGGTCGTGGACGAGCGCGGTCATCGCCGCGAGCGACATCTTCCAGGTGCGGAAGTACAGCGCCATGAACACGGCGGCCAGGGCGAGGAAGATCACGAGACCGCGGATGGCCTGCGCCAGGACGTCCGCGCCCCACGTCGCTCCGATGAAGGTCGCGGCGACCTGGGACTCCGGCACGTCGTACGCGGCCGCGAGGTCCGAGGCGATCTCGTCGGTCTGCGCGTTCGTGAGCTGACCGGTCTGCACGCGGATGCCGTGGGTCCCGAGCTGCGAGACACGCGGTGCCTCGTCCGACACCACGCGCTCGACGGTCTCGGTGGCGATGTTCTGGTCGGTGGACTCGGCGTCCGAGACCGTGAACTCGGAGCCGCCGGTGAACTCGATGCCGAGCTGGTACCCGCCACGGAGCCACGGCACCGCGAGGGAGATCACGATGCAGGCGACCGCGATGAGGTACCACGTCTTCCGCCGTCCCACGAAGTCGTAGGACCGCTTGCCCGTGTAGAGGTCACTGCCGAACTGGCTGAAGCTCGCCATCAGCTGTCCTTCCCGTTGCCGGTGTCGTTGCCCGTGCTGCCGGATGCCTTGCGCTCGGCGATGGTCTGGCGGCGGGCGGCCTCACGCGCACTGCGCTGCCGCTTGCCGTCGACGATGGGTGCGCGGAACTGCGCGCGGCCGCGGTAGACCGCGCCGAGGGCGGCCGGGTCGAGACCGCTGAACGTGTGCCCCTCACCGAAGAACCGGCTGCGGGCGATGAGCTGCATCATCGGGTGCGTGAACAGCGCCACGACGACGACGTCGATGAGGGTGGTCAGGAGGAGCGTGAACGCGAACCCCTTCACGTCGCTCACCGCGAGCACGTAGAGCGTCACGGCGGCGAGGAAGTTGACCGAGTCGGAGGCGAGGATCGTGCGGAGCGCACGCTTCCAACCGGACTCGACCGCGCTCTCGAGGGCTCGACCGTCGCGGAGCTCGTCACGGATGCGCTCGAAGTAGACGATGAACGAGTCCGCCGTGATGCCGATCGCGACGATCAGGCCGGCGACACCCGCGAGCGAGAGCCGGTAGTCGACCCGCCAGGACATGATCGCGATGACCAGGTACGTCAGGGCTGCGGCGACGCCGAGCGACAGGACCGTGACGAACGCCAGCGCCCGGTACTGGATGACCGAGTAGATGATGACCAGCACGAGACCGATGAGGCCGGCGACGAGACCGCCGACGAGCTGTGCGGTGCCGAGCGTGGCCGAGATGACCTCGTTCGACTGCACCTGGAAGTTGATCGGCAGTGCGCCGTACTTCAGCTGGTCGGCGAGGGTCTTCGAGGAGTCCGCGGTGAACGCGCCGGTGATCTGGGCCTTGCCGTTCGTGATCGCCGCGTTCGTCGACGGTGCCGTGATGACCGTGCCGTCCAGGACGATGGCGAACTGGTTCTGCGGCTGCGCGAGCGAGACGAGGCGGTTCGTGACCGTCGCGAAGTCCTTGGTGCCGGCGCCGTTGAAGGTCAGGTTGACGGCCCACTCGCCCGTCGTCGTGCCCTGCGAGTTCGAGGCGAGGCCGGAGGTGGCGTTGCTGATGTCCGCGCCGGAGACCTCGACCGGGCCGAGGATGTACTTCGCGGTGCCGTCGGCGTCACACGTCACGAGCGGCTCGTCGTCCGGGGCGGCGGTCACGTCGTCCGGGGCGGAGCACTTGTAGTTCGTGTACAGGTCCTGCAGCTTGGGCGTCACCCAGGCCAGGTCGCTGCCGTTGGTCGGCTCGGCGCTCGGACTGGCCTGGAGCGATGCGGGCGGCGAGTACGGCGTCGGGGACGCGGACTGCGAGCCGTCGTCGCCGACGGCGCTGTCCGACGCGGCCTCGGTGTAGAGCACCGGACGGAAGGTCAGCTTCGCTGCGGCCTCGATGCGCTGGATGGTCTCCTGGTCGGGCTTGCCGGGGATCGAGACGACGATGTTGTTGGCGCCCTGGGTGTTGATCTCGGACTCCGAGACACCGGTGGCGTCGATGCGCTGGCGGATGATGTTCACCGCCTGCTGCAGCTGCTCCGAGGTGACGGCCGACCCCTCGGTGCTCTGTGCCGCGAGGGTGATCTGGGTCCCGCCCTGCAGGTCGAGCGCGAGCTCCGGGACCCAACTCGCCCCGTCGTACCACTTGTCGGAGGCGTCCTTCGACGTGCTCGCGAGGATCGACGCTGCGGTGTTCAGCCCCGCGAGGATCGCCAGGATGATCACCAACCAGGTGAGCGAGCGGAGCGCCTTCTTGACGGGTGTCGATCGTGCCACCGGTCGTCTCGTCTTTCTGTCGTGAGCCCCGCACGTCGGAACGCACGGGGCCCATGGTGTCGCACCGTCGGGTGGTCCCGACGGCGTCGTCGGTCAGTCTTCGGTCTTGCGCTTCGTGGTGTCGACGTCCTCGACCCGCTCGCCGTAGATCGGCTCGCCGTTCAGCTCGGTGACGTGGTCCGCCGCGGGCTCGGTCGTGGTGGTCGTCTCGACGGCCTCGGGAGTCTCCTCCGGCACGACGCGGGACAGGGTCTGGCGGTGCACCGTGACGACGGTGCCCGGTGCGATCTCGACGTCTGCGGTGACCTTCTCGTCGTCGACGGACACGAGCGTGCCGTAGAGGCCGAACGAGAGCATGACACGGGCACCGGGGACCATCTGGCTGGCGGTCTCCGACTGCTGCTTCTTGCGCTTGCGGCTGCTGTAGAACATGAAGGCCGCGAACGCCACGATGATGATGATGAGGAAGTACTGGTCCATGGGGACCCTCCGGTCGGTCGAGCGGTTTCGGGCGCGAGCAGTCTAGAGCACGCAGATGTCCGGTCCTTCACGCACCGTCGGCGTCGAACAACCCCGGCTGTGCTGCGGCCTGTCCGGGCGTGAGCCCGAAGTGCCGCCAGGCCTGCGGGGTCGCGATGCGGCCGCGCGGGGTCCGCGTGACGAGCCCGATGCGGACGAGGAACGGCTCGACGACCGACTCGATCGTCTCGGACTCCTCGCCGACGGACACCGCGAGCGTGTTGAGCCCGACCGGGCCGCCGTCGAAGCGGGTGAGCATCGTCTCGAGCACGGCGCGGTCGAGCCGGTCCAGGCCGTACTCGTCGACGTCGTACAGGTCGAGTGCGCCCTGGACCGCGGCCATGCCGTCCCGGGTGCCGTGCACGAGCGCGAAGTCGCGGACCCGTCGCAGCAGACGGTTCGCGATGCGCGGGGTCCCGCGGGAGCGCCCGGCGATCTCCCGCAGGGCGTACCGGTCGAAGTCGAGTTCCAGCAGGTGGGCGGCGCGGATGAGGACCTGCTCGAGCTCGTCACGCTCGTAGAACTCCAGGTGCGCGGTGAAGCCGAAGCGGTCGCGCAGGGGGTTCGGCAGGAGTCCGGCCCGGGTGGTCGCACCGACGAGGGTGAACGGGGCGAGGTCGAGCGGGATGCTCGTCGCACCGGCGCCCTTGCCGACCATGACGTCGATGCGGAAGTCCTCCATCGCGAGGTAGAGCATCTCCTCGGCCGATCGGGCCATCCGGTGGATCTCGTCGATGAACAGCACCTCGCCGGGCATGAGCGACGAGAGGACGGCGGCGAGGTCACCTGCGTGCTGGATCGCCGGGCCGCTCGACATCCGCAGGGGGCGGTTCGACTCGTGCGCCACGATCATCGCGAGCGTCGTCTTGCCGAGTCCGGGCGGTCCGGCCATCAGGATGTGGTCCGGCGTCCGGTCCTGCATGGCAGCGGCCTTGAGGAGCAGGTCCAACTGCCCGCGGACCTTCCGCTGCCCGACGAACTCGTCGAGGGACTTCGGGCGGAGCGCTCCCTCGAACGCGAGCTCCTCGGGCGACTGGGCGTCGGCCGCGGTGATGCCGCCGCTCATCGACCGGCACCCGCCGGTCGGAGCGTGCCGAGCGCGGCGCGGAGGAGCGCCTGCGTCCCCATCTGGGCGACGCCGGGCTCGTTCGCGACGGCGTCGTCGACGGCCGACCGGGCGGCCTCCTCGCGCCAGCCGAGCCCGACCAGTGCGATGACGACGTCCTCGGAGGCGGGGTGCGCGGCGACCGCACCGGCGGCAGCCGAGGCGGTCGGCGCCTCGAACGCGGCGAGCTTGCCGGCGAGGGCGACGATGATGAGCTTGGCCGTCTTCGGACCGATCCCGGAGACCTTCCGGAACGCGGCGTCGTCGTCGTTCGCGACGGCGTTCGCCACCTGTGCCGCGGTCATCTGCCCGAGGACGCCGAGGGCGGACTTCGGCCCGACGCCGGAGACGCTGCGCAGCAGGTCGAACACGCGGAGCGCCTCGACCGAGTCGAAGCCGAACAGCTCGAAGGCGTCGTCCCGGACGATGAGCGCCGTGCGGACGAACACCTCTGCGCCGTGACGCATGGTCAGGGCGTGCGCCGGCGTGACCGTCACCGCGTACCCGACTCCCCCGACCTCGACCACGGCGGTCGATCCGGCCACGTCGATGCAGGTGCCCCGGAGACTCGCGATCATGCCCCGAGCCTAGGGCGGACCGCGGACGTCCTCGGACCGCCGCTCCGCACGAGCGGGGACGCCGCGCTCCGCCCGGCTGCACCGGCCTGCGCGTCACGCCACGCGCGCTGCGCGGGCGTGAGCGTCTGCGTGCCGGTGCTGACGGCGTCCGGCGAGCCGAGCCTCCAGGCATGGCACACCGCGAGGGCGAGCGCGTCCGCGGCGTCCGCCGGCCTCGGTGCCTCGGCCAGGCCGAGGACCCGCGCGACCATCGCCTGCACCTGCCGCTTGTCCGCGTTGCCGTACCCGGTGATGGCGGCCTTGACCTCGGACGGAGTGTGCAGCCCGACCGGCAGCCCGCGCGCCGCTGCGGCGTGCAGGGCGAGCCCGGACGCCTGCGCGGTCCCCATCACGGTGCGCACGTTCGCCTGGGCGAAGACGCGTTCCACGGCGACGGCGTCCGGACGGTGCGTGTCGATCTGCTCCGCGATGCCCTCCGCGATCGCGAGCAACCGCAGTTCCAGGGCCATGTCCGCCGGGGTGCGGACGACCGTCACGTGCACGAGGCGGGCGCGCCGATCCGGCGTGACCTCGACCACGCCGACCCCGCACCGGGTGAGCCCGGGGTCCACCCCGAGCACGCGGAGCACGGTCTTATTCCTCGTCCTCGTCGAGCTCGGCCTGCACGTCGGCGGGCACGTCGAAGTTCGCGTACACGTTCTGCACGTCGTCCGAGTCCTCGAGCGCGTCGATGAGCTTGAACACCTTGCGGGCGGTGTCGGCGTCGACCTCGACCTTGAGGTTCGGCACGAACTCGGCGTCGGCGGAGTCGTAGTCGATCCCTGCGTCCTGCAGGGCCGTGCGTGCCTGGACGAGGTCGGACGCCTCGGTGATGACCTCGAAGCCGCCGCCCTGGTCGATGACGTCCTCGACACCCGCGTCGAGCACGGCCGTCATGACGTCGTCCTCGGAGAGCCCGTCGGTCTTCGTGACCGAGATGACACCCTTGCGGTTGAAGTTGTAGGCGACACTGCCCGGGTCGGCCATGGTGCCGCCGTTGCGCGACATCGCGGTCCGGACCTCAGCCGCAGCGCGGTTCTTGTTGTCGGTGAGGCACTCGATGAGCAGCGCGACGCCGTTCGGGCCGTAGCCCTCGTACATGATCGTCGTGTACTCGATCGACTCACCGGTCAGGCCGGCGCCGCGCTTGACGGCACGGTCGATGTTGTCGTTCGGCACCGAGGTCTTCTTGGCCTTCTGGACCGCGTCGACCAGCGTCGGGTTGCCCGACATGTCGGCGCCGCCCATCTTCGCGGCGACCTCGATGTTCTTGATGAGCTTGGCGAACGACTTCGCACGGCGCTGGTCGATGACCGCCTTCTTGTGCTTGGTCGTTGCCCACTTGGAATGCCCGGACACGGTTCTCCTTGCGTCTAGCCGAAAATCCGGTCCAGTCTACCGACCCGGGAGGCTCGGCCGCCCTCCGCCTCGCTGGCGCGGCCAACCGGCGGCCCGGCTCAGGCGGAACGGACCAGGTCGAGGAAGCGCCGGTGGAAGCGGTCCTCCCCCGCGACCTCCGGGTGGAAGGCGCTCGCCAGCACGTTGCCCTGCTGCACCGCGACGACCTGCCCGTCGGTCAGCGCCCCGAGCACGCGCACGTCGATGCCGTGCTCCTCGACCACGGGCGCCCGGATGAACACCGCGTGCACGGGGTCCGCGCCGAGTTCCGGCATCGGGATGTCCGTCTCGAACGAGTCGTTCTGGTTGCCGAAGGCGTTGCGTCGGACCGTCGTGTCGAGGATCCCGAGCGTGTGCTGCCCGGCGATGCCGTCGGTGATCCGCGCGCTCAGCATGATCATGCCCGCGCAGGTGCCGTAGGCCGGTAGGCCACCGCGGATGGCATCGGCGAGCGGTTCCGCAAGGCCGAACGTCCGGGACAGCTTGTCCATCACGCTCGACTCACCGCCGGGGATGACGACGCCGTCGAGCGCCGCCAACTCCTCCGGACGGCGGAGCGGCACGACGTCGGCGCCGAGCTCCGTGAGGGACGAGATGTGCTCGCGGAAGTCCCCCTGCAGGGCGAGGACGCCGATCCGGGGCGCGGCGTTACCAGCCACGCTCGGCGAGACGGTGCGGCGCGGGGACGTCGGCCACGTTGATGCCGACCATCGCCTCGCCCAGCCCACGCGAGACCTCGGCGATGACCTTCGGGTCGTCGTGGAAGGTCACGGCCTTGACGATCGCCGCGGCGCGCTTGGCCGGGTCACCGGACTTGAAGATGCCGGAGCCGACGAACACGCCGTCCGCGCCGAGCTGCATCATCATCGCGGCGTCGGCGGGGGTGGCGACACCACCGGCGGTGAAGAGCACCACCGGGAGTGAGCCGGTCTGCGCGACCTCCTTCACGACGTCGTACGGGGCCTGCAGCTCCTTGGCGGCGACGTAGAGCTCGTCCTCCTTGAGGTTCCGCAGCGCCGCGATCTCCTTCGAGATGGTGCGGATGTGGCGCGTGGCCTCGGACACGTCGCCGGTGCCGGCCTCGCCCTTGGAGCGGATCATGGCCGCGCCCTCGGTGATGCGGCGGAGGGCCTCGCCGAGGTTCGTCGCACCGCAGACGAAGGGCGTCGTGAAGCCCCACTTGTCGATGTGGTTGACGTAGTCGGCGGGCGAGAGCACCTCGGACTCGTCGATGTAGTCGACGCCGAGCTCCTGGAGCACCTGGGCCTCGACGAAGTGGCCGATGCGGGCCTTCGCCATGACCGGGATCGACACGGCGGCGATGATCTCCTCGATCATCGACGGGTCGGACATGCGGGCGACACCACCCTGCGCACGGATGTCGGCCGGGACGCGCTCGAGGGCCATGACGGCGGTGGCGCCGGCTTCCTCGGCAATGCGGGCCTGGTCGGCGTCGATCACGTCCATGATGACGCCGCCCTTGAGCATCTCCGCGAGGCCGCGCTTGACGCGTGAGGACCCGGTGGTCGAAGTGGCGGTGACGGTGCTGGGGGTGCTGTCGCTCATGATCCCCCCAGTCTAGTGCTCCGGCCACCCCTCGGCGACGAGTCGACGGGTCTCGCCGAGCATCTGCGAGAGCGACTTCGTCCGGGCGATGATCGGGAAGAAGTTGGCGTCCGACTGCCACCGCGGCACGATGTGCTGGTGCAGGTGTGCGGCAACACCGGCGCCGGCGACCTCGCCCTGGTTCATCCCGATGTTGAACCCGTCGCAGTGGGCGACCCGGCGGAGGACCCGCATCGCGGTCTGGGTCAGCTCGCCGATCTCCTGCAGTTCCTCCGGCGTCACCTCGTCGTAGAGCGGGACGTGTCGGTACGGGCAGACGAGCAGGTGGCCGTTGTTGTACGGGTACAGGTTGAGCAGCACGTACGCGTGCTCGCCCCGCGCGACGATGAGGGCTTCACGATCGGACTTCCGCGGTGCCTCGCAGAACGGGCAGTCGTCACGGTGCCCGCGACCCTCGCCCGCCCGGCCGGCGTCGATGTACGCCATCCGGTGCGGGTTCCACAGGCGCTGGAAGGCGTCCGGGACCGCCGCCTGGGTGGCGGCGTCCCGGATCACCAGCGGGTCGCCCTCGTCGTCGAGCGGGCCGGACATCAGACCTGCACGCGGTCGCGGATGGCCGTCGTGATGCGCTCGACGGCCTCGTCCACGGGCACGCCGTTGTCCTGGCGGCCGTCCCGGAACCGGAAGCTGACGGCCCCGGCGTCGCGGTCGTCGCCGCCCGCGATGAGCTGGAACGGCACCTTCGCCTTGGTGTGCGTTCGGATCTTCTTCTGCATGCGGTCGTCCGAGTGGTCGACCTCGGCGCGCACGCCCTTCGCACGGAGCTTCGCGACCACCTCGTCGAGGTAGTCGCCGTACTCCTCGGCGACGGGGATCGCGACGACCTGCACCGGGGACAGCCAGACCGGGAACGCCCCCGCGTAGTGCTCGGTCAGGACGCCGAAGAACCGCTCGATCGACCCGAACAGGGCACGGTGGATCATCACCGGGCGCTGACGGGTGCCGTCGGCAGCCGTGTACTCGATGCCGAACCGCTCGGGGAGGTTGAAGTCGAGCTGCACGGTGGACATCTGCCAGGTGCGGCCGATGGCGTCGCGCGCCTGCACGGAGATCTTCGGGCCGTAGAAGGCCGCACCGGCGGGGTCGGCGACGAGTTCGAGCCCGGACTCCTCGGCGACCTCGCGCAGGGTGTTCGTAGCGACCTCCCAGACCTCGTCGTCGCCGACGTACTTCTCGGGGTCCTTGGTGGAGAGCTCGAGGTAGAAGTCGTCGAGACCGTAGTCGCGGAGCAGGGACAGCACGAACTGGAGGGTCGTGGTGAGCTCCTCCTTCATCTTCTCCTGCGTGGTGAAGATGTGCGCGTCGTCCTGGGTCAGGCCACGGACCCGGGTGAGGCCGTGGATGACGCCGGACTTCTCGTTGCGGTAGACCGTGCCGAACTCGAACATCCGCAGCGGCAGGTCGCGGTAGGAGCGGGCCTGCGACCGGTACGCCAGGATGTGCATCGGGCAGTTCATGGGCTTGAGGTAGTAGTCCGCGCCCTGTCGGGTGACGTTGCCGTCCTCGTCCCGCGCCTCGTCCATGTGCATGGGCGGGAACATGCCGTCCTTGTACCACCCGAGGTGACCGGACTGCTCGAACAGGTCGCCCTTGGTGATGTGCGGCGTGTAGACGAACGAGTAGCCGTTCTCCTCGTGCCGACGACGCGAGTAGTCCTCCATCTCACGGCGGATGATGCCGCCCTTGGGGTGGAAGATCGCGAGGCCCGAGCCGATCTCGTCGGGGAACGAGAACAGGTCGAGTTCGGCGCCGAGCTTGCGGTGGTCGCGCTTCGCCGCCTCCTCGAGGCGCACGAGGTACGCCTTGAGCTGGTCCTTGTCGGGCCAGGCGGTGCCGTACACGCGCTGCAGCTGCGGGTTCTTCTCCGACCCGCGCCAGTAGGCGGCGGCGACGCGCATGAGCTTCGCCGCGTTGCCGATCCACCGGGTGTGCGGGACGTGCGGGCCGCGGCAGAGGTCCTGCCAGACGACCTCGCCGGACTTCGGGTCGACGTTCTCGTACACGGTGAGCTCGCCCGCGCCGACCTCGACGCTCTCGCCCGAGTCGCCATCGGCAGCGGCGCCCTTCAGGCCGATGAGCTCCTGCTTGTAGGGCTCCCCCGCCATGAGCTCGCGGGCCTCGCCGTCCGTCACGACCCGGCGGCGGAAGCGCTGGGCCTGCTTGACGATGCGGTCCATGCCCTTCTCGATCGCCTTGAGGTCCTCGGGCGTGAAGGGCTCGGCCACGTCGAAGTCGTAGTAGAAGCCGTCGGTGACCGGCGGCCCGATGCCGAGCCTCGCGTCCGGGTTGATCTGCTGCACCGCCTGCGCGAGCACGTGCGCGGCGGAGTGCCGGAGGATGTCGAGGCCGTCCTGCTCGTCGAGGGTCACCGGCTCGACGACGTCGCCGGCCGCCACCTCGGCCGCCAGGTCCTTGAGCACACCGGCCACCCGGACGGCGACGACACCGCGGACGCCGTCGAACAGATCGGTGCCCGTCGTGGTCGTCGTCGCGGTGCGGGGCTCGGGTGCCTGGGGCACGTCGGCGGGCTCGGCGGGTTCTGCGGCGACTGACTCGGTCACGATGGTGGGACTCCTCGATCGGATTGGGTGCGTCAAGACTAGTGCGGGCGCGGTCGCCGGACGGCACCGGCGCCGACCCGCGGAGTCCGTCGCCGAGGCTCAGGCCGGCACGGCGCCGAGGGTGGTGACGGGCAGACGCGGTTCGAGCCGCTCGCGGCCGGACAGCCCGTCGAGTTCGATCAGGGCGGCGAACCCGATCGCCTCGTACCCCGCGCGCTCGAGCAGCGTCACGGTCGCGGCCGCCGTGCCCCCGGTGGCGAGGACGTCGTCGACGACGAGCACCCGGGTGCCGGGTTCGAGCTGGCCGGGGCGCAACTCGAGTTCGGCCTCCCCGTACTCGAGCGCGTACTGCTCGCTGAGCACCTCGCCGGGCAGCTTGCCGGCCTTGCGCACGGTCAGGACGCCGACCTGGTGCTGCGCCGCGATGCCGCCGGCGAGGGCGAACCCGCGCGCCTCGATGCCGGCGACGGCCGCGAAACCCGCACCCACCGCGAACGGTGCGGCGAGGGCCTCACAGACGCGCCCGAAGGCGATCGGATCGGCGAACACCGGCGTCACGTCACGGAACAGCACGCCCGGCTTCGGGAAGTCGGGGACGATCTGGGTGAGGCGCTCGACGAGGGCAGCGGCGGTCTCCTTCATGCCGTCAACCGTACGGGCCAACGGGGGTGCGGCCAGGACGCCGACCGGCCGGCTGGAGTCGGGCGGGAGGCGCGGGACGGATCGGTCCCGCGCCTCCCGTCCGCTGGTCGCCACCGGGCGACTCAGCGCCACTGCCGTGGTCCGGTGACGAGGAGCAGCCACTCGGCCTCACGGACGAGACGCGCCTCGTGCTCGCACTGCCGGCGGAGTTCCTCGGCCGGGTCGATCTCGTGGGGCTGTCGCCGCGTGCGGCGGCTCCACACGATGAGGGCGAGTCCGAGCCGGAGCGCCAGACGGTCCGGCAGTGACACCGGCCGGGGCGCGCCGGTGGGCGGCCGGACGGGTCGGAGGAGGGTCTTCGATGACATGGTGTTCTCATTTCAGGGGATTGCCGGAGATCCACGGGATTGCCGGAGGAAGGGTCGACGGAATGACCCGGGAAACGGGTCGGGGAATGACCTGCTGCATTTCGTCGACGATGCCCCGGAGGGCGCGACGGAACACCTCGATCAATGCATGCGGATCCGTTTCTGCATGCGTGCGAGATGCCAGCAGGTCCGGGAACGAACGCGCCGTCCCGTCACCTGGACCGACTCGACGGCGCCGACCGTCGACGACGTCGACGGCGGTGCCGGGCTCGGCTCGGGGACACCCCTCGGAGGAGCGACCGGCGACTGCGGACCAGCGAGCCGGTCCGACAGCACGGGGCGGTCGGCCTGCTCGGCTCGTCAGCGCCGGCGGTCAGTGCCGCCGGAGCAGCACATCCACGAGGAGGTCGGACCGGGCATCGAGCACGAGCAGTGGCTCAGCGTACGAGCCCGTCAGACGGGAGGACGGTCCGGTCAGCAGGAACCGGAGACGGGACCGGTGGTTCCACGGAATGCCCGGAACGGCGTGAGTGTGGTGATCAATGTCGGCCCCCTTTCGGCACGGTTCTGCGGTCGCTCGGACCTTCGGATTCCCGACGCGTCGGAATTCCGTTCGCGTCGGGAGAACACTATCCAGACGCAGGAGGACTCCGCAACCCTTCCCCCGGCATTCCGTGGAATTGCATTCCCGAACACACGACGAAGCCCCCGGCACCGATGGTGCCGGGGGCTTCGTCGTGGGGAGTCGCTAGACCGCGACGGATGCGTCGACCAGTGCGACGACCTCGTCGTCCACGACGTCGATGCGGACCGTGACGCCGTCGTCCGTGGCGCCCTCGACCACCAGCTCCGCGATGCGGTCGTCGACCTCGCGCTGGATGAGACGACGGAGCGGACGGGCGCCGTACTCCGGCTCGTAGCCGTGCTCGGCGAGCCAGTCGGTCGCCGACTCGGACACCGAGAGCACCATGCCCTGCGCCGCCAGCCGGAGCGCCGTGTCCTGCAGGAGCAGCGACACGATCGAGCGCAGCTGCCCGCGCTCGAGCTTGCGGAACAGCACGATCTCGTCGATCCGGTTGATGAACTCCGGCCGCATCGACTCGCGCAGCCTGCCCATCACGCGGTTGCGGAGGTCGTCCTCGGCGTAGCCGCCGTCGGCCGCCACCGAGAAGCCGAGCGCACCCGAGCGGGACGCGAGGAACTCCGACCCGATGTTCGAGGTCATGATGACCACGGTGTTCCGGAAGTCGACCGTCCGGCCCTGTCCGTCGGTGAGCCGTCCGTCGTCGAGCACCTGCAGGAGCAGGTTGAACACGTCCGGGTGCGCCTTCTCGACCTCGTCGAGCAGGATCACCGAGTACGGGTTCCGACGGACGCGCTCGGTCAGCTGCCCGGCCTCGTCGTAGCCGACGTACCCCGGAGGGGCACCGACGAGTCGCGAGACCGTGTGGCGTTCGCCGAACTCGCTCATGTCGAAGCGGAGCATCGCCGACTCGTCCCCGAACAGCGACGAGGCCAGCGCCTTGGCGAGCTCGGTCTTGCCGACACCGGTCGGTCCGAGGAACAGGAAGCTGCCGACCGGGCGACGCGGGTCGCCCATCCCGGTGCGACTGCGTCGGACCGCCTTCGCGATCGCCCGCACGGCGTCGTCCTGGCCGACCACGCGGTCGTGCAGCTCGGACTCCAGGCCCGCGAGGCGGGTCTTGTCGGCCGACCCGAGGCGGGTCACCGGGATCCCGGTGGCGCGGGACACCACGGCTGCGATGTCCGCCTCGGTGATGACGTCGTCCGCGGCGTGCGGTCGGGACGACCGGGCGACCTCGCCCGTGTCGGCGGCGGTGATCCGGGCCTCCAGTCCGGCGATCTCGTCGCGGAGGTCGGACGCCTCCTCGTACTGCTCCTCGGCGACGGCGCGGTCCTTGCGGGCCGTGAGGTCGGCGACCTCGGCCCGGAGCGCGTCGACGTCGACGTCGCCCGACCGGGCGAGGCGACGGCGGGCACCGGCTTGGTCGATGAGGTCGATGGCCTTGTCCGGCAGGTGCCGGTCGGTCACGTAGCGGTGCGAGAGCTCGACGGCCGCTCGGAGCGCCTCGTCGGAGTACGTCACGCCGTGGTGCTCGGCGTAGCGGGGGCTGAGACCGGTGAGGATCGCGACCGCGTCCTCCAAGCTCGGCTCCCCCACCGTCACGGGCTGGAAGCGACGCTCGAGTGCGGCGTCCTTCTCGATGCGGCGGTACTCCTTCAGCGTCGTCGCGCCGACGAGGTGCAGGTCACCGCGGGCGAGGCGCGGCTTGAGGATGTTGCCGGCGTCCATCGAACCGCCCTCGCCGCCACCACCGGCGCCGACGACGGTGTGCAGCTCGTCGACGAAGACGATGAGCTCGTCCGCGTGCGCGGCGATCTCGTCCATCGCCTTGGTCAGGCGCTCCTCGAAGTCACCGCGGTACCGGGTGCCGGCGAGCATGCCGGGCAGGTCGAGCGCGACGACGCGCTTGCCCTGCAGCAGGGCCGGGACGTCGCCGTCGACGATGCGCTGGGCGAGTCCCTCGACGATGGCGGTCTTGCCGACGCCGGGCTCGCCGATGAGGACGGGGTTGTTCTTGGTGCGGCGGAGCAGGATCTCGACGGCCTGCTCGATCTCGTCGGCGCGGCCGATCACCGGGTCGATGCGGCCGTCACGAGCGCGTGCCGTGAGGTCGGTGCCGTACTGGTCGAGCGTCGGGGTCTCCGACTGCTGGTCCTGGTCGGCGGTGGTGGTGCCGGGCATGGGTCGCCCCTCTCGTGCGGCCTCGGCCGCGTCGTGCGCGTAGGACTGCATCACCTGCGGGGTGACGCCGGCGCTCGCGAGGAGTTGCCCCGCGACGGTGTCCTGGTCGGTGACGAGCGCGAAGAAGACGTGCTCGGGGTCGGTGTACGTGCTGCCGAACCCGCGCGCGGCCTGGGTGGCCTCGAGCAGGATCCGTTGCGCGGACGGGGTCAGGGCCGGGCGACCCTCGACACGGTCACCCGACGGCATCGGGAGGCGCTGTTCGACCTCGGCGGCGAACCGCTCGGGGTCGGCACCCGCGGACCGGAGGACGGCCGCGAAGGGCTCGGTGCCGACGAGCACGTGCAGCACGTGCAGCGCGTCGATCTCGTGCTGCCCCTGCTCGACGGCGTACGCGGCCGTCTGCTGGAGCAGCTCGTGGGTGCGCCGGCTGAGGAGCCGGGTGATGTCGACCGGCCGTCCGAACGGCACGGACCGCTGGGACTGACCGGGGTTCTGCGAAGCCGCGAGCAGTCGTGCGAGGAACTCGTCGAACGAGTCGTTGCCGCCGGTCGGGCCGAACGTCTGTGGCAAAGGGACCTCCTGAGGAACTTGAGTGCCTTCGGCTCAATGCAACGCAGGAGGGCCGCGGTCATTCCCGTGTCCGGGAAGAAGTTGCGGCGAGTCGACTCAGGTCCGGGTGATGGCCGCCGTGCTCGCGTCGGTGACGCGCACCAGGTCGGCGGGGACCACCTCGATGTCGAACCCGCGGCGCCCGCCGGACACGAAGATCGTCGCGTGGTCGGCGGCCGACGCGTCCAGCACGGTGCGCAGTCGTGTCCGCTGTCCCACCGGACTGATCCCGCCGACGACGTACCCGGTGCGGCGTTCCGCGAGCGCGGGGTCCGCGAGCGACGCCTTCTTCCCGCCGACGGCCGCCGCGACGGCCTTGAGGTCGAGCCGGTCCGCCACGGGGACGATCGCCACCGCGAGTTCACCGTCGACCGACACCACGAGGGTCTTGAAGACCTGCTCCTCGCGGAGCCCGAGTGCCGCCGCTGCTTCCTCGCCGAAGTTCGTCGCGCTCTCGTGGTGCTCGTAGACGTGCGGCGTGTAGGGGACGCCGGCCCGCTCCAGCGCGACCGTCGCCGGGGTGCTCGGGGAAGCTGCGCTCATGCACCGATCCTGCCCCGCGTCCCCGGCACGTCTCCGGAGGCTCGCGGACGGTACGCTGAGCCGCACCATGACGGTCATCGAGGTGCTGCTCCGCGTGGTCTCCGCGCTGCACGCGCCGGGCCCCGCCGCGCTCGGTCACGCATGGGTCCCTGGTGCACCACCGGCCCTCGCGGTCGCCGTGCTCGGCGTCACCGTCGTGGGCGTCACCGTCGCCGGGATCGCCGCGCTCGCCGCAGCCGCGCTCGTGCTGCGGCTCGTCGCCCTGCTCATCACCGCGGTCGGAGCGGACCGTCTCCCGGTGCCCTCCACGGCACCGGACCTCGTCACCCGGATCGCCTGGAGCGACCCGGATGCGGACGGGCACGTGCGGTCACGGGCTCCGGGGGGCGTCCCGGCGGTCTGACACCGGTCGGTGTCGGGCCGCGCTCGCGCCCGACCCCTCCGATCGAAGGACCATCCATGGACATCACCACCCTGCCCGGCCTCAGCGCCGTGCTGCACGCCGGCGCGGACCTCGTCGCCGTCCTCACCGACGCCCTCACCCCGGTCGCGGGACCGGCAGCAGCGGCGCTCGCCGTCGTCGTGCTGACCCTCGCGGTCCGCGTCCTGCTCGTCCCGCTGTCCGTGCTGCAGGTCCGGGCGGAGCGGGACCGTCGCCGCCTCGCACCGCGGATCGCGGAACTCCGCCGACGTGCCGGTCGCGACACCGCACGGTTCCAGCGGTCACTCCAGGAGCTGTACACGGCCGAACGGGTGGCACCGCTGGCCGGGTGCCTGCCCGTCCTCGCACAGGCACCCGTGGTCTCGCTGCTGTACACGGTCTTCACGCACGCGAGCATCGACGGGACGGTCAACACCCTGCTCCGCGCGTCCCTCGCCGGCATCCCGCTCGCGCAGTCGGCCGTCGCGGTGCTGACGTCCCCGCTGTGGGTGCACGGCTGGCTCGTGCTCGTGCTGCTCGCGGTGCTCGTCGTCGCGGTCGAGCACACGCGTCGGGCACAGCAGCACTGGAACCCGGCGCCTGTCCCCGCTCCGGACGTCACCGTGCCGGGAGCGGCCGTCACGGCCGGGATCGCGCGGTGGGTCCCGTTCGTCTCGGTCGTCTTCGCCGCGGTCGCGCCGCTCGCCGCCGCCCTGTACCTGGTCACGAGCGCCGTGTGGACGCTCGCGGAGCGCGCGGTCCTGCGCCGGCTCGTGCGGTGACGGCGGGCGCGGGGCCGAACGAGCCGCGGGTCAGCCGCCCTGGCCCTCCTGCTGCGGTCCCTGGTCGACCGGGTCGTACTCGGTGTCGCGGCCCTGTTCCTCCTCGGGGAGCGGGACGTGGCGTTCGGTGCCGCTGCCGCCCGGGCTCGTCGCGACGTAGTCGGCCGCGCCGGACTGGGTGTCGTGGCTGAGCGGTTCGAGGGTCTCCTCGTCGACGTCCGCCGGTGTGGAACCGGTGGCGTCGGCGGGCACCGCCGGGTCGGTCGACTGGTCGTTCTGCGCGTCGGTCATCCCTCGGGCGTACTCCCCCCGGTCTGGGTGGGCGCCGACACCGCTGCGGTGGCAGTCTTGCCCCAGGCGTGACGACGAGGAGCGCGCATGAGCCGGACCGACGACGACGCGGCAGCACGTGCCCGTCTCGAACGCATCGCCTGGGGCGCCGCGTCGACACCCACCGAGGCCGCCCGCGCCCGCATCGCGCTGGCGGACCTCGACCGGGAGGCCCGGAGGCGCCCCCGCTCCGACGTCGCGCCCGCCACGTCCTCCGGCGCCGACGGTCGACGGGCGGCGGCCCGCCCCGCGTCGCGACGTGGCCGGTCGGCCGGTCCGGAGGGCGACCCGACCGACGACGACGCGGTCATCCCGGGCGTCGGCGGGGACGCCGACGTCCGCGACCCCGGCGAGCACCGGGCCGACGACCACCGGACCGACGACCAGCGGGTCGGCGGGGACGGGGTCGGAGAGGGCGGCGTCGCGGTCGGCGGCGCGGACGACGGCGGCGCGGATCGCGACGCGCCCGACCGAGGCGGATCGGGCCTCCTCGCCGGTGCCCGACGGCTGGCCGACCGGGCGCGCCGGACCGACCGGACCGTGCTCTGGGCGTCCGGTGCCGGCGCCGTCGTGGTCGGACTGGTGCTCGGCACCGGCGTCGGACTCTCGGTCGGCGCGAGATCCGCGGAACCCGGTCGCGCCACCGTGACCCCGGCGGCCGGCACGGTCACCGTCGAACAGATGCTCGACCTGCCGCAGACCTTCGCCGACCAACTCCCCGGCTCCATCGAGGCCCCGGTCGCGCTGCGCTCGACGCGGCTCGTCTTCACGAACCGCTCGCTGTCGGGCGACGCGGCGGGCACGCCGTGGAACGTGTGGGCGGCGGTCGGACGGGACCCGTCGACCATCTGCCTCGTCGCCACGGCGGACCGGATCGAGGGGACGAGCGCCTGCTACCCCCGCGAGGACGCCCTCCACGGCACGGTCTCGCTCTCCGCGACGTCGGCCAGCGGGACGCTGTGGGTGCGCCTGGTCGGCGGCGCGGTACGCGGCACGGTCACGAGCACCGCCACGAGTCGGATGTACTGACGGCTCCTGCCCGCGCGGCGTTGGAGCGCTCCTGAGAGCCACCCGGGTGCCCTCGCGCGAACCGGATCGAGCGTGCAACACTGGACGGGCGCACTCGCCGTGGAGTGGCAAGAAATCCGTCTCCACATCCCGTCCACCCGAGCGCGCTCTCCCCGGCCGACCCGTCGTCCGCGCGCGCTCCTCCACGTCCTCGAGGAGGTCAGCCGCCGTGTCCACCACCAGCAACCAGACCGTCCACCCGTACACGACGCCGATCACCGTCACGACGTCGTCGGTGGTCGGGATCGCCGTGCTCGGGCTCGCCACGTTCTTCGCCATCACGACCGAACTCATGCCGGTCGGCCTGCTCGGGACCATGAGCCGCGACCTCGGCGTGACCGAGTCGACCATGGGCGTCGTCATCACGGTGTACGCGGCCGCCGTCGCGCTGCTCGCGCTGCCGTTGACGTCCCTCACGGCGAAGCTGCCGCGCAAGACCGTGCTCGTCGCCACCCTCGTCGGGTACACGGTGTCGAACGCGCTCGTCGCCCTCGCGCCCTCGTTCGCCGTCGTCTGCGCCGGCCGGGTCGTGGGCGGCATCGCGCACGCCCTGTTCTTCTCCGTCGCGTCCGCGTACGCCACCCGGATCGTGCCGCCGCGGCTGGCCGGCCGGGCCATCGCGTTCGTCTACTCCGGGAGCTCGCTCGGCTTCGTGATCGGCGTGCCGCTCGCCACCGGCGTCGGCGAGACGGTCGGCTGGCGACCGGCCGTCGGCGGGGTCGCCGCGTGCGCCGCCGTCCTCGCCGTGGTCGCGGCGGCCTTCCTCCCCTCCGTCCGCGGGGCCGCGTCCCCGCACGTCGGGTCCCCCAGGGCGTGGGCCCGGACCGGACTGCTCTCCGTCGTCGTCGCGGACCTGCTGCTGTTCGCCGGGCACTACGTCGTGTACACGTACGTCGGCCCCTACGTCGTCGACGCCGGGCTCGACGCCGGCATGGTGTCCGGCGCGCTGCTCGTGCTCGGCGGCACCGGCGTGGTCGGACTCTGGCTCGCCGGGCTGTTCGTCGACCGCGCACCACGGCAGACGCTGGTCGTGTCGATCGCCGCGATGGCCGCCGCCTTCGTCGTGATGCCGTTCACGCACGGGTCCCTGGCCGGCACGATGCTCGTCGCCGGGGTCTGGATGGCGGCGAACGGCACGACCGGGACGCTCTTCATGGCCGCCGCGATCCGCACCGGCGGGGTCAGCCCGGAGATCGCAGGCGCCCTGGTGAACGGCGCGTCGAACATCGGCATCGCGGGTGGTGCCGCGCTCGGGGGGCAGGTGCTCGGGCTCTCCGGGCTGCAGACGCTGCCGTTCGCCGGGGCGGTCGTGCTCCTCGGCGGGCTCTCCGTCGTCGTGCTCGCGCGCCGCGGGTTCCCGGTGCACGCGACCGCGCAGCCGCACCTCAGCACGTCGTCGATCGAGGTCCTGACCTCGTCGCTGGCCGTCGTCACGAGTTCGATCCCGACCGTGAGCCGTGCGATCCAGACGATCACGGGCTCCGTCGCCACGGTCCACCGGGCGGCGACGGGCTCGATCCGCACCGCGACCGGCTCCGTCGGGACCGTCGGCGAGCGGTAGCGCTCCGCGCACGCCCGACGCTCGCCCTTCCCCGTCGTGCTCGGACGGCGGAGACGGGAGGTGTCAGGTGCGCGCTGCGAGGGCGTCGAGCGCGGCGACCTGCCCCGCCACGACGAGCCCGCGCGCGGAGTCGACCGGCGTCCAACGCGCGTCGTCGACCTCGGGCACCTCGACGAACCGACCGGAGCCGCGCGGCAGCTCGAGCGCGACGGTGTTGCTGCGCACCACGTCGACGGAGAAGTCCGGTGCGTGCAGCGTGTGGACCGTGACGACCTTGCCCGAGGCCTGCCGGAAGTCGCCGAGCAGGTGCGGGACACCGTCCGGCGGTGCTGTGCCGATCTCCTCGGTGAACTCCCGCAGCGCCGTGGTCAGGGTGTCCTCGCCCGCGACGGGTTCGCCCTTCGGGATCGTCCACGCCCGCGGCCGCCGACGCCAGAACGGGCCACCCATGTGCGCGATGAACACCTCGAGCGCGGGACCGCTCCCCCGGTGCAGCAGGAGACCGGCGGAACGGAGGGGCACGGTCGGAGACTACCCTCGCGCGCATGCGCAGCATCGGACTCCGCGACGGCCGCTCGGTCCTCGTCGACGACACCGCACCGGACGCCGTCCGGCCCACCGTGGTGTGGCACCACGAGTCCCCGCACACGGGCGCCCTCTTCGAGCCGCTCACCAGCGCGGCGGCGGCCCGCGGGCTCCGTCTCGTCGCGGTGACCCGACCGGGCTACGGCGGAGCCGACCCCCTGCCCGGACGACGCGTCGCGGACGGCGCTCGCGACCTCGAACAGGTCCTCGACGCGCTGGGACTCCCCCGCGTCGCGGTCCTCGGCGGGTCCGGTGGTGGCCCGCACGCGCTCGCCGCCGCGGCACTGCTGCCCGGCCGGGTCGCCGCCGCGGCCGTCGTCGCCTCGCCCGCGCCGTTCGACGACACGACCGGGTGGTGGGACGGCATGGCGGCCGACGGTGGCCTCCGGTCGGCCGCCGCCGGACGGGAGGCCCGTCTCGCCTGGGCGTCGACCGCCACGTTCGACCCGTCCCAGTTCGTCGACCGCGACTGGGCGGCCCTGGACGGGGACTGGGCCGCGCTCGGGCAGGACGCGACGGCGGCGGGTGGGTCGGGCCTGCAGGGCGCGACCGACGACGACGTGGCGTTCGTCACCGACTGGGGGTTCCCGCTGTCCGCCGTGACCGTCCCGACGACCGTCGTGCACGGAGCCCGCGACCGGGTCGTGCCGGTCGCACACGGGCGGCGCCTCGCCGCGGCACTCCCCGCCGTGGCGTACGAGGAGCGGCCCGCGGACGGACACATCTCGGCGCTGACGGCGGTCCCGGTGCTCCTGGACCGGCTCGCCGCGGTGCTGCGCTGACCCGCTCCGCGGTCGCGGAGCACCCGGACCGGGTCGCGCGTCCGAGACGGACGTGTCGGCTCAGCCGAACCTGCTCCGGAGCACGTCCGCGGTCCGGTCGGTCAGGAAGCGTACGCCGGCGCGGTTCGGGTGGAGCGCGCCGGGACGGAGGTCGATCCGGCTCAGGCCGCCGAGCGACTCGAGCGAGATCCCCTCGACGTAGGCGCCCTTCCGCGCGCAGGCCGAGTGCGCCTGCGTCTCGGCGAACACCTCGATGAAGGTCGCGCCCGCGGCCTGCGCCGCGTTCCGGGTTACGTCGTCCAGCTGCTCCTGCACGCCGTGCAGCCAGCGGACGTCGGCGTCGGTGAACGGGTAGGTGTCCCGGGGGAACCGCCCGGCCAGGGTCCCCAGGTCGACGGCCGGGCGGAAGCAGCCCGACGACGGGGTGTGTGCCGCGTCGGGGAAGATCGCCGGGTACCCGAGCACGATCACCGTGGCGTTCGGCGCTGCGGCCCGGACGTCGGCGAGCGTCTCGGCGACGCCGAGGGCGACGCGGCCCTGGATCTTCGCGCCGAGGGTGTCCACCCCGTCGGACGCGAGTGTCGACCGGCAGGACGGGGCGTTCTGGCCGGAGAACACCGGGCCGGTGGCGGACAGTGCCAGGCACGAGCCCGCGGTGCCGAACAGGTCGGCGTCGTTGCCGCCGATCGTCAGTGTCACGAGCCGCGTGTCGGCGGACAGCGCCTCGAGTTGCGGCCGGGCGCCGCGGAACTGCACGCGGTCCCGGACGTCCTCGCTCGTCGCGCCCGCGCAGGTGACGTCGGTGAGGTCGAATCCGAAGCGGGCGGCGATGCGGTGCGGGTAGTCCTCGCCCGACTGCGCGCACGCCCGGACCGGGAGCCCCGTGGGGTGCCCGAGCCCGTACCCGGCGGAGTACGAGTCACCGAGCGCGACGTACGCACTGCCCGGCGGCAGCCCGGCGAGCGTCTCGGGCGGGTCGTCGGTGGCCGGGAAGGGCTGGGGGACGGGCCAGAGCGGAGCGGCGACGGCGGCACCGGGGGCGGTCGGTGTGCCCGGTACCCCGCCGACCGACGCCGTCCCCGCCAGCAGGACGGTCGCGACGAGCGCGGTGAGGACGCGGGAGACGGTCGAGCGGCGCAGGGTGGGCTCCGGAACGGGTTCGGGTGGGTGGGCGACCCGACGGGCGGGGTCGAGCGGGCACGGTCGGGTTCTCCGGCTCGACTCCCGCCGCCGGGATGTCAGCGACGACCGAGGCGACGCTCGCCGCCCGCGCCGGGCTGGTACGGCAGACCGTAGTGGGCGAAGAGCTCGGGCTCGAGCGCGGCGTCGAGTTCGCCGTCCGTCGCGATCGACGGAGCGTCCTTGACGGCCTTCTTGTCGAAGGTCACGACGAGGTGCTTCGGGGTCACGGTCGCGCCGACGAGGGGGACGAAGACGAGCTTCTTCCCGACGACGCCGGTCGTGATCGACCCGAACGCCGGCTCCGACGTCGCGGTGTCGTAGTAGATGCTCTCGAGGGTGCCGATCTTGTCGTCCTGGTCGTCGACGACCGGCAGACCGATCCAGTCCCGGATGTTGGCTGCTTCGAACACGGCGACTCCCTCCGACGGCCGGACCTTCCGTGCCGTCGGATCGACGCTACCGATCGGCGCTGGGTGCGCGGACGGCGGGCACGACCCCGAGCCCGTCGACGGCCGCGAGCACGTCCTCGGCGGCGACCGCGAGGATCGCCGGGTCCGGGTCCTCCGCGAAGACGTCACCGCGCCGGACCGATGCGTCGGTGAGGACCACGTGCGGGCCGGACGCGGGCGGGCCCCAGGCCTCGGGCGGAGCCGGACCGAACAGCACGACGGACGGGATCCCGTAGGCCGACGCCAGGTGCGCCGCTCCCGTGTCCACCGTGACGAGGAGGCTCGCTGCCGCCACGACCGCGGCGAACGGCTGCAGGTCGAGGCGGCCCGCGAGCACCGCCGCGTCGTCCAGACCTGCCGATTCCGCGACGGCCAGTGCGCGCTCGACGTCGTCCGCGCCTCCCGTCAGCACGACCTGGTGGCCGCGCTCGACGAGCCCCCGCACCACGGCGGCGAAGCGGTCGACCGGCCAGTGCCGGGCGCCGTGGAAGGCGCCGACGTGCACGACCGCCGCGCCCTGGACGACGGCGGGGACGGCCGGGACCGCGATCGTGACGTCGTCGGGGTCGGCGGGCATGCCGTGCGCGGTCATGAGACCCGCCCACCGCTCGCGCTCGTGCACGTCGTGCTGCCACTCGGGCCCGTCGGGTGCGCCGTGCCCGATGACGCGGCGGGCCTGCAGCGCGTCGATGAGCTGCCCGGACTCCGGGCCGGCACCGTGCAGGTTCACCGCGACGTCCACGACACCCGCTGGGACCGCGATCGGGTGGTCGAGGCCGTGCTGGGCGAGGTGCACGTCCACGTCGGGGACGAGCTCGACGACCGGCGCGAGCCAGGCCGTCGTCGCGAGCGTGATCCGGTGCCCGGGGAACGCCCGCCGGAGGGCGTGCAGCGCGGGGACGGCGACGAGCAGGTCGCCGAGCTTGATCGCACGGAGCACCACGAGCTCCGGGCGGCCGTCGGACGGGGGCAGGGTGGGAACGGCGGTCACGTGGCCCGACGCTACCGGGCGCCGACCGCCCCGTCCGCCACGCCCGGGGAGTTGTCCGCGGCGCGCCACCGGACAGCGCCCGGTTGGGCGAGCCCGGCGTCCGCCCGGTAGAGAGGGGTGTGGCCCTCTCCGACCGACCGCTGCGCGGCGTGCTCTTCGACCGTGACGACACCCTGGTGGTCGACGTCCCCTACAACGCGGACCCGGCCCTCGTCGTCCCGGTCCCCGGTGCCGCGCGCGCCGTCGCCGCGGCCCGGGCAGCGGGACTCGCGGTGGGCGTCGTCACGAACCAGTCGGTCATCGCGAAGGGCATGGCGACCCGCGAACAGGTCGACGCGACGAACGCCCGGGTGGACGAGCTGGTCGGGCCGTTCGACGTGTGGGAGGTCTGCCCGCACGACCGCGCCGACGACTGTGCCTGCCGCAAGCCCCGCCCCGGCATGGTGCTCGCCGCGGCCGCACGGCTCGGCCTCGACCCGGCCGACCTCGTCGTCATCGGGGACATCGGCGCGGACGTCGGTGCCGCGGCCGCAGCGGGCGGGCAAGGCGTCCTCGTGCCCACCGCACGCACCCTGCCGGCCGAGGTCGACGGCGCGACCACCGTCGCCCGGACGATCGAGGAGGCGGTCGCACTCGTCGTCGCCCAGGCGGCACCGGTGACACCGTGAGCGCCGCGGACACCGTGCGTGCCGCGGACACCGTGGACACCGAGAGCGACCGGGACACCGGCGGTCGGCGGGTGCTCGTCGCCAGACTCGACTCCTTCGGCGACGTCCTGGTCGCCGGGCCGGCGGTCCGTGCCGTCGCGGCCGGCGCCGACCACGTGACGCTGCTGTGCGGCCCGCAGGGTGCCCCGGCCGGCGCGCTGCTGCCCGGGGTGGACACGCTCCGGGTGTGGGCGGCGCCGTGGGTCACGGAGACCGCCCGACCGCTCGACGACGGCGTCCTGGCCGAGTTCCGCGCCCTCGTCGACGCGGAACGCCCGGACGAGGCCGTGGTGCTGACGTCCTTCCACCAGTCCCCGCTGCCGCTCGCGATGCTGCTCCGGCTCGCCGGGGTGCCGCGGGTCTCCGGTGCGTCCGTCGACCACCCGGGCTCGCTGCTCGACGTCCGGCTCCGACCCGGGGAGGACCTGCCCGAGGACGTCCCCGAACCCGAACGAGCGCTCCGCATCGCCGCGGCCGCGGGCTTCACCCTGCCCGAGGGCGACGACGGACTGCTCCGGGTCCGCGTCGGCGAGGACGTCGCGGTGCCCCCGGTGGTGGCCGCGCTGGAGCGGTACGTCGTCGTCCACCCCGGCGCCAGTGTGGAGGCGCGGTCCTGGCCGCCGTCCTCCCACCGGGCGCTCGTGGCGGAGTACGCCCGGCTCGGCGTCCCGGTGGTCGTCACCGGCTCGCCGGGCGAGCGGGAGCTGACCGCCGCGGTCGCCGGCAGCACCGGCATCGACCTCGGCGGTCGGACCAGCCCGGCCGAGCTGGCCGCCGTCCTCGCCGGCGCCGAGGTCGTCGTCGTCGGGAACACCGGGCCGGCCCACCTCGCCGCAGCGGTCGGGGCCCGGATCGTGAGTCTGTTCTCCCCCGTGGTCCCCGCCGTGAAGTGGGCGCCGTACGCGGCGCACGTGGAACTGCTCGGCGACCAGGGCGCGCCGTGCCGTCTCAGCCGGGCACGCGACTGCCCCGTGCCCGGCCACCCGTGTCTGGCCGGTGTCGGCGTCGACGACGTCCTCGCGGCCCACGAACGGCTCGTCGGGTGCGCTCTCCGGACGAACCAGGGGTCCCTGCGAACGCCGCCAGACGCCGATCGGTAGCGTGCGGCACTGCTGCTCCTCCTCCTCCTCCTTCTCCTCCTCCTCCTGATCGACAGCGACCGAAAGGCAGTGCATGCGGATCCTCGTGTGGCACGTGCACGGCGGCTGGATGGACGCCTTCGTCCGCGGCCCGCACGAGTACCTCATCCCGACCACCCCGGAGCGTGACGGTTGGGGCCTCGGCCGTGGTGGCCGGGACTGGGGGACGAACGCCGTCGAGATCGCACCCGAAGACGTCGCCGACGCCGGCGTGGACCTGGTGGTCCTGCAGCGACCGGAGGAACTCGCGGTCGCGCAGCGGCTCCTCGGGCGGACGGACTTCCCGACCGTCTTCGTCGAGCACAACGCTCCACGCGTCGACGTACCCGACAGCCTGCACCCGTTCCGGGACCGGGACGACGTGACGATCGCGCACGTGACGCACTGGAACGCCCTGATGTGGGACTGCGGCTCGACCCGGACCACCGTCGTCGAACACGGCGTCGTCGACCCCGGTGCTCTGTACACCGGCGAGCTCGAGCGCTTCGGCGCCGTCATCAACGAGCCGGTCCGCCGCAACCGGGTCGTCGGCACCGACCTGCTCCCCCGCTTCGGTGCGGTCGCCCCGGTCGACGTCTTCGGCATGGGCACCGAGAAGCTCGCCGGACTCGGCCACGGCGACCTGCTCGTCGGGCTCGGGGACGTGAAGCCCGACCCGATGCACGCGGCCCTCGCGCAGCGCCGCGCGTACGTCCACGCGAACCGCTGGACCTCGCTCGGGCTGTCGCTCATCGAGTCGATGCACATGGCGATGCCGGTGCTCGTCCTCGCCACCACGGACGCGTCCCGCACGGTGCCCGCCGAGGCCGGTGCGATCGCGACGGACGTCGACGAGCTCGTCCGGGCCTCCCGGACGCTCCTCGAGGACCCGGACGAGGCGCGCCGACGCGGTCTCGTCGCCCGGGAGGCCGTGCTCGCGCGACACGCGCTGTCCCGCTTCACCGCGGACTGGGACGCCCTGCTCGACGACGTGCACACTGAGCACCACGCCCGGATGCGCACGCCGCGTCCGGAGCGGGAGACGGAGACCGCCGGAGCCGCAGCGCTGCCGGCCGGTGGGAGGAGCAGCTAGATGCAGATCGCCATGGTCTCCGAGCACGCGAGCCCGCTCGCGACGCTCGGCGGCGTCGACGCCGGCGGCCAGAACGTCCACGTCGCCGCCCTCTCCGCGGCCCTGGCCGACCGCGGCCACACGGTCACGGTCTACACACGCCGCGACGACGCGGCCCTGCCCGTCCGTGTCACCCTCCGCCCCGGCGTGGACGTCGTGCACGTCGACGCCGGTCCCGCCGAGCACGTGCCGAAGGACGACCTGCTGCCCTACATGGGCACGTTCGCCCAGGTCCTGGCGTCCGAGTGGCTGTCCGAGCGCCCCGACGTGGTGCACGGGCACTTCTGGATGTCCGGGCACGCGGCCCTCGAGGCCGTCACCCAGGTGCAGCTGCGCACCGGTGAGCCGCGCATCCCCGTCGTCCAGACCTTCCACGCCCTCGGTGTCGTCAAGCGTCGGCACCAGGGTTCGGCGGACACCAGCCCGCCCGAGCGTGAGTGGCTCGAACCGGCCGTCGGCCGCGGTGCCGACCAGGTCGTCGCGACGTGCTCGGACGAGGCGTTCGAGCTGAAGACACTCGGCGTCCCCCTCCGCTCCATCTCGGTCGTGCCCTGCGGCGTCGACGTCGAGCTGTTCCGCCCGGACGGCCCCGTGGAGGAGCGCGGCCGGACCCACCGCGTCCTGACCGCCTCCCGGCTCGTGCAGCGCAAGGGCGTCGGCACGACCATCGCCGCCGTCGCCCGCCTGGTCGCCGAGGGTCGCGACGTCGAGCTCGTCGTCGTCGGCGGTGCCGGTGTCGCCGGGGCCGACCTGCCCGACGACCCCGAGTACCAGCGACTCGACTCCCTGGCCCGCGACCTCGGGATCCGCGACCACGTGTCCTTCCGCGGGCAGCTCGCGCAGGAGGAGATGGGGGCCGTGTACCGCAGCGCCGACGTCGTCGTCTGCGCGCCCTGGTACGAGCCGTTCGGCATCGTCCCGCTCGAGGCCATGGCGTGCGGCGTACCCGTCGTCGCCTCCCGCGTCGGCGGCCTCATCGACACCGTCGTCGAGGACGCCACCGGCCTGCACGTCGAGCCGCGCGACGAGGACGGCCTCGCGGTCGCGCTCGGCGGGCTGCTGGACGACCCGGAGCGCCGGACCGCCTACGGGCACGCCGGTCGCCGCCGCGCCGAGGCCAAGTACACCTGGCAGAAGGTCGCCGCCGACACCCAGCGCGTGTACGAGCGCCTGGTCGCCGGCGGCCGCGTCGGAGCCACCGCACCCATCACCGAGAGGAACGCCCGATGACCATCGAGCAGACCGGGATCGGCACGACCGAGTCCGGCACAGCCGGCCCCGCCGAGGGCACGAGCACGCGCGTCGTGCTCGACCACATCGCCGCGTCGGTGCCCGTCATCGCGTCGCTCGTCGACCACGGCGACCACATCGCGGCCTGGGCGGACGACATCGCCGCCCGCCTGGTCGCCGGACGTCGGCTCCTCGCGGCGGGCAACGGCGGGTCCGCGGCCGAGGCGCAGCACCTGACTTCGGAGCTCACCGGCCGGTTCGACGGCGACCGCCCGGCGTACTCCGCGATCGCGCTGCACGCCGAGACCTCCGCCGTGACCGCCATCGGGAACGACTACGGCTTCGAGCAGGTGTTCGCCCGGCAGGTGCGCGCGCACGCCCGGGCCGGCGACGTCGTCGTCCTCCTCAGCACGAGCGGCAAGAGCCCGAACCTGCTCGCCGCCGCGGCCGCCGCTCGCGACGTCGGCGCCCGGTCCGTCGCCATGACCGGTCCCGTCCCGAACCCGCTCGCGAGCGCGGTCGACGACGTCATCGCCATCGACGGCCCGTCCGCCAACGTGCAGGAGGCGCAGCTCGTCCTCGTGCACGCCCTCTGCCGCGCCATGGAGCCCGCGCTCCGCCGAGGAGGCACCCGATGACCGACCGTCAGCTCCGCATCGTCGTCGTCGGCGACACCCTGCTCGACGTGGACGTCAGCGGCACGAGCGAACGGCTCAGTCCTGACGCCCCGGTGCCCGTGCTCGACGTCCGCTCGGAACAGCGCCGGGCCGGTGGTGCCGGACTCGTCGCCACCATGCTCGCGAAGGACGGCCACGACGTCCGTCTCGTGACCGTGCTGGGCGACGACGCCCCCGCGGAGCGGCTGCGGTCGCTCCTGCCGGGCGTCACGATCGTCGAGGGCCCCTCCGGCGCACCGACCCCGGTGAAGACCCGGGTGCGCGTCGGGGACCACGCCCTCGTCCGCATCGACGAGGGGTGCGACACCCCGCCCGTCCCCGCGGTCACCGCTGAGATGCGTGCCGCGCTGGAGGACGCCGACGCCGTCGTCGTCGCCGACTACGGTCGCGGGCTGACCGCCGCCGAGGACATGCGGTCGGCGCTCACCGCCGTCGCCGAGCGCACCCCGGTGGTCTGGGACCCGCACCCCAAGGGCGAGGCGCCCGTGGTCGGCGTCACCGTGGTCACCCCGAACGCGAGCGAGGCGCAGCGCTTCACCGGGCTCGGCGGCACCGGGGTCGCGTTCGCCACCGACGCCGCCGCCGACCTCGTCGCCCGGTGGGCGGCGCACGCCGTCGCCGTGACCATGGGCGAACGCGGCGCGCTCGTCGGCCGTCGCACCGAGCGCGGCCTCGACTCCCGGTTCGTCCCGGCACCCTCCGTCACCGCCGGCGACCCCTGCGGTGCCGGTGACCGTCTCGCCGCCGGCGTCGCCGTCGCGCTCGCCTCGGGCGCGGAGATCGCTGACGCGGTCACCGCCGGGGTCGCCGACGCCTCCACGTACCTCGCGGCCGGCGGCGTCGCCTCGCTCGTCGCGGGCGCACCACCCGCACCGATCGCGGTGCCGGGCGCCGACCGGGACGCCCTCCGGGTCGTGCACGACGTCCGGGCCGCGGGCGGCGTCGTCGTCGCGACCGGCGGTTGCTTCGACCTGCTGCACGCCGGGCACGCCCGCACCCTGTCCGCTGCCCGCGCCCTCGGTGACTGCCTGGTCGTCTGCCTGAACTCCGACGAGTCGGTCCGCGGACTGAAGGGTCCGGACCGCCCGATCATGGGGCAGGACGACCGCGTGGAGCTCCTCCTCGCGCTCGACTGCGTCGACGCCGTCGTCGTGTTCGACGAGTCGACCCCCGACGAGGCTCTCCGTCGCTTCAAGCCGGACGTCTGGGCGAAGGGCGGCGACTACACGGCCGACGAACTCCCCGAGTCGGTCACCCTCGCCGAGTGGGGCGGCCGGGTCGTCACCGTCCCGTTCCACCCGGGCCGCTCCACCACCCGCCTGGCCGCCGCGATCGAACGCGTCGGCTGAGCCCCCGCTCTCCACCTCACGACCGCAGCACCAGAACCGAAGGACATCCATGCCCGTCCCCACCACCCCCATCGGCCGCGTCCTCGTCACCGGCGGCGCCTCCGGACTCGGCGCGGCCGTCGTCGCCGCCGTCACCGAGGCCGGCGGTACCCCGATCGTCCTCGACCTCCGGATCGACGCGGTCCCCGAGGGCGTCGACGCCGTCGCCGTGGACGTCTCGGACACCGACGCCGTCGAACGCGCCGTCACGGAAGCGGTCGAGCGCCACGGGGGCCTCGACGCCGTCGTGACCGCCGCGGGCATCGACACCCCGGCCCCGATCGACGCGATCTCCTCCGGCAACTGGGAGAAGATCGTCGGCGTCAACCTGATCGGCACCGCGTCGACCGTCCGTGCCGCCCTGCCCGCGCTCGAGGCCTCGCACGGCCGCGTCGTGACGATCTCGTCGTCGCTCGCCCTGCGCGGCGTCGGCCACGGCACCGCCTACTCCGCGTCGAAGTTCGGCGTCCGCGGGTTCTCGCAGGCCCTCGCCGCCGAGACCGCGGGCCGCATCGGTGTCACGAACGTGATCCCGGCGGGCATGCGCACGAACTTCTTCGCCGACCGCACCGAGCAGTACAAGCCGGGTCCGGACGCGCAGCTCATCGAGCCGGAGTACGTCGCGAACTCGATCATCTTCGCCCTCTCCCAGCCGGCCGGTTGCGAGATCCGCGAGCTGTCGATCATGCCGGCGACCGAGCCCAGCTGGCCCTGACCGTCGCACGCGCCTGACGGACGGGAGGCCCGGTACCAGCTGGTACCGGGCCTCCCGTCCGTCTGCGGTGGCGCCGCGCGGGCGCGACCGCTCAGGTCGTGGCCAGCAGGTCCTCGACGTCGGCCAGCACTCGGTCCGGCGTGACCTCGTCGACGAAGGACGGGTCGTGCTCGCAGCGCTCGGCGCTCCACCCCACCTGGGTGACGTCGACGTCGCACACCGGGCAACGGGTGACGAAGCTCATGAGCACGCGGTGCCGGCCGCGGTCGAGCGGACCGGCGTTGATGACGTTGCCGAACCAGAAGACGCCCACGGTCGGCGTGCCGACGGCGACCGCGAGGTGCCGGGGACCGGAGTCGTCACCGACCATGACGTCGGCCGCGGCGAGCACTGCGGGGAGCTCCCGCAGGGGCAGCGCGGCGGTCAGGTCGTGCAGCCGTGCGGCGACCTCCGGCCCGACCGCCTCGGACACGGACGCCCGGATGCTCGTCGCGGCCGGTCGGTCGGAGTCGTCGCCCACGAGCACGACGTCGTCGCCTGCCTCGAGCCGGGCGATCGCCACCGCGGCGAAGCGCTCGGGGCTCCACCGGCGGCGCGGGTCGGTCGCGCCCGGGTGCATCGCGACCAGGCGGCCCCGTACCCCGAGTCGGTCCCGGACCGCGGCGCGCTCGTCGGCACCGACGACGATCCTCGGGTCCAGGGTGACCGGTTCGGCACCGGCCAGCCCGACGACCTCGAGCGCGCGCAGCACCTCGTGCTGGTAGTAGACGTAGCGCACCCAGCGCTCGGTCGGGGTGGCGTCCTCGGTGGCGGTGCCGACCGAGTGCGCGGCGCCGAGGCGGAGCAGGAACGGGTTCGAGTTGCGCCCGCCGCCGTGTAGTTGGACGGCGAGGTCGAACCGGCCGGTGAGCCGGGCGAAGAAGTCCTCGAGGTCCGGTGCCCCGTCACCGCCGTCACGCACACCGGGCGAGACGGGCAGTTCCTCGACGGCGTGCACGGCGTCCGTGCGCCCCGGCAGGAGCGCCGCCGCCATCGGGGTCCCGAGCAGCGTCAGGCGGGCCTCCGGGTACGCGGCCGCGAGGGCCTCGATCGCGGGCATCGCGAACATCAGGTCGCCGAGTCCCCCACCGCGGAGCACCGCGATCTCGCGGACCCCCTCGAACCGTTCGCCGCCACGTCCGATCTGCACCACGCCCGTCGTCCTCCTCGTGTCCGACGCGGCGGGTCGTCCGACCGCATCCCTTCGTTCCTACCCGGCCGCGGTCGGGCCGGTGTGCAGCAGCCCTGCAGCGGCGCTCGGCGCTGCGTCCCGTGGACACACCCACGCATCCCCCGGGCGTGTCCAGCGGAGAAGGAGCAGCGTGGAGGGGCCGGTGCCACGACGCCGGACCACCACGAGAGGACGCACATGACGCTCGATGCCCCCACCACCACCGCCCCGTCGACGGACGACCCGTCCGCGGACACGATCACGGTGCTCGACCCCGTGACCGGCGAGGTGGCCTCGGAGACCCGCCGGAGCACGGCGGACGAGGTGCGCGACGCGGTCGCGCGTGCGCGGGCGGCGGCGACGGGATGGGCCCGGACCGCTCCCGGTGAGCGCGGCGCGGTCCTCCGCGCCGCGGCCGAGCGGCTCCGCGAGCACGCCGACGAGCTCGCCGCGATGAACACCCGCGAGACCGGCAAGGTCCCGGGCGACGCCCTCGGCGGCGTCGAGGCCGGCATCGACACGCTCATCCAGTACGCCGAGCTCGGCCCGCTGCACCGGGGCGAGGCGCTCCGCGGGAACCACGGCGCCGCCGACTTCGCCGTCCCGCACCCGCGCGGCGTCGTGCTCGCGCTGACGCCGTGGAACGACCCGGTCGCCGTCGCGTGCGGGATCCTCGGAGCGGCGATCGTCGCCGGCAACACGGTCGTGCACAAGGGCAGCGAGCGGAGCCCGGGCACGATCGCGCTCCTGAACCGCCTGCTCGCCGCCGAGCTCCCCGAGGGCGTGCTCGTGGGCGTCGACGGCGACGCGACGACCGGTGAGCAGCTCCTCGCCGAGGACGGCATCGCGGTGTACGCGCACGTCGGCTCGACGGCGACGGGCGACCGCCTGGCCGAGGCCGCGCTCCGCACCCGCGCGCACGTGATCCGCGAGAACGGTGGCAACGACGCCGCGGTCGTGGACGCCGACGTCGACCCGGTGTGGGCGGCGGAACAGGTCGCCCTCGGTGCCTTCGCGAACACCGGACAGATCTGCACGAGCGTGGAGCGCGTCTACGTGCACCGCGACATCGCCGATGAGTTCACCGCCGCCCTGGTGCGCGCCGCGGAGCGGAAGACCGCCTCGGCTGCCGCCGACTTCGGTCCCCTCGTCGACGAGCGTCTGCGCACGACCGTCCAGGAGCACGTCGACCAGGCCGTCGATGCCGGCGCACGGGTGCTGACGGGCGGCTCGGTGCCGGAGGGCGCCGGCACGTTCTACCCCGCGACCGTCCTCACCGACTGCACCGACGACATGCTCGTGCTCACCGAGGAGACCTTCGGTCCGATCGCCCCGCTCCGCGTCGTGGACGACATGGCCGAGGGGCTCCGCCTGGCCGCCGAGGACCGGTACGGCCTGGCCGCGACCGTCCTGACCGGCGACACCGCGACCGCGCTCCGTGCCGCCGCGGAGCTGCCCGTCGGCACCGTGAAGATCAACGCCGTGTTCGGCGGCGCACCGGGCGGCAGCGCCGAGCCCCGCGGCGCCTCCGGCTCCGGCTTCGGCTACGGCCCGCACCTGCTCGACGAGATGACGACCACCACGGTCGTGCACCTCGAGGCCGCCCCGCGTCGGACGAGCGGCACCGCCGGCACCGCCGACGCCGTCGACCCGGCGACCGCGGGCAGCCACGACACCGACACCGCCACCGCCGAGGACGTCCGATGAGCGCCGACGTCCGTTCGGTCCGTCGCGTCGTCGACGCGGTCGCGGCGCAGGAGCCCGTCGTCGTGGTGGTCGGGGACGTCATCCTCGACCGCTGGACGGTCGGTGCCGCCGAACGGGTCTCGCGCGAGGCCCCCGCGCCCGTCGTCCGGGTCACCGAGACCATCGCCGTCCCGGGAGGCGCGGCGAACACCGCGGTCAACGCCCGCGCCCTGGGTGCGCGCGTCCGCATGGTCGCCCTGATCGGCGACGACGAGACCGGGCGGGTCCTGCGTGACCGGCTCGAGGCCGCCGGGGTGGACACGCGCTGGCTCGTCGCGGTCCCGGGTGCGACGACCACCTGCAAGGACCGCATCGTCGGGGGTGACCGTGTCGTCGTCCGGGTCGACGACCTGGCCGGACCGCCGAGTGCGGCGGACACGGCCCTCCTCGCCGAGGCGACGGCGGCAGCCGTGCGCGGCACCGCGTCCGGGGACGCCCCCGGGACGGCGACCGACGCCCGTGCGGACACGGTCGTCGTCTGCGACTACGACCTCGGCGTCGACGCCACCGCCATCGTGCCGGTCCTCGGACAGGACCGCCCCATGACCGTCGTCGTGGACGCCCACGACCTCAGCCGCTGGCAGACCCTTCGTCCGGACCTCGTCACGCCGAACGCCGGCGAGGCCGCCGCGCTGCTCGGCCGCGACCTCGGGCAGGGCGCCGACCGGGCCACGACCGTGGTCGCCGCACGCGACGAGGTCCTCGCCGTCACCGGCGCGCGCAACGCGGTCGTCACGCTCGACCGCAACGGGACGGTGCTGCTCGAGGCCGCCGGCGCGGACAGCACGCTGTCGGACGTGCACCGCACGCGTGCCACGCCGGCGTCCGAGCAGCAGGCGTCCGGCGCCGGCGACACGTTCTGCGCCGCGGCCTCGGTCGCCCTCGCCGTCGGGACCCCGGTCCGCGAGGCCGTCTCCTTCGCCCAGGCGGCTGCCGACGTCGTGGTGCGCGAGGCCGGGACCTCGGTCTGCACGGCCGATGCGCTCGTGGCCTCGGTGTCCGCACCGGCCGAGACCGTCGTCGACCACGACGAACTCGCCGCCGCCGTCGAGGAGGCCCGTCGCACCGGGCGCCGCATCGTGTTCACGAACGGCTGCTTCGACGTCGTCCACCGCGGGCACACCACGTACCTCCGCCAGGCGAGCGAGCTCGGCGACCTGCTCGTCGTCGCACTGAACGACGACGACTCGGTCCGTCGACTGAAGGGTCCGGAGCGGCCGATCAACACCGCCGAGGACCGCGCCGGCGTCCTCGCCGCGCTGGCCTGCGTCGACCTGGTGACGGTGTTCGCGACCGACACCCCGATCCCGCTCATCGAGCGCATCCGGCCGGACGTCTACGTCAAGGGCGGCGACTACTCCCCCGAGATGCTCAGCGAGACCGAGGTCGTGCGGGCCCACGGCGGCGAGGTCGTCATGGTCGACTACGTCGCCGAGCACTCGACGAGCGCCGTCGTCCGTCGCATCCGTGAGACCGCCGCCGGAACCGGCACCGCCGCCGGAACCGGCACCGCCGCCGGCACCGGCGCGCCGACGGGAGAAGCGACCGCCGTGTCCGGGGACGCATGACGCGCGGGGCACGGTGGTCCGGCGAGTGGGGTCGCCCGACCGCGGACCCGGCGGTGGAGAGCACCCCGGTCGACGTCGACGTCCTCGTCCCGACCGTCGGGCGCACGGCGGAGCTCGCCGCGACCCTCGCCGGCCTGGCGGCCCAGACCGACGTCGCCTTCCGTCTCGTGCTCAGCGACCAGTCCGCGACGGGTGACGCCGCCGCGCAGCCGGCGATCGCCGCCATGGTCCGCGTCCTGGAGGCCCAGGGCCGGCCCGTCACGCTGCTCACCCACCCGGAGCGGCGCGGACTCGCCGAGCACCGGCACTTCCTGCTCGCGCACGCCACCGCGGACGCCGTCCTGTTCCTCGACGACGACGTCTGGCTGGAACCCGGGTCCGTGCACCGGATGCTCGACGCCCTGCGCTCGCTCGGCACCGGCTTCGTCGGGAGCGCGGTCCAGGGGCTGTCGTACCTCGAGGACCGCCGTCCGCACGAGACGGCACCGTTCGCGCTGTGGGACGGCCCGGTCGTCCCCGAGGTGGTGCGCCGCGGCACGCCCGGGTTCGACCGCTGGTCCCTGCACAACGCCGCGAACCTGGTCCACGTCGCGGCCGAGCTCGACGTCGAGCCGGGCGGCTGGTTGCCGTACCGCGTCGCGTGGGTCGGCGCCTGCGCAATGTACGACCGGGCCGCGCTCGAGGCGGTCGGCGGCTTCGGGTTCTGGGAGACCCTGCCGATCGGACACGCGGGCGAGGACGTGGTCGTCCAGTGGCGGGTGATGGAGCGCTTCGGCGGCGCCGGCATCGTGCCGTCCGGGGCCGTGCACCTCGAGGCCCCGACCACGGTGACGGACCGCTCCGTCGACGCGCCGGACGTGGTCTTCGCGCACGAAGCGCACCAGCAGCACGCGGATCAGCACCCGGGCACCTGACCGATCGGGCACGCCACGCCCAGCGCCGCGCGGCTGCTGACAAGCGGTCGGCCGTGCGGCAGGATCGACGCAGCGGCACGGACGTGGCCGGCGACGACCATGGGAACGAGGACGCGATGGCCACCTTCACACGCGGGTTCGGCGGACGCCGCCGGGACGCCGACGACAGCCGCATCCCGCCCGGGCAGACGCTGGTGCAGGACTGGCCGGTGCTCTCGGCGGGTGCCACACCCGAGATCGAGCCCTCCGAGTGGAGCTTCTCGATCCGCACCGAGTCCGGCCTGCACACCTGGACGTGGGACGAGGTCCGGGCGCTCGGGCTCGAGGACGTCACGGTCGACATCCACTGCGTCACGCACTGGACGAAGCTCGGCATGGCCTGGCGCGGGGTCCCCCTCGACAAGCTCTTCGCGGACATCGAGACCTCGCTCGACTTCTGCATGGTGCACAGCTTCGGCGGCTACACGACGAACGTCCCCCTCGACGAACTCCTCGAGGGTCAGGCGTGGATCGCGTTCGAGGCCGACGGCGAGCCCCTCAGCCCGGAGCACGGCGGTCCGGCCCGGCTGCTCGTGCCGCACCTGTACTTCTGGAAGAGCGCGAAGTGGGTGCGGGGCATCACGATGCACGCCGAGGACGAGCCCGGCTTCTGGGAGAACGCCGGCTACAACATGCACGGCGACCCGTGGAAGGAAGAGCGGTACTGGTGACCCTGTCCAGCACCGACGGCGCCCCCGGCCTGGAGGCACGCACCGGTCCCGTCACGCCGGGCCGTCCGCTCCGCCGCCCGGCGTGGCACCCGGCGACCGTCGCCGCGGTCTCCCCCGAGACCCCGAACGCCCGACGGCTGGTGCTCGACGTGCCGTCATGGCCCGGCAACGACCCCGGGCAGCACCTTGACCTGCGGCTGACGGCCGAGGACGGCTACCAGGCCACGCGGTCCTACTCCATCGCGTCCTCCGGGGACGGCACGCGCGTGACGCTCGCCGTGGACCGGGTCGAGGACGGCGAGGTGTCCCCGTTCCTCGTCGACGCCGTCGAGGTCGGTGACGCGCTCGAGGTGCACGGTCCCCTCGGCGGCTGGTTCGTCTGGCGTCCGGGCGCCGACCCGGCGTCCCGCCCGGTGCAGCTCATCGCCGGCGGGTCCGGCGTCGTGCCGCTCCTGCCGATGGTCGCCGCGCACGCCGACGCCGAGGACCCGACGCCCTTCCGGCTGCTCTACGCCGTCCGCACCCCGGAGGACGTCTTCTTCCGCGCGGAGCTCGACGCAGCCCTGCGCACCGCAGACCGCGCGCCCTTCGACCTCGACGTCGTGTACAGCCGACGCGCTCCCGAGGGGTCGACGGCCCCGGTCGGACGACTCACGCGCGACCGGCTCGCGGCCGCCGTCCTGCCGCCGGACGCCGACGCACAGGTCTACGTCTGCGGATCGACGCCGTTCGTCGAACAGGTCCTGCGCTGGCTCGGGGAACTCGGACACGACACCACCGGGGTGCGTGCGGAACGGTTCGGAGGCTCCTGATGACGATCGTCGACGGCAACGCCCTGGCCGGGGACCTCGGCGAGGTGCTCGGGGTCGATGCCACCTCGGCCCGGCTCCGCTGCTCGGGCTGCGACACGACCGGCCGTCTGGCGGTGACCCGGGTGTACCGGACCGCGATGGGCAGCGTCGCCCGCTGCCGCGGCTGCGACACGGTGCTCGTGACGGTGGTCGACGCAGGGGCGCAGCACTGGGTCGCCCTCCCCGGCGCGCGAGCCGTCGCGAACGACTGAACCCCCCGGCCGCCCGGCCGAGGGGTTCACGTGTCCTGCTGTTCCGAGCGGATGACGAGATTCGAACTCGCGACCCTCACCTTGGCAAGGTGATGCGCTACCACTGCGCCACATCCGCACGCTGCCCACCGGGGTGGCCAACGTCGACAACTGTACCCGACCGGCGGGGTGATCCGGGCCTCCCGTCCGCGTGTCGGGCGTGCCGGACCTCGGAACGGCCGGTCGGGCTAGGGTCGGACGGGTGACGACGACGTTCCGACGCAGTTCCCCGTCCGCCCTCGGCATCGACGCCGCGGGCATCGACCAGCTCGTCTCCGCGCTCGAGGCCGCGCCCGGCGTGGAGCCGCACAGCCTGATGGTCCTGCGGCACGGCGAGCTCGCCGCCGGAGGGTGGTGGGCCCCCTTCGCGCCGGACCGGGTGCACCTGCTGTACTCGCTCAGCAAGAGCTTCACCGCGGCCGCCGTCGGGATCGCCGTCCGCGCCGGACTGGTCGACCTCGACGCGCCCGTGGTCGGTCACTTCCCGGAACTCGACGCCGAGGTCACCGACGAACGGACCCGGCGGATGCGCGTGCGGCACCTGCTCGCGATGGCGAGCGGCCACCGGAGCGAGACGATCGACCACGCCGAGGCGATCGACCCGACGAACACCGTCCGTGGGTTCCTGCTCCTGCCTCTCGACGAGGAACCCGGCAGCGTCTTCGCCTACAACCAGCCGTGCACGTACACGCTCGCCGAGATCGTTCGGCGGGCCAGTGGGACGTCCCTGCTCGAGTACCTGCGGCCGCGGCTCTTCGCCCCCCTCGGCATCGACGACTTCTCGTGGCGCCGCGACGACACCGGCGCGGAACTCGGGTACAGCGGCGGCTACACGACGACGGACGCGATCGCCGCACTCGGTCAGCTGTACCTGCAGCGCGGCGTGTGGGACGGCGAACGCGTCCTCGACGAGGACTGGATCGAGCAGGCCACGAGCGTGCAGGTGGTGAACCCGGACGAGGCGGACCCGGACTGGTCGCAGGGGTACGGCTTCCAGTTCTGGATGGCCCGGCACGGCTTCCGCGGTGACGGTGCCTACGGCCAGTTCTGCGTCGTGCTCCCCGAGTCGGACGTGGTCGTCGCGATGACCGGTCAGAGCACCGACATGCAGGCCGTCCTGGACGCGGTGTGGGAGCACCTGCTGCCCGCGGTCGACCGCGCGGGTGCAGTGGACTCGGAAGACCGCCTGCGCGCCCGACTCGCCGGGCTCGCGCTGCCGCCGCTCGTCGGCGAGCCGCTCGGCACCCTGCCCGCCACCCCGCCGTCCTCGCCGGCACCGGTGGACGGCGACTCCGGACTGGAGGCCGTGCACCTGTCCCAGGACCCGTCCGGCCACTGGGTGCTCACCCTGGTCGACCCGTCCGGCGAGGTGACGGCTCCTGTCGGCGACGGCGAGTGGCTGGTCGCGGGTGCGACCGCCACGAGCGGGGCACGCTCCGGGGACGTCGTGTCGGTGGACGTGCGGTTCGTCGAGACACCGCACCTGCTGCACGTCCGCGTCGACCTGGCCGACGGGGCCGTCACGGCTGCGTGGGAGACACAGCCGTTGCACGACGGCGTCGCGACGCTGCGTCGGCCGGACTGACCGGCTCCCCGACTAACCCGTCGCCCCGCGGACGAAGGCACGGGCGAAGGTCCACGGTGCGTCGGTCACGCCCGAGCACATGTACGTGGGGATCGACGGGGTGCACGGCTGGTCGCGAGTGACCTCCCACCATGCGAGCACCTCGATCCCGTGCGCGACGGACCAGCGGGCGAGGTCCTCGGCGTCCGTCCGTGTGAACACCTCCCCGGTGTCGTTGCGGCCGATCATCGGGGTGATGCCGATCGCCGACAGCCGCTCCTGGGCCGTCCACCCGGCGTACGCGGGCACCGAGGCGAGCTGCGCGGCGGTCGACGTCGCAGCGTCCTGCGCCGCCGTCGCCATGCGCTGCGGACCGGTGCCGTAGTCCATCGCCATGACGTTCACCGCCGCGATCCGGACCCCCGCAGCCGCCAGCCCGGCGACCGCGGCGAGGCCCTCGCGGGTGAGTCCGGTCGGCATCACGGGGAGGGTCAGCGACACCTCGAGACTGCGGCCCTTCGCCGCCTGGGCCCGGACGACCCCGGCGACCGCCACGGCGCGACGCTCGTTCGCAGCCGTGTCGGACAGCGCAGCGCCCTCGATGTCCAGGTCGATGCGGTCGACGCCGAACCGGTCGACCACCTGCTGGTAGGCCGCCTGCAGCTCCGCCGGGTCCGTGCACCGCAGCGCGAGCTCGTCGTTGACCGCGCCGCCGAACGACACGACCACCCGACCGCCGGTCTGCTGGAACGCGGCGATGTTCCCCGCGAAGTCCTGCGGGCCGCCGATCCGGTAGGCGTCGAAGCCGGCCCATGCGGGCGTGCAGGGGCTGCCGCCGTTGTCCGAGACGATGAAGGCGAGCGTGAATGCGCGGACGCCGGTCGCGGCCGCGGAGCTCCGGAGATCGGCGGTCGGCCAGAGGCCCATGTCGACGTACGGTGCGACCAGCGTGTCACCGACGTGCGGCGCGGGGAGCGGCATCGGAGCCGGCGCGGCCGGGGTCGGGACCTGGGTCGGTACCGGTGCCGGTGCCGGTACGGTCGGGCTGGGTGTCGGGGTCGGCGCGGACCCGGGCCCTGCCGTCGGGTCGGACTCGCTCGCGACCGTGCAGGCGACGTCCCGGCCCGCGGGGAGTCCCACGATGCTGCAGCCCGTCGGCACCCGGCCCCCGCCGGGGGTCGAGATCGAGGTCAACCCGAAGGACGTCGCGGCGCTCGGGTCGAGGCCCCTGGCCCAGGACGGAGCGGTCGCGGTGAAGCCGTCGCTCGTGGTCGTCGCGGTGGCGTCCCAGATCTCGGCGACGCGCGCGGCGTACACGAACCGCACCTGCCAGGGGTCGAGGCGGACGGACGACCGGTTCGTGACGGTCACCGAGGACTGGGAGCCGGACGGCCACGCGTCGACGGTGCGCCAGCCGACGACGACGGAGCCGTCCTTGTGCGCGACGGGCGGTCCCGCGGTCGGCGTCGGAGTCGTCGAGGGCGTCGGGACCGGTGCCGCCGTCGGCACCGGGGTCGGGCCTCCCGTGCCGGGTGTCGCGGGACCGCCGTTCACCGAGCAGGGCACCGACGCCCCGACGACGGTGCACGCCGTGGGGACGCGCTTCGCGCCGGACACCTTGCGCGAGTCGACCCGGAACGTCGCCCGACCACCCGCGGCGAGGTCGACGCGTCGGGTGGGACCGGCGACGGTGAACGACCGGCTCGTGCTCGCGACCTTGCGGGCGTCGCGGATCACCACGGCCTTCGACTCGTACGACAGCAGGACACGCCACCCGCGCAGCTTCGCGGAGCCGCCGTTCGCGACCGTGACCGTGGAGCGGAAGCCGGTGCGCCAGCTCGACGTGTTCTCCCACGTGACGTCCACCCGGGCGGCGGTACCGGCGGCAGCCGACGTCACGCCGGGCACGGCGACGACCGCAGTGCTCACCACCGCGAGGAGGAGCGCTGCGGGCAGCACCTTCCGGAACCCTGAGCGCAGACGCATCGCGGTCGCCTCCCGTCGGAGCGTGTCGGTCCCCCTGCGGGCCGACGTCTTCACCCGGGGGTATCGGCGGCTCGTCGCGGCTCGTCAGTGTCGGGGACGGTCCTCCACCGGAACCGGGGTGTCAGAGCGACTCGAGCACGTCGAGCGCCCGCTGCACCCCGTGCTCCCGCCGCATGATCCGGCCCACGTCGGTCGCACGCTCCCGGCGGGACGAGGCGTCGAGCATCGCCGGCACGAGGGTGCTCGCGGACAGGCGGCGCAGTGGGATCGGAGCGGCGGCCATCCCCTGTCGATGCAGCTGGGCAGCCCAGAACGGCTGGTCGGCGGTGACGGGGACGACGACGGCGGGGACGCCAGCTCGGGCGACGGCGTGTGAGGTGCCCGCTCCGCCGTGGTGCACGGCGAGCGACGCGCCCGGCAGCACGGCGTCGAACGGTGCCGACCGCACCGCCAGCACATCCGGGCCGTGGCACTCGGGAGGCAGCGCCAGTCCACCCCACCCGGTGACGAGCAGCACCCGCAGCCCGTGGGCGCGGGCCGCCGAGACGACCGCGCCTCCCCGAGCAGCTGCGTCCCCCCTCGCCATCGAGCCGAACGAGGCGACGACGTAGGGGCCGCCCGTCAGGAAGGCGCTGACGACGCGGTCCGGGCTCGCGGTCCCGGCCTCGTCGTACCAGGCCCCCGTCTGGTGCACCCGTTCCGGCCAGTCGTCGGGCCGCGGCAGCAACTCCGGGCTCACGGCCATGAGGGTCGCACGTGACGGCGACCGTCGGGCGGGACGACGACCGTCCGGCAGCCCGGCAGCGGCGTGCGCCACGTCGGCGTCGAAGAACCGTGCAACGGTGCGCGGTACGGCGTAGGTGGACCGGTTGTGAGCGCCGAGGTCGCGCGTGGCCGTCGGGCCACCGGCGGCGGGGAAGCGCTCACTCGGGGTGGCCACCGGCGCGAACTCCACCAGCACGCGGGGCACGGCGAGCGAGTCCGCCACCATCGGCGCGCTGAGGACGAGCGGGTGGTGCACCACCACGTCGGGGCCGAACGCGACCGTCTCCCGCACCGCGGCCGCGAACATCCGACGCATCGCGGGCCGCACCTCCGCACGCAGGTGGTGCGCGAGAGCCCAGGGCGTCCGACCAGCCGGGCGGAGCACCCGCTGCACGTCCAGACCGAGGGCCACGGTCTCCACCCCCTCGGGCGCGGGCGCGTCGTCGGGCAGGGCGAGCCGGACCTCGTGACCGCGGGACGCGGCGAGTCGCGCCAGGGCTGCGAACGGCTCCACGTCGCCCCGGGTGCCGGCGGTCAGCAGCATCATGCGCATCCCCCCAGTCTGGCCGGGACGCCGCTGACCGAGGTCGAGGCGGGCCGGGTACGCTCGGTCGCGTGACTGACGGCAGTGAGCGGGTGTCGCGCACAGCACCGTCGGAGATCGGCGCGGCCGTGCGCCGACTGGTCCACATCTCGCGCCCCGTGCTCTGGATCAACACCATCGGCTCCGGGCTCGTCGCCGTGTGGCTCACCGGCGCGCTGTTCGACGTGCGGGCACTGCCGGTCATCCTGTGGCTCACCCTGCCGTTCAACCTGCTCATCTACGGCGTCAACGACATCTACGACCAGGACACGGACGCGGCCAACCCCCGCAAGGGCTCCATCGAGGGTGCCAGGATCCGACAGTCCGAGGTGCGACTCATCGCCTGGGCGGTCGCGGTCGTCAACGTCCCGTTCCTCGTCGGCTTCCTCCTGACGCTGCCGCTCCTCGCGAACGCGGCGATCCTGCTCTACGTCGGCGTGTTCGTCTTCTACTCGGCGCCGCCGCTGCGCTTCAAGGCGCGGCCGTTCCTCGACTCGCTGAGCAACGCCGCCTACGCACTGCCACTCGTCATCGTGCCCGCGGCCCTCGCGGTGACGCCGGTCTGGCCCGCGGCCATCGGTCTGATGGCCTGGAGCGTGGCGAAGCACGCCTTCGATGCGGTCCAGGACATCGTCGAGGACCGTGACGCGGGCATCGCCACCACCGCAGTGCGGCTCGGCGCGCGCGGCACGGCTCTCTGGAGCGGGGCCTGGTGGATCGTCTCGACGGCGCTGTTCGCCGTGGTGAGCGTGCCGGTGGCCGCCGTCAACCTCCTGATCGCCGGCATCCTCGTGGTGCGCCTGTTCCGGGACCCGACGCCGGAGACCGGGCACCGCCTCTACCGTCTGTCGGTCGCCTTCCCGTACATCGCCGGGTCGTTCGCCGGCGTACTGCTCATGGTCTGGATCGTGCTGGGAGGTGCCTCGTGAGCCGCATAGTCGTCGTCGGCGGCGGGATCGGCGGCCTCACCGCCGCCGCGCTGCTCGCGCACGCCGGCCACCGCGTCACCCTGCTCGAGGCCTCCACCGAGCTCGGCGGCAAGAGCCGACGCATCCAGCTGGGCGAGGACCGCATCGACACCGGGCCGTCGTTGATGACGTTCCCGGCGGTGTGGGACGAGCTGCTTCGACGGCTCGGCAACGGCGGGCCCGCCGCCGACCGCGCCCGCGACGCCGGGCACCTCGACCTGGTGCGGATGCCGGAGGTGGGCCGCTACTTCTTCAACGACGACGAGACCTCCCTGCCGGTGGCCCCCGGTCACCCCTGGTACGCCGCCTGGCGACGGTTCTCCGACCTGCACGCACCCCTCGCGGACGACGTGACCGAGTTGCTGCTCGCCGACCCCCTCGACCGAGCCGCCCTCCCCGCTCTCCGGAGACTGTTGGCCGTCTACGGCTCCCGCCTCACCACGCGCGCGTACCTCGACGGCCTCCCCTGGCTGCCCGACGGGCTGCGCGAGGTGATCGCGATCCACACCCTCAACGCTGGCGTGTCGCCCGCACGCACGCCGGCCCTCTACGCGAGCATGCCGGCGATCATGGCGGAGACCGGGGCATGGGTGCCGCGCGGTGGCGTCTACGAGATCGTGCTCGCGCTGGGTCGGCTGGCCGAGGCGGCCGGGGTCGACGTCCGCACCGGCGAGGCCGTCACCCGCATCGAGCGTGGATCGGTCACGACCGATGTGGGTCGTCACCCCGCCGACCTCGTCGTCAGCGCCCTGGACGCCGATCGGCTCACCACGCTGATGGGTCCGTCGCGGGTCCCCACGCTCCCCCGTCTGCGCCCCCGCGCCCTCTCCTGCTCGGCCATCGCCCTGTACGGCGTGCTGCGGGAGGAACTGCCGGCGGACCTCGCCACGCACAGCGTGGTGCTGCCGACGAAGCCCGCCGCGCTCCACCGCAGCCTCGAGGCGGGCGACGAGCCGGCGGAGACCATGGTGTTCGTCAACCAGTACCGCGCGGGCGAGGTCTACCCGAACCCGCGCAGCACCGTCGGCATCCTGCTCACCGCCCCCGCCGACGGCGGTCACTACACGGCCGAGCACCCGTTCGTGCGGCGCGAGGTCGACCGCGTCTCACGCGCGATGGGGCTCGACCGGCCGATCACCGACCTCATCGACGAGCAGACGGTGCTCGATCCGCAGTACTACGGCGGCGGCGGCGAACCACACGGCGCGCTGTACGGCGCGGCGCGTCCGCCGTGGCTCAGCGGGCCGTTCCACCGTCCCTCGTACAACGACCCCTGGCGGCCGTGGCTGTGGCGCGTCGGCGCGTCGGTGCACCCTGGCGGCGGTGTCCCCGCCGTGGTGGGCGGCGCGATGATCGCGGTGAACCGGCTGCTGAAGTCGACCCCGGTCTGACACGGGGGCGTCAGACGGGCCCTACGGCTTCGCGCCGACGACCGCCTGCGTGATCGCGACCGTCATGCGCGGTCCGAGGTACCGCTTCGCCGTCGCGACGCTCGGGTGCACGCCGTCGCCCTTCCCGGTGCCGGCGACCCAGCCGTTGTCGATGCGGCGCACGGACGAGAACGGGTCCACCCATCCCCATCCACGCGAGGACGCGTACTCCTGCAGGGACCGGTTCAGGACGAAGCCCTGCGCGCGTCGGTCGACGTGGTTGCCCGCCTGGTCCGTGACGTCGCACGGCGGGATCGCCGCGACGACCACGTGCCGTGCGCGCACCTTCCCGACGATCGTGCTGATGTTCTTCCGCACGGTCGACGGACCGACCCTGGTCCGGACGTCACCGACGCCGACCATGACGACGAGGACGTCGGCGTCCTGCCGCGTGACCCGGTCCGCCACCGTCGCCGAGGTGTCGCCGCCCCGCCCGACGCCGCCGACGGACGTCGCGCGGCTCGTCGACACGTACTTCGTCCACGACCAGGTGTTCGACGCCTGTGTGACGCTGTCGCCGGCGAACGTGAACGACACCGGAGCGGTGGCACGGGCGGCCGCCGGCGTGGCGTCGGGTGCGGTCCCGTTCGGGAGGACCGCCACCGTCGCGACCGTGGCGCTGACGAGGACGGCGGAGAGGAGCCCGAGGAGACGGGGCGGAACCGATCGGGGCACGGTGGAGAACCTAGCGGATGCCGGCACCCCGCGGTCGCGTCAGCCCGCGGTCGCCTCACCCTGGCGCGGACCACGTCGGGTCTGCTGGGGCGCCGCGGTCATCCCGTCGGCCTGCCCCGTGGTGGCACCCGTCTGGGACGATCAGAGCATGCCCACTGACGGACGACCCCTCGCACGCCTCGGCTTCCTGACCATCGGGACCTTCGACCCGGCCCGCCCCGCTGCCGGTCACGAGGACACGCTCCGCGTCATCGAACGCGCCGAGGCGCTCGGCCTCGACAGCGCGTGGCTCCGGCACCGGCACCTGCAGCACGGCGTCTCCTCCCCCGTCGCGGTGATGGCGGCCGCGTCGCAGCGCACCAGCCGCATCGCGCTCGGGACGGCCGTCACCCCGATCGGCGCGGAGAACCCGTTCCGTCTCGCCGAGGACCTCGCCACCGTGGACGTGCTCCTCGACGGACGACTCAACCCGGGCTTCTCCGTCGGGACCCCGATGAACTTCGACCTCTACCGCGAGGCGATCTACCCGGACACCGCCGAGCACGAGGACCTCGGCAACGCCCGGCTCCTGCGCTTCCGGGACCTCGTGCGCGGCGACGCGGTCGTCCCCGTCGCCGAGCGGCGCGGGTTCGAGGAGTTCGCCACCGGAGTCCAGCCGCACAGTCCGGGGCTCGTCGACCGGCTCTGGTACGGCACGGGCAGCACGGCGTCCGCGGTCTGGGCGGCCCGCAACGGGTTCCACCTGCTCACCTCGAGCGTCACGCGGAGCGAGATCGGGACCGACTTCGCCGCGAACCAGCGCGCCCAGGTCGACGCCTACCTCGACGCACACCCCGACCCGAGCACCGCGCGCGTCTCCCAGGGCCTCGTGGTGATCCCGACGGACACCGCCACACGGGAGCAGGAGGCGCGGTACCGGGCCTACGCCGAACGCCGCGCCGGCCGTGTCGGTGTCCCGACGGGTCCGGCGGGACTGTTGTTCGCCGCGGACCTCGTCGGCTCGTCGGTCGAGATCGCGGACCGGCTCCGCGCCGACGCGGGGTACCAGGTCGCCACCGAGGTCGCGTTCGCACTGCCGTTCTCCTTCGAGCCCGACGAGTACGCGCAGATCGTCTCGGACATCGCCGAGCGACTCGGGCCGGAACTCGGGTGGGCGCCGCACGACAGCGAGTCCAGCCAGTCCTGAGAACGACGAAGAGTCCCGTTTCCCGGGGACTCGTTGACGGCCTCGACCAGTGCTTTCCCTGACGTCAGCCCACGGTCGGCATGCGTTCCGGTTCGACGGATTCCACCCGCTCATCTGTCCAGTACGACGACGACGGGTCACCAGTCGGCCCAACAGACGTCAGCGGCGCCGGAGTCACCGTCTGTCCTCCACTGTCACCAGCGGACGTGCCGTTGCCGCACCCGCTAAGCAAGACAGCAGCAGCGGAAACCACTCCCACCGTGAGCAGCCGTCGCAGCATCATCAGCCGATCTCGTTGTCCATGCTCGGCACGTCGTTTCCGTCCGGAGTCATGTTCGGAGCCGACGTCCCACTCACAGTACGCCTCGACGTCATCCCGGCGGGGCGAGCAGGCCGGAATCGAACTCCAGGGTTCTGCTTGACTGGGCAGCATCGAGCGGGATTCCGGACGTCGTGCCGCATCTGCCGCCCGACGAGCACGCCACGAAGCACAGGGGGACCACCGATGGCCACACTCACCACCCGGGAACGAGACCGCCGCGCCAACCGGTACCTCCTCGGGACCATCGCCGTCGTCGCGGTCATCACCTCGGCCGTCCTGCACCGGCCGGTGCTGAGCAGCGATCCAGTGGCGTTCTGGTTGCCGACGGCGGCCGGGCTCGCGTACGGATCCGGGTTGTGGTTCCTCGGCGCGCGGCGAGACTCCAAGTGGCTGTCGAACCTGACCTGGGCCGGATGGCTCGTCGTCTTCTGGGTCCTGCTCTGGACGAAGGTCGTCTCCGGCCCGGCGTGGTTCTTGGCCGTCATTGCCGGCGGCCTCGCGGTGACGGCTGCGTTCCCCCGGAAGACCAAGCCGTCGAAGGTGGACAAGGTGCCGCTGGCGGCAGCGAAGCCGTGGTCAGGGTCCGATGTCACCGCAGAGCCAACCACCCACACGTTCGGACGCCGCACCGTGCCCGCAGTCACCATCACCACCCGGGACGGCGCCACCCGCTTCCGTGTCTCCGAACTCGCAGGGTTCTTCGACAAGGAGACGGACACGGTGGAGTCCATCCCGGGAGAGCGGCTGACGTTCCTCACCCGGGTCGGCGTCGCAGCGCCCGATTCCGTCATCGGCGAGGCGACAGCTGGTCTGCCAGACGACACCCTCGTGCTCATCGACGAGAAGGACGATTCCCGCCCGGCCGCAGTGATCGTCGACGAGGACATCGTGACGTTCGAACACTGGGTCCGCACACTGCCGGAGGGCTGACCGATGGCGCTCGGCGGTCGGTGCGCTTCGGTACGGTCGACTCGTGACGGGGGAAGCAGCGAGTGTGGTGCGTGGTGAGCGCCCGGTGACGGTCCGCGGGAGCATGATCACGCCGATCGCGTGGACGGCCCTCTCTGCAGGCGTGTTCGCGATGGGGCTCTGGCTGGCGTGGAGCCGCGACGTGTTCGGGGCAGCTGTGTTCACCCATGTGTGGACGAGCGGGATGCTGCTCCTCGTCGGCACGTTGGCGCTCGTGTTGTCTGTCAGCGCGCTGTTCGCCGGGGTGCGGGTGTTCCCGGACCGGCTCGAGGTGACCCGTGGGATCTTCCGGACGCAGGTCATCAGGCCCGGTGAGCTCGTCCACTTCCGCGCCTCGGGGAAGGGCAACACCGTCATCAGTGGTGTGACCGCTCGCGGGCGCGGATTCACGACGGACCGCTACCACCGTCACCACGACGTGCTCGTCGGATGGTTGGAACAGAACGCGGCCGAGCCGTGGGCGGAGTTCTCCGACTTCTTCAGCAAGCTCACCGTCCAGACACGACCTCGGCCGGTGTACCACCTGTTCACGATGGTGCTCATCGTCGGCTTCTTCATCGTCTCGCTGCTGATGTTCCCCGGCTTGTGGGTCGCTGTCGCCTACGACGACGCACACAAACAGCAGGTGACGTGCACCATCACCGCGGCTGAAGCCGTGACGGTGTCGAACCGCTCGACGAGAGGCATCGGCTCGTCCCACCCGGCTGTCGCAATCGACACGTCCGAATGCGGTCCGCTGACACTGTCCCGCGGCGTCGACTCCGAGAATCAGGACGCCGTCGCCCGCACGCTGAACCGGACGGAGGGCCCGCACGTCTTCACGGTCGGCGGCGGCTCGTTCTGGTTCCGAACGCACACCCCGTGGCTCCGCTTCGTGCCGGCACCGACGATCTACAGCGTCGACGGGGTCGGCTGAGTTCGGGGAGCGTGACCGTCCTGCACCTGCACCTGCACCTGCTCCGAAGCCGGCTCGGACGACGTCCGCAGGAGCGGATGGCGGGCCATCATCACCAGCCCCGTGCGTGCTCCGTGCCGAGCACCGAGCATGCGCCGGCTGTCGAGAACGACGAAAGCCCCCGGTCTCCCGGGGGCTTTCGTCCTGGTGGGCGATACTGGGATCGAACCAGTGACCTCTTCCGTGTCAGGGAAGCGCGCTACCGCTGCGCCAATCGCCCAGATGAGTTCTGCCGGAGCGGACTGGAGGTGGGGACGGGATTCGAACCCGCGTGGACGGCTTTGCAGGCCGCTGCCTCGCCTCTCGGCCACCCCACCATCAAGGTCCACGTCTGGCGTAGTACCCGATCGGTGGGATACCTCTTCTGGAGAGTTGCTGTCTTCCGGAGAAGACAGGCACCTCGAGCGGATGACGAGATTCGAACTCGCGACCCTCACCTTGGCAAGGTGATGCGCTACCACTGCGCCACATCCGCATGGTCTGACCTGAGTCACACCGGTGTTGTCCGACCCGCTCTCGCGGCGACTCGTAAACTGTACCCAGATCACGCTGTTTCTCCAAAACCGGTTCCGTCCACCGGGCGTGTCCCCCGGAGCGGTGCGGATCGGCGGGGCCTCCACGGGCCTCCCGGCCGGTCTGGCCGTGAGCGACGCGCGCGACCGGCGACGAGTGTTCGGAGCACGGCCCGACATCCGCTACTATCGATCCGCACGCAAGTGCAGGGGGCGATTGGCGCAGTTGGTAGCGCGCTTCGTTCACACCGAAGAGGTCATCAGTTCGAGTCTGGTATCGCCCACGTGCCCTCCAGGGCCGGAAGAACACCCCGAAGAGCCCGACGCAACCGCGTCGGGCTCTTCGCATCCCACGACCTCTTCGCATCCCGCGACCCGTCCGACCACCAGGGGCACCATGACCGACGTCGACCTCGAGTTCGCCAGGGTCAGGCAGGTGCTCGACCGGCCGACGCTCCGACTGATGTCGCGTCCGACGAGCGCGGCCGTGGTCTCGGTCTTCCGCACGGTGTTCGACCGTGACGTGCAGTACGTCCCTGCCGAGCGGATGCACCTGCAGGTCGAGGAGCACGTCGCCCGCCTGCAGGCGACCGGTGCGCGGGTGCCGGCGAGCGACTCCCCCGAGGGCGAGGTGTCCCGGCCCAACGGTCGGTCCCTCTGCCGCGAGTGGGTGGCCGCACAGTGGCTGGTGCGCTCGAACTCCTCGGACGGCGACGAGCAGTACAGCCTGACGAGCCACGCCCTCGAGGCGCTCAGCCTGATCGACGCCCTGTCCGCCGAGCGGGCCCTCATCAGCGAGAGCCGTCTCGCGATGATCGTCGACGCCGTGCACCGCTGGGCGGACCGGGCCGAACCGGACCGGGACGCCCAGGTGCGACGCCTGGACGCGCAGATCGCCGAACTCCAGGCCGAGCGCGACCGTCTCGCCCGCGGCGACGAGGTGGTCACGGTCGACGAGGACCGGATGCGTGACGGCTACGCGAACATCACCGACCTCATCCGGCAGCTGCCGAGCGACTTCAAGCGGGTCGAGGAGGCGGTGGCGACCATGCACCGCGAGATCGTCGAGGACTTCCGGCAGGAGGTCCGCCCGATCGGCGAGATCCTCGACGACTACCTCGCGCGCACGGACAACCTGATGGAGTCGACGCCGGAGGGCCGGGCGTTCCAGGGCGCGTTCGAGCTCCTCCGCGACGACGCCCTGCTCCTGCGGCTCCGCGACGACATCACCACGATCCTCGAGCACCCGTTCGCCGCCTCGCTCAGTCCGACCGAGCGCCGGACCTTCCGCGGCACGGTCGGCATCCTCCGGCAGGGCATCGAGGACGTCCTCGCCCAGCGTCGGATGCTCACCGCGACGCTCCGTGACCAGATCGTCGCCCACGACGTGGTGCGGGACCGCGAGCTCGACGCGGTGCTCCGCTCGGTGAACCGCGGCCTGGCGGCGTGGATGGACGTCAGTTCCGCCCGGGACCGCGTCCCGCTCGGCCTGCTGCCCCCGTCCGCCGCCGTCGGCACGCTGCGTGAGAAGTTCTACGACCCGGACGCCGAGTCGGTGCCGCCGCCGATCGAGGAGCCGGACGACGACGTCTTCGAGGAGATCGACGTCGAGTCGCTGCGCCGCCACGGCGGCCCGCTCCTCGCCGAGCTCCGGTCGGTCCTCGACGCCTCCACCGCCGGATCGAGCGTCGGGGCGTTCCACGAGCTGCCACCCGACCAGCGTCGTCCCGTCGAGCTCTTCGGGCTCGCGCACCTGCTCACCGGACACGACGACTTCGAGGCCGGCACCGAGACCGCACCGCACCGCACGGTGCGGCCGGACGGCGGACCAGTCACCTTCCACATGCCGACCGCCGCACTGCCCCACCGGGGCCGGACGGCACACCCCGACGACGAACCCGGCCAGGAGGCACGGTGACCGACACGACACCAGCACCCGTCGACGACGAGGTCGCGTTCGAGGACGCCTCCGGCGTGTTCGTCGACGAGCTCGCCGAGCGCGACGAGAGCACGTTCGCCCTCTTCGAGGGTGACGAGGGCCGACTCGACGAACCGCAGCGTCGGGCCCTGGTCGCGCTGCTCCGGCACCCGTACGTGAGCGCCCGGACGCACGTCGACGAGTGGCGTGCGGTCCTCGACGCGGAGCACCAGCTCCGCTCCCGCCTCAACGACCTGTTCCTCGAACTCCACGTCGACCGCGACCGCGAGGTGGCCTTCAAGCGGCAGGCCCGATCGGAGAGCACCCGTCGTGGCTTCCCGACCCTGCTCCGCGACGCGCCGTACACGCGCGAGGAGACGATCGTCCTCGTCTACCTGCGGATGCGTCTGCGCGCCGACGCCCGTCCTGGGCCCGACCAGGTCGTCGTCGACCGGTCCGAGATCCTCGGGCACGTGTCCGGCTTCCGCCCCGCGACCGCGACCGACCGCACCCGTGACGAGGCCCGCGTCGCCAAGGCCATCGAGCGCCTGGTCACGGCTCGGGTGTTGTTGAAGACCACCGACCCGGACCGCTTCCGGGTCGCGAGCGTCGTCGAGGTGTTGCTCCCGCTGGAGCGTCTCGTCGAGCTCGAAACCTGGCTGCGGACCGCGGCCACCGGCGGCGGTGAGCCGACCGACGGGGCCGGGACGAGCCTCCCGGCCGGTCCGACGGGGGCGGACGTCAGCGGCGACGGCGACGTCGAGACCGACGCCGGCACGGACGCCGACGACAACGAGGAGGACCGCGCGTGAGCACCGTCGACGTCGACACCACCGGGATCCCCGCGCTGTTCGACACCGTCGCCCAGTGGCGGGCCGAGTCCATGCAGGTCGTCAACTGGGGCGGCTTCCAGGGCCACCGTCACGTCGAACTGTCCGGCACGGCGACGCTCATCTCCGGCGCGTCCGGGACCGGCAAGTCGACGCTCATGGACGCGTACCTGGCGGTGATGATGCCGTCCGACGTGCCGTTCAACGGTGCCTCGAACGACGCGACGACGGGACGCGCCCGCAGCGCCGACCAGCGCAACCTGCTGACGTACCTGCGCGGGAAGGTCGACACCCGCCGCGACCCGGAGACGGGTGCGCTGCAGGACGTCACCCTGCGCGGCGAGGAGCAGACCACGTGGGGCGCGGTCGCGGTCACGTTCCGGAACGACGACGAGCGCCGCTTCACGGTCCTGCGCGCGTACATCGTGCCGCGTCGTGCCCGGGGCGTCGCCGACATCCAGATGACCATGGCGACGGTCGACGACGTGTTCGACCTGCGGCGGCTCGAGGACTTCGTGCCCTCCCGGTTCGCGCACCTGGAACTCACCGGGCGGATCCCGGGGCTCGTCATCCGCGACACGTACCAGGAGCTCGCGTACACGCTGCAGACGCGCCTGGGCATCGGTGACTCCGGTGGCGGCAACCGGGCGATGCGTCTCCTCGCCCGGATCCAGGCCGGGCAGCACATGCCGACCGTCGACGCGCTCTACAAGTCCCTGGTGCTCGAGACGCCCGGCACCTACGAGGCAGCCGACCGTGCCCTCGCCCACTTCGCGGCGCTCGACGAGGCCTACGAGGCGATGGACACCGAGGAACGCAAGGTCCGCATCCTCTCCCCCATCACCGACCTGCACGACGAGATCGAGCGGTCCCGGGCCGCGGCCGCAGCGCTCGACGGCATCGCCACCGGCGCCGACGTCTCGCCGTTCGCGCACTGGACGGCGTCGCGGAAGCGCGAACTGCTCGACCTCGAGGTCGAGCGGAACGCCCGCGAGCGGACCGCCACACGCGCCGAGGTCGAGGCGGCGTCCGCCCGGCACGCCGCCGTGGAGGTCGAGCTCCGCGACGCCGAGGCGCGGCTCCGGGACTCCGGCGGCAACGCACTCGCACAGCTCGAGGACCGCATCGACCGCGGGACCCGCGAGCGTGCCGCCGTCGCCCGCTCCCGCGAGGTGTTCGACGAGCGCACCGCACCCCTCGACGAACCGGTCACCACCGAGTCGGCGTTCACCGAGGCGCAGCGGGCGAGCCACGAGTTCCTCGGCACCTACGCCGCACGACGTGACGAGCTCGACGCCCGGCGTGACGCCCTGACCCGTGAGGAGTACCCGCTCCTCGACCGCGAACGGACCCTGCGCCAGGAGCGCCGGTCGCTCGAGCACCGCCAGGGCGCCATGCCGCTGCCGATGCACGAGGCTCGGGTCGCGATGGCCCGGGCCGCCGGACTCGACCCGGCGGACGTGCCGTTCGTCGCCGAGCTCCTCGACGTGCTGCCGGCCGAGGAGCAGTGGCGCACCGCGATCGAGTCCGTGCTCGCCCCGGTCGCCCGGACCCTGCTCGTCGACGAGGACCGGCTGGACGACTTCAGCGCCGCCATCGACGGCCTCCGTCTGCCCGTGCGTGTGCAGTTCGAGGGCGTGCCGCTCGGCCCGCACCTGGACCTGCCCGGCGACCGCGCCATGGTGTCCGGGAAGCTCGCGATCAAGGCCTCGCCGTTCAGCACGTGGGTGCGGGAGCGCATCGAGTCCGACCGGATCGACGCCCGCTGCGTCGCCGACGCCGCCGAGCTCGGCGGCGGCGGCCGTCGGGTGACCGTGTCCGGCCAGCTCCGCGACGGCCGTCGCGGTGCACACGGCGACCGACGCCAGGCGAACGTCATCGGGTTCACGAACGAGTCGCGGGTCCGTGCCGTGGAGACCGAGCTCGCCGAGATCGCGGCGGACCTGACGGCCCTGGAGGCCCGGCGCACCGACGTCGCGCAGGACCTCGCCGCACTCGACGTGCTCCGGGCAGCGCACCAGCACCGCGTCGACGTCACGTGGGACGCCGTCGACGTCGCCGGTGCCGACGCCGCCCTCGCCCGCCTCGAGGAGGAGCGCCACGCGCTGCTCGCCGCCGACGACGGCCTGCGGACGCTCCGCGAGTCCGTCGCCCGCCTGCGCGCCGCGCTCGACGAGGCCGCCGACCGACGGTCCGCCGCGCGGCTCGGCGTGAAGCGCCTGGAGGAACGGCACGCCGTGCTCGTGGACGGCCAGGACGCGGCCGCCGAGATCCTCGAACGGTTCGCCGACGCACCGGACCGGCTGCCGGACGAACAGCAGGAACGCCTGCTCGCCGAGGCGTTCGACGAGGTCGGCGCCCCCGACGGGGTGGACGGGTTCGACGACGCGACCAGACGTCTCCGCCGTCGCCTCGAGGAGCGACTCGCACAGGCGCTCGACGGCGCCGCGACGGCGTCGGTGGCGCTCACCACGACGTTCGAGCGGTACCAGGACGCCTGGCCGGACCCGAACCTGGGGACCGGGGTGGCCTCGTACCCGGACTACCGCGCGATCCTCGACCAGATCGTCGCCACGGGCCTCCACGCCCGGCGGAGCGAGTGGCGCCGTCGGCTGTCACAGTGGAGCGGCGAGGACCTCGTCCCGCTCTCCGGCGCGTTCGACCGCGCCGTCGTGGAGATCGAGGAGCGGCTCGAACCCGTGAACGAGATCCTCCGCGACCTGCCGTTCGGGGCGAACCGCGACCGGCTGAAGATCGTCATCCGCCGCGTCACCCGCGAGGACGTGACGCAGTTCCGCAAGGAGCTCCGCGCGCTGTCGGCCTCGGTCGACGCCGAACTGACCGACGACGTGCTCGAGACCCGCTTCCGGCGACTGCGGCGGTTCATGGGCGTCATCCGGCGTGACCCGGAAGCACCCCGAGGCCGGACGACGCAGCGCGACGCCGTGCTCGACGTCCGGCGGCACATGGAGATCACCGCGGTGCGCTACGACGTCGAGGGCAACGACCTGGGCGTGTACTCGTCCCTCGGCGACAAGTCCGGCGGTGAGACGCAGGAGCTCGTCGCGTTCATCGTGGGCGCGGCCCTGCGGTACCAGCTCGGTGACGAGACCCGGCCCCGGCCCCGGTTCGCCCCGGTGTTCCTCGACGAGGCGTTCATCAAGGCGGACTCGGAGTTCGCCGGTCGTGCGGTGACGGCATGGCTCCGGCTCGGCTTCCAGCTCGTCGTCAGCGCGCCGCTCGACAAGGTCACGGCGCTCGAGCCGTCCATGGAGCGCCTGCTCTCGATGCGGAAGCACCCGGACACCGGGTACTCGTCCGTGACCGAGATCCGGCGGGCCTGACCGAGGTCCGGCGGGGTCGGCGCAGGTCCGGCGGGCTCCTCCGGGGCACGCGGCGGTAGGGTCGTCGCGTGTTCGGACGTCGTGAACCCCGCCCCGCTGCCCCTGACGCGTCCGGCGTGCCGGACCTGCCCGTGCTCGGCATCGGAGCCGTCGTGCGGGTCGTGCCGTCGGACCGGGGCGAGCAGTGGGCGGACGAGCCGATCGGGCTCATCGTCGCGCCGGGCGGCGCCCAGCTCGCCGGGTACGCGGGCGCAGGGGTCCGGGTGGCGTGGGTCGTCGAGTTCGACGAGCCCGCGTACACGACGGACGGCCGCGGCCCCTTCGAGCGCGCGACCGTCCAGAGTCGTCAGTTGGTCCCGGTCCCGATGGACCCGGTGACCGAGCCGGTGGACGCCGGAGCGTCCTGACCGGTCAGCAGGATCAGTACTCCTCGGAGCCGGCCTTCATCATCGCGGCGGCCGCCATGCAGGTGCCCACACCACCGATGACGCCGATGCCGATGATGATGCCTGCGATGAGCTCGAGCATGGGGTGACTCCTCGTGGTCCGGGGCCGGTGTGGCTGCGTCAAGGCTACCGGACGCCGGACGCCGGGCGTTGGAGGGTTCCCACCATCGGGACGAGGCGACGCCGGGTGGTGTTTGTGGGGCGGCACGGCGGTCATGTCATGCGCAACACGGGTGCTTACGCTGGTGAGGTCGGACCGCCGTGGCAGTGGCGCGGTCCGGAACCGCGCAGTCCAGGAGGCACCCGATGGTCGACACCGCACCGAGCCGCACCAGCAGCACCAGCGCCGGCAGCACGATCCGCACCAGCACCGGTGGGGTCAGCGCGCCGAAGGCCGACGCGACCGGGGACACCGCAGCCGGGACGCCCGCGGGCGGCACCGACACCGACGTCCGCATCGACGTCGACCTGCTCGCCGAGCACCTGCTGGGCCGCTGGGCCGAGGACCGCCGCATCTCCCGCCGTCTCGTCCGCGACCCCGCGCTGCACAAGATCGAGGGGCAGCCCCTCGCCGAGCACCGTGCGCGCACGCTCGAGCAGCTGCGGATCCTCGTCGACGCCGGCGCGATCCAGCGTCCGTACCCGCCGGAGTTCGGCGGCCAGGACAACCACGGCGGGAACCTGGCGGCGTTCGAGGAGCTCACCGTCGCGGACCCGTCGCTGCAGATCAAGGCCGGGGTGCAGTGGGGTCTGTTCGGCTCCGCGGTGCACCACCTCGGCACCGAGCGCAACCACCGCGAGTTCCTGCCCGGCATCATCGAGTTCGACGTGCCCGGGTGCTTCGCGATGACCGAGACCGGCCACGGTTCGGACGTCCAGAACATCGCCACGAGCGCGACCTACGACCCGGAGACGCAGGAGTTCGTCGTGCACACGCCGTTCCGCGGTGCGTGGAAGGACTACATCGGCAACGCCGCCCTGCACGGCAAGGCCGCCGTCGTGTTCGCCAAGCTCGTCACCCGGGGCGTCGACCACGGCGTGCACGCCTTCTACGTCCCCCTGCGCGACGACGAGGGTGCCTTCCTGCCCGGCGTCGGCGGCGAGGACGACGGCGTCAAGGGCGGCCTGAACGGGATCGACAACGGCCGGCTCTGGTTCGACCGCGTCCGGGTCCCGCGCACGAACCTGCTCAACCGCTACGGCGACGTCGCCGAGGACGGCACGTACTCCTCCCCGATCGACTCTCCCGGGCGCCGCTTCTTCACGATGCTCGGCACCCTGGTGCAGGGACGGGTCTCCCTCGACGGCGCCGCGGTCGTGGCGCAGAAGATCGGGCTGCAGATCGCCCTGACCTACGCCATGGAGCGCCGTCAGTTCCCGACCGGCGACGGCCAGGAGGGGGTCCTGCTCGACTACGGCCGCCACCAGCGCCGGCTCATCCCCCGCCTGGCGACGGTGTTCGCCCAGTCGTTCGCCCACGAGAAGCTGCTGCAGACGTTCGACGACGTCTTCAGCGGCCGGCAGGACACCCCGGAGCGCCGGGAGGACCTCGAGACGCAGGCTGCGGCCTTCAAGGCCATGTCGACCTGGTCAGCCCTCGACACGCTGCAGGAGTGCCGGGAGGCGACCGGCGGTGCGGGCTTCCTCGCCGAGAACCGGATCACGGGCCTCCGTGCCGACCTCGACGTCTACGTGACGTTCGAGGGCGACAACACGGTGCTCCTCCAGCTCGTCGGCAAGCGTCTGCTCACGGACTTCCGCAAGGCCGCGCCGCGCGACGCGGCGTCGACGGCGAAGTTCGTCGCCGCGCAGGTCGGGTCGAAGCTGGCGGACGCGACCGGTCTGCGCCGACTCGGGCAGACGGTGTCCGACCGAGGGTCCCTCGCGGCTTCGGTCGCGGACCTGCAGGACCCGGAGACGCAGCGCGCCCTGCTCGTCGGTCGGGTCGAGACGATGGTCACCGAGATCGGCATGCGCCTCCGCACCGCCGGTAAGGACCGCGCCCGCGCCGCCGTGCTGCTGAACCGCTCGCAGCACGAGTTGATCGAGGCGTCGAAGGCGCACGCGGAACTCATGCAGTGGGAGGCGTTCACCGAGGCGATCGACGACGTCCCCCCGGGCGACACCCGCACGGTTCTCGTCTGGCTCCGCGACCTGTTCGCGCTCGGGCTCGTCGAGCAGCACCTGGACTGGCACCTGCTGCACGGGCGGATCTCGGCGCAGCGGGCCCGGGCCGTGTCGGCGTACGTGGACCGGCTGGTCGCTCGACTCCGTCCGGTGGTGCCGCAGCTCATCGCGTCCTTCGGGTACGAGCCGTCGCACGTGCGCTCCCCCATCGCGAGCGGTGCGGAGCAGGCACGACAGGACGAAGCCCGCGCGTGGTACGAGGCCGAGCGCGCCGCCGGACGGCTGCCGGAGCAGGAGAAGAAGCCCCGCCCCTGATCGCCGGACCCGGCCGGAGGTCGCCGATCAAGCCGCTCGGCTCGATGCCGAGCAGGTCGAGCCGCTGGGCTTGATCCGGAGGGTCTGACCGACGCCGTCGCCCGTCAGCCGACGGGCGGACGGGGGGCGCCGAGCGCTGCGCGCAGCCGCGCCTCGGCGTCGTCGTCGGCTCCGGCAGCGGCGGCGACGTTCGCCTCGGCCACGGCACGGACGACCTCTTCGCGCTGGATCTTCACACCGCGGGGCGCGTCGATGCCGATGCGGACGCCGTCGCCCCGGGAGTCGAGCACCGTGATGACGATGTCGTCACCGATGAGGATCCGCTCGCCGACCTTGCGCGTGAGTACCAGCACCCGGCAAGCCTAGCGACTCCGCGTCGCCGCCCCCGTCCGGGACACGGCCCGGTGCCATCGGCGGCCCGAGGACGGGCGGTCAGAGCGTCCGGACGGGCAGACCGAGCAGGTACACGCTGTCCGGCGTCGCGGTCTCCTCGGTGCCGATCGCGAGCACACCGGCGAGCGGCACCGGAGCGTCCGCCACCGCGGCGAGCATCGCGAGGGCGTCCTCGTGCTTGCGCCCGGCGTCGACCACGACCCAGACCTGGTCGGGTGCGAGCGAGGTGGTCGTCGCCACGTCGGTCCACGCCGCGACCGCGAGCAGCGCCACGCCGTCCCGCACCGCGTCGGCGCGCGCGAGGATCCCGCTGCGTCGGTCGGACGCCGGTGTCGCCCGCAGACCGTGCCGACTGGCGAAGACCCCGGCGGCGGCGTCGACGTCGGCCGCCCGACCGACGAGGAGCACGAGGTCGCCGTCGGCCGAGCAGACCGCGGGTGCGGGGGTCCGGACGGGCGCGGGAGCCGCGGCCGCGGGCAGCTCGGGACGCAGGTCGGCCCACGGGTCCGCGGCCGACGGGTCTGCGACCCACGGGTCGGGGGCCCTCGGGTCCGCGTCCGGGCCTCCCGTCACGGCGGACGCGACCGATGTGGTCGACGCACCGGGCGCGGCGGACGCCGCCCCGGACGGGACGTCCTGGAGGCTCGGCTCGGCCGGCACGGGACCGGCGACGGCCCGGCGCGGCGGGGCCAGTCCGTCGGCCGTGAAGCCGTCGAGCACCGAGGCGAAGGCGTCGGCCCGGGTGGTGGAGGTCCCGTCGGTGTCCGCGATCCGGGCCTCGGCCGCCTCGGCGTCGGCGAGGAGCGCTGCGATGCCGATCCGCCTGGCGGGTGACGCGGCGATCGTGACGCGGGCCGTCGGCGGGTCGAGGGGGTCCGGGAACTCGACCGTCGCCTCGACGTGCGCCCGGCGGAACAGTCCGGCGACCCCACCGGTCGTCACCCGCTCGGCGGCGACGATGCGGGCCGCGGGTCCGAACTCGGCGAGGACCGCGGCACGGACCTCGTCGAGCGTGGCGCCGCTACGCTGCGATCGGATCGGCGGCACGGACCACTCCCACGGTCTCGATGGTGGACCCCGCTGCCGTGGCCTCCTGGTACGAGAGCACGGGCAGGCCGTTGGCCTGCGCGGACACCATGCGGTGCACGGCCGGGCGGAGTTGCGGGGCACAGACCAGGACGGCGGAGAGCCCCTGCTCCTCGACGGCGCGGACCGAGTCCCGCACGGAACCGAGCACCTGCTCGATCCGGTGCGCGTCGAGGAGGATCTGGGTCCCCTGCTCGGAGGGACGGAGCCCCTCGAGCATCGCCTGTTCGAGCACCGGGTCGATCATGATCACACGGAGCACGGCGCCGTCCAGGTGGCGGGCGGCGAGGGCCGGACCGAGCGCGGCCCGCGCGGACTCGACGAGACCCTCCGGGTCGGTGGAGACCTTCGCACGGAGGGTCAGCGCCTCGCAGATGCGCCCGAGGTCGTTGATCGGCACGCGCTCGGCGAGCAGGCCCTGCAGCACGCGCTGGAGTTCGGCCATCGAGAGCATGCCGGGGACGAGTTCCTCGACCGCAGCGGGGTTCACCTGTTTGACGCCCTCCGCGAGCACCTTGACGTCCTCGCGGGTGAGCAGACGAGCGGCGTTGTCGCCGATCACGGCCTGCAGGTGCGTGACGAGCACGGAGACCCGGTCGATCACGGTCGCGCCGGTCATCTCGGCGGCGTGCCGGAGTTCCGCGGGCACCCACTTGCCGGCCAGTCCGAACACCGGCTCGACGGTGGGGTCGCCCGGCAGGCCGTCGAGCTGCTCGCCGAGGGCCAGCACGCTCCGCGCGGGGGCGGTGCCACGGCCGGCCTCGACGCCGGCGATGCGGATCGCGTAGGTCGACGGCGGCAGGTCGATGCTGTCCCGGGTGCGGACCGGCGGCACGACGATGCCCATGTCGACGGCGATCTTCCGGCGGAGGGCCCGGACCCGGCCGAGCAGGTCGTCGGACGCGCCGGAGACCATGTCGACGAGGTCCGGCGCCAGGAGGATCTCCAGCGCGTGCACGCGCATTTGCTCGAGCAGGTCCTCGGGGGTGTCGCTCGGGGGTGCTGCGGCCGCGATGGCCTGCTGCTCGGCAGCCGTCGCTGCGGCACGCTTGGCGTTCTGGCCGATCCGCCACCCGGTGAAGAGGAGAGCCGCGCCGATCAGCAGGAAGGGCAGGATCGGCATGCCGGGGATGAACCCCATCGCGATCGCCGCCGCACCGGCGATCATCAGCGCGGTGCGGGACTGCGAGAGCTGGTCGGACGCCGACGTGCCGATGTCGGACTCGGCGCCCGAGCGGGTGACGATCATGCCGGTCGACACGGCCATGAGGAGCGCCGGGATCTGGGACACGAGGCCGTCGCCGATGGTGAGGATGCCGTAGTGCGACAGCGCGTCGGTGATCGACATGCCGTTCTGCAGCATGCCGATGGCGATCCCGCCGACCAGGTTGATGACGAGGATCAGGATGCCGGCGATCGCGTCGCCCTTGACGAACTTCGACGCACCGTCCATCGCGCCGTAGAAGTCGGCCTCGGCGGACACCGCCGCGCGGCGCTCCTTCGCCTGGACGTCCGTGATGAGCCCGGCGTTGAGGTCCGCGTCGATCGCCATCTGCTTGCCCGGCATGGCGTCGAGGGTGAAGCGGGCGCCGACCTCGGCGACGCGCTCGGCGCCCTTCGTGACGACGACGAACTGGATCACCACGAGGATGAGGAAGATCACCGCGCCGATGATGACCGAGCCGGCGACGGCGACGTGCCCGAAGGCCTGGATGACGTCGCCCGCGAACCCCTGGGCGAGCACGAGGCGGGTCGAGGCGACGTTGAGCCCGAGCCGGAACAGCGTCGCGACGAGCAGCAGCGACGGGAACACCGAGAAGTCGAGCGGCTTCTTCACGAAGAGCGTCGTGAGCAGGATCACCAGCGCCAGCAGGATGTTGCAGATGATGAGGACGTCCAGCAGGAACGGCGGCACCGGCAGGATCAGCAGCAGGATGATGCCGACGATGAGCACCGGGACGGCGAACTTCGGCAGGTCGGCGCGCTTCATGCGGGGAGGGCCTCTCCGGGAGCGTGGTCGGTGGCGGGACGCGGTGTCCGGAGCTTGCGGGGGCGGACGTCGCCGCTGAGCGTGGTCGGGTCGAGCACGGTGGCGACCTCCTCCGGGGTGGTGGGGCGGGGCGGGGTGTGCGTGCCGCTCGCGGCGCCGTGCGCGGCGAGCGTCATGACGAAGGACAGGACGCGGGCGACCGGGGTGTAGAGGTCGACCGGGATCTCCTGGCCGAGCTCGCACGCCGCGTGCAGCGCACGGGTGAGTGGGACGTCCCGCACCATCGGCACGCGCTCCTCCTCGGCCTTCTGCCGGATGGCGTCGGCGACCGGGCCGGCCCCCTTCGCGACGACCTTGGGTGCCGACTTGCCGGCCTCGTACTTGATCGCCACGGCGTAGTGCGTGGGGTTCGTCATCACGACGTCGGCGGTGCCGATGGCCGCGATCATCCGGTTGCGGCTGGCGGCGAGCTGTCGGGACCGGCGCTGCGACTTCACGAGCGGGTCGCCCTCGGCCTGCTTGTTCTCGTCCTTGACCTCGCGCTTCGTCATCATCGTGCGCTTGCGGTTCCGGCGGATGACGACGAACACGTCGAGGGCGGCGAGCACGAGTCCGGCGGCGACGGCGGCCTGCAGGAGGGTGCCCGCGCCGGCACCGGCCGCCTCGAGGACACTGGTCAGCGGCAGGGACCCGCTCGACATGAGGACGGGCACGAGTCCCTGCACCGCGAACCAGAGCACGAGGCCGACCACCGCGGTCTTCAGCAGTGCCTTGACGCCGTTCCACAGCGCCTGCGTCCCGAACACCCGCTTGAGGCCGGCGACGGGGTCGAAGTGGTCGGGCTCCGGCGTGAGCTTCTTGACGTGCACCCCGCCCTGCGCGACCGAGGTGGCGAGCACGGCGACCGCGACGACCCCGAGCATCGGACCGAGCGTCGCGCCGATCGAGCCGAGGGCCTCGTCGAACACGTGCCGCATGGTGCCGACGGTGGGGTCGGCGATGACGAGCGCGACGGCGCGCATCTGCTGCTGTCCGGCGGCCGACGCGTGCCCGATGAGCGAGGGGAACATCAGCGCGGCGGCGGCGATGCCGATCCAGGCGCTGAGGTCCTGCGACCGGCCGAGCTGCCCCTTCCGGCGCACCTCGCGCATCCGCTTCGCGGTCGCTTGTTCGGAGCGTTCTCCGCTGTCCGACATGCCGTCACCCCCTGCCCGTGATGGCCTGCACGGCGTCGCCGGTGAGGGACGACACGACACTCGGCAGCGCCATGAACAGTGCGCCGGCGAACAGGACGGTGAGCCCGATCTTGATCGGGAAGCCCATCTGGAACGCGTTGAGGGCGGGGGCGACACGCGTGAGCAGCCCGAGGCCGACGTCGGCCAGGAAGAGCACGACCACGAGCGGCCCGGCGATCTGCAGCGCGGCGAGGAACATCTGCCCGAAGGCCGCGACGAGCATCGGGGCGACGCCGTCGATCGGGAACCGTCCGTCCACGAGCGGGACCCCGTCGAACGAGCGGACGAGTCCCCCGATGATGAGCTGGTACCCGCCGGAGGCGAACAGCAGCGCGAGGGACGCCATCTGGAACAGTCGGGTGAACTGCGCGCCGTTCACCTGCGACTGCGGGTCGAACGCCTGCGCCAGCGTGAAGCCGCCGAACAGGTCGATGAGGGCTCCGGCGGACTGCACCGCGGCGAAGACGAGGTACACCATGAAGCCGAGGACGAGGCCGACGAGCAGCTGCGTCACGAGCGCGACGAGGAAGGTCGCGGTGTCGAGTTGCTCGTAACCGGCGGTCACCTTCGGTGCGACGCCGATCGCGAGCCCCAGGCCGAGGATGACCTTCACCACGCCGGGGAACGCGCGGTAGGAGAACGGCGGGGCCACGACGAAGAACGCGACGAGCCGGACGCCGGCGAGCATCGTGCCCTCGAGCCGGGCCGCGTCGAACAGCAGCTCCATCAGCCGCTCCCGAGCAGCTTCGGGATCATGTCGAACGCCACGTGCGTGAACGCGACCATCTCGGAGATCATCCAGTTGCCGCAGACGACGAGCGCGACGGCGACGGCGAGGGCCTTCGGCACGAACGAGAGCGTGACCTCCTGGATCTGCGTCACGGACTGGAACAGCGAGATCGCGAACCCGACCACGAGCGAGGTGACGAGGACGGGCGCGGCGAGCTTCCCCGCGACGAGGAGCGCCTGGAGGGTGAGGTCGATGACCGCCTGCTGGTTCACGGGTGCCTCCCGGGCCGGACCGCGCTAGACAACGTGGTAGCTCTCGATGAGCGACGTGATGATGAGACCCCACCCGTCGACGAGGACGAACAGCAGGATCTTGAACGGCAGCGAGATCATCACCGGCGGGAGCATCATCATGCCCATCGACATGAGGGCCGCGGAGACGACGAGGTCGATGACGAGGAACGGGATGAAGATGACGAACCCGATGATGAACGCGCTGCGCAGCTCGGAGATGACGAACGCCGGGATGACCGTGGTCATCGGCACGTCGGCCATCCGCGCGGGGTTGTCCCGACCGGCCGCGCGGGTGATGAGGGCGACGTCCTCGTCCCGGGTCTGGTGCAGCATGAAGGTGCGCAGCGGTGCGGTCCCGGCGTCGACGGCCTGCTGGAAGTCGATCTTCCCGGCGAGGTAGGGCTGCAGGGCGTCGTCGTTCACGTGGCCGATCACCGGTGCCATCACGAAGAGGGACAGGAACAGCGCGAGTCCGGCGATCACCTGGTTCGGCGGGATCGACTGCAGGCCGAGGGCGTTCCGGGTCATCGCGAGGACGACGAAGATCTTCGTGAACGACGTCATCATGAGCAGCAGCGCCGGGGCGACGCTGAGCAACGTGATCCCGATGAGCGTGACGACGGCGGACGACGGGGTGCCGTCCGGCCCGTTCACGTCGACGCTGAAGCCACCCGTCGACGGGGTCGCGGGCGCGGACGGCGCCGCGGGGGCGGAGGGCTCGACGACGCCGGCGGCGTGCGCTCCGGTGGTCGTGAGCATGAGGAAGCCGGCGACCACCGTCAGCCCGAGGAGGACGAACAGCAGGAGCCTGCCCGTGCGGGCGGCGCTCACCCGGTCCGCCGCGAGCGGAGGACCGACGCCGCCTGGCGCCAGGTGTCCGCCGAGAGGATCGACCCCTGCAGCTGGGCCGCGGTCGGGACGACCCGCGTGTCCGCCGCACGGACCGTCCGGAGGGCACGGCGGCCGCGCGGCCGGAGCGGCAGTGGGTCGGTGACGCGTCCCTCGGCGTCGGCCGGGGCGGTCGCGACGGCCGGGAGGCCCGGTGCGGCCTGGTCCTGCCGGTCGAGTTCCGCGCCGAACGCGTCGGCCGTCGGCAGCGCGACCGGACCCGTCACGATCGTCAGCTCCGGTGCGGGCGCCTGCCCGCTCGTGAGGAGCGTCACGCCCTGCTCGGCGACGCCGAGGACGAGCCGCTCACCGTCGACGTCGACCACGACGACGCTCGCCTTGCCGCCGATCGCCTGACGGCCGACGACCTCGACCGAGGCCGATCGACGCCCGCGCGCGCGGGCGGCGCCGAACTGCCCCTTCTGCATGCGTCGGTGCAGCACCCACATGAGGGCGAGCACGACGCCGAGGGAGAGCGCGACGCGGAGCGCGATGACGAGCGTGTCCACCGGGCTCAGACCGTCTCGGCGACGTCGAGGATCTTGGTGATGCGGACCGCGTAGTCCTGGTCGACGACGACGACCTCGCCGTGGGCGATGAGGCGGCCGTTGAGCAGGACGTCGGCGGGCGCCCCGGCCGAGCGGTCGAGTTCGACGACCGCGCCGGGCTCCATGCCGAGCACGTCGCGGACGGACATCCGGGTGCGACCGATCTCGACGGTCAGGGTCATCTCGACGCTGTTGATGCGGCCGAGATTGCCGGCGGGCAGGGTCGGCGCCGCGCTGACGGTCTCGGCGACGGTGCCGTTCTCGCGGATCCGGACGGCGATCCAGCCGGCCGGCGCCCCGGCACCGCTGAGGGCGAAGACGACGGTCTCCGGGTCGGCGACGAGCGCGGCGGCGGACTCGCGGCGGCCCTCGCTGAGCACGCCGGCGCCGAGCGGTGCGACCGCGGCCTCGAGCGACGGGCGGAGCACGTCGGCCACCGAGACGAGCCCGGAGTCGACGCCACCGGCGGCGGTGATGCCGCCCAGGTCGAGCAGGACCACCGCGAGGTCCGCGGACACGCCGCCGACGAACGAGGCGACCACGGCGTCGACCGCGCGCGCCTGCAGGTCGGGGGTGGGGCCTCCCGGCTGGACGGTCGCGACGAGCGGGACGGGGGTGGGCAACGCGCTCGCGAGCGCCTCGGCGGCGGTCGTGTGCAGCGTGGAGGTGACGACGGTCATGCGGACGGCTCCGATGCGGTGGTGGTGACGACGACGCCCGCGAGCCGCGAGCCGTTCGCGCCGACGGCGGCGGTGCCGACGGGTTCACCGTCGACGGAGATGGTGAGCGGGCGGTGCTGCGGGTGCGGCAGGGGCAGGACGTCGCCGACGGCGAGGCCGAGCACCTGGGCCGGCAGCACGGTCGCGGGGGCGAAGCGCAGGGCGACGCCCACCGGCACGGCGGCGAGCTGGGCGTCGATGAGGGCCTTCGCGTCGGCCGTCGAGACGTCGGCGGGCCGGTCGACGAGCTGCGGGAGGACGGCCTCGGCCGGGAGGGCGAGGGTGCCGTCGGCGATGCGGTCGCCGACACGGATCTCGAAGGACGCGACGATCATCAGGTCGGACTTCTGCGCGGCCTGGGCGAACTGGCTGTTGAACTGGAAGGCACCGGCGGACACCGGGCGCTCGAGCAGCCCGCCGAGCGAGTAGCGGAGGTCGTCCAGCGCGTCCTCGACGAGGCGGCGGACGAGGGCCTGTTCGATCGGTGTGAAGGTGCGTTCCGGCGTCGGCAGCGGCTTCGAGGCACCGAGCGAGTGCGACACCCAGGTCAGGGCGGCGTCGAGCGGCACCTGCAGGACGCCCTTCGCGGCGACGTCCTCGATCGGCAGCAGCACCATGCCGGTGAGCGCGGGGAGCGACGCAGCGTACTCGTCGTAGGTCATCATCGCGACCTGCTCGCACGTGACCTGGCTGAGGACGCGCACCTTCGCGGTCAGCTGCGTGCCCCACTGGCGGGCGAAGGTCTCGAAGGCGAGCTCGAGGACCCGGGCGTGCTCACGCGCGAGCGTCGACGGGCGCGCGAAGTCGTACACCTCGGGCGCGGTCAGGGTCTCGGTCACGAAGCGCACTCTCGGCCACCGGCGGGCGGCCGTCAGCTCTGGCCCCTCTTCTGGGGCGACGTGGCGCTACCCGGTGCGGGCCCCGTCCTGCGCGGAGGCGAGGGCCGGCATGAGGGCGCTGACGTCCTGGTCGGCGTTCGACAGGACGACGATGTCGACGCGGCGGTTCAGGGCGAGGTCCTGCTCCCGGGTCCCCTTGGCCAGGGGGCGGCTCGACCCGAAGCCGACGGATTGGATGCGCTCGGCCGGCATCTGACCGCGTTCGACGAGGTCCCGCAGCACCCCGGTCGCGCGGGCCGAGCTGAGCTCCCAGTTCGTGGCGTACGGGGCGGTGGAGTTCCGGCTGTCGGCGTGCCCCTCGACGCTGACGTCGTGGTCCGCACCGCGCAACACCGGCGCGATGGCGTCCATGATCTGCTTCGCCTGGTCGGAGAGGTCGGCGCTGTTCGTGCCGAAGTACGTGTCGCTGCCGACGAGCCGGACGGTGAGGCCGCGGGAGTCGAGGCGGAACTGGACGTTGGCGTCCTGCCCGGCCTTCTCGAGGTTCCCCGAGATGGCCCGCTCGATGGCCTGCAGGTCGTCGAGCTCCTCCTTCGCCGCCGCGAGGTCGGCCTTCGTCGCCGATGCCGGCACGACGGCGGCCGCTGGGTCGGCGTTCGTGTCCTCGGCACCGGACGCCGCCGTGGAGTGGTCGGCCTGTGCTTTGTCCACCGAGTAGCCCGTGCCGTCCTCGACCTCGTCCTTCGTGACGATGGTCCCCGAGGCGGTGTCGATCTTCTGCGACTCGACCTCGCCGAACCCGGTGGCGAGCGACTCCTTGAGGGCCATGTACTTGTCCTGGTCCACGGAGGACATCGCGAACAGCACGAGGAACATGCACATGAGCACCGTGATCATGTCCATGTACGAGGCCATCCAGCGCTCGTCGGGGTGCTCGGCTTCGTCGTGGCCGCCCTTCTTCCGGCCGCGTCCGCGACCGCGGGGGTTCGCGCTCACGGTCAGGCCGCCAGCTGCTGGTCGTCGGCGTCGGACTTGTTCTTCCCGCCCTTGCCCGATGCGCCACGGGCGCTCGGCGGCACCATCGCGGTGAGGCGCTCCCCGAGGAGCCGAGGCTGGCTGCCGGCCTGCACGGCGAGGAGGCCCTCCATGAGGAGCGTCTGCCGGTCGGACTCGAGCTGCGCGAGCTTGCGGAGCTTGCCGCCGAAGGGCAGCCAGAGGAAGTTCGCGGTGAGCAGGCCCCAGAGCGTGGCGACGAACGCACTCGCGATGAGCGGCCCGAGCTCGTCCGGCTTGCCGAGGTTCGCGAGGACGTGGGTGAGCGAGACGACGGTGCCGATGATGCCGACCGTCGGGGCGAAGCCGCCGAGGCCCATGAAGAACGCGCTCGCGCTCCGCATCGGCGCCGCGTTCGACTCGATCTCGTCCTCGAGCAGGATCCGGAGCTCGTCGCCGTCCGTGCCGTCGGCGATGTTCTGCAGGGCCTTCTTCATGAACGGGTCGTCGTGCTTGTCGGCCTCCTGCTCGAGGGCGAGCAGGCCGTTCGCGCGGGCCGTCTCGGCGAGCCCGACGACGTCGTCGATGACGGTCTGCGGCGGCGTCACCTTGCCCGTGAACGCCTTGGGCACGGTCTTGAAGGCGGCGAGGGCGTCCTTGAGGGTCGTGCTCGCGACGCCGCAGCCGATGGTGGCGACGAACACGAGGAGCATCGGTGCGGGCAGGAAGAGCCCCGCCATCTCGACGTGCTCCATCTGCGCCATGCCAAACAGGGCGCCGAAGGCCAGGAGGATCCCGATGATGGTCGCGATGTCCATCTCAGCGCCCCCCGTCCTGCGAGCGGAGGGTCGCCACGGGGGCGAGCGTGGGCTGCGGCCCGGTGGTGGTCAGGTCCCGCGCCGACGGCAGGTCCGTCCCGTAGGCCATGCTGACGATCCGGGCGCGGTACGCGGCGATCCGCTCGATGACCTCGGCCAGGGACTCGCGGACGATGTACTTCGCCCCGTCGACCATGATGAGCGTCGTGTCCGGCGTCTCCTGGATGCGCTCCACGAGATCGGGGTTGACAGCGAATCCGCTGCCGTTGAGTCGTGTGACGACGATCATGGCCCGTCCTGGTTCTCGATCGACCCGCCGCCGTCCGTGGGGCAGGTGTTCGACCGCCCGTCCGTGGGTGGTCAGTGCGCACTATCGGCTCCCGGCGCGTCCCCGTAAGTGCGGACGAAGCCGAGGCGCGTTCGCCCGGGGCGACCGGACGACGGACGGGAGGCTCGTCACCGGCTGGTGGCGAGCCTCCCGTCCGTCGGGTCGCGGCGGACCGGTCAGACGACCGCGATCTCGTTCGGGACGCCCGGCAGGCGGTCGCTGGTGGCGATGACGTCACCGCTGGTGAGGTCGACCGCCGTGACGGTGCGCTCGGCCGGGTCGGTGACGTACGCGACGTCGTCGACGACCTTCAGCGCCGGGTGGGCGTCCTGCCACTCGGCGGGGCCCTCCCACTCGTCGATGACGGGGAAGCTGTCGAGCTCCTCGCCGGTCTCCTCGTCGAACACGTGCAGGGCGCCGTCGCTGCCGAGCGCCACCGCGGAGTCCTCCGGCCCGCGGGCCAGGTCACGGAAGGTGAAGCCGACGCCGTCCGGCATGTCGGCGACACGGTAGTCGCCCGTCGCGGCGTCGATCAGGGCGATCTGGTCGAGGAGGTAGCCCTCGGAGTCGGGGTCGTCGTTGAAGTCGCCGACCGCGATGCTCGACGACTCGGTCGTGAACAGGTTCCCGCTGCGGCCGTACTCGGTCGGGGCGTCGACCTTCTCGAACACGCCGTCCCGGTACACGAGCGCGCCGTCCGAGCAACCGAAGACGGCGACCTCGTCGGCCACCGTGCCCTCGCCGTGCACGTCGGGGCACTCCTCGGAGCGGGCGGTCTCCTGACCGTCGGCGTCGAGGGCACGGACGCCGGAGCGCGACTCCTCGGTGCCGATGGTGGTGAGGAGGGTGCCGTCCTCGAGCTCGATCGCGACGCCGTGGTGTGCGGCCTCCGACTCGGTCGTGTCGACCTCCGGCAGTCCGCCGCCCTCGACGGCGCTCGCCAGGTCGGCGGTGTCGAACGTCGTGACGTCGCCGGAACCGTCCGCGAAGAGCGCGGTGCGGTCGCCGTGGACGACGACGTGCCCACCGGTGTCGGCGGGGAACGTGACGTCGGTCAGGGCGGAGTCCGCGCTGGTGCCGGCCGCGGTGTCGAGCACGCGGAAGCCGTCGGGGACGGTCACCATCACGTGGCGGTCGTCGCCGGCCGGGTTGACGCGGGTGAAGCCGTCGACGGTGTGGTCACCGACGACCTGCAGGTCGCGGTCGAGGACGAGCAGGCCGCCGTCGTAGGTGAGGGCGATGCGGTGGCCGGTGTCGGCGCCCGCTGCGTCCGGACCGGGCGACGCGCTGTCGCTGGCGGCGGGGGTCCCGGAGCCGGCGCACCCGGTCAGGAGGAGGGCGGACGCGCCGAGCAGCACGGCCGGGGCGAGGAGGGTCTTCTTCGTCATGACCAACACTGTATTGATTCTCATTCTCATCCGCCAACCGACAGGCCGTCGACGATGGCGTCGGTGTTCGAGCGCATCATCTCCAGGTACGACGCCGCGCCCTCACCCTCGGCGGTGAGGGACTCGGTGGCGAGGGACCGGATCGCGACGTGCACGTCCACCTCGTCCGCGAGCACCTCGGCGAGACGGGCGGGCTGGGACGCGTCGACGAAGATCGTCGGCACGTCGGCGTCCTCGATCGCCGCGGCGAGGTCGCGGAGATCCGCGGCGCTCGGCGAGGCGAGGGTGGTGCCGCTCGGGATCACGGCCCCGACCACGCGGAAGCCGAACCGGTCGGCGAGGTACCCGAACACGTGGTGGTTCGTCACGAGGGCACGGCGGTCCTCCGGCAGCGCGGCGAACGCGGCGGTCATGTCCCCGTCGAGCGCCTCGAGGTCGTCCCGGTAGCCCTCGAGTGCCCTGTCGAGCGCGCCGTCGTCCAGCCCGGGGACCTCGTGGAGCTCCTCGCCGAGCGCGTCCACGACGGCGGTCATGCGGGCCGGGTCGGTCCAGAAGTGCGGATCGGGGCCGCTGGCGTCCTCGCTCGTCCACTCGAGCACGTCGACCGCCTCCCCCGCCGTGAACACCCGGACCCCGTCGGACGCGGCTGCCGCGACGTGGCGTGCGACGCCCTCCTCGAGCCCGAGGCCGTTCTCCACGACCAGGTCCGCGGTCCGCAGCCGGGCGGCCTCCTGCGCCGAGACCTCGAACGAGTGCGGGTCGGAACCGCGTGGCATGAGCACCATGACGTCGGCACTGTCCCCGACCACACGCTCGACGACGTCGCCGAGGATGTTCGTCGTGACCGCGACGAGTGGTCGGTCGTCACGCTCCGCCGCGGAGCAGCCGGTCGTGCCGAGCGCCACGACCGCGACGGCAGCCACGACCGCGAGCCGCCGGACGCCGGTCACCGGCCGACCTCGGCGAGCACGTCGGGCCGGACCGGCACGTCGATGGAGCGGGCGACCCGGGCGTCGTCGGCGAAGTCGACCTCGTGCACGACGGACTCCTCCGGGTCGGAGAGGTAGGCGCGCTGCGCGTCGAGCTGCAGGGTCGCACCGGCAGCGGACGACACGAGGGGCTCGGTCGTCACGGGAGCGGAGTCCCCCTCGGACCACACGAGGACCCGTCCGTCCGCATCGAGCGCGACCACGTGCTCGTCGGTGTCGTCGACCGCGACGACCTGGCGCAGGGGGCGGTCGGTCGGGACGTGCTGCCAGGAGCGCTCCCGGGTGTCGAGCAACCAGTAGCCGGTGTCCCCGGCGAGGGCGGCCACGGTCGGCCGACCGGTGCGGTTCGCGAAGTCGGTCGCGCGCGGCAGCGTCGATCCGGCAGGGACGCCGACCGTCTCGACGACCGGGTCGCCGCCGTCCGGGTCCTCGGTGACGAGCACCGCGCCGTCCGCGCACCCGATGACCGCGCCGACACGGGTGACGATGCCGCCGGCCGGGTCGCCGCATGCGGCGTCGACGCCGGTCGGCTCCCCCGCGGCGTCGAGCACCCGGACGCGGTCGCCAGCGGCGTCACCGGAGACGAGGAGCGTGCCGAGCGGCAGGAGGACGCCGGCGTCGTCGACCCTCGCGGTCTCCCGCACCTCGCCCTGGCCGAGGGCGTCGCGGTCGAGGGCGACCGCCCGGCCGGACGCCGACCAGGCGAGGGTCGTGGTCGACTCCGAGGAGGCGATCGTGACCGACCCTGCGCCGTCGAGGCTGCCGACGACCCGGGCCGCGGCGTCGTAGTAGTGCGTGTGGTCGCCGTGGTCGACGGTCCAGGCGCCGCCGTCGACGATCGTCGTCCGCTCCCCGTCGCTCGTGGCGAGGAACCGGCCGTCGGTCGCCGCGTGCTCCGGAGCCGGGACGTCGTCGAGCGACTCGGTCTCGGCGGCGAGCAGGTCGTGGACGGCGACGCTCCCGTCGGCGTCGGCGAGCAGCAGCCGGAGCTGGGGCTCGGACGCCTCGGACGCGCCCTCGACGAACCCGTGCGGCTTCGCCGAGGTGGACGACGGTCCACCGGAGGCGCCGGGCGGGTCGGTGTCCGGTGCGGAGCAGGAGCTCAGGAGGAGCGCGGCAGCGACGCCGAGCGCTGCCGGGACGGCGATCGGGGCTGGTCGGGTGCGGAGGTGGTGCATGGTTCCTTCCGGGGACGGTGGACGAGGAGACGGGTCGCACGGCGGAGACCGTGCGAGACGACGACGGCGACGATCGCGACGAGGGCGATGCTCGCGCCGGCGGCGGTGCCGGCGTGCCAGGAGACGAGCAGGCCGGTCGCGACCGCGGCCACCCCGAGCACCGCGCCGAGCGCCATGGTCGGGCCGGTGCCGCGGGTCCACGCACGGGCGGCCGCGGCGGGGGCCAGGAGCAGCCCGACGACCAGCAGCGTCCCGACGGCCCGGTAGGAGGCGACGACGGCGAGGGTCACGAGCGCCACGAGGACGACCTCGGCCAGGCGCGGCCGCAAGCCGAGCGTCGCGGCCTTGCGCGGGTCGAACGCCGCGGCCGTGAAGGGTCGGTGGAACACCGCGGCGACGGCGAGGGCGGCACCGGCTGCGACCGCGAGCGTGCCGAGGTCGGCGGTGGTGACCGCGAGCACGTCGCCGAACAGGATCGCGGTGACGTCGGTGGCGAAGGACCGGGACCCGGACACGATGATGACCCCGAGCGCGAGCATGCCGACGAAGAGCAGGCCGATCGCCGTGTCGTACGACAGGCCGCCACGGCGACGGAGCGCCTGCACGCCGACGACCATCACGCCGGCACTCACGGCGGCGCCGAGCACGGCCGGGACGCCGGTCAGGGTGGCGACCGCGACGCCGGGCAGCATGCCGTGCGCGAGCGCCTCGCCGAGGAACGCCATCCCCCGGACGAGCACCCAGGTCCCGACGACGGCACAGAGCACCGCGGCCGTGGCTCCGGCGACGAGGGCACGGAGCATGAAGTCGACGGAGAACGGGTCGGTCAGCCAGGTCACGGGCGACCACGCTACATGGGAATGATTCTCCTTACTGCTAATCTGCTCAGGTGTCGCCCCGATCCGTTCAGCTCCGTTCCGTGACCGTCCGACGAGGTGAGCGGGCGGTCCTGCACCGAGCCGACGCGGTCTTCGAGCCCGGCGCCGTGACGGTCGTCGCGGGCGCGAACGGCTCCGGCAAGTCCACCCTGCTCGAGACGGTCGCCGGGGTGCTCCCCACGGCCGAGGGCACCGTCAGCGGCGTGTCGCCGCGCTCGGTCGCGCACGTCGCGCAGTCGGTGTCGACCCCGGGCCCGCCGCTCACCGTGCGTGCCGCCGTGGCGATGGGCCGGTGGGCATCCGTGCCGTGGTGGCGCCCCCTGCGGCCCCGCGACCGCGCGGTCGTCGACGAGCAACTGGCGCGCCTCGACCTCGTCGGGCTGGCCGACCGCCCGCTCGACACACTGTCCGGTGGGCAGCGCCAGCGCGCACTCGTCGCGATGGGACTCGCGCAGCAGGCCGCGGTGCTGCTCGTCGACGAACCGACCGCCGGCGTCGACGCGCGCTCGCTCCGGCTGGTCCTCGACGCCCTCGCCGCCGAAGCCGGCCGGGGTGCGGTCGTCGTGCACGCGGCCCACGACCCCGAGGCGCTCACCGCAGCCGACCGGGTGCTCACCCTCGAGCGCGGCACCCTCACCTGATGCGAGCGACCGCGCAGTCACCGGACAGTCCGCGTGGCCGGTCGGTCGCGCTGGTCGAGCCGGTCAGCCGCGCTGGTCCAGGCGGAGCAGCCGGGTCTCCTCGGCGTCGTACTCGGCACGGACCTGTCGGAGCACGAGGTCGTCGATCTCCCCCTCGTCCCGTAGCCGCAGCACCGTGGCCGCCTTGAGTCGCACGAGCGCCAGTTCGAGCTCCACCGCCGTCCCGCGCTGCTGCAGCAACGGGTGGTCGTCGTCGTCGCTCTCCTCGGCCTTCACGAGCGCGAGGTGGCCCTCGTAGTCTTCGCGGATCCTGTCGACGATCTCGGCGTCGGCGCCGACGCGGCGCGCCAGCTTCGGCAGGGCGTCGAGCGCCGCCTCGATCGCGACGCGCTCCGCGGACCGACGCTCCTCGACCACCTCGTTGCTGCCGTCGAACGCCGCCCAGCGGACGACCGCCGGCAGCACGAGCGACTGGCCGACGATCGTCACCACGACGACGCCGGCGGTGACGAAGACGATGAGGTCCCGGTCCGGGAACGCGGCGCCGCTCTCCACCATCCGGGGGACGGCGACCGCAGCCGCGAGCGAGACCGCGCCGCGGAACCCGGTCAGCCCGCTCACCAACCGGTCGCGGTGTCCTTCGCGGGGCGAGCCTCCCGTTCGGAGCGTCACGAGCCGCACCGTGCCCCAGGTGAGGTTGAGGAACGCGAAGCGGAGCACGACGACGGCCACCGACACGGCGCCGATCAGCCCGAGGCCGACCGCGATCTCGCCGCCCGTCAGGGCCCGGACCGAGATCGTCGCCTCGATGCCGACGAGCACGAAGAGCGCGCCGTTCAGCAGGAACGTGGCGAACGACCAGAACGACCGCACCTGCTGCCGGGTCTCCGCCCGGTCGAGCTTCGGAGCGACCTGACTGACGACCAGGCCCGCCACGACGACCGCCAGCACACCGGACGCGTGCACCGCCTCGGCGACCAGGAACGCGGCGAACGGCACGAGCAGCGTCAGCAGGTTCTCGAGCACGACCGCGTGCACCCGACGGAGGACGAGCATCCCGAGCCACGAGGTCAGCAGCCCCGCGGCGATCCCGCCGACGTAGGACAGCAGGAGCATCCCGGACACGTTCCAGAAGGTGAGCTCCTGCTCCCCCGCCGTCACCGCGACCGCGATGCCGTAGATCACGAGCGTGGTGCCGTCGTTGACGAGCGACTCGGCCCGGAGGACCGTCGTGTTCCGCCGCGGCAGGGACCGCGTGAGCGCACCGACGGCGGTCGCGTCGGTCGGGGCGACCGCGGCACCGAGCACCCAGGCCGGACCCCACGGCATGCCGAGCAGGTGCAGGAGCGTCGCGACCCCGCCGGCCGTCAGCACGACGAGGAGGGTCCCCATCAGGACGATGCCGCGCAGGTTCGCACGGATCTCCCGGAGCGAGATCGTCAGACTCTCCCAGTACAGCAGTGCCGGCAGGAACAGCAGCAGCACGGCGTCCGCGGGCAGCTCGACCTCGCGGAACACCGGGATGAACGCGATCCCCGCACCGAAGGCGAGCAGCAGGACCGGGGGCGCGACACGCAGGCGGTTCGAGACGGCGGTGGCGACGGCGATCGCGACCACGAGCACGACGACGAGTTCGGGTGCGATGAGTTCCATGAGGAGCACAGCTTGCCAGGGCGGTGGTGTGCGCGCTCACGCCTGGTCCACGCAGCGAACCGCGCCCCAGAGCAGCGGCGCGGAGCAACGGCGCGGAGCAGCGGCGCGGAGCAGCGGCGCGGAGCAACGGCGCGGAGCAGCGGCGCGGCCACAGCGCGTCCGGAGCGGCTCAGCGCCCCCGCTCGGCCCGCTTCGTGAGGACCAGGAACGTCACGTGGCCGAGCAGGGCGATCCCGAAGAACACGAGCGCGACCGCGTAGACCCGGTCGAGCCTCCCGTCGCCGGTCAGGAGCAGCACGATGCACCCGACCACCGCAGCGGTGAGGACCCCGACCTGCACCATCGACCACGTCGTCCGCCAGCGCGGCTGCTGTCCCTGTCCGTCCACGTCCCCATCCTCCCGCATCGACGGACGGGAGGCGCTGCACACGTCGTGCGCCGGGCCTCCCGTCCACCTCGGGCCACGTCCGGCCCGGGCCGCGTCCGGCCCCGGGCGGTGCCGCCCGCGGCCGGTCAGCCGAGCTGGTCGGTCAGCAGCGTCGGGTCGGCCGCGAGGGACGCCTTGACCATGCGGCTCCAGTCGTCGACGAGGACCTCGGCCGAGCCGGCCTGCACACCGTCCAGCGACGCGCGGGCGACGTCGGCCGGATCGGTCATGTGGCCGTCGTAGCCGGCCATCATGTCGGTGTCCGCGGCGCCGAGGTGGAGGCCCTGCACCGTCACGCCGCGACTCGCGAGCTCCAGGCGGACGGCGTTCGTCATGTTCCACTCGGCGGCCTTCGCGACGGAGTAGCCGCCCGCGCCGGGGGCGGCGAACCAGGACAGCGCCGACAGGACGTTGACGATCGCACCGCCGCCGTTCCGCTCGATCACGGGGGCGAACGCACGCACCACCTCGAGGGTGCCCCACAGGTGCGTGTCCACCGCGCGGCGGGCGTCGGCGAGGTCGTCGGTGAGGAGCGATCCGGAGGAGGAGATGCCCGCGTTGTTCACCAGCAGCGTGACGTCGGGCGCTGCGACTGCTGCCGCCGCGACCGACGCGGGGTCGGTGATGTCGAGGGGCAGGACCGTCACGCCGGGGACGTCCACGAGTTCGGGACGGCGTGCGGTCGCGTAGACCTTCGTGGCGCCGCGCTCCATGAGCTGCTCGACGAAGCGGCGTCCGATGCCGCGGTTCGAGCCGGTGACGAGCGCGACCGGATCACGGCCCAGCTCGCCGAGCTGACGGCGGCGCGGGACCGCCTCGACGAGGTCATCGACATCAGCGAGCACCCGACACCCGAGCACTGTCCGGCGCTCCGGACGGAGCCGTCGACGGTCGGTGCGGCGGCGGCCTGACGGGCGTTCCGCTGCCGGTGGGCAGTCCGCCGCCGGGCCGGTGGTCCGGCTCGACCGGTGACGGCGTGCTGCTGCAGATCCCGGTGACGAGCCGGGCCCCTGCACCGACCTCGCGGAGCAGGTAGGTCGGCAGACGGCCCGCCGGGTACGGGTCGAGGTACTCGCGGCTCACCGGACCGATCTGGGACACGACCGCCACCGAGTCCTTCTCCGACCCGGACGTCTCACGTGGGACGAACACGTTGCCGCGGAACGCCTCCAGGGCGGTGTCGGACGTGAGCGGCACCACGAGGACGGTCGCGATGTCGCTCGCCAGGAGCCAGTCCTGCTGCAACCGGTCATACCGGCGCCCGTCCGGCGACGGCTACCCCCGTCGTTCGTCTGGTGTCGGGTGCAGTCGGTATCGTCGTCGGGTGCAGATGCCGGAACACCCAGAGGACACCGTCGGACGACGCCACGGCCGGGTCTCGGCATGACGGCGGAGGCCACGGTCATCGAGCGGGAAGCGGAGCGCCGCCGCACGGTCGCCGTCATCGCCCACCCGGACGCCGGCAAGTCGACCCTGACCGAGTCGCTGACCCTCGCCGCTGACGCCATCGACGAAGCCGGTGCGGTCAAGGGGAAGGCGACCCGCCGAGCGACCGTCTCCGACTGGATGGAGATCGAGCGCAGTCGCGGGATCTCCATCAGCTCCGCCGTCGTGCAGCTCGACGCGGGCGGCACGCTCATCAACGTCGTCGACACCCCCGGTCACGCCGACTTCTCCGAGGACACCTACCGCGCACTGGCCGCCGTCGACTGTGCCGTCATGCTCATCGACGCCGCCAAGGGCATGGAAGCGCAGACGATCCGCCTGTTCGAGGTCTGCCGCACGCGGGACATCCCGGTCATCGCGGTCGTCAACAAGTGGGACCGGCCCGGACGCGAGGCGCTCGACCTGCTCGACGAACTCGAGGAGCGCACCGGTCGGACCCCGACGCCCGTGACCTGGCCCGTCGGCGAGGCCGGGCACCTGCAGGGCCTCGTCGACACCGCGACGGGGACGCTGACGACCTTCGAGTCGAGCGGCGGCGGGCATCTGCCGGTCACGACCGAGCGGTCGGCGGACGAGGCGGCCGAGCTGCTCGGTGCCGCCTGGCGGACCGCCGTCGAGGAGGTCGAGCTCACCCGTGAGGTCCGCGGCCTGCCCGACCAGGGCGACTTCCACGACCGGATGAGCATGCCGGTGTTCTTCGGCGTCGCCACCAAGCACGTCGGCACCGTCGACCTGCTGCGCTTCCTCCGCGACGCCGCACCCGCCGCCCTGCCCCGCCGGACCTCGGACGGTGCCGCCCGCCCGGTGACCGAACCGTTCGCCGCGCAGGTGTTCAAGGTGCAGGCGAACATGGACCCCGCCCACCACGACCAGGTCGCCTTCGTCCGGATCTGCTCCGGGCGGTTCGACCGCGGCATGATGCTGACGCACGCCCAGTCCGGTCGGCGGTTCAACACGAAGCACGCGCTGAGCGTGTTCGGACGCGAGCGCGACACCGTCGACCTCGCCTGGCCCGGCGACGTCGTCGGCCTGGTCAACGCGACGATGCTGCACCCCGGGGACACGCTCTTCAGCGAGGAACCGGTCGAGTTCGAGCCGCTCCCCCGCTTCGCACCCGAGATGTTCGCGACGGTCGCCCCTACCGACCCGAGCACGGCGAAGAAGTTCCGGAAGGGCATGCAGCAGCTCGCCGGGGAGGGCGTGGTCCAGCTGCTGCACTCCGAGCGCCGGACCGCGCAGGCGCCGATGGTCGGTGTCATCGGGTCCCTGCAGCTCGAGGTCCTCACCTCACGCCTGATGGCCGAGTTCGGCACCGCCGTCCGGGTCGAGCCACTGCCGTGGACGATGGTCCGCACCGTCACGGACGCGGACTTCGCGATCCTCGAGAAGCGGCGCGACCTCGAGATCGTCACCACCGACCGCGACCGGTACGGGCTGTTCCGCGACCAGTGGCACCTCAACTCGGTGATGCGCGAGCTGTCGGGTCTGGAGCTGCCGGCTCCCGTCTGACCAGCGGTGCGCGTGCCCCTCGATCTGGGGCCGCACGAAGCGGAGGGCGTCCCGTGTCCGCACTTCTGGGGACCGGTACGGTCGGGGCATCCACCGACCCGACCCGAACGGGCTCCCATGCACAAGATCGTCACCGGTGTCGTCGCCAGCGCCAGCGGCCTCACTCTCCTCCTCGGCGGCGCGGGCACCTTCGCGCTCTGGAACGCCGAGGCCTCCACCCGTCCGGCGACGGTCTCCTCGGGCACGCTCGCGCTGTCCGCGAACCCGGACGGCGTGTGGACGGACATCACGAACGGTCGGTCGGACGTGGTCGACATCACGACGGTGCGGATGGTCCCCGGCAACGCGTACCAGTTCCACCAGACGCTGGACGTGACGGCGACCGGCGACGACCTGACGGCGGACCTGACCTGGGTGCCGCAGAGCATCACGGGCGACGCGGAACTCATCGCCGCGTCGACGCAGTCCCTGTCGCTCGCCTCCACCAGCTCGAGCCTCGCGCCCGCGGGCCGCACCTCATGGACCGTGACACCGACGGACGGCACCTCGGTCCTCGACGTCACCTTCACGATCGGGCTGTCGTCGGACGTCACGACGGGCAAGGGGCAGTCCATCGACCTCAGTGGCATCGCGTTCACGCTCACCCAGAAGCCGATCGGGCCCTGAGCCCGGTCGTCCGGCACACGTCTTCCCCGTGCGCGGACGCCGGGCTGGGTGGCAGGCTGGCGGTGTGCACACCACCCTGCAGTCCGCGACCGACGTCGTCACCGGTATCCGCTTCCCCGAGGGGAACCGCTGGTACCGCGGGCGGCTCTGGTACTCCGACATGCACACGGGCGAGGTCTTCTCGATCGACCCCGGCACGGAGGACGGGCCGCGTCTGGAGACCACCGTGGACGGCCAGTCGTCCGGGCTCGGGTGGTTGCCCGACGGACGGCTCGTCGTCAGCGCGATGGAGTCCCGCACGGTCGTGGCGGTGGACGCCGTGGGGACGACGAGCGTCTTCGCGGACCTGTCCGCCACCGAGCCGTCGCTCCTGAACGACCTGGTCGTCGACCCGGAGAGCGGCCGCACGTACATCGGCGCGTTCGGGTACGACCTGTACGGCGGCGAGGAGCTGCGCCCCGGCCCGCTGTACGTGATCGACCGGAACGGCTCCTCCCGGCTCGCCGCGGACGGACTGGTGTTCCCGAACAGTGCGAACGTGCTGCCCGGGACGCGGACCCTGGTGGTCAGCGAGACCTGGGGCGGCCGTCTGACCGCGTTCGACATCGAGCTGGACGGCAGCCTGACGGGACGACGCGAGTGGGCGGCGTTGCCGGAGGGAGTCACACCGGACGGGAGCACGGTGGACAGCGAGGGGGCGATCTGGGTCTGCTCGGTCGACACGGGCGAGTTCCTGCGCGTCGTCGAGGGCGGCGAGGTCACGGACCGCATCGACGCCCCCGGCCTCTGCGCGATCGACTGCGCGCTCGGCGGACCCGAGGGCCGGACGCTGTACCTCGCCACCGCGGACAGCTACGACCCGGCCACCACCGCGCAGACACGCGCGGGTCGGATCAGTGCCGTGCAGGTCGCCGTCCCCGGGCCGCCGACCGTCGCGCCGGACGGCGCCTGACCGGCAGTCCCCCGGGACGGCAGTCCCCGGGACGGCAGTCCCCCGGGACGATCCGACACACTCCCAGGAGACCGTTCCCAGCAGCGGTCCCCGGGCCGCTAGGTTGTCCCTACCGGACATCGTCCGGGAAGGGGGGAACACCGTGATCGTCGTCCTGACACTCACCGCCGTGGCCGTGCTCATCGTGTCCGCACTCGTCGTCCTCGAGCTGCAGGACCGCCGCCGACGTCGGGCCCTCGGGCACCTGGGACGTCCGGACCGGGCCATCGGGGACCGCGCGGTCGCCGACATGGACGCAGCACGGTCGACCGCCGAGGGCATCTCGAGGGCAGCGCACCCCGGGACCTCCGGTGCCGCAGGGATGTCCTCCGTCGCCTGACGAGCCGTCCGCGCACGACCCCGCCTCGGCGGCACCGCGCGCACGAGTTCCGTCAGTCCGGAGAGCGACCATGTCCCGTCCCGTCCCGTCCGACACACCCGAGACGAGCGCCGGCATCCGTCTCGGTGTCATCGTCCCCGCCTGGAACGAGGCGCGCCTCGTCCCCGGTCTGCTCGACGCGCTCCGCGACCAGGTCGACCCGGACTTCACCGTCGTCGTCTGCGACAACGGGTCGACCGACGGCACGGAGCGGATCGTCGCCGACCACGTCCGTCGGCACGACCTGTCCTGGCAGGTCGTCGTCGAGCGGCAGAAGGGCACCGGTGCCGCATCGGACACCGCCGCCCGCGTCGCGATCGCCGCCGGGTGCACGCACCTCGTCCGGACGGATGCGGACTGCCTCCCGGCACCGGACTGGACCGCCACCGTCAAGCGCCTGTTCGCCGAGACGGACCACCTGTTCTTCGGCGGCCTGACGCTGCCACGGCGCGACGACCTCCCGGTCGGGCCGCTCCGCTACCGGTTCCTGTGCGTCGTCAACGAGGTCGCGATCTGGTGTGGGCGCCTCCTGCCGGAGAACCGCGGCAGGCAGTACCAGGGCCCCTACGTGATGGTCGCCGGGAACAACCTCGCCATCACCAGCGAGCTGTACGAGCGCGTCGGCGGGTTCCCGCGGACCGCCATCGAGGACACGCACGAGGACCGTGACCTCACCAACGCCGTCCGGCGGGTGACGGACCGGTACGGCCTGCACCGCGAGATGGTCGTCACGATGTCCGTCCGCCGGATCGCCGTGTGGGGCATCGTCCGGTCGCTCGCCTGGTACGCCGGCCACCGGTACCGCCCGCGGTCCACGAGCACGGTGGACGTCCGACCGTGACCGGCATCGACGCGCGTGCCGCGCGACGAGCCACGCGGGAGGACCGCCGCGTCGTCCTGCACGCCCACCGTGCCGGCTACCTGGCGCTCCGCGGGATCACCCGGCTCGGCCGGGTCGTGCGGGTCCCCGGTCTCGGGGTCGTCGTGAGCGACGCGGCGCGGATGCGACAGATCCTCCTCGACCCGGTCACCTACTCGAAGGTCGGGCCGGGAGGCTCGGACCGGCTCTGGACGCCCATCATCGGTCCGAGGGGCCTGCTCAACATGGACGGGGAGGAGCACGCGCACCTGCGCCGGAAGCTCACCCCCCTGTTCTCGCAGCGGTTCCTCCGCAGCATCGTCGACGAGGTGCTCACCCCGGAGATGGACCGGTTCGAGGACGCGATGGGCCGACGCGAGGACGTCGACGTCGTGGCCGTCATCGAACGCGCGGCCGCGCTCATCATCTGTCGCTTGACCGGGTACCCGGAGGACGACGCCGCGGCGCAGCTCGCCCGGGCCCGGGAGATCCTCGGCTTCGTCACCCTGACGACGAAGGAGTTCTCGGACGCGCAACTCGCGGTGGTCCACGAGAAGCTCGCCGTCCTCAACGCGAGCACCCGCGCCGCCTACCGAGCGGCCGCTCCCGGGACGGTCCCCGCGCTCATGCGCGCCGAGGGGATCACCGAGGAGGACACCGTGTCGGTCGTCACCGCGATGATCGTGGCCGGGACCGAGACGATCGTCAGCTTCGTCCCGCGCTTCACGAACCTGCTCATCGAGTCCGGCCACCTCGACCACCTGGCCCGACACCCCGAGGACGTCCCCGCGGCCGTCGCGGAGGCGATGCGCGTCACCGTGCCCTCACCCGTCATGATCCGCAGCGTGCTCCGCGACCACCGCGTCGACGGCGTCCGTGTCCGTGCCGGGGAGCGGATCATCCTCGCGAACATCTTCGCCTGTGCCCGGGCCGGCGACTTCGACCCCTCCCGCCCCGTGCCGAAGGAGATGCGGCAGCTGTGGTTCGGCGCCGGAGCGCACTTCTGCATCGGGATGCCGCTCGCCGCGCTCGAGGCGGAGGTGTTCGCGGCGGCGCTCGCCCGTGCGGCCGCGGCGGTCGGTCCGCTCCGGGTCCGGTCACGGGTGCGGAAGCAGCGCACGATGGCCGCCTCCTACAGCCGGCTCGTCGTCCGTGCGGAGCGCACGCCGTGACGAGCACCGTCGCCGTCACCGGCGGGAGCGGGTTCGTCGGGGGCCGGGTCATCTCGGCCCTGAAGCGGGAGGGGCACCACGTCATCGACCTCGGGCGCCGTCCCGGTCGGGGCGGCGCCGACGAGCACGTCCACGTCGACCTCGCCGCCGGTCGCGCCCGGGTGCCGCGGCTCGGGGACGTGCCGCTCGTCCACTGCGCAGCGGAGGTCCGGGACGGGTTCGACCGGGGCATGTTCGACCGGAACTCCCGGATCATGGAATCCGCGCTCGCCCTCACGACGGGCGGGGTCGTCCACGTCAGCTCGTCCTCGGTGTACAACCTCGCTCGCCCGTCCGTCCGCGCCCAGCCGGCCGAGGCGACGGGCCGCTACCGCTGGTACGGCACCTACGGTGAGTCGAAGTTCGCGAACGAAGGGCAGCTCGTGGCGGCCCGCCGCGCGTCGGCGGTCATCCTCCGCCCGCACGCCGTCTACGGTTCCGGCGACGCCACGCTGCTCCCCCGCGTGCTGCGTGCGTCGCGGTACGGGGTGCTGCCGCTCCCGCTCGGCGGACGCGCGCCCCACGCGCTCACCTGGGTCGACAACCTCGCCGCCGCCGTCCTCGCCGCACTGCGTGCCGACGTCGACGGCACGCACGCGGTGAACGTGACGGACGACGACCCGGTCCCCATCGGGGACGCGTTCCGGGCCGTCGTCGGCCGGCCGCTGCGGGTCGTGCACGTGCCGATGCGCACCGCTCGGCACGTCGCCGCGGTCGCCCGGGGCCGGTCGGGCATCTCCCCGTACTCGGTCCGGCAGCTCGGTCTCGAGCGCACCTACGACGTGGGCGGGACGGAGGAACTCCTCGGGTGGGCGCCCGAGCCCGGGACCCTCGCACGGCTCGCGGCCCTGCGCCCGAGCTGAGCAGGTCCGGGCGGGCCACGTCGTGCTGACCGGCCCGGTCGAGCGCACGACGATCAGGTCAGGTCAGGGCGACCTGCGCGTGCACGAGGACGTCGTGCAGGTCCGGGCGGAGCGCCTCCTGCGAGGACGTCCGCACCTTCACGATGAGCGCCGCTCCGGGCTTCGCGAACGCGCGCGCCACCGTCGCGGACCACGACCCGTCGCTGCCCTGCCCCGCGATCGACAGGAACTGAGCCGTGCCACCGGTCATCGTCGGCAGGAGCTGTTCCTCGAGCTGCTCGGCCGGCAGGCCCGCCGCGGTGAACATCTGCACCGTGGCCGCCCGGTCGCCCATGGCCGGGTCGAGGTCGGTGATGCGCTGCTGCGTGATCGTGGCGACCGAACCGTCCGCGTTCGTGTACTCCCGCGACCCGGCGGTCGGGTCCTCGCCGGTCTGCTCCCACCCGTCGAGTCCCGAGACCTCGAGGCTGAACGCGGGCAGGGTGCTGGCGGAGAGGCCGGCGCCGTCCTCGAAGGTCAGGTCGGTGGGCGGTGCCGCCTCCGCCGTCGGTGTGCGCGTCGGCGACACCGGTGTCGGTGTCGTCGACGCCGGAGTCGTCGGGGCGGACCGCTCGGCCCGCGGCGCTGTGCCCCCGTTCCCGGCACAGCCGGACAGTGCGACGGCGACGAGCACGGCGGCCGCTGCTGCGGTGGTGATCCTGGACGTGACGGACATGTGGTTCCCCCTTGCCTCCCGCCGTGCGCCCCGTGCACCGGCGGATCCACCACCGAGCCTACGGGTCCCGGGCGGAGACGGCCCGGGACCGTCCTCCCCCCGACGAGGGGGCGCGCCCGCCCGGGTCCCGTCAGGCGGTGGTCCCCAGGAGGCGTCCGGTCCACTCCCGCAGGGCACGGACGGCTCGCTGCGACAGGACCGCCTCCGGCACCATGCTCGTCGACCCGTGGAACGCTCCCGGCCACACGTGCAACTCCGCCGGTACGCCCGCCGCCCAGAGTGTGCTCGCGTAGGCCACGGTCTCGTCCCGGAACACCTCGGCGCTGCCGCAGTCGACGTACGCCGGCGGCAGCCCGGTGAGGTCGGTCGCGCGGCCGGGGGCGGCGGAGACGGACACGTCGTCGCCACCGCGTCGGTCGCCGAGGTACGCGTCCCAGCCGAACCCGGTCATCTCCCGGTCGGCGACACCCACGCCGTCGAACTGGTGTGCCGACACGGTGGCGTCCCGGTCGTCGAGCATCGGACTGACGAGCACCTGCCCGATCACGCCCGGCCCCTGCCGGTCACGAGCGAGGATCGCGGTGCCGGCGGCGAGCCCGGCGCCGGCGCTCTGTCCGACGAGGACGATGCGCTCCGCGTCGATGCCGAGGTCGTCGGCGTGCTCGGCGGTCCAGACGAGGCCGGCGTAGCAGTCCTCGACCGGGTAGGGGTCGGGGTGCTCGGGGGCGAGACGGTAGTCGGGGCTGACGAGGACGACGTCGTGCACGAGCAGCCATTCGTTGTAGGAGTCGAGGTTGCCGAGGTGGTGGCCGAACACCATGCCGCCGCCGTGGATCGCGTAGGCGCACGCGGCTGGTCCGGTCCGGCCGATCCGTTGGACGACGGCGAGGGCGATCGGCTCGCCGAGGTGTCCGGGGACCGTGATGCTGCGCCGTTCGAGGCCGCGGGCGCGCAGTCCCTCGTCGAGCTGCGCCTCCGTCATGTCGAGCTGTCGCATCTGCGGCAGCATCGCGGTGGTGAGGTGGAACCGGCCGCGTTCGTCCATGGCCGTCAGGAACGGGACGAACTCGGGGTCGAACGGCGGGCGGGGCAGGGCGGTGGTCTCAGGCACGGGTGGTCTCCTCGGTCTGGGTGGTCGAACGGGTCGGGGCGGTCGGGGCGGTGTCGTCCGGCTGCCGTCGCGGGGCTCAGGCGCTGGACGACTCGAAGCTCCTGGCACAGGCGCGGCGGACCGGGGTTGGGGCGACGGTCACCCGGTGGGCGCGCACCGCCGTCG
>NZ_QKLF01000004.1 GCF_003224335.1 Curtobacterium sp. MCJR17_055
AAGGGGTGGAGAACCAGCGATGTGCGGCTGGTGAGCGCTTGCGGGCCGTTCCCGGCTTGTGACAGTGATTCGGCACCGGTCCCGACATGGTTTGGGTGGGTTTCCCGTCGTTACCGTCCTGTTACATCCAGCCGGTGCGCCACGTTGGACAGGCCGATGCAGGCGGGGCGCCCAACGGGGAGATTCGGCGGGACGAATCTCCCTGATCAGGTATTTCTCGTCCTCGGGGCGGTGATCGACGTGGCAGGATCGTCGGGTTCCGAGACGACGGTGTCTCCTCCGTCCGTCTCGAGAGGCACGACCCCATGTCGTTCTGGGCCCTGTTCCTGATCGCGATCGGCGTCTCCGCCGACGCCTTCGCCGTCGCGCTCGGCAAGGGCCTGCACATGAAGCGGTTCTCCGCGCGCCAGGCCGTCGTCATCGCACTCGTGTTCGGTGCTTTCCAGGCGCTCATGCCGCTGCTCGGGTGGCTGCTCGGCACCACCTTCGCCAGCGCCATCGCCGACGTCGACCACTGGGTCGCCTTCGGCCTGCTCGCGCTCGTCGGCGGGAAGATGCTGTGGGAGGCCTTCCACGGGCACGAGGACACCGACGAGGACACGGACCGGCTGAGCGTCCGGGAACTGCTCGTCCTCGCCGTCGCCACGAGCATCGACGCGCTCGCGGTCGGCATCACGCTGGCGTTCCTGCCCGTGTCGATCGGGTGGGCGGTGCTGCTCATCGGGGTCACGACCGCGGTGCTGAGCTACGTCGGCGTGGTGGTCGGCCGCCGGGTCGGTGCACGCTTCGGCAAGCCGGCGGAGATCGCCGGGGGCGTGGTGCTCATCCTCATCGGCGTGCAGATCGTGCTGGAGCACACCGGCGTCCTCGGCTGAGCCGTGTCCCCACGGGCGGACGGTGCCGAGAGCGGAGGAGGACGCTCAGACACCCAGCGGCGTCGGTGCGCCGAACCACAGTGCCACCGGTGCGACCACGACGAGCAGTGCGCTGGCGAGCAGCACGGCGGTCGCTGCGGTCGGCGCCCGTCTCCCGCCGAGTGCGACGGCAGCGAGGACCAGCGCTGCCACCGAGCCGCACCACGGTCCGACGGCCAGGACCACGACGAGCGGCCACAGGAAGAGCGCCGTGTCCGCGCCGCGCAGCAGCACCGGCAGCCAGAGAGCTGCCCAGAGCACCAGGAACGCTCCGGCGGACACCGACGTCAGGACGGTCGCGACGACCAGCGCGGTTCCCCGAGCGCCGATCGGGCCGGTTGTCATGGACACAGCTGGAGCCTAGCGAGCCATCTCTCGGCGGCCGACGCCCTCACTGGTCGACGGAGCGACATCGCCGATGCTCCGCGCCGTCGGGGTACCGGCGGGGAGTGACCCGGCGCAGCTGGTCACCGGGTCTGGGCCGTCCGCCGGTGGAGCGCCCCGCTCCCGCCGACGAGCGGACCGCCCGGAGCGCCCCGGCGCACGGCCACCACCTCGGCCATGATCGCCAGTGCCATCTCCGCCGGTGTCTCCGCTCCGATGTCGAGCCCGATCGGGGAACGCAGCCGCGCGGTGTCGGGCGTCCCGAGGTCGTGCAGCACCGCCAGGCGCCGCTCGTGCGTCGCGCGGGACCCCATCGCCCCGACGTACCCGGCACCGCGGCGGAGGGCGAGGTCGAGCACCTCGGCGTCGAACCGGTCGTCGTGGGACAGCAGCACCACGACGGTGTCCGGCCCGATCGCGGTGTCGGCCAGCACCCGGGGCGGCCACCCCACGATCCGCTGCTGCGCCGCCGGGAACCGCTGGTCGGTGAGGAACACCGGCCGCGGGTCGACGACGGTGACCGCGTAGCCGAGCATGGCCGCGGTGTTCGTCACGGCGACGGCGAACTCGACGGCGCCGACGACGATGCAGCGGGCGCGGCCCCCGGCGTACTCGGTGAAGACCCGCGTCCGGCACCCGTCCGCCGGACGCACGACCGCGCCGAGCGACGCGGGCTCCAGGGACACCGTGAGCGACGTCGGCGTCCCGGCGGCGGCGGCACGGAGCGCGTCGAGCACGACGGCGTCGCTCGGCAGGACGCGGTGGACGAGGACCTCGACCCGCCCGCCGCACCGCAGCCCCGGCGCCCAGTCGGCAGCGGGGTCGGACGGGTCCTCGAACCCGAAGCGCTCGAGCACGGCGACACCGGTCGTCAGGACCTCCTCCGCCGTCAGGTACAGGGACCCCTCGACGCACCCGCCGGAGATCGTCCCGACGACCTCGCCACCGGGCAGCACCGCCATCGAGGTGCCGGTCCCGCTCGGTGAGCTGCCCTGCACGTCGACGGCGGTCGCGACGACGACGGGGTCGCCGGCGTCGAGGACGGCCAGGAGGCGCGGCGCCAGTTCGAACATCACGCACCTCCGGCGTCGGCCGGGTCGGCGAGCAGCGCCCACACCCGGTCCCGGGTCATCGGGAGACGGTACGGCCGCACGCCGATCGCGTCCCGCACGGCGTTCGCGACGGCCGGGGCGACGGGGTTGTAGGGGGCTTCGCTCATGGACTTCGCCCCGAGGGGACCGAGCGGGTCGTGTGTGTCGGCGAACAGCACCTCGGTGCGTGGCACGTCGGACATCTTCGGCACCCGGTAGGACCGGAAGGCGTCGGTGGTGACCCGTCCGGTGTCGTCGAGCACGACCTCCTCGTACAGGGTCGAGCCAACCGCCTGCGCGGCACCGCCCTCGACCTGCCCCCGGAGCTGTTCCGGGTTGAGCACCGTGCCGGCGTCCACCGCCTGGACGCTCTGCAGGACCCGGACCTCACCGGTGGGGCGGTGCACGGCGACCCGGGCCCCGTGCACGGTGAACGCGAGTGACCGCGGTGTGCCGTCGTGGGTGCCGTGCGCGACGAGCGGACCGTCGACGAGGAGTTCCGCGTGCCCGACGAGTTCGTCGCCGACCCGCACACCCCCGGGCTCCACGACGACCGCGGGCCCGAGCACCCCCGATGCGGTCCGTGGGGTCCGGGCTGCCACGACCACGAGTGCCCGGGCGGTCATGTCGTCGCGCAGTGCCTGCGCGGCCGCGTACAGGGCACGTCCGGCGACGACGACGCCTGCGGAGCCGAACGCACCGGTGTCGTACCGTGCGGCGTCGGTGTCGGACTGGTGCACCTCGACGCGGTCCGGGGTGGTGCCGAGCGCGGCGGCGACGAGCTGCGTGTGCACGGTCGTCGTGCCGTTGCCGAACTCGGCCGTGCCGACGCCGATCCGGTAGCGGCCGCCCGGCAGCAGCTCGACCGAGGTGTGCGCGTGGTGTCCCCGCGGCGGCATGGTCGCGATGGCCGCGAGCGCGACGCCGGTGCCGAACGCCCAGTCCGGGGAGCCGTCGGGCCCGGGACCCGTCAGGACCGGCCCGTCCGTCCGCGGCACCTCGGGCAGGGGCCCGGCCAGGGCCTGTTCCACGAGGTCGAGGCACTGGTCGAGCCCGTAGCTGCCCTCCCACCGCAGGTCGGTCTCCTCGTGCGGATCGGTCACGACGAGCGGGTCACCGGGCACGACGACGTTCCGCCGGCGGAGCTCGAGCGGGTCGATGCCGAGCTCCCGCGCCAGCTCGTCCATCGCGGACTCGATCGCGAACACCACCTGCCCGAGGCCGTACCCGCGGAACGCCCCCGATGGCAGGTTGTTCGTGTACACCGACTCCGCGTCCACCCGCTTGGCCGGGCACCGGTACACCGCGACGGACTCGCTGACCGAGTGGAACATGACGCCGATGCCGTGGTTGCCGTACGCCCCCGTGTCCATCGTCTGGTCGACGTGCATCGCGGTCAACCTGCCGTCGGTGTCGGCGCCGAGGCGGACCCGGACGCGCATGGGGTGCCGCGTCGGCGCGATCGTGAACTCGTCGCGTCGGCTGAACTCGTACTGCACGGTCCGGCCCGTGCGCAGCACGGCGAGCGTGACGAGGTCCTCGGTGAGCATCTCCTGTTTGCCGCCGAACCCCCCGCCGACCCGCTTCGCGACGACGCGCACCCGGGCCGGGTCGAGCGCGAAGACGCGGGCGATCTCGTCCCGCACCAGGAACGGGACCTGCGTGGCGGTCCGGAGCACGAGCCTCCCGTCCGGGTCCACCCACCCGCGGGTGGCGTGCGTCTCGAGGGCGGCGTGCGAGACCCGGCCGGTGCTCCAGGTGCCGTCGACGGTCGCGGCGGCGACCGCGAGGGCCGCTCCGACGTCGGCCGTCTCGCCGTGGAGGCTCGCCACGACGTTGCGCGTCGGCTCGGCGATCCGGTGCTCGGCCGACGTCTTGTCGCCGTGCAGGAGGGGTGCGCCCGGTCGGCGTGCGGCGTCCGGGTCGTGCACGCTCGGCAGGACCTGGTAGTCGACGCGGAGGAGCGCACACGCCAGCTCGGCGGTCCGGACGCTGTCGGCCACGACCGCGGCGACCCGTTGTCCGCGGAACCGCAGCACGCGGTCGAGGACCCGGGTGTCGTCCGGGTCGTCGAGTCGCGACTCGTGCCGTCCGGTGGAGAACAGGACGCCGGGGTCGTCCCGGTACGTCAACACCGCGTGCACCCCGGGGAGCGCCTCGGCCGCGGTGGTGTCGATCGCGGTGATACGGGCGTGCGGGTGCGGGCTGCCGAGGACGGCGAGGTGCAGCAGGGCCTCGGTGGCCCGGACCGCGGGGGTGTCGGGGACGTCGAGCGTGTACTCCTCCTGCCCGGTGACGACGCGCATCGCCGCCGGCGCGACGACGGACGTGCCGACCGCTGCGCCGGGGGTCGCGCACGCGGTGTTCACGACACCGTCGAGCGCGTCCTCGATCGCCCGGTACCCGGTGCAGCGGCAGAGGTTGCCCTTGAGCTTCCGGTGCCGGTCGGCGTGGTCGTCGTCGGTGAGCGTGGACGCGGTGACGACGAACCCGGCTGTGCAGAACCCGCACTGGAACCCCGGAGCCTCCGCGAACGCGCGCTGCACCGGGTGCGGGTGCTCCGGGGTGCCGAGGCCCGCTGCCGTCGTCACCGTCCGGCCCTCCATCCGGTGTGCGGGCGTGATGCAGGAGTGCACGGGCACCCCGTCGACGAGCACCGAGCAGGCACCGCAGTCGCCGGCGTCGCACCCCTTCTTCACCGATGTCACGCCGTGCTGCCGGAGGAGCGTCCGGAGGACCTGACCGGGCTGCGGTGCGACCTCCATCGGGGTGCCGTCGACCTCGATCCTCATCGGGTCCCTCCCGCTGCGGCTTCGTCGCGGAGCTCGTGTGCGGAGCGGGTGCTGACCGCGCGGCGCCAGGCGGGGGACCCGTGCGGGTCGTCGTACCAGTGGTCGTCGGACCCGAGCGCGGCCGTGAGTGCGTCGTCGAGCCCGTCGGCCGTCGGGACCCCGGCGAACCGGAACACGATCGGGCGCGGGGTGGCCGCCGTGACCACGAGCACGAACTCCTGCGCGGACCACCGTGCGGTGACGAGGGACCCCGACCGGCCGTACGGGCTGAGCGACACGCGCCGGTACCCGGTCGTCGCTCGGAGAGCCGCCTCCGGGACCTCGAAGGACCGGATGACCTCGTCGTGGCGCAGGTCGAGCGTGCGCACGCCGAGGACGAGCCGCTCGACGGGCACCCGCCGCTCCCCGCCGTCGGGCGTCCAGATGACCGCGGTGGCGTCGAGCGTGACGAGCAGCGCCGTCATCGCACCCGCGGGCAGTCCCACGGCCACGTTCCCGCCGACGGTCGCGGCGTTCCAGACCTTGAACGACGCGAGCAGGGCGTTCGCGCACTGCTCGACGAGCGGCCATGCGCGCCACGACACATCGGGCCGCACGCGCAGCAGTGACGCGATCGTGCAGGTCGCGGCGACGGTCAGGCTGCCGGGCACCCGTTCGACGTCGGGCCAGCCGAGCGTCGTCAGGTCGACGAGGCCGGTCAGGCCGGGCTGTTCCTCCGAGAACAGCCACGTGCCGCCACCGAGCGGGCGGTCACCGGGGGAGAACGCGAGGTCGTCGCGGTGCGACGGTGTCCGCACGGTGCGGACGGAGACGAGGTCCATGGACAGGTCCGATCAGGGCAGGGCGACGGGGGACGGTCAGCGCACCGACTCGTCGGCCGTGCGCGATCATGCCCCGGTTCCATGCCATGTCGGCAACCGTAGGGAACCGGTGTTTCAGCACCGTTTCGGGGAAGCAACAGCCGGTGGCGGTCGCCGCGCGGGAGCCGTGACCTGCTCGACCCCTGCCCGAAACACGGGGGTGCCATCCTCCGGGACATGACCGTTCCGCTGTCCACCCCCGTCGTCGTCCACGTGTTCGACCGACTCGACGACGCCGAGGCCCGTGCACTCGTGACGTCCTGGGCCGCCGTGCCCCGGTGGGTCGAGGCCGTGCTCGCCGGTCGTCCGTTCGGGACCGTCGGCGCCCTCACCGCGGCCGCCGACCGGCTCGCACGCACGTGGACCGACGCCGAGGTCGAGGCCGCGCTCGCCGAGCACCCGCGCATCGGTGACCGTCCCGTCGGTGACGGGGCGGCGGCAACGGCCTCCCGGCTCGAGCAGGCTGCGTCCGCCGGTGCCGACGCGGCCACCGCCGCGGCGCTCCGGCAGGGGAACGCGGACTACGAAGCGCGGTTCGACCGGGTGTTCCTGGTCCGGGCCGCCGGGCGGACCGCGGACCAGGTCCTCGCCGAACTCCGCCGACGACTCGGCAACGACGACGACACCGAACGCACCGAGGTCGCCGACCAGCTGCGGGAGATCGCCCTCCTCCGACTCGCCAGGAGCGTCGCATGAGCCACCTCACCACCCACGTGCTCGACACCACGCACGGTCGACCGGCCGCGGGCATCGCCGTCACGCTCGTCGACGCCGACGGGGTGCTCGTCGCGTCCGGCACCACCGACCCGGACGGCCGCATCGCCGCGCTCGGCCCGGACCGCCTGCCACCGGGGGAGTGGACGCTGACGTTCGCCACCGGCGCGTACTGGGCCGGACTCGGCCTGCCGGCGTTCCACCCCCGCGTGGTCGTCGTGCTCACGGTGCCGGACGACGCCGGGCACCTGCACGTCCCCCTGCTGCTCAGTCCGTTCGCCCACTCCACCTACCAAGGGAGCTGACCCCGACCATGACCGACACCACCACGACCGGCACCACCACGACCGGCACCACCACCAGCACGTCCGTCCCGACGACCGTGCACCTCGGCGCGAACCAGTACGGGAAGGCCGAGGTCCGCCTGGTCCGGGTCACCCGCGACACCGACCGGCACGAGATCGAGGACCTCACCGTCACCACGCAGCTGCGCGGCGCGGCGCTCGCCGACTCCTACACGGACGGCGACAACGCGAAGGTCGTCGCGACCGACACGCAGAAGAACACCGTGTACGCCTTCGCCCGCGAGCACGGCGTGCACAGTCCCGAGGAGTTCCTGCTCCGGCTCGCCCGACACTTCACCACGGCCTTCGACTGGTACGACGGTGCGACGCTCTCCGCCGAGCAGCACACGTGGGAACGCATCACCGTCGCAGGGCGCGAGCACGACCACGCCTTCGTCCGCGCCGGAGCCGGCACCCGGACCGCGGTCGTCCAGGTCGACGGCGACGACGTGCACGTCATCGCCGGCGTGACGGACCTGACGGTGCTCAAGTCCACCGGCAGCGAGTTCCACGGTTTCCCGCGGGACGGCTACACCACCCTGGCCGAGACCGACGACCGGATCCTCGCGACCTCGGTGACCGCCCGCTGGCGGTACCTGCCGGACGCGGTCGCCGCGGGCATCAACCACGACGCCGTGTACGCCGGCGTGCTCGAGACCATGCTCGCGACCTTCGCGGAACTGCACTCCCTCGCGCTGCAGCAGACGCTCTTCGCGATGGGCCGGGCGGCGATCGAGGCGTTCCCCGAGATCGCCGAGGTGCGCTTCTCGATGCCGAACAAGCACCACTTCCTCGTCGACCTCGCGCCGTTCGGGCTCGACAACCCGGGCGAGGTCTTCTTCGCCGCCGACCGCCCGTACGGCCTCATCTCCGGCTCGGTCGTCCGGGACGGCGTGGCCGAGGCGCCCGCTGCGTGGACAGCGCTGCCCGGGTTCGTGTGACCGGGGCAGTTCCCCGGTGAGCGACCGCGCCGGGGGCACCACGGGCCTCCTGCTGGCGGCCGGGGCGGGCACCCGCATGGGCATGCCGAAGGCGCTGGTCCGCGACGCCGGCGGGCGACCGTGGGTCACCACGGCGGTCGACACGCTGCTCGCCGGCGGGTGCGACGCGGTCGTCGTCGTGCTCGGGGCATCCGCCCGGGAGGCCCGTCCGCTGGTCCCGGACCGGCCGTCGGTCCGCACGGTGGTCGCCTCCGCGTGGGCGGAGGGGATGGGGGCGTCGCTCGCGGCCGGGCTCGCCGTCGTCAGGGAGGGCGACGGGGCCGCCGCGGTGGTCGTGTCCCTCGTCGACCTGCCGGACCTGCCGGTCGCGGCGGTCCGGCGTGTGCTCGACGCGCCGGGTGATCGTCGTAGGGCCCTACGCCGAGCCGTGCACGACGGACGCCCGGGGCACCCCGTCCTCGTGGGGCGGGTGCACTGGGGGCCGCTGGCGGCGGTGCTCCACGGGGACCTCGGAGCTGGCCGCTACCTGCGGTCCGCCGGCGCCGAGCGGGTCGAGTGCGGCGACCTGTGGGACGGCCACGACCACGACCGGCCGGGACCCGGCCGCCGGTCAGCCGGGCGTGGCACGGACGACGGGAGGCCCGGTACCACCGGTACCGGGCCTCCCGTCTGCGCAGGTGACGACTACGCGACCGACGCGCGCACCTCGGCGAGGGTCGGGTAGTCGGTGTAGCCCTCGGCGCCCTGACCGTAGAAGAGCTCCGGCCGCGGCTCGTTGAGCTCGGCGTCCTGTTCCCAGCGCTCGGCGAGGTCCGGGTTCGCGATGGCCGGGCGGCCGACGGCGATGGCGTCGGCGATGTCCTCGTCGACGACCATGACCGCCTCGTCGCGGGTGGTCATCGCGCTGAAGCCGGAGTTGACGACGAACGGCGCACCGGCGGTCCGACGGATGTGCTGCACCAGGTCACCGGCGGGGTCGGCGTGCAGGACGTCGATGAAGGCGAGGCCGAGCGGTGCGAGCCCCTCGGCGATCGCGCTGTAGACGGCGCGCACGTCGTCGGCGTCGTCCTCGACGACACCCTGGATGCCGTGCGCCGGCGACAGGCGGATGCCGGTGCGGTCGGCGCCGATGGCCTCGGCGACTGCCGTGGTGACCTCCACTGCGAAGCGCGCGCGGTTCTCCGGCGAGCCGCCGTACTGGTCGGTCCGGGTGTTCGAGTGGGTCGACATGAACTCGTGCACCAGGTAGCCGTTCGCTCCGTGCACCTCGACGCCGTCGATGCCGGCGGCGACGGCGTTGCGGGCGGCCTGCACGAAGCCCTGGACGGCCTCGGCGACCTCGTCGGTGGTGAGCTCGTGGGGGACCGGCATGTCGGCCTTCGAGCCGTCGGCCAGGTGCGTCTGACCGGGGGCTGCGACGGCGCTCGGGCCGACGATGCGCGGGGTCTGCGAGATCGCGGGGTGCGAGACGCGGCCGCCGTGCATGAGCTGCATGACGATGGTGCCGCCGCGCTCGTGCACGGCGTCGGCCACGCGGCGCCAGCCGGCGATCTGCTCCTCGGTCTCGATGCCGGGCTGCCCGGGGTACGAGCGGCCCTCCTGGACGGGCCAGGTGCCCTCGGTGACGATCATGCCGAGGCTCGCGCGCTGCGCGTAGTGCTCGACGAGCAGGTCGTTCGGGACGCCGTGCTCACCGGCGCGGGTGCGCGTGAGCGGTGCCATGACGATGCGGTTGCTGAGTCGGAGGGCGCCGAGGGCGGCGGGTTCGAAGAGCTTCACGATGATGCTGCAACGAGCGACGACGCCCCGCCATTCCCGGGCGGGTGGCGTCGGGTAGAGTCCTCGCGATGACCAGTCCCGCGGCACGTGTTCCCGTGCCGTCGAGGACGGTGTGGACCTCCGCCGTCGTGCTGTTCGTCATCGGGGTCGTGCTCCACGCGGTCGCCGTCGACCAACGGACGCTCTGGTACGACGAGTCAGCGACCGTCATCGGAGCCGGGCGTTCCTTCGCACAGCTCGGCGAGCTCGTCCGGCACGTCGACCTCGTCCACGCCGCGTACTACGCACTGATGCACCTGTGGTTCGACGTGGTCGGCTCGTCGGCGTTCACCATCCGGTTGCCGTCCGCGGTGGCGGCTGCCGCAGCGGCCGCGCTGATGGTGCCGCTCGGGGCGCGCCTGGTGAGCGTCCGCGTCGGCGTGCTGAGCGGTGCGGTCCTGCTCGTGCTCCCCGCCACCGCCTTCGGGGCCACCAACGGCCGGTCCGGCATGTGTCAGGTCCTGGCCGCGGTCGCGGCCTCCACCGTCCTCGTGGTCGTCCTCGACCGGGTGCGGGACACTACTGCCGGCCTCGGCCGGATCTGGCTGCCGTCCGCTGCCTACGTCGTCGTCGCGGCGCTCGCCATCGCCCTCCAGCTGTGGTTCGTCTTCGTCGTGGTCGCGCACGCGGTCGTCGCGGTGCTGGTCCTCGGTGCGCGGGGTCGTCCACCGGTCGCCCGCCTCGCCCCTGTCGCGACGGCGTTCGTCGTGCTCGCCGTCGCCACCCTGCCGTTCGCCCTCGCCGCTTCGCACCAGAGCGCACAGGTCTCCTGGCTGCGGGCGCCGGACGTGACGGGTGTGCTGACCACGCTGTGGCGGGACGAGTCGTTCTCGGTCGGCCTCGTCGAACGGTCCGCGGTCGGCGCATCCGTGACGGCGAGCGTCGGGTGGGTGCTCGCCGCGGTCGGAGGCGCTCGACTGTTCCGTCGACATCGCGAGGGGTTCTGGTCGGTCGCGCTCTGGTGGGCCGTGCCGCCGGTCGGCTTGCTGCTCGTGAGCGCCGCTGGTTCCCCCGCTTTCTCCGCCCGGTACCTCGTCTTCTGCGTGCCGGCCTTCGCGCTCCTGATGGCCGTGGGGATCGACACGGTGCTCGGCGATCCGCTCGACCGTGTGCCCCGGGCGGGTGCGCAGGCTGTACCGAGGCCGTCATGGCTCGGCCGTGTGGCGGTCTGCGCGCTGGCTCTGGTGCTGGTGGCCGGAGGTGCGCAGGCCTGGGTCCTCGTCCGGTGGGGCACGCCGACGACCCAGGACTGGAAGACCGTCGCCGAGACGATCTCTGCCGGGCGGCGTCCCGCGGACCGGAGCGCGCTGGTCTACGGCGAGCTGGGCCGCACGGGTTTCCAACTCGGGGTCGACTACCCGGAGGCGCTGCGGGGCGTCGACGACCTGACGTTCGGTGGGTCGGAACAGCCCTCCGACGCACTCTGGCCTGTAGCCCGCGACCCAGAAGAGGCCGTGGCCGCCGTCGGCGACCACGACGTCGTCTGGTACGTGGGTTCGAGCGGTGCGTCGCTCCGCGGCGTCACGGAGGAGCTCCACGAGCGGCACTTCCGGGGCGATGACCGCACTCGGTTCCGCGGCGGCATCGTGATCGAGTTCCGACGGATCAGCTCCGACTGAGCCGCATCACACGGACGTTCGGTCACCGTCCCGGCAGACCGACGGGTCGGGACCCGTCAGGGGCGCGGGCACACCAGGGTGGACGAGCGGACCTGACCCTCGGGGCGGATCACGGTGTGCAGGGACAGCGGCTGGTGGCAGATCGGGCATCCGCGGTCGATGGTGCGGTCGTCGATGCCCTCCGGGTGCCCGGCACCGATCTGCGACGGCCCCATCTTGTCGATGAGGGTCGTGTTCCACCGCTGGTACCACTGTGCGAAACGTCCCACGACGCCCTTTCCGTTCGTGCCCTGATCATCAGTGTACTCGCGGTCCGCTCGTCGGACGCGGTCAGGCGTGGTCGACGACGTCGAGGAGCGCCGTCAACTCGTCCTTGAGTGCTTCGAGCCGCGCGACGGGCCACCCGAGCCGCGCCGCCACGGCGACGGGGACTGCTTCGGCGCGGTCACGGAGTGCGCGCCCCGCGGTCGTCAGCGACACCGCGAGCTGTCGTTCGTCCTCGGTGCTCCGGCCACGACGGACGTAGCCCGACGCTTCCAGCCGCTTCAGGAGCGGGCTCAAGGTCGCGGACTCCAGACGGAGGTCGTTCGCGATCTCCCGCACCGAGCGCGGGTCACGCTCCCACAGGGCGAGCATCACGAGGTACTGCGGGTGGGTGAGGCCCATCGGTTCGAGCAGCTCGCGGTAGAGCCCGACGACGCTCCGGCTCGTGGCCGCGAGGGCGAAGCAGAGCTGCCGGTCGAGGGAGAGCGGGTCCGTCGCGGTGTGCGCCATGCAGCCACCGTACCCTTCGTACACGAAGAGTTGCATGAGCGGTGGCTGCGACCGGACGCACAGGAGGCCCGGTGCCGGTCTCGTGGACCGGCACCGGGCCTCCAGGCGGTGGCGCTGCTGCCTACGCGCGGTGCGCCGGCGGGTGTCCCGAACCGTGCGTCGGCGCGTCCGGCTCCGCCGGAGCGGCGTGCGACCCGTGGTGGCCGCCGCCGGACTGCGCGTCGCCGACGGGGTCCGTCGCTGCCTGTCCGGCGTCGGCCTGTCCCGTGGCGGCCGGGGTGCTGCCGTCCGCGACGGAGCGGTGCCCGGTGGCCGGCTGCATGCGCTCGAGCTTCGCGCCCTCCACGTCCACGTCCGGCAGGATCCGGTCGAGCCACTTCGGGATCCACCAGGCGCTCCGACCGAGCAGGTGCATAACGGCCGGGATGAGCAGCATGCGGACGACGAATGCGTCGAGCAGGACACCGAACGCCAGACCGAACCCGATCGGCTTGATGGTCGAGGACTCCGAGAAGATGAAGCCCGCGAACACCGAGATCATGATGATCGCGGCCGCCGTGACCACCGCGCGGCCGGCGTGCAGCCCGCGCTGCACCGCGACCTTCGCGCTGGCCCCGTGGGCGTACGCCTCACGCATGCCGGAGACCAGGAAGAGCTGGTAGTCCATCGCGAGCCCGAACAGGATGCCGATCTCGATGATGGGCAGGAAGCTCAGGATCGGTGCCGGGTCGTGCACGCCGAACACGCTGCCGAGCCAGCCGAACTGGTAGATCGCGGTCAGGCCACCGAACGAGGCGAGCACGGACAAGATGAACCCCGCCGTCGCCGTGATCGGCACCAGGAACGACCGGAACACGATGATGAGGATGATCAGCGACAGGCCGACCACGACCGCCAGGTAGAGCGGCAGCACGTTCGCGAGCTTCTCGGACACGTCGATGTTCGCACTGGCGTTGCCCGCGACACCGAGCTCCACCCGTCCGTCGTCGGTCGAGACGCTCTGGGCGCGGAGGTCCTTGACGAGCTCCTCGGTCGAGACGCTGTCCGGGCCGCCGTTCGGCTTCACCTGGAAGGCGATGATCGTGCGGTCCTTCGACGCGCCGATCGGGAGCACGGCGTCGACGTCGTCGTTCTCCGCGAGCGCCTGGCCGATCGTGACCTCGGTCGCGGTGACGTCGTCCTCGCTGACCGCCTGCGGCAGTGTCGCGACGACGAGCAGCGGTCCGTTCTGACCGGCGCCGAACTCCTGCTCGAGCGTCTTGTACGCCTTGTACTGGCTGGACTCGACCGCCTCGGACGACCCGGAGGGCAGCCCGAGTCGCATCTGCGTGGCGGGGAGGGCGATCGTGCCGAGGACGGCGACGCCCGCGACGAGGGTGATGACCGCGCGCCAGGTCGACATCGGCTTGTTCGGCACCCGGACGGACCCGGTGTTGCCGATCTGCTGGCGCTCCTTCTTCCGCAGGATCCGGAGGCCGAGCAGCGACAGCAGTGCCGGCGTGAACGAGGTCGCGATGAGGATGGCGAACAGGACCGCCACCGCCCCGACGGTGCCCATCAGGCCGAGGAACGGGATGCCCGTGATGTTCAACGCCAGGAGCGCGACGATGACCGTCGTGCCGGCGAAGACCACGGCGTTGCCCGAGGTGCCGTTCGCGAGCCCGATGGACTCGTGCACGCCCATGCCCTGCTTCAGCTGCGTCCGGTGCCGGTTGAGGATGAACAGCGAGTAGTCGATGCCGACGGCCAGGCCGAGCATCACCCCCAGGACCGGCGTGACCGAGATGAACTCGACGAGGTCCGAGAACGAGAGCGACGCGAGGGTGGCGACGCCGACGCCGAGCACCGCGCTGAGGAGCGGGATCGCGGCACCGATGACGGTGCGGAGCATGAGGAACAGCACGAGCGCCGCGATGACGACGCCGATGATCTCGCCCGGTCCGAGGATCGAGGGCACGCCCTGCGCGATGTCGTTGGACACGTACACGTCGACGCCGCTGATCGTCGCCGCCTCGGCGCGGTCGGAGATCTCCTGCTTCGTGGTCTGCGGGACCTCGTACGTCGACTTCGCGAACTGCACCGTGCCGATGGCCGCGGAGTCGTCCGACGAGACGAAGCGGATGTCCTTCGACAGGTCGAGCAGGTCGGAACCCTGTTCGAGGTCACGCTCGCTGTCCTCGAGCTTCTGCGTGTTCTGGTCGATGGTCTTCTGCGCGTCGGCGAGCTGCTGCTCGCCCGCGGTGAGCTGCTGCTGCTGGGCGTCGATCTGCGCCTGCGCCTGCTCGAGCTGCTGCTGGCCGGCCAGTGCCTGCGCCTGGGCGGCGGGGCTCGCAGCCGCGGCGGCACCGGCGGCGCTGGCCTGGGCCTCCGCCTGGGCCTTCTGCGCGTCGAGCTGGGCCTGGGCGTCCGCGATCTGCTGCTTGCCGGACTCCAGCTGCTCCTTCTGGGCGTCGAGCTGCGCCTGACCGTCTTCGAGCTCCTTCCGCCCGTCGCTGATCTCCTTGCGCCCGTCGACGATCTTCTGCCGCTGGTCGTCGAGTCGCTGCTGCGTCGCGAAACCGTCGGTCGTGCCCTTGACGCCCGGCAGGTCCTCGAGGTCCGTCAGGAACGCCTGCACGTCGTCCCGCTGGGCGCTCGTGAAGGCCCCGCCGTCCTTCGTCTGGAAGACGATCGTCCCGTTGCCGCCGTTCGCACTCGGGAACTTGTCGGCGAGTTCGTCCTGCACCTGGCTGGTCTTCGTGCCGGGGATCGAGATCGCGGAGGAGATCGTGCCCGAGAACAGGCTGAAGGTGACACCGGCGATCGCCATGAGCACGATCCAGGCGATGATCACCGTCCAGTGTCGGCGGGCCGCGAAGCGACCGAGGCGGTAGAGGAGACCGGCCATGCTGGGCGCCGTTCCTTTCGTGGTGGAGGGTTGTTGGTCGGAGTGGGGTGCGCCGGTGGACCCCGGGGGAGTGGTCGGTGGAGAAGGTCAGGATTCGGGGAGGTAGCCGCTGCGGACGCTGTGCACGAGCCGCCCGAGCAGTGCGTCCCAGGCGGCCCGGGCGTCGTCGTCGAGCCGCGGTCCGGTGGTCGTGAGCCAGTGGTCGGCGATCACGACGATGCCGCTCATCAACGAGTCCACCAGCAGGGCGGTGTCCAGGGCATCAGCTGCGGGATGGCGACGGGCGACCTCGCTGCGGAGGCGTCCCGTGACGCGCGCGAAGGCGGTCTGCGTCAGGGCGGTGGCCTTCGGGTCGTCGCCCTCCGGCTCGCCGAGGATCCGGTGCAGGCGGACGATGGCGCTCGGCAGGTCGGTGCCGCGGGCGGCCGACTCGAGCTCGTCGAACATCGCCGACCGTGAGCCGTCCCCGACCGGCGTGCTGGCGATCTCGGCCAGGAACCGGTCGATGATGACGGACAGTGCCTCCTCGCACACGGCCAGGCGTACCTCGTCGAGCGAGGGGAAGTGGTTGAAGACGGTGCGCCGGGCGACGTCGGCGCGTGCCGCGAGTTCGTCGACGCTGAACTCGCCGCCGCGGTCTTCGATGAGCTCGCGGGCAGCGCCGAGGATCGCCTCGCGGTGCCGTTCCTTGAGGGCAGCACGGCGATCGGGCGAGCGGGTCACGACGTCGACACTAGGTGCATCGATGCACTCGGTGCATCTTCGCCGGGCCGATCCTCAGGAACGTCCCCCGGTCGACTCAGCGCGATGCGCGCCGGTGCCGTCCGTGTCGCTGCAGCAGTGCCACCCAGCGGGGGAGGCGGCGGTCGCCGGCGACGACCGCCTCCACGGTGCTGGACGGTGCGAACGCGAACCAGGGGCAGTTGGGGCAGACGTGCAGCCACTCGTGGACGGCGAGCCCGACGCCGTAGTACTGGTTCCGGGCGACGCGGAGCGGACGTGCGCACCGGGGACAGGACAGCTTGCCGCCGTCCCGGTCGATCGCGATCGATGGGGTGGTGTCTGCAGTGGTGCGTGCATCGTCGACAGCAGTCATGGCCCGAACCTCTCCGGTGTCCCGTCACGCTCCGTTGCGTGGCTGTGCGGAGAGGATACGACGCGTCCGGCCGCATCGCACACCGGATCACCGCCGTGTCCCGTGGACGCGGAGCCGGGTGTGCGGCGCTGCCGGTGCGGGTGGTGTCAGCGGAGCTGACGGAACGTCGCGCGGATGTCGGCGACGAGCAGTTCCGGCTGCTCGAGCAGGGCGAAGTGCCCCGAGATGATCTCTCTCGAAGACAGTCTCGGTGTTGTATCGTCTGCAGCATGGACGATCGAGTGACGGCAGGTGACCTCCCTGAGATCGACTGGGACGCGCAGGGCATCGAGACCGAGCTCGGTTGGGCCGTCCCCCTCGTCCTCCAGGAGTACGTCCGGCTCGGGAGCGTGGCGGTCGCGGACGTCCCCGGCGGTCCCCGCGGCTACCAGGTGCTCGTGGCGACCACGACGGAAGAGGCCTCCTCACAGCTCCTGCTCGCGAACCGACTCGGCATCGACAAGACCCAGATGACCTACGTCATCGACGCGCTCGAGGCCGCCGGGTTCGTCGAACGCCGACCGGACCCGACCGACCGCCGTGTCCGTCAGGTGCACCCGACCGACGCCGGGCGCGCCCTGCTCAGCCGCACCCGCCGGACCCTCAGAGCTGCCGAGGAGGTCCTCATGCGCCATCTCGAGCCGGACGAACAGACCACGATGCGTCGGCTCCTGGCCCGCGTCGCGCTCTCCGCCGGGGCAGGGACAGCAGGAGTGCGCGGGGACGACCCCGCGTTCGAGCACCCCCTCGCCGTCCCGGAGCGATCCCGGCGGCGCACGCAGACCACCACCTCGTCGACCTCGTCGACCACCCCACAGTGAGGCCACTCCCCATGACCAGTACCGTCCTCGTCGCCGGCGCCACCGGCGACCTCGGCCAGCGCATCGTCCGCGAACTCGTGGAGCGCGACGTCCGCGTCCGGGTCCTCACCCGCCCCGGGAGCGGGACCGCCACCGACCTCTTCGGCGCCGACCCGCGCGTCGACGTGGTCGCCGCGGCGTACACGGACCACGCGGCCCTCACCGAGGCCGTGGCAGGGGTCGACGTCGTCGTCTCGGCCGTCAGCGGGACCCGTCCCGTGATCGTGGACGCGCAGCGCGCCCTGCTCGCGGCGACCGTCGCGGCCGGCGTGCCGCGCTTCATCCCGTCGGACTACTCGGCCGACTACCGACGCATCACGCCCGGCACGAACCGCAACTTCGAACTCCGACGCGAGTTCGCCGCCGAGGTCGACGCCGCGCCCGTCCGCGCGACGTCGATCCTCACCGGCATGTTCACGGACCTGCTCACCGGCCAGGCGCCGATGATCCTGTTCGGGCGGCGCCGCGTCCTGTTCTGGTCCTCCGCCGACCAGGTCCTCGACTTCACCACGAAGGACGACGTCGCCCGCGTGGTGGCCCTCACCGCGTTGGACGACGACGCCCCGCGCGTCGTCGAGACGGCGGGCGACCACATCTCGGCACGGGACGTCGCGCACATCATGAGCGAGTTGACCGGCACCGCCTTCCGCCTGCAGTGGGCCGGCACGACCGGGACGCTCTCCGCGATGAGCGCGGTCGGGAAGCGGCTGTCGGGGAACCCGGACGAGACGTTCCCGGCCTGGCAGGGGATGCAGTACTTCGTGAGCATGTTCAGCGGGGAGGCGCAGCTGCGGCACGTCGACGACGACCGCTACGGTCCGCACACCTGGACGACCGTCCGCGACGTGCTCCGAGCACACCTCGAGCCGGACGCGACCCGGTGACGGAGGGGCCGTGACGCCCCGGACGGAGGACCGTTAGCGTGGCGGCCATGACGCAGATCGACCTGACCGGGCGGACCGCCCTGGTGACCGGCTCCACGCAGGGCATCGGACTCGCGATCGCCGTGGACCTGGCCCGCGCCGGGGCGTCGGTGGTCGTGAACGGACGCGGTTCGGACGGGGTGCAGCGGGCGATCGGTGCCGTCCGCGATGCCGTCCACGGGGCGCAGGTCGACGGTGTCGCCGCCGACCTGTCCACGGCGGACGGCGCGGCCGCGGTGCTCGACGCGCACCCGCACGTCGACGTGCTCGTCAACAACCTCGGGATCTTCGGCAGCCGCGACCCGTTCGCGATCACCGACGACGAATGGCGCCACTACTTCGAGGTGAACGTCCTCTCCGCGATCCGCCTGATCCGCTCCTACCTGCCCGCGATGACCGAGCACGGGTACGGGCGCGTGGTGTCCATCGCGAGCGACTCCGCCGTCGTCACCCCGGCCGAGATGATCCACTACGGCATGACGAAGACGGCGCTCCTGGCGGTGACGCGGGGGTTCGCCAAGGCGGTCAAGGGCACGGGCGTCACCGTCAACACCGTGATCGCCGGACCGACCCACACCGCCGGCGTCGAGGACTTCGTCGCCGAGCTGGTCGGCACCGACCTGCCCTGGGACCAGGCACAGCGCACGTTCATGCGGGAGCACCGGCCGCAGTCCCTCGTCGAGCGCCTGCTCGAACCGGAGGAGGTCGCCCACATGGTGACCTACCTCGCGTCGCCGCTGGCGTCCGCCACGACGGGCGGGGCGCTCCGCGCGGACGGCGGGTACGTCGACGCGATCCTGCCGTGACCGGGCGACGGGGCGGGCACACCCCGGTGGCAGCGCTCGCCGCGGTGGTGGCCCTGTCGCTCGGCCTCGCCGGGTGCCAGGACGCAGCTGCGTCCGATGCGACGCACAGCCCGTCCGGGATGGCCGCCGCGACCTCCGGACAGTCGACGCCGACGCCGACGTCGACTCCGGCAAGGATTCCGGCACCGACGACGGACGCGGCCGCCGAGCGGGCCTTCGCGGCACTCGAGACCGAGCACGACGCCCGGCTCGGCGTCGTCGCGATCGACACCGGCAGCGGGGTCGGTGTCGCGCACCGGGCGGACGAGCGGTTCGCGTTCGCCTCGGCGGCGAAGGTGTTCATCGCCGCGACCGTGCTCGACGCCGCCGCACCGGACGACCTCGACGCCGTCGTGCCGATCGGCCAGGGCGACGTGCTCTCGTACGCGCCGGTCACCGGTCAGCACGTCGGCTCGGGCATGACGGTGCGCGCACTGCTCGCGGCGATGGTGCGCTCGAGTGACAACACGGCGGCGAACCTGCTCGTGGCCAGGGTCGGCGGGCCGGCTGCCGTGCAGCGGTGGCTCCGCGGCATCGGGGACGACGTGACCCGGGTCGACCGCGTGGAACCGGACCTGAACGAGGCCGTGCCCGGTGACGAGCGGGACACGACCACCCCGGCCCAGTTCGCCGCCGATCTCCGCACGGTCCTGCTGGGCGGCGCCCTCGACCCCGACGACCGCGCGTTGCTCGTCGACCTGATGCGCGGGACGACGACGGGTGCGGGGACGATCCGCGCGGGCGTGCCCGAGGGCTGGACGGTCGCGGACAAGACCGGCACCGGGTCGTACGGCGTGCGGAACGACGTCGGGATCGTGACACCGCCCGGGCGTGACCCGATCGTGCTCGTCGTGATGACGGGCCACGACACCGCGGACGCCGAACCGGATGACGCGCTCGTCGCCGCTGCCACCCGCACCGCCCTGCGGGGCTGATCCCCGTCGGTCAGCGGGGGAGCACCGCCGACCACCGCTCGACGGCGTCGTAGGCGCGCTCGCGCACCGGCGCCGCCGAGAGCACGACGTCGTGCAGCGCGCCGTGCAGTCGGCGGACCGTCACCTCGTCGCCGAGTGACAGTGCGCGTCTCGCGACGGCGTCGACGTTGAGGGCCACGTCGGCGTGGGACATGCCCTCGTTCCACCGCGGCTGCAGCATGCTCTTGTCGCTGAGCATGACGAGCACCGGGACCGTGAGGCCGAGCCCGTGCGCGACCCGCTCCTGCCCGGCGAACACCGCGGCGAGCCAGCCCGGGTGCAGCGGGAAGCCGCGTTCGGGTCGCCACCGTTGGTCGTACGTCCACGACCCCTCCGCGGAGCTCGACACCGTGCGTGTGTAGAAGCCGGGGTCGACCGCCGGCATCGGCGCGAGGGGGTTCCGCTTCGCACCCAGCTTGATGACGGGCGCGACGACCGCCCGCCCGATCGCGTCGGCCTGGAACTCGAGCCACGGGCTGTTCAGCACGAGTCCCTCGACGAGCGCCGGGTGCCGCGCTGCCCAGAGCGCCAGCGTGAGCCCGCCCGTGGAGTGGCCCATCGGCACGAGCCGCCGGCGCTGCCCGGGGTGCTCTGCCCGGATCGCGTCGAGCGCGGCGGCGATGTCCTCGTCGTAGGTGGCCAGGTCGCCCACGTGCCCGGGCGTCTGGTGCGGCCGCAGACTCCGCCCGTACTTCCGCAGGTCCAGGGCGTGGAAGCGGGCGCCGAGCCGCTCGACGCGCTCGGCGAGCTCGGTCTGGAAGAAGTAGTCCGACCACCCGTGCACGTACAGGACGTCGACGTCGTGCAGCGGACCGGCACGGGGTCGGAGCCGGTCGGTCATCGTCCGCCGTCGACGGACCAGGGTGGCGACGACCGGGCCTTCGGCGTCCTCGCCGAGCGGGAGCTCGAGTCGCTCGTACGGCGGGCCGAGGACGTCCTCGTGCCACCCCGCGTCGGTCATGCCTCGTTCCTACCGCACGACGCTGCGCGACGACGGACGGGAGGCCCTCACCTTCTGGTGGGGACCTCCCGTCCGTGTTCGTGGGGTCGCTCAGGCGACCGGCTCGCTGTCGTCGAGCCAGCCGGCGAGCTTCGTCATGTAGTCGGCCTGTGAGGCGTAGTCGAGCGCCGGGAAGGTGAAGCTGTGCACCTGACCGGCCTGCAGGGCCGGGTTGTCGGCGAACGTGGGCTGCTTCTCGAGGTCGGCCACCTGGTAGCCCTGCTGCGACAGCAGGATGACGTCGGCCGAGATCTGGCCCGCGTTCTCCCAGCTGTAGATGCCCCAGTAGAAGCCCTTCGGCTTCGGGGTCACCAGGTCGACGCCGAAGTCGCTCCACATCTGCAGCGTGGGCTCGTCGGACGGGCGGGTGACGTAGGCGCCGTCACCGTCGGCGTACATCGAGACGACGGACAGGCCGCTCTCTTCGGACGCGGTCCGGAGGGTCTCCTTCGCCGTGTCGAACTGCTGCTCCGCGGACTCCACGGCGGACTCGTCGGCGCCGAGGTCCTCGGCGAGGTCGGCGATGTCCTCGATGACGTCGAGGCCCTTGCCGCCCCACTTGACCGTCGCGACGGGGGCGATCGCCTCGACCTGCTCCTGCTGCTCCTTGTCCTTGAAGCCGTAGGCCGGCTGCGAGGCGTCGAGCGTGCCCTCCGCGTCGGTCGGGTAGACCGAGGTCACGACGAGGTCGGGCTTCAGTGCAGCGAGCTGCTCGAGGTCGATGTCGCCGTAGGCGGTGCCGAGCTGCGTGATGCCGTCCTGGTCGAGGTCGTCGAAGCGGGCGTCCTTCGCCATCGGGAGCTGGCCGAAGGTGCCGACCGGGCGGAGGCCGTACTCGATGAACGAGATCGCGATGTCGTTCAGGACCACGACGCGCTCCGGCGTGTGGTCGACCTTCACCGTCGTGCCCATGGCGTCCTCGTACGACCAGGCCCCGGATGACGCCTTCGCGTCGTTGCCGGTGTCGTCGGAGGCACCGGTGCCGGAGCACCCGGTGAGGATGAGGGCCGTCGCGGTGACGGCGGTCAGGAGGGCGGCACGAACGGAGCCGCGGCGGGGAGTGTTCACGTTAGGTGAGCCTAACCTAACCAGGAGTTCCGCACCAGTCCGGGTCGCCCTCGGCCTCAGTTCGCGTGCCCGTCCGCCTCCGGCACGACCATCGGCGACCCGGTCACCGGGTCCGGGACGACCCGCGCGTGCAGCCCGAACGCCCGCTCGAGCAGTGCCGGCGTGAGGACGTCCACCGGGGACCCGTCCGCGACAACCCCGCCGTCGTGGAGCACCACGAGGCGGTCGGAGTAGCGGGCGGCCAGGGTGAGGTCGTGCAGCACCATCACGACCGTGGCGCCCTGCTCCCGGTTGATCCGACGCACCAGACGCAACACGTCGAGCTGGTGCGCGAGGTCGAGGTAGGTGGTGGGTTCGTCGAGCAGGAGCGTGTCCGCCCGCTGCGCCAGGACGAGCGCGATCCAGGCGCGCTGCCGCTGCCCGCCGGACAGGCTCGCGACGTCGCGGTGGGCGACCTCGGTCAGACCGGTCGCGGCGATGGCGTCCTCCGCCACGGCGGCGTCCTCGGCGGTCCAGGGTCGGGCCCACGACTGGTGCGGGTTCCGGCCGCGCATCACCAGGTCGAGCACGCTCGTCCCGGCGGGCGCGAGGGGCGACTGCGGGAGGATCGCGAGCTTCCGCGCGACCGCCCGGTTCGCCTCCTTCCGGATCGGCGCACCGTCGAGCAGCACCTCGCCGGACTGGGGCTTGAGCACGCGGCCGAGCGCCTTGAGGAGCGTCGACTTGCCGCAGCCGTTCGCGCCGAGGAACGTCGTCACCGTGCCCCGCTCCACCGCCAGGTCGAGGTCGCGGAGCACCGGGTGCTTGTCGTACCCGACGGACAGGCCACGGGCCTCCAGGACGGGTCCGGCGTGCACGCGGTCCGGCGTGGTCACGGCCGCGGGGGCCGGCGGGGTCGTCGTGGTCATCGGGACATCTCCTTGCGGTGACGGATGAGGAGCCAGATCAGGTACGGGGCGCCGATCACGGTGGTGACGATGCCGACCGGCACCTGCCAGGGGAACGCCGACCGGGCGAGCAGGTCCGCGCCGAGCACGAGCACCGCCCCGAGGGCCGCCGACAGCAGCAGCGGCGGCCGGTTCGTCCCGGCCAGTCGCACGGCGATCTGCGGCACGACGAACGCGACGAACCCGACCGGGCCCGCGGCAGCGACCGCCGCGGCCGTGAGGACGACCGCCAGGCCGATGACGAGCAGCCGGTGCCGCTGCACGCCGAGGCCGACGCCGGTGGCGACCTCGTCCCCGAGCTGCCCGATCCCGAGCGCCGCCGACGTGGCGAGCGCGATCGGGACGCCGACCGCGGCGATGACGAGGAGCGGCCACACGGTCGTCCACGACGTGCTCGAGAGACTGCCGACGAGCCACTGCGACGCCGCTGTCGCCTGGGTGATCTTCGCGCGGACGAGCAGGTAGCTCGTGACCGCGTCGAGCGTCGCGCTCACCCCGATGCCGACGAGGATCAGGCGGTGGCTCTGCACCCCGCCACGCCAGCCCAGGCCGTAGACGATCGTGGCGGCGACGAGCGCCCCGATCGTGGCGGCGACGGGGATGCCGCCGCCGAGGACCAGGGCGCTCACCGAGTAGCTGCCCCCGCCGAAGACGACCGCGGCCACGGCGCCGACGCTCGCGCCCGAGGTCACGCCGATGATGTCCGGCGTCCCGAGCGGGTTGCGCGTGAAGGTCTGCGTCAGGGCTCCGGCGACCGCCAGGGTCACGCCGACCAGGGCCCCGGTCAGGACGCGGGGGAGGCGCAGGGTCGTCACGATGAACGACTCCGGCCCGGACTCGAGTCCGAGCAGCGCCCGCACGACCGTGCCCGGTGCGATGAAGGTCGAGCCGATCGCGACGCCGAGCACGACGAGCAGCAGGGCGGCGACCACGGCGACGACCGAGGTGGTGAGGACCCGCGGACGCCAGGCGAGCCCGATCGGCCCGATGCGGAGGCCCTTCCGCGCCCCGGCCGGTGTCGCGGCGGGCGCGGTCGTGGTCGCCGCGCTCACAGGGACACCAGCGACCGACGGCGTGCGACGGCGACGAACACCGGTCCGCCGATGACGGCGAGCACGATCCCGACCTCGACCTCGGCGAACCCGCCCACGAGTCGGCCCACGACGTCGGCGAGCAGGACGAGCGCGGCGCCGAGCAGCGCCGAGGCGGGCAGGGTCCAGCGGTGGCCGGTGCCGACGACGGCCCGGGCGACGTGCGGGACGGTCAGCCCCACGAACGCGACCGGACCGGCGGCTGCGGTCGCACCTGCCGCGAGGAGCGTGATGCCGCCGAGGCCGACGAGCCGGGCGGTGAGCAGGTCCTCCCCGAGTCCCTTCGCGAGCTCCGAGCCGAGGCCGAGCGCGTCGAGGGCGCGGGTGTTCCAGATCGCGAGCACGAGTCCGACGGCCATGAACGGCCACGCGGCCTGCAGGACGTCGAGCTGTCGGCCGGACAGTGACCCGACCACCCAGAGCCGGTACGCGTCGAGGGACTCCTGGTCGGTGAGGACGATGAACGAGGTCAGGGCGCCGAGCAGCGCGGACACCGCGGCGCCGGCCAGGGCGAGGGGGACGGGGCTCGCGGTCCCGCTGCCGGCGACCGTGACGGAGAAGACGACGACGCTGGCGACCAGTGCGCCGACCAGGGCGAACCAGACCGAGGCGCCGGTGCTCGTGACACCGAAGACGTACACGCCGAGCACGACGGCGAGGCCGGCGCCGGCGGAGACGCCGAACAGCCCGGGGTCGGCGAGCGGGTTCCGCGTGTGCCCCTGCATGAGGAGCCCGGCGATCCCGAGCGCGGCGCCGACGCTCGCGCCGATGAGCGTGCGGGGGATGCGGGAGCCCCAGACGACGGCCTCGTCGGTGCCCGAGCCGCTGCGGGTGAGGCCGGCGAGCACCCGGTCCACGCCGATGTGGTTGCTGCCGAGGAGCATGCTCGCGACCGCTGCGCCCAGCACCAGCACCGCCAGCCCGAGCAGGACGCCGACCCGACGACGAGCCGTCCGCCGGTGGACGCCGGTGGCACCGATGACCGCTCCGGGAGGGGCAGCGGGCGCGGTTCGGACGGCGAGGGGAGGGGGTGGCACGGGAGCCATATTAGGTTAGCCTTCCCTCATGGCGAAGATCCCGAGGCTGATGCCCGAGAACCCGCGGCTGTTCCGGGCGCGGGTCGTCCGTACCGAACGGCACACCCCGTCGGTCCACCGCGTCACCATCGCGAGCGACGAGATCCGCGACTTCCCGTTCCTCGGCTTCGACCACTGGTTCCGCCTGTTCCTGCAGCGCCCCGAGCAGGACGCCTTCCGGATGCCCGAGCTCGACGGCGCCACGTGGTGGCCGCAGTACCTCCGCATCCCCGAGGAGTCGCGACCGCACTGCGCCAACTACACCGTCGCCGGACACCGGCCGGAGCTCGGCGAGATGGACATCGACTTCGTCGTGCACACCGACCAGGACGGCGGACTCGAGGGCCGCGCGGCGATCTGGGCCTGCAGCGCCCGACCCGGTGACGAACTCGCCCTGCTCGACCAGGGCTGCATCTTCGACTGCCCCGACGACGCCAGCGAGGTCGTCATCGCCGCCGAGGAGACCGGCCTGCCCGCCGTCGTCGGCATCGCCCGCTCGCTCCCGCGCGACGCCGTCGGCCGCATCATCCAGGAGGTCCCGGCCGCGGACGACGTCCGCGACCTCGACGCCCCCGCCGGGGTCACCGTGACGTGGCTCGTGCGCGGCGACGCCACCGCGGTGCCCGGTCGTGCGGCGCTCGCCGAACTGCAGCGGCACGTGCCCTGCGACGACCGCGGGTACGCCTTCGTCGTGGGGGAGTCCCGACTCGCCACCGAGGGCCGCCGCCACCTGCACCGCGCCGGGCTGCCCAAGTCGCGGATCACGTTCTCCGGCTTCTGGAAGCACGACGCACGGATGCCCGTCCCGGCCTGAGCGGCGCGCGTATCCTCGCGCCATGAGCTGCCGCCTGAGCGAACTGGTCCTCAACTGCGACGACCCCGAGGCGCTGTCGTGCTTCTGGTGCGCCGTCCTCGGCTACGTCGAACTCGGCGCGGACGAGGACGGCATCGAGATCGGCCCGGCGTCCGGCTTCGGCGGTGCTGCGCCCACGATCATCCTCTCCCGCGTGCCGCACGCGAAGACCCAGCCGCTGCGCCTGCACCTCGACGTCAACCCGGTCGACCGCGACCAGGACGCGGAACTCGAGCGGCTCCTCGCACTCGGTGCCCGTCCGGCGGACGTCGGGCAGACCGGCGACGAGTCGTGGCACGTGCTGCAGGACCCCGAGGGCAACGAGTTCTGCCTGTTGCGCACGCGGCTCGCTCCGCTCGCCTCCGCCTGAGACCACCCCACGACGGACGGGAGGCTCCCCACCGACTGGTGGGGAGCCTCCCGTCCGTCGTGCGGTCCGGACCACGGTCCGGGCCGGCTCAGCCCTTCAGGCCGGAGCCCGTGACGCCCTCCACGATCTGCCGCTGGAAGACCAGGTAGAGGATGATGAGCGGCAGCGCCGCGAGGAGCGCGCCCGCCTGGATGTCGGCGTACCGCTGGCCGAAGCTGCCCTGGACCGTGGCGAGCCCGACCGGGATCGTCATGAGGTCCGGGTTCGACAGCACGAACAGGGGCAGCAGCAGGTTGTTCCACACCCCGACGAAGGTCAGGATCGTCACCGCGGCTATCACCGGACGCGACAGCGGCAGGATGACCGACCAGTAGACCTTCCAGATGCCGGCACCGTCGATGCGTGCCGCCTCCTCGAGCTCCTTCGGGATGCCGTCGAAGAACTGCTTGAAGATGAACACCGCGATCACCGCCGGGACCTGCGGGAAGATCACCGACCAGTAGGTGTTCAGCAGGCCGACCGCGTTGAGCTCCTGGAAGATCGGGATGATCAGGACCTGCGTCGGGATCATGATGCCCAGGATGATGAGCAGGAACGCCACGTTGCGGCCGCGGAACACGAGCCGGGACAGCGCGAAGGCCGCCATCGAGGCGAACAGCACCGTGAGCACCGCGGTGATGACGCTCGTGATGCCGCTTGCGAGGTACCAGTTCCAGATGTCGCCCGACTGGAACAGGGACGAGTACGAGTGCACCGTCGGGTTCCAGTCCGACAGGATCTTGCCGGCGCCGAGCGCGGCCACCCCGTTGTCGGAGAGGGACGTCTTCAGCGCGAACAGGCTCGGGATGAGCCAGATGATCGCGAAGACCGTCAGGACGACGCCGGAGGCGATGGTGAAGCCCCTGCCGGAGACACCGATCTTGGCGGCGCTCGTCGGGGCGGCCGAGGAGACACCGGTACGGAGCTTGGCACGGCCGGTGGTGATGCTCTCGGTGGTGGTCATCTCAGGCCCCGATCTCACGCTTGGCGGCAGCGCGCTCGACGAGCTGCCGGATGACCGCGATCGCGACGATCACGATGAACAGGAGGACGGACGCCGCGGACGCCGCGCCGAGTCGGTTGTCGGTGAAGCCGACGCCGGTGATGAGCTGCAGCGAGACCTGGGTCGAGATGCCCGGGCCGCCGTTCGTCATCAGGTAGACCTGGTCGAAGATCTTCAGGGACGCGATGATCTGCAGCAGGATGACGAGCGTCGTGGTGCGGCCGAGCAGCGGCAGCGTGATCGACTTGATCTGCTGCCAGTTCGAGGCACCGTCGACCGCGGCCGCTTCGTACAGCTCACGCGGGATCTCCTGCAGGCCGGCCAGGTACAGCACGAAGTTGAAGCCCAGCGTCCACCAGACGGTCGCGATCGCGACGCCGATCATCGCCGTGTTCGGGCTGGAGAGCATGCCCGAGCCCGGGGTCATGCCGAGCGCGGTCTGCAGGCTCGCCCACAGGCCGGTGCTCGGCGTGAAGATGAACACCCAGATGAGGGAGATCGTCGCCGAGGGCAGGATGAACGGCAGGAAGAACGCCAGGCGGAAGAACCACTGCCCCTTGTTCATCCGGTTCGTCAGCACGGCGAAGACGAACGCCAGGATCACCAGCGGCGGCGTCGTGTACAGGGTGAACTGCAGCGTGTGCCAGAGCGACGACCAGAAGTCGCTCCGCCCGAGCATCTCGGCGTAGTTCGCGAACCCCGCGAAGCTGCCGAGCCCGGTGCGCACGGTCGAGGTGTTGAAGAAGCTCGTGACGATCATCCAGATCGTCGGGCCGAGCAGGAAGGCCACGTAGAACAGGCCGAAGGGGGCGAGGAACAGCCACCCGCTGCGGCCCTGGCCGCTGGTGATGCTGGTCCGGTAGGAGCGGAGCCGCCGTGGTGCAGTGGCCGCATCCGTGGGGCGGTCGAGGACTGGTGCTGTGGTCACGTCATCGTGCCTTTCGCGGGGTGTTCACGGTGTTCGCGCGCCTGGTCACAGGGGGCTCGGGGTGTTGAGGTAGGTCGCCAGCTGGCTCTTGATGGCGCGGAGTGCCTGGGCCGGGCTCGAGCTGCCCTGCTGCACGAGCGCGAGCTGGGCGCCGACGGTGCCCTCGAAGGTCGACCCGGACCCGCCGTACCAGGCGGCGTCGTCGAAGACCGCCGTCTCGGCCGCGGCGGCGTAGTTCGACTGCGGGGTGAGCTCCTTGTACGCGGTGCTGTCGAAGGTCGGCATGTACGCGGGGACGTGGCCGCCCTCGGCCCAGGTCAGGCTCTGCTCGAGCATCTGCTTGATGAAGAGCATGTGCTGCTTGCGCTGCTCGGGCGTGCGGTCCTTCTTCGGCAGGATGAAGGTGTGCGCGTCGGCCTGCGTGGCGGGCTTGTCGTACAGCTGCGGGATCGGCGCCATGCCGAACTCGAGCCCCTTGATCGACTGGGCGGTGCTGATCTCCCACTCGCCCTGCATGAAGAAGCCGGCCTTGCCGTCGAACATGAGCGACTGCGCGGTGGCGTAGTCGAGGGCCTTGTTGAGCCACCCTTCCTTCACCCACTTCTGGGTGCGGCTCGTGACCTCGTTGTAGGCGTCCTCGTTGACGGTGAGCTTCGCGCCGCCGTCGCTGATGAACGGCGTCGCGCCCTCGATCTGGTTGTACATCGTCCAGAAGAAGCGCCACGGGGTCGCGGTCTCGGGCACGACGTTCGCGACGTTCAGCGCGTTGCCGCCGGTGACCTTCGACACCGCGGCGAGGGCACGCTCGAAGTTCTCCATCCCGTCCAGGTTCGTGAGCTGGTCGTCGCTGTCGAGCAGACCGGCCTTGCGGCAGACGTCGACGTTGTAGAACAGCACGAACGGGTGCGTGTCGAGCGGGATCGCGATGTTGTTGCCGTCGGTCTTCTGCGCCGTCCAGGCCTTCTGGTTGAAGTCGCTCGCCTTGAGGCCCACGCTCGCCAGGTCGTCGGCCGTGATCGGGTCGAGCAGGTCGCCGTCCCAGAGCGGCTTCGCGCGGGTCAGGTGCGCGATCGCGACGTCCGGCGGCTTGTTCCCGACGGTCGCCAGTGTCACCTTCGAGTAGTACGGGTTGCCCCACGCGAACGTCGTCGCCTGCAGGGCGGAGGAGCCGCCGTGCTGCTTCGCGTACCCGTCCTCCATGGTCTTCATGCGGACGCCGTCACCGCCACCGAACAGGTTCCAGAAGACGAGCGTCTCGGGGGCGAGCGGGGTTCCGGCGAGCCCGGCGGAGAGGGGGCTCGCGCAGGCGGCCAGCGGCAGCACGGTGGCCGCCGCGGCTCCGGCGGCGAGCAGGCTCCTGCGGGTGAACGCGGACCCGCGGGGTGGCGGGACGGGACGGTTCGGCATGGCATCACTCCATCGGGACGGGCCGAAGCGGGACGTCATCCAGGGGAGGAGTGCTGTCCCGTTCTCGGGGCGTCGGTGCCCCGTGAGCGCTCACGTTAGCGCCGCGCCGTCGGGCGCGCCAGCCCTTCCGTCCCGTGTCGACACCCGATAGCGTTTCCCTCAGGTGAGCGCTCACTTCCGTGACGCCGCGGAACACAACTGCTCGACGCACAGCCTGATCGAAGGAGATCATCCATGCCCCGCACACACCTCGTCCTCGACTCCGCGTTCACGGTGGGCCCGGTGCGGCGCCGACTGTTCGGCGGGTTCGTCGAGCACCTCGGGCGGCACGTCTACGACGGCATCCACGAGCCCGCGCACGAGTCGGCCGACGAGCACGGCTTCCGGAAGGACGTCATCGAGCTGGTCAAGGAGCTCGGCGTCACGACCATCCGCTACCCCGGCGGCAACTTCGTCTCTGGCTACAAGTGGGAGGACGGCGTCGGCCCCGTCGACCAGCGTCCCCGCCGGCTCGACCTGGCCTGGCACTCGACCGAGACGAACGAGGTCGGCCTGCACGAGTTCCAGCAGTGGCTCGACTCGGTCGGCTCCGAGCTGATGCTCGCCGTGAACCTCGGCACCCGCGGCACCGCCGAGGCGATCGAACTCCTCGAGTACGCGAACATCCCCGGCGGGACGGCCCTGTCCGAGCAGCGCCGGGCGAACGGCAAGGACGAGCCGTTCGGCATCACGATGTGGTGCCTCGGCAACGAGATGGACGGACCGTGGCAGCTCGGCCACAAGAACGCCGAGGACTACGGCAAGCTCGCGGCGATGACCGCCAAGGCCATGCGGCAGATCCAGCCCGGTCTGGAACTGGTGGCGTGCGGGTCGTCGGGCGCGTCGATGCCCACGTTCGGCGAGTGGGAGCGCACCGTCCTCGAGCACGCGTACGAGGACGTCGACTACATCTCGGCGCACGCGTACTACGAGGAGGACGACGACCTCACCTCGTTCCTGGCGTCCGGCGCCAACATGGACCACTTCATCAAGACGGTCACGACCGCGGCGGACCACGTGCAGGCGCACAAGAAGTCCGACAAGCGCATCGACATCTCGTTCGACGAGTGGAACGTCTGGTCGATCACGAAGTGGGAGGAGAAGGCGAAGACCTTCACGCTCGAGGACTGGCCGGTCGCCCCGCGCCTGCTCGAGGACGTCTACACGGTCGCCGACGCCGTCGTGCTCGGCGGGCTGCTCATCTCGCTCCTCCGCCACGCCGACCGCGTCGCCTCCGCGTCGATCGCCCAGCTCGTGAACGTCATCGGCCCGATCATGACCGAGCCCGGGGGCGAGGCCTGGCGTCAGACGACGTTCTTCCCGTTCTCGGTGACGTCGCGCCTGGCCCACGGCACGTCGCTGAACGTGGTCGCGTCGGGCGACACGGTCGACGGCGGCAAGCACGGCACCGTGCCCGTCGTCGACTCGGCCGCCACCGTCGAGGACGGCCGCGCCGCGGTGTTCCTCGTCAACCGCCACCAGACCGAGAGCACCACGGTGACGATCGACCTCGCCGGCCTGTCGGTCGAGGGCGACGTGCACGCCGAGGGCATCTGGGACGACGACCTGCACGCCGTGAACGACCTGACGGACACCGCCCGCGTCGGCCTGAAGACGAACGAGTCCGTCCGCCGCGAGGGCGACACGATCACGATCGAGCTCCCGCCCGTGTCCTGGACGGCGATCTCGATCGGTTGAGCGCCTCGGTGCACGCTGCGTGCGGCGGGCACCGAGTGAGCAGAGGACGCCGGGTCCCCGCGGGGCCCGGCGTTCCTCGTGTCCGGCGGCCGCGGCGCGGGTGCGGGTACGGATGCGCCTGCCGGACCCGGCCGCCGAGCCGACAGATGTCCCCAGGTCTTCAGTGCCGGACTGTCGGTTCCGCGCACCGATCGGGCCGGGAGGCACGTGGCGGCCCGGTGCCGCGCCTCCTGACCGACCCGGCCAGGGCCGGCCTCCGGCCTGTCGGCCGATCCGGTCGCCGAACCGACAGATGTCCGCGGACCTTCCGCGGCGGACTGTCGGTTCCGCGCACCGGTCGGGTCGGGAGGCACGTGGCAGCCCCGGCGCCGCACGTGCGGCCCGGCGCTCAGCGCGCGGGCGGCGCCGCGGTGCTCGCGCGCTCGACGAGCCGCACCGGCACGAGGTCCGTCGCCGCGGTGGCGGCGCCACCCTCGATCTGCCTGAGCAGGGTGGCGACCGCGCGGCGCCCGACCTCGTCGAAGGACTGGTGCACGGTGGTGAGCGGCGGCCAGAACGAGTCGGACTCGGGGGAGTCGTCGAACCCCACCACGCTCAGCGTCGACGGCACTGGACGACCGAGTTCGTGGCAGGCGCGGAGCACCCCGAGCGCGGTCTGGTCGTTCGCCGCGAAGACCGCCGTGATCTCGGGACGTACTGCGATCGACACGCCCGCGCGGTAGCCGGAGGAGGTGTTCCAGTCGCCCTCGAACACCGGGGGGACCGTCCGCCCGGCGGCCGTCAACGTCGCCGCCCACGCTGCCTGGCGCCGTGCGGCCGAGTACGACGACGCCGGCCCGGAGACGTGCCAGACGGTGTCGTGCCCGAGGTCGAGCAGGTGCTGCGTGGCGAGCCGGGCGCCGTCGGCCTGGTCGGTGTCGATGGCCGGGTGCTCGGTGGTGCCGGTCGAGTCGACGACCACCATGGGCACGCCGTCGGGCAGGGCGACCTCGGCGGTGTCGATGACGTGCGACTCGATGATGATGACGACGCCGTCGACCGCCTGTTCGTGCAGGCGGGAGAACGCGCTGCGGACGCCCTCCTCGGTCCGGGAGGCCATCGGCAACAGCGTGATCGTGAAGTCCGCGGCGCCCGCGGCGTCGGCGATGGCCTCGAGCGTGCGCATGTTGCCGAACGACGCCAGCGTGAACATGATCACGCCGATGGTCCGGAAGCGCCCGGAGCGCAGGGCCCGGGCGGCGCGGTTCGGGCGGTACCCGAGCTCGGCCATCGCCTGCTGGACGCGTGTCCGGGTCTCGGGGCTGACGTTGTCGAAGCCGCGGGCCACGCGGGACACGGTCTGCATGGAGACCCCGGCGGCCTCGGCCACGGCGGAGAGCGACGGCGCCCGACGGGGGGAGGCCGCCGGGTCGGTGGTGGTCGAGATGGTCACGCGCCCCCTTCGTGCGGACGGCCGAGGTCGGCGTCCGTGCGCGACCGGTGCTGCGAACGCTAGTGCATGTTGACGTTGCCATGCTATCGTCGCCCCGTTCGATGTTGACGTCAACATCGGTCGGTCCGGCCAGCACGGAGTCGTGCTCTCCACCGGACGACCGACCGGCACATCAACGGCTCGCAGGACACGACGAAGGAGTCACATGAGCACGCTCACCGCGCGGAGCCCCGAGGCCGCGCCGCGACGGGGCGAGGGCACTGCTCCCGCCCCGCGACGCCGTGGGAAGGCCCGGGGCCGCATGACCGGCTGGCTCTTCGTCGGCCCGTTCGTCGCCGTCCTCGTCCTCATGCTCATCGTCCCGATCGGGTACGCGCTCTGGCTCAGCCTGTTCCGCGACCAGCTCATCGGCGGCAACCAGTTCGTGTGGTTCGCCAACTACGTCCAGCTCTTCCAGGACGCCAAGTTCTGGTCCGGCTTCGGCCGGGTCGCGGCCTTCCTCGTCGTGCAGGTGCCGATCATGCTCGGCCTCGCCCTCGTCGCCGCCCTCGCGCTCGACAGTGCGCGGCTCTGGGGCACCGGGTTCTTCCGCATCGCGGTGTTCCTGCCCTACGCGGTCCCGGGCGTCGTCGCGGCGCTCATCTGGGGCTTCATCTACGGCAACCAGTTCGGCCTCACCGGTGCGGCGAACGACGCGATCGGCATCGACCTGCTCCAGCCGTTCAGCCCGACCTGGGTCCTCACGTCGATCGGCAACGTCGTCACGTGGGAGTTCCTCGGCTACAACATGCTGATCTTCTACGCGGCCCTCCGCACCGTCCCCGGCGAGCTGTACGAGGCCGCCGAACTCGACGGCGCGGGCCCGATGCGCACGGTCTTCTCGATCAAGCTCCCGGCCCTGCGCGGCCCGATGGTCATCGCCACGATCTTCTCGATCATCGGCAGCTTCCAGCTCTTCAACGAGCCGAACCTGCTCAAGACGCTCGCCCCGAACGTCATCGGCAGCGCCTTCACCCCGAACATGTACGCCTACTCGCTGTCCTTCAGCGGGCAGCAGTTCAACTACTCCGCCACCGTCGCGATCGTCATGGGCGTCATCACCGCCGTCATCGCCTACGTCGTGCAGGTCCGCGGCACCCGACAGGAGAACCGATGAGCACCCTGCAGGGTCCCGCACCCCTCACCGTCACCGAGGCGACCACGACGCAGCGCGACCCGCGTGAGCGACGCACCCGAGCCTCCCGGAAGGCGGCGCAGCCCGTCGACGGACGCAAGGTGAAGCGCTCCGGCCTGCTCACCGCGGTCATGGTCGTCTTCGTCGTGTACTCGTTCGCGCCGCTGTTCTACCTGCTCGTCAACAGCACGAAGACGCAGGCGTCGCTGCTGTCGACGTTCGGCCTGTGGTTCGGCGGGGAGTTCCACCTCTGGCAGAACATCGTCGACACCCTCACCTACAACGACGGCATCTTCGTGCAGTGGCTCGGCAACACGCTGCTCTACGTGGTCGTCGGGGCCGGTGGAGCGACGCTGCTCGCGACCGTCGCCGGGTACGGCATGGCGAAGTTCCAGTTCCCGGGTCGTCGCGCCGTTTTCGCGATCGTCCTCGGCGCGATCGCCGTCCCGGGCACCGCACTCGCCGTCCCGACGTTCCTGCTCTTCTCGCAGGTCGGCCTGACGAACACCCCCTGGGCGATCATCCTGCCGTCGCTCATCAGCCCGTTCGGCATGTACCTGATCTGGACCTACGCGGTCGAGGCGATCCCCACCGAACTCATCGAGGCCGCCCGCATGGACGGAGCGGGGGAGTTCCGGATCTTCTTCACGATCGCGCTGAAGCTCCTCGCTCCCGGTGTCGTGACGGTCCTGCTCTTCGCGGTCGTCGCGACGTGGAACAACTACTTCCTGCCGCTCATCATGCTGAGCGACCCGAAGTGGTACCCGCTGACCGTCGGCCTGAACCAGTGGAACGCGCAGGCCACCGGGTCCGGCGCGGAGCCGATCTACAACCTCGTCGTCACCGGTTCGCTCCTCACGATCATCCCGATCGTGGTCGCGTTCCTCTTCCTCCAGCGCTTCTGGCAGTCCGGTCTCGCGGCCGGGTCCGTCAAGGCCTGACCCGCCACCCGTCCCCGGTCCGCACACCGGGCCGGCCGGGAGGCCCGGCACGAGTCCGCCACGGACCGCGCCGCACCCCGCACCACCCCCGCATTCCGCAGCAGTTCTCCACAACGAAGTGAAAGGCACCACCATGCAGAAGCGTCTCCGGCGCGGGCTCAGCGCCCTCGCCATCGGCGTCACCGCCGCCATGGCCCTCGCGGCCTGCTCGTCCGGCGGCTCCGGCTCCGGCGGCTCGTCCGACGACATCGCGACGGCACTCGACGAGGGCGGCACGCTGACCTACTGGTCGTGGACGCCGTCCGCGAAGGACCAGGTCGCCGCGTTCGAGAAGGCCTACCCGAAGGTGAAGGTCAAGCTCGTCAACGCCGGTACCGGTGCCGACCAGTACACGAAGCTGCAGAACACCGTGAAGGCCGGCTCGGGCGCCCCCGACGTCGCCCAGGTCGAGTACTACGCATTGCCGCAGTTCGCCCTGTCCGAGTCGCTCCTCGACCTGAGCTCGTACGGGTTCGGCGACCTGGAGGACAAGTTCGCCGCGAGCACCTGGAACTCGGTGTCGATGGACGGCAAGGTCTACGGCCTGCCCCAGGACTCCGGCCCCATGGCCATGTTCTACAACAAGAAGGTGTTCGACGAGTACGGCATCGAGGTGCCGAAGACGTGGGACGAGTACGTCGCGGCGGCGAAGAAGCTGCACGAGGCCGACCCCGAGAAGTACCTGGCCGCGGACTCCGGCGACGCGGGCTTCACCACGAGCATGATCGCCCAGGCCGGCGGCACACCGTTCACCACCGACGGTGAGAAGGTGACGATCAACCTGCAGGACGAGGGCACGAAGAAGTGGACCGAGACCTGGGACCAGCTCGTCGAGCAGGGTCTCGTCGCGAAGACCGTCGGCTGGACCGACGACTGGTACAAGCAGCTCGGCAACGGCCAGATCGCCACGATGATCACCGGCGCCTGGATGCCCGGCAACCTCGAGGCCAGCGTCGCCGACGCGAAGGGTGACTGGCGCGTGGCACCGATGCCGACCTACGACGGTGGCCCCGCGCAGACCGCGAACAACGGCGGCAGCGCTCAGGTCGTCATGGAGCAGTCCGAGAACCCGGCTCTCGCTGCCGGCTTCCTCAAGTGGCTGAACTCCTCGAAGGAGTCCACGGGGATCTTCATGGAGTCCGGCGGGTTCCCGTCGACCACCACAGACCTCGAGTCGTCGGCGTTCCTGGAGGAGAAGCCGGAGTACTTCGGTGGCCAGCAGATCAACAAGGTGCTCGTCGACGCGTCGAAGTCCTCGGACAACGACTTCGCCTACCTGCCGTACCAGGTGTACGCGAACAGCGTCTACGCCGACACCGTCGGGCAGTCGTACGAGAAGGGCACGTCGCTCGAGTCGGGTCTCGAGGCCTGGCAGGACGCGCTCGTGAAGTACGGCAAGGACCAGGGCTTCACGGTCTCCACCAAGTAGCAGCACCCCACCGACGCGGCCGTGCGGGCATCCCGCACGGCCGCGTCCCCCTGCCGCCCCCACCCAGAAAGGCGCGAGATGCGCTTCGCCATCGGCGACACCGACTTCCTGCTCGACGGGCAGCCGCACCGCGTGCTCTCCGGCGCGATCCACTACTTCCGCGTCCACCCCGACCTGTGGGCGGACCGGATCCGCAAGGCCAAGCTCATGGGCCTCAACACCGTCGAGACCTACGTCGCGTGGAACGCGCACGAGGCGACGCGGGGCACCTTCGACTTCACCGGCGGTCTCGACCTCGGCCGCTTCCTCGACCTCGTCGCGGCCGAGGGCATGCACGCCGTCGTCCGCCCCGGACCGTACATCTGCGCCGAGTGGACGAACGGTGGGCTGCCGTTCTGGCTGTTCACCGACGGCACCGTCGGGATCCGCCGCGACGAGCCGCAGTTCCTGGCCGCCGTCGGGCGGTACCTCGACGCCCTCGCGCCGATCCTCGTGCCACGACAGATCGACGCCGGCGGACCGATCGTGCTCGTGCAGGTCGAGAACGAGTACGGCGCGTACGGATCCGATCCCGTGTACCTGCAGAAGCTCGAGCGCATGCACCGGGACATCGGGCTCACCGTGCCGTTCACGAGCGTCGACCAGCCGATGGACGCCATGCTCGAGGACGGGTCGCTCCCGTCCCTCCACAAGACCGGGTCGTTCGGCTCCCGGTCCGCCGAGCGGCTCGCCCGCCTCCGTCAGGCGCAGCCCACCGGTCCGCTGATGTGTTCCGAGTTCTGGGACGGGTGGTTCGACAGCTGGGGTGAGCACCACCACACCACGCCGGCGGCAGCCAGCGCCGAGGACCTCGACGTCCTGCTCGCCGCGGGTGGCTCCGTGAACATCTACATGTTCCACGGCGGGACCAACTTCGGCTTCACCAACGGCGCGAACGACAAGGGCGTGTACCGGCCCATCGCCACGTCCTACGACTACGACGCCCCGCTCGACGAGGCCGGCCGTCCGACCGACAAGTTCCACGCCTTCCGTCAGGTCATCGCGCGCTACGCGCCCGTGCCGGAGCTGCCGCCGACGATGCAGCCCGGCGGGTCCGGTCGGCTCGCGACGCACGACGACGGACGGGAGGCCCGACCCGCCCCCGCCGGAGACGTTGCCGTCCGCCTCGACCGCGTCGTACCGCTCGCAGGCCTCCTGCCGACGATCACGTCCTGGACCACGCACGAGACGCCGCCGACCTTCGACGAGCTCGGCGCCGCCTCCGGGTTCGTCCTGTACCGGAACGAGGTCGACCTGCCCGAGGGCGGCGTCCTCACGGTCGCGGAGGAGGTCCGCGACCGTGTGCTCGTCAGCCTCGCCGGACGTCCGGTCGGCGTCCTCGAGCGTGAGCACCACGACCGTGCCATCGCCCTGCCGCCGGCCACGGGCCTCCTGGAACTGCTCGTGGAGGACCAGGGGAGGGTCGACTACGGTCCCCGCATCGGCGAGCCGAAGGGCCTCGTCGGCGCTGTGCGCGTCGACGACGACGTCCTCACGCACTGGACGGTGTCGCCGCTCGCCCTCGACCCGCTGCCGGACGCAGCCGTCGCGGTGCTCCGCGGAGCACCGGCGTCCGCGGGGGAGACCGTCGCCGGGCCGGCGTTCGCCTCCGGCACGTTCGACCTCCCCGAGCGCGGGGCCACGCTCGACCGTTACCTGGCCCTGGACGGCTTCCGGAAGGGGGTGGCGTGGGTGAACGGGTTCTGCCTCGGCCGCTACTGGTCGCGCGGACCCCAGGGCACCCTCGCCGTCCCCGGTCCGGTGCTCCGGGCCGGGCGGAACGAGGTCGTCGTCCTCGAGGTGCACGCCGCGGCATCGCGCACGGTCTGCATGTGCGTCGAGCCGGAGCTCGGGCACACCGAAACCTGACGGAGCGGATCCGTGACGACGAACGGCCCCGGGGGATGCCCGGGGCCGTTCGTCGTGGTCGTGCGGTCAGCAGGTCGGTTCGGGCACGAGCACCGCGATCCGGCCGACGCGCACGAGCGGCACCCCACCGCGCTCACCCAGCCGTTCGCCGGCGAACCGCACGAGCACGCCGGACTCGGTCCGCTCGGCCTCGACGAGCGCGGCCGCCTGGGCCGGTGTGACCAGCAACTCCCACGGGCGGCGGACGCTCGCGCTGTCCTCGGAGCACAACTCCAGCAGGACGCCGACCCGCGTCCCCGTCGGCCCCTCGGTGGTGGTCGTCCCGGTGCGCAGCCCCACCAGCACGCCCGTGTGCGTGACGATCTCGTTCATGGTTCCCCCTCGTTCTCGGCGTCCTCGCCGCGATGAGCATACGGCTGCGAGGATCTCTCGCACCTCATCCGGAAGGTGGGGAAACGGGACGTGTCGTCCGCCGTTCGGCTGACGGCAGCATCGGAGGCGGAGGCGGAGCCGGGTCCGCCGCCCGGGTCGCGCAACGTGCCGTCGGTCGTCCGCCGGAGTCGCACGAGCTGCCGGGTCGGCTGGCTCGGAGCGGCGGTTCGTGCGACCTCGGCGAGCTCCTCGAGGTCACGTGCATTCAGAAGGCGCGCGCGCCTGCCCATCCGCGGACGCGCAGGAGCCCTTCGCGGCGCCAGATCCAGTACGGGGCGAACTTCGTGCCGTCGTCCTCCCATGCCTTCGTCAGGAGCCAGATCTGCCGTCGGTGCTGCCGCCCGTCGTCGTCCACCCACTCGACGAAGCCGTCGTCGAGGACGATCGTGATCTGCGCTCGAGGCACGGACCAGCTCATGACGTACCCGTCGTACCGGAGCACCTGGTCCTCGAGGCGGACCGCGACGCGGTGGGCGCGGACGGTCATCCACAGACCGAGTCCGACGAACAGCGTCCCGAGGACCACGACGAACGCCCGCGCCGATGCCTCCGGGACGAAGGCCACCCCGATGAGGACCATGCCGACCACGATCTGCAGCGGGCCGACCGCTGCGGCGTTCGCGGTTCGTTCCCATCGCGGCGCCCGGATGACCTGGTCGGCCATCACCCGACCTCGTCGAGACCGTCGAGGTCCGCGAGGGCCTGCTCGGCCTGGGCCAGGCGCTCGGACTCCGGTCGGGTCCACCACTCCGGGCCGCGTTCCCCGAGGCCGTGCTTCGCGAGCCCGTTGCGGTGACGGGCAGCTGCCACCGCGTCCTCGTCGCCGGCCCGTCTCGCCTGCTTCACGGCGTTGCGACCACCGCCGAGGTGGGACCGGAGGCGTGCGGCGACGTCCTCGGGGAGGGCCGGGTCGGTCCGTCGCCAGCGCCGTCCGTCCACGACGAAGTAGTGGTCGTCCTCCACGCCGGCGGTCATGCCGTCGAGTCTGCACGAGCCACCTCCAGAGGTGTCGGTGGTGACCGGTAGAACAGTGGGTGATGACCGAGTCCCGCATGCGCCCTCTGCTCGACGTCAAGCGCATCTACGCCGAGGACGCCGCCCTCGAACTGCCACGCGGGCAGGAGATCGTCGGGCAGTGGCCGGACGCCGAGATCGTGCCCGTCGCGTCGCACTGGCAGATCCCCGAGGTGCACGGCGACGAGCGGAACGTTTCCCGCTGGGTGCGGATCAAGACCGAGGCGCTCGTCCTCGGCGTGAAGAAGTCCCTCGTGACGAGGCCGAACGGCCGCTCGGCGGACTTCATCGCCCCGTCGACCGCGAACGGGTGCGCGATGGCGTGCGCGTACTGCTACGTGCCGCGTCGCAAGGGCTACAGCAACCCGGTCACCGTCTTCGCCAACATCGAGCAGATCACCAAGCACCTCGCTCGCAACATCCAGAAGCAGGGGCAGAAGACCGAGCCGAACCAGTGCGACCCCGACGCGTGGGTGTACGACATCGGCGAGAACAGCGACTGCTCGGTGGACGCCATGCTCAGTGACAACGTCCGCGACCTCTGCGACCTGTTCCGGATGACGCCGACGGCGAAGGCCTCGTTCGCGACGAAGTACGTCAACCGCGACCTGCTCGACTGGGACCCGATGGGGCGCACCCGCATCCGCTTCTCGCTCATGCCACACGAGACGGCGAAGGTGACCGACATCCGGACGTCACCGATCGCCGAACGACTGGCCGCCGTGAACGACTTCGTCGAAGCCGGGTACGAGGTCCACCTGAACTTCTCGCCCGTCATCCTGACGCCGACGTGGGAGGCCGACTGGGCCGCACTGCTGCGGGAGGTCGATGACGTGCTCTCCCCGGCTGCGAAGGCGCAGCTCGCGGCCGAGGTGATCTTCCTCACCCACAACGAGCAGCTGCACGAGGTGAACCTCGGCTGGCACCCGAAGGCGGAGGACCTGCTCTGGCGTCCGGACCTGCAGGAGCAGAAGCTGTCCCAGAACGGTGCCGTCAACATCCGGTACCGCGCGGCGATGAAGGCGCGGCACATCGAGCGCTTCCGCCAGCTCGTCGACGAGAACCTGCCCTCCTGCCGAATCCGCTACGCCTTCTGATCCGGTCCCGGGCAGGCTGGCGTCATGACACTCTCTGCGCGTGAACTGGCCGGGCGGATCTGCATCGGCGTCGCTGCGGTCGCCGCCCCCGTGGGCGCCTTCGTCTTCGACTACAACGAGACCCACGTGAAGAACCCGGCTTGGCCGCCGCACGCCAAGTTCCACAACGCGCAGACGATGTCACTCGCGGTGGCGTTGGCCGGCCTCACCGTGTGGCGCCTGCGTCCCGCGGTGCGCGACGTCGGTCTCGCGAGCAGCATCGCCTCCACCTACTGGGTGACACAGGTGACGAGCCTCGCCTTCCCCGGCACGGCGCTGGCCGATCCCGGAGTGCAGTACCGCGACGTCAAGGGCGACCAGCGCGTCCCGATCATCGCCTGCCTCGCGCTCGTCGCGGTGGGGACACTGCTCGCCCGTCGGCGTCGTTGACCCGAGCGGCCGGTTGATCGAGTGGGTGTACACAGAACGTGCACACGTGTACCACATCTGTGTACACTCGCCTGATGCAGCTCACCGCTCCTCTCGCCACGCTCGTCGGGCCGACCCAGGCCGATGCCCTCCGTGTCCTCGCACAGACCGACGTCGGCATGACCGGGCGCCAGGTCGCGCGAGTCGCTGGTGCCGCGCAACACACCGGCATCAAACGAGCGCTCGACAAACTGGAACATGCCGGACTGGTGTGCGTCGAACGCGGCCTCCAGCACTCGGCCTACCGGGTGAACCGTGACCACCTGCTGTGGCCCGCCGTCGAGCTCGTGCTCGGCGCCGGGGCGGAACTCGAGCGACGGATCCACGACTTCCTCGCCGGGGTCGATCTGTCCGTCCTCTCCGTGTCGATCTTCGGGTCCGTTGCGCGGGGAACGGCCACCGACGAGTCGGACGTGGATCTGCTCGTGGTCTTCGACACGGAGACCAATCTCGACGTCGTGGTGCAGCTCGGCGATCTGGTCCACCGCTGGACCGGCAACGAGTGCCAGGTGTTCGACGTCACCCGTGCTGACCTGGAGCGGTTCGCCGCCGAGGGCGACCCGCTCGTCGGCTCGTGGCGTGCGGATGCGCGCACCGTCTTCGGTCCGGACATCAGGACGTTGGTCTGATGTCGGTCCGGACGCGCGCCATGGACCGAGCAGCGGTCCGCAGGCGGCGCGACGAAGCGGAGGCGTATTACGAGGTGGCCGTCCTCTGCGCCGCGTCCTCGTCACATGCCGACTGGAAAGCCGCTGGCGCGAACGCCGTGCTCGGTGGCATCGCAGCAGCGGACGCGATCTGCGGTGCAGTCCTCGGGTACCACCACGTCGGCGAGGACCATGCTCAGGCGAGACGCCTCCTCGACACAGCGTGCTCGCCGGACAGGCAGCCGGGCAACCACCTGAAACGGCTGACCGACGAGAAGTCGAACTTCCAGTACTCATCGTCACGCGTGTCCCGCTCGCAGACGAACCGCCTCGTGGTCGCGCTCGAACGCCTGGTCGTCACGATGCGGCAGAAGACCGACCCGACCAGCTGAGCCGGGTCGATGCGGGCGTCGCCGATGCCCTGGCCATCGTGACCCTGGGCGGTGCGTTCGGCGGCCTCGGGGTGCTTCCCGACGGCGCGCCCGGCAGGGTCTGAGCCTCGCGTACCCGGGCCGGCACCACCGCCTCAGCGCGGACGGCGGATCCGGATCGGGCCCTTCGCGGTCGACGGGTCGACCACGTTCCCGCCCTGGGTGATCTCGACCTCGCCACGTGCGACCATCCGCCGGGCGGCGCGACGCGCGGGTTCCATGAGGTCGCGCCAGTCCTCACCGCCGACGGCACGGGCGGCATCCGACGGGCAGATGCTCGAGGTCAGCGCGCGGGCGTCGAGCAGCGCGTCGATCGTGTGCTCGAGGGTCCGGTCGGTGTCGTCGAGCCCGTGGCGTCGGCACGCGTCGGAGCACCACTTGGTGTCCGGGCCGGCGCTGTCGGGCATGCGCCGACCGCAGGACGCACACGTCCGTTCCGCGTGCGCGGCCTCGAGTCGGCGTGCGTCGTCCTCGGTCCGGATGGCTCGTTCCATGCGCCCATGATCGTCCCGGCCACCGACGCGCTTCCAGGCTGGCGGTACCCCGGTCCACGGTCCTGGCCAGGGCCGCCTGGCAGCATGCATGGATGGACACAGCAGCCGAGCCGAACCCCGCCGCCGCGACGAGGCCGAGCGAGCCCGCCTGGGTCGAGCACGTCATGTGGTGGCACGTCTACCCGCTCGGCTTCGTCGGCGCGGAGGTCCGGCCCGACACCACGGTCGACGCACGTCCCGTGGAGCACCGGCTCGGGCACCTGGAGGGCTGGCTCGACCACGTGGTGGACCTCGGCCTGAACGGACTGCTGCTCGGCCCGGTCTTCGCGAGTTCGTCGCACGGCTACGACACGGTCGACCACTTCCGGATCGACCCCCGACTCGGCGACGACGCGGACTTCGACCGCCTGGTGGCCGCTGCGCGCGAGCGGGGGATCCGCGTGCTGCTCGACGGCGTCTTCAACCACGTCGGCCGTGAGCACCCGGCGTTCCGCCAGCTCGAGACCGCGGGACCGGACGCCGACACCGCGGGCCTGTTCGCCGTCGACTGGTCGGGCTGGCAGCCGGGGCAGCCGGTACCGGTCGGGTCGTTCGAGGGGCACGACATCCTCGTCGCACTCGACCACGCGTCGCAGCAGACCGAGGACCTCGTCGTCGCGGTCATGACGCACTGGCTGGAGCGTGGCATCGACGGCTGGCGGCTCGACGCGGCCTACGCGGTGCCGCCGGCGTTCTGGGCCCGGGTGCTGCCGCGCGTGCGCGAGCGGTTCCCGGACGCCTGGTTCTCGGGCGAGGTCATCCACGGCGACACCGCGGCGATCGTCCGGGAGTCGACGATGGACTCGACCACCCAGTACGAGCTGTGGCAGGGCATCTGGCACGGCATCGCGGACCGGAACTGCTTCGAACTGGCGCACGCGATCGAGCGGCACGACGAGTTGCTCGCGACCTCCGCCCCGAGCACGTTCGTCGGCAACCACGACGTCACCCGGATCGCGAGCGCGGTGGGGGAGGGGTTCGTCGGTCACGCCGTCGCGGTGCTCCTCACCGTCGCCGGCACGCCGTCGGTGTACGCGGGCGACGAGTTCGGCTGGACCGGCGTCAAGGAGCAGCGCGAGGGCGGCGACGACGCCGTCCGCCCCGCCTTCCCGGCGACTCCGCCGGAACCGAGCGGGACCGCTGCCGAGCTGGTGCACGCGCACCAGGCGCTCGTCGCCCTCCGGCGTCGGCACCCGTGGCTGCACCGCGCGCACACGGACGTGGTGCACCTGACGAACGAGACGCTGGTCCTCCGGACCGCGACCGACCGGGAGGCCGTGGTCACCGCCCTGAACCTCTCGCCTGAGCCGGTGGTGCTGCCCGCGGCCGACGCGACGCGCGTCGAGGCGGGCCGGGCCGACCTGTCGGAGGGCGGGCTGCGCCTCCCGGCCGGCGCCTGGGCGGTCCTGACCGCCTGACCTGCCGCCGGGACGGCAACGCGAAAGCGACAGATCTCCGTGGAACTTCCACGGAGATCTGTCGCTTTCGGGGAGGAACCGCGGGTGCTACTTCCGAGCGGAGGCCGCGCGGCGCTTGTTGAAGACGTCGAACGCGACGGCGGCGAGGAGCACCAGGCCCTTGATGAGCTGCTGGAACTCGGAACCGACACCGAGGATCGACATGCCGTTGTTGAGCAGACCGATGATGAGACCACCGACGATCGCGCCCGGGACCGTACCGATGCCACCGGTGACGGCAGCGCCACCGATGAACACGGCCGCGATGGCGTCGAGCTCGAAGCCGTTGCCCGCGCTCGGCGAGGCGAGGTTGAGCTGGCCGGTGAAGACGACGCCGGCGAGGGCCGAGATGACACCCATGTTCACGAACAGCAGGAACGTGACGCGCTTCGTCTTGACACCCGACAGCTGTGCGGCCAGCGGGTTGCCGCCGATCGCGTAGATGTGACGACCGAAGACCGCGCTGCGCATGACCATCGAGTACGCGATGACCAGGACGCCGAGGATCACGAGGACGATCGGGGTGCCGTTGTAGCTGGCGAGCAGCAGCGCGATGAAGATGACCAGCGCGACGGTGAACGCCATCTTGGTGATGAACCATGCGAACGGCTCGTCCTCGAGCTGGTACTTGCGACGGGTCGCACGACCACGGAAGCCGGTGATGACGAGGATCGCGGCGGCGGCGAGGCCGAGGATCATCGTGAGCGGCTCGTAGCCCGAGGTGCCGAAGGACGGCAGGAAGCCGGAGCCGAGCGAGCGGAAGCCGTCCGGGAAGGGCGAGATCTGCTGGTTCTGCAGGGCGATCTGGGCGGCACCGCGGAAGGCGAGCATGCCCGCCAGGGTCACGATGAACGCCGGGATCCCGAAGTAGGCGATCCAGAAGCCCTGCCACGCACCGACCAGGGCGCCGAGGACCAGGCAGAGGACGACGGCGACCGGCCAGGGGATGCCCCACTGCGTGATCATGACGCCGGCCATGGCACCGGTGAACGCGACGACCGAACCGACGGAGAGGTCGATGTGGCCGGCGATGATCACCATCACCATGCCGATCGCGAGGATCAGGATGTAGCTGTTCTGGACGATCAGGTTCGAGACGTTGATCGGGGCCAGCGTGATGCCGTTCGTCGTCACCTGGAAGAAGATGACGATGACGATCAGCGCGATGAACAGGCCGATCTGTCGGAGCTGCCCGGTGAGGTAGCTGGCGGCGGACTTAAGCGCGTTCATTGACTGGGGTCTCCCGTTCCTGGGTCATGTACTGCATGAGGACTTCCGGCGACGCCTCGGAGCGCGGGACGTCGGCCGTGATGGTGCCCTCGGAGAGCGTGTAGATGCGGTCGCAGATGCCGAGCAGTTCGGGGAGTTCGGAGGAGATGACGATGATCCCCTTCCCCTGGTCCGCGAGCGCGTTGATGATCGTGTAGATCTCGTACTTCGCGCCGACGTCGATGCCGCGTGTCGGCTCGTCGAGGATGAGCACGTCCGGGTCGGAGTACATCCACTTCGACAGGACGACCTTCTGCTGGTTCCCGCCGGAGAGCTTGCCGGTCACCGCGTTCACGGTCGGCGCCTTGATGTTCATGTTCTTGAGGAACTGGCGCGCGACGGTCGTCTCCTCGGAGCCGTTCACGAAGCCCCACTTGGCGAGCTTGCCGAGTGCCGAGCCGGAGACGTTCCGCTTGATGTCGTCGATCAGGTTGAGGCCGTAGCGCTTCCGGTCCTCGGTCGCGTAGGCCAGGCCGTTGTCGATCGCGGCGGTGACCGTGTTCGTCTTGATCGGGGTGCCGCGCTTGTAGACGGTGCCGCTGATCCCGGTGCCGTACGAGTGCCCGAAGACGCTCATCGCCAGCTCGGTGCGGCCGGCGCCCATCAGCCCGGCGATCCCGACGATCTCGCCGGCGCGGACGGTGAGGTTCGCCTGGTGGATGATCTCGCGTGAGGCGTCGAGGGGGTGGTGGACGGTCCAGTCCTCGATGCGCAGGAGCTCTTCGCCGATCTTCGACTCGTGCTCCGGGTAGCGGGTGGAGAGGTCGCGTCCGACCATGCCGCGGATGATGCGATCCTCGGAGACCTCGCCGGCGTGCATGTCGAGGGTCTCGATGGTCTGGCCGTCACGGATGATCGTGACCTTGTCCGCGATCGCCTTGATCTCGTTGAGCTTGTGGCTGATGATGATCGCCGTCATGCCCTCGGCCTGCAGCGAGCGGATGAGCTCGAGCAGGTGCGCGGAGTCGTCGTCGTTCAGCGCGGCGGTCGGCTCGTCGAGGATGAGGAGCTTGACCTCCTTCGACAGTGCCTTCGCGATCTCGACGAGCTGCTGCTTGCCGACGCCGATGTCCGTGATCTTGGTGATCGGGTTGTCCTTGAGGCCGACGCGCTTCAGGAGCGCCGCGGCCTCGAGGTTCGTCTTGTTCCAGTCGATGAAGCCGCCCTTGGCGCGCTCGTTGCCGAGGAAGATGTTCTCGGCGATCGACAGGTAGGGGCTCAATGCGAGCTCCTGGTGGATGATGACGACGCCGGCGTCCTCGGAGTCGTTGATGGTCGAGAACGAGACGGGCTTCCCGTCGAGCAGGATCTCGCCATCGAAGCTGCCGGCCGGGTAGACACCGGACAGGACCTTCATGAGCGTGGACTTGCCCGCGCCGTTCTCACCGCAGATCGCGTGGACCTGGCCCCGTTCGACCTGGAGCGAGACGTTCTGCAGGGCCTTGACGCCGGGGAACGTCTTGGTGATGTCGCGCATCTCGAGGATGGTGTCCGCCACGGGACCGCCTTCCGTTGGGCGCCGGCACGGCGCGCGAGTGGGTGGGGACGGGCGGGAGGCCCGGTGCCAGCCCGGCACCGGGCCTCCCGTCCGAGGAGGAGTCGAGACCTACTTGAGGTCGGCGTCCGTGTAGTACCCGGAGTCGACGAGGACCTTCTCGTAGTTGTCCTTGGTGACGACCGTCGGCTGGAACAGGAACGTCGGGACGACCTTGACCTTGTTGTCGTAGGTCTTGGTGTCGTTGACCTCGGGCTTCTTGCCCGACAGCAGGTCCTGGGCCATCGACGCGGACTTGTCGGCGAGCTGGCGCGTGTCCTTGTAGATGGTCGAGTACTGCTGGTCGTTCATGATCGACTTGACCGAGGCGGCCTCGGCGTCCTGGCCGGTGATCACCGGAAGCGGGCGGTCGCCCGAACCGTAGCCGGCACCTTGGAGCGCCGAGATGATGCCGATCGAGATGCCGTCGTACGGGGAGAGCACGCCGTCGAGCTTGGTGCCGCCCGAGTACGACTTCGCGACGAGGTTCTGCATGCGGGACTTGGCGAGCGCCGGGTCCCACTGCTGCGTGGCGGCCTGCGTGAAGCCGTCCTGGCCGGAGCCGATCTTCAGCGTGCCGTCCTCGAGGTACGGCTTGAGGGTGTCCATGGCGCCGTTGAAGAAGAACGTGGCGTTGTTGTCGTCGGGCGAGCCGGCGAAGACCTCGATGTTGAAGGGGCCCTTCTCGTCGGTCTTCTTGCCGTCGGCGTCGAGGAGTCCGAGGCCGGTCAGGAGCGAGGTCGCCTGGTCAACGCCGACCTTGTAGTTGTCGAACGAGACGTAGTAGTCGACGTTCTTGTTGCCGGTGAGCAGGCGGTCGTAGGAGATGACCTTGATGCCGGCGTCGGCCGCTGCGTCGAGCTGGTCGGACAGCGAGCCACCGTCGATGGACGCGACGATGAGGACCTTCGCGCCCTTGGTGATCATGTTGCTGACCTGCTGGACCTGCTGCGGGATCTTGTTGTCCGCGTACTCGAGGTCGACCTTGTAGCCGGCCTTCTCGAGGCTGCTCTTGACGGCGTCGCCGTCCTTGATCCAACGCTCCGAGACCTTGGTCGGCATCGCGACGCCGACGAGGGCGCCCTTGTTGCCGTTGCCCTCGTCGCCGCCGTCAGAGCTGGTGGCACCGCGGCCGCCGGCAGAGCAGGCGGCCAGGGAGAGGGCGAGACCGAGAGCGGTGACGCTCGCGACGATCCTGCGCTTCTTCATCGAAGTACCTCTGTTCCTCTCGCGTCGACGTCGACGCGCTCGGGTGCGGGGCTGCTGTGTCCCGCTGGGGATGTGATGCTCCAAGTGAGCGCTCACATCATGTTGGTTCTGGTACACGGTGTCAACTCGTCGTGACCGGATCGGTATGTCGCCGCCCCGGACGGGCGCCGCGGTACGGTGACCGGGTGACCACGATGACGACGCCGAACGGCAGGCCCCGCAAGGCCCCGACGATCTTCGACGTCGCCGAGCGCGCGGGCGTCTCGCACCAGACCGTGAGCCGCGTGATCAACGGTGACCCGACGGTCCGTGACGGCTTCCGGTCGCGGGTGACCACCGCGATCGGGGAGCTCGGCTACCGTCCGCGCGCCGCTGCCCGGGCCCTGGCCGGCGGACGGAGCCGTGCACTCGGCCTGGTGAGCGCGGGGGACGCGCTGTACGGACCGTCGAGCACCGCGATCGGGTTCGAGCGGGCCGCGCGCACCGCCGGGTACCACGTGCTCCTCTCGACGCTGCCCGACGACCCCCGGCCGGTCGACCTGTCCGAGGCGCTCACGACGCTGCTCGCCCAGGACGTCGCCGCCGTGGTGCTCGTCGCCGCCGACAACCGCGTGCTCGACGCCCTCGGCTCGCTGACCATGGCCGTGACGGTGCCCGTCGTCGTCGCGAACGCCGTGCAGCGGGACGCCGTGCCGACCGACCTGGTCGTGCCCGGCAGCGGCGGCGCCACCGTCTCGGCCGTCGCCATCGACCAGGCCGCCGGCACGACCATGGCGCTGCAGCATCTGTTCGACCGGGGGCACCGACGGATCGTGCACATCGCCGGACCCGGCGTCTCGCAGGAGGGCGAGGTGCGCCGTGCCACCTACGAGCGGACCATGCGCTCCCGCGGTCTGACCCCGGTCGTGCTCGACGGCGACTGGACCCCGGCGAGCGGGTTCGCGGCCGGGCGGTCCCTGGACGTGACGGCGGTCGACGCGGTCTTCGCGGGGAACGACCAGATGGCGCTCGGCGTCCTGCACGCCTTCGCCGAGGAGGGGCTGCGTGTCCCCGACGACATCGCCGTCGTGGGCTTCGACGACATCCCGGAGGCGGCGCACTTCACCCCGCCGCTGACCACCGTGCGCCAGGACTTCCAGGCGATGGGCGAGCGCGTGCTCGCCTCGGCCCGGGCGCTGCTCGAGGGCGGCCAGCACGACGAGGCGCTGCTGCAGCCGGAGCTGGTGGTGCGGCGCTCGTCCTGAGTTCGGTCGCCGTCGCCGTTCCGCCGACACGGCCGACGAGTTGTCCGCGTGAGCGCTCACGCGCTACGGTGTGAGCGCTCACTCGACGGCGAGAGCAGGAGGCCCCCATGAGCGACGACCGGACCCGCGAGATCGCGGACGGCCGCACGACCCTCGGCATCGAACTCGGTTCGACCCGCATCAAGGCGTGTCTGGTGGGGAAGGACCTGACGGTCATCGCCTCCGGTTCGCACGAGTGGGAGAACGAGTTCGTCGACGGACGCTGGACCTACCCGCTGGCAGCCGTCGAGACCGGTGTCCGTGCCGCGTACGCCGCGCTGGTGGCGGACGTGCAGGAGCAGCACGGCTCCGTCCCGACGGCCTTCCGCGCGGTCGGCGTCTCGGCCATGATGCACGGCTACCTTCCGTTCGACGCAGCGGGCGACCTCCTCGTCCCCTTCCGCACCTGGCGCAACACCTCGACGGGCCCCGCCGCCGCCGCGCTCAGCGACGCGCTCGGGTTCAACATCCCGCTCCGCTGGTCGGTCGCGCACCTGTACCAGGCCGTCCTCGACGACGAGCAGCACGTCGCGCACATCGACGGCATCACGACCCTCGCCGGGTACGTGCACCGCCGCCTGACGGGCCGGGACGTGCTCGGGGTCGGCGACGCCTCCGGGGTGTTCCCGATCGACCCGGCCACGCAGGACTACGACGCCGCGATGCTCAGTGCCGCACAGGACCTCATCGGTGTCCCCGACCTCCGGGTGCTGCTGCCCGAGGTGCTCGTCGCCGGCCAGGACGCCGGCACGCTCACCCCCGAGGGCGCGGCGTGGCTCGACGCGACCGGGACGCTGCAGCCCGGTGCTCCGCTCTGCCCGCCGGAGGGCGACGCCGGCACCGGCATGGTCGCCACGAACGCCGTCGCCCAGCGCACCGGCAACGTCAGCGTCGGCACGAGCATCTTCGCGATGGTCGTCCTCGAACGGCCGCTGTCGACCCCGCACGAGGAGCTCGACGTCGTCACCACGCCCGCCGGTGACGCCGTCGCGATGGTGCACTGCAACAACGGCGCGAGCGAGATCGGCAGCTGGGCCCGGGTCTTCGGGCGCTTCGCCGAGGCCGCCGGCGCCCCGGTCGACGGCGACACGGTGTTCCGCACGCTCCTCGACGAGGCAGCGGACGCCGACACCGACGCCGGCGGACTGCTCGCGGTGAACTACCTGGCCGGCGAGCCCGTCACGGGTGTCGAGGACGGTCGCCCGCTGCTCCTCCGCGCGCCCGACGCCCGCTTCACGCTCGGCAACCTCGTCCGCGCGGAGCTCATGGGCGCGTTCGCGACGCTCGCGATCGGCATGGAGGTCCTGCACGGCGAGGGCGTCGCCGTCGACCGCATGACCGCGCACGGCGGGCTCTTCCGGACGCCCGGGCTGCCGCAGCGCCAGCTCGCCGCGGCCCTCCGCGTGCCGGTCGCCCTCGAGGCAACCGCGAGCGAGGGCGGAGCGTGGGGCATCGCCGTCCTGGCCGCCTACCTCGAGCACGCCGCCGACAGCTCCCTCGCCGAGTACCTCGACACCACGGTCTTCGGGTCCGCCGCGACGAACGTCGTCGAGCCCGACGACCGCGACGTCGCCGGCTTCACCGCGTACCTCGACCGCTTCCGCGCCGCGCTGCCGATCCAGGCGATCGCGGCCACGGTGCCGGGCGCGACCACCCGCGGCGGCGTACCGACGGAGGCGGGCGAGCCGGGCCTCCAGACCGACACCGACGCCGACCCCCAGCAGGAACAGGACGTGATCTGATGACCGACGACACCACCCGCGCGGCCGTGGCGGCCGCGCGCGAGCGCGTGGCCCGCCTGCACGGCGAACTCGTGCGCTACGGCCTGGTGATCTGGACCGGCGGCAACGTCTCCGAGCGCGTGCCCGGCACCGACCTCTTCGTGATCAAGCCGAGCGGCGTCGTCAGCGAGGACCTCGCGCCCGAGAACCAGGTCGTCTGCACCCTCGACGGTGTGCCGGCCGACGGGTGGGGCAACGAGCACGGCCCGTCGAGCGACACCGCCGCGCACGCCTACGTGTACCGCAACATGCCCGAGGTGAACGGCGTCGTGCACACCCACTCGACGTACGCCACCGCCTGGGCCGCCCGGGCCGAGGCGATCCCGTGCGTCATCACCGCGATGGCGGACGAGTTCGGCGGACCGATCCCGGTCGGCCCGTTCGCGATCATCGGCGACGACACCATCGGCCGCGGCATCGTCGAGACCCTGTCCGGACACCGCTCCCGAGCGGTGCTCATGCAGAACCACGGCGTCTTCACGATCGGCAAGGACGCGAGGGACGCCGTCAAGGCCGCGGTGATGTGCGAGGACGTCGCCCGCACCGTGCACATCGCGAAGCAGGGCGGCGAGCTCGTCCCGATCGCGCAGGACAACATCGACCGGTTGTTCGACCGGTACCAGAACGTCTACGGACAGAACCCCGAAGGAGCCATGCGATGACGCAGGACACCCCCGTCGACCCCCAGGCCACGCTCGACGGCTACGAGGTGTGGTTCCTCACCGGGTCCCAGGGCCTGTACGGCGAGGAGACCCTCCGCCAGGTCGAGGAGCAGAGCCGCGCCGTGCACGAGACGCTCGCCGGTGCCCTGCCGGTGAAGCTCGTGTGGAAGCCCGTGCTCAAGGACGCCGACGGCATCCGCCGGGCCCTCATCGAGGCGAGCGCGGACGACAAGGTCATCGGCGTCACGACGTGGATGCACACGTTCAGCCCCGCGAAGATGTGGATCAGCGGCCTCAACGCGCTGACGAAGCCGCTGCTGCACCTGCACACGCAGGCGAACGTCGCGCTGCCGTGGGCGGACATCGACTTCGACTTCATGAACCTCAACCAGGCCGCGCACGGCGACCGCGAGTTCGGGTACGCGCTGGCCCGCATGGGCGTCCGGCACGCCACCGCCGTCGGTCACGTGTCCGACCCGCGGGTGCAGCAGCGGGTGTCCGACTGGACCCGTGCCGCCGCCGGTGCCGCCGCGATCCGTCAGCTCAAGCTGACGCGCTTCGGCGACAACATGCGCTACGTCGCCGTGACCGAGGGCGACAAGACCGAGGCCGAGATCGAGCTCGGCGTCCAGGTCAACACCTGGGGTGTCAACGACCTCGTCGCGGCCGTCGAGACCGCGACGGCCGACACCGCCGCCGTCGACGCGCTCGTCGCGGAGTACGACGCGGCCTACGACCTCGTGCCGGAACTGCGGGACGGCGGCGAGCGTCGCCAGTCCCTGCGCGACGGCGCCGCGATCGAGCTCGGCCTCCGCGCCATGCTCGCCGAGAACGGCTCCGCCGCGTTCACCACGAACTTCGAGGACCTCGGCACGCTCAAGCAGCTGCCCGGCCTCGCGGTGCAGCGGCTCATGGCCGACGGGTACGGGTTCGGTGCCGAGGGCGACTGGAAGACCGCCGTGCTCGTCCGCGCGATGAACGTGGCCGGCGCCGGTCTCCCCGGTGGCGCCTCGCTCATGGAGGACTACACGTACGACCTCACCCCGGGCGCGGAGAAGATCCTCGGCGCACACATGCTCGAGGTCTCGCCCACGCTGACGTCGTCCACCCCGACGCTCGAGATCCACCCGCTCGGCATCGGCGGCAAGGACGACCCGGTGCGCCTGGTCTTCACCGCCGACGCCGGACCCGCCGTGGTCGCCGCGCTGTCCGACACGCGCGACGGCTTCCGCCTCACCGCGAACGTCGTCGAGGTCGTCGAGCCCACCGAGGCGCTGCCGAACCTGCCCGTCGGCCGTGCCGTCTGGGAGCCGCAGCCGTCGTTCCCGGTGTCCGCCGAGGCCTGGCTCACCGCCGGTGCCGCGCACCACACCGTGATGACGACCGCCGTCGGCATCCAGGTGGTCGAGGACCTCGCGACGATGATCGGCACCGAGTTCCTGGTCATCGACGAGCACACCACGCTGCGCGGCTTCCGCGACGAGGTCCGCACGCAGCAGACCTGGCACCGGCTCGACCGGGGCTTCTGAGCCGGTCGGGAGGCCTACGATGAGCGACGTGATCGACGACGACACCACCACCGCAGCCCACACCCGCACCAACTGGGCGGGGAACGTCACCTACTCGGCGAGCCACCTGGCGGAACCGACGAGCCTCGACGAACTCCAGCGGCTGGTCGCCACCACCCCGCGCCTGACGGCGCTCGGGTCGCGGCACTCGTTCAACACCATCGCCGACACCGACGCGGTGCAGGTGACGCTCACGGGCCTCCCGCCCGAACTCGACGTGGACGGCGAGCGGCGCGTGGCGCGCGTCGCCGCCGGCCTCACGCACGCCCAGGTGGCCGTCGCCCTGGAGGCCCGTGGCTGGGCACTCGCGAACCTCGCCTCCCTGCCGCACATCTCCGTCGCCGGTGCCGTCGCGACCGGCACCCACGGCTCGGGTGTCGGCAACGCCTCGCTGGCGCAGTCGGTCGTCGGGGTCGAGATCGTGCGGGCCTCCGGGGAGGTCGAGCTCGTCGGCGCGGACGACCCCCGGCTCGACGCGCACCGGGTCGCGCTCGGCGCACTCGGCGTCGTCGTCGCGGTGCACCTCGCCGTCGAACCGAGCTACCGCGTCGCCCAGACGGTGCACACCGGCCTCGGGTGGGACGTCGTCGACGCGCAGTTCGAGCAGATCATGTCGGCCGGGTACAGCGTCAGCATGTTCACCGGGTACACCGCCGACGGCGTCCGCCAGATCTGGACGAAGCGGCGCGAGGACCGGGACGACGCGGTCATCGACCTCGCCGCGCTCGGGGCCGTCGCCGGCGCCGAACCGATCCACCCCGTACCGGGCAGCGAGACCGCGGGCGTCACCGAACAGGGCGGCGTGCCCGGACCCTGGCACGAGCGGCTCCCGCACTTCCGGTCGTCGTTCACGCCGTCCGCCGGCGAGGAGATCCAGGCGGAGTACATGGTCGCCGCCACGGACGCCGTCCCCGCGATCCAGGCCCTGCGCGAGATCGGCGAGGCCATCGCACCGGTGCTCTTCGTCTCCGAGATCCGACGCATCGCGGCGGACGACGCCTGGCTCGCGCCGAGCTCGGGACAGGACTCGGTCGCGTTCCACTTCACCTTCCGTCGGCAGACCGAGGACGTGGCCGTCGCGCTGCCCCTCATCGAGAACGCCCTCGCGCCCTTCGCTCCCCGTCCGCACTGGGGGAAGGTCACCGCGGCGACGCCGGAGCGGCTGCACCAGGTCTACCCGCAGCTCGGGGCGTTCGCGGCACTCGCGCGGGACCTCGACCCGCAGGGCCGGTTCCGCAACCCGTTCCTGGACCGCGTGCTCGGCTGACGCGCGCGGCGCAGTGGACCGGAGCGCCCCGCACCGCTGGATGCGGCGCGGGGCGCCCGTGTCACTGGCCCGTGCGGCGCAGGTCGAGCAGGAACCGGGCGAGAGTCACGAGCAAACTCGCGATCCCCAACCACGGGACCTGACGCCTGGGCCGGCGTTCGGTGTCTTGCGACATCGAGTACCTCCTGGTGTCATCGCCGGCGGACACGAGGAGCGTGAGCCAGGGGTGTGCCGCCGAGCGGGCTCGGCTACACTCTTCCCGAGTGCTGAACTCGGGGAACGGTGTCTTCCCCTGGCCCTCCACTCGGAGAGCGAACCGAAGCCCGGGACTGTTTGCCCAGTCCCGGGCTTCACTCGTCCGCCCTGAACGCGCTCCGGCGGTCGCGCGCTCGCCGTTCAGCCTAACGGCCTGATACACGTATTCCAGTTGCGCGTTGCCGCTGCGTCGCCGCCGCTCACAGGGGATGCCGGGGGAGTGCACCGGCAGCGCACCGGTGCACTGCCGCGTGCGCACATGTGAGGACGCAAAGGTCAGGTATGGCGAACCTGAACCGCATCCTCGGCATGGCCTCGAAGGTCATCGACAAGCAACTCCAGAAGCGCTCCGGCCAGCCCGGTGCCGGGAACCAGGGCGGTGCGCAGCAGCCGGGCGGCATGCAGCAGTACCGGCAGCCCGGTCGATTGGGTGGCACCGACTGGCGCGGCCTGGTCCGGACGGCCGCGGACAGGTTGACCGGTGACGACCGGAGCGGCCACGACTCCGCGCGGCAGCCGCAGCAGCCGACCGGACAGCAGCCGTACGGGCAGCCGACCGGTGGGCGACCCGCACGCACGCCCGCGACCGATGCCGACCGTGTGGCGATCGCGAAGTACGACTACCTGCTGAAGACCGCGGACCCCGAGCGTCTGGAGCAGGCGCACCACGACGCGTTCGCTCGCCTGACCCCGGAGCAGCGACAGCAGGTGCTCCAGCGACTCAACGCCGAGGTCCCGCAGCACGACCGGTCGACCGATGCGTCCCCGGCCGGCTTGGCGAGGGCCGCGACCCGGGGCGAGACGAGCCGTCCGGGGACGATGCGGAAGGTCCTCGCCGGCACCGCGATCGGTGGCGGAGCACTCGCGGTCGGCGGACTCGCGGTGGCGGTCGCGGGCGGCGCGGTCCTCAGCGCGGCAGCGGGACCGGTGCTCGCGCAGGCGGCTGACCTCGGCGTCGACTTCGAGGGCGTCGCGTCCGGCCTGGGCGACACCGTGAGCGGTGGGCTCAGTGACCTCGGCGGTGGCGTCGAGGGTGTCGCCGCACAGGGTGAGCAGGCACTCGGCGGGCTCGGCGACCAGGTCGGGAACCTCGGCGAGGGCTTCCAGTGGCCCGGGATCGGCGACTTCTTCGACCGCTGAGCCGGTCTGGAGGTCGCCCCCCTGGTCCGTCGTCGGCGTGCGCCCCGACGGACCAGGCCGGCCTCAGAAGTACGTGATCCCGTGCGGCGTGCGCGGCGGGGTCAGCATCGACCGCAGCAGGGTCGGGGCGGCCTCGTCGGCGGCGAGCAGCAGCCCGGCGGCCGCCAGGGTCTGCGGCGACACCGACCCGATGAGCACCGCTCCGAGGTCGGCGACGTCGAGCGCGATGTCGGAGCCGGCCGCGTCGGCGTCGTCGGCCAGTCGGGTGACGGTGCCACAGGCCTCCCGGACGTCGAGCCGGTACGTGCCGGACGCGTGGCCGAGCGCATCCGTGACGGCGAGCGTGAGCGATCCGTCGACCGCGTACGGGCGGGACTCGAGCACGGCGGCGACGTCCAGGACGCGGAGCCAGACGTGGTCCTCCTCGTGGTCGACGTCGAACGCGCGGTTGTCGGCGACGGCGGCGACGATCGGGTCGTCCAGACGCGAGCGGTCGTAGACGACCACGTCGTTCAGGTCGATCGAGAGCAGGAACTCCCACAGCGACAGGTAGGCCTCGTCGGTCACGTAGACGAGGTCGACGACCTCGACGCGGGTGTCCTCACCGGTCTTGCCCTCGACGACGCGCCAGGTGACGTAGCCGTCGACCTCGTCCGAGCCGTCGGGGCGGTGCACGGCGGCGCGGACGTCCTTCGCCTTCTGGCCGTCGCGGCCGATCTCCCCGAACACGATCGGCCACGTGCCGGTGTTGCGGACCATCGAGCCCGGTGTGCGGGCGTGGAACCGGGCGAAGACCTCCTGGCCGACGCCGTCCGCGAGCCACTGCGGCGGGACCACCGCGACCGTGCCGGTGGTCGGGGCGAGGAAGGGGAGCGCGCGGGCGCGGCGGACACGGACCGCACGCTCGCGGATGGCGCAGCCGAACCCGAAGCGGCGGTAGATCGTGCCCTCGGACGCCGTGAGGGACGCCATCGCGTACCCCTCGGCGACACCGCGCTCGAGCGCGTGCGTCATCATCCGCCGGAGGATCCCGCGCCGACGCTCGGTCGGGCGGACGGTCACCGCGGACACCGCCTGCGTGTCGATCGCGGTCCCGTCACCCCAGCTGAGCGCCTTCCGGAACCACGTGAACGTGCCAGCGGGCCAGGTCTCGTCGACCGACCCCGACGCTGGCTGTCGGACGTACACCCCGAGGAAGGTCTCCTGGTCGGCGATCATGTGCGCCGCCATGCGGGCTGCCGCTTCGTCGGTCTCGGTCGGCTCGTGGAAGCCGAGGCCGACGGCGTCCATCCACGGCTTCGTCCTGCTGTCCGGAGCTCCCTGGTCGTCGGTCCCCGGGTGGAACTCCCGGAGCTCGTAGCGGTCGGCGGACGCGTCGTTGATCGATCCCACGTGGCCGACCCTACCGGCGTCCGGTGGCGGTCGTCAGGGCATCCGGCGGGCGGCCTCCTGGGCGACGACCCGGTCGCGGTCCGGCATCGCGCGCATCTGCTGCAGCGGCCGCTGCATGCGCGGGTTCCGGCGGAGCTCCGGCTCGGCGCGGTCCAGGAAGGCCCAGTACCCGGCGGTGAACGGGCACGCGTCGGGGCCCAGACGCCGGGTCGGGTCGAACCGGCAGCCCCCGCAGTGGTCGGTCATCCGGTCGATGTAGCGGCCGCCGGCGGCGTAGGGCTTCGTCGCCACGACCCCGCCGTCGGCGTGCTGGGACATCCCGATGACGTTCGCCGGCATCACCCAGTCGGTACCGTCGACGAACACGTCGGTGAACCACCCGGTCAGCGCGACCGGGTCGTAGCCGCGCTGCAGCGCCCAGTTGCCGAGGACCATGAGCCGTTGGATGTGGTGCACCCAGCCGTGGTCGCGGAGGTCGTCGAGGGCGACGGTGAGACAGACCGCGTCCACCTCGGTCGCGTCCAGCTCCCGCCACCAGGCCGGGAGGCCCCTTCCGGCTCCGACGGCCGGCCCGCGCCCGGCGCGCTCCGGCTCCGGGGCGGACGGTCGCGCTCCGAGGGCTCCGGCGTCGCTGCCGTAGTCGTCCCCGAGCCACCAGTACAGGTGCCAGACGTAGTCGCGCCAGCCGGCGATCTGGCGGACGAACCCCTCGACGCTCGCCAGCGGGGCCGCACCCTGCTCGTGCGCCCGGAGTGCCGCACCGATGGCATCGCGCGGGTCGAGCACGCCGAGGTTGAGCGGCACGCTGAGCAGGGAGTGCGCCATCGTCCGGTCGTTCGTCAGCACGGCGTCCTCGTACGGGCCGAAGTCCCCGAGCCGGACCGCGACGAAGTCGTCGAGCGCGGCCTGCGCCTCGTCGGCCGTGACCGCGAACCGCCGTCGGTCGTCACGCCCGACGAAGCGCACGAGTCCGTCGCGCTCCCAGCGGTCCAGGTCGGCCCGGACCTCCTCGTCGACCTCGTCCTCGGTCGGCGACCACGGCTCGGGCAGGCCGAGGGTCGTGGCCCCACGTGGCGGTGGCTGCCGGTTCTGCGCGTCGAGGCTGAACGCGCCGCCGAGGGGCGCGTCGTGCCGCATCAACCAGCCCTCGCGGCGCCGGACCCGCTCGTAGTGGGTCTCCATGACGAAACGTCCGCCCTGGTCGGCTGCCCATGCGGCGAAGTCGTCCTCGTCGGTGACGAACCCGCGGCTCGGGAGCACGACGGTGTCGTGGCCGTGCTGCCGGACCTCCCCGCGCAGGACGCGCGACGGCGGGTCGACCACCTCGAGCGCGTGCTGACCGACCAGGGCGTCGCGGAGTCGCTCCACCTGGACGTGCTCGGCCCGGTCGCCGAGGTCCCGGACGCGGTGCCGCAGGGCGCTGAGCCACAGGTGCGCCTTCGTCCGGCGGACGGGGCGGGCGGTCAGGAACTCGCGCGCCTCGACGACCACCGTGCGCCCGCCGTCGTCGAAGAGGGGACCGTACTGTCCGGGCAGGACCAGGCGGCGGCGCGGGGTGTCGGTCACGCCGGGGACGCTACGCGGGACACCCGACACCGACACCGCCGCTCAGTCGGTCGCGCCGCGGGGTGGGTCGACGAGCAGGGCGACGCGGTCGTCGAGGTAGGCGGCGAGCGGCACGTCGGTGCCCGCCGTCGCCGACCAGCGGACCCGGGGGGTGCCGTCGCGGACGAACAGCGTGCCGTTGCCGTCGACCAGGGAGTCGTCGAGGGGGATCGGCGTCGCGCCGTGGTTCACGGTGTCGCCCGGGGCGAAGTGCCCCTTCGCCGCGGCTGCCCGGTAGGCACGGCGGACCTCGGCGGACACGGACACGAACTGCGCGCGGCCGGCCTCGGTGACCCGGGTGATGGACCCGGTCGACCACACCCGCCCGGCCGTCTCGGGCGAGGAGCCGAGCAGCAGCGCCCCGACGCGCCAGACCCGGCCGAGCGAGCGGATCGTCGGGTCACGTCGGATCCCGAGCACCGGCTTCGGCTCGACGTACTCCCCGAGCGCCTCGTCCCGGGTACCGGCCGCACCGAGTCGGTCCGCCGCCCCGGCGAGCAGCACCCGCGCCCGTTCCACCCCGTCCCTCACCCGCCAGAGCCTAGACGCGGCAGGATGGTCGAGCGGTCGGGGTACGAGCAGCTGTGGTCGCGCTCGGTTCGCTGGGGTTCACTGGTGGTCCGGTCCGATCCCGGCCTGTCGCCGCAGCTGCGTCACCGACGACGCGACCGGGCGGTCGGCACCCTGGCCACCGCCACCACGACGTCCGTCGCACCGATGCTCGTCGACCCCGACGACCATCGCTCCTGCCGAGGAGGACACCGTGCCGCACGCCTTCGACCCCCAGCGCTCCCGGCCGGTCGCGCTCGCCGACGTCGCCGCGGCGGCCGGCGCGGGACCGCTGACCGGGGCAGCCGCACGGACCGTCGTCACGGGCGCCGCGGTCGCCACCGCGGACCTCCTGCCCGGCTGGCTCTTCGTCGCGGTGCCGGGTCGTCGTGGCCACGGCTCCCGGCACGTCGACGCGGCCCGTGCCGCCGGAGCGGTCGCGGTCCTCACGGACGACGCCGGGGCGCGTGACGCTGCGCTCGCGGGGCTGCCGACCGTCGTCGTCCCGGACCCGCGCGCGGTCCTCGGTGCGGTCGCCCGGGTGGTGTCGGGCACCGCCGACCTCGGGTTCCCGCTGTTCGGTGTCACCGGGACCAACGGCAAGACGTCGACCGTGTCGATCCTCGACGCGGTCATGCAGCGCCTCGGGTGGACCACCGCCATGACCTCCACCGCAGAGCGCCGCATCGCCGACGAGGTCGTCGCCAGCCGGTTGACGACGCCGGAGGCCACGGAACTCCACGCGTTCCTCGCGCGTGCCCGTGAACGCCGCGTCGACGGAGCCGCGGTCGAGGTCAGCGCACAGGGGCTCACGCGCCACCGCGTCGACGGCGTGTGGTTCGACGTCGCCGGGTTCACGAACCTCAGCCACGACCACCTCGACGACTACGTGGACATGGACGACTACCTCCGCGCGAAGGTGCAGCTGTTCCAGCCCGACCGGGCCGGACGCGGCGTCGTGTCGCTCGACTCGGCCGCCGGTCGCGCCGTCGTCCGGGCGAGCGGGATCCCGGTCGAGACGGTCACGAGCGACCCGGGCACGTCCGCGGACTGGCGGGTCACGGTCCTGGAACAACGCCCCGACGGCACCCGCTTCCGGATCGACGGCCCGGGCGTGCACGTGAGCACCGAGGTGCCGTTGCTCGGTCGTCACATGGCCGCGAACGTCGGGTTGGCGGTCGCGATGCTCCGCGCCGGCGGTGTCCCCGCGGACGACCTGGTCGCGGCGGTCGACGGCGGGCTCGACGTCGTCGTGCCGGGGCGGATGGCCGATGCGTCGAGTGCGACGGGTCCGCGCGTGTTCGTCGACTTCGCGCACACCCCGGACGCGTTCGCGAAGAGCCTCGCGGCGATCCGTGCGTTCGCCAGCGGCCCCGTGGCGATCGTCCTCGGCGCGGACGGCGACCGCGACCCGAGCAAGCGCGGTCCGATGGGTGCGGTGGCGGCGACGATGGCGGACCTCGTGGTCGTCGCGGACCACCACCCGCGGTTCGAGGACCCGGACGGCATCCGGGCCGCGGTCCTCGACGGTGCCCGGCGGTCCGGGGGGACTGCCACGGTCGTGGAACTGGCGGACCCGGCGCAGGCGATCCGCCACGCCCTCGCCGCGGTGGGGGAGGACGGTGTCGTGTACTGGGCCGGTCCGGGGCTGACCGACTACCGGGACGTCCGCGGCGTGCACGTGCCGTACTCGTCCTTCCGGGACGCGCAGGCTGCACTCGCAGAGGCCGGTCACCCGGCGCGGGAGGCCGTCTCCGCCGTCTGACCGTCGCGGGCGACGTGGTCACGGCCCGCCCGACGACGTTCCGCCCGGCGCCGACGGCGGCGCACGGCGGAGACCGTGCCGATGGTGATCATCACGACGCCGTAGGTGAGCAGCAGGCCGGCGAGCGTCGGCAGCAGCCACGTCCGGGACCCGTTCACCACCTGGTTGACCGCGCCGAGCCCGGGCACGCTGTACCAGACTGAGCCGCGGACCTGCGCCGGGATCACGGGGTCGGCGTCGGCCTCGGCGTTCGCGTCGCCGCGGAACACGAACGTCCGGGAGCCGTCCGAGGACGCACCGATCGCGACGACCCGGTGCGTGACCACCTCGGGCCGCCCGGAGACGAGCTGGTAGGTGACGACGTCCCCGACCCGGATGTCCTCGGGTGCGACCGGACGGACGACGACGAGCGTCCCCGGCGGCAGGGTCGGCTCCATCGACTGTGTCAGGACGGAGAGCGGCACCGAGCCGGTGGCCTTCGGGAGCACGACGAGCACGACGGCCAGCGCCGCCACGAGCAGGACCAGCCCGGTGCTCAGACCGAGTCCGACCGCGCGGAGGAGTGCCGGGAAGCCGGTCGGGACACGACGGACGGCGGGGCGGGCGGCGTGGCGGGGCCGGGTCGCGCCTCCGGCCCGGGTGCCGCTGCTGATCGCGGTCATGCGCCGCACCGGATGGCGGGGCCGTCCTGCTGCGTGAACAGGGTCACCGGCCCGGAACCGGCGATGTCGTCGGTCGGCTGCCCGGCGTCGTCGAGGACGCGGACGTCCACGGTCACGGGCCCGGCGGGGGTGCCCGGCGGGAGGTCCACCGGAGCGATCTGGAGGGTTCCGTGGTAGCCCTGGTCGGACGCGCCGACCCGCTTCTCGCCCACGTAGGCGGCGTAGTAGGTGGCGTCCGGCCGGGTACCGCGGGCCCAGGCCACGTCGACGTAGTTGCCGTCGTGGTCCGTGCAGGTGAACGCGGGGAGGCCGTTGCCCGTGTTGAGGTACAGCCCGCCCGACACGGTGGCGGAAACCCAACTCCCGTTCGCCGTCGTCAGTTCGAGGTGCACGTCCGTGGTCGCCTGCGGGGGTGCGTCGGCCCGGACAGTCGACCGGATGCACCACACGGCATCGGCCCGCGGCCCGAGGTGGGACACCAGGCTCGGGAGCGCGGCCCAGGTCCCTCGGACGGCACCGCTGCCGACGTCCCCGGTCGCGGTGCACCCGTCGGCCGACGGGACGGGCCACGCCACGACGTCGACGGCCTGGGCGAGGGCGACCGACCCGGCGGCGACCAGGACGCGCGTCGCGGTCGTGCCCGCGATGTTCCCGGTGTTCCGCAGGGTGACCGGGCGGGTGGCGGTCGGGTCGGCGGAGGTGAAGGTGGTCGTGATGGCCTCGGTGCCCGTGATGCCCGCGACCACCTTGCCGTTCGTGACGCTCGACGCGGTGGTCCCGGTCGCGGTCCACAGCGCCCAGGCGACGGAGGAGCCACCGCCGACGAACGCGGCGACGAGCACCACGGCGAGCAGGACCCGGAGGCGGCCGTTCACCCTGCCACCTGCGTCCCCGTGACCGTCAGGGTGAAGTCGGTGACGGCACCTGAGACGGTCTGCGGCGCGTCCGCGTCGAGGACCACCTCGACGCAGGCCGTGCCCGTGACCCCGACCGGCAGCGTGTAGTAGCCGCTCCCGGTGTCGAACGCGGTCGGGCGGGCACTGTAGCCGCCGAGCCCGGCCCGGCAGTCGGACGCCCGCGCGACCGCGGCGAGACGCACGGTGAGCTCGTCGAGCACGGCGGCGTCGGGGACGGAGGGGACGTAGGCCACCTTCGTCCCGGTCAGCGCGAGCCGGATGGAGAGCGGGACGGTGCCGGTGTTCCGGACGGTGAACGTCCCCGTCGTGCTCGTCCCCGGCGCGAGCGGTGCCGCGTCCGTGACGCGCATCGCCGTGACGGCGAGGGTCGCCGTGCCCGACCGGATCGTGACCGCGTCGGTCTCGGCGGAGCTGTTCCACAGGGCGTAGGTGCTGCCACTGCCCATGACAGCAGCGCTCACGGCGGCGGCGAGAGCGATCCCGAGGGTCCAGACCCAGCGCCGACGACGGGGCGCGCGGTGGCGTCCCGTCGTCGGTGTGGTCCTCGTCATGGTCGTCCCCCTGGACGTCGCGGTCCTCGTGGTGCGACGGACGACGGGCGGGTGAGGGGCCCGCCGTCCGCCGTGTCCGGGTCGCCGTCCGTTCCCGGGCGGCGTCGGTGCGTCAGGAACCGATGGCGGTCTGGGTGAGCGTGAACGCGAGCGCGCCGACGTCCACGGTGCCGCCCTGGCCGGTGGTCGCGGACTCGGGCAGGCTGATCGTGAAGACGACCTGCACGGTCGACCGGGCCTGGGACGGCGTGACCTCGAAGGCCGTGTCGGAGGTCCTGCGGAGCGCGGTGCTCGTCGAGGTGACCTCGAGGTGCTGGGTGCTCGCGTCGATGAGCTCCTGGTCGCCGGTGATGCTCTGCGGCGCGTAGGTGAGGAGGGCGCGGAGGTCCGTGCCGGTCGCGCCGACCACGAGGGTCTGCGTGAAGCGGTAGGTGTTGCCCGGGACCATGAGCACCTGCGTCGGGTCGATGGACGCGGACCTCCCGTTCGTGATGTCGGTCCAGGAGCCGTCGTCGTCCGCCGTCAGGGTGAAGGTGCCGGAGCTCACCCCGGTCGCGGCACTGCTGGCCTGCGCGTTCCACAGGGCGAAGGAACCCGCTCCGCCGAGGAGGAGGGCGACGCCGGCGGCGCTCGCGATGGTGCCGGTCACGATCTTGTGCATGGTTCTTCCGTTCCTGCGCGGGCAGCGCTGTTGGCGTCATGGACTTCGGGAGAGCCCGACGGGACGGCTGTCATCGACCCCTGCGTGCAGGGGGCGCGGCTGACCGGTGCCGGAGGACGGCCGGTGCCCAGGAGTGAGGGAAACTCGGGCTCGGTCGTCCTGTGGTCGAACCTACCCGGTCCCCCATACTGCGGACAGGGCACTATGCGTTTGCATCGGCCCCAGTTCGGGGGCGGAGCTCCTGCCGCGCGCGTCGGCCCCGGAATGCACACCGGATCCTTGCAGTTGCATCGACCGGATCGAGGAGGGTCACATGGGCTTCGTGCGGTGGTTGTTCGACGCACAACTCGTCATCGGCGACCAGACGGTGCTGTGGCGCGAGGTCATCGGCAACGCGTTCGGGTTGCTCAGCGCCCTCGGCGGCATGCGACGCCGGGTCTGGGCCTGGCCCGTCGGGATCGCCGGCAACGCCCTCCTCTTCACGGTCTTCATGGGGGCGCTCTTCGACACGCCCAACCCCGTCAACCTGCTCGGCCAGGCCGGTCGGCAGGTGATGTTCATCCTGGTCAGCGTGTACGGCTGGTACCGCTGGACCCACCGGGCCGACGACACCGCGACCGTGCTCGAGCCGCACTGGGCCTCCTGGCGGTCCCGCGCACTCCTCGTCGTCGGCCTGGTCGGCGGCACGGCCCTGCTGACCCCGGTCTTCCGCGCCCTGGGGTCCTACGAGCCGGTGTGGAGCGACGCCTGGATCTTCGTCGGGTCCCTCCTCGCCACCTACGGCATGGCGAAGGGGTGGGTGGAGTTCTGGCTCATCTGGGTGGCCGTCGACCTGGTCGGCGTGCCCCTGCTGTTCTCGGCCGGGTACTACGCCTCGGGCCTCATGTACGTCGTCTACGGCGCGTTCACGCTGGCCGGCTTCTTCGTCTGGATGCAGCAGCGCCGCAGGCCGTCGGCGGCACCGGTCACCGTCGGCTGACCCACCGACGGCCGACTGGCTGCCCGCCCGCCTGGGGCCTCCCGTCAGCGGGAGCGCGGCAGCGTGCGCGTCCGGCGCCACCCGGCGATCTGCTGCAGCGTCACCTTCGACCCGTACTGCGCGACCGAGTGCCGGAACAGGTACTCGGCGAACCAGAGCAGCAGACCCGCGACGACGAACACCTCGACGATGCACACCACCGTCTCGAGGACGGAGAGCGAGCCGACCGCGTTCCGCACCATCGCCGTCACCGGGGTGAACGTCGGGAAGTACGTGAAGAACGCGGCGATCGGCGACGCGGGGGTCGTCGTGACGAAGAACGCGGCGTACAGCGGGATGATCACCGCGAAGAGCGCCGCGGACTGCAGCGTGGAGGCGTCCTTGATCGTGGGGACCGACGCGCCGACGGCGACGAACAGTGCGGACGCCAGCAGCACCCCGCCGACCAGGAGGAGCGCCCCGGCCACCATCCGCCACGGGTCGACCGCGAGGGCGCCGACCCGTCCCGCGACGAGCGGTAGGACCACGGCCAGCGAGAGCAGGCCCGGAACCAGGAACACCCCGACCTGCACGAGTCCGACCAGGAGCATCGCGAGGACCTTGCCGCGGATGAGCGTGCCGGCCGTGACGGTCGTCAGGATCATCTCGGAGATCCGGTTCTCCTTCTCCTCCACCACGACGGTCACCATCCGGGCGGCGAGCAGGACCACGAGCCCGAAGAACGCGGCGACGTAGAGCAGCGGCGGCACGACCGACAGCCAGCCCGGCGCGACACGACCGTCGGCGTAGGTCGTGACGTCGGTGGTCGGTGGCGACCGGAGGATGCGGACGGCCTCAGCGTCGTCGACCCCGGCGGCGACGCTCTGTTCGAGCACCCGTTGCGCGAGCGCCGAGTAGCCGTTGTTCGCGAACAGCCCGCGGTCGGCCCCGAGGACGGTGACCGGGGACGTGGACGGCTTCGCGGGGAACTCGATGAAGGCGTCGAGGTGTCCGGTCCGCACCGCCGCGCGGTCGGCCGCCGGGTCCTCGGACGGCGACCCGCCCCACCTCGCGGCGATCGGTTCCGAGACCAGTCCGGAGTGGTCGACGTAGTGGAAGGGCGTCCTCGCCGCGGAGCCGCTCGAGACCGCCGAGTCGGTGCCGGCCGCCTGCCCGATGCCGACGAGCAGCGAGACGACGATGACGACGAGGGGGAGCGCGAGCGTGCCGATCCAGAACGCGGGCTTCTTCACCGCCCGCACGAACTCGAACCGGACGACGGTGCCGAGGCGGCTCACCGTGCTGCTCCGACCGGGGCGGCGTCGGTCGCCGCGTCGTGGCCGTACAGCTGCACGAAGATCTCCTCGAGGGGGATGCGGCGCATCGCGAACGCGGTGACGTGCACGCCGGCCCCGACGAGCTCGGCGAGGATGTCGGACCCGTCGCGGGCCGAGGCCGCGGTGGGCACCAGGTGGGCGACGTGCCCCTCGTGCCGGGCGAGTCGGTACAGGTCCGACGCGGGCACGGAGCCGGTCAGCCCGACCTGCGCGATCGCGCCGCCGAACGCGTCCTGCACCTCGGGGATGGTGCCGTACGCGGCGGCGACGCCGTCCTTGAGGAGGAGGATCCGGTCGCAGAGCCGTTCGACCTCGTCCATCTGGTGCGTGACGAGGACGACGGTCGCGCCGTCGGCCTTCCGCTCGGCCACGAGGTCGAGCAGCAGCCGTCGGTTCACCGGGTCGAGACCCTTCGTCGGCTCGTCGAGGATGAGCAGTCGCGGGCGGTCCATGATCGTGATGCCGAGCTGCACCTTCTGCTGCTGGCCGCCGGAGAGCTTGTCGATCCGGACCTTCGCCTTGTCCGCGAGCCCGACGCGCTCCAGGTACTCGGTCGACCACCGCGTCGCCGGACCCCTGGGCATGCCGCGGAGCGCTGCGAAGTACGTCATCACGTCGATGACGGTCTCCTTGCGGTAGAGCCCACGCTCCTCGGGCAGGTACCCGATGCCGCCGGTGGCCGGTCGGTACGCCCCGCCGTCGATGGTCAGTGTGCCGGAGGTGGGAGCCGTGATGCCGAGGAGGGCGCGGATCGTCGTGGTCTTGCCCGAGCCGTTGCTGCCGAGCAGCCCGAACGTCTCGCCGGGAGCGATGTCGAAGGTGAGACCGTCGACCACGGTCCTGTCCCCGAACCGCATGACGAAGTCACGCACGGTGACGGCTGCTCCGGCCACGCGGCCTCCTCTCGACGTGCCGACCCTACCGAGCCCGTCTGACGGGTCCGGGCGTCGGGGCGACCCAGGACGGACGGGAGGCCCGGCACGCGACGCGCACCGGGCCTCCCGTCCGTCTCCCGGTCCGGTCGTGCCGTCCCGTCAGGGACGCAGCCAGGCGGTCCCGACGCCCGCCAGCACACCGTCCGTCAACGGCGCGCTGGCGAGCAGCAGCTCGCCCTCGGGCAGCCGGAACGGCTCCTCGCCGAAGACCGTGACGCTCGTCCACCCGTTCGGGCGGCGGAACGCCAGGACGTCGTCGCGTCCGGTCTCGACCCACTCGAGGTGCTCCGCGGCCTGCAGCTCGCGGCGCAGCCGGAGCGCCGCGCGGTACAGGTTCAGGGTGGAGTCGGGGTCGGCGTCCTCGGCCTCGACGCTCGACTCCGCGAACCAGGCCGGCTGCGGCAGGTGGGCGCCGCCGGGCCCGAACCCGAAGCTCTCGCCCGTCCGCGTCCACGGGATCGGCACCCGGCAGCCGTCGCGGCCCACGTCGACGCCGGGGTTGCGGAAGTACGCGGGGTCCTGGCGGTCGGCGTCCGGGACGTCGCCGACCTCGTGCAGGCCGAGTTCCTCGCCCTGGTACAGGTACGCGGAGCCGGGGAGCGCGAGCTCGAGGAGCGTCGCGGCGCGGGCACGACGCAGGCCGAGGCCCCGGTCCAGGTCGTCCTGTGACCCGCCGGCGAGCAGCCAGCCGCTGCCCTGCTTGTCGGTGGAGGGGGCGTGCGCGGCGTCGCCGCTGCGCGGGGGCAGCGCGTACCGGGTCGCGTGTCGGACGACGTCGTGGTTCGAGAACACCCACGTCGTCGAGGACCCGGACTGCTCCGCCAGGCCGAGGTTGAACTCGATGACCGACCGGAACTGCCCGGCGTCGAAGTCCGCCTCGAGCAGGTCGAAGTTGAAGGCCTGACCGAGCCCCTCGGCGCTGGCGTAGCGGGCACGCCGGTCCGCCGGCACCCAGGCCTCGGCGACCGCGGTCCGGGCGGGGGTGTACTCCTCGAACACCCGGCGCCACTCGGCGTAGATCTCGTGCACCTCGTCGCGGTCCCAGAGCGGGTGCGTGCCGTCCTTCGGCATCGCGGTGACCTCGGCCCAGGTCGGCAGGTCACCCGCGGGCAGGTCCTTCGCCAGTCCGTGGGCGACGTCGATGCGGAACCCGTCGACCCCGCGGTCCGACCAGAAGCGCAGGGTCCGGAGGAAGTCGTCGCGGACCTCCCGGTTCGTCCAGTCCAGGTCCGGCTGCTCCTTCGCGAAGCTGTGCAGGTACCACTGGCCGTCCCCGACAGGGGTCCACGCCGGGCCGCCGAAGATCGACACCCAGTCGGCGGGGGCGTCCGCGCCGGACGGGCCGGAGCCGTCGCGGAACACGTACCGTGCCCGGGCGGGGGAGCCCTTCGGGGACGCGAGCGCCTCGCGGAACCACTCGTGCCGGTCGCTCGTGTGGTTCGGGACGACGTCGACGATCACCCGGATGCCGGCACCGTGCAGCGCCGCGACCATGTCGTCGAAGTCGTCGAGCGTCCCGAGCCGCGGGTCGACGTCCCGGTAGTCGTCCACGTCGTAGCCGCCGTCGGCGAGGGCGGACGGGTAGAAGGGGCTGAGCCAGACGGCCTCGACGCCGAGGGACGCCAGGTACGGCACCCGGTCGGTGACCCCGCGGAGGTCGCCGATGCCGTCACCGTCCGCGTCCGCGAAGGACCGGGGGTAGATCTGGTAGACGCTCGCCTGCCGCCACCAGGTCTCGTCGGTCGCGGGGGTCGTCGGCTGGACGGCCGGGTCGAGCACGTCGGTCATGGGGTTGCTTCCTTCGGTCGGGGTCGGGCGGGTGTCGGTCACTTGATGGCGCCCTGGGTCACGCCGGCCATGACCCACCGCTGCGTGATGAGGTAGACGATGATCGCCGGGGCCATGGCCATCAGGTACGAGGCGAACGACACGTTGTAGTTGTTGCTGAACTGGGTCTGGAACATCTGCTGTAGGACCGGCAGGGTCTGCAGCGCGGGGTCGGAGGTGATCAGCGACGGCATCACGAAGTCGTTCCAGGACGCGAGGAACGCGAAGATGCCGACGGTGGCGCTCATCGGTGCCAGCAGCGGGAACACGAGTCGCCAGAACACCTGCCCCGTGCTCGCACCGTCGATGCGGGCACTCTCCTCCAGCTCGGCCGGGATCGAGCGCAGGAAGGCGGTGAAGAGCAGCACGCTGAAGGACAGCTGGAACATGACGTGCAGGATCGCGACGCCGACGGGGTTGTCGAGCCCGACCAGACCGGTGAGCTTCACCTGCGACAGGGCGAGCACCGGGAACGGCAGGAACATCGCGGCGAGCAGGTAGAAGAACGACCAGCGGAACAACCGACGGTCCCACTTCCGGGCGATGGCGTACGCGGTGAACGAGGCGAGCAGGATCGTGCCGGCGACGGTGATCGCCGCGACGAGCACGGAGATGCCGAAGGCCCGCGGGAAGTCCGTGAGCTCCCACGCCTGCACGAACCCGTCGACGCTGAACGGTGCCGGGAGCGAGAAGGCGTTGCCGTCGACCGCCTGTCCGGTGGTCTTGAACGCCATCGTCAGCGTGACGTAGAGCGGGACGAGCACGGACAGCGCGCAGAGGACGAGGACGATCGTGACCGGCCAGTTGGCACGCTCGCGCCGGCCGGCGCCGCGGCTGCCGGTGGTCCGGTCGGCGTCCACCGACCGGATGCTGCCGGTCGCCGTCGTCCCCGGTCGCAGGGGTGCTTGCAGGGACATCAGAGCGCTGCCTTCCCGCGGGTGGCCCGCAGCTGGATCACGGCGATCACGACGGCGATCACGAAGAAGATCGTCGCGTTGGCCATCTGGTAGGCGTAGTCGCCACCGTTGAAGCCCTTGAAGATCGACATCGCGACGCTGGTCGTCGAGGTGCCGGGGCCACCGTCGGTGAGCCCGACGATGATGTCGTACGAGTTCAGGAAGTTCTTGAACCCGATGACGAGGTTGATGAGGATGTACCCGGCCGTCAGCGGCACGGTGATCGAGAGCAGCTGGCGCCACCCACCGGCACCGTCGAGCGACGCCGCCTCGTACACCTCGCCCGGGATCGACAGCACACCGGCGATGTAGATGAGCAGGGTCGACGGGATCGCCTGCCACGCGGTGACCACGACGATCGCGATCCACGCCAGGTCCGGGTCCGCCAGGATGCTCTGCTCGAGCGGCGTGATCCCGAGCGTGGTTGCGAGCGCCGGCAGGCTGTTCGCGAACAGGAACGAGAACACGTAGGCGATGACGATGCCGGAGATCACCATCGGCAGCACGAACACCGCCCGCAGCGCGATCTTGCCGCGCACCTTCGCGGTCAGGGCGATCGCGAGCAGGAACGCGACGGCGTTCACGACGAGCACGGTCACGAGCGAGAAGCCGATCGTGAACAGGTACGCCTGCAGGATCGCCGGGTCGGAGAACACCGCCACGTAGTTCGTCAAGCCGATGAACCGGAACTCGCCGAACCCGACGGAGTTCGTGAAGCTCAGCACGATGCCCATCACGGCGGGGAGCGTGATGGCGAGCGTGAACAGGACGAGGGTGGGCAGCAGGAACGCGAGGAACAGCGGGTCGATCCGCGGTCGCCTCCGGCGTCCGGCCGGGAGGCTCGTGGTCCGGCCGTGCGTGCGGCCGCCGTCCGCCTTGGTGGTGAGGGTCATGGTCGTCTCCTTCACGCGGCCGAGCGGAGCGCCAGGCGCGCCCAGTCGGAGTCGAGGGTGCGGAGTTGTCGCTGCGGGTCGCCGCCGAACGCGATCGACTGCGCGTAGTTCGCGACGGGGATCTCGGCGGGGATGAGCTGCGAGGCGCCGAGGTAGAAGGCGGCGTCGTCGTAGTACGACTGCATGCCGCGCAGGGCGGGGTTCGACGCGGGCGGGGCGTCTCGCCGGACCCCGAACCCGTTGTTGTCCGCGTTGTACCGGTCGTTCACGGCCGGGGTCATGAGGAACGACAGGAACTCCCGCGCCGCCTCCTGCTTGCGCGAGGCCTCAGGGATCCAGAGCGCCAGGTCGACGTTGACCCGCACCTTCCGGTCGGCGGGGTCCTCGGTCACGGGCAGCGGGAACGTCCCGAGGTCCATGTCGGGCGTGGTCTTGGCGATCTCGCCGAGCGCCCACGGCCCCTGCAGGTACATCGCGGCCTTCCCCTGCGCGAAGGCCAGGTTGCCGTCCCCGTACCCGCGGCTGACCGCACCGGGCTGGTGCCACTCGCGCAGCTGCGCCATGCGTTCCATCGGGGCCGCGAAGTCCTCCGCGAACGACGGCGCGGATCCCGTGCCGACACGGGTGCCGGCCGCGCGGAGGGCCGCGAACGTCGCCGGGGTGTCGATCATCCCGCCGATGCTGTAGTCGAACATGCCCTGCGCGATCGTCCAGTTGTCCTTGAACGTGCCGTACACCGGTGCGATGCCCGCCTCCTGCAGCCGGCGGCACACGGCGGCGAACTCGGACCACGTCGTCGGGACGTCGAGCCCCCGCTCGGCGAACAGGGCGCGGTCGTAGATCACCGACGCGGCGGTCACGGAGTACGGCAGCGCGCTCCTGCGGCCCGGGTAGTCGGCGGTCTGCTCCATGAGGGGCCACAGGTCGGGGTTGATCGTCGCGGCCTCGGGCAGGTCCGAGAGGTCGGTGAGTGCGCCGTGCTCCACGAAGGGCACGACGGAGAAGTTGTAGTTCCAGCAGCCGAGGTCCGGCGGGCTGTTCCGCACGAAGTTCGCCGACATGCTCGACGTCGAGTCCCGGACCACCCGGATCCGTGACTGCGCCTGGTGGAACTGCGCGATGAGGTCGTCGAAGTACCCGATGACCTCGGGCTTGGACACGTAGAAGCTGATCGTCTCCGGCCGTGAGCCGGTCGACCCGACCGGTGCACAGCCCGCGAGTGCGAGGCCGCTGGCGATGCCGCCCGCCCCGAGCAGGAACGACCGCCGGCTCAGCGCGGATGCGCTGCCGGCTCGTGTGGCGCGTGGTTGCACGTCGTCTCCGTTCGCCGGGACCGGCACCGTCGCCGTCCCGGTGTGCGCGCTGCTCCGATGCAGCCCGCCCGACTAAATATACGAACAAAATCTACTCGCACAAGCTGATCGTGCCGCGGTAGTCTCGCCACATGCCGCAGCGTCGAGCGTCGCCCCGTGCCTCCAGTGCGGAGACCGTCCTCGACCACGCACTCGACGTCGGCGCCTTCACTGCGACCGAGGCGATGGAGTCGACCGGACTGACCCGCTCCACCGTGCTCGCGGCGTGCGAGGACCTCGTCGCACGCGGCTGGCTGACGGAGCTGGACGACGCGCGCACCGCCGGCGAGTACCGCATCGGTCGACCCGCACGGCGCTACGAACTCGACCCGACCGCGGGGTGCGTCGTCGGCGTCGACGCCGGACAGCACCGGGTCGCTGCGTTCGTCGCCGACCTGCGCGGTGCCGTGCTCGCGCGTGCGGAGACCGACCTCGGCACGCGGGGGCTCGACGTCGGGTTCCGCCTCGACGCGGTCGCGACCACCGTCGCCGCCGCGCTCGCCGCAGCCGGGACGGACGCTGACCGGGTCCTCGTGACCACCGTCGGGGTCCCCGCACCCGTCGACGCCCGCGGTGTCTCACCGGACGACGGCGGCTTCTGGGTCAGCATGAACCCCGGCTTCGACGCGGTCGCCCCCGGAGCCCGCGTCGTCGTCGAGAACGACGCGAACCTGGCGGCCATCGCCGAACGGCCGTCCGCGCCGGAGGCGTCCTTCGCCGCACTGCTCGCGGGGGAGCGGTTCGGCGCCGGCCTCGTCGTCGACGGCGTGCTGCTCCGCGGTGCACGGGGCGGCGCGGGCGAGCTGCGCGCACTCGGACTCGTCGTCGGTGTCGGGTCGTCGGACGGACTCGGCGCGGCGGCGCGCACCGCGGTGACCGCGGCGGTCGACGCCGGCCGGGTCGACCCGGACAGCCCGCTCGGCCGTGCCGTCGCCCGCGAGGGCCTCGACGCGGCCGCCGTCTTCCGCGCCGCGGACGACGGCGACCCCGTCGCGCTCGAGGTCGTGGATCAGCTCGGGGACCTGCTCGCCCGGGTGTGCGTCCTGCTCGCGAGCCTGCTCGACATCGACCGGGTGGTCGTCGCGGGGGCGATCGCGGGGCACGCCGGTGCCGTCATCGACCACGCTTCGGCCGTGCTCGGCAGCGGGCGGTTCGACCCGGTGCCGGAGATCGTGGCCTCGACGCTGGGGGCGGACGTCGTCGTGACGGGTGCCGTCGCGCTCGCGCTCGACACGGTCCGCGCGGATCCGCTGTCGTTCGACCTGCGGACGGCACCCGCGGCGGCGGCGGCCGTCGGCTGACGGGTGCTGGGCCGGCTCCGACGTCAGCGGGGGAGTGCGGCGAGCACCTCGGCGGCCCGCGCGGCGTCCTCCGCGGACACGTCCAGGTGGGTGACGAGGCGCACCGTCGTCCGCCCGAGCCGCATCACCCGGACGCCAGCGGCCTCGGCGGCGGCGACGAACGTGTCGGGGTCGGACACCTGCGCGAAGACGATGTTCGTGTCCACCGACTCCGGGTCGACGTCGAGCGCCGCTGCGAGCACCCGGGCGTTCGCGTGGTCCTCGGCCAGGCGGTCGACGTGCTCGTGCAGGGCGTACCGTGCGCCGGCGGCGAGGATGCCCGTCTGCCGCATGCCCCCGCCGTAGCGCTTCCGCCAGATCCGCGCGGCCGCGATCCGGTCGGCCGATCCGACGAGCACGGACCCGACGGGCGCACCGAGGCCCTTCGACATGCACACGGACACCGTGTCGAACCCGCTCGCCAGGTCGGGGAACGGGGTGCCCGACGCCACGTGGGCGTTCCACAACCGGGCACCGTCCAGGTGCAGGCCGATGCCGTGCTCGCGGGCGAACTCCTGCACGGCGCGGACCTCGGCCACGGGCTGCACGGTGCCGCCGCCGAAGTTGTGCGTGTTCTCGACCGCGATCGCCGTCGTCGACACCGAGTAGGCGCCGGCGTTCGGCTCCGCGATCGCGCGCACCGCGTCGGCCACCAGGCGGCCGCGGTCGGACGCCCACGTCCGTGTGGTGATGCCGGAGAACACGGCCGCCGCGCCGAGCTCGGCGCGGACGACGTGGGCCTGCACGTCGGCGAGCAGTTCCTCGCCGGGGCCGACGAGCAGGCGGAGCCCGAGCTGGTTCGCCATCGAGCCGGACGGGGTGAAGAGCCCGGCTTCGTGACCGAGGAGCGCGGCGACCTCCTGCTCGAGCGCGGTGGTCTCGGGGTCCTCGCCGAACACGTCGTCACCGACCTCGGCGTCCACCATGGCGCGGCGCATCGCCGGGGTCGGACGGGTCACGGTGTCGGAGCGCAGGTCGATCACCGGACAACGGTACCCCCGGCGACGCACCCCGGTCGTCCGGCCCGGCTACGGTGTGCGACATGCAGCCTCCCGCTCCCGGAACACTCCGCATCCTGCACCTGTCGGACACGCACGTGACCGGGGACGGCGCGCTGCACCAGGGCACCGTCGACACCACGGCGGCGCTGGGCGCCCTGCTCGACCACCTGGACGGCCTCGACGGCGTGGGGCTGGTCGTCGTCTCCGGCGACGTGTCCGAGGACGGGTCGCCGGAGTCGTACGCGACGGTCCGCGACCTGGTCGGCGGCTGGGCCGAGCGGCACGGCGCGGCGTTCGTGACGGTCCCCGGCAACCACGACCAGCGCGACGGCTTCCGACGGGTGCTGTTCGACGGGCACGTCCTCGGCGAGGGCGGGAGACCGCTCATGCACACGATGGAGCACCACGACCCCGCGGTCCCGGTCCGAGGGCGGTCCGTCGTCGCGGGCCGGCGGATCGTCACCGTCGACACGAGCGTCCCGGGCGCCGGGTACGGCGAGCTGTCCGCGACCGCGACCGAGCACCTGCGGGCCGCCCTCGCCGAGCCGGCAGCGCACGGGTCGGTCGTCGTCCTGCACCACCCGCCACTGACCGCACCGACGTCGCTGCACGACGCGCTGAAGCTCCGCAACCCCGGTGACCTCGCCGCGGTGCTGCGGGGGACCGACGTCCGGGTCGTGCTCGCCGGCCACTACCACCACCACTTCGCCGGCTCGACCGGCGGCGTCCCCGTCCTCGTCGCGCCCGGGGTCGCGAACGACGCCGACGTCACCGGTCGGTACGACGAGGAGACCGCCCTCGTCGGCACCGGCGCCCTCGTCGTCGACCTCGCCGAGGACGGTTCGCTCTGGTCGACGCCGGTCCGCGTGCCGCGTCCGGACGCCGACCAGCGGGCGCTGCACCTCGACGCCGACACCGCTGCCCGCATCGCGGCGGCCTTCGGTCCGTCCTGACCGGCGTCCTCCCCCGGTCGCCGGACCGGACGGGAGGCGCGCTCCGGGCCGCCCCGGGCCTCCCGTCCGACCCGTCCCTGCGAGTACCCCTCATCCCCGCGCACCGACCGGGGTGCGGCGAGTAGGACGGACGCACGACGTCCCGAGGAGGATGACATGCGAACCGGTAGCGCAGTCCAGTACGAGCGGTACGGCGAATTCGACGTGGTCGAGGTCGTGCCGCAGGAACGCCCCACGCCCGGCCCCGGCGAGGTCCTCGTCGAGGTGATCGCGGCGGGCCTCAACCACATCGAGCGGTTCCTCCGCGAGGGCAAGCTCCAGGACCACGTCCACGTCGACTTCCCGGCACGGCAGGGAGTCGACCTCGCCGGCATCGTGCGCGCGCGCGGCGACGGGGTGAAGGACCTCCGCGTGGGCGACGAGGTCATGGGGCACGCGCCCGAGGGCGGCTCGCACGCCACCTGGGTGGTCGTGCCCCGCGACGCCGTCGTCATCAAGCCGACCCACGTCGGGTGGGAGGTCGCCGGCGGGCTGTACCTGGCGGGCTGCACCGCCGTCGACGTCGTCCGGAAGCTCCGACTCGGACCCGACGACACCGTCGTCATCAGCGCGGCCGCCGGCGGCGTCGGTCACATCCAGTGCCAGCTCGCCCGCGACGCCGGTGCGACGGTCATCGGACTCGGCAGCCCGCGCAACCACGACTACCTCCGCCAGATCGGCATCCTGCCCGTCGCCTACGGGGACGGTGAGGAGGCCCGGATCACCGAGATCGCGAAGGGCCGGCCCGTCACCGCCTTCATCGACAACCACGGCGACGAGTCCGCGCGCGAGCTCGCCGTCCGGCTCGGCGTGGACGAGAAGCGCTTCGTGTCGTCGGACGACCGGCGGGACGCCGAACTCCGGTTCCTCCGGGCCCCGGCGTCCGACCCGGAGGCGCGCGAGCTCATCACGTACCTCGTGAAGGCCGTCGAGGACCGCCGTGTGCAGGTCCTCATCTCCGGGTTCTACCCGTTCGAGTACATCGTCGAGGCGTACGAGGACCTGGCGGAGATGCACTCCCGCGGCAAGGTCGTCGTGGGCATGCAGCCCGTCGAGACCGGGGCCCGGCAGGACTGGTACCGGTCCGAGAAGGCGCGTGACCTCCGCGACGTGTACGCGCACGAGAAGGCCGAGGGCACGCTCGAGAGCGGTTCCCCGGCGTCCCGCGGCGCCGACTGACGGCGGCGGCGCAGCGCTGGCGCCCGGCCGGACCTAGCTGAGGACGTCCTTGCTGGCGAACCGGCCGTACGCCAGCGCGCCGAAGACGACCAGGTACCCGAGCTGCAGGACCGCGTTGCTGCCGAACGAGTCGAACGAGATCGGGTCCCGCAGCAGGTCGCCGAACCCGAGCCAGAGGTGCGAGAACAGGAACGGGTGCAGCCAGTCGAGCTGCGGGAGCTGGTCGAGCACCTGCGATGCCCCGGCCAGCACGACCGTCGCGGCCATCGCCCCGACCGGGACGTTGGTCAGCGTCGACGCGAACAGACCGATCGCCACCAGGCCGAGCATCGACAGCGTCACGTAGAGCGCGAGCAGGACCGCACGGCCCGCGTACGACCAGCCGTCGACCTGCGTACCGGAGAGCAGCGTCACCGGACCGACCGGGAACAGCGCCGCACCGATCGCCGCCCCGACGAGGACGACGAGCAGGGTGGCGGCGAGACAGAACGCGACCGCGCCGATCGTCTTCACGACGATGAACCGCACCCGCCCGGTCGGGGCGACGAGCAGGTAGCGCAGCGTGCCGTGGCTGGCCTCGCCGGCGACGGTGTCGCCGGCGACCACCCCGACCGTGAGGGGCAGGAAGAGCGGGATCGACACCGTCAGCGCCGTGAAGGACACGAACAGGCCGTTGTTCGTGATGTCGCCGAGGAACGCCGGGCCACCGTCGTCGCCGTCGGTGGTGAGCCGGACCGCGACGGCGATGAGGATCGGCACGAGGGCGAGTGCCCCGAGCATCGCCCAGGTCCGACGCCGACGGAAGACGAGCGCGAGTTCGGACCCGAGCAGGGCGAACGTGCGGGTCCGCCGCGCAGCGCCCGGAGCGGACCGGGCACCAGCGGGTCGTGTCGTCGTGTCCACGGTGTCACCCTGCGACATCGAATCCCTCTCCGGTGAGTGCGACGAACAGGTCCTCGAGGGTGCCGCCGCCGACCGCGATGCCGCGCACCCGGACCTCGGCGCGGACGAGTTCGGCGGTGATCGTCTCCGGCTCGACGTCGGTGGTGAGGTCGGCGACCAGGACGTCGGACCCGCCCTCCCGCCGGGGCGCGAGTCCGAGGCGGGAGAGGACGACACCGGCCTGCCCGATGTCGGGGGTCCGGACCGTGACGGTCCGGGCGCCGCGGGCTCGCAGCTCGTCGAGCGGGCCCTGCGCGACGATCGAGCCGGTGCGCATCACGGCCGCGTGCGTGCAGACCTGCTCGATCTCGGCCAGCAGGTGACTCGACACGAACACCGTCGTGCCGTCGTCCGCCAAGGACCGGATGAGGTGGCGGACCTCCCGGGTCCCCTGCGGGTCCAGGCCGTTCGTCGGCTCGTCGAGCACGAGGAGGTCGCGCGGGGACAGCAGCGCGTTCGCCAAGCCCAGGCGCTGCTTCATCCCGAGCGAGTACGCGTGCGCCTTCTTGTCGGCGGCGTGGCTCAACCCGACCCGGTCGAGTGCGCTCGCGACCCGCTCCCGCCGCGTCCGCGGGTCGGAGGTCGGATCGGCGGCGTCGAAGCGGGACAGGTTCGCCCGGCCGGACAGGTAGGGGTAGAAGGCCGGACCCTCGACCAGGGCGCCGACCCGGGGGAGCACCGAGTGCAGCCCGCGCGGCATCGGTTCGCCGAGCACCTCGATCCTCCCGCTCGTGGCGGTCGACAGCCCCAGGAGCATCCGGATCGTGGTGGTCTTGCCGCTGCCGTTCGGCCCGAGGAACCCGAACACCGAGCCGCGGGGCACCGCGAGGTCGATGCCGTCCACGGCCCGCTGCTTCCGGAAGACCTTGCGGAGGCCGACCGTCCGGATGGCGAGCCCGGCTGCGGTGTCCGTGGTGTCCCGGGGTGCGGCCGCGGTGTCCGTCCCCGTCGTCACTTCGCGGCGGCGACCAGCGTCGCGACCGGCACCGCGCCCGCGAGGACACGGCCGTCGTCGGCCAGGTACACCGAGACGAGCGAGGTCTGCAGGGCGCGACCGCCGTCGACCGCCGTCGTGAGCTGGTCGAGGAGCCCGGACGCCTCCGACCCGAGACCGGTGCTGTCGGCGGTGCCGGCGGGCAGGGCCACCACCGTGTCCCACCCGCTGCCGGTGACCGTGGCGCCGTGGTCGGCCACACCGTGCCCGGAGCCGTTCCCGTGCGTACCCGGATCGGCGTCGGAGAGGTCCTTCGTGGTCACGTCCGCACCGCTCGGCGGCGTGAACGCGAACAGCCGTGCCGCCGGCGCGCCGTACGACAGGCTCGTGAAGCCGACCTGGAACGCGGGGTCGTCCTTCCCCGCGGCGGTGACCGACGCGCGCAGCGGCAGCCCCGTCTGCTGGTCGACGGCGAGCTGCACCGTGCCGACGAGGGTGTCGGAGGACTTCGGGGTGAGCGTGAGGAGCCAGGCGTCGTGACCGGCGACCGAGGTCGCCACCGGCTTCGAGACCTCCGTGGTCGGGGTGATGGCGTCGATCGCGCGCTCGGCCACGTCACCCGGTGTGGTGGTGCCGTACCCGGGCGTCTCCGCGGAGCGGCTCGGGAGCGTGACCTTCGTCGCGGCGCGCTCCTCGGAGTCCCACGTCCACACGGTGCTGCCGTTGCGGATGACGTCCCGCTCGGCGAGCTGTTCGGTGACCTGCACCCGCTGCTTCGTCGCTCCGTCGACGTAGACGCGGGCGGTGTGCGGAGCGGTGAGCAGACCGAGTGCGTCCGAGGCGTCCCCCTCGAGCGAGGAGCCGCCGGAGCCGGTGGGCAGTTCCGGGAGCCCGAGGTCGCTCGTCTGCGCCAGCTTGCCCGAGTACTGCGCGTCCGAGGAGCCGGCGATGCTCGCGATGACCGCGGCGGCGGTCGGGTGCTCCCCGGCGACGGGAGGAGCGGCGGCGTTCGCCAGCGCGGGAGCGGCGACGGCCCCGGCGACGACGACGGGCGCGATCAGTGCCGGCAGCCAGACGGACTTCTTCATGGGGGTTCCCCTCGGTCGAGCATCGGACCCGCGGTGGTGCATCGGAGTCGGGTGCACGGTACGTCCGACAACCGACAGAACGCTGTGCTCCGGCCAGGTCCGGCGGCCGGAGCACAGCGTTCACCGGGTCATCCGGCGGACTGCTCGTACGACCGGATCGCGTCGACCTTCCCGGCGCTCGCCGATGCCGGGTCGAAGGTGTACCCGAGCCACTCGCGCACCAGGCGGCGGGCGAGCTCGGTGCCGATCACCCGCTGCCCGAGGCAGAGGACCTGCGCGTCGTTCGACAGCACCGACCGCTCGACGCTGAACGGGTCGTGCGCGGTCACCGCCCGGATGCCGGGGACCTTGTTCGCGCTGATCGCCACCCCGAGTCCGGTGCCGCAGACGAGCAGCGCCCGGTCGGCGGACCCGGCGGCGACGAGCCGCGCGGCCTCGACGGCGACGTGGGGGTAGGCCGTGTGGCCGTCGGCGTCGACACCCACGTCGACGACGTCCACGACACGGGGATCGGCCATGAGGTCGGCGCGCAGCACCTCCTTGAGCGTGAAACCGGCGTCGTCCGACCCGATCGCGATGCGGAACGTCATGCGTGCACTCCTCCGGTGGTGGTGGTGGTGATGGTGGTGTTCGTGGTGTCACGTCGGGCGGTGAGGACCTCGCCGACCCGGGTGAGGACCATGCCCATCGAGACGGCTCCGGCGTCCGGGGTGCCGACGCTCTTCGCGGCGAGCGGCCGGGCTCGTCCCACACGTGGCGACAGCGCCGCGGTGGCGGTCGCCTCGAGCTGGGCGACCTCGGCGGCAGCGGTCCAGGCCTCCGGCAGCGGCACGCCGGAGCGCACCGCCGCGTCGAGGGCGTCGACGAACGGCAGCAGGGCGTCGAGCAGGGTTTTGTCGCCACGCCGCGCCCGTCCGAGCTGGACGACCGCGTCGGCGAAGGCCCGGGCCGCGTCGACCACGAGCGACGCGGTGACCTCGTCGACGTCGTCGCCGATCGCGGCGCCGAACGCCTCGAGGGCTGCGCCCCAGAGCACGCCCGAGGTCCCGCCGGCCTCTGCCGCCCAGGCCTCGCCGGCGCGTCCGAGCAGGAACGCGACGCCGGCGGTCGCGTCCGTGCCGTCGACCGCCCGCCGGGCCGCACCGATGCCCTTCACCATCCCGCGTCCGTGGTCGCCGTCCCCGGCGACGGCGTCGATGCGGCCGAGTTCGTGCTCCTGCTCGCGGAGCAGCCGTTCCGTCGCCGCGACGACCACGCGCACGGTGTCGGCGGCCTGCCGGGAGGCCCGGCTCGCGTCCGGCACGACCGTCGCGTCCGCAGCGCACTCGGTCCCGACGGCCGCGGGGACGAGTGTGGCGACGGGCGCTGCCACCTTGCGGTAGGCGGGCGCGTAGGCGTCGGCACACCAGAGTCGCTCGAGGTCGTCGTCGAGCCACTGCAGGGTGAGCGAGCACCCGCCCATGTCCAGGCTCGTCACGAGTTCGCCGACCTCGGGCTCGACGACCGCGAGACCGGCCTGCTCGAGGAGCGGCGCGATCCGTCCCCAGAGCACGAACAGCTCCTCGTACTTGGTGTCGCCGAGGCCGTTGAGGACCGGGGCGACCCGGCCACCGGCGGGGGCGTCGGCCGGACGCTCGGCGAGCAACCGGTCCACGAGCAGGTGCGCGAGCTGGCGGGCCGGCACGAGCGGGACGTCGCGGATGCCCGGCTCCCCGTGGATCCCGAGGCCGAGGCCCAGGTGACCGTCCGGCACCGTGAACAGCGGCTCGTCGGCTCCGGGCAGCGTGCAGCCCGAGAAGGCGACGCCGATCGTCCGCGTTCGGTCGTTCGCGTGCCGGCCGACCCGTTCGACCTCGTCCAGCGAGGCCCCGGCGGCCGCCGCGGCGCCCATGGCCTTGACGACCGCGAAGTCGCCCGCGATGCCCCGTCGTCGGTCGACCTCGTCCGCCGAGGCGACGTCGTCGGTGACCACCACGATCCGCGTGTCGACACCGGCAGCGCGGAGTCGTTCGGCGGCGATCCCGAAGTTCATCGTGTCGCCGGCGTAGTTCCCGAAGCACAGGACGACGCCGCGGCCCTGGTCGGCGGCCCTGGCCACGGAGTACACCTGGGCGGCGGACGGTGACGTGAATACGTTCCCGACGACCGCGCCGGTCGCGAGCCCGGGGCCGACCAGACCGCTGAAGGCGGGGTAGTGGCCGGAGCCGCCTCCGACGACGACGGCGACCTGCGGGTCGGTGTCGGCGGTCGGCAGCGTCACGACGCCGCCGGTCACACCGCGGACGCGGTCGGCGTACAGGGCGAGCCAACCGGCGAGTTGGTCCTCGGCGAACTCGTCGGGGTCGTCGCAGATTGTGGTCATGTGCGGTCCTCCTCGGGGGACGGGTGGGTGGGAAGGGACGGGGACATCGGTCAGTGGGCCTCGTCGTGCTGCGGGACGTGGAGTCGGCCGACCATGAGGAAGGCGCAGGCGTAGAGCCCCACGAACGTCCAGGTGACGGCGGCACCGCCCCCGCCGAGCGCGAGGACGACGGCCACCACACCGGTGCCGAGGAACGCGGCACCGCCGGCCGCGGTCGTGTACATCGCCATGGCCGCACCCCGGTGCTGCGGTTCGAGCGCCGGCATGATCGCGCCCATCGGGACGAACCCCGCGAGCGAGCACCCGAAGACGCACCCGGCGACGACGGCGGCGACGTACCCCCAGTCGGAGCCGGCGGGGACGAGTTGCGGGACGTACCACCAGGCCAGCAGCCCGACCGCGGACCCGACGACGCCGAACCAGCGGACCGTGCGGACCCATCCGATGCGGTCGCCGACCCAGCCGAACAGGGCGTTCACGAGGATGCTCGTCGCGTACACGCACACGGTCATGAGGAGCCAGCGCTGTTGCCCCCAGCCGCGCTCGTCGGCGATGACGGCCGGCAGGACGACGAACATGCCGAACTCCGGTGCGGTGTTGACGAGTCGGACGAGGAACCCCATGAGCACGCGCGGCCGTGTCGCGGTCAGGCGGATCCCGCTCGTGACGACCCGCAAGGGGCTCTCGCCGGCGGGGGCGATCCGCTGCGTGCCGCTCGGCAGCCGGACACCGAAGCGCGCGAGCGCCCACCCGGCGACGACGAGGGCGATCGAGGCGGTCATCGCTCCGGTCTCGCCGACGACCCCGCCGCCGAGGGCCGGGATGGTCCCGAGGGCGAACAACGAGCCGAGCGTGGGCAGGCCGCCGGTGAAGGCGACGTAGAACCACCCGACCGCCGCACCACGGCGTTCGACGGGTGCGGTGACGTTCACCCAGACCAGGAACGCGAACGCGGCGAGCGGGTGCCCGAGTCCGCGGAGTGTGTAGGCCACCGCGGTGAGCGGGACGCTGCCGAGGTGGAGGGCACCGAGGAACAGGACCTCGAACACGACCCAGACGACGACGCCGACGGTCATCACGGGGCGTGGGCCGACCAGGTCGGCGAGCGCGCCGGACAGGTAGCTGCCGATGAGGGTCGCGAGGCTCGCACCGGTGACGATCGTCGCGACCGTGGCCGGAGGGCTGCCGAGCACGGCGACCATGTGCGGGGTGACGAAGTTCGACTCGACGCCGACCCCGGTCATCATCACCAGGACGCCGAGGAAGCCGAGGGCGATGGGGCGGGGGATCCCGAGTCGGTCGAGGCGGCCGGGGGCGGGAGCGGTGCGCAGGAGTGGGGGCGTCGTCGTCGACATGGGCTCTCTCGATCGCAGTGGTATCTGACATCGAGTATGTTACCCGTCATGTCCGCGTTCCAGAACCACCACCCGTCCACCGGTCCCGCGTCGGCCCCGGCAGCGCTGCCGGACGACGACGACCTCGCCGCGCTGCTGCGGCCCGGTCCGGCCCACCTCGACCACACGAACCCGTTCACCGGCCGCGTCGCGGTCGTCACCGGTGGCGCGTCCGGCATCGGCAACGCGGTCGCACGCGCCCTCGCCGGCCGCGGTGCACGGGTCGCCGTCATCGACGTCCGCGCCGACGCGTCGGCCTCGGCTGCGTCCGAGCTGCCCGGGGACGGGCACCTCGGTATCGGGTGCGACGTCACGGACCAGGCCTCGGTGGACACGGCCGTCGCCGAGGTCCTCGCCGGCGCCGGGCACGTCGAGGTCCTGGTGAACTGCGCGGGCATCGTCGCCCTGGCCCCCGCCGAGGACCTCGGGCCCGACGCCTGGGCGCGGACGCTCGACGTGAACCTCACCGGCACGCACCGCGTGACGCAGGCGGTCGGACGGCACATGCTCGCCGCGGGGTACGGACGGGTCGTGACCATCGCGTCCCAGGCTGCACACGTCGGGATCGACGGGCACGCCGCCTACTGCGCGTCGAAGGCCGGTCTGCTCGGGCTGACCCGCGTGCTCGCCCTCGAGTGGGGGCGCCGCGGCGTCACCGTCAACACGGTGTCGCCGACGGTCGTGCTCACCGCCCTGGGTCGGTCCGCGTGGGCGAACGAGGCGGGCCTGCGCCACCAGGACGAGATCCCGACCGGACGGTTCGCGACGCCCGACGAGGTCGCGGCGGCGGTGCTCTTCCTCGCCGGCGGGTCGGCCGCGATGGTGAACGGCGCCGACCTCCGCGTCGACGGTGGCTTCACCATCCGGTAGGACGGGCGGCGCTACGATCGCGGTGTCGTCCCGGCACCCGGCCGACGGCACCACCCCGGGAGGCCCGCGCTCGATGTCCGGAACGAGTCCGTCCGACCCCGCACCCGCCAGCGGTCCGCCGACGGAGGGCGGTGTCCCCGCCGGCGACGGTCCCCGCTCCCGGTTCCCGCTCGACACGGTGTACCAGGCGGCCCGGATGTACTACCTCGAGGACGCGACGCAGAACGAGATCGCCGCCCGCCTGGGCGTCTCCCGCCCGACCGTCAGCCGCCTGGTGTCCGAGGCCCGCCGCGCCGGGCTCGTCCGGATCGAGGTCGTCGACCCGTTCCAGGACGAGACCGCCGTCCTGGCCGAGCGGTTGCGGGTCGTGCTCGGTCTGCAGGCCGTGTACCTCGCGGCCGTGACGCACACGGCGACCCTCGGCGTCGACCTCGCCGAGCCCGTCGCCGCAGCGGTCGAGGCCATGCACCTCGCCCCGGGGGACGCGGTCCTGGTGTCCTCCGGCAGCACGGTGCACGCCATCGCGCACGGCGTCGTGCCCCCGATGCCGGGCGTGCAGCTCGTCCCGACCGTCGGTGGTCAGGCCGACCCGAACCAGTGGTTCCAGACGAACGAGATCACCCGGGCGGCCGCCGAGCGGTCGGGGGCGATCCCGACCTTCCTGTTCGCGCAGGCGCTCCCGTCGGAGGCGCTGCGGGCCTCCCTGGACGAGGACCCGGCCTTCCAACACGTCGTCGGTCTCTGGGAGCGTGCGACGGGCGCGATCCTCGGCATCGGTGCGCCGGTCGCGACCCGCGACGCGATGGCCAGGGGCCTGCCCGTGGACCACGCGGTCTTCGACCGGGCGACCGGGGACGTGTGCCTGAACTTCACCGGCCCCGACGGCGAGGCGATCGAGTTCCCCGGCAGCGAGCGGATGGTCCGGACCTCGCGGGAGGTCCTGGCCGCGGTGCCGCACGCGGTCGGCGTGGCCGTCGGTGCCGTGAAGGTGCCGAGCATCATCAGCGCCGTGCGTGGCCGGCTCGTCAACGAGCTGGTCACCGACGCGGCGACGGCGCGGGCACTGCTCGACGCGCTCGCCTGACGCCCGGCCGCGAGGCCCGGACAGGTCAGCGCGACCGGCGGACGTCCCACAGGTGGTGCACCGGGTCGTGCGCGTAGTAGACGGCGAGCGTCGCGACCGTGAAGACGCTGCCGTCCGAGCGGCGCCCGGTCCGGGCGAGCTGGTGGTCGGGCACCCCGCCGAAGGCCGACACGGCGCGGTCGGCGGCGGCGACGAGCTCCCGGGCGACGGTCGCCGGGTCCTGTTCGGCGTAGCGGTCCGCGACGGCGGTGGCGTCCTGGTCCCAGTTCGGGAACAGCGGGTCGTCCTCGGCGAGCATCAGCTCGAGGCGCTCCGTCATCTTCCGGTGCACGTCACGGACGTGGGCGCCGTACTCGAGCGGTGACCACGTCGACTCGTCCGGGCGCTCCCGCACATCCGGGCGGCGGAGCTGCTCTGGCCAGCCGTCCGTGTTCGCGTCGATGACCGCGGGCACGTCCCGGAACGTCACCGCGCTGCCGTCGAAGCCGCAGTCCGGGCACGCCGCCTCGATGACCCAGGTCCAGTTCTTCGTGTCCGGTTCGATCGCCACGGCCAGACGGTAGCAGTCCCGGTCGGCTCGGTGGCGGGTCGGTCGCGGGGACGATGTCGTCAGTCGCGGTCGAGGACGGGCCACACCGGGAAGGGGTCGGCCCAGGCGCGCCACAGGTCCGGCCCGGCGAGCAGCTCGTCCGGGGTGATGAGCGCTCCGTCGAGCGCCCGCGTGAGCCGGACCGCGTCCAGGTCCTCGCCGACGAACCAGAGCGACTGGCCGATCGGGGCGTCCTCGTCCCAGGACGGGTTCGCGGTCGGGTCGAGCGCGAGCATCGCCCCGACGCTCGACCAGGAGCCGACGTGGTCGGGCCGGGACGCCAGCCGGAAGAACCCGCGGGAGCGCAAGACCCGTCCGTCCGGGCCGGCCGCGAGGTCGTGCTCCACGACGTCGGCGAGTCGGGACGGGTGGAAGGGCAGCGGGTCCCGGTAGCACACGGCGGTGAGCCCGTCTGCGGACCGCCGGTGGGCGTCGTCGGCCCCGGTCGACAGGGCCCGCATCCACCCGGCGCTCCCGGCGAGCATGCGGGCCGCGCCGCCGTTCGACGTCGGGAGGTCGTCGGCGCTGCGGACCCGCTCGTCGGCGAGGACCACGGCGGACGGCGCGCAGCGGTGCACGAGGGCGACGAGGGCGCGACGCCGTGCCGTGGGCAGGCGGTCGGTGCGGTCGAGCACGATGACGGTCGCGTACTCGACCAGGGCCGCGAGGCGCTCGCCGGCGACGAACGCGTCGTCGACGCCGGACCAGAACAGGTGCTCGACCTCGTCGGCGCGGAGGACGGACACCACGTGCCGGAGCACCCGGTCGTCGCCCGTCTCGGCCCGGGCCGCGTTCGCGAGCATCATGCCCACGGCCCGAGCGTCACCGCCGACGGGCAGGGTGACGACGAGCGCGTGCCGGGCCCCGGGCCCGCAGACGTCGGCGAGGCGCCCGGCCCGGTCCGCGACGGCCCGCGCCGCGGCCATCGCGCTGCCGGCGGCGTGCAGCCGGTGCCCGTCGGACAGTCGTGCGGCGATGCGTGCGGCGTCGACGTCGTGGAGGGCGGAGACGAGGGTGATCGGGACTGCGGCCATGTGCAGTACGGTACATGAAAACCGTTCTCATCAAGGAGGTCCACGTGAAGGTCCGCACCTCGCTCAAGGCGCTCAAGAAGATCCCCGGCTCGCAGGTCGTGCGGCGGCGCGGGCGCGTGTACGTCATCAACAAGAAGGACCCGCGCTGGAACACCCGTCAGGGCTAGTGGGGGAGCCGCTCCGTAGGGTGAGGGGATGCGACTCCTGCTCGTCCGACACGGACAGACCCCCGCGAACGTGACCGGCCTGCTCGACGCGGAGGTGCCCGGACCCGGCCTGACCGAGCTCGGACAGGAGCAGGCCGACGCGCTCCCCGCCGCGCTGGGGGACCGGGGCATCGAGCGCCTGTTCACCTCGACGATGGTCCGGACGCAGATCACCGCGGCCCCGCTCGCGCGTGCGCTCGACCTCGCACCCGTGGTGCTGCCGGGCCTCCGGGAGATCGAGGCCGGCGACCTGCAGGGCAGACGGGACACGGTCGCCGTCCAGAGCTACCTCGCGGCCGTGTACGCCTGGGCCGCCGGCGACCGCGACGAGCACCTGCCCGGCGCGGAGGACGGCCACGCGTTCTTCGCGCGGTACGACGACGCCGTGCGGCAGATCGAGGAGACCGGGGCGGACGTCGTCGCGGCGTTCAGCCACGGTGCCGCGATCCGGATCTGGGCCGCGGTCACGGCGCAGAACGTGCCGGACGACCTCGGGCGGAACCGGCACCTCGAGAACACCGGCGTCGTGGAGCTCGAGGGCTCGACCGCCGACGGGTGGCGCCTCGTGGACTGGGCGGGCGAGCCCGTCGGCGGCGACGACCTCGCCGACCTGGCCGCGCAGGACCCGACCGGCGAGCGGTTCTGACGGCACCGACGGCGCGACGCCGCCGGGCCGGCAGAACGCCGCTCCGACGGCGGAACGCCGCGGCATCCGGCGGCGTCTCGGCGCATCGGGGCGTCTCGCACCGGGCAGGTGGCGGGGGAGACGAACGGGAGGCACGGTGCCAGCTGGCACCGTGCCTCCCGTCCGTCGTGCGTCGCGTGGACTACGCGAGCTGCGACGCGGACGTCAGCGGCACGATGACGCGGTGCGACTCACGCAGCACGTCGAGCGTGCGCTGGACCTCGTCGGCGCGCTCCTCGGCCGTCCAGTCGAGGGTCTCGGCCATGACGTCGGCGAGCTCGTCGAGCAGGTCGATCGTGACGCCACCGACGAACGCGAGGTTCGTGCGGCGGAGGACGACGTCGACCAGGTGCACGGCCTGCTCGTGCTCGGCGAAGTACCGGACCTCGGCGCGGGTCAGCGTACCGTCCGACTCGAGCGGCTCGACCGGACCGGTGACCAGCGCGTCGACGACCTCGGCGGCACGGGTGCCGTAGCGGTCGAGCAGGCGGTCGACGGTCTCGGACGCGAGGCCGTCACGGTGCGACTTGATCCACAGGGCACGCTGGCCGTCGGTGGTCGGGAAGTCCTTGCCACCACCGATCGGCATGCCGGTCGTGTCGACCGTGCGGGCGACGCCGAGCTTCTTCGTGACGTCGGTCGACAGGTGCGCGGCCAGGGCCCGGAAGGTCGTCCACTTGCCGCCCACGAGCGACAGCACGGTCGTGTCCGGCAGGCCGGCGATCGGGGTGTCGACGATCCGGTAGTCGCGGGACACGAACCCGGGGGCGGTGTCCTCGTGGCGGGGGAGCGGTCGGATGCCCGAGTAGCTGTAGACGATGTGGTCGCGCGTGACCTCGATCTGCGGGAACACGTGCTTCACGAGCCCGAAGAAGTAGTCGATCTCCTCGTCGGTCGTGACGACCGGCTGCGACGGGTCGGCGTCGATGTCGGTCGTGCCGATGAGGACCCGGCCCTTGAGCGGGTAGATGAGGACGATGCGGCCGTCGTTGTTCTCGAAGAACAGTTCGCGGCCCTTCGTCGCCTCGAGCAGCTCGGGGTTGTCGACGACGATGTGGGAGCCCTTCGTGCCGCCCATGTACTTCGTGCCACCACCGAACGCCTCGTTCGTCAGGTCCGTCCAGGGACCGGACGCGTTCACGACGACGTCCGCGGTGAACACGAACTCCTCGCCGGTCTCGCGGTCACGGAGCAGGACGCCGCCGTCACGGCTGCCGACGGCCTCGACGTAGTTCGTCGCACGGGCGGTCGCGTCCGAGCCGGTGCCGGTGCTCGCGGCGAGCCCGTCCTTCAGGACGTCGAGCGCCAGGCGCTCCGGCTCGTGCACCGAGGCGTCGTAGTACGTGCCCGTGTACTTGAGGTCGCGGTTGAGGGCCGGCATGTCCTCGAGCGCCGCCTTCTTCGTGCGGAAGACGTGCTTCGGGACCGAACCGCCGTCGCGCGAGAAGGAGTCGTAGATCGTCATGCCGATCTTGATGAGCATCGCGCCACGCTCCTTCGTGGAGCGCTGCTTGTGCGTGAGCATGCGCAGCGGGGCGTTCATGATGCCGGAGAACGTCGAGAAGACCGGCATGGTCGTCTGCAGCGGCTTGACGTAGTGCGGGGCGATGCGGATGAGGCCGTTGCGCTCCTGCACGCTCTCGCGCACCAGACGGAACTCGCCGTTCTCGAGGTAGCGGATGCCGCCGTGGATCATGTGGCTCGACGCGGCGGATGCGCCCGAGCCGTAGTCGCTGCGTTCGACGAGGGCGACGTCGACGCCCTGCAGTGCGAGGTCGCGGAAGGTGGCGATGCCGTTGATCCCGCCACCGACGATGAGGACCTGTGCATTCGGGCGTCCGGTGAGGGCGGTGACCGTGTTCCTGGGCTGCGTCTTCTTCGACATGGTCGTTCGCATCGCTTTCTGGGGTCGATTCCGTTGGTACTCCATCGATCGTGCGCTCGTCGGAACGTGTGGGCAACCTCGGTGCACGGACGTGCAGAACGCTTGTCGCGCCTCCCGTCCGGGTCGGCGGACGGCGGACGGGAGGGCCGGACGGGGTTGCAGAGCGCGTGCACGTCCGTGCATGCTCGGACCCATGAGCGACGCCGCCCAGCCCGTGCGCACCCAGCAGGCCCTGCGGGCCGCGCACCTCTACTACCTGCAGGACCTCACGATGGACGCCATCGCCGACGAGCTCGGCACGTCCCGGTCGTCGGTGTCCCGCCTGCTCAAGTACGCCCGTGACACCGGGCTCGTCGACATCCAGATCCGCTCACCGCTCGACCAGGCGGCCGCGCTGAGCCGGAGCATCCGGGCGCGCTTCGGCGTGCACGCACACGTCGTGCCGGTCCCGGACCACACGAGCGACGTGGACCGGTTGGAGCGGGTGGCCCTGTCCGCCGCCCGGATCCTGACGCAGTACATCGAGTCGAACATGGTCATCGGCATCTCGTGGGGCTCGACGGTCAGCGCCGTGAGTCGCTACCTCGTGCCGAAGACCACGCACGGGTCGACCGTCGTGCAGGTGAACGGCGCCGCGAACACCCGCACGACGGGCATCGTCTACGCGTCGGAGATCCTCCGGCGGTTCGGCGAGGCCTACGGCGCACTCGTGCAGCAGTTCCCCGTGCCGGCGTTCTTCGACGACCCCGCCACGAAGGCCGCGCTGTTCCGCGAGCGCTCGATCCGACGCGTGCTCGACCTGCACGAGCGGATGGACCTGGTCGTGTTCGGGGTCGGCGCTCCGCAGGCCCCGGTGCCGTCGCACGTGTACTCCGGCGGGTACCTCGACCCGGCGGACCAGGACGAGTTGCGACAGGCCGGGGTCGTCGGCGACGTGTCCACCGTGTTCTACCGCGCGGACGGGTCGTGGAAGGACATCGGGGTGAACGCCCGCGCCGGCGCGCCCGACCTCGACACGGTCAAGCGGGCACCGCGTCGGATCTGCGTCGTCGCCGGGCGGGGGAAGGCCGCGTCGCTGCGTGGCGCCCTGGCCGCGGGGCTCGTGACGGACCTCATCCTCGACGAGAGCGTCGGGCAGGCGATCCTGCAGAACTGACCGGACGGGACGCGCGTGGCCCCGGCTCTGGGGGAGGCCCGTCGGGTCGGATGTCGGAGGTGTCGCGTACGGTCGGAGCATGGTGCTCACTCCCGATGCCGGTCCCGCTCCGTCCGCTCCGCCCGTCGGCGTCGAGCGTGCCGACACCCGGTCGTACCGGCGGTTGGCAGGCACGGACATCGACCAGGCGATGGCGTTCTTCACCTCCGACTACGACCTCAAGGCCCCCGCGATCCGGCGGACGCACGCCGACACAGCGTGGGACTTCGCCGGTGTCACCGATGAACGGATGTCCCTGCGGACCTCCCGCTTCGGCGTCGACCTGCGCAGTCAGAGCCAGTCCGACGACTTCATCGTCGCGTGGCTCCGCAGCGGGAGCAGCACCATCACGTTCAACGGCCGCTCCGTGGACCTCGAGCCCGGTGTCCCGGTCATCCTGCCGTCGGAGCCGTACGACCTGCACCACCGCGACATCGGCCTCAACTTCGTGCACCTCGACCGCCCGTTCGTCACGAGCCTGGTCGGCGACGACACGTTCTCGTTCGAACCCCTCGAACGGCCGACCGCCGACGGCATGGCGGTCTGGCGCGACACGGTCCGCCGGCTCTCGTCGACGTGGCTGCAGGTGGACACCCCGTTGACCGCCACCGTCCGCCGTGACGTCGCCGAGACCTTCGCGGACGCGGCGCTCCGGGCGTTCCCACGCCGCAGCACCTGGCGTGCCGCCGTGACCGGGTCCGGGCCGGAGCACCAGCGGCTGCGACGCGCGCTCGACTACGTGCAGGCGCACGCCCGGGAGCCGATCGGCACGCCGGAGATCGCCGCGGCGGCGGGGCTCAGCCCGCGCGGGTTGCAGCAGTCGCTCCGCCGTCACCTGGACCAGACGCCCGGTGAGCTGCTGCGCTCGGTCCGGCTCGACGGCGCCCTCCACGAGTTGCGACGGGCGGAGCGGGACGAGACCTCGGTCGCGGACATCGCCCGCGGGTGGGGCTTCGGCCACCTCGGTCGGTTCTCGGCCGCGTACCGGTCCCGGTTCGGCGAGCTGCCGAGCGACACGTTGCGGACCAGGTCGCGCCGCTGAGGGCAGACCCGGTCGCCGACGGCTGGCTCGTCGCCGTCAGCCGAGGTGCTGCGTCGGTCCGGGGGAGCGACCAGATCGTTCGGTGGGAGCGCTCCCATCCTGCGTGATGCCGAACTGAGCGGAACGGAACACCCGGTGAGCGGGTGATCCTTCGGTGCGCGAGCACTCGCGGCGAACGTGCGGCTGGATGGGCGGTGTCCGAGCACCTGCCCACGAAGGAGTCCGTCATGCGCATCGGCGTCCCCACCGAGATCAAGAACAACGAGTTCCGCGTCGCCGCGACCCCGGCTGGCGTCGCCGAGCTGACGATGCACGGGCACGAGGTGCTCGTGCAGTCCGGCGCCGGGACCGGGTCGGCGTTCTCCGACGACGAGTACACCGCAGCTGGTGCCGTGATCGTGTCGGATGCTGGGTCGGCCTGGGACGCCGAGATGGTGCTCAAGGTGAAGGAGCCCGTGGCTGCCGAGTACCCGCTCCTGCGCGCGGGACAGGTCCTCTTCACGTACCTGCACCTCGCCGCCGACCGCCCGCTGACCGCGGCGCTGGTCGAGTCGGGCGCCACCGCGATCGCGTACGAGACCGTGCAGCTCCCCGACCGTTCGCTGCCGCTCCTGTCGCCGATGTCGGAGATCGCCGGGCGGCTGTCCGCCCAGGTCGGCGCCCACCACCTCATGCGTGCGAACGGCGGCCGCGGGCTCCTGCTCGGGGGTGTCCCCGGCACGCCGAAGGGGCGGGTCGTGGTGATCGGCGGTGGTGTCGCGGGCGAGCACGCCGCGACGATCGCGGTCGGGATGGGTGCCGAGGTGACGGTCTTCGACATCAGCCTGCCGCGCCTCCGAGCCCTCGACGCGCGGTTCGACGGCCGGGTGACGACCCTCCGGTCGAGCCCGCTCGCGATCGCGCACGCCGTCGCCGAGGCGGACCTGGTGATCGGGTCCGTCCTCATCCCCGGGGCGTCGGCTCCGAAGCTCGTCACGGACGCGATGGTCGCCGACATGCGCGCCGGGTCCGTCCTCGTCGACATCGCGATCGACCAGGGCGGGTGCTTCGAGGGGTCGCGGCCGACCACCCACGACGACCCGACGTTCGCCGTGCACGACGCCGTCTACTACTGCGTGGCGAACATGCCGGGCGCGGTCCCGCGGACGAGCACCATCGCGCTGACGAACGCGACGCTCCCGTACGCCGTGGCGATCGCGGACCAGGGGTGGGAGCGGGCGCTGGAGTCCGACCCGGCACTCGCCTCCGGGCTCAACGTGCACGACGGCCGCGTGACGAACGAGGCCGTCGCCGCCGCGCACGGCATGGCGGTCGCGCGGCGCTGAACCCGACCCGCCCCGGCCCGACCCGCCCCGGCCCGACCCGGCCGGTCATGGACGCGGAACCGACAGATCGATGCGGAAGGTCCGCGTCGATCTGTCGGTTCCGCGCAGCAGTCCGGCGCTGCGCCAGCGCGCTCAGGCGGTGCGGGGCGCGGCCGACCCTGCGGTCCAGCCTGCACGGGCCCGCGCGACGACCGTCACCACGAGCACCGCGGCGACGGCGACCAGCGCGGTGAGGGCGGTGGGCACCGAGACGAGCGGCCCGTCGAGCCGCGCGACCGCGACCCACGCGAGCCCCCAGCCGAGCGACAGGGCCGGGGCGATGCGACCACGGCCGGTCACCCCGACGAGGACGCCGACGAGGCCGGCGACCGCTGCGACCGCCACACCCCACACGTCCTGGCCGAGGCCGAAGCCCCGGAACCCCGCAGCCGTCAGGACCGCGGCCGTGTTGGCCGCCGTCGCCACGCAGACCCATCCGAGGTACAGCCCGAACGTGCCGTCCGTGACGACCGCCTCGACACGGCCGGACGGCCTGGTGCGCCGGAGCACCACGAACGCCCACGCCAGGACGCCGAGCAGGGCGACGATGATCGGCTCGCTCAGCCAGAGGAAGCCGAACTGCACGGACAGGATCCACGCCGCGTTGAGGAGCAGGGACAGGGTCGCGGGCACGGCGAGGCGGTCGTGCCGGGCCTGGTCGTCCCGACGCGGGAGGAACTGCCACACGGCGAAGGCGACGAGCCCGACGTAGATGACGCTCCAGATGCCGAACGCGGGCCCACCGGGGGCGATCGCCGCGGACGATGCCGAGAGCGCGCCGTCGGCCGCCTCGGCGATCGGGGTGCCGCCCGCGGCCCCGGACCCGATGAACGAACCCACCACGGCGACCACCGTGCTCACGGCGATCATGACCTTCCGCATCCAGCGCATCGTGCTCCCCTTCGTCAGCATGCTGATGACCAGGACGCTACGCCGCCCCGTCCGCGATCACGCAGCCGCTGCCCAGGGTGCGTACGGTGGTGCCGTGACCGTCGAGCTGAACACCGTGTACGTGGACCGGATCGCCCCGACGACGAGTCCCTCGCTCGACGAGAGCTTCACGATGATCGCGGAGCACGGTGCCTCGGCCTGCATCGTGCTCGACCGGCCGGACGCCGAGGAGCTCGGTGACGTCGCGGTCGCCCTCGGCCTGCACGAGCTCGCGGTGGAGGACTCCGCCGAAGGGCACCAGCGACCGAAGCTCGAACGGTACGGCTCGACGCTCTTCGCGGTGCTCAAGCCCGCGGTGTACCGGGACGCGGCCGAGGAGGTCGAGTTCGGCGAGGTCCACGCCTTCGTCGGCGAGGACTTCTTCCTCGCGGTGGTGCAGGCAGACCCGCGGGGCGGACGAGCGGTCCCGCGCGCCCTGCAGCGGATGAGCGGCAAGCCCGGGCTCGTCACCGCAGGGCCCCAGGCGCAGCTCTGGGCCCTGATGGACTCGATCGTCGACGACTACCGGCCGGTCATCGACGGGCTCGAGGAGGACATCAACCAGATCGAGGGGCAGCTCTTCTCGGGCGAGGCCGGCGTCTCCCGCCGCGTCTACGAGCTCTTCGGCGAGGTCGTCGACTTCCAGCGTGCCGCCCGCCCGCTCATCCGGATGATCGAGGACCTGCACCGCGGCGCCGAGAAGTACCACCTGCCCGTCGAGCTCCAGCGCCGGTTCCGGGACGTCCTGGACCACGTCATCCGGGTCGTGGAGCGGCTGGACACCTTCCGGCAGCTCCTGCAGAACGCGCTGACGGTCGACTCGACCCTGGCGGCGCAGAAGCAGAACGACGACACGAAGCGGATCTCCGGCTGGGCGGCGATCCTGTTCGCCCCGACGCTCATCGCCGCGGTCTACGGGATGAACTTCGAGCACATGCCGGAGCTGTCCTGGACGTGGGGGTACCCGCTGTCGATCGTGCTGATGGTCCTGTTCGCCGCGGTCCTCTACGCGGTGTTCAAGGTCAAGCGCTGGTTCTGAGGCCACCCGCCCGAACACACGCCTGGCCGCGCGCCCGCCCGGCCACGCGCCCGCCCGCTTGCCCGCCTGCCTGCCCGCCCGCTCCGAGGAGAACCGATGTCGTCGCTCCCCACCGTCCCCGTCCACCTGAGCGCCGGGGGTGTGTCCCTCGTGCTCGACTGCTCGGACGGCCAGCTCCCCGCCGTCGTGCACTGGGGCGCCGCCCTCGGGGACCTGTCCGACGCCGAGCTGTCCGCGCTCGCGGCCGCGGACGTCCTCCCGCTGCAACCGAGCACACCCGACGTCCCCGTGCGCCTCAGCGTCCTGCCGGAAGCGCACACGGGGTGGACGGGGCGCCCGGGGCTCGTCGGGCACCGGGACGGCCGCGACTGGTCGCCGGCGTTCACGCTCACCGCCGTCGACGTCAGCGACCTGCCGACGGACGGCACCGCCGCGAGCGACCCCGGCCGGACCAGCGCCCCCGGCACCGACATCACCCCCGGCCGACGCCTCGTCGCCGACGCCGAGGACCGCGTCGCCGGCCTGTCCATCCGCATCGAGATCGAGCTCCTGTCCTCCGGCCTGGTCCGACTCCGCGCCGCGGTCACGAACACGGCCCCCGGTACGTACACCGTCGACGACGTCACCGTCGCGCTCCCGGTCCCGGGTCGTGCTCGCGAGGTCCTCGACTTCGCCGGACGCTGGGGCAAGGAGCGCACCCCGCAGCGGCACGAACTCGTCGTCGGCACGCACCAGCGCGAGGGCCGTCGTGGTCGGACGGGCCCCGACGCCGCCACGGTCCTGAGCGTCGGAACCCCCGGCTTCGGCTTCGCGAGCGGCGAGGTCTGGGGCGTGCACGTCGGTTGGAGCGGGAACCACCGGCACCACGCCGAGCGCGGCAACGACGGCCGACAGGTGGTCGGCGGTGGGGAGCTCCTGCTGCCCGGCGAGGTCCGGCTCGACCAGGGAGCGACCTACGCCGGCCCGTGGGTGTACGGCGCCTACGGGGACGGCCTCGACGACCAGGCCCACCGGTTCCACGACTGGCTCCGACGGCGCCCGCAGCACCCCACCCGGCCGCGGCCGACGACGATCAACGTCTGGGAGGCCGTCTACTTCGACCACGACCTCACCCGCCTGACGGACCTGGCGGACCGGGCCGCCCGGATCGGCGTCGAGCGGTTCGTCCTCGACGACGGGTGGTTCCGCGGCCGTCGCGACGACCGTGCCGGGCTGGGCGACTGGTACGTCGACGAGGACGTCTGGCCCGACGGGCTCGCCCCGCTGGTCGACCACGTCCGCGCCCTCGGCATGGAGTTCGGGCTGTGGTTCGAGCCGGAGATGGTGAACGAGGACAGCGACCTGGCCCGGGAGCACCCGGAGTGGATCATGCAGGCGGACGGCCGACTCCCGGTCCGCGCCCGGAACCAGCAGGTGCTCGACTTGGCGATCCCGGAGGCGTACGAGCACGTCCTCGGACGGCTGACCGCCGTGATCGGCGAGGTCGGTGTCGACTACGTCAAGTGGGACCACAACCGCGACCTGATCGAGGCAGGCACCCGGGGCGCCGGTGCTGCCGTGCACGAGCAGACCCTGGCCGCGTACCGCTTGATGGCGGCGCTCAAGGACCGGTTCCCGGGGCTCGAGATCGAGTCGTGCTCGTCGGGCGGTAGCCGGGTCGACCTCGGCGTCATCGAGCACACCGACCGCGTCTGGACCTCGGACTGCATCGACCCGCTCGAGCGGCAGCAGATGAACCGCTGGACCATGCAGCTCCTGCCGCCCGAGATGCTCGGGTCGCACATCGCGAGCGGCACGAACCACACGACCGGGCGCCGCCACACCCTGGCCTTCCGGGCCGGTACCGCGCTCTACGGGCACCTCGGCATCGAGTGGGACCTGGCGACCGCGACCGAGGCCGAGGAGCGCGAGCTCACCGAGTGGGTCGCGACCTACCGGCAGTGCCGGGAGCTCCTGCACCACGGGGACCTGGTGCGTGTCGACCAGGCCGACGAGACGCAGCTGGTCTACGGCGCGGTGGCTCCGGACCGGCGGGAGGCGCTGTTCTTCCTCGCCGTGGTCGGCCGCTCCGAGGTCAGCCCGCGCGGCCGGATCACGCTGCGCGGCCTCGACCCGGAGACCCGGTACCGCGTGGACCCGGTCGTCATCGGGGACGTGCCGGGCCTCGAGCCCGCGCCGTGGGAGTCCGGCGACCGGGTGTTCTCCGGCCGGGTGCTCGAGGTCGTCGGCGTCCAGGCGCCGATGACGTACCCGGAGACCGTCGTGCCCTACCGCGTCGCCGCGGTCTGACGTCGGAGCCCGGTCGGGAGGCCCGGATCACCGCCTCCGGACCGGTGCCGGAGCCGGGACGGCGGGACGGGCCTCCCGGCCAACCCACTGACGAGCGCGAAGAACCGTCGAACGAGCGCGTCGACGCGCGCGACGCACGCCGACGCGCGACCGCTACGCTTGCCGACATGCCACACAACGGTCTCGCCGCTCCGGCCTGGGCGCTCAAGCTGGCCGTGGTCACGGGGCTCGTCGGCGTCGCCGGCGGGGCCGCCGGGATCGCCGTGTGGCTCGCGCTCCAACTCATCCAGTTCGTCGCCTTCGGCTACGCCTTCGGCGGGCACCGTGAGGCGGCGGACGCACCGTCGGCGCTGAACCGGTTCCTCGCGGTCCTGGCCGCCGGCGTCCTGACGGCCGTCGCGTGGTGGGCGATCCGGCGGTGGGGGCGTCCGGTCGTCGGTGTCCAGGCCGCCGTCGCGGGCAGGCGGATGCCCTCCCTGGTGACCGTCGGCAACGCGGGCGTGCAGATCCTCGCGGTGGGTCTCGGCGCCTCGATCGGCAAGGAGGTCGCACCGCGCGAACTCGGTGCGTGGGCCGCGCAGCTGCTCACCGTCCGGGCCGGGTTGACGCCGCGCGAGACGAAGGTCCTGGTGGCCTGTGGTGCTGCCGCCGGGCTCGCAGCGGTCTACGACGTACCGCTCGGGGGTGCGCTGTTCGCGGTCGAGGTGCTGCTCGGCGAGCTCACCCTGGCGACGGCCCTGCCCGCGTTCGTCACGAGTGCCGTCGCCGCGTTCGTCGCCCGGCTCGTGATCCCGGACGAGGTGCTGTACCACGTGCCCGCGATGCACCTCTCGCCCTCGCTGCTCGTCTGGGCGGTCGTCGTCGGGCCGCTGCTCGGGCTCGCCGGGGTCGGGTTCGTGCGGGCCACCAACCGGCTGCAGGCGATCGCCCCGACCGGGTGGAAGCTGCTCGTCGTGCTGCCGGTCGTGTTCGCACTCGTCGGCCTCGTCGCGATCCCCTTCCCGGAGGTGATGGGGAACGGCCGGGCGCTCGGACTCGCCGCGATGAACGCCGACCTCGACGGGCCGACGCTGCTCGGCATGGCGCCCCTGCTCGCGCTCCTCGTCCTCGGACTGCTGAAGACCGTGACGACCGCGGCGACGATCGGTGCCGGCGCCGTGGGCGGCACGCTGACCCCCTCGATCGCGGTCGGGTCGGCGCTCGGCGGCTTCCTCGGGGCCGCCTGGATGCTGCTCTGGCCGACCGACGGCGGCAGCCTGGCGGCCTTCGCGTTCGTCGGCGCGGCCGCGTTCCTGGCCACGACCATGCGCGCGCCGTTCACGGCCCTCGTGCTCGTCGTCGAGTTCACGCAGGAGGGCACCGACATCCTCATCCCCTCGCTGCTGGCGGTGAGCGGAGCCGTCGCCGTCGGCTACGTCCTGGCCCGTCGGCGCAGTGCGCAGATGGCCTGAGCCGAGCCGAGCCGAGCCGAGCCGAGCCGCGCCGCGCCGCGCCGCGGCGAGCCGCGCCGAGCCGCGCCGAGCCGCGCCGCGCCGCGCCGCCCCGCGGCACCGTCGACCGGTCCGGTGCTGGGCATCCGGTGGACGGCCCGGACCAGGTGGCCGCACGCTGGTTAGCATCGGCGCCAGGACGCGGGGCACGAGGTTCCGCCCGATCGACGAGGAGCAGGTCATGGCAGGGTTCGACGACATCACGAAGAAGGCCCAGGCGCTGCTGCAGAACGGCAAGGTGCAGGACGCGCTGAAGAGCGAGAAGGCCGAGGGCGTCAGCGACAAGGTGTTCGAAGGGGTCGCCGACGCCGTGAAGAAGGCCACCGGCGGCAAGTACGACGACAAGATCGACGCCGCCCGCGAGCAGGCCGACAAGCGCGTCGGGAACGAGTAGCGCCCGCGCGGTGCCGGCCCGACTGGACGCTGCCGGGAAGAACGACCACCATTGACGGGTTGTCTCCCGGAGACGTACAGGAGGGCCAGCACCGTGACGATCGTTGCACCAACGCCGACGGACGACTTCGTCGCACCGCTCACCGAGGACGAGGTCCTCCGCATCCGGGCGGACTTCCCGATCCTCCAGCAGGAGGTGAACGGGCAGCCGCTGGCCTACCTCGACTCCGGCGCGACGGCCGAGCGGCCCGTGCAGGTCCTCGACGCCGAACGGTGCTTCCTCGAGCAGGACAACGCGGCCGTGCACCGCGGTGCCCACACCCTCGCCGCGCTGAGCACCGACGCCTACGAGGACGCCCGTGCGACCGTCGCGCGCTTCATCGGAGCCGCGAGCCCGTCCGAGGTCGTCTGGACGGCCAACGCCACCGACGCGCTCAACCTCGTCGCCTACGGCATCCGCAACGCCAGCGCCGGCCGCGGCGGTGCCGAGGCCGACCGCTTCCGCATCGGCCCCGGGGACGAGGTCCTGGTCACCGAGGCCGAGCACCACGCGAACCTCGTGCCCTGGCAGGAGCTCGCCGCCGCCACCGGTGCGACGCTGCGCTGGGTGCCGGTCGACGACACCGGGTGCTGGAGCGCCGAGGACGCCGTCGCGCTCGTCACCGAACACACCCGGGTCGTCGCGTTCGCCCACGTGTCGAACGTCACCGGGATGATCGCCCCCGTCGCCGAGCTCGTGGCGGCGGCCCACGCCGTCGGGGCGCTCGTCGTGCTCGACGCCTGCCAGTCCGCGCCGCACCGGCCGCTCGACGTCCGCGCCCTCGACATCGACTTCGCCGCGTTCTCCGGGCACAAGATGCTCGGCCCGAACGGGATCGGCGTGCTCTGGGGTCGGCAGGACCTGCTCAACGCACTGCCGCCGTTCCGCACCGGCGGCTCGATGATCACCACGGTGACGATGGAGCACACCGACTTCATGCCGGCCCCCGAGCGGTTCGAGGCCGGCACGCAGCCGGTCTCACAGGCCGTCGCGCTCGCCGAGGCCGTCCGCTACCTCGAGCGCATCGGGATGGACCGGGTGCAGGAGCACGAGGAGCACCTGGCGCAGCGGATGCTCACCGGCCTCGCCACCGTCCCCGGCGTCTCCGTCGTCGGACCCGCGGCCGGTGTCCCGCGCAGTGGACTCGCGTCCTTCGTCGTCGACGGCGTGCACGCGCACGACGTGTCCCAGTACCTCGACGCGCAGGGCATCGCGGTGCGCTCCGGCCACCACTGCGCGCAGCCGCTCCACCGTCGTCTGGGGCTCACGGCCACGAGCCGCGCGAGCACGTACGTGTACACGACCGAGGAGGACGTCGACCGCTTCGTGACCGCGGTCGGCGGGATCCGCGGCTACTTCGGTGCGGAGGAGCCCGCGTGACCGGCCTGGACGGGCTCTACCAGCAGGTGATCCTCGACCACGCGAGAGCCCGTCGGGGCGACGGTCCGATGCCGGATGCGGACGCCGAGCACTTCGAGCGGAACCCGACGTGCGGTGACGAGATCACCGTGCGGCTCCGACTCGAGCCCGGGACCGACCGGATCGCCGCCGTCGCCTGGCAGGGGGACGGCTGCTCGATCTCGATGGCGTCGGCCTCGGTCCTCACCGACATGGCCGTCGGCCGGACCGTCCCGGAACTCCTGACCCTGACCGAGGCGTTCCGCACGATGATGCGCTCCCGGGGCGTCGGCGAGCCGGACGAGGACGTGCTCGAGGACCTCGTCGCCTTCCAGGGTGTCTCGAAGTTCGTCATGCGGGTCAAGTGCGGCATGCTCGCGTGGGTCGCCGCCGAGGCGGCGGCGCAGCAGGCGGTCGCGGCGGGCTGACGACGGGCGCAGGGCGGGCGCGGCCCTCGGCGGCGGTCCACCGGACGGGAGGCGCGGTGCCAGCGGGTGCCGCGCCTCCCGTCCGGCGTCCTGCTTCCCGTAGCCTGCACCGCATGGTGGAAGAGGGGCACGAGCGGACCGCGCGCGAGCTCGTGTTCCTGCACGCGTCGAACCGGAGTCCGAGTCGGGCCTGGTCCTCGGTGGGGACACTGCCCGGCGCCCGCTTCGCGGCGATGCCGGGGTACGACGCCGGTCCACCGGTGCGGTTCGAGCAGGACCGGTGGGAGCGGCGGCTCCTCCGTGCGTGCGGCACCGGCAGTGCGGTCGTCGCCCACTCCTTCGGCGGACCGGTCGCCATGCGCGCCGCTGCGCGTCGTCCGGACCTCGTCACCGTGCTCGTGCTGTTCGAGCCTGCCGCCTACGCGCTGGCGCGGGGGCACGCATCGGTCGAGGAGCACGTCCGACGTGTGCAGCCGGTCCTCGACCAGGCGAGCCTGCTCCCGCCTGCGCAGTTCGCCGTCGCGTTCACCGCGGCACTCACCGGTCGGAGCCCCGCACCACCGAGGGACGCCGATGCACTCCTCGCGGCGGAGCGGCAACGTCGGCTGCCGGGACCGTGGACGCTGGACACCCCGGAGCGTCCCGGCGTGCCGACACTGGTCATCACAGGAGGATGGAACGACGAGTACGAGACGATCGCCTCCCGGATCGCCGACGCCCGTCACGTCACCCTCGTCGGACACGGCCACCGACCGCAGGACCATCCCGACGCCGCGCGGGTCGTTCGCGACTTCCTGTCGCATCACGGGTGACGTCGCGCCGGATTGCGCCGCGACGAGTCACGGTCAGCCAGCGCTGGCGCTGTCGGCCGCGTCGCTGCGCAGTGCGCGCACCATGCGCCGCAGCAGCGACCTCGCCGCGGCGCGGTCGTCCTCGTCGAGGTCGGCGAGCATCCGGTCCTCCACGGAGCGGACGGCGGCCGTCGCGGCGGCGAGGTCCCGGCGTCCGCGGTCGGTGAGCTGCGCCGGCATGACCCGACCCGAGCGGGCCCCGGGCGGGCGCTCGACGACGCCGTCGCGCTCGAGGGTCTGCAGCAGGACGTTCATCGACTGCCGGGTCACGAAGGTGCCGCGGGCGAGCTCGGAGTTCGACGACCCCGGACGCTGCGCCAGGAGTTCCAGGCAGGAGTAGTGCGTCACGGTCATGCCGAGCGGGCGGAGCACGGCCTCCATCGCGGTCCGGAGCGCCGTCGCGGTCTCCTTGAGCAGGTACCCGATCGAGGTCGGGAGGTCGACGCCGTCCTGTTGACTCATGTCAGAAGTCTGACATACGCTGCTTGGTGTCAGACAACTGACATGACCAGAAGGAGCACCCATGCCCGCCACCGGCCCCGACTTCCTCTCCCTGCAGGTCCGCGACCTCGATGCCTCGCAGGCGTTCTACGAGCGGTACCTCGGGCTCGAGCGTTCGCCCGCCGGGCCACCGCACGCCGTCGTGTTCACCACGACGCCGATCGCGTTCGCGCTGCGCGACGTCCTCCCCGGGACCGACCTCGCGTCGGTCGACCAGCCGGGACTCGGCGTCGCCCTCTGGTTGCACGCGACCGACGTCCAGGCGGTCCACGACGCCCTCGAGGCCGACGGGCACCGGATCGTCGCGGCACCGATCGACGGCCCGTTCGGCCGGAGGTTCACCTTCGCCGACCCCGACGGTTACCACGTCACCCTCCACGACCGCGCCTGAGCGTCGCGCGGACCGCCGGTCGTCCCCGACCGGTGGTCGTGACCACATCGTGTCCCCACCACCGCTCCTCAGGGCCGACGATGGGGGCGTGCGGGGGCGACGGGTGTGGGCAGCGACCGGGGCTGCGCTGTCGGTGCTGACGACAGCGGCGTGTGGCATCGTGCCCACGGCCTGTCCGGCGATCGGGTGGACGAACACCGTGGTGGTCACGGTCAGCGGACCGGTCGACGCGGTCCGTGACGTCGCCGTCTGCACCGGGACCGGATGCACGCCGCCCGCGCCGAGCGACCCGCCCGTCCTGCCTCTCGAGGTCGCGCCGGCCCCGTCGCCGACGTCGACCGCCGCCGGAGCCGTCTGGCGGCTCCCCGTGCTGATGGGCACGCCGGACCGGGCGGTCGTCGAGCTGCGGGACGCCGCCGACCGGCCGCTCCTGACGGAGACGGTTCGCACGCGGTGGATCCGGTACGGCGGCTCCGAGCAGTGCGGCGGCCCGTCGACGGCGGAGGTCACGGTCCGGGCGCCCCGCTGACCACCGGCACGTCCCGCACCCGGATGCCCGTGTCATGCGGCGTCATCCTCCGTGACGCGGCGGGGACGGCCGACGTACGGTCGCGTCGTGACCACGAACCGCGAGCCCCGGCAGATCCGCTTCAACGCGTTCGACATGAACTGCGTCGCGCACCAGTCCTCCGGGCTGTGGCGCCACCCGCGCGACCGATCCCGGCACTACAACGACCTGTCGTACTGGACGGACCTGGCGAAGATCCTCGAAGGCGGGGCGTTCGACGGCATCTTCATCGCCGACGTCCTCGGGACCTACGACGTCTACGGCGGGACGAACGAGGCCGCGCTCCGCACCGGGTCGCAGGTACCGGTGAACGACCCGATCCTCCTCGTGTCCGCGATGGCCGCCGTCACCGAGCACCTGGGCTTCGGCATCACCGCGGGCACCGCCTACGAGCACCCGTACCCGTTCGCCCGACGCATGTCCACGCTCGACCACCTGACGAAGGGCCGTGTCGGCTGGAACGTCGTCACCGGGTACCTGCCGAGCGCCGCCCGCAACATGGGCCAGACGGACCAGCTCAGCCACGACGACCGCTACGACGTCGCCGACGAGTACCTCGAGGTCCTCTACAAGCTGTGGGAGGGCTCGTGGGAGGACGACGCCGTGGTCGAGGACCGCGAGACCGGTGTCTTCACCGACCCCGCGAAGGTGCACCCGATCGAGCACCACGGTGCGCACTTCGACGTGCCGGGCATCCACCTGTCCGAACCGTCCGTGCAGCGCTCGCCCGTCATCTACCAGGCGGGCGCCTCGCCGCGCGGGATCCGCTTCGCCGCCGAGAACGCCGAGGCCGTGTTCGTCGGGGCGCCGACCCTGCCGCAGCTCGCCGCGACGGTGGGGAAGATCCGCGACGCCCTGGAGGCCGCTGGTCGCGACCGGTACGGCGCCAGGGTGTACACGCTGCTCACCGTCATCACGGACGAGACCGACGAGGCCGCGCAGGCGAAGTACCGCGACTACCTGTCGTACGCGTCCGAGGCGGGTGCGCTCGTGCTGAACTCCGGCTGGATGGGGGTGGACCTGTCGCAGTACGACCTGGACGAGCCGCTCGGCAACATCGAGTCGAACGCGATCCAGTCGGCCGCTGCGAACCTGTCCGCCGCGACCGGTGAGGACGGGACGACGTGGACGGTCCGGGACATCGCCCGGCAGACTGCGATCGGCGGACTCGGTCCGGTCGAGGTCGGCAGCGGGGCGACGATCGCGCAGCGCCTCATCGACATCCAGGAGCAGACCGACGTCGACGGCTTCAACCTGGCGTACGCGGTGACGCCGGGCACGTGGCAGGACGTCATCGAGTTCGTCGTCCCCGAACTCCGGGCGCGCAACGCCTACCCGGACGGGTACGAGGAGGGCTCCCTGCGGCACAAGCTGCTCGGACGGGGCGACCGGTTGCCGGACGAACACCGCGGAGCGTCGTTCCGGGTACGGGTGCCGGCGACCGCGTGACGGGTGGTCCTCGTGACGCCGTGCCCTGGCGTCCCGCGCACGCAGGAGCCCGGTCGTAGGGTGGTCCGGTGATCGAGTCCTCTGCAGCCGTGCGGGTCGCGACGGCGGAGGCCGGGACGGACACCGCGTGCATCGACCTGTGGGTCGCCGCCGTCGCCGCGCGCGACGATCGTCCCCGGGACCCGGCGGTCCGGGCGCGAGCGGCCGCGAAGTTCGCCGCCGAGCGCGTCGCCCTCGTGGTCGCGCCCGGGGACTCCGACGACGGCGTCCGCGGCTTCGCACTCGTCACCGCGCCGGGCACCGGAGGGGGAGTGGGACCCGCGGACGCCGCCTACCTCAGCCTGCTCGCGGTCGACCCGGCCGCGCAGGGGAGCGGGCTCGGTCGAGCGCTCCTCGTCGCGGCCGTCGACGCTGCCCGGGACGCCGGGTACGAGCACTGCATGCTGCACGCGCTCGAGGACAACGCGCCGGCCGTGCGCCTCTACCGCAGCGCCGGGTTCCGCCCGGTCGGCGAGTCGTTCCCGCACGCTCTCAGCGGCCGCCCGACCCGGACGTTCGTGGTCTGACCGCGGCTGCGGGGCCGCACCCCGCCCGGATCAGCGTCGTCGGCCGCTCGGCGGCACGGGGGTCCAGTCGCCATGGGACGCGACCCGCCCGTCACCGGAGGACCGGCCGGTCACGCGCCGCCGGACCCACGGCACGACGTGGTCCCGGTAGTACCGGAGTTCCTCGGTGACCGACGTGCGCGTCGCGTCCGGGACGACCGGCGCCGTCACGGTCGGTCCACCCGCGATCTCGTGGAGGGCCAGGTCGGCGACCCGCTGGTGTCCGAGCGGGTTCATGTGCAGCCGGTCCTCGGACCAGAACTCGGCGCGCCGCAGGTGTGGGTCGCGGGACACGTCGACGTAGGGCAGGCCCCGCTCCCGCGCGAAGCCGGTCAGGGCCTCCGCCCAGGCGTCCCCGCGGGCGTTGATGAGCTTGCCGAGCGGCAGTCGGGCGCTCGGGTCGGCCGGGCTGAGGAGTGCCAACCGGATCCCGCGGGCGGCGACCGCGTCCGCCGCGGTCGCGAGCCGGCCGAGCAGCACGTCCACGTCGTAGCCCGGACGGAGCATGTCGTTCCCGCCGCCGCAGAACGTGACGAGCGTCGGCGCCGGGTCGAGGGCGAGCGCGGCGTCGAGCTGCTCGTCCAGGACCCCGGCGAGCAGGCGACCGCGGATCGCGAGGTTCGCGTACGAGACCGGGCCCGACAGGTGGTCGGCGAGCCCGGAGGCCAGTCGTCCGGCCCACCCAGGGAAGGGGACGTCCCCGTCGTCGCCGACGCCCTCGGAGAAGCTGTCGCCGATGGCGACGTAGCGGACGGGGTCGGTGCGGGCGGGGACGGTGGACATGGTCCTCCTCTGAACAGCCGGTGGCGGCGGAGCGTGCGGTCGCGTCCATCGTGCTCCTCCCGCTGCGCGGCCGGTGCGGACCGGTCGTCCTCGGTGGGGAACGCCCCGGTCAGGGGAGCCTTCCCTTGCTGGTGCGATCCCCGCGCAGGTGCTTGGCTCTCCCCATGTCGACCGCAGCTGACCTCGCGCTCCCCGGCACCGAGCACGACGACGCCACGAGCGCCGCCCGCCTCAACTGGTTGCGCGCCGGTCTCCTCGGCGCGAACGACGGCATCGTGTCCGTCGCCGCCGTCCTGGTCGGGGTCGCCGGTGCCGGTGCCACGACCGGCCCCGTCCTCGCCGCGGGCACGGCAGCACTCGTCGGCGGCGCCGTGTCGATGGCGCTCGGCGAGTACGTGTCGGTGAGCGGAGCCCGCGACGCCCAGCGCACCGGCCAGGCCGCCCACCAGGCCCAGCTCGAGGCCGAGTCCGAGGACGCGGTCACCATCGCCGACCACTACCGCGCGCTCGGGGTCACGGACGACGTCGCGACCTCCGTCGCCGCCGAACTCGTCCGACCCGAGGTCCGGGACCGCCGCGCCGCCGCCGCACTCCGCGACGCCGAGGAGGAGGTCGTCAGCCCGTGGCGCGCGGCCTGGGTCTCGGCCGCGACCTTCACCGCGGGCGCGGCGCTGCCCTTCCTCGCGATGCTCCTCGCCCCGACGTCGATCCAGATCGCGGTCACGGTGGTCGCCGTGCTCGTCGCACTCGCCGTGACCGGGACGACCGGCGCCGCACTCGGTGGTGCTCGCCGCGGCCGCGCCACCGTCCGCGTGGTGTTCGGCGGGGCGCTCGCGCTCGCCGCGACCTACGCCGCCGGGACGCTCCTCGGAGCACATGCGTTCTGACGCGCCCGGGCCCCGTCCCCGCGGTTCCGCAATTCACGCATCTAGCGCCGCGAGATGCGTGAATTGCGGAACCGGGACGAGCCAACGGCGGCGTGTTGCGGAACCCCGAGCGCAAGCGAGCAAGCAGGACGCACGCACCGCACGGACGCACGGACGGGAGGCCCGGACCGCGTGACCGACGTCGGTCACGCGGTCCGGGCCTCCCGTCCGGCAAGCGGCGGCCGGTGGCTACGGCGTCGGCGCCTCGGCCGGCTCCAGCACCGCCTTCGGCACCCGGTGCAGCGTCACCGCACCGACCGCGTCGAACGGGTGCAGCCGGTCCGGCGCACCGGAGCCCGTCGGCCCACCGAGCTTCGAGTCGCCCACGGCGCTGAGCACCGCGTAGGCGTCGTCCCCGGACCAGCCGTGCTCGTCGACCAGGAACGCGTACGCGTCCTCGTACCCGCGGCGGATGCTCTCCTGCACGGGCTCACCGAGGCCGACGAACAGCCACTCGTCGGCGGTCTCGATGCGCGGGGCACGCAGTTCGGGTCCGCCCTTGACGAGGTCGACGGACACGACGGCGGTGCCCTGCGCCTCGATGGCGACGAAGGAGGACTCGCCCTCGGCCATGATCGCGTGGATGTCGCCGATCGACAGCAGGGCGCCGGGCACCCGGACCGGCAGGTACACCGTCGAGCCGGGGCGGGCCTCGGTGACGTCCATGTTCCCGCCCTCGGCGTACGCGGGCATGATCGTCGAGTTCTCGCCCGCGGCCGGGGCGGTGCCGATGCAGCCGATCATCGGGCGGACCGGGAACGCGTGCCGGTCGGTGACGTGCACGACCCCGTCCTCGATCGGGCAGCGTCGGGTGAAGACGCGGTCGCCCATGACGTGCTGCAGGGCGCCCGAGCCCGGCAGCGACACCGACCAGCCGTGGGTGGTGAGCTCGATGTCGTGGATCGTCACGGCGAGGGTGTCGCCCGGCTCCGCACCCTCGACGTACACCGGGCCGGTGACCGGGTTGATCGGGGCCTGCAGCTGCGCCATGTCGTGGTGGTCGTCGAGCTCAGCGTACACGGCGTCGGTCGTCTCGAACCCGATCGTCTCGCCGGTGCCGGGCGCGATGGTCAGCACGGGGTCGCGGTCGGCCGCGTAGCCGGGGCGGCCGAGCGTGTTCGGGAGGTGGTGGTCCGCGGTCATCGGTGGTCCTCGTCCTTCGTCAGGGTGGTGGCGGCGGTGCGGTCGCCCTCACCCAGCGTGCCCGGCTCCTCCGAACCGACCTCGGTGGAGCGCCCGGTCGCCCGGTAGTACAGGAACACGCCGGCGCCGACGACGAGCCAGATGACGCCGCCGACCTTCGCTTCGACGGCCGCGTTGAGCAGCACGTACCCGATGATGAGGAACCCGATGAGCGGCACGACGAGGTGCAGCAGCCAGTTGCGCGACTTCCCCTTCACGACGTGGTGCACGAACACCGACACGTGCAGGAGCATGAAGCCGAACAGCGCGCCGAAGTTCACCAGTGACGAGATCGTGTCGATCTGTCCGACGAAGAACAGCACGAGGATCGCGGAGAGCACCGAGACGACCAGGATCGCGTTCTGCGGGACCCGACGGCCGTTGAGCTTGTGCAGGAACGCGGGCAGCTGCCGGTCGCGGCTCATCGAGAAGAGCAGGCGGCTCGTCGCGGCCTGCGCGGCCATGGCGTTCGCGATGCCCACGGCCAGGACGTTGACGGCGAAGAAGGCCGTCGCCCACCCGCTCGACGAGGCCTGCTCGACGACGGTGAAGAACGCGTTCCCGGCCTCGCTGTCCGAGAACGAGTCCCGACCGGCGGCCAGGGCGCTCGCGAGCCAGGTCTGCACGACGAACAGGAACGCGACGATGACGAGCGCCAGGATCATCGCCAGCCCGGCACCACCACGGCGGCCGGTCGACTCCTCCGACAGGGTGGAGATGCCGTCGAAGCCGAGGAAGCTCAGGACCGCGATCGACAGTGCCGACGCGATCAGCGGTGCCGACACCTTCGCCGGGTCGAACACCTGGTCGGTGCTGAAGGACGCTCCCGGCACGGTGCCGCCGGTCAGGGCGACGATCGCGATCACGACGAAGACCACCACGAAGACGAGCTCGATGAGCAGGAAGATCCGGTTCGCCAGCTTGAGCGACGACACCCCGGCCAGGTTGATGACGGTGTTGATCGCCACGAAGACGAGCGCCCACAGCCACCGCGGGGTGCCGGGGAAGATGCCGACCATGCTCTCCGCGGCGAAGACGTAGAGCAGCGTCGGGACGAGCAGGTAGTCGAGCAGGATCGCCCAGCCGGCGAAGAAGCCGGCGGTGGGGTGGATGCCGCGGCCGACGTACGAGAACACGCTGCCGGCGAGGGGGATCGACTTCGCCATCTGCGCGTAGGCCAGGGCCGTGAAGATCATCGCGACGAGGCCGACGATGTAGACGAGCGGCACCATGCCGCTCGACGCGTTGTAGACGGTGCCGAAGATCGCCCACGGGGCGATCGGCACCATGAAGACGAGCCCGTACACGAGCAGGTCGGTGGTGGAGACGGAGCGGTCGAGCTCCTGCTTGTAGCCGTAGGCCTCGAGCTGTTGCTGTGCGGAGAGCTCGCTGTGCTGCTGCGACATGTCGGTTCCGTTTCGGGGAGGAGGGACGGTGCAGGGGGTGGGGGTCCGGACGGGAGGCGCGGCACGGGTCGGTGACGGGCCTCCTGTCCGGCGAACGGCCGGCCGGGGTGGTGCCGGCGGTGTCAGTCAGTCGGTGGGGTGGGCGTCGTGCTCGGCGAGGAACGCACCGATGACGCGGCGGAACTCCTCCGGCTGCTCCAGGTGGGTGCAGTGGCTGGCGCCGGGGAAGACGTGCTGGCGGGCCCCGGGGATGCGCTCCACGAAGGGCTGCCAGGTGGCGGGGGTGGCCTCGTCGTGCTCACCGGCGACGACGAGGGTCGGGACGTCGACCTGGTCCAGGCGGTCGACGACGGACCAGTCGCGCAGGGACCCGATGACGTGGAACTCGTTCGGCCCGTTCATGGTGTGGTAGACCGTCGGCTCGGCTTCCATCTGTTCCTCGGACGCGATGAAGTCGGCGGGCATCGGGACGACGCGGCAGACGTGGCGCTCGTAGAACACCTGCGTCGCGGCGAGGTACTCCGGGTCCTCGGTGGTGCCGGCGGCCTCGTGCCGGGTGAGCGCGTCCTGCACGTCCTCGGGCAGACGGCTGCGGAGCTCCGCGGCACCGTCGACCCACAGCTGCATCGACGCGGGGGAGTTGCAGATCGACAGGCTCGCGATGCCACCCGGACGGCGGACACCGATCTCGGCGCCGAGCATGCCGCCCCACGACTGCCCGAGCACGTGGTGGTCGCCGAGGCCGAGGTGGGCGACGAGCGCGCGGTACTCGTCGACGAACAGCTGCGGTTGCCAGAAGTCGGCGGGGGCGTCCGGACGGTGGCTGCTCCGACCGCAGCCGAACTGGTCGGAGTGGACGACGGTGCGGCCGGTCTCGTCGGCGAACGCCTCGAGGTTCCGCAGGTAGTCGTGCGCCATGCCGGGGCCGCCGTGCAGGACGACGAGGGGCAGCGCCCCCGGGACGGGGCGGTCGGGCTCGGTGATCCGGTACCAGGTCTCGCCGTCCAGGAACGGCATCGTGCTCTCGGTGATGCGGGACATGGGGTGAGCATGGCCCTTCGAAAGGTCCCAGGCAAGACCTTTTCTGCTCGTTTAACGTGGCCGTAACAGCGCCGGCCCACGGAGGGCCGTCGAGAGGGGTGCCGTGACGGATCGCGCGACGGAGACACGGGTGGACGAGGTCGAGGACCGGCTCGTGACCGCGCTCGCCGTGGGGGAGTACCTGCCCGCGGCGCGACTCCCGCCCGAACGCGAACTCGCGGCGTTGCTCGGCGTCGCGCGTGTCACCGTGCGGAGCGCCCTCGCTCGCCTGGTCGACCGCGGGTTGCTCGAGACCCGACGCGGACGTGGTGGCGGCACGTTCGTCCGGACGCAGTGGCCGGCGAGCTCGTCCGAGTCGGTCGGCCGGACCCTGCTCGCCCGGTGGGCCGGCATCCAGGACACCGCCGACGCGATCGCCCTGCTGCACGGGGCCATGGCCGCCGCGGCAGCCGAGCGGATCACCCCGGCGGAGGCGGCTGCGCTCCGGGACCGGCTCGACGCCTTCCGGCAGGCCTCGAGCGGCGCGGCGAAGCAGCAGGCGGACGCCGTCCTGCACCGGAGCATCATCGACGCGGCGCGCAACGACGTCCTCCGCGCGACCCTCGCGACCCTCGAGGCGCAGATCTCGATCGCGGCACCGGCACACCTCTGGGGGACCGAGGAGGGCATGGCGGACATGGAGGCACGTGCCACGCGGGACCACGAGGTCCTCGTCGAGGCGGTGTGTGCGGGGCGGGCGGCGGAGGCCGGCGAGGTCGCACGCCGGCATGTCGGCATCGACGTGGAGCTGCTCGAACAGGCGATGCTGCGCGCGGGGCAGGTCCCGACGGCGGATCCCGCACCACGGTGAGGGCGAAGACCGCGTCCGCGGGCGCCGGCACGACACGGGCATGATGAGCACATGACCCACCTGCCGCCGCCGCGCCTCCAGCGATCGCCCCGACCGCGGAGGGGCCCGGGGTCGTCGCATCGCCTGATGGTCATCGGGGTGGTGCTGACGGTCATCGGGCTCGTCGGGCACCAGCTCGCGCTGTGGTGGAACAGCATCCCGTTGTCCGAGGGCACGGGAGCGAACATCGGCGCCGGCGTGGCAGCCCTGGCCGCCCTGCTGGTCGCCGTCGGCGGGCTCGTGACCCTCGTCGTCGGCGGGCTGCTGCGCGCCCGCGGTGGCTCGGACCCCCGGGTCGGGGGATGACCGCTCCGGTCGTCGCCTGACGGACGGGAGGCCCGCGGCGGACCCGCCACGGGCCTCCCGTCGGCAGCGACCGGTCATCGGTGGGCCGGTGGGCCGGTGTGCCGGTGTGCTCAGACGTCGCGGCGTCGCGCGACCACCATCGCGAGGGCGTTGACCACGACCACCTCGGCGAGGAGGACGCCCGCACCGCTCCACCCGTTCAGGTCGGAACCGCCCTCGGCCGTCGCCGTCGCCGGGGCTCCGGTCGCGCCCGCGGGTGCGTCGGACGCGTAGGCGTACAGCTGCCCGCCGGCTGCGTCGGGCAGGTACCCGGCGGCCGTGCCGAGCCAGTCGATGCCCGCGAGCACGGACACCAGGCTGAGCACGATCGGCAGCACCAGCAGGATGCCGAGCGTGATGGCGATGCCGCCGGCACTCGAGCGGACGAGCAGGCCGATGCCGAACGCGAGCAGTGCCACGAGCGTCACGTACACGGACGCACCGAGGAGCGGCATGAAGACCGCGGGGTCGGCGAGGTCCGGGTGGACCCCCTTGCCCGCCTGCAGCGCGGTCGAGATCGCGACGCCGATCCAGGTGGCGACGACGCTGACGAGGAACGTCGAGACGGCGAGCACGGTGGCCTTGGCGAGCAGGGCGCCGAGGCGTCCGGGGTCCGCGGTGAAGGTCGACCGGATCTGCCCGGTGGTGTACTCGCCGGAGATGATGAGGACGCCGAGCACCCCGACCACGAGAGCGGACAGGTACACGCTGATCGTGTTCATCCCGACGATGGTCTCGTTCGCCGCGTCGGTGGTGGTGGTCGCGCCGGCCTCGGCCAGGGCGCCGAGGAGGGTCGCCAGGCCGATCGTCAGCACGGCGATGACGGCGAAGCACCAGAACGTCGACCGGATGCTCCAGAACTTGATCCACTCACTGCGCACCAGTCGGGCGAACCCGAGGCGCTTGCCCTCCAGGGAGGCCTTGCCGCGGTGGCGGTGCTGCTCGGTCCCGCGGTGGTCGGTCTGCTGCGGCGCGCTCATCGCGTGCCCTCCGATCGGTACTCGACGTCGTCGCGGGTGAGCGCCATGTAGGCCTCCTCCAGGCTGGCGCCGGTCGGGGTGAGTTCGTGCAGGACGACACCGGCGCGGGCGGCGATGTCACCGACCGTCGGTGCGTCCGGCCCGACCACGAGGAACGACCCGTCCTCACGCTGGGTGACGGTGGCCGCCGGGCCGATCGCGGCGAAGAGCTGGTCCGGCATCGGGGTCCGGACGACGACCCGGGCGAGTGCCGTGCCGCCGGCGGGACCACCGGCGCCGGCGACGAACTCCGCGATCGGGGCGTCGGCGAGCACCTTGCCGCGACCGAGGACGACCACGCGGTCGGCGGTCTGCGCCATCTCGCTCATGAGGTGGCTGGAGAGGAAGACCGTGCGCCCCTCCGCCGCCAGACGGCGCGCGAGCTGACGGACCCAGAGCACCCCGTCCGGGTCGAGGCCGTTCACCGGCTCGTCGAGGATCAGCGTGTGCGGGTCACCGAGCAGTGCCGCCGCGATGCCGAGCCGCTGGCCCATGCCGAGCGAGAACCCACCGACCCGCTTGCGGGCGACCGACTCGAGGCCGGTCATCTCGATGACCTCGTGCACGCGCTGCTTCGGGATGCCGTGCGTCGCCGCGAGCGCGAGCAGGTGGTTGTGCGCGCTGCGCCCGGAGTGCACCGCCTTCGCCTCGAGCAGGGCCCCGACCTGCCGGAGCGGGTCGCGGAAGTCCTGGTACGGCCGCCCGTTCACCGTCGCGCTGCCGGAGGTCGGGCGGTCGAGCCCCATGATCATCCGCATGGTGGTCGACTTGCCGGCGCCGTTCGGGCCGAGGAAGCCGGTCACCATCCCGGGGTGCACGACGAACGAGACGTCGTCGACCGCGGTCTTCGGGCCGTAGCGCTTGGAGAGGTGCTGTACTTCGATCATCGGTGGCCACGCTAGGGGAGCCCGTCCGGCCGGTGCCTCCCCCTCGAGGAGGAGATCGGCGCCTCCTGGAACGATCGTTCCGATGCAGGTGTCATGTCACACGGTCGTCACACAGGGGAAACGGGCGGTGCGACCGGGGTCCGTAGCTTCCTTCCCAGGCAGACGCCGACCTCACCCTCTCCCACTCCGGAGGACGTCATGGCAACCGAAGTCGCGGCACCCGTCGCACCGCCCCACGCCCCCGTCACGTCGACCGCCCCCGCGGGCGCCGGCCTGATCAAGCCCGGGTACGACCCGGCCCTCACGAACGAGGACCTCGCGCCGCTGCGGAAGCAGACCTGGTCGAGTTACAACGTCTTCGCGTTCTGGATGTCCGACGTGCACTCGGTCGGCGGCTACGTCACGGCGGGGTCGCTCTTCGCGCTCGGCATCGCGAGCTGGCAGGTGCTCGTCGCCCTGGTCGTCGGCATCCTCGTCGTGCAGGTCTTCGCGAACCTCGTCGCGAAGCCGTCGCAGCGGACCGGGGTCCCGTACCCGGTGATCAACCGCGCGGTGTTCGGCGTGCTCGGTGCGAACGTCCCGGCGATCATCCGCGGTCTCATCGCGATGGCCTGGTACGGCGTGCAGACGTTCCTCGCGGCGCAGTCGCTGAACATCGTGTTCCTCAAGTTCATCCCGGGTGCCGCGGCCCTCCTCGAGCCGTCCTTCCTGGGCCTCGACGCGCTCGGCTGGATCTCCTACGCCGTCCTGTGGGTCGCTCAGGGAGCCCTGTTCTGGATGGGCATGGACGCGATCCGGAAGTTCATCGACTGGGCCGGGCCGGCGGTCTACGTCGTCATGATCGCCCTCGCGGTGTACCTCGTCGCACGGGCCGGCATCGGCAACATCTCGCTGACGCTCTCGGTCGGCGAGCCGATGTCCTTCGCCGAGAGCATCCCGGTGATGCTGTCCGCGATCGCCCTGGTCGTCAGCTACTTCTCCGGCCCGATGCTCAACTTCGGCGACTTCTCGCGGTACGGGCGGTCGTTCGCGGCCGTGAAGCGCGGCAACCTGCTCGGGCTGCCGGTCAACTTCCTGTTCTTCTCGATCCTGACCGTGCTGTGCGCGAGTGCCACCGTGCCGGTCTTCGGCGAGCTCATCACCGACCCGATCGCGACCGTCCAGGCGATCGACGCCCCCTTCGCGATCCTGCTCGGCGGGCTGACGTTCGTCATCGCCACCGTCGGCATCAACATCGTCGCGAACTTCATCAGCCCCGCCTTCGACTTCTCGAACGTGTCCCCGCGCCGGATCAGCTGGCGGGCGGGCGGCATGATCGCGGCGGTCGGGTCGGTGCTCCTCACCCCGTGGAACTGGTACGGCAACGACCAGGCCATCCTGTACACCCTGGGCGTGCTCGGTGCGCTGATCGGTCCGCTGTTCGGGATCCTCATCGCGGGGTACTACATCGTCGGGAAGCAGCGCGTCGCGGTCGACGACATGTACTCGATGGACCCGTCCGCGCGGTACTGGTACCGGAAGGGCTTCAACCCGAACGCGATCTGGACGCTCGTCACCACCGGGGCGGTCTCGGTCGGCAGCGCGGTGCTCCCGCCGGCCCTCGGCGTCCTGCCCTGGCTGAGCACCTACAGCTGGTTCATCGGCTGCGGACTCGGGCTCGTCGTCTTCTGGGCGCTGGAACGTCGGTCGCCGCGGATGCCCGCGCTCGCCGCGGACGACCCGACGGTCGACGACGGCGCCGCCTCCGGCCGCGCCTGAACGGCTGCCCACTCGTCCACAGGGGCGCCGGCGCAGCCCTCTGAGCCGGTGCCCCTGTGGACAGCCGGGAGGCCCGCCCCCGGTCCGTCGAGGATCGTCACCACCCAGCACCACCAGCTCCATCGGAAGGACCCGCGATGCGCATCCGTGTCGTCAACCCGAACACCACCGCGTCCATGACGGCGGCGATCGGCAGGGCCGCGGCCGCCGTCGTCGGTCCGGGCACGGTCGTCGAGGCCGTGCAGCCCACGATGGGGCCGGCCTCGATCGAGAGCCACTACGAGGAAGCGCTCGCCGTCCCGGGGCTCCTCGAGCAGATCGCCGCGGGCGAGCGGGACGGGGTGGACGCCACCGTCGTCGCGTGCTTCGGCGATCCCGGCATCGACGCGGCCCGGGAGCTCGCCAGCGGCCCGGTGATCGGCATCGCCGAGGGCGCCTACCGGACGGCGGTGCTGCTCGGGCGGCGGTTCGGGGTCGTCACGACGCTCGCGCGGACGACCGGGCGCGCACGGGAACTCGCCGAGCGCTACGGGTGTGCGGCGCTCCTGACGGAGGTGCGGGCGTGCGAGGTGCCCGTGCTCCGGCTCGAGGACCCGACGTCCGGCGCGCGGGACCTGGTCGTCGCCGAGTGTCGCGAGGTCATCGCGAACGGCGCCGACGCGGTCGTGCTCGGCTGCGCGGGCATGGCCGACTTCTGCGCCTCCGTGTCCGAGGAGATCGGGGCCCCGGTCGTCGACGGGGTCAGCGCGACGACGCTGCTCGCCGAGTCGCTCGTCCGCCTCGGGCTGACGACCGGGAAGCACGGCGAGTACGCCCCGCCGCCACCGAAGCCGTTCTCCGGGGCGCTCGCGTCCTTCGCGCTCGCGGACGCCCGCGTGACGGTGGGGGCGGGCGCATGACGAGCCTCGGGTCCGTGACGGTGGACGAGGGCCTGGCGCCCGCCGACCTCGTGCTCCGCGCGCAGCGCGCCTGGGTCGACGGTGCCTTCCGCCCCGCGTCGGTCGTCGTCCGTGACGGCCGGATCGTGTCCGTCGGACCGGTCGACGCCGTGGCGAACGGGCAGCGTGACGAGACGGTGCCGGACGGGCACGTCCTGCTGCCGGGCCTCGTCGACACCCACGTCCACGTCAACGAGCCCGGCCGCACCGAGTGGGAGGGCTTCGCCTCCGCCACGCGCGCGGCCGCACTCGGTGGTGTCACGACGATCATCGACATGCCGCTGAACTCGATCCCGGCGACGGTCGACGTGCCCGCCCTCGCCGTCAAGCGGGCGAGTGCGGCCGGCCGGGTGGCGGTCGACGTCGGCTTCTGGGGCGGCGCGGTCCCGGGCAACGCCGGTTCCCTCGGCGACCTGCACGACGCCGGGGTCTTCGGCTTCAAGTGCTTCACGGCACCGTCCGGCGTGGACGAGTTCCCGCACCTCGACCCGGGTGCGCTGCGGCAGGCGATCGGCGAGGTCGCTGCCCTGGACGCGTTGCTCATCGTGCACGCCGAGGACCCGGAGCACCTCGTCGACCACGACGCGCTCGGCGGCCGGTACCGCGACTTCCTCGCCACCCGACCCGCGCAGGCCGAACGCTCGGCCATCGCCCGGGTGATCGACGGCGCACGGGAGACCGGCGCCCGGGTGCACGTCCTGCACCTCTCCGACGCAGGCGCCCTCCCGATGATCCGTGCGGCGAAGGACGACGGCGTGCGCATCACGGTCGAGACCTGCCCCCACTACCTGGCGTTCGAGGCCGGGTCGATCCCGGACGGAGCCACCGCGTACAAGTGCTGCCCGCCGATCCGTGACGACGCGAACCGCGACGCGCTCTGGGCGGGGCTCCTCGACGGCACGATCGACATGGTGGTGTCCGACCACTCCCCGTCGACCGTCGACCTCAAGGTCGACGACTGGGGTCTGGCGTGGGGCGGCATCGCCGGGCTCCAGGTCGGCTTCCGTGCCGTGTGGACCGAGGCCGCTCGCCGTGGCCTGCCGCTCGACGCGGTCGTGCCCGCGGTCACGACCGGACCGGCGGCGCTCGCCCGTTTCACCGACCGCGGTCGGATCGCGCCGGGCGCCCTCGCGCACTTCGCGGTGTTCGACCCCGACGCCGAGTCCACGGTCCGGGCCGACGCGCTCGCACACCGCAACCCCGTCTCCGCCTTCGACGGGCTGTCGGTACGCGGTCGGGTCACGGGGACCTGGCTGCGGGGGAGGCGGATCACCTCCACCGCGGACGACGTCACGACCGTGGACGTGGTCGCCGGAGAGCTGGTGGACCGTGCCTGAGACGCTCGCCGCAGCCGACGTGCACCTCGGCTCCACGCCCGACGACGTCCTCTGGGGACGGCTGCCGAGTCGGGACGACGAGCCGGTCCGCACCGTCGCCCCCGGGACCGTCGTGACGATCGACACCGTCAGCCACGAAGGCCTGCTGCCCGACCAGGGGTCCGACCCGGTGGCGTTCTTCGGGCGGCACGGCGTGGCCGCGGCGGACGTGCTGGCGGACGCGGTCGACATCGTCCGGCACGTGGAGCGCGACGCGGCCGACGGTCCGCACGTGGTGTCCCGCCCGGTCGCCGTGCAGGGGGCCGAGCCCGGCGACGTCGTCTCCGTCACGGTGCTCGAGGCCGTCCCGCGGGTGCCGTACGGCGTGATCTCCAACCGGCACGGTCGCGGAGCGCTGCCGGGGGAACTCCCGCGCGGGGACGAGCCCGTCTCGGTCTTCGCGGACGTCGTGACCCGTGACGGCGTCGACTTCGGGCGGTTGCCGGTCGTGACGGGCGGGCCCCGGGTGGTCACCTTCCCACTCCGGCCGTTCCCCGGCATCGTCGGCGTGACCGTCGACAGCGAGGTCCGGCCGCACTCCGTCCCACCGGGGCCGCACGGCGGGAACGTCGACATCGCCCTGCTCACCGCCGGCGCCACACTGCACCTGCCCGTGCAGGTGCCCGGGGCCGGCGTCTCCGTCGGCGATCCGCACTTCGCGCAGGGGGACGGCGAGGTCGCGCTCACCGCGATGGAGGCCTCGCTCCGGCTGACCCTGCGCCTCGACGTGGTCCCGCGGGCCGTGGCGCTCGCGCGCTTCGGCGCGCTGGTCGGACCCCTGGCGGAGACCACGGAGTACCTCGTCCCGACGGGCATGGACGCCGACCTGGACGACGCCGTGCGCCGGTGCGTCCGTGCCGCGATCACGCTGCTCCGGGCGCGGTGGGGCGTGGAGGAGCACCTGGCGTACGCCTACCTCAGCGCCGCGACCGACTTCCGGATCTCGCAGGTCGTCGACCTCGTGTGCGGTGTGCACGCGACGGTGCGGAAGAGCGACTTCCAGGCGGTACCGACGTGCGGATGACCGGGACGTGGCCGGACGGACTGGAGACGGCGTTCCGGGCCTACGAGGACGCCCTCATGCGGGACGACACCGCGGTGCTGGACGCGCTGTTCGAGCCCGGCCCGGACACGTTGCGCGGCGACGGAGCCGGGTTGCTCCGCGGGCACGACCGGATCAGCGCGTTCCGGTCCGCCCGTGGTGGTGTCGCCCGGCGCACGCTCGTCGGCGTCGACGTGCAGGAACTGACCGCGGACGAGGTCCTCGTCGTGGGGGAGTCGCGGTTCACGGACGGTGGGCGCGGCCTGCAGACGCAGCTCTGGCGTCGCACGGCGGGCGCGTGGCGGATCCGGACGGCGCACGTGACGGGCCGTGCGGTCGCCTTCGACCGGACGGTGTGGCGGGCCGTCGGGGACCCGCTCGTCCGCGGCGCCGGTGCCGGTGCCGCGTCCGGTGCGGAGGCGGTCGCCGGTGCGTCCGACGCCCGTCCGCTCGCCGGGGTCCGGGTGGCCGTCAAGGACCTCTTCGCCGTCGCCGGCCACGTGATCGGCGCCGGCAACCCGACGTGGGAGTCCGCAGCCCGCGTCGAGACGGAGCACGCCCCGGCCGTCTCGGTGCTCCTGCAGGCCGGGGCCGACGTGACCGGGATCGCCCGCACGGACGAGTTCGCCTACGCGCTCGCCGGGCGGAACGCCCACACCGGCGCCCCGCCGAACGGGGCCGATCCGGCGCGCATCAGCGGTGGCTCGACCTCCGGCCCCGCGACGGCCGTGGCGCTCGGGCAGGCGGACGTCGGGCTCGGCACCGACACCGCAGGCAGCATCCGCGTCCCCGCCTCGTACCAGGGGCTGTGGGGTCTGCGGACGACCCACGGACTCGTGTCGCGCGACGGCGTCCTGCCACTCGCGCAGAGCTTCGACACGGTCGGGTGGCTGACGCGACGGCCCGACACGCTCCGAGCGGTCGCGACGGTGGCGGTCGGTACCGCGGTGCGGAGCCTCGCGACGCCGCTGCTGGTCTGCGAGGCCCTGCTCGCTGCGGCGGACCCCGCCACGAGACGCGCGTTCGAGGACTGGCTGGCACGGACCGGGACGGGCGTCGGGGTCGTCGACCTGCCGGACCTTGACGACCTCGCCGAGACGGTGCGGATCGTGCAGGGTGCCGAAGCACGCCGGAACCACGGGGCGTGGGTCGCAGCGCATCCCGGTGCCCTGGGCCCGGACGTCGCCGATCGGTTCGCGGCGGCCGCCCGGATCACCGCCGAGCAGGAGGCCGCTGCGCGGGACGGGCTCGGGCGACTGCGTTCCGCGGTCCGGGCCGTGGTCGCCGACGGCGCGCTGGTCCTCCCGACGGTGCCCGGCCCCGCGCCGCTCCGGACGGCCGACGGCCCGGCGGTCCTCGCCACACGGCGGTCGACCCTGCGGATGACCGCGGTCGCCGGCGTCGGCGGCCTGCCGGCGGTGAGCGCTCCGCTCCTGGTCGTCGACGGAGCCCCGGTGGGCGTCTCCCTCGTCGGTCCGGTCGGGTCGGACCTGGCGCTCGTCGACCGTGCTGCCGGACTGGCCGTCGCAACACTGCTGTAACGAGCGTTCCAATAGGATCGTGCAAGGAACGGAAGGTACGAACATGCATCCCGTCAACCCGCCGACACGGCTCCTCATGGGGCCCGGGCCGATCACCGCCGACCCCCGCGTGCTCCGCGCCCTGTCCACACCGCTCGTCGGCCAGTACGACCCGTGGATGACCGAGACCATGAACCGGACGCAGGAGCTGTACCGGCAGGTCCTCGGCACGCGGAACGACGCCACCGTCCTGGTCGACGGCACCTCGCGCGCCGGCATCGAAGCCGCCCTCGTCTCCCTCCTCGCCCCGGGCGACGCGGTGCTCGTGCCGGTGTTCGGACGGTTCGGGCACCTGCTCGCCGAGATCGCCGGACGAGCCGGCGCCACCGTGCACACGATCGAGACCGAGTGGGGGCAGGTGTTCCCGACCTCGGTCATCGAGGACGCGATCGCCCGTGTCCGTCCGAAGGTGTTGGCGATCGTGCAGGGCGACACCTCGACGACGATGAACCAGCCGCTCGACGAACTCGGCGCGATCTGTGCCCGGTACGGCGTGCTCTTCTACACCGACGTCACGGCCTCGGTCGGCGGCAACCCGCTCGAGGTGGACGCGTGGGGCATCGACGCCGTCAGTGCGGGCCTGCAGAAGTGCCTCGGCGGTCCCTCCGGCAGCGCGCCGCTGTCCCTCTCCCCGGCCGCGGTCGCCGTGCTGGACGCCCGTCGGAGCATCGAGGCCGGCATCCGCGAGCCCGGCGACGACGTCTCCGACGACCCGATCCGGTCGAACTACCTCGACCTCGCGATGATCCTCGACTACTGGGGTCCCCGGCGCCTCAACCACCACACCGAGGCGGCGTCGATGCTCTACGCCGCGAACGAGTGCGCCCGCATCCTGCTCGAGGAGGGCCGCGACGCCGTCGTCGAGCGGCACGCGCTCGCCGGGCGGGCGATGCTCGAGGGCGTCCGCGGACTCGGCCTGACGGTCTTCGGCGACGTCGGCCACAAGATGCACAACGTCGTCGCGGTGGAGATCCCGGACACGGTCAGCGGGGACGCCGTCCGCGCCGCGATGCTCGAGGACCACGGCATCGAGATCGGCACCTCGTTCGGACCCCTGCACGGGCGCGTCTGGCGGATCGGGACGATGGGCTACAACGCCCGGAAGGACACCGTCGTGACGACGCTCGCCGCCCTCGAACAGTGCCTGCGGCGCGGCGGGGTGGCCGTTCCGCAGGGCGGCGGCGTCGACGCCGCGCTCGACGTGTACGCGGCAGCGGCCGACAGCGCACCCGCGGCCGTGCCCCCGATCCCGGACGCAGCGACGTTCGTCCCCGCCGGAGCGCCCGCGTGAGCGCCGTCGTGCAGGTGCCGCTGGCGAGCGATCGAGCGCGGGCCGCGGCGGACACCATCATCGCCCGCTGTGACGAGCTCGCGGACGTCACCGAGACGCCCGGGCGGATCACCCGCGTGTACCTGTCACCCGAGCACGCCCGGGCGAACGAGACCGTCGGGGCCTGGATGCGGGACGTCGGGCTGCGCACCTGGCAGGACGCCGCCGGCAACCTGCACGGACGCGCCGCGGGGGCGACACCGGACGCGCCGGTGCTCCTGCTCGGCTCCCACCTGGACACCGTCGTGGACGCCGGTCGCTACGACGGCGTCGTCGGGGTCCTCATGGCCGTCGAGGTCGTCGCCCGCCTGGTCCAGGACCACGGGGCGCTGCCGTTCGCCCTCGAGGTGATCGCGTTCTCCGACGAGGAGGGAACCCGGTTCGGCAAGGCGCTGCTCGGGTCCTCCGCGGTCGCCGGCGTCTGGGACGAGGCGTGGTGGGACCTGCAGGACGCGCACGGCACCACCCTCCGGTCCGCCTTCGAGTCGTTCGGCCTCGACCCCGGCCGGATCGCCGAGGCCGCGGTCGCACCGGCGTCCCTCGTCGGGTACCTCGAGGCGCACATCGAGCAGGGACCGTACCTGGAGCAGGCCGACCAGGCGCTCGGTGTCGTGACGAGCATCGCGAGCGCCCGGCGCTTCACGGTGGAGGCGGTCGGGGAGGCCCGGCACGCCGGCGGGACGCCCTACGAACGACGCCACGACGCACTGCTCGCCGCCGCCGAGGCAGCACTCGCCGTCGAACGGATCTGCCGTACCGAGCAGCACATCGGCACGGTCGGCACCATGACGGTGGAACCCGGGGCCGTCAACGTCGTCCCGGGCCTTGCGACCTTCGCGGTCGACCTGCGCGGCGAGTTCGACGACGGACGGGACCGCGTGTGGGACGCCGTCGCCGACGCCTTCCGCGAGATCGGGGAGCGCCGCGGGGTCGACGTGACACCGACCGAGGTGCACCGTGCCCCCGCGGTGTTCTGCGCGCCGCGGCTGATGGACGCCGTCCGGGCCGGCATCGTCGCGACCGGCGAATCCGCACCGCTCGAATTGTTCTCCCGTGCCGGACACGACGCGATGTCCCTCGGCCTCGTCACCGACGTCGCGATGCTGTTCCTCCGCAACCCGGACGGCATCAGCCACCACCCGGACGAGTTCGTCTCCGCGGCGGACGTCGCCCTCGGCCTCGACGCGCTCGCCACGGCGGTAGAACGGCTCGCTGACGAGCACCTCCTCGCCGACGGAGCCGACGCGTGACCGTCCCGGACGTCCGCGGGCGGATCGACCGGGTGTGGGAGCGCCTCTCGCCCGCCGAACGCCGGGTCGCCGCGATGATCCGACACGACCCGGAACTGCTGCTCGTCGGTACCTCGGCGCAACTCGCCGCGGAGTCCGGGACCTCGAAGGCGACGGTCTCGCGGCTCGTCCGGTCCCTGGGCTTCCAGGACGCCGCCGAGGTCCGGCAGAACCTGATGTCCGCCCGCGGCACCGGGTTGCCCTGGGCCGCCGAGGACGCCGCCCACGTGGACCAGCGCGCGGTGGAGGCGCGGAACCTCGACGCCGCCTTCGCCTCGCTCGCCCGGGCCGACCGTCCCCGACTCGCCCGCCGCGTGATGCGCGCCCGCCGGGTCCTGGTGGTCGGCGAGCGCGGTGCGTACCCGATCGCCCTGCAACTGCGCGCGCAGCTCGCGCAGGTCCGTCCGGACGTCCGCATCGGCCCCTCGCCGGGGCAACGTCTCGGCGAGGAGGTCGCCGACCTCGACCGCCGGGACCTCGTGTTCATCGTCACCGTGCGACGGCACGCGGCCGGGGTCGACCGCGTGGTGCGGCACTGCGTCGGGACGGGCGCCGACGTGGTCGTGCTCGGCGACCCCACCGCGGCGGTCATCGCGGCACCCGCTGCGACCGCGGTCCTGTGCCCGGTCGACTCACCGTCGGCGTTCGACTCGATGGCGGCCCTGTTCGCCGTGGTCGCGGCGATCGCGAACGACGTCTACGAGGCCTCCGGGCCGTCCGGCCGGACCCGGGTCGAGGCGGTCGCGGACGCCTACGACACGCTGGGCGAGCTCGCCGGGTCCTGAGAAGCGTCGTCCTGCACCACCCGGGGCTCCCGCTCCGCACGGAGCTCCGACAGGAGCGAGCCGTTGCGCTCGACGATGAGCGCCCGGAGGTACCGGCGCAGCACGAGCCCCTCGGCGATCGTCCCGAGCGGCCCGAAAGGGGCACGGAACGCGATCTCGTCCACCATCCGCGTCCCGTCCGCCGTGCGCTCGAACCGGTGCTCGTGCCGGAACCGGGCGAACGGCCCACGCACCTGTTCGTCGACGAACCGGTGCGGCGCCTCCAGGACGGTGACCTCGTTCGTCATCCGCCAGACGACGCCGAGGTGACGCGCGCGCCACGTGACCGACTCACCGAGCCCGATCACGCCGCTCGTCCGTCCGGCGACCGCCTGCTCCCCGCTCGCGGCCATCGACCGCAGGTGCGCGCCGATGTCGAGCGAGAGCGCGAAGGCGCGCTCCGGCGGCACCGGCAGGTCGGTCACGATCCGGAAGACAGCGCTCACGCGACGATCCTGCCGTACGGGCGGCAGGATGGTCACGTGACCGAAGCCGCCGTGCGCCCGCTGGACCGTGCCGGGAGGCTCCTGCCCGGACTCGCACTCGCCACCGGTATCGCCCTGGTCGCCACCGTGATCGGGCGCTTCCTGCCCGTCGTCGGCGCTCCGGTCAGCGGCGTCCTCATCGGGGCCGTCATCGGGACGATCCGTCGTCCGGGCGCGGTGTTCCGGCCGGGCATCTCGACCGCGAGCAAGACCGTCCTGCAGTGCTCGGTGGTGCTCCTCGGCGCCCAGCTGTCCCTGCTGCAGGTCGCGCGCGTCGGGGTGGCGTCGTTGCCGGTGATGCTCGGCACCCTCGTCGTCTGCCTGCTCGCAGCGTGGGGCATCGGTCGCGCGCTGGGCGTCGTCGGCAACCTGCGGATGCTGATCGGGGTCGGGACGGGGATCTGCGGCGCCTCCGCGATCGCCGCGGTGGCCCCGGTGATCGGCGCGGTGTCGATCGAGGTGGCGTACGCCGTGTCGACGATCTTCCTGTTCAACGTGGCCGCGGTCGTCGTCTTCCCCGTGGTGGGGCACGCGCTCGGGATGAGCCAGCACGCGTTCGGTCTGTTCGCGGGAACCGCGGTGAACGACACCTCGTCGGTCGTCGCCGCGGCGAGCACCTACGGGGCGGGCGCTGCGGACTCCGCGGTCGTCGTGAAGCTCGTCCGCACCCTGATGATCATCCCGGTCGTGCTCGGGTTGGCCTGGTTCGTCGGGCGTCGCTCGGACCCCACGACGGTCGCGACCGACGGCGTCGCCCTCGACGGCACGGCGCAGTCGAGCGGAGGAGTCCCCGCCGGGGCTCGACCGGGTGCCACGTCACCGTCCGGCAGACCGCGCTGGTCGGCGCGTCGGGTGACCCGCCTCGTGCCCTGGTTCCTCATCGGCTTCGTGCTGGCCGCCGCGGTGAACTCCACCGGTCTCGTCCCCGGTCCGGCGCACCCGGTGATCGCCGCGGTCGCCGCGTTCCTCATCACCGTCGCGCTCAGCGCCATCGGGCTCTCCACCGACCTGGCCGGGTTCCGCCGGGCCGGGTTCCGACCGCTGCTGCTCGGCGGCGCCCTGTGGGTCGTGGTGTCCCTGTCCAGCCTCGGCCTGCAGGCCCTCACCGGCAGCCTCTGACCCGCCGCCGAGCTGCCGCTGACCTGGCGCTACGGTCGGGGGATGGACCTCGACGCCCTCGCCTTCCCCGTCATCGACGGACACAACGACCTGCCGTCGGAACGCCGCGACACGCACGCATCCGGTCTGGACGGCATCGACTCCGAGACCGACTCCCTCCACACCGACCTGCCGAAGCTCCGGGCCGGTGGGGTCGTCGGACAGTTCTGGTCGGTCTACGTACCCGTCGAGGAGCCGGACCCGGTCCGGACGACCCTCCAGCAGATCGACCTCGTGCACCGCATGGTGGACCGGTACCAGGACGACCTGGCGCTCGCCCGCACGGCGGACGAGGTCCGCGCCGCCGTTGCCTCCGGCCGCATCGCCTCGCTCCTCGGCGCGGAGGGCGGCCACTCCATCGGGGACGACCTCGCGGTCCTCCGCGACTTCGCCCGGCTCGGCGTCCGCTACATGACCCTGACGCACACCGAGGACACTCCGTGGGCCGACTCGGCCACGGGAGCGCGGGCGCACGACGGACTGACCGATCGTGGACGAGAGGTCGTCGCCGAGATGGAACGCATCGGCATGCTCGTCGACCTGTCGCACACCGCCCCCGCCACGATGCGGGACGCCCTCGACGTCGCCACACGACCGGTCGTGTTCAGCCACTCGTCGACCGTCGCGGTCGCCGACCACCCGCGGAACGTCCCCGACGACGTGCTCGCCCGCCTCGCGGACAACGGCGGCGTGGTCATGGTGACGTTCGTGCCGGCGTTCGTCTCGCGGGCGTGGGCGGACTGGGAGGAGAGCGGGTCGGTCGGGGAGCCGCCGCACGTGACCGTGGCTGACGTCGCCGACCACGTCGAGCACGCTCGGGACGTGGCAGGAGCCGCGCACATCGGGCTCGGTGGCGACTACGACGGCACCCCGGTGCTGCCGCCGGACCTGCGGGACGTGTCCCGGTACCCGGTGCTGGCCGAGGAGCTGCGCCGCCGCGGTTGGGGCGACGCGGACCTCCGGGCACTCGCCGGCGGCAACGTCCTGCGGGTACTCGAGGCCACGGACGAGCGCTTCGCGCGGACGGCGCACCTCGCGGTCGCTCCGCGCTGACGGACGGGAGGCGCGGGTCGCCGGCACGCTCGGCACCGCTCCGCGGACCGTTCCGTCACGGAACAGGACCGCCCTGGGTGCGGTCGCTAGGATCGCGAGCGCACCGCGCCTCCACGGGAGGGGCTGCGGCAACCGACGTGAGGACGGAACCGATGAGCGGCACCATCTACGACGACATCTCCCAGGCCTTCGGCAACACCCCGCTCGTGCGGCTGAACCGTCTGCCGCAGGAGGGCGGGGCCGAGGTCCTCGCCAAGCTCGAGTTCTACAACCCCGGTGCGAGCGTCAAGGACCGTCTGGGTGTCGCGATCATCGACGCCGCCGAGGAGTCCGGCGAGCTGAAGCCCGGCGGCACGATCGTCGAGGGTTCGTCGGGCAACACCGGCATCGCCCTCGCCCTCGTCGGTGCGGCCCGCGGGTACAAGGTCGTCATCACGATGCCCGAGACCATGAGCGTCGAGCGCCGGGCCGTGATGCGCGCGTACGGAGCGGAGATCGTCCTGACCCCGGGCTCCGAGGGCATGAAGGGCGCCGTCGAACGCGCCGGTCAGATCGTCGACGAGACCCCGGGCGCGATCCTCGCCCACCAGTTCGAGACGACCGCGAACGCGGCGATCCACCGCCGGACCACGGCGCAGGAGATCCTCCGCGACACCGAGGAGCACGTCGACGTGTTCGTCGCGGGTGTCGGGACCGGCGGCACCATCACCGGTGTCGGGCAGGTCCTCAAGGAGCGCGTCCCCGGCGTGCAGGTCATCGCCGTCGAACCGGCCGACTCGCCCCTCCTGACCAAGGGCACGGCCGGACCGCACAAGATCGCCGGCATCGGGGCGAACTTCGTCCCGGAGGTGCTCGACCGTTCGGTGATCGACGAGGTCATCGACGTCGAGCTCGACGACGCCCTGCGGGTCGCCCGCGCGCTGGCCACGGAGGAGGGCATCCTGTCCGGCATCTCCTCGGGTGCCATCATCCACGCAGCCCTGCAGGTCGCGGCGCGGCCGGAGAACGCCGGCAAGCGCGTCGTCGCGATCGTCTGCGACACGGGGGAGCGCTACCTGTCGACGGTGCTCTTCGAGGGGCTCTCTGCGTGACGACGGCTCCACGCCGCGGCGTGCTGCGGACGGTCCGGGAGGACCTCGCCGCAGCACGCCGCGGTGACCCCGCCGCGCGCGGGGACCTCGAGAACGCGATCGTCTACTCGGGCCTGCACGCCGTCTGGTCGCACCGCGTCGCGCACCGGCTGTGGCACGCGCGCGGCCTGCCCGGCTCCCGCACGGTGGCGCGCATCCTGGCGCAGGCCACCCGGACCCTGACGGGGATCGAGATCCACCCGGGCGCACGGATCGGACGGCGGTTCTTCATCGACCACGGCATCGGCGTGGTGATCGGGGAGACGGCCGTGATCGGCGACGACGTCCTCGTCTTCCACGGCGTGACGCTCGGGGGTCGGGGCGGAGGCCCGGGGCTGGGTTCCAAGCGCCACCCGACGGTGGGCGACCGGGTCGTCCTGGGGGCGGGCTCCGCCGTCATCGGCGGGATCACGGTCGGCGACGACTCGGTCGTCGGAGCCGGCACGGTCGTCACGAAGGACGTGCCGCCCGGCTCCGTCGTCACCGGCGTCGCCGGGACGGCCCGGCCACGTTCCGGTCACGAGGGCGTGCCGGAACTCTGAACCGTCCCGCCCGGCCGGCCCCGGTGCGCGTCGGAGCGGTCAGCTCTTCTCGCAGGCGATCCCGTCGGCGTCGCGGTCCATCTTCTTGTTCGCGTTGTAGAGCGCGTCGTCCTTCTTCACCGTGCCCTTGAGTGCGCGGTACGACGTCTTCCCGGCGGAGGTCACTTTGTTCTTCGTGACCGACTTCTTCGCGATGCCGCCCGAGTACACCTTGTGGACGGCGGTGCAGTTCGCGTAGGTCTTCGGGGCCGCGGAGGCGCTGGTCGCGGTGCCGACGACGCCGCCGACGGTGAGCGCGAGCGCGAGGGCGGTGACGCCGAGGGTGCGGGTGGTCTTCATGGCGGTTCCTCCGGAGCGATGACCGGCGTCGGGTACGCAGGCAGGACGAGGGTACTGCGAATCAATGAGGCATCTTCACCCCCGATCGAGGCATGCACCGACCCGGCCTCGACACCGCGACCCGTTCCGTCCCGTCGGTGTCCCTGGTCCCCGTCATCATGGGTGCATGGACGGCAGCACCCTGCAGTCGGTCGCCGCACGGACGGCGATGGCCCTCCCGGCAGTGACCGAGACGCAGCCCTTCGGCGAGGGCACGGACGTCTACAAGGTCGTCGAGAAGATGTTCGTGATGACGACCGAACTCCGCGGCGTCGCGATCGTCACCCTCAAGTGCGCGCCGCCGCACGGTGCCGCGCTGGTGCGGGACCTCGCCGAGGTCACGCCGGGCTGGCACATGGACAAGCGCCACTGGATCACGCTCTCCCCGGGACCCGGACTCGACGAGGCGTTCGTCGAGGACCTCGTCGCGAACGCGTGGGACCTCGTCGTCGCGGGCCTGCCCCGTGCCCGTCGTCCACTCGACCCGACCCGCGGTGCACAGCAGCCTTGACCCGGCCGTCCCCGGTCAGACGGCGGAGCGCCGGAGCGCGAGCTGGGCCTCCCGGACGACCTTCGGAGCGAGCCCGTCACCCGAGGCGAGCACCGCAGCTGCCTGGTCCGCGCTGAGTCCGGCGAACATCTGCCCGATCGTGACGCCGTGCTCGGGGCGCGCCAGCACCGTCACGGTGTCGCCCGCGGCCACGGGGCCGGAGCGCTTCACGCGGAAGTACGCACCGGGGCGGCCCTCCTCCGCGAAGCGCTTCACCCACTTGTCGATCCCCATCCGCCGGGCGAAGGTGCCGCAGGGGGTCCGCGGGATCGTCGCCTCGAGTTCCAGGACCTCGCCGATCCGCCACCGCTCGCCGATCACGAGGCCGGTGACGTCGATGCCGGAGGTGCGCAGGTTCTCGCCGAAGAGCCCGGGCGGGATCGGCCTGTCGAGCTGTCCGGCGAAGTACGCGGCGTCCTCGTCGGCGTACACGTAGACGGCCTGGTCCTCACCGCCGTGGTGCTTCCGGTCCGCCTGCACGTCGGCGTGCAGGCCGAGGGGACGGACGCGGACCGGACCCGGCACCGGTCGCTTGTCGATCGCGGTGACACCGATCGTGCCCGAGTCCCGGAGCAGCTGGTCGACGCGGCAGACGGCGGTGACGACGGACATGGGGACAGCCTGCCGTACATCGGCCCGGGCGCGCACCCGTGGGCATCGGGCACGGCCGGATCCGGTGTGACGATCCGGCGCCGGCGTGCGTCTCATCGGTGCCCGAGCGCTCCGGTCCGCCGACACGCGGGCCGTTCGCAACCGCTCCCAGTAGAAGGAAACCGTGCAGCCGCAGCAACACCGGACGGATCTCGTCGACCTCGACGACGAGGTGCTCGCCGACCGTGCCACCGACGGTGACGTCCGGGCGTTCGAGGTCCTCATCCGACGACACACGCCGCTGCTCCGGGCCTACGCGCGACGCACGCTCGGGTCGACGGACGAACTCGACGACGTGGTCCAGGAGACCTTCATCACCGCCTGGAACCGACTTGATGGGCTCGAGGACCGCCGGCGGGTCAAGGCCTGGCTGATGCGCATCCTCAGCCGGAAGTGCCTGGACCGCATCCGGTCGCGCCGGGACCACGACGACGTCACCGAACTCGAGGTCGCTGCACCGTCCGACGCGGCCCCCGAGCGGGTCGCCGAGGCGCACTCCCGCGAGGACGCCGTCGACCGCGCTCTCAGCGCACTGCCCGTCGACCAACGCCGGTGCTGGGTGATGAAGGAGGTCCTCGAGTACCGCTACGAGGACATCGCCGAGGAGCTCGGCCTGCCGACGTCGACCGTCCGCGGGATCCTGTCCCGCGCCCGGAAGAACATGATCCGACTCATGGAGGGATGGCGATGACCGCCGCACCCGAACCGACCGCCGCGTCCGGACCGGACGGCGCGCCCGTGCCGGACGAGCCCGGCCTCGCGACCCTCGAGCCCGAGGACCTGGACGGGCACACGATCGACGAGCTCTCCGACTACCTCGACGCCGGGATGCAGCCGGCGGACCCCACCATCGACGACAGCCCCGCGTGCCAGAACGCCCTCGCCGCCATCCTGCGGGTGCGACACGCCTCGCTCGCGTCGCTCGACCAGGCGGCCGAGGCCGAGCCGCCCGCCGACGAGTCCTGGATCGGCGGCGTCCTGGCGAACATCTCGCTCGAGGTCCGCGCCGGACGGGACATCCCGCTGCGCGCCGCGGCCCCGACCGAGCGCCCGGTCCTGACCGAGGGCGCCGTCCGGTCACTCGTGCGTCGTGCCGGCGACGAGGTCCCCGGCGTGGTCGTCTCCCGCTGTCTGCTCGACGGTGACGTGACGGCGCTCGCGGCACCCGTGCGGGTCTCGGTGGAGATCGCCGTGGTCGCCGGCCACCGGCTCGTCCCGACCGCGGACGCCGTGCGGCTGGCCGTCGAGGAGGCACTCGCCACGCAGACCGACCTGACCGTGGTCGCGGTGGACGTCGTCGTCCGTGACCTCATCACACCCCGGACGACGGACGAGCGGACCACGGACGAGGAGACCTCGCGATGACCGACCAGACCACCACCGGCGGCGACGTCACCGACGAGACCGCCACACCCTGGACCGCGGAGACGCTCCTGGCGGTCGAGGCCGCCGTGCTCGCCGTCCCCGGCGTCACCGACCTCTACCGGCCGCGGCCGACCATCGGCAGCGCCGTCGCGGCCGTCCGGCGCCTCGCCCCCGGCGCTGCCGGTGCGGGCCCGGCCGGTGCGCGCGTCGGCGTCGACGGTCCAGTGCTCCACCTGGTGATCGGGACGGACGGGAGCGCGCCGGCACCCGTCGTCGCACATGCCGTCCACGACGCCGCGCTCGCGGTCGCTTCCGCCGCGGGCCGGACACCGACCCGCATCGACGTGCGGGTCGCGCGCATCGGCTGACGGTCGTCCTCGGCCCGGGCTGCGCCGGACGGGAGGCCCGACACCGGCCCGTCGCGTCGCTCGCTCGCCACCCGGTCGGCCCGGGTCGTCGGGCGGTCGCGTCAGCGGGCTGCCCGGCTCAGTACCAGTTGACCGCCTGCGAGTGCGACCACGCGCTGCACGGGGTGCCGTAGGAGGCGTCGATGTAGCGCAGGCCCCAGGTGATCTGGGTGCTGGCGTTCGTCTGCCAGTCGGCGGCGACCGAGGCCATCTTCGAGCCGGGGAGCGCCTGCGGGATGCCGGTTGCGCCGCCGTCCGGGTTGACGGCCCGGTAGTCCCAGCCGGACTCCTTCGTCCACAGGCTGTCGAGGCACTGGAACTGGTCCGCGCCCCAGCTGTACTCGGACGCCGCCATCGACGCCGCCACGGTCTTCGCCCCGGCGGGGGTGTTCGCGCGGGCCTGCGCTTCGGCGGCAGCCCGTTCCGCCGCGGCACGAGCGGCGGCTGCCTCCGCCGCGGCCGCCCGGTCGGCAGCCCGCTGCGCTGCCGCCTGCCGGTCGGCGGCGTCCTGCGCGTCCTGGTCGGCGCTCGCCTGAGCGACCTCCTGCGTGGTGTCGACGGTCGCGGCGATGCGTTCGGTCAGCGCCGAGCCGGACAGCGAACGGATGTCCGCCAGCGATGCGATGTGCTGCTCGAGCTCGGCGGTGTCGGTCTCGTCGTTGGCGTCCTGCACGACGGTGCGGGCGGTCGCGACCGTCGCTGCGGCCTGGGCCCGGCCGAGGTCGGTGCCGCTCAGGCCGGGGGTCGCGGAGGCGCTGGGCACGCCGAGCGCGTCGCCGAGCGCGGGCTGCGTCACGGTGAGGGCGCCGCCGGCGATCGCGACGACCGCGGCCCCGCCGGCGAGGAGGACGCCGTGCTTGCGCAGGGTCCGACGCATGCGACGGGAGGGGGTGTCGAGGGCGGCGCGGCGGGTGCCGGGTGCCGGGGCACCGGTGCGGGGAGTGGTTCGCGTCATGGTTTCCGGGGGTCGGCCGGCTCGTGGTGCGGGTCCTCGGTGGACGGCTGTCCGGACGGGTGCGCGGGTGGGGCGCACGCCGGACACCGGTGCGGCCGAGCGTCGGGGACGGTCGGGCGCACCGGGGAGACGACAGGGGCGGGAGACCCTGCCGTCCGCGTCGTCGCGTGGACCCGCGAGCCGGGGGAGGAGCGGACGGTGGTGTGGGGCCCGTCCGTTCCGCCGCGGCGCGGTGACGCTCAGGTCACCCGCGGGGCGAAGCCGCCACGATGACCCGTGATCCTGGACGTGTCGTCAGCACCTGCGCACCGGAGACCGGCCGGAGGCCCGGTAACGGTTCGGTAACGAGGCGCGAGCGGTCAGGAAGACCCGGCCGCCCGGGCGGTCGGACTCTGGGCGACGCGCTCCAGTGCGTCGAGGGCGCGGGCGATCGCGTCGACGTCGTCGGGGGACAGTTCCGCGATGAGGCCGGCGACGATGCCGGTGCGCTCCGAACGGGCCGCGTCGACGGCGTCCACGCCAGCGGGTGTCGCGCTCACCATGAAGGCCCGGCCGTCACGCGGATCGGCGTCGCGCTCGATGAAGCCGCGCTGCTCGAGCTCGGTCAGGATGCGGGTCATCGTCGGCTTGGTGACGACCTCGATCCGCGACAAGTCGCCGGGGCGGAGGGGGCCGTGCTGCACGATGGAGGCGAGTGCCGACACGATGCCGTAGCCGAGTGACGCGGAGTCGGTGCGCGCCCGCCGGTTGATCCGACCGACCGCCGCGGCGAGTCGTGCGGCGACCTCGGTGCGGTCCGGGTCGAGGTCGGTCATGGCTGCTCCGCGGGGATCGGTCGGGTGGTGAGCACGATCGTAGCGGTCGCCGGGGCGGTGCAGATCGGGGGACACGAGCGTGACCGCCGGGATCGGCGGGACCATGTCCGGTGACGAGGTCAGGCCCTGCTCCCGGTCGGCCCACTCCGACCCTGTGCGGACGTTCAGGGAATGGACGGCTACGGGGTCAGCGCTTCTCGCCCGGGAGGAGGTGGATGGCCTCGGTGGCGAGCTCCGCGGCGACGTTGTCCCCGTCGGCCGTGGCCGTCCGGAGCCGCCGGAAGTCCTCGGTCATCCGGTCCCAGTCGACGAGCCGGTCGAGGTCCGGCAACCGCAGCCGGAAGGCCAGGCCGTCCATCGTGTCGCGGCAGACACGCTGCAGGTCCGCGTTGCCGCACTCGTCGACGTACAGCGCGAACACCCCGAGGGCGCCACGGTTCACCGCCGGGACGTCGTGTGCCTCGAGCTCGGTGACGGTCGTGTCGAGCGCCGACAGGATCCGCTTCCGCGCGGCCACCGACAGACGCGGCACGGCCAGCCGGACGACGCCGCCGAACAGCACGCCGAGCGTCTGCATGGCCTCGACGACCTGCGCCGGGTCCGGCGTCGTCACGCGCGTGTACCGGTTCGGTGCCATCTCGATGAGCCCTGCCCGGGCGAGCTGGCTGAGGGCCTCGCGGATGGGGGTCCGGGAGACGCCGAGCCAGGCGATGAGCTCCTCGTCGTTCAGGCGCTCCCCGGGCTCGAGGGTCCCGTCCATGATCGCCTCGTGGATCTTCTGCCGGACGGTGTCGCGGAGCAGCTTGTGCTCGGTCGGGGCGGTGCTGGGGACCGGCATGCGAGGACCTTCCGGATCGGGGGCGGGGGCCTCCTCACCGTACCTGATGTGCTACCGGCAGGATGTGGTCAGCCCAGGTCGAGCAGGCGCAGCGTCGCGGGGTCCTCGTGGCCGTCGAACCACCGCTCCAGGACGGCCCGGAACGGTGCCGGGTCGTCGGCGGCACGGGCGAACAGGGTCATCGACGACCGGGCCTTCACGGAGTCGATGCCGCCGAACAGGTCCTCGGCCGAGTCCGCCGGCGCGTCGACGGCCGCGGCCGCGGCGTCGAGCAGTCGCGGTCCGAGCACCGGGTGTGCGAGGACCGCCCGGGCTTCCGGCAGGCCGGTCACCGCGTAGTGGCGGGCGGTCGAGCTCCGACCGAGGCCGGCGACCTGCGGGAACACGAACCACATCCAGTGCGACCGTTTCCGCCCGGACCGGAGCTCGGCGAGCGCGGTCTCGTGCACGCCGTGTTGGGCCGTCACGAAGCGGTCGAGGTCGAACGGGTCGTCGCCGTCCGACCCGTCGTGCACGGTGCTCATCGGACGACGTCCCCCCAGGCGTAGCGGACGGTGGTGCCGTCGACGACGAGCACGGAGTCGGGAGCCCGGTCGAACAGGCCCGGCAGGCCGACCGCGTCGGGCAGGTCGCCCTCGAGCCGTTCGAGTCGGGCGGACCGCACGGTGAGCGGCGGGTGCTGGCGCTGCCAGAACAGGGTCTGCGCGAGCAGCCGTGCGTGGATGCCGGCACGGGTGGTCAGCTCGGCGGCCAACGGTGAGCGGTCGACCTCGCCGGCGACGGCGCGCACCGAGGCGGCGTGCCGGACGGTGGACGGGCCTGGCGTCCGGCGGGCCGCGCGGGCCAGGCGGACCGCACGGATCGGGTGCCGCACGCGCCCGGGGTGCCTGACGGACCGGTGGCCGACGGTCTCGCCGCGGCGACGGGAGCGTGCCCAGGCGAACGTGTACGGCACGCCGAGCAGCGCGTGGGCGGCGACGATGGCGGGGACGTTCGGCGTGTCCACGGTCAGGTACGCGATCCCGCGGCGGCCGGCGTCGTCGACCGTGAGGATCTCGATCGTGACCTCGGTCATCCTGCCGAGGCGGGTGGACGGCGGGAGCGGTGGGACCTGCGTCTCACGGAACACGTAGGCGACGAGCCCGACCCAGGCGCTGCCGTCGACGACGTCCGGACGGGTGCCGCGCGGGACCAGCCGTGCGAGCGTCTCGGGTTCGCAGCGCCAGTGCGCGAACACGATGTCGTCCCAGGCGTGGACCGTGACCGGTCGGTGGAGCAACGCGACAGAGGCCCGGGACCGCGGTGCACCCCGTCCCGGCGCCGGCGTGGGCGCGGCCTCGCTCATCGGCGTGGGGCGTGTCGGGCCACCCGCACGGCCCACGCGACGAGCGGGGCCTGCAGGGGCAGGCGGAGGACGGCGACCAGGCGTGCGGTCCGGCTGGACCGGGGGCTGTTGAGCAGGTCCCCGGCCATCTTGAGGTTCGCGGGGAAGACGGCGAGGAAGAGCGCGGCAGCGGCCCAGCCGGCACCGCGTCGGGTCGCCGGGACGAGGAGCCCGGCGGCGATGCCGAGCTCGGCGACGCCGGACGCGAGGGTGGTCGTCCGTGGCGGGAGGGCGTCCGGCACGATGCGGTCGTACCCGCGGGGCCGGAGGAAGTGCGTCACGCCCGCACCGCCGAGGATGAGGGCGAGGACACCGGCGGTCCTCGTCGCACGCCGTGCACGTCTGGTCCGCCGTCGCATCGCTCCATCGTGCCCGTCGTGCCCCGGCGCACGCCCAGGTCGGTCCGGGGTCGGCATCGCGGGTCGGGAGGGCGCGTGTGCCCGGACGGCGTCGGCGTCAGGCCAGCGCGGTCGCGACCAGGTCGAGGACGGCCGTGGCGACGTCGGCCTTCGAACCGGAGGTCTCGCGGACGACCTCGCCGCCGGGCACCAGGACCTCGATCGCGTTCTCCTCGCGCTCGAAGCCGTGCGACCAGCCCACGTGGTTGACGACGAGCAGGTCGGCCGGCTTCCGGGCGATCTTCGCGCGCCCGAGCTCGATGCGCGCCTCGCGGTCGGGTTCGGTCTCGGCGGCGAACCCCACGATGACCTGCCCGACCCGCCGTGCGGCGACGAGTTCGGCCAGGACGTCCGGGTTCTTCACGAGTTCGAGCGTCATCCGGTCGCCCTGCTGCTCCTTCTTGAGCTTCGACTCGAGCACCTCGGCCGGCCGGTAGTCGGCGACCGCCGCGGTCATCACGACGACGTCGGCTGCGGGCGCGGCGGCGTGCACGGCAGCGGCGAGCTCCTGCGCCGACCCGACGCGCACGACCTCGACGGGCAGGTCCGCGGTGAGCCCGGGGTCGGTGTTCGCGACGACGAGGGTCACGTCCGCACCCCGGCGCGCGGCCTCCGCGGCGAGCGCGATGCCCTGCCGGCCGCTCGACCGGTTGCCGACGAACCGCACCGGGTCGAGCGGTTCGCGGGTCCCGCCCGCGCTGACCACCACGCGGACGCCGGCCAGGTCGCCCTGCTCGCCGCGGGCGCCGGTGTGGCGACCCGGGACCGCGTCCGTTCCGTCGGCACCCCCGTGGGTGTCCCCGCTGTCCCCGTCGAGCACGGCGAGTGCGGCCCGCACGATGTCCTCCGGTTCGGACATCCGGCCGATACCGGCGTCGTCGCCGGTCAGGGCGCCGACGACGGGACCGACGACGTGCACGCCACGGGCGCGGAGTGTCGCGAGGTTCGCCCTGGTGGCCGGGTGCTCCCACATCTGCGGGTGCATCGCGGGGGCGACGACGACGGGTGCCTCGGTCGCGAGCAGGGTCGTGCCGAGCAGGTCGCCGGCCAGGCCCGCGGCCATCTTCGCGAGGCTGTCCGCGGTGGCGGGGGCGATCACGACGAGGTCGGCGCGACGGCCGAGTGCGACGTGCCGCACCTCGGCGACGTCGTCCCAGACGCTCGTGGAGACGGGGTTGCGGCTGAGTGCCTCCAGGGTCGGCAGCCCGACGAACCGCAGCGCGCCCTCGGTCGGGACGACGTGCACGTCGTGGCCGCGCTTGACGAGGTCGCGGACGACGCCGACGGCCTTGTAGGCGGCGATCCCGCCGGTGATCCCGACGACGACGGTGCGGGGGCGGACGGTCTGCAGGGCTGCCTCGTTCACGGCGCTCACGCTACCCGCCGAGCGGACGCGTGCGGCCGTCGCACGGGCGACCGGCGGGGGAACGTGCGAGCAGCGACCACGGAGAGCGCCGGCGGTGGCGGGGAACGCCGACGCCGGGTGGCAGGATCACCGTCATGTGCACCGTCGTCGTCCGTGTCGATCCCGCCGCGGCCTGGCCCGTGACCATGCTCGCGCTGCGGGACGAGTCGCCGGACCGGCCGTGGGACCCGCCGGCGGCGTGGTGGCCGGACCGCGATCCCGGGGTCCGGGGCGTCCGCGACCAGCAGGCCGGGGGTGCGTGGCTGGCCGCGTCGGACCGTGCCGGGCTCGCGGTCGTGCTCAACCGGTGGGAGGACACCCCGGGAGTCGACGGGTCCTGGACGACCCGTGGCACGCTGCCGCTCGACGCCGTGGTCGACGGCGTCCTGCCGGGCGCGGCCGGCACCGCGCCGACGAGCCGGGCCTTCAACCTCGTGCGCGCGACGGCCGACGGGGCCGAGGTCGTCACCTGGGACGGGTCGGCCGTCCGCACGACCGTGCTCGGGCCCGGCGTGCACATGGTCACGCACGGCGAGCCGGACGACCCGGCGGCGCCCCGGATCGGCCGGTGGCTCGACGCGTTCCGCGCCGCGCCGGCGCCGACGGGCCCGCCCGCTCGGGACCCCTCCGACGAGGTGGGCCGCACGGGGCCGGCTGCCGACGAGGACGGCTGGGGTCCGTGGTTCGACGTGCTCGACGGCTCGACCGTCCTGCCCGCCGACGACCCGGACGCGATCCTGCGGGACACGGTCGAACCCGAGGGGCACTTCGCGACCCTGTCGATCGTCGCCGCGGCGGTCGGACCGGAGCGGACGGTGCTGCGTCACACCCGGCTCGCACAGCCGGGGGTCCTGCACGGGCCGCTGACGCACGACCACGCGTAGGCGACCGTCCTCCGAGGGCTCAGGACGGGCCTCCCGGCGGGGGCGACTGGTGCGGTGTCCGCCGGGAGGCCCGTCCCGGGTCCCGCGGACCGGCGTCAGTCCGGCAGGCGGGTCCCGGTGAGGTCCTCGGCGACCGCCCAGAGCGAGCGGGCGAGGTCGACGCCCCGTGCCGAGCGCGGGATCGGCGCGAGCGTCGTCGGCCCGGTGAGGCCGAGCGGCCCGGCCGGTCCATAGTAGGCGCCGGACACCGCACCCGGTCCCACGGCGGCGTAGAGGAGCGGCTCAGACCCCTGCTCGACGCCCTGCGTCCAGGGGAACGCCCGGTCGCTCGCGTGGACGGGGCGGTCGCGGCCCAGGGAGCGGCCCGCCGCCTGCAGGTTCGTCCGCGTGAAGCCGGGGTGCGCGAGCGTCGAGCTGAGGCCCCACTCCCGCGTGATCGCGACCTGGTGCAGGTGCAGCCCGAGGAGCAGGTCGGCGAGCTTCGACTGCGCGTAGGCGAGCCACGGCTGGTAGCTGCGCTGCCACTGCAGGTCGTCGAAGTGGATCTTCCCCGGCACCGCGGCGATGCTCGACATGGTCGTCACGCGGGGCGCCTCGGCGCGGAGGAGCGTCGGCAGGAGCAGGTTCGTCAGGGCGAAGGGGCCGAGGAAGTTGGTTTCGAACTGCAGCTCGAACCCGTCGACGGTCTCGAAGCGCTCCCGCGGGGCCATCACGCCGGCGTTGTTGACGAGGACGTCGAGCGGTCGGTCGTCGGCGATGACGCCGTCGGCGAAGCGGTGCACGCTCGACAGGTCGGCGAGGTCGAGCTCCCGGACCTCGAGGTCGGCGTCCGGGTGCTCACGACGGATCTCCGCGGCGGCGTCCTCGCCCTTCGACGGGGTGCGGACCGCGAGCACGATGCTCGCGCCGGCCCCGGCGAGCCGGCGGGCGGCCTCCTTGCCGGTGCCGCTGTTGGACCCGGTGACGACGATGCGTCGGCCGGTCTGGTCGGGGAGGGTCGAGGACTGCACCATGGGGTGGACCGTACACAGCGGCGCTGTGCCCGGCTCGCCCGCGGCAGGGGGTGCGGTCGGCGGGCGATCGTGCTAGTTTTCATGCGTTCGCATTGATCGACTGCGAGATCCGGGAGGGTCCCATGAGCAACGCCTTCGGCACGAACCGACCCTCGGACGTCCCGCCGCCCGCACCCGACCGGGTCGGCCCGGTGCAGCTCGGCCTCGACACGTTCGGCGACGTCACCGACGGTCCTGCCGGTAGCCCCCTCACCCACGCGCAGACGCTGCGGAACCTACTCGAGGAGGCCGTCCTCGCCGACCAGGTGGGCATCGACTTCATCGGCGTCGGCGAGCACCACCGCGCCGACTACTCCGTGAGCGCCCCCGAGGTCGTCCTCGCAGCGATCGCCGCTCGGACCGAGCGCATCCACCTCGGTTCCGCCGTGACCGTGCTGTCCTCCGACGACCCGGTCCGCGTGTACGAGCGCTTCGCCACCGTCGACGCGATCTCCAACGGGCGCGCCGAAGTCGTCCTGGGCCGCGGGTCCTTCACCGAGTCCTTCCCGCTGTTCGGCTTCGACCTGCAGGACTACGAGGTGCTCTTCGAGGAGAAGCTGCAGCTCTGGAGCGCCCTCCGTGGCGGCGACACCGTCACGTGGCAGGGCACGAAGCGCGCCTCGCTCGTCGAGCAGGACGTCTTCCCGAAGCTCGAACACGGCCCCATCCCGACCTGGATCGGCGTCGGCGGGTCCCCGCAGTCGGTCATCCGAGCCGCGTCCTACGGCATGCCGCTGTTCCTCGCGATCATCGGGGGGCAGCCGGCGCAGTTCGCCCCGTACGCCCGGCTCTACCGCCAGGCGCTCGACCAGCTCGAGCTCCCGCAGCAGCCGATCGCGATGCACTCGCCCGGGTTCGTCGCCGAGACCGACGAGGAGGCCGCCGAGCGGTACTGGCCGTTCCACAAGGCCGTCACCGACCAGCTCGGTCGTGAGCGTGGCTGGCCGCCCCTCGACCAGGCGGGTTACCGCGCCGGGCTCTCCGCGGGCGGGTCGCTGTACGTCGGGTCGCCGGAGACCGTCGCGCGCAAGATCGCGCGGAACATGCGCATCCTCGGCGTCACCCGGTTCGACATGCGGTACGCGACCGGTCGCCTGCCGCACGAGGACATGATGCGGTCGATCGAGCTGTACGGCACGCGGGTCGCGCCGCGCGTCCGCGAGCTGCTCGCGGAGCCGGTCCCCGTCCCCTGATCCACCACCGGACGGGCTGACCCGTCGCCGGACGGGCTGAGCGGTCCGCCCGGCGGTTCCCGGGCTGCTCCGCGTACCGTCTGCCGCATGTCGCCGAGCAACGAGACCACCGAACGACGGTTCCGCGGACGGATCCTCGGCGCCGGGAGCACTTCCGGCGTCCGGTTCGTCGTCGGCATGTGGGAGTCGTCCCCGTTCGGCGCGTTCACCGACGTGTTCGTCGAGCTGCCCGACGGGTCGAGCGTGCTCCTCGCTCCCGACGAGATCGTCGCCGCCTACGTCTCCGGCACCTACCGGTTCGACGCGGTGTCGGTCGTGGACATCAGCGCCCGACGCACCGCGCGCGGACTCGAACTCGACGCCGGGCCCCTCGTCGCCTCGGTCGACGTCGGCACGATCTCCCCGCTCGGTCGGGTGCTCCGCATCGTCCCGAAGCGCATCGCCCGCGACCCGCGGTGGCTCACCGTGATCGACCCCGTCGCGAAGCTCGTCGCTCCCGGAGCGGGCACCGCCGGCACCGCGGGGGGCGGCCGCCGCGAGTACTACGGCGTCACCGGGGCGCACGACGTGGTGGGTGTCCGTGGCACCTGGGCGGGGGAGCCCCTCGGGGAGCTCGCGCCCCTGGACCCGCCGGTGCGGTTCGGCTTCGCGTCGCTGCCGCGGATCCCGCAGGTGGTCGACGTCGAGACGACCATCCGCGAGCGCGCCTGACCGCTGCCGTCCGCGCCGACGCGGCCGGAGCGGCGTCGCGGGGGTGGGACGGGCCTCCCGGCAGATGTCCCTCGCGCATCCCGAGCCGATCGGGGCAGACTGGAGGGAACGGTTCGCGTCACGGAGCCGGCCTCGTGCCGGCAGTCGGGGCGCACGACGCAAAGGAGCATCATGACCGACACCCAGACCGACCACCGCGCCGCCATCTCCGACATCGTCCACGGAGCACGGACGGCACTCCTCACGACCGTCAGCGCGGACGGCCAGCTGCACGCCCGACCCCTCGCCGTGCAGGACAAGTCCTTCCACGGGACGCTGCGGTTCCTCGTGCAGGACGGCAGCGAGAAGGTCGAGGACATCGCCCGGAACCCGCACGTCAACGTCGCCATCGAGTCGCAGGGCGGGTACCTCTCCATCGCCGGTACGGCCACCGTCACCGAGGACCGCGCGGTGGTCGACGAACTCTGGTCACCGTTCGCCGAGGCGTGGTTCCCGGACGGGCGCGACGACCCGTCGATCCGGCTGCTCACGGTGCAGGGTGTCTCGGTCGAGTACTGGACGCAGGACGCCGGTCCGGTCGGAGGCCTCGTGCAGACCCTCAAGGCCGCGATCGGGCACCAGTCCCAGCCGGACGTCGGCAGTCACGGCACGATCGAGGTCTGACGGACGTCGCCGCCCGGGTCGTGTCCGACACGAGCCCGGGCGCCGGCGACGGTCCCGTCAGGGCGGGCCGAGCAGCCAGAGGAGCGCGACGAACACCGGCTGCAGCACCAGGGCGCCGGCCACCAGCGTCCACCGCAGTCCCGGCTTCGCAACCAGCTCCGGCGACCCCATCAGCGGCGCGAGGGGCATGAGCAGCCGGGGCGTGGACGCCATCGGCAGCGACACCGCGAAGACGTACAGCGCGTACCCCGCGGCGAACACCACCGTGGTGGTCCCGAGCTGCCGGGTGGAGCGGCGCGACAACCACAGCGGGTAGAGGACGAGCAGGAGCACGACGAGGAGCACGCCGCCGACGCCGAGCCACTTCGCGGTGGTGAGGAACCACGGCGACAGCGGCACGAAGTGCACCCGGCCGATGAAGTTCACCCACCAGGACATCTCGGTCGCGAGGTACGCGTCCGGACGACCGGTCGCCCAGGCCGCGATGACCGGCCACGCCGATCCCGCCGCCGCCATGACGAGCCCGGCGACGACGACCTTGACCCGCTCCGCGACCGGGAACCCGTCGAGCGACCGGGCGCCCGTCCGCCGCGCCGCGAAGTACCGGAGGAGCGCGAGCACACCGAGCGTCAGCGGGATGGCGAGCGCACCGGGACGGGTGAACGCGGCGACGACCCCGAGGACGGTGAGCAGCCCGTACCGCCGTCGTTCCATCGCCAGCAGCGCCCCGAAGGTCAGCGCCAGGAAGGCGGTCTCGGCGTACCCGACCTGCAGCAGGAACGACAGCGGACCGCACGTGAAGAAGAAGACCGCCCACAGTGCCGCGGTCGCACCGGCGTGCTCCTGGACGAGGCGGTGCAGCAGGAACGTCGCGACGAGGCCGGCGACGATCGCGACGGTCGGGGCGCCGATGGTGAACGGCAGACCGGTCGACACGGTGAGGAGCCGGATGGTGAACGGGAACGCGGGCAGGAACGCCCAGGCGTTCTGGGCGACGTGTCCGGTGGCGTCGATCGGCAGGACCGAGGGGTACCCGTGCAGCGAGATCGCCTCGTAGTACTGCCCGTCCCACGACGTCAGGAACGCCGTGAACCCGTGGTCGTTGCCCCAGATGGCATTGTCCGGCTGCACGCGCGAGACGAGTGGGTACACGACCATCAGCCACATCGTCGACACCAGGCGCCCGACGGTCCAGAGCAGCAGGACCGCCGACCACGCCGGCAGGCTGACGACCGTGTCGACCACGCGGCGACGACCCGCGGCGACCGAGCCGGTGAGGACCCCGTCCAGGCGGCTCATGCGCGCGGTCCGCAGAGGTCGGGGTGGGCAGACGGCACAACTCCACGGTAGTCGTCGCTCGCTGGGGAAGGGGGACACCTCGCGTCACGGATCACGCAGCGGTCCGACTAGCATCCGGAGCGATGACGACGACGACACGACGGACGAGCAGCACGGCGGTCGCCGTGCTCGTGGCGGGCACCTTCTTCATGGAGCTCCTGGACGGGACGATCCTGGCCACGGCGGCACCGGCGATGGGGCGCGACCTCGGCGTCGACTCCGCCGCCGTCGGTGTCGCGATCACCGCCTACCTCGTCACCCTGGCCGTGTTCATCCCGGTCAGCGGGTGGATCACCGACCGCGTCGGGTCCCGGACCGTCTTCGTGGGCGCGATCGCGCTGTTCACGCTCGCCTCGGCGCTCTGCGCCGCCTCGACCGGACTCGTCGAGCTGACGCTGTGGCGGATCCTGCAGGGCCTCGGCGGTGCGCTGATGGTGCCGGTCGGGAGGCTCGTGGTGCTCCGCAGCGCCGGTCGCGACCAGCTCGTCACGGCGATCGCGATCCTGACGTGGCCCGCGCTCGCGGCGCCGATCATCGCGCCGTTCCTCGGCGGGGTGCTCGTCGACACGCTGTCCTGGCACTGGATCTTCCTCGTCAACATCCCGCTCGGGGTGGTGGCCGTCGTCGCGGCGCTCGTCCTCGTCCCGCAGGAGCGTGCGCCGGAGCGGGTGCCGTTCGACTGGCGCGGGTCGGTGCTCGCCTGCCTCGGGCTCGGCGCGCTCGTCGTCATGGCGTCGTTGCTCGCCCTCGAGACCGTGCCCGTCGTGCCGGCCGTCGTCGCCGGCGTCGTCGGTGCGGGATGCACCTGGCTCGCGATCCGGCACTTCCGCCGGGCACCGCACCCGATCATGGGGCTCGACGCGTTCCGGCTCGAGACCTTCCGTGTCTCACACGCAGGCGGCAGCCTGTTCCGCCTGGCGGTGTCCGCGGTGCCGTTCGTGCTGCCGCTGCTCTTCCAGGACGCCTGGGGGTGGACCGCACTCGAGGCCGGGTCCGCCGTCCTCTGGGTCTTCGTCGGCAACCTCGGCATCAAGCCCGCGACCACGCCGTTCCTGCGCTGGTGGGGGTACCGTCCGGTCATCGTCGTGTCCTCCGCCCTCGCGGCGCTGTCCGTCCTGGCGATGGTGTTCCTCACACCGGAGACGCCGTTCTGGCTGCTCGCGGTCCTCCTCGTCGTCAGCGGTGCCGCACGGTCGGTGGGCTTCACCGCGTACAACACGATCGCGTTCGCGGACGTGGAGCAGCCGGACATGACCGCCGCGAACACGCTGTCCTCGACGCTGCAGCAGACCGCGGCCGGGTTCGGGGTCGCCGTCGTCGCCGTCGTGCTCCGGGCCGCGTCGGGCGTCGGCGGGGAGGGGCTCGCCGGTACGGCGCCGTACGAGGTCGCCTTCGGCGTGATCACGGTCCTGCTGCTCGTCGCCTGCGTCGAGGGGCTGCTCATGAGCCGGACCGCGGGGGAGACCGTCCGTCCGACCCGCCGCGTACGGGAGCCGGCGGGGCGCTGACGGGGCGGTGCGGGGCGCCAGCGGCGGGGTCGACCGGCACGCGGTCGGGTCGTCACCGATCGTCCACCGCCACGTCACGTGTCCGCGATCCGCACCGCGCTACAGTCTCAGCAACCTGCTGCGGTGTCCGAGTACCGTGACCGCCGCAGGAGAGAGGGCCGATCGGGCCCGGAACGGAAGGCAGCATGGCGGCGCCACAGGAACAGGCAACGACAGACTCGACCACCGAGGTCCGGCAGACCGCCCTGCGCGTCGTGAGCTACAACCTCCGTGAGCACACCGCGAACAGCGAGCTCGCGGCTCTCGCCGAGTCCTCCCAGGCCGACGTGCTCTGCGTGCAGGAGTGCGACAGCACCGACCTCGCCACGTCCGTCGGCGGCCTGACCCTCGCCGCGTCCACCCAGGCGAACCGGCTCGGCCTCGCCATCTACAAGCGCGACGACCGGTTCGACGTCCGCGACCTCGGCATCCACTCGCTGCAGAAGTCCCTGCACGACCGGGTGCTGTCACCCGCGCACGAGCGCCTCATCGCCATGCACCTGTACGACCGGGAAGCCGACACCGAGGTCATCGTCGCGTCCTTCCACGCCTCGCCCCTGACGGCGACGAACTCGTTGCGCCGCAAGCAGATCGAGGCCGCGCACGACTTCGTCCGCGACCTGTCGAGCGAGGCCCCGGCGATCATGGTCGGCGACTTCAACTACCCGTGGTTCCAGACGAACCTGCGTCGGAAGATCGAGGAGTCCGGCTTCGCGCTGTCCCTGTCCGACCAGCCGACGTACCTGCGCTACCGCAAGTTCACCGGCCACTTCGACTTCGCCACGAGTGTCGGCCTGCACATCGCCGGGGTCGAGACCCTGCCCGCGGGCATCTCCGACCACCGGCCGATCCTGGTCCGCGCGGACTACGAGGAGCCCGCCGCGGTGGAGGCCCCGGCCGCGGAGGACGCGCCCGCCGCGTAGCCGCCCGCCGCGTAGCCGAACGACGCGCCGCGCACCTTGCGCGGGGTCGCACGACCTGCCGCTGCCCCTGCCGGTCGGCGGCACATCGTGCGACCCCACCCGGTCCATCTGGCGGGCCGACGGCGGTCCCGTGGCGGAGGCAGGGCCTCCAGGCCGCGTCAGCGTCCGCCGGGGTCGCACGACATGCCGCGCGCGTGCCGCCGAGGTTCCGGGATCCCGGCATCTCGGCGCGCGAGATGCCGGAATCGCGGAACCTGGCGGGCCGGCGGGTCGGCTCAGCGGCGGAGCGTCGCCCGCGCCAACCGGTTGCCGACGAACTGGCCGAGCTGGACGATCACGACGATCGCCGCCACGGACACGTAGACGACCCACCAGTCGTACCGCTGCGACCCGTACGTGATCGCGTACTCACCGAGGCCACCGCCACCGACGAGCGCACCCTGCGCGGTCATGTCGACGATGCCGATGTAGATGAACGTGTAGCCGAGGATGAGCGGCCCGAGGCCCTCGGGGATGAGCACCGTCAGCAGGATCGACACCGGGTGCGCCCCGGAGGCCCGTGCCGCCTCGACGACGCCGGGGTCGACCGCCAGCAGGTTCTGCTCGACGATGCGCGACACCGCGAACGCCGCCGCGAGCGAGATCGCGAACGTCACCGCGGGGACACCGATCGTCGTCTGCACGACCACGCGGGAGAGCGGGGCGATCGCGGCCAGGAAGATCACGAACGGGATCGGTCGCACCAGGTTCACGACCAGGTTGATGACCGTGTACGCGCCGCGGTTGCCGAGCAGGTTGCCCGGTCTGGTGGCGTAGAGCAGCAGGCCGAGCGCGAGTCCGATGACCCCGGCGATGACGAGTGACACGAGGGACATGACGATCGTGTCGCGGATCGCGGCGAGGAACACGTCGAAGGTGTCGATGACGCTCTGGAACGAGTTGTTCATGCGCGTGCCTCCTCGTCGACGGTGATGCCGCCGGCTCGCAGTGCTGCCACGGCCCGGTCGGTGGCGGTGTCGGACCCGCCCAGTTCGTAGGTGAGCGACCCGATCCGGCGCTCCCGGATCTCGGTGACCCCGCCGAACACGAGCTCCGCGGTGACCCCGGCATCGCGGAACGCCTGGTCGATGCGCGCCTGCAGACCGGTCTCGTCGGTGATCCGCACGGACACGAGGCGTCCCGGGTGGCGCTCGCGCAACCGGGTGACGGTCTCGGCGGACGGGCGGTCGTGGAGTGCGGTGCGCACGAAGCGCTGGGCGGCGCCGGTGGTCGGGGCGGAGAACACGTCGTACACGTCCCCGACCTCGACGACCCGGCCCTGCTCCATCACGGCGACCCGGTCGGCGATCCGGCGGACGGCGTCCATCTCGTGCGTGATGACGATGATCGTCACACCGAGCTCGCGGTTCACGCGGCGGAGGAGCGCGAGCACCTCGGACGTGGTCTCCGGGTCGAGGGCGCTCGTGGCTTCGTCGGCGAGGAGCAGCTCGGGGTTCGAGGCGAGGGCACGGGCGATGCCCACGCGCTGCTTCTGACCGCCGGACAGCTGTTCCGGGTAGGCGTGTGCACGGTCGAGCAGACCGACGAAGTCGAGCAGCTCGGCGACGCGGCGGTCGCGTTCGGCCTTGGCGACGCCGGCGACCTTGAGCGGGTACGCGACGTTCCCGGCGATCGTGCGGGAGCGGAACAGGTTGAACTGCTGGAAGACCATCCCGATCCGGCGACGTGCGGTGCGCCGGTCGCGCTCGGGGATCGCGGTGAGTTCCTGACCGGCGACCGTGACCGTGCCCGAGGTGGGCAGCTCGAGTGCGTTGACGAGTCGGACCAGGGTGGACTTGCCAGCACCGGAGTAGCCGATGACGCCGAGGACCTCTCCCTGGTGGACGTCGAGGTCGACACCCTCGACCGCGGTGACGGTCTCTCCGGTGTCGGCGCGGCGGTAGCTCTTGGTGACGCCGCGGAGTTCGACGAGGGCGGCCACTACTCCGCTGCCGCCTTCGCGTCCTGCTCGACGGTGGCGAGCTCGTCCTGCAGCTCGGCGGCGTCCTGGTCGCGGGAGACCGCGTCCGGGTAGTCCTGCTTGAACGCCTTCTGCACGGCGTCGTCCTGGAACAGCTCGGCCAGTTCGAGGTACGTCTTGTTCGTCTTGTCCTCGTTGCGGACCGCGAAGACGTTCACGTACGGGGCGGCGGAGGAGCTCGTCGGGTCGTCGGTGAAGACCTTGTCCGACGCGGGGAGCCCGGCGGCGGTCGCGAAGTTGTTGTTGACCACGGCGGCCTGCACGGAACCCTGCTGCAGGGCGTTGGCGGTCTGCGAGGCGTCGAGCGGCTGCACGTCGACCTTGGCCGACTCGATGTCGTCCGTGGTCGAGAAGGCGCTGCCGCCGTCCTGCAACTCGAGCAGCTTCGCGGCCTGCAGCACGAGCAGGGCGCGGGCCTCGTTGATGGCGTCGTTCGGGATGGCGACCTTCGCGCCCTCGGGCAGTTCGGACGGCTCGTCGACCTTCGTCGCGTACAGCGGGAGCGGGTAGACGGCGGTGGAGCCGATCGGCTGCAGGTCGTCCTTCGAGGTCACGTTGTAGTTCGCCAGGTACTGGATGTGCTGGAACTGGTTGATGTCGACCTGCCCGTCCTTGAGCGCGGGGTTCGGCAGCGAGTAGTCGGCGAAGTTCGTCAGCTCGACGGTGACGTTCAACCGTTCCTTCGCGAGCTCCGTGTAGGTCTTCCAGTAGGGCAGCGCCTTGTCCGCGACGCCGATGGTGACGGTCTGGGCCTTCCGGTCGGACCCGGACCCGGCGGCTCCGGCCTGCTCGGAGCCGCCACCGCGGACGGCGACGACCACGAGGGCGACGACGATCGCGACGACGACGACTGCGGCCGCGACGATCCACCCGATGGGGCGCTTGCGCTTCGGACGGTCGGGCAGGACGGGTGCGGCGGTCATGGGTGCTCCTCGTGAGGGGGTCGCCCTGGTGGCAGGGACGGGTGCTGTCGGGTCCTCGGTCCGGTGTCGTCCGGCGGGGACTCCACGAGTGTGCACGGCGACGCGGACACGGTCGATTCGCGTTCCGTCGTGTTACGGGCGGCGTCCCCGGCGGGCAGGCTCGGAGTGTGCGCAGCATCGAACTCGTCCTCGACCCGGCCGCCGAGCGGGCCGTGCGCGACCTCTGGGATGCGCTGGTCGACGCCGACCTGCCGAGCATGGGCCGCCACACCTCGGCGACGAACGCGCCGCACGTCACGCTCGCGGCCGGGGACACCCTGCCCGTGCCGCCCGGCTTCGACGTGGCGCTGCCGTCGACCGTGCGCCCCGCCGGGCTCCTGCTCTTCCCGGCCGGCCCCGGTCGGCACGTGCTCGGGGTCGGCGTCGTGGTCGACCGCGCGCTCGCCGCCTTCCACGAGGCGGTGCACCGCGTGGCCCCCGGTGGCGTCGACACCTCGCTGCCCGGCCGGTGGGCACCGCACCTGACGCTCGCCCGGCACCCACGGGACGTCGACCTGCCCCGGATGCTCGAGGTGCTCGCGGCCGTGCCGCTCCCCGAGGAACTCGGCGTCGCCGGGGTGCGTCACTGGGACGGGGAGACGAAGACGGTCACCACCGTCGGCTGACGTCGGCGACCGGTCGCAGGCGCTCCGTCAGGTCGCCGCAGCCGACGCACCGGCCGCGCCACGGGCCTCCCGGGAGGCACGGCTCAGGTCCCGAGCACCCGCTCGCCGAACGCGGACGCGAACTTCCGGTCCGGGTCGCGGGTCGCGACCAGGGCGCGGAAGTCCGGCAGTCGTGGGTACAGCGCCGCGACCGCCGTGGCGTCGAGGGAGCTCATCTTCCCCCAGTGCGGGCGACCGCCGAACGGGGCGAGCCGCACCTCCAGGTCGGGCAGCAGGGCGGCGACCTCCGCGGGGTGCTTCTTCCAGGTGAACGCGATGCAGAGCACGTCCTCGCCCTGTGTCGGGCTGAGCCAGAGGTCGTCCGCGGCCATGGTGCGGAGCTCCGACACGTGCAGGTGCGGCTGGATCCGGTGGGCCAGCCCCCGCAGGGCGTCGAGCGCGGCGGCGGCGTGCCGGAGCGGGACGAAGTGTTCGCTCTGCACCTCGGACCCGACGGAGGGCACGGCGTCGATCGGGAAGTGCGGCAGGCGGTCCCACCACGGCCCGACCGAGCCGTCCCGCGCCGTGTGGTGGCCGTCGCCCGGGGCACCCGGCAGACGTGGGGCACCGAGGAGGTCGGCGGGGACCGCGACGTCGTCGGCACCGTCCGGCACGCGGGACTTCACGAGCACCTCGGAGACGGTGTCGCCGAACACCGTGTACGCGCAGACCGAGTACCCGGCGGCGAAGACCTCGGCGGCACCGGCCGTGAAGGTGTCCCAGGCGATCGGGCCGTACGTGTCCTGCCGCATCCGGTACGAGGGCTGCACGTCGACGGTGACCCGCGTGACGATGCCGAGCAGGCCGAGGTGGATCGCGGCGCCCTGCATCGCCGGGTCACCGCGGCGGATCGTGCTCGTGGTGCCGTCCGGTCCGACGACCTCGAGCGCGGCGACCGCGGTGCTGAGCGACCCGAGCGCGGTGCCGGAGCCGTGCGTCCCGGTCGCGACCGCACCGCCGAGCGAGATGTGCGGCAGCGAGCCCTCGTTGTGCAGGGCGACGCCGGCGGCGTCGAGGTCGGGTGCGACGACGCCGTACCGGGTGCCGGCGCCCATGGTGGCCGTGCGGCGGTCCTCGGCGACGACGAGGTCGGTGGGCACGGCGGTGAGGTCGAGCAGGACGCCGGGGGTGTCCGCGACGTCGTTGAACGAGTGCCGTGTGCCGAGTCCGTGGACGCGCGGACTCCGGGCGACGAGGTCGGCGACGTCGTCCAGCGAGGTCGGCCGGACGACGCGCTCGGCCGTGTAGGTGACCGTGCCGGACCAGTTCAGCTCGCTCGTCGTCGACCGCATGCGCCCACGATGCCACGGCGTGACCCGGCATCGCGCCCCCGGACGCACATCGCGCCCCGTCGGGACGGGGCGCGATGTGCGTGCCGGGGCGCGTGGTGCGCCTCGTGTGCGGTGGAGAGTGTCAGTGCATGACGGGTGCCGGGGCGCCCTCGGGGGTGACGGGCTTCCGGACCATCGACGAGGCGACGATCCCGAACAGGGAGATCACGGCGCCGACCAGGAAGGCCAGGTGCACTCCGGACGCGGTGGCCGTCGCCGTGTCCGCGGCGTCACCGCTCGTGGCCGCGCTGGTGGCCCCGATCGTGAGGAGCGTGACGAACAGTGCCGTGCCCGCGGCGCCCGCGAGCTGCTGGGCGGTGCCGAGCACTGCGCTGCCGTGCGAGTACAGCCGCGGCGGGAGTCCGCCGAGCGCCGAGGTGAACAGCGGCGTGAAGGTGAGCGCGAGGCCGAGGCTCAGCACGACGTGGGCACCGAGCACGAACCAGACGCTGGTGTCCGCCGTGACGGTCGAGAGCGCCCAGAGCACGGCGCTGATGATGACGGAGCCCGGGACGAGCAGGACGCGCGGTCCGTGGCGGTCGTAGATGCGACCGACGATCGGGGACAGCAGGCCCATGAGCAGCCCACCCGGGAGCAGCAGCAGGCCGACGCTGAGGACCTCGAGACCGAGCACGCGCTCCAGGTAGATCGGCAGCAGGATGAGCGTGCCGAACATCGCCATGAAGCTGATCGCCATCGCGACGATCGGGATCGTGAAGCCCTTCGTGCTGAAGGTGCGGAGGTCGAGGAGGGCGGCGTCGCGACGCTGCAGTCGGGTCTGGCGGACGATGAACACCGCGAGGGCTGCGAACCCGACGACGAGCGAGGTGATCGGCAGCGCCGGACCGGTGGTGCCGCTCTCGCCGATGCTCGACAGGCCGTAGACGATCCCGCCGAACGCGAAGGCGGACAGGATGACCGAGGCCACGTCGATGGCCGACTTGCGGGGTGTCGAGACGTTGCGCACCTTGACCATGCCGAGCACGAGCGCGGCGAGCGCGATCGGGAGCACGAAGCCGAACAGCCAGCGCCACGAGAAGGCGTTGAGGATGAGGCCGGAGATCGTCGGCCCGATCGCCGGGGCGACCGAGATGACGATGGAGATGTTGCCCATCACGCGGCCGCGGTGCGCGGGCTCGATGAGGGTGAGGACGGTGGTCATGAGCAGCGGCATCATGATCGCGGTTCCGCTGGCCTGCACGATGCGCCCGACGAGCAGCATCGTGAAGCCCTGCGCGAGCACCGCGACGAGGGTGCCGGCCGAGAACAGGCTCATCGCCCAGACGAACACCGGGCGGGTGTCGAACCGCTGCAGCAGGTAGCCGGTGACCGGGATGACCACGGCCATCGTCAGGAGGAAGCCGGTGGTGAGCCACTGGCCGGTCGCGGCGCTGATGTCGAGGTCGTCCATGAGCCGCGGCAGCGCCACACCCATGATCGTCTCGTTGAGGATGACGACGAACGCGGAGACGAGCAGCAGCCCGATCACGAGTCGGGTGCCGGCGGGGGAGGGGGCTTCGAGGCTCCCGGTACGGGGCGCGGAGTCGACGGCCTGGGTCAAGGGGGCTCCTGGAGGATCGTGGTGTGGCGCGCACCCGGACGGACGGGTGCCGAGGCTGGAAGCACTGACGGGTCCCGATCATTCCCGAGCCGGGGAACGTCGGGTGGAACGGCGTGTGGACGGTCAGTGCAGGATGCGGAAGCCGTCCTCGTCGCCGTGCGGCGCGACCTCCCGCACGGCCACGTCGGTGACGCTCGCCGAGGGCGGGCCGGAGCGGAGCATGACGACCAGCGCGTCGACCGCGGGTGCGGGGCCCTCGGCCTCGACCTCGACGGTGCCGTCGAACAGGTTCCGGGCGTACCCGGCGAGTTCGAGTCCGTCGGCCTTCCGCGCGGTCCACCACCGGAACCCGACGCCCTGAACCGTGCCACTGACGACGGCGTGCTTCCTCGTGGTCGTGCTGCCCATGCGGCCGATGCTAGGCGGGGTGTGTTTCGCCAACGTTCCGGCTACGTTCCGGTGCGGTGACCCTCGTGATACGGTCATCAGTACCCGAACAGATCGGGTCAGTAGGACCTGAACAAGAGGGGGCATCGCGATGTCCGAGCCCGGGATCCGCGTCGCCGTCTCGACCGTCATCGTGGCGCTCCGCCCACATCCCGACACCGGCGTCCCCGCACTCTGGATGCCGCTCGTCCGCCGCGTGACCGAACCGCACGAGGGCTCGTGGGCGCTGCCGGGCGGATGGGTGGGCGCGGACGAGGGCCTCGACGACTCCGCGGCCGCGCGCCTCCGCGAGACGACGAAGGTGCAGCCGCGGTACCTCGAGCAGCTCTACGCGTTCGGGGACGTCGGCCGCTCCCCGAGCCGGGTGGTGTCGGTCGTCTACTGGGCGCTCGTGCACCCGGACGAGGCGAACGTCGTTCCCGACGACTGGAACGTGCGGTGGTTCCTCGCCGACGAGCACCCGCCGCTCGCGTTCGACCACGACCGCATCGTGGAGTACGCCCTCTGGCGGCTCCGGAACAAGGTGTCGTACTCGCGGATCGCGCAGGCGTTCCTCGGCGACCGGTTCACCCTCGCCGAGCTCCGCGGTGTCTACGAGGCCGTGCTCGGCCGGACGCTCGACCCGGCGAACTTCCGGCGGCAGGTCGCGCAGAGCAACGCGGTCCTGCCCACCGACGAGACCACGAGCGGCGACCGGCACCGACCGGCCCGCCTGTACCGCTCGAACCCCGACCTGTCGTACGCGGACAACGGCCCGCTGACGACCCGACCCACCACCGCGCACTGAACGGGGACGGAACCGTGTCCATCGCGACCACCATCGAACTGATCTCGAACGGCCGGGCGGCCGGCACCACCTGCACGCCCGACCTCGCCGCTCCCACCTGGGACTTCGACGCCGTGCCCGGGTACGGCCCCGGGTCGTCGATGTCCGACGTCATCCCGACGACGGCGCCCCGCCAGGGTGTGCTGCCGGACGAGTACAAGCACGCGCCCGACGAGGAGCTGCACGAGCGGATCGAGCGGGCGAAGGCGACCCTCGGCGACCGGGTGGTCGTCCTCGGGCACTTCTACCAGCGGGACGAGGTCGTGCGCCACGCGGACTTCCTCGGCGACTCGTTCCAGCTCGCGAACGCCGCCCTGACCAAGCCCGACGCCGAGGCCATCGTGTTCTGCGGTGTGCACTTCATGGCCGAGACGGCGGACATCCTGGCGCGGGACGACCAGCGCGTCATCCTGCCGAACCTGGCCGCCGGGTGCTCGATGGCGGACATGGCCGACATCGACAGCGTCGAGGCCGCCTGGGCGGAGCTGACCGCGCTGTACGGCTCCGACCCCGACGCCGACGGCCGTGTCCCGGTCATCCCGGTCACGTACATGAACTCCGCCGCGGACCTCAAGGCGTTCTGCGGTCGGAACGGCGGGATCGTGTGCACGTCGTCGAACGCCGCGACGGTGCTCGAGTGGGCGTTCGAGCGGGGGCAGCGCGTGCTGTTCTTCCCCGACCAGCACCTGGGCCGGAACACCGCGAAGGCGATGGGGATCAGCACCGACCGGATGCCGATGTGGAACCCGCGCCTGGCCGGGGGCGGCAACACCGCCGCCGAGCTGCTCGACGCCCAGGTGGTCCTGTGGCACGGGTTCTGCTCCGTCCACCGCCGCTTCACGGTCGACCAGATCGAGCAGGCCCGCCGCGAGGACCCCGACGTGCGCGTGATCGTGCACCCGGAGTGCCCGATGGCCGTGGTGGACGCCGCGGACGTCGCCGGCAGCACCGACCTCATCCGGAAGACCGTCGCCGCGGCCACCGAGCCGACGTCGTTCGCGATCGGCACCGAGGTCAACATGGTCAACCGGCTCGCCGCCGAGTACCCGCAGCACACGATCACGTGCCTCGACCCGGTGGTGTGCCCGTGCTCGACCATGTACCGCATCCACCCCGGCTACCTGGCGTGGGTGCTCGAGGCGCTCGTGGACGGTGTCGTGCTCAACGAGATCGTGGTCCCCGCCGACGTCCAAGTCGACGCGAAGGTCGCGCTGGAACGCATGCTCGCCGCGAAGCCCCGCCCGCTGGGGACCCGGGCCTGATGCACGTCGTCGTCGTCGGGTCGGGGATCGCCGGCCTGACCGCCGCGATCCGCGCGAGCACCGAGCACGACGTCACCCTCGTCACGAAGGGCACCCTGACCGACGGCGCCACGGCGTCCGCGCAGGGTGGCATCGCGGTCGCCCTGGGGGCCGACGACACCGCCGCCCTCCACCAGCACGACACGCACGTCGCAGCCGCGGGCACGGCGGACGCCCGCGCCGTCGACGTCCTCTGCACCGACGGTCCGGCCCGCGTGCGCGACCTGGTCGCCCTCGGGGTGCCGTTCGACCGGACGCCGGACCCGGCCGCACTCGACCGGTACGGCGACGACCTGGCGCGGGGGCGCGAGGCCGCCCACGGGCGCTGGCGCATCCTGCACGCGGGCGGCGACGCGACCGGGGCCGCGGTCGAACGGACCCTCGTCGCCGCACTGCACCGCCGGCACGTCACCATCCTCGAGCGGACCTGCCTCACCGACCTCGTCGTCCGCCACGGACAGGTCGTCGGCGTCGACGTCCTCGACCTGCTCGGCGAACCGCGGCGGATCGACGCGGACGCGGTGCTGCTCGCCTCGGGGGGAGCCGGCCACCTGTACCGCGAGACGACCAACCCGCTCGTCGCCACCGGGGACGGTGCCGCCGCGGCCTGGCGGGCCGGCGCCGTGCTCGCCGACCTCGAGTTCGTCCAGTTCCACCCGACGCGTCTCGCCGTGCCCGGCGGTGGGCTGGTCTCCGAGGCCGTCCGCGGTGAGGGAGCCGTCCTGCGGGACGAGCGCGGGCACCGCTTCATGCGCGACGTGCACCCGGACGCCGAGCTCGCGCCGCGGGACGTCGTCGCGCGGGGGATCGCGAGCGCCATGCGTGCCCAGGGCGGGCGCCCCGTGCTCCTCGACGCGACCGGGCTCGACCCCGCGTTCCTGCTCGCCAGGTTCCCCGGCCTCACCCGGGCCACACGGGCGGTCGGCGTCGACTGGACCCGGGAGGGCGTCCCGGTCGCACCCGCCGCGCACTACGCCATGGGCGGCGTCGCGACCGACACCGAGGGCCGCACCAGCCTGCCCGGGCTCTCCGCCGTCGGGGAGGTCGCCTGCACCGGCGTGCACGGGGCCAACCGCCTCGCCTCGAACTCGCTGCTCGAGGGCCTGGTGTTCGCGGTCCGCGCCGCCGACGCACTCGGGTCCCCGCGCCCCGACCGGCCGCGGCTGCGCGGCGACGCGACGCTCGCGCCGACCGTCGTCGCCGATCCGCCGGACGGCAGGCGGGCCTCCCGTCCGGTGGACGGCGTGCGTCTGTCGGTCGGCGACCGGCCGGGAGGCCCGGGCCGGGTCGGCACCGACACCGCCGTCCGCGACGCGGTCCAGGCCGTGATGACCGAGCACGTCGGCCTGCTGCGCGACGCCGCCGGTTTGGCGGAGGCCCGGCGGGTGCTCGCCGTGGTGCCGGCGCCGCTGCCGACGACCGTGCGCCGTGCCGAGGACCGGGCGCTGCTCGACCTCGCCCGGGTGACGGCGCTCGCCGCCGAGGCCCGGACCGAGTCCCGCGGTGCCCACGCCCGGACCGACCACCCCGACACCGACCCGACCGCGCCGATGACGACCGCATGGGTCCGGGCCCGACCGGCCGGCCCGTCCGACGCCGCGCCCACCGCCCTGCAGGAGGTACTCGCATGACCGCTCCCGCCGCCCCGGCCGCTCCCACCGCCCAGGCCGCTCCCGCCGCCCAGGCCGCTGCCACCGCCCCGGCCGTGCCCGCCGTCACCGACCCCGGCACGGTCCCGCCGCACGTGCTCCGGCGGGTGATCGACACCGCGCTCGAGGAGGACGCGCCGTGGGGTGACGTCACGAGCGAGACCCTCATCCCCGCGACGGCGGCCGCGGCCGCGAGCCTCGCGGCGCGTGAGCCCGGCGTGCTCGCCGGCGGCGAGGTGTTCGTCGCCGTGATGCACGCCGTCGACCCCGACCTCGCCGTGTCCGTGGCACTCCGCGACGGGGACGTCTTCGCCGCGGGGGACGTCATCGCGAGCGTGACCGGGTCGGCCCGGTCCGTGCTCCGTGCCGAGCGGGTCGCCCTCAACCTCGTGCAGCGCATGTCCGGGATCGCGACCCTCACCGCGCAGTACGTCGCCGCCGTCGCCGGGACCGGTACCCGGGTCGTCGACACCCGGAAGACCACGCCCGGCCTCCGCGCGCTCGAACGACACGCGGTGCGCTGCGGCGGCGGCCACAACCACCGGACGTCGCTGTCGGACGCGGTCCTGGCGAAGGACAACCACCTCGCGGTGCTCCTGGCCGGCGGCACGGACATCGGCGACGCGATCCGGGCCGCACGACGGCGTCTCGGGCACACCGTGCACCTCGAGGTCGAGGTGGACCGCATCGACCAGATCGAACCCGTCGTCGCCGCGGGCGTCGACACGGTCATGCTCGACAACTTCACCGTGCCGATGCTCGAGGAGGGCGTGGCCCTCGTGGCGGGCCGCGCGCTCGTCGAGGCGTCGGGCGGGGTCTCGCTCGACACGGTGGCCGCGATCGCCGCGACCGGGGTCGACCTCGTGTCCGTCGGCGCCCTCACGCACTCGGCGCGGGCGCTCGACCTCGGGCTCGACGTCGACGTCCGCCCGGTCTGACGCCGTGTTCTACCTCGACCGGGCCGCGACAACGCCCGTCCGCCGCGAGGTCCTCGAGGCGATGTGGCCGTACCTGACCGGCACCTTCGGCAACCCGTCCTCCACGCACGAGGTCGGGGACGCCGCGGCCCGGGGCCTGGCAGGTGCGCGCTCGGCGGTCGCCCGCGCCCTGGGCTGTCGGCCCGGCGAGGTCGTCTTCACGAGCGGCGGCACCGAGGGTGCGAACACCGCGGTGAAGGGCATCGCGCTCGGTGCACCCCGCGGGCGGCACGTCGTGACGAGCGCCGTCGAGCACGAGGCCGTCCTCGAGAGCTGCCGGTACCTCGAACGGCACCACGGCTTCACGGTCACGGTCGTGCCGGTCACGGCGGACGGCACCGTCCTGCCCGAGACCCTGCGCGCGGCACTCCGCCCGGACACGACGCTCGTGACCGTCGCGCACGCGGACAACGAGATCGGCACGGTGCAGGACGTGCGGGCACTCGCAGAGGTCGCGCACGCCGTGGGTGCGCGGTTCCACACCGACGCCGTGCAGTCCGCACCGTGGCTGCCGGTCGGGCTCGACGTGCTCGGGGTCGACGCGGTCTCGGTGTCCGGGCACAAGCTCGGTGCGACGAAGGGCATCGGGGCCCTGGCGGTCCGGGCCGGTGTCGCGCTCGAGCCACTCCTGCACGGCGGTGGACAGGAGCGCGGCCGACGTTCGGGCACGGAGGACGTCGCGGGTGCGGTCGGTCTCGCGGCGGCGTGGGGGAGTGTCCTCGCCGGACGGGACGCAGCCGCGGGAACGGCCACCACGGTCCGGGACGCCGTCGTCGCCGGGGTGCTCGCCCGGGTGCCCGGCGCCGTGCTGACCGGGTCGCCGGACCGCCGACTGCCGGGACACGCGTCGTTCTGCTTCGCGGGCGTGCTCGGCGAGACGGTGCTGCTCGAACTCGAGCGCCGGGACGTCGTGTCGTCGTCAGGGAGCGCCTGTGCCGCGGGCAGCACCGAGGCGTCGCACGTGCTGACGGCGCTCGGCCTGTCGGAGGACGTGGCCCGCTCGGCGGTGCGGTTGACCTTCGACGAGACGCTGACCCGGGCGGACGGCGAGCAGGTGGTGGACGCCGTCGTGGCGGCCGTCGCGGCGGTCCGGATGCTCGGCTGACCCCGTGTACTAGACGTTCTACTCCAGCTCTGGGGCCGTGTCCCCCCTTCTGCGGACAGGAGGTGTCCGGCAGAGTGGTCACATGGCCAACGTGACGATCCGACCGGCGACGCAGGACGACCGCTTCCGAGCGGTCCAGCTCCTGCCTGCGCCCGCCACGGTCCTCGCGCTGGCAGTCGGCGCAACGCACGGCCTCGATGCGCTGCCCCTCGGCGTCATCGCCGTCGTCGGTGCCCTCGCCACCCTCGCGAGTGCCCTGCTGCCGGCGCACCTGGACCGGGCTGGACGGTCCATGGCGGCGCCGACGGAGGCCGACCGGTACCGGGAGGGCCGGCTCCACCACTGACCACCCGAGGTCTGCACCGCCGTGCTGGCGGTGCGCTGGACCGGACGCACCCCCTGATGCGCGTCCGGCCGGGACGCCGGCCCCTGCCGTGCTGCTCCCGGAACGACCGGGCCCGCTGCGGATCCGGGACGATCGACCCCTGAACGATCGCTCCCGTTCCCCCTGAGATCTGCGGCGGGTCCGGTCCCGTCAGGCCGAGGTGCGGTGCGCCACGGTGCCGGGCCAGTGGTAGTCCAGGTCGTCCGGGACGTCGGGGAACAACGGTCGGTAGTGCTCGGGCGCCTTCTGCACGAGCTTGGACCGGTGCGACAGGTGCACCCGCTCGTCCGTGTTCCACGACGGGACCTCGAAGTCCCCGCGTTCGTACGCCACGAGGTCCTCCGGCACGAGGGCCAGGTCCGCGAGGGTCTTCTCGAGGCACGTGTCCGCGTGGCCGCGCTCGAGCCAGACCCGGCACGTCGCGTCCTGGTACGCCATCAGCGCCGGCCGGAAGCCACGCCACATCGCGGTGACCGGGTGGTGCTGCCAGCCGTAGTCCGGCAGCGTCAACGCACGCATGACCTGCAGCGTCTCGACCCGTTGCTTGCCGAGACGCTTGTCGTCGAGCACCTCGGCAGAGGCCCGGAAGTCGGCGAACGGCAGGAAGGTCTGCATCTGTCGGACGGTACGCCGGCGGGCCGGGAACCGACACAAGTCGTCACAACGACACCCTGCTCGGCGGGCACGTGTGAGCATCGAGCGCATGAGCGGAACCCTCGTCGTCGGTGTCAGCGGCAGCCCATCGGACCCGTCCCGTACCTCGACGCTCGTCGGGGCGACGGTGGAGCGGCTCGTGGCCGAGCTGCCCGACGCCGAGTCCGTCACCGTGGAGATCGGGCCGCTCCTGGCCGACCTCGGTGCCGCCGCCGGGCGGGAGCAGATGGCCGCCGAGACCCAGGCCGCACTGGCGGCGGTGGAGGCGGCGGACGTGCTGGTCGTCGGGAGCCCGGCGTTCCGCGCCGCGTACTCCGGTGCGTTCAAGCTGTTCTTCGACTGGATCGGCCAGTACGACCTCGTCGACACCCCGGTGCTGCTCACGGCGACCGGCGGCAGCGACCGCCACGCGCTCCTCGTCGAGCACCAGATGCGACCGCTGTTCGGGTTCTTCCAGTCGACGACGCTCCCGCTCGCGGTGTTCGGGAACGAGCGCGACTTCACGAAGCGGGCCGGCGGGTACGACATCGCGAGCGTCGACCTCGAGCTGCGGATCGACCAGGCCGTCCGTCGGGCGCTGCCGATCATCCGCGGCGGCTTCGTCGCCGCCGGCGTCGACGACGTGCGGCGGCCGGCCGACTTCTGACGGGCCTCCCGGCCGGCTCGCCGGACGCCCCCGTCACGGTGAGACGCCCCGGGAGGCGCGAGACGCCTCCGGATCCGGCGGCGCCGCGACGACGTGGCGGCGTCTCGGCTCTCGGCGTCTCGGCGGGACGCCGCCGTCAGCGGGGCAGCAGCGACGCGAGGTGCGCGACGGCCAGCCGGTACCCGTCGGCGCCCGCGCCGGCGATGACGGCGGTCGCCGCGGTGGCGACGTGGTCGACGTGCCGGAACGGCTCGCGCTTCCACGTGTTCGACAGGTGCACCTCGATGACGGGGACGCGCAGTGCCTCCACGGCGTCGTGCAGTGCGATCGAGGTGTGCGCGTACGCCGCGGGGTTGATGACGACGCCCGCGAAGTCGTCGAGCGCCTCGTGCAGCCACTCGACGAGTTCACCCTCGCGGTTCGTCTGTCGGAAGTCGGCCTGGAGCTCGTGCACCGCGGCCTCGGTGTGGACGATCGCCTCGATCTCGGCGAGCGTCACCGTGCCGTACTGCTCCGGGTCACGGCGGCCGAGGATGTCCAGGTTCGGGCCGTTGAGGACGAGGATGCGCATGCTCCGAGCCTAGCGAGCGGCCGTGGCCGGGGCGGTTCCGCCACGGAACGGTTGCGCGAGCGGGCACGAGGGGTCAGGTTGGTCTCGACGAAGGGACCGCACATGTCGACCATGGTGTTCATCAACCTGCCGGTGTCCGACCTGGACCGGGCGACCGGGTTCTACCGGGCACTCGGCTACCCACTGAACCCGGTGTTCAGTGACGACACCGCTTCGAGCATCGTCATCAGCGACACCGTGTACGTGATGCTCCTCACGCACGCGAAGTTCTCCGAGTTCACGGACAAGACCATCGCCGCGTCGGACACGATCGAGGTCATCAACTCCCTGAGCGCCGAGACGAAGGACGAGGTCCACCGGATCGTCGACGCCGCGGTCGAGGCCGGCGGGACCGAGGACCGACCGGAGATGGACCTCGGGTTCATGTTCCAGCGCAGCTTCGTCGACCCGGACGGCCACCGCTGGGAGTACGTCTGGATGGACCCGGCCGCGGCCGAGGACGGCCCGCACGCCGACTGACGCCGCACCGGTCGTGCCGTCCGCCAGGATGGGACGATGACGACGGATCTCGTGACCGGCGAGGACGGCCGCGCCCGACCGCTGTGGGCATCGGTCGACCCGATGCTGCGGGAGTACTACGACACCGAGTGGGGCATGCCCGTCCGGGACGAACGAGGCGTCTTCGAGCGGCTGTCGCTCGAGGCGTTCCAGTCCGGCCTGTCGTGGCGGACGATCCTGGCCAAGCGCCCGGCGTTCCGGGCGGCCTTCGCGGACTTCGACCCCGACGTCGTCGCCGGGTTCGGGGAGGACGACGTCGCACGGCTGCTCGGTGACGCGGGCATCGTCCGGAACCGGGCGAAGATCGCCGCGACGATCACGAACGCCGGCGCGACCATCGCGCTGCGGGCGGACGGCGGGCTGGCGGACTTCGTCTGGTCCTTCCGGCCCGCCGACACCCCGAGGCCACGGACCGTCGCCGAGGTCCCGACCACCAGTCCCGAATCGACCGCGCTGTCGAAGGCGCTGCGGAAACGGGGGTTCGCCTTCGTCGGACCGACCACCATGCACGCGCTCATGGAAGCGCTGGGGATCGTCGACACGCACCTCGTCGGCAGCCACCGCCGGGGGACGTCGGGCGTCTGGCCCGACTGACGAGCCCGTCCGCACCGGCGTCAGTCGAGCGGGAGCCGCATCTGCAGCGAGGCGACCTCGTACCCCAGCTGTTCGTAGAGCTCGCGCGCGCCGGTGTTGTAGCCGAAGACGTTGAGACCGATGCTCGTCGCGCCCTCGCTGCGGGCGACCTCGTGGGCGAGCTCGAACGCTCGTCGCGCGTGCCCCTGCCGGCGGTGGTCGACGTCGACCTCGATGTCGAACACCCACCAGTCGCTGCTGCCCGGGGTGAACGGGCCGATCCAGAGGTGCCCGACGACCGTGTCGTCCTGGTCGGTCAGCTCCCACACGTGGTGCCCCGCCGCGGGTGACCCGCCGGGGAACCAGGTGTCGAGGGAGCGCTGCTTGTTGGCGTCGGCCTGCTCGCGGCTCTCACCGGACCGCACGCGGGACTCGACGTACTCCGCCATGGAACGGTCGAGCCACCCGGGGAGTCGGTCCGCGGGCATCGGCACGAGGCGGACGGCACGCATCGGCCGCTCCGCTCGCCCGTCGTCCGGGGCCGTCACCGGTTGCCCTTCGAGCCGCGCTTCGGCTTGCCGGACATGCCGCGCGGCGTCCGGCCGCGTCCCGTGGAGTTCTTCCCGCCGCCGCTCTTCGCGCCGGTGCCCTTCGTCGCACTCCGCTTGGCGACGGTCTTCGCGTTGGACGCCGTGGCCTTGCCACCGCCCTTCGCCGGGCGGGCACGGTCCGCGGTGTCGGGATCCGGGCCTCCCGGCTGGTCCGCCTGGTTCCGAGAGCTGTTGGCGGTGCGGCCGCGGACCACGCCGATGAACTCCTCGGTCAGCTCGGAGGCGTCCTCGTCGCGCCAGACCAGGGCGACGCGGGTGCCGGGGGAGCCGGCCAGCGGTCGGGACACGAGGTCCTTCCGGCTCGCCGCGCGGAAGAGCGACTGCGGTAGGACGACGACGCCGACGTTCGCCTCGACCAGGTCGAGCGCAGCGGACACGTCCGGCGGCACCGGGCCGGCGTCGAGGACCGTGACGTCGGCGAGGTCCGCCTCGGTCACCTCGTCGAGGTCGGCGAGCGGGGAGTCCTTCGGGGCAGCGACGACCGCGGTCTCGGTCCAGAGCGGGATCGCGTGGTGCTGCTCGGGCACGGGCATCCGGGCGAACACCATGTCCGCGTCGCCCTCGATCGCCGCGGTGACGCCGTCGGCCTCCACGGGCAGGAGCACCAGGTCGACGTCCGGACGACGCTCCCGCCACACCCGCACCCACTTGGCGGGGGAGACCCCGGGTACGAAGGCGATGGCGAGCGCGGTCATGCACCCGAGCATACGGGCCGTACCCTTGTCACCATGGCCCAGGAACAGACCATGAAGCCCGAGACCGCTGCCAAGAAGCTCGGCGTCCTCCTCTCGGCGACCCCGGAGTCGTTCCGCGCGGGCCCGATCGCTCGCACGACGTTCGACGAATTGCAGAGCGAGCCGCCGACGTGGCTCCAGGACCTCCGTCGCGACGGGCCGCACCCCCGCCCGGTCGTGGCCGCGCGCCTCGGCGTCTCGATCTCCGGACTCGCCCGCGCCGGCGTCGACGACGTCCTCACCACCGAGCAGATCAAGCAGCTGCTGCAGGAGATGCCCGAGTGGCTCGTCCGCGAGCGCTCGACCCAGGCCGCGGTCCGCTCCGAGAACGTGCGCGTGAAGCAGGAGCGCGCCGCCCGCACCGAGGGCTGACACCCCCGATGCACGCGACCGTCGCCGACGCGGTGCTCGTCGTGCCGCAGTTCGCCTCGGTCTGCTGCATCGTCGGGGACCGGTACCGCCCGCGGCCCGGGGTCATCGTGCCCGCGGCGGTCATGCTCGTCGCCATGCTCATGCCCGTGGTCCAGGCCGGGCCGTCGTGGACGATCCTCGCCGCGGCGCTGCTGCTGTTCCTCGCGCCGCTGCCCGTCGTGCGACGGCGTCGGGGTGACGGCCGTCGCGCGGAACCGATGGACGTGCACCGGGCGCTCTCGGCGGTGGTCATGGCCGGCATGCTGTTCATGGGTCACGCCTCCGAACTCGTCGGCGGTGCCGTGCACGCGCACGCGCTCGTCCTGACGGCGGTGCTCGGAGCCGGGGTGATCGGGTACTGCGCCTTCAGCGGCTGGCTGCTCCGGTACGAGTGGGCCCGGGAGGACCGCCGTGCCGTCCGCAGCGGCGAGGTGTTCGCCATGACCGTCGCCGTCGTCGGGATGACCCTGGCGATGTGACCCGGTCCCGCCGACGCGGTTGCCCGGCGTCACGGGAGCACCGCGTTACGGTTGCGTGGTGTCCGACCGCATCGTCCGCCGCCCCGACGCTCCGTCGCCCCGACTCGACGAGGTCGACGAGCGGATCCTCTGGGTGCTGGCCGCCGATGCCCGGATCCCGAACAACCGACTCGCAGCAGCGGTCGGCATCGCTCCGTCGACGTGCCTGGTCCGGGTCCGTGCGCTCGAGGACGCCGGCGTCATCGCGGGCTACCGGGCCGAGGTGGACATCGCCCGGCTCGGGTTCTCGATCGAGGCGATGGTGTCCGTGCGGGTGCACGCGGCCGCACGCCACGAGCTCCGGGAGTTCGCGAAGCGCCTGCTCCGGGTGCCGGTGGTGCTCGACGTGTCGTTCCTGGCCGGCGACAAGGACTTCCTCGTGCACATCGCGTGCACGTCCACCGAGCAACTGCGGGACTTCGTCGCCGACGAGCTGAGCGGTGACCCCTCGGTCGCGACGACGCAGACCTCGATCGTGTTCGAGCGGTTGGTCGCCGACCGGGAGCACCAGGCCCGCTCGTACGGCGAGCTGCGCCGCTGGCAGGCCTAGCGCCGCAGCCGCTCCGGCCGGGTCAGCGCGTGCGGACCATGGGGGTGTGCGGGATGGCGTCCTCGAGGAAGTCCTCCCCCGAGCGCACGAAGCCGAACTGCGCGTACCACTCGCCGAGGTGTGCCTGCGCGTTGATCGCGATGCTGGGGGACCGGCTCTCGGCGATCGCCGCCGTCATCAGCGCCGCCCCGAGCCCCTTGCCGCGGGCGTGTGCCGCGGTCGCGACGCGGCCGATCCGCTCGGTGCCGTCAGGCTCGCGGAGGAGTCGCAGGGTGGCGTCGACGGACCCGGTCCCGGCCCAGAACTGCACCGTGCCCGGCTCGAGGTCGCGGCCGTCGATGTCCGGGTAGGCGCACTCCTGCTCGACCACGAACACGTCCTGCCGCAGACGGAGGATCTCGTGCAGCGTGACGATGTCGAGGTTGCGAGTGGGGGCACTGAAGGTCGAGGTCACGCCGTTCCTGACTGTTCGATGTGAATGAGGAGCAGGGCACCGGTGCTGGTCTACCGTGCCGGTCAACCACTCTACGTGCGCAGCCGAGATCAGGAGGTGAGCGCATGGACGCGACGATGCGTGCACCCTGGCGCACGGTCCTGCGATGGGCGCTCATGGCCTGCGGGATCGTCGCAGCCGTCGTGCTGCTCTCGATCGTCCTCGGCGCCCGACCGGCTGCCGCTGTCGGTGGTTCCCTGCTCGGGAGCGGGGCGCAGACCCAGGCGGCACCGCGGCCCGACGGCCTGGTCGGCGGAGTGGTCTCTGGCGTCGGCAGTGCTGCCCAGCGCGTGACGAGCGGGGTCGGCGACGTCGTCGACCGCGCCGTGGCACCGGTCCGCAGCGCCGTTCCTGCCCCCGTCCCGCCGGCTCCGCGCCCGGTCGCCCCGGCACCGGCCGCTCCGGCTCCTGTGGCCCCGGCCCCCGTCGCGCCGGCCGCTCCGGCACCCGTCGCATCCGCCCCGGCGGCACCTGCGCCGGCTCCCGTCGCGCCGGCCCCCGCTGCCCCCGTCACGACCCCCGTGGCCGAGGCGACGCCTGCAGCACCGACGACCTCCCGGCCGGCCGGGGACGATTCCGGGCCCGCGCCAGCGGCACCCGCGACCACCGCCGTCGGCACTCCGGCGGAGACCCCGAGCCGTCCGGGCACGAGCCGTCCGAGCCCGACCCGTCCGGGCACGACCGGCCCGGACACGAACCGTCCGGGCACGTCGCTCGTCGACGGCCTCGTGCCGGACGTGACCAGTGCCTCCCGGCCGGTCGCGGACGGCGTCTCCGGGGCACTGGCCCCCGTCACCGGGACGGTGCAGACCGTGACGGCCGTCGGCCCGGTGACCTCCATCGTGGCGACCGTCGACCGGGTGGTCGGGAGCCTCCCGGTCGTCGGCACGCTGCTCGGCGACGACGCCTTGGGCGGGGTGACCGACCCCGTGACCGGCATCGTCGACGGAACCCTCGGCATCGTCGGCGACACCGTCGCCGTCGTGCCGGACGTGGTGGCCGGGGTGCCCGGGGTCGTCGGCGGACTCCCGTCCGTCGGCGATGGGCTCCTGCCTGGAGGCCCGCTCCCCGTCGTCGACGTCCCCGTCCGCCCGGTGCTCCCCGGCTCCGGCGGTGCGCTGCCGGGGGCCCCGGTCGTCGGGCCCGGGCCGGCCCCGACCTCGGCCCCGACCCTCCCGGTCGACCGCGAGGGTCCTGTCGGCCGCGACGGCGGCGAGGTCGGGGCCGTCGTGCCGTCGGTGGGGACGACGGACGATGCGTCCGTGACACCCGCTGCGGGACAGCGCTCGGCGACCGCCGTCGCCGTCGCAGCAGAAAATTCGTCGCGGTCGATGGTCGGGACGGTCGCTGACGAGGTCCTCGTCCCGGCTCCCGCGACGGCGACGTTCGGCGGCGAGGCCCTCGTCCTCCCCGAGGGCGGCGCACCCACGCGGGCCCCGTTCGACGGCGCCACAGGCAGCTCCACGGGCGGGTCCGCCTCCGGTGGCTCGGCCGGCGCGAACGTCCTCGGCACCGTGGGCGCCGCGAACCCGACCTCCCCCCTCGCCGCGGGCCTTGGCGGCTCGGTCTCCGACGACGCCCTCCCAGCGTCGGTCACCGGCGACCACGACGTCGCTCCCGATTGAGATCGGCGCACCTGCCCGTCACGGCAGGACGCGCCACCGACCGCCTCTGTGTGCGGTCGACCATCCATCTCGATCAGGAGTGAACGACCATGAACAAGAACGTCTCCCGAGGGCTGTGGTTCGCCCTCTGTGTGGGCGGGCTGACCTTCGGTGGAGCCGTCGCGGCGAACGCGGCGACGACCACCGGTGAGGACGGCACCGTCTCCGGAACCCAGGTCGCGCCGACCGTCGACGCGCCCGTCTCCGTCACCCGCAACGCCTTCGGCATCGTCGGCGACGCGGTCTCCACGACCGCTCCGGCCGCACCTGCGCCGGCGGCACCTGCGCCGGCACCCGCGGACCCCGCGCAGGCAGCACCAGCGCCCACCACCAGCGGGGCCGACGGCGTCGCGTCCGGCACCCAGGTCGTACCCGACGTCAGCGTTCCCGTCGACGTGACCGGCAACGCGGTCGCCGTCGTCGGGGACGCGGTGGCGGCACCGGCCCCAGCGCCGGCTGCCCCGGCTCCCGCGCCGGCTGCTCCCGCTCCCGCGCCGGCTGCTCCGGTGGCCTCCTCGCCCACCACATCCGGCGAGGACGGCGTGCTCTCGGGCACCCAGGTCGCCGGTGCGGTGGACGTGCCGGTCACGGCGACCGGCAACGCCGTCGGTGTCCTCGGTGACGCTGCCGCCACGAGCTCGCGCTCCGGGTCGTCCTCGGCTCCGGCAGCTCCGGCCGGTGACACGACGACCGCCTCGACCTCCGGGGAGGACGGCGTGCTCTCGGGCACCCAGGTCCTGCCGGACATCACGGTCCCCGTCACGGTCTCGGGCAACGGGATCGGCGTGCTCGGGGACGGATCGGCCACCGGGACCTCCGCGGCCCCGGCAGCTCCGACCGGTGGCACGACGAGCGGCTCGACCTCCGGGTCGGACGGGCTCATCTCCGGCACGCAGTTGCTCGGGACCGTCTCGGTCCCGATCACGGTGACGGGCAACGGGATCGGTGTCGTCGGTGACGGCACGAGCACCGGTGGCTCGACGGGCTCGACCCCGACGACGGGTACCGCTCCGGCGGCTGGTGGGACGACCTCGGGTGAGGACGGCATCGGTTCCGGCACGCAGGTTTCGCCGGTGGTGTCGGTCCCGGTGACGGTCGGTGGCAACGGCATCGGTGTCGTCGGTGACGGCACGAGCACCGGTGGCTCGACGACCGGTTCGACCCCGTCGACGGGTACTGCTCCGGCGGCTGGCGGGACGACCTCGGGTGAGGACGGCATCGGGTCCGGTACGCAGGTGTCGCCGGTGGTGTCGGTCCCGGTGACGGTCGGTGGCAACGGGATCGGTGTCGTCGGTGACGGCACGAGCACCGGTGGCTCGACGACCGGTTCGACCCCGACGACGGGTACTGCTCCGGCGGCTGGTGGGACGACCTCGGGTGAGGACGGCATCGGTTCCGGTACGCAGGTCTCGCCGGTGGTGTCGGTCCCGGTGACGGTCGGCGGCAACGGGATCGGTGTCGTCGGTGACGGCACGAGCACCGGTGGCTCGACGACCGGTTCGACCCCGACGACGGGTACCGCTCCGGCGGCTGGTGGGACGACCTCGGGTGAGGACGGCATCGGTTCCGGCACCCAGGTGATCCCGGTGGTGGACGTCCCGATCACGATCGGCGACAACGGCATCGGCATCATCGGCGACGGCTCCACGACCCCGATCGTGACGGCGCCGGGCACCGACCCGGGCACGACGCCGGGCACCGACCCGGGCACGACGCCCGGCACCGACCCGGGCACGACGCCCGGCACAGACCCGGGTACGACGCCGGGTACCGTCCCGGGTTCGACGCCGAACACCGGCACCACCCCCGGCGGCACGGGCAGCACGCCCGACGTCGGCACGGACCCGGTCGTGGGCACCACTCCCGGCGTCCGCACCACCCCGGTCACCGACACCGTCCCGATCGTGGACGCCGGCACCACCCCGGTGCTCGTGACCGACGGGCTCCGGTCGACCGCGACGCTGGTCACCGCAGGTCAGGCGGCACCGGCAGCGACGGCCGACCGTGCGACGGAGGACGCCGACGGTGCCCTCGCCTACACGGGCGCGGACGACCCGGCGTTCCCGGCACTGGCGGCGCTCCTGCTGCTGCTCGCCGGCCTCGGGACGCTCGCCCTGCGACGCCGCCACTGACGGCCCGATGAGAGCGGGTGCGGAGCGCCGGGTGACCGGCGCTCCGCACCCACCTGCGCTCCGGCCGATGCCGCGTCCGGTGCATCGCGACCGAACGTGCCGCCGGGTCACGTCGTCCGGAGGCGCGACCCGGGTGCGTGGCAGCGGGTCGCGCCTCCAGGACGGTCGCTCGGACCGGCGCACGTGAGGCGGGACACACGTCGAGGACGGCAGATCCGGCCGCCGCCCGCGACGCTGTGTGACGTCCGGTGCAGCGCCGGAGGCAGCGGTCGGAGGCCTGGGGTATCGTCGGGAGCACGCAAGCGCTCCGGGGTCGGTGCAAGTCCGAACCGGTGGTGACAGTCCACGAGCGCCGCGCCGGGTCCGCCCGGTGTGGGGTTGACCTGGTGCAATCCCAGGACCGACGGTGAGAGTCCGGACGGGAGGAAGCGCTGACGGAAGGTGACGGTCGTTCCGCGACCCCAGCCTCCCGTCCGCCGACGACCGTCGCGCGCACCCGGAGTCCCGTTGAGAGGACACCAGTGTTCACCGGCATCATCGAGGAACTCGGCACCGTCACCGCCGTCGACGAACGCGGCGACTCCGTCGCCCTGACCGTCCGCGGTCCGCTCGTCGTCTCCGACGCTCGGCACGGCGACTCGATCTCGGTCTCGGGCGTGTGCCTGACCGTCGTCGAGCAGACCCCGGAGACCTTCACGGCGTTCGTCATGAAGCAGACGCTCGACATGAGCGCGCACGGGTCCTTGCGGTCGGGCGACCGCGTCAACCTGGAGCGAGCGGCCTCGGTGGGGGACCGGCTCGGTGGACACATCGTGCAGGGACACATCGACGGCACCGCGACCGTGCTCGAGACCGACGACGGCGACGGGTGGCGACGGGTGCGCTTCGCGCTGACCCCGGAGCTGAGCCCGCTCGTGGTCGACAAGGGATCGGTCGCGATCGACGGCGTCTCGCTCACCGTCAGCGCCGTGTCCCTGGAGTCGACCGCCCCGGATGCCGCGTGGTTCGAGGTCAGCCTCATCCCCGAGACGCTCGCGGCGACGACCCTCGGCGCACGGGTGCCCGGCGACCGGGTCAACATCGAGACCGACGTCCTGGCACGGCACGTCCGCCGCATGCTGCGCCTCGACGCCGCCGCGGCGGCACCAGGCGTGGCCGGCGCCGGAGCGGAGGCCCGGTGATGACCGCCGAGACCGCCCCCGTCACGAACGCCGGGCCGACCACGGGTGCGGGCCCGACCAGATCCCGGCCGAACCCGGGACTGTCGACCGTCGAGGACGCCCTCGCCGCGATCGCCGCAGGCCGGCCGGTCATCGTGGCCGACGACGAGCGCCGCGAGAACGAGGGCGACGTCGTCCTCGCCGCCGAGCTCGCGTCCCCGGAGTGGATCGCCTGGACCGTGGCGCACTCGTCCGGCTTCATCTGCGCGCCGGTCAGCGCCGCGATCGCCGACACCCTCGACCTGCCGCCGATGGTGGAGCACAACGAGGACGTCCGCGGGACCGCCTACACCGTGACCGTGGACGCCGCCGTCGGGGTCACCACCGGCATCAGCGCCCACGACCGAGCACGGACGCTCCGGGTGCTCGCCGACCCGGCGTCCGTCCGGGACGACCTGCACCGCCCGGGGCACATCGTCCCGCTGCGTGCGCGACCGGGCGGCGTCCGGGAGCGCGCGGGGCACACCGAGGCAGCCATCGACCTGGTCACCGCCGCGGGGTTGCGGCCGGCCGCGGCGATCTGCGAGATCGTCGACGAGCGCGGGGACATGATGCGTCTGCCGCAGCTCGTCGGACTCGGGGAACGCGAGGGCGTCCCCGTCATCACCATCGCCGCGCTGGCCTCCTGGCTGGACGCGGCCAACCGGGCGGCGGACGACGCCGCCCACACCGAAGGGACACACGCATGAGCGGAGCAGGAGCGGCCGAGCGCGAGCACGTCGACGGCAGCGGCATCCGGGTCGCGATCGTCGCCGGCCAGTGGCACGACGTCATCGCGGCGGGGCTGCTCGACGGCGCCCAGCGCGAGATCGAACGGCTCGGAGCGACCGGTCAGGTGTTCCCCGTCCCCGGGAGCTTCGAGCTGCCGGTCGTCGCGAAGGCCGCCCTCGAGGCCGGCTACGACGCGGCGGTCGCCCTCGGCGTGATCATCCGCGGCGGGACCCCGCACTTCGAGTACGTCTCGGACGCGGCGACGAGCGGCCTGACCCGGGTGGCGATCGACACCGGCAAGCCCGTCGGGTTCGGGGTGCTCACCCTGGACGACGAGCAGCAGGGGATCGACCGCGCCGGGCTGCCCGGGTCCAAGGAGGACAAGGGCGCCGAGGCCGCGCACGCCGCGGTCGCCACGGCCGTCACGCTGCGCGGGCTGCGCACGCCCGCGTAACGCCGCCGGGTCCTGGCTCGGACCTGACTCCGGACCTGGACTCCGGTCCGGACGACGCAGAACGGCCCCGCACCGTCCGGTGCGGGGCCGTTCTGCTGCGGGAGGTGACTACCGCTTGCCGAACACGTGGATCGGCAGGAAGAAGGAGAGGCTCATCAGGAGCACACCGGCGATGAACACGAAGCCCTGCCCGGAGTCGAGCTGGAACGCGAACCCGAACAGGTACATCGACACCAGCAGCAGCAGGATCGAGAAAACAGCGGCGAGGACGCGGCCCACGGTGGTACCTCCGGGAATCAGCGGGTGGATCGCGCCCAGTCTATCCCCAGGACCGGGCGCGACCGTTCACCGGGACGGTTTCGTCGCGATCAGGCGGTCGACGACCTCGAGCAGGGCGGCCATGTCGACGGTGCCGCGGTCGGGCCGGACCTCACTCGCCGCCCCGAGTGACGCGGCGTGGTACAGCCCGTCGCCGAGGAGCTTCACGGCCTGCGCGGTCGGCACGTCCCCGAGGGCGTCGACGAGGGTCGCGAGCCAGGCGTTCTCGGTCTCGTCGAGCGTGCGGCCGGCTTCCTCGTACCCGGCCTGCTGCAGGCGGGACGCGGCCAACAGCGCGAGGTCGAGCTCACTGCCGACGAACTGGCAGTTCTCGACGAAGTAGCGGGCGGGTCCGTCCTCGGCCGCACGCATGCGCTCGACGTCGAGAGCGGAGAGGTCGGCGAGCCGCTCGCACAGCCCCTCGACCAGGGCCGCCTTCGACCCGAAGTGGTAGAGCAGTCCGCCCTTCGAGACACCGGCGCGCGCGGCGACGGCATCGAGCGTCGCGGGACGTTCACCCTCTTCGCACACGATGGCGACGAAGCTGTCGAGGACGCGGTCGCGAGCACTGGCCATGCGCTGAGTCTAGGGACACCCGGCGCTCCGCGGCGCCCGGAGACGGACACACGACGTGGCCGTGCCGGTCGGGGGCGGATAACCTCACCGAGACCGTCGAGGTCCACCACGAACAGGAGCCGCATGTCAGCGCAGACCGCGACCACCCCGAGCCCGACCCCGCCCGCGGACCCCCGATGGGCCGTCCTCGGACCGGGCAGCATCGCCCGGCGTTTCCTGTCCCAGCTCTCCGCGAGCGGCGGGGTGCTCGTCGCCGCCGGGAGTTCCTCGGTCGAGCGTGCCCGGGCCTTCGCGGCAGAGGCCGGGGAGCACGGCTTCCCGAACGTGACCGCCGGCACCTACGACGAGGTCCTCGCCGACCCCGGCGTCGACGCCGTGTACATCGCGACCGTGCACACCGGGCACGCCGACCTGGTGCTCGCGGCGCTGCGGGCGGGCAAGGCCGTGCTGTGCGAGAAGCCGCTCACGCCCGACCACCGCACGACGACGGTGCTCGTCGACGCGGCCCGCCGTGCCGGGCTGCCGCTCGTCGAGGCGTTCATGTACCGCTTCCACCCGCAGACGGCGGCGCTGCTCGACCTCGTGCGGGACGGCGCGGTCGGTACGGTCACCCACGTCGACGCCGCGTTCGCGTTCCGGGTCGAGGAACGCTCCGGGCGCCTGTTCGACGTCGCCACCGCCGGCGGCGGCATCCTCGACGTGGGGTGCTACCCGGTGACGATGACGGCCGCGATCGTGCAGGCCGCCACGGGGACGGCGGCCGCCGAGCCGGTGGAGCTCTCCGCCGTCGGGACGATCGGTCCGACCGGGGTCGACGAGTGGACCGTGGCGAATGCGACGTACGCGTCGGGCATCACCGCGAGCCTCCGCACCGGCATCCGCGTCGAGGACGCGAACGCCGTCGTCGTGCACGGGAGCCGGGGCACCATCACCCTCCGGGATCCGTGGACCATCGGCGGGGAGCCGGTCATCGCCGTGCAGACCGTCGACGACGCCGGCACGCAGCGGTCCTTCCCGGACGTGGCCCCGTACGGACTCGAGGCCGCGGCCACGATCGACGCCCTGCGTGCCGGCCGTGTCGACGCACCGCAGATGACGACCGACGAGACCCTGGCCACCGCGCGGACGCTCGACCGCTGGCGCGCGGCGATCGGGCTGCGGTACCCGTTCGAGGCGGAAGCGGCGGAGGACACCCCCGCGGCGGAGGACACCCCCGCGGCGGGGGAGGCCTGACGGTCCGCTGACGCCGTGGGCGCGACCGCCTGCCGGACGGGAAGCACGGGACGGCTCGCCACCGGGCCTCCCGACCGCCAGTTGGTTGCATTTGCAACCGTGACCGTCCGGACGGTACACTAGCAGGACCCTGACGGGACGCGTGACGACTTCCGCGTCCCGTCTCGTCTGCGCCGGTCCGGGAGGACCAGCGGCGCGACATGCTCGAAGTCCTGGAGTCCGCCATGTCCGCACTGCTCACCAGCCCCGTCGCCACCCGGATCACCGCGAGCCGCGCCTCCCGGTTCGCGGCGCTCGCGGTGCTCATGCTGCCGGTGCTGCTCATCTCGGTCGACAACACCGTCCTGAGCTTTGCGCTGCCCTCCATCGCGCGCGCCCTGCACCCCGATGCGACCACGCAGCTCTGGATCGTCGACGCCTACCCGCTCGTCCTCGCCGGCCTGCTCGTCGTCATGGGCAGCATCGGTGACCGCATCGGTCGCCGCCGGATCCTGGTGACCGGAGCGACCGGTTTCGCGGTGCTCTCCGTCGCCGCCGCGTTCGCGACCGAGGCCTGGATGCTCGTCGCCGCCCGGCTCGCGATGGGCGTCTTCGGCGCGATGCTCATGCCCGCCACGCTCTCGATCATCCGGAACGTCTTCCCGGACGCGGGGGAGCGGCGCCTCGCGCTCGCCGTCTGGTCGACCATGTTCGCCGCCGGCAACGCCCTCGGCCCGCTCGTCGGCGGCGTCCTGCTCGCGCACTTCCACTGGGGCAGCGTGTTCCTGGTCGCCGTGCCGATCCTCGTCGTGATGCTCGTCGCCGTGCCGTTCTGCGTGCCGGAGTCCCGCGACCCCGAGCCCGGGCCCGTCGACGTCCCGAGCATGCTGCTCTCCCTCGGCGCCCTCGGCCCGCTCGTCTGGGCGATCAAGTCGCTCGTGCACCCCGAGGAACGCGGTCTGGCCGTCGCCATGGTCGCGGTCGGTGTGCTCTGCGGGATCGCGTTCGTCCGGCGGCAACTGCGCACCCGCACGCCGATGCTCGACATGCGCCTCTTCCGCAGCACGGCCTTCACCGGCAGCGTGCTCATGAACATGGCCGCGATGTTCTCCCTCACCGGCTTCCTGTTCTTCGTCGCCCAGCACCTGCAGCTCGTCGCCGGCCTGGACCCCTTCGCGAGCGGCCTCGTCCTCGTGCCGGGTGCGGTGCTCACCATCGTCGCCGGGCTCGTCGTCGTACCGGTCGTCGCCCGGGTCGCGCCGCGCTGGGTCGTCTCGGCGTCGCTGCTGTTCTCCGCGGTCGCGTACGCCCTCGTCGCCGGGCTCGGGCACCACGCGACCATCGCCGCGCTCGCCTTCGCCTTCGTGTTGCTCGGTATCGGCATCGGTGCGTCCGAGACGGTCACGAACGACCTGATCATCTCCACCGCCCCGGCGGACAAGGCCGGAGCAGCATCGGCCATCTCGGAGACCGCGTACGAGATCGGCGCCGTGCTCGGGACCGCCGTCCTCGGGACGATCCTCGCGTCGGCGTACCGGGCGAACGTCGTCGTCCCCGAGGGGCTGTCGTCCACCGCGCACACCGCGGCGGGGGAGACCCTCGGCGGAGCGGTCGCCGCGGCCGCCGAACTCGGTGGACCGGCGGGGCAGGCGCTGCTCGAGTCCGCGCGGGCCGCCTTCGACTCCGGCGTGACCACGACGGCGGGCGTCGCCGCGGCGCTCATGGTCGCCGCGGCCGCCGGTGCGGTCGTGATGCTGCGGCGGCACTGAGCCCGTCGGCTCGCGCGGGCCCGAGCGGGCAGCCCGAGCCGTCGGCCTGCGCCGTGCCGCGCCGTCGTCCGGAGCGCTCCCGAGCGGGCACGGCCGCGTGACGGCACGCCCGGGATGGGCCGAACCTGTGAATCATGGACCCGCACCATGCCGCAGGTCCTACGTTGGGGGATGGCCGCGACGTCCGCGGCCGTCCCCCCGAACGAGGAACGACCACGACTGACATGCCCGACGCCGCCGACCTCCCGCAGGCAGACGTCCCCCAGGCCGACATGGCCGCCGCGTACAAGGCGGCCTTCCGCGGACACCCCGCCGGTGTCGCGGTCATCACCGCGGAAGGCCCGGACGGTCCGACCGGTCTCACCGCCTCGAGCGTCGCCTCCGTCGCGGTCGACCCGCCGGTCCTGGTCTTCTCGCTCTCCACGAACTCCGGGTCCGCCGGCGTCGTGCTCGGTGCCCCGGTCTTCGTGGTGCACCTGATGGACGCCCGCGGCGTCGCGCTGGCCAAGCGCTTCGCGTCGACCGGCAGCCCCGCCGCGGACGACCCGATCTGGGGTGCCCTGCCGAGCGGCGACCGCTACCTGCCCGACGCCGCCAGTGCCCTGCGCTGCCGTCCGCTGTCGACGACCCCGATCGGCAGTTCGACCGTCGTCGTCGCCGAGGTGCTCGACATCGTCGTCGGCCTCGACCGCGGCGAGCCGCTGGTCTACCACAACCGGGAATTCCACTCCCTGACCGATCGTTCCCGGCTCTCGTGAGCCGCGGAACCCCGCACCGCACATCACCGATCGAAAGGACCGCACATGGCTGAGTACACCCTGCCCGAGCTCCCCTACGACTACGCCGCCCTCGAGCCGCACATCAGCGGCAGGATCATGCAGCTGCACCACGACAAGCACCACCAGGCCTACGTGACCGGTGCCAACACCGCGCTGCAGCAGCTCGGCGAGGCCCGCGAGTCCGGCAACTTCGCGAACGTCAACAAGCTCGAGAAGGACCTCGCGTTCCACCTCGGTGGCCACGTCAACCACTCGATCTTCTGGACCAACCTCGGCCCGGACACGAAGGTCCCGGAGGGCGAGCTCGCCGCCGCGATCGACGAGTTCTTCGGCTCGTTCGAGAAGTTCCAGGCGCAGTTCGCGGCGGTCGCCAACGGCATCCAGGGCTCCGGTTGGTCCGTCCTGGCTTGGGACGTCGTCGGCCAGAAGCTGACGACCTTCCAGCTGTTCGACCAGCAGGGCAACATCCCGTTCGGTCTCGTGCCGATCTTCATGCTCGACATGTGGGAGCACGCCTTCTACCTCGACTACCTCAACGTCAAGGCGGACTACGTCAAGGCCGTGTGGAACATCGTCGACTGGGAGAACGTCGCCGCCCGCTTCGAGAACGCCAAGTCCCAGAGCTTCGTCACGCTCTGAGCACCACCACGTTGAGCACCGGGACCTCGTGGACCACGTGCTCACGAGACGGTGCGGGTCGCGGAACGCGACCCCACGACGGACGGGAGGCCCGGTACCAGCTGGTACCGGGCCTCCCGTCCGTCGTCCCCGTCCCTGCGCCCGGACTCAGGAGCGGACAGCGCCGACCCGGGACGCCACGGTCTCGCCGACGTGATCGGCCTCGCCGGGACCGGTGCACGGGTCGAGGGCGCCGATCTCCGCTGCCAACCGGCGCGCGACGTCCCGGAGGGTGACCTCGACGGCGGTGACGTCGCCGTCGAGGACGGCACCCCACTGGGCCCCGCGACAGGCGAGGACCGCCGCGCTCGCGGCCCGGAGCGCCGTACAGCCGTCCGCTCCGTGCGCCCGGCACCATGACGCGATGGTTTCGACGTGTGCCCGGTGCTGGCACCGGTGCCGGTCGTGCCCGGTCAGTGCCTCCACGGCGCCGAGTTCGAACGTCAGCCGGGCTGCGAGGAAGCGGTCCGGGTCCTCGAGGCCGCCGAAGACCGCGAGCAGGTACTCCGTCAGCACCTGCTCGTCGGCGTCGGGGTCGAGGCCGATGCCGGACACGTGCCGACTGAGGTGCTCCACCACGGCGTCGATGAGGCCGTCACGCGACCCGAAGTGGTACACGATCGGGTACGCGCTCGTCCCGAGGACGCGACCGAGGCTCCGCACAGACACGTCCTGCAGGCAGGTGCCGTGCAGGTGGTCCGTGACCTTGGCGACGATCGCCGGCTTCAGGGACGGGTCCGGTTGACGAGGCATGGTCTCTCCCGAGCGAGGAACAGGCGGACGACCGCCACGAGGCCGAGCGGACATGCAGCATGTTACCGGACACGGCCGCGACCGCGTTCGAACCGGTTGCGGGAGGGGGGGCTCCGAGACGACGGGATCAGGCCGTCGGGTCTGGTGCCACCGGCTCGGTCGGCGCTGCCGCCGGGTCGGTCGGTGCTGCCGCCGTGTGCGCGGGTACTGCCGCGGCCTCCGCGGGCACCACCTCGTCCGGTTCCGCCCGCACGACGAGGGTCTGCACGAGGCCGGACGCGAGCGGGGCGAGTCGGATCTCCACGCGGAGCCGGCCGCGGGCGCCCGGCACCCACCAACGCAGGTGCGTCGGCGTCACGGACCGTTCGGCCACGGGCGGTGCGGACAGGTCGGCGGCGACCTCCGCGACGGCACCGTCGATCGCTGCTCGTCGACGGTGCCACGGGACGTCGAGCGGGACGTTCTCGGCGCAGACCGCGCCGGCCTCCGCATCGGACCAGTCCGCCAGCAGACGCGTCACGGACCGTTGCGCAGCACGCGTCGACGGCAGGACCGGTTCGCTGCCGGGAGCTCGTTCGTCGTCCCGCGACCGGGTCACGGGCACGCCGGTCGCGGCGGGGACCGCGTGCGGGACCGCGACACCCGGGACGGCGTCCGCGAGGAGGAGGTCGAGTGCACGCGTCGCGGCCACGGAGACCTTCGCCTGCGTGGCGTTCTCGAACGCGACCACGCCGAGTCCGGTCGAGACCGACCAGCGCATGTGGGCGGAGAACCCCGGGTAGCCGCCGGAGTGGGACACGATCGGGCCGACGGCCGGGTCGTGCTCCACGAACAGCCCGAAGCCGTACCCGGCGGTCCGGGTCGACCCGGGCAGGCTCCCGGGCGGGAGGACCCGCATCGCCTGCTGCATCGCGCGACGCTCCGCCGTGGTGAGGGGTCCGACGTCGGATCCGGCACTGCCCGCCTCCGCGAACGGTGCGGCGGTCCCGTCGAACGCCGCCGCGAGCCACCGACCCCACCGGGCCAGGTCCCGCACGGTCGAGAACAGGCCGCCGATCGGCGAGAACGCGCCCGGGCCGGTCGTCCTCAACGCCTCCCAGTCGTCGTCGACGCGGCGGTGGCCGGTGACCACGAGACCACGGGCGTCGGCCGCGGCGAACACGGTGTCGTCGAGTCCGAGCGGGCGGAGCACACGTTCGGTCGCCACGGCCGGGAAGGGCGCCCCGGCGACGACCGACAGCGCCCGACCGAGGAGTGCGTAGCCGAGGTTCGAGTAGGCGAACCCGGTCCCCGGCACGGAGTCGAACAGCAGACCGCTGCGGAGGACGTCGTCCAGGTCCTGGTCCCGGAGCGCCTCCTGTCGGTCCGCCCACGGGTCGTCCGTCGGGAAGCCCGCGGACATCGTGAGGAGCATCCGGAGGGTCGGGACGGGGGAGTCCGCGGTGGGCAGCCGGACCGCGGCGAACGCGGGGACGAACTCCGTGACCGGGGTGTCGAGGGACACCAGGCCGTCCGCGACGAGGCCGAGCAGGGTCGCGGCGGTGACGCTCTTCGTGCACGAGGCGATGCGGTAGACGGTGTCGGCTTCGGGTGCCCGGCCGTCCCCGCGGTCCCCGTGTCCGCCCGAGGCGACGAGCCCGTCCCGGTCGAACACGCCCCAGACGCTGCTCGGCGCGATGCCGTCCAGGACGCGCTGCCGGTGCATGGCGTCGACGGCGCCGAGCACGCCCGGACCCGGCCGGCTCATGCCCGGCGCATCTCGGCGTAGGCGTCGAGTGCCCGCTGCCGACTCGTCTTGAGGTCGAGCATCGGCTCCGGTCGGTCCTCGTCCGCGGGCACCCACCGGCGCACGTACTCGCGGTGCGGGTCGAACCGTTCGAGCTGACGGTCGGGGTTGAACACCCGGAAGTACGGCGCGGCGTCGAAGCCCGAGCCCGCCACCCACTGCCAGTTCGCCGCGTTGTTCGCCGCGTCGGCGTCCACCAGGGTGTCCCAGAACCACTGCTCGCCGATGCGCCAGTCCACGAGCATGTTCTTGACGAGGAAGCTCGCCGTGGCCAGGCGCACCCGGTTGTGCATCGCGCCGGTGTGCCAGAGCTCGCGCATCCCCGCGTCGACCAGGTCGAAGCCGGTCGTGCCGTGTCGCCACCGGTCGAGTTCGGCGTCCGAGGCCTCCCGCCACGGGAACGCGTCGAACTCCCGCCGCACGTTCGTCCGGGCGATGTCGTCGCAGTGGAAGTACTCGTTCCAGTTGAACTCCCGCCAGGCGAGCTGCCGGAGGAAGGCCGGTGCCGCGCGGCGCTGGTCGGGTTCGAGCGTCTCGTGCAGGCGGTGCCAGACCTGGTACGGGCTGATCTCGCCCCAGCGCAGGTGCGGCGAGAGACTGCTGCTCGCTGCCTGCGCGGGCTCGTCCCGCTGGTCGTAGTCCGCGAGTGCCTCGTCGATGAACCGTTCCATCCGGTCCCACGCGCCGTGCTCGCCGGGCGTCCAGGCATCCCGCATGCCACCCGCCCAGTCCGGCGCGGTCGGCAGGAGTGCCCAGTCCTCGAGCGTGTCGGAGGCGACGTCCGCAGGCGGGGCGATCGTCTCCGGCTCGGGCCAGGGGTGCCGCGGCTCCGGCATCGCCTGCGCGGCGCGCCAGAACGGCGTGAACACCTTGAACGGTTCGCCCTTCCCGGTCAGGACCGTCCACGGTTCCCAGAGCAGGGTGCCGGCGGAGCTGTGCGCCTCGACGCCGCCGGCGACGAGGCCGGCCTTGATGCCCGCGTCGATCTCCCGTTCGACGCGGCCGTAGCGACGGTTCCAGAACACGGCGTCCGCGCCGGACTCCGTGACGAGGTCCGCGATCACGTCGGCCGCGGCACCCCGCCGGAGCACGAGCGCGGTGCCGTGCGCGCGGAGGTCGGCGTCGAGTGCGGCCAGGGACTGGTGGAGCCACCACCGGGCCGCGGCGCCGTGCGGGCGGATCCCCTCGCTCTGTTCGTCGAGCACGTAGACGACCGTGACCGGGCCCCCGCGGTCCACCGCCGAGCGGAGCGCCGGGTTGTCCGCGATCCGGAGGTCGTCGCGCAGCCAGACGACCGAGCCGCTCATGCCGACGCCCGATCCGGCACGGTCGCGACCGACCTGCGCGTCGCGGGTGTGGCGGCGGCGGCGACGCGGAGCTTCGTGCAGAGCTCGGTGAGCGTCCGCAGCTCAGCGTCGTCGAGCCCGGCGCCGACCTGCGCCGCGATGGTGGCCGCGTGCTGCACGGCGACAGCGCGGTACACGTCGTAGCCGTGCGGGGTGAGGGTGACGATCACCCCCCGCGCGTCGGTCGGGTCGGGCTGCTTCTCGACGATCTCCTTGGACGCGAGGCGGTCGACCAGGCGGCTGACACTCGGCTGCGTCAGGAGCAGGTGGCCCGTCAGGTCGCGCATCCGGCAGCGGCGGCCGGGTTGGGTCGACAGGTTGAAGCAGACGTCGTACTCGTTGAAGGAGATCTCGGCCGAGGGGAACTCGGTGTTGAGGTTCCGCATCACGGTGACCTGCGCGCGGAACAGTGACTCCCACGCCGCGACCGCGGTGGCCTTCTCGCTGCGGTGATCGCTCACGGTTGTGTCCCTCCGGTCGGTGGACCCCCACCCTACCGAGGGGTACCGACGAGGAACGCGGGCCGGCCGCCCGAGTGGACGACCGGCCCGCTCCCTTGCACCGGGAGATTCCTGCAATCACATTCCACAGTCGGTGCCACAGCAAACACCGACTGCACGTCCGACTGTATAACGAAGCGGTAACGCCAGGGAAGGCGGCCACGCCGCCTATTCCTGCGAGTTGCCCGAGCGCTCGTCGAGCGCCGGTTCAGAAGAGGTCGGGCGACGGCGTGGAGGCGTAGCGCACGGAGACGTCGGCGTGCCGGTCGAAGCGGTACCCGACACCGCGGACCGTCCGCACGATCTCCTCGAAGGCGCCGAGCTTCGCCCGCAGACGGCGGACGTGGACGTCGATGGTGCGCTCGTTCGGCGTCTCGTCGTCGCCGGCGGACCAGAGGCCCTCGATGATCGCCGAACGGTCGACCGTGCGCCCCTCGCGGAGGACGAGGAACTGCAGCAGCTCGAACTCCTTGAAGGTCAGCGGCGCCGTCTCGCCGTCGAGGACGACCCGCTTGCGCGAGATGTCGATGACGACACCGGTCTCCTCCGGTTCCGGCTTCTCGGTCTGCTTGCGCGCGGCCACCGCCGACCGGTCCTGCAGCGCCAGCCGGACCACGTCGACGTCCCGTCCGCCGGACCCCTCCGCGGCGACGGCGACGGCGGCGTAGGTCTCCGCCGACGGCACGAGCTGTGCGGTGAGCGCCTTGAGCTGCTCGACGACGGCAGCCAGGGTCGTACCGGCTGCAGCTGCCGCGGCCTCGTCGAGTCCGACGTACAGCGCGAACCCGCGCGCCTCCGTGCCCTCGGGCAGTGCGCGGTTGCGCTGCGGGGCGACGACGGGGCTGGTCGGGACGGCCGTCCGGTCGGCGGCCGGCCGCACGGGCTGGGCGACCGGAGTGCGACGTGTCCCGATCGGCGTCACGTGGCCGAGGTCGGTCGGCGCGGACGCGGTCGTCCGGAGCCCGGCGACGCTCCGGTCACGGGCGGCGTCGGTGTGGGCGGTGCGGGGCTGGGCGATGGTGAGCGACATGGTGCGGTCTCCGGGTGGTGCGGCCGAGCGGAGTGGTGGAGCATCGGCCGGTGTCGAATGCGTCGGCCCGGGTCGGCAGTACGCCGATCGGCCCTGCGGTCCCTGTGCGGGACCGGGGCTCATCCGGGGGAACGGGGTCCGACCTCGTGACGGTGGTGCGCGTCGTCGACGGGGTCGTCACCGCGGGATCACGCTCGCGCGACGGGGGTGGTGTCGCGGAGGATCCGGCTGGAACGGGTACCGATCAGGCACACATTCGACAACGCATGACCGCCGTGGTCGGCATCATAATGCCGACGGTCCCCTTGGCCTCGCGGAGGGCTCGGGTGGACGGGGTTGCAGTCATGGCCCGAGTATCCGTGGTGTACCAACGCCGTGTCAACCGTCCGCACGGACGGTGACGTGCGCGGACAGTGCCGCCACGTGACGGACGGGAGGCCCTCCAGCCGTCGGATGGCGGGCCTCCCGTCCGTCAGGTGGTGCGGTCGCTAGTCGGCCAGACCGTAGAGGCGGTCGCCCGCGTCGCCGAGGCCCGGGACGATGTACCCGTTCTCGTCGAGGCGCTCGTCGAGCGCGCCGAGGACGATCGTGACGTCACGGTCGCCGACCGCCTTCTCGAGAGCGGCGAGGCCCTCGGGCGCGCCGAGGATGCAGACGCACGTGACGCCGACCGCACCGCGGTCGAAGAGGAACTCGATCGCCGCGGCGAGGGTCCCACCGGTCGCGAGCATCGGGTCGAGCACGAAGCACTGGCGGTTCGACAGGTCGTCCGGCAGCCGCTCGGCGTAGGTCTGCGGCTCGAAGGTCTCCTCGTCGCGGGCCATGCCGAGGAAGCCGACCTCGGCCGTGGGGACGAGCTTGACCATGCCCTCGAGCATGCCGAGTCCGGCGCGGAGGATCGGCACGACGAGCGGACGGGGCTTCGCGATGGCCACGCCCATGGTCTGCGCGACCGGCGTGCTGATCGGCGTCGCCGTGACCCGGACGTTGCGCGTGGCCTCGTACGCGAGGAGCGTGACGAGCTCTTCGGTCAGGGCACGGAACGTGGGGGATGGAGTGGTCCGGTCGCGGAGCACCGAGAGCTTGTGGGTGATGAGCGGGTGGTCGGCGACATGGACTCGCATAGGGTCGAGCGTACCGCGCCGCACCCCGACCGGCGGTCGCGGCCGTCGTCGGCGTCGGGGTGGAGGACGTGTGGAGCACCCGGCCGGACGACCGTTCGTCCCCGCCATGGAGCTGGCGCTGGCCGAGGCGCGGGCGTGCCTGGCCACCGGGGACGTCCCGGTCGGCGCCGTCGTGCTCGACGCCGCGGGGGCCGTCGTCGCCGTGGGTCGCAACGAACGGGAGGCCCGTCAGGACCCGACCGCGCACGCCGAGGTCCTGGCGTTGCGGGCGGCCGCCGCGGTCACGGGGGACTGGCACCTGACCGCACACACGCTCGTCGTCACGCTCGAACCGTGTCCGATGTGCGCCGGGGCACTGCTCGCCGCTCGCGTGCCACGGATCGTCTTCGGAGCGTGGGACCCCAAGGCGGGCGCGAGCGGCAGCGTCTACGACATCGCCCGTGATCGTCGGCTCCCGCACCGCGCCGAGGTCGTCGCCGGGGTGCTCGAGCAGGACTGCGCGACGCTCCTCGACGCGTTCTTCGCCGGGCGCCGCTGACGAGCCCGGGAGCCGCTGACGAGCCCGGGCGCCCGCCGGGACCGGTCCGTCAGTCGGCGGCGCGGAGCACGATCGCCTCGGTCGACGGGTGCGGCCCGTCCCGTCGGACGTCCGGCTCGATGTAGATGACCCGGGCGATCGGCACCGCGGCGCGCACGCGCTCCTCGACCGTGTCGATGCCGGCGGCGACGTCCCCGAGACGACGGTCGCCGTCGACCGCCACCTTGACGCCGACCATGAGCTCGTCCGGACCCAGGTACAGGGTCTTCAGGTGGATCACCGAATCGACCTCGGGGCCGTCGAGCACGGCCTGCTTGATCCGGGCGACGTCACCGGAGCTGGCGCCCTCGCCGACGAGCAGGCTCTTCGTCTCGACACCGAGCACGAGCGCGACGGCGATGAGCAGCACCGCGATGAGCACCGTGCCGATCGCGTCGAAGACCCCGTTGCCGGTGAGCACGGTGAGGCCGACGCCGAAGAACGCGAAGACGAGGCCGATCAGGGCCGCGGTGTCCTCGAGCATGACGACCGGCAGCTCCGGGGCCTTCGCGCGGCGGACGAACTGCACCCACGACTGGTCGCCCTTGTGCGGCCGTGCCTCCCCGAGCGCCGTGCGCAGCGAGAAGCCCTCGAGCCCGATCGCGATGACGAGCACGGCCATCGGCAGCCACCAGTTCTCGAGCGGGTGCGGGTGGGCGAACTTCTCGATGCCCTCGTACAGCGAGAACACGCCGCCGACCGAGAAGAGCACGATCGAGACGACGAAGGCGTACACGTACCGCTCACGGCCGTGACCGAACGGGTGCTCCTCGTCGGCGGCCTTCCTCGCCCGCCGGCCGCCGAGCAGCAGGAGCAGCTGGTTCGCGGAGTCGGCGAGGGAGTGCACGCCCTCCGCGAGCATCGACGCGGACCCGCTGATCGCCGCCGCGATGAACTTCACGATCGCGATCCCGACGTTCGCACCGAGTGCGGCGAAGATCGCCTTGGTCCCTCCGGAAGCGCTCATGTGGCTGTCCGACCCCTTCTCGTACCGACCTCGACCACGATACTGGGCCGCCGGCCGTCGGGACGGTCCCGGTCGTCGGTAGGGTCGGGCCATGACCATCGCACTGCCCCGCGTCGCCATGCTCGGCGTCGGTTCCATGTCCGGCGCGGTCCTGCAGGGGCTCCTCGCCGCCGGGGTCTCGCCGGACTCCGTGGCCGTCACCACCCGGTCCGAGGCGTCCGCGTCGGCACACCGGTCCGCCGGGCTGCACGCCGTCGCGTCCGAGGTGGACCCGGACGCGAACCGGGCCGCCGTGCGCGGGTCCGGCGTCGTGGTGCTCGGCGTGAAGCCCTTCGGCGTCGTGGACCTGCTCGACGAGGTCGCCGCCGACCTCGAGCCGGACGCGGTCGTCGTGAGCGTCGCCGTCGGCGTGACCACCGCCTCCATGGAGGCCCACGTGCCTGCCGGCGTCCGTGTCGTCCGTGCCCTCCCGAACACGCCGATCGGGGTCGGCCTCGGGGTCACCGGGATCAGTGCCGGCGCGTCGGCCGACGCCGAGGCGGTCGCCCTCGCATCGTCCGTGTTCGCCGTGTCCGGGGACGTCCTCGACGTCCCGGAGGCGCAGCTCGACGCGCTGTCCGCGGTGTCCGGGTCGGGCCCCGCCTACGTCTTCCTGTTCGTCGAGCAGTGGCAGCGGTCCGCGGAGGCGCTCGGGTTCAGCCCCGACCAGGCACGGACGATGGTGCAGGGCACGGTCCGCGGGGCGGTCGAGCTCCTCGCGCGGTCCGGCAGCGAGCCGGCCGACCTGCGCCGCGCGGTGACCAGCCCGAAGGGCACGACCGAGCGTGCCGTGGCCGTGCTGCAGGACGCCGACCTGGCCGACGTGCTCGAACACGCCGCCCGGGCCGCGATGGCCAGGGCCGAGGAGCTGTCGCGGCTCTGAGCCCGACCCCCGGCGGGGCTACTCGAGCGCCGCGAACCGTTCGAGGTCCGTTTCCGTGCCCGAGACGATGATGACGTCGTCCTCGCCGATGACACTGTCCGGCGTCGCCGGCACGAACGCCTGACCGGGCGGCTTGATGCCCAGCACCGTCAGACCGTGCCGCGTCCGGATGACCGTGGTCGCCAGGTCCCGCCCGCGGACCGCCCGCGGCGGGAACATCTTCACCACGGCGAAGTCGTCGTCGAACTCGATGAAGTCGAGCATCCGACCGGACACCAGGTGTGCCGTGCGCTCGCCGGCCTCCCGCTCGGGGTAGACCACGTGGTTCGCGCCGATGCGGCTGAGGATCGTGCCGTGCGACCGGCTGATCGCCTTGGCCCAGATCTGCGGGACGCCGAGGTCGACCAGGTTGGCCGTGATGAGCACGCTCGACTCCAGGTCCGAACCGGTGCCGACGACCGCGATGGCGAAGTCCTGCGCGCCGATCTGCTTGAGCGCGTCCATGTCGGTCGCGTCGGCCTGGACCGCGTGCGTCACCCGGTCCGACCACTTCTGCACGAGCGCGGCGTCCGTGTCCACGACGAGGACGTCACGCCCCTGCCGTTCGAGCTGCCCGGCGGTCGCGGCACCGAACCGCCCGAGACCGATCACGAGGACCGGGGCGTCGTGGCTGACGGGACCCTGCTGGGCGTGCGGACGGTGTCGGTCAGCCAACGATCGGCCTCTCCTCGGGACGGCGGAACAGCTGCCGGCTCTGACTGGCGGCGAGCGCGGCGGCGATGGTCACTGTACCGACACGACCGAGGAACATCGTGGCGGCGAGCACGTACTTCCCGGACTCCGGCAGGTCCGCGGACACCCCGGAGGACAGCCCGCACGTCGCGAAGGCCGAGATCACCTCGAACAGGACGCGGTCGAGCGGCTCGTGCGTGATCTGCAGCAGCACGACGGTGGCGACCGCGACGATGGTCGCCCCCCAGAGGACGATGGCGACCGCCACGCGCAGGACGTCGCTCGGGATCCGACGGCCGAACACCTCCATGCTCTGCCGGCCACGGGCCTCCGCGACGGCCGCGAGGAAGAGCACGGCGAGCGTGGTGACCTTGATGCCGCCGGCGGTGGAGGCGGAGCCGCCGCCGATGAACATGAGCATGTCGGTGACGAGCAGGCTCGAGCCGTTCAGTTCGTCGAAGTCGACGAGCGAGAACCCACCCGACCGCGTCATCGTCGACAGGAAGAGCGCCTGGAACGCGGTGCGCCCGGCGCCCTCCTGTCCGAACGTCTCGGGGTTCGACGCCTCGAGGGCGATGTACGCCGCCGTGCCGCCGAGGAGCAGCACGAGGCTCGTCGCGAGCGTGAGCTTCACGTGGATGGGCCAGCGGCGGGGGGACCGGAGCTGCTTCGTCAGGGTCCGGATGACCGGGAACCCGATCGACCCGGCCACGACGCCGACCATCAGGAGGCTGAGGAACCAGTAGTCGTGGGCGTACGGGTCGAGACCGTCGGCGTTCGGCGCGAAGCCCGTGTTCGTGAAGGCCATCGCCGAGTAGTAGAAGGAGTCGCCGACCGCCGTCCAGAACGGCACACCGGTGACGAGCACGCTCGGCAGGAGCAGCAGACCGATGACGACTTCGATCGTCAGTGTGCTCACCGCGACGGTGAGCAGCAGCGTGCCGACGTCGCCGAGGCGGACCGCCTGGCCCTCCGGCACGGCGCCGTGGTGCGTGCGCAGCGGGTTCGAGTCCCCGGCCGCGATGAGCTTGGCGCGCAGCCCGAGGCGGCGGGTGACCACGAGCCCGAGGATCGAGGCGAAGGTGAGCACGCCGAGCGCACCGATCTGCGTCCCGATGACGACGAGGACCTTGCCGAACACCGACCAGTGCGTCGCCATGTCGACCGTCGCCAGGCCGGTCACACAGACGACGCTCGCCGCGGTGAACAGGGCGTCGGAGAAGTGCGTCACGGTCCCGTCCGCCGACGCCATCGGGGTCATGAACAGCGCCGTGAACAGGAAGATGAGCACGATGAAGACGAGGATCGCCAGCCGCGAGGGCGACGAGCGCAGGGCCGTCACGAGCTTCCCCGGGCGGCGCTGACCCGACAGGTCCCCGACGGTGGGGACCGGCTCGGTGCGGTCGAGCATCGTATGCCTCCGGGGACATGGGCGGGACGGTTCGTCATGGTACATCCGCACGGCCGCCGTTAGCCTTGCCGCATGGCCGACATCTTCAGCGTCGTCGCGGACCCGACGCGCCGGGCGCTGCTGGGCGAGCTCCTCACCGCCCTCGGTGCCGACGCGACCGGTGGCGAACTGAGCGTCGGGCAACTCGTCCTGCGACTCGGGGTCAGCCAACCGACCGTCTCGAAGCACCTCCGCGTCCTCCGCGACATCGGTCTCGTGACCAGCCGGGAGGAGGGGCAGCACCGCTACTACCGGCTCGACCCGGAGCCCCTGCTCGGCATCGAGGAGTGGGTCGTCCCCTTCACGACCGCCGTGGACGCCGACGGCACGCCCGCGACCACGTCGTGGACGCCGGACGGTCAGCCGGTGTCCGTCCGGAGGAGCGGTGCGGCCGGCAAGGCGACCGTCGAGGTGGGCACCGAACTCGGTCGGGTGATGGCCGAGGCGTCGCACCGCGCGACGGTCGCGATCACCGGTGCGCAGCAGGGCTGGGAGCGGGTCGTCGACCGGGGCCGGCGTCGCTTCACGAAGCGGCCCGAGGACGACTGAACAGTTGCTGGACACCGGACTGCACGCGCCCCTACAGTGACCAGGGACCACACAGGTCACACCACGAGCCAGCCCGAAGGCGGACCATGACCGGCAATTTCGACGACGTGCGCTTCCTCACCGTCGCGGAGGTCGCCGAGATGATGCGCGTCTCCAAGATGACGGTCTACCGCATGGTCCACGCGGGGGAGCTCCCCGCCATCCGCTTCGGCCGGTCCTTCCGGGTGCCGGAGTCGGCGGTCGCGGAACTCCTGCGCGGCGGCATCGCCGACGTCGGCTGACCCGCACGCAGCACGACCGTTCCACACCGGGCGTCCACCGTCCGTTCCGGCGCCGTTCGACATCGCAGCAGCCAGCCGGTAGACTCGGGCAGGTTGGTTTTCCGCGGCTTCATCGGCCCGGTGTCCGTACATCAGCATCAGTCCGAGCGAGGTCCACATGGGTTCTGTCATCAAGAAGCGTCGCAAGCGCATGGCGAAGAAGAAGCACCGCAAGCTCCTTCGCAAGACGCGCCACCAGCGTCGCAACAAGAAGTAGGTCGAGAGACCCGCAGCAAGAGCCCCGGTCCGCCGGGGCTCTTGCGTTTCCCGGGTCCGTCGACGACCGCACCGGGACGTCGCCGCCGGACACGCTGCCTGGAGGCCCGTCAGCACGTCGGGAGTGCCCGCACCGGCGCGGGTAGCCTGGTCGCATGCCAGCCGTGACGCTCCTCACCAAGCCCGGATGCCACCTCTGTGACGACGCCCGTCCGATCGTCGAACGTGTCGTCGCCGACCGTCCCGGGGTCACGTTCGAGGAGCGGTCGATCCTCGACGACGACGCCCTCCGCCTAGAGTACGCGGAGGACATCCCCGTCGTGCTCGTCGACGGACGGGTGCACAGCAACTGGCACGTCGATCCCGAGCGACTCGCCCGGGCGCTCGAGCAGGCCGAGGCCCGCGCATGATCCGCCACGTGGTCTCCTGGACCCTGCGCGAGGACCTGGACCGCGACGACGCCGTGGCCCGGATCCGAGAACTCCTGACGGGGCTCGTCGGGGTCATCCCGTCCATCAGGTCGCTCCAGGTGGTCGAGAACGTCGCCTACCCGGGGAAGAACCAGGACGTCGCCGTCGTCGCGGAGTTCGACGACCTGGCCGGTCTCGACGAGTACCAGGTGCACCCCGACCACCAGGCGGCCGCCGCCGAGATCCGCGGTCTCGTCACCGCGCGGGCGGCCATCGACTGGCAGGACTGAGCGGCGCGGGTCGCCGCTGTCGGCACGCCGCCGCTGCCGGTGCGCCGCTGCTGCCGGCGCGCGCCGCTGCTGCCGGCGCGCGTCGGACCGGCCCAACGAGAACCGGCTCGAACCACGGACGTCCGTGGTTCGAGCCGGTTCTCGTTGTGCGGCGCCGGTCGGCGCCGCTCCCGCGCCGGTCGGCGCCGGTCGGCGGCGCTCCGCGCCGGGCTACGGCGTGAGGCGCGCTACGGCGTGAGGCGCGTCGGGCCGCGGAAGAGGTACGTGACCTCGCGGATGGACGGCTCGCCGAGCATGAGCATGAGCACGCGCGCGAGGCCCATCCCGAACCCACCGTGCGGCGGGACGCCGTAGCGGAAGAAGTCGAGGTACCAGCCGAGCTCGGCGGGGTCCAGGCCCTTCTCCTCCGCCTGGGCGGTCAGCACGTCGACGCGGTGCTCGCGCTGCGCGCCCGTGGAGATCTCGGCGCCGTTGAACAGCAGGTCGTAGCTGTTCGTGAGCGTCGGGTCGTCGGCGTGGCGCATGTGGTAGTACGGCCGGATCGAGGCGTCGTAGTCGGTGACGAAGACGAACTCGGAGCCGTGGTGCTCCTTCGCCCATGCGGAGACGCGGCGCTCGCCCTCGGGGTCCAGGTCCCCGTCGGCGCGGACGACCTCGTAGCCGCTGTCCGCGACGATCTTCCGCGCTTCGGCGAGGGTCACACGGGGGAACGGCGTCGTCGGGACCTGCAGCTCGAAGCCGAAGACCTCCTCGATCGCGGTGCCGTACTTCTCCTTGACGGCCGTGATGCCGGCGACGAGGACCTCCTCGTGCATCGCCATGACGTCGGCGTGCGACTCGATCCACGAGAACTCGGCGTCGACGCTGGTGAACTCCGTGGCGTGCCGGCTGGTGAACGAGGGGTCGGCGCGGAATGCGTCGGCGATCTCGAACACGGCGCCGAAGCCCGCGGGCTGTGCCATCTGCTTGAAGTTCTGCGGCGACTGCGCCAGGTACGCCGTCGTCTCGAAGTACTCGAGCTGGAAGAGCTCGGCGCGGGACTCCGATGCGGAGGCCATCAGCTTCGGCGTGTGGATCTCGATGTAGTCGCGCTCGACCCAGTACGTGCGGAACGCGTGCTCGAGGGTCGTCTGGATGCGGAAGATCAGGTTCTGCTTGCGGTTGCGCAGGTCGAGGAAGCGCCAGTCGAGGCGCTTGTCGAGCGAGGAGTCGTCCGCGATCGGGGTCTCGGGGATGGCGGCACTGACGACGGTCAGTTCGCCGACCTTCACCTCGAGCCCGCCGAGCTTCACGCGCTCGTCCGCCTTGAGCGTGCCGGCGACGTGGATGAACGAGCCGTGCGCGAGGCCCGAGATCGTCTCGGTGGTCGCGAGGGCCGCAGCGGACGCGTCGTCGCCCTCGGTCGCTTCACGCGTCGCGGGGTTCACGAGCTGGACGGCGCCGGTCTCGTCGCGCAGCACGACGAACTGCACCTTCTTCTGATCGCGGACGGTCTCGACCCATCCGGCCACGGAGACGGGGCCGTCGGGGAGGCTTGCCAGGTCGGCGATGCGGGTGCGTTCGATCACGGTCGTCGAGTCTACCGGCCGGGCGCGGGAACGGCGTCGCCTGTGCAGAACCCGGGTCCGGGAGGTGGCCTTCCGCCCACAGCCGCGACTCGTCGCTCGGCTGTCCACAGTCCGGCCGGGAGGCCCGTGCCGGCCCGGCGACGTCCGTAGCGTCGTCGTCGTGGCCAGGTCGTAGGACGAACGGGGCGGTACCCGTGACGGAGGGTCCGGGAAGGTGCTGCGGCCTGGTCACCCCTCCCGCTCGTGCCGGACGAGCGCGCCCGCGGGAGGCGGACGTCCCAGCAGACGGGAGAGGACGGATCAGGGCAGCGAGGCGCGCAAGGACCCGAGGGTGCCGATGAACTCCTCGGCCATGGCCGCCCGCTCCAACAGCTTCGCGTGCCGGGCGGTGGCGTCCTCGAGGAACGCGTCGAGCCGGGCGGCGAGGTCCGGGGCCTCGGCAGGGTCGCCGGCCGTCAGTCCGTCGACGACGCGGAGGAGCCCGGCCATCTCCTCGAGCGTGAACCCGAGCGGCTTCATCCGCCGGATGACGAGCAACCGCTCCAGGTCGCCGGCCGTGTAGACGCGGAACCCGCCGGCGGTGCGGCCGCTCGGGACGAGGAGCCCGACCTCGTCGTAGTGCCGGATGGACCGGAGTGACATCCCGGTGCGCTCGGCGAGTTCGCCGATGTGCATGGTCGCGGGGACGTCGGGAACGGTCATGTCCGACATCGTGGCAGAGCCCGGTGGGTGGGAGGCTGACCGCGCGGCCGCGCCCGCCAGCGGGACGCCCGGCCGCGCTGCCCTCCCGCTGGTCGCCACGCTCGTGCGGTCGGGGCCTCGTCATCCCTACTCTCACGTGAGGGTAGGGTTGCGGCGATGTCGATCTCCACCGCTGCTCCCGTCACGCCGAGCGTCCGCACCGCCCTGCGGTCCCCGCGCCTCCTCACCCGGGAGGTCCTGGCGGGGGTCGTCACGGCGCTCGCCCTCATCCCGGAGGCGATCTCGTTCTCCGTGGTCGCGGGCGTCGACCCCGCGGTCGGCCTCTTCTCGAGCGTCGTCTTCGCGATCGTCATCTCGGTCGTCGGCGGCCGGCCGGCGATGATCTCCGCCGCTGCCGGATCGGTCGCGCTCGTGATCGCACCCCTCGTGCGGGACCACGGCGTCGCGTACCTCGTCCCGGCGATCGTGCTCGGCGGCGTGTTCCAACTCGTGCTCGGGTTCCTCGGCGTCGCGCGGCTGATGCGCTTCATCCCGCGGAGCGTCAACCTGGCGTTCGTCAACGCGCTGGCGATCCTCATCTTCACCGCGCAGCTGCCGAACCTCCTCGGCGACGGAGTGCCACCCGTCGTGTGGCCCCTGACCGCCCTCGGCGTCGCGCTCATCGTCGGCGTCCCGTTCCTCACCAAGGCCGTCCCGGCACCGCTCATCGCCGTCGTCGTCGTGACGGCGATCACGATGGTGTTCGGCATCGCGGTCCCCACCGTCGGCGACGAGGGCTCGCTCCCCACCGCCCTGCCGGGGTTCACCGGCATCACGGTCCCGTTCACCCTGGACACCCTGCGGATCATCGCGCCGTACGCCTTCGGTGTCGCGATCGTCGGCCTCATCGAGACGCTGCTCACCGCGCAGCTCGTCGACGCCGTCACCGAGACCCGCTCGAGTGCCTGGCGGGAGTCGTGGGGTCAGGGGATCGCGAACGTCGCCTCGGGCTTCTTCGGCGGCACCGGCGGGTGCGCGATGATCGGGCAGACCGTCATCAACGTCAAGACCGCGGGTGCCCGCACCAGGGTCTCGACCTTCGTCGCCGGGGCAGCGGTCCTCGTCCTGACGATCGTCCTGCACGACCTGGTCGCACAGATCCCGATGGCGGCGCTCACCGCGGTGATGCTCATGGTCTGCGTCGCCACGTTCGACTGGCACAGCATCCGGCCGCGCACCCTCCGCCGCATGCCCCTCGGCGAGACGGCCGTCATGGTCATCACCGTGCTGGTCGTCGTCGCGACCGAGAACCTCGCCACCGGGGTCCTCGTCGGGGTCGTCGTCGCAGCACTGGTGTTCGCCCGCCGGGTCGCCCACGTCGTCGAGGTCGTGCGCGAACCGGTCGACGAGCGCACGGTCCGCTACCGGGTGCGCGGGGCACTGTTCTTCGCGTCCTCGAACGACCTCGTCAACCGGTTCTCCTACGCCGAGGACCCCGAGCACGTCGTCGTCGACATGTCCGAGGCGCACGTGTTCGACGCGAGCACGGTGGCCGCCCTGGACGGGGTCGAGCAGCGGTTCGCGAAGCACGGGTCCACGGTGGAGGTGGTCAACCTGAACACCGGTTCGACCGCCCTGCACGGTCGGCTGTCCGGGCACCTCGACTGAACGGTCCCGAAGTCCGTGGATCCGCTGTGGGGCCGGTGGACGAGCGGGACCGACCTACACTGGAACCCATGCCCGCGACCAAGATCCACCTCGTGCGGCACGGCGAGGTCCACAACCCCGACCGTGTCCTCTACGGGCGGCTCCCGGGCTTCGGTCTGAGCGAGCTCGGCACCCGGATGGCCCAGGCCTCGGCCACTGCCTGGAAGGACGCCGGCATCGACGTCCGGGCGATCGTCGCCTCCCCGTTGCAGCGCACGCAGGAGTCGGCCGCGCCGTGGTCGGCGGCCTACGGCCTGGACGTCCGCATCGACGAACGGCTCATCGAGCCGACGAACCGCTACGAGGGCCAGCCGCCGGGGTTCACCAAGCGCTCGGTCCGTCGGCCGAGTGAGTGGCCGTGGATCGCGAACCCGATGCGCCCGAGTTGGGGCGAGGCGTACGAGTCGATCGCCAACCGGATGCTCGCCGCCGTCACGACCGCGTGGGAGAGCGTCGACGAGGGCGACGTCGTCCTCGTGAGCCACCAGCTGCCGATCTGGATGGTGCACCGTCGGCTGGCGGGGGAGCCCCTCTGGCACGACCCCCGGAAGCGCCGGTGCGACCTCTCGAGCATCACGACCCTCGTGCGGACCCCCGGCACCGCGGCCGTCCGGTTCACCGAGGTCGGGTACGCGGACCCGGCGGCAGAGCTCCGCGCCTCGGCCACCGACGAAGGAGCAGTGTGATGCGCACAACCCGCACCCGGACCCGGACCGCCGGTGCTGCAGCGATCGCGATCGCGACGGTGCTCGTGCTCGTCGGCTGCTCCTCGAGCAACGACTCCCTGTCGAAGCAGTACGGGAACGGCAGCACCCAGAACTACATCTCCGGGACCGGTGCGGTGACCGAGGTCGCGGCAGCCGACCGCTCCGACCCCGTCGACTTCACCGCTGAGTCGATCACGGGCGACGAGCTGTCGTCGAAGGCGATGCGCGGCGACGTCGTCGTCATCAACTTCTGGTACGCCGGCTGCCCGCCGTGCCGGGCCGAAGCGAAGCACCTCAACACCGTGCACGACCGGTTCGCCGACGACGACGTGCAGTTCATCGGCGTCAACGTCCGTGACGAGGCCGGTACCGCGGAGGCCTTCGAGCGCAAGTTCGGCGTCGACTACCCGACGGTCCTCGACGCCCGGACCGGCACCATGCAGCTCGCGCTCTCCGGTGAGATCGCCCCGAACGCCGTGCCGACGACGATCGTCCTCGACGAGCAGGGCCGGGTCGCAGCGCGGGTCCTCGGTGCGGTCGACGGACCGGGCATCCTCACCACCCTGGTGGACGACGAGCTGACCGGCAAGGCGTCCTGACCGGTGTCCAGCGGCAACCCCTTCGCCGACGCGATCTTCAGCGGGCAGCTCCTCGTCGGGCTGCCCGTGGCGGCGCTCGCCGGGCTCGTCTCGTTCCTGTCGCCGTGCGTGCTGCCCCTCGTGCCGGGCTACCTCGGGTACGTGGGCGGGATCGCCGACGGCTCGCGGCACTCGCGCGGACGCGTGCTCCTCGGCGTGCTCCTGTTCGTGCTCGGCTTCACCGTCGTCTTCGTCCTGGGGTCCGCCGCGGCGGGCGCGGTCGGCTTCTGGCTCGTGCGCTGGCGGGACCTCATCGTGCAGCTCATGGGCATCGTCGTGATCGCGATGGGCTTGGTCTTCATCGGACGGTTCACGTTCCTGCAGCGGACCGTCAAGTCGTCCTTCACCCCGCGCACCGGGCTGCTCGGCGCCCCGCTGCTCGGCATCGTGTTCGCGCTCGGGTGGACGCCCTGCATCGGCCCGACCCTGGCGGCGATCAACCTCATCAGCTTCCAGTCCGGCAGCGCCTGGCAGGGCGTCGTGCTCGGCATCGCGTACTGCATCGGACTCGGCGTCCCGTTCCTGCTCGTCGCACTCGGCGCCGGATGGGCCTCGGGCGCGATCGGCGTCGTCAAGCGGCACATGCGCACCGTCAACATCATCGGAGGAGCGATCCTGATCGTCATCGGTCTGCTCATGGTCACCGGCATCTGGTCGGCCGTCATGTCGAGCGTCGGGGCGGTGATCCAGAGCTTTGTCCCCGCGGTCTGAGCGCAACGAGGACGACCTGGTCGACGAGGCCGGGACCGGTGCCGACCGCACGTCGGACCCCCAGCGACCGTCCGACCACGTCGACGCGACCCCGGCCGCGTCGAGCGCCCGGGACGACGGGATCGCGCAGCCGAAGCTCGGTGTCGTCGGGTACCTCCGCTTCGCCTGGCGTCAGCTGACGAGCATGCGCACGGCGCTCTTCCTGCTCATGCTGCTCGCCCTTGCGGCCATCCCGGGGTCGCTCGTGCCGCAGCGGCAGGCGGACCCGAACGGCGTCGTGCAGTACGAGAACGACCACCCGACGCTCTTCCCGGTCCTCGACAAGCTGCAGGTGTTCGACACCTACACGTCCGTCTGGTTCTCGGCGATCTACCTGCTGCTCTTCGTGTCGCTCATCGGCTGCATCGTGCCGCGCACCCGCCACCACTGGCAGGCGCTGCGGACACGGCCCCCGAGGACGCCGGCGCGACTCGGTCGGCTCGCCGGCTTCCGCACCGTCGCGGTGACCCCCGAGACGGTCCGTGCCACCGCGACCGGTGCCGGCGCGGAGGGCGTGGCCGCGACCGCCGGGGCGGACGCCGCCCCGGGCCTCCCGTCCGTCGACCACGCCGTGACGTCCGCGATGGCGCAGCTGAAGCGCTCCGGCTACCGCGTCGAGCGGTTCGGGGACTCCGTCAGCGCCGAGCGCGGGTACCTCCGCGAGACCGGCAACCTGGTGTTCCACGCGGCCCTCGTGGGCGTGCTCCTGGCCGTCGGCCTCGGTGGCGGGTTCAGCTACACCGGCCAGCGACTGCTCGTCGAGGGGCAGACCTTCACGAACGTCCTCGGCTCGTACGACTCGTTCAACCCCGGCCGCTGGTTCTCGCAGTCGGACCTGCAGGGCTACAACCTGACGCTCGACGACTTCGAGACGAAGTACGAGGAGACCAACCTCGACGCGCTCGGGCAGGCGACCGACTACTCCGCGACCGTGACCGGCCGGACCCGGGACGGCGCGGAGAAGACGAGCCGACTCGGCGTGAACGAGCCGCTCGCGATCGGCGGGACGAACGTGTACCTGCTCGGCAACGGCTACGCGATGCAGGTCACGGTGCGGGACGGCGAGGGCGACGTGGCGTTCCAGGACGTCGTGCCCTTCCTGCCCGAGGACGCGAACTACACCTCGACCGGCGTCATCAAGGTCCCGGACGCGTCACCGGACCAGCTCGGCATGATCGGGTTCTTCTACCCGACCGCGGTGAAGCAGAGCACCGGTGCCTTCGCGTCGGCGTACCCGGACACCGAGAACCCGATGCTGTCGCTGCAGGTCTACACGGGCGACCTCGGCCTGGACGACGGTGTCCCGCAGAGCGTCTACCAGCTCTCGACGAAGGGGCTGACGCAGATCGCGGGCCGGCAGGCGGACACCCCGAGCATCTCGATGAAGCCCGGCGAGACGAAGCAGCTCCCGGACGGCGCCGGGTCGATCACCTTCGACGGGGTGAAGCGCTACGTGTCCCTCGACGTGCACCACGACCCGTCGCAGCTCTGGGTCGCCGCCTTCGCGATCCTCTCCGTGCTCGGCCTGCTCACCTCGCTGTTCGTCCCGCGCCGACGCGTGTGGGTCAAGGCCGTGCGGCGGACGGGAGCGGAGCACGGGGAGTTCGACCTCGAGTACGCGGGTCTGGCCCGCGGTGAGGACCCGAACCTCGAGCGGGCGGTGGCGGACATCGCTCAGCGGCACATGTCGGACCTCGGAGTTAGGATCGCCCAGTGAACACGACAACACTCGCCACCTACTCGGTGGTCCTGACGTACTCCGCGATGGCGGTCTACGTCATCGCGTTCATCTCGTTCGCGCTCGACATGGCCAAGCGCGCCGGAGACGTCGGCGCGGCCGGCTCGGCGACCGGAACCGCCTCGCGTGACGGGGCAGCGGCCACGGTGGCGACCGTCCAGGGCGGCACCGTCGTCCTCGAGCGCGTCGAGCAGCAGAGCCCGGGCGGCGGTCAGCGCGGATCCCGGTTCGAACGGGTCGGCATGGCGATGACGGTGCTCGCCCTCGTGGTGCACGTCGGCGCGATCGTCCTCCGGGGCATCGCGGCCGAGCGGGTGCCGTGGGGCAACATGTTCGAGTTCTCGCTCACGGGCACGGGGCTCATCATCCTGGTGTTCCTGCTCGTGCAGTTCTGGCAGGACCTCAAGTTCCTCGGTGTGTTCATCACCGGCCTGACGATCATCCTGCTCGGCATCGCGACGGTGAACTACTACGTGCCCGTCGTGCCGCTGCAGCCCGCGCTGCAGTCGTACTGGCTCGTCATCCACGTCTTCGTCGCCATCGCCGGCACCGGGTTCTTCGCCCTCGGCGCGGGACTCGCGGTCGCGCAGCTCGTCCAGACGTACCGCCTGGGACGTCCGGAGTCGCGGAAGCTGCGCTTCATGGCGACGCTGCCCGACGCGGACCGCCTCGAGGTCCTCAGCTACCGCGTGATCCTGGTCGGCTTCGTGCTCTGGACCTTCACGCTCATCGCCGGCGCGATCTGGGCCGAGCGCGCCTGGGGCCGGTACTGGGGGTGGGACACCAAGGAGGTCTGGACCTTCATCATCTGGGTGCTCTACGCCGGGTACATCCACGCCCGCGCGACCCGTGGGTGGCGTGGTGCGCGCTCGTCGTGGCTGGCGCTCATCGGCTTCGCGGCCGTGATGTTCAACTTCTCGGTGGTCAACGTCTTCTTCAAGGGGCTGCACAGCTACTCCGGGCTCTGACACCGGCGCGTCGACGACGCGGCTCCGGACGGACGGGAGGCCCGACACCAGCTGGTGTCGGGCCTCCCGTCCGTCGTGTGGGCGGCGTGGTCACCGCGCGGTCAGGAGCGCGTGCACCCGACGCAGTCGCGCCTCCCACCACGCGGTGCGGTCGGGAGCCGCAGCCCAGCGTTCGAGCAGGGCGGTGTCCGCCTCGACCCGGCGCACGGCGATCCGCCCGTCGACGGGCACGAGCGGGTCGGCGGTCACGTCGCCCGTGAGCATCACGCCCGTGCCGAGTCCGGCGGCGTAGCCGGGGGCCATCGCAGCGGCGGCGAGGAACGCGCCCATCCCGAGCCCGACGGAGGTGTCGAGCGCGCTGGAGACCACGCAGGGCAGGCCGGCCTCGGCGATCACCGCGCGTGCCGCGGTGACGCCGCCGAGTGGCTGCGCCTTGACCACGAGGACGTCGGCGGCTCCGGCCCGGGCCACGGCCAGCGGCTCCGCGGCCTTGCGGACGCTCTCGTCGGCCGCGATCGGGACACCGAGGCCCGCCACGCGCGACCGGAGGGCGGCGAGGTCCGCGACCGAGGCGACCGGCTGCTCGGCGTACTGCAGGCGGAACGGAGCGAGCCGTTCCAGGGCGCGGGTCGCGTCGTCGAGCGACCAGAGCCCGTTCGCGTCGACGCGGACGGCGGCGTCCTCGCCCATCGCGCGGCGGACGGCGGCGACCCGGGCGACGTCGTCCTCGATGCCCGTCCCGGGCTCGGCGACCTTCACCTTCGCGGTGGTGCACCCGGGGTAGCGCCGGAGCAGGTCGGGGACGTCCGCCGCGGCGATCGCGGGCACCGTCGCGTTGACCGGGACCGAGTCGGCCGCCGGTCCGTGCGGCGTCCACCCGAAGTCGATGGTGGCGCGGAGCCACGCGGCGGCCTCGGCGTCGTCGTACTCGACGAAGGGGGAGAACTCGGTCCACCCCTCGGGGCCGCGGAGGACGAGTGCCTCGCGCACGGTGATGCCGCGGAAGCGGACCCGCATCGGCAGGGCGACGACCCTGGCGGTCGCGAGCAGGTCGTCGAGGTCGGGGACGGCGGCCGTGGACGACGGCGCGCCGTGGTCGGACGGTGATGACGGAGTGGTCGGCGGGGTCACATCGGGCACGCGGCCATCCTCGCAGCACGCTCCATGGGTCCTCCCGGCTGTTCCGAGGGGACCGCCAGGGCAGCGCACTACCATCGCTCCGGTCGACCACCGGTCGGCCGGGTCGGCACCGTCCACGGAGCCGACCGTGGAGCGACGAGGTGGATCGACGAGGAGGCTCGGTGGCGACCGACGAGTTCGCGCGGCTCATGCGTCAGGGCACCGTCGACGTCCGCCGTCAACCTGCCGACCGCCGTCGCCGCAACCCCGTCATCGGGAAGATCGCGCTCGGCCTGGCCGTCGTCGCCGCGGCGGTGGACGCGAGCGCCTTCGCCGTCTTCATGGGCGGGGACACCACGTTCGCGTTCGGCATCTGCTTCGTGGTCGTCTTCCTCACCCTGGTCGCGGCGGTCCTCGGGTTCATCTCGGCCGTCGGGTCGTTCGGCCGCTGGTACGGGGTCGTCGGGGTCGTGCTCGCCTTCTTCGCGAACCCGGTGATCCTCATCGTGCTCGTCGTCATCGTCGCGCCGGAGATGCTCGCCGGCATGCAGTAGGAGCGGTCCGACCGGGCGGGAGCGGACCTGGCCACCGGGGCCCGCGGTAGGTTCGGGACATGCCCTCTGCCGTCTCCGACCTGTTCGACCCCGACGTCTGGACCGCTGCTCCGATCGCCGAGCGGTTCACCGACGTCACGTACCACAAGCACGTCTCCGGCGGCATCGTCCGGGTGGCGTTCGACCGCCCCGAGGTACGGAACGCCTTCCGCCCGCGCACGGTCGACGAGCTCCACCGGGCACTGGACGACGCCCGCCAGGACCCCCGCGTCGGCGTGGTCCTGCTCACCGGCAACGGGCCGAGCCCGAAGGACGGCGGGTGGGCGTTCTGCTCCGGCGGCGACCAGCGCATCCGGGGCCGGAGCGGCTACCAGTACGTGGGCGACGAGGGCGCACCGCCGGAGGGCGTCGACCCCGCTGCCGCCCAGGCGTCGATGGGACGGCTGCACATCCTCGAGGTGCAGCGCCTCATCCGGATGATGCCGAAGGTCGTCATCGCGGTCGTCCCCGGATGGGCGGCGGGCGGCGGGCACTCGCTGCACGCGGTCTGCGACCTCACCATCGCGAGCGCGGAGCACGGGAAGTTCAAGCAGACCGACGCCGACGTCGGCTCCTTCGACGGTGGCTACGGCAGCGCCTACTACGCGAAGCAGATCGGCCAGAAGCTCGCGCGTGAGGTCTTCTTCCTGGCCGAGGAGTACTCCGCCCAGCGTGCCTACGAGATGGGCGCCGTGAACAAGGTCGTGCCGCACGAGGACCTGGAGCGCGAGGCCATCCGCTGGGGCGAGACGATCCTGGGCAAGTCGCCGACCGCGATCCGGATGCTCAAGTACGCCTTCAACGCGGTGGACGACGGCATGGTCGGTCAGCAGGTCTTCGCCGGCGAGGCCACGCGGTTGGCGTACGGCACGGACGAAGCCGTCGAGGGCCGCGACTCCTTCCTCGAGAAGCGCTCGCCCGACTGGACAGCGTTCCCCTGGCACTACTGATGCCGCGTCCGCTGGTCGCGACGAGCGCAGCAGACCCGCTGGTCGTGCTCCGCGGACTGGAGGCCGCCCTGACCGGCGGCCCCGCACTGCTCCCCGTCGCGGTGGACGGTCCGCCGCTGCCGACGCGCGCGCCGACCCACGTCCCGCAGGGGGTCGCCCTGGTCGTCGAGACGAGCGGCTCCACCGGGACGGGCAAGCGCGTGGCGCTGTCGTCGGCGGCGCTGCTCGCCGGTGCCGCCGCCGCGGACGCAGCCCTCGGCGGTCCGGGCGGCTGGGTGCTCGCCCTGCCGACCCACTACATCGCGGGGCTCAACGTGCTGACCCGGTCGATCGTCGCGGGCACGACCCCGGTCGTCGTCCCGCCCGGGCACTTCGACGCCGGGGCGTTCGCCGACGCAGCGGACCGGCTCGAGGTCGGCCCGGCAGGCCCGCGTCGGTACACCTCGCTCGTGCCCGTCCAGCTCGCGCGCGTGCTCGACGACCCCCGGGCCACCGCGGCCCTGGCGCGGTTCGACGCGGTGCTGGTCGGCGGGCAGGCGACCCCCGCCGCACTGTCCGACCGGGCGCGCGGTGCCGGTGTCCGCGTCGTGACGACGTACGGCGCGAGCGAGACGAGCGGGGGCTGCGTCTACGACGGCGTCCCCTTCGACACCGTCCACGCCGAGGTGCTCGACGGCGAGCTGCAGCTGACCGGACCGATGCTCGCCGAGGGGTACCTCGGTGACGACGAGCGGACAGCGGCCGTCTTCACCGAGCGTGACGGCCGTCGCTGGTACCGCACCGGTGACGCCGCGACGATCGAGGACGGACGCGTCCGGGTGTCCGGTCGACTGGACGACGTGGTCGTCTCCGGCGGGGAGAAGGTCCCGCTCGGCGCGGTGGAGCGGGTCGTGCGCGAGCTGCCGGGCCAGGACGGCGCGGTCGTGACGCGCCGGGCGTCGGGGGAGTGGGGCGAGGTGCCGGTCGTGGTGACGGAGCGGGCCGTGCCGCTCGAGGTCGTCCGGGCCCGCGTCGGCGACGCACTCGGCCGTGCCGCCCGTCCCGCCGTGGTGCTCGTCGTGGACCGCATGCCGATGCTCCCGTCGGGCAAGCCCGACCGACGAGCCGTCCGCGCGCTGGCTGATCCGGACGCCTGAGCAGCCCGGGCTCCTGACCCGCCGGGTCGTCCCGCCGGTGGTGGTCGTGCGACGGACGCACCACGCGCGGATACGATGGGCGGTCGTGGCAGGAGCGAAGAAGACGACACGTCCCAAGGGCAGGTCCGGCAACCCGGCGAAGGCGGCAGCGCCGCAGCGGAACACCCGCCGCGCGACCGCGAGCGACTGGATCGGCGGAGCACGGCTGCGGACCCTGACGCTCGGCGTCGTCCCGGTGGTCCTCGGAACCGGGGTGGCCTACGTCGACAGCCGGGTCCCCGGTGACTTCGGCTCGTTCCTGTCGACGGACGGACGCGTCGCCATCGCGCTGCTCGCCCTCGCCGTGGCGCTGTTCCTGCAGATCGGCGTCAACTACAGCAACGACTACTCGGACGGGGTCCGCGGCACGGACGAGTTCCGGGTCGGTCCGGCCCGGCTCACCGGATCGGGGCTCGCCCGACCGCGGACGGTCCTGACGGTGGCGCTGACGTTCTTCGGTCTCGCGGCGGTCGCCGGCCTCGTCATCGTGCTGCTCACCCAGCTGTGGTGGCTGCTCTTCGTCGGAGCAGCAGCCATCGTCGCCGCCTGGTTCTACACCGGTGGGAAGAAGCCCTACGGGTACAACGCGCTCGGCGAGGTCTTCGTCTTCGTGTTCTTCGGGCTGGTCGCGGTGCTCGGCACCCAGTTCGTGCTCATCCGTCAGGTCACCCTGAGCGGCTGGGCCGCAGCGGTCGCCGCGGGCCTGTTCGCGTGCGCCGTCCTCATGGTGAACAACATCCGTGACATCGACGAGGACACCGCGGCGGGCAAGCGCACCCTGGCGGTCGTGGTCGGTCGGCCGGTCGCCCGCGTGCTGTTCGCGCTCTTCCTGATGCTGCCGTACGTCGTGCTCGTCTGGTTCGTGTTGCTCTACTTCCGGAGCGGGTACACGTACTTCTCGCTCCTGCTCGCGCTGCCGGCGCTGGCGATCGGCGTGTCCTCGCGCAAGCCCCGGGAACTCATCACGGCGTTGCAGCTGTCGTCGTTCTCGGCGCTGGCGTTCGGTGTCGTGCTCGCCGCGACGCTCGCCGTCCAGCCGTAGCGGCCGGACGCCTGCGCTGCCGCTACTGCTTCGCGGTGTCGGTGCCGCCCGTGCCGGTGCGGCCCGCCTCGTGGGCGGGATCGGAGTCGGCGGCGTCGACGAAGTCGTCCTCGAAGTCGCTGTCGGCGTCGCGCTCCGGGCGGGCCCGGCGCTGGGCGATCGACGACGTCACGGCGCTCCGGAGTCCGGGCAGCGCGATGTACGACACGAGCAGGCCGATCAGGGCTGCGCCGATCGCCGCCCAGTACCAGGGCAGGCCGACCAGCAGCAGCAGGAGGAGCGCCGCCGCGAAGATGCCGAGCCGGGCGAGGGTGTAGACGAGCCACGCTTTCACCCTGCAAGTGTACGGACGCACGGCTCGGCGTCCCCGTGACGGTCGGAGGGCGGTCACAGGCTGCCGACCTAGACTCCGGAGATGGTCAGACTGTGGCTCGTCATCGTCGTCGCCGCCGTGGCGTTCACGGTGTTCGCGCTCATCGACTGCGCCACCATGCCCCGGTCCCGCGTGCGGTCGCTGCGGAAGGGCATCTGGATCCTGCTCGTCCTCGTGCTCCCGGTCGTCGGCGGCGTGCTGTGGTTCCTGCTCGGCCGGACGCCGGCGCGCGGGCAGCGCGGTGGCGGGGGCGGCGGTGCCGGGTACCGTGGTCCCGAAGACGACCCGGACTTCCTCGGGGGCACGACGCCTCCCGGGCTGCTGAGCGATGACAAGGACCAGGACGACGCGACCCTCCGATCCCTCGAAGAACAGTTCCACGACGGCGACGACGACGGCCGCCCCGATCGCTGACGGACCGTCCGCCGACGGACCGTCCGCTGACGGCAGCGTCGGGTCCGGCAGCCCCGCGACCGACTTCGCACTCGCGTTCCTGCAGGAGCTCGCGCGGGCCGGCGTGACCGATGTCGTCGTGAGTCCCGGTTCCCGTTCGCAGGCCCTGGCACTCGCGGCCGTCGCCCTTGAGCGCGCGGGCGGCATCAGCGTGCACGTGCGCCTCGACGAGCGGACGGCCGGGTTCTTCGCGCTCGGTCTCGCGGTCGAGTCCGGTCGACCCGCTGCGGTCGTCACGACCTCGGGCACCGCGGTCGCGAACCTGCACCCTGCCGTGCTCGAGGCACACCACTCCGGCGTGCCGATGATCGTCGTCTCGGCCGACCGGCCCGCCGAACTCCGCGGGATCGGCAGCAACCAGACCACCGTGCAGCCGGGCATGTTCGGGTCGGCCGTCGACTTCGTCCGGGACGTCCAGGCGCCGAGCACCCACGGGGTGGACGACGACGTGCGCGCCACCGTCCGGGCCCTGGTCCGGGAGGCCGTGGCCGCTGCCGCCGGTCACGCAGGGCAGCCCGGCCCGGTCCAGCTCGACCTCGCGTTCCGCGAACCGCTCTCCGCCGGACTCGACGGCGTCGAGGGCGTCCCGGACGACGAGGTCGACCGCGAGTACGCGCTCCGCCGCACGGCCGCAGCGCTGCCGGCGGCGGAACTCGCCCCCGACGACGAGCCGGCCACGGTCGTGATCGCCGGGCACGACGCCGGCGTCGACGCCGAGCGCATCGCGTGGGAGCTCGGAGCGCCACTGCTCGCCGAGGTCTCCAGCGGGGCGCGCTTCGGACGCAACGCCGTAGCGGCCTACCGGGACCTCCTCCGGGACGAGTCCTTCGGCGGTCGTGTGCGTCGGGCCGTCGTGCTCGGGCACCCGACGCTGAGCCGCGAGGTGCCGGCGCTCCTGCAGCGCGCGGACGTCGAGACGATCGTGGTCCGCGGAGCCGGTGCCGACGTGTACGACCCGGCACGGGCCTCCCGGCCGTCGGCGTCCACGCAGGTCGTCTCGGACGTCCGCGTGACCGGACCGACCGGCCCCGCGCACCGCGCCTGGGTCGGACGCTGGGTGGCGGCGAGCCGGTCGCTGCTCGGCGGCGGCGACGCCGGACCGGACCTCGACGCGAAGCGGTCCGCGGACCGCGCCGAACGGAACCGGTTCCTCAAGGACGAGGTCGCGCTGCGCCGTCGTCCGGTGGACCGGGCCATGCTCGCCGAGGCCGTGTGGGGAGCGACGTGGCCGCACGACCGACTGGTCTTCGGGGCGTCCCAGATCATCCGCGAGGCCGACATGACCGTCCCGGGCAAGAAGATCCGGGTGCACGCGAACCGGGGTCTGGCGGGCATCGACGGGACGATCTCGACGGCGCTCGGCATCGCGACCGCGCTCGAGGCCGCGGCCGGCACGGTCGGCACGACCCGCGTCGTCGTCGGGGACCTCACGTTCCTGCACGACCTCGGGGGTCTCGTCACCGGGACCGAGGAACACCGCCCTCGGCTCCAGGTCGTCGTCGGGAACGACGTCGGCGGCGCGATCTTCCGCGGACTCGAGGTCGCCGCGACCACGGCACCCGAGGACATGCGGCGGATGATGACGACGCCGCAGCACGTCGACGTCGAGCGCGTCGTGACCGGGCTCGGGTGGGAGTACCGGCGCGCGGCGACGTGGGGGGACCTGGAGCGCGTGCTGACCGACCCCGCCGGACGTGTGGTCATCGAGGTGCCGCTGGCGGACTGACGGGGTCCGGGGGGCGCCGTTCCTGAGGCCAGCCAGCCCGGCGGCCCCGACGCCCGGCCGGTCGTCCCGGCGCTCAGGCCAGGGCGTCCGTGATCGGTCGGAACTTCAGCCGCGTCTCCGCCACCTCGCGCGCCGGGTCCGAACCGGCGACGATCCCGGCACCGGCCCAGGCACGGACGGTCCCGTCGTCCTCGATCTGCGCGCTCCGCAGGGCGAGCATCCACTCGCCGTCACCGGAGGCCCCGAGCCAGCCGACGGGACCGGCGTACCGACCGCGGTCCACGCCCTCGAGCTCGGCGACCAGGCGGACGGCGACGTCGGTCGGGGTGCCCGCGACGGCGGCGGTCGGGTGCAGCGCATCGGCCACGTCGAGCGCGGTGACCCCGGCGGGCAGCACGGCCTCGACGTCGCTGGCGAGGTGCCACAGGTTCGGCAGCTGCAGCCGGAACGGTTGCGGGTCGACGCGGAGGTCGGCAGCGATCGGACGCAGCGAGGCGACGAGGCTCGAGATCGCGAAGGCGTGCTCCTGCAGGTCCTTCGCGCTGGCGGCGAGCGTCTCCGCGGCCACGCGGTCGCTCTCCGCGTCGGCACCGCGGGCAGCGCTGCCGGCGAGCACCCGTGCGGTCAGCGTCCGGCCCTCGGTGCGGGCGAGCGTCTCGGGGGTGGCGCCGACGAGCCCGTCGACCGCGAAGGTGACGCAGGACGGGTACGCGGCCGCCAGGTCGAGCAGGACCGCGCGGCGGTCGGCGCCGGGCGGCAGCGTCCCGACCAGGTCCCGCGCCAGCACGACCTTCTGCGCGCGGCCGTCCGCGATGGCACCGACGGCGGCGGCGACCGAGGCGGCGTACGCGTCCTCGTCCACCGCACCCGGGCGGAGCGGCACCGAGACGTGCGGGCCGACGCGGGGGACCGGGACCGACGTGCTCGAGAACGGCAGGGGTGCGGGCGAGTCCGTCGTGTCGATCGCGGTGATCCACGCGCGACCCCGCCGACGGCCGACCACGACACGCGGCACGATGAGCACGCTCGTCGCGTCGGAGTCGTCCGCGAAGGCGAACGTCCCGAACGCCACCAGTCCGCTGCCCCGCATGCGCACCGGGTCGTCGACGGTGGCGGCGGCGGTGACGTCGCGCCAGACGGCGGACGCCTCGCGCATCCGACCCGGGCCGGAGAACTCGAACCGGAGCGCCTCGCCGATGCCGACGATCCCGTCCCCGTTCCGCACGAAGGCCAGCGGGTGTTCGGCGAGGGTGTGGCGGAGCACGGCGCCCGGGTCGTCGAGGATCCGGGTCGAGACCGTGAGCGGCTGCACCGCTGTGGCGGGACGGGTCACGGACCGATGCTACGCGCCGACCCGCACGACGGCCGCCGGGTCCCGGGGCGGGTGTGCACACCGCCACGCCCGTGCGGGACGCGCCCGGGGTGCTCCACTCCTGCACGGCTGCCGGGAAGCGCCGGGTCGTGGGCTCTAGGATGACCGGGTGAGCAGAGCGGACATGCACAAGCGGCCGGACGAAGTGGCGGCCATGTTCGACGACGTCGCGGCGAAGTACGACCTGACCAACGACATCCTGTCGGCCGGCAACGCCCCGCTGTGGCGCGTCGCGACGGTCAAGGCCGTCGACCCCCAGCCGGGCGAGCGCGTGCTCGACCTCGCGGCTGGGACGGGCACGAGCTCGGCGGCCCTCGCCAAGAAGGGTGCCGAGGTCACGGCACTCGACCTGTCGTCCGGCATGATCGCGGTCGGTCGTGAGCGCCACCCCGAGATCACCTTCGTCGAGGGCGACGCGGAACACCTGCCGTTCGAGGACGAGTCCTTCGACGCGGTCACGATCTCGTTCGGGCTGCGCAACGTCAACGACCCGATGCAGGCACTCACCGAGATGCTCCGCGTCCTCAAGCCCGGTGGCCGGCTCGTCATCTGCGAGTTCTCGACGCCGCCGTTCGCCGCACTCCGGTTCGGCTACAACACGTACCTCAAGCGCGTGCTGCCGGGCATCGCCAAGCTCTCCAGCAGCAACCCGGCCGCGTACCGCTACCTGGCCGAGTCGATCGAGGCATGGCCCGAGCAGCAGGTCCTCAGCCAGTGGCTCCGCGGCGTCGGCTTCACGATGGTGGCGCACCGCAACCTGACCGCCGGGATCGTCGCGCTGCACCGCGGCCGGAAGCCCGTCGCCGGCAGCGTCCGCGAGTCGGCTGCCCGTCGTGCGAAGGCGCGTCGGGACCACCAGCCGACGGGCGAGCAGCCCCGCGTCGAGCCCGAGGCCCAGGCCTAGGCCCGCGGCCCAGGTCCCCACCGCCACCTGCGAGTACGGAGCAGCAGTTGAACCCGAGTGTCCCGGTCGCACGACGCGCGCCGAGTCTCCGAGCCTCCCTGGGCATCGGGGAGCGGCTGTTCGCCACCCCCGCGGACCGGCGCTTCATCGCCGCGGTCGACGACGGTCTCGAGCTCGTCGAGCAGGGGCTCGAGGACGCCATGCGCTCCGCCGACACGCTGGCGGACACGACCAGCCGCTACCTGCTCTCCGCCGGCGGCAAGCGCATCCGCCCGACCCTGACGCTCCTCATCGCCCAGCTCGGCGACGGCGTGACCGACCACGTCGTGAAGGCCGCGGTGAGCGTGGAGATGACCCACCTGGCGTCGCTCTACCACGACGACGTCATGGACGAGGCGCCGGTGCGCCGCGGTGTCCCGGCCGCCCACGTCACGTACGGCAACAACATCGCGATCCTGACGGGCGACCTGCTCTTCGCCCGCGCCTCGCTCATCACGGCGGACCTCGGGCCGGAGGGCATCCGCATGCAGGCGGAGACCTTCCAGCGCCTCTGCATGGGGCAGCTGCACGAGACGACGGGCCCGCAGCCCGACGACGACCCGGTCGAGCACTACATCCAGGTCCTCAGCGACAAGACCGGCTCGCTCATCGCCACCGCAGCCCGGGCCGGCGTGATGTTCTCCGGGGCGGACCGCTCGCTGCTCGACGCCGTCGGCACGTTCGGGGAGAAGGTCGGCGTCGCGTTCCAGCTCGTCGACGACGTCATCGACCTCGCCCCGGCGAAGGACAAGACCGGCAAGATCGCCGGCAACGACCTCCGCGCCGGTGTCGACACGCTGCCGCTGCTCCAGCTCCGCCGTCGCGCCTCGGCCGACGCGGGCGCAGCGGCGCTGCTCGCGCGCATCGAGCGCGACGTGCGGGACGCCCCCGACGACGCCGTCCACTCGGAGGCGTACCAGAGCGCGGTCGCCGAACTCCACGACCACGAGGCGACCCGGGCCACCCGGGCCCTCGCCGCCGGTTGGGCCGACGAGGCGGTGGCCGCACTGGCCCCGCTGCCGGACGGCACGGTGAAACGAGCCCTCACCCGGTTCGCGGAGACGGTCGTCGACCGCAGCCGCTGACCCGCGGCGGCGGTCCTCGGCCGCGTCCGCTGACCTGAACGAACTGGAGACCGATCAGTGCCCACCCTCCGACTCGCCATCGTCGGCGCCGGTCCGGCCGGCATCTACGCCGCGGACATCCTCCTGCGGGAGGCACGTGGCTTCGACGTCTCGATCGACCTCTTCGAGCAACTCCCGGCCCCGTACGGGCTGGTCCGGTACGGCGTCGCGCCCGACCACCCGCGCATCAAGGGCATCGTCAACGCGCTCCGCGACGTGCTCGACCGGGGTGACATCCGGATCTTCGGCAACGTGCGGTTCGGTCAGGACATCACCCTCGACGACCTGAAGCGGCACTACAACGCGGTCGTCTTCTCGACTGGCGCCATCAAGGACGCCGACCTCGACATCCCGGGCATCGACCTGGACGGGTCGTACGGCGCCGCGGACTTCGTCAGCTGGTTCGACGGGCACCCCGACGTCCCGCGCACCTGGCCGCTCACGGCGGAGAGCGTCGCGGTGATCGGCAACGGCAACGTGGCCCTCGACGTCTCCCGCATCCTCGCCAAGCACGCCGAGGACCTGCTGCCCACCGAGATCCCGGCGAACGTCTACGAGGGCTTGCGGTCCTCGCCGGTCACGGACGTGCACGTGTTCGGTCGCCGTGGACCCGCGCAGGTGAAGTTCACGCCGCTGGAGCTCCGCGAGCTCGGCGAACTCCGCGACGTCGACATGGTCGTGTACGACGAGGACTTCGACCACGACGAGGCCTCGAAGCTCGCGATCCAGACGAACAAGCAGGTCACCGTCATCGACCGTGTCCTGCAGCAGTGGCGGAAGCGCGAGGTCGGCACGGCCAGCCGCCGCCTGCACCTGCACTTCTACGCGAAGCCCCTCGAACTGCTCGGTGACGAGGACGGGAAGGTCCGCGCCATCCGCTACGAGCGCACCCGTCCGGACGGGCAGGGCGGCGTCGAGGGCACGGGGGAGGTCCGGGAGCTGCCGATCCAGGCGCTGTACCGCGCCGTCGGGTACGTCGGTTCGCCGCTGCCCGGCGTCCCGTTCGACGAGCGCTACGGCGTCATCCCGAACCACGAGGGTCAGGTGCTCGACGCCGACGCCACCCCGATCCCGGGCGTCTACGCGACCGGCTGGATCAAGCGTGGTCCGGTCGGCCTCATCGGCCACACGAAGTCCGACGCGATGGAGACCGTGCAGCACATCGTCACCGACCAGGGCAGCTGGTGGACGCCGGAGGACCCGTCCGAGGAGGCCGTCCCGGCGCTCCTCCGCGAACGCGGCGTCGACTTCACCGACCTGGACGGATGGCACGCGCTCGACGAGCACGAGATCGCGCTCGGCGAGGCGGAGGGCCGCGCACGCGTCAAGGTCGTACCGCGCGACGAGATGATCGACGTCTCGCTCCGCCGCAACCGCGCCGGGTCCCAGGGCTGAGCATGACCGGAACGCGCCCGGCACCCCACACCGGGGTGCCGGGCGCGCCGTCGTCCGGGCGCCTGGTGGGTGTCGACGTCGCTCGTGCGGTAGCACTGCTCGGCATGATCGCGGCGCACGTCGGCGACGTGGCCGAGCAGGTCAACTGGGCCGACCCGGCGAGTTGGAGCGCCGTGGTGAACGGTCGCTCGGCGGCGCTGTTCGCCGTCCTCGCCGGGGTGTCGATCGGACTCGTCAGCGGCCGGGAGGCGCCTCCCGGCCCGCCGACGATCGGACGGATCCGGGCCCGCCTGGCGCTCCGGGCCGTGGTCGTGGTCGCCGTCGGGCTGCTGCTCATGACGCTCGGCACGCCGGTCTACGTGGTCCTGCCGACGTACGGCGCGCTGTTCCTGCTCGCGCTGCCCGTCCTCCGCTGGCGGCCGTGGGCGTTGCTCGTGCTCGCCGCGGCGTGTGCGCTCGCGTCCGCACCGGTCGTGATCGCGGTCCTGCCCGTGTACGCGGATGCCGGGATGGCCGGGGTGCAGCTCGGACTCGTCTACCCGGTGGTCACGTTCGCTGCGTACGTGTTCGTCGGCCTCGCCGTCGCGCGCACCCGCTCACGAGCGGACGGGACCGACACGGTGCGACACGTCGTGCTCCTCCTGGCGGCCGCCGGGGTCGCCGTTGCCGCGTACGTCGTCGGTGCTGTGGCCGCGCCCGTGCCCGCGGACACCACCGGTGCGTTCCCGGGGGTGCCCTTCGTGCCGGCTGGCTCGGACACCGGGCAGGCGGTCGCGCAGGTGTTCCTGTCCCCGCGGGACCACTCGTCGTCGATCGTCGACGTCGTCGGCACGGCCGCGGTCGCCGTCGCCGTGATCGCCCTGTGCCGCCTCGTGTTCGACGGACACGGTCCGGTCCTCGCGCGGGTCGCGTTCCCGCTGGCCGCCGTCGGGTCGATGCCGCTCAGCGTCTACGCGCTGCACCTCGTCGTCATCGCGGCGTGGCCGGAGCTGCCGCACGGGCCGACGACCTGGTGGGCGTTCACCGTCGGGGCCGTGCTGTTCGCGATGGCCTGGCGGAGCTTCCTCGGCCGCGGACCGCTCGAACGGCTGACCGCAGCCGTCGCGTCGGTGGTGCCCCTCCGCCCCGCTACTGCAGCGCTGCGGTGAGCCGTGCGATGTTGTCGAAGACCCGTGACCGGCGGGGCCGCGCGAGCCACTCGTCGAGCGTGAGCTCGCGGCTCGCCGCACGGTAGTCGTCCTGCACCCCGCGCAGGGCCTGGACGAACGTGCGGCCGCGCACCATGACGGAGATCTCGAGGTTCAGCGTGAAGGAGCGCATGTCCATGTTGCTCGACCCGATCACGGCGACGTCGTCGTCGATCGTGAAGTGCTTCGCGTGCAGCACCGTCGGCGCGCGGTACAGCCAGATCCGCACGCCCGCACGCAGCAGGCCCTCGTAGTAGGAGCGCTGGGCGTGCCAGGTCATGGCGTGGTCGCCGATCTCCCCGACGAACAGCTCGACCTGCACCCCGCGCTGGGCCGTCGTCGTGATGGCGTAGAGCATCGAGTCGTCCGGCACGAAGTACGGCGACGTGATCGTCACCCGCTCCTGCGCCGAGTACAGCAGTGCGTTGAAGAGGCGGAGGTTGTTCTCGCCGTCGAACCCGGGACCGGACGGGACGACCTGGCAGTCCAGGGCGTCCGCGCGGTCGGCACGGTGCACGGGATCGCTCTCGCGCAGCAGGAGTTCGTCGGTCTCGCTGTACCAGTCCGTGACGAACAGCGCGTTGATGCCGGCGACGACCGGACCCTCGAAGCGGGCAAACAGGTCGCGCCAGCGCAGGCCACGGTCGATGTTCGCCTTGAGGTCGTACGACCGGTCGATGAGGTTCTGGGATCCCGTGAACGCCACCGAACCGTCGACGACCAGGATCTTGCGGTGGTTGCGGAGGTCGGGACGCTGGAACTTCCCCTGCAACGGCTGCAGCGGCAGCATCAGGTTCCACTCGATGCCGGCCGCGTCGAGGAACGCGAGCGTCTCCTTGAAGTGCGGGTAGCTCTTGCTCGCCCAGTGGTCCATGAGGAACCGGACGGTCACGCCGCGAGCCCGCGCCCGCGCCAGGGACTCGAAGAACGGCCGTGTGGTGGGGTCGAGCGAGGCGATGTAGAACTCGACGTGCACGAACCGTCGCGCGTCGTCCACGGCGTTGGTCATCTCGGCGAACGCGTCGTCGTAGTGCGGGTACAGCTCCGCCTGGTTGCCGCCGACCAGCGGCATCGCCCCGAGCTGACGGTTCAGGCGGGTGATGCTCTCGAGCCACGCCGGCCAGGGGTGGTCGCGGCGGACGCGCTCGATGCCCTCGGTCTGCTCGAGGATGTAGCGGTTGATCTCGGTCTGCTTCTCCCGACGGGACCGGGGCAACTTCGTCGACCCGAGGACGAGGAACAGGATGAACCCGATGTACGGGATCAGGAAGATGGCGAGCAACCAGGCGGTCGCGGTCTGCGGCTTGCGGTCGATCGGGACGTAGACGAGCGAGAACGCCCGGACCGCCAGGTCCAACAGGATGAGGACGACGACGAGTGCGACGACGAGCCAGTGCTCCACGGTGTCGGGTGCGGGGAGGAGCGGGCGGTCAGCGGAAGTTGATGAACTGGAGCGGCACGTCGAAGTCTTCGCCCTTGAGCAGCTGGATCGTCTGCTGGAGGTCGTCGCGGCTCTTCGAGGACACGCGGAGCTCGTCGCCCTGCACCTGGCTCTTCACGCTCTTCGGCGCCTCTGCCCGGATGAAGGCGCCGATCTTCTTGGCGACGTCCTGCTCGATGCCGTTCTTGAACGACACGTCGATGCGGAACTCCTTGCCGGACGGGTACGGGTCACCCGCGTCGAGGCTCTTCAGGCTGATGCCGCGCTTGATCGCCTTCGTCTGGAGCACGTCGAGGACGGCCAGGGCACGCTCCTCGGTCGAGGCCTTGATGAGCACGTCCTCGCCGCTGAACGCGACCGATGCACCAACGCCCTTGAAGTCGTAGCGTTGCTCGATCTCCTTCGCCGCCTGGTTGAGGGCGTTCTCCGCCTCCATCTTGTCGACCTTGCTGACCACGTCGAAGGAGCTGTCTGCCATGCCCGACAGCCTATCCGGCAGCACGACGCCGCGTTCCTCCGGGCCGCACGGCTGTGGAGAACGCCGGTCCGGTCCGGGACGGGCCGCCTGGAGGCCCGGTCCGCCCCGTCTCGCGGCTGCGGCGGCGACCGTGGTCGCGAGCACCGCCGGACATCGGCTATGCTCTTCACCGCGCCTTCGGTCGGTGACGACACGGGCCGGGTGCGCACATGGCGAGTTACCCAAGCGGCCAAAGGGATCTGACTGTAAATCAGCCGGCGTATGCCTCCGGGGGTTCGAATCCCTCACTCGCCACCGTCCAGCAGGAAGCTGGGAGCACGGCCCCGTCTCCGGACGGGGCCGTTCGTGTTCCCGCCCCCGATCGTGATCCCGGTGCCTCCCGTGTCCCCGGTGCCTCCCGTGTTCGCGGTGCCATCCGCGTTCCCGCGGCTCTGTTCGACGGCGGTCCGTCCGCGTCCCGGCGGGTCCGCGGGCGGCCTGGGGCAGGATCGAGGGCATGACAGACGCCCAGATCGTCACCGACGCCCCTGACGCCCTCGCCGACCTGGCCGAGTCGATCGCCCGCGAGGCCGCCGCGCTCGCCGTGCGTCGACGCGCGGAAGGTGTCGAGGTCGCCGACCGCAAGTCGAGCATCGCCGACGTCGTCACCGCCGCCGACCGCGAGGTCGAGGCCCTGATCCGGCGACGCATCGCCGCGGCCCGGCCTGACGACGCCTTCCTCGGCGAGGAGTCCGGGGCCGCTGCCGGTGCGTCCGGTCTGACCTGGGTGGTCGACCCGATCGACGGCACGGTCAACTACCTGTACGGCAGCCCGGCCTACGCGGTGAGCATCGCGGTCGTGCGCGGTGTCCCCGACCCGGCACTGTGGGAACCGGTCGCCGGGGTCGTCATCGCGCCCGCGACCGGGCAGGTGTACCGCGCGGTGGCCGACGGCGAAGCGACCCTCGACGGGCGGCCCGTCGCGGTCGCCGCCCCGGCGTCCCTGGCGGAGACCCTCGTCGCGACCGGCTTCGGCTACACCGCCGACCGGCGGTGGGAGCAGGCCGCGGTCCTCGCCGGGCTCATCACCGAGGTGCGGGACGTGCGCCGCGGGGGAGCGGCCGCGCTCGACTGCTGCGCGGTCGGGGTCGGGACGGTCGACGCCTACTACGAGCGGGGCATCAACCCGTGGGACATGGCGGCCGGCTCGATCGTCGCCGCTGCCGCGGGGGCCGTCGTCCGGACGTGGGAGGCCGGCGACACGCGGTCCTTCCTGTTCGCCGCGCCGAGCATCGCGGAGGACCTCGTCACCCTCGTCCGCACGCTCGAGGAGGACGTCCTCGGGGACTGAGCGACGCCACCCGCTCTGGGGGTCCTGCACGGACGACCACACGACTGGCGGGGAGCACCGACCTTTGCTAGCGTTCTGGAGTCCCGTTACCTGCTCGTTACCGACGAGCGCCCGTGCCTCGAACTCAGGATCGCTACCGAACACATGCTCGACTCCTCGCAGACGCCCACGACCATCGACCGCGACGCCTCCCAGGCGACGCCGTCCGTGCACCTGACGAGACGAGCTCGGATCGAAGCCGAACGCGCTGCCGCCAAGCCGAGCCGTCGTCGGGACGATGCCGTCCGTCCCGCAGCGACCGCGTCGAACGGGTCGACCTCGCAGGACTCCGGCCCGGTGACCCCGCCGGCTCCCTCGTCCCCGGTGCTCCCCGCCTCGAGTGCTGCGCCCCGAACCCCGCCGGCCCCGGCGTCCCCGGTGGTCGCTCCGCTGGCGGAGGCCGCCCCGGCGTCCCGTCGTGCCGCCACGGCTCCCCGCGGCGCCGCGTCCGACCGCCCCACGTCCTCGGAGCGGTCCGCCGCCCGGGAGCGCGGCGTCGGCGCGCAGCGTGCCTCCGGAGCGAAGCGTGCCGGACGCCCCGTCGGTCCGGAGCGCGGCACGAGCACGACGGCGCGTGCCACGGGTCGGACGACGCCCGCCGCCGGTGCCCGCGTCGACCGTGCCACCCGGCACATCGCCCGCTCCACCGCGGCGACCCCGCGTCCGGGCCACGGCGCCTCGTTCCGCCGGACGGCCTCGGGCGTCACGGTCGTCGGTGCACTCCTGTTCACCGCGGGGCTCGTCGTGTCGACCTCGCTCCCCGCGCAGGCGCTCTACGTGCCGCAGCCCGGCGCCGCGACCGTCCGTGCCTCCGTGCAGGAGGTCCAGTCGCTCTCCGTCGGCGACGCCGTCGAGGGCTCGGTCGACCGCGACGCCTACACGGTCTCGCAGGTGCAGCGCGTCGTCCGCCCGAAGCCCGGCGTGGCCACGAGCGGGGTCGCCGGTGCAGCGGGGGTGGCCACCGCTCCCGGCACGAGCGTCGCCGGGGACACGTCGGGCGCCATCCGCTGGCCGTTCCCGACGGCCGTGCCGATCTCCTCCGGCTTCGGCGGTCGCCAGGTCGCCGGGTGCTCGTTCTGCTCGACCTTCCACCAGGGCGTCGACTTCGCTCCCGGGGCCGGTACGCCGATCGGCGTCGTCGCGGACGGCACCGTCATCAAGGTCCAGGCGAACGACGGTGCGTTCGGCAACGACGTGTGGGTCGAGCACGACGTCGCCGGCAAGAAGTTCGTCAGCGTCTACGGACACATGCTCGACAACTCGTTCGAGGTCGTCCAGGGCCAGCAGGTGAAGGTCGGGGACATCCTCGGTCTCGTCGGCAGCACGGGCAACTCGACGGGCCCGCACCTGCACCTCGAGATCCGCATCGACGGCGTCCCCGTGGACCCGCTGGCGTGGCTCGAGGCCAACGCGGAGTAGTCCGCACGGATGCCGTCCGCACGCACGACGTGCACGCGGTCGGTATCCACGAGGACGGCGCGCCCGGGCGTCACGGTCGGTTCCAGACCAGCGCCGGGGGTCTGCTATCCTCGTGTGGTGCCGCTCGCGGTACTCGCCCCGATAGCTCAGTGGTAGAGCACTTCCATGGTAAGGAAGGGGTCGTCAGTTCAATCCTGACTCGGGGCTCCGACTCGCAGTGTGATCACTCCCGCAGTGCTGATCACCGCGGATCCCTGGCGGGGTAGCTCAGTTGGTTAGAGCACACGGCTCATAATCGTGGTGTCGCGGGTTCAAGTCCCGCCCTCGCTACCAGTGGTACCGGCACGGTCGGTACCGTGCAGAACGATCGCAACGACGGGAAGCCCGGCGCACCAGCGCCGGGCTTTCGTCGTCGCCGGCTGTCCGACCCCAGGTCGCGCCGGCGCGTCGCCGCTCAGTGGTCGCGGTCCGCGATGCCGGAGGTGTCCAGCCGGTCCGTCCGGTGCACCAGGACCCCGCCGTCGTGCAGGCTCGCCTCGACCAGAGCGGCCGTCCGGTGCCAGGCTGCGTGGCGACGCCGGGCGCCGATCGGTCCGCCGGCCACCGCGGCGCCGTGGTCGGCGTGCCGCAGTGTCAGCACGGCGTGCCCCGGGGTCGACGACAGCGCGAGCTCGTACCGGCGGTACTGCCGCGCGGGGTGCACGAGGGCGCCGAGGAGCGCGGTGAGGACACGGTCGCCGCTCGACACGACGAGTCGGTCGTCCCCGTGGGTGACGCGATGGCCGTCGGCGCGCAGGGCCGTCCCGACGAGTTCGACGGCGGTGCCCCGGTCGTCCTCGCGCACCGCGTACTCGGTCGTCGTCTCCATGGCCACTCCCGCCGGACCCGCCCGGCCGCCCCCCGACCGGTGTCGCCAGCATAACCGATGCAAACTCATCTAAGCCCCGTGACCGAGCGGCTCGGTAGACTGCCGTGGTGTCAGTGAACCCCGAGCTCGTCGGCAGGACGTTCCCGCCGGCCCCGCCGTACCTGGTCGGTCGTGAGAAGGTGCGTGAGTTCTCCCGTGCCGTCTTCGCGACGAACCCGATCCACTCCGACCCCGAGGCGGCCCGTGCTGCGGGTCACGGCGACGTGGTCGCGCCGGCGACCTTCGCGGTCGTCGTGCAGGAAGCCACGCTCGCACAGCTCCTCGCCGAGCCGGACGGTGGCATCGACTTCTCCCGTGTCGTGCACGGTGCGCAGGAGTTCGCCTACGAGCGTCCGATCGTCGCCGGGGACGAGCTCACCGCCACACTGCGGGTGACGAGCGTGAAGACCCTCGGCGGCAACGCCATGGTCACCGCCGAGTCCGCGGTCGTCGACGCGGACAGCGCGCCCGTCGTCACCGCCACGTCCACCCTGGTCGTCCGAGGAGATGACGCATGACCGACACCACGTCCGGGCTCGAGGTCGGTGCGGTCGTCGCCGAGCGGCAGGTCCACCTCACCCGCGACTCGCTCGTCCGCTACGCCGGGGCCTCGGGGGACTTCAACCCCATCCACTACCGGGACGACGTCGCGGCGGAGGTCGGCCTCCCCGGTGTCCTGGCGCACGGCATGCTGACCATGGGCCTCGCGGTCCAGCCGGTGTCCGAGTGGCTCGGCGACCGCGGCTGGGTCGCCTCCTACGGCGTCCGTTTCACCCGCCCCGTCGTCGTCGACCCGCGGGACGGTGCCGACGTCGGCGTCGTCGCGAAGGTCGGCACGCTCGACGAGCAGGGCCGCCCCCGCCGCATCGACCTCACCGTGACCGCCGCCGGGCAGACCGTGCTCGGCAAGGCACAGGTCACGGTGGCGTTCCACTGACCGTGGCGGAGACGACGCTCGCCGAGCTCACCACCCTGCGCGTCGGCGGTCCTGCCGGCCGCCTGCTCGTCGCCGAGACCACCGAGGACCTCGTCGCGCACGTGGTCGACGCCTGGTCGGACGACGACTGGCTCGTGGTCGGCGGCGGCAGCAACCTGCTCGTGGCCGACGGGGGCTTCCCCGGGACCGTCGTGGTGGTCCGCACGCGGGGCATCACGCACGAGGCGGACGAGGACGGCGTCACCGTGCGCGTGGCGGCGGGGGAGCCGTGGGACGAGTTCGTCGCCACCACCGTGGCGCGCGGGTGGACCGGACTGGAGGCCCTGAGCGGCATCCCGGGCACGGTCGGCGCGTCCCCCGTGCAGAACATCGGCGCCTACGGGGTCGAGCTGTCCGACGTGCTCACCGCGGTCGAGTTCCTCGACGCCGAGACCGGCGAGCGGTCCTGGGTCCCGGCGGCCGAGCTCGCGCTCGGCTACCGCACGAGCACGCTCAAGCACGGACGGCGCGGCGCCGTCCTGACGGTCGAGTTCCGGCTCGGGACCGCGACCGCGGACGGTGTGCCGGTGCGCTACGCGCAGCTCGCCGGGTCGCTCGGTGTCGAGCTCGGCACCCGCGTCGCGCCGGCCGACGTCCGGGCCGAGGTCCTCCGTCTGCGCTCGTCGAAGGGCATGGTCCTCGACGACGCCGACCCGGACACCTGGAGCGCCGGGTCGTTCTTCACGAACCCGATCGTCTCGCGGGGCTTCGCCGAGACCATGCCGCTCGACGCACCGCGGTGGCCCGCCGGGGACGACGTGAAGCTCAGTGCCGCGTGGCTCATCGAACACGCCGGCGTGCACCGCGGCTACGGCGTGCCGGGCTCCTCCGCGGCGATCTCCACGAAGCACACGCTCGCCCTGACGAACCGCGGGGGAGCGACGGCTGCCCAGGTCGCCGAGCTCGCCCGCTACGTGCAGGTGACCGTGGCGAACCGCTTCGGCGTCACCCTGGTGCCGGAGCCGGTCGTCGTCGGGGACCTGCTCGACTGAACGAGCGCGTCCCCGACGGTCAGCCGAAGAGCCGGGCCAGGCGCGCCACGCCCTCGGCGATGTCGTCGTCGCCGAGGGCGTAGGACAGGCGGAGGTACCCGGACGGACCGAACGCCTCGCCCGGGACGACCGCGACCTCGGCGTGCTCGAGGACGAGATCGGCCAGCTCGAGCGTGGTCGTCGGCGTCGAACCGGCCCACTCACGACCGAGCAGTGCCGTGACGTCGGGGTAGACGTAGAAGGCGCCCTCCGGCTCCGGCGTCACGAACCCGGGGATGGCGTTGAGCCCGGCGACGATGGCCTTCCGGCGACGGTCGAAGGCGTCGCGCATGGCGGTGACCGGCTCCTGCGGCCCGGTGAGCGCCGCGATCGCCGCACGCTGCGAGACGTTCGACACGTTCGAGGACAGGTGCGACTGCAGGTTCGACGCGGCCTTCACGGCGTCGGCCGGGCCGATCATCCAGCCGACCCGCCAGCCGGTCATGGCGTAGGTCTTGGCGACGCCGTTCACCAGGATCGTGGTGTCCGCGAGCGCGGGCACCTGCTCGAGGACGCCGGAGAACCGGATGCCGTCGTAGACCAGGTCCTGGTAGATCTCGTCGCTGATCACCCAGATCCCGTGCTCGAGCGCCCATTCGCCGATGGCGCGGGTCTGCTCGGCGGAGTACACCGCGCCGGTCGGGTTCGAGGGGGAGCAGAACAGCAGGGCCTTCGTCCGCGGGGTGCGCGCGGCCTCGAGCTGCTCGACGGTCACGAGGTAGCCCTGGTCGCTGCCGGCGAAGACGTCGACGGGCACACCACCGGCGAGACGGACCGCTTCGGGGTAGGTGGTCCAGTACGGCGCGGGGAGGAGGACCTCGTCGCCCTCGTCCACGACGGTCTGGAACGCCTGGTACACCGCCTGCTTGCCGCCGTTCGTGACGATCACCTGGGCGGGGTCGACCGTGACGCCGGAGACGCGGGCCGTCTTGTCGGCGATCGCACGCTTGAGTTCCGGGAGGCCCGTCGCCGGTGTGTAGCGGTGGTTCGCCGGGTCCTGTGCCGCCGCGACGGCCGCGTCGACCACGTGCTGCGGGGTCGCGAAGTCCGGCTCACCGGCAGCGAAGGAGATGACCGGACGGCCGGCGGCCTTGAGCGCCTTGGCCTTGGAGTCGACCTTCAGCGTCGCCGACTCCGCGATGGCGGCGATCCGCGACGCGATGCGCGGCCGATCGGTGGTCGGGGCTGCGTCGGTGGTCGGGCGGTCGGTGGGCTGCGGGTTGACGGCGTCGGTGCTCACGGGGCCAGCCTAGCGACGCGCCGCGCCGGAGCACCCGCCAAGTGGACACCGTCGCCGCGACTCCCGTACACTGTCCTGCGGCGGTCGAAGTCCGCCGGATCATGCGCTCCGTCGCAGATCCGGAGGCCCCTCCAGGGTCGACGGACTCGCCACCAGGAACATCCGGCACCCCCAGGGGTGGGTCGTTCCGAAGGGCGGTGGCTCAATTGGTAGAGCAGCGGTCTCCAAAACCGCAGGTTGCAGGTTCAAGTCCTGTCCGCCCTGCACATCGGGAAGGGTAGAAGTGGCGAGCAAAGAAGTGGAGACGACGGACGACGTCGTCGCCCAGGCGAAGGTCGATCGCGCTCAGCGGCGCGGTCCGTTCGCCGCGATCGCACTGTTCATCCGCCAGGTCTTCGGTGAGCTGCGCAAGGTCGTCACCCCGACCCGCAAGGAACTCTTCAGCTACACGGGCGTCGTGCTCGTGTTCGTCGTCGTCATGATGATCCTCGTGTCGGTCCTCGACTTCGTGTTCGGTCTCGGCGTCGGCTACGTGTTCGGCAACGGCCCCACGGCCTGACCCAGCCGGCATGAACCCCGGCGCACCGCATCCCTGGCGCGCCCGGACTGACCGCAGGTCCGACCGTTCCGGTCCTCCTCGGGGTACGGTCTCCCGGAGACGGCGACCCGTTCCCCGCCCGGAACGCGAGTGCCAACCCGATCCGCACCATCGAACGGAAAGAACCGACTGTGTCTGACTACTCCCGCGACGACATCGACCTCGCGACCGCTGCCGAGCAGTCTTCCGAGGTCGAGGAGAACCAGGAAGGCGACGTCGAGACGAGCGAGCTCCGTTCGACGGACTCCGCCGAGGAGCGCGCGATCTCCGTCGACGACGAGGACGACGAGTCCCTCGGCCTGAGCGACGAGCCGGACGACGGCACCGTCGCCGCCGAGTTCGACGAGACGCTGGGCGCCCTGGCCGAGGCCCGCGACCCCGAGGCCGACGCGGTGGTCGACGACGCGCTCGAGATCGACACCGCCGACGAGGCAGAGGCCGCCGTCGAGGCCGTCGAGGACGAGGAGGAGTCCGAGCTCGAGGACGAGACCGCTGCGGAGGCGAACGCCACGATCGCGGCCGAGGAAGCCGCCGACGCGCTCGAGGACGACGCGGACGCCGAGCCGGTCGAGGCCGACCCGTACGACGCCTTCAAGGCCGAGCTCCGGATGAAGCCGGGCAAGTGGTACGTCATCCACTCCTACGCGGGCTTCGAGCGCCGCGTGAAGGCGAACATCGAGAACCGCATGGTCTCGATGTCGATGGAGGACTACATCTACCAGGCCGAGGTCCCGATGGAGGACGTCGTCGAGATCAAGAACGGGCAGCGCAAGCTGGTCACCCGCGTCCGGATCCCCGGCTACGTGCTCGTCCGCATGGACCTCAACGAGGACTCGTGGTCCGTCGTCCGGCACACCCCGGGTGTCACCGGCTTCGTGGGGAACGCCCACAACCCGACGCCGCTCCGTTTCGACGAGGCGTTCGGCATGCTGAAGTCCCTGGTGCAGGTCGCCGAGGCCGCTCCGACCAAGGGCGGCTCGAAGTCCGGCGGTGCCGCGCAGGCCCAGCCGCAGGCCGAGGTCGACTTCGAGGTCGGCGAGACCATCACCATCAAGGAAGGCTCGTTCGCGGGCCTGCCGGGTTCGATCTCCGAGATCAAGCCGGAGAGCGGCAAGCTCACCGTCCTCGTCTCGCTGTTCGAGCGCGAGACCCCGGTCGAGCTCAGCTTCGACCAGGTCACGAAGCTCTAGTACTGGCGAACGTCCAGTACACTGTCTGAGTTTGGGTCCGCGCGCCTCGTGCGCTGCGGATCCGTGACCGCGATCCGGATCCGCCGGAGACGCGGGAGAGTGCACGGGTCCCCGTGCGTTCGAATCCAGGAGGAAACGGAACATGGCACCGAAGAAGAAGGTCACGGGCCTGATCAAGCTGCAGATCAACGCGGGCGCCGCCAACCCGGCACCGCCGATCGGTCCGGCGCTCGGTCAGCACGGCGTGAACATCATGGAGTTCTGCAAGGCGTACAACGCCCAGACCGAGTCGCAGCGCGGCAACGTCATCCCGGTGGAGATCACCGTCTACGAGGACCGTTCGTTCACGTTCATCCTCAAGACCCCGCCGGCCGCCGAGCTCATCAAGAAGGCAGCGGGTGTGAACAAGGGTTCCGCGACGCCGCACACGGTGAAGGCCGGACGCATCACGGCGGACCAGATCCGTCAGATCGCCGAGACCAAGCAGGCCGACCTGAACGCCAACGACATCGAGCAGGCGACGAAGATCATCGCCGGCACCGCTCGTTCGATGGGCATCACGGTCGAGGCCTGAGCCTCACCCCACACACCCCAGTACTCACCGTGGGAGAGCCGCGCCGGCTCGCCAACCACGTATCTCGCAAGGAGACCACCATGGCGAAGAAGTCCAAGGCGTACCGCGCCGCGGCCGCGAAGATCGAGGCCGACAAGTTCTACACCCCGACCGAGGCAGTCGCCCTCGCGAAGGAGACCGGCTCGGCGAAGACCGACTCCACCGTCGAGGTCGCGCTGAAGCTCGGCGTCGACCCCCGCAAGGCGGACCAGATGGTGCGCGGCACCGTCATCCTCCCGCACGGCACCGGCAAGACCGCCCGCGTCATCGTCTTCGCGACGGGTGCAGCCGCTGAGGCCGCCATCGCCGCCGGCGCCGACGAGGTCGGTGGCGACGAGCTCATCGCGAAGGTCGCCGAGGGCTACACCTCGTTCGACTCCGCGGTCTCGACCCCGGAGCTCATGGGCAAGGTCGGTCGTCTCGGCAAGGTCCTCGGCCCGCGCGGCCTCATGCCGAACCCGAAGACCGGCACCGTGACGCCGAACGTGGCCCAGGCCGTGAACGACATCAAGGGCGGTAAGATCGAGTTCCGCGTCGACAAGCACGCGAACGTGCACTTCGTCGTCGGCAAGGCCTCGTTCACCCCGGAGCAGCTCGACGAGAACATCACCGCCGCGCTCGACGAGGTCGTCCGCCTCAAGCCGAGCGCTGCCAAGGGCCGCTACATCATGAAGGGCGCCGTCTCGACGACCTTCGGCCCGGGCATCCCGCTGGACGTCAACGTCCTGGCCTGATCCACGGCTCCACACGAACGGCCCGCACCGGAAGGTGCGGGCCGTTCGTCGTTCCGCACGCCCTCGGCGTCCCCGCTACCGTTGTGGGGTGCGGACCTTCGTGAACAGCCTGCGACTCGTGGTCGCCGTCGTCGCCGTCGCCGCGGTGGTGACGGACCTGCAGGGGGCGCTGCGCGACGACTTCGTGTTCTGGGACTTCTTCGGGTACTTCACGAACCAGTCGAACCTGCTCGTCGCGGTGGTGTGGACGCTGACCGTCGTCGCGGCGTTCGGCGACCGTCCGACCGGCCGACGGCTCGACCTGTTCCGCGGTGCGGCCACGGTGTACATCGCGACGACCGGGCTCGTCTACAACACGCTCCTGGCAGAGGTCGGCCAACCGCTGGGGGCGTCCTGGTCGAACGACGTCGTGCACCGCTGGGTGCCGCTGATCGTGGTGCTCGACTGGGTGCTGTTCTCGGACCGGAGTCGGCTGCTGGCCCGGGACGTGTGGTGGTTCCTCGTCTACCCGGCGGTCTGGCTCGTGGTCGTCGTCACCCGCGGCGCCACCGACGGTTGGGTGCCGTACCCGTTCCTCGACCCCGCATCCGGCTACGGGGCCGTGGCGCTGTACTGCCTCGGTGTGGCCGTGTTCATCGGGCTGATGGGACTCGTCGTCGTGGCGCTGAGTCGGCTCCGGGTGGTGCGGGTCAGCGAGCGTCGCGCAGGCGGTCGAGCACGAGGTCGGCGAGCACGATGAGCCCGCGGATCGCGTCGTCGTCGCGGTCGATCCAACGGCACTCCGGCTCGTCGGCGACCGGCACGAAGTCGTCGTGCGTCTCCCAGACGAACAGCGTGCGGTCCGCGCCGAGCACGTACTGCTGCCACCAGACCTGTCGCATGTAGTGCCGTGGGACGCGCTTCCAGCCGGACGAGGTCGTCTTGATCTCGGCGAGGAGGAGCCGGCCGTCACGGTCCTGTCCGACACCGTCGGGCGTCGCCAGGTGCGCTCGGTTCGTGGCGGCGTGGAACAGGTGGGCCGACGGCAGGATCCCGTGCGTGGCGGCCACCCACGAGGCGATGACGGGCTCCCGCTCCTTGCCGTGCTCGGTGTAGACGTTGCCGGCGAACCGGGAGCCGTAGCGCTTGTCCGCGACGACGGCGTCGACGGCGCGGAGCGAGGCGAGGCGTGCGACGTCGGTGGCGGTGATCCCCATCGCCCGCGCGCGGAGCCAGGCGACCCGGTCCGACGAATGCGCGACGATGCGCTCGGTGTGCCCGCGCAGGGACGTGAACGCGTTGCGGCTCGGCCGTGCCGGCGCGGACGGGGACGTGCCGGAGCCGGGCTGGGCCTCCCACCCGTCATCCAGGTCGCCCCACAGGGTGGGCTGCACGATCGTCACCGGATGATTGTCCACCCGACCACCGGCACCGGCGAAACCGGCGCGCGGCCGATCCGGCGCGCTGGCAGGTCACCGCGCTCAGGAGACGAGCTGCCGCCCCTCGGACAGGGTGACCAGTTCGTCCACGCCGGCGGGGGAGAGGGCGTACGCGATGGCCAGGGCTGCCGCGCCCTGCAGCGCGGCGATCGAGCCGGCGCGCGACTGCGCGATGACGAGGTGTTCGGTGGCGAGCGGCATCGACCGGGAGTACACGACCTCGCGGACACCCGCGAGCAGGTGCTCTCCGGCCTGCGTGATCGAGCCGCCGAGCGCGATGACCGACGGGTTGATGAGCGAGACGCACGTGGCGAGCACCTCGCCGATGTCGCGGCCGGCCTGCCGGACGGCACCGATCGCGTCGATGTCCGAACGGCCCACGAGGTCGATGACGTCCGCGCTGGTGTGTACGTCGTGTCCCTTGGCGCGGAGGGCCCTGGCGATCGCCGGACCGGAGGCGACGGCCTCCAGACACCCGGTGTTGCCGCAGTGGCAGGGCACGTCCCCGGCGCGCGAGACCCGGACGTGCCCGATGTCCCCGGCGGTGCCCTGGGCGCCGCGTTGCAACCGTCCCTCGGACACGATGCCCGAGCCGATGCCGGTGGCGACCTTCACGAACAGCAGGTGGTCGAGGTCCGGCCAGCCGTGCGCCCGCTCGCCGAGTGCGGCGATGTTCACGTCGTTGTCGACGAGCACGTGCGCGCGGACGTGCTGCCGGAGCCAACCGGGCACGTCGAAGCCGTCCCAGCCCGGCATGATCGGCGGGTTCGCAGGGCGACCGGTGGAGAACTCGACGGGGCCCGGCAGGCCGATGCCGATCGCGATCACGTCGTCGCGTGCCCGGCCGACCGAGTCGAGGAGCTCGTCGACGACGCCGATCAGCCACTCGAGCGTCGGAACGGGTCCCGCCGCGATGTCGATGCTGGCGTCACGCGTCGCGAGCGGGGTGCCGACGAGGTCCGTCACCGCGACCCGGCCGTGCGAGGCGCCGAGGTCGGCCGCGACGACGAGCCGCGCGGCGGGACGGAGGGCGATCTGGGCGGGTGGACGACCGCCCGTGGACGCCGCGGTGTCGACCGCCCCGACGAGTCCGACATCGGCGAGGGCGTCGAGCCGCACGCCGATGGTCGAGCGGGCCATCCCCGTCAGGGCGGCGAGCTCGCCACGGGTCCGCGGCACACCGTCACGCAGGATCTGGAAGAGCTCACTCGTCCCGACCGGCGGCGACGTTGCCGTCCGAGTCATGTCGACCATGTCCGGAGTGAACCACACATCCTCCGAGCCACGCAACGAAGGTCGTCGAACTCGTTCGAACTTCTGCTTGACCGCCGACAGAAGCACCCATAGTGTGACGATCGGTCAGTGACGACCACGTCTCGATGAGGAGAACACACGGTGACCCAACCGCTCTCGGTCCAGCTGTACACAGTGCGTGACGCGCTGTCGGCGGACCTCCCCGGAACCCTGGCGACGATCGCCGACATCGGTTTCACGAACGTCGAACTCTTCGGCTTCGTCGACCGTGCGGACGAGTACGCGGCCGCCCTGCAGCAGGCCGGCCTGGTCGCGCCGAGCGGGCACGCACGTCTCCTGGACGCCGACGAGCAGGACCTCGAGCGCATCCTCGCCGCGAGCGTCACGGTCGGCCTCGGCACGCTCATCGACCCGCACGTGGACGAGGCCCGCTGGACCACCCGCGAGGACGTCGAGGCGATCGCCCGCCAGTTCAACGAACTGGTCCCGCGCGCCGCCGACCGTGGCCTCGTGCTCGGCTACCACAACCACGCCTTCGAGTTCTCGAACCGCATCGACGGCACGAGCGCCTTCGAGGTCTTCGCCGGCGCCCTCGCCGACGACGTCGTCCTCGAGCTCGACACCTACTGGGCGAAGGTCGGCGGGGACGACCCGGTGGCCGTCCTCGGGCGGCTCGGCGACCAGGTCCGCTTCCTGCACGTCAAGGACGGCGACGGCTCGCACGACGACAAGCAGCAGGTCGCCGTCGGCACCGGCGTCATGCCGGTCCGGGACATCATCGCGGCCGCGCCCCAGGCGCAGCAGGTCATCGAGCTCGACGACCACGACGGCGACGTCGTCCAGGCCGTCCGCGACTCGTACGCCTTCCTCGCCGGAGCGGACGCATGAGCGCCGCGGGCCGCGTGGGCGTCGGCGTCATCGGCGCCGGGGTCATCTCCGACCAGTACCTGTCGAACCTCACCGTCTTCCCCGACGTCGAGGTGCTGTTCATCGCCGACATCGACCTGCCCCGGGCGGCCTCGCAGGCCGAGAAGTGGGGCGTCGCCGGATCGGGCACCGTCGAGGAGCTCCTGGCGATCGACGACATCGAGATCGTCGTGAACCTCACGATCCCCGCGGCGCACGTCGAGGTGGCGCTGCAGGCGCTCCGCGCCGGCAAGCACGTCTGGGGCGAGAAGCCCTACGCGCTCGACCGGCAGAGCGCGGCGGAGCTGCGCGACGCCGCGGTCGCGGCCGGCCGCACCGTGTCGGTCGCGCCGGACACGTTCCTGGGGGCGGGCCTCCAGACCGCACTCCGCACGATCCGCGACGGTCGCATCGGCACGCCGCTGAACGGGCTGACCCTCTTCCAGAGCCCCGGCCCGGAGTCCTGGCACCCGAGCCCCGAGTTCCTCTTCGCCTACGGCGCCGGCCCGCTCTTCGACATCGGTCCGTACTACATCACGACGCTCGTGCAGGCGTTCGGACCCGTCGCGAAGGTCACCGCCACCGCGTCCAGGTCCCGCGCCACCCGCACGATCGGCTCCGGGCCGAAGGCGGGCACCGAGTTCCCCGTCGAGGTCCCGACGAACCACTCCGCGCTCATCCAGTTCGAGAACGGCGGGAGCGCGCAGAGCGTGTTCTCGTTCGAGTCCGACCGCGGCCGCACCGGCTTCGTCGAGATCGCGGGGGAGACCGGCACCGTCGTGTTCCCCGACCCGAACGAGTTCGACGGCGACACGAAGCTGTACGCGCTCGGCGCCGAGGAACCCGAGACGATCCCGGCCGTCGGGTCCACCTACTCGCGGGGGACGGGCGTGGTCGACCTGGCCCGCTCCCTCCGTGCCGGCGAAGGGAACCGGGTCCCCGGCGCCCTCGCCTTCCACGTCCTCGACGTGATGGTCTCCATCGCCGAGGCCGCCGAACGTGGTGAGACCGTGCTCGTCGAGAGCACCGTCGAACCCTCCCCGACCCTCCCCGAGGGCTGGGACCCCGCGGAGCAGACCCTGGTCTGACCAGCCTGCCCCACCCTCCACAGCAGCACCCAGCACGATCCAGCACCACCCAGCACGATCCAGCACCACTTCCTGCACCATCTCAACGACGAGAAAGTAGAGAGTCATGCGCACTGCCATCCGCGCACTGGCCATCACCGCGGCCGCGGCACTCACCGTGTCGGGCCTCGCCGCCTGCTCCTCCGGGTCCTCCGGCGCATCGGGCGACTCGAAGACGCTCACCTACTGGGCGTCGAACCAGGGCACCTCCCTCGAGAACGACAAGGAGGTGCTGACCCCCGTCCTCAAGAAGTTCACCGACGAGACCGGGATCAAGGTCGACCTCCAGGTCATCGGGTGGAACGACCTGCAGACGAAGATCCAGACCGCCGTCACCTCGGGCCAGGGCCCGGACGTCGTCAACATCGGCAACACGTGGGCGACTTCGCTCCAGGCCACCGGCGCTTTCCAGGAGTTCGGTGACGCGGAGATGAAGGCCATCGGCGGTGCCGACAAGTTCGGCAAGGTCGCGCTCTCGACCGGTGGCGCACCGGGTCAGACCGTCACGAGCGTCCCGCTCTACGGCCTCGCGTACGGCCTGTTCTACAACAAGCAGATGCTGGCCGACGCCGGCGTCGAGCCGCCCACCAACTGGGAGGACCTCGTCTCGGCCGCCGAGAAGCTGACGACCGACGGCAAGTACGGCTTCAGCCTCGCCGGTGGGTCCTACACCGAGAACGCGCACTTCGCGTTCATCAACTCGGCGCAGAACGGCGGCGAGTGGTTCGACAAGGACGGCAAGCCGACCTTCACGTCGAAGGAGAACGTCGAGGGCATCAAGCGCTACCTCGACCTCATGCAGGACAGCAAGGCGGCCAACCCGTCGAACGCGCAGTACGACAACGCGAACCAGTCGGTCGCGGACTTCGCGAACAAGAAGGCCGCGATGATCCTCAACCAGAACAACGCGAACACCACGATCGAGTCGCTCGGCATGAAGTCCGACGAGTTCGGCGTCGTGCCGCTCCCGGCGCCGACCGGTGGCGAGGACATCGCCAGCTTCCCGGCCGGCATCAACCTGTCGATCTTCAAGAACACCGACAACAAGGACGGCGCGCTGAAGTTCGTCAAGTACATGACGAGCATGGACACGCAGACGACGCTGGACAAGCCGTACTCGGCCCTGCCGGTGCTCGCCGAAGCTGCTGACTCCGTCTCGGACGAGCAGACGAAGACGTTCCTCGACATCTACAACAACAAGGCGAAGCCGCTCCCGCTGGTCCCCGCCGAGGACCAGTTCGAGTCCACGGTCGGCAAGGCGATGAACGAGATGTTCGCCAAGATCGCCACGGGTTCGACGGTGTCCGAGAAGGACATCAAGGACGCCCTGCAGACGGCCCAGGACCAGGTCTCCCAGGCCGCAGGTTGACCTGACGGGAGGCCCGGACGCGTCCGACAGGTCGCGTCCGGGCCTCCCGCCCCCCTCCTCGAACCCTCCCACCCAGCCGGAAGGCCTGCCCATGTCCACGACGGTCCTGCCAGACTCCGAGGCCATCGACCTGACGCACACCAAGGCGCCGACCCTCTCGGGTCCGTCGCCCCGCGGGAAGCGTGGCGTCACGTGGCTCCCGTACGCGCTCGTCGGTCCCGCGATCCTCTTCGAGCTGCTCATCCACATCGTGCCGATGCTCGTCGGCATCTGGATCAGCTTCGTGCAGCTCACCAAGTACTTCATCGCGAACTGGGGTGCCGCCCCGTTCGCCGGCCTGCGCAACTACTCCGTCGCGGTGGACTTCGACCAGGCCATCGGGCGCGGACTGCTCAGCTCGTTCCTCATCACCTGCGGGTTCACGATCCTGGTCGTCGGCCTGTCCTGGGGCTTCGGCATGGCCGCCGCGGTCGCACTGCAGAAGCCGTTCGCCGGCCGCGGGCTCTTCCGCACGCTGTTCCTCATCCCCTACGCCCTGCCGATGTACGCGGGCGTCATCACGTGGAAGTTCATGTTCCAGCGTGACTCCGGTGCCATCAACCACGTCCTGGTGGACCAGCTGCACCTGTTCGGCAGCGGTGCCCCGTTCTGGCTCATCGGCAACAACGCCTTCGTGGCCGTGGTCGTCGTGGCCATCTGGAAGACCTGGCCCTTCGCGTTCCTCATGCTCATGGCGGGCCTGCAGTCCGTCCCGGCCGACGTGTACGAGGCCGCCTCGGTCGACGGTGCGAAGCCGTTCCGACAGTGGCGCTCGATCACCCTGCCGATGGTCCGCCCGGTCAACGTCACCCTCGTGCTCGTGATGTTCCTCTGGACGTTCAACGACTTCAACACGCCGTTCGTGCTGTTCGGGTCGACCGCGCAGCCCCCGGCCGCGGACCTGCTGAGCTTCCACATCTACAACGCCTCGTTCATCACCTGGAACTTCGGGTCCGGCGCCGCGATGAGCGTGCTGCTGCTCCTCTTCCTGCTCGTCGTCACGGGCATCTACCTGGCCGTCACCAACCGGAGGTCCGTCCGTGCGTGAAACAGTGGGCGCAAAGTCCTTCAAGATCATCGTCATCGCGCTGCTCACCGTCTTCACGGTGGTGCCGCTCTACGTGATGGTCACGACCGCGATCAAGCCGCTCGGCGACGTGCAGGACGACTTCACCTGGATCCCGTCGAACATCACCATCCAGCCGTTCATCGACATGTGGTCGACGGTCCCGCTGGCGCGGTACTTCGTGAACTCCCTGGTGGTGTGCACGGTCGCCACGGTGTTCTCGCTCATCATCGCGACGTTCGCCGCCTACGCGGTCTCGCGCTGGGACTTCAAGGGCAAGAGCGCCTTCACGACGACGGTGCTGTCGACCCAGATGTTCCCCGGCGTCCTGTTCCTGCTCCCGCTGTTCCTGATCTTCACGAACCTCGGCAACTCGCTCGGCATCCAGCTCGTCGGCAGCTGGCTCGGGCTCATCATCACGTACCTGACGTTCACGCTCCCGTTCTCGATCTGGATGCTCGCGGGCTACTTCGAGACGATCCCGCGCGAGCTCGACGAGGCCGCGATGGTCGACGGGTCCGGCCCGATGGGTGCCCTGTTCCGGATCATCCTGCCGTCGGCCCGCCCGGGTCTCGTCGCGGTCGGGATCTACTCCTTCATGACCGCGTGGGGCGAGGTGCTCTTCGCCTCGGTCATGACGAACGGCCTCGGGTCGACGCTCGCGGTCGGTCTGCAGCAGTACTCGACGCAGACGAACGTGTACTGGAACCAGATCATGGCGGCCTCGCTCGTCGTGTCGATCCCGGTCGTGATCGCGTTCCTCGTGGTCCAGCGCCAGTTCGTCGCCGGCCTGACCGCCGGCGCGGTGAAGTAGCCACGACCCCCTGACGGGAGGTGCCGTGCGGGTCCGCCCGCACCGCACCTCCCGTCCGCGTTGCCCGACGAGACGACAGGATGGACGCATGACGGAGACCCGCGGGCGGCAGCTGCTGACCGGACAGACCAGCCGCGTGCACGTGTACGACGTCGAGGGACGGAGCGCCCGCCTCGTCTTCGAGTCCCGTTCCGTGCTCGTCGAGGCGCCGAACGTCCTCGACGTGGACACCCTCGTGCTGAACGGCGACGGCGACCTGTGGCTCCTGCCGGTGCCGCCGCCCGGGACGGTGCTCGACGAGACCGCACTCGTGCCGGTGCCGATGGGCGGCGTGCCGGAGATCAACAACGACCACGTGCTCGATCCGTCGGGGGAGTCGGTCGTGGTGAGCGCCCGCGACGGTGAGCTGTACCGCGTGCCGCTGCCGGCCGGCGGTCCCGGGTCCCGCATCACCGACACGGCCGCGGCCCTGCCCGTGGTGCGGAAGTACTACCTGCACGGCATCGCTCCCGACGGTTCCGCCCTGGCGGCGATCGTGGGCGAACGGACCGAGGCCGGCGTGTGGACGACGGACGTCGCCGTCGTCGACCCGCGTACCGGAGCGACGACGTTCGTGACCCGCGACGAGCACCCCGACGACGGCTGCGCCTGGACGCCCGACGGCGGCACGCTCCTGTTCAACACCGAGCGGTTCACGCCCGGCACCGCACAGATCGCGGCGCTCCGGACCGGACCGGACGGAGCCGGATCGACCGGCCCCGTGCCGATCAGTGGCGACGAGCGGGTGAACTGGTTCCCGCACGTCTCCCCGGACGGCGCGCACCTGCTCTACCTGTCGTACGAGCCGGGCGTGCAGGGGCACCCGGCCGACCACCGCGTGGAGCTCCGACTGCTGCCCGGTGTCCTGGCCTCCGGGGCACGCATCGCGGTCCTGCCGGAGACGCTCGTGGCACTCGACGGCGGGCAGGGGACGGTCAACGTGCCGCCGTGGGCGCCGGACTCGTCGTGGTTCGCCTACTGCGACTACCCGGTCGCCGACTGAGCGCTGCCCACCGCCCGGACGCTCGGCTACACGTCACGCACCCGGCCCTGCGCGATGTGCAACCGGCGCTCCGCGCGCCGCGCCACCCCTGAGTCGTGTGTCACGATGACGACCGTCAGCCCGCGGTCCCGCCACTGCCGCTCGATGAGGCCCATGATCTCGTCGCGCGTCCCCTCGTCGAGCGCCCCGGTCGGCTCGTCCGCGAGGAGCACGCTCGGGTCCTTGACGAGCGCGCGGGCGATCGCGACCCGCTGCTGCTGCCCGCCGGAGAGCTCGGCCGGCAGGTGGTCGAGCCGCTCGCCGAGGCCGACCCCGTGCAGTGCGGCGGTCGCCCGCTCGCGGACCTCGGCGCGCGAGCGGTTCGCGAGGGACCCGGCGAACGCGGTCTCCACGTTCTCGAGGGCCGTCAGCGTCGGGATGAGGTTGAAGCCCTGGAACACGAAGCCGATCTCGGTCGCCCGGACGTCCGTGAGCGCCCGGTCGCCGAGCGTCGCGAGGTCCCGGTCGCCCAGCTGCACCGACCCGGTGCTCGGCCGGTCGAGCGCGCCGAGCATCTGCAGCAACGTCGACTTGCCGCCACCGGTCGGCCCCTGCACGGCGACGAGCTGCCCCTGCGGGATCTCGAGGTCCACCCCCGCCAGGGCGGTGACGGTCCGGTTCTTCTGCCGGTAGGTCTTCGTCACGCCCGACAGGCGGTACACCGGTCGGGAGGCGGTGGGCACGTCGCCCCGTGCGGGCGCGCTCTCGGTGGTGGTCATGGATGCTCCTGGGGCAGTCGTCGAGGGTGCTGGTGTCGAGGTCGTGGAGGTGGGACGTCGCGGCATCACGCCACGCTCCGCAGCGCTGCCGCGGGACGCAGACGGGAGGCTCGCCACCCCCCGATCGCGCCGGCGAGCAGCCCGCCGAGGACCGCCAGTCCGATCGCGAGCAGGATCACCTCGACCGTGACGGGTGCGTGCAGGACGACGTCGGTGGTCGCGGCGCTCTGACCGCCGCCGCCGAACCCGCCGGCTGGAGCGCCCCCGCTCGTGCTGCTGCCCGCTGCCGCGCTCGCCGCGTTGCCCGGCATGCCGCCGCCCGCGCCGGGACCGGTCCGGCTGCTGCTGGCCGCGCTCGCCGAGACCGTGGGGGCGATCACGTTCACGACGAGGATGCCGACGAGTCCGGCTGCCGCGCCGATGACGCCGCCGATCAAACCCTGCACGAGCGATTCGCCGGCGACCTGTCGGGTGATGCGGCCGTTCGACCAGCCGATCGCCTTGAGGGTGCCGAACTCACGCGTCCGTCGGGTGACGCCGGAGATGGTGAACAGGATCGCGATGAGGAAGGCCGCCGCCAGGACGACGATCGACAGCCACCGACCGAGGTTCGACACGAGGGTCGATGCCGTGGCGAGGGAGCCGGAGACGCTCGACGCGAGGTCGGACTCGGTGGACACGGTCGCGCTGCTGAGCTCGTCCTGCAGCGCGGTCTTGATGGTCGCGACGTCCGAGGACGACCCGGCGGAGACGTAGATCGAGGTCACCTCGCCGTCGAGGTCCGCGAGCTCCTGCGCGGTGTCGAGCGGGACGTACGTGTTCGATCCCGTGGTCGACGCGGAACCGGTCGAGGCGACGATGCCGATGACGTCGAAGTCCTCGCCGCCGATCGAGATCGTGTCACCGACGGTCTTCGACTCGCTCGTCGCGTACGCGGAGTCGAGCACGACGACGTCCTCGCCGGCGTCCGCCGTGGTGAAGGTGCGGCCCTTCGTGGTCTCGGTGCTGGTGAGCGGGCCGACCGTGTCGCCGGACACCGGGATGCCGGTCACGGTGAACGAGTCGACGCTGAACGAGCCGCCACCGAACCCGCCACCGCCCTGGCCACCGTCGCTCGGCGGGGCACCCTGCGCCGCACCGCTGCTGCTGTCGCTGCCGTCGGCCTGCTGCACCTGACCGGAGAACGTGCTGTTCTCGAGGGTGAGCACGCCCGTCGCGGCCGCGACGCCGTCGGTGCCGGCGACCGTCTCGACGTCCGCGGCGCTCAGGGTCCCGGATCCACGGGAGACGGCCAGGCGGGACTGGGACAGGTCCGTCGAGCCGTTGTCGTCGGTCGAGCCGCCGTCGGACGAGTTGCCGTCCGACGCGTCACCGCCGAAGTCGAACGACGGCCGTCCGGTGCTGCTCGACGTGGGGGTCTCGGTCTTCGTGACGGTGATGTCGGTGCCGACGCCGTACACGGACTGCAGCACACTGGACTGGGCGGACTGCACGCCGCTCGCGATGGACGACACGATCACGACGAGCGCGATGGCCAACGCCATCCCGACCGCGATGACGACCGTCTGCTTTCTGCGGTTCGTGAGTTCGCGCCTGAGGTAGGTCAGGAACATGGTTCTCCTCGGTGGGGGTCGGCTCCGGGAACACCGGTCACGCGGATCGCGCGGCGGGGGCCGACGGGGAGAACCTAGGAAGGGGTGCCAAGGGCCTCCATTCCGTGCCCTATGAGGATCGTGAGGGGCCGAGGTCGCGTCGCCGGAGGTGTGGCGGAGCCGCTCGGCTCGGCCCCGTCCCCCGCCGACCCTCGGGTCGGTCTCCCGTTCGATCCACAGGGCGCATCGGGATGCGCCACAGGGGCTTCATAGGAAGCTCTCCATACTCAGAGACGTGACCATCTCCCAGCCCTCAACAGCCCCGCGCCTCACGCGTGCCGACGGTTCGCCGTTGCGCATCCTCGTCGTCGACGACGAAGCCAGTCTCACCGACCTGCTCTCGATGGCGCTGCGCTACGAGGGGTGGGACGTGCGGAGTGCGAACGGCGGCCAGGACGCCCTGACGAAGGCCCGCGAGTTCCGGCCCGACGCGATGGTGCTCGACGTGATGATGCCGGACCTCGACGGGTTGCAGGTGCTCAGCCGGCTGCGTCAGAACCACGACGACACCCCGGTGCTGTTCCTCACCGCGAAGGACTCCGTCGAGGACCGCGTGACCGGGCTCACCGCGGGCGGGGACGACTACGTCACGAAGCCGTTCTCCCTCGAGGAGGTCGTGGCACGCCTGCGCGGGCTCATCCGGCGCTCGCAGATCTCGGTGTCCGAAGCCGGCGACTCGCGCATCGTCGTCGGCGACCTGGTCCTCGACGAGGAGTCGTACGAGGTCTCGCGCGCCGGGCGGGCGATCGAGCTCACCGCGACCGAGTTCGAGCTGCTCCGGTTCCTCATGCGCAACCCACGCCGCGTCATGTCGAAGGCGCAGATCCTCGACCGTGTCTGGTCGTACGACTTCGGCGGCAAGTCGTCGGTCGTCGAGATCTACATCTCCTACCTGCGCAAGAAGATCGACGTCGGGGAGCAGCCGATGATCCACACCGTGCGCGGCGTTGGCTACGTCATCAAGCCCACCTCCTGATCCCGGACTGCCACGCATGACCCTCCGTCGCCGGCTCGTCCTGAGCATCGTCGCCCTCGTCGTCGCCGTCAGCGCCGTGATCGGGGGCGGCAGCATCATCGCGCTGTTCTCCATCCAGCGCTCCGCGATCGACGAGCAGCTGCAGTACGCGACGAGCCGCGCCCAGCGGTCCGTCGAGCAGGAGGGGCCGAACGGCGCCGAGTTCGGGCGACCCTCGGGCCAGGCGGCCGGCACGCTGACCGTGTACGTCCTCGACGGGAACGTCGTCGTCGGCAACGTGCTCGACAACGCCGGACGGGTCGACCGGCTGCGGGCGGACGTGGTCGACCCCCTCGGCGGACTCCGGCTCGACGGAAGGGCGCACACCATCGACCTCGGTGCGGACCTCGGGCGCTACCGGGTCACGGCCGCCACCGTCGGGCCGGCCGTCCTCGTCGTCGGGCTGCCGCTCGGCCCGGTCTACGAGAGCGTGTGGAAGCTGTTCGGCGTGGTGCTCGTGGTGACCGGGCTCGCCCTGCTCGCCGCGACCCTCGTCGCGACGGCCGCCGTCCGTCGCGCCCTCCGGCCGCTCGACCGCGTCGCCGAGACCGCGTCCGCCGTCGCCGGGATGCCGCTCGAGCGCAGCGACGCGCTCGTCGGCGTGCGGGTGCCCGACGCCGACCCCGCAACCGAGGTCGGCCGAGTGGGCAGGGCCTTCAACCGGATGCTCGGACACATCGCGGGAGCCATGCAGGCACGTGAGCGCTCCGAGCAGAAGGTGCGGCAGTTCGTCGCCGACGCCTCGCACGAACTCCGGACGCCGCTCGCGTCCGTCCGCGGGTACGCGGAACTCACCCGGCGGATCGGCGGGGACCTGCCGCAGGACGTCGTCTACGCGATGAGCCGCATCGAGTCCGAGTCGATCCGGATGACCTCCATGGTCGAGGACCTGCTGCTGCTCGCCCGACTCGACGAGGGCCGGGAGATCCAGTTCGCGGACGTGGACCTGACCGGCCTGGTGCTCGACGCGGTCAACGACGCCCACGCCGCGTCGCCGGACCACCCGATCGAGGTCGACCTGCCGGACGAGCCCGTCGAGGTCCTCGGCGACGCGCCCCGGCTGCACCAGGTGATCGTCAACCTCGTCACGAACGCCAGGACCCACACGCCGGACGGCACGCGGATCACCGTGGGGATCGCTCCGGTACCGCCGGCGGACGGCGGCGGCGTCGACCTGACGGTGCGCGACGACGGGCAGGGCATCGACCCGGCCTTCCTGCCCAAGCTCTTCGAGCGGTTCGCGCGGGCGGACAGCTCGCGCTCGCGGACCGCCGGGTCGACGGGACTCGGCCTCGCGATCGTCGACGCGGTCGTGCAGGCGCACGGCGGTCGGGTGAGTGTGACGAGCGAGCCCGGGGACACGGTGTTCACGGTGCACCTGCCGGACCGGACGCGGCAGCCGGTGGGAGCACCTGCGGGTTCCGGCACGTGACCCTGGTGTGGTACGGTTCTTCTCAGCCAAAGACCGCTGGTCGTCGCTGCCGTGCTCACGCTCGGACAGTGGCCGAAGGTCCTCGTCACGAGGCAGCCCGCGCAGGTGTTCAGAACCACTCCCACACATCGTGCGGGAGCAGCTCCGAGCCTCTGCGCCGGAGCTTTCTTCATGTGCGGGTTGTGTTCACCACAGCCATGGGACCCGGGGCTGCCAGCAAGAACCCCAAGGAGAACCATGGCGAACAAGGAAGCTGCGGTCGCCGAGCTCACGGAGTCCTTCCGTAGCTCGAACGCCGTTCTGCTCACCGAGTACCGCGGTCTCACGGTCGCGCAGCTCAAGGAGCTCCGCAACTCGATCCGTGAGCACGCCACGTACGCCGTGGTGAAGAACACGCTGACCAAGATCGCGGCCAACGAGGCAGGCATCACGTCGTTCGACGACGAGCTCGCCGGTCCGTCCGCTCTCGCCTTCGTCCACGGTGACACCGTCGCCGTCGCGAAGTCGCTGCGTGCATTCGCCAAGGCGAACCCCGAGCTCGTGGTGAAGGGCGGTTACTTCGACGGTAACCCGCTCACCGCGACCGAGGTGGACAAGCTCGCCGACCTCGAGTCCCGTGAAGTCCTGCTCGGCAAGCTCGCCGGCGCCTTCAAGGCCTCGCTGTTCGGTGCTGCGTACCTGTTCCAGGCACCCCTCTCGCAGGCCGTCCGCACCGTGGACGCCCTCCGTGAGAAGCAGGAGTCCGCGGCCTGACCAGGCACGCGTTCCACAACCACACCACGCATCAGTAAGTAGTAGGAGAAAATCATGGCGAAGCTTTCGCAGGACGAGCTCATCGAGGCCTTCAAGGAGCTCACGCTCATCGAGCTCTCGGACTTCGTGAAGAAGTTCGAAGAGGTCTTCGAGGTCACCGCTGCTGCCCCCGTCGCGGTCGCCGCGGCCGGTGGCGCTGCTGCCCCCGCCGAGGAGGTCGAGGAGAAGACCGAGTTCGACGTCGTGCTCAAGTCGGCCGGTGACAAGAAGATCCAGGTCATCAAGGAGGTCCGTGGCCTCACGTCGCTCGGCCTGGGCGAGGCCAAGGCGCTCGTCGAGACCGCCGACGCGAAGATCCTCGAGGGTGCGAACAAGGAAGCTGCCGACAAGGCGAAGGCTGCCCTCGAGGCCGCTGGCGCCACCGTCGAGCTCGTCTGAGTCCGACCTTCTGGTCACGAAGGCCGCTGCCCCTCGGGGCGGCGGCCTTCGTCGTGCGCGGGGCGCGGCGGCGGGCGCGGGGGCTTGGGCGCGAAACCGACAGTTCTGCGCCGAACTTCGCCCCCGATCTGTCGGTTCGGCGCCTGGGAAGCGGCATCGGACGGACTGCTGCCTCGGTGTGGAGGACCGGGACCGTCCACAGATCTGCTCGCCGTGCAATCCGCCCCTCGTGGCGAGGCCATGCTGTGCCGCGTGCACCCTGCCGATGCGATCGAACTCCTGCGGACGACGAAGGCCGATCCGTCACGGGCGCGCACGCTGCAACGGGGAGCGGCAGACGGCCACTTCGTCCGGGTGCGGCACGGAGTGTACGTCCCTGCTGCAGCCTGGGCGGCGCTCGACGGGCGGTCCCGGTACCTCGTCCGGATGCGCGCTGCTGTGCCGCTGCTCCCGATCGGGGCGGTCTTCACGCGCGACTCCGCGGCAGCCGTTCTCAACGTGCCGCGCCTGACCTCGTGGCCAGAGCACGTGCACGTGACGGTCCCGGCCCTGGACGCCGACCGTCGTCGGGTCGGACTCACCCTGCACGCCGGAAGACGGCCCGCAGAGGCCGGACGCTTCCACGGGGTACCGGTGGCGAGTCTGGCGGAGACCGTCGTCGAGACGTCTCGGCGTTCGAGTCTCAGCGGAGCGGTCGTGGCGGTGGACCATGCGCTGCGGAGCGGCGTACAGCGCCGAGAACCGGAAGGAATGCTGGACAGCGGTCCCGACTGGGGGCGGGTCCGTGTCGCGAACGCGCTCGGTGTCGCGGACGAGCGGCATGAATCGGTGGGCGAGTCCTTCTTCGCGGCTCGCTGCCACGAACTCCGAGCGCCGTACATGGAGCCGCAGGTGCAGTTCGTCCGACCGGGCGGGAAGACCTACCGCGTCGATTTCTGGATGCCGTCGCTCGGGCTGGTGCTCGAGTTCGACGGCCGTCAGAAGTACCGGGACCACGGAGCTGTGCCCGGTACTGCTGACGACGTCCTGTGGAGCGAGAAGCTGCGCGAGGACGACATCCGAGCAGATGGTGACGTCCGCGGGTTCATCCGCGTGACCTGGTGGCACCTCGTCGACCCGGAGCGATTGCGGACCCTGTTCCGCATGCACGGCGTGCCCTGCCGGTGACCTGACCAGACCTGACCGAGTTCAGGTCATGAAACCGACACTCCGCCGCGGAACTCCTGCGCCGAAGTGTCGGTTTCGCGACGACGTCCCTCTCGACCCGCCTACGCGAGCGTGCTGTGGCGGCGGCCGTAGGCCAGGTACAGCACCGCCCCGGCGACCATCCAGATGCCGAAGGCGATCCACGTGCCCGCGCCGAGCGTCACGGCGAGGAACAGGCAGAACAGCACGCCGAGCACCGGCACGACCGGGAAGAACGGCACGCGGTACGAGCGGTCGAGGTCCGGCTGCGTCCCGCGGAGCACGATCACCGAGATGTTCACGAGGGCGAAGGCGATGAGCGTCCCGATGCTCGTGGCGTCCGCGAGTTCCCCGAGCGGGACCAGCGCGGAGACGATCGTCACGACGATGCCGACGATGAGCGTGTTCGCGATCGGGGTGCCCGTCCGGGGCGACACCCGCCCGAACACCTTCGGCACGAGGCCGTCCCGAGCCATCGACAGCAGGATGCGAGTCTGTCCGTAGAGCACGGTGAGGACCACGCTCGCGATCGCGACCACGGCCCCGATCGAGAACACGAGGGCGACGACGGGCTGCCCGGTGACGTCGACGACGATGCGGACGAGCGAGGCTTCGTCAGCGGAGAACGACGTCCAGGACCGAGCACCGATGGCGGCGACCGCGACCAGGATGTACAGCGCGGTGATGAGCGCGATCGACCCGATGATGGCGCGGGGCAGGTCGCGGCGGGGGTCCTTCGCCTCCTCGCCGGCGGTGGAGGCCGCGTCGAAGCCGATGTACGAGAAGAACAGCCGGGAGGCAGCCGCGCTCACCCCGGCAGCACCCATGGGCGCCAGCGGCTCGAAGTTCCCGGCGCGGAACGCCGAGAACGCGACGACGACGAAGAACACCAGGAGGGCGATCTTCACGAGCACCATGAGGGTGTTCACCCAGGCGCTCTCCTTCGCCCCGGGGAGCAGGACGAGCATCGCGATGACGACGAGCGCGGCCGCGGGCAGGTTCACGAAGCCGCCGTCGCCGGGAGGCGCGGACAGCACGGTGGGCAGGTGCAGCCCGAAGACCCGCAGCGTCTCGTCGACGTACTCGCTGGCGCCGACGGCGACCGCCGCGACCGACACCGCGTACTCGAGGACCAGACACCACCCGCAGACCCAGGCGATCCCCTCGCCCATGGTCGCGTAGGTGTAGGAGTAGCTCGACCCGGACGTCGGGACGGCGCCTGCCATCTCGGCGTAGGACAGCGCCGACAGGAGCGCCGCCACACCCGCGATCACGAACGAGATCCAGACGGCGGGTCCGGCGAGCGGGACGGCCGTCCCGAGGACGACGAGGATGCCGGTGCCGAGCGTCGCGCCGACGCTGATCATCGTGAGGTGCCAGACCCCGAGTGTCCGTCGGAGCGGCTGCCCGTCGACGCCTTCGGCAGCCTCCGCGCGGAGCTGGTCCACCGGCTTGCGCCGGAGGAGCTGGTGGGCGAGTGACGGCGCGGACGACATGGGACCTCACGGGGGCGCTTGCGGTGGACGCGACATCGTCCCACGGCCCTCGGACGGGGTCCAAACCAGACGGTCCCTCCCTCCACGCGGGAGGCCCGGACCGCCTCCGTCCACAGCCCTCGGCGAACGCGTCGGGCCGGGCCCGTCCGCGGGCGTACATTCATCCGAGGACGGCGCCGGACGGCGCGGAGAGGGTGCGGATGAGTCGGATGGACGCGGTCGCCGGCGGCGGCGGGATGCGCGGTGGCGGCGGCGGTGGACCCCGCGGCCGGATCTCGAGTGGCGACCCGGACGCGCAGCGCGCAGCGAACGCCGAAGCGCCGCAGATCCCGCACCTGCTGCGTCGCATCGCCGGACTGTTCGTCCCACACCGACGCGCGATCGTCCTGACGGTCGTGCTCGTGCTGGTCGGAGCCGCTCTCTCGGTCATCCCGCCGCTGCTGACCCAGCAGGCGTTCGACCGCGGGTTGTTCCCGCCGGAGGGCAGACCGGACGTGCCGGTGCTCGCCGTGCTGGTCGGAGCCATGATCGGGCTGTGGATCGCGAGCGCCGGGATCGGCGTGTGGCAGACGTACCTGACCGCCACCGTCGGCAACAAGGTCATGGGCGCCATGCGGATGCGGTTGTTCGGGCACCTGCAGCGGATGGAACTCGCGTTCTTCACCCGGACGAAGACCGGCGTCATCCAGAGCCGCCTGCAGAACGACGTCGGCGGGGTCGCGAGCGTCCTCAACAACACGATCTCGTCGGTCCTCGGCAACACCGTGACGGTCATCGCCGCGGTCGTCGCGATGCTGCTCCTGAGCTGGCAGATGACCCTGGTGGCGGTGGTCCTGCTGCCCCTGCTCGTCATCGCCCAGCGCAAGGTCGGCAAGGTCCGCGCCCGGATCGCCGCGCAGACCCAGGAGTCCCTGTCCGACATGACCGCGATCACGCAGGAGACCCTGAGCGTGTCGGGGATCCTGCTCGCGAAGAGCTTCAACCAGCAGCGCGCCGAGATCCACCGCTACGGGGACGAGAACCGCAACCAGATCGGGCTGCAGGTCCGACAGCAGATGTCCGGTCAGTGGTTCTTCGCCATCGTGCAGATCTTCCTGTCGATCATCCCGGCGGTCATCTACCTCGTGGCCGCGTACCTCGTCCTCGGCGGCGTCCCGATCACGGCGGGCACCATCGTGGCCTTCACGACCGTGCAGTCCCGGCTGCTGTTCCCGACCGTCGGCCTGCTCCGCGTCGTGCTCGACCTGCAGACGTCGGGGGCGCTGTTCGCCCGCATCTTCGAGTACTTCGACCTGAAGCCGGCGATCACGGACGCGGCCACCGCGAAGCCGGTCGACGAACGACGGGTGGGACACGTGGCGTTCGACCACGTCTCGTTCTCGTACCCGGACGGCGAAGCCGACAAGCCCACCCTGCGCGACGTCTCGTTCGAGTTGCAGCCCGGACAGTTCGCGGCCTTCGTCGGACCGTCCGGCGCGGGCAAGACGACGATCTCGTACCTGGTGCCGCGGCTGTACGAGGCGACCGCCGGTTCGGTCCGGTTCGCCGGGCAGGACGTCCGCGACCTCGTGCACGAGGACCTCATGGCGCACATCGGCATCGTGAGTCAGGAGACCTACCTGTTCCACGCGACCATCGGTGACAACCTCCGGTACGCCAAGCCGGGGGCGACCGACGCCGAACTCGAACGGGCGGCACGTGCCGCGAACATCCACGAGACGATCGCCTCGTTCCCGGACGGGTACGACACGGTCGTGGGGGAGCGGGGCTACCGGTTGTCCGGCGGGGAGAAGCAACGCATCGCCATCGCCCGCGTGCTGCTCAAGGACCCGCCCGTCCTCGTGCTCGACGAGGCGACGAGCGCGCTCGACTCCATCTCCGAACGGGTCGTGCAGGCGGCACTGGACACCGCGGCGCGGGGACGGACGACGATCTCGATCGCACACCGCCTGTCGACCATCCGGGACGCGGACGTGGTCTTCGTGCTCGACCACGGGCAGATCGTCGAGCAGGGGACGCACGACGAACTCATCGCCCTCGGCGGTACCTACGCGACCCTGCACGAGCAGCAGAGCGACCCCGTGGTGGCCGCCCGCGAGTGACCGGCGGCCCTCGTGGGCGCTGCTGGTCCGGCGCGGCGTGCCGGGACGCCCGGGCCGTTCGTTCGCCCTCGGCTGACACCGGCTGGGTGTTCGTCGCGGGACGTCGCACACCGGGGCACGCGACCTAGACTCTCCTGGTGCGTTACGCGAACTCCGTCATCGACCTCGTCGGCGACACACCGCTCGTCAAGCTCAACCGTGTCACCGAGGGGATCCGGGCCACCGTCCTGGTGAAGGTCGAGTCCTTCAACCCGGGTGGTTCGGCCAAGGACCGCATCGCGACGCGGATCCTCGACGCGGCCGAGGCATCCGGCGAGCTGCTCCCCGGCGGCACGATCGTCGAGCCCACCTCGGGGAACACCGGCGTCGGCCTCGCGCTCGTCGCCCAGCAGCGCGGCTACCGGTGCGTGTTCGTCCTCCCGGACAAGGTCGGCGAGGACAAGCGCAACGTCCTCACCGCGTACGGCGCCGAGATCGTCGTGACGCCGACCGCCGTCGCGCCCGACGACCCGGAGTCCTACTACTCCGTGTCCGACCGGCTCGTGCGCGAGATCCCCGGCGCGTACAAGCCGAACCAGTACGCGAACCCGAACGGTCCGCGCAGCCACTACGAGACGACCGGGCCGGAGATCTGGCGCGACACGGAGGGGCGCCTGACACACTTCGTGGCAGGAGTCGGCACCGGCGGCACGATCTCGGGCACCGGCCGCTACCTGAAGGAAGCGTCCGACGGCGGCGTCCGCATCATCGGCGCCGACCCGGAGGGCTCGGTGTACTCCGGCGGAACCGGCCGCCCCTACCTGGTCGAGGGCGTCGGTGAGGACTTCTGGCCCGCCGCCTACGACGCCGGCGTCCCGGACGAGATCATCGCCGTGTCGGACGCGGACTCGTTCGCGATGACCCGCCGCCTGGCGCGCGAGGAGGGTCTGCTCGTCGGTGGCTCGAGCGGCATGGCCGTCGTCGCCGCGCTGCGGGCCGCGAAGGACCTGACCGAGGACGACGTCGTGGTGGTGCTGCTGCCGGACGGCGGCCGCGGGTACCTCGGCAAGATCTTCAACGACCGGTGGATGCGTTCCTACGGCTTCGCGGAGACCGAGGACGAGCGGAGCGTCGGCGACCTCATCGCCGGCAAGGACGGACGGCTGCCGGACCTCGTGCACGCCCACCCGTCGGACACCGTCCGCGACGTCGTCGACATCATGACGAAGTACGGCGTCTCGCAGATGCCCGTCCTGAGCGCCGAACCGCCCGTCGTCATGGGCGAGGTCGTCGGGGCCGTCGAGGAGAAGACGTTGCTCGAGCACGTGTTCACCGGTGCCGCGGGGATGGCCGATGCGCTCACCCCGTTCGTCGGCGACCCGCTGCCCCTCATCGGGATCGGGGAGTCCGTGTCGGCCGCACGCCGGGCCCTCGAGTCGGCGGACGCCCTGCTCGTCGTCGGCGACGGCAAGCCGGTCACGGTGCTGACGCGCCACGACGTGCTCACCTACCTCTCCGAGTGACGGCGGGCGGCACCGCCGCGCCCGCGTCGCCGACCACGGACGGCGCCCCATGTCAGCCGCGCCGGTACCGGACGTGAGCGACGCACCGCCGAGCCCCGCCGACACGGGCACGAGCGACGGCCGTCCGGCCCGCCGCCGACCCACCCACAGCGAGACGACCACACAGACCGCACCGAGCCTCCAGGAAGGGGCACCCGCGACATGACCGACTTCAGCACCCGCGCCATCCACGCCGGCCAGGAGCCCGACGCCGCCACCGGCGCCGTCATCCCGCCGCTGTTCCTGACCTCGACCTACGTGCAGGACGGCGTCGGCGGCCTGCGCGGCGGGTACGAGTACTCCCGCTCCGGCAACCCGACCCGCGACTCGCTGCAGACGCTCCTGGCCGACCTGGACGGTGGCGTCGCCGCCTACTCGTTCTCGTCCGGGCTGGCGGGGGAGGACGCCCTCCTCCGTGCCTACCTGGAGCCGGGAGCACGGATCGTGATGGGCAACGACGTCTACGGCGGCACGCACCGGCTCGCGAACCGACTGCACGTGCCGTGGGGGATCGAGCTCGTCACGGTCGAGATGAGCGAGCCGGACCGGGTCCGCGCCGCGCTCGCCGACAGCCCCGCGAAGACCGTGCTCTGGGTCGAGACGCCGACGAACCCGCTCATGAAGATCGCGGACATCGAGACCCTCGCCGCGATCGGACACGAGGCCGGCGCGCTCGTCGTCGTGGACAACACCTTCGCCTCGCCGGCCCTGCAGCAGCCGCTGTCGCTCGGCGCCGACGTGGTCGTGTACTCGACGACGAAGTACCTCGGCGGCCACTCCGACGTCGTCGGCGGCGCCGTGGTGCTGCGCGACCGGGAGCTGGCGGACGCGGTGCAGTTCGTGCAGTTCGGCGGCGGTGCGATCTCGTCGCCGTTCGACGCCTGGCTGACGATCCGCGGGATCAAGACGCTCAGCGTCCGGATGGAGCGCCACTCCTCGAACGCGCAGGCCGTCGCCGAGGCGCTGCTCGCGCACCCGGCGGTTGAGCACGTGTACTACCCGGGCCTGCCGGAGCACCCCGGCCACGACATCGCGGCGAAGCAGATGCGCGGCTTCGGCGGCATGCTCTCGGTGGCGCTCACCGGTGGTGCCGAGGCGGCCAAGCGCTTCGCCGAGTCCACGGAGCTGTTCGCCCTGGCGGAGTCGCTGGGCGGTGTGGAGTCGCTCATCGGCTACCCGAGCGAGATGACGCACGCGTCGGTGAAGGGCACCGAGCTGGCGGTGCCGGAGAACGTCGTCCGTCTGTCGGTCGGCATCGAGGACGCCGGCGACCTCGTCGCGGACGTGCAGCAGGCGCTCGACCGCTGACCTCGGAACCGGGGTCCTCGGGACCGAGGTCCTCGGGATCCCGCACCTCGGGGCCCCGCACCTCGGGACGCGGGACCCGGCGTCCTACGATGACCGGGTGACCTCCACGACGGCGACCCGGACGAGCGTGTTCGCGCCGCGGTACCTCGTGGCGACGATCGGCATGGTCGCGATCGTCGCGGTGTCGGCGTTCCAGAACCTGGCGATGACGACGATCATGCCGGTCATCTCCGAGGAGCTGCATGGTGAGACGCTGTACTCGCTGAGCTTCGCCGCGCCCCTCGCCGCCGGTGTCCCGGGCATGGTCCTCGCCGGGAACTGGACGGACCGCGCGGGCGGGCGGGTGGTCGCGTGGGTGTCCGCGTCCCTGTTCGCGATCGGCACGGCGGTCGTCATGGTCGCTCCGACTATGCCGGTGTTCCTGGCCGGTCGACTCGTGGAGGGCTTCGGCGCGGGTGCGATCGACGTCGTGCTCTACGTCCTCGTGGCCCGGGTCTTCCCGGCCGACCTGCACGGCTCGGTGTTCGCCGGGTTCGCGGCCGCCTGGGTGGTGCCCGCCCTCGTCGGACCGGCGGTGGCCGGCATCGTGACCGACGCCCTGGGCTGGCACTGGGTGTTCGCCGGGGCACTCGTGATCGCCGTCGTCGCGTTCGCGTGCCTGGTCCCGACGCTGCGGCACCTGCGGCCGCCCGCACCGGAGGCCCGACCGCCCTGGCAGGGTCGGCGCATCGCCTGGTCGGTGGCCGCGTCCGCCGCCGTGCTCCTGCTCAACACCGCTCCCGACCTGCCCCTCGCCGTCCGCTTCGTGGCGGTCGGGGTGGGACTGGTCGGCGCGTGGACGGCGCTCCGTCCGCTCCTGCCCCGGCGCACGTTCACGGGCGGCGCGGGCCTGCCGTCGGTCGTGCTCCTCCGCGGGGTCCTCGCCGCCGGGTTCTTCGGCAGTGAGGCGTACGTCCCCTTCCTGCTCCAGGCGCAGCACGGCCTGGAACCCTCGGCGGCCGGACTCGCGCTCACCGTGGCCGCCCTGAGCTGGGCCGGTGCGAGCTGGTTGCACGGGCGCCTGGGGGAGCAGCACCTCCCGGCCACACGGGCCTTCGGCGCCGGACTGGGGCTCGTCCTGGTGAGCCTGCTGTCCGCGCTCGCGGTCGCCCTGGTGGACCTGCCCGTGTGGGTGCTCGTCGCCGGCTGGTTCGTCGGCGGCGCCGGCATGGGGGTGGCGTACCCGCGGACGTCGATGCTCACGCTCCGGTTCTCGCGAGAGGGCGACGACGGATTCGCCAGTTCCGCCCTGACGATCGCGGACGCGTCCGGCAGCGTCGTCGGGTTGGCGATCGCCGGTCTGCTGTTCACCACCGCGGGCGGCCGGGAGGAGCCGACGGCCTTCGCGCTCGTGTTCGCCGCGATGACGGTGGTCGCCCTCGTCGGGCTCGTGGCCGTGCGGCGGCTCGGACCGGTCCCACCGCCGCCGCGGTCGCCGTCACCGGAGGCACCGGGCGGGTAGCCTGGCAGACCCGGACCGAGGAGGACCCGTGCGTCGCACCGCAGCAGTCGTGCTGACCGCCACGCTGGCGGTCGGCGCCCTCGTGCTCACGGGGTGCAGCGGGACGACCACGACGGCTCCGACGCCGGTGCGGAGCACCGACCTCACGAGCTCGGACGGCGGGTTCGCCGAGGACGCCGTGATCGGGGTCGTGCTGACGGCTGACGCGGCGACGCCGACCGACTCCGGTGACGGCCGTTCGCTGGCGACCCGGTTCCGCGAGGAACTCACCGAGGCCGGGTTCCGCCCGGACGTCCGGGTCGCGGGGGCCGACCAGCCCGCCCGACAGCGGGCGGCCGTGCACGACCTGGTCCGGACCGGCGCCAAGGCGCTCGTCGTCCGGGCAGCGGACCCCGACGCGCTCCGCACGGAGCTCCGCGACGCACACGACGCGGGCGTCGTGGTCGTGGCGCTCGGCGGTGCCCTGCCGTCCTCGGGCGGCGGGAACGACGGACTCGCGTCGGACTACCGCATCGACGGCGCGGACTCGGAGGCCGACCTCGTCAGCCGGAGCGTCGCGATGGTGTCGTCACTGCAGCGCGGCGAGGAGCCGCGGGACGGGGACGACCCCGCGCAGTAGTGCCGTGTCCGACCGCCGGCGCGGTGGGCCGGGAGGCCCGTGGGCGGTCGGCGACGTCGGGGCGGGGCAGCGTGCCACCAGGGCGTTCAAGCAGCGCCACCAGGGGACGGGCCGGCGACAGGGACGGGTCAGCGCCACCAGGCCGGGAACGAGCGCGTGATCGTCTCGACGAGGGCCTTCCGGGAGCGTCGAGGACCGCCGAGCCACGCCTCGATCGCACCGACGAACCCCTGCGCGACGAAGCCGGCGGCCACCTCGTCGATGATGTCCGGCTTCACCGCGGGGTCGAGCTCGTCGATGTGCATGGCGCTCGACACGGTGAAGTGCCCGACCAGCAGACGGTGCAGTGAGGCGTCGTTCGGGTCGGGGAGCGCGAGGGCGTAGACGTCCCGGTGGGCCGTCACGTGGTCGATGACGGCCTCGATACCGCGGCGGGTGATGGTGGCGAGCTCGTCGGGACCGGCCCCTCGCTCGACGGCTGCGCGGTGTGCCTCGGCGTCGTCGGCACGGATGCGGTCGAGTTCGGGTGTGAGCACGTCGGCGAGCAACGACCCGGGGGACACCGCGTGCGAGTAGAACGTCGCACGGTTGATGCCGGCGGCGCGGGTGACGTCCGCGACCGTGATCTGCGACACCGGGCGGTCGGCAGCGAGTCGGAGCACGGCCTCCTTGAGGGCAGCCGTCGTGTGCAGGATCCGAGCGTCGACCATGACGCTCCTCCCATCTCGTTCGCGGTGCTCCCGGCGCACCTCGGCCGGGAGTCCGACGCTACCGCACCGTCGGGCCGCGCCACCGGTCCGCCGCACCCTCGTGTGGACGCGCGCCGGGCCTCGCGGCCGGGGGAACCGGAGCCGAGCGACGGCCGCGCGTCCGGTCCGCGCGTCCGGTACGCGCGGACGTCCGCGTCCGCGCTTGTCGTCGTGTCGCACCGACCCGTACCATGATGGAACGGACCGAATCGATTCGAGCGGCCGATCCCATCCCACCGCCTGCCTTTCGGAGGATCTCGTCGTGTCCGCGCCTGCGACCACCGGCTCACTCAAGGTCATCCTGCACCCGGGCGACTCGCTCACCCGGGCGCAGCGACTCGTCTACGTCTTCGTGCTCGGCGCGCTCACGGCGCTCGGACCGTTCACGATCGACCTCTACCTGCCGGCGTTCCCGTCGCTCGAGCGGGACCTCGGCATCTCCGCCGGCGCGGTGCAGCTCACGCTCACCGCGACCACGATCGGCTTCGCGATCGGGCAGCTCCTGGTCGGTCCGTGGAGCGACAAGGTGGGCCGCCGTCTCCCGCTCATCATCGCGACGAGCCTGCACGTCACCGCCTCGGTCTGCGCCGCCCTCGCGCCGAACGTCGAGGTCCTCGCGCTGTTCCGTGTCCTGCAGGGCATGGGCGCCGCGGCCGGTGGCGTCGTCGCGATGGCGACCGTGCGTGACCTGTTCGGCGGGAAGCCGCTGGTCCGCATGCTGTCGCGACTGGCGATGGTGAACGGGCTGGCCCCGATCCTCGCGCCGCTCATCGGCTCGCAGATGCTCCGCTTCTTCCCGTGGCGCGGGATCTTCGTGTTCCTCGCCTGCTACGGCCTGGCGGTCGTCATCGCCTCGATCCTGCTCATCGTCGAGACGCTGCCGAAGGAACGCCGGCAGGAGGCCGGACACTCGACCATCGGCCAGCGGTACCGCGCGCTGTTCTCCGACCGGATCTTCGTCGGGGTGGCGCTCATCGGTGCGATGGTGTTCAGCGGGTTGTTCTCGTACCTCAGTGCGTCGCCGTTCCTGTTCCAGGGGGTGTTCGGCCTCGATGCGCAGCAGTACGGCCTGCTCTTCGCCGTGAACTCGGTCGGTGTCGTCCTCGGCGTGCAGATCTCCTCGCGGCTGGCGCAGCGCGTCGGACCGCAGTGGATCCTGGCCTGTTCGACCGCGACGCTCTTCCTGGCCGCGCTGGCGATCGTCGTGCTGGACCAGCTCGACGCGGGTCTGGTCGGCGTGCTCGTCCCGCTCTGGTTCTACATCGCGGCGTGCGGGTTCTCGTTCCCGCTCGTGCAGGTGATCGGTCTCGCGTCGCACGGCAAGGAGGCCGGCACCGCGGCGTCCCTCCTCGGTGCGCTGAACTTCGGCGTCGCCGGGATCATCTCGCCGGTCGTGGGCCTGCTCGGCATCTCGACGGCCACCCCGATGGCCATGGTGATGGGGACGACCGCGTTCGTCGCGATCCTCGTGCTGTGGTTCGTCGTGCGTCCGAGGACGGTCCCGGCCCTCAGTCACTGAGGGCGGGCGGTGACCGGGCGGTCACTTCCGGACGAGGCCGACCGTCTCCGCGACGAGCAGTCCGCCGACGGTCAGCACGGCCGCTCCGCCGACCAACACCGCCGCCGCAGGTCGCTCGTACCAGTGGCGGAGCCGGGGCCAGCGACGGGAGAACTCCCGGGCCGACATCGTGCCGGGGAGGCGCTCCGTCCGGACGTCGAACCGATCGACCAGCCGCTCGACACCGTCGTCGCCCCACACGTCGCCCCGGACACGGAACAGCGCTTCGCCCGCGGGGTCGAGCGCGACGAGGTCACGGCTGGCGCGCTCCGCCGACGCGCCGTGCCGGGTGACGAGCAGGACGTCGTGCACGCGGGAGCGGGCGACCGTCCGGGTGCCGGTGAGCACGCCGCGGATCGTGACGCTGTCCTGGTGGACCGCGACGAACGCGGTGCGGAGCCGGAGGTAGGCGGCGGCGACCACCGCGGCGAGCAGGAGCACGACCGCGGCGACCACGGCGCCGAGTCCCGTCGGGACCGCCGACCAGACGACCGCGACCGCGATCGGCAGGGCGGAGAAGCCGATGCTCAGTCCGGTGGAGCGGACGAGTGCCGCCCGCGGTCGCACGAGCTCCTCGGCCGTGCTCGTGTCGAGCGGTGTCGCTCGCGCCGTCGTTTCCCCCACGGCAGGTCTCCTCGTCCCCGGAGTGCACGGGCGCGGCGGAGCGCCGGGCCCGCGACGGCGCCCCTGCCGTCCGATGCTGGTCGAGTGCGTCGGGTCCCTCCGGCGCGCTCGTCCGGTCAGCATAGGGGAGTGGTCGCGGCGGGGACAGGCGGTCGGCCGCTTTCCGGAGGGTCGGTCCGCGACGGGGTGCGCGCGGGTCCGCCGCCTGGGGGACCAGTGGGACCAGCGGGACCACCCGGACCGACGCCGGCGGAACCGGCGGGACCAGCGTGACCGGCCTGGCGGGTGCGCCCGGGGCCTCCCGGCACGGCCACCGCCCGCGGTGGTGCACCCCGGAACGACGGAACCCCCGCACAGGGCGGGGGTTCCGGTTCGTCGTGCGGAGGATGGGGGATTCGAACCCCCGAGGGCTTGCACCCAACACGCTTTCCAAGCGTGCGCCATAGGCCACTAGGCGAATCCTCCGGGCGCCACCTCGCGGTGACGACACCCTATGGTACAGGTCCCGGAGGGTGCTGACGACCACCCCCCGTCGGGCCTCCGTCGGACCCGTCCTCGGCCGAGGTCGAGCGCCCCGGGTCCGTCCGGGGACGAGGGCTACCCTGGGTCACGTGTCGAGCCGCATCTACATCACGTCAGCAGAAGGACACACCGGCAAGAGCACCGTCGCACTGGGGGTGCTCGAGACCCTCGCCCGGACCGTGGGGCGTGTGGGGGTCTTCCGACCGGTCGCGCGGTCGGTCGACGAACCCGACTACGTGCTCGAGCTGCTGCTCCAGCACACCGGCGTCGACATCCCCTACGACGACGCCGTCGGTGTCACGTACGACGACGTGCACGCGGACCCGGACGCCGCGCTCGCCACCATCCTCACCCGCTTCGCCGGGGTCGAGCGCCGCTGTGACGCCGTCGTCGTCCTCGGCTCCGACTACACCGACGTCGGCAGCCCGACGGAGCTGTCGTTCAACGCCAAGGTCGCGGCGAACCTCGGCGCACCCGTGCTGCTCGTGCTCGGCGGGCGCGACTCGGCGGAGCGCGCGGCCCGATCGGCGGACGGCATGGCGCAGGTCGCCGACGTCACGACGAGCGAACTCCGCGCCGAGCACGCCCAGCTCCTCGGCGTCGTCGTGAACCGCGCCGACCCGGACGCCCTCGACGCGATCGTCGCGAGCGTCAGCACCGCCGTGCACGACCACCACCCGGACGCCCCGGTGTGGGCGATCCCGGAGGACGCGGTCCTGGTCGCCCCGACCGTGCGTGCGCTCCTCGCGGCCACCGACGCGACGCTCGTCCGCGGCGACGAGGCGCTGCTCGACCGCGAGGCCCTCGGCACCGTCGTCGCCGGCATGAGCATGGAGAACGTCCTGCCGCGGCTCATCGAGGGCGGCATCGTCGTCGTGCCGGGCGACCGGAACGACGTCCTCATCGCCACGCTGCTCGCGAACCAGTCGGAGACGTTCCCGAGCCTGGCCGGCGTCATCCTCAACGGCGGGTTCGAGACCGCCCCGCAGGTCTCCCGGCTGCTCGAGGGCCTGTCGAGCTCCCTGCCGATCGCGCAGAACGCCCTGGGCACGTACGACACGGCGCTGCGGATCACGCAGACCCGTGGTCGTCTCGCCGCCGACTCCCCGCGCAAGGCCGACCTGGCACTGGCGCTGTTCGAGCGGCACGTCGACGCCGAGGCCCTGCGCGCCCGTCTGCAGCTCACGCCGTCGGGTGTCGTCACACCGCTCATGTTCGAGCACGGGCTCATCGACCGGGCCCGCGAGCACCGGAAGCACATCGTCCTGCCGGAGGGCGACGACGACCGCATCCTCCGCGCGGCCTCCACGCTCCTGCAGCGCCAGGTGTGCGCGCTCACGATCCTCGGCGACCCGGGCGCGATCCGGGCCCGGGCGACCGAGCTCGGACTCGACCTCGAGGGCGCACAGCTGCTGTCCCCGTTCGACCCCGAGCTCCGCGAGCGGTTCGCGCAGGAGTACACGGCACTGCGGGCGCACAAGGGCATGAGCGTCGAGCTCGCCCGCGACACGGTGACCGACGTGTCGTACTTCGGGACGATGATGGTGCAGCTCGGGCTCGCCGACGGCATGGTCTCCGGCGCGAAGCACACCACGGCCCACACCATCCGGCCGTCGTTCGAGATCATCAAGACCCGTCCGGACACCTCCATCGTGTCGAGCGTGTTCCTCATGGCCCTCGCCGACCGGGTCCTCGTCTACGGCGACTGCGCGGTGATCCCCGATCCGACGAGCGAGCAGCTCGCGGACATCGCGATCTCGTCCGCCGAGACCGCGACGCAGTTCGGCATCGAGCCGCGCGTCGCGATGCTCAGCTACTCCACCGGCGACAGCGGGTCCGGCGCCGACGTGGACAAGGTGCGCGCGGGCACCGCGTTCGTGCGGGAGCGTCGGCCGGACCTGCTCGTCGAGGGGCCGATCCAGTACGACGCCGCAGCCGACCCGACGGTCGCGAGCGCGAAGATGCCGGGTTCCCCGGTGGCCGGTCAGGCGACGGTGTTCATCTTCCCCGACCTCAACACGGGCAACAACACGTACAAGGCCGTGCAGCGGTCCGCCGGCGCCGTCGCGGTCGGTCCCGTCCTGCAGGGGCTCCGCAAGCCGATCAACGACCTCTCGCGCGGGGCCCTCGTCAGCGACATCGTGAACACGGTCGCGATCACCGCCATCCAGGCCGGCACCGCGGCCCCCGCACCCCGCACAGAAGGTGACCCCTCGTGAGCGCAGCACTCGTCGTCAACTCCGGCTCGAGTTCGTTCAAGTACCAGCTGGTCGAACTCGAGGACGAGCGCACCCTCGCCTCCGGCCTGGTCGAACGGATCGGCGAGTCGACCGGCTCGTGGAAGCACACGAACGCGCTGACGGGGGAGACCTCGTCGAACGACAGCGCCGAGGTGCCCGACCACGCCGCCGGCTTCCAGGCGATGATCGACGCCTTCCGGAAGGTCGGCCCGTCCTTCGACGAGCACCCGCCGGCCGTCGTCGGGCACCGCGTCGTGCACGGCGGCACCCGCTTCGACGCCGCCACGGTCGTCACCGACGAGGTCGAGCAGCAGATCGACGACCTGTCGAGCCTCGCACCGCTCCACAACCCGGCCAACCTCGAGGGGATCCGGGCCGCGAAGCAGGTGTTCTCGGACGTCCCGCACGTGGCGGTCTTCGACACCGCGTTCCACCAGACCATGCCGCCGCACGCCTACACCTACGCGATCCCCGCCGACCTGGCCGAGCAGTACCAGATCCGCCGCTACGGCATGCACGGCACGAGCCACAAGTACGTGTCCGAGCAGGTCGCGGTGTTCCTGGACCGGCCGTTGTCCGAGTTGAAGACGATCGTGCTGCACCTCGGCAACGGGGCGTCCGCCGCGGCGATCGACGGCGGGAGGTCGATCGAGACGTCGATGGGTCTCACCCCGCTCGAGGGTCTCGTCATGGGCACCCGCTCGGGCGACCTCGACCCCGCCGTGCTCGTGCACCTGCACCGCGAAGCCGGCATGTCGTTCGAGGACCTCGACACGATGCTCAACAAGCGGTCCGGTCTGCTCGGCCTGACCGGCAGCGGTGACATGCGCGACGTGCAGGACGCCGCGACGAAGGGCGACGAGACGGCCGAGGCGGCGCTCGCCGTGTACCGGCACCGGATCCGTCGCTACGTCGGCGCGTACACCGCGCAGCTCGGCGGGCTGGACGCGGTCGTCTTCACCGCGGGTGTGGGGGAGAACAACGCGCTGCTCCGGCGTCGTGTGCTGGCCGGTCTCGAACACCTCGGCATCGAGGTCGACCCGGACCGCAACGAACTCCACTCGAAGGAGGCACGTCGGATCTCCACGGACGCGTCCCGCGTCGCCGTCCTCGTCATCCCCACGAACGAGGAACTCGAGATCGCCCGGCAGTCGGCGGCCGTCGCGCTCTGAGGCGCGGCCGGCCTCAGCAGCGTCCGCAGCGGACGGCCAGGAGGCCCGTCCACCGGTCCGGTGGTGGGCCTCCTGGCCGTCGTCGGGTCGGCTCGGTCAGCCGAGCGCGTGCAGGGCCGCCGGGATGGGCGTGTCCCCGCTCGTGACCTCGAACTGCTGGCCCACCGCGCTGTCATCGAGGAGCGCGTGCAGGACCACCGCCGCCACGTCGGCGCGGGGGATCGAGCCACGCGGCACCGTCCTGCCGACCGAGACAGTGCCCTGCGGCGGGGTGTCGAGCAGGGCGCCGGGACGGACGATCGTCCACCGGAACCGGCGCATCCGGACGTTGGCGTCCGCCTCCGCCTTCGCGCGGAGGTAGACCTGGAAGACGCCGTCCTCGTCCTCGGCGGGCAACCTCGCGGCCTCGGGGTCGTACGAGTCGGCGCCCATCGCCGAGATCATCACGTAGCGGTCGATGTCGAGGCGCACCGCGGCCTCCGCGAGCAGCACGGCCGCGTCCCGGTCGACCGAGAGCTTCCGCTCGGCGCCGCTGTTCGGCCCGGCACCGGCGGCGAAGACCACCGCGTCGAAGCCGCGGAGGCGGAGGGCGAGGTCCTCCTCCGACAGCTGCTCGAGGTCGGCGACGAGCGCCTTCGCGCCCGTCTGTTCGACGTCGGCGACGTGTGCTGGGTTGCGGACGATGCCGACGGCGTCGTGGCCGGCTTCGGTGATGAGGCGTTCGAGGATCAGGGCGATCTGCCCGTGGCCTCCGGCGATGGCGATCTTCATGCGTTCGATGCTGCTCCTCGCGTCCGGTAGAGTGTTCAGCGGCTCCTCACGTGACGCCATCCAGGCCAACTCCCCCAGGGCGGAAACGCAGCAAGGGTAACCGGGCTCTGGCGGGTGCGTGAGGAGTCTTCTTCATTTCCTGGGGCGGCGTTGCGGGGGAACCGGGGCTGTGCCGGTTCCGTGCGTGAGGGGTCTTCTTCATTTCCTGGGGCGGCGTTGCGGGGGAACCGGGGCTGTGCCGGTTCCGTGCGTGAGGAGTCTTCTTCGTCTTCCGGGGCTGTGGAGAGCGGTGCCGAGGTGTCGGCGGTGCCGACTACCCTGGTCGCGTGGTCACCGCCCTGTATCGCCGTTACCGGCCCGAGAACTTCGCCGAACTCATCGGGCAGTCGCAGGTGACGGACCCCCTCCGCACGGCGCTCCGGACGAACCGCGTCAACCACGCGTACCTGTTCAGCGGGCCGCGCGGCTGCGGCAAGACCACCTCGGCGCGCATCCTCGCGCGCTGCCTGAACTGCGCCGAGGGCCCGACCGACACACCCTGCGGCGTCTGCCCCAGCTGCGTCGAACTCGCCCGCGGCGGCGGGGGATCGCTCGACGTCATCGAGATCGACGCCGCGAGCCACAACGGCGTCGACGACGCCCGCGACCTCCGCGACCGTGCGGTCTTCGCGCCCGCTCGCGACCGCTACAAGATCTTCATCCTCGACGAAGCGCACATGGTGACGCCGCAGGGCTTCAACGCCCTGCTCAAGCTCGTCGAGGAGCCGCCGGAGCACGTGAAGTTCATCTTCGCGACGACCGAACCCGAGAAGGTCATCGGCACCATCCGCTCGCGCACCCACCACTACCCGTTCCGGTTGGTCCCGCCCGCGACGATGCTCGAGTACATCGAGCAGCTGTGCGCGCAGGAGTCGGTGTCGGTCGCGCCGGGCGTGCTGCCGCTCGTCGTGCGCGCCGGCGGCGGGTCCGTGCGCGACACCCTGTCCCTGCTCGACCAGCTGATGGCCGGCAGCGAGGACGGTGCGATCGCCTACGAACGGGCCGTCGCGCTCCTCGGGTACACCGACGCCGCACTGCTCGACGACGTCGTCGACGCGCTCGCCGTGGCCGACCCGGCATCGGCGTTCTCGGCGATCGACCGCGTCGTGCAGACCGGACAGGACCCGCGGCGCTTCGTCGAGGACCTGCTCGAACGCCTCCGCGACCTGATCGTCGTCGCGGCCACGAACGAGAGCGCGGGCGCCGTGCTGCGCGGCGTCTCGCCCGAGGAGCTCGACACCATGTCCCGGCAGGCCGGGGTGTTCGGCGCGACGGCGCTGTCCCGCGGAGCCGACATCGCCAACCGTGCGCTCACCGAGATGACCGGGGCGACCTCGCCGCGACTGCACCTCGAACTCATGGTCGCGCGCATGCTCGTGCCGGAGTCCGACGACACCCAGCGCGGTGCGCTCGCACGTGTCGAACGGCTCGAGCGTCGCGTCGGCGTCGGCGACGCCGGGGGCCACCAGGCCGGACCGGCGGAGCTGCCGACGGCCGCTCCTGCCGCCGTCGCACCTGCTGCTGTTCCCGCCCGGCCGGCGACGGCCGCGCCGACCACGCCGACACCGGCGACGACGGCCGCGCAGGTACCGGCGGCACCCGCGACGTCGGCACCCGTGTCGGCGGCCCCCGGTTCGACGACCAGCACGACCGCTCCGGTCGCCGGGTCCGCCCCTGCCGCAGGGACGTCCGAGCAGGCCGGGTCGCCGCCAGCCCCGACCGTCGACGCCGCCCGGAGCGCGGCGGCCTCGTGGGCTGCCGCCGTCCCCGAGAGCACTCCTGCGCCGGCGGCGTCCCCGTCCCCGCAGACCAGCGATGGCCAGGCGTCGCCGTCGTCCACCGGTGTCGGCACCGTGATCGGTGACGAGCCGGCCGTGCGGTCGGTCACCCCGGTCGGCCTCCAGCAGATGCGCGACACCTGGCCGCAGATCGTCGAGCACGTCCAACGGGCCAAGCGCTCCGCGTGGGCGGTCGTCGCGACGGCGCAGGTCACCGCGCTCAAGGACGACGTCCTCACGCTGACCTTCCCGAGCCAGCAGGACGTGGCGTCGTTCAAGGAGATGAGCGACCCGAACACGAGCGTCAGCGAGCACCTGCGTGCCGCGATCAACGACGTGCTCGGCTTCCGGGTGAAGTTCGTCGCCCGCGGGCCCGGAGGCGGTGCTGCCGGGGCCGGTGCGACGCGACCGCCGAGCCCGCCGACGCAGGCCGGGCCGACGCAGGCTGCTCCGGCGCAGGCGGCTCGGACGCAGGCTGCTCCCCAGGCCGGTGCGGGGCGAGCCGAGGCGCGCCAGGCAGCTCCGGCGCAGTCCGCCCGGACGCAGGACGCTCCGGCGCAGGCGGCGCCCGACCGACAGGGCGGCCCGAGCGGCGCAGCGGTGTCGCGCGCCCAGCAGGAGACGCCGAGCGCCGGTGCCTCGGCGCCGTCCGCCGGATCGCGACCCGCTGCCCGCCAGGGCACGACGGCGGACCGTCCGTCGGGCTCCGGCTCGACACCGGCCGTCGACCGCTCGGAGGGCCGGCCGACGGAGCGCACCGCCCCGCAGCGGGACACCACTGCCCGGCAGGACGCCGAGCCGCGGGACGCCGCTCAGCAGGACGCCGGCCCGGTAACGGAGTGGGCCGTCGCGACCATCCCCGCCTCGGACCCGACGGCCGGTGCCGTCCCCGAGGACATCGAGCCGTCGTGGGCCGCCCCCTTCGGTACCGTGCCCGCCGACGCAGCCGTCGCGCCGGCCGAGCGGACGGCGCCGCAGCCGGCGCCGGCCGCTGCTCTCGCCGCCTCGGGTCCGGTCGGTGCACCTGCCCGAACCGGGAGCGACGACCAGGCGATCCGTGCCGACGCGGTCACGCAGGGCGGGCCTCCCGGCCGAGACGCACCCCGGACCGCAGCCGGCGTCCCCTCGGATGCCGTACCGGTCGACGACTACCCGCTCGACGACGAGCCGTTCGACGACGGTGCGCCGCACCCGGACCCCGGTCCGGGTGGTGGTCGTCCGGCGCAGACGGCTCCGCAACGGCAGATGGCTCCGCAGCAGCAGACCGCTCCGCGTCAGCAGTCGGCGCCGCCGCGGACCGCGCAACCGTCCGGTGGCCAGCAGCAGCCCACCGCGCAGCAGGGGCAGCAGGCCGCCGGCAACCAGTCCGGTGTCCGCCGGACCGCCGTGCCCGGGCGCTACGGCGAGGCCGTCGTGCGTGAGATCCTCGGCGCGCAGTTCATCGAGGAGACGTCGCTGACCGAGGGGGGTGTCTGATGTACGACGGCATCGTGCAGGACCTCATCGACGAGTTCGGGCGTCTGCCCGGCATCGGGCCGAAGTCGGCACAGCGCATCGCGTTCCACATCCTGCAGACCGAGTCCTTCGACCCGACACGGCTGTCCAAGCTCCTCGGCACGGTGAAGGAGAAGGTCCGGTTCTGCGAGGTGTGCGGCAACGTCACCGAGAACGTCCGGTGCAGCATCTGCCGCGACCCACGTCGGTCGCCGAGCACGATCTGCGTGGTCGAGGAGGCCAAGGACGTCGCGGCGATCGAGCGCACGCGGGAGTTCCGCGGGCTCTACCACGTGCTCGGCGGTGCGATCAGCCCGATCGACGGCGTCGGCCCGGACGACCTGCGCATCCAGCAGCTCATGGTGCGGCTCGCGGACGGGACCGTGGACGAGGTCATCATCGCCACCGACCCGAACCTCGAGGGCGAGGCGACAGCGACGTACCTCAGCCGCCTCCTCGTGCCGATGGGCATCCGGACGACCCGCCTGGCGTCCGGCCTGCCGGTCGGTGGTGACCTGGAGTACGCCGACGAGGTGACGCTCGGCCGCGCGTTCGAGGGTCGACGGGTCGTCGGCGGCTGATCCGACCGCGCGGGATCGTTGCGTCGCGACCCGCTCCGACGCAACATCCGAGGAACACCGGCTACGATCGTCGAGCCGCGTGACGTCGCGGTGAACCGTCCCCAGGAGTGCGTGCCCGTGGCCTTGATCGTGCAGAAGTTCGGTGGTTCGTCCGTCGCGGATGCCGAGAGCATCAAGCGCGTCGCGAAGCGCATCGTCGAGACGAAGAAGGCCGGCAACGACGTCGTCGTGGCGGTGTCCGCGATGGGGGACACCACCGACGAACTCGTCGACCTGGCGCACGAGGTCACCCCGATCCCGGCCGGGCGGGAGCTCGACATGCTCCTGACCGCGGGCGAGCGCATCTCGATGGCGCTCCTGGCGATGGCGATCAAGAGCCTCGGCGTCGAGGCCTCGTCGTACACGGGCAGCCAGGCGGGCATGCTCACCGACGCGCAGCACGGCAAGGCCCGCATCGTGGACGTCACGCCGAAGCGGGTGCGTGAGGCGCTCGACGCCGGCCACGTCGCGATCGTCGCGGGCTTCCAGGGCTTCAACCGGACCACCGGTGAGATCACGACGCTCGGACGCGGTGGTTCGGACACGACCGCCGTCGCCCTCGCCGCCGCGCTCGACGCCGACGTCTGCGAGATCTACACCGACGTCGACGGCATCTTCACCGCCGATCCGCGGATCGTCCCGAAGGCCCGGAAGATCGACCGCGTCACGACCGAGGAGATGCTCGAGCTCGCGGCGTCCGGCGCGAAGGTCCTCTACATCCGCGCCGTCGAGTACGCCCGACGGCACGGCGTCACCCTGCACGTCCGTTCCTCGTTCAGCAACGTCGAGGGCACCATCGTCTACAACCCTGCCGAGGGGGAAACCGTGGAAGAACCGATCATCACCGGCATCGCCGGAGACCTCTCCGAGGGCAAGATCACCGTCGTCGGGGTGCCCGACCAGCCCGGGAAGGCAGCCGAGATCTTCACGATCGTGGCGCGCGCCGGGGCGAACATCGACATGATCGTGCAGAACGTGTCGGCGGCCTCGACGGGGCGGACCGACATCTCGTTCACGCTGCCGAAGGACCAGGGGCAGAGCGTCCTCACCGCGCTCGAGGTGTCCAAGTCCGACATCGGGTACGAGGGCATCCAGTACGACGACCAGATCGGCAAGCTCGCACTGGTCGGTGCCGGCATGCGGACCAACGCGGGTGTCTCGGCGCAGCTCTTCCGGGCCCTGCACGACGCGTCCATCAACATCGAGATGATCTCGACCTCCGAGATCCGCATCTCGGTCGTGACCCGTGCCGACACCCTCAACGAGGCGATGCGCGTCGTGCACGAGGCGTTCGGGCTGGACGCCGACAACGAGGCCGTCGTCTACGCCGGCACCGGCCGCTGAACCGAGCAGGAGCACGACCATGACCGACACCCAGCTCACCGTCGCCGTCGTCGGCGCCACCGGACAGGTCGGCGCCGTGATGCGTCGGCTGCTCGAGGAGCGCGACTTCCCGGCCACCACGGTCCGGTTCTTCGCCAGCGCCCGTTCGGCCGGCACGACGCTGCCCTTCCGCGGCGAAGAGATCGTCGTCGAGGACTCCGAGACGGCCGACCCGTCCGGCATCGACATCGCCCTGTTCTCCGCGGGCGCGACCGCATCGCGCTCCCTCGCCCCGCGCTTCGCCGCCGCCGGCGCCCTGGTCATCGACAACTCCAGCGCGTGGCGGATGGACCCGCAGGTCCCGCTCGTGGTCAGCGAGGTGAACCCGGAGGCGATCGACGACGCCGAGAAGGGCATCATCGCCAACCCGAACTGCACGACGATGGCGATCATGCCGGTCCTCAAGGTGCTCGACACCGAGGCCGGCCTCCGTCGCCTCGTCGCCACGACGTACCAGGCCGTGTCCGGCAGTGGCCTGGCCGGGGTCGAGGAACTGCTCGGCCAGGCCCGCGCGGCGCTCGAGCAGGACACCGCGGCGCTGACCCACGACGGGTCCGCCGTCACCTTCCCGGAACCGGCGAAGTACGTCCGGCCGATCGCCTTCGACGTGGTCCCGCTCGCGGGCAGCATCGTCGAGGACGGCGAGGGCGAGACCGACGAGGAGAAGAAGCTCCGCAACGAGAGCCGGAAGATCCTCGACCTGCCGGACCTGCTGGTCGCCGGCACCTGCGTCCGTGTCCCCGTGTTCACCGGCCACTCGATCTCGGTGAACGCCGAGTTCGACCGTCCGCTGTCGCCGGAGCGCGCGACCGAGGTGCTCGCCGCCGCCCCCGGCGTCGAGCTCTCCGACGTCCCGACGCCGCTGCAGGCGGCCGGGCAGGACCCGTCCTTCGTCGGACGCATCCGTGCCGACCAGTCCGCGCCCGAGGGACGCGGCCTGGCGCTCTTCGTCAGCAACGACAACCTCCGGAAGGGCGCCGCGCTCAACGCGGTCCAGATCGCCGAGACGGTGGTCGCCAAGCGGACGGTCACCGTCTGACCCGACGGCCGCACGACGGACGGGAGGTGGGCCCCGCCGGCCGGTACCGGCGGGACGCGCCAACGGCGCGACGGCCGTGCCTGGAGGGACGGTGCCGGCTGGTACCGCGCCTCCCGTCGTCGGACAGGCAGCGGCGGTAGGCTCGACGGGTGGCAGTGAAGCAGGTGGACCCCATCGATGTCGTCCTCGTCGGCGGAGGGATCATGAGCGCCACGCTCGCCGCGATCATCCACCGGCTCGAGCCGGACTGGACGATCCGCGTGTACGAGCGGCTGGGCAGCGCGGCGCAGGAGTCCTCCAACCCGTGGAACAACGCCGGGACGGGCCACTCGGCGCTCTGCGAGCTCAACTACACGCCCGAGCTCCCCGACGGCCGCGTGGACATCGCGAAGGCCGTGACGGTCAACGAGCAGTTCCAGGTGTCCCGGCAGTTCTGGTCGCACCTGGTCGAGGACGGGACGTTGCCCGACCCGACGAGCTTCATCAACCCGACGCCGCACATCTCCTTCGTGTGGGGCGCGGACAACGTCGCGTACATGCGCGCGCGCTACGACGCCATGAAGGACCACCCGCTCTTCGCCGGGCTCGAGTACAGCGAGGACGCCGAGCAGATCCGGAAGTGGGCACCGGCCCTCATCCCGGGGCGCAAGAAGGACCAGCCGATCGCGGCGACGTACTCGGCGGCGGGCTCCGACGTCGACTTCGGGTCCCTCACCCGGCAGCTCTTCGACCAGCTCGAGATCGACGGCCTGCAGTTCGAACCGTCGCACCGCGTGACGAAGATCGCCCGCTCGAAGGTCTCCGACGGCTGGGTGCTCGACGTCCGCAACGAGGTCGGTCGCTCGAAGCAGCGCATCGCGGCGAAGTTCGTGTTCGTCGGTGCCGGCGGCGGGGCGCTGCAGCTGCTGCAGAAGTCCGGCATCCCGGAGATCCGCGGCTACGGCGGCTTCCCGGTGTCCGGCGAGTTCCTGCGCACCGACGACCCGGAGGTGGTGCAGAAGCACGCGGCGAAGGTCTACGGCAAGGCGAGCGTGGGGGCTCCGCCGATGTCGGTGCCGCACCTGGACACCCGCATCGTCGACGGGCAGGCGTCGCTCATGTTCGGACCGTACGCGGGGTTCAGCCCGAAGTTCCTCAAGCAGGGGTCGGTGCTCGACCTGTTCACGTCGATCCGCCCGCACAACCTCCGTCCGATGCTCGCGGTCGCGTTCTCCAACTTCGACCTGGTGAAGTACCTGGTCGGGCAGCTCCTGGCCTCGAAGCGCACGAAGTTCGACGCGCTCCGCGAGTTCATGCCGAGCGCGCGGCCGGAGCACTGGCACCGCATCACCGCGGGGCAGCGGGTGCAGGTCATCAAGCCGGACCCCGAGAAGGGCGGTGTCCTGCAGTTCGGCACGCAGGTCATCACGTCCGGGGACGGGTCGATCGCCGGCCTGCTCGGTGCCTCCCCGGGAGCGTCCACCGCGGTCCCGATCATGCTCGGGCTGCTGCAGCGGTGCTTCCCGGACCGGTGGGACGGCTGGCAGGCGTCGGTGCGTGAGATGGTGCCGACGTACGGTCAGGACCTCGGCGACGACGCGGCCCTGGCGAGCGCCACGCTGGACCGTACGGCGGCGGTGCTGGGCCTGCACCGCTGACGTCCCCCTCCTTGCACCTCGTTCGAACATGTGTTCGAATGGGAGCATGCGTTGGGACGGGCAGGCGATCACGGCCGAGCGGAGCGACATGCTCCCCGGACTCGAGTCGAACAGCGGGTTCGTCCGGAGCGTGACGACCCCTGAGTTCGTCGGGGTGACCTTCCACGAGGTCCTGGCGAAGTCCGCGCTGAACAAGGTCGGGGGAGCGGACGGCGGCACGTGGGGGTGGACGATCAACCCCTACCGCGGCTGCAGTCATGCCTGCGTGTACTGCTTCGCCCGTCCGACCCACACCTACCTGGAGTTCGACGGCGGGGCGGACTTCGACCAGCAGATCGTCGTGAAGACGAACGTCGCCGACGTGCTCACTCGGGAACTCGCGAAGCCGAGCTGGGACCGGCACCCGGTCGCCCTCGGCACGAACACCGACCCGTACCAGCGCGCAGAGGGACGGTACCGGCTCATGCCCGGGATCATCCGCGCCCTGGCCGACTCCGGCACGCCCTTCAGCATCCTCACCAAGGGCAGTCTGCTCCGACGGGACATCCCGCTCCTGGTCGAAGCCGCGAAGTCCGTCCCGGTCGACATCGCGATGTCCATCGCGGTGTACGACGACGACCTGCAGCAGTCCGTCGAGCCCGGCACCCCGACGACCTCTGCACGCCTGGCCACGGTACGGGCGGTCCGCGACGCCGGGCTCGACTGCTCGGTGTTCCTCATGCCGGTCCTGCCGTACATCACGGACACGCGGGCGCACCTGCAGGACGCGGTCGGGCGCGCGGCTGCCTCCGGTGCGACGAGCCTGATGTACTCGGCGCTGCACCTCAAGCCCGGCATCAAGCCGTGGTGGTACGAGTGGCTGGGCCGGACGCACCCCGACCTCGTGGGGCGCTACCGGGCCATGTACCTCGACAACACGTACGCGCCGAAGGACTACCGGCGCTGGTTGGCCGAGCGGGTCCGGCCGATCCTGCACGAGCACGGCCTGTCCCTGGGGAAGGTCGACCCGGCGACCGGATCGATGGGGTTCTCGGACGACGCCGTGCCCCGGACGTCGGACCAGTCGCCGCTCAAGCGCGCGGACCCCGGGTACGCCCACCGCGCCGAGTACCGGCCGTCGAACGGGCTCGGCCCGGGCGCCGGGGCCCCCGGTGTGGCCGCTTCTGCCCCGGCCTCGGCGGGGGCGGGTCGGCCGACGGGCCCGACCCGGCTGACGGAGGCGACCCGTCCGACGGGTGCGGTCCGCGAGACGGGTGCGGTCCGCACGGCGGAACCGCGTCTCTTCTGATCGTCGATCCCGCTTCCGGGGGACAGTGGCCCGTCGGTGGTCGCCGTTACCATGGACGAGTCCGCCGCCTGGCGATCTGATCGGGGTACACACCAGCACCCATCGTGGTTGGATCGAAGACGGCGCCCCCGCCGCTGACGGACCACCCCACGGTCTGACGCGGCGGTGAGCACTCGGAGTCCGAGTGCTCCGTGTCCCCTCGACCGCACGGAAGGACAGCCCCGGTGCTCGGCATCCCCACGCATCTCGCGCCACGGGTGAACGCGTGGTCGACCGTGCGCGCCTTCCACGCAGCCGCGATCGGGTCCCTCGTCGCCGCTGCGCTCCTGCTGCTGCTCTACCGCGTCGACGCTCCGACGGACCACGTCCTCGGCGCGGTGCTCGCCGTGGTCCCCATGCTCGTGATGATCGGTGTGCACGTCCACGTCGGCACCTGGCGGTCGGCGGCTGCGTTCCTCGTCGTCGGGGGGATCTGCGCGTACTGGTTCGCGACCGTCGTGCAACGCGAACTCGCCGGGGTCCCGTGGGTCACCTCGTACCTGCTCTCCCTGGTCGTCGTGCCGCTCGTGCTCATCGGCGGCACCGGCAGCGGGACGCTCCGCGTGGTGCTCTGGTCGGTGTCCGGCTTCGTCGTGGGCCGGGTCGTGACGTCGGTCGTCGCCGCACAGGCCGGCGGCCCCGACCACCCGCTCGTGCTCGCGTGGGTGACGCTCGGGTTCGTCATCGGTCTCGTGGTGGCGGTGAACCGGTCGACCAGGCGGTCCGAGCGCATCCAACCCGAGCTGCTGCGGTCGGCCCGCGAAGAGCACGTGACGGCGTACCGGGCGGGGATCGAGGCCGAAGCCGCGGCGATCCTGCACGACACCGTCCTGAACCACCTCAACGCGATCGCGTTGGCGCCGGCCGGTCCGATGGACGAGCACCTCGTGCAGACGATGGAGGCGGACGTCGCGATGCTCACCGGGCGTGCCTGGCTCGCGGCGGACGGTCCGGCGGCGGACGACGGCGCCGACGACACGACCACGGTCGCGGTCGCGGCCTTCGACCGCATGCTCGACGAGCAACGGTCCACGGGGTTGCAGATCACCGTGACCGGTGACCCGGTGTCGGTCGCCCGGCTCGACCCACAGGCGATGACCGCGGTGCTCCGTGCGGTCGCCCAGTGCCTGACGAACGTCCGCAAGCACGCCGGCACCGACGCGGCCGAGGTCAGCGTCTTCGACGACGGCCTGGCGTGCACCGTGATGGTCGTGGACGACGGGCGCGGGTTCGACGAACAGGCCACCGGAGCCGACCGCATGGGGCTCCGCAACTCGGTCCGCGAGCGCATCGGCCGGGTCGGCGGGGACGTGCAGGTGTGGTCCTCGCCCGGGTCGGGGACGAGCGTCATGATGAGCGTGCCGTACGGGTCGGCGAACGCTCCCGTGCCCCTCCGACCGCACGACGACGTGGAGCGGGCCTCGTGAGCCGCACCACGCGCCGCGGTCCGGGACGACGGACCGCGCAGCAGTACGACCCGCTCGGCGCGATGGGGTCCCGACCGCTCGCGGTCGTCCTCGGCGCCGGCGGCGTGCTCTGGGCCTCCCTGGTGTCGATCCTCGACCGGGACGTGGTCGGCGCGCCGACGTTGAGCGCCCTGACCGTCCTGTTGCTCGCCGCCTCCGCGGTCGTCGTGTTCAGCGCCTCCAGTCCGTTCCGGGCGCCCTTCACCCGGTGGGCGTTCGTCGCCCACGTCGCACTGCTCGCGCTCGCGACCGTGACCGCGGCGGCCGCGCAGTGGGGTCCCGACCGGTCGCTCGTGAACGACTTCATGGTGCTGCTCGGTGCGATCGGCATCGTGGTCGTCGCCCCGTACCGTCCGTGGACGGACCTCGTCGCGGGCGGTCTCGCCCTCGCCGTCGTGGGGGCCGCCACCGGTGGGGCGGTCGCGTTCGTGCACCCTGCGGGCGTCCCGGTGCCGGTCGCGGCGTTCCTGGCTGCCGCTCCGACCCTCGTCCTCACCGCCGCGTCGGCCGTGTTCGCCCACACCTTCGCCGGTCTGGCGGAGCGCGTGCAGATCCGTGCGGGGTCGTACTCGGTGGAACGTGCCGAACGCGACGGCATCACGTCGAGCGTGCAGCAGGACCGGTCGACGATCCTCGCGCGGGACGTCGCCCCCTTCTTCGCCGAGCTCCGCACGCGGACGACGCTGACGGACGCGGACCGGGCGCGGGCACGGGCCATCGCCGACGGCATCCGGCAGGTCATGGTCGCCGAGGCGGACCGCACGTGGTTGGAGTACGCCGTGCGCATCGCGGGGGACCCCGCCGCCACCGTCGTCGACCCGCTCGGCCTCGCTGCGGCGATGGACGCCGACCAGCGGACCGTCGTCCGGACCTTCGTGCGCGTGGTGCTCGCGGCCGACACCGTCGACCCGGCCGGCGTCCGGGTGACGGTCGCGCCTCCCGACCCGTCGGCTGCGGGCAGCGCGGTCACGATGACCTTCGACGTCGCCGTGGCCGACTCCGACGTCGGCATCCACCGGGCGTTCGATCCGTACGTCGCCGTGCTCCGCGTGACGTTCCCGGACCTCGACGTCGCCGTCCGACCATCGTCCCTGACATTAAGGTTCTCGTATGACCAGCACTGACCCGACCCGGTTCCCGGAGGGCGGTCCCGCCATGCCGGCCCCGGGTTCCCGCCGGGTGCGTTTGGCCATCCTCGACGACCACGAGGTCCTGCTCGACAGCCTGTCGAGCTGGATCGCGGTGAACGCCTTCGACTTCGACCTGGCCCTCACCGCACACACCTGGCTCGAGATGGTGCACAGCGACAGCTTCCCGACCGACCTGGTGTTCCTCGACTTCCAGCTCAAGGAGCCGGTGTCGATCGAGGCCCGCGTCCGCACGTGCCGAGCAGCCGGGGCGAAGGTGATCGTCCTGTCGAGCGTCGACGCCCGCGAGTCCCGCGACCGCTCCCTCGCAGCCGGTGCGGCGGCGTTCCTCTCGAAGTCCCTGCCGATGCGCGAGGTGATGGACATCGCGCGTGAGGTGATGGGCGTGGCGCGCGAGACGCCGGCACAGCGCGAATGGCGTCCGCTGCCGACGGGGGCGAGCGCCCACCAGCGTCCGAAGCTCAGCCACGGCGAGGAGGAAGCGCTCCGCCTGTACGTGTCGGGCTACTCGACGAACGAGGTCGCGGCGCAGATGAACGTGCAGTACGAGACCGCCAAGACGTACCTCCGCCGTGTCCGTGAGAAGTACGCGAAGGTCGGCCGTCCGGCGTCGAAGAAGTCCGACCTCATCCGTCGCGCGGCGGAGGACGGGTTCCTCGCGTAGTGGCCAAGCTCTACTTCCGCTTCGGCGCGATGAACAGCGGCAAGAGCACCGGGCTCCTGCAGGCCGCGTACAACTACGAGGAGCGCGGCCAGCGCGTCCTGCTCGCCAAGCCCAGCGTCGACACCAAGGGCGACCGCGAGATCGTCTCGCGGCTCGGTGTGACGCGGACCGTGGACGTCGTGCTCCCCGCCGAGGCGGACGTCCGTGCTGCGGTGGCCGAGGCGGGCGCGACCGATCCGGAGTCGGCAGCACTCGACGGCATGGTCCGGCCGGTCAGCTGTGTGCTCGTGGACGAGGCGCAGTTCCTCACGCCCCGGCAGGTCGACGACCTGCTCCGGATCGCCGTCCTCGACGAGATCCCCGTCCTCGCGTACGGCATCCGCACCGACTTCCGCACCGAGGCGTTCCCCGGCAGCCGTCGCCTCCTCGAAGTCGCGCACTCCCTCGAGGAACTCAAGACCATCTGCCGCTGCGGGCGCAAGGCCGTGTTCAACGCCCGGAAAGTCGACGGCCGGTTCGTGTTCGACGGGTCACAGGTCGCGATCGACGGCGTCGACGTCGAGTACGAGTCACTCTGCGCCAACTGCTACCTCACCGAGTCCGGCGGCCGGTTGGACGGCGAGACCGGACACTGAGCCCGGTCCGGACAGGAGAGCCCGGTCCGGACAGGAGGCGCAGACCGGACCGATCCCGGGCCTCCCATCCAACACGTGTCCCGGAATGGGCGCGCGACGCGGCGCGTTGGTGTGGACATGAGTGACGCACCCCTGCACCTTTCCGTCCTCGACCTCGCGACGCGCGAGTACGGGCAGTCGAACACCGAGGCCCTGCAGGGCTCGATCGACATGGCCGTCCGGGCCGAACAGCTTGGCTACGAGCGCTTCTGGGTCGCGGAACACCACGGCATGCCGGGCATCACCTCGTCCGCGCCGGCGGTCTTGCTGAGCGCCGTTGGTGCCGCGACCTCCACGATTCGCATCGGTTCCGGTGGCGTCATGCTGCCGAACCACGCCCCGCTCGTCATCGCGGAGCAGTTCGGCACCCTCCGAGCGCTGTACGGCGACCGCGTCGACCTCGGCATCGGCCGCGCGCCCGGGACGGACGGGGCGACCGCGATGGCCCTCCGGCGGACGGACCGGCTCGACGTCGACGACTTCCCGCAGCAGCTGGCCGACCTGGTCGGCTTCTTCACCGGTATGGAGGAGTCGAACCCGCTCGCCCGCATCCGTGCCGTGCCCGGTTACGGCGACGTCCCGGAGTTCTGGCTGCTCGGGTCGTCGGGCTACAGTGCACAGGTCGCCGGGGCGCTGGGGATCCCGTTCGCCTTCGCGCACCACTTCGCGTCCGACAACACGGAGGCGGTGCTCGCGCTGTACCACCAGGCGTTCCGACCCTCGCGTTTCCGTTCCGAGCCGCTCGCGTTGATCGGCGTGCAGGTCGTCACCGACGAGGACCCGGCCGTCGTGGACGAGCAGAGCGCGCCCGGGATGATCTCGTTCATCCGCATGCGTCAGGGCGCGAAGCCCGAGCCGGTCTCGATGGAGGAGGCGCGCGCGTACGAGTTCTCCGACCTCGAGCGACGGTTCATCGCCGCCCGGACGGAACGTCAGGCGTACGGCTCCCGCGACCAGGTCGCGGCGAAGATCAACGAGTTGGTCGAGTCGACCGGCGCCGACGGGGTGATCGTCGCTCCCGGGGCCGCGCAGGCACGCTACCGGCACCAGGCGCTCGAGGTCGTGGCGGGGCTGCACGCCGAGGGGCGGCTCGTCCGGCCGGGCGTCGCCGTCGCCTGACGCCGCGCGGACCGGGTGCGCGTCAGCGCGCAGCTTGGACCGTCCGCACGACGCCGGCTTGCGCGACGCGGGCTTGCGTGGCGCGTTCTGGACGTGCACAACAGGAACCGGCCCGAACCACGGACTCCCGTGGTTCGGGCCGGTTCCTGTTGTGCCGACGAAGTCCGGCGGCGCCGGAGAACTCCGGGAACGGCGAAGGCCCCGGCTTCCTGAGAAGCCGGGGCCTTGTGTGTCGGGGTGACAGGATTTGAACCTGCGACCTCGTCGTCCCGAACGACGCGCGCTACCAAGCTGCGCCACACCCCGCGGTGTGATCACTCCGTTCCCGGAGCAACCCCAGAAGTCTATCCGATGATCGGGGGTGCTCACGACCACGCGGTGTCAGCCGGGCGCGTCGCGATCGACGGGGGAGCGGTCAGGTCCGGGCCGTCAGCGTGACGACGACCGCCTCCGGCCGGACGGCGAACCGCACGGGCGCGTAGATCGAGGTCCCGAGTCCGGCCGAGACGTTCAACCAGGACCAGTGCGTGCGGTTCTGCCACTGGTGCAGGCCGCTCGCGTACCGGCGCGGCAGGTCCGAGTTCGTCACGAGCGCGCCGACGCCCGGGACGGCCACCTGGCCGCCGTGCGTGTGCCCGGCGAAGACGATGTCCGCGCCCTGTGTCACGAAGGCGTCCAGGACGCGACGGTAGGGCGCGTGCGTGATGCCGATGGAGACGGGGGAGGGGCCGCTCTCGTCCTCCGACCACGGCACCTCGGAGCGCATCTCGTCGACGTTCGCCGGCAGGAGGTCGAGCCGGTCCCAGTCGCGGTGTGCGTCCGACGTGCCGAAGAGCTCGAAGCGTGACCCGCGGATCTCGACGGCGCGGGCGTGGTCGTTGAGGTCCAGCCACCCGAGGGACTCGAAGAAGGCCGTCTGGCGGTCCACGTCGAGCTTCGCCGGCTCGGCATGGGCCCGCATGGTGCTCGGCCCGGCGAGGTACTGCGCGGGGTTGCGGGGTGACGGTGCGAAGAAGTCGTTCGACCCGTAGACGAAGGCGCCCGGGATCCCGCGGAACGGCTCGAGGGCGTACTCGACGGCGGCGTTCGCGGTCGCGTGGCCGAGGTTGTCGCCGGTGTTCACGATGAAGTCCGGCTCGACCAGGCTGAGGTCGCGGATCCACTGCTGCTTGTCCGCCTGCCACGGGGCCATGTGGATGTCGGACAGGTGCAGGACGGTGACGTCCCGGGAGCCGACCGGCAGCACCGGGACGGTCTCCCACCGGAGGGTGTACGCGCGGCGCTCCACGAGGGAGCCCCAGGCGGCGGAGGCGACTCCGAGCGCGGCGCCCGCGGCGAGGACGCCGAGGGCACCACGCGCTCGGGTCACCGGCAGCCCTTCGGCGACTTGCCGTTCTTGTTGCCGTACACGGACAGGGTGATCCCGGTGTCCTTCGACACCGCCGTGCCCTGGCCGGGGTCGACCGCGGCCACGAGGCACTCGTTGTCGCCGTTCCCCTTGGGGTAGTCCTTCGACACGGAGACGTTCGTGAACCCGGCGTCGGCGAGGGCGTCCTGCGCGTCGCCGATCTGCTTGCCGGTCACCTCGGGGATGGCGGTCTGTGAACCGTCGGTCGTGTACACGGTCACGCTCGACCCCTTGGAGAGCTGCAGCCCGGCTGCCGGGTTGGTCGAGAGGACCGTGCCCGGCGTACCGCCGCCGGCCTGGACGCCGCCGTCCACGTAGGTCAGGCCGGCCGCTGCGATCGCTGCGCGAGCCGCCTCCGGGGTCTGACCCTGGACGTTCGGCACCGCGACGCTGTTGCCGCGGATTGCGGCGGGCGACGGGTCGGCGAACTGACCACCCGGGTACTGCGTGTTCACGATCGTCTGCGCCTGGCGCCACAGTGCCGTGCGGGAGCCGGCGTAGGCGCCGTTCGGGCCGTAGACGTAGCGGAGGTTCTGCTTGCCGACGGTGTTGCCCAACCACGCGGCGGTCGCGACCTTCGTGGTGGCCCCGACGAGCCAGATCTGGTCGGCCTCGTCAGTCGTACCGGTCTTGCCGAACTCGTCGAAGCCGTCCGCGGTCCGAGCACCGGGAGCGGTGCCGATGGTCATGACCTTCTTCAGCGCGTAGATGGCCGTCGCCGCGACCTGCGGGTCGATGGCCTGCGTGCAGTCCTTCTCCTGGCCGCCGAGGGACTTGCCGTCCGCGTTCGTCACGTTGTCGATCGCGATGGGACGGCAGAACGTGCCGTTGTTCGCGATGCCGGCGTAGGCCGCCGCCATGGTGAGCGGCGCGATGTAGTTCGTGCCCAGCACGAACGACGCGTTCGTCCGGACCGAGGTCGTCGTCTTCTTCGAGGTGTCGTCCGCGAACTCGGCCGAGGTCTCGCGCGGGGCGGCGAGGTGCACGCCGAGCGACTCCGCGGTCTTGCGGATGTCGCAGTAGTCGAGCTTCTGCGCCATGTTCACGTAGGAGACGTTCACCGAGCGGTAGGTCGCGTTCTCGACGGTCATGTTGCCGCCCTCACCGGGGGCGTCGTTCTTGGGCGTGTACGTCACTCCGACGGGGCTGCCGCACTGGTTGAAGCTCGGGAACGGTCGGGGAGTACCGTTCACGATCTCGCCGAGGCCGTGGCCGTTCTGCAGCCAGTTGAGGAGCGTGAACGGCTTGAACGTCGACCCGGTCTGGAAGCCCTCACCGCCGCCGTACCGCTCGTCGACGCTGTAGTTGATCCCCGTGTCGGTCGCCGGAGCGCAGGCGTTCGGGTCGGCGCCCTCGGTTCCGCAGCCCGCGAGCTGGTTGTAGTTCTTGTTCTGGACCATCGTGAGCACGCGGCCGGTGTCGGCTTCCACCGAGTTCAGGACCCCGCCCAGGGCGAGCCGGGCCTCGGTGTTCGGCGCGTAGGCGTTGATCAGGTCCTTCTGCGCGTTGTTGAGGTCGAGGTTCAGCGTGGTCTGGATCGTGTAGCCGCCGTTGCGCCAGGCGGCGTCGCGTGCCTTCTGGGTCGAGCCGAGCTGGGACATCTCCTTGACGACCTGCACCGCGTAGTCGCAGAAGAACTGGGATCCGTTGCCGGCGGCGGCCTTGCAGCCCTGGGTCGGGTCGGTCAGGTGCACGTAGTCGGCGGGCTTGGAGGCGATGGCCTCCTTGAAGTCCTTGGTGTTGATGTGCTTCTGGGCGTACATCGACTTCAAGATCACGTCACGCCGGGCGACGTTCGCTTCGTAGTACTTCGGGTCGGACAGGTTGCGCGTGTTCGGCGACTGCACGATCGCCAGGATCGAGGCGGCCTCGGCGGCGGTGAGGTCGGTGGCGCTCTTGCCGAAGTAGTGCTGCGCCGCGGCCTGGACGCCGTACGTCTGGTCACCGAAGTAGGCGATGTTCAGGTAGCCGGTGAGGATGTCCTTCTTCGGGTACTTCTTCGCCAGCCCGATCGCGAGCTTCATCTCCTCGAGCTTGCGGGAGACGGAGACCTTGGTCGCCTCGTTGTAGGCCTTGATCCGCTGCTCCTGCGTGGGGAGCTCGAGTGCCTGCTGCATCTTGATGTTGCGGACGAGCTGCATGGTGAGCGTCGACCCACCGCCGGAGTCGCCGAGGCCACCCCCGGCGACGGTGCCGACACCGGCGCGGACGAGCGAGGTCATGTCGACGCCGCCGTGGTGCCAGAAGCGCTTGTCCTCACCGTCGATCGCGGCGTTCTTGAGGTTCTCGCTGATCTGGTCGTACTTCAGCTCCTGGCGGTTCTGGTCGTAGACCGTCGCCAGGTGGGTCGGCTTGCCGCCCGAGTACGCCAGCACCTCGTTGCGCTGGGGCAGGTCGCCGAGCTCGATGTACTCGGGCAGCGACTCGAAGACGCCGATCGTCGAGGTCGTCGTGACACCGGCGACCGCGATCGCCGGCGTGACACCGATGGTGACGAGCAGGCCGGCGAGTGCGCTGAAACCGACGAAACCGACGAAGGCGCCGACTGCGGAGACGGGCTTGGTCCGGCGGGCAGACGTCTTCTGGGCAGACATAGGATGCAGCCTAAACGACACCTCGGACTGGAAAGCTGGCAAGGAACCGCATGAGCCGCTGGGAATACCTCACGACCCCGTTGATCATCCACAACACCACCGCCATCCTCAACAACTTCGGTGAGCAGGGCTGGGAACTGGTCCAGGTCGTCACCGGCCCGGAGGGCGGGCTCGTCGCCTACCTGAAGCGTCCGAAGGCCGAGGCATGAGCGTCGCCGAGCGCCTGACCGAGCTCGGCATCACGGTGCCGGAGGTCGCGGCTCCCGTCGCCGCGTACGTCCCCGCCGTCGTCTCCGGCGCACACGTCTTCACCGCTGGGCAGCTGCCGTTCGTCGACGGCGCCCTGCCGGTGACGGGCAAGGTCGGGTCAGCGGTCGACGCCGAGACGGCGACGGCGCAGGCCCGGGTGGCGGCGCTCAACGCCCTCGCCGCGGTGCAGAGCGTCGCCGGGTCGCTCGACCGGGTCGCCCGGGTCGTCAAGGTGACGGTCTTCGTGGCCTCCGACCCCTCGTTCACCGGGCAGCCGGCGGTCGCGAACGGAGCGTCGCAGCTCGTCGGCGACGTGTTCGGCGAAGCCGGCGTCCACGCGCGCAGCGCGGTCGGCGTCGCGGTCCTGCCGCTGGACGCACCGGTCGAGGTCGAGCTGGTCGTCGAGCTGACGGTCTGACCACCCACGGACGCGACGCGTCCGTGGGACGCAGGAAGGGCCTCCCGGCCGGTGTGACGGGAGGCCCTTCCTGCGTCCGCCCGGCTACATCAGGTCCGCGATGGTCGCCATGATCGTCGGGTCGGCCAGCGTCGTCGTGTCGCCGATGCGACGCCCCTCGGCCGCGTCGCGGAGGAGGCGGCGCATGATCTTGCCGGACCGCGTCTTCGGCAGCTCCGGGACGATGACGACCTGACGGGGCTTCGCGATCGGGCCGATCCGCTTGCCGACCCAGGAGCGCAGCTCGGCGGCGGAGGCCTCGCGGTCGACGCCCTCGGCCGCCTCGGCGGTGAGGATCACGAACGCGACGACGGCCTGCCCGGTCGTCTCGTCGGCGGCACCGACGACCGCTGCTTCGGCGACTCCCTCGTGTCCGACGAGCGCGGACTCGATCTCCGCGGTGGACAGTCGGTGCCCGGAGACGTTCATCACGTCGTCGACGCGTCCCTGCACCCAGATGTCGCCCTGGCCGTCGAGCCGGGCGCCGTCGCCGGCGAAGTAGCGGCCCGGGAACCGTGACCAGTACGTCTCGACGAAGCGGTCGTCGTCGCCCCAGATGCCGCGCGCCATCGACGGCCACGGCTCGGTGACGGTGAGGTAGCCGCTGCCGCCGGGACCCACGGGGGTGCCGTCCTCGTCCACGATCTCGGTGACGATCCCCGGCAGCGGGGTCTGTGCCGCGCCGGGCTTGAGCTTCGTCACGCCGGGCAGCGCCGAGATCATGATCGCGCCGGTCTCCGTCTGCCACCACGTGTCGACGATCGGGGTCCGGTCGTGGCCGATGACCTGCCGGTACCACTGCCACGCCTCGGGGTTGATCGGCTCGCCGACGCTGCCCAGCAGCCGGAGCGACTCGAGGCTGCGTGCTTCCGGGATCTGACGACCGGCCTTCATCGCGGCGCGGACCGCGGTCGGTGCCGTGTAGAGGACCGTGACCCCGTACGCGTCCACGATGTCCCACCAGCGACCGGGCTGTGGCTCGTCCGGCGTGCCCTCGTACAGGACCTGCGTCACGCCGTTCGCGAGGGGACCGTAGACGACGTACGTGTGACCGGTGATCCAGCCGATGTCGGCCGTGCACCAGTAGACGTCCTTCTCCGGGTGCATGTCGAAGACGTTCCGGTGCGTGTAGGCCGCCTGGGTGAGGTACCCGCCGGAGGTGTGCACGATGCCCTTCGGCTTCCCGGTCGTGCCCGAGGTGTACAGGATGAACAGGGGCGTCTCGGCGGGGAAGGCCTGCGCCTCGTGATCGGGAGCGGCGGCGGCGAACTCGTCGTGCCACCACCGGTCGCGGTCGGTCCAGGCGATCTCGTTGCCGCCGCGCTGCACGACGAGCACGTGCTCGACGCTGCCCGTGCCCTCGCCCTGCAGGGCCTCGTCCACGGCGGGCTTGAGCGGGGAGACGGCACCGCGACGCCATCCGCCGTCCGCGGTCACGACGACCTTCGCGCCGGCGTCCTCGATCCGGGCGCGGAGGCTCTCGGCGCTGAAGCCGCCGAAGACGACGGAGTGGATCGCGCCGAGCCGGGCGATCGCGAGCATCGTGACGACGGCCTCCGGGATGAGGGGGAGGTACACGACGACACGGTCACCACGCCCGACGCCGAGACCCTGCAGCATGTTCGCCGCGCGCTGCACGTCCGCCGTCAGCTCGGCGTAGGTGACGGTGCGGGTGTCGCCGTTCGCGCCCTCGAAGTGGATCGCGACGCGGTCGCCGTTGCCGGCGCGGACGTGCCGGTCGAGGCAGTTCTCGGCGACGTTGAGCTCCCCGTCCGCGAACCACCGGGCGAACGGTGCCCCGGACCAGTCGAGCGTCGTCGTGAAGGGCGTCCGCCAGTTGAGCAGGGCTCGGGACTGCTCCGCCCAGAACGCCACCCGGTCGGCGCTCGCGGCGTCGTGGAGGCCCTGGTCGGCGACGGCGTCCGCGACGAACTCGGGCGACGGTGGGAACGTCGTCGCGTCGTCGGAGGTGTCGGCCTGCTGTGGAGCGGCCTGCTGCGGAATCGTCATCGATGTCCTTTCGTCTCGTCCGCCCGGGACGCGGTCGGACCACCGAGGCAGACGACGACCGGGCGCAGTCGGAGACTACTCCCGACCGCGCTCCCGGCGGAGGACCCGGCCCGGTGCCGGCAGCGAGCGCCGTCCTGCGGTCCGGCCCGTCACCGCGGACCTGCCGGCGCGCAGCGGGACAGTCGATCCGCGCAGGTCCTCGCGTTCCGCGTCCAGGAGTGTCGGCGCATCCCCTTCGTGGGGTACAGTGTTCCCTGCCGGGCTCGTTCCCGGTGGCACCGGTCACGATTCCCCCCAATCACCCCGGTGTCCAGGCGGCACCCGTTCCCCCCAACAGGTGCCGCCTCTTCTTCTTCCCGGCTGGACCGCACGGGCGTGCGTCGGACGGAACGGGCGCGACGCCGCCGATCGGCAGCAGGACGCGGCCGACGTGGACAGACCGGTCGGCCCAGCCCCGCGCCCCACGCCGGTCTCGTCGCGCTCATCGGGACCCACTCGTCCCGGTCCGCCCTTCGGCGGACCCGCGACCTCGGCGCCGGATCGCTGCAGCACCCGGACATCCGGAACGGGGTACGAAGGCGATCGTCGGGGTACAAATCGCTCACGGTCGTGACGTCGGGCAGGGCTGTCCACCGGTCCGGCCGGGAGGCGCGGATCACCTGAAGCGCGGCCGTACCGTCGCGCCATGCACCGCCATCGCGCTCCGTTCCTGCCCGGGTCTCCGCCTCCTCACCATCGGCGGCGTGCCGCGTCGTTGGTCGACTTCGAGGAGCTCGCGCCCCTGGTCGCCGACGACCGCGTGACGGACGTACTGGTCCTGGGCGGACGGGGCGTCTGGACCGACCGGGGCGCCGGGTTGGTCGTCGTGCCGGGACTCGTCCTGCCGGAGGACCGCGCCCGCGACCTCGCCCGTGCCCTGGTCGCCCGCGGCGGACGGCACGTCGACGAGACCACACCCTGCGCCGACGTCCGGCACGGAGACGGGATCCGTGTGCACGCGGTGCTCGCTCCGGTGTCCGTGCACGGGACGGCGATCTCCGTCCGGCTGCCACGCGACGAGCGACCCACGATCGACCGCCTGGCCGACCGAGGGTTCTTCGAGCGGGTGCCGCGCCGGCTCGTCGAGCGGGCCGTGCACGAACGGCAGAACGTGCTCGTGACGGGGGCCACCGGGAGCGGGAAGACCACGCTCCTCGCAGCGATGCTCGCGCAGGTGCCGGCCCGCGAACGCATCATCACGGTGGAGGACGTCGCCGAACTCCGGGTCGACCACCCGCACGTCGTCGCGCTCGAGGCCCGGCAGGCGAACGCGGAGGGCGCCGGCGAGCTGGGTCTCGGTCGACTGCTCCGCGAAGCGCTCCGGATGCGACCAGACCGGATCGTCGTGGGGGAGTGCCGGGGCGCCGAGGTCCGGGAGCTCACGTCGGCCCTCAACACCGGGCACGACGGGGGCGCGGGGACCGTGCATGCGAACGGCCTCGACGACGTCGCCGCGCGACTCGAAGCGCTCGGTGCGCTGGCCGGGCTCGGACCCGAGTCGCTCGCGCGACAGGCGGCGAGTGCGTTCGACCTGGTGCTGCACGTGGAGCGCCGGCACGGGGTGCGGCGGTTGGCAGCGGTGGGCCGGATGCACGTCGACCGCGCCGGACGGTTGGTGGTCGCCGACGTCGAGGCCGTGCTGAGCCGGGCGGCGTCGAGCCGGGGCGCGCCGAGCCGGGTCGTGTCGAGCAGCGGGGACCGGGTGGCGGCACCTGAGGGCGCGAGGACGGGCGGGCCGGCCCGGATCGACGGTTGCGGCTCGTCGGCGCCCCGCAGTGGCTCCCGACCCGCGGGCGACGCTCGACGTGATGCGCGGCGGGTCGACGACGAGCAGTGCCGCCGGAGGACAGGCGGGGCGCACCGACGTCCCCGTGACGGCTCGTGACGACGCCCCGCGCGCGGACCGGTGATCGCGCCGGACCGAGGACCGATCCCCTCGGCCGACCGCTGGACCTCGCACGGACGCTGGACCGCGTCGCCGTGCTGGTCGCTGCCGGCGTCCCACCGCCGCGGGCGTGGGCGCTCGTGACCGCGGCGGCAGCCGCACCGACCCAGAGGCGGTCGTACCCGGCCACTGGCCAACCGGAGCCGCGCCGGGGACGGGCGGGACTGGTCCGACGCCGGACCCGTCCATCCCGCAGGACGGTACGAGGACGTGGCCCGGCGGGCGGCGGTCGCGGGTCGTGGGACCCCTCGACCGAGCGGGACGTCGAGGGGGTGCTCGCCGTCGCGGCCCGGACGGGAGCGCCGGTGGCACCGACACTCCGGGCGCTCGCAGTGTCCCTGCGCGATGCCGAACAGACGGCGCGGTCGATCCGCACCGCGCTCGCCGGTCCGCGCGCGAGCACACGGGTCGTGTTGACGCTCCCGGTCTTCGGGGCGCTGCTCGGGTGGGCCTGGGGTGTCGACTCGGTCGGCGTCCTGGTGGGCAGCCCTGTCGGCTCGGTCTGCCTGGTCACGGCGGTGGTGCTCGTCGCGGTCGCGCACCGGTGGACGCAGCGACTCGTGGCCTCCGCTGCGGAGAACGAGCCGATGCCGGGGCTGCTGCTCGACGTCTGGGCCGTGGCGCTCTCCGGCGGTGGCGCCTGGACCGACGCCGGCGCCAGCGTCGACGCCGTGTTCGCCGATCGGGCCTGGCCGCAGCCGGACCGTGACCGGCTCGCGGAGACCCTGGCGCTCGCCGGACGAGCCGGGGTCCCGGCCGCCGGGCTCCTCCGCGCGTGCGCCCTCGACCGGCGGGCGGACGCCGCTGCCGAGGGTCTCGCGCGCGCCGAGCGGCTGGGGGTACGGCTCGTGCTGCCGCTCGGGGTGTGCATCCTGCCGGCGTTCGTACTGGTGGGGGTGGTGCCCGTGGTCGTGGGCATCCTCTCCTCCACATCGGGTGCCTTCGGCTGACCCCTCCACGGACGGTCGCGGGTGCCGATCGCACGACCGGCGCCTCGCCGAGACTCGGACCAGGGCCCGCTGGTCCAGCAACCGCGGGGCCGAGACCGTCCGGCCGGGACCGACGGGCCCGGATCGGACACACGAGACAAGACAGAAGGAAGGACACCACATGGAGAAGGACATCCCGAGTGCGGACCTGCCGCCGGCGGAGGCGCGACCGGAGCGTCGGAGGACGCGGCTGCGGGACGACGACGGGTCCGCCACGGCGGAGTACGCGGTGGTCATCTTGGCGGCCGTGGCCTTCGCCGGCGTCCTGGTCGCGGTGATGCGGTCCGGCGAGGTACAGGTCCTGCTCACCGAACTCGTCCGCACCGCGCTCACGCCGTGAGTCCGCGGCGAACCCGCCCACCAGCAGACGAACGCGGATCGGTCACCGTCGAGTTCGCCGTCGCGCTACCGGTCGTCGCCGCCGTCCTGGCCGCGGGAATCGGCGGCGTGCGGGTCGTCGACGCGCAGGGCCGTCTGCAGGCCGCCGCGGTCACGGCCGCCCGGGCGTTCGGACGCGGCGACGACGACGCGGGCCGCCGGGCGCTCCGGACGGCGGGAGCCGGGTCGTTCCGCATCGACCACACACAGGGCTTGGTCTGTGTGCACGCCGGGCGGGCCGCGGGGAGCGGTCCGTTCGCGGCGCTCGTGCTGCGGGAGAGCGCCTGCTCGGTCGACGAGCGTGACCCGGCCGAGCACGACCTGGGTGACCACGTCGCGGACGGGCTGGCCGAAGACGGGCCCGACGGCGGCGGCCCGTCGTGACCCGGCCGATCCGGATCGCTCCCGGTGCCCGGTCGGGCGGAGCGGCGTACCTGTCCGTTCGGTCTCGACCGTCGGTCGCCGGGCGGGCAGACGACGGAGGATCGGTGGCGGTCGTGCTCGTCGCGGTCCTCGCTGCCGTCTCGCTCGTCGTCGTGTCGGCGCTCGCCGCCGCCGGCCTCCGCGTCGCATCGGCTCGGGCGCAGGGGGCAGCGGACACCGCGGCACTCAGCGCAGCGGCCGCGACGGTCGGACTGGCGCCGGGCCCGCCGTGCGCTGCTGCTCGCCGCTCCGCCCGGGCCGTCCGGGCCGACGTCCGCACCTGCTCCGTCACCGGGGCCGTCGCGCGTGTCGCCGTCGTGGTCGGGTCCGGGCCGCTGTCCGTCGGGGCCGTGGCGGTCGCCGGACCGCACGGCGGCGCAGACGCCTCGGCCGGGGCGACGGACACCGGCCGTGTCGTCCAGCCGGAGGTCGCGGACCACCTCCGGCTCCGCCGGGCATCCCCACCGGAGTGTGTATGGTGTGCCTGTCGGCCCGCCGGTCACCGAGTTCCCGGTCGACCCGGACGCATCCACGACGTCCGTCGGCTGACCAGCACCATCGATCAAGGAGACACGTGCCAGGCACGAAGAAGCTCGTGATCGTCGAGAGCCCCGCGAAGGCCAAGACGATCGCGCAATACCTCGGCGACGGATACGAAGTCCAGGCGTCCGTCGGACACATCCGCGACCTCGTCGAGCCCAAGAACCTGCCCGCCGAGCTCAAGAAGGGCTCCCTCGGCAAGTTCTCGGTCGACGTCGACAACGGGTTCGAGCCGTACTACGTCGTCTCCGATGCCAAGAAGAAGACCGTCGCCGACCTCAAGCGCGCCTTGAAGGACGCCGACGAGCTCTACCTCGCAACAGATGAAGACCGCGAGGGCGAGGCCATCGCGTGGCACCTGCTGCAGGTCCTGAAGCCCAAGGTGCCCGTCAAGCGCATGGTCTTCCACGAGATCACCAAGGAAGCGATCCAGCGCGCGCAGGAAGCCACGCGGGAACTCGACACCGCGCTCGTCGATGCGCAGGAGACCCGTCGGATCCTCGACCGTCTCTACGGGTACGAGGTCTCGCCGGTCCTGTGGCGCAAGGTCGGCCCGGGCCTGTCCGCCGGCCGCGTGCAGTCGGCCGCGACCCGACTCGTGGTCGACCGGGAGCGCGAGCGCTTGGCCTTCGTCTCGGCGAACTACTGGGACCTGACCGCCCGGTTCGAGAAGGCCGACGACGGGACGTTCACCGCACGCCTCGCCCGGATCCACGGGAAGCGCGTCGCCTCCGGACGCGACTTCGACGACCGCGGCGCGACCACGTCCGACGTCGTCCGGCTCGACGAGACGTCGGCGAGTGCGCTCTCCGCGGTCCTCGAGCGCGCCGGCGACGCGGTCGTCCGCAGCGTCGAGTCGAAGCCGTACACCCGCCGACCAGCCGCGCCGTTCACGACGTCGACCCTGCAGCAGGAGGCGGCACGCAAGCTCCGCTTCTCCGCGCGGCAGACGATGAGCGTCGCGCAGGGCCTGTACGAGAACGGTCACATCACCTACATGCGTACCGACTCCGCCTCGCTCTCGCAGCAGGCGGTCTCGGCGGCGCGGAAGCAGGCGACCGCGCTCTACGGTGCCGACTCCGTCCCGGCGAAGCCGCGCTCGTACGCCGGCAAGAGCAAGAACGCGCAGGAGGCGCACGAGGCCATCCGGCCCGCGGGTGACACCTTCAAGACGCCATCCCAGATGGAGGGCGTCCTGCGCGGCAACGACCTCCGGCTGTACGACCTCATCTGGAAGCGCACCGTCGCCTCGCAGATGGCGGACGCCAAGGGGTCGACCGCGTCCGTCGTGCTCGGCATCACCTCGACCGAACCGGTGGAGGGCCTGGCGTCCACGGCGTCCGGCACCGACGTGGAGTTCACCGCGTCCGGCACGGTCATCACCTTCCGCGGGTTCCTCAACGCCTACGAGGAAGGTCGTGACGAGGAGCGCGCCGCGGGGGACTCCGCCGACGACGCCAAGCTGCCGCAGATGACCGAGGGCGACCACCTCGGCGTCCACGACGTCGCCGCCAAGGGGCACGACACCTCGGCACCGCCCCGTTACACCGAGGCGAGCCTGGTGAAGACGCTCGAGGAGCTCGGCATCGGCCGTCCCTCGACCTACGCCGCGATCATCTCCACGATCATGGACCGCGGGTACGTCACGCAGCGTGGAACGGCCCTCGTGCCGAACTGGATCGCGTTCAGCGTCGTCCGACTCCTCGAGGAGTACTTCGGCGACCTCGTGCAGTACGACTTCACCGCCGAGATGGAGAGCGACCTCGACCGCATCGCGAGCGGTGACGAGGACCGGGTCGACTGGCTCAAGGGCTTCTACTTCGGCGGCGACGACCAGCGCGGCCTCCGGACGGTCATCGACAACCTCGGGGAGATCGACGCCCGCGAGATCAACTCGGTCGAACTCGCACCGGGACTGACCCTCCGCATCGGTCGGTACGGCCCGTACATCGAGACGCCGAGCGACGACCCCGAGAAGCCGCGGCGGGTGAACGTCCCCGAGGACATCGCCCCCGACGAACTCACGCTCGAGAAGGCGCGGGAGCTCGTCGAGGCACCCGTGATCGGTGACCGGGTCGTCGGCATCAACCCGGAGACCGGCAAGGAGGTCCTCGCCAAGGACGGCCGCTTCGGTCCGTACGTGACCGAGCGCACCCCGGAGCCCGAGCCGACGGTCGACCCGGCGACGGGCGAGGTCCTGCCGGCGACGGCCGAGTCGGACCCGTCGGCGGCAGCGGAAGCCACCACGACGACGACGACCACCACGAAGACCACCGCGACGAAGACGGCGGCCAAGGGGAAGACCCCGGCGGCGAAGAAGACGACGAAGAAGGCGGCAGCAGCCCCGAAGGAGCGCACGGCGTCCCTGTTCAAGTCGATGGACCCGCAGACCGTCGACCTCGAGACCGCGCTCAAGCTCCTCGACCTGCCCCGCACGGTCGGCACGGACCCGGAGTCCGGCGAGGAGATCACGGCGCAGAACGGCCGCTACGGTCCGTACCTCAAGAAGGGCACGGACACCCGGACGCTCCCGAGCGAGGACGCGATCTTCGACGTCGATCTACCCGGCGCCCTCGAGTTGTTCGCGCAGCCGAAGTACGGCGCCAAGCGTGCCGCCAGCGCGGCGCTGAAGGAGTTCGACGCCGACCCGGTGTCCGGCAAGCCGATCAAGGTGAAGGACGGCCGTTTCGGTCCGTACGTCACCGACGGTGAGACGAACGCGACGATCCCGCGCGGCGAGGAGGTCGAGGCGGTCGATTTCGAGCGCGCGGTCCAGCTCCTCGCCGACAAGCGCGCGAAGGGTCCGGTCAAGAAGAAGGCCCCCGCCCGACGCGCCCCCGCCAAGAAGAAGTGACGCCGGACGCCGCCGTGTCCGGACCGTCGCCCGTCGCCGCCCGCGGGTGGTTCATCACCCTCGAGGGTGGCGACGGCGCCGGCAAGACCACCCAGGCCGAGCGCCTCGAGCAGTGGCTCGTGGACCACGGCCTGGAGGTCGTCCGGACGCGGGAGCCGGGCGGAACGCCCCTCGGGCAGCGCATCCGCGAGATCGTGCTGCACGAGCGTGGTCACGTCGCCCCGCGCGCCGAGGCACTGCTGTACGCGGCCGACCGAGCGCACCACGTCGAGACCGTCGTGCGTCCGGCACTCGCCCGTGGTGCGGTCGTGCTCCAGGACCGGTACATCGACTCCTCGGTGGCCTACCAGGGCGTCGCACGCGGCCTCGGTGCGGAGCAGATCCGGACCGTCTCGGACTGGGCTGCCGACGGCTTGACGCCGGACCTCACCGTGCTGCTCGACGTCGACGTGTCCATCGGACGGGCCCGGGTCGCCGCGGCCCGCGGCGACGTCTTCGACCGCCTTGAGTCCGAAGCGGAGATGTTCCACGAGACGGTGCGCGCGGCCTTCCTCGCGATGGCGGGGGCGGAGCCCGAGCGGTTCCTCGTCGTCGACGCCGCGGAACCCGCCGACACGGTGCAGGGACACATCCGTGCAGCGGTCTCCGGCCGCGTCGGGGTCTCCTGATGCCCGCGACCGGTCGGCCGTCGGTGGCGGCTGGGAAGATCGCCCCGTGAGCGTGTGGGAGGGCCTGACCGGGCAGGAGGAGTCCGTGGCTGCACTGCGCAGCGCCGCGGAGTCGACCGACGGCACCGGGGGCATGACCCACTCGTGGCTCATCACCGGTCCGCCCGGGTCGGGACGGTCGAACGTCGCCGCCGCCTTCGCCGCAGCACTCGTGGGGAACGGTCCGGACGACGACCACACGCTGCGGCTCATCGCCGCGGGCACGCATCCGGACGTGTCGCGGCTCACCACCCAGCGGGTCATCATCACCATCGACGAGATCCGTGCGCTCGTGACCTCGTCGCACTTCTCGCCCTCGGTCGGCCGGTACCGCGTGATGATCGTCGAGGACGCCGACCGGATGACCGAACGCACCTCGAACCTGCTGCTCAAAGCGCTCGAGGAACCGCCTGAGCGCACCGTGTGGATCCTGTGCGCGCCGAGTGAGGCGGACCTCCTCCCGACCATCCGGTCACGCGTCCGCTCCGTGCGCCTGCGGGTGCCCGGGATCGAGTCTGTGGCCGACCTCATCGTCGCCCGCACCGGCGTGGACCGGGTCCTCGCGACCGATGCCGCCCGGCAGGCGCAGAGCCACATCGGGATGGCCCAACGGCTCGCCACCAGCGAGGACGCCCGTGACCGCCGCCGTCGCACCCTGACGACCGTGCTCGGGATCCGGAGCGTCGGCGACGCCGTGAACGCCGCGGCCGCGCTGCTCGCCGTGGCGGACGAGGACGCCAAGGCGATCACGCTCGAACGTGACGCCGAGGAACGCGACGCAGCGCTCCGGTCGCTCGGCGTGCAGCCGGGCGGGACGGTGCCGCCGGCGCTCCGGTCGCAGCTGCGTGCGCTGGAGGAAGACCAGAAGCGGCGCGCGACCCGGAGCCTCCGTGACGGGTTGGACCGTATCCTCGTGGACGTCTCCTCGCTCTACCGGGATCTGTTGCTCCTCGGTCTCGGCGCACCGGCGGAACCGGTGAACCTGACGATCCGGCACGAGCTCGAGCGGGCGCTGCCGTCCGTGCCGCCGGCCGCCGCGCTGGAGGTGCTCGACGCGATCGCCACCGCACGACAGCGGATCGGCGCGAACGTCGCGGCCCTCCTGGCGCTCGAGGCCCTGCTCGTCACGGTGGCCCGCGCCGTCCGCTGACCGACGGCGCCGCCATCGGGTGCGCACGGGCCGTTCCCGCGCGTCCTCTCATGCCGCCCGCTGCGGTGCGCGTGCGAGGATCGTGCCCATGACCGATGCCGAACCGGGCCTCCGCGAGCGGAAGCGCCGCGCCACCCGACTGGCGATCCAGCAGGCCGCGCTGCACGTCGCGCTCGAGCACGGTCTCGCCGCGGTCACCGTCGACGAGGTGTCCCGCCGTGCCGACATCTCGCCCCGCACGTTCTTCAACTACTTCCCGAGCAAGGAACAGGCGATCCTCGGCGACGACCCGACGCTGCCGCAGGGGGAGGAGGTCGAGGTGTTCGTCGCCGGCGGTCCCTCGGGCGAACTGCTGTCCGACCTCGGCGCCCTGCTCGTGCACTCGGCGCGTGAACTCGTCGAGGAGCGCGGTCTGATCGGGGAGCGGCAGCAGGTCCTCCGTGCGAACCCGGAACTGTTCAGTCGACGGATGGCCTCGATGCAGGAGTTCCAGGCCGAGCTCCAGACGGTGGTCGAGCGGCGGCTCCAGCGCGACGCCACCCTGAGCGGTGACGAGGCCACCGCGGACGCCGATGTCCCTCCGGCCCTCCGCCGACGTGCCCGGCTCGCGACGCTCGTCGGACTGGCGGCACTCCGGCACGCCTGGTGGGAGTGGTCCGAACCGGGGTCGGCGGTGCACCTGACCGATGAGCTGGAGCGGTCGTTCGACGATCTCGGCGCGCTCGTTTCGCGCTCGCTCGTCTGATCCTGTACAGTTGTTTCTCGTGCCGCTCCGGGTCATCCGGAGCGTCCGCCGCCTTAGCTCAGTCGGTAGAGCGATTCACTCGTAATGAATAGGTCGTCGGTTCGATTCCGACAGGCGGCTCCGACCACCCCCTCGTTCCTCCGGGAGCGAGGGGGTTCGTGCTTCCCGGGGCGGCCCGCGTCAGGCTTGGTCGCGGGCAGGGTCGCCGGCCGGGAGGCCCGTCACCGGCACACGTGCACGCGCGCCTCCCACGGACGCAACATCCCGGTCGAGCCCGGCTCCCCGAGGTTCCCGAGCACGAGGTCGCCCGTCCGCCCCGCGATGCCGTCGGGCAGGACGAGGTCCGACGACGACAGGTTCGCGACGACGACGAGCGGTGGGTCGTCCTCGTTCCCGGTCGACCCGTCCGGGAGTGCCCGCGTGAACGCCCACAGCACCGGGTGCTCCGGCTCGAGGAGCGTGAAGGTGCCGAGCTGCACGGTCCGCGACCGGTGCCGCAGCGCGATGAGCCGCCGGTGGTGTTCGTACACGGACCGGTCCCCGGCGGCGCGGTCCGCCGCGACGGTGACGTGCGGCCAGCCCTGCCCCATCCCGATCCACGGCTCCGCGGTCGAGAACCCACCGGCAGGCTCGCTGTCGTCCCAGGGGATCGGCGTCCGGGCGTTGTCACGACTGCGGAACGCCAGTGCCTCGAGCGCCGACGCGGCGGACATGCCCCGGCCGACGGTCCCGCGGAACCAGTTCACCGACTCGACGTCGCGGTACTGCTCGATCGCGGTGAACCCCGCGTTCACCAAGCCGATCTCGTCGCCCTGGTAGACGTACGGCGTCCCGCGGTGCAGGTGCAGCACGGTGGCGAGCAGCGTCGCCGACTCGTAGCGGAAGGCGAACGGGTCGTCAAACTCCGCCCGTGCCGCCGCCCCGAAGCGCGACACCGGCCGCGGCTGGTCGTGGTTCGACAGGTACAGCGAGTTCCAGCCGCGCTGCTCGAGCCCCGTCTGCCACCGCGCGAGCGAGGCCTTCAGCGCCGGTAGGTCAGTTTCCTGCCGGGTGAACTTCGACGCCGGCGCGTGGTCGAGCCCGACGTGCTCGAACTGGAACACCATGCCGAGTTCGTGCCGCTCCGGAGCGGTGAACAGCACGGCGTCCTCGACCGAGACGCCCGGCATCTCGCCGACGGTGAGCAGCGCGTCCCGGCCGGCGAACACCCGGTCGTGCATCTCCTGCAGGTGCTCGTGGACCCGCGGCTGCATGACGTAGGCGTCGCTGTCGCCGGACAGGGCGTCGTCGTCCTTCGCGATGTGGTTGATGACGTCCATCCGGAAGCCGTCGACGCCGCGGTCGAGCCAGCGGTTCATCATGTCGTACACGGCGGCACGCATGTCCGGGTTCTCCCAGTTCAGGTCCGGCTGCTGCGGCGTGAACATGTGCAGGTAGTACTGGCCGGTGCCGGGGTCCCACGACCATGCGGGGCCGCCGAACGCGGCGCGCCAGCGGTTCGGCTCGTGCCCGTCGACCGGGTCCCGCCAGATGTACCAGTCGTGCTTCGGGCACGTCCGGGAGCGGAGTGCCGCGCGGAACCAGGGGTGCTGGTCGCTGGTGTGGTTGACGACGAGGTCCATGACGAGCCGCATGCCCCGCCGGTGCACCTCGACGAGCAGCGCGTCGAACTCGTCGATCGTGCCGAACAGCGGGTCGATGTCCTCGTGGTCCGAGATGTCGTACCCGTTGTCGACCTGCGGTGAGCGGTAGACGGGGGAGAGCCAGACGACGTCGACGCCGAGGTCGGCGATGTGGTCGAGGTGCCGGCGCAGCCCGGCGAGGTCACCGACGCCGTCGCCGTTCCCGTCGGCGAAGCTCCGTGGGTACACCTGGTAGACGACGGCTCTCGTCCACCACGGTTCCGGTCCGGTCACGGCGCCTCCTCGCGTCCGGTCCGTGCGCTCGGCGCGCGGACCAACCACCTGTCGGACTGGAGGCCTGTCACCCGCCCGGTGCGGGCCTCCCGTCCGTCTCCTGGTGGACAGCACGGTACGCCGCGCGTCCTGACCGGGCACGGACCGACGGGTGCTCGGTGCAGGCGACACCGGTCCCGTCACGGCGCGCCTGGTAGACAGGCCGCATGACCGTTCGATGGGGAGTGCTCGGGACCGGTGGCATCGCCCGGTCCTTCGTGGTGGACTGCACCGCCGCGGGGGTGGAGTTCGTCGCGGTCGGGTCCCGTACCGAGGAGGGCGCCCGTGCCTTCGCGGAGGAGCACGGCATCCCGCGTGCACACGGCGACTACGCGTCCCTCGTCGCCGACGACCAGGTGGACGCCGTCTACGTGGCGACGCCGCACTCCCGGCACGCCGAGGACGCCCTCCTCGCGATCGCGGCCGGCAAGCACGTCCTCGTGGAGAAGGCCTTCACGATCACCGCGGCCCAGGCGCGGCGGGTCCGCGACGCCGCACGCGAGCGCGGAGTCCTCGTCGTCGAGGCGATGTGGACCCGGTTCCTGCCGCAGACCGCGATGATCCGCCGGGTCCTCGCCGAGGGGCGGATCGGGACGCCGCGGTTGGTCGAGGCGACCCACCACCAGGCCCTCCCGACCGACCCGCGGCACCGGCTCAACGACCCGGCGCTCGGTGGCGGCGCCCTCCTCGACCTCGGGGTGTACCCCGTCTCGTTCGCGGTCGACGTCCTCGGCGTCCCGACCGGTCTCGTGGCGGCCGGCACGCTCAGTGACCAGGGCGTCGACACCCAGATGGGGATCGTGATGACGCACGAGGGCGGTGCGCAGTCGACCGTGCACTTCGCGCTCGACGTGCGGAGCCCGAACAGCGCGTCGATCATCGGGACGGCTGGGCGGATCGACATCGACCCGACCTGGTACACGCCGACCACCTGGCGCATCCGGGACGCGGACGGGGCAGTGATCGAGGAGTTCGACGGGCGCGAGGAGCTCGCCGGCTACGCGCACGAGGCCCGTGCCCTCGAGGCCGCGGTCACGGCGGCGCCCGCCGGGGGCGGACCGGTCGAGACCGCGGAGGACGGTCCGGCCGGCATCGACCACACCGTCGCGGTGATGGCGGTCATGGACGAGGCACGTCGCCAGGTGGGCGTCCGCTACGCGGCCGACGACGCCGACTGACCGGCCGTTCCCGCACCGGACGGCCGGTCCCGCCCTGGAGGCCCGACCGCGCGTCTCGTAGGATCGTCCCGATGTCCGAGCAGTCACCCGAGCCGTCCGCCGGCGGTCCCGTCTCCCGTTCCGTCGCCGCGCTCCGTGCCTCCGCGAACCGCCGACCGGTCCCGTGGGCGATCGGCGGGCTCGTCGCGGTCCTCGTCGTCGGGTCCGGCGGCGCGGTCGCCGTGGGTGCTGCGAGCGGGGAGCAGCCGCGAGCCGCGGTGTCCGCCAGCGCCGCCCGGACGCCGACCGCCAGCGCGACGCCGACCGTGAGCCCCTCGGCGTCCCCGGAGCCGACGGCGACCGTCACGCCCACCGCGAAGCCGACCCCGACCCCGACGCCGAGCGCCCGTGCCGCCGCGCGGACCTGCTCGATCGCCGGTGCCGCCTCCGCGAGCGGCCTCGGTCGGTTCGAGGGGTACGTGATGAACGCGACCACCGGTGAGGAACTGTTCTCCCGCGACGGCGGCACCCCGGCCCAGACCGGCAGCGTGATGAAGACCCTCACGAGCGCGACCGCACTCGCCGTGCTCGGGGGCGACCACACCATCCCGACCACCGTCACCGACGAGGGCGACGGCACGATCGCCCTCGTCGGGCACGGTGACGCGACCCTGTCGGCGGGCAACGGCACCGTCTACCCCGGTGCACCCACGCTGCAGCAGCTCGCGCAGCAGGTGAAGGCCCGCCTCGGCGACGCGCCCGTCCGGTCGATCGTCGCGGACGGCACGTGGTGGAGCGAGGCCGACGCCTGGCACCCCACCTGGCCGGTGAGCGAGCGCACGATCGGCTACCAGCCCGAGGTGACCGCGCTCATGGTCGACGGTGACCGTGCGAACCCGGCCGCCGCCACCTCACCGCGCTCCGAGGACCCGATCGGCCGGGCCGGTGACGCGTTCCGGACGGCCCTGGTCAACGCAGGGGTCGTCGGGGCCGCGACGGCACCGGTCACGAAGCGCGCGACGACCTCGCAGGCCACGATCGCGCAGGTGCAGTCGCAGCCGGTCTCCACGCTCATCGGGCAGATGATCCCGAACTCGGACAACACCCTCGCCGAGATGCTCGCGCGGGTGTCCTCGAAGGAGGCCGGTGCGGGCGGGACCGCGGCGTCGCTCACCGGGGTGTACGCCTCGGCCCTGCGCGGCTACGGGGTCGACCCGGCCGGGATCACGATCATCGACGGTTCCGGGGAGAGTGCGGCCAACGCCGTGTCGCCGTCCTTCGTCGCCCACCTCATGGTCCCGGTGACCCGGGGTGAGCGAGGGCTCGGGACGCTCGCATCGGTGCTGCCGGTGTCCGGCGTCTCGGGCACCCTGTCGAGCCGCTTCACGGGGGCGAACGCCGACGCCCGGGGCAAGGTCCACGCCAAGACCGGGTGGATCGACAGTGCGAACACCCTGGGCGGCTTCATCGACGCCGCAGACGGCACGAAGCTGACGTTCGCGTTCTACGCCATCGGGTCGTCGCGGGCCGCCGCATTGCCGGCGCTCGACGCCGTGACGGCCGCCGCCTACCGCTGCGGCGGGTCCCTCGCCGCCTCCTGACCCGGCGCTCGCTGCGTCCTGACCCCGGCGTACCTGGCCGGACGGGTGCCCCGTCAACGGGTGCTCTGGTGCCAGGTGTTGGATGGGGTCATGGCTCGGGCACTGCTCATCATCGACGTCCAGAACGACTTCACCGAGGGCGGCGCGCTCGCGGTCGACGGAGGAGCGGCGGTGGCCGGACGGATCACCGCCTTCCTCCGACGGCACGCCGACGAGTACGACCTCGTCGTCGCCTCCCGCGACTGGCACGACGCCACCGGGGACAACGGCGGGCACTTCGCCGGCCCGGACGGCCCCGACTTCCGGACGACCTGGCCGGTGCACTGCGTGGCCGACAGCCCGGGTGCCGAGTACCACCCGGCGCTCGACCTGTCCGCCGTGGACGTGCACGTGCGGAAGGGGCAGGGCGAGCCGGCCTACTCGGCGTTCGAGGGGACGACCGACACGGGCGCGGACCTGGTGGACGTCTTCTTCGACCGCGAGGTCCACGCCGTCGACGTCGTCGGCATCGCCACCGACCACTGCGTGCGGGCATCGGCGCTCGACGGCGTGCACGCGGGCCTGGACGTGTTCGTGTACGAGGACCTCGTCGTCGGCGTCGACCGCGCGGCCAGCGAGGCGGCGCTCGAGGAGGTCCGGGACGAGGGCGGCCACACCGGACGCAGTGACATGGACGAGGGGCGGCAGCGCCCGGGAGGAGCGGTCCTGTGACCGACACGACCGTCACGACCGACACGACCGACACGACCGACACGACCGACACGACCGTCACGACCGTCACCGACGAGCACGTCAGCGTCCCCGGCGTTCCCACCGGCCTGTTCATCGGGGGCTCCTGGCGACCGGCCTCGGGCGGCGCGACGTTCGACGTCCGCGACCCGTCGACCGGCGCCGTCCTCGCGAGCGTGGCCGACGCCACACCGGAGGACGGCATCGCCGCGCTCGACGCCGCGGTCGCTGCACAGGAGGAGTGGGCCGCCACCGCCCCGCGCCGCCGCTCGGACCTGCTCCGCCGCGCCTTCGACCTCGTGCACGAGCACGCCGACGACATCGCCGCGGTGATGACGCTCGAGATGGGCAAGCCCCTCGCCGAGTCGCACGGCGAGGTCGTCTACGGCGCCGAGTTCCTCCGCTGGTTCTCCGAGGAGGCCGTCCGCATCGGCGGCGACTACCGGACGAACCCGGAGGGCACCGGTCGTGGCATCGTGCTGAAGCGCCCGGTCGGTCCGGTCTACGCGATCACCCCGTGGAACTTCCCGCTCGCGATGGCGACCCGGAAGATCGCACCGGCCCTCGCCGCCGGCTGCACGGTCGTGCTGAAGCCCGCCGACCTCACCCCGCTGACGACCCTGTACCTCGTCGAGCTGTTCCGCCGGGCCGGACTGCCGGACGGCGTGCTCAACGTCGTGCCGTCCTCGGACGCGAAGGCACTGTCCGCACCGGTCATCGCGGACCGTCGACTCCGGAAGCTCACCTTCACCGGCTCGACGCCGGTCGGGTCCGCGCTCCTCAAGCAGGCGGCCGACACCGTGCTGAGAACGAGCATGGAGCTCGGCGGCAACGCCCCGCTGCTCGTGTTCGACGACGCCGACCTGGACCGTGCGGTGGACGCCGCCATGCAGGCCAAGTTCCGGAACGTCGGGGAGGCCTGCACCGCCGCGAACCGGTTCTTCGTGCAGGAGGGCATCGCAGACGCGTTCACGGCGGCCCTGACCGAACGGATCGAGGCACTCCGCATCGGGCGCGGGACCGAGGACGGCACCGACATCGGCCCGCTCATCGACGGCCGGGCCGTCGACAAGGCGGCCGGGCTCGTCGACGACGCCGTCGAGCGTGGCGCCACGCTGGTGACGGGTGGTCGGCGGGTCGATCGTGCGGGCACGTACTACGCGCCGACGCTCCTCGACGACGTCCAGCCGGGGTCGGACATCCTGACGACCGAGATCTTCGGGCCCGTCGTCTCGATCACGCGGTTCGCCACCGAGGAGGAGGGCATCCGGCTCGCGAACGACACCGAGTACGGGCTCGTCGCCTACGCCTTCACCGAGGACATGCGGCGCGGGCAGCGCCTGGCCGAGCGGTTGGAGACGGGCATGCTCGGCTGGAACACCGGCGTGGTGTCGAACGCCGCGTTCCCGTTCGGCGGCGTCAAGGCGTCCGGCCTGGGCCGCGAGGGCTCGCACGAGGGCCTCGAGGAGTACCTGGAGACCGTGTACGTGCTCACCCCGGACCCCTTCGCCGCCTGACCCTGCGGGGCGGGGCGCTCAGACCAGCAGCTGGTGCTTCGCCAGGTCGCGGTAGAGCGGGGTGCTCTGCACCAGCTCGGAGTGCGTGCCGATGCCGACGACGCGGCCGTGCTCGAGCACGACGATGACGTCGGAGTCCACGACGGTCGACAGCCGGTGCGCGATGACGAGCAGCGTCCGGTCCTCGGCCACCGCGTCGATCGCCAGCCGCATCTTCTGCTCGTTCACCCCGTCGAGCGAGGACGTCGACTCGTCGAGCAGCAGGATCGGGGGAGCGGCGAGGAGCGCCCGGGCGATCGCGAGCCGCTGGCGTTCACCGCCGGAGAGCATCACGCCGTCCTCGCCGACCTGCGCGTCGAGTCCGCGCGGGTCGCGGTGGAGCACGTCGCCGAGGTTGACCGCTTCGAGCACCCGGACGCACTCGGACTCCGGCGCGTCCGGCGAGCCGAGCAGCAGGTTCGCGCGGATCGTGCCGGCGAGCACCGGGGCGTCCTGTTCGACGTAGCCGATCTGGGCACGGAGCTCGGCCCGGTCGAGGCCGCGGACGTCGAGCCCGCCGAGGCGGATGACGCCCTCGGTGGGGTCGTAGAAGCGCTCGATGAGGGCCAGGGTCGTGGACTTCCCGGCGCCCGACGGTCCGACGAGGGCGACCCGGGTGCCACGGGGCACGCTGAACGACACGTCGTGCAGGACAGCCTGCTCGCCGACGCCGGCGGTGGGAGCGGGGGCACTGACGTCCCCCGACCCGGCCGCTCCGTCCGACCCCACGGCGTCCGGTGTCGCGGCGTAGCGGAACGTGACGTGCTCGAAGGTGATGGCGTCGTCGGTCGCGACCGCGGCGGCGGGGTGGACGGCAGCGTCGTCCTGGTCCTCGGTCGGCAGGTGCAGGATCTCCTCGATGCGTCCGAGCGCGCCGAGGGCCTGCGCCACGGCGACGACCGCGCCGAGCGCCTGCCCGAGCGGCATGATCATCATGAAGAGCAGCAGGATGAACGTGATGAGGGTGGCGATCGTGATCGTCCCCGCCGCCACCTGCGCGCCGCCGATGCCGAGCACCGCGATGAACGCGACCTGCATGACGATGCTCGCGACCGGGACGACGAAGGCGGACATGCGCGCGATGACGAGCCCACGGCGGTAGGCCTCGGTCGCGTGTGCGTCGACCTCGCTGACCTCGCGGGCGGTGGCCCCGGCGGCGCGGATGGTCCGGACGGCGCCGATGCCCCGCTCGACCGCCGCCGTGAGGTCGCCGACCTTCTCCTGCGCGGCCTTCGAGGCGACCCGGATGCGCCGGCTGAGGCCGCCGACGACGACGACCGCGACGATGACGATCACGACGACCACGACGAGCAGCAGCGGGTCGATGACGGCCATCGCGACGACCGCGCCGACGAAGGTGAGGGCACCGCCGATCGACTCGATGAGGCCCTGGGTCAGGACGGCGCGGAGGAGCGTGGTGTCGCTGCCGACGCGGGACACCAGGTCGCCGGTGCGGCGGACGTCGAACTCCGAGATCGGCAGGTTGAGGATGCGGGCGATGAGCTTCCGCCGTGTCGACAGCACGACGCCCTCTCCGGCGCGCTGGAGCAGGAAGTGCTGCACACCGTTCAGGACGCCGGCGACGAGCACGAGGACGACGAGCGCCCACACGAGCGTCGACATGCCGGTACCCTGCTGGACCGCCGTGACGACCTGGTTGACGAGCAGCGGCTGGGCGAGGGACGCCGCGGCACCGAGGATGCTCAGCACGATGATGACGACCATCGCCGGCTTGTTCTCGAACAGGTAGGACAGCAGGCGGCCGAAGGTGGCACGGGGCCCGTCGGTCGGCTTCGGGCGTGCGAACGGGTTGCTCATCGTGCGTCGATTCTCTCACCGCTGCACCGACAGACGGACGGGAGGCTGTCCACCAGCCTGGTGGGCAGCCTCCCGTCCGATCAGGCCGCGGTCAGCGCGCGTCGCGTCCGGCCGCGACGGCCTGCCGCGCCTCGGCCTCGTCGAGGTCAGTGCCGCGCGTCTCGCGGACGAGCAGGAGCGCGACCAGGGTGACGACCGCCGCGATCGTCAGGTACAGGCCGACCAGGAAGATGTCCCCGTCCGGCTTCCACAGCGCGACCGCGATCGTCGGGGCCAGGGACGCCCCGAGGATCGACGCGAGGTTGTAGGCGAGCGCGGAGCCGGTGTAGCGGACGTTCGTCGGGAACAGCTCCGGCAGCAGGGCCCCCATCGGCCCGAAGGTCAGTCCCATCAGCGACAGCCCGACGATGAGGAACGTGACGACCGTGATCGGGCCCTGCGACGCGGCGAACCACAGCTGGAAGGTCAGCCCGAAGAGCGCGATGCCGATCGTGGTCGGGATGAGCGTGCGACGACGTCCGAACTTGTCCGCGAGGATCCCGGCGACCGGCGTGAAGATCCCGAAGAACACGACGCCGATCATGAGGAGGGTGAGGAACTCACCGCGCGTGTACCCGAGGCCGACCTTCGGGACCATCGAGGTCGCGGTGGTGCCGTACGCCAGCGTGAAGGTCGTCATGAAGTAGAAGAGAACGTACGTGGCGACCATGCCGAAGGTGCCGACGACGACGGCCTGCCACGAGGTGCGGAACACCCGGGCGAGCGGGACCTTCGCGACCGAGCCGGTCTCCTGCACGCCGCGGAAGGCGGGCGACTCGACGAGCCGGAACCGCACGTAGAGGCCGATGAGCACGAGCACGGCGGACAGCAGGAACGGGATGCGCCATCCCCAGGCCTGGAAGTCGGCGTTCGGGGTGCCGTCCGCACCGGCCGGCATGGCGGCGTTGATCGCGATGAACAGACCGTTCGCCAGGAGGAACCCGATCGGGGCGCCGAGCTGCGGCATCGAGCCGAACACCCCGCGCTTGCCCTGCGGCGCGTTCTCGGTCGCGAGGAGCGCGGCGCCGGACCATTCGCCGCCGAGGCCGACGCCCTGCGCGAAGCGCATCACGGCGAGGAGCACGGGCGCCCAGATGCCGATCGTGTCGAAGGTCGGCAGGCAGCCGATGAGGAACGTCGCCGTCCCCATCACGAGCAGCGAGGCGACGAGGGTGGTCTTCCGGCCGATGCGGTCCCCGAAGTGGCCGAAGAGGACGGAGCCGACCGGGCGGGCGAAGAACGCCAGCGCGAAGGTGACGAAGGAGGACAGCTGCGACGCGGTCGGGTCCTCGTTCGGGAAGAAGAGCGTCGGGAACACGAGGACCGCGGCCGTCGCGTAGACGTAGAAGTCGTAGAACTCGATGGAGGTGCCGACGAGGCTCGCGATGACGACGCGCGAGCGCGGGTTCGTCTTCGGGGCGGACGTCGGGGTGGCCGGTGCGGCGGTCATGGGCGTGAGGGCACTTTCGCGGTGCGCGCGCTCGCGGGGGAGCGCAGCGTGGGGCCGGACTGCGGACGCCGACCGGTTCGCGCGGGGTGGCGCGGACACCGGGTCGGGTGCGTTCGGGGTGGTGGTCCCGCTCGTGACGGGGTCCTCAGTGTACGACGGATGTCGCCCACCTGCGAATCCGCCCGGAAGGAGCCGTCAGTTGGCCGCGCCGGTCGCGAGGTGGTCGGGGAGCGTGTGGCCCATCCGGTCGCGCTTCGTGTCGAGGTACCCGGCGTTCTGCGCGGAGACACCGACCACGAGGGGGACCAGGGCGTCCACCGCGATGCCGTGCTCGACGAGCTGCCGACGCTTCTCGGGGTTGTTCGTCAGCAGCCGCACGCGCGTGATGCCGAGGTCGGCGAGGATGCCGGCCGCGCCGCCGTACTCGCGGGAGTCGGCGGGGAGCCCGAGCGCGAGGTTGGCGTCGAGGGTGTCGAGCCCGTCCTCCTGCAGGCGGTACGCCTTGAGCTTGTTGATGAGCCCGATGCCGCGCCCCTCGTGCCCGCGCAGGTACACGACGACCCCGCCCTCGGCCGCGATCGTGTCGAGGGCCGCGTCGAGCTGCGGACCGCACTCGCACTTCAGCGACCCGAACGCCTCACCGGTCAGGCACTCGGAGTGCACCCGCACGAGCGCCCCGTCGGTCGGTGCCGACCCGTCCGGAGCGGTCGCGATGACGGCGACGTGCTCCGCGCTCGTCACGAGGTCCCGGTAGGCACGCATCTCGAACGTGCCGTGCGTGGTCGGGACCTTCGTGGCGACCTCGAACTGGACCGGGCTCCCGGGGGTGGCGGAGGTCAGTGCGTCGGTCATGGGGTGCTCCGGTCGGTGGGGGCCCCGTCGACCGCGTGATCGGACCGCTGGGGGACCGGACGGGCGCGGACCAGCAGATCGGGGCCGAGGCTGGACGTCGACAGTACACGCAACATCCGCGCTCCCTGGATGCTTCCCACCCCGATGTCGTCGAGTGCCACCCGGGGACCGCCGAGCAGCACGGGGGCGAGGTAGACGAGCAGCTCGTCGGCGAGCCCGGCCGCGATGAACGCCGACGCGACGGTCGGCCCGCCCTCGACGAGCACGCTGTGCACCCCCTGCTCGCGGAGGGACCGGAGTGCGCCGTCCAGGTCGTGGCCGGGGATCGTGACGAGACCACGGGGGTGCCGGTGCAGGGCCGCGTCGGCAGGCAGCGGCCGGTCGCCGAGGACGACGGGCAGGGGCTGGTCGGCGAGGAACTCCCCGGCGTCGCCGCGGGCGGTCAGGCTCGGGTCGTCCGCCAGCGCGGTCCCGGTACCGACGAGGACGGCGTCGTGCGCGGCACGCTGCTCGTGCACGTGCTGCCGGGCGGCGGCACCGGTGATCCACCGGCTCGACCCGTCCGCCGCCGCAGCGCGGCCGTCGAGGCTGGAGGCCCACTTCACCGTCACCCAGGGTCGCCCGAGCCGGACCGAGAGCAGCCACCGCTCGAGGAACGCCTCGGCGTCGTCGGCGAGGACCCCCGGCACGACGTCGACGCCGGCGGCACGGAGCCGGTCCGCCCCGCCGTGTGCCGCCGCCCCCGGGTCGTCGACGGCGTACACGACCCGGCCGACGCCGGCGTCGATGAGGGCGACCGAGCAGGGCCCGGTCCGGCCGGTGTGGTCGCACGGCTCCATGGTCACGACGGCGGTCGCACCGCGGAGCAGGGCCGGATCGACCTTCCGCATCGCGTCGACCTCGGCGTGCGCGGTACCGGCGCCCTTGTGCCAGCCCTCTGCCAGCACGTCACCCGCGGGGGAGAGGAGGACGGCGCCGACCCGGGCGTGGTCGCCGACGGCGGGGCCGCGGGCGGCGAGCTCGAGCGCCCGGCGCATGGCGCGGACCTCGACGTCGCGGACCCCGACGTCGCGGACCGGGGTCGTGTCGGGTGCGGAGTCGCTCACGGAGCGAGACTACCGGCGGGGCCCGTCATCGAGTCGGGCGGCCAGGGCAGGTCCGACGCCGGGGTGCCGTCCGCCCGACGGAGCCCCTTCCACGCGGCGGCGGGGGACCCGTCCCGGTTCGGGACGAGGGCGTCGCCGGTGCCGGTGTACGCGAAGCCGGCGCGCCGGGCGACCGCGGCCGAGGCGGTGTTGCCGACGTAGCACTCCCAGTACACGTCGGGCGCGCCGCGGTCGAACGCGAACCCGACGACGAGCTCGACGGCGTCGTGCACGAGCCCGAGGCCCCGGGCAGACGGGGCGAGCCAGAACCCGAGGTCCCGGCGGGCGGTCCGGTAGCTGATCACCCCGTCGAGCCAGGTCGAACCGGGTCGACGGATCGCCCAGGTGTACTCACGGTCGGAGGCCCACCCCGGCCCGACGAGCGCGTCGACGAACGTCGTGGCGTCCTGCTGTCGGTAGGGCTGCGGGATCGTCGTCCAGCGCACGATCTCCGGGTCCTGGCAGGCTTGCGTGATCGCGGGCGCGTCGGTGCGGGTGGGGACGTCGAGCCGGACCCGCGCCGACTCGAGCGTGACGGGGAGCACGGGCGCTCAGCGGGCGCGCGGCACGAAGCCGATGGCGTCGTAGACGCGGGCGAGCGTGGCATCCGCGATCGCCTCGGCGCGCTCGGCACCGACGGCCAGCAGGCGGTCCAGCTCGGCCGGGTCGTCGAGGAGTTCGAGGGTGCGGGCGCGCACCGGTTCGAGTTCGGCGACGACGGCGTCCGCCACCGCACCCTTGAGGTCGCCGTAGCCCTTGCCGGTGAACGACGTCTCGAGGTCGGTGACCGCGGTGCCGGTGAAGGCGGAGAGGATCGCGAGCAGGTTCGTCACGCCCGGCTTCGCCTGCCGGTCGGCACGGATCTCGCGCTCGGTGTCCGTCACGGCCGACCGGATCTTCTTGGCGGTCCGCTTCGGGTCGTCGAGCAGGCGGACGAGGCCGTTGTCGGACGCGGCCGACTTGCTCATCTTGCTGGTCGGGTCCTGCAGGTCGTAGATGCGAGCGGTCTCGGAACCGATCCGGGCCTCCGGGACGACGAACGTGTCGCCGAAGCGCGAGTTGAAGCGCTGGGCCAGGTCGCGCGTCAGTTCGACGTGCTGGCGCTGGTCGTCGCCGACCGGGACGACCGCCGTGTCGTAGAGCAGGATGTCCGACGCCATGAGGATCGGGTACGTGAACAGGCCGACCGAGGCGGCTTCCGCACCCTGGCGCGCCGACTTGTCCTTGAACTGGGTCATCCGGCTCGCCTCGCCGAAGCCCGTCAGGGTGTTCAGCACCCAGGCGAGCTCGGCGTGCGCGGGGACGTGCGACTGCACGAACAGCGTCGACTTCGACGGGTCGATGCCCGAGGCGATGTACTGCGCCGCGGTCGCCCGGGTGCTCGCCCGCAGTTCCGCGGGGTCCTGCGGGGAGGTGATCGCGTGCATGTCGACCACGCAGTAGATGGCGTCGTGGTCGTCCTGCAGGTCGCGCCACTGCATGAGGGCGCCGATGTAGTTGCCGAGGTGGAGCGACCCGGCCGAGGGCTGGATGCCGGAGAAGATGCGCGTGCTGGTCATGCGGAGAGTCCTGGTGCTGGGGAGCGAGCGGGGGATCAGAGGTCGTAGTCGACGACCACGGGGGCGTGGTCGGACCATCGCTGGTCGTACGCGGCGGCGCGGTCCACGGTGTACGAGGTCACGGTCGCGGCGAGCTCGGGCGTCGCGACCTGGTAGTCGATGCGCCACCCGGAGTCGTTGTCGAACGCCTGACCGCGCCAGGACCACCACGTGTACGGGCCGTCGACGTCGCCGGCCTGGGCGCGACCGACGTCGACCCAGCCGAGACCCGGACCGGTGGAGCCGTCCGCCCCCTCGACCTGCTCGCCCTCGGCCCCGAAGAACCGGCTGAAGTAGGCGCGCTCGCGCGGCAGGAAGCCGGCGCGCTTGACGTTGCCCTTCCAGTTCTTGATGTCGCGCTGGTCGTGGCCGACGTTCAGGTCACCGACCACCACGGCGAGCGGGTTGTGCGCGCGGAGCGCGGGCAGGCGCTCGGTCATGGCGTCGAGGAACTTCCACTTCTCGACCTGCTTCGGGGTGTCGACCTCGCCCGAGTGCACGTAGGTCGACACGACGGTGACGGTGCGGCCACCGATCTCGTAGTCGGCCTCGAGCCAGCGGCCGGCGGAGTCGAAGTCCTCCGCCCCGAGCTCGACCCGGTGCAGGTGGGCCCGGTGCCGCGAGGCGATGGCGACGCCGGCGCGGCCCTTGGCGGTGGCGGGGTCGTGCACGACGTCCCACTCATCGCCGAGCAGGCCGGTCAGGTCCTCGGTCGAGGCGCGCACCTCCTGCAGGGCGAGGACGTCGACGTCGCGCTCGGCGAGCCAGTCGCCCATGCCCTTCCGGAACGCGGCACGGATGCCGTTGACGTTGACGGTCGCGAGGCGCAGGCGTGTCATGCACCAACCCTACCGGCGCGCCCCGACGCCCCGGGCGTGCCCGCGGGAGGGGCGACCGGACGACGGACGGGAGGCCCGTCACCAGCTGGTGACGGGCCTCCCGTCGGCACGGCGACCGTGTGGTCGCGCGGACTCCGGACGCGCGTCAGGCCGCGTCGTGGTCCGTCTGCAGGAAGTCGACGAGGCTGTCCGCGGTGGTCTCGGCGTCGTCGCCGGACACGGTCAGCACGACCTCGTCACCGTTCTCCACACCGAGGCCGAGCAGGCCGAGGATGCTGCCGGCGTTGGCCGACTTCTCACCCTTGGCGATCGTGACCTGGTGGCCGGACGCGGTGACGTTCTGGACGAACAGCGAGGCGGGGCGGGCGTGCAGGCCGGACGCGCTCGCGACGGTGACGGTGCGGGTGGCTTCGGACATCGATGGACTCCTGTCGATGGGTGGTGCGCTCATGCTAGCGAGCGCCTGGCGGGTGGTTCCCGGGTCTCGTGGACGCGGACGGCCGACGTGCGGGGACGGTCAGTCGCGCCCGGGCCAGAAGACCTCGGTACCGGCGGCCTCGACCTCGCGGACGAGGTCCAGGTTGACGCCGGGGTCGGTGATGATCGTGTCGATCGCGGCGAGCGGGGCGACCCGGCCGAACTCCTCGCGCCCGAACTTGGTGTGGTCGGCGAGCAGGATGCTCCGGCGGGCGGACTTGATCATGGCGCTCTTCACGGCCGCCTCGGCCATGTTGTGCGTCGTCAGGCCGCGCTCGGGGGTGATCCCGTTGATGCTGACGAACGCGACGTCGACGCTCACCATGCCGATGAGCTGGTGCGTCCACGTGCCGACGCCCGCGAGCGAGTCGCTGCGGATGTTGCCACCGAGCAGGTGCAGGTCGATGCCGGGCCGGTTCGCGACGGCCATCGCGACGGGGAGCGAGTGCGTGACGACGGTGAGGCCGCGGTCGGTCGGCAGCAGCTCGGCGAGGCAGATCGTCGACGTGCCGGCGTCGATCATCACCGACCCGTTCTCGGGCAGCTCCTCGAGCGCGGCCTCGGCGATGACCATCTTCTCCGTCTGGTTGATGCCGCCGCGGTCACCGACGCCCGGGTGCAGGGTGACGCGCTCGACGGGGATCGCACCACCGTGGGCACGCCGGACGAGCCCGCGGCGCTCCAGGCTCGTCAGGTCGCGTCGGATTGTCTCCGGCGTGACGGCGAGCAGTTCGGCGAGGTCCTTCACGTCGACCCGGCCGTGCGCGCGCGCCTGTTCGACGATGCGCTGGTGGCGTTCTGGTGCGTACATCGGTGCCTCGTCGGATCGGAACGGACAAGCTCGGGCACGATCGCCGCGAGTGACCCGCGGCCGGACGTCCCGGCAGACGCAAACGGGCATCTGTTTCTGCATTTTTATCCCCGGATGTGTTTGTTTGTCAACGCGGGGCGATGTAAGGTGCTGCAAGACCGTCCGGATGCAGCACGCCCCGGATGCAGCACCGCCCCCGAACCGCCCACCGCTGCTGCGCGTGAGATGAAGGAGTCTCCCCATGTCCGATCTGCTCGGAACCGGCGTCGGTCGCGGCGTTGCCCACGGCCCGGTGCTCCGGATGGCGGACCCGCTGGGAGAGCCGTCGACCACCCCGCTCGAGGGCTCGGCCGAGGACGCGAAGCAGGCCGTGCACGCCGCGCTCGCCGCGGTCGCCGAGGACCTCACGAAGCGCGGCCAGCTCGCAGGCGGCGACGCCCAGGCCGTGCTCGAGGCGCAGGCGCTCATGGCGCAGGACCCGACCCTCCTCGACGACGTGCACGCGCGCATCGACGGCGGCACGAACGCCGAGCGTGCCGTGTACGAGGCGTTCGCGCAGTTCCGCGACCTGCTCGTCGGCATGGGCGGCTACATGGGGGAGCGCGCGGCCGACCTCGACGACGTCGCCCAGCGCATCGTCGCGAAGCTCCGCGGCGTCCCGGCCCCCGGCGTCCCCGAGTCGGACGCCCCGTTCGTGCTTGTCGCCCGCGACCTCGCACCGGCCGACACCGCGCTCCTCGACCTCGACAAGGTCCTCGCCCTCGTCACCCGTGACGGCGGCCCGACCTCGCACACCGCGATCCTCGCCCGCGCCAAGGGCATCACGGCCGTCGTCGGCGTGAGCGGTGCCGACGACCTGGTCGAGGGGCAGCAGGTCGTCGTCGACGCCGTCGCCGGCACCGTCGTGACCGACCCCTCCGCCGAACTCGTCGCCGACGTCGAGCAGCGCATCGCCGACCGGCGCGCCGCCGCCGCCGCACCGCTCACGGCGGGCGCGCTCGCCGACGGGCACGTCGTCCCGCTGCTGGCGAACCTCGGCAGCCCCGCCGACGCGCAGGCCGCGGTGGACCTCGGCGCCGAGGGCGTCGGACTGTTCCGCACCGAGTTCCTGTTCCTCGACGCGCCGACGGCACCGACGGTGGAGTCGCAGCAGAAGTCGTACGAGCAGCTGCTCGCCGCGTTCCCCGGCAAGAAGGTCGTGGTCCGCGCGCTCGACGCCGGTGCCGACAAGCCGCTCCCGTTCCTCACCGACAAGGACGAGGAGAACCCGGCGCTCGGTCGTCGTGGCCTCCGCGCCCTGCGGAACCAGGAGCAGGTCCTCCGCGACCAGCTCACCGCACTCGCCCGGGCCGACGCCGCGACCGAGGCCGACCTCTGGGTGATGGCCCCGATGGTCGCCGACGCCGAGGAGACCGAGTACTTCGTCGGGCTCGCCCGCGAACTCGGCATCCGCACCGCCGGCGTGATGGCCGAGGTGCCGTCGCTCGCGCTGATGGCCGAGCAGGTGTTCCGCTCCGCCGACTTCGTGTCGATCGGCACGAACGACCTGACGCAGTACACGATGGCCGCCGACCGGATGCTCGGCACCGTCGCGAGCTACCAGGACCCGTGGCACCCCGCCGTCCTGCGCCTCGTCGCGCAGCTCGGTGCGGCCGGTGCCGACGCCGGCAAGGCGGTCGGCATCTGCGGTGAGGCGGCAGCCGACCCGCTGCTCGCCGTCGTCCTCGTCGGACTCGGTGCCACCACCCTCTCCATGACCCCCGCGGCCCTCGCCGACGTGCGTGCCGAACTCGGCCAGCACACCCTCGACGAGGCCCGCGAGATGGCGACGGCAGCACTCGCCGCGAGCACGGCAGCGACCGCCCGGTCCGCCGCCGCAGCCGCGGTGCACGCCGCCTGACCCGCCCCCTCCCGCACCACTCCCGATCCCTGCAGCAGCACACACACAGAGAGTCAACGCACATGACAACGTCGTCCGTTGCAGCGCCAGACACCCGCGACAAGTCGCGGGGTGGCGCTCGCGTCGCCGTCCAGAAGTTCGGCACGTTCCTGTCCGGCATGGTGATGCCAAACATCGCGATCTTCATCGCGTGGGGCCTCATCACCGCGTTCTTCATCGAGACCGGCTGGACGCCCGTCGGCGTCCTCGGCGGCTTCGGCGAGACGGACGGCGTGGCCAACATCGGCCTCGTCGGCCCGATCCTGACCTACCTCATCCCGCTCGCGATCGCCTTCCAGGGCGGCCGGATGGTCTACGACACCCGCGGCGCGGTCGTCGGTTCGATCATGGCCATGGGCGTCATCATCGGCGCCAACGGCACGATCATGATCCTCGGCGCGATGATCTGCGGCCCGCTCGGCGCCTGGCTCATCAAGCAGATCGACAAGATCTGGGACGGCAAGATCAAGCCCGGCTTCGAGATGCTCGTGAACAACTACGCGGCCGGCATCCTCGGCTTCGTGCTCGCGCTGATCGGGTTCTTCTGGCTCGCCCCGCTGTTCAAGCTCATCGCCGAGGGCCTCGGCGCCGCGGTGAAGTTCCTCGTCGACAGCTCGCTGCTGCCGCTCGCCAGCGTCATCATCGAGCCGGCCAAGGTCTTCTTCCTCAACAACGCGATCAACCACGGCGTGCTCGACCAGCTCGGCGCGCAGCAGGTCCAGGACTCCGGCAAGTCGATCCTGTTCCTCCTCGAGGCGAACCCCGGTCCCGGTCTCGGCATCCTCCTCGCCTTCACCTTCTTCGGTGTCGGCATCGCCCGCTCGACCGCTCCCGGTGCGATCCTCATCCAGTTCTTCGGTGGCATCCACGAGATCTACTTCCCGTACGTGCTGCAGAAGCCGATCCTGTTCGTCGCCGTCATCCTCGGCGGCGCGACCGGTGTCGCCACGAACGTCGCCTTCCAGTCCGGCCTCGTCGCCCCGGCGTCGCCCGGTTCGATCATCGCGGTCCTCACCGCGACGGCGAAGGACAGCTACGTCGGCGTCATCCTCTCGGTGGTCCTGTCGGCGGCCGTGTCCTTCGCGGTGGCCTCGTTCTTCCTCCTCGCCAGCCGCAAGCGTGACCTCGCCGCGGGCAACGCCGGCGACATGAGCGCCGCCATGGCGAAGCTCCAGCAGAACAAGGGCCGCGACGTCAACGCCGCGACCTCGGGCCTGCTCGGCGACAACTCCCCGGCCAACGAGGAAGAGGCCCAGGCCTCGCTCGGCGGCGTCGGTTCTGCCAGCACCGCCACGGCGACGCGCGTCGAGAACGTCGTCTTCGCCTGCGACGCCGGCATGGGCTCGAGCGCCATGGGTGCGAGTGTCCTGCGGAACAAGATCAAGAAGGCTGGTATCGAGGGTGTGACGGTCGTCAACAAGGCGATCGCGAACCTCTCGGGTGACGAGGACCTCATCATCACCCAGGAGGAGCTCACGGACCGCGCGAAGCAGAAGAACCCGAACGCCCAGCACGTCTCGGTCGGCAACTTCATGAACGCTCCGCAGTACGACCAGGTCGTCGACCAGCTCAAGAACCAGTAAGACAAGAGCACGATGGGAGAGGGGACGGGCGACCGTCCCCTCTTCCGCCGTCACCCACGAACAAGGAGACCCCGAATGCCCGTCCTGCAGGAGAGCCAGATCCGCATCCACACCGAGGACGCCGCGCCGACCAAGTCGGAGGCGATGAAGGAGGCGGCTGCGATCCTCCAGGACGCCGGTGCGGTCACCGCGGACTACTACCCCGCCATGCTCGAGCGCGAGAAGAGCGTCTCGACCTACATGGGCAACTTCCTGGCGATCCCGCACGGGACGAACGACGCGAAGGACGCCATCAAGGCGTCGGCGCTCTCGTTCGTCCGGTACGCCACCCCGATCGACTGGGACGGCAACGACGTCCGGTTCGTCGTGGGCATCGCGGGGGTCAACAACGAGCACCTCGACATCCTCAGCAAGATCGCGATCGTGTTCTCCGACGAGGACCAGGTCCAGGCCCTGACCGAGGCGCCCGACGCCGCGGCCGTCCTCGCGATCCTCGGTGAGGTCAACGAGTGAGCACCGCCGTCCACTTCGGCGCCGGCAACATCGGCCGCGGCTTCGTCGGCCTCCTGCTGCACCAGGCCGGCTACGAGGTCGTCTTCGCCGACGTCGCCGCACCGCTCATCGACGCCCTCGCCGCCGCCGACACGTACACCGTGCACGAGGTCGGCGCAGGTGCGCAGGACCACGAGGTCACCGGCTTCCGCGCCGTGAACAGCGCGCAGGACGAGGCCGGCGTCGTCGCCGAGATCGCGACCGCCGACATCGTCACCTGCGCGGTCGGCCCGACCGTCCTCAAGTTCATCGCACCCGTCATCGCGAAGGGCCTGCAGGAGCGTTCCGTCGACGCCGCCCCGCTCGTCGTGATGGCGTGCGAGAACGCGATCAACGCGACGGACCGCCTCCGCGAGTTCATCGTCGCCGCCCTGCCCGAGGACGCGCGCGAGGGCGCGCTGGCCAAGGCCGTGTTCGCCAACACCGCCGTCGACCGGATCGTGCCCGCGCAGCCCGCGGACGGCGGCCTCGACGTCACGGTCGAGACCTACTTCGAGTGGGCCATCGACCGCACGCCCTTCGCCGGTGCCGAGCCGACGATCCCCGGCGCGCACTACGTCGACGGCCTCGCCGCATCGATCGAGCGCAAGCTCTTCACCGTGAACACCGGCCACGCCACGGTCGCCTACCACGGCTTCCTCGCCGGCGCGGACAAGATCTCGGACGCCGTCGCCCTCCCGACCGTGCGCTCGGCGCTGGAGGCCGTGCTCGCCGAGACGAGCGACCTGCTCGTCCGCCGGCACGAGCTCGACCCCGAGGTGCACCGCGCCTACGTCGAGGCGATCATCGCCCGCTTCGAGAACCCGCACCTCCCGGACACGGTCACCCGTGTCGGTCGGCAGCCCCTCCGGAAGCTCTCGCGCGACGAGCGCTTCGTCTCCCCGGCGGCGGCCCTGGCGGAGAACGGCGCCGAGCCGACGGCACTGCTCGACGCGATGGCAGCGGTGCTCCGCTTCGACGTCGCGGACGACGAGCAGAGCGTCGAACTCCAGGCACTGCTGCGGTCCGACCGGTCGGACGCCGACATCGCGTCCGAGATCACCGGTCTCGGCGGTGAACACCCGCTGCACGCGTCCTTCACCGGACGGGTCGGAGCGGCGCGCGCCTGAGCGCTCGCGACCACGAGACGGACGGGAGGCCCGGTACCAGCTGGTACCGGGCCTCCCGTCCGTCTCGGCATCGCCTGTCGACCGAGCGATCGGCTCCGAGTACCGTCGCGGCCATGACGAAGCAGTGGGTGGCGACGCGTCCCGGTGGCAGTGAGACCTTCGAACTGGTGGACGTCGCGGTCCCGGCGCCCGGTCCCGGTGAGGTGACCGTCAGCGTCCGGGCCGCCGGTGTGAACCCGGCCGATGCCAAGCACACCCGGGACGGCGACCCCGCCGACTTCCCGCTCCCGATCGGGTACGAGGTCGCGGGCGTCGTCACGGCGGTCGGGCCGGACACGGACATCGCCTCGGGCCCGGTCGCACCGGGCGACGAGGTCCTGGCGTTCCGGGTGCGGGGCGGATGGGCCGAGGCGGTCACCCTGCCAGCCCGTGACGTCTTCGCGAAGCCGCCCGCGATGGGGTTCGCGGAGGCCGCGAACCTGCTGCTCGCCGGCACGACCGCTGCGGACCTCATCCGGGTGACCGACGTCGCCGCCGGTGAGACCGTGCTCGTGCACGGAGCCTCCGGGGCCGTCGGCGTCAGCCTGCTGCAACAGCTCCGGATGCTCGGGGCGCGAGCGATCGGCACCGCCTCCGCCGCGAACACCGACACCGTCCGCCGCTCCGGCGGCGAGTGGGTCCCGTACGGCGACGGCCTGGAAGCGCGGGTCCGCGACCTCGCGCCGCATGGCGTCGACGTGGCCCTGGACTGCGTCGGCTCCGACGAGGCCGTCGACGTCTCACTCGCGTTGGTCGCCGACCGGGCACGCATCGCGACGATCGCGGCCTTCACCCGCGCTCCGGACGCGGGGATCACGGCCATCGGCGGGTCGCAGCCGGAGAGCGCGGCCTTCCGCGACGCCGTCCGGCAGCGGCTCGTCGACCTGGCCGGTCGAGGGGAACTCGTCGTCCCGGTCGCTCGGACGTTCCCGCTCACCGAGGCACGCGCGGCGCTCGACCTGCTCGAGTCCGGGCACCCGGGCGGGAAGATCGCCCTCCTGCCCTGAAGTCGGTCGTCGTCGGACATCGAGCACTGGCACACTGGGTGCAGCGCGCCGGGCCAGCGTGCGGGGGAGTGGGGCGGCCGTGACCGACGTCGCGGAGGTCCAGCCTCCGCAGACCGCTGGACGATCCCGGGCGTCTCGTCACCGTCTTCGGAAGGAACCCCGTGAGCGACCAGTACCCACCGCAGGACCCCTACGGCAAGCGACCCGGCGACGGGCGGTCCGACGGGCAGTCGCCGTACGGGCAGGCCCCGGGCGGGCAGTCGCCGTACGGGCAGGCCTCGGGCGGGCAGTCGCCGTACGGGCAGGCCTCGGGCGGGCAGTCGCCGTACGGACAGCAGCCGTACGGGCAGCCCTCGGGTGGGCAGTCGCCGTACGGGCAGCAGCCGTACGGGCAGCAGCCGTACGGATCTGGCCAGTACGGGCAGCAGCCGGCGCAGCAGCAGCCCTACGGGCAGCAGCCGGTGACGCAGGGTGAGCCGCCGCTCTGGGCGCCCTGGTACGGCATCCCGTTCCCCAAGGCCTTCACGCGGTTCTGGAAGAAGTACGTGCGCTTCGACGGCCGCGCCAGCCGGAGCGAGTTCTGGTTCTGGGCACTCTGGTGGGCGATCGGCAACATCGTCACGGGCACGATCGACACGGCCATCGGCGGGAGTGACTCCAACGTGGTCGGTGGCCTCTGGGCGCTCGCGACGCTCGTCGGCTTCATCGCGCTGACGGTGCGACGCCTGCACGACGTCAACATGTCGGGCCTGCTCGCCCTGCTGTTCATCATCCCGCCGGTGGGCGCCGTCTTCGCGCTCGTCATCGGGCTCCTGCCGTCCGTGCCCGCCGGCACACGGTTCGACGAGCCGCACCGCGGCTGACCACTTCCGATCATCGACACCCTGGGGGACCTCGTGACCGATCACCATCCCGTGCCGGACGCCGGCGGACAGCCCGGCAGCCAGCAGCCGTACGGGAAGCAGCCGTACGGCGAGCACCAGTACGGACAGCCGCAGTACGGACAGCCGCAGTACGGACAGCAGACGCCGGGTGCAGCGGCTCCCGTCGGGCCGGACGGGCAGCCGCCGCTCTGGGCGCCCTGGTACGGCATCTCACTGCCGAAGGCCGTCGGCCGCTTCTTCCGGAAGTACGCGACCTTCAGCGGCCGCGCGAGCCGCAGCGAGTTCTGGTGGTGGACGCTCGTCACCGCCGTCGTCTCCACGGTGCTCACCGGCGGTGGATTCCTGCTCGCCGCCGCCCTCGCGTCGACCCGGACGGTCCAGACGGACTACGGCACCTACGAGGTGCAGAACCCGGCACCGCCGATCGCCTTCGTGTTCCTCATCGCCGGCCTGCTGTGGGCGCTCGCGACGCTCGTGCCGTCCCTCGCGCTCGGCTGGCGTCGGCTGCACGACGCGAACCTGTCGGGTGCACTGTGGATCATCGCGCTCTTCGTCGGGATCGTCGGCATCGTCTTCGGCGTCCTGCCCTCGAACCCCGATGGCGCACGGTTCGACCGACCCGGGGACCGCTGAGCGCCTGCCGGTCGCGTCACGACGGCGCCCTCCATCCACGAACAGGGCGCCGTCGTCGTGTCGGCGGCTGGCCGCGCGCGGCCAGCCCGTCTTGGCCGCCTTGCTGACGCGGTCGAGCGGGTCTTCCGGAAGTACGTCCGGTTCGACGGGCGTGCGAGTCGCAGCGAGTTCTGGTGGTGGTCCCTCGCCCAGACGATCGTCATCGGCGTGCTCTACGTCCTCATCGGCATCGGGGGAGCGACGTCGGACCTCCGGACAGACCCGGTCACGGGGACGACCTCCGGGACGCCGAACGCGCTCTACTGGATCGCCGCGGTGCTCCTGGGCCTCTACTCGCTCGCGACGATCATCCCGAACCTGGCGGTCACCTGGCGTCGGCTCCACGACGCGAACCTCGCGGGGCCCTTCTTCTTCCTGTCGGTCATCCCGTTCTTCGGCGGGATCATCCTGATCGTGCTGACGATCCTGCCGTCGAAGCCGGAGGGGCAGCGGTTCGACCGCCCCGAGCGCGGCTGACGTCCACCACACGACGGAGCCCTCCTGCCCGATCGGGCAGGAGGGCTCCGTCGTGTGCTGAGCGGGTCAGACGACCCGGACCCGCGCGAGCGATCCGTCGACGACCAGGTCGCGGATCGTCGTCGCCGGGTCGGCGATCTCGAACCGGAGTGCGCCGCCCGGCTGGTCGAACCACGGACGCACGAAGCGGACGGTGACGAGGAACGGGCGCTCGACCACGTAGCGGTGCACCTCGGGGGAGACCGTGGCGTGCGGCGGCAGGGACCGGGCGTGGAGCGGGGTCTCGATCGGGTGCAGCAAGTACCCGTCCGGGCCGCCGATGCGGTCCACCGGCACGCCGGCCGGGATCTGGATCGTCAGACCGGCGTCACCGGTCGCCGCGACCTGCTGCGCCAGCTGCGGGTAGGTCGACGCCGACCGGTCACGCATCTGGTCGAGGTCGGACCGGCGGATGTCCCGCGCGTCCGGGAACGGGCGGTTCAGGAACCGGCGGAGCATCTCGACCGCGTCGTCCTCACCACGTGCGGTGGCGAGCCGTCGTGCGGTGCCGTAGTCGACGACCTCGATGGCGAACGAGTCGGCGTCCGCGGGGACGATCCGCAGCGCACCCTCCACCGGCGGCTCGTGCAGGGTCTCCCCGGGGAGCTGCACGTACCGGACCGTGTAGCCGAGCTGATCGAGGATGGGCCGAGTGTCCGCGAACGTCATGAGCGGGAGCCTAGCGCGCCCGCCCATGACGTTCCTGGCGGAGTCGATCCGCTAGCCACGGCCGCGCATCACGGCCTGCTTGACTTCGGAGATCGCCTTCGTCACCTGGATCCCGCGGGGGCAGGCGTCGGTGCAGTTGAAGGTCGTCCGGCAGCGCCAGACGCCCTCCTTGTCGTTGAGGATGTCGAGGCGCACGTCGGCCGCGTCGTCCCGCGAGTCGAAGATGAAGCGGTGTGCGTTCACGATCGCGGCGGGCCCGAAGTACTGCCCGTCGGTCCAGAACACCGGGCACGAGGACGTGCAGGCGGCGCAGAGGATGCACTTCGTCGTGTCGTCGAACCGTGCGCGGTCGGCGACGGACTGGATGCGCTCCTTGCCCTTCTCCGGTGCGGACTTCGGCTGCAGGAACGGCTGGACCTCGCGGAAGGACGTGAAGAAGGGCTCCATGTCCACGATGAGGTCCTTCTCGAGCGGCAGACCCTTGATCGCCTCGACGTAGATCGGCTTCGAGATGTCGAGGTCCTTGATCAGGGTCTTGCACGCCAGACGGTTGCGCCCGTTGATCCGCATCGCGTCCGAGCCGCAGACGCCGTGCGCGCAGGAGCGTCGGAACGTCAGCGACCCGTCCTGCTCCCACTTGATCTTGTGCAGCGCGTCGAGGATGCGGTCGGTCGGCAGCATCATGACGTCGAAGTCCTGCCAGCGCGGCTCGTCGTCCACGTCCGGGTCGAAGCGGCGGACGATCACCGTCACGGAGAACGATCCGGGAGGCGCGTCCTGCACGGTGTCGGTGCGGGGTGCGTCGGAGACCAGGGTGTCGGTCATCTCAGTACTTCCTCTCCATCGGCTCGTAGCGCGTCATGACGACGGGCTTCCAGTCGAGCGTGATGTGGTCGTCGGCGAGTGACGAGTGCGGATCGCCCGTCAGGTACGCCATGGTGTGCTGCATGTAGTTCTCGTCGTCGCGCTTCGGGTAGTCGTCGCGCATGTGCCCGCCGCGGGACTCCTTGCGGTTCCGGGCGGAGTACACGACGACCTCGGCCAGGTCGAGCAGGAAGCCGAGCTCGACGGCCTCGAGCAGGTCGGTGTTGAAGCGCTTGCCCTTGTCCTGCACGGACACCTGCATGAACCGGTTGCGGAGCGTGTGGATCGTCTCGGTGACCCGTGCGAGCGACTCGTCGGTCCGGAACACCTGCGCGTTCTTGTCCATCTCCTCCTGCAGCTCCTTGCGGAGCACGGAGACGCGTTCCGTCCCGGTGGAGGCCCGGAGCTGCTCGAGCATGCCGCGCACGTTCGCCGCGGGGTCCTCGGGCAGCGGCAGGAACTCGGCGGTCTGCACGTACTCGGCGGCGTTGTTGCCCGAGCGCTTGCCGAACACGTTGATGTCGAGCAGCGAGTTCGTGCCGAGACGGTTCGACCCGTGCACCGAGACGCAGGCGCACTCGCCCGCGGCGTAGAGGCCCGGGACGACCGTGGTGTTGTCGGCGAGGACCTCGGCCTTGACGTTCGTCGGGATGCCGCCCATCGCGTAGTGCGCCGTCGGCATCACCGGCACGGGTTCGACGACCGGGTCGACGCCCAGGTAGGTCCGGGCGAACTCGGTGATGTCCGGCAGCTTCGTCTCGAGCACCTCGGCACCCAGGTGGGTGCAGTCGAGCAGCACGTAGTCCTTGTTCGGGCCGGCGCCGCGCCCCTCGGCGACCTCCTGCACCATGCACCGGGCGACGATGTCACGCGGCGCGAGGTCCTTGATCGTCGGGGCGTACCGCTCCATGAACCGCTCGCCGGAGGCGTTGCGAAGGATCGCGCCCTCGCCGCGGGCGCCCTCGGTGAGCAGGATGCCGAGCCCGGCCAGCCCGGTCGGGTGGAACTGGAAGAACTCCATGTCCTCGAGCGGCAGGCCGGTGCGCCACACGATGCCGACGCCGTCGCCGGTCAGCGTGTGCGCGTTCGACGTGGTCTTGAACATCTTGCCGAAGCCGCCGGTCGCGAAGATCATCGCCTTCGCGTGGAACACGTGCAGCTCGCCCGTCGAGAGCTCGAAGGCGACGACGCCGGCGGGCTGCTTGCGCGTGACCCCGTCGTCCCCGACGACGTCGACCATGATGAGGTCGAGCGCGTAGAACTCGTTGTGGAACTCGACACCGAGCTTCACGCAGTTCTGGAAGAGCGTCTGCAGGATCATGTGGCCCGTGCGGTCGGCCGCGTAGCAGGCGCGGCGCACCGGTGCCTTGCCGTGGTCACGCGTGTGACCGCCGAAGCGGCGCTGGTCGATCTTGCCCTCGGGCGTGCGGTTGAACGGCAGACCCATGTTCTCGAGGTCGATGACCGCGTCGATCGCCTCCTTCGCCAGGATCTCGGCAGCGTCCTGGTCCACCAGGTAGTCGCCGCCCTTGATCGTGTCGAAGGTGTGCCACTCCCACGAGTCCTCTTCGACGTTCGCGAGCGCTGCCGCCATGCCGCCCTGCGCCGCGCCCGTGTGGGAGCGCGTCGGGTAGAGCTTCGAGATGACCGCGGTCTTCGCCTTCGGCCCGGCCTCGATGGCGGCTCGCATGCCGGCGCCTCCCGCGCCGATGATGACGATGTCGTACTGGTGGTGGTGGACGGTGATGTCGGTCACAGGGGTCTTTCGATCAGGAGGTGGAGCGTGCGGGACGTCGTGCGCGAGGCGTCGCTACTGCGCGGGGCAGAACGACGGCAGGTCCGCGGCGGCGGCGCCGGCGGGGCACGGGTCGAAGGTCCAGCACACGAGCGTGCCGAGGACGATCAGGAGCACGCAGGCGAGGAGCACCGCGCCGAGCAGGGTCTTGCGGACGCCGGGCTTGGCCACGTAGTCGTTGATGATCGTCCGCATGCCGTTCGACCCGTGGACGAGCGCGAGCCAGAGCATCGCGGTGTCCCAGACCCGCCAGAACGGGCTCGCCCACTTGCCGGCGACGAAGGCGAAGTCGATCTGCTTGACGCCCTCGCCGGCGACCATGTTGACGAAGAGGTGACCGAAGATGAGCACGACGAGCAGCACGCCCGACGCGCGCATGTAGATCCAGCCCCACTTCTCCCAGTTGGTGGTGCGGCGGGCAGCGTCGGCGCTGCGGGGCGGAGCGATGGTCTCGGTGGTCATGACGGAGCCCTCAGTTGAAGTCGGCGACGAGGTTCATGAGCTGGCGCGGCAGGAAGCCCGCGATCGCCACGGCCCAGAGCACGAGGACGACCCAGAACATGGCCCGCTGGTACTTCGGACCCTTCGACCAGAAGTCGATGAGGATGATCCGCAGCCCGTTGAACGCGTGGAACACGATGGCGCCGACGAGGGCGATCTCGCCGAGGTTCATCAGCGGTGTCTTGTACGTGCCGATCACGGCGTTGTACGCCTCGGGGGAGAGCCGGACCAGTGCCGTGTCGAGGATGTGCACGAGCAGGAAGAAGTAGATCGCGACGCCGGTGATCCGGTGCAGGACCCAGGACCACATCCCGATGCTCCCGCGGTACAGCGTTCCCTGCGGGACACGCGTCCGAGGTGCGTCGATCGACGTACCGTCGATGGTCACCTGCGGTACGGCTGTCGCCGTCCCGCCTGCGGTCTGCTCGGCCATGAGCTCGCCTTCCCGTAGGGCCGGCGCACCGATCGGCGCGCCGTTGCCGTCGTGTTCGTGTGGAACACCTCCATCCTACGTCCGAGCACCGACCTTCTCGTTCCACCCCGTCCGGGCGGTGCGCGTGGGGGCCGGGGGAGCGCCGATCGTGCGGGCCGTCTCGTGGTGCGCGAGCAGTTCGTCGCCGACCGCCTCCCACGTGGTGCCCTCGACGCGGAGGCGGCCGGCGCACCCCATCCGCTCGGCCAGCGTCCGGTCGGCGTGGAGCCGGGCGACCGCGGCGCGCAGGGCCAGCGGGGCATCCGGGTCGTAGAGCTCGCCGTCGAGTCCCGGGGCGACGAGGTCGAGCGGTCCGCCGGAGGCCGGGGCGACGACCGGCAGGCCGGCCGCGTGGGCCTCCTGCAGTGTCTGCCCGAACGTCTCCGCCGCACCCGTGTGCACGAAGACGTCGAGCATCGCGTAGGCGTCGGCCAGGTCGGCACCGCGCAGCGGTCCGGTGAACGTCACGTCCAGGTGACGGAGTCGACGCTCGAGGAACGGCCGGGAGGGTCCCCCTCCTGCGACCACGACCCGGATGCCCGGCATGCCGCCGAGTTCGGCGAGCCGCTCGACCTCCTTCTCCGGTGCCAGCCGTCCCACGTAGCCCACGATGGTCTCGCCGCGCGGCGCGATGCGGCGGCGCATCGCGCGGACGTGGGCAGACGTCCGGCGAGCGGGGTGGAACAGCGCCGTGTCGACGCCCCGGCCCCATCGGGCGACCCGCGGCACGCCCTCCTCGGCGAGCATCGCCGCGGTCGCGGAGGACGGCGCGAGCGTCAGCGAGGCGCCGGCGTGGATCCGCCCGAGGACCCGGCGGACCAGCGGGGCGGCCGCGGAGAGGCCGTTGCGGCGGGCGAACCCGGCCACGTCGGTCTGGAAGACGGCGACGGAGGGGATGCCGAGCCTCCCGGCCGCCGTGATCGCGCGGCCCCCCAGCAGGAAGGGGCTGGCTGCGTGGAGCACGTCGGCGCCGGAGGCGGCGAGGATGGTGTCGAGGACCGGGTGCGGGAGTGCGACGGGGAACTGCCGGTACGCGACCGCGGGGATGCGGTGGACGTCGAACCCGAGGTGCCGCTCCTGTTCCGACCGTGACCGCCAGGCAGCGGGACCCGGGGTGTCCGGGGCGATGACCACCGCTCGGTGGCCGCGTCGGCGGAGGTGTTCGAGCACCGCGAGGACGCTCGTGGTGACGCCGTTGAGGGTGGGCAGGAAGCTCTCGGTCACGACGGCCACGGTCCGGGGGGACTCGGTGCCTCGCTCCACGCTGCGTGCGTTCATGGCACGGCCCATGTTCCGGGCGGCGCGTGGACGAGCGGGGGGTGCGACGTGAACGCGGCGCACGCGAGGGGTGAACAGACCGTGCGTCGTCCAGGGCAGCCGTCCACGACACGTCCAGGTCGCACGCAGCTGCTTCCCCGGGCCGCCGGTACGGTGGGCGCGTGACGGACGCACTCGACGACTTCTACGCGATCATCCCGGCCGGCGGCATCGGCTCCCGCCTGTGGCCGCTCTCGCGCGCCGACGCCCCCAAGTTCCTGCACGACCTGACCGGTTCCGGTTCCTCGCTGCTGCGACAGACCTGGGACCGCCTGGCGCCGCTCGCGGGACCGGACCGGATCATGGTCGTCACCGGGCGGGCACACCGTGCCGCCGTCGAGTCCCAGCTCCCCGGCGTCCCGGACCACAACGTCGTGCTCGAGAGCGAACCGAAGGACTCCACCGCAGCGATCGGCCTCGCCGCGGCGATCCTGCACCGTCGTGAGCCGGACGTCGTGATCGGCTCCTTCGCCGCCGACCACGTCATCGGTGACGCCCGCGGGTTCCGCCGGTCCGTGCGCGAGGCCGTCGCGGCCGCCCGGGCCGGGTACATCACCACGATCGGCATCACGCCCTCCGAGCCCGCGATCGGCTTCGGGTACATCCACGCCGCCGACGACGCCCTCGGCGCCGACGGTGCACCGACCGCACACGCCGTCCGGTCCTTCGTCGAGAAGCCCGACCTCGGGACCGCGGAGGCGTACCTGCGGAACGGCTCGTACCTGTGGAACGCCGGCATGTTCATCGCCCGCGCCGACGTGCTGCTCGCCGAGATCGGACGCACCGAGCCGGAGCTGCTGGCGGGCATCGAGGAACTCGCGGCCGCCTGGGACACCCCGGCCCGCGGTGTCGTCGTCGACCGGATCTGGCCGGGGCTGAAGAAGATCGCGATCGACTACACCGTCGCGGAGCCCGCAGCCGCCGCAGGGCGGATGGCGGTCGTGCCGGGCGACTTCGACTGGGACGACGTGGGCGACTTCGCCTCGCTCGCCAAGCTCCAGTCGGGCGGGCGGAAGAACAACCTCGCGGTGCTCGGCGACAACGCCCGCATCCTGGCCGACTCCGCGAGCGGCATCGTCGTGTCGCAGAGCAACCGGCTCATCTCGCTGATCGGCGTCGAGGACATCGTCGTCGTCGACACACCGGACGCGTTGCTCGTGACCACGAGTGCGAACGCGCAGCGGGTCAAGGGCGTGGTGGACGCGCTGAAGATCAGCGGGCGGGACGACGTGCTCTGACGAGCGGCTCGGCGGAAGCGACGGGAGCCCGCGCGATCTTCCAGGCCGCAGCCCGTCTGTAGCGCTCCATCACGAAACCCCTCGAACTGGGGCCACGACCCACGCGCAGCGTTTCCGGCGCGTTACAGCGCGGTCGCGATCACGTAACCGATGCGGGAGGGCGTCCAGAGGGGTCCTGCACCGCCCGGCCGGTCGTGTACTGTCCTCACGATCGCCCGGTGCGCAGTGACTCCGGGCCGACTCCCGATCTCCCCGGAGGAACCCCCCGTGTCATCTCGTTCCCGTCGCATCGCCATGAGCGGCCTCGCGCTCGTCGGCACCGTCGCCGTGCTCGCCGGCTGTGCGTCCGCCCCGTCCGAGTCCACCTCGTCCAAGAAGTCCGACTTCCTGCCCTGCATGGTGTCCGACGCCGGTGGGTTCGACGACAAGTCGTTCAACCAGCTCGGCTACGAGGGCATGATGTCGGCCGCTGACGACCTCGGCGCCCAGACCAAGAAGGCCGAGTCCAAGGACGCGACCGTCTACGACTCGAACATCCAGCAGCTCGTCAGCCAGAACTGCAACCTCGTCATCACGGTCGGGTTCAACCTCGCCGCCTCGACGAAGAAGCAGGCCGCGGCGAACCCGGACACCGACTTCGCGATCATCGACGACAACTCGATCGACGCCGAGAACGTCAAGCCGATCACCTTCGACACCTCGCAGGCGGCCTTCCTGGCCGGCTACGCGGCCGCGTCCTACTCGAAGTCCGGCGTCGTCGGCACCTTCGGTGGCATGCAGATCCCGACCGTCACCATCTTCATGGACGGCTTCGCGGACGGCGTCGAGTACTACAACGAGCAGAAGAAGAAGGACGTCAAGGTCGTCGGCTGGGACGTCGCGAGCCAGAAGGGCTCCTTCACCGGTGGCTTCGAGGCCGGCACCCAGGCGAAGTCGGTCGCGCAGTCGCTGCTCGACCAGGACGCCGACGTGATCCTGCCGGTCGGTGGCCCGATCTACCAGAGCGCCGCCGAGGCCATCAAGGACGCCGACAACGGCTCCGTCCTGATCGGCGCGGACAGCGACCTCTACGAGGCCGACCCCCGCTACAAGGACATCGCCTTCACCTCGATCGAGAAGGGCATGAAGCCCGCTGTCAAGGACGTCGTCGAGCAGGCCGCCAAGGGCGACTTCGCGAAGACCCCGTACGTCGGCACGCTCGAGAACGACGGCGTCGGCATCGCGCCGTTCCACGACTACGAGTCCAAGGTCGACTCGGGTCTGCAGGGTGAGCTCGACGAGATCAAGGCCGGCATCATCGACGGTTCGATCAAGGTCGAGACCGAGGCCACCGTCAAGTAGTCCGTCGAACGCGGGCGGGGGAACACTCCTCCGCCCGCGTTCTCGCGCGCACGGGGACCGTCGCGCACCCGAGACAGAAATAGACTCACCGACATGAAGCTCGAACTCCGCGGCATCACGAAGCGGTTCGGCACCCTGGTCGCCAACGACCACATCTCGATCACCGTCGAACCGGGCGAGGTGCACTGTCTCCTCGGCGAGAACGGTGCGGGCAAGTCGACCCTCATGAACGTCCTCTACGGCATGTACCAGGCCGACGAGGGCGAGATCCTGCTCGACGACGTCGTCCAGCACTTCGACGGGCCGGGCGACGCCATGCGCTCCGGCATCGGCATGGTGCACCAGCACTTCATGCTCGTGCCGGTCTTCACCGTGGCCGAGAACGTCATGCTCGGGCAGGAGGAGACGTCGTTCGGCGGGCGTCTCGACCTCGCCGGCGCCCGGAAGCGCGTGCGGGAGATCTCCGCCCGGTTCGGGTTCGACGTCGATCCCGACGCACGGGTCGGCGACCTGCCGGTCGGTGTGCAGCAGCGCGTCGAGATCATCAAGGCGCTGTCCCGTGACGCCTCGGTCCTGGTGTTCGACGAGCCGACGGCCGTCCTCACCCCGCAGGAGACCGACGAGCTGATGGGCATCATGCGCCAGCTCCGCGAAGCCGGCACCGCCATCGTCTTCATCACGCACAAGCTCCGTGAGGTCCGCGAGGTCGCCGACCGCATCACCGTCATCCGCCTCGGCAAGGTCGTCGGCGAGGCGTCCCCGACGGCGTCGAACAGCGAGCTCGCGGCGCTCATGGTCGGCCGCAGCGTCGAACTCGTCGTGGACAAGGCCCCGGCCGCCCCGGGGGAGGCCGCGCTCGTCGTCGAGGACCTGACGGTCACCGACGCAGACGGCATCGTGCTCGTCGACGACGTGTCCTTCACGGTCCGTCGTGGCGAGGTGCTCGCCATCGCCGGCGTGCAGGGCAACGGGCAGACCGAGCTCACCGAGGCGATCATGGGCCTCGAGCCCGTCCGCTCCGGCCGCATCACGCTCGACGGGCGCGAGGTCACCGGCCGCAGCGTCAAGCAGATCCTCGACGCCGGCGTCGGCTTCGTGCCCGAGGACCGCAAGGAGGACGGGCTGGTCGGGGAGTTCACCATCGCCGAGAACCTCATGCTCGACCGTGCCGACGCCACCGAGTTCGTCCGTGCCGGCACCATCCGCGCCGCCGAGCGGGACACGTTCGCCGACGAGAAGATCGCCGAGTTCGACATCCGCACGCCCGGACGCACCACGGCAGCCGGTCGGCTCTCCGGCGGCAACCAGCAGAAGATCGTCCTCGCCCGCGAACTGAGCCGGCCCCTGCGGCTCTTCGTCGCCGCACAGCCCACGCGCGGCATCGACGTCGGGTCGATCGAGTTCGTGCACAAGCGCATCGTCGAGACCCGCGACAGCGGCGTCCCGGTGATCGTCGTCTCCACCGAGCTCGACGAGGTCGTCGCGCTCGCCGACCGGATCGCCGTGATGTACCGCGGCACGATCGTCGGCATCGTCCCGGCGTCCACACCCCGCGACGTCCTCGGACTCATGATGGCGGGCGAACTGCCCGCAGGAACGGAGCTCGCCGCGTGAGCGACACCACGCCGGAGCACGGCGGCGCCACCCCGCCGTCGGACCGCAGCTCGACCCCCGTCGACGAGACCACGGGCCTCCCGGCCGGGTCCGACGCCACACCGGCGGTCGACGACCGCCTGCAGGAGGTGGCCGGACCGCCGCACCTGATGACCGACTCGGCAGCCGACAGCGAGCGCCGTGAGGGCGGCGACGGACGCTGGAGCGATGCGATGCGCAGCATCGTCAACGGCTCCGTCCTCACCACCGTGCTCGCGGTCGTCCTCGCCCTCGTCGCGAGCGGTGTCCTCATCGCGCTGACCGACAAGGACGTCCAGGCCGCGGCCGGGTACTTCTTCGCCCGACCGACCGACATGCTGCGCGCCGTCGGCACCGCGGTCGGCGGCTCGTACTCGTCGCTGTTCCAGGGTTCCGTCGTCAACTTCGGCGCCCCCTCGTTCGCGAGCGCGATCACGCCGATCACCCGCTCCGTCGACTACGCGGTGCCGCTCGTCGTCGCCGGCCTCGGCGTCGCCGTGGCCTTCCGCGCGGGCCTGTTCAACATCGGCGGCCAGGGGCAGGTCCTCATCGCCGCCGCGGCAGCTGGCTGGGTCGGGTTCTCGTTCGACCTGCCGGCAGCGGTGCACATCCCGCTGACGATCCTCGCCGGCATCGTCGGCGGCGCGGTCTGGGCCGGGCTCGTCGGCGTCATCAAGGCCCGGACCGGTGCCAACGAGGTCGTCCTGACGATCATGCTGAACTACGTCGCCCTCTACCTGCTCTCCTTCATGCTCCGGACCCCCGGGCTGCTGCAGGCCGGTGGGAGCCCGAACCCGATCTCCCCGGCGACCAAGGACAGTGCGCTGCTCCCGGCGCTGTTCGGACCGCGCTTCGGCATCAACGTCGGCTTCGTCGTCGCGGTCATCGCGGTCGTCGTCGTCTGGTGGCTGCTCAACAAGTCCTCGCTCGGATTCCGCTTCCGGACCATCGGCGAGAACCCGCGGGCCGCTCGCGTCGCCGGCATGAGCGTGCCGAGCCTGACCATCTGGGTGCTCGTGATCTCCGGTGGACTGATCGGCATCGCCGGCGCCTACCAGGTCGAGGGCGCGGTCACGACCGGGTTCACGTCGGGCATCGACGCCGGCATCGGGTTCGACGCGATCACGGTCGCGCTCCTCGGGCGTTCGAAGCCCTGGGGGACCTTCTGGGCGGCGATCCTGTTCGGCGTGCTGAAGAACGGCGGCTACGCCATGCAGGCCGCCAACGGGATCCCGATCGACATCGTCGACGTCATCCAGGCCCTCATCGTCCTGTTCATCGCGGCCCCGCCGCTCGTGCGCGCGATCTTCCGGATCCCGCAGCCCGGCGCCCGTCGTCGCACCAAGCAGAGCACCAAGCGGAAGGCGGTCGCCGCGTGAGCACCCTCAGCCCCACCGCCGTCCCGGCGTCACCCGTCCCGGACCGCCCCGTCGAGACCACGAGGAGCTGGAAGGCGCCCGTCGCCTTCGTCGTCTTCTCGGTGCTCGCCGCCGTGCTGTTCCTCGGCGTCGGCCGGGGTGGCACGACCACGTTCCGGCTCGCCAACGCCGGCGACTTCGTCCAGCTGCCGGACGTCGGCTTGCCCGCGCTCGCGACCGGCGTCGTCGTCGTCGTGGTCCTGTCGCTCCTCACGGCCGTCTCGTTCGTCCTGGTCGGCCGGTACCGTCCGGTGCCGCTGTGGCTGACGAGCGTGTTCGCCGTCGTGTTCGTCATCGGCTTCCTCACGTGGGCGGCCGCGGACAAGACGGTCCCGCTGCCCGGTCTGCTCGTCGGTGCGATCGGCCTGAGCGTCCCGCTCGTGTTCGGTGCGCTCGGCGGTGTGATCTCCGAGCGGGTCGGTGTCGTCAACATCGCCATCGAGGGGCAGTTCCTCGCCGGTGCCTTCACCTCGGCGCTCATCGCGTCGCTGACCGGGTCCGCGTGGGTCGGTCTCGTCGGCGCCCTCGTCGCCGGTGTGCTCGTGTCGTTCGTCCTCGCGGCGTTCAGCATCAAGTACCTCGTCGACCAGGTCATCGTCGGCGTCGTCATCAACGCGTTCATCTCCGGGCTCACCGGCTTCCTGTACTCGCAGGTGCTGTCGCCGGACGAGGAGCGCCTGAACGTCGGTGTCACCTTCCCGCGCTTCGAGATCCCCGTCCTGCACCAGATCCCGGTGATCGGCCCGGTGCTGTTCGAGCAGACCGTCATCGTGTACCTGGCGTACATCGCGGTCGCCGTCGTGACGTTCGCCCTGTTCAAGACGCGCTGGGGTCTGCGGCTCCGCGCGGTCGGGGAGCACCCGGAAGCGGCGGACACGGTCGGCATCAACGTCACCGGGACGCGGTTCTGGAACGTCTCGATCGCCGGTGCGATCGCCGGCCTGGGTGGTGCGTACTTCACACTCGACGCGGTCGGACCGTTCACGAAGGACATGACGGACGGTGCGGGCTACATCGCCCTGGCCGCCGTCATCTTCGGGCGGTGGGACCCGATCCGGGCCACGCTCGCGGCGCTCCTGTTCGGGTTCGCCTCGAACCTGCAGAACACCCTCGGCGCCATCAACTCGCCGGTGCCGAGCGAGTTCCTGCTCATGCTGCCCTACGTCGTCACGATCTTCGCGGTCGCCGGTCTGGTCGGGCAGTCGCGGGGACCGGCGGCCGCCGGCAAGCCGTACATCAAGAACTAGCCGGGAGGCACGGCACATGACCGACACGAACGCTGCGGGACACGACGGGGTGGGGACCGACCCCGTGACCGGCGAGCCGGCCTGGACGGACCCGGCCACGACCCTCCCGGCCGACCCGGACGCACGGATCGACGGGAGCACGGCGGCGGCCGTCGACGGTGACGTCGACTGGGACGCGCTCCGCGAGGCCGCCACCACCGCGATGGGCCGCGCCTACGTGCCGTACTCGTCCTTCCCGGTGGGCGCTGCGGCACTCACCGACGACGGCCGGATCGTGTCCGGCTGCAACGTCGAGAACGCCTCGTACGGTGTGACCCTCTGTGCCGAGTGCTCGCTCGTGTCGCAGCTCTTCATGACCGGCGGCGGCAAGCTCGTCGCGTTCACCTGCGTGGACGGCGACGGGGCCACCCTCATGCCGTGCGGCCGCTGCCGGCAACTGCTGTTCGAACACTCGGCCGAGGGCATGCTCCTCGAGACCGTCTCGGGCATCCGCACCATCGACGAGGTCCTGCCGGACGCCTTCGGCCCCCGGACCCTCGTCACCTACCAGCAGGAGCACTGACCATGGCAGTCGAGCCCTTCGACACCGTCGACCTCATCCGCACGAAGCGCTCGCACGGCGCCCTCTCCACGCCGGAGATCGACTGGTTGGTCGACGCCTACACGCGCGGCTACGTCGGGGACGAGCAGATGGCCGCGTTCGCGATGGCGGTCTTCCTGAACGGCATGGAGCGTCGGGAGATCAAGGACCTCACCCTCGCGATGATCGCGTCGGGGGAGCGGATGTCGTTCGGCTCGCTCGGCAAGACCACGGTCGACAAGCACTCCACCGGCGGCGTCGGCGACAAGATCACGCTGCCGCTAGCGCCCCTCGTCGCGACGTTCGGCGTCGCGGTCCCGCAGCTGTCCGGGCGCGGCCTCGGCCACACCGGCGGCACCCTCGACAAGCTCGAGTCGATCCCGGGCTGGCAGGCCGCGATCTCGAACGAGCGCATGACGGAGATCCTCGACCAGGTCGGCGCCGTCATCTGCGCCGCCGGCTCGGGCCTGGCCCCGGCCGACAAGAAGCTCTACGCCCTGCGGGACATCACCGGCACGGTCGAGTGCATCCCGCTCATCGCGTCGAGCATCATGTCGAAGAAGATCGCCGAGGGCACCGCGGCGCTCGTCCTCGACGTGAAGTTCGGCTCCGGCGCCTTCATGGAGGACTTCGAGCAGTCGAAGCTCCTCGCACAGACGATGGTCGACCTCGGCAAGGACGCGGGCGTCGCCACCTCGGCGCTCCTCACCGACATGGAGGTCCCGCTCGGCCTGACGATCGGCAACGCCCTCGAGGTCCGCGAGTCCGTCGAGGTCCTCGCCGGTGGCGGCCCTGCGGACGTCGTCGAGCTCACGGTCGCGCTGGCGGCCGAGATGCTGCGTCTGGCGGGGCAGCCCGACGCCGACCCCGCGGCGGCACTGGCCGACGGCCGGGCGATGGACACGTGGCGCCGGATGATCGAGGCCCAGGGCGGCGACGCCTCGGCCGCGCTGCCGGTCGCCGCGGAGACCCACGTCGTCACCGCGACCGAGTCCGGTGTCCTCGCCACGCAGGAGGCCCTGCCCTTCGGCATCGCGGCCTGGCGCCTCGGTGCCGGTCGTGCCCGCGCACAGGACCCGGTGCAGGCCGGTGCCGGCATCGAGCTGCACGTCAAGCCGGGTGAAACCGTCACGGCCGGCCAGCCCCTGTGGACGCTGCACACCGACGAGCCCGCGCGGTTCGAGCGCGCGCTCGAGTCGCTCGAGGGCGCCTGGTCGATCGGGGACTCCGCGCCGGAGCGTGGTCCGATCGTCCGCGAGCGGATCCAGTAGCGACGCGACCAGCAGCCGGACGGGAGGCCCGCCACACGTGCTGTGGTGGGCCTCCCGTCCGTCTCGTCCACCGTGGGGACGCGGTGGTCCGTCGTCCACGGTCCCGTGGGTCCGCGACTGCGGTGGCGCGTCCGCGACCGGTAGCCTTGGACGCATGAGCGACGCCGCCACGACCTACCGCCTGCCCGACGCCGGAGCGGTCATCAACGACCTGCCGAAGGTCTCGCTGCACGACCACCTGGACGGCGGACTCCGTCCGGCGACCGTCATCGAGCTCGCGGCGACCGACGGGGTCGACCTCCCGACCACGGACCCGGCCGAACTCGCCACCTGGTTCGCTGACCAGTCGAACTCGGGCTCCCTGGTCGAGTACCTGAAGACCTTCGACGTGACCACCGCCGTCATGCAGACCGCCGCCGGGCTCACCCGCGTCGCCCGCGAGTTCGTCGAGGACCTCGTCGCGGACGGCGTCGTCTACGGCGAGATCCGCTGGGCCCCCGAGCAGCACCTGCAGCGGGGGCTCACCCTCGACGAGACGGTGGAGGCCGTGCAGGCCGGCATCGAGGAGGCGGTCGACGCCGCCGGCGGGTCCATCCGCATCGGGCAGCTCGTCACGGCGATGCGGCACGCCGGCCGGTCGATGGAGATCGCCGAACTCGCCGTGCGACACCGTGACCGCGGCGTCGTCGGCTTCGACATCGCCGGGGCCGAGGCGGGCTTCCCGGCCTCGAACCACCGGGCGGCGTTCGAGTACCTCGCCTCCGAGCTCTTCCCCGTGACGGTGCACGCGGGCGAGGCCGACGGCCTCGCCTCCATCCGGTCGGCGCTCGTCGACGGTCGCGCCCTCCGCCTCGGGCACGGCGTGCGCGTGTTCGAGGACGTCACCCTGACCGACGGCGGTGACGGGTCCATGCTCGCCACGCTCGGCGAGGTCGCATCCTGGGTGCGGGACCGCGAGATCCCGCTCGAGGTCTCCCCGTCGTCGAACCTGCAGACCGGTGCGGTCGCCGCGTGGGGCGACGACCTGGCCGACCACCCGATCGACGTCCTGTACCAGCTCGGCTTCCGCGTCACGGTGAACACCGACAACCGCCTGATGAGCAACACCTCGCTGTCGAAGGAGCTGGCGCTGCTCGCCGGCACGTTCGGCTACGACCTCGACGACCTCGCCGCGTTCCAGATCAACGCGGCGCTCGGGTCGTTCCTGCCGCTCGAGGACCGCGAGGAGATCATCGCCGCGATCACCGCCGGGTACGCGGAGGCCTGATCCGATGGGGCTACCGCCGCTGCCGGACCCGGCCGTCGTGCTCGGGGCGTCCGCGTCCTCGTGGCGGGACGCGCTGCGGGCGGTCGGCGGCGCCCTCGTCGCATCGGGAGCGACCACCGAGGCGTACACCGACGCCATGACCGCCATGGTCGAGGAGCACGGGCCGTACATCGTCATCTCGCCGGGTCTCGCGTTCGCGCACGCCCGGCCGGGGTCGAGCGTCCTGCGGGACGGCCTGGCGGTCGTCACCCTGGCGTCACCGGTGGTGTTCGGGCACCCGCACAACGACCCGGTGTCGGTCGTGCTCGGGCTCGCCGTCGCGGAGGTCGGCACACACCTCGAGTCGATCGGCGCGATCGCCAACCTGTTCAACGACCCCTCGGTCACCGGACGGCTCGCTGCCGCCGCCACGGCCGGCGAGGTCCGGGCCATCATGGGAGTGACGACGGCATGAAGATCGTGACCATCTGCGGTGCCGGCATCGGCGCGAGCGCCATCCTCAAGGTCAACGCGGAGAAGGCGCTCGCCTCGCTCGGACTGACGGCCGAGGTGGTCGCGGCGGACGTCGCGTCCGTGCGGCAGGTCGCCGACGACGCCAACGTCATCCTGACGAGCCAGGAGTTCGTCGAGACCATCGGGACGACGTACGCCGAGGTCATCGTGATCCGGAACCACTTCGACCAGAGCGAGATCACGGCGGCTGTGGACAGGGCGCTCGGGTAGGGGTCGGGCCGGTACGATCGGCGCATGGTCAGCACCGACAACCCCCTGAACGACCCCGCCGTGGACCCCTTCGACGTGGCGCGTGACGCCGCAGCCGTCATCGCGTCCCGGTCCGGCATCGAGCGGCACGACGTCGCCCTGACGCTCGGCTCCGGCTGGGGGAAGGCCGCAGACCTCCTCGGGGAGACCGTGTCCGAGATCCCCGCGGCGGACGTCCCCGGCTTCAGCACCTCGGCCGTGCCCGGACACTCCGGCACCGTCCGCTCCATCCGGCTCGCCGACGGCCGGCACGCGCTCGTCATCGGCGCCCGCACGCACTACTACGAGGGCCACGGCGTCCGTCGGGTCGTGCACAGCGTCCGCACCGCCGCCGCGACGGGTGCCTCGGTCATGGTGCTCACGAACGGCGCCGGTGGCATCAAGGAGACCTGGACGCCCGGCACGCCGGTCCTCATCAGCGACCACATCAACCTCACCGCCGACAGCCCGCTCGAGGGCGCGACGTTCATCGACCTGACGGACCTGTACTCGGCCCGTCTCCGCGCGGTGGCGAAGTCGGTCGACCCGTCCCTCGACGAGGGCGTCTACACGCAGTTCCGCGGGCCGCACTACGAGACCCCGGCCGAGGTCCAGATGGCCAAGGCGATCGGCGGCCACGTCGTCGGGATGTCCACCGCACTCGAGGCCATCGCCGCCCGGCAGGCCGGCATGGAGGTCCTCGGCTTCTCGCTCATCACCAACCTCGCCGCGGGCATCCAGAAGACCCCGCTGTCGCACACCGAGGTGCTCGAGGCGGGCAAGCAGGCCGAGCCCGTGATCGCGGACCTGCTCGCCCGCGTGGTGGCCGCGCTGTGACCCCCTACGACGGCCCGAGCGACGGTGCCCTCGCGGACGGCGACCTCGTCGACGGCGGCGACCTGGGGAACGGTGGCGTCCGGGGCGACAGGGACGCGCCGGACGTGCTGGCGACCGCCCGTGCGTGGATCGAACAGGACCCCGACCAGGAGACCCGCGCGGAACTGCAGGAGCTGGTCGACGCGGCGGACACGGACGAACTGACAGCACGGTTCGCCGGCCGGCTGCAGTTCGGGACCGCCGGTCTCCGCGCCGAACTCGGTGCCGGTCCGCTGCGGATGAACCGAGTCGTCGTCACGCAGGCGGCCGCCGGTCTCGCCCGCTTCCTCATCGACTCCGGTCGTGACCGCAGCGTCGTGATCGGGTACGACGGTCGCGTCAACTCGGACGTCTTCGCGCGGGACTCCGCCGAGGTCATGCGCGGCCTCGGGCTCGACGTCACGCTGCTCCCGAGCGCGCTGCCGACGCCGCTCGTCGCGTTCGCCGTCCGGCACCTCGACGTCGGGGCAGGTGTCATGGTCACGGCCAGCCACAACCCGCCGCGGGACAACGGCTACAAGGTGTACCTCGGCGGTGCGGACGCGGGCTCGCAGATCGTGCCGCCGGTCGACGCGGAGATCGCCGCCGCGATCGACGTCGTCGCCGCGGGGGACATCCGGTCGCTCGACCGGGCGACGGACTACACCGTCGCGGACCAGTCCCTCGTGCAGGCGTACGTGGACGCCACGGCCGCGACCGTGCCGGCCCCGCTCCTCGCGGTCGAGGCGCAGCCCTCCGTCGTCTACACGGCCATGCACGGCGTCGGGTGGGAGACGGCCCGGGCCGTGTTCACGCGTGCCGGTTTCCGCGAGCCCGCGGTGGTACCCGAGCAGATCGAGCCGGACGGTACGTTCCCGACGGTGTCCTTCCCGAACCCGGAGGAGCCGGGCGCGATGGACCTGTCGATCGCGCGCGGTGCCGAACTCGGAGCGGACCTCGTCATCGCCAACGACCCGGACGCCGACCGCCTGGCGCTCGCGATCCCCGACGGTGCCGGCTCCTACCGCCGGCTCTCCGGCAACGAGGTCGGCTGGCTCCTCGGCTGGCGTGCCGCGGCCCGTGCTGCCGCCGCCGGCTCGACCGGGGTCCTCGCCGCATCGATCGTCAGCTCGCCGGCGCTGTCCCGCGTCGCCGAACAGCACGGCCTCGGGTACCGCGACACCCTCACCGGGTTCAAGTGGGTCTCCCGTGTCCCCGACCTGCTGTTCGGTTACGAGGAAGCGCTGGGGTACCTCGTCGACCCGCAGGTCGTGCGCGACAAGGACGGCATCTCCGCCGCACTCGAACTGCTGTCGCTCGCGACCGAACTCGCTGCCGACGGGAAGACCATCGCCGACCAGCTCGACGCGTTCGCCGAGCGGTTCGGGGCGTTCTCCTCCGGGCAGGTCTCGACCCGCGTCGACGACCTGTCGCGCATCGGGGAGATCATGGCCTCCCTGCGATCGTCCACGCCGACGGAACTCGGCGGCATCACGATCACCTCGGTGACCGACTTCCTGGACGGCGTCGAGGGCTTCCCGCCGTCCGACATCCTGCGCTTCGACCTGGAGGGCGGGGCGCGGGTCATCGTCCGCCCGAGCGGCACGGAGCCCAAGGTGAAGGTCTACATCGACACCGTCGCGGACACGTCGGCCGAGGCCGGCGCCCTGACCGACCGCCTGGCGGCGGCGGTCCGCCCCCTCGTGTCGTAGCGCGCTCCGCACCGCGCACGCGCACGGTGCGGGTGAACCGGCACGCGGCGCACGCGCACAACGAGAACCCGCTCGAACCACTGGATCCGATGGTTCGAGCGGGTTCTCGTTGTGTCGGTGCGACCGGAACCGGGCTCGTCCTCCACGACGGGCGGCTTCCCCGCTGGTGTCCACAGGGTGGGTGGAGTCGATCGTCGCCGGACGGGCAGCGCACGAGGCTGCAGGGATGCAACGACTCCACATCATCAGGGGTGGCACTGCCGACCCCACCGGTCGACGAGGAGCCGACCTCGTCGCGGCTGCCGACCGAGGCGTCCTCGTCCGGCTCGCTCCCGGCAGGTACGTCGAGGCCGAGCGGTGGCGAGCGGCCGACGCCCGGACCCGTCACCTCGCCCGGATCGACGCGATCGACGACCGGATCGCGCAGCGGCTCGTCGTGTCCCACGTCTCGGCCGTCGCTCTGCACGGACTGCCCTGGAGCGGGGAACTGCCCGAGGTGGTCGACGTCATCGACCCGCACCGCGAGACCGCCCAGTCGCTCCAACTGCTGCGGAAGCACCCCGGGAAGGGGCGGGCGACGCGCGTCGTCCGGACCCCGTCCGGTCGGGCGGTCACGGACCTGCTGACCACGGTCGTCGACATCGCGCTGACGCAGGAGCTCCGGCGCTCCGTCCCCGTGCTCGACGTCGCGTTGCAACGTGGCACCGACCGCGCGGCGCTCCAAGCGGAACTCAGCTCCCGGTCCGCTGTGCACGGCCGGGACCGTGCGCGGTTCGCGATCGCGTTCGCGGACCAGCGCACTGGATCGGTCGGGGAGTCCATCGCCCGGGTCGCGCTGGACGAGGTCGGGGCACCACGGCCGCGACTCCAGGTCGACTTCCAGGACCGAGCGGGTTTCGTCGCGCGGGTTGACTTCTGGTTCCCCGACCAGGGCGTCGTCCTCGAGTTCGACGGCGCGGCGAAGTACCGGGACCCGGCGCTGCGCGCTGCCGGCCTCACCGCCGAGGACGTCCTCGTCCAGGAGAAGCGTCGCGAGGACCGACTCCGACTCGTCCCGGAGGTGCGGCGGGTCGGGCGGTTCGGCTGGGCGGAGACGCAGGACACGAGCCTGCTGCGGGCACTGCTCGTGGGCCTCGGCCTCCCGCTGGAGGAGCGACGGTTCCGGACGATCCGGTGAACGACGGCAGCGGCACCGCGGGGTCCCAGCGCGGATCGGCGCCGCACAACGAAGACCGCCCCGAACCACGGATGGCCGTGGTTCGGGGCGGTTCGTGTTGTGCGGGTCCGATCGGCGCCGCGGGGCACGCCGCGCGGCCCGCGCTACGCGAGCTCGAGCAGGACGTGCCCGGAGGAGACCGTCTGGCCCACGGGGGCGTTCAGCCCCGTGACGACGCCGTCCTTGTGCGCCTGGACGGGCTGCTCCATCTTCATGGCCTCGAGCACGACGAGCAGGTCGCCCTTGACGACGGTGTCGCCCTCGGCGACCGCGAGCTTCACGACGGTGGCCTGCATCGGCGACGCGACCGAGGAGCCCGACGCCGCGCGTCCGCCCTTGACGGCCGAGGACCGGCGCTTGGGCGGCGCGGAGGGGCCGGACGGACGACGGGCGCCACCGGAGCCACCGACGATCGACGGCATCGTGACCTCGATGCGCTTGCCCTGCACCTCGACGACCACGCTGTCACGCTCGCCGGGGACCGGGAGCTCTTCCGGTTCGCCGCTCCAGGCCGGGATCTCGTTGACGAAGTCGGTCTCGATCCACTGCGTGTAGATCGAGAACGGCGTGGCGTCGTCGGTCGCGAAGGCCGGGTCGCTGACGACCGCGCGGTGGAACGGGATGACGGTGGGGAGCCCGGCGACCTCGAACTCGGCGAGGGCGCGGCGGGAGCGCTCGAGGGCCTCGGCGCGGGTGGCGCCGGTCACGATGAGCTTCGCGAGCATCGAGTCGAACGAGCCGGAGACGACGTCGCCCGACACCACGCCGGAGTCGACCCGGACGCCGGGGCCCGACGGGGCGTTGAACACGTGCACGGGGCCCGGCGCGGGGAAGAAGTTGCGGCCCGGGTCCTCGCCGTTGATGCGGAACTCGAACGAGTGCCCGCGCGGGGTCGGGTCGGCGTAGTCGAGCGTGCCGCCCTCGGCGATGCGGAACTGCTCGCGGACGAGGTCGATGCCGGTGACCTCCTCGGACACGCAGTGCTCGACCTGGAGACGGGTGTTCACCTCGAGGAACGACACCGTGCCGTCGGCGCCGATGAGGAACTCGCACGTGCCCGCGCCGACGTAGCCGACCTCGCGGAGGATCGCCTTCGACGACGCGTACAGCCGCTCCTGCTGGGAGTCCGTCAGGTACGGCGCCGGGGCCTCCTCGACGAGCTTCTGGTGCCGGCGCTGGAGGGAGCAGTCACGCGTCGACACGACGACGACGTTGCCGTGCTCGTCGGCGAGGCACTGGGTCTCGACGTGGCGCGGCTTGTCGAGGTACTTCTCGACGAAGCACTCGCCGCGACCGAACGCGGCGATGGCCTCGCGCGTCGCGGACTCGAAGAGCTCCTCGACGGAGGCGCGGTCGCGCACGACCTTGAGGCCTCGACCACCGCCACCGAAGGCGGCCTTGATCGCCACGGGCAGGCCGACCTGGTCGACGAAGTCGAAGACCTCGGACACGTCCTGCACCGGCTCGATGGTGCCGGGGGCGAGCGGCGCCCCGACCTTCTCGGCCACGTGCCGCGCGGAGACCTTGTCGCCGAGGCGCTCGATCGACTCGGGCGACGGGCCGATCCAGGTGAGTCCGGCGTCGATGACGGCCCGGGCGAAGTCGGCGTTCTCGGCGAGGAAGCCGTAGCCCGGGTGGACGGCGTCGGCACCGGAGCGGCGGGCGACCGAGATGATCTTCTCGATGACCAGGTAGGTGTCGGCGCTCGTGGTGCCGTTCAGCGCGTAGGCCTCGTCGGCGAGGCGTGCGTGCAGGGCGTCACGGTCCTGGTCGGCGTAGACCGCGACCGAGGCCTTGCCCGCGTCGCGGGCCGCGCGGATGATGCGGACGGCGATCTCGCCGCGGTTCGCGATGAGGACCTTGCTGATGCGGGGCATGGAACATCAGCGTATTCGTGTGCCGAGGTCGTGTTTTGACCGGCATCCACAAGAAACCCCTCGGGATGCAGGTGGATGTCTACAGCGCCCAGAGGTCGTGCCAGGCGAGCCCGAAGCCCCGGAGGAGCATCGACCGGAGCACGGGGAGCGAGAGTCCGACGACCGCGGACGGTGTCCCGTCGATCCGCGTGATGTAGGCGGCCGCCCGGCCGTCGATCGTGAACGCGCCGGCCACCTCGAGGGGCTCGCCCGTGGCGACGTAGGCGTCGATCTCCGCCGGGGACATGTCGTCGGCGAAGGTGAGGACGGCGCTGTCGACCGCGACCACGCGGTCGCCGTCGACGACGAGTGCCGACCCGCCGGGCGCGACGGCGCCCAGCGACGGGACCGCGTCGGTCGACGCCGACGTCCCGGACCCGGTCCGCGCCGGTGCTGCGGGTCGGACGGGAGGCTCGTCATCCGCCCGCCCCGCGCCTCCCGGCCCCGACACGGCCGGTCCGCTGCCGGCCCGCCGGTCGATGACGCAGTGGCCGCTCCACAGCGTCCCGCCACCGGCGGCGAGCATCTGTCGCCAGCGCTCCCGGGCGACCTCCGGGTCGTGCGGCTTGCCGTACAGCTGCCCGTCGACCTCGAACGCCGAGTCGCCGCCGAAGACGATGCCGTCGAGCGGAGCCCCGCCGTCGACCGCCACCGAGCCGTCGGCGACCGCGGTGGCCTTGGCGACCGCGAGCAGCGCCACGAGCTCCGGTCCGGTGAGGTCCCGCCCGAGCCGCTCCCGTTCCGCGGCGCCCACCGCGTCCTCGTCGACGCCCGGCGACACGAGCACCGGCTCGATCCCGGACTGCGCCAGGAGCGCACGACGGGCGGGGGAGGTGCTCGCGAGGTACAGACGCATGGGAACATCGAACCATGGGTGAATCCGTCGGCACACTGCTCGAACTCGACGTCACCGGGATCGCCCACGGCGGCATCTCGGTGGCACGGCACGAGGGACGCGTGGTGTTCGTCACGGACGCCGTCCCCGGGGAGCGGGTCGTCGCCCGTGTGTCCGAGGACCGGAAGAAGTCGTTCTGGCGCGCTGACACGGTCGAGGTCCTCGAGCCGAGCGAGCACCGCGTCGACCACGTCTGGCCGGAGGCGGCCCTGGACCGTGACCCCGCCGTCCGCCCGGGCGGCGCCGAGTTCGGGCACATCGCCCTGGCCCACCAGCGGACCCTGAAGCGGGACGTCCTCGTCGACTCGTTCTCGCGGTTCGCCCGGGTCGACCTCGACGACCTGCTCGGCACGCCCGTCGTCGTGGAGTCGGCGCCCGGCGACGACGAGGCGGACGGCCTCGGGTGGCGCACCCGCATCCGGCTGCACGTCGACGCCGACGGCACGCCCGGCCCCTTCGCTGCGCGGTCGCACACCGTCGTCCCGGTCACCTCGCTGCCGCTCGCGACCGCTGCCGTGCAGGCGTCCGCACCGATCGCCCGCGGCTCGATGCCGGGGGCGGAGGTCGTCGACGTCCTCAGCCCGAGCGGCTCCGAGGGAGCCCGGCTCGTGGTCGACGCCCAGCGCCCGACCGTCGTGCACGAGGTCGTCGGCGACCGGACCTTCGCCGTGGACGACACCGGCTTCTGGCAGGTGCACCGGGCGGCGCCCGCCGTCCTCACCGCCGCCGTGCACGACCTGGTCGACCCCGCGCGCCTGGACCCGGAGGGCCAGCACCTCGACCTGTACGGCGGCGTCGGCCTCCTCGCCGCCGCGCTCGCCGACCTCGCCGGGCCGCGTGCCCGGGTCACGAGCGTCGAGAGCGCGACCCGGGCGACGGAGCACGCGCAGGAGAACCTCGCCGAGTGGATCGGTGCCCGTGCCGAGACCGGCCGGGTCGATCGTTGGTTGGCCCGCACGGTCGAGCACGCCTCGCGTCCGGAGCGTGACCGCTTCCGCGCCGGCACCGTGGTGCTCGACCCGCCCCGAGCCGGTGCCGGTCGGGACGTCGTGGTGTCCGTCGCGGCGCTGCAGCCGGCCCAGGTCGTCTACGTCGCCTGCGACCCGGTCGCACTGGCACGGGACGTGGCCACCTTCGCCGACCTCGGCTACCGACTGGAGGCCCTGCGCGCCTTCGACCTCTTCCCGCACACCCACCACCTGGAGGCCGTGGCCCGTCTGGTGCCGGTCGCCTGAGCCGGTCGGCGCATCCGGCCCGGCACTTCCGTCGCGGGGTACGAAGCTGACCCTGACCTGGGTATCCTTGGTGTCTGGACGGCCGTCGGGACAGGGCCCGGTGCGTCGTCACAACGAGAGGCAACCGTGGGAGACACCACCAGCACATCGACCGGCACGACAGGGACTGCCGGTCTCGGGACACGACCGGTCCGGGTCGCGGTCGTGGACGACCACGAGTCGGTCCGACTGGGCATCCAGGCCGCCTGCCAGAACGAGGGGTTCGAGGTGGTCCTCACCGCCGCGAGCGTCCCGGAGTACATCGCACAGCTCGGCGGACGCGAGGTCGACGTCGTCGTCCTCGACCTGTCGCTCGGTGACGGCTCGACGGTGACCGAGAACGTCAAGGGCGTGCAGGGCACCGGCTCCGCCGTCCTCGTGCACAGCATCGCCGACCGCGTCGCGAACGTGCGCGAGGCACTGGCGGCAGGGGCCGCCGGCGTCATCCCGAAGTCCTCCGCCACGAAGACCGTGATGGCGGCCGTGGCGACCGTCGCTCGTGGCGACGTCCTCAACAACCTCGAATGGGCGAGCGCGATCGACGCCGACCGGGACTTCGCGAAGGCGCAGCTCGGCCGACGTGAGCGGGAGATCCTGCACCTGTACGCATCGGGGCTGCCGCTCAAGCTCGCGGCCCAGCAGCTCGGCATCGGGTACTCGACCGCGCGGGAGTACCTCGACCGCATCCGCGTGAAGTACGTCGAGGTCGGCCGTCCGGCCCCGACCAAGGTCGACCTGCTCCGTCGTGCGGTGGAGGACGGGATCCTGCCGGGGCTCGACTCCGGCATCGACCCCGACGGCGATGGCCGCTGACGACGTCTGCGCCCGGCGGTCCTCGTGACGGCCGAGGCGGTCGTCACGTCGACCTCCACCATGGCGGACCCGTCCCGGTCCGTGCGCGCCACGATCACGCAGGCGTCCCTGGACCGGGCGTTCACGATCCTCATGGCGATCGCGGCGATCGGGTTCGGCGCGGTGAACACACCGTCGCTGTTCAAGCAGCTGCCGTTGCTCGATGCGTTCTGGGCGCCGGCGACGACCATCGTGGTCGGGCTGTCGCTCCTGGCGGTCGGCGCCTCGGCGTTCGCGCAGCGGTGGGCGCAGCCCGCGCAGATCCTCTGCGCGCTGCTGTTCTTCGTCGCGCTGGTGACCTTCCCGCTGACCGTCCGTGAACCGCTCTCCGCGGCCGAGATCCCGTGGCCGTGGTGGCTCTGCAACGTCGGCACCATCGCCGCGTCCCTCAGCTTCGCCACCTGGCGGGCGGCCGTCTACAACGCGCTCGTCCCGATCGTGTACATCGTGCTGCGGTTGTCGCCGGCGGGTGGGGCGGTCGGCCTCCAGCGCGCGCTGCTCGACGGCGTGTACACCGCCGTCCTCGGCACCGCGGCGCTCGTGCTCATCGTGGTGCTGCGCCGGGCCGCCGCGGCCGTGGACGTCGCCCAGGCGACCGCGGTGCGCCGCTACTCGCGGGCGATCCGCGAGCACGCCACCGAGGTCGAGCGCGTCCAGGTCGACGCGATCGTGCACGACAGCGTGCTCACGACCCTGCTGTCCGCAGCCCGGGCGGACACGCCCGAGGCGAAGACACTCGCGGCCCGGATGGCACGCAACGCGATCGACCACCTCGCCGCCGCGGCCGCGGACGGCCCGGGGGAGGACCCGGCGGTGCCGTTCTCCGCACTCCGGGACCGGATCGTCACCTCGGTGACCACGCTCGCCGCTCCCGTCGAGGTACGCAGCGTCCCGTCCGACGGACCCGCCGTGCCGACCTCCGCCGCCGACGCCCTCGCGTCCGCCGCACTGCAGGCAGCGGTCAACAGCGTCCAGCATGCGGGGACGGACGCGCACCGGTGGGTGACGATCGACGCCGCGGGCGGCAGGGTCCGGGTCGAGGTGGCCGACGACGGTGCCGGGTTCGACCAGCGGACGGTCCCCGCCGAGCGACTCGGCGTCCGGCGGTCGATCATCGAGCGGATGGCGGCGGCAGACGGCGTCGCCGAGGTCCTGTCGGCGCCGGGGTCCGGGACGCGTGTCGTGCTCCGGTGGCCCGCGCCGCAGCCGGCCCTCGGGACGGAGGGACTCCGGTGAGGGCGTCGGTCACGGCCGGCAGCGCGACCGGGCTCGCCGCGTTGTTCTCGCTCGTGCACCTGGTGCTCGCCGTGTCCACGCTGCCCACCGACCCCGCCGACGCTGCCCGTGTCGTGTCGTGCATGGTCCTCTACGCCGCGGCCACCGCACTCGCGCTGTTCGTGCGCGGATCGGTGTTGCCGGTGTGGGTCGCGTGCTTCGCGCTCGCCACCGCGATCGTCATGCCCGTCGTCTGTGCGCCGGCGGTCGACCTCAGCGTCGCACCGACCTACTCGACGTGGTGGATCGCGGCGGTCGGCACGCTCATGGTCGTGCTCGCCGTCCGGCAGCGTGGCCCGTTCGCCTGGGCCGGAGTGCTGTTCTGCACCGTGCACTCGGTCGCGTGGGCCGGGCCCGGTGCGCTCGGCGAGCTCGGCGCACTCGGTAGCGTCATCTGGCTGTCGGTCGCGACCGGCTTCGCGATCGCGATGAACCACGCCAACCGGATCACCCGGGACTTCGTCCGGGCCGAGCAGGAGACGGTCGACTGGCAGGCGGCGCAGGACGCGCACGTGTCGGAGCGTCAGGTGCGCCTCGGGCAGACCACCCGGATGGCGCTGCCGATGCTGCAGCGCATCATCGACACCTGCGGCGACCTCGACGCGGACGAGCGCGCGGAGAGCTTGCACCTCGAGCAGGCGATCCGGGACGAGATCCGTGGACGCTCCCTGCTGTCCGACGGCGTCCGGGGCGAGGTGATGCGCCTCCGTCGCCGGGGCGCGGTCGTCCAGCTGCACGACGACGGCGGTCTCGACGACCTCGACGCGACCGAGCTGGCGCGCGTGCATGCCGAACTCGCGGACGCACTGCGGCGTGCGTTCGCTGCCCAGGCGGACAACGTGATCGTGCGGACCGTCCCGGACGGCGCCGACGAAGCCGTGACGGTGGTCGGGCTGCGTCTCGACGCGGCGGAGAGCGAGTCGGCGGCCCTGGGCGCGGCGGACGAGGACGACGACGAGGACGACGACTCGGTGGCGCTCTGGCTGGAGATCCCGCGGGCGGCGCCGGTGACCGCGAGCGGCGCGTAGCCGTACCGCCGCGGGCTCGTGTCGGCACTGCCGCAGGTGCGGGGGCGCACTACCGCGGGCGCAGCACTGCCGCAGGCGCGCCCACACTGCTGCACGGGGTGCCGGAAACGGGAACGGGCCGGTCGGAGCTACCGACCGGCCCGTTCGCGACCCGAGTCAGAGCGACAACCCGAATATCGCCCTGACTCGTCACGGTGGTGGCTTCGTACCCTAGTCGGCCACCGACCGCCGATGCACTTCATCGAAGAACACCGAACAGGGACAATCCTGCCCGCACCGCCGCGGGGTGTCAGTCGTCATTTCGGGGGACAATTGCGCGGATCTGCGCGGATCGGCGGCCCATACGTCCCCCGAGTGAGGGGAGACGGAACGGTGTGTCGCCGCCGCTGACCCCGACGGGACGCGCACCTGGGCGACAGCTGTCGACCGGCTGCACTCGGGGTACACGCGGGTCAGCGGAGTGACCGACTCCACGTGCCCTGGTGCAGAGGGACGCGCATGCCGCGGGCGGAGGCGTCCCACCCCGACCGCGGCGAGTCCTCGGCGCGAGCGCGCCCGGCGGCCGCGGCCTCGTCGGCCTGGCGTTGCAGCACCGCGATGACGGCGGCGAGCTCCTCCGGCGTCGGGTCACCTGCGACGACCCGGACGTCCGCGACCGACGCGGGGGCGTCAGCGGGGACGGCGGCAGCGTGACGCGCGGTCACAGCGGGATGTTCCCGTGCTTCTTCGGCGGCAGGCTCGCCCGCTTGCCCCGCAACGCCCGGAGCGCCTTGATGACCGAGACCCGGGTGGCGTGCGGCTGGATGATGCCGTCGAGCTCACCGCGCTCGGCAGCCAGGTACGGCGACGCGACGTTGTAGGTGTACTCGTTCGCGAGCTTCGTCCGGACCGCGGCGACGTCCTCGCCGGCCTCCTCCGCCCGCTTGATCTCGCTGCGGTACAGGATGTTCACCGCGCCCTGACCGCCCATGACGGCGATCTCGGCGGTCGGCCACGCGAGGTTGATGTCGGCACCGAGCTGCTTCGAGCCCATGACGATGTAGGCGCCGCCGTAGGCCTTGCGGGTGATGACCGTGACGAGCGGCACGGTCGCCTCGGCGTACGCGTAGAGCAGCTTCGCGCCACGGCGGATCACGCCGGTCCACTCCTGGTCGGTGCCGGGCAGGTAGCCGGGCACGTCGACGAGGGTGAGGATCGGGATCCCGAACGCGTCGCAGAAGCGGACGAAGCGCGCGGCCTTCTCGCCGGCGTCGATGTTCAGCGTGCCGGCCATGGCCTGGGGCTGGTTCGCGATGATGCCGACGGTACGACCCTCGACGCGGCCGAAGCCGATCATGATGTTCGGCGCGAAGAGGGGCTGCACCTCGAGGAACTCGCCGTCGTCGACGACGTGCTCGATGATCGTGGTGACGTCGTAGGGCTGGTTCGTCGAGTCGGGGATGACGACGTCGAGCTCGCGGTCGGCGTCGGTCGTCTCGAGTTCCGGTGCGACGTCGTAGCTCGGCGGGTCCGACAGGTTGTTGTCCGGCAGGAAGCCGATGAGCGACCTCGCGTAGTCGAGCGCGTCGGTCTCGTCCTCGGCCAGGTAGTGCGCGACACCGGAGACGGCGTTGTGCGTCTGGGCGCCGCCGAGCTCCTCGAAGCCGACGTCCTCGCCCGTGACGGTCTTGATCACGTCGGGCCCGGTGACGAACATGTGGCTCGTCTTGTCGACCATGATCACGAAGTCGGTGAGGGCGGGGGAGTAGACCGCTCCGCCGGCCGCGGGCCCCATCACGATGGAGATCTGCGGGATGACCCCGGAGGCCGCGGTGTTGAGCCGGAAGATCTCGCCGTACTTGCCGAGCGCGACCACGCCCTCCTGGATGCGGGCGCCGCCGGAGTCGAGGATGCCGATGATCGGCACGCCGGTCTTCAGGGCGTGCTCCATCACCTTGACGATCTTCTCGCCGGCGACCTCGCCGAGGGATCCGCCGAAGACGGTGAAGTCCTGCGCGTAGACCGCGACCTGACGGCCGTGGATCGTGCCGTGTCCGGTGACGACCGCGTCTCCGTAGGGGCGCTTCGACTCCATCCCGAACGCGAAGGTGCGGTGGCGGACGAACTCGTCGAGCTCGACGAAGGAGTTCTCGTCGAGGAGCTGCGCGATGCGCTCCCTGGCGGTCATCTTGCCCTTGGCGTGCTGCTTCGCGATCGCGGCCTCGCCAGCGGCGGTCACGGCTTCGTGGTACCGGTCGCGGAGGTCGGCCAGACGGCCGGCGGTCGTCGAGAGATCGGGGGTGTCTCCTGTGGTCACCCGCTCACCCTACCGGCGGTCCCGACCGCATCCGTTGGAGGACCCCCACGGTTCCGCGCCGTAGGTTTGCGTGCATGTCCACACCGGTCGCGCCCTCGTTCCCCCGTGCCCGTGCCCTCGTCGAAGCGGCCGGAGCGACGTTCGTGGTGCACGCGACGACGGGTTCGACGAACGCCGACCTGCTCCGTGACGCACCCGGCCTCGCGGACGGCAGTGTCGTCGTCACGCTCGACCAGACCGCGGGGCGGGGCCGACTCGACCGCTCCTGGGTGGCACCGGCGGGGCAGACCCTCGCCGCCAGCGTGCTCGTGCGGGCGGGACTCGAACCCCGCGACCGCGGGTGGTTGCCGCTCGTGGCCGGCGCCGCGGTCCGGGACGCGGTCGCCGAGGTCCTCGCCGGTCGGGCACCGGAGCAGGGGCAGCCGGACGAGCCGGTTCGGTCGACCGGGCAGCGGGTCCTGGTGAAGTGGCCGAACGACGTCCTCGTCGACGGCCGCAAGGTGTCCGGCGTCCTCTGCCAGGTGGCGTCCGACGGGTCCGTCGTCGTCGGCGTCGGCGTGAACACGACGATCCCGGTGGAGGCCCTGCCCACCCCGACGGCGACCTCCCTGCTGGTCGCCGGCGCGACCGAGCCGGCCGCAGTGCTCGCCGACACGGTCCTGGCGGACCTCTGGACGGGCCTCCAGGACGCGGTGTCGGGGCTCGCCGCCGGCGGGGCGGCGGCCGAGGCGGTCCGCTCCCACGTGCGGGCGGTCTGCGGGACCGTGGGCCAGCAGGTGCGGCTCGAGTTGCCCGACGGCTCGACGGTCGAGGCGGACGCCACCGGTGTCGACGACGACGGGCGCATCACGATCCGGGACCGGAGCGGCGTGCCCAGGGGCGTCGCGGTGGGGGACGTCACCCACCTGCGCTATGCATGACGGCATGACCGACGAACCGCCGCCCGAGCTGGTCGTGGCGCGGCTCCGACCGCACGCCCGACGGCTCGTCCGTCCGGCGGTGACGGTGGTGCTCGCGGCCGCGGCCGGCGGGTTCGGCTTCGGGGTGTTCCGGGCCGAGCTGGCCTGGCTGAACGTGGTGGTCGCCGTGGTGGCCCTCGCGCTCGTCGTGCTCGGCGGGGTCGTCCCGCTCCTGCGCTGGCTGTCGCAGCGGTACGTCGTCACCACGAGGCGACTCGTCGTCGTGCAGGGTCTCGGGACGCGCACGAGGCGTGAGCTCCTGCACTCCCGCGGGTACGACGTGACCGTGCGACGCCGTGGTGCGCAGGGCCTGTTCCGGTCCGGGGACGTACTCGTGTTCCCGGGGGACGACCCCGCGCTCGTGCTCGCCGACGTCCCGCACGCCGACCTCGTGGTCGCGGTGCTGCACGACCTCGTCGAGGCGCACGAAGCCCGTCGTCGGCACCGGGAACCGGACTGGGACGACATCGTCAGGGGCACCGCACCGCGCGACGCGTGAGTGCTCCGTGGGTCGGGTGGCCGGCCGCGCGGACCACCGTCACGTGGACCGGCCCGGGAACCGGTAGCGTCGTGGCGTGCGTATCTCTGTCATCGGCTGCGGCTACCTCGGTGCCGTGCATGCCGCCTCCATGGCCAAGCTCGGACACGACGTCGTCGCCGTCGACGTCGACCCGGAGAAGATCGAACGGCTCGCCGCCGGTGAGGCACCGTTCTTCGAGCCGGGACTGCCCGAGATCCTCGGCGAAGCGATCGCGTCCGGGCGCATCCGGTTCACCACCGACATGGCCGAGGTGGCCGGGGCCCAGGTGCACTTCCTCGCCGTCGGCACCCCGCAGGGCCCGACCGGCGCCGCCGACCTCCGCTACGTGGACGCGGCGATGGCCTCGCTCACGCCGTTCGTCTCCGCCGGCGAGTTCGTCGTCGGCAAGTCCACGGTGCCCGTCGGCACGGCCGCCCGACTCGGCGCCGACCTGACCGCGGCCGTCCCCGGTGCCACGCTCGTCTGGAACCCCGAGTTCCTCCGCGAGGGCTTCGCCGTGCAGGACACCATCACGCCGGACCGCTTCGTGTACGGCGTCCCGGAGGGCGAGGACGGCCAGCGCGCGGTCGCCGCGCTCGACGAGGTCTACGCCACGGCCCTCGCCGACGGCACCCCGCGCCTGGTCGTCGACCTGGCGACCGCGGAGCTCGTGAAGATCAGCGCGAACGCGTTCCTCGCGACGAAGATCTCCTTCATCAACTCGATGGCCGAGATCGCCGAGGTCGTCGGCGCGGACGTCACGGCGCTCGCCGACGCCATCGGACACGACGCCCGCATCGGCCGCAAGTTCCTTAACGCCGGCCTCGGCTTCGGCGGTGGGTGCCTGCCGAAGGACATCCGTGCGTTCCAGGCCCGGGCCGACGAGCTCGGGGTCGGCGAGTCGCTGGCGTTCCTGGCCGACGTCGACGCCACGAACCTCCGTCGTCGCGCGCACGTCGTCGAGCTCGCGCAGGAGCTGCTCGGCGGTGCCGTCGCGGGCAAGCGGATCGCGGTCCTCGGCCTCGCGTTCAAGCCGAACTCCGACGACGTCCGCGACTCGCCGGCCCTCGACATCGCCGCACGCCTGCGCGACCTCGGGGCGACGGTCGCCTCGTACGACCCGGAGGCCGTGGTCACCGCACGCCGCGTGCACCCCGAGCTCGACTACGCCGAGACCGCCACGGACGCCCTCACCGGTGCCGACCTGGTGCTCGTGCTGACCGAGTGGAACGAGTTCCGCGAACTCGACCCGATGGCGGTGGCGGCCCTCGTGTCCTCGCCGGTCGTCGTCGACGGTCGGAACTGCCTGGACCGCGAGGCCTGGCGCGCCGCCGGCTTCACCTACCGCGGCATGGGGCGCTGACCGCAGCACCGGTCACCGGCTGCGGGACCACCGTCGGGTGGCCCCGCAGCCGAGGACGTCCGGGTCAGCCGGAGCGCCGACCGCCACGGAGCGCCGAGCGGAGCACGTCGCGGTAGCGTGCGCCGATCCGCTCCGTCGCGTACTCGGCGGCGGCAGTGGCAGCGCCTGCCCCGTGGCGCGTCCGTGCCTCGTCGTCGGTCAACTCCCGGACGAGCGCGGCCCGCAGGGCGTCGACGTCGCCGGGGGCCACGAGCAGCCCGGACCGGTCGTCCCGGACGACCTCACGGATGCCGGGCAGGTCGCTCGCGACGATCGCGGCCCCGACCGCGGCGGCCTCGAGCAGCGTCACCGGCAGTCCCTCCTGGTCGCCGTTCGCGGCGGCGACGGAGGGCAGTGCGACCACGGTCGCCGATGCGAGCGTGGCGAGCACCTCCGACTTGCCGCGCTGCCCGAGGAAGGTCACCGGCAGACCGGCGGCCTGCCGTTCCAGGCGCTCCCGCCACGGCCCGTCACCGACGACGGTGAGCGACCACGGGACGTCCTCGACGCCCCGGAGGGCCTCGATGAGGTTCCCGAAGCCCTTCTTCTCGACGAGACGACCGACCGCCACCACGTGCCCCGGTCGGCGGGTCGCCTGCTCGCGGGCGGCGCGGGCCGGTCCGAGGTCGACGCCCATCGGGATCACGCTCGACCGGTCCTCCGGCACGCCCCACTCCGTCAGACGCTCGCGCATCTCGTCGTTGACCGTCGTGACGTGGGCGGAGCGCCCGAACACCCACTGCTTGAGCCGGACGAGCGGGGCGGCGCGAAGCGCGTAGACGTCCCCGCCGTGGGTGGTGACGACGAGGGGGACGCCCGGGGCCGCGAGCGCCGCGACGAAGGCCTGCGGGATCGCCCAGTGCGCGTGGATGACGTCGGGCTTCCCGGCGCGGACGGCACGACGGACCGCGAGCCACTGCGCGGCCACGAGCGCCGGGACCTGCAGGACACGCTTCCGGTCGGCCTTGAGGTTGTCGAGGATCGCGCCGTCCGCGAGGTCCTCGAACCGTCGCGGGAAGTAGGCGAACCGGCGGACCCGGACGCCGTCGACGGTCTCGGCGCGGGCGGCACCCGCGACGCGCGGTGTGAGCACGGCGGTGTCGAACTCGACGGCCTCCTGTCGGGCGAGGTCGAGCACGAACGCGGGGACGCCGTCGTCGGGGTGCGACGGGAACGTCGAGGCGAGCACGAGCAGGCGCGGCCGAGCGGTGGCCGGGCGGGCGGGTTCGGACAAGGGGGGACCTCCCGGTCGTCGGACGATCGCGGTCGGGCGGCCCTGGTCGGGTTGGTACCCTGCTGGAGGCCCGCGGCGCGACCGGTGTGCGGCGCGGCCGGATCCGGAGCAGGAGACCCGTGCGCGTACTCATCCACAATAGCGATTCGCCCCACAACCGAGGCGACCGGGCGATCCTCGCCGGGAACATCGAACTCGCCCGGCGCCGCTGGCCCGGCGCGGAGATCGTGTCGCTCTCGCAGTACCCGGACCGCGACCGCGCCTGGTTCGGCATCCGCTTCCTGCCGATCTCGCCGTACAGCACGGGCATCGGCGACCTCTTCCTGCTGCTGCGGGCCGCGCGCACCGCCGACGTCGTCCTGTGGGGCGGCGGCGAGATCCTCAAGGACTACACGAACAAGCTCGGCCTCGTGTACTGGCTGCTCAAGTTCCTGCTCGTGCGCCTGGTCAACCGGCACGTCGTCGGCGCCTTCCAGGGCATCGGCCCGACCACGGCGTCGATCAGCAAGCGGCTCATCCGCGCGACCGTCGACCTGACCGAGGTGTTCATCGTGCGCGACGAGGAGTCGCGCGACAAGCTGCTGTCCTGGGGCGTGCGGACGCCGGTCATCTCGTCCTTCGACCCGGCCGTGGTGGGCACCGTCACCGCTCCCGACGCCGACGTCCTCGCGCGCCTCGAACGCGCCACGGGTCTCACCGCAGAGCGCCTCGACGGGTCGGTCGGCATCGGCGTGCGTCGCTGGTTCCACTACAAGCGCAGCGGCTGGATCCCGTTCCGCTTCATCCCGAAGGCCCTCCGCCGATCCCAGGAGGAGTCGGCGGACCTCCTGACCTACCGTGCCGCACTCGCCGAGCTCGTCGACACCGTCGTGGAACGCTGGGACGCGGACGTCGTGTTCTACCCGATGCACATGGAGGCGTCCGAGGGCGACGCCGCCTTCGCCCGCGAGGTCATCGCCGGCATGCGGCACGGCGACCGGACGTTCGTCGTCGAGGCGGACGACTTCTCGCCCGCCGAGTACGCGGGCCTGATGTCGCGGAGCCGCCTGTTCATCGCCAGCCGTCTGCACTCGGCGATCGTCGCGACCATCGCCGGCGTGCCCGCCACGGTCCTCTACTACGTCGACAAGGGCCGGCTGTTCTTCGAGCAGATCGGCCAGCAGCGCTACGCCCGCCCGATCGAGGACGCCCTCACGCCGACGTTCGTCGCCGACGTCGTCGCGTCGCTCGAGGACCTCGACGAGCACCGTGACCGGGTCGTCACCGACCTCGCCGCCGGAGTGACCCGGATGACCGACGCGCTGCACGCCGACTTCGCGCGCGGCACCGGGGGCGGCGCGTGAGTCCGACGACCAAGAAGGTCCTGCGGCGCGCGGCCCCGATCGTCTTCTACGTCCTGCTCGCGCTCTTCCTGTTCCTCTACGTCCGCAGTGTCGACTGGGGCCAGCTCGCCGGCATCCGGTGGAACTGGTGGTGGGTCGCGGTCGCGACGGCGATCAGCCTCGGCTTCCGCTACTGGGGCGTCGGGATCTGGTTCTTCCTGCTCCGTCGGCTCGGTGCCACCGGTCTGCAGGGCAGCGGCGTCGCGCTGACGTTCGTCTACGCGAAGTCCTGGATGGGTCGCTACATCCCGGGCGCCGCGACCTGGATCATCGGCAAGGTGTACTTCGCGTCGAAGCACGGCGTCTCGCGCGCCCGTCTCGGGGTCAGCGGCCTGCTCGAGGGCGCACTGCAGATCGCGGCCACGCTCGCGCTCGCGCTGGTGCTGCTGCTCATCGACCCGCGGACGCACGAGCTGGACCCGTGGATCATCGTGCTGATGGTCATCGCCTTCGTCGGTTGCGTCGTGTGCCTCGTCCCGAAGGTGTTCGTCTTCCTCATCAGCACGGCACTGCGGATCCTCCGCCGTCCGCCGCTCGACGCCGATGTCGCGCCGAACCTGGGGACCGTCCTCGGCGGCGCCGGTCTCTACGTGGCCGGCGCGGTGCTGTCCGGCACGGCGTACTACTTCATCACGCTCGCGGTCTACCCGGGACTCGACGTGCGCGACGCCGCGTTCGTCATCGGTGCCGCGAGCATGGCGTCGGCCATCAGCATGCTCGCGGTGTTCGCCCCGGGCGGGCTCGGCGTCCGCGAGGGCGTCCAGGCGCTGCTGCTCGGCCTCGTCATGCCGGTGCCGATCGCGCTCGTGGTCGTGGTCGTCACCCGTGTCTGGAGCCTCGCGGTCGACGCACTGTTCCTGCTGACGGCGGCGGTCCCGACGTGGTTCGCGCGGCGACGCCACGAGGACGAGGTCGGACCCGCCGACGTGGAGCCGGCGCCCGGCCACTGAGCGGCGCCGCGTCGGCCGACCCCGGTCAGCACTTCCGCTCCGCTCCGGCTGCTCGACGACGGGTGCTCGGCGGCGGGCTCCGTGCCGGGCGCTCTGCGGAGCGTCGGTCTCAGACGATCGTCGTCGTACGCTCAGTGGCGTCGGGGAGGCGGGCCGGGCCTCCCGTCCGGACGACCGCGACCACCGTCGCGACGAGACCCGCCACGACGAGCAGCAGCACGACCGCGACGAGCGCCGGTGGCACCGGGCCGAGCGCCTCGTACCGGGCGACGCCGGCGGCGGTCAGGGGGGACCGAGCGGCGTTCCAGAACCAGCTCGCGACGACGCCGAGGCCGTAGAGCCCGATGCCGGGCAGCACCACCGCGAGCCCGACCGCCAGGCCGTCGCCCGCGCGACCGCGGGGCGCGAGGCGGCGCCAGGCCACCGCACTGAGGGCCACGAGGCAGACGATCGCCGGGAAGTAGTAGCGTCCCTGGGTCGCGGCGACCTCGGTCGTGGTCAGGTAGGCGTGGGCGCTCGTGTACGTCTGGATGCCGATGAGGAGCGCCGGGAACACGGCGAGTACCAGCACGGTGCGCCGGTCGGGGGCGCGTCGGAAGGCGAAGGCGAGGACGACGACCAGCGCGACCAGCGTGAGCAGGCTCGTCAGCAGGTCACCGATGCTCACCTGCGCCTTGATCCCGGGGCTGCCCCAGAAGGTCCTGGCGAGCGTGCCCCAGCTGACGTCGAGGAAGTGCGCGAGGGTCGGGTGCTCGCCGGGCGGGAAGTCCTTGGGCGGTCGCATGGCGGTGTAGCCGTTCGGCTGCACGCGTCCGTACGTGACGATGTTGTGCAGCCACCACCACGCCCCGATGAGGCCCGCGACACCGACGGTGACGACGGTGCGGAGCAGTCGGCGACGCAGCGTCAGCGCCCCGGCGCCGGCGACGAGCGCGACCAGCGCCACGAAGGGGACCGCGGGCAGGCCCGTGCCCTTGATCCAGATGAGAGCGCCGAGCGCGACGCCGAGCGCGACCGTCGTGCGCCACCGCAGGTCGCCCGTGAGCAGCCGCACGGACAGCCAGACGACGACGCCGGCGAACAGCATCACCGGGGCGTCGTTCGAGACGGAGGACGCGATCGAGGCGAGCTGCGGGGTGGCGAAGAGCGCGAGCGCACCGATCAGCGCGGCCCGTGGGGACCGGGTGAGCCGACGGACGGAGGCCCAGGTCAGCAGCGGCAGGAGGGTCACCGCGGCCACGTCCACCAGCCGGAGGGCGAGGACGGCGTGGTCCCAGCGGAGGTCGGCGAAGTGCAGCGCCTTGAGGACGACGGCACCGACGAGGTAGGCGGTCGGGGGGTGCTGCGTCATCTGGTCCACGGTGCTCGACTCGCCCGGAGCGCCGCCGAGCAGTTCCGCGAAGTCAGACCACTCGGACTTCGGCAGGGTCGCCTGCTGTGCGGCGGCGGCCTGCACGGCGTTGAGGACGTGCATCTCGCCGGGCGCGACCCACGGATCGCCGATCGCCAGGTGCACGGTCGCGTCGATGTGGGCGGTCTCGTCCGGTGCCTGGAAGACCGGGACGACGAGGGCCCAGACGAGCAGCCAGAGGCCGAAGGTCACCGTCACGACGGCCACGGCGATCCGTTCCGCCCGGGTCGCGGGCGGGTGGTCGGCTCGGCGTCCGGTCGTCGTCAGCACCGGGCCATCCTACGGTCCGGCCGCCTCGGGGCTGCCGGAAGAGCACGACGCGGACCGTCGCGATGGGGCCCTGGCCGGGCGGTCAGCCCTCCCGGACCGACATCCGTTCGCGCTCCGGCTCGGTGCCGGCCGTGCTGCGTCGCGCGGTCTCCTGCTCGACGCGGTCGGGGTGGTATACCCAGACCTTGTAGAGCCAGAAGCGGAACACCGTGCCGAGCGCGAGTCCGATGACGTTGCCCGAGATGTTGTCGGCGAGCGCCGAGGTGAAGCCGAGCACGTAGTGGGAGACGCCGAGGCAGCCGAGCGAGATCACCATGCCGCCGAGGGAGACGATCACGAACTCGACGCCCTCGCGTGCGGCCACCGAACGGCGCTGGTGCCGGAACGTCCAGTAGCGGTTGCCGACCCAGTTCACGACGATCGCGACGGCCGTGGAGACGACCTTCGCCCAGAACGGCCCGGAGTGCACGTGCTCGGGGGAGAGGACGGTGGCGCGGAGGAGGTTGAACACCGAGAAGTCGACGACGAAGCCGACCGCTCCGACGACGCCGAAGCGCGCGAGCTGTGCGATGAGTCGGCGCACGGGGTCTCCTGGTCCGTAGAGTTGTCGCTGGCCGACCAGCGGGGTCGGGACGAGGCGGATCGACGATCGGCCTCGGAGGAGTGTAGTCGAGCGGGTCTCCGGAGCACGCGGGGAACGGCGGAAGGAACACACAGGATGGCGTTGCGCGTCGGAGTCGTCGGTGGAGGGCAGCTCGCCCGGATGATGGTCCCCGCGGCCGTCGAACTCGGTCTGGACATCCGGGTGCTCGCGGAGGGTCCCGGGATGTCCGCCGCGATCGCCGCCACCGCGGAGGGCGACCACCGTGACGCGGCGACCGTGCTCGCGTTCGCCCGGGACGTCGACGTCCTGACCTTCGACCACGAGCACGTGCCGCAGGACGTCCTCCGCACGCTCGTCGACGCCGGTGTCGCTGTGCACCCGGGGCCGGACGCGCTCGCGGTGGCGCAGGACAAGATCGTGATGCGCACCCGGTTGACCGCCCTCGGCGTGCCCGTCCCGGACTGGGCCGTCGTGCACGACGCGGCCGAGCTCCGCACGTTCCTCGACGAGCACGGCGGCCGTGCGGTCGTGAAGACGCCGCGCGGCGGCTACGACGGCAAGGGCGTCCGGGTGGTCCACGACCCGTCGGACGTCGACGACTGGTTCCTCGCCGTGGCCGAGTCGGCCTCCGGGCAGGCCCTGCTCGTCGAGGAGCTCGTGCCGTTCACCCGGGAACTCGCGCAGTCCGTCGCCCGGCGCCCCTCCGGGCAGGTCGTCGCCTGGCCGCTCGTCGAGACCGTGCAGCGCGACGGCGTGTGCGCGGAGGTCGTCGCGCCGGCACCGTCGAGTGCCGGGCGGCTCGCGGACGAGGCCGAGTCGCTCGCGGTCCGGATCGCCGAGGAACTCGGCGTCACCGGTGTGCTGGCGGTCGAGCTGTTCCAGACCGACGACGAGCGGATCCTGGTCAACGAGCTCGCCATGCGGCCGCACAACACCGGCCACTGGTCGATCGACGGCGCGACGACCAGCCAGTTCGAACAGCACCTCCGCGCGGTCCTCGACCTGCCGCTCGGTGCGACGGGGATGCACGCGCCGGCCGTGGTCATGGTGAACGTGCTCGGTGGTCCCGCCGACGGTGACCTGGCCGCTCGCTACCCGGCGGCGCTCGAGGCGTTCCCCGAGGCGAAGTACCACTTCTACGGCAAGGACCCGCGTCCGGGGCGCAAGGTCGGCCACGTGACGGTCGTCGGACAGGACGTCGACGACGTCGTGTACCGGGCCCGGGCGGCCGCGGCGCACTTCGACGACTGACGGTCGGACGGGAACTCGCGGGCCGCCCGCGTCGACGTCACCCGCGCGGGTGGCACCCGGTCTGGGAACTCGTCAGGTGCCGGCCGGAGTGGTGCGATGAGACGGTCCGTGTCCGCCGTCCTGGAGCCCACCGTGTCCCGCCGCACCCTCCGTCGCGTCTCCTCCGTCCCGCGCCTGGTCGTCGGCGCCGCCGCCGCCATGGCCGCCGTGTCGCTCGTCGGCGCCGTCGTCCCGGCCGACCCCGCGGTCTCGGCGACACGTGACGTGCGCACGGCCACGTCGACACAGCTCTACGGCGCCGGACAGTACCGCTCCCCGACGAGCGAGGCGGCGAAGGCCGCGACGGCACTGCAGACCACCGACCCGGCCGGTGCCCGCGCCGCGGCGACCATCGCGCAGTACCCGGTGGCGACCTGGCTGGGCGAGTGGGCGACGGGCTCGGTGCTCACGAAGACGATCGACACCGCCACCGCCGGCGCCGCGGCGAACGGCACGACCGCGGTCTTCGTCGTGTACGCGATCCCGGACCGGGACTGCGGCGGCTACTCGGCGGGTGGCTTCGACGAGCGCTCGTACGACGGCTGGGTCGACCAGATCGTCGCCCGACTGGCCGGCAAGCGGGCCGCGGTGGTCGTCGAGCCGGACTCGCTGGCGATGCTGAGCAACGCGGCGTGCACCTCCACGCTCGACGAGCAGCGCTACCGGATCCTCTCCCGCACGGTCGCCGCCTTCACCGCGGCGGGTGTCCCCGCCTACCTCGACGCCGGCAACTCGAACTGGGTGCCCCCGGCGACGATGGCCGCGCGACTGCAGCGGGCCGGTGTGCAGGACGCGCGCGGGTTCTCGACCAACGTCGCCAACTACTACCCGACGGCGCAGGAGCAGGCGTACGCGCAGAAGGTGTCGGCGCTCACCGGCGGCGCGCACTACGTGATCGACACGTCGCGGAACGGGCAGGGCTGGCGCGGCACCTGGTGCAACGCGCCGGGCGCCGGCCTGGGCACCGCACCGCGGGTGGTCACGGACGGCACCGCACTCGACGCGCTGCTCTGGGTGAAGACACCCGGCGCGAGCGACGGCACGTGCAACGGCGGACCGGCAGCGGGCAAGTGGTACTCCGCGTACGCACAGGCCCTTGTGGCGAACGCCGCGCTCGCGACCGCCACGACGTCCAGCGCCATCGGGACGGTCGACCGCGTCGACGGTGGTGTCTCCACCGTCCGTGTCTCGGGCTGGGCGGCGGACCAGACGGCGTCGACGACGCCGCTGCCCGTCCGGGTGTGGGTCGACGGGTCCACCGCCGGCACGACGACGGCCGACCGGCCACGGCAGGACGTCGCGGACTCCTACGGCGTCGGCGCCGACCACGGCTACGACCTGACGCTCCCCGCCGCTGCGGGGAGTCACGAGGTCTGCGTCAGCACCACCTCCGTCGCGGGGGTCACCACCCGGCTCGGGTGCCAGACGGTGAGCGTCACCGGGCACGACCCCGCGGTCGTGCTCGAGTCCGCGACGGTCGTGGCGGGCGGCATCCGCGTCCGGGGGTGGGCCGCCGACGCCGACGACCCGACGAGCCCGGTGCAGACCGCACTGCTCGTCGGCGGGAAGGCCGCCCGCAGTGTCGCCGCGGACCGGTCCCGCCCGGACGTGATGGCGTTCGCGGGACTCGGCACCGCGCACGGCTTCGACGCCGTCGTCCCGGCGGGCGCCGGCACGCACACGGTCTGCGCCCGTGCGACCAACGTCGGCCCGGGCGCGGACACGACGGGGACCTGCACGCGGGTGGTGGTGGCCGCGAGTGCGCCCCGCGCACGGCTCGAGCAGGTCGTGTCCGCGAGCCACCGCAGGGTCACCGTCTCCGGCTGGGCCTTCGACCGGGAGGGGACCGACCGCGCCACCGCGGTCGTCGTCCGGGTCTCGGGTCGTCCCGCCGTCACGGTGACCGCGGACGCGGAGCGCGCGGACGTCGACCGCTCCTACGGCGTCGGGACGGCGCACGGCTTCTCGGCCGTGGTGCCGGCCGTGACCGGGCGGCGCTCGGTCTGCGTCACGGTGACGGGCATCGGGGCCGGTGGCGACCGGTCGCTCGGCTGCCACACGGTCCGGGTCCGCTGACCGCGCGGACCGCAGACCGCTCACCGCCCGGCGGAGACGATGCCGCTGGCAGGGGAGCCGCGCGGCTAGGCTCGACGGGTGACCGACACCACCGCCGCACCGCTCGTCTCGATCATCATGGGCTCGGACTCCGACTGGCCCACCATGCGCGCAGCCGCCGAGACCCTCGACGCGCTCGGCATCCCCTTCGAGGCCGACGTGGTCTCCGCACACCGCACGCCCGACAAGATGATCCGCTTCGGACGGGAGGCCGCCGACCGCGGGATCCGGGTCGTCATCGCCGGGGCCGGGGGCGCCGCGCACCTCCCGGGCATGGTGGCCTCGGTCACCACGCTGCCGGTCATCGGCGTGCCGGTGCAGCTCGCTCGTCTCGACGGTCTCGACTCGCTGCTGTCGATCGTGCAGATGCCGGCGGGCATCCCCGTCGCGACGATGGCGATCAACGGTGCCGCCAACGCGGGGCTCTTCGCCGCACGGATCATCGGCTCCACGGACCCAGCGGTCGCGGCAGCCCTGCGCGAGCACGCGGCCGACCTCGAGCAGGTCGTCGAGCGGAAGGCGCAGGCGCTGCGCGACGCACTCTGAGCCGGCGGCGGCGGCGCAGCGCGGCCCGCCCTCACTCCCGCTCGGCGGCGAACGCGCGCAGGTTCGACATCGACGACCAGTAGACGTCCTGGTCGCCGGGGAACACCCCGCTCGCGGCCCACTGCCAGAACGTCCACCGCTTCCAGCTCCGGCCGAGCGTGCCCGGCGAGGTGAAGTCGTGCACGGGGTAGATCGCGACGAACAGTGGGTTCGAGGCGAACCGGATGCTGTTGTTGGTGCACTGCTTCCACCAGTCGGTGGTGGTGTAGATCGCCGGGTAGCGACCGGTCCGCTGGTGCACGGTGTCCGAGAAGCTCCGGATCCAGGTGCGCATCCGCTCCCAGCTCAGGCCGTAGCAGGTGCCCTGCGCGGCACTGCCGTACTCGATGTCGAGCAACGGGGGCAGCGTCCACCCGTCCGGGTTCCACTGGCCCATGGACTTGAAGAAGAACTCGGCGGTCGCGCGCCCACTGGCCTGGCTCGGCTGCGCGTAGACGTAGCCGCCGCGGACGAGCCCCGCTGCGCGCGCCGCTTCGTACTGCTGCACGTACGTCCGGCTCTGGTAGGTGACGCCCTCGGTCGCCTTCACGTAGGCGAACCGCGCGCCGTTGCGGTAGGCGGCGCGGAAGTCGACGTCGGGCTGCCACGCGCTGACGTCCATGCCCTGCACCTTGCCCGGGGGCGGGCCGCCGGCCGCGGTCGTCGCCTCGGGTGCGACCGTCCCCTGCGGCACGGTCGTGGCCCGGCCGGCGGCGTCACCGGTCTGGGCCGCGTGCGCGGCGATGCTCGCACCCATCGCGTGGTCGCCGACGGCGTCCATGGTCGCGAGGGACGGGTCGGGCCGGCCCGTGGTGGCGGCGACGGTGGTCGCCGTGGCCGGCGCGGTCGCCGCACCGGCGGGCTCGGCGCCGGCGCCGAAGCCCGGCACGAGCACCTGCCCACCGACCAGTGCCGACGCGCAGACGAGCGTCAACCCGAGCGTGGACCGTCGACGGAAGCGTGGTCGAGTTCCCATGTCGTCCTCCCCAGGACGCAGCGTCGTCGCTGCGGTCGTGGCGGCCCTGATCGCCGCCGTTCCGGCAGCGATGGTACCGGGCGTGTCCGTCGTCCGGGGTGCTCCCCGCGGCCAGCGGCCAGGACCGGCGTCCGCCGGGGGAGCGGGAGCCGGACGGGAGGCCCGCCGCACGTCCGCGCGCCGCGCACGTCCGGCGCGGCGCGTGCTGGACCCGGCGAGGGTGGGCGGTGCGCTCGACGGTGGCGCGCCTCCCGGCGGTGTCCCGGCGTCAGCCGACGCTGGCGGCGCCCGTCCTGCCGTCGACGCGGACGGTGCTCGTGGTGCCGGATGCGCTGACCGTGGCGGTCCACGAGGGCGTCGCCGCCGTGCCCGCGAGCGTGAGCGAGCTCAGGGTGCTCCCCGCGACGGCACCGGTCGCCGCTTCCGCGGCGGCGTCCGCCCGGGTCTGCAGGTTCGCCGTCCGTGCGACGTTGGCGGCCTTCGTGGCAGCGTCGGCGTCCTTCGGGAACGGGCCCGAGGTCACGCGACCCAGCGTCGCGGAGACGACCGACTGGGTCAGCGACCCGTCCGGACCCGCGACCAGGACGGTCCACTGGTCACCCGAGCCGGCGAGGGAGACCACGGTGCCGCCGCCCGCCGCGGCGATGCCCTGGGCCGTCACCGTCGACCAGTCCACGCTGACCGGGGTGTCGACACCGCTCCCGTTGCCCGTGCCCTGGCCGCTGCCGTCGCTCTGACCGCCGCCGTCGCCGGTACCGGTCGAGGGCGCGGTGCCACCGGTGTCCGGCGCCGCGGACGCGCCGTCGCCCCCGGTCGTCGGCGCGGGGGCGGTCGGGGCCGAGGCGGAGGGGGTGCTGGTCGGCGTCGCGGTCCGCGTGCTGGTCGCACTCGCCGACCGCGTCGGCGCGGGCTGGTCCGGACCGGCGCACGCGGTCAGCACGGTCGTCAGCCCGACGGCGAGCGTCAACGAGGTGAGGAGGACCGGGGTGCGACGAGAGCGGCTCATGCCAGCGATGATGACAGCCGGTCGGCGTCGTCCGGGAACCCGACACGGCCGCCGACGGAAGCGATGCCGTCCCGTGACCCGAGCACCGCGCCGGGCGACCGCGCGTACCGGCGTGCCCGGTGCGGTCACAGGTCGGCGTGCAGCTGCCAGACCTCGTTGGCGGAGTCCTGCCAGGTGAACATGCGGGCTCGGTCCGGGCCGGCCACCGCGAGCCGGGCGGCGAGGGTCGGGTCGTTGACCACCTGGTACACCGCCTGCGCGAGTCGTTCCGGGTAGCTCTCGAGCGCGTTCCGGGCGACGGTGACGCCCGCGTCGGCGGCGACCTCGCGCACGGCCGCGTCGTCGGAGTGCACGACCGGGGTGCCGAAGCTCATCGCCTCGACCACGGGCAGCCCGAAGCCCTCGGCGAGGCTCGGGAACACGAACACCGACGCGCGGTCGTACGCGACGGCGAGGTCGGCGTCGTCCACCCGCCCGAGCACCTTGACGCGCTCGGGAGCCAGACCCACCCGCTCGGCGGTGCCGTGCACGTCGACGTCGCCCCAGCCGTCGGGGCCGGCGATCACGAGCGGGACGTCGGTGGGCGCGTCCGGGTGCGCCATCGCCTCGATCAGGTACGCGAGCCCCTTGCGCGGCTCGAGCGTCCCGACGGCGAGGACGTACCGTTCGGGCAGGCCGAGGCGTTCCGCCCGCAGGTCCGCGTCGACGGGGACCGTGAGCCGTCCGCCCGGTGCGCCGCCGATGACCCGGATCCGGTCGTCGAACCGGTGGATGGCGTTGAGGTCGGCCGCGACCGCGTGCGTGGGGACCACGACCGCGTCGGCGTGCCGCCACGCCCGCTTCACCATGGCCTTGTGGAAGTGCACGCCGCGCGGGGTGAGCGTCTCCGGGTGCGTCCAGGGCACGGTGTCGTGCACCGTGACGACGGTCTGGTGGCCGAGGTCCTGGAACCGGTCGTGCTTGACCAGGGGTGCCAGGACGCTCGGGGCGTGGACCATGCCGGCGGAGGCGCCGCGGGCGAGACCCGCCTGCCAGGCCAGTGCGAGTTCCCGTCGGGGGAGGGCGAGCCGCTGCAGCCCGCTCAGGCCCGGGAGCAGCGTGCGGAGCCGCTGGAGCTCCGCTCCGGACGCCGCGGAGACGACGGCCTCGACGTCGCACCCGTCCGGTGCGGTGGCGACGAGCTGCCGGGTGAGTTCCTCCGCGTAGCGGCCGATCCCGCCGGGGACCGGTGCGATCACCTGGTCCACGATCACGCGGAGTGTGGGCATGGGCGGCTCCTCGTGGTGCTGGTGAACGGACCCCGACCCTACCAGCCGGACCGGAGCGACCTCCTCGGCCCGGTTCTGCCGACGACGTGTCGTTCGTTAGAGTTGGACGGACTGAAGGGGACCCTTGGCAACCACGATCGCACCGCGGCACCTCCGCGGCCTGACCGACGTCAACCGGCTCGTCCGGCTCCTCGAGAACCCCTGGACGACCCGCGTCACCATCGCACTCTTCGTCGTCGTGGGGGCGGTGCTGTCCGTGGCGATCCACATGCCGGTCGTCGACGGCGTCGGGCACGTGCCGTACGTCGGCACCATCGCCCCGGACGAGAACCGGCACATCGCGAACATCCTGTACTACGCGGGCCGCAGCGTCTGGGCCGGGCCGGTCATCACCGACGCACCCGCGCAGCTGCTGTCGATGGGGGAGATCGAGCGCTTCCCGAGCTACGTCTACTACTACGTGACGAGCTTCCCGGTGAAGGCGATGCTCGACGTCGGCGCGCCCTACTCCGTCATCGTCGTGGCCCTCCGCTTCCTCAACGTCCTGATCGCAGCCGCCGGGCTCCTCGTGGTGCACCGCCTGGTCCGCTCGATGGGCATGTCCCTCTGGGTCGCCACCCTCGTCGTACTCCTGCTCGCCGGGACCGGCCGCTACGAGTGGCAGGCCGCCGCCGTCACCTACGACACCCCGGCGAACACGCTGTTCTTCCTCTGTCTGCTGTACTGCGCGCGGCTCATCCGGTCGAGTGCACAGGGGTACGCCGACCTGTTCCGGGCACTCGTGTTCGGCGCGACCGCGATCGTCGTCAAGTACACGTTCGTTCCGTTCGTGCTCGTCGCGGTCGCGGTGGCGGTCGTCCTCGTCGTGCAGCGCGACGGGCTCCGGACCTTCGCCCACCCCCTGCAGCGGTTCCGGCGGGCGTTCGTCGAGCACCCGGTGACCTCGGCGCTCTGGTCCGCGCTCTTCGTCGTGACGATGGCGGTGCTCGTCGAACGGATCGGCGGCAACCTGCTGCTGTACGGCCAGTTCAACCCGTCCTGCCCGAAGCTGCACACGCACCAGGAGTGCCTGTCCTTCGACATCTACCGCCGCAACTACTGGGCGGAGCGGACGCACGACCTGGCGATCGCCGACCAGGTGCCGCAGACCCCGTTCGACGTGTTCGAGTTCGTGGGCAGCTGGATCAGCGCCTACTTCCAGAGCATGTTCTTCTACCGGGGCCGGAACACGACCTGGCAGGTCGAGACGTGGGTGCAGGTCGCCGGCGCCCTCACGTTCGTCATCGCCGTGATCGCGACCCTGGTGTCCTTCCGGTCGCTCGTGCGTACCCGGGCGTTGATCTGGGGCATGGTCGTCGCCGGCAGCTACGTGGTCGCGATGTTCCTGTTCAACCTGCGGACGTTCCTGCGGCTGGACAACGAGTACGCCTTCTCCGGCCGCTACCTCATCCCGGTGCTGCCGCTCGTCTTCGCGTTCGCGGTGCTCGCGGCGGTCGCGCTCTGGCGGACCCTGCCCCCGGGGTTGCGCCGGACGGTCGCGGTGCCGGCAGCGGTCCTCGCCGTCGTCGTGCTCGTCACGTACGCCGGACCCGTGGCCTTCTTCACCTACGCGCGGGGCGAGTCCTGGTACACGCCGATGGCCCTCCACCTGTTGCCCGGTTTCCTGACGGGGGTGTCCTCATGACCGACGACCGACCGATGCCCCCCGGGCCCGACCTGAGCGACGCGATCGCACCGGAGGCCGGCGACGGCTCCACCACCCGGACCGGGTCCGTCCGACCACGGTTGACGCGCCTGCACTGGTCGATCGCGCTCGTCGTCGTCCTGCTCGTCGTGCTGGCCGTCGCGTACGAGTTCCTGTCGGCACCGAGCGTGCACACCGTGGGCGCCTGCCGCATCGTGCCCGGCGCGTCCACGAGCGAACACAGCGAATGCGCTGGCGACGACCTGGCCGGACAGGACCTGGCCGGGGTGGACCTGCGCCTGGCCGACCTGTCGGGCGCGGACCTGAGCGGCGCCGACCTGAGCGGCGCCATCCTGTACGGCGCGGACCTGACCGGCGCCGACCTGACCGGCACACGCTTCCGCGAGGCCGACCTGACGAAGGCCGACCTGACGGGTGCCCGGCTGTCCGACACCGACTTCACCCGCGCGGGCATCAACGGCATGGTCATCGAGGACACAGTCCTGGCCGCGTCCGAGTACTCGGAGTGGGTCGACGGGGACGACGCGGTGCCGGTCACCATCACGTCCGGGACCCAGCCGGGCATCGAGACGAACAGCTGCACGAAGCGCGTCGGGCTCTACTACCCGGGCGACAACGGCGTGAAGTGCACCCTGACCACCGCCGCGAGCTACGACAACACGCTGAACTACACCCGCAACGTCGAGGTCAAGCTGCCGCCGCAGCTCGACGTCCCGTCGACCGTGTCCCTGCGGGTCGGGGAGCCGGCATCGGTCCAGCTGCAGGCGGAGAGCCCGTTCCCCGCGATCGTCACGGCGTTCTCGAAGCCGCTGCCGGCCGGGCTGACCTGGGACTCGGCGTCGCAGACGATCACCGGGACACCGACCCGTGCGGGCACGACCCGACTGCAGTTCATCGCGGACAACGGTCGGCAGGTCCGTGCGGACATGACCTTCCGCGTCGCGGGCTGACGGACGACCCGACAGCCGGCCGGGAGGCCCGGGAACGTCGAGGAGCGCCGGTCGCCGCGAGTGCGCGGCCGGGTCGGCGTCCGCCCGACCGCTCCGCGCACCACAGCACACGAGCGGGGCGCCCGACCTGTCGGTCGGGCGCCCCGCTCGTGTGTGTCGCGGTGGTGTGCCGTCAGGCCGTCAGGACACCGGCCTCGGCGGCCGCGTGCAGGGCCTCCCGCCAGTCCCGCATCGCCGGGACCCCGACCCGCGCCCAGGCGTCGTGCCCGAGCACGCTGTACGCCGGTCGCGGCGCGGGCCGCACGAACGCGGAGCTGTCCGTCGGCCGGACGCGTTCCGGGTCCAGGCCGACCTCGGTGAAGATCGCACGGGTGAAGTCGTACCAGGACGCCTGCCCGCCGTTCGTGCCGTGGTAGATCCCCGCGGGGACCTCGGCGTCGAGCATCGCGACGATCTGACGGGCGAGGTCGCCGGTCCAGGTCGGCTGCCCGACCTGGTCGGTGACGACGCTCACGGTCTCGTGCGACCCGGCGAGCCGGATCATGGTCTTCGCGAAGTTCGGACCGCCGGCACCGTAGAGCCAGGCGGCCCGGATGACCATGGACGAGTCGGGAGCGATGCGGCGGACCGCTGCCTCGCCGGCCGCCTTCGTGCGGCCGTAGGCGCCGATCGGATCGGTCGGCTCGTCCTCGCGGTAGGGCGACGTCCCGTTGCCGTCGAACACGTAGTCGGTCGACACGTGCACGAGCCGGGCACCGGCAGCGACCGCGGCGTCGGCGAGCACCGCCGGCCCCCGCGCGTTCACCGCGGCGGCGTCGTCCTCGTGCGACTCGGCGTCGTCGACCTTGGTGTACGCGGCGGCGTTGACGACGACGTCGTGTCCGGCGACGGCGGCGGCCACTGCGTCCTGGTCGGTGATGTCGAGGTCGGCCCGGGACAGCGCGGTGACGTCACGACCGGCGAGCGCCTGCTGCAGGTCCTGGCCGAGCATGCCGGCCGCCCCGGTGATCAGGTACCGGGTCATGCGATGGCCGCGCGCTCCTTGAGCGGCTCCCACCAGGCGCGGTTGTCGCGGTACCACTGCACCACGTCGGCCAGACCCTGCTCGAACGGCACCTGCGGCTCGTAGCCGAGCTCGGCCTGGATCTTCGAGATGTCGACCGAGTAGCGCAGGTCGTGCCCGAGACGGTCGGCGACGCGGTCGACGTAGGACCAGTCCTTGCCGGTGGCGTCGAGGAGGAGCTGCGTGAGCTCCTTGTTCGTGAGTTCGGTGCCGCCGCCGATGTTGTAGATCTCGCCCGCGCGACCGCGGGTCAGGACCATCGCGATGCCGCGCGTGTGGTCGTCGACGTGCAGCCAGTCACGGACGTTGTCGCCCTCGCCGTAGAGCGGCACGTGCCGGTCGTCGATGAGGTTCGTGACGAAGAGCGGGATGACCTTCTCGGGGAAGTGGTACGGGCCGTAGTTGTTCGAGCAGCGCGTGATCGACAGGTTCAGCCCGTGCGTGCGGTGGTAGCTGCGGGCGAGGAGGTCGCTGCCGGCCTTCGACGCCGAGTACGGCGAGTTCGGCTCGAGCGGACGGTCCTCGGCCCAGGAGCCCTCGCTGATCGAGCCGTAGACCTCGTCGGTCGAGACGTGCACGAAGCGCTCGGTGCCGTGGCGCAGGGCCGCATCGAGCAGGCGCTGGGTGCCGACGACGTTCGTCTCGACGAAGATCCCGGAGTCGCGGACCGACCGGTCGACGTGCGACTCGGCGGCGAAGTGCACGATGGCGTCGACCGTCGGGACGACCTCGTCGAGCTTCGCGGCGTCGCGGATGTCGCCTTGCACGAAGGTGTAGCGGGGGGAGTCGGCCACCGGGGCCAGGTTCTCCAGGTTGCCCGAGTAGGTCAGGGCGTCGTAGACGACGACCTCGGCGCCTTCGAGACCCGGGTAGGCGTCCTCCAGGGTCCGACGGACGAAGTTGGAGCCGATGAAGCCGGCCCCTCCGGTGACGAGGATCTTCACGCTGGTTTCCTTTTCGGTGGCCGATGGGCGTCGGCGGAGGAGCCGACGGCGGTCGGCCAGCAGTCTAGTGGGGGAGGCGTGCCGCCGGGGAGGAGGCGCTCAGTCCCCGTACCGCGCGAGTTTCTGCAGGTCGAGCTGCTCCTCGGCGAGCGTCCGGTTCAACCGGGTCAGGTCCGCGACCACACCGATGGTGATCGAGAGCAGGGCGCTGATCATCAGCACCATGCCGAGGATGAGCGACTGCAGGTGGTTGCCGCCGCTGTCGGTCCAGAGGAGCACCAGGTACCGGACGAAGGGGATGAGCCCGGCGACGCCGAAGACCGCGCTGACCCAGGCGAACAGGGCCATCGGGCGGTACATGAGGTACACGCGGGCGATCGCCGACCCGGACTGGAACATGTGCTGCCAGATGTTCTTGAACAACCGCGATTCGCGGGTCTTCGCGTTGGTCGTGATCGGGATGCTGGCGATCGCCAGGCGCTTGTAGCCCGCCTGGACGATGGTCTCCATGCAGTAGCTGAAGCGCGTGACGATGTTGAGCCGGATGAGCGAGTACTTCGAGTACGCGCGGAACCCGCTCGCGGCGTCCGGCAGGTCGAGGCCCGCGGCCCGGCTGGCGACCCAGGAGCCGAACTGCTGCATGGCCTTCTTGAAGCCGGAGAAGTGCTCGATGGTGCGGGTCTGCCGGTCACCGATGACGATGTCGGCCTCGCCGCGCAGGATCGGCTGCACGAGCTCGGTGATGTGCGCCTGCGGGTACTGGTTGTCACCGTCGGTGTTCACGACGATGTCCGCACCGTGCAGGAGCGCGTAGTCGACGCCGTCGCGGAACGAGCGTGCGAGGCCCATGTTGGTGGTGTGCCGGACGAAGTGCCGGACGCCGTGCGCCTTCGCGACCTCGACCGTGCGGTCGGTCGAACCGTCGTCGATGATCAGGACCTCGATCTCGTCGATGCCCGGGATCGAGGTCGGGATCGTCTCGAGGACCGAGGGGAGCGTCTGCTCCTCGTTGAGGCAGGGGATCTGGACGAACAGTTTCACGAGTCGGTGGGTCCCTGGTGTCGTCGGCCGGCGCGGTGATCCGGGTGTGGGAAGTCGGCGACCATCCTACGTGGGCGCACAGACTGCCAAGTCTATGCAGCCTCATGTGCCCGCGTGCCACGATGGGGCCATGGCAGCCCTCCGGTCGACCGTCGCCCGTCTCCTGGGGCGGACCACCCCGACCCCGTCCGCTCCGACCCCGTCCGCTCCGACCCCGCCGCTCGTCGGCTTCGTCGTGCACGGCGCAGGTGGCGTGCACCCCGCTTCCGCGCACGTCCGCGTGACCGGCAGGATGACCGCACTCGCCGCCTCCGGCGCTGCACGGGTCGCGCAGGTGGACCCGGTGCGCTGGGCGGACGGCTCCGACACCGCGCACCTCGACGTGCTCCTGGTGCAGCGCGACGCGTTCCCGCTCGCCGCGCTCGACGCCGCCCTCGCCCGCGCAGCGCGGGAGGGCACCCGGGTCGTCGCGGAGGTCGACGACGACTTCTTCACCCCGGAGGCCCGTGCCCGGTTGGCGCAGGCCGAGTACGACCCCGACCGCCTCGCCGCCGTCGACCGCGTGGTGCGGTCCGCCGATGCGGTCGTGGTGTCCACCGAGCCGCTCCGGCGGGTGCTCGCCGCGGAGGGCGTCGACGCGGTGGTCGTGCCGAACGGTGTGCAACCCGGCCTCTGGGACGCCGACGCGCACGAGGCGCGCGCCCGTGACACCGGCGGGACCCGTCGCGTGCTCTACATGGGGAGCGCCACGCACGGCGGCGACCTCGACCTGCTGCGCCCGGTCTTCGCGGAGGCGACGGACGACGATGGCCGTCCGGTCCGGCTCGAGGTCGTGGGCGTGACCGGGGACGACGCGACCTGGTTCGACCGCCTGCCGTTGCCGGGCGACGCCACCCACTACCCGGACTTCGTCGCGTTCCTCCGCGCGCACGCCGGACGCTGGTCCGCCGGGGTCGCCCCGCTCACCGAGGACCGGTTCAACGACGCGAAGAGCGACCTCAAGTTCCTCGAGTACACGATGCTCGGGCTGCCCTTCGTCGGGTCCGACCGGCCGTCCTACCGCGGCGCGGACCGGCACGGCGGCCTGCTCGCCGGCGACGACCCGGCGGCGTGGCGGGAGGCCCTGCGCACCGCCATCCGCGAGGCCGACGACCGGGTGGCGCGCGCTCGCCGGTACGTCCTGACGGAGCGCACGGTCGGGGTCGACCAGCCCGGCGAACGCGCCTGGCGGGCTGCGCTCGGTCTGTCCTGAGTCGCCGGGGCGAGGCGTCCGCACGGCGTGCGGGGGCGCTCCCCGCGGCGGACCTGCCCCTTGCTAGGCTGCAGCGGTGCAGATCCGCGAACTGAAGATCCCCGGCGCGTGGGAGTTCACGCCCGTCCAGCACGGCGACGCCAGAGGTGCCTTCCTCGAGGCCTACCGCGCCGACGTGCTCGAGGAGACGGTCGGACACCCGCTCGACCTGCGGCAGGTGAACATGTCGATCTCGTCGAAGGGCGTCGCCCGCGGCATCCACTACGCCCTCGTCGCACCGAGCCAGGCGAAGTACGTCACCGCCGTCCGCGGCGCGTTCATCGACTACATCGTCGACATCCGCGTCGGCTCCCCGACGTTCGGGCAGTGGGACGCGGTCCGGATCGACGACGTCGACCGCCGTGCCGTCTACCTGTCCGAGGGACTCGGCCACGCCATCGTCGCGCTGGAGGACCAGAGCACGGTGAACTACCTGGTCAGCGCGCACTACGACCCCGAGCGCGAGAAGGGCATCAGCATCCTCGACCCCACGGTGGGCCTGGAGCTGCCGGACGGCATCGGCGAGCCGGTCCTGTCCGAGAAGGACACGAGCGCTCCGACCCTCGAGCAGGCCGCGGAGCAGGGGCTCCTCCCGACGTACGAGGAGTGCATCGCCTACACCGAGTCGCTCCGGACGAAGAACTAGGAGGGGCAGCCGATGAAGGGCATCATCCTCGCCGGGGGATCCGGCACGCGTCTCTGGCCGATCACCAAGGGCATCAGCAAGCAGCTCATGCCGATCTACGACAAGCCGATGGTCTACTACCCGCTGTCGACCCTCATGATGGCCGGCATCCGCGAGGTCCTCGTCATCACGACGCCGGAGTACAACGACCAGTTCCGGGCGTTGCTCGGTGACGGGTCGGCGCTCGGCATGGACATCCAGTACGCCGTGCAGCCCTCCCCGGACGGCCTCGCGCAGGCGTTCGTCATCGGTGAGGAGTTCATCGGGGACGACAGCGTCGCCCTGGTCCTCGGCGACAACATCTTCCACGGCACCGGCCTCGGCACGAGCCTGCAGAAGAACAACACCGTCCAGGGCGCGACGATCTTCGCGTACCACGTGGCCGACCCGACCGCGTACGGCGTGGTCGAGTTCGACGACGACTTCACCGCCGTCTCGATCGAGGAGAAGCCGACCGAACCGAAGTCGAACTACGCCGTCCCGGGCCTGTACTTCTACGACAACGACGTGGTCGAGATCGCGAAGACGATCGAACCGAGCGCCCGCGGTGAGCTCGAGATCTCCACCGTCAACGAGCGCTACCTCGAGGCGGGCACGCTCGGCGTCGAGGTCCTCGACCGCGGCACCGCGTGGCTCGACACCGGCACCTTCGAGTCGATGATGCAGGCGTCCGAGTACGTCAAGGTCATCGAGGACCGCCAGGGCCACAAGATCGGGTGCATCGAGGAGATCGCCTGGCGCAACGGGTGGATCGACGACGACGCCCTCGCGGCGCTCGCCGCCCCGCTCGCGAAGAGCGGCTACGGCGTCTACCTGCAGAACCTGCTCCGCGGCTGACCGTGGCGCTGCGTGGCCGGCTCCGGCGCACCCTGGTCGGTGTCCGGCCGACGTCGGACGCACGCGCTGTGGACGCAGGGGCGTCCGACGGGAGCGGGCCGCGCCTCCCGGTCGACACCTCCCTCGAGACGGCGCCCCCCGTCGTCGAGCAAGGCCTGGCCGGGGCGTTCGACGCCGTCGTCACGGTGGCCGAGGGTGCGTACCGGGACGGCGCCCACGTGCCGACCGTGCGGGCGCTGACAGCGGCGGGGGCCGCGCGCGTCGTCGTCACCGTGTACGACGTCCACGCCGGGCCCACGAGCACGTACCCGCCGGTCACGGCGGGCGACGGCTGGACCGTGTCCCGGGACACCGTCGCGGCGACCTGGGGCGGCGCGGTCGCCGCCGCCCGGCCGCTGCTGCGCGCCCCGCTGGTGCTCGTGCAGGACGCGTCGATCGCGCTGCCGGACGGCGCCGCGGCCGCACTGGTCGCCGCCGTCGCGCCAGCGGGACCGGGAGGCACCGTCCCGGCCGACCGGGAGGCCGTCGTCGCCGTCCCCGTCGTCCGCACCCCCGACGACGTGGTGGCGAGTGCGGGCACGGCGCTGGTGCAGGGCACCGCTCCGGTGGCCGCCCTGCTGCGCGGGCACCCGGCGGAGGACGCCGAGCGGCTCCCCGACGGTGTCGCGGTGTTCGCCGGCGACGAGCCCTGCTTCGCGGCACGCACAGCGCACCTCGCGCTTCCGGTCCGGACCGTCGACACCCGCACCGCGGTCGCCCGACTGACCCGGGACACCGCCGACGCCGCCGGCGGCACGTGCGTCGTGCTCCCGCTCGGTCGCGTCTACCGCACCGGGACCGTCCGTGAGCGGCGCATCGACACCGACGGCGCGGACGCCCTGGTGGTGTGGCGGGACCGCGTCGACGACAGCGCCGAGCGGGTGCTCGCCGCGCTCGAGCTCGCCGTGGGCACCGTGGCCGCCGACCCCGCCGCGGCACCGGTGGCCCTCCGCGAACCGGTCCTCCGAGCCGAACGCGGCCCGTCGCGCCTGACGGCGCGTGAGCGCGGCGAGCGGCTCCGGTGGTCGGTCCGGATCGCCGCACACCCCGGCCCGCGCGGCGACGACTGGGGGGACACGTTCTTCGCGCGCGACCTGGCCGCGGCCCTGCGGTCCCTCGGGCAGGAGGTCGTGGTGGACCACCGCGAGTCGCACGCCCGTCCGCTGTCGGAGCACCTGGACGACGTCACCCTGACGCTGCGCGGGCTCGACGACACCCCGGTGCACCCCTCGGCCACCAACGTGCTCTGGGTCATCTCGCACCCTGACCTCGTGACGCCCGCGGAACTCGCCCGGTACGACCTGCGGTTCGCGGCCGGGCCCGTGTGGGCCGAGCGGACCGAGGCGGCGACCGGCCTGCCGGTGGCCCCGCTCCTGCAGGCGACCGATCCGGCCCGCTTCCACCCCGGTGCCGCCGAGGACGCGTACGCCGGCCTGGACACCGTGTTCGTCGGCAAGACCCGGCAGGTGTTCCGGCCGGTCGTCTCGGACGCGCTGCAGGCGGGGGCGGACCTGGCCGTGTGGGGCGAGGGCTGGGCCGGCCGGGTGCCGGAGGGGGTGCACCGCGGGACGTTCGTGCCGAACGAGGACCTGCCGGCCCTGTACCGGAGCGCCCGGGTGGTCCTCAACGACCACTGGGACGACATGGCACGGGACGGCTTCCTGTCGAACCGGCTGTTCGACGCCGCCGCGTCGGGTGCGCTCGTCGTGACGGACCCGGTGCCCGGCGTCGAGGAGCTGTTCGGCGGGGCGGTCCTGCCCTACCGCGACGTCGCCGAACTGCGGACGCTGCTGGGTCGGCGGGACACGGCCTCCGACGACGAACGCGCCGAGCGCGGTGCGCGGATCGGGACCGAGCACTCCTTCCGCCGGCGAGCGGAGACGCTGGTGGACGCCGTCCGGCAGCACCGGCAGCACCGGACGACCTGACCGGGTCCGGCCCGCATCGAGCCGGGCTCGGCCCGGGCGCTGTCCGACGTCAGCGCGAGCGGACCCGGCGGGCCAGACCGGCGGCCCGGTCGGCCACCTGCACGATCCGGCGCTGGCGGAACGCCGCAGTCTCGGCCCGGGCGGCTTCGGCGCGCTCCCGCTCGAACTGCACGGTCTCCCGCAGCGTCGTCGCGGTCGCCTCGGCCGCGCGCACGGCGTCCTCGAGCTCGTCGATCCGCTGGTCGCGTGACGCCACGGCACGCCCGAGGGCCTGCAGCTCGTGGAGCTCGTCGGCCGGGACGAGGGGCTCGGCCGGGGTGTCGAGCGCCGTCGAACCGGCCCGACGCAGCACCTCGGCGATCGTGTCGTCGCGGGTGAAGGGGCCGGCCGCGGCGTCCTCGTCGGTGACGAAGCGGAGCGAGAACACGGCCTGCAGCACCCCCTCCTGCAGCCGCCGGTAGTCGCGCATGCCGTGGTGCCGGGGGCTCGGGGTCAGGTCCGGGTTCGCCTCGTAGCTCCGACCGCTCACGTCGACACGGTGTTCGTACTGCGCCCAGGACCGCCACGGCAGGTGCAGGACCTCGAGCTCGAGCCCGGCCGGCACGGGGGCGCCGTTCGCGACGCTCGCCCGGTGGTTGCCCTGCACGACGGTGACGCCCGGGTCGCCGACGTGGACGGTGTTCGGGGTCGGGGGAGCGACCAGGCCGGCGGCACGCAGCTCGTCGACGGAGCGCTCGTCCCGCCAGTGGAGACGCTCGAGGCCGGCACCGGACGTGGCCATCGCGCCGGTGAGGTTGACGACGGGCACGAAGAACGCGCCGACCACCGGGTCGAGCTCCTCGAAGACCTGCCGGACCGTCCGCGTCCGGTCGACCGGCACGATGAACTCGTCCGCGTCGGCGTTGACGACCCAGTCCGCGCCGTGGACCGATGCGGCCTCGCGCGCCATCGTCGTGACGACGACGCCCTGCTGCTTCCGGTGCACCGGGTCGTGTCGCAGGTCCACCGTGACGTCGTCCCGCTCGGCGAAGGCGGCGAGCAGCTCGGCCGTGCCGTCCACCGACCCGTTGTCGGTGATGACGAAGACGTCGAAGCCCTGGGCGACGTGGTGGTCGAGCCAGGCGGTGATGACGTCCGCTTCATCGCGGACCATCAGGGTGACGGCGAGGATCATGGGGTGCGCTCCGGTTCGGGTGGGGATGCTCCCTGAGAGGTTATCGGGGTTCAGCGCGTGTGCGTGGCGCGGGCGCGGACGGTGAGCGCCACCCGGAGCGCGACGCGGAGCGGCCAGAGCCACCAGGCCGAGTACTTCTGCGCGAGGAAGCGGTAGGCGCTCTCGTGGTGCGCACGGCGCATCCGGTCCGAGGACCCCTGGGTCGCGGTCCCACCGACGTGCGTGGCGACGGCGGCCGGTTCGTACACGTTCCGGTAGCCGCTCCGGCCGATCCGCCAGCCGAGGTCCACGTCCTCGAAGTACATGAAGAAGCCCTCGTCGAACCCGCCGAGGCGGTCGAACACGTCGCGGCGGACGAGCACGCACGCGCCCGAGAGCCAGCCCGCGTCACGGCGGCCGGTGTGGTCGCCGTCCTGCCGGTACCGCCTCGTCCACGGGTTGTCCTGCCAGACGTTCGCGAACACGGCGTGCCCGAGACCGGTGCGGAGGGACGGCACGAGCCGCGCCGACGGGTACACCTGCCCGTCCGTCTCCAGCAGCTTCGGGCCGACGGCGCCGATCGTCGGGTCCGACTCCGCCGTCGCGACCATCCGGTCGAGGGCGGACGGTTCGAGCACGACGTCCGGGTTCGACACGAGCACCCAGCGCACCTCGGGGGCGAGGGTGGCGACGGCCCGGTTGACGGCCGCACCGTAGCCGAGGTTCGCACCGACGGCGACGAACCGGGCACCGGCGGCCTCGGTGACCGCGCGGAGCTCGTCGGCGGTCGTGGAGTCGTTGTCCGCGACGACGACCTCGACGTCGCGTCCGCTGGCGGCCGGCACCGACGCGAGGAACGGGGGGAGGACGTCGACCGACTCGTACGTGACCGTGACGACGGCGACCCGCGCGGGGTGCGTGTCCGTGCTCATGCGAAGACCTCCAGGTGGCGCTCGGCGCACGCGGCCCACGTGAAGGTCGCGGCGCGGGCCTCGGCGCGTGCGACCCGCTCGGCGCGGACCTCCGGCGCCTCGGCGAGCAGCGCCGCGAGGGCGTCCGCGATCGGGCCGGCGTCCGGTTCGGTGTAGGTCACGGCGTCGCCGCCGACCTCGGGGATCGCCAGTCGACGGGTGGTGAGGACGTCCGCGCCCGAGGCCATCGCCTCGAGCACCGGCAGGCCGAAGCCCTCCGCGGTGCTCGGGTAGACCACGACGCGCGCGCCCCCGAGGAACGCGCGGAGCTCCTCGACCGGCAGGTACCCGAGGTAGCGGACCGGGGCACCGGGGACGTCACCCGCGGCGGTGAGCTCGGCGCGTGCGTCCTCGTCCCAGCCGAGTCCGCCGGCGACCAGCAGCGCCGGCACCGCCGCGCCGCCACCGTCGGCGGCCCGTGCGGTGAGCGCGCGGTGCGCGGCGATGAGCTCCGGCACCCGCTTGCGCGGTTCGACCGTGCCGAGGAAGGCGATCCACGCGTCGTCGCCGAGCGCGTGCTCCGCACGGAAGGCGGCCGTCTCCGCGGCCGTCGGCACCCGGAAGAGCGTGCGGTCGACCCCGAGGTGGGCCACGACCGTGGGACGCGCGGACCGACCCGCCAACCGGTCGAGCTCGGCGACGGTGGCCGCGCTCGGCGCGACCGTCCGTCGGGCGAGTCGCCGTGCGAGACGGGTCCAGGTCCGGAAGAACAGCACCTTCAGGCGCGAGTGCGCGGCCGGGTCCGAGAAGAACGTCGCGTCGTGCAGGGTGACGACCGTCCGGGAGGCCCGGGTCACCGGGAACGTGTAGTGCGGGCTGTGCAGGACCTCGGCGCCGACGCGACGCGCCGTCACCGGCAGCAGCGTCTGCTCCCACACGAGGCGCAGCGGGCGGGAGGCGGTCCACCGCGGTGCCGCGTGGTAGCGGTGTCCGGGTGCGATCCCGCGCAACCAGGCGAGGTCGCCCGGCTTGACGACCACGTCGACACGGACGTCCAGCTCGGCGAGGCCCTGCAGCAGCCCGGCGATGTAGCGGGCGACGCCGCCGCGGTTCGGCGGGATCGAGGTGGCGTCGACGAGCACGGGGAGTGCCCGCACCTCAGCTGACCTGGCGCTCGGTGGTCCGCGTCCAGGCGATCCCGGACTGCGTGTCCTCGTCGACGACGACGAAGCGCGCCGCCTCGCGCTGGATGACGATGTGCTCCCCGTTCGGCTTCGCCAGGAAGACGTGCACGAAGTACTGGCCGCCGCCGAGCCGCAGGTCGTGCAGGTGCCACTCGACGGTCGCGGTCCCGCGCAGGGGGTCGTGACGGGTCTCGAGCTGCCGGCTGTCGACGCCGAAGGCGGGGTGCCCGAGGTGGTTCTCGATCTTGATGCCCGCGCGCCACTCGGGCAGGACCGTGGTGTGGGAGAACGTCGCGCGGACGACGAGGTCGTCGCCGTGGCGGTGCTCGGCGCCCGCGGGCTTGCCGGGGATCTCGAGCTCGACGTGCTCGACCTTGCCCGGGCTGGCGGTCTCCTCCGGGTGGTTCGCCTCGACCTCGGCGACGCGGCGGTCCTCGAGGATCTCGCGGAAGTTCTTCACGGCCAGCCGTGCCGACCCCTGGAACATCACCTCGCCGTGGTGCAGGACGACGGCGGAATCGCAGAGTTCCTGCACCTGTCCGAGCGAGTGCGACACCAGGATGATCGTGCGGCCCTGCTCCTGGAACTCGCGGATCTTGTCGAGGCACTTCTTCTGGAACTGCTCGTCTCCGACGGCCAGGACCTCGTCCACGAGCAGCACGTCCGGGTCGGTGTTGATCGCGACCGCGAAGGCGAGCCGGACGTACATGCCGGACGAGTAGAACTTCACCTGGGTGTCGATGAAGTCGCCGATCCCGGAGAACTGCAGGATGTCCTCGAAGCGGGCCTCGGTCTCCTCCTGCGTCTGCCCGAGGATCGCGGCGTTGAGGTAGACGTTCTCGCGGCCGGTCAGGTCCGGGTGGAACCCCGCACCGAGCTCGATGAGGGCGGCGAGGCGACCGCGACGCTCCACGGTGCCGGTGGTCGGCTCGAGGATGCCGCCGATGGTCTTCAGCAGCGTCGACTTGCCGGAGCCGTTCGGGCCGAGCAGCCCGATCGTGGTTCCGGCCGGGATGTCGAGGCTCACGTCCTTGAGCGCCCAGAAGTCCTCGCTGTGCCGGCGGCCGGCGCGACCGAGCGTGACCACGCGCTCCTTGAGCGAGTTGTCCTTCCGGATGGTGAAGCGCTTGGAGACGTTCCGCACCGTGACCACGGCGGGGGCGTCGGAGAACGGCGAGGTCGTGGCCTGCGTCAGGTCGTTGTCGATGCTCATCGGATCAGATCTCCTGGGCGAAGTTGCCCTGCAGCTTGGCGAACACGCGCTGGCAGGCGACGAGGGCGACGAGACCGACGACGCCCGCGACGGCCAGGCGGAGGAGCAGGTCGGACGGGTACTGCGAGTCGTTGCCCGCCGTCCAGAACGCCCGGTGGATCCCGAGGACCGCGAGCGTGATCGGGTTCGCCGTGTACAGGTTGAGCAGCCAGGTGTTCGCCGCGTTCGACACCATCTGCCAGCTGTAGACGATGGGCGAGCCCCACATGAGCAGCAGGACCAGGACCTCGACGAGGTACTGCATGTCGCGCAGGTACACGTTCGCGGCTGCGAGCAGGAGCGCGAGCGCCGTCGCCCAGATGAGGATGACGAGCGTCGCCGGGAAGAAGTAGAGCAGGTCGGGTCGCACCCAGTCGAAGCCGCTCTGCAGGACCGCTGCGGCGAGGAGCACGACGAGCTGGACGCCGAAGTTGAACAGCGCGGCACCGACACTGGCCAGGGGGTAGATCTCCCGTGGCAGGTAGACCTTCTTGATGAGCCCGCCGTTCGACACGATGGACGCCGTCCCGGAGGCCACGATCTCGCTGAACAGCCCGTAGAGCGTCAGACCGGAGAACACGTAGATGGCGAACTCCGGGATGTTCCGCGACGCGCCGAGGATCTGGCCGAGTACGAAGTAGTAGATCGCCAGCTGCACGAGCGGACGGATCAGCGTCCACGCGAATCCGAGCGCACTGTCCTTGTACCGGGACTTCAGGTCGCGCCGGATGAGCAGGTCGAGCAGCTGCCGGTGGGCGAACACCTCGCGGATCGACCCGAGCACCGCGGTCGCAGGACGACCGGCGGGGGCCATGCGCTCCTGACGGAGACGCTCGAACCGCTCGCTGACGATGTTGCTCATGGGTTCCTCACGTAGGTGCGCTGGGGCGACGGACAACTGTACATCGGCCTCCGGGCGGGGCCGCTGCGACGGTCAGCGCCCGTTCTTGCTCTCGCGCATGATGCGCACACGGTTCTGGACCTTGTCCCGGAGACCGGACACGCCGTTCTGGCGGAGGTACCAGGTCGCGAGTCGGACGTCGCGGACGACGCCGTGGCGGCTGTTCGCGATCTCGTGGAACTGCATCTCGCGCTGACGGGCCGGGCTGAGCGCGACGCGCGGACGGCTGCCCGCCGTGACCGATCCCGCCGGCACGGCGGCGTCGTGCGCGCGGTCCGCGGCGACCTGCGGGTCCTTGCAGAACTCGACGAGGGGAGCGAGCGCACGCTCCCACGTGAAGTCGTCGCGGACGCGGCTGACGGCAGCCCGGGCGGCGGCGGCGGCCTCCGGGTCGTACAGCATCGACTCGAGCGCGGCGGCGAGGGCGTCGACGTCGCGTTCCTTCACGGCGACACCCATGCCCTCGGCCGCGACGAGGTCGCCGAAGCTGTCGCCGTCGGTCGTGACGATCGGCAGGTTCGCCCACATGTAGTCGAGGATGCGGGTGCGGAACGAGAAGGTCGTCTCGATGTGCGCGAAGTGCGTGCTGACACCCGCGTCGGCCTCGAGCAGGTAGTTCTGGCGGTCGTCCAGCGCCACCCACTGCTCGTTGAAGAAGACGTGCTTGCCGGTCAGTCCGAGCTGGTCGCTGATGCGGCGCGTCTCGGCGACGATCGCCATCTCGGGCACGTCCGGGTTCGGGTGTGCGACACCGAGGAAGAACAGGCGGATGTCGTCGTGGCGTTCGGCGACCTGGGCGACCGCGCGGACGAGCGACGGGGTGTCGAACCAGTTGTAGATGCCACCGCCCCAGATGACGACCTTGTCGTCCTCGCCGATGCCGGGCGTGACGCCACGGATCGCCTTGCGCTCGTGCTGCGGCGGCCGGGAGTCCATGCCGAACGGCGCGATCGCGATGAGCTTGTTGAGGTTGTCGTCCGCCAGGTAGTTGTCCGGGTTGACGCGACCGACGGCGGCGAGCTGCCCGAGCCAGAACAGGCGCTGCCGTTCCGAGGCACACAGGAAGAAGTCACCGCGCTCGAGCTGCGCGTTGATGACCTCGGTGGTGCTCGTCACCTGGTTGCGCCAGCCGACGTCACCGTTGTCCCGGGCCTGCTCGAGCTGCTCGAGGTGCATCGGGTCGTAGAGGTCGACGACCATGATCTTGTTCGACTTCTGCAGGGTCGTGAAGTGGTGCAGCGCGTAGCCCTGGAAGAAGATGACGTCCGCCCACTCCTCGTGCTCGCGCATCGCGCGCTCGTGCTGGAGCGGCACGCGCGTCACCTCGAAGGCGTCGGACTTCCGGTTGGCGACGTTCCAGGTGACCAGGCGCACGTCGTTGTCCGAGGACAGGGCCTCCGCGATCTTCCACGCCCGCATGCCCGGGCCCGCCATCTTCTCGCCGAGGGCGTCCCCGGTGATGACGAGGACCTTCGTGCGGTGCATCGGCGCCTCGATGTCGAAGGCCTCGAGGATCGCGCGGTAGCCCTCCAGGAAGTAGCCGTCCTCGAAGAGCGGCTTGAAGGCGTCGCCGAACAGGCGGAAGACGTCCTTGTCGCTCCGGACGCGCTGCGACTGGATCCGACGACGCTCCTCGGACAGGCGGGGGAGGTCCGCCACGAACTGGTCGAGCGCGAAGAACCCGGCGACGGTCTCCTTCGAGATCGGCGTCAGCGCGTCGAACTCGTCGGGCGCGCCGGTGAAGCGTCGGATGTCGAACTCCTCGGAGTCCCGACCGCTCTTCGCGACCGCGCGGCGGGCGAGGAGGGCGAGGGCGGCGGGGAGGAAGACGCCGAGGTTCTCGTCCGACAGGTTCTTGTAGAGCAGGTGCAGGGCGTTCCGCTCGAGCAGGTACATCTCGCGGTGGTCGCCGAACGACTTCATCGAGCCGTGGTGCTTGTGGAACACCACCGAGCGCGGCGCGAACCGTACCCGGTAGCCGAGCAGGTTGAGGCGCCAGCCGAGGTCCACGTCGTCGTAGAACATGAACAGGCCCTCGTCGAACCCGCCGACCTCGAGGAACACGTCACGACGGACGAACAGCGCGGACCCGGTGCCGAAGAGCAGGTCCTGGGGCTCGTCGAAGCGGCCGTCGTCGAGCTCGGCGATGTGGTTCTTGTAGCCCATCCCGAACCAGCTGAGCCCGGACTCGACGAAGTCGATCGTGCGGCCCTCCCAGTCGAGGACCTTGCTCGCGACGGCGGCGACGCGGGGGCTCGGCGCGAACCCGGCGATGCCCTCCTTGACCCAGTCGACGTGCGGCTTCGCGTCGTTGTTGAGGAACGCGACCACGTCCCCGGTGGCCTCGCGGGCACCGAGGTTGCTCCCGCCAGTGAAGCCGAGGTTCTCCGCCGAGACGATGATCCGGACGTTCGCCTGGTCGCCGAGTGCGGCACGGAGCCGTGCTTCGCTGTCGTCGCCGGAGCCGTTCTCGACGACGACGATCTCGAGACGGTCCGCCGGCCAGTCGACCTCGCTCAGTCGGGCGATGCACTCGAGCGTGTCGTCCGTGCCGCGGAAGTTGATGACGACGACGGACACGCGGGGCGCGGAAGAGGACATGGGTGGACTCCGTACGTCGACTGGCAGCGGAGCGCGGAGGGCGCGCCGCGGGTGCCCCGGAAGGCGGCACCACTATACCGAGAAGTCCACGGGCCTCCCGGGGTGCGCCGTGCTCGCCCGCGCCCGTGCGCCTGGGAGACTGTCGGCGTGGACGTCTCCGTGGTCATCGTCGACTGGCACCAGCCCGTCCTCACCCGCCGGGCCGTCGAGTCCGTGCTCTCGCAGCGTGTCGACGCCTCGGTCGAGGTCGTCCTCGTCGTGAACGAGGCCGACGAGGCGACCGTGCGGGACTACCGCGCGGACTTCCCGTCGCTCGTGGTCGTCCCGGAGCCGACGAACGCCGGGTTCGCCGGCGGGGTGGCGCGGGGCATGGCGGCGTCGACGGGGGCGGTGGTCGTGCTGGTCAACAACGACGCCGTCGCGGACCACGGGTTCCTGGACCGTGGGCTGGCCGCGCTGGCGGCCGGCGGAGCCGGGACCGCTGCGGTCGCCGCGACGGCGGTGCTCGAGGGGCGGTTCGTCGCGGTCGACGGCCGTGCACCGCGCTCGGACGACGACCTCGTCGCCGCCGACGGTAGCCGGTGGCGGCGGACCGCGACCGGTGGCGTGACCCTGGTGAACGGGACCGGGGTCGTGCTCGACCGCAACGGCAACGGCCGCGACCGGGACTGGCTCCGACCGGTCGACGACGCCCCCGAGCACGCGCCGCTCTTCGGCTTCTCCGGCGGTGCCGCGTTCCTCCGGCGGCAGGCCGTCGAGGCGGTCGGCGGCTTCGACGAGTCCCTCTTCATGTACTACGAGGACCTCGACCTCGCCTGGCGGCTGCGGCTGGCCGGCCACCGGATCGGCTCCGCCCCGGACGCCGTCGTCGTCCACCGGCACGCGGCGAGCTCGGGGAGCGACTCGCCCCTCGTCCGCTACCAGAGCATGCGGAACCGGCTGCTGGTCACCGCCCGCAACGCGACGGCCGGCATGCTCACCCGGGTCGTCGCGCGCACCGTCGTCCGCATGCTGGAGGACCTCCTCCGACCGGGTCGGGCACAGCTCACCCCGGCCGCGTGGGCACGGCTCGTCCGGGAGGCACCTGCCGCGCTCCGGCGGGCGCGCCGCCTCCGCCGGTCGGACAGGACGGGCCCGGCGGCACGCCGCGCCGTCGAGGCGTCGCTCCAGGGCGCTGCGCGCCGTGACACCTCGGCCGCCTGAGCCTCCCTTCAGGCGCCGGCGGCGACGACGGCGGGAAGCCCGGGACCACCGGGCGCACGCGGCGGTGCGGGCTGAGCCGAGCCTCCCGGACAGGGTGGACCATGGCCCTCCGTTCGGGGGTCATGCTGGGGGCTGTGTGATCGCTGTGGCGCAGGTACGCTGCTGTGGCGCGTGTGTTCCGCCGCCATCAGGGGTCGACGGACACGTCTCCCGAACCGCGTGCCGGACCCACCCCGTCGCCGCCCCCGGAAAGGCCTCCGACGTGAAGAAGCTCGTCGCCATCGCCGCCAGTGTGCTCGCCGTCGCGAGCGTCCTGGTCGGCTTCCAGATCGCGGGTCCGTCCGCGCACCAGGAACCCGCCAGCGCCCTGAGTGGCTCGTCGTTCCAGGCCGGGAACATCATCTCGGACGCCAACTTCTACAACGGCACGTCGATGACCGTCGACCAGGTGCAGTCGTTCCTGAACGCGCAGGTGTCGTCCTGCACGAACAGCGGGTGTCTCCGCAACGGCCGGTACTCGATGAACAGCCGCTCGGCCGACGCCATGTGCGGCGCGGTGACCGGCGGCTCGTCGCTGTCGACCGCGCAGATCCTGACGCGCGTGGGCGCGGCCTGCGGCATCAGCCCGAAGGTCATGCTCGTCACCCTGCAGAAGGAACAGGGGCTCGTCACCTCCCGCGGCCCGTCGGCCGCCGTGCTCGAGCGGGCGATGGGCTACGCGTGCCCCGACAACGTCGGCGGCCACTGCGACCCCGCCTACGCGGGCGTCGGCAACCAGATCTACTGGTCGGCCTGGCAGTGGAAGCGGTACGGCAACCCCCCGGGCACGAGCAACTACTTCACCTGGTTCAACCCGGGCGGCACCCGCGCGATCCAGTACAACGTCCCGACCTCGTGCGGCACGAAGTCGGTCGCGGTGCAGAACAAGGCCACCGCTGCGCTGTACTACTACACGCCGTACACCCCGAACACGGCAGCGCTGAACAACCTCTACGGCACGGGTGACGGCTGCTCCGCCTACGGCAACCGCAACTTCTGGCGGATGTACACGGACTGGTTCGGGTCGACCACCGGCTCGCCCACGACCGCGAAGGGCAACCTGGACGGCGTCACCGCGTCCTGGAACACGGTCACCGTCAACGGCTGGGCCCTCGACACCACCACGAAGTCGAGCACGAAGGTCGTCGTCGCCGTCGGGTCGGCGAACCGCACCATCACGGCGAACACGACGCGGTCGGACATCGCCGCCGCCTACGGCCTCGGGGCAGCCCACGGCTTCACCGCGACGATCGACGCGCCGCCCGGATCGCAGCAGGTCTGCGTCACGGCGAAGTCCGCCGACGGGAAGACCGGGACGTCCCTCGGGTGCAAGACGGTCACCGTGAAGGACGGGTCGCCCACCGGGTCGCTCGACTCCGTCGTGGCGAACAAGGGCAGCACCGTGACGCTGACCGGCTGGGCGGTCGACCCGGAGGCGAAGGGCGCCATCGGCGTCCGCGTGTACCGCGACGGCGGGTACGTCACCCGCGTCAGCGCCGACGTGCTCCGGTCCGACGTCGCCGCCGCCTACCCCGCCCTCGGCGGACGGCACGGGTTCGTCGTCACGGTCCCGACCACGGTCGGTGCGCACAGCTACTGCGTCACCGGGGTCAACGTGAAGGCCGGCGAGGACCGTCGCGTGGGCTCGTGCAAGAGCGTCACCTCGCCGGGCAGCACGCCGATCGGCAAGATCACGAGCCTGCCCACCACGTCGAGCTCGATCCGGGTCGCCGGCTGGGCGCTCGACGGCGACACCACCGACCCGATCACCGTGCGCGTCTTCATCGACGGCGTGGGGCACGGCATCCGCGCCGACCGCACCCGTCAGGACGTGGGGAAGACCTACCCGGCATGGGGCACCTCCCACGGGTTCTCCGGCACCTGGAAGGCGGCCATCGGCACGCACGAGGTGTGCGTGACGGCGAACGGCGTCGGTGCCGGGCCGGCCAAGGCGTCGATCGGCTGCAAGCAGGTCACCGTCCGCAACACGCTGCCGGTCGGCAGCCTCGACACCGTGACGGCTGCGACCGGTTCCGTGACGGCCGCCGGCTGGGCGCTCGACCCGGACACGAAGGCGACCCCGGTCTCGGTGGACGTCTACGTGGACGGTGTCGGCAAGCGCGTGCTCGCCCGGGCCACGCGGTACGACGTCGACAGCGCGTACCCGGGTGCGGGGGCCCAACACGGGTGGTCCGTGAAGCTGACGGCGAAGAAGGGGTCGCGGTCGGTGTGCGCGTACGCCATCGACTCGCAGGGCGGCCCGAACGCCACGCTCGGTTGCCGGACGGTCACCGTCCGCTGACCCCGGCGCTCCCGCTCGACGAGGCCCCGGTCCCGGTGTGGACCGGGGCCTCGTGCAGTCCCGCGGTCCGGCTCCCGCCCGCCGGCCGCCGGGGAGACACCCTGGAGGTCCTTCCGGGTCCCGTGCCGACGCTGTGAGAGGATCATCCGGTGCTCGAGACAAGACCGCCGACAGGGGACTCGGCGGACACCGCCCGAGGGGTGGCCACCGCCAGGGGAACGGACGACCCCGCGGGGCTCCGTCACCGGCTGATCGCGATCGGCGTGCCGCTCGTGCTCTGGGTGGTCGTGAGCGTAGCGGGCTGGTTCCGCCTGACGGCGCAGGTGCGCAACACGGTCTGGGCCGAGGACGGCAAGGTCTTCCTCGAGGAACAGTTCGACATGGGCGTCCTCGGAGCGCTGTTCCACGACTACGCCGGGTACCTGCACGTCGTGCCGCGGTTGCTCGTCGCGGTGGCCTCGCACGCCGCGCCGATCGACCGGTTCGCCGTCACGGTCTCCGTCCTCTGCGTGCTCGTGACGGGAGCCGTCGGTGCCGCCGTGTACGTCCTCACAGCCGGCGTGCTCGACTCGGTGGTGGCGCGGGTCCTGCTCGCGTTCGTGCCGGCGCTCGTGCCGCTCGGCCCCATGGAGATCCAGGCCAACGTCGCGAACCTGCACTGGTTCCTGATGTTCCTCGTCCCGTTCGCCCTCCTCACCCCGGTCCGGTCGTGGACGAAGGGGATCCTGCTCGGCGTCGCGACGTTGCTCGCCGGGCTCACCGAGATCCAGGTCGTCGCCTTCTTCCCGCTGTTCCTGCTCGGCATCCGGAACCGACACCGGTGGCCGGTCATCGCCGGCACCGTGGTCGGCGGGGCGGCGCAGGTCGTCACCACCCTCATGCACCCCCGCGCACCCGCGAGCGTCCCGCACGACACCGTCGCCGACATGGCGCTCGGGTACGTGGTCCAACCGGTCGCCGGCTCCGTCACCTGGAGCATGCCGACCGTCGGGCGCCTCATCGCGGAGCACGGCCTCGGCATCGTCCTCGTGCCCTTCACCGTGGCGCTGCTGGTCGTCCTCGCCGGGCTGTGGTCCGGCGTCGCCCGCCAGCGCTGGGTGCTGGCGTCCATGCTCTGGGGCTCCGCGGTCGTCTGGTTCGGGGCCGTCTGGTTCAACCCGAACGAGATGCTCGCGTTCGCCCACTTCGACGACGAGAAGTGGCTGGGCGTGTGGACGTTCCGCTACAGCGCGGCCGCGTCGATCTACGTCATCGCCGCCTTCGCCGTCGTCGTCGACGTGGCGCTCCGGCGTGCCCGGACGGCCCGGTCGCGGGGCGGACGTGTGGTCGCGGCGGTCGCCGCGGCACTCGTGGCGCTCGCGATCGTCACGACGTTCGTCACCAACTACCAGATGGACAAGGCGAACCGCCAGGGCGGACCGTTCTGGGACCAGCAGGTGGACTCGTCCGAGTCGGCCTGTACCCGGGAGCCCACCGGGAACGCGACGGTGGAGATCGCACCGGGGCCGCAGTGGGCGACCACCGTGCCCTGCACCTTGATCGACCGGAACGGCTCGCGCTGACCGGTGCACGACCGCAGAACCTGAGAGAGACATGACCAACAGCACCGACCTCCGGACCCTCGTGATCGTCCCGACGTACAACGAGGCCGAGAACATCGACGACATCGCGCGACGCATCCTCGAGACGGTCCCGACCGCGCACCTGCTCGTCGTGGACGACGGCAGTCCGGACGGCACCGGCGACCTGGTCGAGGCCCTGGCCGCGACGGACGAGCGGGTGCACCTGCTGCGCCGCACCGGCAAGCTCGGCCTCGGCACCGCGTACGTCGCCGGCTTCCGCTGGGGCCTCGAACACGGTTTCGACCTGCTCACCGAGATGGACGCGGACGGCTCGCACCCCGCGGACCGGCTCCCCGCACTCATCAGCGCCGTGGCGGACGCCGACCCGTCCGAGGACGTCGTCCTGGCGATCGGGTCGCGGTGGATGCGTGGCGGGTCGGTGGTCGACTGGCCGAAGCGCCGCGAGTTCCTCAGCCGCGGGGCGAACACGTACGCCCGGCTCATGCTCGGTCTCGACGTGCACGACATCACGGCGGGCTTCCGCGTCTACCGGGCGGACGCGATCGCGCGCATGGACCTCGGGTCGATCGACTCGAAGGGGTACTGCTTCCAGATCGACATGACGCTGCGCGCGCACGACCTCGGCGGCCGCATCGTCGAGGTGCCGATCCGCTTCCGTGATCGCATCCACGGCGTGTCCAAGATGAGCAAGGACATCATCGTCGAGGCGATGGTCCGGACGACGCAGTGGGGCCTGCAGCGCCGGTTCCGGCCCGGGGCCACGCGACGGGCGTAGCGGGCACCGGGAGGCTGCGGACGGCCCTGCTCAGAGCGGAGCCAGGCGCCGCCGCCACGACCGTCGTCGGGCGGACACGACGAGCACGGTCACGAAGAGCATCAGCCCGGCCCCGTGCAGGACGTAGCTCTCGGCCGCGCTCGTGACCCCGAGCAGCACGAGCACGGCGGCCGGCCAGACGTAGGCGACGCCCGGGAACGTCGTCGCGGTGACCCAGGAGCGTGCGAAGGCGAGCAGCGCGGCACCGACGAGCAGCAGCATGCCGGCGAGCCCGATCTGCAGCCAGGCGTCCACGACGGCGTCCAGGCCCGAGGTGAAGCGGGCGCCGACGGGGTCCACGAACGTGACGTAGGGGACGACCGGCTCGACCGGCCAGGTGCCGACCCAGCCCCAGCCCTGGATCGGGTACTGGTCGATGAACACCCGCATCTGCCGCCAGAGCTCGAGGCGCGTCGAGGTCCCGCCCGCGGCTCCGATCTCGGGGAGCAGGCGGTCGCGCGCGAGCACGACGAACACGCCCATCGCGACCACGACGGAGCCCAGGACGGTGTTCACCACCGGTCGTGTGCCGGCCCGGACGTGTCGGAGGGACCAGAGCGCGAGCGCCGTCACGGCCAGCGCGATCATCGCGAGTCCGGTGATCGGTGACTGCACGAGCATGAGCGTGATGACCGCCGTCGCGGTCGATCCGATCGCGCGCCACATCGTGACGGACCGGGTGAGGAACTCGACGACGAACGTCACGAGGGCCACGGCGGCGATGAAGCCCATGAAGTTCCGGGTCCCGCCGATGCCCTGGATCGGGCCGCCGTAGGCGATGTCGCCACGGATGCCGAAGGCGGGGATCGGCACGTCGAGCACGAGCCCGGACAGGACCTCGAGTCCGAGGGCGACGACGAGCAGGATGCGGAACGCGTCGCCGCATGCGCGGATGACCTGGACGAGGTCGCGTCCGAGCGCCAGGTAGAGGCCGAGCCCGACGAACCCGACCGTCGCGGTGAAGCCCCGGAGTGCGACCCAGGAGTACTCGCTCCACAGGACGCTCAGGCCGCAGTACCCGACGAGGGCGAGGAGCGACAGCGGCAGCACCCCGTGCCACTCGATGCGGTAGCGCTGTCCGAGCAGGCTGAGTCCGGCCAGCACGACCAGGGTCACGAGCACAGCCCAGGTGCCGGCCGTACCGACCAGGACGCGGACCGTCGGCTCGGCGAACGCGAAGAGCACGATCGCGGTGGCGAGGGCCTGGCTGAACCGTCCGCCGGCGGAGAACCCGATCCACGCGGACAGGTACCGGCGCGCGCGCACGCGTCGCGTCGTCCGGGCGTCCGTCATCCGTCCATCTTGTCGCACCCGGCTGAGGCCGACGTCCGTCATCGCGGAGCGTCGATATGACGGATCGTCCATGAACGGCTACCGTCACGCGGGATGGCTCTCTCACGCTCGGGCCCCTGGACGGCGTCGGCCGTCCTGCTGGTCGGCGTGCTCGCCGCCTGGACGGCTTGGACACGCCTCGGCGCCGTGGCGCGGGGGACCGCCTGGGCGGAGGACGGCGGGCTCTTCCTCCGCGAACGGATCGCGTTCGGTCCGGTCGACACGCTCCTGCGGCCCTACGCGGGGTACCTGCACCTCGGACCGCGGTCGGTCGTGGACGCCGCGCTCCTGTTCCCCGTCGACCGCTACGCGCTCGCCGTGTCCGCCATCTGCTGTTGTCTGGTCGGTGCCGTGTGTGCGGGTGTGTTCGTCCTCGCGCGGGACGCAGTGCCCTCCTGGCCGCTGCGCCTCGTGCTGGCCGCCGTCCCCGTGCTCCTGCCGGCCGCCCCCTGGGAGGTCTCCGGCACGGCCGCGAACCTGCACACCTTCGGCCTGTTCCTGGCACCGTGGTTGTTCGCGTACCGCGTCCGGACCTGGGTGGGAGCGGTCGCGCTGGCGGCGGTCACGGTCCTGGTCGTCGGCACCGAGGCGCAGGCGGTCCTCTTCCTGCCGCTCCTCGTGCTCTCCTGGCTGCCGTCGCCGACCGGGTCGGTCGCGCCTGCCGCCGCGGGAGGACCCGTGACCCCGGGTCGGCCCGGCTCTCCGGACCAGCTCGGTACCCCGGGGCGGCGCGGCACGTCCGGCCGCCTCCTGGCGCTGCCGGTCACCGTCGCCGCGGTGGTCACGGGGGCCGCGCAGGTCGTGACGGCGCTCACCACGGAGCGCGAGTCCGAACGGGGCGACCCGACGGCGCGGGACGTCCTCAGCGGATGGCTCCTGCAGACCGTCGGGGGACTGTGGCGAGCCGACGTCGCGTCGGTCGGTCGCGCGGTCCTGGACCGGGGGTGGTCGGTCGTGGCACTCCCCGCCGTGGGGATCGCGCTCGTCGTCGTCATCGCCGTGGTGCTCGCGGCCGTCACGCGCCGCCGTCGGGCGGCGGTGCTCGCCGCCGCCCTCGCCGTCGGGTCCGCCGCCACCTGGACCGCGGCACTCGTCGCCAACGCCTCGGCCGACGGCCACTGGTCACGGTCCGGACCCGGGTCCCTCGTCGACGCGACGCCGTCCCGTTACGCCGCCGCGGCGGGCCTGCTCCTCACCGCTGCGCTGGTCGTGGCCGCCTCGGTGCTCGTCGACGGCCACGTCCTCCGGTCACGGGTGTCGGGACGGACGGGAGGCGCGGCGCGCGTCGTCCTCGCCGCCACCGGGTGGTGCGTGGTCGCGCTCGTCGTCACGTCGTGGGTCGCGAACCTCCCGGGCGTCGCGCAACGGAGCGTCGGCCCGGCGTGGCAGCCCCAGTTCGCGGACGCCGAGGCCCGGTGCCGGGCGGACCCGGACGCGGTGCTGCGTGTCCGGGCGTTGCCCTGGGATGCCCACGTGCCCTGCGCGCTCGTCCTCCGGGACCGCTGAGGCGACTCCGGTCCGGGCGCTGCGGCGCGGCTGACCAGCTCCGTCCGCGGTGACGGCCCGGTCCGCGGTGACGGCCCGGTCCGCCGCGATCGCGGGTACCAGCGACGGGACCGGCCCCCGTCGACCGGTCCGTCCGCTGCTCAGCGCACGGTCCCCGGGTCGGCGGCACGGTCCCCGGGTCAGCGGCGTGCGGCCCACCGGAACTCGCGTCGGGCGGACGGGGTGCGGACGCCGTCGCCCACGGACACCGGCTCCTCGGTCACCAGCACGGTGCGCGCCTTGATCGCGAGGAGGGCGAACAGCACCCAGTTGCCCTGGTAGAGGAGCCGCGACTCGGCGACGGACTGGACCAGCAGGGCGACGACGACGAGCAACGGGAAGAGCGTCACCGGGTCGAACGGCCGCGGGGCCAGGTCGGGCCCGAACCCGGCGCGCGTCGCGCTCGACCAGGACCGGCTCAGGGTGGTCAGCACGTAGGCGGCGAACAGCACCAGCCCGACCAGGCCGGTCTGCATCCAGACGTCGAGGGCCGCGTCGTGTGCCTGCAGGTAGGTGACGCCGTTCCGCGGCGCGAGCTGCGCGAGCAGCGGGATGTCCGGCCACCAGTAGCCGATCCAGCCCCAGCCGACGACCGGGTGCTGCTCGACGAGCCCCCAGACCGCCTGCCAGATCGTCCCGCGCCCGGTCAGGTCGGACGACCGCCCGAGCAGCTCCGTGAGTGGGCCGCGCGCGAGCAGGACGGCACCGCCCACGACGACCGCGACGCCGACGAGTCCCGCGTACCGGGGAGCGCGGCGACCGTCCGGGACGCGGCGCATCCAGAGGGCGGCAGCGAGCACGGCGACGACCACGACGGCGGCGACGATGACCGTGGAGGACCGGGTGAGCGCGAGCACGAGCACGGCGACGACGAGCCAGCCGATCGCGCGGTTGCGGCGCATCCGACCCTCGGTGAGCTGCACCGCCACGGCGATCGCGGCGACGAGCGCCACCATCGCGAGCAGGTTCGCGTTCCCGGGCAGCCCCTGGATCCGTCCGCCGGTGAGCAACTCCGCGCGGGAGGAGTAGAACGCGTCCGGGACGTCGCGGTCGCCGTAGTCGGTCCAGATCGGTGCGATCGGGTGCCGGACCACGACGGCGACGACGGCCTCGAAGAGGAGCGACAGTCCGAGTACCCACCGGAACGCCAGGCTCGTCGCGTCCAGGATCCGGCGCCACGTCAGGGTGGAGGCGATGGCGAACGCGACGAGCGCGCACACCACCTGGGCGACGAGACTCGCGAGCGTCGCCCAGCGCCAGTGCGACCAGAGCACCGTCACGAGGCACCAGGCCAGGAAGAGCCAAAGAGCGGGCGGCACCCGGACGAACGGCGGGCGAGCACGGACGACCACGCTCACACCCCACGCCCCCTCGGCGGCCCAGACGAGTGCCGCCCCGTACCAGGTGATCGTGTTCGGGACGGCGTCGCCGGCGGACAGTGTCAGCAGGACGGTGGTCGCCAGGGCGAACGCCTCGCGCTCGGAGACGCTGCCGCGGGCGAGTGGCCAGGTGTTCGTCACGGGGGACAGGCTAGCGCGCGGGGTCACGGTGCCAGCGAGTCCAGCGCAGCGCGCAGTCGGTCGCCGAGTGCCGGCGCGAGCGTCGTGGCGAACGTCGCCGTGAGGTGTGTCGGGTCACGGTGCGTCAGCACCCCGCCGATCACGGCCGGGCAGACCGTGGCGGTGCAGTACCGATCGGTCATGTCCACGTACCGCGCAGAGTCGCCGAGCACCCGGACGGCCTCCTCGTTCCCGTCGAAGGCGGCGAGGGCCTGTTCCCGTGGCATGTCGCAGTCCCCGGTCGTGGGTCCCTGCATCTGCGCGAGGCAGGCCACGACGTCGTCCCGGGCGATCGGGTTGTCCCGGATCGCGATCACCGGGACCCCGCGGTCCGTGGCGGTCCGCCACGCGTCGACGAGCCCCTGCACGACCGTCTCGTCGTTCGTGCTGCCGGTGGGGACCACGACCGGGCTCTTGGTCGTCGCGTGGGTGACGACCACCGCGTCGAGTTCGTCGGCGTGCCCGGCGATCCACGCGGTCGCGGCGCGCTTCCAGCCCTGGCAGCTGTCCGTGTAGCCCTGCGTCGGGGCCTCCTGCACGGCGGTCGTCAGGTAGCACCCGATGTGCCCGGCGACGTCGATCCGCCAGTGCTCGCGTTCCGCGATCGCACGGTACGCGGTCATCAGCGCGTTGTTGTGCGAGTCGCCCACCGCGAGGAGGTGTCGGCGGTACCCCGTCTCCGGCCCGAGCGGGCAGACGTTGAAGTCCGCGGTGCGGTTCGACCAGCACGCACCGCTGTTCGCGTCGTCGCGCGCGACCGCAGCGGGCGCCGGGACACGGACGTCGGCGAGCCGCGGGTCGACGCAGGGGTCCGACGAGCCGATCCGGGCGGCGGCGCCGAAGCAGGGCACGTCGCCGCGCTCGAGCCGCTCCGCGAACGCCGCGGCCTGCTGCTGCTGGACCTGGAGCGCGGTGAGGGTCCCCGCGCCGAGGGCGACGACGGCGACGGTGGCGACGAGCCCGAACAGGGCCACGCGGCGGGGCCGCAGCCGTCGGACCCGGGCCGAGGACCGCAGCGGCTCCTCGACGGCGAGCGTCGTCACGGCGGCGAGGACGAACGAACCGACGAGCACCAGGAGCTTGCTCCGCGTGCCGAGCGGGTGTCCGAGCACCATCGGCAGGACGACGACGGCGGGCCAGTGCCACAGGTAGACGGCGTACGAGATCCGGCCGGTGAACGCGACGGGCGCCAGCCGACCGAGCACCTCGAGGCCGCTGCGACCCCCGGCGGTGACGACGAGCGCGGCCGACAGGACCGGCAGCAGTGCGGCCGTGCCCGGGAACGGCGTCGCCGGTGTGATCACGACGACGGACGCGACGAGTCCCGCGACGCCCAGCCACGCGCCTCCCGTCCGGACGAGGCGGACCCGCGGTGTGTCCGCGAGTGCGAGCGGGACGGTCGCGACGAGCCCGCCGAGTGCGAACTCCCACGCACGGGTGGCCGTGGAGAAGTAGGCGATGCCGGGTCCGGTCCGCGTCTCGACGACGCACCAGACCAGCGAGGCGACCGCGACGACACCGAGCAGGAGGCGCGCCGTGCGGACGGGGCTCGCGCCGCGGGTCCGACGCAGGACCCAGCCGGCGACGAGCAACAGGAGCGGCAGCGCGATGTAGAACTGCTCCTCGACCGACAGCGACCAGAAGTGTTGGAAGGGCGAGGGCTGGTTGTCGCTGGCGAGGTAGTCGACGGCGTCGGAGGCGAGCTGCCAGTTCTGCAGGTAGACCGTCGACGCGATGAGCTCGCGCCCGTACTGCCCCCACAGCGAACTCGGGACGACCAGCAGGACCACCACACCGGTGACGACGATCGTCAGGAACGCACCGGGCAGGAGCCGACGAGCGCGCCGTGCCCAGAACGAGCCGAGCTCGACACGGCCGGAGCGGATCTGTTCGCGGAGCAGGTGCCCGGTGATGAGGTACCCGGAGATGACGAAGAAGACGTCGACGCCGACGAAGCCCCCCGGCAGGCGGTTCGGCCACAGGTGGTAGAGGACCACGGCGAGGACGGCGAACGCGCGCAGCCCCTGGATGTCCCAGCGCGTGCCGGGGACGGTGTCGGTGTCGGAGGGGGCGGTCGCGGACATCGCCGAGAGTCTACGGGCCCGCACACCCCCGATCCGGCTCACTCGGCGCGCTGCAGGGCCCGCTCGATGCCGCGCTCGAGGAAGGGCCGCAGGGTCTTCGCGAACGTGTTCGTGATGTGCGTCTTGTCGCGGTACACGAGCACCCCGCCGATGACGGCCGGGCACGTCGTGTCCGTGCAGTACAGGTCGGTCAGGTCCACGACCTGCGCCAGCCGACCGATCCGCTTGGCCGCCTGCTCCTGGCCGTCGAAGGGCGCCGTGCCCGCTGAACGGGTCTGGTCGCACGCGGTGGTGGTCGGCCCCGTCATCCGGGCGACGCAGGTGACGACGCCCTTCGCCGGGACCGGGTTGTCGCGGATGGCGATGACCGGCACGCCCGCGTCGGTCGCGGTCCGCCACGCGGTCACGAGCCCGTCGACGGTGGCGTCCTCGGCCGAGACGTCCCCGGCGGCCAGCACCGGGCGGGAGGTCGCCGAGTGCGTCACGAGCACCGCGGTGAGGTCCTCGTGGTTCTCCTCGATGTACGCCATCGCACGCTGCTTCCACGTGGTGCAGCTCGCGAGCAGCCCGGCGCTGGGAGCGGACTGGTCCGCCGCCGTGAAGTAGCAGCTCGGGTGACCGGCGACGTCGATCCGCCAGCCGTTGGCCTCGGCGATGCGCTGGTACACGTCGATCAGGGCGTTGTTGTGCGAGTCCCCGAGCGCGATGAAGCGCTTCGTCCAGCCGATCTCCGGACCGAGCGTGCAGCGGGCGAACTGGCCCGCCCCGTCGGACCAGCAGGCGTCGCGGTTCGCGTCGTCGCGCTTGGCGTTCGCGGGGGCCGGGACACGCACCGAGCGCAGGTCCGGGTTCACGCACGGGTCCGCGGACCCGATCTCCGCCGCGGCGCCGAAGCACCGGACGTCGCCGCGCTCGAGCCGCCGGGCGGCCTCCTGCGCCTGCGTCTGCTGCACCTGGAGCGTCCCGAGCGTGCCCGCGCCGAGCGCCACCACCGCGACCGTGGCGCAGATCGCCGTCACCGCGACGCGACGAGGACGCCAGCGGCGGACGCGGGACGCGAAGCGGAACGGCTCCTCGACCAGCAGTGTGGACAGCGTCCCGACGACGACCGACCCGACCAGCACGACGACGCGGCCCGTCAGGTCGAGGTCCCGCCCGAGGACGAACGGTGCCAGGACGATCGCCGGCCAGTGCCAGAGGTAGATCGCGTAGGAGGTACGCCCGAGGTGCGCGACCGGGGCCCACCGCCCGATCGACTCGAGCGCCGTCCCCCCGCCGAGCAGCACGACGAGCGTCGCCCCGAGGACCGGCAGGAGCGCGGCCGACCCCGGGAACGGCGTCCCGCCGTCGAGCACCGCGAGTGACGCCACCAGGAACGCGACGCCCGCCCACGTCCCCGTCGCCCGGAGCAGGGCGACGCGTCGGCGACCGGTGGTCGGGACCGGCAGCGTCGCGGCGAGGCCACCGAGGGCGAACTCCCACGCGCGGGTGGCGGTCGAGAAGTAGGCGACCCCGGGCGAGGTCTGCGTCTGCACGACGCTCCACGCCAGCGAGGCCGCCACGACGACCAGGAGGACGACGCGGACCACGACCGCGGGCGACACCGCGCGGCGGGCGAGGATCCGGACGAGCGCGACGGTGCCGATCAGGACGAGCGGCAGCGCGATGTAGAACTGCTCCTCGACCGAGAGCGACCAGAAGTGCTGGAACGGCGACGGGTCGTCGTCGCCGGCCAGGTAGTCGACGGCGTCGGACGCGAGCTGCCAGTTCTGCAGGTAGATCGTCGACGCGATCAACTGCCGACCGTACTGCCCCCAGAGCACCGACGGCACGACGAGGAGCACGGTGACCCCGGTGGCCGCGATCGCGAGGAACGCCGCCGGCAGCAGGCGGAGCGCACGGCGGGACCAGAACCGGGCGAGTGCGATGCGTCCGGAGGCGAGCAGCTCGCGGAGCAGGTGACCGGTGATCAGGTAACCGGAGACCACGAAGAAGACGTCCACGCCGACGAAGCCGCCGGGCAGCCGGTGCGGCCACAGGTGGTAGACGACGACCGCCAGGACCGCGAAGGCACGAAGCGCCTGGACGTCCCAGCGGGTGCCGTCCGTCGGGCGGGCTCGCGTACTGCTCGTCTCGGACATCCGGGAGAGTCTACGGAAGAACTGCGGCGTCCCGCGTCGCAGGGCGGTGACCGTCGGGTCGGCCGGATACGCTCGGACCATGTTCCTCGGCATCACGAACACCCCGCGCGACTACGCCTGGGGCTCCGTCTCCGCGATCCCCGAACTGCTCGGACGGACCGTCACCGGCGTCCCGCAGGCCGAACTCTGGCTCGGTGCCCACGCCGGCAGCCCCAGCGTGGTGGTCAACCCCGCGATGGTCGGCGGCGCGGACACGGTGCTCGACTGGATCACCGCCGAGCCCGAGACCGCCCTCGGCACGGACCGGTCCGGGCTGCCGTTCCTCCTCAAGGTCCTCGCCGCCGCGGCCCCGCTGTCCCTGCAGGCGCACCCGACCCCGGAGCAGGCCCGGGAGGGCTTCGACCGCGAGGAAGCCGCCGGGGTCCCGCTCGACGACCCGGCGCGCAACTACAAGGACCCGTTCCCGAAGCCCGAGCTCGTCGTCGCCCTGAGCGAGCGCTTCGAGGCGCTGAGCGGCTTCCGACCCGTCGCCGACGCGCTCGCCGAGGTCGAGGTGCTCGACGCCGGTTCCGGTCGGCTCGGTCCGCTCGTCGTGCACCTGCAGCACGGGCTCGAGGACACCGTCCGCTGGCTCGAGGAGACCGACGACTCGGCCCGCGCGGTCATCGGCGCGGTCGGGCACCTCGCGACGGAGGCGGTCGCCGCCGCAGGCGCGGACGGTCGGGTGACGCCGAACACCGCGACCGCCGCCGACCTCGCCCGTGCCTACCCGGAGGACCCGGGCGTGGTGGTGTCGCTCCTCATGCACCGGGTGACGCTCGCCCGCGGCGAGGCGATGTACCTGCCCGCCGGCAACATCCACGCCTACCTGGACGGGCTCGGCATCGAACTGATGGCGCCGTCCGACAACGTCCTCCGCGGGGGCCTGACGCCGAAGCACGTCGACGTGCCGGAGCTCCTGCGCGTGCTCGACTTCACCCCACACCCGGCACCGCTCCTCGAGCCGGAGCACCTCGCGCCCGCGGTGGACCGGTTCGCGCCGGAGGGCGTCGGCTTCGCACTGGTGCGCGTGACGAACGACGGGCGACCGGTCGGTGCCGGTGGCACCGCGCCCCTGGACGGGCCGTCGATCGCGATCTGCACCGAGGGGGTCGTGACCCTGGTCGGTGCGCACTCGGCGACCCTGCTCCGCCGGGGCGAGTCCTGCTACATCACGCCGGACGAGGGCGACGTGACGGTCGAGGCCGACGCCGGCAGCGGGACCACCGCGACGGTGTTCATCGCCACCGGCGCCTGATCGGCGCCTGACCAGCGACTGACGGGCGGCCACCGGGCCGCCGGCGCCCGTTCCGCTAGCGTGGCGGCATGAGTTGGTTGGTCACCGGCGGTGCCGGGTACATCGGGTCCCACGTCGTCCGCGCGCTCGGTGCGGCGGGCATCGACACGGTCGCGTTCGACGACCTCTCGAGCGGGTTCCGCGCGTTCGTGCCGGAGGACGTCCCGTTCGTCCAGGGCACCGTCCTCGACGGCACGCTCCTCGAGCGGACGATGCGGGACCACGCGGTGACCGGTGTCGTGCACGTCGCCGGGTTCAAGTACGCCGGGGTCTCGGTCGAGCGGCCCCTGCACACGTACGAGCAGAACGTCACCGGCATGGCGACGCTCCTCCGGGCCATGGCCGAGGTCGGCGTCGACAAGGTCGTGTTCTCCTCGAGCGCGGCGGTCTACGGCACGCCGGACGTCGACGTCGTCGTGGAGGAGACCCCGAAGGCCCCGGAGTCGCCCTACGGCGAGTCGAAGCTCATCGGCGAGTGGTTGCTGCGGGACATGGAGGTCGCACGCGGCTTCACCACGACCTCGCTGCGCTACTTCAACGTCGTCGGCTCCGGGCAGCCGGACCTGTACGACGCGAGCCCGCACAACCTGTTCCCGCTCGTCTTCGACGCCCTGCTCGCCGGTCGGACGCCGCGCATCAACGGTGACGACTACGCGACGCCGGACGGCACCTGCGTGCGCGACTACGTCCACGTCGCGGACCTCGCGCACTCGCACGCGGTCGCGGCCCGGAAGCTCGAGACCGGTGCACCGCTGCAGCGCGCCTACAACCTGGGCAGCGGTGACGGCGTCAGTGTCCGGCAGATCATGGACGCGATGGCGCGGGGGACCGGCATCGACTTCCGGCCCGAGGTCGCCCCGCGGCGCGCCGGCGACCCGGCCCGCATCGTCGCGACCGGCGAGGCCGCCGCGCGGGACCTCGAGTGGGCGATGCGGCACTCGCTCGACGACATGGTGACGAGCGCCTGGGAGGCCCGGCGGCACGCCGCCTGACCGGTCGCCGCGCCGTCGGCCCCCGTGGTCGTCCTGGCCGCGGGGGTCGTTCCGTGTCCCCCGGATCGGGTCTGGACACGGCGCGACACGCCCGAATGGGGGACATGCGACGGCGGAACGCGGAGGGGCTCCTATGATCCGCGACTTGACTCCGGGGAATCACACCGCTGTAATTACACCGACGGCATCGTCGTCAGGGCCGCAACCGAGACGTCAAGGGGTGATCAGGGTGAGTGCATCCGACTTCGAAGCCGGAGTGCCGGACGACTGGCACGTCGACCCGGTGGCGCTCGGTGTGCCGGGAGTCCGTCGGACGACCGAGACCGACGATGAGAACCCGCTCTCCTGGCAGGTCGACTCGCTCTGCGCGCAGACCGACCCCGAGGCGTTCTTCCCCGAGAAGGGCGGCTCCACCCGCGAGGCCAAGAAGATCTGCACCTCGTGCGAGGTCCGGGCGCAGTGCCTCGAGTACGCGCTCGAGAACGACGAGCGGTTCGGGATCTGGGGCGGCCTCTCCGAACGTGAACGGCGGAAGCTGCGCAAGCGCGCCTGAGTCGCCGCCGGCCGGCGCCGGTCCGGCCACCTTCGCAACGCGCCGCCGCCGCCCACCGGAACCGAGCCTCCCGGCCCGTAGAGTGGCGCCGTCATGCAGCCCAGTGCCTCCTCACGCCGCGTCACAGCGATCCTCGTCGCCGCCGATGCGGCTGACCACCTCGACCGCACGCTGAACGCCCTCGCTGCGCAGACCCGTCCGCCCGAGGCGCTCGTCGTCGTCGACGTCGGGTCCACCGACGGGTCCACCTCGGAACTCTCGTTCGGCGGCAGCGCCCAGCTCTCCCGGATCCCGGCCGGCCGGCCGTTCGGCGAAGCCGTGCGGCATGGCGAGCGGGTGGCGCCCCGCGCCGAGGCCGAGGACGGCGTCGACGAGTGGCTCTGGCTCGTCGGACACGACAACACCCCGACGCCCGGGACGCTCGCGGCACTCCTGGCGGCCGTCGAGATCGCCCCGTCGGTCGCGATCGCCGGGCCGAAGCTCGTCCACGTCGACGACCCGGCGCGCATCGCCGCCTTCGGCGAGAGCATGACCCGGCTCGGGCGCTCCGTCACCCTGGTGCAGGACGAACTCGACCAGGGGCAGCACGACCGCCAGACCGACGTGCTCGGCGTCTCGGCCGGCGGCATGCTCGTCCGGCGGTCCGTCTGGAACAGCCTCGGCGGGTTCGACCCGGCGCTGCCGGACGTCGACGCCGCCCTCGACTTCTCCGTCCGCGCGCGCCTGGCGGGGCACCGCGTCGCCGTCGTGCCCGAGGCCCGCGCCACCAGCGCCGGGCCGATCGAGGAGTTCGGCCGCGCCAAGGTCTCCGAGCGTCGCCGCGTGCGGATGCACCGGCAGGCACAGCTGCACCGGCGCCTCACCTACGCGCCCGTCGGCGTCCTCTGGCTGCACTGGCTCACGCTCCTGCCCTTCGCCGTCGGCCGCGCGGTCGGACACCTCGTCGCCAAGCACCCCGCGGCGGTCGCCGGTGAACTGGCGGCCGCGCTCGCGGTCGCCTTCGGCGGTGGCGTCCGACGTGCCCGTCGGACGCTGGCCGCGAACCGGAAGACCGGGTGGGCGGCGATCGAGCCGCTCCGCGTGAGCTGGCGGAGGGTGCACGAACACCGCACCACATCGCGTGACGTCGAGCTCGCGCGGGCGGAGGACGCACCGGTCGCCCGCGCGTCCTTCCTCGGGGACGGCGGCGTCTGGGTGGTGCTCGCCGCGGTCGTGCTGAGCGTCGTGACGCTGTTCCCCCTGCTCGGCTCGCCGGCGCTCACGGGCGGGGGACTCCTGCCGCTGAGCACCGACGTCGGTGACCTCTGGCGGAACGTCGGGTACGGCTGGCACTCGCTCGGCACCGGCTCCACCGGACCGTCGGACCCGTTCGCCGCGGTGCTCGCCGTCCTCGGGTCGATCACGTTCTGGTCGCCGTCCACCTCGGTCGTCGTCGTGATGCTGCTCTCGTTCCCGCTCGCCGCGTTCGGCGCCTGGGCGGCCGTGCGCAAGGTGACGACGCGGACCTGGGTCCCGGTCATCGGCGCCGTGCTCTACACGCTCGCCCCCGCGCTCGTCGGCGCGGTCACCTCGGGTCACCTCGGCGCCGTGATCGCACACGTGCTGCTGCCCTGGCTGTTCCTGACGCTCGTCGAGGCGCACCGCTCGTGGGCGTCCGCGTCGGGCGCCGCGCTGCTCTTCGCGGTCGTCGCCGCGTGCGCCCCGTCGCTCCTGCCGGTGCTGCTCGTCGGGTGGCTGGTCGCCCTGGTGGTCGGCTTCCGGCACGCGCACCGACGCGTCTTCGTGCCGGTCCCGGCAGCCGTGCTGTTCCTGCCGCTGGTCCTCGCGCAGGTGGGCAGGGGGAACCCGCTCGCCGTGTTCGCCGACCCGGGCGTACCGACGGCCACACCCGCGCCGAGCGCACTCCAGCTCGCCATCGGGCAGCCGCTGCCGGACTGGAACGGCTGGCTGTCCGCCACCGCGCCCCTCGGCCTCGGCAGCGCGGTGCTGCCCGTCGCGATGGCGGTCCTGGCACTCCCGGTCGCCGCCAGCGCCCTCGGCGCCGTGCTCGGGCACCGCTGGACCCTCGCGGGCACCGCGCTCGTCGCCGCACTCCTCGGGTACGCGACCGCGTTCGGCGCGACCCACCTCGCCGTCACCGGTGTCGGGTCCACGACGACGATCGTCTGGCCGGGCAGCGCCCTGTCCGTCATGGCCCTCGCCCTCGTGATCGCCGCCTGCATCGGCATCGACACCGTGCCACGTGCGGCCCCGGTCGTCGGTCTCGTCGCGAGCGTCTTCGCGGCCGTCGCCGTCGCGCCTGCGTTCGGGGCCTTCTACCTCGACCGCGCGGCGATCCAGCCGACCTCAGGACGGGTGTTGAGCGCGTACGTCAACGCCGAGGCGCAGGCCAACCCGGACGTCGGCACCCTCGTCGTGCAGCCCCAGACCGACGGGTCCCTCGCGGTCTCCCTCGAGCGCGGCCAGGGCTCGACCCTGGACGACCAGTCCACGCTCGACGCGACCGCGCTGTCGCTCAGCCGGTCCGGTTCGCGGTTGGCCACGCTGGCCGGGAACCTCGCGAGCCGCAGTGGCTACGACCCCGAGCCGGCGCTCCGGGAACTCGGCGTCAGCTTCGTGCTGCTCGACGACGCGCCGGACGACCCCGAGGCCCGGGCGGTCCACGACCGCGCGGCCGGGGCGATCGGCCAGAACGCGCTCTTCACGAGCATCGGCGAGACGACGAACGGCGCGCTCTTCCACTACGAGGGCGACGTCGACCGCACGAGCACCGGGTCCGCCGCCGCGAAGGCCACGCACGTGCTGTACCTCGTGGTGATCGGGATCGTGTTCGGTGCCGCCGCACTGCTCGCCGTCCCGACCGCGCCGCGTCGACGCCGTGCCACCTCGAACGTGATCGAGGCCGACGAACCCGCCACCACCTTCGACGAGGAGCGCGACGAATGAGCACGAGCACCGCGCGCCGCTGGGCGCTCCGCGGCACCGCGACCGCCGTCGCCGTCGTCGTCGCGGCCGGCACGATCGCCGCCGCGCACACCATCGGCACCAGCGAGACGCCCGGGCACCCGGCGGGTCGGACCGTCACGCCCGTCCCCGCCGCGGCGGAACGGGTCTGCGCGGGGAGCGCGCTGCGGCTCTCCGACGACGCCGGCAACGACGCCACCCGGGCGAGCGCGGTCGGTTCCCCGGAGATCGCGAGCGCCACCACGGGTGGGACCGTCGAGCGCACGCAGCTCGAGGGGTCGAGCACCGGCAGCAGCGACCCGACCCTGCTCACCGCGCCCGCCGGGGACACCGCGCCGCAGGTCGCCGGCAGCAGCGTCCAGAGCGTCTCGGACGGCGACCTGGTCGGCATGGGGGCGGCGTCGTGCGACGACCCGTCGCAGTCGACCTGGTTGGTCGGCGGCTCGACGGAGACCGGCCGGACGAGCCTCGTCACGCTCGCCAACCCCACCGACGTCAACGCGACCGTGGACCTGGCGATCGCCGACGCCGAGGGCACCGTCAGCGCGCCCGGCACGACCGGCATCGTCGTCGCCCCGAACTCCCAGAAGGTCGTCCCGCTCTCCGGCTTCGTCACCGACCAGGGCGCGACGGTGGTCCACGTCACCTCGACCGGGGGCCAGATCGTCGCGCACATGCAGGAGACCGTCGTCCGGACGCTCACCCCCGGTGGGTTCGACATCGTCTCGGGCGGAGCCGCTCCCGCGCGCACGCAGGTCATCCCGGGTGTCGTGCTCGACGACGCCGAGGGGGCGCAGCGTGGCGAGGACACCGCGGACGCGGCACCCGCGCTCCGGCTCTACGTGCCGGGGGACCGGGCGGCGAGGGTGACGCTCGGCATCACGACGGCGGACGGCGGTGGCACCACCGTGGACGCCACCGCGGAGCCCGGCATCGTCACCGACGTGCCGCTCGACGACTTCCCGGACGGCCGGTACTCGTTCACGATCACCTCGACGGTGCCGATCGTCGCCGCGGCGCGCACGACCACGCCGACCGAGGACGGCCGGACGGACCTCGGCTGGTTCGCCTCGGCGGAACCGCTCGGCGCGTCGACGGTCACCGCCGTCGCCCCCGGTTCCGGTGCCAGGCTCAACCTCGTCAACCCCACGCGGGAGGACGCGACCGTCACGATCGCGTCCGGTGAGGACTCCCAGGAGGTCGAGGTCGCCTCCGGGTCGACCGCGACGGTCAGCGTGCCGAGCACGCAGCAGCTGCGGATCACCGGCGCGGCGGGACTGGTCGCCGGCGTCACGTACCAGGGCGACGACGGCATCGCCGGGTTCCCGGTCCGGCCGTCCACCGAGGTGTCCAGCCCGCTGCGGGTCTACCCCTAGCGGGTCTGCCGCTGGCGGGTCTGCCGCTGGTGCGTCCGCCGGATCGGCCGGCGGTCGTCGCCGGCGCGCGGTGCCGGCCGGGAGGCCCGGGTCACCAGTGCCGGTAGCGGTCCGGTGCCAGGTCCCACGGGTCCTTGTCGATGAGCTCGGCCACGGCGCGGAACACCGCGGTCTCGACGACGATGCGCCGGTCCACGTCGTCCTTCTCCGGGCTGTGCGTCACGCGCTCCACCGGGATCCGGAACACCGTGACGCGGCGGCCGTCCCGGTCGATCCGCCACCGCGGCAGAGCGTCGGGGAGCGTCGCGTCGTGCGGCATGTCCGCGACCTGGAACACGACCCCGGCGAGCTCCTCCGGCCAGAGGCCGACCAGGTAGTGCGCGGTGTCGCCGACGACGCGGTCGAAGACCTCGGCGCGGGTCGTCACGGGTGCGAGTTCGGGACCGGTGACGCTCGAGCGGTACCCCCGGCCGTGCCGGGAACGCCCGCGAGCACGGTCGACCCGCGGGACGGGAGGGGGCTTGCGACGCATCCGCCCATCGTACGCGGCGGCCCCCACGGCGGCTGCCGGTAGGGTCGCAGACGGTATGGACGTACGGATCTGCAGCAAGGTCGCCTGTGGCGCGGGCGCCTCGGCGACCCTGACGTACGACTACGCCGACTCCATGGTGGTCGTCGGACCGCTGTCCACGCGCGTCGAACCGCACGGCTACGACCTCTGCGCCCGGCACGCCGCGACGCTCCGGGTGCCGCGGGGATGGCAGGTCGTCCGCCGCGACCCGCCGCCGAGGACCCCGGACCGCACCCCGTCCTGACCCGGGTCCGGAGACCGTGGGAGACTGGTCCCCATGCCGATCGAAACCCGCGCCGCCGTCCCGTTCCGCGTCGCCGACCTCACGCTCGCCGAGGCCGGACGCCACCAGATCCGCCTCGCCGAGAACGAGATGCCCGGCCTGATGGCCCTGCGCGAGGAGTTCGGCGCCTCACAGCCCCTCGCAGGCGCGCGCATCGCCGGCTCGCTGCACATGACCGTGCAGACGGCCGTCCTCATCGAGACCCTCGTCGCGCTCGGCGCCCAGGTCCGCTGGGCCAGCTGCAACATCTTCTCCACGCAGGACGAAGCGGCCGCGGCCGTCGCCGTCGGCCCGACCGGGACGCCCGATGCCCCGGCCGGCGTCCCCGTGTTCGCGTGGAAGGGCGAGACCCTCGAGGAGTACTGGTGGTGCACCACCCAGGTCTTCGACTGGAGCGCCGAGGCCGCGGCGGCCGGGGCCGACTGGACCGGGCCGAACCTCATCCTCGACGACGGCGGTGACGCGACCATGCTCGTGCACACCGGTGCCGACGCCGAGGCAGCGGGCCGGGTGCCCGAGGCCGGTGCGGACGCCAGCGCCGAGTGGAAGATCGTGTTGGCAACGGTCGCCGCCTCGCTCGAGGAGTCCCCGGACCGCTGGACCCGCATCGCGGCCGAGGTGCAGGGCGTCACGGAGGAGACCACGACGGGCGTGCACCGGCTGTACGAGCTGGCCCGGAACGGCGAGCTGAAGTTCCCGGCGATCAACGTGAACGACTCCGTGACGAAGTCGAAGTTCGACAACAAGTACGGCATCCGCCACTCGCTGCCCGACGGGCTGAACCGGGCCACCGACGTCCTCATCGGCGGCAAGGTCGCCTTCGTGGTCGGCTACGGCGACGTCGGCAAGGGCGCTGCCGAGGCCCTCCGTGGGCAGGGCGCGCGCGTCATCGTCAGCGAGGTCGACCCGATCTGCGCACTGCAGGCCGCGATGGACGGCTACCAGGTCGCCCGGTTGCAGGACGTCGCCGGCGAGGTCGACATCGTCGTCACCTGCACGGGCAACCTCGGCGTCGTCGGGGTCGAGGACATGCTGGCGCTGAAGCACCTCGCGATCGTGGCGAACGTCGGGCACTTCGACAACGAGATCGACATGACCGGGCTCGAGACCCTGCCGGGAGTGGAGAAGGTCGAGATCAAGCCGCAGGTGCACGAGTGGCGCCTGCCGAACGGCCGCTCGATCCTCGTGCTCAGTGAAGGCCGCCTCATGAACCTCGGCAACGCGACCGGGCACCCGTCCTTCGTGATGAGCAACTCGTTCACGAACCAGGTGCTCGCGCAGATCGAGCTGCACACCCGCCTCGACGCCTACCCGACCGGGGTCTACGTGCTGCCGAAGCACCTGGACGAGAAGGTGGCGCGGCTGCACCTCGACGCGCTCGGCGTGCGGCTCACCGAACTCCGTCCGGAGCAGGCGTCCTACATCGGTGTCGCCGTCGAGGGCCCGTACAAGCCCGAGCACTACCGGTACTGACGCCGGCGCCGGCTCGCGTCCGCGTGGCTCAGCGCGGGAAGCCGGGCGGGCGGGCGCCCGCCACACCGGTGGCCGTGTCGAGCGCGCGCAGCCGGGAGCTGAACGCCCGGGCGTCGCGCTGTCGTCGGAGCGCCACGACACCGGCCAGGAACTCCTCCGGCGGCACCGGCGGGACCGGGTGCGCGTACTCGGCGACCTCGGCCGCGAGGGCGCGGGCTGCGGCGTCCCGGTGCGCCGGCTGTACGGACGCGGCCCCGCGGAAGAACGCCCCGAGCCGGTTCTCGAGCCGCTGGGGCAGCGCTCGGACGTCGGCCACGCGGGCCCAGCCGGCCAGTGACGGCGGCAGGGACACCGACGGGGCAGCGGAGCGCGGGAGTCGTTCGTGCTGGACCACGGTGCCGGCGAGCAGGTCGCCGAGGCGGCGCGGTCGGGAGCCGAACAGGGCGACCACGAGCGCGAGCGACCCGACGGTGCCCCAGAGCTCGAGCAGACCGACCAGCGACCGGGTGAAGGCGTGGCGGAAGGACACCGCGCCGCCGTCGAGCCGGACCACCCGCGTCCCGAGCGCGTACCGCCCGACGCTCTTGCCCCGGGTCGCCGTCTCGACGGCCGCGGGGACGAGCACGAACACGGTCACGACGACGGCGATCTGCGACGCGGCCGCCCAGGCGTCGTCGATACCTGTCGGCCAGACGCGCGACAGGCCGATGAGCAACATCACGAGGAGCGCGCCGAGGGAGAGCGCGTCGAGGAGCGCCGCCGCGAGACGGAGCACGATGCCCGCCGGGACGACGTCGAGCGCCACCGCCTCGCCGACGACGAGTGCGTCGTTGGTGTCGTCGAGCGCGCGGACGAAGCGTCCGTCCGCCAGGTCGCGGGGCGTGCTGCGCTTCGGCATGGGATCATTCTGGCGGAAGCGTGCCACGAGCGGCAGGACGGGCTCGACACGGTGATGGTGGAGGCGACGTCCCGGCCGACGCCGTGACGGCCGTCGGCGGCGGAGGACCGAGGGGGAGACGGATGGACCTGGACGCGTACGCGGACGTGCACCGCGAGCGGTGGACGGAGCTCGACCGGCTCGCCCGGCGCCGCCCGTCCTCCGGTGCCGACGTCGACCGCCTGGTCGCCGGGTACCAGGCCGCCGCGACCGACCTCGCGCGGATCCGGGCCGCCGCGCCCCGGTCCGCCACGGGGGACCGGCTGTCCCTGACCCTGCACCGTGCCCGGCTCCGGTTCACCGGGACACCGGCCGACCCGCTGACCGTGCTGACCAGGTTCTTCGCACTGCAGCTGCCCGCAGCGCTGTACCGCATCCGCTGGGTGACCATCTGGGTCGCGGTCGCCACCGTCCTCGTCGCGGGCATCACGGCCGTCTGGATCGCCTCCACACCCGGCGCCGTCGCCACCTTCGGCACGGACGCCGCGCTCCGGCAGTACGCGACGCAGGACTTCGTCGACTACTACTCGGACCACGGCCTCGGTGCCTTCACCGCGCAGGTGTGGACGAACAACGCGTACATCGCGGCCAGCATGGTCGCGTTCGGGATCACCGGACTGTTCGTGCCGTACGCGATCATGCAGAACGCGGTCAGCCTCGGTGTCTCGGCGTCGATCATGCACTCGCAGGGGCGGCTCGGCGACTTCTTCCTCTACATCGCGCCGCACGGGCAGCTCGAGCTGTACTCGATCTTCCTCGCGGGCGGTGCCGGCCTCATGATCGCCTGGTCGTGGATCGCCCCCGGTGCCCGGACCCGCGCGCAGGCCCTCGCCGAGGACGGGCGGGCGCTCATCACGGTCGCGATCGGGCTCGTGCTCACGCTGCTGCTGTCCGGCGTCGTCGAGGGCACCGTGACCCGGCAGGAGTGGCCGTGGCCGGTGAAGATCGGCATCGGGACGGTCGCGCTCGCCCTGGTCCTGGCGTACCAGTGGGTGCTCGGCGGTCGGGCGTACCGGGCGGGGGAGCGCGGGGACCTCGACGAGTTCGACCGCGGCGCCGCGGCGATCGTCGCGGGCTGATCCGGTCCGCGGCCGCGCCCGGCGCCCGGCCACCGGCCACCGGCGGTCAGCGGCCCGCGACTGACCGCTCCGGGGCGGTGCACAGCGTCCGCCGCGACCGACCGCTCCGCGGCTGTGCGCCGCGCCCTGCCCGTTCCGGACCCGTGCGCCGCGTCCGCCGCGCCCTGCCCGTTCCGGACCCGTGCGCCGCGTCCGCCGCGCCCTGCCCGTTCCGGACCCGTGCGCCGCGTCCGCCGCGCCCTGCCCGTTCCGGACCCGTGCGCCGCGTCCGCCGCGCCCTGCCCGTTCCGGACCCGTGCGCCGCGTCCGCCGCGCCCTGCCCGTTCCGGACCCGTGCGCCGCGTCCGCCGCGCCCTGCTCGCTCCGGACCCGTGCGCCGCGTCCGTCGCGACCCGCCCGCCGGACCGGGTCAGAGCCTCCCGGACGCCTTCGCCCGGATGTACGCGTCCGCGGTGCGCGGTGGGACGTCCTCGGGCAGCCCCCGCACCACCTCGGCACCCGCGCGTCTGGCGACGTCCGCGACGCCGTCGGCGTCGAGGAGCGTCCGTTCCGCGGCGGCGCGTCGGTACACCTGCTCCGCGTCCTTCCGCGACCAGCCGTCCCGCACCGACCGGCCGTCCAGCACTGACCAGCCGTCCCGCACCGACCAGCCGTCCAGCCGTGACGAGCCGAGCCGATGCGACGACCCGGTCCGGCGACCCGTCGGGGCTCCGTCTCCGGCCCGGTCCCTGGCAGCGCGCCCGGTCCCGTCGCGTCCGGTCCGGTCTCGTCCGGCGCGCCGACCCGCCGCGTCCGCCCCGCCCCCGTCCGTCGTCCCACCGGTCGCGGCCATCCGCACCACGGCGGGGTCCTCGACCGACGTGACGACCACGGCGTGCCGACGGCCGAGCACGGGCAGCACCGCGAGCAGGTCGCCGGACGCGCCCACCGAGTCGAGGCTCGTCGCGAGCACCACGAGTGCCCGCTGCGTCGTCACCGCGTCGACGATCGCCGGGACGGCCGCCCAATCGGTGGCCCGGAGCCCGGGCTCGGCGGTGGCCAGGGTCTCCCCGAACCGCTGCACGACGTCCGCCCGGGTGGCGCCGTGCACGCGACCCCGGACGGTGTCGTCGAGCACCACGAGGTCGACCCGGTCCCCGGCAGCGGCGGCGAGCGCCCCGACGAGCAGCGCCGTCTCGATCGCGGTGTCCAGGCGGGGCTCGTCGTCGACCCGTCCGGCTCCGGCACGACCGGCGTCGACGACGACCACGACCCGGCGGTCGCGCTCCGGCCGCCAGGTGCGCACAACGAGGTCCTGCCGCCGGGCCGTGGCACGCCAGTCGATCGACCGGACGTCGTCCCCGCGGACGTAGTCGCGGAGGGAGTCGAACTCGGTACCGTGCCCGCGCAGCTGCAGGGTCGTCTCGCCGTCGAGTTCCCGCAGGCGGGCCAGGCGTGACGGCAGGTGTCGCCGCGACCGGAACGGCGGGGTGACCACCAGGGCGTCCGGCGCAGCGACGACCCGTTGCCGCGCGGCGAGTCCGAGTGGGCCGGCTGCCCGGAGCGCGATCCCGGCGGTGGTGCGTCGGCCGCGACGGAAGGGGGCGAACCGCATCCGGGCGGTGCGGCGCTCGCCTCCGGGCACGGTCATCGGGATCCGACGCGGTCCGTGGCCGGCCGAGGGCTCCCACATGTCCCGGACCACCGCCCGCAGCACCCGCCGACCGTCGTTGGCGAGCACCAGCGTCCCCTCGGCCGTGGTGTCGCGGCGGGCGAGGCGGGGCATCCGGCGTTCCACCCGCACCAGCCGCAGGTCGGCCGCCAGCACGAGGTCGACGGCGGCGGCGAGCACCACGAGGCCGATCCACGCGAGACCGCCCCACCCGCTGCCGAGCAACACGGTGGGGACGATCGCGACGGCGAGGAGCGCGACGAACCGACCGGTGACGGCCACTAGATCGGCACCCGGACCTGCTCGAGCACCTGCTGCAGCACGCCGTCCGCCCCGACACCCTCGAGTTCGGCGTCGGGCGCGATGCGGAGCCGGTGCCGCCAGACGGGCAGGAGCATCGCCTGCACGTGGTCGGGCGTGATGGCGTCGTAGCCGGTCAGCCAGGCCCAGGCCTTCGCAGCGGCGAGGAGCGCGGTCGACCCGCGCGGGCTCACCCCGACGCGGACGGACGGTGCCTGCCGGGTGGCACGGGCCAGGTCGACCACGTACGCGAGCACGTCGTCCCGGGCACCGACGGCCTGTACGGCGCGCTGCGCGGCACGGACCTCGTCGACGCCGACGACGGGCACGATGCCGGCGGAACGGACGTCCCGCGCCACGAACCCGTCGGCGTGCCGGCGGAGGACCTGCCACTCGACGTCGCGCGGTGGCAGGTCGAGCGTGAGCTTCATGAGGAAACGGTCGAGCTGCGCCTCCGGGAGCGTGTACGTCCCCTCGAACTCGATGGGGTTCATCGTCGCCGCGACGAAGAACGGGTCGGGCAGCGGCCGGGCGGCACCGTCGACGCTGACCTGGCGTTCCTCCATGGCCTCGAGCAGCGCGGACTGCGTCTTCGGGGGCGTCCGGTTCACCTCGTCCGCGAGCAGCACGTTCGTGAACACCGGTCCCTCGCGGAACGGGAACGTCCCGGTCGAGGCGTCGTACACGAGCGAGCCGGTGACGTCGCCGGGCATCAGGTCCGGTGTGAACTGGATGCGCTTCGTGTCGAGCGACATCGCCGCCGCGAGGCTCCGCACGAGCAGGGTCTTCGCGACGCCGGGGACGCCCTCGAGCAGGACGTGTCCCTGCGCGAGCAGACCCACGATCATGCCGGAGACCGCGCCCTCCTGGCCGACGACGGCCTTGCCGACCTCGGTGCGGACGCGACCGAGGACCTCGCGCAGGGGGTCGCCGCCCGAGCGGGGCCCGGGTGCGGGTGTGGTGGGCAGGTCGGTCACGGTCGTCCTCCTGGTGGTGTGGGCGGGGTCGGTGTCGTGGACGGGGGTGTCGGCGGTGCGGCCCGGCCGGCGACGCCGTCCCGGGGACCGCGCCGCGCGGGCGCACCTGTGGGGGGAGTGCGGGTCGCGTCGTCGGTGGTCCTCGGCGGAGCCGTCCGGGAGGCTCGGCGCACGTCCCCGGACACGGCCAGGCCGACCGCGTCCTCCAGGTCGTCGAGGGCGGTCGCGCCGGCGACGAGCGCACGGTCGTCGCCGGTGGGCCCGCCGACGAGCACCGCTCCGACCTGCCCGACCGGTCGGCCGGTCACGGCGGCGGTCCGGCGCACCACCTCGTCGACGTGTGCGGAGCGGGGCAGACCGAGCTGCCGCCCGATCCGGCGGAGCGCGGCGATCCGGAGCGTGTCGAGCGTGTGCGTCCGGTCGCGGACCCGCACGGCGAGGCGCGCGCGTCCCTCGGTGGTCTCGGCGGCACGGACCACGACCGGCAGGTGTTCGACCACGAGGGGGCCGAGCCGTCGGCCGCGCCAGACCGCCGCGGCGACCGCCACGACGCCGAGCACGCCGATCGCGCTCGGGACCCACGGCGGAGCGAGGTCGCCGAGCGAGGGAGCGGCGTCGGCGCTCCCGGCCGTCGGCACGTACCAGACCAGGTCCTCCTGACTGCCGAGCAGACCGAGCGCCAGGGCCGCGTTGCCCGCACGGGTCACGGTGTCGTTCCGGAAGGCCGCCGTCGTGCCGACGACGGTGACGTGCCCGGCTGGGGTCGCCGTGCGGAGGAGGCCCCACCGACGGTCCGCTCCGGTGCCGGACGGGACGCAGCGGACCACGTCGGGGTCGTCGGTCGCGTAGGTGACCCCGGCGGTGCTGACGGACCCGGCGTCGCGGGCGGCCGGGATCGCGCACGACGCGGTCGACGCCGTGGTGTCCGTCGAGGACGCGCCGGCCGGACGCGCGTCGAGGCCGAACGCCTCCAGGACGGCGGGGTCGGTGGTGACGAGGACCACGTCGGCCGCGGTCCTCGCGATGCGGCGGGCGACGGACGGGGCGAGCACCCCGGCCGAGTCGTCCACCAGGACGGTGCCCTCGCCGCTGCCGATCCGGTCGGCGTCGGAGACGACCGTGACCTCGGTGCCCTGCTCGCCGAGGACCCGCACCAGTGCCCGCGAGCCGCTGCCCGTCGTCGACGACGGGTCGAGCGGGACGTCCGACGGCTGCTGGCCGGGACCGACGGCGGCGGTCAGGACCGCCAGGAGCAGCCCGACGACGACCACCGCGGCCCAGGCACCGATGCGCAGGGCACGGTCACGCGGGGTCGGCCCGGTCGGGGCGGCAGCCGCTCCGGCCGGTGCCGCCGGCGTCGCGGTGGTGCTCATGCGTGGACCCCCGGGTCGGCGTCCGTCCGGTCGGCGTCCGTCTGGTCGGCGGGCCGTGCCGGGACAGAGGGACCCGCCGGGCCGGGAGCGCTGCCGGCGTCGGTGCCGGGCCCTGTGCCAGCGCGGTGTCCGCCCGGGCCGCCGGGGCCGCCCGTCGGGACCGGCCGGGCGGCGCGCACCGCCGCGGAGGCGTCGAGCACGCGGCGGGCGGTCTCCTCGTCGGCGTCGACCCCGAGGTACCGGACGGCGTCGAAGGCGTCCGACGCGTCCCGCAGCACGGTGCCGAGGGTGGGGAACGGCACCGTGGCGCGGTCTGCGATGGCGCGGGCGGTGGCCCCCGGGACCACCGTGACCAGGTCCCGTTCGGCGAGACCCCGGGCCAGCGCGCGGTACCCCTCGAGCACCGCGGTCGACCAGTCCCCGGCCCGGAACGCCGCGCTGGCCGCAGCGGCGACGGCGCTCGCCGAGCGGAGGTCGTCGTCGTCGAACACCCCGCCCGGGTCCTCGCCGCGCAGCCGTGCTCGTCGACGCGGCAGCCCGCGGGTGACCACGACGAGCACCACGACGGCGACGAGCACGACGACCGCGATCACGAGCAGGGTCCGCCCGAACGTGGTGGAGCCGCCACCGTCCGGCAGCAGGGACCCGAGCCAGTCGAGGAAGGCCCGGGAGGCGCGGTCCCACCAGGTCTCCTGCGCCCCGCGGTACTCGGCGCGGCCGAGCTCCTGCTCGAGCAGGCGGCGGGCCTCGTCCGGGTCGACCGCGGTCACGGGCGACCGCTCGGCGGGTCCTGCTGCTCGGGCCAGCGCTGCTCGGGCCAGCCCTGCTGCCCAGGCGAGCCCTGCTGCTGCCAGCCCTGCTGCTGGGGCCAGCCCTGCTGCTCGGGCCAGCCCTGCTGCCCAGGCGAGCCCTGCTGCTGCCAGCCCTGCTGCTCGGGCCAGCCCTGCTGCTCGGGCCAGCCCTGCTGCTGGGGCCAGCCCTGCTGCTGGGGCCAGCCCTGCCGGGGCGACCACGACTGCCGGTCGCCGGGGGGCGACGGTGCGAAGGGGTCGGCCGGCTGCCCGGTCTCCAGGTGCGCGGCGATGCGCTGGTCGAGCGCCTCGGTCCGGATGCGCCGGTCGATCGTCAGGAAGGTGGTGATCGACGCGGTCAGCACGTCCGTGACGCACTGCACCGCGATCACGAGCAGGCTGCCGATGGCGAGCGTGACGACGGCGCCGACCGAGGGCGGCCCTCCGGCGGTCGAGGATCCGGTCTGACCGAGCGGGTCGAACACGCCGGAGAACAGCGTGAGCCCGACGGTCAGCGGGACGCTGGCGATGCTCGCCGCGAAGGCCAGCACCACCTGCACGAGCAGCAGGATCCCGAAGGTCCGCCAGAACGCGCCACGGGTGAGGCGCCACGACTGCCCGGCGGCCGAGAAGACCCCGCGGCCCTCGAGCGCGATGGTCGGGACGGTGAAGGCGAACCGCGTGGTGAAGAAGGCGACGAGCACGGCGAACCCGAGGACCATCACGACGATCGTCAGGACGAACCACCCGACGGCACCGTCACCGGCGGACAGGGCGGCCACGAACGCGAGCACGACCAGGACGAAGACCGTCCCGAGCACGACCCCGCCGGCGAGCTGCAGCAGGATCCACCCGAGGACCGATCGCCGACGTCCGGCGAGCAGTGCCCACAGCCCCCGGAACGTCCCGCGCCGTCCGAGGACGCGCTGCCCGGTGTCGACCGCGATCGGGGCGACGAGGAACCCGCGCGCCAGGTACGCCAGGAACGGGAGGCCGATCGACAGGACGGCGTACAACGTCACGGTGCCCGCGATGATCGTGTCGGCGTCACCCGTGCCGTCCACCGCCGCGAGCATGCGGGACTGCAGGGTGCGCTGCCCGAAGGCCGAGGTGAGCGTGGACACGAGGCCCAGCACGCCGGAGAGCAGCACGGCCCAGAGCAGCAGCACCCGCGCGTTGCGGCGGAAGACCGTGAAGGCGCCGGCGAGCACGTCGCCGAGGCCGAGCGGACGGAGCGGGATGACCGGGCGGACGGGCTGCGGACGGGGCCCTCCGACGGACGGGAGCGGTGGCGGCTGGTGCCCCGGACCTCCGGGCCCACCCACGGACGCCGGCCACGCGGGGGAGTGCACCGGGCCTCCCGGGCCGCCGTGACCGCCCTGCGCGGGCCACCCTGGTGCGCCGGACGCGCGCTCGGGCCCGCCCGTGTGCTCCGGTGGCGTCCCCGCCCCCGGAACGTGCCATCCGCCGTCGACCATGCGCCGTCCCCCGTCGTCCGGTCGCCGCCGGACGCGGTGACCGTGTCCATCCTGTCGGAAAACGTGCGCCGATGAGGGCTCGGCTATCGTGAGCGGAGCGTGCCCGTCCCCGGGCACCCCCGCCCTGCCCCTCGGAGTCCCGATCCCATGACACCGCGCATCCTCGTCGTCGACGACGACCATGCCCTCGCCGAGATGATCGGCATCGTCCTCCGCTCGGAGGGCTACGAGGCCGACTTCAGCGCCGACGGCAACGACGCCGTGGACGCGTTCCACGCCACGAAGCCCGACCTCGTGCTGCTCGACGTCATGCTGCCGGGCATCGACGGCATCGAGGTGTGCCGCCGGATCCGCGCCGAGAGCGGCACGCCGATCATCATGCTCACGGCGAAGGGCGACACCGCCGACGTCGTCGCGGGACTCGAGAACGGCGCCGACGACTACGTCGTGAAGCCGTTCAACCCGAAGGAGCTCGTCGCGCGCATCCGCACCCGGCTCCGGCCGTCCGCGTCGGACGCGACCGTCCTGCACGTCGGTGACCTCGTCGTGGACGTCCCCGGACACGAGGTCCGCCGCGGAGACCGGCCCATCGCGCTCACCCCGCTCGAGTTCGACCTGCTCCGTGCCCTCGCCGAGAAGCCCAGCCAGGTGTTCACCCGCGAGATGCTCCTCGAGCAGGTCTGGGGCTACCACTACAAGGCGGACACCCGGCTCGTGAACGTGCACGTGCAGCGCCTCCGCGCGAAGATCGAGCACGACCCGGACAACCCGCGCATCGTGACCACCGTCCGCGGCGTCGGGTACCGGGCCGGCGCACAGAGCTGACGGCCGTGCCGTCGACGTCGGTCCCGGTGCCGCTCCGCCGGGTGCGCCGGCGGGCCCGGTACTGGCTCCGCCGCGTCTGGCGCGGGATCGCCTACCTGTGGCGCCGCTCGCTCATGGTCCGGTCCGTCGCGATCACCGTGGCGACCACCGGTCTGGCCGTCGCGGTCATCGGCACCGCCGTCATGGTCAGCATCTCGAACAACGTGTACGCGCAGCGTCGCGACCAGATCGAGGCCGAGTCGGCGCGCGCCACCATCGTCGCGCAGGGTATCTTCGACGCCGCCACCGCGGCCGAGGACAACAACCAGACCGAACTCGAGTCCCTGCAGAGCGAAGCGCAGAACGCGATCCTCTCGAACACGACGAGCCCGGGCGGCACGAGCATCGCGATCGAGCGGACACCCGGCGAACCGACCCCGCAGATCCTGCAGAACGTCGCGAGCACCCGGTTCCCCGACGCCGTCATCACGGACGAACTCCGGAAGCGGGTCGCCGCGGACACCGGCGAACTCAGTCTGCAGCCGGTGCGGCTCGACGGGCCGGACGGACGCGGCCCCGGTCTCGCCGTCGGGTCCACGCTGCAGATCCCGAGCGCCGGCCAGTACGAGCTGTACCTGGTCTACGACCTGTCCGACGCGCAGCAGACCCTGGACTTCGTGTCGCAGACGCTGTCCATCGGCGGTGTCGCGCTCATCGTCCTCATCGCCCTCGTCACGTCCCTCGTGGTGCGGCTCGTCGTCCTGCCGATCCGCGGTGCCGCCGAGACGAGTCGGAAGATCGCCGCGGGACGCCTCGACGAACGCATCCCGGTCCGGGGCGAGGACGACATCGCCACCCTCGCGCGGAGCTTCAACGACATGGCGGACGCGGTGAGCCGGCAGATCACCCAGCTCGCCGAACTCTCCCGCGTGCAGCAGCGCTTCGTGTCCGACGTCTCCCACGAGCTGCGCACCCCGCTCACCACCATCCGCCTCGCCGGGGACCTGCTCTACGACGCCCGGCACGCCTTCGAACCCGCCGCCGCCCGCTCCGCGGAGCTGCTGCACGCCCAGGTCGACCGGTTCGAGCTGTTGCTCGCCGACCTCCTCGAGATCTCGCGGTACGACGCCCAGGCCGTCGAACTCGAGACCGAGCCGGTCGTCCCGGCCGCGCTCACGGCCGACATCGTCGACGAGTTCCGTCCGCTCGCCGAACGGGTCGGCATCGAACTCCGCTTCGCCAGCCCCGGCGGGCACACGCCGATGCAGCTCGACGGCCGCCGGATCCGTCGGGTGCTCCGCAACCTCGTCGGCAACGCGGTCGAGCACGGTGACGGCCGCCCGGTCGACGTCGTCGTCGACAGCGACTCGCGCTCCGTCGCGATCGCGGTCCGGGACCGCGGCGTCGGGATGCCGCCCGAGGACACCGCCCGGGTGTTCGACCGGTTCTGGCGGGCCGACCCCAGCCGCAAACGCACCATCGGCGGCACGGGGCTGGGGCTCGCCATCAGCCTGGGCGACGCGCAGCTGCACGGCGGCCGCATCGACGTCTGGTCCCGACCGGGGGAGGGATCGGCGTTCGTGCTCGTCCTGCCGCGCCGTACCGACGAGGCTCCGGCGACCTCGGCCATCCCGCTGCCCGCACTCGACGAGTCGTACGACGGACCCACCGCACCGGAGGACCGACCATGACCAGGACCGCTCGACCCGGAGCCCGGCGACTCCGACGCCTGCTCGCGACGGCGCTCGCGGCCGTGACGCTCCTCGCCGTCTCGGCGTGCGCCGCGATCCCCGAGGAGGGGCCGGTCCGCGCGGGGCGGTCCATCACGGACGAGTCGCAGTCCGGCGGCGTGGACTACCGCCCCTCCGGCCCCGAGGCCGGATCCGACCAGACCGAGCTGCTCACCCAGTTCATCGACGCCGCGACCGGCGCCCAGAACGACTACGCCGTCGCCCGGGAGTTCCTCAGCGCCGGCTTCTCGCAGAAGTGGAACCCGCGCCAGGGCGTGACGATCCGGCAGGGTGACGGGCAGGTCGAGCGGGTCGGGACGCGTGAGCTCACCTACACGCTCAGCGCGAGCGCCTCGGTCGACGCGGACGGCGAGTACACCCAGGCGGTCCGCCCGACCTCGTCGACGTTGACGTTCCAGTTCACGCGGGAGGACGGTGAGTGGCGGATCGCCTACGCCCCCGACGGCATCATCCTGTCCCCGATCAACTTCGTCTCGGTGTTCCAGCCGCACGCGCTCTACTTCTACGACCCGACGTACCGGTACCTCGTGCCGGACGAGCGGTGGTTCCTCGCCCGGTCCTCGACGAGCACGCGGATCGTCAGCGCGCTCCTCGCCGGCCCCGCCGAGTGGCTCGAGGGCACCGTGGTCTCGTCCTTCCCCGAGGGCACTCAGCTCTCGCTCAACGCGGTGACGATCGAGAGCGGCAGCGCCCAGGTCGACCTGTCGAGCGAGGCGCTGCGCGCGACCACCGTCGACAAGGTCCGGATGCGGGAGCAGCTCACCGACTCGCTGTCCTCCATCGCGACCGTCTCCTCCGTCGACCTCACCGTCGAGAGCGTGCCCGTGCCCCTACCGGACTCGAGCGGCACGAGTGCCCAGCGGAACCCCGACGTCGACGCGAGGCCCCTGGTCGTGCAGGACGGCGCCGCCGGCTTCGCGACGCCGAGCACGGGGGACGTCACCGGCCTCGGCGGCGGGATGAGCGGCCGGATCGCCGCGCTCGACCCGCGGTCGCTCGCGCTGTCCGCCTCGGGCACGCTCGCCGCGGTCGGCAACCGCGACGGCGTGTTCGTCGTGCGCAGCGGCAAGGACCCGCTCCGGGTCGACACCCGGGACGACCTCGTGCCCCCGTCGATCGACGACCAGGGGTTCGTGTGGGTGGCGGAGCGCTCCGACGCCCGGTCGATCACGGCGTACGGCACCGGCGGCGACCCGCACCAGGTCACCTCGACCCTGCCGGAGGGGGAGCTCGTGTCCTTCCAGGTCTCCCGTGACTCCACCCGTGCGCTCGCGCTCCTCGACACCGACGACGGTGCTGCCCTGTACGTGGTCGCGATCACGCGGGGTTCGGACCGCGCCCCGACGTCCCTCGGTCCGCCGGTGCGCGTCCAGGCCGCGGCTGGCGACCCGGTGAGCGCGACCTGGGTGGACGAACTCGACGTCGCGTCCGTCGGTCGGACGAGCACGGGGGCGAGCGTCGTCCGGACGACCGTCGGCGGCCAGCCGGAGACGCTCGCGAAGCCCGGCGGCACGGCGACGACCATCGCCGGGGGGAGCGGTGGTGCGCTGCTGCTCCGGATGACCGACGGGTCGGTGCTGCAGTCGACCGGCGGAGGGTGGGACACCACCGGCGTCGACGCCGAGGTCCTCGGCATCCAGCGCTGAGCGCCTCCCCGTCACGGCGGGGCCGGCCGGGAGGCCCGTCCACAGTCCGCCGTGCGGCGCACCCCGACGGCACTCCGCCGGGCGAGCATCGGGTCATGTCGTCCCCACAGCTGCCGTCCGTGGTACCGCACGCTCCTGGACCTGGACCTGGACCTGGACCTGGACTTGGACCTGGACCTGGGCCCGTGCCCGGGCCCGCGCCTGCTCCTGACGTCGGCCGTGCCTCCGCCCCGGATCCGGCCGAGCCCGGTCCGGTCGCCGGTCGTGTCCCCGGTCGTGTCCCCGGCGCGGACCAGCCATGGCGTGACGCCGTCAGCACGGTGCTCGCCGTGCTCCTGCCCGTCGACTGCGTCGGGTGCGGTGCGCCCGACCGGGCGCTGTGCCACACCTGCCGGGGGACGCTCGCGGCCCTCCCCGGACGGACCCGGCTCGTCGCGGGGGTCCGACTCGACGCGGCGTACGAGTACGAGGGACTCGTACGGACGCTCGTGCTCGAGTGGAAGCTGCGCGGCCGGGTGGACGTCGTCGCACCCCTGACGGACCGGACGGCCGACCTGGTGCGGTCGGCGCTCGCCGCGGCGCCGGACGCGGTCGTCCTGCGGGTGCCCCCGTCGGCGCGCGGGCACCGCCGTCGTGGGTTCGACCCGGTGGTGACGGTGCTCCGCCGCGCGGGCGTGCGGCGAGCCCCCGCCCTCCGACGGGTCGCCGTCCCGGCGGCGCTGCCCGGCGTGGCCCGGGCGGCGTCCGGGCGCGGGGGTGCAGACCCGCACGGGGGCGGTGCCGGGCAGAAGGAGCGCACCGGCATCGAGCGCGTCGCCGCCACGGTCGGCACCCTCTGCGCCCCCGCGCTCGTCGCCGGGCGGGACGTCGTCGTCGTGGACGACGTCGTGACGACCGGGGTGACCATGGCCGAGGCGGTCCGAGCAGTGCGGGCCGCGGGCGGACGTGTGGTCCGGTGCGTCGCGGTTGCGAGCGTCGAGGTGTGAAGGCCGAGTGTCCCCTGGGCATCCGGTGGGTGTCCCCGCCCGACCGCCCGACGCGAGCACCCGCTCGGGTGGCAGGGTCTAGCCTCGCGGCAAGGCGTTGGTGTTCGCCGGACGGAGGCGAACCGCCGAAAGTGGATGGGAGCCGCCATGGACGTGACGATCACGGGCCGGAACGTCGGAGTGACCGACCGATTCCGGACCTACGTGGAGCAGAAGTCCGAGAAGATCGACGCCCTCGCCGACCGGGCCCTCGCGTTCGAGGTGCGGTTGAGTCGGCACCACGAGAAGAGCAGCGGGGCGCAGGGCGAGGACCGCGTCGAGTTGACCATCATCGGGCCCGGACCGCTCGTCCGGGCCGAGTCGGCCGCGTCGGACAAGTACGCGGCCTTCGACCTGGCCTTCGCGCGCATCGCCGAGCGCCTGCGCCGGGCTCGTGACCGCAAGAAGGTGCACCGCGGGCGCCACCGCCCGACGTCCGTCGCCGAGGCCGCCGGTGCCGGCTTCGAGGGCATGGGTGTCGAGCCCGCCGACGGCAAGCTCATCGAGGAGGTCGCCACGGGCGCCGTTCCCGTGGTCGACGTCGACCAGGCAGCGGACCACGAGGACGACGACCAGGCGTACTCGCCCGTCGTCATCCGTCAGAAGGTGTTCGAGGCCGCCCCGATGACGGTCGACGACGCGCTGTACCACATGGAGCTCGTCGGACACGACTTCTACCTGTTCGTCGACTCCGAGACCCACCGGCCGAGCGTGGTCTACCGCCGCAAGGGCTGGGACTACGGCGTCATCGGCATCGACGAGAACCCGGGCGCCGACGCCCGGGGGAGCGAGCACGTCCTGGTCGAGGAGACGACCTCCGCGAACGCGTAGCAGCGCTCGGGAGTGCGCACGGTCCGTTCGGACCGTGCGCACTCGTGCTGTCCGGCGTGCACTCGTCCTGCTCCCAGCGCCGGGCTGCGGCGGGTTGCTAGCATGACTGGCTGATCGGGCGCGCGGACCGCGCACGACGACTTCGTAAGGAGCTCACGTGGCAAACGTGCTGGAGAAGGTCCTCCGCATCGGTGAAGGGCGGACCCTCCGTCGGCTGAAGGCGTACGCCTCGGCGATCAACGACCTCGAGGACGACTTCGCGAGTCTGACGGACGAGGAACTCCTCGAGGAGACGACCGAGCTCCGCGAGCGGTACGCCAACGGCGAGACCCTCGACGACCTCCTGCCCGAGGCGTTCGCCGCCGTGCGCGAGGCCTCCAAGCGGACCCTGGGCATGCGGCACTTCGACGTGCAGCTGATGGGCGGCGCGGCGCTCCACCTCGGCAACATCGCCGAGATGAAGACCGGTGAGGGCAAGACCCTCGTCGCGACGACCGCGGCGTACCTGAACGCCATCCCGTCGCGCGGCGTGCACGTCATCACGGTCAACGACTTCCTCGCGTCGTACCAGTCGGAGCTCATGGGCCGCGTCTTCCGCGCCCTCGGCATGACCACGGGCTGCATCGTCGCGGGCCAGTCGCCGGCCGAGCGCCGCGAGCAGTACGCCGCCGACATCACCTACGGCACGAACAACGAGTTCGGCTTCGACTACCTGCGCGACAACATGGCGTGGCAGGCGTCGGACATGGTCCAGCGCGGCCACTTCTTCGCCATCGTGGACGAGGTCGACTCGATCCTCATCGACGAGGCCCGGACGCCGCTCATCATCTCCGGCCCGTCGTCGGGCGAGGCGAACCGCTGGTTCACCGAGTTCGCCTCCATCGCCACGCGGCTCACCCCGGGCGAGGACTACGAGGTCGACGAGAAGAAGCGCACCGTCGGCGTGCTCGAGCCCGGCATCGAGAAGGTCGAGGACTACCTCGGCATCGACAACCTGTACGAGTCGGCGAACACCCCGCTGATCTCCTTCCTGAACAACTCCATCAAGGCCGTCGCCCTGTTCAAGCGCGACAAGGACTACGTCGTGATGAACGGCGAAGTCCTCATCGTCGACGAGCACACCGGCCGCATCCTGATGGGCCGCCGCTACAACGAGGGCATCCACCAGGCGATCGAGGCCAAGGAGGGCGTCGAGGTCAAGGCCGAGAACCAGACGCTCGCCACGATCACGCTGCAGAACTACTTCCGCCTGTACCAGAAGCTCTCCGGCATGACCGGTACCGCCGAGACCGAGGCGGCGGAGTTCATGTCCACGTACAAGCTCGGCGTGGTCCCGATCCCGACGAACCGACCGATGCAGCGCATCGACCAGACCGACCTCGTCTACAAGAACGAGCAGGCCAAGTTCGAGCAGGTCGCGAACGACATCGAGGAGCGTCACCAGAAGGGCCAGCCGGTCCTGGTCGGTACCACGAGCGTCGAGAAGTCCGAGTACCTGTCGAAGCTCCTCGCCAAGAAGGGCGTGAAGCACGAGGTCCTCAACGCGAAGAACCACGCGCGTGAAGCCGCGATCGTCGCCCAGGCCGGTCGCGCCGGCGCCGTCACGGTCGCGACGAACATGGCCGGTCGTGGAACCGACATCATGCTCGGTGGCAACGCCGAGTTCCTCGCGGTGCAGGAGATGCACGCGAAGGGCCTGTCGCCGACGGAGACGCCGGAGGAGTACGAAGCCGAGTGGGACAAGGTCTTCTCGGCGATGAAGGCCACCGTCGAGGAGGAGAGCGAGAAGGTCCGGGAAGCCGGCGGTCTCTACGTCCTCGGGACCGAGCGGCACGAGTCCCGCCGCATCGACAACCAGCTGCGTGGTCGTTCCGGTCGTCAGGGCGACCCCGGCGAGAGCCGCTTCTACCTGTCGCTGACCGACGACCTCATGCGGCTGTTCAACTCCGGTGCCGCCGAGAGCCTCATGGGCCGCGGCAACGTGCCGGACGACCTGGCGATCGAGAACAAGCTCGTCGGGCGGGCGATCCGCTCCGCACAGGCGCAGGTCGAGGGCCGCAACGCCGAGATCCGCAAGAACGTCCTGAAGTACGACGACGTCCTGAACCGCCAGCGCGAGGCCATCTACAGCGACCGCCGCCACATCCTCGAGGGCGACGACCTGCACGAGCGCGCGCAGTCGTTCCTGAAGAGCGTCGTGGACGACGTCATCGACACCCACACCGGCGAGGGTTCCCCGGACGACTGGGACCTCGACGCCATGTGGACCGAGCTCGGCACGCTGTTCCCGATCTCGATCACCATCGACGAGGTCATCACCGAGGCCGGTTCGAAGGGCAAGGCAACGCGGGACTTCCTCGCGCGGGAGATCCTGTCCGACGCCCAGCTCGCCTACCAGAAGCGCGAGGAGACCCTCGGCGAAGAGGCGATGCGTGAGCTCGAGCGTCGCGTCGTCCTCTCGGTGATCGACCGCCGCTGGCGGGACCACCTGTACGAGATGGACTACCTCAAGGACGGCATCGGCCTCCGCGCGATGGCGCAGCGTGACCCGCTCGTCGAGTACCAGCGCGAGGGCTACGCGCTGTTCCAGACGATGATGGGCCAGATCCGCGAGGAGTCGGTCGGGTTCCTCTTCAACCTCGAGGTGCAGGTCCAGTCGGACGGCGACAGCGCCGTCATCGAGGCGAAGGGGCTCGGCGAGGAGGGTGAGAACGCCGGACTCGAGTACTCGGCGCCGTCCATCGACGGCGAGGTCGAGGTCCGCGACGAGGCCGGGCGCCTCGAGCAGGCAGCCACGGCGCGCGCGCAGCGTGAGCAGGCCGAGCAGGAAGCGGCGGCCCCCGAGCGGGGTTCGGCCTTCGGCTCCGCCGCGACCGCCACCGGGCAGGCTGACGCGAACAACCGCGCCGAGCGCCGGGCGGCCGCCAAGAAGGGCTGACGCTCCGCACGACACGACGGGAGGCCCGGTACCAGCTGGTACCGGGCCTCCCGTCCGTCATCCCGGTGCCGGTGCCGGTGCCGGTGACGGTGCCGGTGCCGGTGCCAGCGCCAGCGCCCGCACCGGCACCGGCAGGGCGGCCGACACCCGGACCGGCGCCGGGCGTGGGACCGGCACCGGGACCGGGGAGCGGGGAGCGGGAGCGGGATCGGCGTCGCGGACCTGCACCGGCGTCGGGGACCTGCAGCGGCGTCGGGGACCTGCAGCGGCGTCGGGCCCGGCAGGAAGATCGACGTCGACCCTGCTCGACGGGCCCGGCTCCGCGCACTCAGAGCACCCCGATCGCGGTCGCCCGCCAGCGACCGTTGCGGACCTCGAGCCGGATGGCGACCGCCCGGGCGCGACTTCGGGTGTGGACGACCACGGCCGCCTCGGCGACGCCGTCCCGGGGCCCGTCGAGCACGACGCCGCCGACCCGGATGACCGCACGCTGCCGTGCGTGGCGGGACACCGACCGGGCACGCGCCGCGACCGCCGCACGGTGCTGCAGGTGTCGGTGCACCTCGTCGGTGATCCACCGCGAGATGGTGTCGACCTCACGGGCGCCGGTGAGGATCTCGGCGACGCACAGGGCGAGGGACCGCGCGGTCTCGCCGGCGTCCGGGAGGTCCGTGCCCGCGCCGCCGCCACCCGCACCGACAGCCGACTGCGTCTCGTCCGGGCCCGGCGCAGCCCCGGTCCTGGACGGATCCAGGACCGCCGCGGGTCCGGACGGATCCAGGGCCGCTCCGGTCCCGGACGCACCGAGGACCGCTCCGGTCACGGACGGACTCAGGACCGCCCCGGTCCCGGCCGTGCCGACGGCCGCGCCGGTCCCGTCCGTGCCGACGGCCGCGCCGGTCCCGTCCGTGCCGACGTCCACCCCGGGGTCGACCGTCCGGACGACGCTCGAGGAGGAGGAGGGCACGACGTGGGTGCCGCCCGTCCCCTCGTCCTCGGCGCGATGGCGGTCCCTCCGGTCCTCCTCGGTCTGGTCGTGCCTCCCGACCGGCTCCTCGTCGATCCGTTGCGCCGTGTCCGTCACCCCGGCCCCCTTTCTCCAGGGCCGAGCGTTTGGGCCGTGCAACATCACATTTCGCCGAGTGGTGATGCCTGTGGAGAGTGCGCCGTCTCCACACAGCGGCGGACCTAGACTTGGCTGGTGTCGACCCTCAGTGACCTCGTCCTCGCACAAGGCCGTTCCTCCGAAGCCGACGTGGAATGGCTGCACCTGCTCGTCGGCGACTGGCAGCTGCTGGCCGACCTGTCCTTCGCCGACATGGTCCTCTGGGTACCGACCGCCGACGGGTCGTCCTTCGTGGCCGTCGCCCACGCCCGGCCGTCCTCGGCGGCGACGCTGTTCTACCGCGACATCGTCGGGCAGGAGATCCGCGAGGAGTGGCGCGACCAGGTCACCCAGAGCTTCACCGGGAGCCGCGTCGTCGACTCGGCCGAGCCCGACTGGTACGAGGACACCCCGACCCGCGTCCGGGCCATCCCGGTGCTCCGACGCCTGACCGCGAAGAGCGCCGAGACCACCGAGCGGCCGATCGCCGTCGTGACCCGCCACTCCAACCAGGACGAGTCGCGCACGCCGAGCCGTCAGGAGCTCAACTTCACCGCGAGCGCGAACGACCTGTTCGGCATGATCGCCACCGGCGACTTCCCGGACCTCGGCGCACCCGCTGGCCCCCGCCGTGGTGCGCCCCGTGCCAGTGACGGTCTCCTCCGCCTCGACACCGACGGCGTGGTCACGTTCGCGAGCCCGAACGGTCTCAGCGCGTTCAACCGGATGGGCTTCGAGGGCGAACTCGAGCGCAAGTCCCTGGCCGAGGTCACGACGGAGCTGCTCGGTGCGCAGCTCGACGTCGACGAGTCCCTGCCGCTCGTGGTCACCGGCCGCGCTCCGTGGCGGGCCGACATCGAGGCGAAGGGCGTCACCGTGACCCTCCGGTCGATCCCGCTCCGCGACCAGGGTGCCCGCATCGGCGCCGTCGTCCTCTGCCGCGACGTCACCGAGATGCGGCACCAGGAGCGCGAGCTCATCACCAAGGACGCGACGATCCGTGAGATCCACCACCGCGTCAAGAACAACCTGCAGACGGTGGCGTCCCTCCTGCGGATCCAGGCCCGGCGCACGCACTCGGACGAGGCGCGGACCTCCCTGCAGAACGCGATGCGGCGCGTGGCCGCCATCGCCGTCGTGCACGACACCCTGTCGACGGGGCTCAGCCAGACCGTCGACTTCGACGAGGTGTTCGACTCGGTCCTCAAGCTCGTGACCGAGGTCGCGGCGTCGCACAACACGACCGTGCACCCGAAGAAGACGGGGGAGTTCGGTGTGCTGCCGTCCGAGGCCGCGACCCCGCTCGCGCTCGGTCTCACCGAACTCGTCACCAACGCCGTGGAGCACGGGCTCGACGGGCGCGACGGCGAGGTCGAGATCGTGGCGAACCGGCACGACGACCACATCGAGATCCAGGTCCGCGACAACGGCGTCGGCCTGCCGGAGGGCAAGGTCGGGTCGGGGCTCGGGACGCAGATCGTCCGCACCCTCATCCAGGGCGAACTCGGCGGCACGATCGACTGGCACACCCTCACGGGCAGCGGCACCGAGGTGACCATCTCGATCCCGTTCCGCTGGCTCACGGCCGCACCGGCAGCGACCGCCTGACCGCTCGCGGTCGTCCGCGACGGCCTGGAGGCCCGCACCCGGTCCGGCGGAGGAGGTGCGGGCCTCCAGGCGTTCCGCGGTGTCCCTGCGGCACAGTGCCACGGGCCGGACGCAGGAGAGCCCGCCACCCGGAGGGATGGCGGGCTCTCCCGTCAGGTGTGCGCGGTCAGGAGGCGCGGCGGGCGCGGGCTGCGCGGCGCTTGAGCGCGCGACGCTCGTCCTCGCTGAGGCCGCCCCAGACACCGGAGTCCTGGTTGTTCTCGAGGGCGTACTGCAGGCACATCTCGGTCACGGTGCACCGAGCGCAGACCGACTTGGCCTTCTCGATCTGGTCGACGGCCGGGCCGGTGTTCCCGACGGGGAAGAAGAGCTCGGGGTCTGCGGTGAGGCAGGCAGCCTGGTCACGCCAGTCCATGTGTGGTGCTCCTTGCGGTAGATGCTCGAACGGCAGGCCGCGGCCGTGGCTCGGGGGATCGGGACTCTGCACATGCTCATGTGACGTACGGGAGGCTTCCTGTGGGGGAGGAGCCCGCGCGGGGAGAGTTCGACGCCCGCGGAACGCTCGGGGGAGGAGCGTCGAACCACGGGAGACGTACACCACATCGTGCCGTCCAAACGACCTCGGACATCGTTCCATACTGGTATGGCCAAATCAAGGGTTTCACTGCTGGAGGATCGCTGTGCCTGACACCACCACGGACGACGAACTCGTCCCCCGGAGGCGGCCCGCTGCACTCCTCGTGCTCGTCGCCGTCGTCGGGCTCGAGTTCCTCGCGATGGCCGCCGTGACGGTCTACCTGCTCGTGGAACTCCTCACGACCCCGGCAGCGGGCATCGCGTCCGGGATCGCCCTGCTCGTGCTCGCGGTCCTCGCGACCGTCTGGCTCGGCGCGATGGTGGCCGGGCTCCGCCGCGGACGCGCCTGGGTGCGCAGCGGTGTGGTCGTCTGGCAGGTCCTGCAGGGTGCCCTTGCGATCGGGGCGTTCCAGGGCGAGTCGCGGGTGGCGTCCGTCGGGTGGGCGCTGCTCATCCCGGCGCTGCTCGGCATCACGCTCGTGCTCAGCCGGCCGGTGACCGCGGCACTCGTGCGCCGGGACTGAGCGGCGACGGGCCCGAGCAGCACCGGGCCCGAGCAGCACCGGGAGGCGGGCCGTCAGACCAGGCCGAGCTTCTTCCGCAGGCTCGCCACATGGCCGGTGGCCTTGACGTTGTAGAGCGGCAGCTGGACGCGGCCCTCCTCGTCGACGACGATCGTCGACCGGATGGTGCCGGTGACGATCTTGCCGTAGTTGTTCTTCTCACCCCATGCCCCGTACGCGCGGTGTACGGCGAGATCGGGGTCGCTCAGCAGCGGGAAGCTCAGGGCCTGCTCGGAGTGGAAGCGCTGCAGGGCGGGCAGCTCGTCCTTCGAGACGCCGAGGACCTCGTAGCCGGCGGCCTGGAGCGACGACATGTTGTCGCGGAAGTCGCAGGCCTCGGTGGTGCAGCCCGGGGTGGACGCCGCGGGGTAGAAGTACACGATCACCTTCCGTCCGCGGAGGTCCGCGAGCGCGTGCTCGGTGCCGTCCTGGTCGGGGAGGGTGAAGTCGGGGGCGGTGTCGCCGGCGGCGAGACGGTCGCTCAAGTGGGGCTCCTGTTCGTCCGGTGCCGCGAGTGGTCAACGGCACGCAGAAGTCATGCTATTGTTGATTCCCGTCGCGGGGCGCACGCCGAAGCGGCAGGACAACTCCACACCACGCACCTCTAGCTCAATTGGCAGAGCAACTGACTCTTAATCAGTGGGTTCTCGGTTCAAGTCCGAGGGGGTGCACCAACCGAAGACCCCGACCGATCCGGTCGGGGTCTTCGTCGTCCTACCGGCGTTCCACGCACCGTGCCTCGCGAGACCGTCGTGCCCGACACGCCCGACCCGGTTCCGGTCACCATCTCGACCGGACGGCCCAGCCGCCGGCGCTGCGTCACCCGTCGGACAGCTCCACCACTCGCTCCTCGCCGACCACCGCATCGAGCCCGCCCGACGACACCGCCGCCAACTCCGCCCGGAGTTCTGCGATCCCGTCGGTCGGCACCCACACCTCGAACGTCGCCTCCGCGCCGTAGACCGTCGCGCCGGAGGTGGCGTCGTGCCGCTGCACCCACGCGCGCAGGGCGTTGTCCACCCGTCCCGCGTCGGCGTGCGGGACCGCTACGGTCACCTGCGTCCGGGCGGCGCGGCGGACGACCTCCGCCCGGTCAAGCGTCTCGGACACCGAGGTCGAGTAGGCCCGGACCAGCCCACCGGCACCGAGCTTCACGCCGCCGAACCACCGGCTGACGACCACGACGACGTCGGTGAGGTCCCGCCGACGGAGGACCTCGAGCATCGGGACGCCCGCGGTGCCCGAGGGTTCACCGTCGTCGGAGGACCGGGCCTGGTCTCCGAGGACGCCGGTGACCATCGCGGTGCAGTGGTGCCGGGCGTCCCACGAGCGACGGCGGACGTCCGCGATGACGGCCTCCGCCGCCGCCGCGTCCGCGGCGGGGTGCGCGAGGGTGACGAACCGGGAGCGCGACACGACGATCTCGTGCTCGACCGGGCCGGCGATGGAAGCGGGGTACCGGCGGGACACCCGTCCGAGGGTAGTGGCGCAGTAGGGTGGTCGGGCACGGGATCGAAGGGGGCGACGATGACGGGATCGGTGCCGAAGGGCGGCGTGCTCGACGCGGGGGAGCTCGCGCGACGGCTCAACCTGCTGCTCGACTTCGAGGAGTCGCAGCGTGGTGCACCCGTGCCCTTCGCGGAGATCGAGCAGTACGTGGCCGACGGCGGCGGTTCGCTCTCGCGCGCGAAGTGGACCTACATGGTTTCCGGTGACGGGCGGCGGAACAGCGACACCCAGCTGCTGCGCCTGCTCGCGGGCTTCTTCGAGGTCGACGACCGTTTCCTGCTCGAGGACAGTGAACTGCCCGAGCGCATCGGCGCGCAACTCGCCCTCGTGCGGGCCGTCCGTTCGGCCCGGGTGAGCGGTTTCGCAGCGCGGACCTTCCCCGGTGAACTCTCGCCGGAGGCCCTCCGCCGCATCGCCGAGGTCATCGAGCAGGAGTCGCGCAGCGGCGGTGCGGTGTGACCGCGCCGACGCTGGTCGACCGGTTCTGGCAGCTGGGCGAGGACGCGGGCTGGACCGGGATCGACGACGCCGTCGCGGCGGCCGAGGACCTCGTCGGCAAGCCGATCACCGTCCGTGAGGAGTCGTTCCTGGCCGACGAGCCGGTGTGCGGCTTCGTCGCGACGCTGGAGCACCGTCACCTCGTGATGATCTCCCCGACGCCGTCCCCGACCTTCCGCGCGTTCGTCATCGGACACGAGCTCGGCCACGTCCTGCACGGACACCACGAGACCGCGCCGCAGGCCGCCGCCATCCGGAGCCTCATCCCGGACCTGCCCGAGTACAAGGTCGAACGGGCCCTCGCCCGCGGCCTCTTCGAGAACGAGTACGAACGCGAGGCCGAGCTCTTCGCCGACCGGCTCGCGCAGCTGATCCGCGGCCACCGCGAACGTCCGAGTGCGTTCCGCGGGGTCTTCGGGTGATCCTCGCCGTCGTCCAGGCGGTCCTGCTCGTCGTCGGGGCGGTCGTCCTCTCCGTCGTGCAACGCGGGCAGGACCGGACGCTGGCACTGACGTTCCTGCTGTTCTCGGGCACGGTCGTCGCCGGCGTCGACCCCCTGTACCGCGCCGTCGACCCGCTGCTCGGCGGACGGAACGTCTTGACACTCGTGTGCGACGTCCTGATGGCGGCGGGGACGAGCACGCTGCTCTGGGGCGTCGCGAAGGCCGTGGGAGCGGCACGGCCGTGGATGCGCAGGGCGGTCGTCGCGTCGTGCTCCGTCGTGGTCGTCGCCGTCGTGACGGCGTTCGTGCTGCTCGACCCGGTCCCGACGACCACGACGTTCATGCTCGCCGTCGGTGCGCAGCCCCTCGCGGCGGTCTACTCGATCGTGCAGACGACGTACCTGGGCGTCGCCCTCGGCGCCACCGGGCTCATCTGCGTGCTGCGCATCCGGGAGGCCCGGACCGGTCCGGACCGAGTCGGCCTGTGGGCGCTCGTCGCCGGCGGGGTCTTCGGCGTCGTCCGCATGGTGGTCGTCGCGGTGATGGACCTGGCCCACGTCGCCGGCCGGATCGACGTCACGCGGGCGCTCGCCCTGCCGTACGACGTCACGACACCGGGCGCGGTGCTGCTCGTCGCATCCGGCATGCTCCTGCTCGTTCTCGGCCACCGGCTCTGGCAGAGCAGACGGACCCGGGCGCTGCAGGATGCCCTCCGCCGTCTCGAACCGGTCCACGCCCGACTCGGCACCGACAACGAGTACCCCGACTCCGACGACCCCGCGACCCGGCTCAGCCGTCTCATCGTCGAGGTGAACGACGGCGCCCGTCGACACCGCACACCGCTCAGCCCGGCCGACCAGGCAGCGCTGGCCGAGGCGGAAGCGGTCCTCGCGGGCACCTGACCCCGGGCCCGACCACCCGGTCGTGTACGCTCTGTAGCACGTGCTACACCCGGTGTGGTCGCGGGTCTCGGCCGGTCGTGGGGGGCGGCCGAGGCCCGGGCGTAGGATCGTCGGGTGCTCGTCTTCGCTGCAGTGGTCCTGATCGTCGGCGCCGTCTTCAACGTGGTCGCGTGGCCGCGCTTCTTCCAGCGCGTCGCGAAGGACTCCCGCGCCCGGGACGCCGCGGGCCGCCCGACGACGTTCTGGCGCGTGCACTTCGTGCTGCTGCTCATCGCGCTGGTGATCGCGGTGGCCTCCGTGCTCGCCGCGGTGCTGCTGCTGGTCTGACGCCCGCCCGCCCGCGTCGTAGCGACGTCGCCGGCAGGGGCGGGCGGGAGCGGCGCACCGAGCGCCGAGCGCAACGCGACGTCGGCGACCGCCTCGTCGGCGGGGGAGAGCAACACCCGCCAAACGTCGTCCGGCGTGACGAACTCGACGCAGACCGCGTCGTCGTCGCACTCCTCGATCCGCCACCCCTGCACGGCGTCCATCGGTACCGGGAGCAGCGCGTCGCGCTCGAAGCTCGTCTCCGCGGTGACCCGGTCACGGAACACCCGCACCCGGCACGTGGCGCCACGCCAGGTGTGCTGCAGGTCGAGCGTCGGGAGAACAGGAGAGTCCGGCACCCGCTGATCGTACCGGCGGGTGCCGGACCCGTGCCACGTCGGGGGGTCAGCTGCGGCCGTCGCCGTCCGTGTGCTCGGTGGACCGCCGCACCTGCGCGGCCGGGTCGCGGCCGGTGATCGGGTACGGACCGGTGACGCCCTGGCGCAGCGAGGCGATGCGGAGGATCCGGTCACGCTGCAGGAACCAACCGACGACCAGCAGCGGGATGACGACGACCAGCGAGGCGATCGTGTACGTCCCGACCGGGTAGTCGATCGCCATGAGCACGATCACCGACGCGAGGAACGCCAGCGTCAGCCAGCTCGTGACGGGAGCCCCGGGCAGCCGGAACGTCGGTTCCTTCGCCAGCCCCTGCTTGGCCCACTGTCGCAGCTTCATCTGGCAGAGGATGATCGTGCCCCACGCCGTGATGATGCCGAGGCTGGCGATGTTCAGGGCGATCTCGAACGCCTGTCCCGGCACGAAGTAGTTCAGGACGACACCGGCGACGGTGAAGGCCGCGGTGAGCAGGATGCCGGCGTACGGCACGCCGCCCTTCGACATCTTCGTGGTCCACTTCGGCGCCGAGCCGTTCATGCCCATCGAGTGCAGCGCGCGGCCGGTCGAGTACAGCCCGGCGTTCAGGGACGACAGCGCCGCGGTGAGCACGACGAAGTTCATGATCGACCCGACGACGACCCCCACCTGCGGGTTCCCGATCGACGAGAAGAACGTGACGAAGGGGCTCTCGCCCTCCTTGTACGCCGTGTACGGCAGCAGGATCGACAGGAGGACGATCGAGCCGACGTAGAAGACCGCGATGCGGAAGACGACGGAGTTGATCGCGCGCGGGATGACCTTCTCGGTGTCCTGGGTCTCGCCCGACGCGGTGCCGACGAGCTCGATCGCGGCGTAGGCGAACACGACGCCCTGGATGACGAGGACGGCCGGCAGGACGCCGTTCGGCAGGAGCCCGCCGTTGTCGCCCCAGATCGAGAAGCCGGTCCGGACCGCCTCGCCGCCGGTCTCCACCGGGAACGCGAAGACGAGCCAGACGATCGCGACGACCAGGAACGCGACGAGCGCGGCGACCTTGATGAGCGCGAACCAGAACTCGAGTTCGCCGAACACCTTCACCGCGACCATGTTCGCGGCCAGGACGACGACCAGGGCGATGAGTGCGAGGAGCCACTGCGGGGCCGCGGTGAACGCCGACCAGTACTTCAAGTAGACCGCGACGGCCGTCGTGTCCACGATCGAGGTCATCGCCCAGTTGAGGAAGTACATCCACCCGGCCGCGTAGGCGAACTTCTCGCCGTAGAACTCGCGGGCGTACGAGATGAACGACCCGGAGGAGGGCCGGTGCAGCACGAGCTCCCCGAGTGCCCGGAGGATGAAGAAGGCGAACACGCCCGCGATCAGGTACGTCACCGCGAGGGCGGGACCGGCGGTGTGGAGCCGGCCACCGGCACCGAGGAACAGGCCCGTCCCGATCGCGCCACCGATGGCGATCATCTGCAGTTGCCGGGGCTTCAGCCCGTGCTGGTAGCCCTCCTGCTCGTGCGAGAAGTCGTTCGCCGGAGCGCGGTCGACCCCCGTGTCGTTCTTCGCTGTCATGGCCGACACGCTACCGCCGCACGTCCGACCCGGGCGCCCTGCGGCCTCCGCACCTCGTCCCACCGCGCCCGATGGCCTTCCCGCGGCCCGCTCCCTGGCCGCCGCCTGGACGACGAGTGACGCGGGACCCACCACGATGGACGGATGGACATCTTCCTCCGACTCCTCGTCGCGATCGGGATCGCCCTGCTCGTCACGGCCGTCGCGTCACTCGTCCTGCACCTGGTCTTCCGGGCGCTCGGTCGGCGGGAACGCTGGGCGGCCGCGCTCTCCCGGCGCACGAAGCACCCGACCCGCACCACCCTGCTCCTCGCCATGCTCTGGACGGCGTTCAGCACGAGCATCCCGCGCGACGCCGACCGGTTCCCGTGGCGGGACGAGGTGTCGCACGTCTTCCTCATCGCGATGATCGGCGTCGGGTGCTGGTTGGCCTGCGAGCTCGCGATCTTCCTCGAGAGCCTCGGGCTGCACAAGTACCGCGTGGACGTCCCCGACAACCGGGTCGCCCGCCGGGTGCGAACGCAGGTGCTCATCATCCGGCGACTCACCGTCGCCGTCCTCGTCATCATCGCCGTCGGTGCGATCCTGCTCACCTTCCCCGGGGTGGAGGCCGCCGGCGCGAGCGTCCTGGCGAGCGCCGGGCTCCTCTCGGTGATCGCCGGTCTCGCCGCGCAGTCGATGCTCGGGAACGTCTTCGCGGGCATGCAGCTCGCCTTCTCCGGCTCGATCCGGGTCGACGACGTCGTGGTGGTGGAGACGCAGTGGGGCCGGATCGAGGAGATCACCCTCACCTACGTGGTCGTGCACCTGTGGGACGACCGGCGGTTCGTGCTGCCCTCGACCTACTTCACGAGCACCCCGTTCGAGAACTGGACCCGCACGGGCAGCGAGCTGCTCGGTGCGGTCGAGTTCGACCTCGACTGGCGGGTGAGCCCGTCGGAGATGCGCGAAGAGCTCGACCGCATCCTCGAGACGAGCACGATCTGGGACGGCCGCACCAAGGTGCTGCAGGTCACGGACGCCGTCGGGGGACTGGTGCGCGTCCGCATCCTCGTCACCGCGCCCGATGCCGGCGGCCTGTTCGACCTCCGGTGCTACGTCCGCGAGGAGATGGTGGAGTGGATGCAGCGCCAGCACCCGGAGGCACTGCCGCTGCAGCGCGTCCAGCTCACCGACCCGGTGCAGGAGCCCGCGGCACCGCGCCGGCCGCGGAGCGAGAACGACTCCCAGCTGTTCGGTGAGGGCGACGAACGCTCCGCCCTGTTCACCGGCCCGATCCAGACCTCGGGCATCCGCGCCGAGGACGTCCCGCCCGAGCGGCGCTGACCAGCTGTCCCATGACGGACGGGAGGCCCGCTACCAGCTGGTAGCGGGCCTCCCGTCCGTCGTGTGGTGCCGTCAGCGTGCTGCGCGCTGCTTCGCCTTCACCGCGCGGTCGTCCTCGACGACCGTGCCGACCGCCACGATCGTGGTCGAGAGCCAGGCCACCCAGGTCAGGGCGAGCCGCCAGTCGCGCGGTCCACGCCTGGTCGTCTGCAGCACGCTGTAGCCGCTGATGAGCGAGCCCCACACCGCACCGCTGAACATGAACTTCCGCACGGGTTCCTCCTGTCGTCGTCCGGCCCACGTTACCGGGCGGTACATTGGAGCGCCGCCGGGCGCACAGGGACCGCCGGCCATCCCAGCAAGGAGTCGCATCGTGCGCCAAGCCGTCATCGGAGCCGTCCTGCTCGCCGTCGGGGCGGTGTGCGTCGCCCTCGGGTTGCTGCCGCTGCCCGAACTCGCGGCGCTCGCGGAGCGGGTCCTGCCGGTGCTCGGCTTCGTCCTCGGGCTGACGATCGTCTCCGAGCTCGCCGCGGACGCGGGCGTCTTCGACCGGCTCGCCGACCTCGCCGCGCGGATCGGCGGCGGACGGACGATCGGCCTGTGGGCCGCGGTCGTCGTGCTCGCCGTGGTGTGCACGGTGTTCCTGTCGATCGACACCACCGCGGTCCTGTTGACACCGATCGTCATCACGCTCGCGCGCCGGGTCGGGCTGCCGCCGATGCCCTTCGCCCTCACCACCGTCTGGCTCGCGAACACGGCATCGCTGCTGCTGCCGGTGTCGAACCTGACGAACCTGCTCGCGGTGGACGGCATCGGACTCGACGGGCCGCTGCCGTTCGCCCGGTTGATGGTGTGGGCGGCGCTCGCCGGGGTCGTCGTGCCCTGCGCGGTGCTGCTCGTGGTGTTCCGTCGCTCGCTGTTCGGGCGCTACACGCCGGTCGGGCTGCGGAAGGCGTCCGATCCGGTCTTCTCCTGGGCGGCGTCCGTCGTCCTCGTCGCCCTGGTCGTGGCCCTGACCGCGGGGGTCGAGGTCTGGGTCGCCGCCGTCCTCGCGGCGCTCGTGCTCATCGGGGTCGCGGCGTGGCGGGCACCCTCGGAGCTCAGGCCGTCCCGCGTGCCCTGGTCCACGCTCGTGTTCGCCGCCGGGCTCTTCGTCGTCGTCGAGACCCTGCACGCCACCGGGGTCACCGACCCGATCGTCCAGGCGGTCGGCGGGGGCACCGGGACCGGTCCGCTGCTGCTCCTCGGCGGGGCAGGGGCCGTCGCGGCGAACGCGATCGACAACCTGCCCGCCTACCTGGTGCTCGAACCGGCCGCGGGGCACGAGGCCCTGCGGTACGCGGCGCTGCTCGTCGGCGTGAACGCCGGGTGTCTCATCACGCCGTGGGCCTCGCTCGCGACGCTGCTGTGGCACGCGCGGCTCACGGCCGAGGGCATCCACCTTTCGTGGGGGCGCTACATCGCCCTCGGGTGCGTGGTCGCGCCGCTCACCGTCGTCGCGGGCGTGCTGGCGCTGCAGATCTGATCCGTCGTGCCCGGCGCGCTCGCGGTGCCGGCACTCAGAGCCAGTCGCGGTGCTTGAACGACCGGTAGAGGACCAGCGACGTCACCACGGTGAGCGCGAGCGACGCCCACAGCCCGCTCCACTCGCCCTCGCCGGGGAACTCCACGTTCTGCCCGAAGAAGCTCGTGATGCCGGTCGGGATGGCAATGATCGCCGCCCAGCTCGTCACCTTCTTCATGACGGTGTTCTGCCGGTTCGACGCCAGGTTCAGGTTCGTCTCCAGGACGCTGGAGACCGCGTCGCGCTGCTGCTCGACGGTGTCCGCGATCGACACGAGGTGGTCCTCCACATCGCGGAAGTACGGGCGGACCCCGTCGACGATCGTCTCGGCGTCACCGTGCAGCAGCGACCCCACGCTGTCCCGGGTGGGGACGACGAGCCGGCGCAGCACGCCGAGCGCCTTCCGGAGCCGGAACGAGCGCCGCTGGATTTGCTGCTCGCGCGGGTCCCCGTTCTCGAACAGGTCGTCCTCGAGCGCGTCGATGTCCCGCTCGATCGTCTCGAGGACGCTCGTGGCGTGGTCGACGACCGTGTCGAGCAGGCCCCACAGCAGCCACGGGACCCCGTGGTCGGCGAGGTCGCTGTTGGCGTCCCACCGGCGCTGGACCGCGGAGGTGTCGAAGTCGGCGCCGTGGATCGTCACGAGCGCGTGGGAGGTGACGAACGCCTTCACCTCGTGGGTGACGAGTCCACCGTCCTCGCCGGGGCCGTGCGCGTCGTAGACGACGAGGAACAGGCTGTCCCGGTACCGGTCGAGCTTCGGGCGTTGCCCGCGCTCCACGGCGTCCTCGACGGCGAGGGCGTGGATGCCGAGCTCGCCCTCGACCTGCTCGAGGTCGGCCGGTGTCGGATCCGTGAAGTCGACCCAGACGAAGGCGCCGTCGCGGGCGACCAGTTCCGACACGTGTCCGACCGGGAAGTCCTGCTCCGCCGGCGACCCGTCCTGCCAGCAGCGCGTGCTCACCATGGGGCGAGCCTAGTGAGGCGGTCCGGTGGCACCCGACGGTCTGGGCGCTCCGGTGCCCGTCCGTGAACATCCGCTCAGCCCGGTCGACCGGTCGCTGGTAGTTTCGGGGTCGACGCCCCGGCAGGCCGCCGGGCAGGAACGGAGCACCCGCCACCCATGCCCGCAGACCGCACGGACAGCACCCGGTACGCATTCATCGTCGCCTCGAACCGACTGCCCGTCGACCGGGTGGTCGAGGAGGACGGTTCGGAGGGCTGGCGGCACTCTCCCGGCGGCCTGGTCACGGCGCTCGAGCCGGTGATGCGCCAGAACGACGGGGCCTGGGTGGGGTGGGTCGGCCAGCCGGACGTCACGGTCGAGCCGTTCGACAACGAGGGCATCCACATCGTCCCGGTCCCGCTCAGCGCGGACGACGTGCAGGAGTACTACGAGGGCTTCAGCAACGACACACTGTGGCCCCTGTACCACGACGTCATCGAGCACCCGAGCTACCACCGCGACTGGTGGAACGCGTACAAGCGTGTGAACCAGCGCTTCGCGGAGCAGGTTGCCGAGATCGCCGAGCAGGACGGCATCGTCTGGGTGCAGGACTACCAGCTGCAGCTCGTGCCGGCGCTCCTGCGCACCCTGCGTCCCGACCTGACGATCGGGTTCTTCAACCACATCCCGTTCCCGCCGGTCGGCATCTACGCCCAGCTGCCCTGGCGCGCGCAGATCCTGGACGGCCTGCTCGGTGCGGACGTCATCGGGTTCCAGCGGCAGGACGACGCGAGCGACTTCCTCCGTGCGGTGCGGCACATCAAGGGCTACACGACGAAGGGCTCGATCGTCGACGTCCCGGTGGACGACCCGCAGGCACCGCGGAGCCGCAAGGGCGTCACCGTCCGGCACGTCGAGGCCCGGCACTTCCCGATCTCGATCGACGCCGAGAGTTTCGAGGAGATCGCCCGCCGTCCCGAGGTGCAGCAGCGCGCGAAGGAGATCCGTGACGGTCTCGGCAACCCCGCGACCGTCCTGCTCGGCGTCGACCGGCTCGACTACACGAAGGGCATCCGCCACCGCATCAAGGCGTTCGGCGAGCTCGTCGAGGACGGCCGCCTCGCGGTGGAGGACGCCGCGCTCATCCAGGTCGCCAGCCCGAGCCGGGAACGCGTCGACACCTACCGGATGCTCCGCGACGAGATCGAGCTCACCGTGGGACGCATCAACGGCGACCTCGGCGTCATCGGCCACCAGCCGATCTCGTACCTGCACCACGGCTACCCCCGCGAGGAGATGGTGGCGCTCTACCTCGCCGCCGACATCATGCTCGTCACGGCGCTCCGCGACGGCATGAATCTCGTCGCGAAGGAGTACGTCGCGAGTCGCTTCGACAACGACGGCGTGCTCATCCTCTCCGAGTTCGCCGGTGCCGCCGACGAGCTCAAGCAGGCCGTCATCGTCAACCCGCACGACATCGGGGCGCTGAAGGACTCCATCCAGCGCGCGATCGAGATGCCCCGACGGGAGCGCTCGACGCGCATGCGGGCCCTCCGCAAGCGCGTGCGGGACAACGACGTGGCGCGCTGGTCCCGCTCGTTCCTCGAAGCGCTCGACCGCCATGCGCCGAAGAGTGCCCAGATCGACCCGGACGCAGCCGACCAGGGGGAGCCGCACCGCGAGGCGCCGACCGACGGCACGTCGATCTTCGACCAGGACGCCCAGACCGCGCGCGCCGCCGAGGACACCCGGGAGGACCGCGATGCCTGACCGGACGACGGAGACCGGTCTCGTCCAGGCGCTCGAGACGCTCGCGGCTGCGCCGCGACTGCTCGTGGCGCTCGACTTCGACGGCACGCTCGCGCCCTTCGCCGACGACCCCGCACGGGTGGGTGCGCTGCCCGGCAGTTGGGCCGCCGTCCTCACCCTGCAGCGCGCGCGGGACACGGAGGTCGTGCTCGTGTCCGGACGGCCGCTCGGCAGCCTGGCAGCGGTGTCCCACGCGCCGGAGACCATGGCGCTGATCGGCTCGCACGGCGTCGAGTGGCGTGTCGACGGCCACGACGAAGCCGCGCTGACCGAAGAAGAGACCGCCAGGGTCGCCCGGATCGGCGCTGCACTCGACGCGGTCGGTGCCCGCCACCCCGGCGTCGTCATCGAGCACAAGCCGGCGGGCCACGGTGTGCACACCCGGCGGGTGAGCGCGGAGGAGGCCGCCGCGACGAACGCCGAGGCGAGCCGTGCCGCGCACGACGCCGACCCCGGCGTGCTCGAGCGCGGGGGCAAGGACATCCTCGAGTTCGCGGTCCGCCACGTCACGAAGGGCGACGCGATCGACCGCCTCCGGGAGCTCCGAGGAGCGGACGCGGTGTTCTTCGCCGGCGACGACGTGACCGACGAGGACGGCTTCCGGGTGCTCCGCGACGGCGACGTCGGCGTGAAAGTGGGGGAGGGGGACACCCTGGCCGCCCACCGTGTCGCCGATCCGGCAGCCCTGACCGACGTGCTCAAGCAGCTCGGACGACTCCGGGCCACGCGCTGACCGAGGGCGCAACACGATGCAGACGCATGGTGTTGCGCCACTGGTATCCCAAACGGTCCTAGACTCTGGACATGCCTGACATCGACGTGAAGCCGCGCAGCAGGGTCGTCACCGACGGGATCGAAGCAACCACTTCGCGTGGCATGCTGCGGGCCGTCGGGATGGGCGACGAGGACTGGGAGAAGCCGCAGATCGGCATCGCCTCGTCCTGGAACGAGATCACCCCCTGCAACCTCTCCCTCGACCGCCTCGCCCAGGGCGCCAAGGAAGGCGTCCACGGCGGCGGCGGGTACCCGCTGCAGTTCGGCACCATCTCCGTGTCGGACGGCATCTCGATGGGCCACGAGGGCATGCACTTCTCGCTCGTGTCGCGTGAGGTCATCGCCGACAGCGTCGAGACGGTCGTCAGCGCGGAGCGCCTGGACGGCACCGTCCTGCTCGCCGGCTGCGACAAGTCCCTGCCGGGCATGCTCATGGCCGCCGCGCGCCTCGACCTGGCGAGCGTGTTCCTCTACGCCGGGTCGGTCATGCCGGGCTACGTCAAGCAGGCCGACGGGTCGATGAAGGAAGTCACGATCATCGACTCCTTCGAGGGTGTCGGTGCGTGCAAGGCCGGCACGATGACCGAGGAAGAGCTCAAGGAGATCGAGTGCGCGATCGTCCCCGGTGAGGGCGCCTGCGGTGGCATGTACACCGCGAACACGATGGCGAGCCTGGCCGAGGCGCTCGGCATGTCGCTCCCCGGCTCCGCCGCGCCGCCGAGTGCCGACCGCCGCCGCGACTACTACGCGCACCGCTCGGGCGAAGCCGTCGTGAACATGCTCCGCCTGGGACTGACCGCCCGGCAGATCCTGACGCGCGAGGCCTTCGAGAACGCCATCACCGTGCTCATGGCCCTCGGTGGGTCGACGAACGCCGTGCTGCACCTCCTCGCGATCGCCCACGAGGCCGAGGTCGAGCTCACCCTCGACGACTTCAACCGCATCGGCTCGAAGGTCCCGCACCTCGCCGACATGAAGCCCTTCGGCAAGTACGTCATGGTCGACGTCGACCGCAACGGCGGCATCCCGGTGATCATGAAGGCCCTGCTCGAGGCCGGCCTGCTGCACGGCGACTGCATGACCGTCACGGGCAAGACGGTCGCCGAGAACCTGGCGGCGATCGACCCGCCCGAGCTCGACGGCGAGGTCTTCCGGAAGATCGACAACCCGATCCACGCGACCGGTGGCCTGACGATCCTGCAGGGCTCGTTCGCGCCGGAGGGTGCCGTCGTCAAGACGGCCGGCTTCGACGCCTCCGTGTTCGAGGGGCCTGCGCGGGTGTTCGACCGCGAGCGTGCCGCGATGGACGCCCTCACCGAGGGCCGCATCCAGAAGGGCGACGTCGTGGTCATCCGCTACGAGGGACCCAAGGGCGGACCGGGCATGCGCGAGATGCTGGCCATCACAGCGGCCATCAAGGGCGCAGGCCTCGGCAAGGATGTACTACTGTTGACGGACGGTCGATTCTCAGGCGGCACAACCGGCCTCTGCATCGGCCACATCGCACCGGAAGCCGTGGACGCAGGTCCAGTGGCATTCGTGCGCGATGGCGACCGCATCCGTGTCGACATCGCGGCTCGCTCGCTCGACCTACTGGTCGACGACGCCGAGCTGGAATCCCGCCGAGCAGGCTGGGAACCGTTGCCCCCGCGCTACACCCGCGGAGTCCTCGCGAAGTACGCCAAGCTCGTCCAGTCCGCCGCCCTCGGCGCGGTCACGGGCTGACGTCGACACCCGACACATCGCCATCCCTCCAGGCAAGGAACCGTTCATGCCCACGGAAGCCACACCGCTGTCCGCTGCCGGAGCACGTCGCTCACCAGAGGTCCTGACCGGCTCGGGAGCCGTCCTCCGGACGCTCGAGCACCTCGGGATCACCGACGTCTTCGGCCTGCCCGGCGGCGCCATCATCCCGTTCTACGACGAGCTCATGGCGTCCACGACCATCCGCCACATCCTGGTCCGGCACGAGCAGGGCGCCGGCCACGCCGCCGAGGGCTACGCGTCCTCGTCCGGCAAGGTCGGCGTCGCGATCGCGACGTCCGGCCCCGGTGCGACGAACCTCGTCACCGCGATCGCCGACGCCTACATGGACTCCGTGCCGTTCATCGCGATCACCGGGCAGGTCTTCTCGACCCTGATGGGGACGGACGCCTTCCAGGAGGCCGACATCGTCGGGATCACGATGCCGATCACGAAGCACTCGTTCCTCGTCACGAAGCCCGAGGACATCCCCGCCACGATCGCCGCCGCGCACCAGATCGCGACGACCGGCAGGCCCGGCCCGGTGCTCGTGGACATCACCAAGGACGCGCAGCAGATGTCGGCGCCGTACATCTGGCCGCCGAAGATCGACCTGCCGGGCTACCGTCCGGTCACGAAGGCACACGGCAAGCAGATCACCGCCGCCGCGCAGCTGCTCGCCGAGTCGAGCCGCCCGGTCCTGTACGTCGGCGGCGGAGTCATCCGTGCCGGTGCCTCCCCGGAACTCCTGCGCTTCGCCGAGGCGACGGGCGCGCCGGTGGTCACGACGCTCATGGCGCGCGGTGCGTTCCCGGACTCGCACCCGCAGCACCTCGGCATGCCGGGCATGCACGGCACCGTGCCCGCGGTCCTCGGGCTCCAGGAGAGCGACCTCATCATCGCGCTCGGCGCCCGCTTCGACGACCGCGTGACCGGGAAGGCCGACGAGTTCGCCCCGGACGCCAAGGTCGTGCACGTCGACATCGACCCGGCCGAGATCTCGAAGATCCGCTTCGCCGACGTGCCGATCGTCGGGGACGCGAAGGTCGTGCTGGCGGACCTGCTCGAGGCGTGGGCCGCCGTCGACCAGTCCGAGCGCGCCTCCACGGCCGACTGGTGGGCGCACCTCGACAAGATCCGTGCCGACTTCCCGCTGGGGTACGTCGAGCCGCAGGACGGCCTCATCGCACCGCAGCACGTCATCCGCCGCATCGGCGAGATGACCGGACCGGAGGGCGTGTTCGCCTCCGGTGTCGGGCAGCACCAGATGTGGTCGGCACAGTTCATCCAGTACGAGCGCCCGAACGCGTGGCTCAACTCCGGCGGCGCCGGCACGATGGGCTACTCCGTCCCCGCAGCCATGGGTGCCAAGGTCGCCCAGCCGGACCGAGTGGTCTGGGCGATCGACGGTGACGGCTGCTTCCAGATGACCAACCAGGAGCTCGCGACCTGCGTCATCAACGACATCCCGATCAAGGTCGCGGTGATCAACAACTCGTCGCTCGGCATGGTGCGGCAGTGGCAGACGTTGTTCTACGACGGCCGGCACTCGTTCACCGACCTGCAGACCGGGCACGGCACCCGCCGCGTGCCGGACTTCGTCAAGCTCGCGGACGCCTACGGAGCCCTCGGCATCCGGGTCGAGCGTCCCGAGGACATCGACGCCGCGATCCAGCTCGCGCTCGACACCAACGACCGCCCGGTCGTCATCGACTTCGTGGTCAGCCGCGACTCGATGGTCTGGCCGATGGTCCCGCAGGGTGTCGGCAACTCCTCCATCCAGTACGCCCGCGAACTCGCGCCCACCTGGGACGACGAGGACGCCGACATGACGGGGGAGCCCGCATGAGCCACGTCCTGTCCCTCCTCGTGGAGGACAAGCCGGGTCTGCTGACCCGTGTCGCCGGGCTGTTCGCCCGACGCGGCTTCAACATCGAGTCGCTCGCCGTCGGCAGCACCGAGGTGGACGGCCTGAGCCGCATCACCGTGGTGGTCGACGTCGAGGACCTGCCGCTCGAGCAGGTGACGAAGCAGCTCAACAAGCTCGTCAACGTCATCAAGATCGTGGAGCTCGACTTCCCCCAGTCGGTGCAGCGCGAACACATGCTCGTGAAGGTGCGTGTCGACAACCAGACCCGGTCCGCGGTGCTCGACGCCGTGACGCTGTTCCGGGCGCAGGTCGTCGACGTCGCCACCGACTCGCTCGTCGTCGAGGTGACCGGTGACCCCGGCAAGATCCAGGCGATCCTGCGCGTCCTCGAGCCCTACGGCATCAAGGAGCTGGCCCGCGCCGGCCTCCTCGGCATGGGCCGCGGACCGAAGAGCATCACCGACCGGGTGCGCTGAGCACCGGTCAGCCAGAGACCACCGAACCAAGGAGATCACGCACCGTGACTGACATCGTGTACGACGCCGACGCCGACCTCAGCCTCATCCAGGGCAAGAAGGTCGCGGTCATCGGCTACGGGTCGCAGGGCCACGCCCACGCCCTCAACCTCCGCGACTCCGGCGTCGAGGTCAAGATCGGCCTCAAGGAGGGTTCGAAGAGCCGCCAGAAGGCCGAAGAGGCCGGCTTCGAGGTGCTGACCCCGGCCGACGCCACCGCGTGGGCCGACGTCGTCGTCATCCTCACGCCGGACCAGGTGCAGCGGATCGTCTACAAGGACGACATCGCCCCGAACCTCAAGCAGGGTGCGACGCTCGTCTTCGGTCACGGCTTCAACATCCGCTACGGCTACATCGAGGCGCCGGAGGGTGTGGACGTCTCGCTCGTCGCGCCGAAGGGCCCGGGGCACACCGTCCGCCGCGAGTACGAGGCCGGCCGTGGTGTCCCGGTCATCGTCGCGGTCGAGGTCGACGCGTCCGGCAGCGCCTGGGACCTCGCCTGGTCCTACTCCAAGGCCATCGGCGGTCTGCGCTCCGGCGGCATCAAGACCACGTTCACCGAGGAGACCGAGACCGACCTGTTCGGTGAGCAGGCCGTCCTCTGCGGTGGCACGTCGCAGCTCATCCAGTACGGCTTCGAGACCCTGGTCGAGGCGGGCTACCAGCCGCAGATCGCCTACTTCGAGGTCCTGCACGAGCTCAAGCTCATCGTCGACCTCATCTGGGAGGGCGGCCTCACCAAGCAGCGCTGGTCGATCTCCGACACCGCCGAGTTCGGCGACTACGTCTCCGGCCCGCGCGTGATCTCCCCCGAGGTCAAGGAGAACATGAAGGCGGTCCTCGCCGACATCCAGGACGGCACCTTCGCGAAGCGCTTCATCGAGGACCAGGACGCCGGTGCCCCGGAGTTCCAGGCCCTCCGCGAGAAGGGTGAGGGGCACCCGGTCGAGGCGACCGGCCGCGAGCTCCGCAAGCTCTTCGCGTGGAAGCAGGCGGACTCCGACTACGTCGACGGTTCGGCCGCGCGGTAGTCTGCCTGAGACAAGCTCGACCCGCGAGGCGGCGGTGCAGTGCACCGCCGCCTCTCGATGTGACCCGGACACGATGCAGCAGCTCCTCCAGAACCCCGACGTCTCCGGACGTCGACACAGCGCGACGACGCCCGACGTCGTGCCGGTCGTCGCGCCCACGGCGTGGCGCGGGCCCGCCGCCGGACATGGGATGATCGTCGGATGGCGGTGACGAGACGAGCGGTCCACATCGGCGCCGGCAAGATCGGGCGCGGGTTCGTGGGCCAGTTCCTCGTGGCGAGCGGCTACGACCTGACCTTCGTCGACGTCGACGAGCGTGTGGTCGCCGCCCTGAACGAGGCCGGCCGGTTCGTCGTGCACGAGGTCGGCGAGATGCCGGTCGAGCACACCGTCGCCGGGTTCCGCGCGCTGAACAGCAAGACGGACCGCGACCGCGTGGTCCGGGCGATCGCCGAGGCCGACGTCGTCACCACCGCCGTCGGGGCCCGCACCCTGCCTCTCGTGGCGCCGCTCATCGCGGAGGGCCTCGCGGCCCGTCCGCTCGACCGCGGCGAGGTGACGATCGTCGCGTGCGAGAACGCGTTCAACGCCACCGACTCCCTGCACGCGAGCATCCGCCGTGCCCCGATCCTCGAGGACCGCGACATCGCCGCGGTCTTCGCGAACTGTGCGATCGACCGCATCGTCCCGGACCAGTCCGGCGTCCTCGGCCAGTCCGGCGGTCTCGACGTCGTGCTCGAGCCCTTCTACGAGTGGGTCATCGAGCGCACGCCCTTCGCCGGGACCGCCGCCGAGCACCCCGTCATCGACGGCGTGACCTGGGTGGACGACCTGCAGCCGTTCGTCGAGCGCAAGCTCTACACCGTCAACACCGCGCACGCGACCGCCGCCTACCACGGCTGGGTGCGCGGCATCCGGCTGATCCGGGAGGCCCTCCAGGACCCCGCCGTGCGCGCCGAGGTCGACGGGGTGCTCGCGGAGACGACCGCACTGCTCGTCGCGAAGCACGGCTTCGACCCGGAGGAACACGCGCGGTACGTCGCGGCGAACCTGACGCGCATCGCGAACCCGCTCCTGCCGGACACGACGCTGCGCGTCGGCCGGAACCCGCTGCGCAAGCTCGGTCGCCGCGAGCGGTTCATCGGCCCGGCCGCGCAGCTCGCGGAGCGGGGCCTCCCCGTGGACCACCTCCTCGGCGCCGTCCGCGTCGCGCTCGAGTTCGACGACCAGGACGACCCGGAGTCGTACGAACTCCACGCGCTGCTCCGCTCCGGTGCGACGGCGCACGCCCTCACCGAGATCCTCACCGGACTGATGGAGGGCCACCCGCTGTTCCCCGCCGTCCGCGACGTCGTGGCCGGTGTGCTCGAGACCCAGCCAGCCCAGGCATGAGCGGCGACCCTCGTAGACTCGACGGCATGACGGAGGCACGCGAACCCGACGACGACGACGCCCTGTCGTGGGGTGACGCGGACGACGCCACGCACGTGGACGCCGCGCACAACCCGATCGCCGTCCGGGAGCGCGACGAGCGTGACCCCGACGCGCCCGAGACCTCCGGGGCGCTCATCGGGTTCGGCGTGTTCGGCGGGCTGTACCTGCTGTACACCGTGGCGTGGCTGCTCACCGCCTCGACGACCTACGTGTCCGGCGTCGACCGGGTGCTGAGCGGCTACGTCGAGGTCCTGCGCTTCCTGTCGATCGTCGCCCCGGCGCTGTGGTTCACGGTGGTGCTCTGGGCGGCCCGCGGTCGGAGCACCCGCACCCGCCTGCTGTGGATGCTCCTCGGCGCGGTCGTCCTCTTCCCCTGGCCGTTCCTCATGACGCGGAGCTTCGGGTGACGGCGGTCGACGGCCGTGCGGGCCGCGCGGCACGGTTCCGCACCGGACTCCTCGCCCGGATCGCGATCTGGGCCGTGTTCGCCGTGCTGCTGGCGTACATGACCGTGCAGAGCGTCGGGAACCTCGTGACCGTGTCGCGCTCGGTGCAGGAGTTCAACGCGTTCATCGCGAGCTCGTCCGGCGGCGATTCGCTCCGACGCGCCGTGCCGTGGGTCTGGCTCGTCCTGGACATCGTGATCGCGCCGCTGGCCTTCGTCGTCGCGCTGTGGGTCACCCGCCGGTCGACGCTCGCGGTGACGGCAGCGGTGTTCCTGCTCGCGTTCGCGGCGGCCGGAGCGCTCTGGCTCGACCTGCAGCTCTTCGTCCCGCGCCTGCTCGACTTCTGAGCCGGGCGGACCGTCCGGGTCGGCGACGCTGACGGCGTCGTAACGACCCCGCCGCGTCGGTAGGGTGGTGGTACACCACCCGTCTCGTGTGAGGAACAGCAGTCGTGTCGAAGCCGGTCGTCCTGATCGCCGAAGAACTCTCGCCCGCCACCGTCGACGCCCTCGGGCCCGACTTCGAGATCAGGAACGTCGACGGCACCGACCGTCCGGCCCTGCTCTCCGCGCTGTCCGACGCGCACGCGATCCTCGTCCGGTCCGCGACGAAGGTCGACGCCGAGGCGATCGCCGCGGCACCGCAGCTGCAGGTCATCGCCCGCGCCGGCGTCGGGCTCGACAACGTGGACATCAAGGCGGCCACGACCGCCGGCGTCATGGTGGTGAACGCGCCGACGTCGAACATCATCTCGGCTGCCGAGCTGACCGTCGGGCACATCCTGTCGCTCGCGCGCCACATCCCGGCGGCGCACGCGTCGCTGGCCGCCGGCGCGTGGAAGCGGTCGTCCTACACGGGCGTCGAGCTGTACGAGAAGACCGTCGGCATCATCGGCCTCGGTCGGATCGGCGCGCTCATCACGCAGCGCCTCCAGGCCTTCGGCGTCTCGGTCATCGCGTACGACCCCTACGTCACGACGGCTCGTGCACAGCAGCTCGGGGTGGAGCTCGTGTCCCTCGAGGACCTGCTCCGCCGTGCCGACTTCACCACGATCCACATGCCGAAGACCCCGGAGACGGTCGGCATGATCTCCGACGACCAGTTCGCGCTCATGAAGCCGACCGCGTTCGTCGTCAACGTCGCCCGCGGCGGCCTCATCGACGAGGACGCGCTGTACCGCGCCCTGACGTCGAACACGATCGCCGGTGCCGGGCTCGACGTCTTCGTGTCCGAACCGCCGAAGGACTCGCCGCTCGTCTCCCTGCCGAACGTCGTCGTGACGCCGCATCTCGGTGCCTCGACCGACGAGGCGCAGGAGAAGGCCGGTGTCGCCGTCGCCAAGTCGGTCCGCCTGGCACTCGGGGGCGAGCTCGTGCCCGACGCGGTCAACGTCGCCGGCGGGGTCATCGACCCGTACGTGCGGCCCGGCATCCCGCTCGTCGAGAAGCTCGGCCAGGTCTTCACCGCGATGGCGACCTCGCCGGTCACGAGCATCGACGTCGAGGTGCACGGCGAGCTCGCCGAGTACGACGTCAGTGTGCTGAAGCTCGCCGCGCTCAAGGGCGTGTTCACCGACGTCGTCAGCGACCAGGTCTCCTACGTCAACGCGCCGCTCATCGCGGAGCAGCGCGGCGTCACCGTCCGGCTCATCACCGACGGCGACAGCCCCGAGTACCGCAACCTCCTCACGATCCGCGGCGCGCAGTCCGACGGTCCGGCGATCAGCGTCTCCGGCACGCTCACCGGCTCGAAGCAGGTCGAGAAGCTCGTCGAGATCAACGGCTACGACGTCGAGGTCGCGCTCGACAAGCACCACGTGGTCATGGCCTACACGGACCGGCCGGGCATCGTAGCGGTGTACGGCAAGGAGTTCGGCGACGCGGGCATCAACATCGCCGCCATGCAGATCGCCCGCCAGTCGGCCGGTGGGGAAGCGCTCAGCGTGCTGACCGTCGACTCGCCGGTCCCGGACGAGGTGCTCGAGCACGTCCGTTCCACGATCGACGCGGCGTCGCTCCGCGAGATCGACATCACGCTCTAGGAGACCCATGTCGCAGACGCTCAAGCTGGCGGTCATCCGCGGGGACGGCATCGGCCCCGAGGTCGTCGACGAGGCCCTCAAGGTCCTGCACGCGGTGGTCGGTGCGGAGCTCGACGTGCAGGAGACCGCCTTCTCGCTGGGTGCGAGTCGCTTCCTCGAGACCGGGGACGTCCTCACCGAGGACGACATGGCGGCGATCGCCGAGCACGACGCGATCCTCCTCGGAGCCGTCGGCGGTGACCCGCGGGACCCACGGCTCGCCGGCGGGATCATCGAGCGCGGGCTGCTCCTGAAGCTGCGGTTCGCGTTCGACCACTACGTCAACCTCCGGCCGACGACCGTGCACGACGCCGTCGCGTCACCGCTCGCCGCACCCGGGGACGTGGACTTCGTCGTCGTCCGCGAAGGCACCGAGGGTCCGTACGTCGGCAACGGCGGCGCGATCCGCGTGGGGACGCCGCACGAGATCGCCACCGAGGTCTCGCTCAACACGGCGCACGGCGTGGAGCGCGTGGTGCGGTACGCGTTCGACCTGGCCTCGCGGCGACCCCGGCAGCACCTCACCCTCGTGCACAAGAGCAACGTCCTCGTGCACGCCGGGTCGCTCTGGCAGCGGACCGTCGCCGCGGTGGGGCAGGAACACCCGGACGTCACGGTCGACTACCAGCACGTCGACGCCGTCATGATCCACATGGTGCGGGAGCCGTCGCGGTTCGACGTCATCGTGACGGACAACCTCTTCGGCGACATCATCACCGACCTCGCCGGGGCGATCAGCGGCGGCATCGGTCTCGCCGCCTCCGGAAACATCAACCCGGACGGCACCTTCCCGAGCATGTTCGAGCCGGTCCACGGATCGGCGCCCGACATCGCCGGCCAGCAGCTGGCCGACCCGACCGCCGCCGTCCTGTCCGTCGCCCTCCTGCTCGACCACATCGGCCGACCGGACCTCGCGGCGGCGGTGACGCAGGCGGTCGAGGCCGACCTCGCCGACCGGGGCACCACACAGCGGTCGACGGCCGAGATCGGTGACGCCATCGTCGCCGCGGTCACCGCACGCACCACCACGGCCTGACAGGAGCCATCCCATGAGCAACGACACCAACGACGGCAGCGACAGCAGCGGCGCCGACTTCGCACTGGACTTCGCGACCACTCCGTCCCCGGAGCGTCGTGCCGCGGCGGAACGCGAGGAGATCCTCGCCGACCCCGGCTTCGGCAAGCACTTCACCGACCACATGGCGTCCGTCTCGTGGACGATCGACCACGGCTGGCACGGCGCCTCGGTCCACGCGTACGGACCGCTCTCCCTCGACCCGAGCGCGAGCGTCCTGCACTACGCGCAGGAGATCTTCGAGGGCATGAAGGCGTACCGGCACGCCGACGGGTCGGTGTGGTCGTTCCGTCCGGACGCGAACGCGCGACGGTTCGCCCGTTCGGCGCGACGGCTCGCGCTCCCGGAACTGCCCGAGTCGGTCTTCGTCGAGTCCGTCCGGCAGCTGGTCCGCGCGGACGAGGCCTGGGTGCCGTCGGCCCCGGAGACGAGCCTGTACCTCCGCCCGTTCATGATCGCGACCGAGGCCTTCCTCGGCGTCCGCGCCGCCCACGCGGTCCAGTACCACTGCATCGCGAGCCCAGCTGGGGCGTACTTCACCTCGGGGCCGGAGCCGGTGTCGATCTGGCTGTCGACCCGGTACGCCCGCGCAGCCCGGGGCGGCACCGGTGCGGCCAAGACCGGCGGCAACTACGCGGCGTCCCTGCTCCCGCAGCAGGAGGCGTACGAGCACGGCTGCCAGCAGGTGATGTTCCTCGACTCCGAGAAGGGCGAGTACCTCGAGGAGCTCGGCGGCATGAACGTGGTCCTCGTCCGCGCCGACGGCACGCTGATCACGCCCGACTCGGACTCCATCCTCGAGGGCATCACGCGCGACTCGATCCTGCAGCTCGCGGTGGACCGCGGCCTCCGGGTCGAGCGTCGTCCGGTCAGCCTCAGCGAGTGGCGGGACGGCGTCGCGGACGGCACCATCACCGAGGCCTTCGCGTGTGGCACCGCGGCGGTCGTCACGCCGATCGCGGAACTCCGTGGCGACGGCTTCACGATCGGTTCGCCGACCACCGGTGCCGGCGAACTGACGATGTCGCTGCGTACGGAACTGACGGACATCCAGTACGGACGCCGTCCCGACCCGCACGGGTGGATGGTCCGGTTGACGGAGCCGACGACCACCACGAGTGCTGAGTAGGGTCGACGCGTGAAGATCGCACGGTTCAGCACCGAGGGGGAGGACCCCCGTTACGGCATCCTCGATGAGCGCGCACTGGTGGTGCTCGCCGGCGACCCGATGTACCAGGGCTTCGAGACGACGGGGGAGCGGGTGCCCCTCGCGGACGCGAAGCTGCTCGCCCCGGTCATCCCGCGGTCGAAGGTCATCGGCGTCGGGCTCAACTACGCCGAGCACGTCTCGGAGATGGAAGAGCACACCGCCGACGACCCGGTGGTGTTCCTCAAGCCGAACACGTCGGTCATCGGTCCCGAGGACCCGATCCGGCTGCCCGCCGACATCGGCCGCGTCGACCACGAGGGCGAGCTCGCCATCGTGATCGGGTCCCTCGCCAAGAACGTCGCGAAGGAGGACTTCGCGAGCGTCATCCTCGGGTACACGATCGCGAACGACGTGACCGCCCGTGACCTGCAGGCGCGCGACGGCCAGTGGGCCCGCGCCAAGGGCTTCGACACGTTCTGCCCGCTCGGTCCGGTGATCGAGACCGAGATCGACCCGTCGGACATCCGCATCGAGACGCGCGTCGACGGCGACCTCCGTCAGGCCGCGTCCACGAACGAGATGGTGCACGACATCCCGACGCTCATCGAGTTCATCTCGTCGATCTGGACCCTGCTCCCGGGCGACGTCATCCTGACCGGCACCCCGGCGGGCGTCGGCGCGATCCGCGACGGCGAGGTGGTGGAGGTCACGATCTCCGGCATCGGATCGCTCCGCAACCCCGTGATCGCTCGGCACTGACCGGCGACGGCACTGACCGGCGACGTCGCCGACCTCGAGGCCCGACACCGTCACGGTGTCGGGCCTCCGTCCGTCCCGGGGCCGGCCCCGTGCGCGCTGGCCGTGATCCGCGGAGGCGTGGGCGACACGCCCGGGATGGACCCCGGTTGGCAGGTCCTCGCAGGCTGTGTAGAGTAATCACTCGTTGCCGCTGAGGCGGAGAACGGATCGGCCGAGACGCTGACGGAGTTCGACTCCGGGAGATGCAGTCTGGCTCCGGTTCTTCCCCGGGCAACGAACCAGCCTCTCTGGCGAAGCATCCTGGTGGTGTGGAGTGGGGAGTGCGTCTGGTCCTTGAGAACTCAACAGCGTGCACA
>NZ_QKLF01000005.1 GCF_003224335.1 Curtobacterium sp. MCJR17_055
AGATGTGTATAAGAGACAGGAGCATCCCGACGACGACGAGCAGGGCGGCGACGGCGGCGAGCCCGAGCCCTGCGACGGCGAGGCCGTCCTGGAACGCGCCCGAGCGTACGGCCGTCCACCCGGACGTGGTGATGCTCCCGGTGACGAAGGCGGCGACGACGGTCCCCGCCACGGCGACCGCGGCGCCCCCGGCGAGTTCACTCGAGGTGTCGACGAGAGCGGCACCGACCGAGGTGCGGTCCGCAGGCAGACCCGAGAGCACCGAAGCGCCGGCGACGACGCCGACGACCCGCATACCGGCGGCGACGAGCACGAGCGCGATGAGCACCCACACGTAGCCGAGGCGGCTCAGGGCGCCGAAGACGGCGAGGCCCGACACGACCGCGGCTGCGCTCGTCCACGCAGCCCGGCCGAGGCCGACCCGGTGGACGATCGGCCCGACGAACCTGCCGCCGGCCAGCAGGACGACGACCTGCGGCAGGGTCCCCAGCGCAGCCAGTGCCGGCGGCCACCCCCAGGCGAACTGCAGCTGCAGCGTCACGAGGTACGACAACCCGGCCACGGCGAGTCCTGACGCGGCCTTGAACGCGAGACCGCTGGACACCAGCGGTCGGGCGAGCAGGTGCAGGTCGATCAGCGGGTGCGGCGCCGTCCGTTCGCGGACGACGAAGCCCGCCGCTGCCACCGCGGCCAGGGCGAGGGTGGTCCACCCCCACGGGGAGGTGCTCCCCGGGTGGACGAGGAGGGTGGGCGTCACGAGCGCTGCCGTCACGGTGGCGGTACCCAGCAGCCCGCCGATGACGTCGACCGGGTCGCGCCGGAGGGCTGACGCTTCGTCACGGGCGACCCCGAGTCGGATGCCGACGAGGGCGAGCAGCGCGATCGGCACGTCGGCCAGCAGCAGCACCTGCCACGGGGCGACGGCGAGGACGAACCCGCCCACCGTCGGGCCGACGGCCAGTCCGACGAGCCCCGCGGTCGAGATGACGGTGAGCGCCCGCACGCGGAGCCCCTCGTCGTCGAAGAGCCGGAACGCCAACGCCATCGACCCGGGGGTGGTCATCGCCGCGGCGATGCCCATCACGACCCGCACGGCGATGAGCTGCCCGGTCGTCGTGACCGCTGCGGTGGCGAAGCTCGCCACCGCGAGCAGGACGAGGCCGGACAGCATCACCCGGCGACGGCCGACACGGTCGGCCACGGCGCCGAAGAGCAGCATGAGCCCGCCGAACGCCACCGAGTAGGCGCCCGACACCCACTGCAAGCCCGTCGTCGACGACCTCAGGTCGCGGCCGATGCTCGGCAGGGCGACGTTGAGCACGGAGTTGTCGAGCATCTCGAACAGGAACACCGACGAGAGACCCGCCAGGGCAACCCAGGCATCGGAGAGACGAGAGGGGCTGGGCGACACGGGGCACACTCCTTCGCGAGAAGAAGTGGCGACTCGTTCGATGCCGCGTGCTGGTGCGCCACACAGAGCAGCGCCTTTTACCTCAGTGATCGTGACCCTACACGGACGGAACGTCGGAGCGCCAGCCGGAGATGATCCACGTTGCCGCCCGCGACGAGTGCAGCGCAGAGCGCCGGGTCTGGTGGCGGATGGACGGCGGCGTGCCCTGCGATGGCACTGGCATGGTCCCGTACAGGGGCCGCGACGTGTACCGGCAGGGTGTGCCTGCCCGGTTGCCGATCGCCTATCGTGCTTCGACATGGACGACCACGCTGACGCTGCACAGTTCCTCTCCTCGCGCCGGGCCCGCATCAGCCCGGAGCAGGCCGGCATCCAGGTGTCCGGTGTGCGTCGCGTCCAGGGTCTCCGACGCGGTGAGGTCGCGACCATCGCCGGGGTCAGCCCTGAGTACTACGCCAAACTCGAGCGCGGTGCACTCGCCGGCGTCTCCGCGTCGGTGCTCGACGCCCTGGCTCGTGCGTTGCAGTTGGACGACGCCGAGCGTGCGCACCTGTTCCACCTCGCTCAGGCCGCCGACGGCACCGCCGCCGCCATGCGGCCTCGGCGGCGTCCCGCGAAGCAGTGGAAGCCACGCCCGGCGCTGCAGTGGGTGCTCGACAGCATCACTGCCCCGGCCATCATCCGGAACGGTCGCATGGACTTGCTCGCAGCGAACCACTTGGGTCAGGCCATGCACGCCGCCCTCTACGACGCCTACCCGGGGGAGACGCCGAACTTCGTCCGCTACACCTTCCTGCACGACGACAGCCATGGCTTCTACCCGAACTGGGACGTCGCCGCGGACACCGCCGTCGCGATCCTGCGGACGGAGGCCGGTCGCGACCCGCACGACAAGGCGTTGCAGGACCTCGTCGGGGAGCTCTCCACGCGGAGTGCCGATTTCCGGCAGCGGTGGGGCCGCCAAGACGTACGCCTCCACGGCGCGGGCAGCAAGCTGTTCCACCACGCCGTCGTCGGGGACCTCGACCTCGCGTACGAGAGCGTCGACATGCTCTCCGATCCCGGCCTGTCGATGACCATCTACGCAGCCGAACCCGGGTCCCCGACCGCGCACGCCCTCGAGCTGCTCGCGTCGTGGACCGCGGCCTCGGCGACGCGCACCGATTGATCCTTCCCGTCCCCGATCCGTCCTCGGCGGTGTGGGGTCCTCTCTCCGTACACCCCACACCAGGAACTCCCTCTTCTGCGCAGCCACCGCTTGAGTGGAGGACATGGCACCCCGCCCGGTGCCGTGTCCCCGAACAAGGAGCAGTCCCATGCGTGGAGTGGTCATGAACGCGCCCGGCGACGTCACCGTCGAAGAGCGCGAAGACCCGACGATCGTCGAGCCCACCGACGCCGTCATCCGGCTGGCAGCGACGTGCATCTGTGGTTCCGACCTGTGGCCGTACCGAGGCGCTGAGCCAGTGGACCACTGGCCGATGGGCCACGAATACGTCGGCGTGGTCGAGGAGATCGGTGCCGACATCACGACCGTGCAGCCCGGCGACTTCGTCGTCGGGTCGTTCTGGGCCTCCGACAACACGTGCGAGATCTGTCAGGCCCGGTACCAGTCCTTCTGCACGCACCGGGTCCTGATGGGTACGATCGGCACGCAGTCCACGAAGGCACGCATTCCGCTCGCCGACGGCACCCTGGTGAAGACGCCCGGGCTGCCCGACGCTGACCTGATCCCGTCGCTGATGGCTGCGTCGGACGTGCTCGGCACCGGTTGGTTCGCCGCCGTCGCCGCCGAGGTCGGCCCCGGCAAGACCGTCGCGATCGTCGGCGACGGCGCGGTCGGACTCTGCGCGGTGATCGCGGCGAAGCAGCTGGGCACTGACCGGATCATCGTCTCCAGCCGTCACGCGCACCGGCAGGCGCTGGCCCGCGACTTCGGCGCCACCGACGTGCTCGAGGAGCGCGGCGACGACTTCATCGCCATGGTGAAGGAACTGACCGACGGACTCGGCGCGCACAGCACGGTCGAAGCCGTCGGCACGCAGGGCGCCATGGACCAGGCCATCGGCGCCACCCGCCCCGGTGGGCACCTCGGCTTCGTCGGCGTCTCCCACGACCTGACCATCACGGGCGACACCTTGTTCGGGTGCGGTGTGAGCATCCACGGTGGCCCCGCGCCGGTGCGCCGCTTCCTGCCTGAGCTGATCCAGCTCATCTGGGACCGGGAGATCGATCCGGGCAAGGTCTTCGACCTCACCCTCCCGCTCGACCAGGCCGCCGAGGGCTACAAGGCCATGGACGAGCGTCGCGCCACGAAGGTGCTCCTCACCCTCTGACCGGCCACCAGCATCCCGAAGGAATCATCATGGAACACAGATCAGTGACGCCCACGGCGCACGGCCCCGGCGCCACCTTCACCGGTGACGTGTGGGTGACCCCCATCACCGGGCCGACCGCACCCTCCCGACTCACTGCCGCGCTGGTGCGCTTCACGCCCGGAGCTCGCTCCAACTGGCACTCCCACGACGTCGGACAGACGTTGCACGGCGTCGAGGGCAGCGGCTTCGTCGGCACCCGCGACGGGCGAGTGGTCCGGATCCGCGCGGGCGAGACCGTGTGGCCCCCGCCTGGGGAAGAACACTGGCACGGTGCTGCCGACGACACCCTGATGGCGCACCTCGCCCTGCTGGACGTGAACGAGGACGGCTCCGACCCCACGCGTTGGCTCGAGCCCGTCACCGACGAGCAGTACCAGGCCGCGCACACGTCCGCAGGTACCACCCGATGAGCAACCAGCCCCGCCAGGTCGGCGGTGGTCGCCGCGCCATCGGCGACATCGCCCCGAAGCTCGCCGCCCTCACCGATGACGTGCTGTTCGACGACGTCTGGAACCGGCCCGGCCTCGCTGCCAGGGACCGCAGGTTCGTCACCGTGGCGGCGCTCATCGCTGGTGGCGACGCCGCACAGCGCATCGTCGGCGCGACGAAGGAGCACCACCTCTCCGACGCCGCAGCGGCCGTGCACATCGAGCTCACCGACGACGAGGTGCACGCCCTCGAGCGGCACGACGCCCTGCGCCGACCGAGCTACTACCGCTGATCCCAGCGGCCCGGCGGGACCACTCCCACCGGGCCGCCTCTTCCCCCGATCGAGAGGAACGACATGACGAACGACGCGATGACGGCGGCGCCTGCTGGGACTGCCGCACCGGAACGCATGCCATGGCTCAGCCTGTTCCTCCTCACCGCCATGGGGTTCGTGCTCGTCACCATGGAGACGATGCCGGCCGGGCTGCTCTCCGCGATGGCCAGCGGCCTCAGCACCAGCGAGAGCACCATCGGGCTGATGATCAGCGCCTACGCCCTCGGCACGATCGTCGTCACGGTCCCCGCGATCACCCTCACCCGCGGATTCCGCCGGAAGCCCCTGCTCCTCACCGCGATCACCGTACTGGTGCTGGGGAACACCCTCACCGCGCTGTCCGGGGTCGTGGCGCTCTCGCTCGCATCCCGCCTGCTCGCAGGAGCCGCCTCCGGGGTGGTCTGGGGCATGTTCGCCGCGTACGCCCGGAAGATCAGCCCACCGAGCCGTGCTGGCCTCTCGCTCGCCGTCGTGTCCGTGGGTGCGCCGCTCGGGTTCGCCCTCGGAACACCGCTCGGGTCCGCACTCGGCACCGCCTTCGGCTGGCGGTGGTCATTCGGCGGCCTGAGTGCCATCGGCATGATCGTGCTGGTGCTGATCGTGGTCGTCGTCCCCGACGTCGAGGGACGACCAGCCGCCTCGCGCCTTCCCGTCCGACGCGTCATCAGCAAGCCCGGCGTCGCGGTCGTGCTCGCCGTCATCGCCGCCTGGATGCTCGGCCACAACACCATCTACACGTACATCGAGCCGTACCTGCGCGTCGCGGGGAACGGCATCGGGGTCGACGTGCTGCTGCTGCTCTACGGCATCGCCTCCGTCCTCGGTGTCGCGATCACCGGAGCCGTCATCGACCGCCACCCTCGGACCCTCCTCCACGCGAGCGTCCTCGTCTTCATCGCAGCCGCCGTCACCCTGCTCACCGTGCACGCATCGGCTCCGGCGGTCGTCGTCGCCGCGGTGCTCTGGGGACTCGGTTTCGGAGGAGCGTCGACGCAACTGCAGACCGCCCTCACCGTCGCCGGCGGTGATGACGCGGACGTCGCCAGCGCGTTCCTGCCCGTCGCCTTCAACGTCGCGATCTTCGCCGCGGGCATCGTCGGCGCCCTGCTCCTGACGGCGTTCGACGGGCTCGTGCTCCCCGCCACGATGACCGTCCTCGGCGTGGTCGCGTTCGTGCTCACGCTCGTCGGCCGACGCACCGCCTTCCCCGCGCGCTGGCCCGCCAGCGACGACGCGTAGGCCGCGCCACAGGGACAGGGGTGCTCCCGCAGGACTGCGGGAGCACCCCTGGACAGGAGCCGGCGGAGCCCCCCGTGGACTCAGCGCTTCAGGTTCGTGAGCTCCTGCAGCACCTCGTCCGAGGTGGTGATGATGCGCGCGTTCGCCTGGAAGCCGCGCTGCGCCACGATGAGGTTCGTGAACTCCTGCGACAGGTCGACGTTCGACATCTCGAGCGTGCCCGCCGCGAGGGAGCCCACGCCCGCGGACCCCGGGACGCCGACGGCCGCCTGGCCGGAGTTCGCCGTCGCGCGGTAGCCCGACGCCCCGGTCTTCTCGAGGCCGGCCGGGTTGGCGAACGTGGCGAGGGCGATCCGTCCGACGGCGAGCGAGGAGCCGTTCGAGAACGTCCCCATCACGGTGCCGTCCTTCGAGATGGAGTAGCTCTGCAGCGACCCCGCCTCGTGGCCGTTCTGCGACGAGATCGACGCGGTGTTCAGCGCCGCGAAGCCGGTGAGCTGGGTCATGTCGACCGCGATGCCACCGACCTGCAGGGTGGCGCCGCGCGAGATCTTGCCGTCGGTGCCGAAGGCGATCGTCCCGGTGGCCGAGGTGCCCTGCCCGTTCGAGGCCGCGACGGACCAGCCGGTGGCCGTCTTCGTGTAGGCGAGCGAGAGGGTGTGCTTCGTCCCGTACTGGTCGAAGACGGTGGCGTCGCGGTTCAGGGTCTCCCCCACCGCGGTGTCGGACGGCAGGTTGCCGGACACGGTGGCGGCACTCGTCGCGGTGGCGGGTGCGGCGGCCTGCAGCGGCAGGGTGATGTCGGTGAGCTGCCCGCCGTCGTTCACGACGCCGTTGGTGGCGGAGTAGCCCTGCACGATCTTGCCGTCGGCGGTGACGAGGCGACCGTCGGCGTCGAAGTCGAACGCGCCGGCGCGGCTGTAGACGGTGTCGTTGCCGAGGCGGGTGACGAAGAAGCCATCACCGGAGATCATCAGGTCGGTCGCCTTGCCGGTGGCCTGCGCCGAGCCCTGGGCGAAGTTGGTCGAGACACCGGCGACCTGCACGCCGAGACCGATCTGCGCGGGGTTCGTGCCGCCGATGCCGGTCTGCGGACCACCGGCACCCTGGGTCATCTGGGAGAGGGTGTCCTGGAACACGGTGGTCGAGGTCTTGAACCCGACGGTGTTCACGTTGGCGATGTTGTTGCCGGTGACGTCGAGCATCTGCTGGTGCGAGCGGAGGCCGGAGATGCCGGAGTAGAGCGAGCGGAGCATGGTGCGTCCCTTCGTGGACGAGGAAGCGGAGGAGGAGGAGGGAGGGTCAGGAGCCGGAGGCGGTGGAGATACCGGAGATCACGTCGAGATCGACCTCCTTCCCGTTCACGGTCACGGTCGGCACGCTCTCGGCGTAGGACACCGCGGTCGCGGTCCCGGTGACGGCCTTGCCCGAGGTGGCGTCGGTGTAGCTGACCTGCTTCCCGACGAGGTTCGCGGCGGCCATGCGCATCTGCAACGAGAAGCCCTCGTTGGCCGTCGTGGTCTGGTTGGTGATCTGCTCCATCATCGCGAGCTGCGTCTGCTGGCTGATCATCTGGTTCGTGTCCATCGGCGACGACGGGTCCTGGTTGCGGAGTTGCGTCACGAGGAGCTTCATGAAGACCTCGGAGTCCATCGTCTGCGACCGCGAGGACGCCGCGTCGGCCGCGAGGGCGGCGGCCTGCGTGGCGGTGTCCACGGAGCCCGTGATCCCGTCGAGTGGCATGTCGTGTTCCTTGTCGTGGTGGCCGGTCAGGCGAGGACGTCGAGTCCCGCGGTGCGGACGGTGGTCGAGGCGGAGGGGCGGTCGGAGGCAGCGGTGAGGCGGGCCTCCCGGCCGGCCAGGCGGGGGTCGGTGCGGACCGTGTCCGGACCTGCTCCCCGGCGGCCGTCGCGGGCTCCGGCGTCGGCCGGGTCACCGCCCGGCCGGTTCTGGGCGGACAGGTCGAGGGTCGTGCCGCCCGCGGCCTCGCGGCGCAGGTCGGGCAGGATCTGGCGGACGGCATCGCGCCCGGCATCGGAGGCGGCGAACAGCTCGACGTGCATGCCGTGCCCCGTGACGTGGGCACGGACCGTGACCGGACCGAGCGCGTCGGGCGTCAGCTGCACGGTCACGACGTGCTGACCGGGACCGGCGGCCGCGAGCGAGAACAGCGGTCGCGCGAGCTGCTGGGTGAGGGGCTGGTTCGGCGCTGCGGTGCCGGTGGGGGCGGCGGGTGCGGTTGCGCCGCTGGTCGACGCGGTCGACCCGGTGGTCGCCGGGGCGGCGAGCACGACCGGTGCGTCTGTTCCGGTCACGGCCGGGAGGCCCGTCCCGCCCTGGTCGGGAGCGGCTGCGCCCGCCGCGTGGCCGGGTCGAGCGGCGCCCGACTGCGCGCCACCGGCTGCCGCGCCGGCCGTGGTCGGAGCGGCCGTGGCCGGGGTCGCCAGCGCCGGGGTCGCCAGCGGCGGGGTGGACAGCGGCGGGGTGGACAGCGCCGGAGTGGACAGGGCGGGAGTGGCCGGTGCCGGGTCTGCCTGAGCGGGAGCGGACTGCCCGGTGGCCGACGGTGCCGTGGCGACCGGTGTCGGCGTACCGACCCCGCTGCCCGTCGCGCCCGCTGTCGAGCCGCTCGGGGAACCGGTGGCGGCAGCTGCCGGGACCGCGATGGCCGGGACCGCGCCCGTCGCGACCGCGGCGCCGGCGTCCGGGGATCCCACGGCGACGATCGGTGCGGAGGGGCCCGAGGGCCCGCCGGCGCCGTCGGCCGTGACGACGTCCGCGGCACGAGTGGTCTCGCTGCCGGTCGAGGACCGGTCGGCGGCGGTAGTGGACGGTCCGGACGCGGGAGCGAGTGCTCCCGCCGTGTCGAGGCCGGTCGGAGCGGCAGCGACGGCGGCGGACGGACCGCCGGTCGTCACCGCGACGGTCTCCGGGCCGGCCGTGGTCGGCTCGCCCGGGTCTGCAGCGCCCGGGGTCCCACCGTTCGCCGCCGGGACCGGCGCAGCGGATACGGGACCGGACTGCGTACCCGACGCCACCGTCCCACTCGTCGGCACGACCGGGAGGGTCCCGCCGAGAGGGACCACACCGGCGTCGACGACCGACGGGTCGCCGGCGGGGGCTGTGGCGTCGGCGTCGGCGCTCGGTCGGGCGGCGGTGTCGGCCGACGACCGGCTCGCGGACGAGGTCCTGCCGTCCCGGGCCACACCGCGTTCGTCGGACCGCCCGGAGGCGAGCTGCGCGGCGGCGGTCGTCAACGCCAGTCCGAAGCCGGCAGCGGCGTCCGGCCTGCTGGTGCTCCGGCCACGGGACGCGTCGACCCCCGGGGCGACTCCGGACGGCGGAGCGGTCACGGCGTTCATGCGGCGCTCCCGGCGAGGAGCGACTTGAGTGCCGCGGTCTGCAGGTCGGTCGTGCTCGGCGTCCCCGCTGCACCGACCGTCGGGACGGCCTTCGCGGCGGCAGCGGCTGCTGCCTCCTGGGCGGAGGGGACGATGCGCCGGATGGTGGCGATGTCGCCGTCCGAGTACCAGTTGTCGACGATCCGGACGTCCTTGCCGGGCCGCGGCGCGTGCAGGACCTTGCCGTCGCCCAGGTAGATGACGATGTGCCCCTCGCCCTTCGGGATGATGAGGTCACCGGGTTGCGCCTGCGCGAGCGACGGCACCGCGACGCCCATGTCGGCCTGGTCCGGCACGACGCGGGGCATGCTCACGCCGAGGTCCTTGAAGACGGTCTGCACGAGACCGGAGCAGTCCATGCCGGCCCGGGTCTCGCCGCCGAATACGTACGGGACGCCGAGGTACTGCTTCGCGGCGGCGACGACGTCGTCCCCGGTCGCGCCGCTGCCGGTCGCGATGGTGCCGTGCCCGGCGTCGACGGAGGTCGCGGGGGCGGCGGACGCGGCGGCCGTGCTCGCCGGAGCGGCGGGCGCCGCCGTGGCGGAGCCGGTGCCGGTACCCGTGGCGGTGGCCAGGGCGTCGGCGAAGGCGGACGAGGACGCGGCGGACGTCGGCACGGTGGTACCGCCCTGCAGCGTCTCGATCCGGCTGCGGATCTCACTGATCCGCGAGAGCACGGCGTCGATGCTCATCGGCTTCCCCCTTCGGTGCGGCGGCGCGCGGCGATCTCGTCGAGCGCGGTCTGTTCGGCACGCAGGTCCTCGGCGGCGACACGGCTGGTGTGCTGCCCCTCGAGCTTCTCCAGCCCGAGGGCGGACCGGCGTGCGGCGTTGTAGGTCTCCTGCGCCCGCTCGGCGTCGGCACGGCGGGACCGGACGACGGCGTCGAGTTCCTCGAGCATCCCCCGGGTCGCGGCACGGGCCGACGCGACGGCGCTGAGCGTCGCTGCGTCGGTCACCGTCTGCGGCTCGTCGTCGAGGGTGCGGCGTGCGGCCATCCGGGCGTCGGCGGCGTCGCGGACCCGTCCGTTCGCGTCGGCGAGGGACGCTGCGGCACGGTCCTGTTCGGCGTGCCGCAGGCGGAGGAGCCCGGCGAGCGGGAACCGGCGCGCCATCAGGACACGCCCCCGGACACGCCGAGCGTGCGGACGAGACCGGCCAGTCGCTCCCAGGACCCCGCGGCGGTGACCTGCTCGGCCATGCCCTGCCGCAGGAACCCGTCGATGGCGTCCTGGTGGTCCACGGCGGCGTCCACGAGCGGGTTCGTCCCGCGCTGGTAGGCACCGACGTCGAGCAGGTCCTGGGCGCTGCGTCGCGCTGCCATGACCTTCCGCAGGGTGGTCGCGACCGCCCGCTGCTCGGGGGTCGTCACCTTCGAGGCCACGCGCGAGATCGACCCGAGCGCGTCGACGGACGGGAAGTGCCCGGTGACCGCGAGCTTGCGGTCGAGCACGACGTGTCCGTCCAGGATGCTGCGCGCCGCGTCGGCGATCGGCTCGTTGTGGTCGTCGCCGTCCACGAGCACGGTGTACAGCCCGGTGACGCTGCCGACCCGGTCGGTGCCGGCACGCTCGAGCAACCCGGCGAGCACGGAGAAGGTCGACGGCGGGTAGCCCCGGGTGGCCGGGGGTTCCCCGACCGACAGCCCGATCTCGCGCTGGGCCATCGCGACGCGGGTGAGCGAGTCCATCATGAGGACGACGTCCTGGCCGGCGTCGCGGAACGACTCCGCGATCCGGGTGGCGACGAAGGCCGCGCGCAGCCGCATGAGGGCCGGTTCGTCGGACGTCGACACGACGACGATCGACCGCGCGAGCCCCTCCGCGCCGAGGTCGTCCTCGAGGAACTCGCGCACCTCGCGGCCGCGCTCGCCGACGAGGGCGATCACGTTGACGGCGGCGTCGCTCCCCCGCGCGATCATCGACAGCAACGAGGACTTGCCGACGCCGGAGCCCGCGAAGAGCCCCATGCGCTGCCCCCGCCCGACCGTCGTGAGTGTGTCGAGCACCCGGACGCCGAGCTGCAGCGGGGTGTCGATCCGGGTGCGCGCCATCGCGTTCGGCGTGTCGTGGTCGAGCGGGACCCACGCGTCGGTGTCCAGCGGTCCCCGGTCGTCGATCGGCCGTCCGAGCCCGTCGAGCACCCGCCCGAACAGGCCGGTCCCGGTCGGGACGAGGACGGGTCGCCCGGTCGACCGCGCCGGTGTGCCCGCGGTGATGCCGGTGAGCCGTCCGAGGGGCATGCAGCGCACGCCGGACGCGTCGGTGGCGACGACCTCGACGGCGGTCTGCTCGGCGCCCTCGGCCCCGACCGTGATGACCTCGCCGACGCGGGCGTCGAGCCCGGCGATCGTCAGCCCGAGACCGACCGCGCTCGTCACGGTCCCGACGCGCTGCGGGCGGGCCGCGGCGACGGCCACGTCCAGACCGCGTGGCCGGAGCAGGGTCGCCGTCACCGGAGGACCCCGAGCGCGACGCGGGCGCGGGCGAGCGCTGCGTCGATCCGGGCGTCGAGGACGCCGTCCGGCAGGTCGACCACGGCGTCGCCGTCCCGCAGCGCGGGGTCGGCGACCACCGGGACCGGCAGGGTCACGTCGGCGAGCACGGCCGCGTCGGCCGGGCTCAGCCGCACCGCCGTCGCGACCGGCGTGTCCGCGGCCGCGAGGGCGCGTCGGACGGTCTCCTCGGCCGAGGCGGCGCGTCGGCCGGTCGGACCGCTGCCGTCGCCGTCCGGACGGGAGGCCCGGATCGCGGACCCGACGACGGCCTCGGCGAGGTCGACGGCCGCGGCGGCGACGGACTCCTCGGCGGCCGCCAGCACCGGTGCGACCCGGGCCTGCAGCGCTGCCGCGGCGCGGTCGAGGACGGCGACCCGTTCGGCGACGACGGCGTCGAGGGCCGCGAGGCGCGCCTCGTGCTCGGCGACGAGCCCTGCACGGAGCGCCTCCGTCTCGACCTGGGCGACCCGGAGACCGGCTGCGTAGCCGGCAGCGTGCCCACGGACGTCGGCGCTCGCGGCGCGGCGGGTGACCGCGGCGTCCGTGATGACCGGGAACGCGACCGGGGCGAAGGCGTCAGTCAACGAGCTCGTCCTCCTCGGCACGGTGCACCGTGATGACGCCCTGGGCCTCGAGCTCGCGGACGGACCGGACCACCTCGGCGCGGGCCTCCTCGACCTGCGACACCCGGACCGGGCCCATCGACTGCACCTCGTCGTCCAGGAGCTCGCGGTTGCGCTCGGACACGTTGGCGCGGATCGTCTCGACGACCGCGACCGGGGCGCCCTTCATGGCGGTGGCGAGGATCTTCGAGTCGATGCCGCGCAGGACCTGCTGGATGTCGCGCGACTCGAGCTTGACGATGTCCTCGAAGGTGAGCATGCGGGAACGGATGTCCTCGGCGAGCTCCGGGTCACGGGCCTCCAGGCCGTCGAGCACGGCCTTCTCGGTCGCGACGTCGGAACGGTTGATGATCTCGACGAGCGGCGCGATGCCGCCGACGACCTCGACGCTCTCGCGGGGCGAGACGACGGCACCGGCACGCGCACGGAGGACGCCGGCGACGATGCCCACCGACTCCGGGGTGGCGGTGCCCATGGTGGCGAACGACTGCGCGACGTCCGTCCGGACCCGCTCGTCCACGCCGGCGAGCACGGCGCTGGCCTGCCCCGGCTTGAGGTGCGCGAGGACCAGGGCGATGGTCTGCGGCAGCTCGCCCTCGAGCAGGGCGATCACCTGCCCGGGCTCGGCGTCGTCGAGGAACTCGAACGACTGACCGGCCAGGTTGGAGGCGAGACGGTCCATCACGCCGGCGGCGCGCTCGGCCCCGAAGGACGCCTCGAGCAGCCCGAGCGCGGTGTCCTTGCCGCCGCGGCGACCGGTGCGCCCGGTGCGGGTCAGGCGGTGGAACTCGCTGAGCGTGCGGTCGACGGTCTCGTCGTCGACGCGACGCATCCGCACGATCTCGGCCGAGATCTCCTCGGCCTCGAGTTCGGAGAACTGCTTCATCACCTCGGCGGCGCGCTCGGTCTCCATCTGCATGAGGATGAGCGCCACCTTCTGCGCGCCGGTCAGCTGCCGGTCGGTGCCGGGCGCGGGGACGACGGCGCTCACACCGACGCCCGGTCGTCGAGCAGCCCGCGGAGGAGCTCGGCCGTGCGCTTCGGGTCCCGCTCGGCGAGGGCGGAGATGTCCTGGCGCCGACGCTCGGCCGTGATCTCGTCGGTGGTGAGCACCTCCGTCGGGGCGTCCTCGACGGGCAGGGCCTGCAGGGCGACGGTCGGCGCGTCCCCGGCGTCCAGACCCGTGCGGTGGTCGGCCGGTTCGACGGCGAGCGGCAGCTGGAACGCATCGCCGAACGCGTCGAGCTCGCCGATGTCGACCTGCTCACGCTGCTGACGCCGGCTGCGGCGGGCGAGGAACACCATCACCGCGACGAGTGCCAGCACGACGCCGACGACGATGCCCGCTGTGCGGATCGCCGACCAGAGCGCTTCCTGCTCGTCCGCCTCCTGCTGCGCCTCGAGCGCTTTCGCCGCGTCGTCCGCGGCGCTCGTGTCGAAGTCCATCATCGCGACCTCGACCCGGTCGCCCCGCGCCGTGTCGATGCCGGCGGCGTTCGCGACCAGGTCGTTGATGCTCTGCAGGTTGACGCCCTGCACCGACGTCGCCCCGGAGTTGAGCGCGACCGAGATCGTCTGGCGGTCCATCGCCCCGGCCGGGATCTGGGTGGTCTCGGTCGTCTTGTCGACCGCGTTGTTCTTCGTCGCCGACTCGTTCTGGTAGCCGCCGTCCGTCCCGGCGCCCGCGGTGCCGTTCGGCACGGCGATGTTGTCCGGACCGAGGACACCGGTGGCGTTCGCGCCGGCACCGGAGCCCGCGCCGTACTCCTCCTTCGTGGAGGACTCGTTGAGCGCGACGGGGCCGGTCGTCGGCGTCGTGTAGGACTCGGTCGTCCGGGTGCCGGAGTTGTCGCTCATCGTCGCGGAGACGACGACGCTCGCGTTGCCGGCGCCGAGCGTCGTGTCGAGCAGGTCCTGGATCTTCTTGCTCGTGGCGGCGTCGTAGTCGGCGGCCTGGTCGGTGCCCGAGCCGGTCGCGCCGGTGCCGACCGCGGACAGGGTCTGCCCCTTCTGGTCGACCACGGACACGTCGGTCGGCTGCATGCCCTCGACGGCGGCGCTCGTCAGGTGCACGATCGCCTGGACCTGGTCCGAGCCGAGCTCGGCGCCGTTCTTCGTCGCGATGAACACCGACGCGGTCGGGTCCTTCTCCTCGTCGACGAACACGGACTTCTCCGGGATGGCGAGTTGGACGCTCGCGGTCTGCACGCCGTCCATCGCGGAGATGGTCTTGGCGAGCTCGCCCTCGATCGCCCGCTTGTAGGTGACGTCCTGCTGGAACTCGGAGCTCGTCACGCCCATCGTGTCGAGCAGCGAGTAGCCGCCCTCGTTCGAGGACGGCAGCCCGTTCGACGCGGCCGCGAGTCGCTCCCCGTACACCTTGTCCTGCGGCACGAGGATCGTCGCCCCGCCGTCGGTGAGCTGGTACGGGACGCCGTCGGTGGTGAGCTGGTCGGTGATCGAGCTCGCGTCGGCGGCGGCCAGCCCGGTGAAGAGCGGCGCGTAGGACGGCTTGCCGAGCCAGGACGCCAGCGCGATGCCCCCGAGCACGAGGGCGGCGATGCCGATGACGGCGATGGTCCGCTGCGCGGCGGTGAACCCCTTGACGTACGCGCCGAGCCGGCCGAGCACGCCCTGCATCCCCGCGGGCATCAGGCCTGCATCCGCATGATCTCGTTGAACGCGTCGACGCCCTTGTTGCGGACGGCGGCGACGAGTTCGAGGGTGACCTGCGCGCGGGTGGACGCGATGGTGGCGTCGTGGATGTCGTCGAGGTTGCCGGTGACCGCCTTGAGCGCGAGCGTCTTCGAGTCGCTCTGCAGCTGCTGCAGGCCGTCGACGGCGGACCCGAGGCTCGCGGCGAACCCGTCGCCGCCGTCGCTCGTGGTGCCGGACACGCTGGTCGCGGCGTTCGTCATCGCGTTGGTGGTCACACCGTTCACGGCGTCGATGGGCATCAGTTCTTCCCGATCTGCAGTGCCGCCTCGTAGGCGGTCTTGGCACGGTCGACCACGGCGGCGTTCGCCTGGTAGCCGCGCTGGGCCATGATGAGGTCCGCCATCTGCGTCCCGAGGTCGATGTCCGGCATGCGGACGTACCCCTCGGCGTCCGCGAGCGGGTTGTCCGGCTCGTAGGTCACGCGGCCGGCGGCGCTGCCGAACGCAGCGCCCTTCACGTACGCGCCGGACACGCCGTTGCCCTCCTGGACCTCGACGTACCGGGCCTGGAACGCGGAGTCGTCCATCGACCGGACGGTGTTGACGTTCGCGATGTTGTCGGAGATCGCGTCGAGCCACTTCCGGTGCACGGTCATGCCGGTGCTCGCGATGCCGATCGCGTCGAAGGTCGTCACGAGTTGGTCCGCATCGCCGTGCGGAGGCTCGTGGCCTCACCGCCGACCGCCTGCGTGGCGAACTGGTAGCGGAGCACGGTGTCGACGTTCGAGAGCGTCTCCTCGTCGAGGTTGACGTTGTTCCCGTTCGTGTTGGTCGGCTCGAGGCTCCGCGCGACGGACGGCGCGGTGTGGCCGTCCCCGTCGACGATGCTCTTCGCGAGCGCGTCCTCGAACCGGACCTTCTGCGCCCGGTAGCCGGTCGTGTTGATGTTCGCGATGTTGTCGGCGATCACACGCTGACGCATCGAGAGACCGTCGAGCGCGCTCTGCAGCGCAGCCGACGTCACGGAGTCGAACACGGAGGGGTCCCCTCGTCGGGCGTCGTCACCGAGGACGTCGCCGAAGCGGTGGTGGCCGATCCCTGGCCTGTCGTCGAGCGATCCGTGCTCGGGATGGCCTATCGGCGGGTCCGTCGAGCCGTGTAAGCCGTCGCCCCGAACGGGGGGCCGACGGGTGCGTCAGGCGCTGGCGTCGAGGTACACGGAGCCGGACGGCAGCCGCGTGGCGTCGACGGCGCGCAGTGCGCCGAGGTGGTCGAGGGCGGTGCGGCGGGCGTCCTCGACGGCGACGATGCGGTCGCGCTGCGCGGCGAGCAGCCGGGAGGCGCGGCCCACCAGGTCGCGCGGGACCGGTCCCAGCCCGGTCGGTTCGGTCCACGGCTCGTCGGCGGTCGCGCCACCGTCGAGCGTCGCCTCGAGGGCGTCGAGCACCGCTTCCCAGCGGGCGCGCGAGTCGCCGTGCGCGTCGAACGGACCCGCGGCGTCGGTCTCCGACTCAGGCGACACCGAGGGCCCCGCCGGCGGTCTGCTGCGGTGCGGCCGGGGTCGCCGGCAGCGAGGCGGCCGCGTCGTGCCAGGCCTGGCGGAGCGGCTCGAGGATCCGGATGCAGTCACGCGTGGCCTGCACGTCCCGGTGCACGTTCGCGGTGATGAGGGACGTCGACGCGTAGTTGTACACCGCGAGCAGTCCCTCGCCGCCGTCCCACATGTCGATCTTCAGCGTGGACGACAGCTCCCCCACGATCGCCTGCGCGTGCATGAGCTGGTCGCGGGCGGCGTCCCAGTCGGACGCCACCTGTGCGGTCTCGGCGCGGTGCAGGTCGAGCAGCAGTCGGTCGTAGAGCATCGTGACGAGCTGCGCCGGGGTCGCCGACAGGACCGCCTCGTTCGTGTACTGGGCACGGCGCTGCTCGGTCACCGAACGTGGCGTCGCTGCCTGCCGGAAGGCGGCCGCGCCGCTGAGGTCGTAGGCGTTCATGTCGGTTCTCCTGCGGCTCAGTTCGCGGACATCGACGCGAGCTGCCCGGCGAGCCAGCTCGACTGCGACTGCAGCTTGCTGAGGCTCGTCTCGAGCGCGGCGTACTGGGTCTGCAGCGTCGCCCGACGCATGGTCAGGCGGTCGGTCCACGAGTCGATCTGCGTGGTGAGGTCCTTGACCACGGACTGCTTGCCCGTGATCGCGGTGGTGATGGAGCCGGAGTACTTGTCGCTGGCGGTGGTGGCGGCGTCCGCGACGGCCTCCGCGACGCCGGACAGGATCGCCTGGGTCCCGGCGGGGTCGGCCGCGAGGGCCTTCTGGAAGGCGGCTGCGTCGAAGTCGAAGTCGCCGTCCTTCGAGATGACGATGCCGATGGAGGACGGGGACTTCCCGTTCACCGGTGTCGACATCGCGCTCGTCAGCCGTTGCACGGCCGAGCGGGTGGTCGCGTCGCCCAGCAGGACACCGGCGGTGGTGGTGGTCGTCCCGTTCGTCGGGCTGGTGGTGCTCGTCACGCCGGTGTTCGAGGCGTAGTAGGACGTGACGGCGTTCAGCGCGTCGACGAGTCCGGACGCCACGCCCTGCGCCATCGTCGTGTCGCGGGCCACCGTGATCGTCACGGGGTCCGCGGACGTCTTCGAGACGGTGACGTTGACACCCGGCAGCAGGTCGGTGAACGCGTTCGTCGCGCTGGTCACGGTCTGGGCGGCGGCGGAGCCCGCCCACAGCGTGACCGAGGCGTCGGCGGCCCGGGTCACGACGGCGGCGCCGGTCTCGGCGAACACGTCCGTCGCGGTCCCGGCCGTGACGTCGGCGGCGGTCCCCCGGTGCAGGGTGAAGCCGTTCGCCGCGCCGGTGGCGGTGCTCGTCAGTTGCAGGCGGTAGAGCTTCGTGCCGGCGGCGTCGGTGCCGGCGGCGACCTTCGTCGCGGTGACCCCGGCGGTGGAGGCGTTGATCGCCGTCACGGTGTCGTCGAGCGAGCCCGTCTTCGGCGTGACCGTCGTGGTCGTGCCGTCGGGCTTCGTGAACGTCAGCGGCGACGCGGTGTCCCCCCAGGACGACATCGCGGCGGTGACGCCCACCTGCGCGGCGGCGGTCTGCCCGACGGTGAACGAGACGGAACCGGGCGTGGCCGCCGCACTCGTCGACACGGTGGCGTTCGTCGCGCTCGACGTCGCCGTGTACAGGTCGAGCGAGCCGGCCTTCGCCGCGGCGGAGGCCTTGGTCGCGAGCGACTGCACGAGCCCGTTGATCGTCTGCAGGGACGAGATGAACGAGTTGGTCGTCGTGACCTTCGCCTTGAGCAGGGTCTGCGGGACCTGCTCGATCGACATGAGCGAGTTGATGAGCTCGGACGTCTTCAGGCCGGAGACCAGGCCGTCGATCGCGAGCGAGGTGCTCGTCGCGGACGTGGTGGACATCGCGGGCTCCCCGGCGGTCGTCGGATCGAGGTGGTGGCGGACCGACCGCGGTCAGTCCGAGGGGGTGGGCGCCACCACCGAGGAGCACCCGAACGGCTCCTCGGTGGTGACGACCGGTGCGACTAGCGGAGCAGCGACAGGACGCCCTGCGTGCTCTGGTTCGCCTGCGCGAGCATCGACGTGCCGGCCTGGCTGAGGATGTTGTCGCGCGTGTACTTGACCATCTCCTCCGCCATGTCGACGTCGGTGATGCGGGACTTCGCCGCGGTGAGGTTCTCCTTGGCCACGTTCGTCACGTTGATGGCGTGGTCGAAGCGGTTCTGGATCGCACCGAGGTTGGAGCGGGCCGAGGAGACCTTGGCGATCTGCTCGTCGATCAGCTTGATCGACGCCTGGGCCTTGTCGGCGGTGTCGAAGGCGACGCCACCGGTGACGGGCGCACCAGCGGTGCCCGCCGCGACACCCGTGCCCGGCGCTGCGACGGCGACTGCGCCACCGTTGTTCGCCGTGACCGTGATGCCGGTGCCGGCGCCGTTCGCGTCCTTGTCCACCGTGACGGTGAAGTTCGCCGCGAAGGCGGTGTCGGCCTTGAGGGCGTCGGCGTACTCCTGCACGCTGTCGAACGAGCCCGCGGCACCGAGGTTGCCCGTGGTGACGCTGGTCGTCTCGCCGCCCTTCGTGACCTCGAACGTCGCCGCGCCGGCCAGGGCCGCCACGTCGGCGATGACGAACTTCGTCCCGGTACCGGTGCTGCCACCGTTCAGGTTGTCGACGATGTTCTGGACGTTGGCACCGGACAGGTCGACCGCGATCTGGCTGTCGGTGCCGGCGTTCGCGCCGACCTGGAACTTCAGCGTCGCGTTGCTGTTGAGCAGCGAGGTGCCGTTGAAGTTGGTGGACGACGCGATGCGGCCGAGCTCCTTCTGGAGCTGGTCGGACTCGGTCTTGATCGCCGCACGCGACGTGTCGTTGTTCGAGTCGTTGCCGGCCTGGACGGCCAGGTCGCGCATGCGCTGGAGGATCGAGTGGGTCTCGGTGAGGCCACCTTCAGCGGTCTGCACGACGGAGATGCCGTCCTGCGCGTTGCGGGCGGCGACCGTGAGGCCACCGACCTGCGACTTCAGGCCCTCGGAGATCGACAGACCGGCAGCGTCGTCGGCAGCACGGTTGATGCGGAGGCCGCTCGAGAGCTTCTCGAGGGACTTCGACAGGTCGTTCTGCGTCGCGTTGAGGTTCCGGTACGTGTTGAGTGCCGAGAGGTTGGTGTTGATGGACATACCCATGATGTGTTCCTCCGTGAAACTGGGCCGATCGTCAGCCCGTCCGTGGGCTGACATGTGCTCCTCTCGACCGATCGGCCGGAGGCGTTAGGCGATCCGTCGGACGATTTCCCGCCCCGGCGGACCGCCGGACGGTCAACTGGCCGCGACCCGGCCGAGCGGGGCGGCGTCGTGCACCGCGCGGGCGACCCCGGCGGCGGCGTTCGTGGCGACGCGGGCGAGGTACGCGCTCCGGCGGGCGGCCGTGGTGCGCGAGGCGGGCTCGGGCGTGACTCCGTCGTCGCCGTAGTGCGCGGCGAGTCCGTCGCGGAGCAGCCGCATCGCCTCGGACCGCTGCTGGGAGACGGCGGAGTGCGTGATGCCGAGCTCGGTGGCGACGTCCGTGACGGTGCGGTCGCCGAAGTAGACGGCCTCGACGATGAGGCGCATGCGGTCGGGCAGCGCCAGGACGGCGGCGCGCAGGTACCGGCGCTTCTCGGCCTCGAGCAGGTCCTCACCCGGCAGCGGGAGGTCGGCGGCGACCGTGTCGTGCACCGTCTCGTCGATCGGGGTGATCGTCCGCGCCGCGTCGGTGAGCGCGTCGACCGCGGTCTGCCGGTCGACGCCCATCGCATCGGCGATCTCCTGCGGCGTGACGCTCCGACCGAGACCGGCGGAGAGGGCCTCCTGCGTCGCGAGCGTCTCGCGGATGCGCTTGCGGGTGCCACGGCTGGCCCAGTCGCCGGCGCGCAGGTCGTCGGCGATCGCGCCGGTGATGCGGGTCCGGGCGTAGGCGCCGAAGGGGACGCCGAGGGTCGGGTCGAACGCGTCGGCCGCCTGCACGAGGGCGACGGAGCCGACCTGTGCGAGGTCGTCGCGGCTGAGGTGGGTGGCGCGTGCGCAGGTCTCGGCGACGATGTAGCCGACGAGCGGCAGGTGCTCGACGATCATCGCGTTGCGTGCGTTCCGGTCCATGGTGTTCCCCTGGTCGTCCTGGTTCGGCTGACCCGTCCGTGGGCATGACGACCACCGGCGTCGGGACCGCCGGAGTACGTCGAAGAACCGCGCGGATCCGTCCTCGCGGTGCACCCGCGCCCTGGGCGCGACCTGGGGGTTGTCCCCCGGTGCTGCTTCCGAACCTATCGGCTGTGCAGGGGCTGAACGAGTGCCTGTCCGTACCCAGTGCGGGGGTGGGCGCCGCACACGCCGGTCCGCCCTTCTGCGGACACGGTCCGTCCGTGTCCCCCGATCGGCGGACCGGGTGCGCGCTGCTTACGCCGGGACCGACGGCGTCGATAACCCCTGGAGACCGCACCCGGCGGTCGATCCGATCCCGGAGGGGGCTGATGAGCGTGAACGACCTGTCCGCCGTCCTGTGGCGTGAACGCGAACTGCTCGAGCTGCTCACGTTCAAGCTCGAGGAGGAACAGCTCATCCTCGCCGCCGGACGCTCCCGCTGGGTGTCGCACGCCAGCCGCGAGGTCGAGCAGGTCCTCGACCGCCTACGCAGCACCGGCCTCGAACGCAGCGCCCAGAGCGCCGCCGTCGCCGAGGAGTGGGGCGTGTCCTCGGACGCACCGTTGCGCGAGGTCGTCGCCGCCGCGCCGTCCGGACCCTGGAGCGAGATCCTCGCCTCCCACCTCGCCGCCATGCTCGAACTGACCACGCGCATCGGCGCCCTGCGCGACGAGAACGACCGCTTCCTCCGCATCGCCGCCCAGGCGACGCAGGAGACGCTCGCGGGCACGGTCGCCGACGCGGACACGTACGACGCGACCGGCTCCTCGGGCGCGAACCCGGACGGCGCCCGCCTGTTCGACGGGAACCTCTGACCATGGTGAGCACCTTCGGATCGCTCCAGACCGCCTACTCCGGGCTCGCCGCTGCCCGTGCCGGCCTCGACGTCACCGGGCAGAACATCGCCAACGCCGGGACGACCGGCTACACCCGGCAGCGCCTCGTGCAGACCGAGGTCGGCGCACCGGCACAGACCGGCTTCCTCCGCGGCACCGCGGCCCTCGCTGGCCAGGGCGTGTCGGTCGACGCCATCGCCCGCCTGGCGACCGCCACCCTCGACACCCGCGTCCGGCTCTCCGCCGGTGCCGCCGCCTCCGCCGACACCCGCGCGACCGCCCTCGACCAGCTCGAGACCGGGCTGCACGAGCCGGGCGCCGACGGGCTCTCCGCGAAGCTCGACGGGCTCTGGTCCGCCTGGAGCGACCTCGCGACCCACATCGACGACCCGGGTGCCGCGAGCGCGCTGCTCGGCGCCGCGAAGACCGTCGCCACGGCCCTCTCCGCCGGGTCGAAGAGCGTCGACGCGCAGTGGACCGCGACCCGGTCCACCGTCGCCACGCAGGTCACCCGGCTCAACGACGCCGCCGCGCAGGTCGCCGACCTCAACGGGCAGATCCGGTCGACGGTGGCGTCGGGCGGGAACGCGAACGAACTCCTCGACCGACGCGACCAGCTCACCGAGTCGATCGCGACGCTGACCGGAGCCACCGTCCGCGACAACGGCGACGGCACGGTCGACGTCGTCATCGGCGGGAACGCGCTGGTGCAGGGCACCTCCGCCCGCGCCGTCGCCCTCGCCGGTGCCGGCTCGTTGGCCGACACCCGCAGCGGTTCCGGCGCACCGGCCCTGTCCTGGGTCGGCGGCTCCGCGGGTCCGGTCGCCCTCGACGGCGGGTCGATCGCGGGTGGGCTGTCCCTGCTCGCGCCCGCGAACGGCGCACGGACGGGTGGTGCCCTCGCCGAGGCCGCCGCCGCGTACGACGCCGTCGCCACGGACCTCGCGACGTCGGTGAACGCCCTGCACGCCACCGGCACCACGCCGTCCGGGGCCACCGGCAGCCCGTTCTTCGCCCTCGCCGCCGGTGTCCCCGCGGCCCAGGGGCTGTCCGTCGTCCCGACGGACGCGAGTGGACTCGCCACCCGGAGCGCCACCGGGCAGTTCGACGCCTCGGTGCTGACGGCCATCGCGGCGGTCGGCAACCGTGCCGGAGGTCCCGACGCGACCTGGGCGACCTTCGTGACGGGCGTGGGCAGCGCCTCCCGGACGGCGACGTCGGAGGCGACGCTCACCGGGCTCGCCCTCACCAACGCGCGCACCCAGCAGCAGTCGAGCGCCGGCGTCGACATGGACGAGGAGAACGTGTCCCTGCTCGCGTACCAGCACGCCTACCAGGGCGCGGCACGCGTCCTGACCGCCGTCGACGAGATGCTCGACACCATCATCAACCGCCTCGGCCTCGTCGGGAGGAGCTGACCGTGATCACCCGTGTGACCACCCAGATGACCATGGCCGCCGCGCAGTCGCGTCTGCAGGCCGGTGCCGCGAAGGTCGCCGACCTGACCGACCAGGCCACGAGCCTCAAGGCGATCCGGAAGCCGTCGGACGACCCGACCGGCACCGCGACCGCCATGCAGGTGCGCAAGGAGCAGGCGCAGGCCGCCCAGCACGCCCGGAACGCGGACGACGCCGTCGGGTGGCTCGCCACGACCGACAGCGCCCTCGCCGGGGTGTCGAAGGTGCTCGGCAAGGTCCGGGACCTCACCGTGCAGGCCGCGAGCGACGGGACGATGGGCACCACCGACCGGCAGGCGTTCATCAGCGAGCTCCAGGGCCTCAAGGCCGACCTGCTCAGCTCGGCGAACACGAAGTACGGCACGCGATCGGTCTTCGCCGGGTCCTCCCCCGCCGCGGCCGCGTACGCGCCGGACACGACGTGGGCCGGCTCCCCGTCCGCCAGCGTCTCCCGGACGGTCGGCACCGGCGACGAGGTCCGCGTCGACACCGACGGCAGCGCCGTGTTCGGGACCGGCGACGCGTCGGTCTTCGCACTCCTCGACGACATCGTCGCCGACCTGCAGGCAGGGACGAACGTGAACCCCCGACTGAACGAGATCGACGCGGCGCAGGCCGCCGTCCGCGGTGCGCAGGCCGACGTCGGTGTGCGGCACTCCGCGGCGCTGTCCGCACAGGACGCGCTGAAGACGCTCTCGACCACACTCGAGGGTCGCCGCTCCGGCGTGGAGGACAAGGCGCTCGCCCAGGCCGTCCTCGACCTGCAGGTCCAGAGCACCAACTACCAGGCAGCCCTCGCCGTGACCGCGAAGGTCCTGCAGCCGACCCTGATGGACTACCTCCGATGAGCATCGACCTGACCTTCACCGTCGCACCGTTCGGCCTCGAGCCGCTGCGGTCGTTCACCCTCGACCCCGTCGACGGCGCCGACGGCCTGTTCGCCCTGGTGGGCACCGGCACGACGGACTCCGGCGTGACCGACCCGCGGCTGTACCTGCTCGACGCCGCCGTGCACCTGCCCGACTACGCGCCGGTGCTCGCCGACGAGCAGGCCGACCGCATCGGGCTCGAGCGTGCGGAGGAGGCCATGCTCCTCGTCGTCGCGAACCCGGACGCGGCCGGCACCACCGTGAACCTGCTCGCCCCGGTCGTCGTCAACGCCCGCACCGCCGTCGGCGCGCAGTTCATCCTCGAGGACCAGGACCTGCCGATCCGGGCCGAGCTCGCCCACAGCTGACCCTCCGGAGAGCGACCGCGCTCGGCCGCTCCGAGCACCCCCCGCGTAGCGTCGACGTCATGTCCCGCACCCCCAAGGGCCACGACGCGATCGTGCCGATGCCCCCCGCACCCGTCCAGACCGCCCCGTCCGCCGACGGTCAGCGCGTCCAGTCCGACGACACCTCGGGCTGGACCGCATGGCTGGACCGGGCGATCTCGGTGCAGCGGCCCGTCGTCGTCGCCCACGTCGCCCGTGTCCGTCGTCGTCACCCCGACGCCTCCCCGGCCGAGGTCATCGAGATCCTCGAGCGCCAGTACCTGACCGCCGTGACCTCCGGCGGCGCCGCCGTCGGCGCGAGCGCCGTCATCCCCGGCGTCGGGATGGTCGCGAGCCTCGGCCTGAGCGGAGCCGAGACGGTCGGGTTCCTCGAGGCCAGCGCGCTCTTCGCCCAGTCCGTCACCGAGGTGCACGGCATCACGGTCGAGGACCCGGAGCGCGCCCGCGCCCTCGTGATGGCGATGATGCTCGGCGCGCCCGGGACGCAGCTCGTCCAGCAGCTCGCGGGCGAGGCCCGCGGCGGCAAGGGTCGCACCGCGTTCTGGGGCGAGCTCGTCACGTCGTCGCTGCCGAAGCAGGCCGTGAGCGGCATCGGCGGGAAGCTGCGCAACACCTTCGTCAAGCGGTTCCTGACCCGCCAGGGCACGTCCGTCCTCGGCCGCGCGATCCCGTTCGGGATCGGTGCCGTCGTCGGCGGCCTCGGCAACCACGCGCTCGGGCGCAAGGTCGTCCAGTCCTCCCGCAGCGCATTCGGTCCGCCGCCCGCGCACTTCGCGGTCGTGGTCGACGCCGAGCCGGTCGGCTCGGACTCCGCGAAGCCCCTCAGCAAGCGGCAGCAGCGCAAGCTCGACCGCTGACGCGCCCGACGGACGGGAGGCCCGGCACCACCCGGTGGGGAGCCTCCCGTCCGTCGCCCGGGCGGGCCGGCGCTCGCGGTCAGCGGCGACGGACCGGCGTGGTGACCACCTGTCCGGCGTGCGCGAACCCGCCCCCGAACCCGAAGAGCAGCGCCGGGACGCCCTCCGGCAGTTCCCCGCGGTGCCACGCCTTCGACAGACCGAGCGGCACGCTCGCTGCGGAGGTGTTGCCGGACTCGACGACGTCGCGCACGACGTACTTGCCCTCGCCGCCGAGCGCCGTGACGAGTGGCTCGATGATGCGCAGGTTCGCCTGGTGGAAGGCGAACACCCCGATGTCGTCGAGGGTCAGGCCGGCCCGGTCGACGACCGCGCGCGCGTGTCCCTCGGCCTCGGTGATCGCCCACCGGTAGATGGAGCGGCCCTCCTGCTGGAACACCTCCGGGTCGTGCGTGACGCGGACGGCGTCCTGCAGGTGCGGCACGCTCCCCCATGACACCGGTCCGATCTGCGGCTCGTCGGAGACCTGCAGGACCGCTGCGCCGGCGCCGTCGCCCACGAGCACGCAGGTCGAGCGGTCGGTCCAGTCGGCGATGCGCGAGAGCGTCTCGGAGCCGATGACGAGCGCGGTGTCGGCGGACCCGGTGCGGATGGCCTGGTCGGCGATGGCCATGGCGTACTCGAAGCCGCTGCACGCGGTGTTGATGTCGATGGGGGCCGGGCCGTTCGACATGCCGAGCGCTGCGGCCACCCGTCCGGCCGTGTAGGGCGAGCGGTCCCGGTGGGTGGTCGATGCGACCACGACCAGGTCGACGTCGGTCGGCGCGACGCCCGCGTCCGCCAGGGCGTTGCGCGCCGCCTCGGTCGCCATGGACGTCACGCTGTCGTCCGGGCCGGCGATGCGCCGGGTCCTGATCCCGGTGCGTGTCGTGATCCACTCGTCGTTCGTGTCGACCATCGTCGACAGTTCGTCGTTGGTGAGGATCCGGTCGGGCTGGTGGTGGCCGAACCCGGTGATCCGGCTGCCTCGGAGTGCTGGGATGTTCACCCCCCGAACGCTACGCCTGTCGTCCAACGCCGCATGCCGGGCACGGCATGGGGTGGGCGCAGGTCAGTCGCGCGCCTTCGCCGTCGCTCGGCGGTTCGCCTTCTTGATCGCGTCGACGAGCTCGTCCTTCGTCATCCTCGAGCGGCCGCTCACCTCGAGGCGCTTCGCGACCTCGAGCAGGTGCGCCTTCGAGGCGTTCGCGTCGACACCCTCCTGCGTCGTGCCGGAGTCGCGTGTACCGGCGGCACCGGAGTCCGATGGACCGGCGGAGTTCTTCTCCTCCCAGTGGTCGCCGACCTTCTCGTACTCGTGCTTCACGGCGGCCCACGCGGTCCGGCCGGCGCGCTGCCCCTCGCCGTACTCGGCCTCGGCGGACCGCAGTGTGGCGCGGTAGACGTCCTGCGCGTGCTCCGGGGACCGCTGCAGCGTGCTCGGGATGTCGTCGTCGGGCATGGTCGTTCCTCCGTCGCGTGGTCGTCGAGGCCTCCACGGGTACTCCCGGGTCCTGACAGCGCGTCGAGCCGGGGGCGTAGACCTGGTGCATGGACTACACACACCTCGGACGGACAGGGCTGTCGGTGTCACGGGCAGTGCTCGGCACGATGAACTTCGGACCGGAGACCAGCGAGGACGACTCGCACGCGATCATGGACCGGGCGCACGAGCTCGGCGTCAACTTCTTCGACACGGCCAACGCGTACGGCGGCTCGGTGGGCAAGGGCGCCACGGAGGAGATCATCGGCCGGTGGTTCGCCAAGGGCGGCGGACGACGCGACAAGACGGTGCTCGCCACGAAGGTGTACGGCGAGATGACCGACTGGCCGAACGGCGGCAAGCTGAGCGCGCTGAACATCCGCCGGTCGATCGACGCGTCGCTCCAGCGGCTGCAGACCGACCACATCGACCTCTACCAGATGCACCACGTCGACCGGGCGACACCCCGGGACGAGATCTGGCAGGCGATGGAGATCGCGGTGGGCCAGGGCAAGGTCCTCTACGTCGGGTCGTCGAACTTCGCCGGGTGGCACATCGCGCAGGCGCAGGAGGCCGCACGGCACCGGAACTTCCTCGGTCTGGTCAGCGAGCAGTCGATCTACAACCTGGTCGTCCGTGACGTCGAGCGCGAGGTCCTGCCGGCCGCGCAGCACTACGGGCTCGGGGTGATCCCGTGGTCGCCGCTGCAGGGCGGACTGCTCGGCGGCGTGATCGAGAAGACCGAGAACGGGTCGCGCCGGTTGTCCGGGCGGAGCGCCGAGTACGTCGACGCCCACCGCGACCAGCTCACCGCGTACGAGTCGTTCGCGCAGGAGCTCGGGCACACTCCGGGCGAACTCGCCCTCGCGTGGCTGCTGCACCAGCCGGGCGTCACCGCGCCGATCACCGGCCCGCGCACCATGGAGCAGTGGGAGTCCGCCGTCCGCGCGGTCGACATCCGCCTCGACCAGGCCGCACTCGACCGCCTCGACGAGCTGTTCCCCGGCCACCGGACCGCACCCGAGGACTACGCCTGGTAGCACCGCACACCGGTCCGGGCACCGACGACTCCCGCTGGAGCCGGACCACCGACGAGAGGACGACCGCGATGACCACTTCCATGCCCAACGACCACGGCGGGGACGGCGGCAACACCGAGCTCGGCGAAGCGCTGCAGCACGAAGCCGCCACCACCGGCGACTCCGGGTCGGCCGAGGAGCAACCACGTGCCGAGGACGACCGTTCCGGACTCGACCTGGAGGACCGTGGGGACCAGGAACAGTCCGCGCTCGCCGCGCTCGGGAACGACGCCCGCGGAGGTGACGCCCTCGTCGGTGGCGGCGACGACCTCGGGGACACGTCCACCGGGACCCAGACCGACGACCAAGCGGTCCCCGACGGCTCGCGCGAGGACGGTGCCGACACGCACTGATCGCCGGCCGCACGACGACGGCCCCCGCTCCGAGTGAGCGGGGGCCGTCGTCGTGTGCGGCAGGAGCGGTCAGCGCACGCCGACCGCGCTGTTGTCCTCCTGGTCGTAGAGGACGTAGCCCTCTTCGCCGTGGACCGCGGTGTCGATGCCGGCGACCTCGTCCTCGGTCTTCACGCGGAAGCCCATCGTCTTCTCGATGAGGAAGCCGATCACGAAGGCCAGGACGAAGGAGTAGAGCCCGACGGCGAGGGCAGCGGCGGCCTGCTTGCCGAGCTGCTCGAACGAGCCCGAGTAGATCAGGCCGGTGTCGTTGGCGAAGAAGCCGAGGAACAGCGTGCCGAAGACACCGCCGACCAGGTGCACGCCGACCACGTCGAGCGAGTCGTCGAAGCCCAGGCGGTACTTCCAGTCGATCGCGAAGCAGCAGACGATGCCGGCGAGGAAGCCGAGCACGATGCCCCAGCCGGGCGTCAGGTTGGCGCAGGCCGGCGTGATCGCGACGAGGCCGGTGACGGCGCCCGAGGCGGCACCGACGGAGGTGGCCTTGCCGTCCTTGAGCTTCTCGATGAGCAGCCACCCGAGGATCGCGGCGGCGGGGGCGGCGAGCGTGTTCACCCAGGCGATCGCGGCGATGCCGTCAGCAGCGCCCTCGGACCCGGCGTTGAAGCCGAACCAGCCGAACCAGAGGATCGCGGCACCGAGCAGGACGAAGGGCGGGTTGTGCGGCTTGTGCGCACCCTTGGCGAAGCCGACGCGCTTGCCGAGCACGAGCGCCAGGGCCAGGCCCGCGGCACCGGCGTTGATGTGCACCGCGGTACCACCGGCGAAGTCGATGACGCCCCACGTGGCGGCCCATCCCGACGTCAGGTTGAACACCCACGAGGCGACCGGGAAGTAGACGACCGTGACCCAGATGCCGGCGAAGACCATCCACGCGCCGAACTTCGCGCGGTCGGCGATCGCACCGGAGATGAGGGCGACCGTGATGATCGCGAACGTGGCCTGGAAGCCGACGAAGGCCATCGACGGGTAGGCCGCCTGGATGTCCGACGACTGCGCCTCCTCGAACGCCTGGCCGAGGCCGAGCAGGTTCCAGTCGATGCTGAAGAAGCCGACGATGCCCGTCACGGCCGTGTTGTCCCCGTGGTTGGCGAAGGCGATCGCGTAGCCGTAGAGCACCCAGAGGACGCTCACCAGCGCGATGGCCCCGAAGGACATCATCATCATGCTGATGACGGACTTGGCCTTCACCAGACCGCCGTAGAAGAAGGCCAGGCCGGGTGTCATGAACAACACCAGCGCCGCCATGACCAACACGAACGTCGTGTTGCCCTGATCAAGCATGTGTGCACCTCTCGTCGCTGTGCGGCTCTCCGTCCGCCTCGGGTGCGACCGAGTCTGGCGACGACGTGTTTCACCGGGAGGCGCGCTCTGTTTCGCGGAGGTAACGTCACGGCGCGTTCTGTGAACGCTGTGTTTCGCAGCCCCGAGCGGCACCCGGCAGGGGTGTTCCGGGACGTTCAGGAGGCCCGGGGCGACTCCTCCGCGCGGGTCAGCGCGACGACGCGGCTCGCGGCACGCAGGTACTTCTTGCGGTACCCGCCTTCGAGCATCACGTCGGGGTACACCGTGTCGAGCGGGATGCCCGAGGCGACGATCCGGACCTGCGCGTCGTAGAGGCGGTCGACGAGCGCCACCCACCGGAGCGCGTCGGTCTGGTCCGTGAACGCCTGCACGTCGGTCAGCCCGACGGCGTCGAGCCCGTCGACGAGCGCGACGTACCTGGACGGGTGCACGGACGCCAGGTGGGCCACGACGGACCGGAAGTCGTCCTGCGTGACGCGGGCCGGGCCTCCCGTCCCGGACGGCGTCGACGAGGTCAGGGCCGCCAGCGCGGCGGGGACGTCGTCGACGACCGACGCCGACTCGTCGACGGCACGACGACGGAAGTCCAGGCCGTCGATGCGCATGGTGTCGAACCGGTCGGACATCGCCTGGATCTCGCGGAGGAAGTCCTGCGCGGCGAAGCGCCCCTCACCGAGCGCCCCGGGCGGGGTGTTCGACGTCGCGGCGAAGCGCGTGCCGGTCTCGGTGAGCTCCTTGATGAGGCGGGTCATCACCATCGTGTCGCCCGGGTCGTCGAGCTCGAACTCGTCGATGCAGACGAGCGCGGTCCCGCGGAGCAGGTCGACCGTGCCCTGGAAACCGAGCGCCCCGACGAGCGCGGTGTACTCGATGAACGTGCCGAACGTCTTCCGTCCGCTGGCCGCGTGGTAGGCCGCGGCGAGCAGGTGGGTCTTGCCGACGCCGAACCCGCCGTCCAGGTACACACCGGACTTCGCGGGCACCTCGGGCTCCTTGCGCTTCCGACCGAACAGCCCGCGCCTGGCCGGCTCGGGGACCGTCGTGACGAAGGTCTCGACCGCGTCCCGCACCTCGGCCTGCGAGGCGTACTCCGGGTCGGGCCGGTACGAGGCGAACGACGCCTCGGCGAACTGCGGCGGCGGCACGAGCGCGGCGGCCATCTGCTGCGGGGTGACCTGCGGGTCGCGGTCGACGAGGTGTTCCGGCGCGGGGCGCGGTTCTGGCACGGTGCGGGACCTTCCGTCGGCCTGTCGTCTGGTGTCACGTCACGGCTGCGACACGGTGCTTCCGCGTACCGTTGGGGGTGACGCGCAAGGACCGATCCTAGTCCGCGCGCCATCGATCCCCAGGAGGTACCCCCGATGACCGCACCGGTCGACCCGTCCGAGAAGTTCCGCTCCTACGCGCACCCCGAGCGCCTGGTGTCCACCGAGTGGCTGCAGGAGCAACTCGACGCCGGCGTGGGGTCGCCCGAACTCGTCGTGGTCGAGTCCGACGAGGACGTCCTGCTCTACGAGACCGGGCACATCCCGGGCTCGGTGAAGATCGACTGGCACACCGACCTCAACGACCCGGTGCAGCGCGACTACATCGACGGCGAGGCCTTCGCCCGGCTCGTCGGCGGCAAGGGCATCGGCCGCGACACCACCGTCGTCATCCACGGCGACAAGGACAACTGGTGGGCCGCGTACGCACTCTGGGTGTTCACGCTCTTCGGGCACGAGGACGTCCGCCTGCTCGACGGCGGCCGGGCGAAGTGGATCGCCGAGGGTCGGGCGATGACCACCGACCGGACGTCGGTCGACGCGGTGGAGTACCCCGCGGTCGAGCGCGACGACGCCACCGTCCGCGCGTTCAAGGAGGACGTCCTCGCACACCTGGGCAAGCCGCTCGTGGACGTCCGCAGCGCCCCGGAGTACTCGGGCGACCGCACGACCGCGCCGGACTACCCGGAGGAGGGTGCGCTGCGCGCCGGGCACATCCCGACCGCCGTCAACATCCCCTGGAAGTCCGCCGCCGCTGCCGACGGCACGTTCAAGTCGCGCGAGGAGCTCGACGCCGTGTACCGCGAGGGCGCCGGCATCGGCGACGCGGACGAGGTCATCGCGTACTGCCGGATCGGCGAGCGGTCGAGCCACACGTGGTTCGTCCTGCAGCACCTGCTCGGCATCGAGGACGTGAAGAACTACGACGGCTCCTGGACCGAGTGGGGCAGCGCCGTCCGCGTCCCGATCGTGGTGGGCTCCGAGCCGGGTACGCTGCCTGCTCGATGACGGACGCAGCGCTCCCCCAGCCCCTCGCCGAGATCCGCGACGACTTCCTCGCGCTGACGCAGAACGACCGCCTGCAGCTCCTGCTCGAGTTCTCCGACGAACTGCCGGCGCTCCCGCCCCGCCTGCAGGGCCACGAGGACGAACTCGAACGAGTCGAGGAGTGCCAGTCGCCGGTCTTCATCACCGTCACTGTGGGCGAGGACGGCGACGGCCCGGACGTCGTCCGCATGCACGCCACGGCTCCGCGTGAAGCACCGACCACGCGCGGCTTCGCGTCGATCCTGGCGCAGGGGCTCTCCGGCCTGACCGTCGAGCAGGTGCTCGCCGTGCCGGCGGACTACCCGCTGACGCTCGGGCTGAACGAGGCGGTCAGCCCGCTGCGGATCCGCGGCATGGTCGGCATGCTCGGTCGGGTGCAGCGGCAGGTGCGGGCGGCCGCCGCCTAGCGGCTTCTGGAAGACGGGAGGCGCGGTGCCAGCTGGTGCCGCGCCTCCCGTCCGTGGTCCCCCGCCATCCGCACGCAGGACGTCCCGGTGGAACGACCGGTCCGCATGGCACGCTCTGCAGAGCCTGTCCGGCTTCGTCGAGCAGCTGCGCGAGGCCGCGAAGCAGGAGGACGATCGCCGGGCGAAGGCGAAAGCGAAGGCGTGGGCGGCGCGTAAGAAGGAGCGCGAGGACAACCTCTTCGTCGCTGCCACCCACGAGGTCGGGACGTGGTTCGGCGCCGACGACGACCCGAAGCCACCAGAACCGGAGCCCGAGCCGCACCGCCAGGCCGATACCGTGACGGTGCGCGGCCGGACCATCCCGGCCGGTGGGGGTGGCGGAGGCGGCGGCACGTCGTCAGCGGTGCCCGCGGACCTCCGGTCGTTCCAGTCCGGTATCCGGTCGTGCGACGAGTCACTCGCTGGTGCAGTCTCGACCTTCCGCAACGCGCTGACCGACTACGAGTCCGGCTGCAACCCGTGCTGGGGCACGCTCAGCGCGCAGTCGCTCGTGACCGCCGTGAACGACTGGATGACCGCGAACGGGCAGGACGCCGTCTGGGCGGTCACCGTCGCAGCGCAGTTCGAGGCCGCGGGCGGTGGCACCGGACCCGCCACACTGCTAGACGCCTCGATCTCGGCAGCCCTGGCAGCGGCCGGCATCGGCACGGCACCGGGTTCCCGTGCAAGTCGGAATTCCCTGCGTCTTGGAGCGATGGCAGGATCATCCACGACATCTCTGACGTCGCGACTGACCCAGATCTCGAGTGGGTGCCGCAGGGTGAGGCCGGGACGACCTTCATCGCGAATGGCATGCGAGTCGGCGTCGCGATTCGAGTAGTCATCAGAAACGATGAGATCATTTCCGGATTCCTTACCAACACATCGAAGAACTCACAATGAACGACCTTGGCAATTACCGAAATCAGGCACTCCGCATCATCAGCGAACTCGAGGATCGGCTCGGAATTCAGGCGCTGGAAGATGCGCGCGATCTCGTTGAATGCGACGAAGCCCCTCTCGGTCTGAGCATCGCAGCAGGGATCATCGCGGAGCGCAACCTCACTGTTCCCATGTGGATCGTCGAGGACATCAAACGTCTCTTGCAAGCGTGGCCAGAGGAACTGGCTGAGCTTCCCGAACATTTCGAGACGCATGGCTTTGTTCTCCTCCGCGGCGATGTGCCACCCGAAGGGCCGAGCACCTGATCGAGGGTTCCGTTCAGATTCGCGCGACCAGCGTGGCCGCGAAGGTAGGGGAATGTGCTGCTGCGTTGACTCACGTCTGTGGTCGCCGCCCCTCCTGGACACGGGGTCTTGAACTGATGCCTGCTGAGAACCTTGCTCGGCAATGAGTCGATCTCAGACGTCAACGTCCTCCCTGGTTCCGGATTGGAGATTCGTGAACTCGAACAAGTGTCCGGCACGCCGGGTCTTCCGGATCCGGTGCTCGACCACGCCACGTTCACTCGTCTCGTCGCAGCGACGGTGCAGTTCATCCAGGGCGAGTTCATCGGCTTCGAGGAAGCAGATGTGGGTCAGCTCGACAAAGCCGTCATCGTCATTGATGTGGTGGACGGAGCATGCGCGATCCAGCTCGATCGCGTCAGCGGCATCAACCCGGAGTTGTGACATGCAAGAAGTCTTCTTCTCGTCCATGGACAGCAAGTGGTTCTCGTCTGTCTTCCGGTGCGAAGTGGAACGACCGATCGAGCTCCCGAACGGTCACCATGCACTGATGGTCAGCTGCGATCCGCCGCTGAACGGACAGGAACTCGGCCACCCACCCGGCATCGGAGAGCTGTTGCTCTGGAGTCGCTTCGAAGACGAAGACCCCTGGACCTTCCCCGCCTTCCCGCACTTCGTGCAGATCTGTCTCCCTGACGTCGATCTGCCTGTCCATGCCATGCCTCCGAGCATCGCATGGGGCGAGATCTACAAGACCGAGGCCGACGCGCACGCCCACGAGATGAACGCTCGCCCGCGCTCCTCGACGAAGTGATTGAGTTGTCTGACAAGCTCCCGCAGACTCGCGAACCGCTCTACGAGGCGGTAAGGAGCGATCCGTGCGAGTGAGTGAGTGAAGATCATGTCGTTCCGCAGGAGATCAGGCCGCCCGGCCACCCGGCGGTCGGAGACGGAATTCGTCACCTACCACTGTCTGATCGGCTCGCAACCGATCGGCGTTCTGACGTTCCGCAACATCGTCAACGGGATGACCATCCCTCCGCTGCGCTGGCTCGTCACCGACCTGAACATGGTGGTGCTGCCGGACTCGGACATCAACGTCCTCGAGTGGGAGCAGAAGGTTCGCGACAGCAGCGGCGCCGGACTGTGGATCACCGACGACGACATGCGGCGCTTCGTCCGGTACAACCACCAGATGATCGATGGCGAGTTCTTCGGCTCTCCGATCGACAGCACCGCCGATGACGCGTCGCAGGCCATGGTCCGCATCGACTTCTTCGACAGCACGACGGTCACTGTCACCCTGGATCGTTCGGTGATCGGGACCTCCTGGGAGTTCGACCTGTTCCTCGGACCCGGCGTTCCCGCGTCCGGCATCGGGAGCCGCGACGAGGAGATCGCGGACGAGCAGCGCCGCGCACAGGAGGCACGGGACGGTCAGCAGATCCGCGCACTCGTCCGGGCGTGCCTCCAGAACGCTCGGATCGACGAGGCGCCGGCGCTCCTCACCCAGCTCGACGCAGTGGTCGACGTCACGCCGTCCGGGCCGCGCGCGTGGTCGCTCGCGCTCGAACGCGACGACGCGCCCCGCGTCGACCTCCCCGACGGACCACTGCCGCAAGCCGCCAGGTACCAGACCGACGCCGAGGCAGCCGGGGGCGAGTTGCTCATCTGGGTGCACGACGGCAGGATGCAGATGGTCGAGCTCCCGTGGTGCACCGACGCGATGCCGACCGAACTGCCGCGTCTCGATCAGCTCGTCTTCCCCGCAGGGCGAGACGCCGGCGACGGCGAGAGGACACCGTGACGAACACCACGTCGGTTCCCATCCAGTTGCACCTCGCTGGCGACACGGTCGACGCCGTCACGATCGACACCGCCGTCACCGTCCGCTTCTCGAGCGGGGCGACCCTCCGGTTCGAGACCGCCTTCTCGCTCACCGAGACGGACGGCACGCACACCTTCATGGAGCCCGGCGACCCACCCTCGCTCCTGCCGCTCCTCGCCCTGCACACGACGGTGGTGGAACGCGGTACCGTCACCGGCGCCCGCATCGCCGTCCGCTTCGCATCGGGTGCGTTGCTGGAGGGGTGGTCCCACCGCGACCGGCCCTCGTGGCACTGGTCGGAACCAGGACGAGCGCGCCTGGACATCGACGTCCTGACCGGCGGCGAGGTCGTCGCTCGAACACTGCCGGGAGGAACGGCGTCATGACGGACGACCTGTCGGTCGACGACCTGCGCCGACGCCTACCGGCGTCCGACCCGCTCGTCCCGGGCCGGGTGCACGAGGTGTTGTCCGCTGTCGCCGACGATGCCGAGGTCCTCACCTACGACGTGCCGGCACGCTCCTTCACCGAGGTCGTCCGGCGCAGCTACGCACAGGACGAACCCAACCTGCTGCCACTGGTCGAACCACTCGGGCCGCTCGGGGACGCACTCGTCCTCGTGTGCCAGGTCGAGTCCGGGTCGGAGATCGTCACCGTCCTCCTCCGTGCTGCTGACCGGGTCTTCCTCTCCGCCACGGCGTACGACCGATCGGCGATCACCAGATCGCCCGACCGGCCGAGGAAGGAGACACCGTGACCGAAGACCACCGACTCGAGTTCACCGACGCCCGGGTGGACGTCCTCAGATTCACCTTCGAGACGAGCCTGGGGTTCTCGAACGGCACGACGATGCAGTTCGAGGCCGAGTTCGCGATCACCGGTCCGGACGGGGAACGCCGGATCGTGGACCCGACGGACCCGACGTCGCTCGCACCCGTCCTGGCCCTGCACGGCGACACGGTCACGGACGCGACACTCGACGGCCCCGACCTCCGGCTCCACTTCGCATCCGGAACGGTCCTCGAGGCCTGGCCCGACGACTCGTACGAGTCGTGGCAGTACGACGGCGGCGGACCGGAGCGCCGGATGATCGTCGCCCTGCCCGGTGGTGGCCTGGCGGTCTTCGGACCACCAGCGACCTCCGACTGACCAGCCGTGCCACGATGAGGGCGCCATCGGACGAGGGGAACGGACGACGTGTTCGGCAAGCGCAAGAGGGACCAGCCATCGGGCTCCGAGTTCCACCATGCTGACGGCGATCAGCAGCTCTTCGCGCAACTCCTGGCCGAGACCAGGGCTGACCCGGAGAAGGTCTTCACCATCGAGATCGTCGGCCGCGGCAGACCCGGCCGTGACCTCGACGAACAGGTCGAACGACTCCGACGCTCCGGTGTGACGGCGTCACGTCCGCCGGCCACGGAAGCAGCAGCAGACCGCGCGTCCGGACGCGCCGATGCCTCCGCCGACGAGCTGGTCCCGCTCAGCCGCGAGCCCTTCACGGCCGAGACCGGTGACGTCTTCCTCATCCCGGACGGTGGCGGCAGGGTGCTGCTCGGGCACGTCCTCGCGACGCTGCACGATGCCGTGTACGTCGCGGTCTTCCAGCGCCCCGAGGACCTCCCCCGCCCGGCCGACCCGCTCGTCGTGCTCGCCACGCAGCCGGTGGTGGCCGGGCTCACCCTGCCGGCACGGTTCCAGCCGGGCATGTGGGAGGTCGTCGGCACCGTCGCCCCGGACACCGACCGTCTGTTGCCCGCGTACACCTGGGGCACCGACGTCGACGGCGTGCACGTCACGGACTTCGACGGGTCCCGCTCCCGACCCGCGACCGAGATCGAGGCGACGACGGTCCCCCGCCGCGTGCTCGTCTCGCCGTACTTCATCGACATCGCCGTCCGCGCCGTGGTCGGCCTCGTCGACTGGCACCCGGACTTCGAGCATCTCCGCTACCGCTCCACCCCGCGCTCCGTCGACCTCTTCCCCGCGCGCTGAAGCGGGCGCGGGCGGCCACCCCGGGTGGGGTGGTGACCACCCGTCGGACGGGAGGCGCGTCACCGCTGGTCCCGCGCCTCCCGTCCGACCCTGGTCACCGCACGTCCGCCGCCGGCCGCGGCTCGACCACGTCGGTGAGCCACGCCAGGATCCGCGCGTCGAACCAGTCGGCATCGTGGTTCCAGAGCTTCGTGTGCCGGGCGACGTGCGCGACCTCGAGCTGCACCAGGTCCGGTCGTGCAGCGGCGAGGGCGCGTGCCGCCGACGAGGGGACGAAGCCGTCGTCGTCGCTGTGCAGCAGCAGGATCGGGACGTGGAGTTCGTCGGCGCGGGCGACCATGTCGAGTTCCCGCAGGTCGATCGGCCGCTCGAGCCCGGCGATCCGGTGCACGACCGCGGTGCGGAGGACCCACTGCGCCACCTTGCGGACCGGCCGGGGCAGCCGGAGCGCGCGGCTCTGCGACTTGAGGACGGCGTTCCAGTCGACGACCGCCGAGTCCAGGACGACGCCGGTGACCAGTCCTGCGAGCCCGGAGCGGACCAGGGTCTGCAGGACCACGGCGCCGCCCATCGACCAGCCCATGAGGACGACGCTCGTGGCGCCCTGCTGCGCGACCCAGTCGAGCGCGGCGTCGACGTCCTCCCACTCGGTCGAGCCGAGACCGTAGCGCCCGTCCGCACTCGGGGGCGCGACGCCGTCGTTGCGCCACGACACCAGCAGCACCGAGTACCCGGCCGCGCGGAACACCGGGACGGCGCGGATCGTCTCGGCACGGGTGACGCCGCGACCGTGGACGAGGACCGCCCAGGGCGCGGCCGGGTCCTCGGCGCGGACGACCCAGGCGGGCGCGGGACCGTTCGGGGTGAGCACGTCGACGTCCTCGACGGGGACGCCGAGCTCCCCCGGAGTCAGGTAGAACCAGCCGCCCCAGCGTCCGCGGCGTGCTGCGGTCGGGTCGCCGGCGTCCACGGCGATGATCCGCCGGGTGACGGTGGTGTCGGTCACGGCCAGGACCTCGCCGACCCGCATGTGCCCGGTGGCGGCGCCGAACCACAGGCTGTACCGGCCCTGCAGCTCCGTGTCGGGACTGCGGCGCAGGGTGACGGTCCGGGCCTCCGGGTCGACCGCGGTGATCGGGACCCGCTCGGTGCGCTTGCGGTCCGGGGTGACGACGGCGCGGGCGACGGCCACGACGGAGCCGGCGATGACCGCCACGCCGGCGGCGGCGGCGGCCACACCGGTGCCGAGCGCGACGACGCCGGCCGAGCGCGCCGTGCGTCCAGCGAGGCCCGGCCGCGACCGACGTGTGGGACGGACGGCTGCGGGGCGGCGGAGCATGCGGGCCTCCAGGCAGAGGACGACTGCGGGCAGCACGACTGCGCGACGGACGGCGTGCCGCCCGCACCGGTGCTCGATCCGGAGCCTAGTCTGCATCCGTGCCTGAACCCCGAGTCCCCGACGCCGAACCGGAGGCGTTCGCGCGTCTCCGTGCGTTCGTGTCGACGGGCAGGACCCGCACCGAGACCACGGTCACCGAGATCCCCTCGCCGAGCCGCATCGCGCCGTACTCGATCGCCCTCGCGGCGGACGTGTCCGGGGTCGTGCACGGCGTCGACTCCGACCTCGGCACCGGACGCTTCATCGCCCTGCACGACCCGGACGAGCCGGAGGGGTGGGGCGGTGCGTACCGCATCGTCACCTTCGCGCAGGCCCCGCTCGAGCCGGAGATCGGCGTCGACGAGTTCGTGGCCGACGTGACGTGGAGCTGGCTCGTCGACGCCCTCGACGCGCACGGCGCCCGGTACGCCAACGCCTCCGGCACGGCGACGAAGATCATCTCCCGCGGGTACGGCGAGCTCGCGACCCAGGGCGACGGTGCTCAACTGGAACTCCGGGCGTCGTGGACGCCCCTCGACGACGACCTGACGCCGCACGTGCAGGCCTGGGAGGAGATCGTGGCGATGCTCGCCGGACTCCCCCCGGCCTCGGACGGCGTCTCGCTCCTGGCCCCTCGGAGGCTCGCCCGTGACTGATGCCGACCCCGCCTACGAAGACGCGCACGCCACCGTCCACGTGATCGAGCGCCGCGAGGAGTACCTCGACGCCGTGGCGCGCATCGCCGCCGGCACCGGTCCGGTCGCCGTCGACGCCGAGCGTGCCAGCGGCTACCGCTACTCGCAGCGGGCCTACCTGATCCAGGTGTTCCGCCGCGGCTCCGGCTCGTTCCTGTTCGACCCCATCGCGATCGGTGACTTCAGCGACCTGCAGGCCGCGATCGTCGACGAGGAGTGGGTGTTCCACGCCGCGTCGCAGGACCTGCCGTGCCTCCGCGAGGTCGGCCTCGTCCCGACCCGCATCTTCGACACCGAGCTCGGTGCCCGGATCGCCGGCTTCCCGCGTGTCGGACTCGGCGCGGTCGTCGAGCAGCTCCTCGGCATCACGCTCGCGAAGGCCCACTCCGCCGCGGACTGGTCGACCCGTCCGCTCCCGCAGGCTTGGCTCGTCTACGCCGCCCTCGACGTCGAACTGCTCCCGGACCTGCGCGACTCCCTCGCCGAGGTGCTGGAGGCGGCCGGCAAGACCCGGATCGCGGAGGAGGAGTTCGCCGCCGTCCTCGCCCGTGCCCCGAAGCCCCCGCGTGCCGAGCCGTGGCGGCGTCTCTCCGGGATGAACGTGCTCCGCGGTGCCCGTGCCCTCGCGATCGCACGGTCGCTGTGGCAGGCACGCGACGCCTACGCGCAGGAGACCGACATCGCGCCGGGCCGGACCATCCCGGACTCCGCCATCGTCGCCGCTGCCGCCGCCGCTCCGTCCTCGCGGGCGGAACTCGGCGCACTGAAGACCTTCACGGGCCGCGCCAGCCGGTCGGAGCTCGACCGTTGGTGGGCCGCGGTCGAGGAAGGCCGGACCACCGAGGACCTGCCGCGCCTGCGTGGCGGGGGTGAGCCGAGCCTCCCGCCGCCCCGCGCCTGGGCCGACCGCAACCCGGACGCGGACCGTCGGTACCGCGCCGCGCGGGCCGCCGTCACGGCCCGGGCCGCCGAGCTCGACCTGCCCGTCGAGAACCTGCTCACCCCGGAGACGCTCCGTCTCGTGTCGTGGAACCCGCCGGCGACCGTCGCGACGGAGACCGTCGGTGCCACGCTCGCGTCGCACGACGCCCGGCCGTGGCAGGTCGAGGAGACCGCGTCGGTCATCGCACACGCGTTCGAGGTGGCAGCGGACCGGTCCGTCGCGGACCCGGCGGCAGTGGTCACCGCGACCACGGTTTCCCGGCCGGACGGCGAGCCGGACGACGCGGCGCTCGACGCCGCTCAGCAGGGTGACGCCGCTCTTGTCGCAGACGGACAGCCCGACGCCGCCACCGGGACGACCGGCTCGTAGGAACCGCCCAACCGACGTGCCGCCGCTCAGCCGGGGGTACTAGCGTCGGAGCGTCGCCGGGCGAGGCCCGGCCAGGTCGGGGCGACAGGACCCCCGGCCCGATCGTTGTGGATCTGGAGGCTCGCATTGCCGAAGACATCAGACGTCGTGTTCGTGGACGGTGTCCGCACACCGTTCGGCCGCGCCGGTGAGAAGGGCGTCTTCTGGCGCACCCGTGCCGACGACCTGGCGGTGCACGCGATGCGCGGCCTGCTCGACCGGAACAGCTCGCTGGACGGTGCCGCCGTGGACGACGTCGCGGTCGCCGCGACGACCCAGCAGGGCGACCAGGGTCTGACCCTCGGGCGCACCGTCGGCATGCTGGCCGGTCTGCCGAAGTCCGTCCCCGGCTACGCCATCGACCGGATGTGCGCCGGCGCGATGACGAGCGTCACGACCCTGGCCGGCGCGATCGCGTTCGGCGCCGCCGACGTCGCCATCGCGGGCGGCGTCGAGCACATGGGCCGCCACCCGATGGGCTTCAACGCCGACCCCAACCCCCGCTTCGTCGCGGAGCGCATGGTCGCCCCGGACGCGCTCGTGATGGGCAACACCGCCGAGCGCCTGCACGACCGCTTCCCCGCGATCACGAAGGACCGCACCGACGCCTTCGCCGTGCAGTCCCAGCAGCGCTACGCCGCCGCCTGGGGCGCCGGCAAGCTGCAGCCCGACGTCGTCCCCGTCGAGGTGAACACCGGCCAGGGCTGGGACATCGTCTCGAAGGACGAGCCGCCCCGTCCGGGCACCACCCTGGAGGCCCTGGCTGCGTTGAAGACGCCGTTCCGCCCGCATGGACGGGTCACCGCCGGCAACGCCGCGGGCCTGAACGACGGCGCGACGATGAGCCTGCTCGCGTCCGAGGACGGCGCGAAGCAGCACGGCCTGCCGACCAAGATGCGCATGGTGTCCTTCGCCTTCGCCGGCGTCGAGCCCGAGGTCATGGGCGTCGGTCCAGTGCCCGCGACCGACAAGGCGCTGCGGAAGGCCGGGCTGTCGATCGACGACATCGGTCTGTTCGAGATCAACGAGGCGTTCGCCGTGCAGGTGCTCGCGTTCCTCGACAACTACGGCATCCCACAGGACTCCCCGAACGTGAACGCCTGGGGCGGCGCCATCGCCGTCGGGCACCCCCTCGCGTCGAGTGGCGTCCGCCTGATGACCCAGCTCGCAGCGCAGTTCGCCGAGCGCCCGGACGTCAAGTACGGCATCACGACGATGTGCATCGGGCTCGGCCAGGGCGGCACGGTCATCTGGGAGAACCCGAACTTCAGCAAGAGCGCGGCACGGAAGGCGGCCTGACCATGACCATCGCACCGACCGACCAGTTGACGGCCCTGAGCGAGGACGAGGTCGTCACCCACTCGTACGTCAAGCACGTCGCGCTGCCCTCCGGCGGCACCCTCGCGCTCATCACGCTCGACAACGGCAAGGACTACAAGCGACCCTCGACGCTCGGGCCGCGCACGATGCGTGAGCTGTCCGACGTGCTCGACGGGCTCCGCGCTTCGGCGGCGGCGGGCGACATCCAGGCCGTCGCCGTCACCGGCAAGGAGTACTGCTTCGCCGCGGGCGCCGACCTCTCGCAGGCTGCCGCACTGCCCTCGCGCGAGGTCGCGCACGAGCTCGGCGTCCTCGGGCACGCCACCCTCCGCAAGTTCAGCGAGCTCGGGGTCCCGTCGTTCGCGTTCGTCAACGGCATCGCGCTCGGCGGCGGGCTCGAGGTCGCGCTGCACTGCACGTACCGCGTGTTCTCGTCCGCCGCGCAGGGCATCGGGCTGCCCGAGGTGTTCCTCGGCATCATCCCCGGCTGGGGCGGCGCGACGCTGCTCCCCCGGCTCATCGGTCCCGAGAAGGCCCTCCGGGTCATCGTGGAGAACCCGCTGAAGAACAACCGCCTGATGGACGGCAAGGCCGCGGTCGAGCTCGGCATCGGCGACGCGCTCATCCCGTCGGTGACGTTCCTGCCGTCCGCGGTCGCCTGGGCCGACGGCGTCGTGGCGGGCCGGACCAAGGTCACGCGGAAGAACGAACCCGGGATGCTCGAGAAGGCAGCCTGGGGCACGGTCGTCAAGGTCGCACGCAGCCAGGTCGCGTCGAAGATCGGCACGGTCCCGAAGTCCCCGTTCCGTGCGCTCGACCTCGTCGCAGCGGCGAAGTCGGGATCGCTCGACGAGCGGTTCGCGGGCGAGGACGACGCCCTCGCCGACCTCCTGGCCGGCGACCAGTTCGCCGCGTCGATGTACGCGTTCGACCTCGTGCAGAAGCGGGCCAAGCGTCCCGTCGGTGCCCCCGAGGGCGTCGACGCGAAGAAGACCACGAAGGTCGGCGTCCTCGGTGCCGGGCTCATGGCGTCGCAGTTCGCCCTGCTCTTCGCCCGCCGTCTCGGTGTGCCCGTCGTCATCACCGACGTGTCGCAGGAGCGGGTCGACGCGGGCGTGGCGCGGATCGCCGGTGAGGTCGCGAAGCTCCTCGAGAAGGGCCGCATCTCCCCCGACGACGCGAACCGCATCACCGGGCTCGTCTCCGGGTCGGTGTCCTACGACGCGTTCGCCGACGCCGATTGGGTCATCGAGGCGGTCTTCGAGGAGATGAGCGTCAAGCAGGAGGTGTTCCGCAAGATCGAGCAGGTCATCGCGCCGGACGCGATCCTCGCGACGAACACGTCGTCGCTGTCCGTCGACGAGATGGCCTCGGTCCTGACGAACCCCGAGCGTCTGGTCGGCTTCCACTTCTTCAACCCGGTCGCGGTGATGCCGCTGCTCGAGGTGGTGCGGGCGGCGAAGACCTCCGACGAGGCACTCGCCACCGCGCTCGCGGTCGCGAAGGCCCTGAAGAAGACGGCGATCGTCACCGCCGACCAGCCGGGCTTCGTCGTCAACCGGGTGCTCGCCCGGGTGCTCGGCGAGGCCATGCGCGGCGTCGAGGAGGGCACCTCCTTCGAGACCGTCGCCGAGGGGGCCGCTCCCCTGGGCCTGCCGATGTCGCCGTTCGAGCTGCTCGAGCTCGTCGGCCTGCCCGTGGGCGCGCACGTGCTCGACTCGCACCACGCTGCGTGGCCGGAGCGCTTCTACCCGGGCGACGGACTGAAGCGGATCGCCGAGCACGGCACGATCCTGACCCGCGACAAGAAGGGCAACGCGACCGGGTACGACCCCGCCGCCGTGAAGCTCGTCGCGCCGTCGAAGAAGGACGCGAAGCCGGTCGACGCTGCCGAGATGCAGCGCCGGTTCGAGGACGCCCTGGCCGACGAGGTGCACCGCATGCTCGAGGACCACGTGGTCGAGCACGTCGAGGAGATCGACCTCGGGCTCATCCTCGGCGCGGGCTACCCGTTCCAGGCCGGCGGCATCAGCCCGTACCTCGACCGCAGCGGAGCCTCGGAGCGCGTCTTCGGCGGCACGTTCCACGAGCCGCGGATCGTCGGCCCCGCGAGCCGCTAGCCCGGCGCCAGCCGGACCCGCACAACAGGAACCGCCTCGAACCACGGACGTCCGTGGTTCGAGGCGGTTCCTGTTGTGCGCGGCCGAAGTGCGCCACGGCTGCGGCTGCGGGCGCGGGTCGGCGGGGTCCGCCCGGGCAGCGCCCGGCGTTCAGCGCTCGGCGGACTCCCGCGAGCGGGCCGGCTTCGCCTGGGGCACCTTCGTGCCGACGACCTGGTCGATGACGTCGCGGGCGATGGCCTGCGCCGTCAGCCCGGCGTCAGCGAGGATCTGGGTCCGGCTGGCGTGGTCGATGAACTCGTCCGGGAGTCCGAGCTCGTTCACACCGGTGTCGACCCCGGCAGCGCGGAGGTCCTGCCGCAGCCGGGTGCCCACACCGCCGACCCGGACGCCGTCCTCGATGGTGATGACGAGTCGGTGGTCGCGGGACAGGTCGATGAGCGACACCGGGATCGGGACGACCCAACGCGGGTCGACGACGGTCACGCCGATGCCCTGCGCCTCGAGGAGCGCCGCCGCCTCGATCGCGGTCGGCACCATCGACCCGACGGCCACGACGAGGACGTCCGGTTCCTGGTCGTCGGCGGGCCTCCGGAGCACGTCCACCCCGTCCGCCAGCCGTTCGACCGCGGGGATGTCCGGTCCGACCTGGCCCTTCGACCACCGGAGCACGGTCGGGGCGTCGTCGACGGCCACGGCCTCCCGGAACTCCTCGCGGAGGGTCGCAGCGTCGCGCGGGGCGGCGATCCGGATGCCGGGCACGACCTGCAGGAGCGCGAGGTCCCACATGCCGTGGTGCGACGGACCGTCGGGGCCGGTGATGCCCGCGCGGTCGAGCACGAACGTGACGCCGGCCCGGTGCAGGGCGACGTCCATGAGCACCTGGTCGAACGCGCGGTTGAGGAACGTCGCGTAGAGGGCGACGACGGGGTGCAGACCGCCGTAGGCGAGCCCTGCAGCGGTCGTCACGGCGTGCTGCTCGGCGATGCCGACGTCGTAGACACGGTCGGGGTGCGCCTGCTCGAAGAGGTGCAGGCCGGTCGGCCGGAGCATCGCGGCCGTGATCGCGACGATGCGGGGGTCCTCGTGCCCGACCTCGGCGAGGGTGGTCGCGAAGACCGAGGTCCACGACGGACCCGACGACACGTCGAGCGACTCCCCGGTCTCGGGGTCGATGTGCCCGACGGCGTGGAACTGGTCCGCCTGGTCGCGGAGCGCCGGCGCGAAGCCGTGGCCCTTCTCCGTGATGGCGTGCACGATGACCGGGGACCCGTAGCCCTTCGCCTGCCGGAGCGCCGCCTCCATCGCCTGCTGGTCGTGCCCGTCGACGGGGCCGACGTACTTGATGTCGAGGTTCGAGTACAACGCCTCGTTGTTCGTGAACCGGGACAGGAACCCGTGCAGGCCACCCCGGAGTCCCCGGTACACCGCTCGGCCGGGCGCCCCGAAGAGGTCGGCCGCCGCACGGCTCTTCTCGTACAGCGTGCGGTACTCACGACGGGTCCGCACCGAGCTGAGGAAGCGGGCCATGCCGCCGATCGTCGGCGCGTAGGACCGGCCGTTGTCGTTGACGACGATGACCAGTCGACGGTCGTTCTGGTCGGAGATGTTGTTGAGCGCCTCCCAGGTCATCCCGCCGGTGAGGGCACCGTCGCCGACGACGGCGACGACCGTGCGGTCGCTCTGCCCCGTCTGCTGGAACGCGCGGGAGATCCCGTCCGCCCAGGACAGCGACGACGACGCATGCGAGGACTCCACGATGTCGTGCTCCGACTCGCTCCGCTGCGGGTACCCGGCGATCCCGCCACGCTCGCGGAGGTGCGAGAAGTCCTGCCGTCCGGTGACGAGCTTGTGCACGTAGGACTGGTGCCCGGTGTCGAACACGATCGGGTCGTGCGGCGAGTCGAACACGCGGTGCATCGCGAGCGTGAGCTCGACGACGCCGAGGTTCGGCCCGAGGTGCCCGCCGGTCTTCGCGACCTCGGCGACCAGGAAGCTGCGGATCTCCGCTGCGAGGCCGGTCATCTGCGCGTCGGAGAGACGCTTCAGGTCGCGCGGCGACGTGATGCTGGCGAGCAGGCTCACGGGCGATCCTTTCGTGCGGTGTCGGCCCACTCTATGCGCGTGACCCGACAGCAGACGGGCGGCCCGCCACCAGCTGGTGACGGGCCTCCCGGAGGTGTCGTGCTCGCGTCGACGACCGCGTCGGGATGTCAGACGAGCGACCGGAGGACGTACTGCAGGATGCCGCCGTTGCGGTAGTAGTCGGCCTCGCCCGGGGTGTCGATGCGGACGACCGCGTCGAACTCGACCGTCTGCTTGCCGGCGGGCGAGTGCTCGCTCGGCTCGGCGGTGACGTGCACCGTCTTCGGCGTGGTGCCCTCGTTCAGCGCGGTGAGCCCCGAGATCGAGATGACCTCGGTGCCGTCGAGCCCGAGGGACTCGATCGACTCACCAGCGGGGAACTGCAGCGGGACGACGCCCATGCCGATGAGGTTCGAGCGGTGGATGCGCTCGAAGCTCTCGGTGATGACCGCCTTGACGCCGAGGAGGCTCGTCCCCTTCGCCGCCCAGTCGCGGGACGACCCGGAGCCGTACTCCTTGCCACCGAGGACGACGAGCGGGATGCCCTGCGCCTGGTAGTGCTCGGACGCGTCGTAGATGAACGACTGCGCGCCGTCGGGCGTGGTGAAGTCGCGGGTGTAGCCGCCCTCCACGCCGTCGAGGAGCTGGTTGCGGAGGCGGATGTTCGCGAAGGTGCCGCGGATCATCACCTCGTGGTTGCCGCGACGCGAGCCGTAGGAGTTGAAGTCCTTGCGGTCGACGTCGTGCTCGGCGAGGTACCGCCCCGCCGGGCTGTCGGCCTTGATGGAGCCGGCCGGCGAGATGTGGTCGGTCGTGACGGAGTCGCCGAGCTTCGCGAGCACGCGGGCGCCCGAGATGTCGGAGACCGGGTCCGGCTGCATCGTCATGCCGTCGAAGTACGGGGGCTTCCGCACGTAGGTCGACTCGCTGTCCCACTCGAAGGTGTCGCCCGTCGGGGTCGGCAGGTTCTTCCACCGGTCGTCGCCCTCGAACACGGAGCCGTACTCGTGCGTGAACATGTCGGTGTCGATCGACGCGTCGATGACCTGCTGGACCTCGGCCGTGTCGGGCCAGATGTCCTTGAGGAAGACGTCGTTGCCCTCGGTGTCGGTACCGAGCGCGTCGGTGTCGAAGTCGAAGTGCATCGACCCGGCGAGGGCGTACGCGATGACCAGCGGCGGGGAAGCCAGGTAGTTCATCTTCACGTCGGGGTTGATGCGCCCCTCGAAGTTGCGGTTGCCGGAGAGCACGGCGGTGACGGCCAGGTCGTTGTCCTGCACGGCCTGCGAGATCTCCTCGGGAAGCGGGCCCGAGTTGCCGATGCAGGTGGTGCAGCCGTAGCCGACCGTGTAGAAGCCGAGGTCCTCGAGGTAGGTCGTGAGGCCGGCCTTCTCGTAGTAGTCGGTGACGACCTTGGAGCCGGGCGCGAGGGTCGTCTTGACCCACGGCTTGGCCTTGAGGCCCTTCCGAGATGCGTTGCGCGCGAGGATGCCCGCGGCCATCATCACCGACGGGTTCGACGTGTTCGTGCAGGACGTGATCGCGGCGATGGCGACGGCGCCGTGGTCGATCGTGAACGGGTCGCCATCGGCGATCGCGACGGACGTCGGCTTCGAGACCGAGCCGGGAGCGCTGGAGGCGTGCACCGGCACCTCGGACGCCGGGGCGTCCTGCAGGTCGTCGACGGCGTGCTCGTCACCCGGGGCCGCGGCGACCGGGTCGGACGCCGGGAACGTGTCCGCGACGGCCTTGTCCTCTTCGGTGTGGTCGATGCTCGCGTAGTTGGCGAGGTCGACCTCGAACTGGTCCTTCGCCTCGGTGAGGACGATCCGGTCCTGCGGGCGCTTCGGCCCGGAGATCGACGGGACGACCGTGGAGAGGTCCAGCTCCATGTACTCGGAGTAGACGGGCTCGACCGAGGGGTCGTGCCAGAGGCCCTGCGTCTTCGAGTACGCCTCGACGAGGGCGATCTGCGCCTCGTCACGACCGGTCAGGCGCAGGTAGTCGAGCGTGACGTCGTCGACCGGGAAGATCGCCGCCGTGGAACCGAACTCGGGGCTCATGTTGCCGATGGTCGCGCGGTTCGCGAGCGGGACCGCACCGACGCCCTCGCCGTAGAACTCGACGAACTTGCCGACCACGCCGTGCTTCCGGAGCTGCTCGGTGATCGTGAGCACCACGTCCGTCGCGGTCACACCGGCGGGGATCTCGCCGGACAGCTTGAAGCCGACGACCTTCGGGATGAGCATCGACACGGGCTGGCCGAGCATCGCCGCCTCGGCCTCGATGCCGCCGACGCCCCAGCCGAGCACGCCGAGGCCGTTGACCATCGTGGTGTGCGAGTCGGTGCCGACGAGGGTGTCCGGGTAGGCGTAGGTCTCGCCGTCGAAGTCGCGCGTGTAGGTGACCTTCGCCAGGTACTCGATGTTCACCTGGTGGACGATGCCGGTGCCCGGCGGGACGACCTTGAAGTCCTCGAACGCCGTCTGACCCCAGCGGAGGAACTGGTAGCGCTCCCCGTTGCGCTCGTACTCCAGGTCGGTGTTGCGCTGGAGGGCGTCGGTGCTGCCGAACAGGTCCGCGATGACGGAGTGGTCGATGACCATCTCGGCCGGCGAGAGCGGGTTGATCTTGTTCGGGTCGCCGCCGATCTCGGCCATCGCCTCGCGCATGGTGGCGAGGTCGACGATGCACGGGACGCCGGTGAAGTCCTGCATGACCACGCGGGCCGGGGAGAACTGGATCTCGGTGTCCGGTTCGGCCTCGGGGCGCCAGGAGCCCAGCGCGCGGATCTGGCCCTCGGTGACGTTCGCGCCGTCCTCGGTGCGGAGCAGGTTCTCGAGCAGCACCTTCAGGCTGTAGGGCAGCTTCTCGTGCCCGGGCACCCGGTCGATCCGGTGGATCGCGTAGTCGACACCCCCAACCGAGAGCGTGTCCTTCGATCCGAAGCTGTTGACTGCAGCCACTGTGCCGCCTCCTGAGTTGATCGGTGTGCCCTCATCCTCGCGGGCCGCGGGACGTCCCACCAGCAAGGTGAACCTAAACCCGAGGACGCCGTCGTGCCCGGGCGGAAGTGTCTTGACGTCGAGACAACTCTACACCGCGGCCGGTTCGTCCCGGACGAAGACGGTCCGGACGAGCAGCCACGTCACCCAGAGCAGCGCGGCGTACAAGGGCACGCCGGCGATGAGCTTGATGCCCGCGAGCAACTCGACCTGCGCGGTCAGCCAGAGCGGGATCTCGAAGGCGAGGCGGAAGGCGAACAGTCCGGCCCACATCCACGTCGCGACCGTGAGCACCCGACGCTTCGCCGGGTCGTCCCGCCAGTCGTGCCCGTCCTCGTCGCCCGGGACGAGGAGACCGACGACCAGGCCGATGAGCGGTCGCCGGATCGCCAGGGTCACGAGGATCACCGCGAGGAACACCGCGTTGATGACGATGCCCGGGATGAAGTTGCTCTCCGCCCGGCCGGTCAGCAGCGCGAGGCCCGCCGAGATCGCGACACCGAAGATGCCCGCGAAGGACATCATGATCGACTGCCGCTGCACCAGACGGAGCACCACGAAGACGAGCCCGATCGCGACCGGGACGACGACGCTCGGCACGACCTCCTTCGTCACCGCGTAGACGATGAGGAACGCGAAGCCGGGCAGCACCGACTCGGCGAGCCCGCGCACCCCGCCGACCGCGGTCAGCAGGGCCCTGCCCGACGGCGCCTCTCCCGGGGCGACCTGCCCGATGCCGGCGCTCCGTACGGCGTCCCGGAGCTGGGCCTGGAGCGAGAGCGGCTCCGCCCGCTCCTCGGCGTACGGGTCGCGCTCGGGCGCGACCCCGTCCGGACGTGGGCGGTCGTCGTGGTCCGTCACCGGGCCTCCAGGCTGGGTCGAGCGTTCGGCCGGCGGCCGGGTCAGATGGTCGACTGCGTCGACTTCGGCATGTGCAGCGGGATGAGGTCGCGCGGCGGCATCGGCGTCGTGCCCCGCACGACGACGACGCTGCGGAACAGCTCCTCGATGTCCGCGGAGTCCTCGGGTCGGTCGGCTGCCTTGCCGGCGATCACCCCGCGGAGGAACCAGCGCGGGCCGTCGACGCCGACGAACCGGGCCGCGCGGACGCCGTCCGTGACGCCGGCGCCGCCGACGACGGGGACCTGTGCGCGGAGCTCGGGGCCGAAGGGGCCGTCGACCTCGGTCACGACACCGCCCTGCTGCTCGATCTGCTCGGCGATCTGCGCGCGGATCTCGTGCCAGAGACCGGTGGTCCGCGGGGCGGCGAACGGCTGCACCTGCAGGGTGGACTCGTCGAAGTCGAGCCCGACCGCGACGACGCGCTTCGAGTCCTCCTCCACCTCGAGCCGGAGGTGCAGGCCCTCGCGCGGCAGGATCTTCACGCCGCCGAGGTCCACGTAGGGTCGCACGAGGTTCGCCTCGGTCTCGTCGAGCGGGCCGTTCTCGCTGCGGTCGGCGGGGGCGGACTTGTCGGTCGACTCGGTGGCGAGCACCTCGTCCAGCCCGGCGTCGGCATCGTCGGCGAGTTCGATCTCGGGCGTCGGCCCGGCCACCTCGACGTCGTCCACCACGGCCTCGGCGACCTCGACCTCGTCGCGCTTGCGTCGTCCGATCCTCATGACCGCGTCCCTTCTCGACCCTGTTCGTGCATGTCGACGGGCGTCGCCGCGCCGTCGTGTCCGTCGGTGCCCGCGTCCCGTCGGGCGTCCCCCACGCCGTAGACGCCCGGGTGCCCGCCCTGGTCGTCACGGTAGCCCGACGAGCCGAAGCCGTCCTGGCCGCGGACGCTCTCCGGCAGGTCGGCGACCCGTGTGAACGTCACCCGCGGGACGGGGAGGACCACGAGCTGCGCGATCCGGTCTCCGACCTGGACGGCGTAGGGCTCGGTGGCGTCCGTGTTGAGCAGCGCCACCTTGACCTCGCCGCGGTAGCCGGAGTCGATCGTGCCGGGGGCGTTGACGATCGTGATGCCGTGCTTCGCCGCGAGCCCGCTCCGGGGCACCACGAACCCGACGTGCCCCTCGGGGAGGGCGATCGCCACACCGGTCCCCACCAGGCGCCGCTGTCCGGGCGCGAGGACGAACGCCTCGGCCGAGACGAGGTCGGCCCCGGCGTCACCGGGTTTCGCGAAGACGGGAGCGGCATCCCCGGTCCAGAGCACGTCGACTGCATCGGTCACGAGTCGAGGGTAGTGCAGACCGTGACCGATCCGTGACCTGGCTCGGAGCACGCAGCGATGCATGGTCGAATGGAGGGGTGACCGTGTACCGCGAACGACTGTGGGCGCCGCCCGCCCTGTACCTGGCGACGGCGCTCGTCGTCCCCGCGAGCCTCCTCGTGTTCCTCCCCATCAGCGTGACGGCCGGTGTCGTCGTCGCGATCGGGATGGAACTCGCCGTGCTCGTGCTGCTGTGGGTCCTGGCCCCCGTCATCGAGGTGACCGAGACCGAGTTCCGTGCGGGCCGGGCACACCTGCCCCGCACCGCGGTGGGTGCCGTCGAGGGCTTCACGGGCGCAGCCGCCACGAGCCAGCGCGGCCCGCAGCTCGACGCGCGGGCGTGGACGCTCTTCCGCGGCTACGTGCACGGCGTGGTGAAGGTCGAGGTCCGCGACGACGCCGACCCCACGCCCTACTGGCTCGTGAGCGTGCGGCACCCGGATGCCGTCACCCGCGCACTCACCGGCTCCGCCGCCACCCCCGGCAGCGACCGGCGCTGACGCCTCGCCGGGGCGGCGCCAGCAGCCCGACGCAGGACCTGCCGACGCGCAGGACCTCCTGACATGCAGGACGGCCCGCATCCGACTGGATGCGGGCCGTCCTGCACTCGGCAGCGTGCGCCGGCGCTCGTCGCCCTACAGAGCGGCGCACTCCATGCACACGGGGCCGAGCTTCGTCTCGTGGTCGAGCTGCGAGCGGTGCTTCACGAGGAAGCACTCCACACACGTGAACTCGTCGACCTGCGGGGGGAGGACCACGACGTCGAGGTCGACGTCGCTGAGGTCCTGCCCGGCGAGTTCGAAACTGCCGGGGTTGTCGGAATCGTCGTCGACGACCCCCGACATCTTGTCGGGAACGCGCTCCTTGAGGGCCTCGATCGACTCCGAGTCAGAGTTGTCGTCGGTCTTCCGAGGGGCGTCGTAATCGGTGGCCATGCCCATCCATTTCTCGTATCGAGAGGGTCGTCGCCGGAATCGGCGGCGACAGTTTGCACCACGGCCCGTCCGAGTGCAAACCGGAGCGAGGGGCGGTGCGTTCTGGCCGTGCAACCCGGCGCACGTCTGCGCCATTCCCGGAGTCGATGACCTGCGCGCGGCACGCCGTGCGCCTCCCCGGAAACTGCCCGGACGGCCTGCATACTCCTCGGGTACGACGCACGACCGTACGCAGGCAGCGGAAGGCGGAACCATGCAAGACGTGAGAGTCATCGGAGTCGAATCCGGGTCGCTCCTCCTCGCGACCGACGGCGGGACCGAGTTCCGGCTGCCGGTCACGGCGTCCCTCGCGGGTCAGGTCCGGCAGGCGAACCCCGAGTCCGGTCCGCAGAAGCGCGTGTCCCCGAAGGACGTGCAGGCGCGCATCCGCAGTGGCGCCGACGCCGCGGACGTGGCCGCCGCGCTCGGGGTCGAGGTCGACTACGTCCGGCGCTTCGAGGGCCCCGTCCTCGCCGAGCGCGCGTTCATCCTCGACGCCGCCCGACGTGTCGGCGTCACCCCGGTCGACGACGCATCGCCGGACACCTTCGGCCCGGCCATCACCGCCCGGCTGGAAGCAGGCGACGCCACGGACATCGCGTGGTCCAGCTGGAAGCACGTGGAGAACGGCTGGCAGGTCCAGGTCCGGTACACCGCGGCCGAGGTCGAGCACGACGCGCAGTGGCGCTTCGACCCGAAGACCGCGACGCTCGTGCCGGACAACGGGGACGCCCACCGGCTGTCCCACACCGAGGACGAGGGCATCGCTCCCCGACTCCGCGCCGTCGAGTACGAGCGCCAGGACGAGGACGGCACCCGCTTCGACTCCGGGGCCTTCCACGTCGAGGAGCCAGCCGCCGCGGACGAGACCACGGCCGCGGAACCCGCCGAGCGCGCTCCGCTCCGCCCGCCGCTCCCCCGGATCGGTACCGCCTACGTCGAGGAACGCGCGCCCGGCAACGAGACCGCCGACCTGCTCGAGGCGCTCCGCCGTCGCCGCGGTGAGCGCGAAGCCGCCTCGTTCCCCGAGCAGCAGGACGCACCGCGCGGTCCGGCCGTCGGCGTGGTCGACATCCCCCTGCACGGCGCGGACGACTCCGACACCGCCCCGCAGCCCGAGGCCCGTCCCGCCGCCACGAGCGACGGCGACGCGCGCCAGGACCGGCGCAAGCGCAACCGCCGCGCGATGCCGAGCTGGGACGAGATCGTCTTCGGCACCCGTCCGGACGACGACACCGTCTGACCCCGGCCCGCCGTCCGACGGGAGGCCCGTCCCACCTCGGTGGGGCGGGCCTCCCGTCGTCCCGTGCCCGTGCCCGTGCCCGGGTCCGCTCGGGTGCTACCGCTGGGCGAACGCCCCGGCGAGCCGGAGCGGTACGAGCAACTCGTCGTCGCTCATGGCGCCGTGCTGGCCGACCATCCGCCCCGGTTCGGTCCCGGCGCGGACGTCGCGGTCGTCGTTGAAGGCCCACGAGCCACGGGCGACGAGCAGGACGTCGCCGATGCGCGGGAGCACCTCGGACGCGACCACACCGAACCACCCGGCTGCCACCGCCTCGTCCCGGCTCGCCACGATCGCGCGCTTGCCGAGGGAGGCCCGGAAGGCCTCGACCAGGTCCGGCACGTCCGTCCCGGGGGCGACCGTCAGCTGTCGGCAGCGCGGGTCCCCGGCGACGCCGACGACGTCCGTCAGCAGGTCCGGGTCGAGCGACACGTTCGCCTCCGGCGGCACGTCGAGCACGCCGTGGTCCGCCGTCACCAGGACACCCACGTCGGGTCCGACGCGAGCCGCCAGCCGGGAGACCTCGGCGTCGACCAGCTCGAGCGCCGCCGTCCACCGGTCGGACTGCCAGCCGTGCTTGTGGCCGATCGAGTCGAGTTCGGGCACGTAGAGGTAGACGAGCTGCCGACCGGAGGCGGTGGCCTCGATCGCCGCGTCGACCCGGGCGGGGACGGTGTCCGCCGACACGAAGCGCGCGCCGCCGAGCACGTTGGCGGTCATCCCGGAGGACCGGTAGCGCCCCGGGGCGACCACGACGGGCTCGACGCCGAGTCCGTCCGCCACGGTGAACAGCGTCTCGGAACGGAGCCACCCGGCGGGGACCTCGTCGTCCCACCCGCTGAGCAGGTTCATCACGCGCTGCCGGTCGGGGTCCCAGCCGCTGTAGCCGACGACGCCGTGGGTCCCGGGCGGGCGGCCCGTGGTCAGGGTCGTCAGGGCCGCGGCGGTCGTCGTCGGGAACCCGCTCCGCAGACGCTTCTTCGTGGCCGTCAGGAAGCGTGCGTGGCCGGCCCGTGCGGCGAGGGCGTTCGCGCCGAGGCCGTCGACGAGCACGACGACCGCGGAACGGGCGGGGCGGAGGGGGATCCGGGCCTCCAGGCCGCGCGCCCGGAGCCAGTCGTCGTCGGCCGCGCCGAGTGCGACCAGGCAACTCGGCAGCACGTCGGCGAGGTTCGCGGTGTCGTCGGGGGCCGTCGGTACGCTGGATGCCACCCCACCACTCTCCCAGAAAGGTGCCATGGCACGCACGGACGTCGTCGGACTGCCCGACGGTGAGCGCATCGAGGAGGTCGACGTCTCCGAGGAGATGCAGGGCTCCTTCCTGGAGTACGCGTACTCCGTCATCTACTCACGCGCTCTCCCGGACGCCCGCGACGGCCTGAAGCCGGTGCAGCGGCGGATCCTGTACCAGATGGCCGAGATGGGTCTCCGGCCGGACCGCGGCCACGTGAAGAGTGCCCGCGTCACCGGCGAGGTGATGGGCAAGCTGCACCCGCACGGCGACGGTGCCATCTACGACGCGCTCGTGCGCCTCGCACAACCGTTCACGATGCGCGTCCCGCTCGTCGACGGACACGGCAACTTCGGGTCCCTCGACGACGGCCCCGCCGCGGCGCGGTACACCGAGGCCCGGCTCGCCGAGCCGTCGATGGTGATGACCGAGGGGCTCGGCGAGGACGTCGTCGACTTCGTGCCGAACTACGACAACCAGATCATGCAGCCGAGCGTGCTGCCGGCGGCGTTCCCGAACCTGCTCGTCAACGGCGCCTCGGGCATCGCGGTGGGCATGGCGACGAACATGGCGCCGCACAACCTCGGCGAGGTCGTCGAGGCCGCGAAGCACCTCCTCCTGCACCCGCAGGCCACCCTCGACGAGCTCATGGAGTTCGTCCCGGGCCCCGACCTGCCCTCCGGCGGCACGATCGTCGGGCTCTCGGGTGTGCGGGACGCGTACGCCACGGGCCGCGGTAGCTTCCGGACGCGGGCCAAGGTCTCGGTCGAGAACCTCACGCCGCGCAAGTCGGGGCTCGTCGTCACCGAGCTGCCGTACCTGGTGGGTCCGGAACGGGTCATCGAGAAGATCAAGGACGGGGTCCAGGCGAAGAAGCTCGTCGGCATCTCCGACGTCAACGACCTGACCGACCGCAACCACGGTCTACGGCTCGTGATCGGCATCAAGTCCGGCTTCAACCCCACGGCCGTCCTCGAACAGCTGTACAAGCACACCCCGCTCGAGGAGAACTTCGGCATCAACAACGTCGCCCTGGTCGACGGGTCGCCGCGCACGCTCGGCCTCCGCGACCTGCTCGACGTCTACGTGCGGCACCGCCTGTCCGTGGTGACCCGCCGCTCCGAGTACCGGTTGGCCCGTCGTCGCGAACGGCTGCACCTGGTCGAGGGGTTGCTCATCGCGATCCTGGACATCGACGAGGTCATCCAGGTCATCCGGACGTCCGACGACTCCGAGGCCGCGCGCAGTCGCCTGCGGGACGTGTTCGACCTGTCGGAGGTGCAGGCCGAGTACATCCTCGAACTGCGCCTGCGACGACTCACGAAGTTCTCGCGCATGGAGCTCGAGGGCGAGCGTGACCAGCTGCTCGCCGACATCGCCGCGCTCGAGGAACTCCTGGCGTCCGACGACCGCCTGCGCAGCCAGGTCGCGACCGAGCTGAGCGAGGTGTCCGACCGGTTCGCGACGCCCCGGCGCACCCTCCTGACCGAGGCCGACGCCCCCGTCCGCGGTGGCCGGAAGGCCGCGGTCGACCCCGAGTCGCTCCAGGTCGCCGACGCTCCCTGTCGCGTGCTGCTCTCCACGACCGGGCGGTTCGTCCGCGTCGACATCCCCGCGGCCGAGTCCGGCATCGTGCACGTCCCGAAGCGGTCGAAGCACGACGCGGTCCGCTCCACGGTGGTGAGCACCGTGCGCGGGCAGGTCGGCGCCCTCACCTCGACCGGCCGTGTGCTGCGCTTCTCCCCCGTCGACGTCCCCGCCGTGCCGCCCGCGTCCGTGCGGCTCGACGCCGGCGTCCGCGTCACCGACTACCTGGGCATCCCGAAGTCCGAGACCGTCGTCGCACTCGTGTCGCTCGACGCCGCCGTGACCGAGTCGCTCGCGATCGGGACCGCGCAGGGCGTCGTGAAGCGCGTGGTGCCCGGCGCGTGGCCGGACAAGCCCGAGGTCGTCGCGATCGGGCTCAAGCCGGGCGACCGCGTCGTCGGTGCGACCCAGGCACCCGAGTCGGACGACCTGGTGTTCATCACCTCGAACGCGCAGCTGCTGCGTTTCCCGTCCGCCGCCGTCCGCCCGCAGGGGTTGCCGGCCGGCGGTGTCGCCGGGGTGTCCCTGGCCGCCGGCGCGTCCGTCATCTGGTTCGGATCGGTCGCGCTGACCGAGGACTCTGTGGTCGCCACCGTGTCCACGACGTCGACCGCCCTGCCCGGGACGGACGCCGGACGGGCGAAGGTGTCCGCGCTGACCGAGTTCCCGGCGAAGGGCCGCGGAACCCAGGGGGTCCGGGCGCACGCGTTCCTGAAGGGCGAGGACGGTCTGACCGTGGCGTGGGCGGGCGTCGCTCCGCCGCACGCGGTCGGGGCGGACGGTGCTGCCCGGACGCTGCCGGACTGGCTGTCGAAGCGTGACGGCTCCGGCAGTCCGCTCGACGCCGAGGTCGTGACCATCGGTGGGAGCGCGGCGGCCGTCGACGGGACGCGCGGCGAGGCCTGAGCCTCACGCGCGCTGAGCGCACACGAGCGTCGCAGCAGGGCGCACGCCAGCGTGGCCGCACCGGGACGGACAGAGCGTGGCCGCACCGGGACGGACAGGAGGCGCGGGGCCGGGCCGCCCCGCGCCTCCTGTCCGGCAGGGCGCCGTCAGGCGTCGATGCGCTCGCGGTCCAGACCCTCACCGGCGAGGATGAACTCCTTGCGCGGGGCCACGTCGTTCCCCATGAGCAGCTCGAACACCTTGGCCGCCGACTCGGCGTCCGACACGTTGACGCGTCGCAGCGTGCGGTGCGCACGGTCCATCGTGGTCTCGGCCAGCTGGTCGGCGTCCATCTCGCCCAGGCCCTTGTAGCGCTGGATCGGCTCGAGGTACTTCTTGTTCGAGCGCTCGAGCTTCTTGAGGAGCGTCGTCAGCTCCTGCTCGGAGTAGGTGTACAGCGTGTCGTTCGGCTTGCCGCGGTTGACCACGACGACCCGGTGCAACGGCGGCACGGCGGCGAACACCCGGCCCTGCTCGATCATCGGGCGCATGTACCGGAAGAAGAGCGTCAGCAGCAGCGTCCGGATGTGGGCACCGTCGACGTCGGCGTCGGACATGATGATGATCTTGCCGTAGCGGGCCTGGTCGAGCTCGAACGTGCGTCCGGACCCGGCGCCGATGACCTGGATGATCGACGCGCACTCGGCGTTGGAGAGCATGTCCGAAACAGACGCCTTCTGCACGTTGAGGATCTTCCCGCGGATGGGCAGGAGCGCCTGGTACTCGCTGTTGCGGGCGAGCTTCGCGGTGCCGAGTGCCGAGTCGCCCTCGACGATGAACAGCTCGGTCCCGTCGACGTCGTTCGAGCGGCAGTCGGCGAGCTTCGTCGGGAGCGACGAGTTCTCGAGCGCGTTCTTGCGCCGCTGCGTCTCCTTGTGCGCCCGGGCGGAGATGCGCGTCTTCATCTCGGCGACGACCTTCTCGAGCACGACCGCGGCCTGCGCCTTCTCGGTGCGCTGCGTCGAGGTGAGGATCTCCGTCATGCGCTTGGCCACCACGGAGTCGACGATCCGGCGGACGGCCGGCGTGCCGAGGATCTCCTTCGTCTGGCCCTCGAACTGCGGCTCGGGCAGCCGGACGGTCAGCACCGCGGTGAGGCCCGCGAGCACGTCGTCCTTCTCGAGCTTGTCCTGCCCGACCTTGAGCTTGCGCGCGTTCGCCTCGACCTGGGCACGGACGGCCTTGACCAGACCGGACTCGAACCCGGCCTGGTGCGTGCCGCCCTTCGGGGTGGCGATGATGTTCACGAAGCTCCGGAACACCGTCTCGTACCCGTCGCCCCACCGCAGGGCGACGTCGACCTCGCACGTGCGCTCGACCTCGGTGGACACCATGTGGCCCTTGTCGTCGAGCATCGGCACGGTCTCCTTGAACGTGCCGGAGCCCTGGATGCGCCAGACGTCGGTCTTCGCCCCGTCGACGGCGAGGTGCTCGACGAACTCGCCGATCCCGCCCTCGTAGCGGAAGCGCTCGACGACCGGCCCCTGCTCGACCGCCAGGGCCGGCGCGGTGTCGGTCGCGGGCCCGTCCGTCCCGGTCCCGTCGGTGGCGTCGGCCGTCGTCCCGGACGCCCCGGCGCCGGCAGTCGACACCGCCAGGGCCGCACGCTGGGCGGCCGCCGCGATCGACGCCGGGCGAGCGTCGGTGATGGTGAGCCCGAGTCCCGGCACGAGGAACGCGGTCTGCCGCGCGCGGTTGACGAGGTCCCCGGTGCTGAAGGCCGCGTCCTTCGTGAAGATCTGTCGGTCTGCCCAGTAGCGCACCCGCGTCCCGGTCACGCCCTTCTTCACCTTGCCGACCACCCGCAGTTCGCTCCCCGAGGTGAAGGGTGCGAACGGGGCGTCCGGCCCGATGCCCCGGGAGTCGTCGAACACGCCCGGCTCGCCCCGGTGGAACGACATGGCGTACGTCTTGCCGCCGCGGTCCACCTGCACGTCGAGTCGTTCGGACAGCGCGTTGACGACCGAGGCGCCGACGCCGTGGAGGCCGCCCGAGGCCGCGTACGACCCAGAGCCGAACTTGCCGCCGGCGTGCAGCTTCGTGAACACGACCTCGACCCCGGTCAGCCCCGTCTTCGGCTCGACGTCCACCGGGATGCCGCGCGCGACGTCGGACACCTCGACCGACCCGTCGGCGTGCAGGGTCACCCCGATCTCGTCCCCGTGTCCGGCCAGGGCCTCGTCCACGGAGTTGTCGATGACCTCCCACAGGCAGTGCATGAGCCCACGGGAGTCCGTCGAGCCGATGTACATGCCGGGACGCTTCCGGACCGCCTCGAGTCCTTCGAGGACGGAGAGATGCCGTGCGGAGTAGTCGGAGCTCACGTGATCAGGGTACCGAGCCGCACCGACACCAGCGGGCCGCACGAGCGGTGTGCCTCGGCGAGGGGACAAGCGCTCCGCGCTCAGCGAACGAGCCGGTCAGGATGCACGGCATCCAGGCGGGACGTGTTGGAATGGGTGCATTCACCGCACCGTACTGCGATCCGTGAGGAGCACAGCAATGACCCAGACCGTGCAGGACCTCTCCGTCGACGAACTCAACGACAACCACCAGCTCACCGCGGCCGACCGCTGCGACAGCTGCGGTGCGCAGGCGTACATCCGCGCCACCATGGCCAGTGGTGAACTCCTGTTCTGCGCCCACCACGGCGCCGAGTTCAAGGACAAGCTGGCAGCCACCGCCCTCGAGTGGCACGACGAGTCTTCGCGACTCCACGAGTCCAAGTAGGCGGCACCGCCGCGACGCACCGGAGGCCCGGTGCCGGTCCACGAGACCGGCACCGGGCCTCCGGTGCGTCGTCCGGTCGTCGGGCGCTGCCCGACGGCGGGATCAGGTGATGCGCTTGAACGCCTTGTCGACGTAGCGGTCGACCGTGGCGCGAGCTTCGCGCGCGTACCGGTCGATCGTCGCGGTGCGCTCGGCGTCGGGTGCGTACGTCCGTCCGAGGCGGGCGGTCGCCGCGGCGAGGACCGCATCCGTGAGCTGCGGGTTGAGCGGCAGGATCGGCCCCTGGGTGTGGGTGCCGAACGACGTGCCGGCGATCGCGCCCTCGACCGGTGCACCGGCCTGGTTGCCGCCACCGGACACGACGTCCGCGAACGGTTCGACGCCGTCGGCCAGCTCGATGCGCGCGGCGTGGTCCTCGAAGCCCGCGAGGCGCGTGGAGGCGCCGGGGAGCAGCGGGTACCGGGTCTCGAGCACGAAGTAGTTGACCCGGCGCTCGGCACCGCGGACGGCGCGGGCGTCGAACACCCCGAACCCGTCGACCGGGGCGCCCTCGGTCGGCACGACCTGGTTCGTCGCGAGGTCGAACCCGCCGCCGACCGCGACGACCGGCACACCGGCGGCGGCGAAGTCGCGCAGCGGCGCACCGACGCGGGCGACGTCGGTACCGAGCGACCGCATCGCGCTGAGCGGTCCGTTGCCGACCAGCACGACGTCCGCGGACGCGGGGAGCGTGTCGCCCGGGGCGTACTCCACGACCTCGATGTCGATGTCGGCCGCAGCGGCGCGACGGACGAGGGCCGCGACGTTGCCGCGGTCCCCGGAGACCCCCATCTGGCGCGGGTACACGTGCAGGATGGTCAGGCGATCGGCCGTCATGCGGTCTTCTCCAGGTCCGGGTGGCCGAGGGCCTTCCGGGCGATCATCATGATCTCGTAGTTGACGATGAAGTTCTTCGTGCCGGTCGTCGTCGCCCCGAGGCCCTGCATGTGCCGGATCGCGGACTCGACGTCGGGTTCGACGCGGCCGATGCGGACGCCGGCGTGCTCGAGGGCGATCGCGATCTGCCAGGCCTTGTCACCCGACACGACGTCCACGTGGTCGAGCTTCGAGAAGTCGATGTCGTAGATCCACGAGATGTCCGGGGTGCCCTCGTCGATCGCCATGAGCACCTGTTCCGGGTGCGCGGGCAGCGCGTCCAGGTTCAGCTGCAGACTCGCGGCGTTCTTGAACATCGTGAACTCAGCGGACTCGCCCGCGATCGGCAGACGCTCACCACGTCCGTACGCCGGCTTCATCCGCTGGAACGCCTTCGTCACGGCGTCGGCACGGAACTGGGCGCCGAGCGCGGCACTCGCGGTCGCGGTCGCCGCCGCGGCGTCGACGGCGTAGTGCAGGCCGCGAGCCGGCAGGCGCACCGGCACCTCGTCGCCGTCGAAGGCGATGGTCGCGCCGTCGCCGGTGAACACGACGACCTCGGCGTCGGCCGTCGTCTGGGCACGGTCCGTCCCGGCGACGAAGTCGTCGGCGTTCTGCAGGCCGTTCGGCGCAGCGGCCACGACCTCGGAGCTCGCACCGAAGCGGAGCACGCGCTGACCATCGACGGGCGTGTAGGCGTCCAGGAACTGGTCGTCGTGGTTCGTGATGACGTTCGCGGACGACAGCGCCGCGGTGTCGAGCATCATCGTGGCGACGCGCTCGGTCTCGAAGAACCGGTAGAGCTGGTCGACCTGGACGTTGAGCATCGTCACCGTCGACGGCGACAGGATGCCCGCCAGTTCGACGGCGAAGGCCTCGTCCACCTCGAGGATGCCGATGTCCGCCTTGAGCTTGCCGGTCAGCGACACCTCGGACAGGAGCGCGGACGCGATCCCCTGCGGCAGGTTCGCCCCGGACGGGTTCGTGAAGACCCGGAGCCCGTGCGCACGCACGATCTCCGAGATCATGTGCGTCGTCGTCGACTTGCCGTTCGACCCGAGGACGAACACGACGCCGTTCGGGAACTGCCGGGTGACGTGCTGCAGGAAGTCCGGCACGAGCTTGAGGACGACGTAGCCCGGGTAGGCGGATCCGCCGCCCCGCGCACGAGCGAGGGCACGGAGGATCCGCCCGACCAGGATCGGGATCGCGAAACGCACGGGCGGCCTACTCGAGGTAGTCGCGGAGCGACTGCGACCGGGACGGGTGGCGGAGCTTCGCCATCGTCTTCGACTCGATCTGACGGATCCGCTCGCGCGTGACCCCGAACGTGTCGCCGATCTGGTCGAGCGTCTTCGGCTGGCCGTCACCGAGGCCGAAGCGCATCCGGATCACGCCGGCCTCGCGCTCGGACAGGGAGTCGAGCAGGCTCTCGAGCTGCTTCTGCAGCATGGTGAAGCCCACCGCGTCGGCCGGGACGACCGCCTCGGTGTCCTCGATGAGGTCACCGAACTCCGAGTCACCGTCCTCGCCGAGCGGCGTGTGCAGCGAGATCGGCTCGCGGCCGTACTTCTGCACCTCGACGACCTTCTCGGGCGTCATGTCGAGCTCGCGGGCGAGCTCTTCCGGCGTGGGCTCGCGGCCGAGGTCCTGCAGCATCTGCCGCTGCACCCGGGCGAGCTTGTTGATGACCTCGACCATGTGTACCGGGATGCGGATGGTGCGGGCCTGGTCGGCCATGGCACGGGTGATGGCCTGACGGATCCACCACGTCGCGTAGGTCGAGAACTTGAAGCCCTTCGTGTAGTCGAACTTCTCGACCGCACGGATCAGGCCCAGGTTGCCCTCCTGGATGAGGTCGAGGAACTGCATGCCGCGGCCCGTGTAGCGCTTCGCGAGCGAGACGACGAGACGGAGGTTCGCCCCGAGCAGGTGCGACTTGGCACGCTGACCGTCACGCGCGACCCAGCGGAGCTCGCGCTCCTCGGGCTTCGAGAGCCCGGTCGAGTGCTGCAGCTTGTCCTCGGCGAACAGGCCGGCCTCGATGCGCATCGCGAGCTCGACCTCCTGCTCGGCGTTCAGCAGCGCGACCTTGCCGATCTGCTTGAGGTAGTCCTTCACCGGGTCCGCGGTGGCACCCGTGATGGTCGTCGAGTAGACCGGCGCCTCGTCGTCGTCGGTCTGCGAGATGACGAGCGCACCCGCGGCGACCGCGGCGGCTTCGGTCGAGGGCTTCGCAGCCGACTCGTCCTCGGCGTCCTCGGCGACCTCGTCGGTGGTGTCGGTCGTGTCCTCCACGACCTCCACCGGGGCGTCGTCCTCGCCGTCGCCGTCCTCGTCGTCGGCGGCGGCGGCCGTGGCCTTCTTGCCCGCGGCCTTCTTCGGGGCCGCCTTCTTCGGGGCGGCCTTCTTGGCGGCGGTGGTGGTCCTGGTGGCGCGCTTCTTCGGCGCGACCGTGCCCTCCGTCTCCGTGGCGTCTTCCGCCACGACGCCGTCGGGCGTGGTGTCCTTCGTGGGATCGACCGTCGTGCTCCGGGCAGCCATGCGATCACCTTCCTCGTCGTGCCACGTTCCTGGGGTCGTGGCCTTCCCTCGCCGCCCAGGGCCACCGCCGCGGTCCCCCACGTCGTCTGGTCCTACCGTTCCGGGCAGCACTAGGACCCATGTCAAGTCCCCCGACGTCGGACGCGGGGAACCCGAAAGGGTCCGTGGTCATTATTGCACGCGCCGTTTCCGCAGGCGTGCAACGAGTGCAACCCACAGCGGTCCCACCCGTATTCCGTCCTCGGCGTGCAGACGGGCGCGGGTCCGGCGACGGGCGGACAGGAGCATCACGACGCCGAACCCGACGACGACGTACTGCACCGTCATCGCGACGCGGAAGTTCTGCCACGCGAACGTGTCGGTGCCGGAGGCCGAGGCGAGGACGTCGAGCAGCGTCCCGATGGCGAACATCATCACGAAGGCCGCCAGGAACCCGCCGACGTTCACGACGCCGTTCGCCGATCCGAGCGAGCCGACGGGGTTGAACGACCGCGCGAAGTCGAAGCCGATGAGGGAGCCCGGACCACCGACGCCCATCGCCACGACGAGCAGGACGAGCAGCCACGTCGGCGGCTGCCCCGGCCAGAGCAGCACCGCGGTCCAGACGACGCCCAGGGCGGTGACGATCCCGAGCACCAGGTTCGACCGGCGCATCGGGAAGCGCGCGCACAGGAGTCCCAGGACGGGCCCCGCGACGAAGCCGACCACCACGATGACCGTCAGGAAGCTCGCCGCCTCGGTCGGTGAGTACCCGAGCCCCCGCAGCATGGGGACGCCCCACAACAGGCTGAACACGGTGCCGGAGGACTGCGTCACGTAGTGCGACCAGAACCCGAGCTGCGTGCCCGGCCGGCGGAGGGCGTGGCCGAAGGTGGCGAACGCCGCACCCCACGAGTGCGGGATCGGGATCGTGTCCGTGCGCACCGCGACCGGCCCCGCACGGACGAAGACCACCGCCAGGACCAGGCCGACGGCACTGGCGACGGCTGCGACGCCGAACGCCGCGTCCCACCCGACCGAGTGTAGGAGCAAGGCGAACGGGAACGCGGAGACGATCTGGCCGATCTGGCCGAGGTTGCCCGTCCACTGCGAGATCTGCGGCAGTAGCGTCCCGCTGAACCACATCGGCAGCAGTCGCATCACCGAGATGAACGTCATCGCGTCGCCCGCTCCGACGAGCACGCGCCCGATGACGGCCGGGCCGATGGTCGGTGACACCGCGACCACGGCCTGCCCGACCGTGAGCAGCACCGCCCCGAGGAGCACCAGGCGGCGCGGACCGACGCGGTCGAGCGCGATCCCGACGGGGATCTGCAGTCCGGCGTAGACGGCGATCTGCACGACCGCGAGCGTCGACAGCACGGCGGCCGACACGGCGAAGCGGTCCTGCGCGTCGACCCCGGAGACCCCGAGGGACGACCGCTGCACGACCGCGAGGACGTACGCCAGGACGGCGACGCCCCAGACGACGAAGGCGCGGCGGGAGTTCACCCGACCAGGCTAGCCACCACGCGGGCACCGTCCGCGCGGGCGGACCGTGACCCCGCGCCGACGTCAGTCGTCGTCGGCGGTGCGACGGTCCGCGAGGAACCGTTCGAGTTCCGCGGCGATCGCGTCCGCCGTCGGCACCTCACCGTCGGCGCCGGTCAGCGGGGAGGCCACCGGGTTGCCCTCCATGTACGTGTCGTGGCGCTGCTCGAGCGCGCCGACCAGGCGCTGGAGTTCGGCGTTGCCGGCGACCTGCTCGTCGACCCGGGACAGGAACTCCCGACCCTCCTCGCGGAGGGCGTCGGTCGGGAAGATGAGCCCGGTCGCGGCCGAGATCCCGGACAGGGCGGCGACGGCCGCGTCGGGGTACTCGGTGTCCGCCAGGTAGTGCGGGACGAGCAGGACGAGCCCGGTCACCTGCTGCCCGAGCTCGGCGAGGCGGTGTTCCACCAGGTGCAGGACGTTCGCCGGCGCCTGCGTCTCGGGCTTCCAGACGCTCATCGACTCGACCAGGTCCGCCCGTGTGCCGGACACGGTGGTGCCGATCGCCCGGGTGTGCGGCACCGGCATCGGGATCGCCTGCACCCAGGTGGTGTCGGCGACCTGCAGGTCCTCCGCGAGGTCGACGACGGCGCGGACGAAGCGGTTCCACTGGAAGTCGGGTTCGTAGCCCGACAGGAAGAGGAACTGCTGGCCCAGCTCGTCGCGCACGAGGTGCAGGGTGAGCCGGGGCGGCTCCACGGCGGTGATGTGGTCGTGCTCGAACGTGATCACCGGGCGGCGGGCGCGCCAGTCGAGCAGGACGTCCGGGTCGAACTCGGCCACGAGCTGCGACTCGAGGGAGCCGGTGATCGACGTCGTGATCTGCGCCACCGCCGAGCCCGCGTCCGCGAAGCCCGTGAGGGCGGCGACGAGGTGCAGCCCGGCGGGCACCGTCGGGGCGGACTCGTCGAGCGTGTAGAGGTCCTCGGGGTGGTTCACCCGGCCAATGCTAGGCGGGCACGCCGACGCGGCCCGGACCGCCGCCCACGCCGACAGCGAACAGGCCGTCAGAGCACCGTCAGTAGGCTGGTGCGATGGTCCGACCGACGCTCTCCACCACTTCCTCCTCCCCCGCCTCCGTCGACGCCGACGTCCTCGTCGTGGGCGTCCGCCCCGGCACCGACGGCGGCCCCGCCACCCTCGCACCGACCGCCGTCGGCCCCGTCCCCGGCCTCGAACAGCTCGACCTGGAGGCCGTGGGCGCCACCGGCGCGAAGGACCAGCTCGTCCGCATCCCCGGTGGTGCCGCCGCCGGGGTCGCCGCTGCCGGCGTCGCCCTCGTCGGGCTCGGGAGTGCGACCGGGACCGCCACCGTCCGCTCCGCCGCGGGCAGCGCCGTCCGGCAGCTCCCGCACGTCGGCTCGATCGCCCTCGCGCTGCCGACCGAGGACGACGACGCCGTCGCCGCCGCACTCGAGGGCGCGGCCCTCGGCTCGTACGCCTTCACCCGGCACAAGGGCACCGGCACCACCGGTCCGGTCCGCGGCGACCAGCGCATCACGGTCCTCGCCCCCGCATCGGTGGACGCCGACGCGACCGTGCGTCCGGCCGTCGTGGCCGAGGCGGCATCGCTCGTGCGCGACCTCGTGAACACCGCCGCCGGCGACCTCGGTCCGTCGGACGTCGCCGACGTCGCGGCCGCGGTCGCCGAGGAGCTGCCCCTCACGGTCGAGGTCCTCGACGAGACGGAGCTCGAGCAGCAGGGCTTCGGCGGCATCGCCGGGGTCGGTCAGGGCTCGGTGCGGCCGCCGCGACTCGTCGTCGTCCGGTACGAGCCGGCCGGTGCGGCGAAGCACCTCGCGCTCGTGGGCAAGGGCATCACGTTCGACACCGGCGGCCTCTCGCTGAAGCCCGCCGCGTCGATGCTCGGCATGAAGACCGACATGACCGGCGCGGCGACCGTGCTCGCCGCGACGGTCGCCGCAGCACGCCTGGGTCTCGACACGAAGATCACGGCCTGGCTCTGCCTCGCCGAGAACATGCCGTCCGGGTCGGCGATCCGCCCCGGCGACGTCCTCACCCTCAAGAACGGGAAGACCGTGGAGGTCACCAACACCGACGCCGAAGGACGCCTCGTCCTCGGTGACGGGATCGCGGCGGCCTCGCTCGAGCAGCCCGACGCGATCGTCGACGTCGCGACGCTCACCGGCGCGCAGATGGTCGCCCTCGGCGACCGGACGACCGGTCTCATGGGCAGCGACGCGTTCGTCGCGCAGGTCCGCGCGGTCGCCGACGCCGTCGCCGAACCGGTCTGGCCGATGCCGATGCCGGAGGAGCTCGACGGCCGGCTCGCGAGCGACGTCGCCGACATGGTCAACGCCACCGTCGGCCAGACCGCGGGCGGCATGCTCCTCGCCGCCAAGTTCCTCGAGCGCTTCGTCGGCACGACCGCCGACGGCACGACCATCCCGTGGGCGCACCTCGACATCGCCGGCCCCTCCGAGAACCGCGGTGCCGGGTACGGCTGGCTCGGCAAGGGCGCGACCGGTGTGATGGTCCGGACCCTGGTCGCACTCGCAGAAGACCTGCAGGGCAAGTAGTAGGTTTGGTTCCGGCGGGGCCGCCGCGTCAGCGTGCTCCCCGCCGGAACTGACGGGACGGGACCGGTACAGACGGTCCGACCGCCGGACGCCGCCGCGCGGTGTCCACCGGGACGGCGTCCAAGAGACACCAAGCCGCCCCTGACACGCACGAGGGAGTTGCACCAGGTGACGGAACAGACTTACGACGTCGTGGTCCTCGGTGGCGGCAGCGGCGGCTACGCCGCAGCGCTCCGGGCCGCCGAGCTCGGCATGAGCGTCGCGCTCATCGAGGGAGACAAGCTCGGAGGGACGTGTCTGCACCGCGGCTGCATCCCGACGAAGGCACTGCTGCACTCGGCCGAGATCGCCGACGGTACCCGTGACGCGGAGAAGTACGGTGTCATCGCCGAGTTCACCGGCGTCGACGTGCCGAAGGTCATCGAGTACCAGCAGGGCGTCATCAACTCGAAGTACAAGGGCCTGCAGGGGCTCATCAAGGCCCGCGGCATCACCGTCGTCGAGGGGTGGGGCCGGCTGACCTCGCAGAACACGGTGCAGGTCGGCGACCAGACGGTCACCGGTCGCAACGTCGTCCTCGCCACCGGCTCCTACTCGAAGTCGCTGCCGGGCCTCGAGATCGGCGGCCGGGTCATCACCTCCGAGACCGCGCTCCGCATGGACTACGTCCCGAACAAGGTCGTCATCCTGGGTGGCGGCGTGATCGGTGTCGAGTTCGCCAGCGTGTGGAAGTCGTTCGGCGCCGAGGTCACGATCGTCGAGGGCCTGCCGCACCTCATCCCCGCCGAGGACGAGTCGATGTCCAAGCAGCTCGAACGCGCGTTCCGCAAGCGCGGCATCGAGTTCTCGCTCGGAGTCCGGTTCGACCACGTCGACCAGCACGAGAACGGCGTCGTCGTCACGCTCGAGAACGGCGCGACCTACGAGGGCGACGTCCTCCTGGTCGCTGTCGGCCGTGGCCCGGTCACGCAGAACGTCGGCTACGACGAGGTCGGCGTGGCCATGGAGCGCGGGTTCGTCACGACGAACGAGCGCCTCCTCACCAACCTGCCGAACGTCTACGCCGTCGGCGACATCGTCCCGGGCCTGCAGCTCGCCCACCGCGGCTTCCAGCAGGGCATCTTCGTCGCCGAGGAGATCGCCGGTCTCAACCCGGTCGTCATCTCCGACACGAACATCCCGAAGGTCACCTACTCCGACCCCGAGGTCGCCTCGGTCGGGCTCTCCCAGGCAAAGGCCGAGGAGCAGTACGGCGCCGACAAGGTCGACACCTACGAGTACAACCTCGCCGGCAACGGCCGCAGCCACATCATCGGTACGGCCGGTGCGGTGAAGGTCGTCCGCGTCATCGACGGCCCGGTCGTCGGCGTCAGCATGATCGGCGCGCGCGTCGGCGAGCTCATCGGTGAAGCCCAGCTCGCCGTGAACTGGGAAGCGCACCCGGAGGACGTCGCTCCCCTCGTGCACGCCCACCCCACGCAGAACGAAGCCCTCGGCGAGGCCTTCCTGCACCTCGCGGGCAAGCCGCTGCACGCGCTGTGATCGACACGCACGTGCGCACGACGAACACCACAACCACGAACCACGCCTGCGAAGAGGAGTCCACCCGATGAGCGAATCCGTCAACCTCCCGGCGCTCGGGGAGAGCGTCACCGAGGGTACGGTCACCCGATGGCTGAAGAACGTCGGTGACCGGATCGAGGTCGACGAGCCGCTGCTCGAGGTCTCCACCGACAAGGTCGACACCGAGATCCCGTCGCCGGTCGCCGGCGTCATCGAGGAGATCCTCGTCCAGGAGGACGAGACCGTCGAGGTCGGCACCCCGCTCGTGAAGATCGGTGACGGTTCCGGTGGTGCCGACTCCTCCGACCAGGGCGGTTCCGAGTCCACCGACGACGCGACCGAGGCGGTCGCACAGGAGTCCGAGCCGGAGACCGCGCCGAGCACGGAGCAGGACACCGAGGCCAAGGCCCCGGAGCCCACCGAGCCCGAGCCCGCACCGGCCGGTCAGACGCAGCCCGCGGCCCCGCAGGCTCCGTCCGCGCCGCCGGCGGCCTCGCCCGTGCCACAGGCCGCTCCGGTCCCGCCGCCCGCCGCCGCCCCGCCGGCCGCGGTCCCCGCTCCGGCGAAGGCAGCCCCGGCTCCCGCGGCCGTCCCCGCCGCGGCCGCCCCGGCGTCGACGCCCTCGGCCGAGGTCCCGAACCCCACCACCAACGGTGCGGCATCCGGGTACGTCACCCCGCTCGTCCGCAAGCTCGCGAACGAGCAGGGCGTCGACCTGTCGACCGTCGCCGGCACCGGTGTCGGTGGCCGCATCCGCAAGGAGGACGTGCTCGCCGCGGCCTCGGCAGCGGCGGCCGCACCGGCAGCGTCGGCGTCGGCGTCGACCAGCGCTCCGGCTCAGTCCGGTCCCTTCGTCGCCGAGGTCTCGCCGCTGCGTGGGACGCGGGAGAAGATGACCCGCCTGCGCAAGGTCGTGGCCGAGCGGGCCGTGCAGTCGATGACCTCGACCGCGCAGCTCACCAGTGTCGTCGAGGTCGACGTGACGAAGGTCGCGCAGTTCCGTGACGCGCACAAGGCCGAGTTCCTCGAGAAGACCGGTTCGAAGCTCTCCTTCATGCCGTTCTTCGCCCTCGCGGCCTCGGAGGCGCTCAAGGCGCACCCGAAGATCAACTCGACCGTCGACGGCGAGGAGATCGTCTACCCGGAGACCGAGAACGTCTCGATCGCGGTCGACACCGAGCGCGGACTGCTCACCCCGGTCATCAAGGACGCGGCGTCGCTCGACCTCGCGCAGTTCTCGACGGCGATCGCGGACCTCGCGGAGCGCACGCGCAACAACCAGCTCAAGCCGGACGAGCTCGCCGGCGGCACGTTCACGCTGACCAACACCGGTTCGCGCGGCGCGCTGTTCGACACCCCGGTCGTCTTCCTGCCGCAGTCGGCGATCCTCGGCACGGGCATCGTGACGAAGCGTCCGGCCGTGGTGAAGGTCGACGGCCAGGAGGCCATCGCGATCCGTTCGTTCGTCTACCTGGCGCTCTCCTACGACCACCGGATCATCGACGGCGCGGACGCGTCCCGGTACCTGGTGGCCGTGAAGAACCGCCTCGAAGAGGGCAACTTCGCTCCGAACCTCGGGTACTGACCACCCAGGTCGGACCGACACCACGCCGACGGCCCCGTCTCCCACCCGGGAGGCGGGGCCGTTCCGCGTCCCCGGCCCGGTCATCGGCCCCGACCCTGCGTGACGGCGACGACGAGACCCGCCACGACCACCAGCACGGTCACGACCGCACGGACACCGACCCGTCGGCCGGCGAGCGGCACGCCCGATGTCAGGACGTCCCGACACGCCACGAGCAGGCGGCCGACCGGCAGCGTTCCCTGCGTTCCCGGACGCCCGCCCGTCGCCGTGCCGTGGCGGTCTGCGGTCTCGAAGGCGTAGGGCAGCGGCGGCGGGTCCCACCGCACGGGACGCGGTGGTGCGGCCGCCCGGACAGCGCGGTCGAGCTCCACGAGGGCCGCGCCGCCGTGCGTCCGCGCCAGGGAGCACCGTTCGTCGATCCCGTCCACACCCGGGCCCGCGATCCCGGCGTCCCGGGCGTCGACACGGTCCCAGACGGCACGGACCGCGAGCACGAGCGCCTCGACCCCGGGGAGTGACCCCGCGGGCTGCTGCCCGTCCGCGCCCGGAGGGCGGTCGACGAGCACGACCGCGCCCGCGTCGTCGACGACGACGTCCTCCACGCGGGCGGAGCCGAGCAGCAGCGCGCCGGCGTCCGCCAGCAGCGCGACCTCGAGCAGCGGGAGCGTGAGCGTCACGGCGACGCCCGGTGTCGGCGACCCGATGCGGTCCAGTGCCGTCGGCAGCGCCAGCCCGGACGGGCCGGCCGTCCGCACGACGAGCGTCCCGGTCTCGTCACGACCCACCTGCGCGACGGCGACGAGGTGGTCGTGCGCCAGGCAACTGCGGTCCGCGACCCACTCCCAGAAGGCGTCCGAGGGCGTCGCGGTCCGCCAACAGCGGTCGGTCGGTTGCTCCAGGTCCACGGTGACCAGCGTGCCGGCGGTGGGGCGGGCCTCCCGTCCGCGACCAGGACCGGTGGAGACGTCCCGTTCGCCCACAGCCTGAGGGCGGGCGGTCTCCGATCCGCGTGCCAGGCCGTATCCTTGACGGCATGGCACGCAGCAGTTCCTCAAGCACCCCGGCGAAGGAGCCCGGTCGTCTCAAGCAGATGTACCAGGTCTTCACCATGACGCGCCGGGCCGACCCGTCGTCCGTCTGGTGGTTCGCCCTCGCTTTCCTCGGTCCGGTCGTGGCGGGCGTCCTGTTGGCGCTGCTCCTGCCGGGTCAGAACTGGCTCGCGATCGTCCTCTGGATCCTCGCCGGCGTCCTGCTCGGCGTGCTGCTGTTCCTCATCGTGCTCGGGCGTCTGGCCGAGCGGGCCGCGTACTCGCAGATCGAGGGGCAGCCCGGTGCCGTCGGCGCCGTGCTGACGAACTCGCTGCGGCGTCAGTGGCGGTCGAGCGAGATGCCGGTCGCCGTCCACGGCCGCTCGCAGGCTGCGGTCTACCGCGCGGTCGGGACGCCGGGCGTCATCCTCATCACCGAGGGTCAGGTCGGCAACCTCACGCGCCAGGTCGAGGAGGAGCGCCGCAAGGTGGCCCGCATCGTCCCGAACGTGCCGATCCACGTCGTCAACGTCGGCGACGGTGACGGCCAGGTCACGCTGCACAAGCTGCCGAAGGCCATGAACAAGCACAAGAAGGCCCTGAACCGGAACGAGGTGCTGGCGGTGTCGAACCGACTCGACTCGCTGACGCACGGTCCTGCCGCGTCCATCCCGAAGGGCATCGACCCCACGCGTGTCCGAGCGGGTCGCCCGCGCTGACCGTCACCGCCGCGTCCCGATGCCCCCGGCCGTCCTGGTCGGGGGCATCGTCGTCCTCCGGCACCGGCCGGCTCGGACGGCACCGGCGGACGAGGACCCGCGCCGTCAGCGGCGGACGAGCACCGTACCGGCAGCGCCGTCGTGGAGCGGACGGCCGTCCTTCGCGTGGATGAGCGCCGGGACGACGATGCACAGCAGCACGGCGCGGACCGCCGGGCGCCAGACACCGACGTAGCCCCCGCGGATCGGCACCACGCGCAGCCCGACACAGAGGTGCCCGAACGACCCCGACGCGAGCGCGATGAACAGGACCTGCAGCACGGCGAAGATGCCCAGCGTGATGAAGTTGCCCGCCGCGCCGTACGTGCCGATGACGAGGGAGACGAGCGAGGCCAGCGCCCAGTCGATCACCAGCCCGAGGAACCGCCGGCCGAAGCTGCCCATGCTCCGCGGACCCGACTCCGGCAGCCCCAGGACCTTGCCCGGCCACTCGGTCCGACCGGAGCCGGCTGCGGGCGGGGTGGACGGAGTGGAGCGGGCCATGTCCCCAGCGTAGGCGGTCGCCGGGTGCGTAACACGCTGGAAACAACGCAGTCACGTCCGGGAAACCCGGTGTCTCTAGCCTCGTCGGAGGGTGCCTCCTGGTTCCCTCGACACCACCCAACGCCACAGGAGACCGACTCGCATGTTCAGTGATTCCTCCGAGGTGCTCGCGTTCATCAAGGACACGGACGTCAAGTTCCTCGACATCCGGTTCACGGACCTCCCCGGGGTCCAGCAGCACTTCAACATCCCCGCATCAACGGTCGACGAGGACTTCTTCGCCGTCGGTCAGCTCTTCGACGGCTCCTCGATCCGCGGCTTCGCGTCGATCCACGAGTCGGACATGCAGCTCATCCCCGACGTGACGACCGCCTACGTGGATCCGTTCCGCGCGGAGCGCACGCTGATCATGGTGTTCGACATCTACAACCCGCGCAACGGCGAGATCTACGGCCGTGACCCGCGCCAGGTCGCCAAGAAGGCCGAGAAGTACCTCGCCTCGACCGGCATCGCGGACACGGCGTTCTTCGCCCCCGAGGCCGAGTTCTACATCTTCGACGACGTCCGCTACTCGGTCACGCAGAACGAGTCGTTCTTCTCCGTCGACTCGGAAGAGGGCGCGTGGAACACCGGCCGCGAGGAAGAGGGCGGCAACCTCGCCAACAAGACCCCGTACAAGGGCGGCTACTTCCCCGTCTCGCCGGTCGACAAGACGGCGGACCTGCGCGACGACATCTCGCTGAAGCTCATCGACGCCGGCCTCGAGCTCGAGCGCGCGCACCACGAGGTGGGCACCGGCGGCCAGCAGGAGATCAACTACAAGTTCGACACGCTGGTCCACGCCGCGGACGACATCCTCAAGTTCAAGTACATCGTCAAGAACACGGCCGAGCAGTGGGGCAAGGTCGCCACGTTCATGCCGAAGCCCCTGTTCGGTGACAACGGTTCGGGCATGCACACCCACCAGTCGCTCTGGTCGGACGGCACCCCGCTGTTCTACGACGAGAACGGCTACGGAGGCCTGTCCGACGTCGCGCGCTGGTACATCGGCGGCATCCTGCGGCACGCCCCGGCCCTGCTCGCCTTCACGAACCCGACGGTGAACTCGTACCACCGCCTGGTCCCGGGCTTCGAGGCCCCCGTCAACCTCGTCTACTCGGCGGGCAACCGTTCGGCTGCGATCCGCATCCCGATCACGGGCACGAACCCGAAGGCCAAGCGCATCGAGTTCCGCGCGCCCGACGCGTCCGGCAACCCGTACCTCGCCTTCGCCGCGCAGCTCATGGCCGGCCTCGACGGCATCCAGAACCGCATCGAGCCGCACGAGCCGGTCGACAAGGACCTCTACGAGTTGCCGCCCGAGGAAGCCAAGAACATCCCCCAGGTCCCGGCCGGCCTGTCGCAGGCGCTCGACGCGCTCGAGGCGGACCACGAGTTCCTCACGAAGGGCAACGTCTTCACCGAGGACCTCATCCAGACCTGGATCGACTACAAGCGTGAGAAGGAGATCCTCCCCCTCGCGCAGCGTCCCCACCCGTTCGAGTACGAGCTGTACTTCGGCGTCTGAGTTCCGCACACGAGGAAGGGCCCCGCACCGTCAGGTGCGGGGCCCTTCGTCGCGTGCGCGTCCGCAGAGCAGGGAGCCGTCCCCTGCGCCGAAGCGACAGATGGCGGCCGTACTTCCCCGCCGATCTGTCGCTTCCGCGGCGGGACCGCCGTGCGCGTCCGCCTGGAGGCCCGGTGGCGGCCCGGCGGACCGGCACCGGGCCGCGCAGCGCAGCGCAGCGCAGCGCACCGCACTGCGCTGCGCTGCGCTGCGCCACGGCAGACGAGAGCGGGGCCCGCGCCGTCGCCGGCACGGGCCCCGCTCGACCGCGGTCTGTTCAGCGCGCGGTCACCAGCGCGTCCGTCACACCGGCTGCGACGCTCGTGGCCGGTGCAGCGGCCGGGCTCGGTCGGCCGAGGGAGCGGACGGTCCAGCCCGCCCCGACCCACCGTGCGGCCGGGAGGCAGTTGCGCGCGTCGATCACGACCCGCTGACCGACGAGGGCGGCGAGGGCGACCGGGTCGGCCTCGACGACCTCGTCCCACTCCGTGAGGACGAGCACGAGGTCGGCGCCCTCGATGGCCTCCGTCATCGATCCGGCGTACGTGAGGGTCGGGAACGAGCGCCGTGCCGTCTCCATCGCCTCGGGGTCCCACAGCGTCACCTGGGCGCCGCGGAGGTGCAGCGCCGCCGCGACGTTGAGCGCCGGCGAGTCCCGGACGTCGTCGGTCATGGGCTTGAAGGCCGCTCCGACGACGGCGATCCGGCGGTTGAGCACCGATCCCCCGGCGGACTCGATCGCCATGTCGATGACCCGCTGGCGCTGGCCCATGTTGATCTCGTCGACCTGCTGCATGAGCCCGACGACCCGCCCGGCGCCGAGTTCGGCCGCGCGGTGCATGAGCGCCCGGATGTCCTTCGGCAGGCACCCGCCCCCGAATCCGAGACCGGCGTTGAGGAACTTCCGGCCGATGCGGGCGTCGTGCCCGAGGGCGTCCGCGAGCGTCGAGACGTCCGCGCCCGTGATCGCGCACATCTCCGAGATCGCGTTGATGAACGAGATCTTCGTCGCGAGGAACGCGTTCGCGCTCACCTTCACGAGCTCGGCGGTGGCGAGGTCGGTCGTGATGACCGGGGTCCCCTCGCTGATCGGGGCGGCGTACACCTCGCGGATCACCGCGTCCGCCGCCTCCGACGCACCGCCCCAGACCAAGCGGTCCGGGTGGAGCGTGTCCTCGACGGCCTTGCCCTCGCGCAGGAACTCGGGGTTCCAGACGAGTTCGGCGTCGATGCCGGCGGGCGTGAACTCGCTGACGATGCCGCGGAGGCGCGCTGCCGTCCCGACCGGGACCGTGGACTTGCCGACGATGAGCCCCGGGTGGGTGAGGTGCTCGGCGACACCGCGGGTGGCGGCCTCCACGTAGGACAGGTTCGCGGCGTACGACCCGGCCTTCTGCGGTGTCCCGACGCAGACGAAGTGCACGTCGGCCGCAGCGACCGCTTCCGAGATCGAGGAGGTGAAGCGGAGCCGCCCGGTGGCGACGTGCTTCGTGATGAGTTCGGGCAGTCCGGGCTCGTAGAACGGCACCTGCCCGGCCGACAGGGCCGCGAGCTTCGCCGGGTCGACGTCCACGCCGATGGTCTCGAAGCCCATCTCGGCCATGGCGGCGGCGTGCGTGGCACCGAGGTAGCCGGTGCCGATGACGCTGATGACGGGAGCGGGGCGGGCGTGGTCCCGGGATGGCGATGTGGTCACTTCTTGACCTCCTGCAGGTCGTAGTCGATGTCGTTCCGGGCGATGCCGGCCGCGAAGGCCGCCATGCTGTCGGCCCGGGAGTTGAGTCGCCAGTCGTTCGTCGTGCGGGCACCGTCGACGATGGTGGTGGCGGTCTCGCTGAAGTACGCGAAGCCGATGACGTCGGCGTTCGCCGGGTCGGCGAGGGCGTCGAAGAGCGAGGTGATCCAGCGCGCCTTCTGGCCGTCCGTGACCGTGGCACCGGTCTCGGTCGCGCCGATCTCGCTGAGCAGGATCCGCTTCTCGGGCGCGATCTGCCGGAGCTGCTCGATGGTCTTCGCGAAGGTGGTGTCGAACGTCGGCGCCTCGGCCGCCTTCCGGTAGTAGCCGCTCATGCCGACCCAGTCGACGTAGTCGTCACCCGGGTAGTACGCCTTCAGGTAGTCGAGCGTCTGGTACTTCGGGTTGCCCAGGGCGTCGATGCGCGTCGGCGACCAGTTCCAGATGACGTAGTCGTTCGCGCCGGCACGGTCGAAGACGTCGTGCACGTGCTGCCACATCGCGACGAACGAACCCGGTGCGTTCTGCTGGACGGTGCCGTCGGCCCAGTTGTACCAGCTGCCGTTCATCTCGTGGTCGAGCCGGATGACGACGGGCTGGCCGTTCGTCACGAGGGCCTCGGCGTACTGCGTCAGGTAGCGGTCGAACGCCCCGCCGGTGACGTCGGCGTTCGTGTAGCCGGGCACGTACTTCTGGTCGTTGCCGGTCTTCAACGGACGGCTCTCCCAGGTGAGCATCGGGACGCGCCCGTTCGTCCAGGAGCGCTGGACGGCGTCGGCGTTGAAGTCCTGGTCGAAGCCCTGGAAGTAGCCGACCATGTTCGTGGCGGTACCGACCTGCTGGGACACCTGGTCGTACTCCGCCCAGTTGAAGGGCGACTGCGCCGTGTACAGGCCGTACCAGCGGGACTGCTGTGCGAGCACCTCGGCCTTGGTCGGGACGTCGACGGGGACCGCGGGGTCCGGGTCCGTCGACGGGCCGTCCTTGCCGGGTACGACGGTCGGACCGCCGCCCTGCCCGGACGCTCCCGATCCGGACCCCGATCCGGACCCGGACCCGGAGCTGCCGGCGTGGCCGCCGGAGGCCGACGTGCCGGAGGAGGACGAGACTCCCGAGGAGTGGTGCGCTCCGGACGCCGACCGGGCGTGCGCGAGTTGCGACCGCAGGTCCGCGATCTGGCCCTTGAGCTGCGTGAGCTGGTCGCCGCGGGAGCCGGCCTGCGCCGTGGTGCTCTGCAGCTTGCCCTCGAGCTTCCAGATCCGCTCCTGGGCTGCGGTGAGCTTCGCTTCGAGCGCCTCGGCGTCCGCCGGTTGCTCCTGCTTGGTCGGGACGCCGAGCGCTCGGCTGACGGCCGAGGAGACCGGCCCGGAGGGTGAGATCCACACCGACCAGGTGATGAGCGAGAGGACGGCGACGATGGCCGCCATGCCGACGGCGGTGCGCTTGGCGTGTCGGGTCGAGGGTGCCCACCAGGTGCCGGTGGAGCGAGGGAGATCAGACAATGAGGAACGCCTCCAGAGCGAAGACCGCGATCCCGATCACGTAGGGGATCGACGCGTAGGGGTTGAGACGACGGGGACGGGAGGGTTTCGGGGCGCGCTGTGCCTGTCGCTCGGTCGCGGTCGCGACGTCGCGGCGGGTGGCGAGGACGGTCGTGGTGGAGGCCGTGGTGGCGTCCGGACCGAAGATCTCGTCGAACGCGCGGTCGACGGCGGCCTGCTCGTCCGTGCCGCCGACGGGGGCGGACGGGTCGTGGTCGACCGGACTTCCCGGGACGGCCGCGGCGCGGGGCTGCGGCTGCGCCGGGTCCTCCTCGACCGGACCGCCGGCGTAGGCACCGGCACGGGTCCCCCAACCGCTCGCGTGGGCGAGACGGAAGAACCCGATGAGGCGGATCGGCATGAGGAAGAACGTCGAGACGATGATGAACATCGGCAGGCGGAAGAAGTCGGAGGGCTTCTCGGCCAGGTGCCGCATCTGCCGGATCGCCATGCTCAGCACGCTCGAGACGACCATGAGCCCCGCCACGTAGACGAACCCCGTCGAGAAGCCGTACTGGTGCAGGATCCCCTCGTACAGGTTCTGACCCTGCCCGGTGAGCGCCCGGTAGACCCACCCGGCGATCACGCCGAAGAGCATGAACGGCAGGATGATGTCGGTCAGGAAGAACAGGGCGAGGACCGGCGCGTGGCCGAGCATCCAGGGCAGCATCCGCAGCGTGTTGTACTGCGACCCGCGGGCCCAACGGAGCTGCTGCTTGAACAGCTTCTTCACCTGCAGCGGGGCGTCCGTGTACACGAGCGACGTGTACTGGTAGACGGTCCGGTAGCCCTCCTTGAGCGTCAGGTTCGTGAGCGTCCGGTCGTCGGACACCTCGAGGAATACGCCCATGAACTCCTCGTGCATGAACTTGTCCATCACACGGACGAGGATGCTGCGGCGGAACGCGATCGTGCGACCGGGCAGGCAGCCGATCTGCCCGAGCACGCTCTGCGCGGGCATCGAGTACAGCGCGCGGGAGTTCTCGAGCCAGTCCGCCCAGCGGGTGATCCACGAGCGGGTCGGCTCGAGGATGCGCTGGCGGGTGGTGACGCCGCCGACCGACTCGTCCGCGAACGGCCGGAGGAGTTCGACGAGGGTGCCGGGCGTCCAGACGGTGTCGGAGTCGACGAGCACCGTGATGTCGCCGGTGGACATCTCGGTGCCGACCTTGACGGCGTTGCGCTTGCCGGGGATCGGCGTGTGGGTCCAGCGGACCAGCGGCGCGAACTCGTCGCAGACCGCTTCGAGTGCCTCGTTCCGGGCGCCGTTGATGACGACGATGATCTCGCCGGGACGCTGCTCGACCATGCGGCCGATGACGTCACGGAACAGGTCGAGCGGCTCGTCCACGACGGGGACGACCACGCTGGTCGTCCCGGTGTACGTGCCGGTGAAGGGGCGGTACCGGGCGGAGAGGACGACCTTGAGCAACCAGAGCAACCAGATCACCAGTGAGTACACGGTGAAGAGGTAGAACTCGGGGTGGCCGTCGACCATCTGCCGGATCTGGAGGATGAAGGTGAACATCGATCCCTGCTGCAACGTTCGAAGGGGAGATTCCGCGCCATCGGGAAATCGGGGGTCGGTTCGGGTGTCCTCATTCAGACAGAACGCAGACGCGCCGCGCAACGTGCCCCTCGGCCGGGGGTGACGGCGTTGTGCCCCGGGGTACACCGGCGTCCACTGCACGCCGGACAGGCCGTGTCCGCACTGGTGCTGACAGCAGTTCCGTGGACCGGTCCCACGGCTCGCGGCCCGGCCGTCGACGGGGAGTCCGGCCGGGAGGCCCGGCACCAGCAGACGAGGAACCCCCGGTCAGCAGGCACATCGGCAGTGACCGCCGACAGCCGTTCCGGCGTGGGCCGCGCGTGTTCCGAAACCCTGGTCGCACGCTGACAGCGGTACCGCGGCTGAACCGAACGGGGTACGGTATTCCATCACTCGGGGTACGGCGGCGGCGTCGTGGAAATTGCGGAAGACAACTCGCGCTCCTCCGCCCGAACGGAGCACCCCGGGCGTGTCGCGCGGCCCGCCGGGTGTTCAGGTGCCGTAGAACTCGCGTTCGAACACCTGTCGCGCGCGACGCGTCACGGCGAGGTAGTCCTCCTCGAGCTGCGACGCCGAGCCCGGCGGGTACTCCAGCAGACGCGCGATCCCCTCGAGCTGCGTGCGTTCGACCGGCAGGACGTCGGTCGTGCGGCCGGACCAGAGCACGAGCGCGCTCCTCGTGCGCGAGGCGAACCGCCAGGCGGCCGCGAGCTTCTCGGCGTCCTCCGCGGTGACCCAACCGGCGTCCGTCGCGGCGTCGAGGGCCTCGAGCGTCGAGGTGGTCCGGAGCGACGGCTGCGCACGCCCGTGCTGCAGCTGCAGGAGTTGCACGAACCACTCGACGTCGCTGAGGGAACCACGTCCGAGCTTGAGGTGCCGTGCGGGGTCGGCTCCGCGCGGCAACCGCTCCGACTCGACGCGGGCCTTGATGCGCCGGACCTCACGGACCTCGCGCTCCTCGATCGACTCCGGGTACCGCGTTCGGTCGGCGAGGTGCTCGAAGTCGCGGAGGAGCTGCGGGTCCCCCACCGCACCGCGGGCCCGCAGCAGGGCCTGGGCCTCCCACGTGAGCGACCAGCGGGCGTAGTACGCGGCGTAGGAGTCGAACGAGCGCACGACCGGGCCGTTCCCGCCCTCCGGCCGCAGCCCGATGTCGAGCTCGAAGGGGTGCAGGGCGTCCTCGGTCAACCGGTTCAGTTCGCGCACGACCACCTGCGCCGCCCGCGACGCGACCTCGTTCGGCACCGTCTCGGACCGGTACACGAACAGGACGTCCGCGTCGGACCCGAACCCGAGCTCGCGGCCGCCGTACCGCCCCATCGCGATGACGCCGAACTCCAGGCCCTCCGGGGCGTCCCGACGGGCCAGGTCGAGTGCGCCGCTCAGCGTCGCCTCCGTCACGTCGCTCAGCGCAGGACCGAGCCCGTCGACGTCGAGGTGCCCGAGCACCGCCGCCATGCCCAGGCGCAGCGTCTCCCGCCGACGGACGCTGCGCAGGAGGGCCGCCGCCGTGTCCACGGCGTCGCCGTGACGGGCGGTCGTCGCTCCGGTCTCCGCGAGCAGGGCCGGCAGCGGTCGGGGGCGCAGCAGGGTCTCCGGCTCGTCGAGCCAGGCGACGGCCTCCGGGAAGCGCTCGAGCAGTCCGGACAGGAACGCCGACTCCGACAGCACCGTCGTGAGGCTGTGCGCGGCACCCGAGGAGTCGCGGAGCATCCGGAGGAACCAGCTCGACTCCCCCAGGGTGTCGCTCAGTCGCCGGAAGGCCAGGAGGGCGCGGTCCGGTGCCGGTCCCTCCGCCATCCACCGCAGGAGCACCGGCAGCAGGTTCCGCTGGATGGCCGCACGGCGCGAGGTCCCCTGCGTCAGGGCACGGATGTGGGCGACGGCGCCGTCCGGGTCGAGGAACCCGATCGCGGTCAGGCGGTCGCGGACCTGTCCGCTCGTCAGGACGATCTCACCGTCGGTCGCCGCCACCGCCGAGAGCATCGGCCGGTAGAAGAGCCGCTCGTGCAGCCCCCGCACCTCGAGCTTCACCGATCGCCAGCGGTCCTGCAGCGCCGACGCCGAGGACGCCAGCCGCGTCGACCGGGCGAGCACCCGGAGTTCGTCCTCGTTGCTCGGCATGAGGTGCGTCCGCTGCAGCCGTCGGAGCTGGATGTGGTGCTCGAGCACCCGGAGCAGGGCGTAGTCCGGCCCGAACCGAGCCGCTTCGGGACGTCCGACGTAGCCCGCGGCCGCCAGGGCGTCCATGGCCTCGAGCGTGGACCGGCCCCGCACGGACTCGTCGTCCCGGCCGTGCACGAGTTGGAGCAGCTGCACCGTGAACTCGACGTCGCGCAGGCCACCCGGGCCGAGCTTCAGCTGGCGGTCCACCTGACCGTCCGGGATGTGCGCGGTGACCCGCTCCCGCATCCGCTGAACGGACTCGACGAACCCGGGGCGCTTCGACGACTCCCACACGAAGGGCGCCACCGCGGCGACGTACCGCTCCCCCAGGTCGATCGACCCGGCGATCGCCCGCGCCTTGAGCAGCGCCTGGAACTCCCACCCCTTCGCCCACCGCTCGTAGTAGGCCACGTGGGACTCCAGCGTCCGGACGAGCGCGCCGTCCTTGCCCTCCGGGCGGAGGTTCGCGTCGACCTCCCACAGCGCGGGCTCCGCGGCGAGGTCGGTGATGACGTGCGTGGCCGCGATCGCGAGGCGGGTCGCGATGAGGACCGCGCGGTCGGTCCCGATCGACGGCGCGTCGTCGCCCTCCGCCGGCTCGGTCGGTTCGGTGACGTAGATGACGTCCACGTCGCTGACGTAGTTCAGCTCGCGGGCGCCCGCCTTGCCCATCGCGATGACCGCGAGGGGGGTCGCGGCGACCTCGGCGGCGGGGAACGGGACCTCGCGACGGGCCACGGCGACCGCGACGTCGAGCGCGGCGCCGGCCAGGTCGGCGAGCCCGGCTGCCACGGCCGGGAACGCCTCGGTCGGCACCGGGTGCAGGACGTCGAACAGGGCGATCTGGGCGAGGTGCCGGCGGTAGCGGACCCGGAGGCGGCGGCGCGCGGTCTCGCCCGAGCTGCCGTCGACGGCCTCGGCCAGGGAGGCCGTGTAACGCTCCTGGGACTGCGGCGGGGTGACCGGGTCGAGCAGCAGCGTCAGTTCCTCCGGGCGTCGCTGCAGGAACTCGGCGAGGCCGATCGAGGAGCCGAGCAGCCGGACCAGACGCTCGGTGGCGGCCGGGTCGGCGAGGACGGGACGCAGCCGGTCCGGAACCGCCTCGACCAGACGCTCGATCGCGAGCAGGGCACCGTCCGGGTCCGCGGTGGCGGCCCAGACGGACTCGGCATCCGCGATCGGGACACGGGGGTCCGACGCGGGGCGGGCCTCCAGGGCGCCGATCCGCTCGAGCGTGCCGGACAGGTCGGCGAAGCCGAGCCGCGCCAGCTGTGACCGCGACGTCGCCGTCCTGCCCGTCATCTCGCGAGTGCTCCCGTGGTGCGCTGCCGGTGGATCAGAGCATGCCGAGGTTCGTGTCCAGCTCGAACGGCGTCACCTGGTCGCGGTACCGCTTCCACTCCTGGCGCTTGTTCAGCAGGACGAAGTTGAAGACCTGCTCACCGAGGGTCTCGGCGACGAGCTCGGAGTCCTCCATGAGCGACAGTGCGTGGTCGAGGCTCGCCGGCAGCTGGCTGTAGCCGAGGGCCTTCCGCTCGGAGTCGGACAGGCTCCAGACGTTGTCCTCGGCCTCGGCGGGGAGCTCGTAGCCCTCCTCGATGCCCCTAAGGCCGGCGGCGAGCAGCAGCGAGTACGCCAGGTAGGGGTTCGCGGCGGAGTCGATGCCGCGGTACTCGACACGGGCGGACTGACCCTTGTTCGGCTTGTACAGCGGCACCCGGACGAGCGCCGAGCGGTTGTTGTGGCCCCAGGTGACGAAGGACGGGGCCTCGTCGCCGCCCCAGAGCCGCTTGTACGAGTTCACGAACTGGTTCGTCACCGCGGTGATCTCCGGCGCGTGCCGGAGCACACCGGCGATGAACTGCTTGGCCGTCGGCGAGAGCTGGTACTCGCCGCCGGGCTCGTAGAACGCGTTCTGGTCGCCCTCGAAGAGCGAGACGTGCGTGTGCATGCCGGACCCGGGCTGACCGGACAGGGGCTTCGGCATGAAGGTGGCGTAGACGCCCTGCTCGATCGCGACCTCCTTCACCACGGTGCGGAAGGTCATGATGTTGTCCGCCATCGTCAGCGCGTCGGCGTAGCGCAGGTCGATCTCGTTCTGCCCGGGACCGGCCTCGTGGTGGCTGAACTCCACCGAGATGCCGAGGTCCTCGAGCATGCGGACCGAGCGCCGACGGAAGTCGTGTGCGCTGCCGCCGGGGACGTTGTCGAAGTAACCCGCCTGGTCGACGGGCTGCGGGCCGCCGTCCTTCCAGTCGCGGCTCTTCAGCAGGTAGAACTCGATCTCGGGGTGCGTGTAGAAGGTGAAGCCACGGTCGCTCGCCTTCGCGAGGGTCCGCTTCAGGACGTTGCGCGGGTCGGCCACGGCGGGCTGCCCGTCCGGCGTCGTGATGTCGCAGAACATCCGCGCGGTGGGGTCGACCTCACCGCGCCACGGCAGGATCTGGAAGGTCGAGGGGTCCGGGTGCGCGAGCACGTCGGCCTCGTACGACCGGGTGAGCCCCTCGATCGCCGAACCGTCGAACCCGATGCCCTCGGCGAACGCACCCTCGACCTCGGCCGGTGCGATGGCGACCGACTTGAGCGTGCCGATCACGTCGGTGAACCAGAGTCGGATGAACTTGATCCCGCGCTCCTCGATGGTGCGGAGCACGAAGTCCGTCTGCTTGTCCATGCACGACCTTTCCGTGTTCGCCGGGCCGCGTCGCGGCTCGCCGGAGGCCGCATCGCGACCGTGCTCACAGGCTAGTGCCCAGGCCGCTGGTCGTGGGCGGGACGCGCGCGGTCGACGTCCCGCGCGGCCTGTTGTCAGGGGTACCGACCAGTATCGGAGTGGTACCGATCCGCGAAGGAGCACCGTCATGGCCGTCCTCGACGCCACCGAAGTCCTCACCCAGACCCCCATGCCTAGGCCGGAGCCGCGCGGCCCGTTGAGCGCGGCCGTCCTCGACGCACTGGTCTCCGGTGCGCCCGGGGAATCGCTGCCGACCACCGCGGCCGCCGCCGTCGCCGCCGCGTCCGACGTCCTGCACGACGACGACGTCCAGCTCGCGCTCTTCGTCCTGTACGAACTCCACCACGGCGGGGTCCACGGGGTCGACGACCGGTTGGAGTGGGACACGACGCTGCTCGCGACGCGCGCCGTGCTCGAGACGGCGCTCGAGTCCGCCGTGCGCGCCGTCGTCCCGGTACCGGAACGGCCGGAGGCCACGGCCGAGGCGGTGTCGGCAGCCCTCTTCGCCCTCACCGCCGCCGACAGCGGACCGAGTGTCTCCCGATGGGTGGCACGCAAGGCCGACCGTGAGCAGATCCGCGAGTTCCTCGTGCAGAAGACCGCGTACACGCTGAAGGAGGCCGACCCGCACAGCTGGGCCATCCCCCGTCTCTCCGGACGCGCGAAGGCCGCGCTCGTCGAGATCCAGTCGGACGAGTACGGCGGTGGACGGCCCAAGCGCATGCACTCGGCGATCTTCGCCCGGACGCTCCGGGCCGCCGGGCTCGACGACTCGTACGGTGCCTACGTCGACCACCTGCCGGCGATCACGCTCGGCGCGCTCAACATGATGACCATGTTCGGGCTGCACCGGCGCCTGCGCGGCGCGATCGTCGGACACCTCGCCGCGTTCGAGATGACGTCCTCGATCCCGAGCAAGCTCTACGGGGACGGGTTCCGCCGGAACGGGTTCGACGAGGACGCGACCTGGTACTTCGACGAGCACGTCGAGGCCGACGCCGTGCACGAGCAGATCGCCGGTCGCGACCTCGCCGGCGGGCTGGTGGAGGCCGACCCGACCCTCCTGGACGACGTCATGTTCGGGGCGGCGGCGTGCCTGACGGTCGAGGGGATGGCCGGCGCCCAGCTGCTCTCGAGCTGGGAGGCCGGGCGCAGCTCGCTCCGCCGTCCGCTCGACGACGCCACCGTCACGTCGGGCGGTGTCGCGGATGTCGCGTGAGCAGACCGACGAGCCGTCGATCGTCGCCTACCCGGACGGGCCGTTCCTGCTCCGCGGGGACGTCGCGGTGCTCGGGCCGGACGGGCAGGAACTGCCCCGGCGCCGCCGCACCGTGGCGCTCTGCCGGTGCGGCAAGTCGGTGCTGAAGCCGTACTGCGACGGCACGCACAAGCTCATCGGCTTCCGCACCGAACCCGAGCTCCCGGCGGACGGCAGCGACCGCTCCGCCGAGTAGCGGGTCAGCCCTCGGCGTCGGCCGCGTCCGCGCGCTCGTTGTTCGCGCGGATGCGGTCGAGGGCGTGCGCGGCCTCGTCGCGGGTGGCGAACGGACCGATGTGGTGTCGGTTCGTCGACTTGAGGCCCTGTTCGACCTCGCCGGTCTTGTCGTTGTACCACCACTGGGACTCGATGCGTTCGTCGCTCATGAGCCCGACCGTACCCGCCGACCGCACGGCGCGGGCAGGGCGCCCCCCCCCGCCGCTAGAGTGGAGCGCATGCCCCGGGACGAACACGGACACCTGACCGCCGGCCGGATCTCCCCGCAGCGACCGGTCCCGAAGGACATCGACCGTCCCGAGTACGTCGGCAAGGTGGAACCGCACGAGCACGGCCTCGGTGACATCTACACGCCCGACGAGGTCGACCGCATCCGCACCGCCGGGCGCATCGCCTCGCAGGCCATCGACGCGGTGGGTGCCGCCATCCGCCCGGGTGTGACGACGGACGAGCTCGACCGGATCGGGCACGAGTTCGTCGTCGGCCACGGTGCCTACCCCTCCACGCTCGGCTACCGCGGCTTCCCGAAGTCGCTCTGCTCGTCCCTCAACGAGGTCATCTGCCACGGCATCCCGGACGACACGGTGCTGCAGGACGGCGACATCGTGAACATCGACATCACGGCGTACAAGGACGGCATGCACGGCGACACGAACCGCACCTTCGTGGTGGGCTCTGCGTCGCAGGAGGTCCAGGACCTCGTCACCCGGACGGAGGAGGCCCTGCGCCGCGGCATCCGCGCCGTCGCCCCCGGCCGGCAGGTGAACGTCATCGGCCGCGCCATCGAGTCGTACGCCAAGCGCTTCGGCTACGGCGTCGTCCGCGACTACACCGGTCACGGCGTCGGCCGGGCGTTCCACTCCGGGCTGATCATCCCGCACGTCGACGACGTCCGGTACGACACCGTCATCGAGCCCGGCATGGTCTTCACGATCGAACCCATGCTGACGCTGGGCGCGATCGACGCCGACATCTGGGACGACGACTGGACCGTGACCACGCGGGATCGGTCGTGGACCGCGCAGTTCGAGCACACGCTCGTCGTCACCGAACGCGGCGCCGAACTCCTCACCGTCTCCTGACCGCACCACCCCTCAGCACGTCTACCGGAAGGCACCGTTCCTCATGACCTCACTCGCAGTCGGCGTCGACATCGGCGGTACAGGCATCAAGGGCGCGATCGTCGACACCGAGTCCGGCCAGCTCACGACCGACCGCATCAAGAAGGCGACGCCCGAGGGCGGGAAGCCGCAGGACATCGTCGACGTGGCCAAGTCGATCCTCGACGACCTGTCGCCGGCGTCGGACGTGGCCGTCGGTGTCTGCTTCCCGGCGATCGTGCGCGGCGGCAAGACCATGTCAGCGGCGAACGTGTCGAAGAAGTGGATCGGCTTCGAGGCCGAGGCGCTCTTCGAGAAGGAACTCGGTCGCTCGATCCACTTCGTCAACGACGCCGACGCCGCCGGGTTCGCCGAGCAGCAGTTCGGTGCCGCGAAGGGCCGTGACGGCCTCGTCATCGTGACCACCCTCGGCACCGGCATCGGCACCGCCCTCATCAACGACGGCGTGCTCATCGTCAACGCCGAACTCGGGCACCTCGAGATCGACGGCGTCGACTACGAGACGAAGGCCTCGTTCGCCGCCAAGGAGCGCGACGACCTGTCGTGGAAGCACTGGGCGAAGCGGCTGCAGAAGTACTACTCGCGCCTCGAGGCCCTGCTCTCCCCCGAGCTGTTCGTCGTCGGCGGCGGGGTGTCCAAGCAGCACGAGGAGTTCCTGCCGTTGCTCGACCTGCAGGCCGAGATCATCCCGGCGACGCTCCGGAACAACGCCGGCATCATCGGAGCCGCGACCCTGGCCGCGCGCAGCAACGGCTAGACTGCTCGGAGCGAACGGGTCGGTGAGACGGTCGCGTCACTCCCCCGGGAGTGCCGAGGAACGTCCGGGCTCCACAGAGCAGGGCGGTGGGTAACACCCACCCGGAGCAATCCGCGAGACAGTGCCACAGAAAGCAGACCGCCGGCGGCGACGTCGGTAAGGGTGAAACGGTGGTGTAAGAGACCACCAGGGGTCCGGGTGACCGGATCCGCTCGGTAAACCTCGCCCGGAGCAAGGTCAGACAGAGGACGTCGAGGCTGCTCGCCGAGTCCTCGGGTGGACCGCTGGAGGCCGACGGCAACGTCGGTCCGAGAGAGATGGCCGTCACCGCGGCGGAAGTCGCGGGACAGAACCCGGCGTACGGCCGGCCCGTTCGCCTCGATCCACACAGCACGGCCCCCGACACCGCGAGGTGTCGGGGGCCGTCGTCGTCGGCTCAGAGGCCGGACTCCGCCGTCCGCACGAGGATCGCGTCGCTGTCCGGGCAGAGCACGACGTCGTCCGGTGCCGCTGCTCGGATCGCCGCCAGGTCGGAGTTCGTCAGCGTCACCCCGGACGCCGTCGAGACGCCGCCCTGCAGGAGCGACGCGCCGAACCCGTACCGCGCACGCTGCCGCTCGTAGAGGGCGAGGAGGTCCGCCGGGACCGCAGCAGCCACGTCCGCCCGCGCCTGCACGGCCGCGACGCGGTCCTTCTCGAACCGGGCGATGCCGTCGTCGCGGACGCCCATGAGCCGTCCACGCTCACCGTCGAGCTCAGCGAGTTGCGCCTCGACGTCGCCGACCCGTGCGCGCAGGCGGTCGAGCGTCTCCATGACCTCGAGCTCCTGCGTCTCGAGGTCACCGATGCGCCGGTTCAGCGAGTCGAGTTCGTTCTGCAGCCCGGCGGCGTCCTTCGCGTTGCCGACGTTCTGGAGCAGGGTCGTGTCCCGCTCGACACGGGCCTGTGCGGTCGCGGTGTCGGACTCGAGCCGGGCGAGGTCGCGTTCGGCGTCCTCGACCTCGCCGACGGCGACGACGAGCTGCGCGCGGAGGGCGGCGGCGCGGGTGCCGAGTTCGGTGAGGTGCTCGCCCTTCTGCAGGGAGCTGATCCGGTGCGCCAGACGCGTGATGTCGTTGTCGAGTCGCTGCAGGTCGAGCAGGGTGGCCTGGTCCTCGGGTGCTGCCTTCATGGTCAGGCTCCTTCGTTGGGTGCGGATGGCAGGACGGCGAAGTCCCACGGGTCGGTACGGAGGTCGCTCACGGTCACGTGCACACCGGCGGCCGCACGCAGCTGCTCGGCGGCGACGTCCAGCCAGAGCCACTCGGTCGCCCAGTGGGACGTGTCGACGAGCGCCGGACCGTCGGCGAGCAGAGCCTGTTCGCGGAACTCGGACGCGGGGTGGTGCCGGAGGTCGCTCGTCACGTAGACGTCGGCGGCCCGCACGGCCGGGTGCCCGAGGTACGAGTCCCCCGCCCCGGCGCAGAGCGCGACCGTCCGGACCGGGTGGTCGTACTCCCCGGAGACGCGGACGCCCGTCGCGGTGGCGGGCAGGACGTCGACGATGCGTCGGGCCAGTGCGCCGAGGGGCATCGGCTCGGGCAGCACGCCGACGCGGCCGATCCCGGTGATGCCGTCCGCCGCCGGGTCGATGGGGCGCTGGTCGACGAGCCCGATCCGCTCCGCGAGCACCGCCGAGGTCCCGGTGGTGACGACGTCGGCGTTCGTGTGGGCCGCGAGCAACGCGCAGCCGCCACGGACCAGCGTGGCGAGCACGGACCCCTTGACCGTGGACTCGTCGATCGTCGTCACACCACGCAGCAGGAGCGGGTGGTGGGTGAGGAGCAGGTCCGCGCCGGCCGCGACCGCTTCCCGCGCGGTGTCGGGGACGGCGTCGACGGCGAGGTGGACGTGCTCGACCACCGCGTCCGGATCGCCGGAGACGAGGCCGACGGAGTCCCAGGACTCCGCTCCGGCGGTCGGCCACAGGGACTCGACGACGGACTGCAGTTCTCGGAGCGTCGGCATCCCGTCAGTGTACCGAGGCGCGGGGCCCGCTCCGGGTGTCAGCGGCGGCCGACGAGGCGCAGCACGCGAGCGACGAGACGCGACCACCAGCCGGGGCCGGCGGTCGTGTCGGCGGCGTCCCGGGCCTCCCGGTCGGACCCGTCGACGTCGGTCGCGGAGTCCGTCGGCCCATCGACCGTGTCGTCGGTGACGACGGGCGGTGCGGCCGGGACGGCGACCGAGACCACGGGCGTCTCGCCCGTGTGGGCACGCAGCACCGCGGCGAACGCCTCGCGGTCGACGACGGTCGGGCCGGTGGCCGGCTGGACCAGCGGGGTGGGGCGGCCCGACGCCGACAGCGGCGGTGAGACCGGGGCACCGGACAGGAGGCCCGACACGGGGCGGACGGCCGTGCGCGGCCCGACTGCGGTCACGGTGGCAGCGCTCGGCGCGGGTGCGTCCGCGTCGTCGGCTCCGTCGAGGTCGGCGGGCAAGTCGAGCGCGACGGGCTCGGCCACCGCGCGGTGCGGTGCCGGCAGCAACGGGCGGACGGCACCGACCAGGACCGGTGCGGTCGCGGCACGGCGGAGCGCGGCCCGCTCGCGGCGGTCGGCCTCGAGGGCGGCGTCGGCGAGGAGGTCGGCGAAGACCTCGCGGGCGAAGACGCGTGCCCCGTCGATCTCGGCGGCCGAGACATCGGTACCGGCCAGTCCGGCGACGACGGCCTCCCAGGCAGCGAGACGGGCGAGGTCCTCGTCGCGGACACGGACCTCGTCCTCGAGCAGGTCGATGCGCTCGATCGTGGTGCGGCCGCTGGTCGCGCTCAGGGCGACGGCCAGGTCGTCGAGGCGGAGGGCGAGACGCTCGGGCGGTTCCGGGAAGGAGGGGGCGCAGACCGCGACGTGGCGCGCGCGGTCACGGCGGAAGGCGCGGTCGTCACGCTGGTCCACGACGGCACCTTCGTCGGCGACCGGAGCGTCCACGACGGGAGCGTCCACCACCGGAGCGTCGGCGACCGGAGCGTCGGCGACCGGAGCATGCGCAGCGGGATCGACGACGTCCGGGGCGGCGGGGAGCACCGGGCGTCGGACGGGACCGGTGACCGGGGGCACGACGAGGTCGGCCACGTACGGGGAGCGCGTCGCCGGGGCGTCGCGCAACCACTCCTCGAGTTCCCGACCGAAGGGGTCGACGAGAGGGGTGCGTGCACCGGACTGCGTCTCCATGTGAGGAGTATGAATATCGCGCGGTACGGATCGGCGGACATCCGCGGAGTGTCGCGTGATCGGGTGGCATGTCGCGGTGGACGTGAGCGGCGTGTCGGTCGTTCGACACGGTCCGCTCGGTCAGCCGTGCAGCGTGTCGCGGGGGTACTCGCCGAAGCGACGCGCGTACGCCGCGGAGAACCGGCCGAGGTGCGCGAACCCCCACCGCAGGGCGACGGTCGCGACGGTGGTGTCGAGGGGCGACGCTGCCCGGAGTTCGTCCCGGACCCGGTCCAGCCGGATTCCGCGCAGCATCGCGTTCGGGGCGACACCGATCTGCCGTTGGAAGGCCTGCTGCAGCCCGCGGACGCTCAGGCCGACCTGCTCGGCGACGTCCGTGGTGGTGATCGGGGTGTGGGCGACCGCGTGCATGTACTCCACGGCCGCACGAACGCGTCCGGAGGCGCCGACGGGGACCGGGACCTGGCGGGTCAGGACGTGGTGCGGGAACGTGCTGAGCAGGGCGAGGGCGGTGCGCCGTGCGACCTCGGCGAGGGCGAGCACGGACATCGGAGCGGCCCCGAGGACGACCGGCGCCCACTCCTGGACGTGCAGGTTCCAGGCGCGGGCCGCCTCGACCCCGGGTGCCACGGCGTGGTCGAGCACGACCGTGCCGGGCTCGGCGCCGTGGACCTCGGCGGCGACACGCTCGACGACGGCACGGTCCACCTGCACGAGGTTCTGCCGGACGTCCATCAGGTCGAAGCGGAACGGACGGTCCGAGGGGAACACGACAGGACGGCCCGGGACGAGGGCGACCTCGTCGCGGCCGACGTCGACCACGCCGCCGCCGTCGCTCACCCACGTCACGACGAACTCGTCCGGGGACGCGACCTCGCCGACCATCCGTGCGTCGTACCGGGTCGAGCGGAAGGACATCGTCGCGTCGCCGACGGTGCGGAAGCGGTACCCGAACGGTCGCTCCGATCGCTCGGGGAGGAAGCCCGAGGCGTCGTACGCGTCCTCGAACAAGGTCCGAGCGGCGTCGAGGTCGTTCCCGGTCATCTCGACGACGTTCCGAGGGTCGGGTGGCACGCACATCACGGGCATGCTGACACGGCTTGGACCGAGTCTATGAATCCGGATCGACCGGGTGCGGGAAACGGCTCACGCCGCGCGGGTGGCCTTCCGCACCGTCCACCGGTTCTCGTCGCCGTGACGGTCGTAGCGGAGCTCGTCGACGACCATCTGCACGAGGGCCAGCCCACGGCCGCTCTCCGCGAACTCGTCGGGCAGGGTCGCTCCGGCCACGTCGACCGCCGCGGGACGACCGTCGTCGGTGATCCGGGCCTCCAGCCCGTCGGACGCGACGGCCAACGTCAGCGAGCACGTCAACGGGACGCCGGCGGTGGCGTGCTCGATGACGTTCGACGCGAGTTCGATGATCGCGAGCTCGAGGGCCATGCGGTCCTCGACGCTGATCGCGGGCTCCGACGTCCAGACGTCGGCGAGGAAGTCGTGCACGGACGAGACGTCGTCGGGCGGTGACGCGAAGTCGAGCCGGTGTTCCCCCACGACGGCCCCGGTCAGACCCATTCGCTGACGGCTTCGTCGCCGTCCGCGTAGCTGCGGAGGATCTTGTCGATGTTCGAGAGCTTCAGGACCATCGCGACCTGCTCGGAGGGAGCGGCGATCCGGAGGTCGCCGCCGGCCTGGCGCGCGGTCTTCAGTGCGCCCACGAGTGCGCCCAGACCCGACGAGTCGAGGAACTCGACCTTCGACAGTTCCACGGCGACGCGGGGGCGACCGCCCTCGATGACGGACGCGACCGTCTCGCGGAATGCGGGGGCCGACACCATGTTGAGGCGGCCCGAGCACTCGAGCACCGCCGCTTCCGTGCCGGCTTCGTGTACGACGATGTCCATTGTCTCCGGGGCCTCCTCGAGAACGTGCGCGTGCCTTCCAGCGAGGCTACCGATTGTCGACGACCGGGGGAACAGGACGCGCTGACTCCCGCGACCCCGGTCCGGGGGGATCAGCCCGTGTTCTGCAGTCCGGCGGCGATCCCGTTGACCGTCAACAGCAGCAGGCGGTGGTCCGCGTCGGTCGTGTCGGTGCTGCCCGAGGTGCGGATCGAGCGGAGCGCCCGGAGCTGCAGGTGCGACAGGGCGTCGACGTACGGAGAGCGGAGCCGCACGGCACGCGCGAGCACCGGCCGGTCCTGCAGGACGTCCTCGGCGCCGCTGATCCGCAGGACCCACGAGCGGGTGCGGTCCATCTCGGCGAGGACCTTCTGTCCGAGGTCACCGCGGTCCGCGAGTTCGAGGTAGCGGCGGGCGATCTGGACGTCGGTCTTCGCGAGCGACATCTCGACGTTCTTCAGCAGGGCGGCGAAGAGCGGCCACTCGGCAGCCGCGGTGCGCAGCAGCTCGAGGTCGCCGACCGCCTCGAGCGCGGACCCGAGGCCGTACCACCCGGCGAGGTTGATGCGCGCCTGCGTCCACGAGAACACCCACGGGATCGCCCGCAGGTCCTCGAGGGACTCGACGCTCAGGCCGCGACGGGCCGGACGTGATCCGAGCGGCAGGAGCCCGAGTTCCTCCATCGGCGTGACCCGTGCGAACCACGGCGCGAACCCGTCCGCCTTGACCAGGTCGTAGAACGCGGCGCGGGAGACGTCGTCGAGCTGCTGCGCCAGGTCGGCGAACCGCTCGGCTGCGGCCGCCGTGCGGGACTCGTTCGACGGCGAGGACGCGAACAGGGTCGCGGAGGCCATCTGCTCGAGGTGCCGGGCGGCGATGTCCTGGTCGCCGTACTGGGCGAAGATGACCTCGCCCTGCTCGGTGAGCTTGAGCCGGCCGTCGATCGACCCCGGCGGCTGCGCGAGCACGGCCTCGTTGGCGGGACCGCCGCCGCGACCGAGCGAGCCGCCGCGGCCGTGGAACAGCGTCAGTTCGACGTCGTTCGCCGCGGCCCACGTCGCGATGCGCGCCTGGGCGTCGTACAGCGCGAGGTTCGCCGACACGGGGCCGACGTCCTTCGACGAGTCGGAGTAGCCGAGCATGACCTCGAGCCGCCGACCGGTCGCGGCGAGGCGTCGCTGGAACGGCTCGGTCCGGACGGCCTCGTCGAGGATGTCGACACTGGCGTGCAGGTCGGCGAAGGTCTCGAACAGCGGGATCACGTCGAGCACCGGGGCGGCCTCGACCGAGCCGAGCGCGGCGACCGCGAGCTCGTGCACGTTCGCCAGGTCCGCCGCGGACTGCGTGAACGAGACGATGTACCGGCTCGCCGAACGGACGCCGTACCGACGCTGCAGGTCCGCGATGGTCCGGAAGACGGCGAGGACCTCCTCCGTCATCTCGCTGCGTGCTCCCCCGGCCCGGATCTCCGCGAGGGCGGTGCGGTGGACCTGCGAGTGCTGACGGACCTCGAGTTCGGCGAGGTGGAAGCCGAAGGTCTCGACCTGCCACACGAGGTTCTGCAGCTCGCCGTTCGCGGCCCGGACGGCACCGGCGGCGGTCAGGGAGGCCTGCACGACGCGGAGGTCCGTGAGGAGCTCGTCGGGACCGCTGTACGCGAGCGGACGGTCGTCGCGGCGGGTGGCGTCGATGCGGGCGGCGATGAAGAGCAGTGCCCGACGGTGCGTCTCGTTCGGCGCGCGGATGCCGATGCGCTCGGCGACCTCCGGGTCGAGCGACTCCTGCGCCGCGACGAGGGCGGTGAGGCCGGCGTCCGCGGGGGTGTGGTCGGCGTCGAGCGTCAGGCCGCTGCCGATCCGGGTGGCGGCGCGGGTGAGACCGAGCAGGATGTGCTCGGCCGCGATCTCGGCGGCCTGGCGCGTGACGTCGGCGGTGACGTGCGGGTTGCCGTCGCGGTCCCCGCCGATCCACGTGCCGAAGCGCACGAACGCCGGGGCCTGCACCGGGGCGCGGCCGGCGTCGTCGCCCTGCAGCCGGTCGTCGAGCAGTCGGTAGACCTGGGGCACGATCTCGAAGAGCGTCTGGTCGAACACGCTCATCGCGGTCCGGACCTCGTCCAACGGGGTGGGCCGGGTCGTCCGCAGCGGCGAGGTGCGCAGCAGCGTGGCGATCTCCTCGAGCAGACGTCGCTCGTTCTCGGCACGGGCGGTGGCGTTCTTCGTGCGGTCGCGTTCGTCGATGAGGTCCGTGATGCGACGGACACCCGTGGTCACCGCACGACGGCGGGCCTCGGTCGGGTGCGCGGTGAGGACCGGGTGGAACCGGAGCCCCTCGAGCCGGGCGGCGGCCTCGTCGGCGCCGACCTGCTCCACGAGCTCGACGAACGTGGCCGGGAAGGAGTCGCCCGGCAGGCCGCCGTCGTCGCCGCGCGACCGGAGCACGCGGACGCGGTGGTGCTCCTCGGCGAGGTTGACGAGGTGGAAGTACGAGGTGAAGGCGCGTGCGACCTCTTCGGCGCGTTCCGCCGAGAACCCCGCGACGACCGCCTCGGCCCGCGCGGCTCCGTCGGCGTCGGTGTTCTCGTACGCGTGGATGACCGCCTGGCGCAGCGCCTCGACGTCGCGCAGCAGGTCGGGCCCGCCGGTCTCGCTGAGCACCCGGCCGAGCAGGTTGCCGAGGTACCGGACGTCGGCGCGGAGGTCGCTGTCGACCGCTCCGCTGACGTCGTCACGCGCCCGCCCGTGGCGCGTCGAGCCGTCGATCGTCGTCATGGAGGTCCTTCCCGGGTCGGTCCGGGCTGTCCCGCCCGGGTCGGTCCGGGCTGTCCCGGCGTGGCAGCAGCGTACCGGCCAGTGCAGCCTCGTGACGACGACCGTCCGGACGGGCGGACCAGCGGCGGCCCGCAGGGTGGGTCAGGCCGGGTCGGCGAGGACGGACGGCAGCCGCGTGCCGTCGACCGCCGCGAGCAGCCCGGCGTCGAGCCGGTACGCGAGTTCGACCTCGGCGATGACCCGCTCCCGCTCGTCCTCCGTCCACGGGGCCGCGTCGAGTTCCGCCCGGTAGGTGTCCGTGAACGCGGCGGGATCGGCCACCTGGTCGAAGATCCACAGCAGGACGCCGTTCGTCTCGAACCCGAACTGGTCGGCGAGCAACCGGCCGAGCGCGTGGCCGCCGGTCAGGTCGCCGAGGTACCGCGTGTAGTGGTGTGCGACGAACCCGCCCGGCCACGTCGCCGCGACCTCGTTGAGCCGTCGCACGTACGCCGTCGTCGCCGGCAGCGGCGTGAGCAGCTCGTCCCAGTCGGGCCCGACCAGGTACTCGAGGTCCGCGCGGATGCCCGGCATCCTGGTCAGTCGGCTCGTCACGAACGGGGCCGCGACGGGGTGGTCCGCCATCCGGTCCGCCGCGCGTTCGAGGGCGTCGTACACGAACGCGTACTGCCCGAGCAGTGCCGCGTAGTCGGCGACGTCGCACCGCCCCTCGACGAGGTCGTGCATGAAGCCGTGCCCGGCCGAGACGCCGTGCGAGCGCCGGGTCCGGGCCCGCAGCGCCTCGGAGAACGGGACGACGTTCGTGCTCATGAGGTGAGGCTAACCTCACTTGGTGCCCGTCGTCACGCACCGACGGGAAGACCCAGGAAAGGAGGCTCGTCCCCGATGAGCCCGAAGCCGAACCGCCCGCAGCACGTCCTGGTCGTCGTCCGGACCGAACGACTCACCCCGCACATGGTGCGCGTGCACCTCGGAGGACCCGGGTACGACGCCTTCGTCGGCGACGCCGACCCGGAACGCCTGGCGATGACGGACAAGTACGTGAAGCTGCTGCTCCCGCAACCGGGCTCCGGGCTGCGACCGCCGTACGACCTGGAGGCCCTCCGCGCGACGATGCCGAAGTCGGACCTGCCCGCCCGCCGCACGTACACGGTGCGCGCCGTGGACCCGCTCGCACGGACCATCGCGATCGACTTCGTCGTGCACTCGTCGGCAGGGCACGGCGACGACGGACTCGCCGGGCCCTGGGCGGTCGCCGCGCAGCCCGGGGACCGCATCGCACTGTCCGGTCCCGGCGGCGGGTACGCACCCCCGACCGACCCGACCGTCACGCACGTGCTGCTCGGCGACGACAGCGCCCTGCCCGCGATCGGTGCCGCCCTGGAGGCGATGCTCCCCACCGCCACGGGTGTCGCCCTGGTCGAGGTGGCCGGCCCCGCCGACGAACAGCCGCTCGTGCACCCGACGGGCGTCACGCTGCGGTGGCTGCACCGCGACGCGGTCGGGGCCGAGCCCGGCACGCTGCTGCTGGCGGCGACCCGAGAGCTGCCCAGGGCCTCCCGGCCGGTCCGGGTCTTCGCGCACGGCGAGCGTGCCGCGATCAAGGCGATCCGTCGGGTCCTGCAGGACGACTGGGGACTCGAGAAAACGGACATGTCACTGTCGGCCTACTGGGCGCTCGGGCGCGCCGAGGACCGGTTCCAGGAGGAGAAGCGCGAACCCGTCGGGGTGGTCTTCCCCGGCTGAGCTGCCGCCACCGGCCGGTCGGACGGGAGGCCCGCCGCGCGTCGGTGGTCGCCGGTAGCGTCCCGCGCATGGTCCGGCCCCGAGACGTCCCGCGCTGCTGCGTGCCCGGCTGCGACCGCACGACCACGGACGGCGTGCCCGTGCCGCTGTGCCTCGGACACGTCACCCTGGTCGGCGACTTCGCCGCGGAGCACGTCGGCGTCGAGGACCTGCTGCCCGGCCCGTGCATCGTGTGCGGCGGACGCATCGGCGTGCGCTTCCCGACCGGGATCCTCTGTGCCGTGTGCGAGTGGCGGTTCGGCGACGTGCCGGACGGCGAACTCGGTGCGCCGCGGGTCGACGTCGTCTACTACCTGCGGATGCGCGACGAGAGCGGGGACCGGGTCAAGATCGGCACGACCGCGAACCCGCGGCAACGGCTCGGGCGGATCGCGCACCAGGACCTGCTCGGGTTCGAGCGGGGCGACCGGACGCTCGAACGACGGCGACACGCCGAGTTCGCGGCCTCGCGCTACCCGGGCACCGAGTGGTTCCGCGTGACGCCGGAGCTCCTGGCGCACGTGGGCACGGTCGCCGCGGGCGCCCCGGACCCGTGGGCGCTGCACACGCGGTGGGTCAGCGAGGCGCTGGCGCTCCGGGTCTGAGGCAGCGAGCGGCGCTCCGGGCCTGAGGCAGCGAGCGGCGCTCTGGTCCCGAGGCAGCGAGGGGTCCGAGGCAGCGAGGGGTCCGAGGCAGCGAGCGGCGCTCCGGACCCGAGGCAGCGACCGGCGTCCCGCGCCTGGCACGCGGTCGGCGGCGACCGCGGTCAGCGGGCGTAGGCGTCGACGAAGAGCGGGCCGCGGATCTCCCGCAGGACGTCGACGAGCCGGTCGACCGTCCGGCCGGACACGCCGGACACCTGGAGGTCCCACGGACCGAGTGCCGGCAGCCGCCCGGTGCGGATGCGCACGACCTCCCACCCGACGGCACGGGTGGCGCGGTCCTTCCGGCGGTCGGAGTCCTCGCGGGAGCCCACGTGCTCGAGCCCGTGCCGCCCGGTCGAGTCGTACTCGATCGCGACGCGGAGCTCGGGCAGCACGATGTCCGGCCAGACCTCGACGTGCTCGTGGAACGGCCGGTCCAGGCGGATCGCGGTGTGGTCGAACGTCAGGTCGAGCCGGTCGCGCAGCGCTGCGCGGAGCTCCGCCTCGACCGCCGAGGCCGGCGCCGGGGCACACCGACTGACGAAGGACTCCCCCGACGGCAGGCGCGGGGTCTTCGGGCAGATGGTCCGGGGTGCGGCCGAGCGGGCACCGCCGGTCCGTCCGGTGCGGCGGCTCCCCCGGCGCGTCGACGCCACCGCGCCGCTCGGCACCGCGGACGAGGAGGCCCCGGTGGCGACGGCGCGGGCACCACCGCGCGCGGGCGCGGCCGGCAGCGTCTGCCGACCGGTCGTCCGCACGGCGCGCTGCGGGACGGGGACCCCGCTCGGCCAGTCCTCCGGCAGGACCGGCCAGCGCTGCGGCTGGGCGAGCACCGCACACTCCGGGCACCACACGGACCTTCGGCGCTCACGCCCCGGCCGGGACCGCTGCTCGGACGGTGTCGCGACGAACACGTGGCCGACGTCGCACTCCCACGTCAGCAGGACGTCGGCGGCCGGCGGCACCTGCGTGAGGACGACACCGGCGTTCCACTCCGGGTGGTACTGCCGCACGAGGACCGGCCACGACGCCCACTCGGCTCGGAACTCCCCCACGGCGTAGGGCACCGGGACGCCGCGCGACCACTGTCGGCGGCGCCACCACGCATCGACTGGTTCGGCCACGAGCGGCACGGTAGGACGAGCCACCGACACCGACCGGATCGGCCCTCGCCGACACCGACCGGGACCGCTTCGCTCAGGTCGGCGGGGTGACGAACGTGAACCGCTCGGGACCGGCGTCGGACCCGTCGTCGAGCACGCGGATGCCGGACTCGCGGCAGGCGGTGATGCCGTCGCGGTGCACGCGCTCCGGCCGAGGCCGCTTCGGGACGCCGGCGCTGCCGAAGACGGCCCACGCGTTCGCCGCCGCGGCGCTCGTGAAGCGGGTGCTGTACCGGACACCGGCGAACCCCGCCGCGTCGAAGGCCCGGGCCCACGCCTGCGGCACCCGGTAGTCGCCCATCGTCTGCAGCTCCGCCCCCACGCCGGACCGGACCGCGAGCGGGTCGGTGACGTCGGCGAAACGGCGGCCACGGGAGGCGCGCGCGGCCACGACGACCATCTCCCGAGCCCGTGCCGCGAACACGGTGTTCGTGGTCAGGGTGTGGTGTGCGAGACGCTCCCGCACGGCGACCTCCACCGAGTCCGCCCAGTAGCAGGTGCCCCGCGGAGCGGCGAGGTCGAAGCGGCCGCCGTCGATCCCGTCCGCGTCCGCCGGGGTCGAGGCGAACCACCAGGCACCGCGGTCGTGCCGCTTCGCCCGGTAGAAGGTGGTGCCGCGCGACTCCGCCGCGGGGAAGGCCGACAGGTCGACGCCCGCGTCCGGGGGCTGCTGGGCGACGTCGCTGCGCCGGGGCTCGTGTGCCGGAGTCATCGCGCGCGGCTCAGGCGTCCGCGTGCCAGGCGTTCGCCGCGCGACGGGCGGCAGTGAGCACGGGCTGCACGCGACCGTCCCGGAGCGCCTGGGCGGCGGTCGTCCCGCCGAACTCGTCGGCGACGGTGTTCAACCAGAGCGCGCTGCCCCACGGGTCGATGCCGTCGCGGTCGAGCAGGTCGAGGACCTCCCGCAGGTGCGGGAGCGGGGCGCCGGAGGCACCGAACTGGAACGACGGGAAGATGCGGGTGCCGTCCCCGATCTTCAGGCCGAGCAGGTCGCGCTTCTGGCTCGCCTTGTGGATCGCCTGCCGGCTCACACCACGCCAGGTCGCGAGCGAGGTCGTGTCGTAGAACGGCCCGATGAGGGCGTCCGCCTCGTGCTTCACTGCGGGCAGGGCGGCGAGCATGCGTTCGGCCAGCGCGTCGACGTCCGCAGAGTCGGAGAGCGCGCCGTCCGCCCGGCCCTGCCGGACGAGGTCGGTGACCGCCTCGACCAGTGCGGTCTCGGTGGCGGAGAGCCCCCGGCCCGCGCGGCGGTCCGCGTCGGCCGTGGCGCCGGAGCGCTGAGCGCTCGCACCGCGGGTGGCCGAGCGGTGCAGTGTCGATTCCAAGCCGGACTCCTGTCGTCAACCGTGTCAACCACACGCTACGCGCGGGGCGACAACCGTGTCAACCCGTCCTGCCGGTTCCGCTCCCCCGACCGCCGGACGGGAGGTGCGGTGCGCTTCCGGCACCGCGCCTCCCGTCCGGCGACCCCGCGTCAGCGGGTGTCAGTGCTCGTCGTAGTGGTCCTCGTGACGGGCGTGACGGTGCCCGTCGTGGACGAAGTCGACGTGGTCGTCGTGCTCGACGGTCTCGTGCTCGCCGCCGTCGCGCTCGTGATCGTGCTCCTCGACGCCGTGTTCGGCGACGCGGTGCTCGCCCTCCGCGGGTCCGTCGACGGTGGGGTCGGTCGTGTCGGTCATGGTGCCGTCCTTTCGTGAGATCGGTTCTCATGGCAACCGTACGGGCTCGTCCCCCCGATGTCCGCCGGCGGACCGGCAGACCCGTCGGACCTTCCCCGGGACGCCGTGCCGTGCCAGGGTCGGACCGTGTACACCGACATCACCGGACCGGACCTCACCTCGTACCGCGGCAGCGTCGCCGAACCGGACGACTTCGACGACTTCTGGCGACGCACCCTCGCGGCAGCGCGGGAGCACCCCGTCGCCGTACGGACCGAGCGGGTCGACACCGGCCTCACGACGGTCGACACCTACGACGTCTCGTTCGCCGGCTGGGACGGGCAGCGCGTCGCCGCGTGGCTGACGGTCCCCGCGGGCAGCAGCGCCGACGCTCCGCTCCCCGCCGTCGTGGAGTACCTCGGCTACGGCGGTGGACGCGGCCTGCCCACCGAACGCCTGCTCTGGGCGTCGTCGGGCGTCGCGCACCTGCTCATGGACACCCGCGGCCAGGGCTCCGGTTGGGCGACCGGCGACACCCCGGACCCGGACGGCAGCGGACCGGCGATCCCCGGCGTGATGACCCGCGGCATCGAGTCGCCCGACACGTACTACTACCGGCGCCTGACCACCGACGCGGTCCGCGCCGTCGACGCCGTCCGCGACATCGACCTCGTCGACGGCCGACGGGTCGCGGTGCTCGGCGGCAGCCAGGGCGGCGGGATGGCGATCGCCGTCGCCGGTCTGGTGGAGGGACTGGCCGGGGTGTTCCCCCGCGTGCCGTTCCTCTGCGACCACCGGCACGCCACGCAGATCACCGACGCCTACCCGTACCACGAGGTCGTCGACTACCTGGCGACGCACCGCACCGCCACGGAGCAGGTGTTCGGCACGCTCGCGTACTTCGACGGCGTCCTGCACGCGGCCCGTGCGACCGCACCGGCGTGGTTCTCGGTCGCGCTGATGGACCCGATCTGCCCGCCCTCGACCGTCTACGCGGCCTACAACGCCTGGGGTGGCCCGAAGGAGATCACCGTCTGGGAGTACAACGGCCACGAGGGCGGCGGGGCGCACGAGGACGCCGACACGCTGCCGCGGCTCCGGGAGCTGTTCGGCTGACACCGGAGCGACCACGGCGACCGGCCAGCGGGCGAGCACCGGCTCGGTCACCGGGGAGGGCCACGATGTGACGCTGCGTTGCGCCGTGTAGCGCCGTGTTGCGGAGTGTGCCGCCGTGTTTCGTCCTCCGTTGTGAGCGGGGCGCAGCCCTCGTACCGTCGGGCCACCGACCGGCACCCGCCGGCCGGGTCACCGACGTGAGGGACACCGATGACCGACACGGCCCCGGCGCACACCGCCTCCTCCCGCACGCTCGTGTTCCGCACGGTGCACCCCGACGACCCTGCCGTCGCCCCGCTGCTCGCCGACCTGGAACACGAGTACGACACCCGGTACGGCGACTCCTCCGACGAGCCGGCTTCGGTCGAGCTCCGGCGTTGGCCGGCGGAGGACTTCGTCGCCCCCCGCGGTGCCTTCGTCCTGCTGTTCGAGGACGACCAGCTCGTCGCCGGCGGCGCGTTCAAGCCGTACGACGCGGAGACCGTCGAGCTCAAGCGCATCTGGACCGCGCCGGCCGCACGCGGGCGGGGGCTCGCCGGGCTCGTCGTCGCCGAACTCGAGGCAGAAGCCCGCCGCCGTGGGTTCCGCCGCGTCCACCTGACCACCGGGCCGCGGCAGCCCGAGGCGGTCCGGCTCTACCTCCGCTCCGGGTACACCCCCCGGTTCGACCGCGGACGGCCGCCGGAGGAGATCGGGATCCACCCCTTCGAGAAGGTGCTCGACGAGGCGGAGGCGGAGCGGGCCTCCCGTCCGGAGACCGACCCGGACGTCGTCCTGGCGGGGCGCGCCGCGCTCGACCGGCCTGTCGTGCCGCTCCGGCACCCGCTGCGGTGGCTCGCCGCCGCGGTCGTCCTCGTGCTCGTGCTGAACCTGGTGCAGACGCTGTTCACCAACCCGTCCTGGGGGTGGCCCCGTGTCGGGACGTGGCTGTTCAGCCCGGCGATCCTCACCGGACTGCAGCTGACCCTCGTCGCGACCGCGTTGAGCGCGGTGATCAGCTTCGCCGGTGGAGTCCTCGTCGCGGTCGCCCGGATGTCGCCGAACCCGGTGTTGTCCGGGCTCGCCTGGGGCTACGTCTGGCTGTTCCGGTCGGTGCCGCTCATCCTCGTGCTCGTCTTCCTCTACAACCTCGGCTCGCTGTACCCGTCGATCGGCGTCGGGATCCCCTTCGGGCCGCAGTTCACCGTGCCGACGACCGACCTGCTCGGCGACCTGGCGATCGGGGTGCTCGCGCTGAGCCTCAGCGAGATCGCCTACGCGTCGGAGATCGTCCGCGCCGGGGTCCTCGCCGTCGACACCGGGCAGCGTGAGGCGGCGCAGGCGCTCGGACTCCCCCGTCACCGACAGTTCCTGCGGATCGTGCTGCCCCAGGCCCTCCGCTCGATCGTGCCGGCGTTCGTCAACCAGCTGATCGGGCTGCTCAAGGCGTCCTCGCTGCTGTTCTACGTCTCGCTGCTCGACCTGTTCGGGGTGGTGCAGAACCTGTCGAGCACCTACCCGACGGACGTCATCCCGCTGCTCGTCGTCGCGACGCTCTGGTACCTCGCACTCACCAGCGCCGTGTCGGTCGTGCAGTACCACGTCGAGCGGTGGACGGCCCGCGGCTCGGTGCGCGAGCTGCCGCCGACCCCCTGGCAGCGGATCCGTGCCGCGCTGCGGGCTGCCCGCCGCACCGCCGCCACCCGTTCCACGACCACGGCGTCCGACCCGTCCGTCGCGACGACCGCCGTCAGGAGCACCCGATGACCGCCGCCGTCTCCGTCCGGAGTGCCGTGAAGGCGTTCGGCGACCACGTCGTCGTCGACGGCGTCGACCTCGACCTGCCCGCCGGGAGCGTGACGGCGGTGCTCGGACCCTCCGGGTCGGGCAAGTCGACACTCCTCCGCGCGATCAACCACCTGGAGCCGCTCGACCGCGGTGTCGTCACCATCGGTGGCGAGCCGGTCGGGGTCCGCGTCCGTCGCGGCCGCGACGGCCGTGAACGCCTCGAGGAGCTGCCCGAACGGATCATCCTGCGGCAGCGCTCCCGGATCGGGTTCGTGTTCCAGCACTTCAACCTGTTCCCGCACCTCACCGCGCTCGAGAACGTCGTCGAGGGGCCGGTCGCCGCCGGGGTCCCCGCCGACGCTGCCCGGGCACGCGGCAGACAGCTCCTCGACCGGGTCGGGCTCGGTGACCGCGCGGACAGCCGACCACGGCAGCTGTCCGGCGGCCAGCAGCAGCGCGTCGCCATCGCCCGGGCGCTCGCGCTCGAGCCCTCGGTGGTGCTGCTCGACGAGCCGACGTCGGCGCTCGATCCGGAGCTCGTCGGCGAGGTGTTGTCCGTCATCGCGGACCTCGCCCGGTCCGGCACCACGCTCGTCGTCGTCACGCACGAGGTCGCCTTCGCCCGCGAGGTCGCCGACCACGTCGTGTTCCTCGACCGCGGCCGCGTCGTCGAACAGGGACCGCCGTCGCAGGTCATCGATGCGCCGGCGCACCCGCGCACCCGCGACTTCCTCGCCCGCGTGCGCTGACCGCGCGGCTCTCCCACACCCCGTCCCCACCCGATCCCCTCGTCTGGAGCACCATGTCCTCGAACCCCGTCTCCCTCCGCCGGCGGCACCGTGCCGGCGTCCTCGTCCTCGCGGCCGGCGTCGTCGTCGCACTCGCCGGCTGCTCAGCGAACGCCGCGGCCGAATCCGCCGGCGCGGACGACGGCTCGGTCACGATCGGCGCCGCCGCGAACGGTGCCGCGACCGAGACCACGCTCGACGTCGCGGCCGACCCCGCCCTGCACGATGCCCTCCCCGCCGACGTGCAGGCCTCGGGGAAGCTCGTCATCGGCGTCGGGGCCCTGCCCGCCGGGTTCCCGCCGCTCGCCTTCACCGGGGACGACCAGAAGACGCTCACCGGCTCGGAGCCGGACCTCGGCCGCCTCGTCGCCGCGAAGCTCGGTCTCCGGGCGGAGGTGTCGAACGCGACCTGGGACAACCTCTTCGTCGGCATCGACGGCGGCAAGTTCGACGCCGGGTTCTCGAACATCACCGTGACCGAGCAGCGCAAGGAGAAGTACGACTTCGCGTCCTACCGGCAGGACGAACTCGCCCTGCAGGTACCGGCCGACAGCGACCTGTCCTTCGACGGCGACCCGTCCGTCCTCGCCGGGGAGACGATCGCCGTGAGCTCGGGCACGAACCAGGAGAAGATCCTGCTCGAGTGGCAGGAGCAGCTCGCGGCCGACGGGAAGACCGTCACGGTCAAGTACTACCCGGACGGCAACGCGGTGAAGCTGGCCCTCGACTCGGGGAAGATCGACGGGTACTTCGGCCCGAACCCGACGATCGCCTACCAGAACAGGCAGAGCGCGGGTGGGGCGCACCCCACGAAGACGGCGGGCACGTACTCCGGAGCCGGGGCGGACCTGCAGGGGCTCATCGCGGCGACGACGAAGAAGGGCAGCGGTCTCGCGGATCCGATCGCGGACGCCCTCGACGAGCTCATCGAGGACGGCACCTACGCGGAGTGGCTGCGGGCGTACGGCCTGTCGAACGAGGCCGTCGAGCACTCGGAGGTCAACCCCGAGGGACTGCCGCTCGACAACAGTTGACGCACGGCTCCCGCGCTGGCACGACGCGCCGCTCACCTCCCCGGTGGGCGGCGCGTCGTGCGTTGCCGCCGTCGTCCGCGCAGCGGCGACGGGCCGACGGTCCGCCGGGACGCACGGTGGCGGACGGGAGGCGCGGTGTGCGCCGGCACCGAGCCTCCCGTCCGGCGGCAGGACCGCACCCCGCGCGAGCGGGCGCGACCCGGGTCGCGCGGCGCGCCGGGCTCCAGGCGACGCCAGGCCTCAGCGACGCCTGGCCTCAGCGACGCCTGGCCTCAGCGACGCCGGGCCTCAGGCGACGACGACCGCCTCGGCGGTGCGGCGGGCCCACTCGGCGGCGAGCAGCTCGTAGGACCGCACCCGTGCGGCGTGCTCGTGCGTGATCGTCGTGACGAGGAGCTCGTCCGCACCGGTGACCCGGCGGAGCACCTCGAGCCGGTCCGCGACGTGCCCGGCGTCCCCGACGAAGCGGGCGGCGATGCGGTCGCGGACGGACGCGGCGGCGGCTGCGTCGAGCGGGGTCGCGCGGGCCTCGTCCGGCGTCGGGTACGCGATCGCGCCGATGCCGGAGCGGATCGAGCGCACCCACTGCCCGTAGCCGTGCGCGAGTTCCTCGGCCTCGGCGGTCGAGCGGCCGACGACGACGTCCGCGGACACGATGACGTACGGCTCGTCGAGCACGCCGGGGCGGAAGGCCGCGCGGTACGCCTCGACGGACGCCAGGACGGTGCCGGGTGTGGAGTGGTAGTTCGCGCCGTAGGGCAGACCGAGCACCCCCGCGATCCGGGCGCTCTCGCCGCCGGTCGAACCGTGGACCCAGAGCTCGACGTCCGCACCGGTCGCCGGTGGCGCCTCGACGACGGCGCCGTCACGCTCCCAGGTGCCGGCGAAGAGGGCACGGACCAGGGCGAGTTCGTCCTCGAACCGGTCGACGTCACCGGGCACGCGGCCGAGGAGCTCCCCCTGCAGGGCGAACCGGCTCCCGGGGGCGATGCGGAGGTCGAAGGGCGCGGGCAGGAGCAGCCCGTCCACCTCGGTGTCCGCGCGCGGGGCGAGCGCGGGCGGCTTCGGGGTGCCCGGAGCGGGTGCGCCCGAGCGGCCGAGACCGAGGTCGAACCGCGGCCCGTACAGCCCGGTGAGGGTGCCGAAGGTCTCGGCGATCTGCAGTCCGCGGACGTTCCCGACCAGGGTCGCTGCGCTGCCGACCCGGATCGACGTGGTGGCACCGGCGACGGCACCCATGACGACGGTCGGCGCACTGCCCGCGACGCCCGGGTTGAGGTGGTGCTCGGCGAGCCAGTACCGGGCGTAGCCGGCGCGCTCGGTGACGACGGCGAGGTCGATCGTCTCGTGCAGGGCCGCCGTGGCGGACGAACCGCTGCGCACGGGGACGAGGTCGAGCACCGAGAGCGGCACCGGCGCCCCGCGGTCGACGCCGCTCACGCGAGCACCCCCTGGCGGTCACGGACCCGCCCGGAGAGCCCGAGGGTCTCGCGCAGGGTCGCCCCGTCCTCGTACTGCTCCCGGTACACACCGCGCTCCTGCAGCAGTGGGACGACGCTGTCGACGAACTCGTCCAGGCCGTACGGGTTCGTGTGCGGGACGACGACGAACCCGTCGGTCGCCCGTTCCTGCACGTACCGGTCGATCTCGGCGGCGATGCTCGACGGCGTGCCGACGAAGCCGCCCCGTGTCGACACCCGGATGACGAGCTCGCGGATGGACAGCCGGTCCGCCGCGGCCTGCTCGCGCCACGTCTGCACGACCGCCCGGGGGTCCCGGACGTGCCGGACCCTGCCGCGGGTGATCGTGTCCGCGTCGACGTCGGGTTCGACCTCGGGCAGCGGTCCGTCGACGTCGTAGGACGACAGGTCCCGGTTCCAGACCTGCTCGAGGAACGCGATCGCGGTCGCCGAGCTGACCTGCGCGCGACGGATCGCCCGGGAGCGTTCCTCGGCGTCGGCCCGGGTGTCGCCGAGCGTGAAGGTCGCGCCGGGCAGGACGAGCAGCTCGTCCCGGGAACGTCCGACCCGTTCCAGCCGTGCCGCCAGGTCGTCGGAGAACCGGCGGGCGTCCTCGAACTCAGTGTGCAGCGAGAAGACGACCTCGGCCTGCGCGGCGGCGAGGTCGCGGCCCTCGTCGGAGTCGCCGGCCTGCACGAGCACGGGGTGACGCTGTGGGCTGCGCGGCACCGGGAACGTGCCGGTGACGTCGAACTGCGGGCCGTGGTGGTCGACGTCCCGGATGCGGGAGCGCTCCGCGTACACGCCGGAGGTCCCGTCGGCGACGACGGCGTCCGGCTGCCACGAGTCCCACAGCTCGCGGGCGAGCTCGACGAACTCGGCGGCGCGCGTGTACCGGTCCGCGTGGTCGAGGAAGCCCCCGCGTCGGAAGTTGGCACCGTGGAAGGCGTCCGAGCTCGTCACGACGTTCCACCCGGCGCGGCCCTCGGTGAGGTGGTCGAGCGTGGCGAGCTGCTTCGCGAGCTCGACCGGCTCGTTGAACGTCGCCGACAGCGTGCCGACGAGCCCGATGTGGGACGTCACCCCGGCGAGGGCGGCCAGGACGGCGAGCGTGTTCGGACGACCGACGACGTCGAGGTCGTGCACGCGGCCCTTCTGCTCGCGGAGCCGCAGCCCCTCGGCGAGGAACAGGAAGTCGAGCCGGCCCCGCTCGGCGTTCCGCGCGAAGTGCTCGAACGACGAGAACGCGATCTGGCTCTCCGCGCGGTCGTCGCTCCAGACCGTGGTGTTGTTGACGCCCGGGAAGTGGGCGGCCAGGTGCACCTGTCGCTTCGTGCTCATGCGGGGACCCCCTCGGGTGTGGTGGTGGCGTACCGGCTGAGCGCGGGGCGCAGCCCGAACCGCGTCCGCAGGTCGGCGACGGGGCGCGAGGCGACGTCCGCGCGGAGCCCGGCGGTGACGAGCGCGGGGACGAGCTGTCGGGCGACGGCGGTGCTGTCGAGCGGGATCCGCAGCGGGCGCAGTCGGACGCCGGCGTACCCGAGGGCACGGAGGTCGCCGATGCGGGACACGAGTTCCGGCACGGTGGTCGCGAGCACGGCGGCGTCCGACCAGGAGGGACCCGCTGCCGCAGGCCCCGCCGCCACGGTTCCCGCCGCCGCGTCGAGCGCCGCCAGCGCGTCCGCCGCCTCCGCCGACGACGACCCGATGAGCACCGCGAGGTCCGCGAGCACCGGGCGCTCCGGGTCCGATCCGGCCGCCTGCTCGGCGTCCCGCACCACGGCCAGCGCGCCCCGGTCCTCCAGGCCGCCCGCGCCGGGCGTGACGAGCACGACGTCCGCGGCGTCGACCGCGAACCGGGCCGTGTCCTCGCGGTGCGCCAGTGCGAGGACCGGCGGCCGACCCTGCGGGGACCGCGGGACGATCGACGCGCCGTGCACCGACAGGTACGAGCCCCGGAACCGGGCATCGTGGATGCGGTCGCGGTCGATGAAGCGGCCGGTGGCGACGTCGCGGATGACGGCGTCGTCGTCCCAGCTGTCCCAGAGACGCGCAACGACCTCGGCCACCTCGCGCGCCTCGTCGAGCAGCGGCTCGACCGTGCCCGGTCCCGGTGCTCCGTCGGGCAGGGTCCGGCGGCCGAAGAGCGCGGCCTCGCGGGCGGTGGGACTCACCTGCAGTCGCCACCCGGCCCGGCCGGTCGACACGTGGTCGAGGGTCTGGAGGGCCGTTGCGACGTGGAAGGGTTCGGTGTGCGTCACCGAGACGGTCGGGACGAGGCCGATCTGGCGGGTGGCCGGTGCGACGGCGGCGGCGACGAGCAGTGCGTCGAGGCGCCCGACGACCGTGCTGGTGTCCAGGTCACCGGTCGCGTCCACGGGGCCGGCGGTGAAGGAGTCCTCGAACGTGACGGCGTCGACGCCGAGGCGGTCCTGCTCGCCGACGACGTCGCGCCAGTGCTGCAGGGTCGGCAGGCGTCGCGCGGCGACCGGGTCGGTCCGCCAGGCTGCCGGGTGCCATCCGGCACCCTGCAGCGCGGTGACGAGGGTGATGCGGTCGGGCACGGGTTCCTCGGCTCTGTCGGTGGTCACGGCATGCGGGATGCGGGGCATCGGGCGTGCGTCGACGCTACGGCGACGGACGCCGGACCGGGGCGTGGGTTGCGGTCCGTGACGGGGTGTTGCGTCGGATGACGTCCGGCGTCCGTCCGTCACGCGGGTGGTGACGGCGCTCGATCACCAGGTGATGCGGACGAACTCCTGGCGGAGGCGGTCGGCTCGTCCGGGGTTGGTCTGCTCACCCAGCCGATGCGGCCGAGGAGGTGCGCCCGGAAGTCCGGATGACCCGAGCGGTTCTGCGACTCCGGTCCGTGCTCGGCGCAGTTGTGGAGGACGGCGTGGAGGCGGTCGACCTCGCGGCGGCCGGGAGCGGTGCGGTCGTTGACGACGACGCCGGTGACGCTCTGGCGGACGCTCGCGGGTGGGACCCGGGTCTTGCGGGCGTTGAGCCGGAGGCCCTGGTCGGTGACGATGCGGTCGACACCCCGGAGGAAGGCGTCGGCGCGTCGCGCGAGACGGTCGTCGCCGCTGAAGGTGAGGTCGTCGACGTCCCCGCCGGGCGGCATCGCGGTGAGCACGTGGGTCGGGACGCGGTGGGTGCAGAGACCGGTGAGGACGTGGGCGAGGGGTTCCGCGAACCCGGCCGCCCGGAACACCCCGTACACGGACCGTGCGCGGACGCTCGCGAAGAAGCTGGTGAGGTCGGCGGTGATGACGACGCGTTGCCCGACGTGCAGCGCGGCGCCGGAGACCACGCTGCGGCCGGGGACGAAGCCGTGTGCCGCGTCGTGCACCGGCAGGACCGCCAGGAGTTCGTCGAGGACCGTCCGTTGCGTCCGGCGGAGCATGTCCAACGGTTTCTCGAGCAGGCGCGGCGTGCGCCCCGGGCGGCGGACCCACTCGTGCCGGTGGTGGTGCAGCGGGCTGGCGGAGCCGGGTCGGCGGTTCCACCCGCGCGTGTCGGCGAGCCACAGGAGCCGGCCGACCGTCAGGTCCAGTTCGCGGGCGAGCTCGGGCAGGGTGTCGACGAGCAGGCGGCTCGACACCCGCGGCACCGCGCGCACCGGGACCGCCCGCCGCACCAGCACCCGGACCGGACGGCGGGTGGACCGTGTGCGGTGCAGTCGCACCAGCTGCGGTGACGCCGCGATCACCGCCGCGAGTTGCCGGGGTGCGTCGACGGGAGGCCGTGGGTACGTCTCGAGCGCGGTGCGGACGGCGTGGCCCACGTACGCGCGCTCCGGTCCGACGACGTCGAAGCCCGCGGCCGTGAGCAGACCGGTGTCCCAGGCGTCGGCGGCGAGGAAGGCGTCCGCGAGGGCGGTCGCGACCACCTCGACGGGCGTGGGGTTCCCGGGGGACCTGTCGGTGCCTCCGTGAGGTCGCGCGCGCGGAGCGCGCCGAGCCTCTCGGGGCGTGTGGTGCTGCTGGTCCTGCGTACCCCGGGGTGACCCCGGAGAGGTCGACGCGTCACGCGCGCCGTCCGCCTCCCCCGGGAACTCCACGTGCTCACCATACGGAGGATCGCGCTACCGTGACGAGCGACACCGCCGTCCCTGTGAGGAGCACCATGCCCGACACCACCGACACCACCACCGGAGCCCGGTACCGCGAACTCGGGACCGAGCAGAAGCTCGCCGTCCTGCTCGCGGAGGAACGCGAACTCGACCACGACTCGTTCGACCTCGACGACGCCTGGGCGGTGGGCTCCTGGTTGCGGGCGACCGCCCTGGAGCGCGGGCTCGGCGTCGGGTTCGCGGTGTCCTTCGGCGAGCAGCGGGTGTTCCACGCGGCGACCCCGGGCTCCGGCGCGGTGAACGACGCCTGGTTGGAACGGAAGTTCCGGGTGGTGCGGCACTTCGCCCACTCCACCCTCGCGGTGCGGACGCAGTACGAGGTCGGCGGCTCGACGTTCGACGAGGCCGCGGCACTCGACCCCCGGCAGTACCAGGCCGCGGGCGGGGGCTTCCCGCTCGTGGTGCGCGGGTCGCTCATCGGCGCCGTCGGCGTCAGCGGCCTCGAGATGCACGACGACCACGCGCTCGTGGTCGAGGCACTCCGGGCACACCGGGCGTCGCGCCCGTGACGACGGTGGACCCCGACGACTGCGTCTTCTGCCGGATCATCGCGACGGACGACCCGGACACCGTCTGGATCGAGCGGGAGCCGGACGCGGTCGCGTTCCGGCCGCTGCCGGAGTCGGAACTCGCGCCCGGGCACACGCTGGTCGTCCCGCGGGAGCACGCCACGGGCCTCCTGGACGTCGCCCCGGACGCCCTGCGAGCGACGGCACTGCTCGCGCAGCGGGTGGGGCGCGCCATGCGGGCCGCGCTCGGTGCGACCGGGGTCGTCGTGCTCAGTGCGACCGGAGCGGACGCGGGCCAGAGCATGCCGCACCTGCACCTCCACGTCGTGCCGTGCTGGCCCGACGACGGTGTCCTCCGCTGGCCGGAACAGCGCTCCGCGCACGTCGTGGACGGGGACCCGTCGGCGCTGCTCGCGGAGATGTTCGAGTGACGGCCACCGGACGACCCACCGCGGTCGAACTGATCCGCTCCAGCGTGCTCAGCCCGGCTGAGTACGCGCACGCCGCCACAGCGCCGGCTCATGGCCGGCTCGTCTTCCTCGCCGGGTCGTGCCCGCTCGACGCGGACGGAGCGACCGTCGCCCCGGGCGACCACGCGGCACAGGCTGGGCAGTGCGTCGCGAACCTGCGGCAGGCGCTGACCGACGCCGGGGCGCGCATGACGGACGTCATCAGCACCCGCGTGCTCGTGGCGTCGGCTCGCCGAGCGGACCTGGTCACTGCGTGGCGGGTCGTCCGCGACGCGTTCGGCGAGCACGAGGTGCCGAGCACCCTGCTCGGCGTCACCGTCCTCGGCTACGACGACCAGCTGGTCGAGGTGGGGGCGGTGGCCGTGGTCCTCGACGCACACTGATCCGGCCTGCGACACTGGTCGCGCCGGTCGGTCCGCAGTCGCGTGGCCGACACCGGTGACGGCGGCGCGGAGAGCGCCACGGGCGGAGGCGGGGGCCGATGGGGACCGAGGGGTGGCGCGACTGCCGACGCCAACGGCGCGTGCGGAAGGGCAACGGGGAGCCGCTTCCGCCGCTGCGCTGGTGGCAGGTCGCGACGCGGTCGCTCCTCCGCATCGACCTGACCGACCCCGGCACCACGATCACGGCGACCTACACGGTCGACGTCGACCACCTGGGCGACCGTGCCGACGGTGCGGTCCGTGCCCGACTGTACCGGGACGGCCGGCTGCTGTCCCTCGCATCGCTCCCGGCGCGGTTCCCGATCCCCGGCGGCCACATCGAGGTCGCCGTCGGCACCTTCGGACTGCGCCGGTGTCACTTCGTCGCCGCCACGGGCGCCGTGCACCAGTTGACGCCGCTGGCCGGGAGCGCCGAGGGCCGCCGAGCGCGCTTGGCGGCCGAGCGCCCCGGACTGAGCCGGGCGATCGGGACGACATCGACCCTGGTCGTGCTGGCAGGTGTCGGACTCGCAGTGCCGCAGCTGCTCGAGGGGATCACGGCGATCCCGGCCGTCCAGCAGGCGGTCGGGGCATTCGAACTGGCGATCGAGATCCCCCTCGCGGTCAACATCGCCGCCGGTGTCGCGACGGTCGCGGGGAGCATCGAGCGGGCGCTCCGGCTGCGGTCGAACTGGTTGGACGACCTGGCGAACTGATCCGGCGCGTGCCAGCAGTTCCTCAGAGGTCGGCGGCCCGGACCAGGTGCCGGATCGGCGGTAGCCCGTCCTGTGCAGCCGCTGACGCCTCGTCGACGACGACCGCGACGCTGACGAGCGTCCCGCCGCACGCGTCGACGAGCGCCGCGGCGGCCGCCGCCTGCCCGCCCGTCTCGATCCAGTCGTCGACGAGCACGACCCGCTGTCCCGGGCGGACGAGGTCCGGTCTGGTGGCGAGCGTCCAGCGGCGTCCGCGGTAGTCGGGGTCGGTGACGTGAAGCACGAGCGGACCCGGGAACAAGGCACCGTCCTTCCGGACCGGGACGAACCCGACGCCGAGCACCAGGGCCACGGCCGGTCCGAGCACGAATCCGCGCGCTTCGATGCCGAGGACCAGGTCAGCACGGTCCTCCGCGACGAGCGCCGCGAGCCCCGCGACGACCGTTGCGAGGGCGTCCGGGTCAGCGAGCACCGCCCAGGTGTCCGCGTCACCGTCGAGCCACCGGAACCGGCGCACCACCGCCCGGCGAGCGCGGTCGACGGCGTCCTCGTCGGTCATGACGACGCGGTGTCCGGGGCGGTCCTGCGGAGGACCCGGCCCATGCCCTGGATCACCCGCCGGCCCGGGAGGATCGCCGCCGGACGGCGAGGACGACGACACCGGCGACGACGAGCAGCACCCCGCCGAGCGCCCACGGCAGCACGGGCGCTCCGGTACTGGTCGCGGTCGGGTCAGCGGCATCAGCAGGGGTCGGCGTCGCCGTGGCGGACGTGTCCAACCGGGCCTCCCGGCTCGCGGTGGCGGACGGCGCGGAGACCGGAGTGGGGGCGCTCGACGGGGTCGGAGCGACCTCGACGGTGAACGCGACCTGGCCGTCGACCGGGTGGCCGTCCGGTGAGACGTACCGCCACAGCACCGTGTGCGGGCCGGCCGACAGGTCGACGCGCTTCGACATCGTCGTCCCCTCGACGCGGACCTCGCCCGTCGACTCGTCCTGGCCGGTCTGGTCCCGCACCTCGATGCGGAGTCCGGCGTTGAGACCCGCGAGCGGGGCCTCGCTGAACGTCAGGTCGACCTGCCGCACGGCCGTCGTCACCGTGGCCCCGTCCGCAGGGGTGCTGCCGATGAGCGCAGAGTGCGCCGAGGCGGGCGCAGCAGCCTCCGGACCGGCGACGACCGCCGCGAGGACGACCGCCAGCGCGAGGGCGGAACCTCCGACGCGACGGGAGGAAGAGCTACTGGGTCCGGTCCGTGGCACAGACGGACTCTACGGGTCCGAGGTGTGCGCCCGGCGGACGGACGGGAGGCCCGGAGCCAGCTGGCACCGGGCCTCCCGTCCGACGGACGCCCGCGTCAGCGGCGCGAGCCGCTGCGGAGGAAGAGCACGGCGGCACCGGCGACGCCGAGCCAGACCAGCGGCCGCGTGACGCGACGCCGCTTCGCGACCCAGCCGCCGTCGGTCGCGTTGCCCGCATCGGTCGGTGCGTAGAGGTTCCCGTCGGTGGGCGCCTGCTTGCCGCGCAGGGCGAAGACCTCGACGGCCGGACGAGTGATGCGGTGGAACAGCCACGGCACGATGAACTCGGCCGGCACGAGCGCGGCCTGGATGCGCCCGACGTAGCGGTTGCGCTTGGGGTGCAGGGCCTCGGCGACGACGGCCTTCGCCGCACGCTGCACGGAGACGGTCGGGGGCAGCGGGTGCGACGCCTTCTCGGTGTAGTTCGCGCCGTTCTGGTAGATCGGGGTGTCGATCGTCGACGGCAGGACGGCGCCGAAGCGGATGCGCGTGCCCAGGTGCTCGTCGGCGAGCACGTCCATGAGCCCGAGGGCCGCGTGCTTGCTCGTCACGTAGGCCGACTGGTACGGCGCGGACAGCAGCGACTGGATGGAGCCGACGAGGACGTACGTGCCCTCACCACGCTGCTTCCAGTGCGGCAGGAGCGCCTTCACGGCGTGGACGTGACCGTGCAGGTTCGTGTCGACGACGCGCTTGAACGCCTCGGTCGGGGTCTGCTCGAACAGGCCGTAGACGAACAGCGCGGCGTTGCCGACGAAGACGTCGATGCGGCCGAAGCGGCTGGTGACGGTGCCGACGAGGTCGTTCACCTGTCGCTCGTCGGCGACGTCGGTGGGGATGGCGACGGCCTCGGCGCCGAGCTTGCGGCACTCGGCGGCGGCTTCCTCCAGGCTCTGCTCGCCGCGCGCCGCGAGGACGAGCGTGGCGCCCTGCTTCGCGAACTCGTGCGCAGCAGCCCGGCCGATGCCGCTCGATGCTCCGGTGATGACGACGACCTTGCCGCGGAATCGTGAACCCATGGCTCTTCCCTACCCGGTCGGGGCTGCTGGGGAGCCGAGCGGCGTGTCCCCCGGCCGCGCACCCGGGCGCTCGGTGGTCCGGGCGGCGCCGGCGGGATCGAGCTCCGCGCGCAGCGAGCGCAGCACCCGCACCAGCACGGGTCGCTTCAGCCCACCGGCGGTGAAGGGTCGGCCGAGCGTCGTCCGGGGAACGAGCACGACGTGACCGTTCGCGGTGCTCACCCAGATGCCGCAGTCCTGTCGCACCCCCTTGACCACGGTGTTCGCGAGGCCGAAGGCGCGGATGCGTTCCCACGGCAGCGCGTGCACCGGCCGGGCGTGGTCGGGTGTCCAGCCGTGCAGCCCGGCGTCGTCGACGGTCCAGACCTCCGGCTTCGGGTCGGCGAACTCCTCGCCGGCGACCGGGGCCGCTGTCTCGACCGGCAGGTGGAACACCGGCCGGCCACCGGCGGCGCGGATCCGGGCGAGGGTGCGGCTGTCGCGTCGGCCGGATGACCATGCGGCGAGCGCCACTCCGGGTCCGGTGAGGAGCAGGACGACCGGCACGAGGACGGTGACGAAGGCCCCGCGGCCCTGCACCTCGAAGAGTCGGCGGGTGGCCTCGGGGTGTGCGAACTGCTGCCAGAGCAGGAACGCGCCGAGCGCCGAGACGAGCACCGTGACGAGGACGATCCGCCAGGTCGAAGGGACCTCGCCGTCCCGCAGTCGCTGCACCCATCGGTCCCCGTCGTGTTCCACGGGCCCAGCTTGGCAGCGGGGACGGTCGGCGTCCGCCGAGGCTGCCGGTGGACGCCGTGCCCCGCATCCGGGCAGGTCAGGCGCGGCCGCGGAGTGCTGCGTCCACGGTCCGGCCGAGCGGCCCGACGAGGGTCGACACGTACGTGCGCGTCAGGTGCTGCGAGTCCCGGTAGACGAGCACGTTGCCGATCACCGCTGGGCAGGACCCGTCCGCGCAGAACCACCGTGTCATGTCGGCGACGACCACGCCCGGCGTCGCCCGCGCTGCGTCGACGAGCCGGTCACCGGCGGCGAACGCCCGTCCGGCGCTGATCCGACACGTCCAGCGGGAGTCGGGGTGCTCGTCGACACAGCGCTGGGCACCGCTGCCGGCGGCCGGGGTGTCCGGGATCGCGACGACGGTGGTCCCCCGTGCGACGAGGGGCTGCCAGGAGGCCCGGTACCCCTCGAGCGCGCGCCGCGCCGGCTCGGGACCCTCGGGGGTGCCCCGCAGGTCAGCCCGGGACGAGGTGAACACGAGGTCGTACGGTGCTCCCGCCGCCAAGGACCGGTCGACGGCGTCGTTCCACGCCCCACACCGGGCGCGCTCGTCATCGGACACGTCGGTCCACACCACGTGGGAGAACTCGCACCCACCCTTGACCATGAGGTGCAGTTCCCACCCTCGTCGATCGGCGAGGGCGATGAGGGCCGACGACCACTGGTGCGCGTGCGAGTCGCCCACGAGCGCGACCCGGGTGCCCCCGCGGACTCCGACGACGCAGCTGCGGGCGGCGGTCGCCTCCGCCTGGCAGTCGTCCCACGTGGGGTCGATGTCGTAGGCGGCGGTCATGGTCGAAGGGGTGGTCCCCCGGTCCGGGTCTCCGCCGACGGCGCATCCGCTCCCCGGTGCGATGGCGGCGGCTCCCCAGCAGGACCCCGTCGCGGGACCGGAGGTCGTCCCCGGAGAGGATCCGGGGGCGCCGCCGAGCTCGGCGGCGAGTGCACGGTCCTCGCGGAGCTGACCGGTCAGCACGGTCCACCCGGCGGTCGGCGCGAGCAGCACCAGGGCCATGCCCACCGCCACGACGGCGAAGGTGGCCCGTGGGCGGAGGCGGGCGAGCCTCCCGGCCGTCACCGGACGTTCCACGAGGACGGCGGTGCCGTGCGCGAGCCCCGCGGACAGCAGGACGACCGCGGCGGTACGGACCGGCGACGGCGGGTCGGCGACCCCGACGCGCTCGAGGGCGCGTGGCAGCAGCAGGACGACGGGCCAGTGCCAGAGGTACAGCGGGTAGGAGACCCGTCCGAGCCAGCGGACGGGCGGCAGCACGGCGAGACGGGCGAGGACGCCGGTCTCGGCGCGGGTCACGATGACGATCGCGGTGGCGGCGACGGGCAGGACGGCAACGGTGCCGGGGTAGGGCACGTCCGGGTGGAGGAACACCCCGCAGGCGACCAGACCGAGCCACCCGGTGGTGGCGAGACCGGTCCGGACCCGGGCTCTGGCGGACGCCGGCCCGGGTGCCGGGACGAGTGCGAGCAGCGCTCCGACGCCGAACTCCCACGCGCGGGTGTGCGGCCAGAAGTAGGCGGGGGCGGGGTCCGTCGCGGTGAGCACCACGGAGCAGACAGCCGACGCGACGGACACGAGTGTGACGACCACCGCCACGGCGGCCAGCTGCGGACGGCCGGACGGTCGCGGGGTGGGGTGCCGTCGTCGCACGAGGCGGACGACCCGCCAGGCGGCGAGCAGCAGGAGGGGCCACACGACGTAGAACTGTTCCTCGACGCCGAGCGACCAGAAGTGCTCGAACGGGGTCGAGGGGCTGCCGGCGGCCAGGTAGTCGGTGCTCGCCGCCGCGAGTGCCCAGTTCTCCACGTACCCGACGCTCGCGGCGAGGTGCAGGCCGAGGCCCGGCCAGTCCTCCCGCGGGGACAGCAGCCACGATGCCAGCGCGGTGACGGCGAGGACGACGAGCGCCGACGGGACGAGCCGACGCGCCCGGCGTGCCCAGAAGCCCGGCAGGTCGACGCCGTCGCGGGCCTGCAGTTCGCGGACGAGCTGCCCGGTGATCAGGAAGCCCGACACCACGAAGAAGGCGTCTACCCCCACGAACCCGCCCCGGACCACCCCGGCGTCGAGGTGGTAGCCGACCACGAGCACGACGGCCAGGGCGCGGATCGCGTGGACGTCGGTGCGGAAGGGTCCGTGCTGCGGCGAGGGCATCACCGGCGACGGTAGGCAGGACGGGTGAACGGCAGGCGACGCGGGCGGCGTCCGCGCCGTGCCGGTCAGGACCGTGCGACCGTCGGTGCGGTCGCGTCCGACGGCTCGGTGCGGGATCCGGCGATCAAACGGACGCCCGGTTGACCCCTCCGGAGGTCGTGCACGAGAGTGAAGCGATGCTCTCCCTCGTCTACATGTCCGTCGCCGTCGACGACCTCACCGACGCGCAGCTCGTCGACCTGCTGCGGGACGCCCGCCTGAAGAACGACGCGCTCGGCGTCTCCGGGCTCCTCGTCGCCAAGGAGGGACGCTTCATGCAGGTCCTCGAGGGGCCGGCGTGGAGCGTCGAGGACCGCTTCGGCGCGATCCAGCGCGACCCCCGCCACACCGACGTCCGTTCGCTCAGCCGCGAGGAGATCGACACGCGCCGCTTCGACGGCTGGTCGATGGCCTTCGGCACCCCCTCCGACGTCGAGGTCCGCGACGAGCCCGGCTTCAGCGACTTCCTGCAGCGACGCGGTGGTCTGCCGGCCGGGCTCTCCGGGTCACCGGCGGACTGGCTCCTCCGGTGGTTCCGCGGTCGGCAGTTGCAGGACACCCCGCTCGAGGCCGTCTCGCTGGGACGCCACGCCGCCTGACACCGGGCAACGCCCCGTTCACCCGGCTGTGGCACGGTGACGGACGTGCACCACGCTCCCCTGACCGGCCCCCTGGCCCGTCGTCTCCGGTTGTCCGACGCCGTCACGATCGGTCTCGGCTCGATGATCGGCGCCGGCGTGTTCGCGGCGTTCGCCCCCGCGGCCGCCGCTGCCGGGACGGGGCTGTTCCCCGCCCTCGTCCTGGCGGGCGTCGTCGCCTTCTGCAACGCCACCTCGTCGGCGCAGCTGGCAGCCCGGTACCCGACGTCCGGCGGCGCCTACGTGTCCGGGCGGGAGCGACTCGGGCCGTGGGCCGGCTTCGCCGCGGGATGGGGCTTCGTGATCAGCAAGACCGCGAGTTCGGCGGCGATGGCGATCACCTTCGCCGCCTACGTCGTACCGGAGCCGTGGCAGAAGCCCGTCGCGATCGCCGCGGTCGTGGTGCTCACGGTCGTGAACACGTTCGGCATCACGCGGACGGCGCTGCTCACGCGCGTGCTCGTCAGCGTCTCGCTCGTCGCGCTGACCGTCGTGGTCGTGATCGGCACGACCTCGACCGGGTCGACCGCGGCGGACCCGGGTACGCCCGCGGCACCGCTCGGCGTCCTGCAGGCCGCCGGGTTCCTGTTCTTCGCCTTCGCCGGCTACGCCCGCATCGCCACGCTCGGGGAAGAGGTCGTCGACCCCGCCCGGACCATCCCGCGGGCCGTGGTGACCGCGTTGACGATCACGCTCGTCGTCTACGCGCTCGTCGCGGTCGCGACCGTGCACGCGCTCGGGCCGGGAGGCACGGCCTCCTCCGCCGCGCCCCTCCGGTCCGTCGTCGACACCGCCGGACTGCCGTGGCCGGGCGTCGTCGTGCAGGTCGGGGCGGCGGCCGCGTCGCTCGGCGCGCTCCTCGCGATGATCGCCGGCGTCGGCCGGACCAGTCTGGCGATGGCGCGGAACCGGGACCTGCCCGGCTGGTTCGCCGCCGTGCACCCGCGCTGGCAGGTGCCGGCACGGGCGGAACTCGCCATCGGCGTCGCCGTGTGCGTGCTCGTCGCCGTCACCGACCTGCGCGGGGCGATCGGCTTCTCGTCCTTCGGCGTCCTGCTGTACTACGCCGTCGCGAACGTGGCCGCGTGGACGCAGGAGCGGCAGGACCGGCGGTACCCGCGCCTCCTGGCCGTCGTCGGCGTGGTGGGGTGCGTCGTCCTCGTCGCCGCGCTGCCGCTCACCTCGATCGTCGGCGGTGTGGCCGTGACGGCGGTCGGCCTGGCGTACCGGGCCGGGCGGCTCGCGCTGGCGCGACGGCGGGTGCGCTGAGCACCGCCGGTCCGGGCGGCTGCGGCCTCCTCCCACGCGCTGCCGCCTGGCGGCCGCCGCCGATCGGTCGACGTGTCAGTGCGCGGCGACGGGGACGCTCTGCGCCCGGGCACCCCGCGGAGAGGCGACCTCGAGCGTCACCACCACGGCCGCGACGAGCAGGGCGGTGACCGGCAGCGACACCGCCGGGACCGCGATCGAGGCGAGCACCGCGACCGACAGCACGACGACGGCCGTGTTCGCCCGCTGCGGCAGTGACGGTCGGATGGCGAGCGCCCAGATGGACAGCACGAACAGCGCGACCGGGACGGCGACGGTCGCGGCGACGGCGACGGAGCTCAGGTGCACCCGACCGTCGTCGGCGAGCACCGCGACCTCGATCCCCGCCGGCAACGCACCCGCGGCCGCGAAGACGAGGTAGTGCCCGTAGCCGAACACGAGCGCCGACCGCAGGTCACGGATGTGGTCGTGCTGCTCGCGCGAGAAGTAGATCCACCACATCCCGACGGTGATGACCAGTCCGCAGCCCGCGAGGGTGAGCAGGGAGCCGAGGTGCTCGGTGTGCTCGATGGCGTCGATCACGGCGTTCGCCGATGCGAGCAGCCCCTCGCCGAGGACGATGAGCGTGAACAGCGAGTACCGCTCCGCCAGGTGGTGGGTGTGCCACGGCGTCGTCTCCGACCGCGACTCGACCCAGACCGGCACGAGCAGTTCGCCGAGGATGAGCAACGGCGCCGCGAACGGCCGCAGGTCGTGCGGCAGGGCGAGCGACGCGACCCAGAGGACCTGGACGCCGGTGACGCCCACGGCGTACCGGACGGCGCTCGGTCGGTAGCGCGCCGACGACACCGCGGCCCGGACCCACTGGCCGACGAGCGCCAGCCGCATGACCACGTACCCGGTGATCCCGACCGTGAAGTCGCCGTCGACCATGACGGCGTGCACCCCGGCGGCGAGGACGAGCACGCCCGCCATCTGGACCACCGTCATCACCCGGTACAGCCAGTCGTCGGTGTCGAACGAGGTGGCGAACCACGTGAAGTTCATCCACGCCCACCAGATCGAGAAGAACACCAGGCCGTACGACAGGACCGCCGACGTCACCTCGCCCTCCGCCTCGATCTCGTGCAGGTCCGTCGCCGCGAGGCCGACCGCGACCACGAACACCAGGTCGAACAGCAGCTCCAGGGGGCTCGCGGCACGGTGCCGCTGGGTCGGGTCGCGGGGGACCATCCGCCGCAGACCGATCGTCGTCACGTCACGCCTCCTCGGTCGTGGGCACGTCAGCGCGTCTCGCGCAAGTAGGTGAGCACCGCACGGACCCGTCGGTTCGCGTCGTCCGGTGCGAGGTCGAGCTTGGTGAAGACGTTGCCGACGTGCTTCGCGACCGCGGCGTCCGACAGGTGCAGCTCGCGGGCGATGTCGGCGTTCGCGGCTCCCTCGGCCATGAGCGTCAGGACCGTGGTCTCGCGTGCCGTCAACCGGGCCAGCGGGCTGTCGGTCGTCCGACCACGGGCGAGGTGGCGCACGACGTCCGGATCGACGACCACCCCGCCGTCCGCCACCGTCTCGAGCGACCGGAGGAAGGCGGCGACCTTCCCGACGCGGTCCTTGAGCAGGTACCCGACCCCGCCGCGTCCGTCGTCGAGCAGGTCCTGCACGTACGCGCCCGCGACGACCTGCGACAGCACGACGACGGGCAGGTCGGGGTGCTCGCGGCGGAGCGCGATCGCGGCGCGGAGGCCGTCGTCGGTCCCGGACGGCGGCATCCGGACGTCGGTGAGCACGAGGTCCGGCCGCTCCCCCGCCGCGGCGAGCGCCGAGACACCCTGGACCAGGGCGCCGGCGTCCGCCGCGGTGCCGACCACGGTGTGACCGGAGCGCTCCAGCAGACTGACCAGGCCCTCCCGGAGGAGCACGGCGTCCTCCGCCACGAAGATCTTCACGAGCGCCATCGAACCACGTCGGGACGGTCCCGCAGGTGCTCGCCGTGCGTCGGCACGCTGAACCGCAGCACGGTCGGGCCGCCGACGGGGCTCTCGACGTGGAACGACCCGCCGAGGACGGCCGCGCGTTCCCGGAGTCCGTCCAGGCCGCCTCCGGGCGAGGACACGGCTCCCCCGACGCCGTCGTCCGCGACCTCGAGCCAGAACCGGTCGTCGGTGGTCCCGGCGGTCACCTGCACGGTGGCCGCCCCGCCGTGTCGACCGGCGTTCGTCAGTGCCTCGCTCACGACGAAGTAGGCCGCGGTCTCGACCCGTGCGGGCGGTCGGACCGGCAGGTCGACGGCCACGCGCACGGCCAGCGGGGAGCGCGCGGCGAGTTCGTCGACGGCGGCGCCGAGACCGTGGTCGACGAGGACGCGGGGGTGGATCCCGCGGATGGTCGCGCGCAGGGCGTCGACGGCGTCGTCGACGTTGCCGCTGATGCGGTCGAGGGCCTGCCGCAGGGTGCCGAGGTCCCGGCCGTCCCGCTCGGCGGCGTCGAGGTCGACCGCGAGCAGACCGATGTTCATCGACAGGATCGTCAGCTGCTGCTGTGCGCCGTCGTGCAGGTCGCGTTCGATGCGTCGCCGCTCGGCGTCGAACCCGTCGAGGAGCGCCCGCCGCGAGTCGGTGAGTTCCTCGACGCGGTGTTCGAGTTCGCCGGTCCGGTCGCCGAGGAGTGCCCGGGCGACCAGGTCGTGTGCGGTCGCGAGGGCGGTGACCGCGTACAGCAGGACGACGAGCACGACGAGGGCGCCCGCGAGCTCCACGGGTGGGCTGAGCCGGAGGCCGTCGAGCCAGGTCCGGACGACGTCGTCGTCCTGCAGGCGCGCCCCGGTGGCGGCCCCCACGGCGACGCCGACGCTGACGAGGGTCAGGACGACCAGTGCGAAGCCGATCCCGGCGACCAGGAGGAACACGGGCAGGTAGCCGAGTTCGGACCAGGCGAGCGGGTCGCGGAACCGTCCACGCAGGGTGGTGTGGCGGACCCGTCCGGACGACCGGGGGTCCGGGATGCGGGGCAGTCCGAGCACGACCGGCAGGCGGCGACCGACCCGGGCGACCGTGACGGCCCAGACGGGGGCGAGGAACCAGGTGGCCACGACGGGTGCGACGACGACGAGTCCGAGCGCCGCGGTGAGGGTGACGTCGAGCAGCGCTCGCCACGGCGTGCCCGACAGGAGGAACGTCCACGGCGGGACGGTCCACGCCGGCCCGGTCGACGGCCCGGTCCGACGGGGCGGGGCGCCCGTGCGCGTCGGTGGATCGGTCCGGTCCGTGCTCGTCACCCGCCCACGGTAGGGCGCGGAGGCGCACCACCACCAGGGTGACGGCGACCGGTCGACGGTGGAGTCGGCTCCACCACGGGAGTCCGGCCCCCACCCGTGTGCGTGACCCCGGACGCCGTCAGGATCCAGGACGTGGGACCGCTGACGGATCGTCGAGCCCTGCCGATCAGTCCGGGTGCAGGTCCCGCACCACAGCCCCAGCCGAGCACCGCGGAGTCCGCCGTGTCCGGCCCGCCCCTCCGACAGGAGTCCCCGGTGAGCTCACCGCGTCCCGCCGTCCGCACGAGGTCCGTCCTCGCCGTCACCGCCTCCGCCCTGACCGCGGTCACCCTGCTCGCGCTCGTCGGCCCTCCCGCTGCGGCCGCCACCGCCACCGTGGACGTCCCGCGGTCTCCGGCCGGCGTGACCGCGGCCGTCGGCGAGCAGGACGCCGGGACCCCGGCGGTCGGTCCGGCCGCCGACGGTGTGCGGGTCGGTGACGGGTCCTACGCCCCGACCCCGCCGGCGAGCATCACGGACAGCGCCGACGTGCAGAAGACGCTCGACCAGCGGCTGTACATCGACCCGTCGCAGGCGGGCAAGCCGGTCCCGACGAACCAGTGGTGGACCGACCTGCTCGTCAGCAGGTACTCCGGCGACATGTGGGCGTACCCGTTCGTCTCGTCGAACAGCGCCGCCGGGACGAAGGTCACCATCCCGACGCGCTGGAACAGCGACGGCACGGCGATGCGCCTCGAGGCGCCGGTCACGGTCGGCGGGACCGTCGAGCCGACCCCGGATGCCTCCGACCGGGTGCTCGCCGACTTCGAGGACGGCCTGCCCGAGGGCTGGACCGCCACGGGCAACGCGTTCGACCGGACCGCGTCGGGCACGGCCACCGGGCAGAGCGAGGTCGCCGGGTGGCTCGGTGACCGGTTCCTCGACTCGTTCACCGACGCCGACGGCGACGGCGCGACCGGGACGCTCACCTCCCCGTCCTTCACGATCGACCGGTCCACGCTCGCGTTCCTCGTCGGCGGCGGGAACCACCCCGACCACGAAGCCGTGCAGCTGCTCGTCGACGGCGACGTCGTGGCGAGCAGCACCGGGACCGACAGCGAGCAGCTGCGGTGGGACAGCTGGGACGTCTCCCGCTTCCAGGGCCGCTCCGCGCAGGTGCGCGTCGTCGACGACCTCCGTGCCGGGTGGGCCCACGTCCTCGTCGACCAGGTCCTGCTCACCGACGCGCCGGAGGGCCTGGCCGAGCGGTTCTCCACGACGTTCTCCGCGGAGCAGGCCGACGCGCTCCGCTGGGGCGACTGGAACGTCAGCTGGCGCATGCCGCAGGACGGCCCCGGCGGCCAGTACATGGACGTCACGAGCATGCAGGGCTCGCCGTACGAGTGGTTCGAGTTCCACGGCATGACGCCGCGCATCACCCTGCAGGACGGAGCCGAGGTCACCGACGGCGACGGACGGCCCCTCACGCTGCCGGTGACGACGGACCGCTTCGAGATCCGCCAGGACGGGCACGTCTTCGGCGTGCACGCTCCCGACCGCACCACCTTCACCCGGACCGGCAACGCGCTCGAGGCCTCCTCCGGCACGCCGTACCTGGTCCTCAGCGCGGTCCCCGAGGCCGGGCTCACGCTGGACGACCTGCACCGGACCGCGTTCGCCGTGCCGCGCAACACGACCATGACGTACTCCTACGACCCCGCTGCCGCGAACGTCCGGCAGCAGTGGTCCGTCGACACCGAGACCCTCCAGGGCGACGACCACGACACCGTGCAGGGTTGGCTGCAGCACCAGTACGCCGACGCCACCACGAACCTGCGCTTCACCGGCGCCACCTACGCGACCCCGCGCGGCACGATGAAGACGACGGTCGGGCACGACGGGTGGACGCTCGACTACCGGTTCACGGGCATCACGCCGATCGGCAGCAAGCCGGAGGCCATCGGGGACGACCCGTACTCCGAGGACGTCATGCGGCGGTACCTGCACGACTACGCCGCGAAGACCACCTACGGCGGCGACACGTACTGGGGCGGCAAGGACGTCCTGCAACTCGCCGAGTACATGACCATCGCCCGGCAGATCGGCGCCACCGAGGACGCCCGGAAGCTGCAGGACACGCTCGAGACGGCCCTGACCGACTGGTACACGTACACGGACGGCGAGAAGGAGCACTTCTTCGCCATGTACCCGACGTGGAAGGCCCTCATCGGGTTCGCCGACTCGTACGGCTCCGCGCAGTTCAACGACAACCACTTCCACTACGGCTACTTCGCCGTCGCGACGGCCCTCCTCGGCCGCGTCGACCCCGCCTGGGCGGACCGGTACGAGGGCATGGCGACCCTCGTGGTCAAGCAGTACGCGAACTGGGACCGTGACGACGCCCGCTTCCCGCACCTGCGCACCTTCGGCGTCTGGGAGGGCCGGTCCAACGCGGGCGGGGTGTCCTCCCCGGGCGGCAACAACCAGGAGTCGTCCTCCGAGGCGATCCAGTCCGAAGCCGGCCTGTTCCTGCTCGGCAGCGTCCTCGGCGACGAGGACATGCAGGCCACCGGCGCGATGCAGTACGTCACCGAACGGGCCGCCGTCCGCGACTACTGGCAGAACGTCCGCGGCAACCCCGCCTCGGCCTCGTACGACGGCAACGGCGCGTTCCCTGACGCGTACCGGCACGGACAGGCCGGGATCCTGTTCGACTCCGGCCAGGCCCACGCCACGTACTTCTCCGGCGACCCGGCCTGGATCTCCGGGATCCAGTGGATGCCGACCGCACCCTGGTTCGACTACTTCGGGTGGGACCCCGACTTCTCGAAGGCGCTGATGCGGGAGATGATGGCGGCCCGACCCCGGGCGCTCGGCCAGGCCGGGGTCACCGACGGCAACGCCGGCCGGATCCAGATGCTCACGAAGAAGTGGTGGGGTGTCGGGACCTACGGAGACGCGACGATCAGCCGCGACCGCCCGGCTGCGATCGGTGAACTGCAGGAGGCGATCCGCAGCGTCGAGACGAACCACCCCGGGTACGTCACCCAGCGCACCGCCGCGAACCCCCTGTACGTCCAGGCCACCGACACGCTGCTGGTCTCGGTCGACGACGACGGACGGGTGGTGTTCCCGGACCGGTACTGGACCCCGGAGACGCTCCCGGCGTCGCTCGTCCCCGCCCAGCTCGACGGACGCACCGCCGACCGTCTGCCGGAGGACTGGCCGGTGCCGTCGCCGCTCATGCCGTTCCTCGTCGACGATTTCCGCGCCGACACCGCCACCATCGACGGGTTGTACGGCGTCGACCTGACCGACCACACCCCCGGGCCGGACACCGCGCACGCCGCGCGGGTCTTCAGCGGCATGGGTGACGCGCTCGGCAACGTCGTCCTCGGCTTCCTCGGCCAGTACGACCCGGACACCTACGCCGACGTCCATGCCGCACTGTGGGACGCCGAGGACCCGGCCGTGACCGGACAGTCGATGGCCGGACTCGTCTACCACCAGGCCATGTCGAACCGCACCGTCGGCACCGAGGTCACCGACCGGCACACCTCCGACCCGCTCAGCCAGGTGTTCCGCGCGGCCGACGGGACGATCAGCTACGTGCTCGACAACCCCGACACCGTGCAGCACACGTACGACGTGTACGACGGCACCGAGGTCATCGGGCAGATCGCTGTCCCCGCGCAGACGCAGATCACCTCGCACCTCGACGCCCACCTGGCCGAGATCGAGGTGCACGCCGACGGCGACCCGAAGACCGTCGTCCCGGGGACGACCACCACGTTCACGGCGACCGGCCGCGACCAGTACGGCGCGACCGTCGACCTCGACGACGTCACCTGGTCCACCGACGCCGGCACGATCAGCGACTCCGGCGTCCTCCGCGCCGGCGAGCGGTCGGACCGGGCGACCGTCACCGCGACCGTCGGCGACGTGCACGGATCGGTCGCCTTCCGCGTCGCCCCGGCACCGGTCCTCACCGGGATCGACGTCACCCCCGGCACCGAGCGGCTCGTCGTCGGCACGCCGCAGCGGTTCCGCGCCGCCGGCCACGACCAGTACGGCGACCCCGCCGCGCTGCCCGGTGACGTCAGCTGGACCTACACCGGGTCCGGCACGGTCGCCGCCGACGGCACCGTGACGACGACCGCCGCCGGCTCCGGGTACGTCGTCGCCACCGGCGCAGGCGTCGAGGGCGCCGCCGTCGTGGCGTCCGTCACGACGATCCCGGACGCCGCAGCCGGAGCCGACGTCACCGCGAGTTCGTCGGACGGCGGCAACACCGCCGGCAAGGCCGTCGACGGCGACCGCAGCACCCGCTGGGAGAGCGCGCACGGGGTCGACGACGTCGACTACACGATCGACCTCGGGCGCATGACCGACGTCACCACCGTGCGGGTCGACTGGGAGGCCGCCGCCGCCGAGCAGTACGTCGTCCAGGTGAAGGACGCCGCGGACGACGACTGGCGGGACGTCCGCACGGTCGAGAAGACCACCGCGGACGCCGACACCGTCGCGGTCGGCACGAGTGCCCGGTTCGTCCGCCTGCACATGACGCAGCGGCTGACCGGGTACGGCTACTCGATCTGGGAGGTGCACGTGTCCGGCACCCCGGCTGCCTCCGCCGTCGAGGTCGAGGACGTGCTCCTGGCACCGCGGTCGGCGACCGTCCGTCCCGCCGACACCGTCCGGCTCCGGGCGTACGGCTTCGACCGTGACGGGTACGGCGGCCTCCTCGCCACGGACCGACCGGCGTGGTCCGTCGCGGGCGGGGACGACGTCGGCACGGGCAGCGTCGACGGCGACGGCGTCGTGACCGCCGGACGTGACGGCGGTGCCACCGCGACCGTCACCGCCACCGTCGGACGGGCCTCCGCACAGGCGGCGGTGACCACCCTCGACGAGCACGCCGACGACGACGGAGCGGTCCTGCCCGGCCCGTCGCGGGACGTCGCGATCGGCAAGCCGGTGACCACGTCCTCCGACGAGCGCGGAGACCTCGCCGGCCGCAACGCGGTGGACGGGGACGGGGCCACGCGGTGGTCCAGCGCCGCCCGTGACGACCAGTGGATCGCCGTCGACCTCGGCGCCGTCGTGCCCGTCGACCAGGTCCAGGTCGACTGGGAGGCCGCCTCGGCCGAGGCCTACCGCATCCAGGTCCGGGACGACCCGCACGACGAGTGGCGGACGGTCGCCGGCGAGCAGCACGGCAGCGGCGGCACGGCGGCCCACCCGTTCGAGGACGTGTCCGCGCGGTACGTCCGCCTGCTCGCCGACCGCCGCCACACGGCGTACGGCGTCTCCCTGTGGGCCCTCCGCGTGTTCTCGACCGAGGGCGCCCCGACCCCCGACCTCGCACACCGTGCGGCCGTGTCGTCCTCGGCCGACGAAGGTGACGGCGTCCCCGCCCGCAACGCCGTCGACGGGGACGCCGGCTCCCGCTGGGCGAGCGGGCACACCGACGACCAGTGGCTCGCGGTCGACCTCGGCGCGGAGCACGAGCTGCACGGAGCCGTCGTGCGGTGGGAGGACGCGTTCGGCCGCGCCTACCGCATCGAAGCGCGGAACGCGACGGACGACGGGTGGACGACGCTCGCGACCGAGACGGACGGTGACGGCGGGACCGACCGGCTCGACCTGCACGGCTCGTGGCGGTACGTCCGCCTGCACGGCGTCGAGCGCGCGACGCCGTACGGCTACTCGGTGTACGACTTCGAGATCCGGTAGGCCAGGACCGGATCGCAGGGCGCACGCCGTGCCGCGGTCGGGCAGTCGTGTCGCGACGGTCCGACCGCGGCGCGGTTACGTCGTCCGACGGATGCCCCGGCCGGGCAGGACCGCGGAACCTGGAGGGACCACGGCACCCACCACGTCAGGAGCACCCGCATGGCCAGCCCCACCCCCGTCCAGACCCTCGGCATCGTCGGCGCCGGCAACGTCGGCTCGCACATCGCCCGACGCGCCACCGAGACCGGCCTGGACGTCGTCATCGCGAACTCGCGCGGTCCTGAGACGCTCGAGACGCTCATCGCCGAGCTCGCCCCGCTCGCCGGCGCCGCGTCGGTGGCCGACGCGGCGAGGGCCGGCGACGTGGTCGTCGTCGCGATCCCGGTCACCGGCTACGCGGCGCTGCCCGCGGACGCCTTCGCGGGCAAGGTCGTCGTCGACACCGGCAACTACTACCCCGAGTACTCCGGCACGGTCGCCGAGCTCGAGCGGGACCCGCACCCCACGACCTCCGAGCTGCTGCAACGCGCGCTCCCCGGCGCCTCCGTCGTCAAGGCGCTCAACAACCTCGGCGCCGCCGACGTCACCACCGACGGTTCCCCGGCCGGCACCCCTGGCCGTCGGGCGCTGACGGTCGCGGGCGACGACGCCGACGCCAAGGCGGTCGTGGCCGGTCTGCTCGACCGCTTCGGGTTCGACGTCGTCGACGTCGGGCCCCTCAGCGAGGGGTGGCGGTACGAACGCGACCAGCCCGCGTACGGCGTCCGACACGACCGCGACGGCATGACCGCGGCGCTCGCTGCGGCACGTCGGTCCTGACGGGGAGGGACGACCATCGTGACCGAGCTGCTCAGCACCCCCTTCCCGGCGTCGGCCACCGCAGCCGACGTCCTCGCCGACGTCGACCTGCACGGCCGGCGGTACCTCGTCACGGGCGGCGGGTCCGGCATCGGCGCCGAGACCGCGCTCGCCCTCGCGGGTGCCGGCGCCGAGGTCGTCGTGGGCGTCCGCGACCCCGTCCGGGCCACCGCCACGCTCGAGCGCACGGGTCGGACGGCGGACCGGGTCCACGCGCGCCCGCTCGACCTCGCCGACCTCGCCTCGGTCCGCCGGTTCACCGACGCCTGGGCCGACGACGGGGTCGGTGCGCTCCACGGGGTCGTCGCGAACGCCGGCGTGATGGCGCTGCCCGATCGACAGCTCTCCGCCGTCGGGTGGGAGCTGCAGCTCGCGACGAACCACCTCGGACACCTCGCGCTCCTCCTCGGGCTCCGCGACGCCGTCGTCGAGGCCGGCGACGGACGCGTCGTCACGGTGAGTTCCACCGCCCATCTGCGGTCGCCGTTCCACTTCGAGGACCCCCAGTTCGACGAGCGTCCCTACGACCGGTGGGCGGCGTACGCGCAGTCGAAGACGGCCGACGTCCTGCTCGCCGTGGGCGTCGCCGAACGGTGGGCGGCGGACGGCGTCGTCGCGAACAGCCTGATGCCGGGGTGGATCACGACCGGGCTGCAACGGCACCTCGACGACGACACCCTGCGCGCCATGGGCGCGATGGACGAGGCGGGCAACCGCATCGAGCAACCGTTCTACAAGACCCCGGCGCAGGGGGCCGCGACCTCGACGCTGCTCGTCGCCTCGCCGACCGTGTCCGGCGTGACCGGGCGGTACTTCGAGGACAACCAGGAGGCCCCGGTGCTCGACGACGGCACGGGTCACGACCGCGGTGTCGCCCGGTACGCCCTCGACCGGGGGAACGCCGACCGCCTCTGGGAGCTCGGCACGAGCGTGCTCTGAGCGGATACGTCAGCTGACGGATGCCGCACCGTCGGCCCTGCTGCGAACGTGGGGACCGCCCCACCCATCCCACCGACACCCCGACAAGGAGCAACACCATGGCCGGAAACCCGAAGGGCATCGCCCTCGAGCCCGCCGCGCAGGAGTTCGTCGACGCGACGTCCACCCCGCCCTTCCTCAACGAGCTGCCGCCGGCGGAGGGCCGGAAGGCCGTCGACGCGGTCCAGGACACCCCGATCTTCAAGCCCGACGTCGACGAGGAGTGGCTCGAGATCGAGGGCGGCCCGACCGGCACCGTGCGGATCCGCCTCGTGAAGCCGGCCGGCACGACGGCGAACCTGCCCGTCATCCTCTACGTGCACGGCGCCGGCTGGGTGTTCGGTGACGCCCACACCCACGACCGGCTGGTCCGTGACCTGGCGATCGGGTCGAACGCCGCCGTCGTCTTCCCCGAGTACGACCGGTCGCCGGAGGCCGGCCACCCGGTCGCCCTCGAGCAGTCGTACGCAGCGGCGCAGTGGGTCGTCCGCGAGGGCAGCGACAAGGGCCTCGACGCGTCCCGCTTCGCCGTCTCCGGCGACTCCGTCGGCGGCAACATGGCGATCGCACTCTCGCTGCTCGCCGCCGAGCGCGGGGACGTCGAGTTCGTCAAGCTCGTGGCGTTCTACCCGGTGACCGACGCCGCGTTCGACACCGGCTCGTACCAGGAGTTCGCCGAGGGCTACTTCCTCACCCGCGCCGGCATGCAGTGGTACTGGGACCAGTACACGACCGACGAGACGGTCCGCGCACTCCCGACGGTGTCGCCGCTGCGCGCGCCGCTCGAGACCCTCGCGACGCTGCCCGAGACGCTCGTGATCACGGCAGAGGCCGACGTGCTCCGCGACGAAGGCGAGGCCTTCGCAGCACGCTTGCGTGAGGCAGGGGTCAAGGCGACGAACGCCCGCTTCGGCGGCATCACGCACGACTTCGTGATGGTCAACTCGCTGCACGACACCGAGGCCGCGAAGCACGCGCTCCTGCTGGCCACCGCCTCCCTGCGCGCGGCCCTGGCCTGACGGCCGCGGGCGCGGTGGTGTCCCAGACCCGACCCACCGCGCCCGTCCGTCCGTCCGTCCGTCCGCACGACCACGACCGGGACCACGACCGGGACCACGAACACGACCACCGAGGAGCAGCCGTGACCGAGACACTCGAGACCCTCGTCGCCCGCGAGGAGATCCGGACCCTGCTGGCGACCTACGCCCGCGGCGCCGACCGCCGCGACGCCCGTCTCGAGGCGTCCGTGTTCACCGACGACGGCGTCGTCGTCCTCTTCCAGGGCGACCCGTCGACCTCCGACCCGGTCGACACGATCCGCGGGCGGGAACGCCTCGAGGAGACGTTCGCCGGCCTCGTCGAGCAGTACGACGTGACGACCTACCTCACCGGCCAGTCGACCATCCGCTTCACCGGCGCCGACGAAGCCGAGGGCGAGACGTACTGCGTCGCCTTCCACGTCCTGCACGAGGGCGAGCAGCGGACCCTCCTGACGATGTCGATCCGCTACCTCGACCGCTTCGTCCGCGTGGACGGCGCCTGGGCGATCGCGGTCCGACACCTGGTGTTCGACTGGACCGACCGCGCACCGTCCCACCCCTGATCCCCGACCACCCACGACCCGTCCGGAGCCCGCTGTGTCCCAACCCCTCGAGTCCCTCATGCACGCCAACCTGTTCGACGTGTTCGGCGAACGCGACCCCGAGCGCCGACGGCAGGCGATCGCGCGCACCTACGCACCCGACGTCGCCTTCCTCGACCCCGACGAGGTCGTCGTCGGGCACGAGGCCCTGCACGCCAAGGCCCAGCGGCTGCTCGACGAGGCCCCCGGCTTCGTCTTCTCGCCTGCCGGCCCCGTGTACGAGAACCACGGCATGGGGTACCTCGCCTGGCACTTCGGCCCCGACGGCCAGCCGCCGGTCGTGTCCGGGATGGACATCTGCTTCATCGAGGGCGACGTCATCGCGAAGGTGTACACCCTGCTGACGAGCGCACCGCCCGCCTGACGGTCGGACCAGTCCCCGCCGGACGCCCTGCCATGATGGTCGGGCGTCCGGCGGTCGGGCGACGGGAGGTGACGGACGATGGCAGCCCACGGCGAGGTGCCCCCGGAGTCGCCGTACGCGTTCCTCACCGACGAGCAGATCCGGGTCTGGTACGCCTGGATGAAGCTGCAACTCCGGCTCCGGTACGAGATGAACCGGCAGCTCCGCGCGGACAGCGACATCTCGCTCGCCGACTACGACGTCCTGGTCGCCCTCACGAGCGAGCCCGGCGGTGAGATGACGATGACCGCCCTCGCGACGCGCATCGGCTGGGAGCGGAGCCGTGCCTCCCACCACACGAAGCGCCTCGCCGAGCGCGGCCTCCTCGAGCTCCGCCGCTGGGAACAGGACCGACGGAGCACCGCGGTCGCGCTGACGGACGACGGCTGGCAGGCCCTGCGCGACGCGACGCCCGCCCACACGGAACTCGTCAAGCAGATGTTCTTCAGCGGGCTCGACAGCGCGGAGTTGCCGGGCTTCGCCGACGTCCTCGAGCGGGTGTACGAGACCGTCATCGACCACGGCACCCTCCCGCGGCCGGCGGACCACCCGTAGCGACCGCTCGGCTTGCCCACCGGGACCGCACCCCGTACGTTTGAGTGAAAGATCACGCAAACCGGCGGGGAGGACCGACGATGGGTGCAGACGGACTCGCTGCGAGCCTCCAGGGCGGGACGGACGACGGCGTCCTGCGCCTCCGCACGGACGACCAGCGCCCGCTCCTCGGTCGCGACGAGGAGCTCGCCGCCCTGACCGCCCTGCTCGACCGGTCGGGCGGAGGCGGCACCGCCGTACTCGTCGAGGGCGAAGCCGGCGTGGGCAAGACCGCCCTCGTCGCCGCGGTCGAGGCACACGCCCGCCATGCCGGACACCGCGTCCTCCGGTGCACGGGCGTCCAGGGGTCGAACGCCGTCGGGTTCGACGGTCTGCACGAGTTGCTCCACCCCCTGATCCCGTACGCCGACGCCCTGCCGGGACGGCAGCGCGCCGCCCTGCTCACCGCCCTCGCCGTCGAGGACGGCCCCGTGCCGGACCGCCTCCTCGTGAGCACCGCGGCCCTCGGCCTGCTCGAGGAGGCCGCGGCGCACCGACCGGTCCTCGTCCGCGTCGAGGACCTGCACTGGGTGGACCGCTCGAGCGCCGAGGTGCTCGACTTCATCGGGCTGCGGCTCTCGAACGCGCCGATCGTGGTCATCGCGACCGCACGCACCGGGCACGAACCCACCGGTACCCTCCCCTGCTCCGCGGCCCGCCTCGAGCTCGGCCCCCTGCCGGAGGACGCCGCGGAGGCCCTCCTCGCCGAGCGCGCCGGCGGACTGTCCGAGACCGCGCGTCGGCGCATCCTCGCCGAGGCCGGCGGCAACCCGCTGGCCCTCCGCGAGCTCCCGGCCGCGCTCGCCGCCACCGGCGCCGCCGGGACCTCCCTCGCCACCCGGCTCCCGACCACCCGTCGGCTCGAGCAGGCGTTCCTCGACCAGCTCTCCGCCGTCCCGGCCGGCAGCCGGGCACTGTTGGTCCTCGCGGCGGCCGCCGACGATGCCGTGCTCCAGGACGTCATGGCGGCGGCGCGGACCATGGACCTCGGGCTGGCCGACCTCGGGCCGCTCGAGGTCCGCGGACTCCTCCGGACGGACCTGGCCGCCCTGCACTTCCGGCACCCGCTCCTCCGGTCCGCCGTCCTCGGGAGCGCGACCGCCGCGGAACTCGCCGCCGCGCACCGCGCGCTCGCGTCGGTCGCCCGCGACGAGACCCGAGCCGCATGGCACCGCGCCTCCGCCACGTTCGAGCGCGACGAGACCATCGCCGCCGACCTCGAGACGGTCGCCCGACGCGCCGAGCAGCGCGGCGCACGGCCGGAGGCGGTCCGCGCGTACGAACGCGCGGCCACCCTGTCGCAGGGGGACGTCGGGCGGGCCCGTCGGCTCGGACGTGCCGCGGAGACCGCGCGGGCCGCCGGCATGACGAACGAGGCGATCGAGCTCCTCGAGCAGGTGGACGCCCTGGCCGGCGACCCGGACACCGTGACCGCCACCGCCGTGACCCGCACCGTCCTCAGCCTCACCACGGGGTCACCCGTCGCTGGCCGCATCGAGACGGACCGCGTCCGGTCCGTGCTGGGCGGCGCCGAGCACACCGACCGGCTCGTGGAGGTCCTCTGGGTCTGGGCACTGAGCGTCCGCGGGCGGAACCTGCCCCGCGCGGAGTGGCACGCGATCGAGACACAGCTGCGCAGCCTGTCCTCCTCGAGTCCGCTGAAGCCGGTCGCACTCGCCCTGCTCAACCCGTTCGGGACGGCTCCCGCGGCCCGGGCGGACCTCCCGCACCTCGTCCCACAGCTCACCGACTCGCCCCTCGGCATGGCCTCCCTCGCGATCGCCGCCGAGTCCCTGCAGGACCTCGAGACCGCGCTGACGTGCTGGGAACTCGCCTACGAGCGCGCGCACGAGCTCGGCGCGGTGGCCGACGAGGCCCAGGCCCTCCGCGGGCGCGCCACGGTCCTCCTGCTCCGCGGGCGGATCCGCGATGCAGTCGCCGACGCCGAGTACGCCGTCCGGATGGCCAGCGAGAGCCACCTCCCCCTCGTCGCCGGGATGGCGTACGGAACGCTCGCGCGGGCGCACGCCCTGCTCGGCGACGCCGAGGCCGCCGCGCAGGCGCTCCGGGACGGCTCGGCCCGCTCCCTGGGCGGACGGCTCGCGCTCGCCAGTGCCGACGCACGCTGGGCGGCAGGCCTCGTCGCGCTCGGGCAGCACCGGTACCGGGACGCGCAGATCGAGTTCACGCACATGACGGTGCACCCGACACGCTCGCTCTGGGCCATCGCGGACCGCACCGAGGCCGCCGTGCACGGCGGTCGGCCGGAGTCGGTGACCGAGACACTCGCCCAGGCCGAGGCCGTGGCGAGCACCTTCCGGTCCGCGCACCTCACCGCCCTCGTGCTCCGCAGCCGGGCGCTGCTCGCTCCGGCGGACCGTGCCGAGTCCTGGTTCGTCCGGGCCGTCGAGGCGGGCCAGCTGAGCGAGTCCCCCGTCGAGCTCGCGCGCACACGCCTGCTCTTCGGCGAGTGGCTCCGACGGGAACGCCGCGTCGTGGAGGCCCGCACCCACCTCCGGGAGGCGCTCGCCGAGTTCGTCGCCGCGGGCACCGCCGGGTTCGCCGCACGGGCCGCCGCGGAACTCCGCGCCGCCGGTGAGGCCCCACCCAACGGCACCTCCGGCGCGCCGTCGGCGAGCGCCCCGCTCACCCCGCAAGAGCTGCAGATCGCCCGGCTGGCGGCAGCGGGGATGTCGAACCGCGAGATCGCGGACCGGATCTACCTGTCGCACCGCACGGTGAGCACCCACCTGTACAAGGTCTTCCCGAAGCTCGGTGTCAGCAGCCGCGCCGGACTCGCGGAGGCGCTCGCCGCGACCGGACACGCCGACTAGGCCCGACCGGCTCGCCTACGTCAGTCGACGGATGCCGACAGGGCGGTGCGCCTGCGACGCTCGTCGGACGGCCCGGGGCGAAGGACACGGAGCTGCCCGTGGAGGTGGAGCGCGCTCCACCCTCCGTCTCGTGCCTGCACCCGTGACCGGACGACCAGACCGAGGTGGACTGACGCCATGACCGAACCACTCCTCCATGCAGAGGACCTCATCAAGTCGTTCCCCGGCCCGGACCAGGGTCGGGTCGAGGTGTTGCGCGGTGTCTCCCTCGCCGTGCTGCCGGGCGAGTTCGTCGCGATCGTCGGGCCGAGCGGCTCCGGCAAGTCGACGCTCCTCTACTGCCTGTCCGCCCTCGAGCCCTACGACAGCGGGTCGGTGTCCATCACCGGGCAGCGACTCGGGACCCTGCGACCGAAGCAACTGCAGACCCTGCGCCGCTCCACCGTCGGCTTCGTCTTCCAGTCGTTCAACCTCATCCCCTCGCTGACGGCCCGGCAGAACATCGCACTCCCCGCCAGCCTCGCGCACCGTGCGGTCTCCACCGCCGAGGTCGACGCGGCACTGGCATCGGTCGGGCTCGCCGACCGTGGGGACCACCGTCCGGGGAGCCTGTCCGGCGGGCAGCAGCAGCGGGTCGCGATCGCCCGGGTCCTGGCGTCCCGCCCGGAGGTCGTCTTCGCCGACGAGCCCACCGGCGCGCTCGACACCACGGCCGGTGACGCGGTGCTCGGGCTCCTGCGGCAGGTGGCGTCCGGCGACCGCGCGGTCGTGATGGTGACGCACGACCTCGAGGCCGCCGCCCGCGCGGACCGGGTGCTCGTGCTGCGGGACGGCTCGATCCACCGGGAACTCGTCCGTCCGAGCGCGGGGCAGGTCCTCGACGCGCTCACCGCCGCTGCCCAGGAGGCGTGACGATGCTCCGACTCGTCCTCAGCGACCTCCGGTACAACGCCGGGATCTGGGTCGGGGCGCTGGTCGTCAGCGCGGCGACGGCCGTGGCCCTGGCGGTCGCGGCGGCCATGGTCGAGACCGGGATCGCGCTGATCGCCTCGGGTGACGAACTCGACCTGCTGCGCGCAGCCGGCCTGGGCACCCTGGCGACGCTGGTCGTGGTGCTCACGGTCGTCGCGGTGGCCGCGGTGCTCGGCAGCGTGACCCGACTGACGATCGACCTGCAGCGCCGGGGGTACGCGCTCTGGCAGCTAGCGGGCGTCCCGTCCCGGACCGTCACGGTCGTCGTCCGGATCCAGCTCGGCGTGGTCGCCATCGTCGGGAGCACCCTCGGGTGCCTCGTCGTCGCGCCCGTCGCGCCGGCCGTCCTGCACCTCGGGCTCTCGGCCTCGGACGGGCTCCGCGACCTCGACGAGCGCTTCGACGTCGTCGGCGGGGTCGCCGTCGTCGTCGCCGTGACGGCGGTCGTCGTCCTCAGCAGTCTCCGGTCGTCCCGTCGCGCCGGTCGGGTCCGCCCCGTCGAAGTCCTCCGCGACCCTGACGCAGCGGCGGGTCGGACGAGCTGGGGACGGTGGACGCTCGCGGGCGTCGCCGTCGTGCTCGCCGCCCTGCTGACGTCGAGCCTCGCAGCCGGTGGAGTGCGTGCGTCCACCTCGGTCCTGCTCATCGGGCCGTTCCTCACCGCAGCCGCCGTCGCCGTCGGGCCGACGCTGTTCCCGGTCGTGCTGCGCGCCTGGACCGCCGTCCTGCCGGCGCACTGGTCGGCGTCGTGGTTCCTGGCCCGGAACGCCGCGGCCTCCGCGGTCGGCCGGAGCAGCGCGACGGTCGGTGCCCTCGTCCTCACGATCGCGCTCCCGGCCAGCATCACGGGCGGGTTCGCGACCACCGCCGACGCCGTCCGGCGGTCCACCGGCGGGGACGGACCCGGACTCGATCCGCAGAGCCTCCTCCTCATGCTCGGCGGACCGCTGCTCGTCTCGCTGTCCGGAGCCGCCGCGACCGTGCTCATGGCCGGGCGGACCCGTGAGCAGGAGGCCGCGCTCGTCGAGGCCGCGGGCGGGTCCCGGTCGGTCGTCCTGGCCCGGGCCGCCTGGGAGTCGGTCGTCCTCGTCGGGACCGCGGTGCTCGTGTCGGCTGTCGTCCTGGTGGTGAGCGGCGTCGCGCAGGCGATCGCCCTCGGGGTCACCGTCCCCGGCACGTCGCCCGACGTCGGACTGGGTGTGGCCGGCCCGGCCACGCTGGTGAGCCTCGTCCTGATGGTGGCCGCCAGCACGCTCCCGCTCGTCGTCGGGCGCCACCGCAGCATCCCGCTCGTCCTCGCCGCGGACTGAACCCGGTCCACCACGGCCGTGTCGGGCCTCCCGGCCGGACAGGCTGCTCCGCCGTGCCCGCCCGGCCGGCGCACCCTCCCGATCCCCACGAACCCACGAACCCTGGAAGGACGCACCATGCGCATCCTCTTCTCCGGTGTCCCCGCACTCGGACACCTGCTCCCCCTCGTCCCCCTCGTCCGCGCCGCCGCGACGGCGGGGCACGACGTCGCCGTCCTCACCAGCGGCGGCATGCGGGACGCCCTCGCCGCCGAACTGCCCGGGGTACCGGTCCTGGCAGCGGGCCCCATGCCTCCCGAGCTGTTCGCGGAGGTGGCCCGGCGCCTCCCCGGCAGCGACCCGGCGAACCGACCGGAACCCGCGGCCGTCGCCGAGTTCTTCGCCGGGACGCGGGTCGACCTCACCGTCGACGACGCCGTCCGCGAAGCGAGGACGTGGGGTCCGGACGTCGTCGTGGCCGACGCGGTCGACCTGGTGGGACCGCTCGTCGCGGCGACGCTCGGCGTCCCGTACGCCGTCGTCGCGTTCGGACCGGAGGTGCCCGATGCGTTCCGACGTCCGATGACGGAGCTCGTGCTCCCCCGGTACGCGGGCCGGGGCCTGGTGCCGTCACCCCCGGTGGCGCTGCTCGACCCGACGCCGGCGTCCCTGCAGGCGTCCGGGTGGACGCAGCACCCCCTGACCGTCCCGTTCCGGGCGGAGCCGCACAGCCGTCCGGGCGACACCACTCCGCTGCCGCCGTTCCCGGCGTCCGAGCGGCCGCGCGTGCTCGTCACGCTCGGGACGGTGTTCGGGGACGCCGCACTCCTGACGGCGATCATCGACGGCCTCCACCCTGACGAGGCGGACGTCCTCGCGACGGTCGGCGTGATCGGGGACCACCTCGAGGACACCGACCACGTCCACCACGTGCCGTTCCGGCCGATGCGAGAGCTGCTGGACGGCGTCGACGTCGTGGTGAGCGCTGCGGGAGCGGGTACGGTGCTCGCGGCCGCGAGTGTCGGCGTCCCGATGGTGCTGCTCCCCCAGGGCGCCGACCAGTTCATCAACGCCGAGCGTGCTGCCGCGGCCGACGTCGCCGTGGTGGTCGACGAGCCCGCTGCCGTCGGGCCGGCGGTGCACGCGGTGCTCGCCGGGTCGCGCCATGCCGCCGCGGCCCGTCGGCTCCGCGAGGAGAACGAGCAGCGTCCGAGCGCCGGGGACGCGATCGCCGTGCTCGTGGACCGCGTGACCCGCGCCACGAGCGCCGCCGAGCGGTGACCCGGCGGGCCCTGGGCCGCCGACCGGCCCGGGGCCCCGGCAGGCGGCGTCAGACCTCGGTCAGCCCGGGTCCTCCGGGACCCGGACCGATGACCGACGCCACGAACCGACGGGCATCCTCGTCGTCGTGCTCGTGCAGCCGCATGCCGAGCAACGTGTTGATGAGCATCCCCTTGGCGAGGAACGTCTCGGCGGCCGACGGCGTGAGGTGGGCGTCGTCGACGAGGAACCGGAGGATCCGCGTGAACCCCTCCCGCGCGACCGGCCCGATCACGGGGTCCGCACCGAGCATGTACGACTGCATCACGATGAGGTGGACGCCGTCCTCGGTCGCGAGCGTCCGGTACGCCTCGCCGAGTCGGGACTCGACCGTGCCCGGTTGCCCGTCGTCCAGCGCCGCACGGAACGTGTCGAGGACCGCTTCGAGACAGCCGTCGATGACCGCGAGGAACAGGTTCTCCTTCGACCCGAACATCCGGACGACGTAGGGCTGGCTGATCCCGGCGGCCTTCGCGATCCGCTCGGTGGTCGCCCCGTGGTACCCCTCGCGGGCGAACACGGCGGCCGCGGCGGCCAGGGTCGCCTCCCGCCGCTGACTGCCCGCCATGCGCTCCGCTGCCCTGGGGACCGGACCCCTTGCCGTCGTCATGCCCCGAGGGTATCATCCGATTCCATGAGTAATGAATCGATTACTAACCAACGCTCCTCCGTTCCCTCGCTCCCGCCGCTCCGCCGGGTCCTCCCGGTCCTCGTCGTACAGGTGCTCGTCGCGATGGCCATCGCCGGTGCGTTCGCCGGCCTCTACATCGGACTGCAGAAGGCCCCCGTGCCGCACCACCTGCCGGTCGCGGTCGTCGGCGCACAGCTCGCCGACGCGGCCTCGACGGCGCTCGGTGACTCCGCCGACGTCCGTCCGGTCGACTCCGCAGCCGCCGCTCGCGCCCTCGTCCGCTCACACGACGTCGTCGCCGCGCTCGTCCCCGCTGCCGGCGGATCGACGCTCGCCGTCGCCGGCGCGGACGGGCGGAGCGCGACCGGTGCGGCGACGGCCATGCTGAGCGGTGTCGCCCGGGCCGGCGGCGTCCCGGTGACCCGCACCCAGGACCTCGTCCCGCTCGTGACCGGGGACGGGCAGGGCATCGCGGGCTTCTACCTCGTGTTCGGCACCACGCTCGCCGCCTTCGTCCTCGCCCAGATCATGAACTCCCTCGGCACCCTGGCCGGCCTGCGGGTGCGCGTAGCGGTCACCGTCATCGGGAGCATCGCCGCGGCCGTCGTCGTGGCCGTCATCGCCGGACCGGTCGCCGGCGCCGTCCCCGCGGCCCCCGCTGTCGTCGTCGGCGTGCTGGCGCTGCTCGCGGTGGCCGTCTCGCTGTCGACCCTGGCCATCACCGCCCTCCTCGGCCCGATGGGCGTCGTCGTGTCCACGCTCGTGTTCACCACCCTCGGCAACGCGACCAGCGGCGCGACGGTGAGCACACACCTCCTGCCGCCGTTCCTGTCCGCCGTCGGTGGCGCACTGCCGCCCGGAGCGGCGTTCGGGGCGGTGACGGCGGCCAGCTACTTCGACGGCGCCGGCGTCGGCCGCGCACTCCTGACGCTCGGCCTGTGGATCACCGGAGCCGCGATCGCGTTGTCCGCCGCCGCCGCCCGTCGCCGTGCCGTCCGGCATGACCGCCGCTCGCCGTCGGCCTGAGCCGAGCGACATGCTCCGTCCTTCCTGAGCACTCACAGGACTCCGCATCTCCATCGCCTATCGTGGCGACCAGCGCGATCGCGCGAACAGCCCACGCCGGTGCAGACCGGCGGCGACGGAAGGTCGGTCTGCGTTGACCACCACCCCGATCCAGCCCGGCTACACCCGCACCCGGCCTGCAACCGGTCCCAGGGGCTCGAGCACGTCCACCTACTCGGCCGTCCTCGCGCAGGTCAAGCAGCACGACCTGCTCCGCCGCCGCACCGGGTTCTACTGGTCGCTGTTCGGCTCGCTCGTCGGCACGCTCGCACTCGCGTGGATCGCCTTCGCCGTGCTGGGCGAGTCGTGGTTCCAGCTCATCGTCGCCGGCGCGCTCGGCGTGGTCTTCACCCAGTTCGCCTTCCTGTCGCACGAGGCCGCGCACCGTCAGGTGTTCGCCTCACAGCGCTGGAACGACCGCGCCGGCCGCTACGTCGGCACGTTCCTGGTCGGCCTGAGCTACTCGTGGTGGATGACCAAGCACACCCGCCACCACGGCAACCCGAACACGATCGGGAAGGACCCGGACATCGCCGCCGGCGTCATCCGGTTCACGCCCGAGGACGCAGCGGAGACCCGGGGTGCGCGGAGCGTCTTCACCCGGTTCCAGGGGTGGCTGTTCTTCCCGCTCCTGACGCTCGAGGGCATCAACCTGCACTGGTCCGCCGTGCACACCGTGCTGACCGGCGCCGACACCAAGGCCGACGTCCGGGCACGCGTGCTCGAGGCGACGCTCCTCGTCCTGCGCTTCGGCATCTACCTGACCGTGCTCTTCTGGTTCCTGCCGTTCGGCATGGCGTGCGCGTTCCTCGGTGTGCAGCTCGCCGTCTTCGGCGTCATGATGGGTGCCTCGTTCGCCCCGAACCACAAGGGCATGCCGACCATCGCGCACGACGCCAAGGTCGACTTCTTCTCGCGCCAGGTGCGCACCTCGCGCAACATCCGCGGCGGTTGGTGGGTGTCGTTCCTCATGGGCGGCCTGAACTACCAGGTCGAGCACCACCTGTTCCCGTCGATGCCGCGACCGGCCCTGAAGAAGGCCCGGCTGCTCGTCCGTCAGCACTGCGAGACGCTCGACGTCCCCTACACGGAGACGACGCTCCTGCGCTCGTACGGCATCGTCGTCCGCTACCTCAACCGCGTCGGCCTGGCCGCCCGCGACCCTTTCACCTGCCCGATGGTCTCGGAGCTCCGCATCCACTGACGGGTCGGCGAACCGCACCGCGCTCCCACCCGTACGATCGACGGACACCCATCGTCGACGGAGACGGAGCCCGGCATGACCACCACTGACCTCGCCGCACCGGCGGACGCAGCGAGCGTCGGACGCCCCGCTGCCGACCATCCGCACCACCACGCGACCGCGTCCGTCGCCGCGATCCTCGCGGAGTCAGCGGCCCGGTACCCGGACGACGTCGCCGTCGTCGTCGGCGAGCAGCGCATCACCTACGCCGAGCTGTGGGACCAGACCCTCGCGTACGCGGGCGCTCTCCGCGCCCGCGGTGTCACCGAGGGCAGCCGCGTCGCGATGCTCATCCCGAACGTGCCCGACTTCCCCCGCGTCTACTACGCGACCCTCGCGCTCGGCGCCGTCGTCGTTCCCGTGCACGCACTCCTCAAGCGGCACGAGATCGAGTACGTGCTCCGCGACAGCGGAGCGGCCCTGCTCGTCTGCGCCGCACCGCTCATCGCGGAGGGTGCGGCGGGCGCCGCACTCGCCGGGGTCGACGTCGTCACCGTCCTCGCGCCTCCCGTGGCCGACGACGCCGACGGTTCCGCCCCGCCCAGCCTGGAGGCCCTCGCCGCGTCGAGCGCGCCCCTCACCACCCTCACGCCCCGCGACCCCTTCGACACCGCGACGATCCTGTACACGAGCGGCACCACCGGGCAGCCCAAGGGCGCCGAGGGATCGCACTTCGCCCTGCTCGAGCAGGTGAACACGCTCCTCATGAGCACCTTCGACATGCGACGGGGCGACGTGCTGCTCGGCGCGCTGCCGCTGTTCCACACCTTCGGCCAGACCTGCACCATGAACACCGGCTTCCGCGCCGGCGCGACCATCGTCATGCTGCCGAAGTTCGACGGCGACGCCGCACTCGCCGCGATGGTCGAGCACGGCTGCGGCATCTTCATGGGCGTTCCGACGATGTACATGGGTCTGCTCGACGCAGCGACCCGGACCGACGCCCGACCGCACCTCCGGTACGCGATCTCCGGCGGGGCCTCGTTGCCGCTCGCCGTGCTCGAACGGTTCGAGGCCGTGTACGGCGCGCCGATCCACGAGGGCTACGGCCTCACCGAGACCTCACCCGTCGCGAGCTTCAACCACGTCGGACGGACACCCCGTCCCGGCACGATCGGGACGCCCGTCTGGGGCGTCGAGGTCGAGATCGCCGACCCAGCCGTACAGGACCGCATCGAGATGCTGCCGCGCGGCACGATCGGCGAGCTGGTCATCCGCGGCCACAACCTCATGAACGGCTACCGCAACCGACCCGACGCGACCGCCGCGGCCGTGGTCGACGGGTGGTTCCGGACGGGCGACCTCGGGACGAAGGACGACGACGGCTTCCTGACGATCGTCGACCGCACGAAGGACATGATCATCCGCAACGGCTACAACGTGTACCCGCGCGAGGTCGAGGAGGTGCTCGCCGCGCACGAGGACGTCACGATGGCCGCGGTGTTCGGGGTTCCGCACGACGTGCACGGTCAGGAGATCGCGGCGGCGGTCGTCCTCACCGACGGCGCCACGACCACCTCCGACGAGCTCGTCCGGTACGTCGCGGACGCCATCGCCGCGTACAAGTACCCGCGGGTCGTCCACGTCGTCGACGCGCTCCCCCTCGGTCCGAGCGGCAAGGTGCTCAAGCGTGCCCTCGTCGAGCGGTTCGGCTCGGAGCCGGTGCCCGGACCGGAGGAGCACGCCGGCGCCTGACCGACGTCGGTACGCTCGGCCGGGTGGAGCTGATCACGGACGTGCGTCGAGCCGACTGGCTCGTGCGACGCCTCCAGGCCTCCGGGACCGTCGCCGGCACCGTCGGCGGCGGGTTCGACGGGTACGCCCGCGTCCTGCACCCGCTCGCGGCCTTCCGGGAGGACCGCTCGGTCCTCGACGAGCACGGCGACGCTCCGGTCCTCGAGACGAGCACCTGGCGGTGGTCCGACGTCGCAGCGAGGACCGGGCGGACGGTGGACGCCGGGGTCTCCTGGAGCGCACTCAGCGCCAGCCGCGACGAGGACGTGCTGTTCGACGACGGGTGGCGGGTCGAACCGCCTGTCGAAGGCTGGCTCGATCCGCGCCTGCTGGCCGCACTCACCTCGCACCTCAGTGCCTCGACGGCGACCCCGCTCGACCTGGTGGCGGCGGTGTGGGACGGATGGGGGGACCTGAGCGGCGGCTCCACCCTCGTGTCCGGGTGGCAGGACGGGACGCCCGATGCGACGGAGCGTGCCCGCGCCGAGGCGGAGGCCGCCCGCCTCCGCGCAGCGCACCAGGCGGCACTCGACGCCGTCCGCCGCGCACTCGCCGTGCCGCGACTGCACCTCACACACCGCGAGCACCTCCTGGTGCACACGACGGTCGCGGACTGGGCCGACCCGGCGTGGACCGAGCGGGCGGAGATCGCGGACGGTGTGCCGCTCGCGCACACGCCGCAGCTGTTGTGGCCGGAGGACCACGCGTGGGTCCTCGCGACGGAGATCGACTGCGACTCGACGCTGGTCGCGGGGACGCGACGACTCGTGGACGCGATCGTCAGGGACCATCGGTTCGAGGCGTACGAGGTGGACCCGGCCGACGGACTCCGCTGACCTCCGCGGACGTCGTCCCGTGCAGGTCGACGCGGAGGCCGTCGGGCGTCCGGACCGTCCTGCCACGGACGCGGAACACGTCCGCGAGCAGACCCGGCGTGAGCACGTCCTCCGGGGCACCAGCTGCGGCGACCCGTCCGCCGTGCAGGACCACGAGGTGGTCGCAGTAGCGCGCCGCGAGGTCGAGGTCATGCAGCACGACCACGACGGTGCGTGGGCCGGCGGCGAGCAGGTCGAGGAGCTCGAACTGGTGGTGCACGTCGAGGTGGTTCAACGGTTCGTCGAGGACGAGCACCGCGGGTTCCTGGGCGAGCGCGCGGGCGATCTGCACCCGCTGCCGCTCGCCGCCCGACAGACCGCTCCACCGCCGTTGCTCAGTCCCGGCCATGCCGACTTCGGTCAGCGCCTCCCGGCAGATGTCGTCGGCGTCGTCGTCCAGCGTCCCGAGCCGGGACCGCCACGGGAGCCGACCGAGCCGGACGACGTCGAGCACCCGGTGGTCGATGTCCGTGTGCGCCTGCTGTTCGACGAAGGCGAGCCGACGGGCGACCGACCGGCGCGGGAGCGTCCGGAGGTCGGCGCCGTCGAGTGTCACGGTGCCGCGGTCGGGTGCGGTGACGCCCGCGAGGCAGCGGGCGAGCGTCGACTTGCCGGACCCGTTGGGTCCGACGATCCCGGTCATCAGCCCGCTCGGCGCGAGCAGGTCGACGCCGTCCAGCAGGTCGACGCCCGGGACGGACCGCCCCACGTCACGCGCGCCGAGCACTCCGGAGCCGTCCCCAGCGGTCATGCGCGCTGTCCCCGGCGGAGGACGACCAGGAACGTCGGCACCCCGATGAGCGCCGTGACGACGCCGACCGGGATCTGGTGCGGTGCGAGCGCCAGACGTCCGGCGAGGTCCGCGACGACGAGGAACACCGCGCCGGCGAGGGCGGACACCGGCAGCAGGAGCCGGTGTCCGGGTCCGACGAGCATGCGGGCCGCGTGCGGGACGACGAGTCCGACGAACCCGATCGCCCCGACGGCGGCGACGACCGCAGCGGTGGTGGCCGCGGCGCCGACGAGGACCACGATCCGGAGCACTCGGACGTCGATGCCGAGCGCCACGGCGGCGTCGTGCCCGAAGACGAACGCGTCCAGCGCCGGCGCGACGGCCACGAACACGACGGTCGCGAGGACGACGACGACCGTGCACACCACGACCGAGGACCAGCGGGCTGCTGCGAGCGAGCCGAGCAACCAGTAGGTGATGCCGCGGGTGGCGTCCGCGTCGCCCCAGGCCGTGACCACGAGCGACGTCACGGCCGAGAAGAGCTGACCGACGACGACGCCGGTCAGCACGACACGACTCGTGCTCGCGGTGTCCCGCCCCATGAGCGCGAAGACGAGCGCGAACGAGACGAGGCCGCCGACCAACGCTCCCCCGGCGAGGGTGACGGACCCGGCGCCGAGGCCGAGGACGAGGACGAGGACCGCCCCCGTCGAGGCTCCGGACGAGATGCCGAGCAGGTACGGCTCGGCGAGCACGTTGCGGGTCACCGCCTGCAGCACGCATCCGCACACGGCCAGACCCGCTCCGGCCGCGGCGGCGAGCAGGACGCGCGGGAGCCGGAGTTGCCAGACGACCGAGTCGGCCAGCGGCGGCAGCGGCGTGAGCGGCAGGCCCAGGTGGGTGCCGATCGACCGCACGGTCTCCGCCCACGTGATCGAGCCTCCGGCCAGCGTCACGCCGGCGATGACGACGCCGACGAGCGCCACCGCCAGCACCGGCACGACGAGGGCACCGCGCAGGGCGGTCGGGGTCACCGGCGGGCGAGCACGACGAAGTCGTCGAGGTACTGCCAGACCGGCCCGACCTCGGCGAACCCGGCGACCTCGAGCGCCGCCGTGTGGAACGCGAGGCTGAGCTCCGGGTTGGGCGGCCGGTGCTCGAACCGGCGCTCCCGCTCGGCTGCCAGACGGCCGTACCGTTCGACCGCGGTGACCTCGGCGAACCACTGCTCCCAGTCGAGCGCACCCGCAGCACGGTCGGTCTGCTGCGTCCGCTCGTCGTCGCGGGCACTGAGCTCGGCGAACAGGGTGCGTCCGTCGAGGTGCCGTAGGTGGTCGGCGTTGAGCACGACACCGCCGGGGGCAAGGAGCTCCCCGAGGTCGTTGTAGACGCGGCTCAGGACGTCCGACGGCAACCAGTGCAGTGCGGTCGAGCTGAGCACTGCGTCGGGGACCGCCCCGTCGAGGCCGGCCGTCCAGTCGCGGTCCCACAGGTCGGCGTCGACGAAGCGCACCGGCTGCCCGGCGAGCGCCGTCCGCCCGAGTTCCAGGAGCACGGGGTCGAAGTCGACGGCGATGCAGGTGACGTCGGGGCGGCGGGCGAGGACCCGCTGGCTGATCGACCCGGGTCCGCTGGCGAGGTCGAGCACGACACCGCCCTCGGGGACGACGTGGTCCACGACGTCGAGCATGATCGTGAAGCGTTGCTCGCGGTGCGTGATGTACGCCGCCTGCTGGGCGTCCCAGGCGGACAGGAGATCGAGCGCGCGCTCGGTCTCGGCGGTGGTCGGGGCGTCGGTGGTGGTCATCATCGTTCCTCGGCGTACGCGGTCAGGGCGGTGGACACGGTCTGCAGGGCGTCGATGCTCCGCACCGAGGGGTCGAGCTCGGTGGCCGGGACGGCGACGAGGTGGTCCCCGCGGACGGCGCTGAGCCCCTTCGTCACGGCGTCGGACCGCAGCTGCGCGATCTTGTCGTCGGCGCTGTCACCGGACAGGCCACGGGACAGGTCGGCGACCACGATCACGTCCGGGTCACGCTGGGCGATCTCGTCCCAGCTGGTCTCGCCCCACTGTGCGTCGAGGTCCTCGAACGCGTTCGTCGCGCCGGCCACGCGTCCCATCGTGTCGGCGAGCCCGTTCCCGCCAGCCACGACCGGCGCTCCGTTCACGGAGGAGTAGAGCCAGGCGACGGAGGGCTTCCCGGTGTCGGACGCGGCTGCGGTGACCTGCTCGAGCGTGTCCCGCTGCTCGGCGACGAGGTCGCGACCTCGCTGGTCCACCCCGAACACCCGGGCGATGTCCGTCACCTCGTCGAGGATCGCGTCGAAGCCGACCTCGTCGGGGACGAGGGCGGGGTCCTCGCAGTCGTTCGTCGACAGGTAGGCCGGCACGCCGAGGTCGACGAGCTCCTGGCGGCTCCCCGCGGCCTCGGAGGCGAACGCGGAGGCCCGCATCGAGTAGACGAAGTCGGGATCCGCCTCGCGGAGCTGCTCGGTCGTCGGGTACTGGTCGGCGAGGACCGGCACGTCGTCGTACGCCTTCCGCCACTCCGGCGCGACCGCGTCCGTGAGGTAGCTCGTGCCGACCATGCGGTCTTGCAGACCGAGGGCGAGCATGACCTCGGTGGCGCCCTGCTCGAGGGTCACCGCACGCTCGGGAGGCGCGGCCACGGTGAGCGGCATGCCACAGCTGGTCAGGCTGGTCCCACTCGACGGGTCGGTACCCGAACGGTCTGCGGCGGTCGGGCTCGCACACCCGGCGAGGGTGAGCGCAGCAAGTGCCACCGCTGGAATGAGAATCGTTTTCACATCAGCACCGTAGGGGATGCTCGGAGGCGCGCCAAATCCGTGTCGACCTGCCCTGCGCCCGCGCCGGTCCGCCACGGGGCAGGTAGGTTCGGAGCAGGACGTCGTCGACAGGGGAACCATGACAGCGGTCGTGTGGATCACAGCGGTCATCGGAGGACTCGCGGCAGTCGCTGCACTCGCGCGGACTCGCCGCCGCTGACAGCGCGGCAACGATCCGGTCACGTTCGTCCAGCTCGTGCCGTAGGCGGCGACTCGCGGTGCTTCACTGACCCGCATGGGGCAGAGCCGGACACGCGGGCCGATGTCGGTCGTCATCGCGGTGGGCATCGCACTCGGTGCAGTCGGGTGCAGCGGGACACCGGCTGCGTCCTGCGCGATACCGACGATGGAGCTCCACGAGTCGTCCCTGCACCCCGGAGGGGTGGTCCAGCTCCAGGTCGACGCGGTCTGGGAGACGTGCGAGGACACCGGAGGCACCAGCCGCGCGGCGTCGGACGTCACCGTCGTCGTCACGCCCTCCCCGGACGGTGAGGAGGTCCTGCTCGGCCGGCCGACACCGCAGGGGTCGCTGTCCACGGTCGACGAGTCCTTCGACCTCCCGGCGGACCTCCCGGTCGGTCCCGCGGTGCTCGCGCTGCACACCCACAGCGGCGACCTGATCGACGCCGAGCTCCCCATCACGATCACCGCACCGCCGGCGACCTGAGGCCGCCGCACCGCACCCGACGGTTGTGCCGTGGTGGGCCCTGCCGGGATCGAACCGACGACATCCACGAGCGACGACCCGGAGGCCGGCTACCAGTTCGTCGACGTCCTGTTCGACGAGGTGGAGAAGAGCGTCGACGTCGAGCCGTGCGAGTCCACGCTTGTGGGGACCCGGAAAGCGGATGCCCGGGTAGCGTCAGGGCGGTCGTCCCGGGTCGGGACGGACGTGGGGACCAGAACGGACGACACATGCACCGCATCACCCGCGCGGCAGCTATGACAGCTGCCGCGCTTCTCACCGCCAGCGGACTGGGGCTCACGGGACCGCACGCAGCGTCAGCTGCGGCGCCGACACCGATCGGAACCGGAGGGGTGCTGCAGATCCTGTCGCCGAACCTCGCAGACCGCGGAACACCACAATTCGCCGACGGGCCGAACGTGCGACGCTTCGTCGCGGACACCACTCGCGGCATCGATGCTCGGATGACGAGCTCACCGACTTCGACCGCGTCGTTCACGCTGACGCCGCCGGACGGGAAACCCCTCGCCGCTGGTTCCTACCGGCTCGTCGGGTCGCAGCAGGCTGACTTCGCATCGGTTCCGACGCTGAAGATCAACGACGACTACGTGTACGGCGCATTCGACATCCTCGACCTTGCCTCCAACCCGACCAACGGCACCATCACCCGCTTCGACGCGGTCGTTCCCGGCATCGGCGAGTTCCGATTCGGGGAAGACAAGGCCGGGTCGGTCCTCCTCGGAGCGAACAGCTTCTCCTTCAAGAAGACGTTCATCGGCCTGAAGAAGAACGCGGAGCAGGTCGAGACAGTGCACAACACCGGGACCACGGCGGTCGCGCTCGGGAAGCCATCGATCGCCGGCGCCGATGCTTCGTCGTTCTCCGTCATGAGCAACACCTGCCGCACCACCCTCGCGGCCGGGGCGGCGTGCACCTTCAGGGTCGGGTTCGCGCCGAAGACCGCCGGTCCTCTGACCGCGAAAGTCGCGATGAAGATCGGCACGGCGAACAAAGCGGTGCGGCTGACTGGTTCGGCGTACCTCGGCACGACCAGCATCACGTCCTCGGGGAAGGACATCGTCAACAAGGGGAAGACGACGAGCGTCAACAGCTCGAACACCGCCATGCTCGTCACCGAAGACGGTTACGGCTGGACGTTCATCGCTGACCGACTCGACGGCTCCGGCACTGTCGTCAGTGTCCACGTCGAAGGCCCTTACCGGAAGCCGCTCGCGGTTGGTACCAGGAAGACGACCTCGACCTCGGCCGCCGGAGACTACGAGGTCCTCACCACCGTCAACGGAAGCGGCTGCGACACCACGGGTACCGAGACGGTGAAGCAGTTCCTGCTCGACCCGGTCACCGGCCTTCCGGACACGGCCGACATGTCCTTCACCCAGTACTGCTTCGACAAGATCCCGCAGACGGGGACGCTGAAGTGGCAGGCCCGTTCCGACGCCACCGCGCCCGCGGCGCCGACCGCTGTGGAGGTGTCCGCGACCAAACCGCGGAAGGTCACCTGGAAGGCCTCCGCCTCGAGGGACGCGAAGTCCGTCGTCGCACGGCTCGTGCAGGGCACCGGCGCAGGTGCCACTGCGCAGAGTGGGATACCGCTGACCGTCTCCGGCACGACAGCGACAGTCCCGTCCGTTCATTCCGGACAGCAGTACACGGTGCTGCTGTTCAGCGTCGACACCGCTGGGAACGTCAGCAAGCCAGCCACCGCCCGGTTCGGAACCGCACCCGTCACCGTGATGGCACCGGGCCGGCCGACCATCACCGCTGTGACTTCCGGACCCGGAACAGTCACCGTGTCATTCACGCCGTCGCCGGACAACGGCGGACTCCCCACCAGCTACACCCTCTCCGACAGCCACACGGAGGTCACGGGCACCTCCAGCCCGCTGACCCTCACCGGCGTTCCCGCCGGAGATGGGTTCGTCTACATCACCCCGAGGAACGCTGCCGGGGAGGGCAAGACGTCCTCCTCCGTCGGGATGACCGTCGAGTAACAGCAGACTGACGAACGCCCCGACCACTGCGCGTGGTCGGGGCGTTCGTCAGTGCGTCGCGGTCTCCGCGGCTGCGGTGTCAGCGCCGTGTTCGGCGAGCTCGAGATCCGCACGGACATGGCCGCGATCGCGGAAGCGACAGAGGCCCGTCGGTCCCGAGGCGGGTCGCGAAGAGGCGGCACTCGCGCTCGACTGTCGTGCACGCCGAGGCCCGCGCCTCCGCAGCGTTGCACGCGCCATCGCGACCGCCTGTCGGACTGGAGGCGCGGCGCCGGCTGGCCCCGCGGCTCCGGTCCGACGACGCTTCCGGATCCAGCCCGGCCCGCTCGACGATCCTCCGGTGGGCCCTGCCGGGATCGAACCGACGACATCCACGGTGAAAGTGCGGCGGTTGGTGCCGCGCTCCACCGCAGGCGCGCCGCGTGTTCGCGAACTGGCGGTGGCGTGATGCAGTACCCAGCATCGGTCGCAGAGTCGGCGTGCGTCTGCCCGGAGGACTCCTACAGCTGCCTGAGCCCCGAAGCCGACATCGAGGGGTGCGAGCACTGTCGGTGGCTCGACTCCGAGGACCTGTGCCCGCAGGACCCCGACGCCGTCGAGTGGTGGAACGAGTACAAGCGCCCGTTCCTGACGTGAGCGTTCCGCGGCGCGCCTACTTGACTCTGGTGTCAGAGGCTTGTCGGCAGAATGGTGGACCGGCAACGCGGCCGGTGCCGGTTGCCCCGCCGGCCGACACGGACGGCGACGTGACTCACCACCACCTGCTCAACGATTTCGAGGACCACCAGCGCGCTGCTGGCCTCGCCCTGACCACCATCCGTAACCGATCCTCAGTCCTCCGCACCGCGACCGCCGCGTGCGGTCCGCTGCACGAGGCCACCACCCTCGACCTGCGCCGGTTTCTCGGCTCCCCCGGGTTGACCCCGGGCACACGGCGCACGTACCGCTCGGCGCTGCGGGCGTTCTACGCCTTCCTCGCGGACGAGGGCGTGTGCGAGGACCCGACAGGCCGGCTCGCGCCTGTACGGGTCGCACGTGGGCAGCCGCGCCCGTTCACCCAGGACCAGGTCGACCGCATGCTGTCGTCCGGCGCGTACCGGCGCACGCGGGCCATGATCCTGCTCGGCTACTACCAGGGGTTCCGGGTGTCGTCGATCGCCGCGGTGCACGGGCACGACGTCGACCTGGTCGGCATGACGATCCGCACGGTCGGGAAGGGTGGAAAGGATCGCACCCTGCCGCTGCACCCGACCGTCGCAGAGCTCGCCGAGACCATGCCGCGTGACGGCTGGTGGTTCCCCGCTCGAGCAGGGCGGGACGGCCATGTGTCCGGGCACTCGGTCTCGGAACTGATCACGCGCGCGAAGCGGCGCGCCGGCATCACCGACCCGAAGCTGACCGCGCACTCTCTCCGCCACGGCTTCGGGACCGACCTGGTCGAAGAGGGCGTCGACATCCGCGTCGTGCAGGAACTGATGATGCACGAGTCCCTGGCGACGACGCAGATCTACACCGGCGTCAGTGAGCACCGCAAGCGCGAGGGCCTGCACGCACTCCGGCCGCGGCCGATCCCGGAGCGTTCCGGGCGCCGCGTCGCCGCATGACTCCCGGTCCGGGACCTGACCCGAACAGGCCCCGGACCGGGTACGCTGCCCCGATGATTGATCTGCGGGCGCTGTGGGGCGCGATCTTCCCGCCGGTGCGCGGCTCCGCCGATGACGGCAGGTGCGCCCTGTGCGGACAGATGGTGACGCCAGCCGACCGAGTACACGACGAGGCCACCGGCAACGCCTTCTGCTCGACGGAGCACTACCTCGAGGGCCTGGCAGAGCGCTGGTGACCTAGACCAGCGCGAGGGCCTTCCGGGTCTGCCATGCGCGGATCGCGTCGATACCGGTCCGAGCTAGGTCAAAGTGCCCCTTCTCGTTCGGGTGCACCTGGTCGCTCGTGAGGATGTCGGTCGTCTTGTCCCAGTATCCGAACTGGTTCGGGTCGGCGACGATCACGTTCGAGAACTCCGCGGCGAGCAGGTCAACGATCGCGTTGAACGAGTTCACGGCGGCATCGGAGCCGTTCGGGAACTGCGTCGAGGCGGCGTAGTTCGCGAGGTACGGCTCCTTCATCCACAGCACCGGCGGTGGCGTGAGGCTGACAGGGAGCACTGCGTCGATGTTCAGGGCGCTGCCCCCCGTCTTGGTGAAACGGACCACGTGCCCCCTCGCGGACGCCGGCGTGCGCCACGCGTAGATGCCGGATGCCGAGATGGTCTGGTTCGACAGGTCGAGCCCGGACACGAGGACCGTGCCGGCGGTCTGGTCGGTGATGTCGACGATCACGCCGGCGGTGCCACCGCCACGGGACAGGGTGACGATGTAGGCATCACGGTTGCTCGGCACGGTGTACTCGAAGTAGGCGCCGTTCGTCGCGTTGTACGAGCTTGAGCCGTTGAGCGGGAATCCCGAGGTCTGGGACGCCCACGCGGTGCCAGTCGACTTCGTGATCCGCGGGTCGCTGTCATCGATGATCTCGGACGCGCTCAGGATCGCGAGCATCGCGCGGCCGTAGTTGGTGGCGCTGCGGAGGTCCAGATCGGTTGCTCCGCGGAGGCGCAGCGTGTTCATGAGGCACTGCAGCACGACGAGCGCTTTCGTGCCAGGAACCCACCGCGGCACCTGCGGGTCGCCGAACCCGGTGGCGCCGCCGACGCGGCCGAGGGTGTCGCCGATCGAGGACCCGCCGATCGCGCGCTTGAGGTCGTTCGCGGCGCCGCCGTCGCTCGTCGGATAGGTCAGACCGAGCGCCTTCGCGAGCCGGCGCGCCCAGTATCGGGAGGCGTCTGCGAGTCCCTGCTCTGCGAGGAACGAGTGCCCGTAGGTGATCAGCTGAGCCCGGTTGCTGATCGGCGGAGCAGACATGCCGAAGCTGGCGAGAGCGGAGTTGGTCGCCGTTCCCGGAGTCGCGATCAGGGTGGCATTCGCGTCGTCGTTCGCGATCGCGTTGACGCCCGGGAGTCCGTCCTTCCCGTCGCGGCCGTCTCGACCATCGGCTCCGGGGGCACCCGTGCGTCCATCCTCACCGCGGATGATCGGGACGCCGTTGGACGACGTGACCGGGGCGACGACGGACAGGTCAATCGTCTGGCCGGCGGGGACCGCGATCGAGAACGGGCCGTACGAGACCGGCGTGCCGGCGTAGGTCAGGCCGGTGAACGTCACCTTGTAGGTGAAGTCGCGGGGGTTGGTCTCGTCGGTGTCGGTCGCGATGAGGTTCACCGACCGCACGCCGTTCTGCACGAGGTAGCCCTGCGTGTCGAGCGTGCAGGTGATCGGGACGGGCAGGATCGTGGCCTTCTGGCCGACGACCTGGAGCGCGCGTCCCTTCGGGAGATCGGCGGTGAACGTGACCTTCCCGACGAGTGGGACCTCGTCGGGGTTGCGGTCGGTGTCGGTCGCCGTGTCGCCGACTGCGGCGAGGAATCGGCCGGTGACGGTTCCGTACTGCATGAGGTGTCCTATCCGAGTGCGTCGTCGGGCTCGGTCTTGAGCGCGTCGGGGTAGCCGGCGGAGGTCTGCTCTGCCGGCGGGCGGGCGTTCCGGACCTTGTAGGTCGCGAACGTGGTCAGCAGGGCCGTGCCAAGGCCGACCCACACGTTGTACGGCTCGGGCAGGTTCGTCAGCAGCCCGACCGAAGTGAGCCCGCCGACGCCGGTGACGATCGTCTTCGCATACTGCTGGCAGGTGGCGAGCGTGACGCGGACCTTCGTCGGCTTCTCGTGGTCGCCCATCACTTGACCTTCGCGATCTTCGCGAGCTTCTGCGCGATGACGAGCACCGCGACGAGGCGGGTTGCGAGGCCGCGCTTCGGGTCGCCGATGGCGTTCTGCACGCCGCCGAGCATCGTCTCGATGTTCTTGAGTCGGCGGTCCTGTTCCGGGGTCATGTCGTCGTCCTGTTCGTCGTGGTTGGCGGTGTCGTGCTCGATCGAGGTGGTCGGGAAGTGCGGCCGCACTTCGTCAGGCGCCCAGTCGGGGCGGAAGCGGCCGAGGATGTAGCTCTTCGGGCGGGAGCGGTAGCGGGCCTCGCGGCTGTCGGACCCGTTCGCGCCGAAGGTCTGGACGTAGCCGTTGCCGAGGTCGGCGACCATGAACTCGACGTGGTTGCCGACGCCGTTGTGCTCCCAGTCGAAGAGGAGGACGTCCCAGGGGGCGAGGTCGTCGTCGCCGGCGGCGTAGGTGCCATCGCCGGCGGTCTTGAAGTTGTCGACCCAGAGGATCGGGCCGGGCTTGCCGCCCCAGAGGACGTGCGAACAGAACGCGGCGCAGTCGTCCATGACCGGCGACGCGGTCCACGGGACGGGCAGGCGGTCGCGGGACTGGCCGGCGAGGCCGAGCGCGTAGCCGGCGGCGGCTTCTCGGGTGGTGCGCGTGAGGCTCATTCGGGCTTCCTGTCTCGGGTGTGCTCGAGTTCTTCGATCCGGTCGTCGTGCTCGCCGAGGATCGTGAGGACCCGGTCGAGCTTCCGGTCGACGCGGCCGAGGGTGCCGCGGTTCTCGTCGTGGCGCTCGTCGGCCTCTTCGCGGAGGTTGGTGGTGTGGTTGTTCTTGACCTCGTGCTTGATCGCGGCGATGTCGCGGGCGAGGGCGACGATCCAGCGGACGACCTCGCGGAGCTTCTTGATCACGTAGCCGAGCGCGGTGAGCGCGGCGAGGACGCCGGTCAGGATCGTGGTGGCGCGGCCGGCGGGGTCGTCCCAGAACGACACGACGGCGGACGCGGCCTGCTGTGCGAGCACGTCACACCACCAGCCGGCGGACGGTGAACACGGTTCCGGTGGAGTCGCTGAGGCTGGCGGCGCTGGACGTCGCCCAGGGGCGGAGCGTGTCGCCGGCGTCGAGCGAGACGGTCAGGGTGCTGACGGCGTTGAGGCCGTCCTGGAATCCGAACCGGGTGTCGTCGCTGGTGCCGTTCTTCGTCAGCCAGACGCGACCGCCCGTCGTGTTGCGGATGCTCACGGAGACGAGGTACTCGCCGCCGGAACCGGGCGGCATCGTGAGCACGCCGTCGTCCCATGCGGTCGAGCCGATGTTGTCGCCGGAGCGGTAGAGCATGCTCTCGCCGATCTGGGTGACGCCGTTGATCGCGACGCTCTCGCGGGCGCTCGCGCGGAACGAGTACGGGGTCAGCCGCTTGAGCAGGCCCTGGAGGTCAGCGCCGAGCGGCACGGCGCCGCGCTTGGCGAGGATCGCTTCCACGAGTAGCGCGTTGTCCCAGTCGACGTCAGCGATGTCGCGGGCGCGTTCGGTGGGTGCGAGCGCCGGCAGGCCGTAGAGCGGCGTGTAGCGGGGCATCGTCAGAGTCCCTTCGTGACGTTGATCAGGTCGGTGAGGCGGATGTCCGGATCGAAGTCGCGGATTCGTCCGTTGGAGAACTGGCCGAACAGGTCGGCGAGGGTGAGGTTGCTGGTCCGGTTCGAGCGGGCGGGGATCACGGTGAGGTCGTGGGTCCAGCCGCCGTCGTAGCGGAGGGTGCCGCCGATGATCTGGTACTCAGGGCCGGCGTTGTCCAGGCCGTTGAACACGGAGCCGAGGAAGTAGAGCGGGGCGTCGGTCTGGTACGGCCGGTAGAGGGCGTCGGAGGTTCCCTGCGTGAGCGGGAGCCGGCGGTCGTCCAGTCGGAGGGTCGGGAGCCGCATCTGCCCGTTCAGGGTGTTGACGATCTCGGTGATGCGGTTCGCGAGCCACCGCGGGAACGCGTTGCCGTACTGGACGGGGCCGGGTCCGGGCTCGAACTCGTCGGGGTCGCGGAACTGCGATTGCGTGTCGATCTTGAGGACCCGGTTGCCGCCGGTGGCGTCCCCGCGTGCGGTTTTCCGCTGGAAGATGGCGCCGGTGTAGATGACGCGCTTCTGGGTGCCCGGGGTCATGTTCGGGTCTTTGCCGTACCAGTTGTAGGCGATCTGAATGACGTCGATCGCGTCGGTCGAGGTGGTCTCGCCGACGAGCCCGTCCGGGACTGCGACACGCGTGGCGGGCACGAGCCGGCCGGACGGGACGGTGATGCGGATGGTCTCGCCGTCGAAGTCGAGGACGATGCTCGACGCGGTCGCGAAGCCGCCGACCTGGACTCGGTTCGTGTCGGGGTTGTAGTTCACGACGCCGAGCGGGACGAGCCGGTACACCTGAGCGATCAGCTCGAGCACGGAGCGCTGGTCGGACGCGGCCTGCCCGTGCATCCGGCGGAGCACCTGCCCGTCCGCGGTCGCCTCGGGAGCGACGCCCTCGTAGCTGTCGAAGATGCGCTTCGCGCCGAAGTTGAACAGGTTCGCCATGCGGGTGTCGGTGTACTGCTCACCCCACCCGCCGGGACCCTCGACGCTCTTCTCGCCCATCTCGCCGGGGACGACCGTGGAGGCAGCTTCGGCGAGGGTGTCGCCGGCGCTGATCGCGACGAGCCACACGGGCGCGTAGGTCTTCGTCGTGGGGTTGAAGATGACGCGGCGCTCCGGGCGCGCGGCGGCGATGCGACCGCGGAACACGACCATGTCGGGCAGGGTCGCGTGCGTGCGGGTGACGGTGATGACCTGACCGCCGAACGTGTCCGATCCGATCCACTCCCCCGTGGGGTCGATGACGATCGCGGACAGGGTCCCGGGCTCGGTCTCGTCGTAGGCGTCGCCGCGGCCCCACACGATCGACAGCCCGTCGAGCGCGACCGAGTTCCGGCCGTCCCACGTCGAGCGGATGACTCGACCCTGAATCGCGACGCGCGCCCCGAAGTCGGCCACTAGACGGCGCTCCCAGGCGTGCTGAGGCCGGTGGTGCGCTGGTACTCGCGGATCGCGCTGACGACCTCGCGGCCGATCGCGGTCTTGTCGGCGAGGGGGCCGGCCTCGACCTTGACATTGAGTGTGACGGGTCCCCCGCTGGCCTGTCCGGAGGACGACCGGCCGAAGTCGGTGGGGCTCCACCCGCCGGTGGCGGTCGGGCTGACGGTGGCCGCGGTGGTGCTGGCGACGGCCATGCGGGCGAACCGCATCGTGCCGCTCGTCTGCGCGGCGGCACGCTGGACAGTGCGGGTGGTCTTCGCGCCTCCCCCGCCGCCGAACAGGCTGGTGAGCTTGTCGAAGCCGGACCCGAAGTTGAACGTCGCGATGTCCCAGAGCGCGGAGACGAGCTTGCCGACCCAGCCGATCGCGTCCTTGATCCAGCCGACGAATCCGCCGATCTTGTCGCCGACCCACTCGACGGCGGTTGCGCCGGCCTCGCGGAACTGGTCCCAGTGGGTGACGACGAGCACGATCGCGGCGACGACGAGGCCGATCGCGACGATGATCGCGAGGATGATCCAGGTGATCGGGTTGGCGAGCCATGCGGCGTTCGAGGCCCACTGAGCAGCGGTCTGGATTGCCTGCACGGCGGCGAACACCTTCATGGCGCCGGACACGATCGCGACGGCGCCGCCGACGGCGGTGAGGACGATCGCGAGCGGGCCGAGCACGGGTGCCCACTGCTGCAGCTGGGTCAGGATCGGTTCGAGGATCGGGAGGGCGGCGACGCCGATGTCGGTGAACGTCTGCGTGGCGGCGCGCTGGAGTTTGACGAGGCCCTGGTCCTGACCGACTGTCTCGTCGAGCTTCTGAGCGGCGCCGGTGACGTCGCCGATCGCCTGCACGGCGGACGACGGGTCGAGGGCGAACAGGGCGCCGCCGAGGTCTTCCGCCTGGGTGCCGAACAGGGCGACGGCGGCGGCGTTCCGGGCGACGGGGTCCTCCATGTTGCGGAGCCCGTCGAGGACGGTCTGGAGGCCCTGCGCTGCCCCGTCGCCGCCGGCCGCGATCTGGGCGGTGGCTTCCTTCGCGTTGAGGCCGAGTGCCTCGAATCCGGCGGCGGAGGTTGCGGACCCGTCCGTCGCGCGGATCTGGAACTCCTTGAGCGCGTCGGCGACGAGGTCCGTGTTGCGGGCGCCGGCGGCGAGCCCCTGGTCGATCAGGCCGGTCGCGGTCTGCCCGTCGAGGCCGAGCGCCTGGAACAGCGCCGGGTACTCGGTGAACGTGTCGATCAGGTCTTCGCTGGCGCGGGCGTTGCCCTGGAGCCCCGCGGTGATGATGTCGAGCGCTTCGTCGGCGTCCTTCGCCATGCCGGTCCGCATCAGCTGCCCGACCGCGGTGGTCACCCCGCCGAGGTCCTGGTCGAAGGTAGTCGCGACGTCGAGCGTCTTCGCTGTGATGCCAGACAGGGACTCGTCGCTGGCCGAGCGCATCCCCTCGATGTTGCCGATGACCTGTCGCGACGCTTCGGCGACCTGGTCCATGCTGTCGCCGTAGGCGTTGGCGAAGAGGTCGCCGTTGATCCGGCCGAGTCGTTCGGACTCGGCCGGATCGAGGCCGAGTTGCCCGGCCAGCTTGTTCCCGACCTGCGCGTTCTCGACCGCGCCGATGACGCCCGCGGCGAGGGCGGCGCCGCCGGCGGCACCGGCGAGCTTGAGCCCGTCAGCGGCCTTCGCGGCGTGCTCCTGGATGCCGTCGACCGCCTTCTCTGCGTCGCGTGCGGCGCGCTGTGCGCCGGCGGCGTCGCCGAGGATGCGGACGGCGAGAACCGCGGTCTTACCCGCCACTGTGGGCCTCGTTTCTCCGGCCGATCAGGTCGACCATGGTTGCGATGTCGTCGGGGTGCTCGGTGCGCCAGACCGAGGCAGGGATGCCGGTTTCGAGGGCGAGCGCTACTAGTAGCTCGTGGGCTGACCCTCGGGGATGGATTCCCCCAGGCTCACGACCGCGTCGTCGTCGCCGGACTCGTCGTCGTCCTTCTTGAACGACACGTCGACGGCGGCATGCTCACCGCTCGAGAACTCGTCCCAGGTCTGGTCGGTCTTGTTCTCGCGCTTCGCGGCGGACCAGGCGCGGAAGAACTGCATCCGCATGGCGTTGTCGGTGAGCGAGCCCCACGCCTTGTTCTTCCGGAGGGTGGACTCGAACGCGAGGGTGTCGCCGATGTTCGGCGTGACCTCGAGCTTCTGGTCGTCGTGGGTGGTGATGACGAGGGTCGCGTTGGACACGGTCAGGCTCCTTGGATGCTGTCGAGGGTGTGTTGGACGTAGTCGGTGTAGACGGGCAGCCAGCGACCTTCGGAGTCGCGGGCGCCGTCCGAGAGGAACGGCTGGGCGGTGATGTGCCGGCGGGACCAGCCCCAGTGGATCGGGGCCGCGTACGGGACGCGGGCGGTGCCGGCGCGGATGATGCCGGCGGTCTTCGTGCCGGATGCTCGGATCGTCTGTTGCAGCCGTCCGGTGCGGCGGGGGGCGAGGTCGGCGGAGGCGTTCGCCGCGATCTGCGCGGCGTGCTTGTGCGCGGCCTTGAGTTCGGTGAAGTCGTCGCCGGCGCGGCGGAGCGACGCGCGGAGTTGCCGCGCGCCGTCCACCTGCACCAGTGCGTCGACCATCAGGCGAGGACGAGCGGGGAGCCGTCGATGTCGACCGGGATGGGCTCGCCGATGACGCGGAACTCGAAGTCGGACGTGTTCTTCTTCTTGACGTCGCCGCCGACCGTGAGCGGGACGATCGTGCAGACGCCGGACCAGCTGACGGCCAGGTTGTTCGACGGGGTGAAGAGGAACGGGACGTCCTGGAGCCGGTGCTGGTAGCACCAGAGCTCGAACGAGTCGAGGTCGTAGTCCTGGTTCGCGGTGCCCTTGAGCGCCCAGTCGGTCGAGGCGTCGCCGGCGACGGTCTCGCCGGACAGGACGGGGATGTCGTCCTCGAAGTCGCTGGACGGTTCGAGGCTGAACTTCGTCAGCTGCTGCGCGGTCTCGCGCTGGCTGGCGGTCTCGCCGAGCTTGAGCGAGCCCGGGCCGAGGACATGGGACTTGGGCGCCATGTTGGCTCCTATTCAGGGTCGGTGTAGGTGAGGAGGTAGGCGGAGAGCGGGGCGCCGGCGTTCGGCTGGAACGAGGCCGGCTCGGCGACGGTGACGTCGAGCCCAGGGGCGATCGCCGCGACGATCGAGTCGATGCGATCCCACGCGACGATGTGGTTGTCGACGGGGCCGGCGGTGACGCAGAGTTCCCACGTCGCTTCGGTCTGGTGGTAGGTCGGGAACGTCAGGCGGGGCGGGAGGATGATGACGGCGCCGTCCGGGGCGCCCTGCGGGACCTCCAGGCCGTTGATCGTGACGAGCACGCCGTCGATGCCCTCGGTGCGAACGGCGTTGTCGATCAGGTCGGCGATCTGCTGCGCGCGCTCGGTGCGGGGGCTCATGCGAGGCCCACGATCCACGGCGACAGGATCGACGTCGCGGTGTTCATCGGGTCACGGGCGAGCCGGATCGGGGCGACGTCGGCACCCTCGAACCCGACGACGCCGTTGCGGGACGCCTTGCGCCAGTACAGGTCGGCGCCGACTTCGAGGATCGCGCGCCGGCGGACGGCGGGCGGGACCGTGGCGTACGCCGTGACCCCGATCCGCTCGTCCACCAGCGCGGTTGCCTCTTCCTCGGAATCGTCGCAGAGCTTCCCCCCGAGTTCGTCTGTGCGGGCGAGACCGACGTACTCGGCGAGAGTGACGTGCTCGCGGTCCGCGTCGTCGGTGCCCGCCACGATCAGGCGCCCGCGGCCGGGTCGGCCTTGACGACGGGGATGAGCCCGCCGGGGACCTCGTCGGCGAGGGCCGTGTAGTAGTACACGGAGTACGAGTTGGTGAGGTTGACGATGTTCGCGTCCGTCAGCTGCGCGAGCGGGCTGTTGTACGCCCGGACGGCCAGCTTGTTGAGGAACTGCGGGGTGCCGTCCGTCTGCTTCGGGTCGACGCGGACCGTGACGCCGACGAGGTCGCCGGTGAGCGCGGGGACGTTGATCGTGCCGACGGCGTTGACGCCGGCGCCGGAGACGGTCATCAGCGGTCGCCCGGTGGTGTCGTTCATGTTCGCCAGCACCTTGAACGTGGCCTTGTCCACGAGCAGGACGTCGAGGCTGAGGCCCTGGTCCTCGTAGAGCCCCGCGGCGTCGATGATGCCGCCGACCCACCCGGTGTACTTCGTGAAGTCGCTCACGGTCACGGTCGTGCGGGCGGTGAGCTTGTCGGCCGCGACGCGCTTGGCGCGGAGGGCGGCGACGAACGCGCGCAGGGCGATGTTCTTGTTGCGGCCGGCGGCGATCGCGAGGGCGCGCAGGTGGGTGTCCAGCATGTTGACGCTGGAGCGCTCGATCTCCTGACGGCTGAGGGTGGTGTAGCCACCGACCGTCTGCACCGGCGCGTTGCGGGTCTTGACCTTGACGTTGCCGTAGACGAGGTCGTCGCCCTCCTTCGCCTGCACGCCGACCTGCACGGTGTTGGTGTCCAGCTCGCCGAACTCGATCGAGTTCCCCTCGGCCGGCAGCGTGCCGGTGGAGAGCAGACCGGACAGGACCGAGTTGTCCTCGATCAGCCGGGTCAGGTCGCCGACCCACGCGGGGCGGATCGTGCCGTCGTCGGCGAGCACGCCGCCCGTGTACGCGCGCTCGAGCAGGTTCTCGTACGCCTCGATCGTGTCGGAGTCGCCGCGCACGAGGGCCTGGAGCCACTGGCCGGCGCTGCGGTTGTCGGTGGCCGGGGCGACGCCACCGGCCTCACCGACGCGGGCCGTCAGCGCGTTGAACTGACGGGCGTTCTCGGCGCGCTCGTTCGCGAGCGCGGTGTCCAGCATGCGCTGGAACTCTTCGGGGTCCACGGGGTCTCCTTGGGGTGTGTGGTCGGGGCCGGGCTGGCGGTGACGGACGCTCGTGACGGTCGCGCCGTCGTAGGCGGGCATGGGGACAAGGGACACCTCACGAACGCGGACGGCGGTCCGGGTGACGTCACCGGTCTCGTCGTCGATTTCGGTGGTGATCGACTGGAACCCGACCGACATGGACGAGACGACGCCGTCGCGGAGCAGCGTGTAGGCCTCGTCGCCGCGCGGGGTCTGGGAGATTCGGGCGGTAACTTCCCAGCCCTCATCGGCGTCGCGGTGCGACACGATCCGGCCGATGGGCTCGGAGTGCCGCCAGTAGAGCAGCGCGTCGTCCGAGTCCTGGACGGCGCCGCGGGCGAACTGCTCGGTGTAGTCGCCGAACCAGTCACGGATGGACGTCGGCTGCTCCCACGGGACGGCGATGCCGGTCACCGTGCGGGACTCTTCGTCCACGGCGCGGACGTGCATCTGGCGGACGTGCAGCTGCTCGTCCGGGGCGGCGCGGTGGTGCAGGCGGTCAGGCATCGGTGTTCTCCGGGGTCGCGGGGGCGGGAGTGGTCTTCCGGGCGGCGATGCTGGTGCGCTGCGCGGCGGTGAGGGGTGGCAGGTTCTCGCGCTTGCGGACCTCGTCCTCGGTGAGCCAGCCGCCGTCGAGCGCGATCTTGTAGGACTCGTAGCGGGTCTTCGTGTCGGTGCGGAGCAGGACGTCGATCGCGAAGCGGACCGTCTGGCCGCGGACGCTGACCTCGGTGATGGCCTCTTCGATTTCGCGGAGGACGTTCATCAGCGAGAACCGGACGTAGCCGATCCAGTCCTGCTCGACGTTCGCGTAGGTCTGCGAGCCGCCCTGGACGGCGGCGAGGAACAGCGAGCCCGGGACACCCATCAGGCGGGCGATCTGCGTGGTCGAAAACTGCTGCGATTCGAGGAACTGGACGTCGGCCGGCTTGAGCAGCAGCGGCGCGTACGAGAGGCCCTTACCGAGCACCTTGACGTCGTGCGGGTTCCACCCGTCGACGTGCTCGCCGTTCTCGTCCAGGCCCTTCCACACGCGCTTGTAGAGTTCGGCCTCGTCGCGGTTGAGCGGCTGGTCGGTCTGGAGGATGCCGCTCGGCATGGACCCCTCGGAGAACCAGCCGGACCCGTAGTCGCGGGCGTCGATCGCGCCGGCGATTTCGAGGCGGGCGGCGGTGATCGGGCCAAGCCCGCGGTCCATGCCGGGGATGCTGAGGAACTTCAGGTGCTGGATGTCGTCGGTCGTCCAGTCGGCGCGGCCGTTGTAGGTGAACGTCTTCCGGCCGGTCTTCGGGTCGCTGCTCGGTGCGACCTTGCGCGGGTCGAGGACTTCGGTGTCGACCCACTCGCCGTTGAGGCGGATGATGCGGAGGAAGGCGTTGCCGTCGAGGTACAGGCACGCGGTGATCTCTTCGAGGAACCGCGATCGGGACATTGCGAGGGCCGGCCGCTGGACCATGAGCGGGGTGTCGGCGAGGGTCTGCCCGCCGCGCTCGACCACGAGCGGGAGTTGCGAGACGGCGGTGCAGTGAATCTGCACGGCGCGGAACACGGTCGAGAGGGTGAGCGCGCGCTCCTGTGTGACAGTCGCCGCGGCGGTGCGGACCGGCGGGCGGAGGGCTTTCGGCATGGTCGAGCCGTCCGTCGTCGTCGTGTCGATCGGTGCGCCGGCCCGGAAGAGGGCGGCGGTGCGGGACCAGAACGACGACATGGCAGGAACCCTCCAGGGGGCTCCTGCCATGCACCAACTCTGAGCGGCCCCACGCGGACACAGACGGACAGCGCGGCCACAGGCGGACGGTCAGAACAGCTGCATGCCGATCTTCTCCGGCAGGTGGTCTACGGCCCACGCGGCGAGGGTCGCGGCCTCCAGAGCGCTGATCGACCCGACCGATGCGCGCCGGCCCCACGTCCAGGCGCCGTCGCCGATCCACCGGCGGGTGGCAAGCTCGGCGGCGTTGTCGAGAGCGGCGTGCGGGCGGTAGCGGAACTTCGGCGAGGGCTCGGCGGTGACCCAGGCGAGCACGTTCGAGGCGGCGGCAGTGACGGCGGAGGTCTGGAGCGGGACGAGGTTGAGCTTCGCGCGCTCGGCGGCGTCGAACAGGGCGCCGGACGGGCCGACGCGGTCGATCGCGGCCGATGCGTCGAACTCGTCGCACAGCTGCTGGAGCCGCGGGAGCACCCAGTCGGACCCCGGGGCGTGGCCGTTGGGGACGACGGTGACGATGATGTCGCCGGCGACGCGGACGGCGGCGACGATCGTGGCGTCCACGTTGTCGACGCCGACTGCGGCGCCGAACGCGATCGGCCCGTCCGGCTTCGTGTCGTCGGTCCACGCGGCGCGCTTCCACGCCTCGAGCGGGATGGTGCGCTCGGTCGCGCCGGTGCGACGGTTTCCGTAGGCGCGGGCGAACTCGCCGGGGCCGAGCCGTTGAAGGTTGTCGACCAGGGTCTGCATGTCGAACAGGTAGCCGTAGCCGGGGTGTGCTCGGGCGACGGCGTCGAGGTCGGTCGGGTCGACGTCGGGGCCGATGCCGTAGTCGATCAGGCAGACGGTCGGGTCGCCGGCGCGGGCACGTTCGAGGACGGCGTTGAGGAACGTCGAGTCCACGGTCCCCTCGGTGCTCTCGATCCACACCTGAGGGCGCTGGCCGGTGACCATGGAACGAGAGCCGGCGGCGCCGGCGATCGCCTGCACGAGCGCCTGCCCGTCTGTCTGCGAGAACGCCCACGCCTCGTCAATCGACGCCCGGTCGACCTGCTTCGAGTGCAGCGAATCGACGGTCGGCGGGTGCGGTCGAAATGTCGAACCGTTGTAGAACTTGAGCGATTCCGACCCGTTCGACAGTCGCGGTTTCTTCGCAAGCGGTGCGATAGCGGACGCGGCCCAGTCGTCCTCCACCATTTCGCGCCACTTGTCCGTGGCGTGCTGCCCGGATTGCGCCGTGTACCAGGCACGACGCCCCGGACCCATAAGTGCGTTTTGCACGCTCGTCCCCAGGTCGAGCGTGGTTTTTCCGCACTGACGCTGGACGGTGACCACGACGTCCGAATACACGAACCGGCCGAACGAGTCGACTTCGAGGGCGACGTCCGCACCGATGCGCTGCCACGGAATGAACGGCTTTCCCATCGCGGCACCTACTGCGGCGGCGTGCGCCCCGTACGTGGCACGGTCATAGTTCCTGGGAGTTATCTGCCGTGGGGCCACCGGGGCGGGGGGCGGTTGCGAGTGCATCAGCGATCTTTCGGAGTTCGGGTGGGAGGTCGGACGTGTCGGCGTCGATCACGGGCGGGTCGAGTTGGTCCATCAGCTGGGAGAGGGTCGCGACCTCGTTCGCGACGGCCCGTCCCTTTTCGTTGCCCTTCGCGATGTTCTTCGCGAGCGACAGGCACATGCGAGCGAGGGCAATCCGGGAACCAACTAGCGGGTTTTTCTGCTCAATCTCGGCCAGTGCTTTTCGAACCGCTGATTCTTCCTGCGATTCCCCGTAATAGTCCGGCGCGATGTCCAAACTTGCGAGAATGTCGGGCGTTGTTTCAGGCATGGCCGGCGCTCCGATTTTTCTTTTCCTGGTCGGATTGAGGGAGAACACGGCGGTGGGAACGCTGGGTGTCGTGCGCGCCGTTCTCAGAAAAACGGATCATCCCCACCAGCCCCCATCGGGCGGGCCGGCGTTGACACGCTCCGGCTCGCGCACGGTCTTGGTCGCTTCGACCTCGGGCTCGTGCTGCCGTGCCCGTGGTGCGGCTGCTGACAGGGCTGGGGCCACAATGTCGTACCAGGTCGCGACGTGCTGGCGCATGACCTCGGGCCTCTCGGCTAGGGCTCGGCGCTCGACCGTCTCGCGGCCGGGGTCGATGGTGATGACGCGGTAGTGCAGCGCCCGGTACTCGGCGAGGTCGTCAGCGGTCGGCATGCTGTGGATGATCCACACCCCGCACGGCACCTGGAGCCGGCGTGCGCGCTGGATCGCTGCTGACCGTGCACCGATCGCGACGTGGCGGACGTGCTGCGGGTAGACGTGCGTGGTGCTCGGCTTGATCGGCATGAGGGCTCGAGCAATCTCGTCCAGGTCAATCGCGACGTCGATCGGGCTTGCGTGCTCACGGATGTACGTGGACTTCCCGCCGGCGGGCGGGCCGATCAGCACGGTGATGATCGGACCGCCGGCGCCCGACATGGCGAGGTTGCGGCGCTTCGAGTTGCACGACTTGCACGCCGGGCGAAGGTTCTCCATGTCGTCGGTGCCGCCCTCGTGGAACGGCACGACGTGGTCCTTCGTCGTGGCCTTGTACGAACACCCGGGCAGCTGGAGCCAGCACAGGTCGCCGTAGAACTCGATCACGCGCCGCGTGAGCGCCGCTGAGGCGCTACCGCCCCGCTTAGCGCCTCCCACTGTCGCCGCCCTGCTGGCAGGCCGCGAGCCAGGCGCCCACAGCGTTCGGGTGGTACCGGATCAGCCGGCCGTCCTGCACGAACACCGGACCACGGCCCCGTGCGCGCATCTTCCGCAGGGCCTCCGGGGTGACCTGGAGCAGCGCGGCGACCTCGGCCGGCGTCATGTACTTACCCACGGCGTCCGGCGCGTTCGGCGTACACGGCCTCGAGCGCTGCTGCGTCGATCGCCTGGGCGAGCAGATGTGCGTCCTTCGGGTCGAGCCAGATCGGGCTCTCGGAGACAATGCGGACGGCGTAGCCAGCCGAGGCCGGGGTCAGCTGTCGGACGCTGATAGCGACGCCCAGGGACTCGATGTGGTGCTGCGCCTCGGGAGTGGTGGTCTGCGTGCTGTCCAGAGCCTGGCGCGAAGCGCCCTGCCGCGTAGCGGCGTGCTCGCGTGGATGCTGCACGGTCATGTGGGCGTCGGTGACCTGCGTGAGTTCGCGGAGCGTGAGGTTGGGTCGCTGATAGCCACAAATGACGCAGCCGTAGCGCCAGATGCGTTCGACGTCAGCCACGGTCGGCCTCCTGGGCGTCGCGGTCGAACCAACCGCAGAAGTAGACGCCGGCGGCGGTGAGGATGATGGCAAGGACGGTGATCATGCGCGTGCTCCGATCGAATCCATGTCGAACATCGCGGGCGGCAGCGCCGTGGGGTCGTTCTCGGGCTGCGGCAACGCATCGGGACGTGGGTGGTGCAAGTCAGCGTGGCTCGCGCAGTAGTGCTTGCCCTCGCGCTCGACCCAGTCGATGTCGGTGAGGTCGAGGTCCGACGCGGACCCCATGCCGCTGTATTCGCCACCGCTCCACTGCTCCACGAAGTCGGCTTCGCATCCTGGCTCGTCGCACAGAATCGTGTAGGTCTCGAACGTCTTGATACTCATGCGGATGCTCCGATCGGTGCGGGAGCGCGGAGTCCGCACGCGTTCGTGCACCACCCCGTCAACTCGTCAAAGTGGTGCTGTCCGGCGACAGCTGAGGGGCCAGTGCAACGCGAGCGAGTCTCAGGGGTGACATCTGCTCTGTGGTTGCGTACCGGGGTCTTAGTAGGTTGTTCTCTTAGTTCTCTTAGTTCTCTATGCGCGACAGCAGTTGTCGCCCCTGGTGTCACCCCTGGTGTCACCCCTGACGGCGTGTCGTCGGGGCTGTGGATAACCGTGTCACCCCTGAACTCGTCGTCATCCGGGTCGACCGGGAGCGGCGCCTGAGTGCTCTTCGGGTGCATGACGATGTCCCAGACGATCGGACGGCGGTTGCCCTGCCAGTGCGACACTGCGCGCTGGTCGCCCTTTCGAATCAGGTTCGCCCGCTCGAGTTCCTGCGTGGCGCGCTGGATGCTGCGGGTGCTGACGCCGAGTTCGTCAGCAATCTCGTAGACGAGGCGCCACGCCCGCGTGCCGTCCTGTGCGGCGACGTTCGCGAGTTTCGTGAGGACGCGGAACGCGAGCGGACCGCACGCGTCGTAGGGCAGCTGGTCAATCGCGTCCATGGCCTGCCAGCTCATGCAGTAGCCGCCAGGTCGTCAGCGAGCCGTGCGATGTCCTCGGCGTTGAAGACGTAGGCGCCTCGCAGACCCGGCATCTTCGCTACGGGTTCGAGGGTGCCGGCTTCGACCCGGCGGATGGTCTGCCGGATCGACTCGCCGAGCCGTTCGGACGCCTCGCGGGTTCCGATCAGTTCAGGGGTTGACATGCGTCAAAGGTAGTACACACTTAGCGTGTGTCAAAGACTTGACGCAAACGATCCAGGAGGATGACATGACCGAAGAGCAGATGATCGAACTCAAGAAGAAGCTCGCCGACTACCTCAACAGCTACCCGGGCGCCGAGAACGCAGAGGTCGTGGACGGCGACATCCTCCTGACCGTCGACGACGTCGACATGGTGGTCGACCTCGAACTCATCTGACCGATCACAAGGAAGGGCGCCCCGTTCGCGGCGCGCCCTTTTCGTGTGTCAAACGTTGCGCAGGCGTCGATATTGGGCGTACGTTTGACACATGACGATTCTTCCCGCCACGCGCAAGGTCCCGCCGGTGACCCTCGCGCACCGACTCCGCATCGCGCGCGAGTGGCGCGACCTCGAGCAGGCCGACATCGCTCGCGAACTCGGCATCAGCCGTGCCACGGTCAGCAACTACGAGCGAGGCGTCACAACGCCCGGCAAGCTCGCCGTCAACGCGTGGGCCGTCGTGACGGACGTCGAGGTCGACTGGCTGCGTGAGGACGACTGGCAAACGCCTCCTCCGGTGGGCCCTGCCGGGATCGAACCGACGACATCCACGGTGTAAACGTGGCGCTCTACCAGCTGAGCTAAAGGCCCTCGCGCGCCGCTGCCGGCGCACCCCACATCCTACGGGTGCGCCGAGAGCCGTGCCGCGCCGCTGACTACGCTCGCGCTCATGCACCGTCGCTCCCCCGCCGTCGTCACCGCCACCGTGCTCGTGACCCTGCTCGGCACCCTGCTCGCCGGCTGCTCGGTGCCCGGCTCCGACACGAGCACGACGGCGCCCCCGTGGCCGCGCCCGACGGACCTGGAGCACCGCGCCGACGAGGCCGGGCTGAAGGACGTCTGGGGCGAACGGCTGGCCGAACACGTTCACACCCATCTGTCGATCACGGACGGCGACACCCCGGTCGTCGTGCCCGGGAACGTCGGCCACTCGGCGTCCGAGCACTTCGCCGCGCAGCTCCACACGCACGACAGGTCGGGCATCCTGCACGTGGAGTCGCCGACCCGCGAGACCTTCACCCTCGGGCAGTTCTTCGACGAGTGGGGCGTCTCCCTCGGTCCGGCTCACGTCGGCGGACTCCGAGGCGAGCTCACCGTGTGGGTGGACGGGGAACGCTTCCTCGGCAACCCCCGCTCGATCGCGTTGACGAACCGGCGCGAGATCGCCCTGGCCGTCACGACGATCGGCGAGGTCCCGCACCGTCCGGCACCGTTCGACTGGCCGCGGCAGTACCGCTGAGCGCGCGGCGCCCGCGCACGCCGCTGTCGGACCCAGCCGCGGTCTGGGAAGCTGGGGAGGAGGGGGTGGGAGCACCATGACGGATCCGTCCAGCACACCGGGACCGGACGCACCAGCGAGCGGGACACGTCGACGGTGGATCGTCGGCGTGGGGGCACTCGCGGTCGTCGTCGCAGCCGCGACGACCGCCTGGGCGCTCTCCGGCACCGGCCAGGAGGCCCGCCCCACGCCCGTCGCGGCCGCACCGTCCGCCACGCGCACCCCGACACCGTCACGGACGCCGCTGCCGGCCGTGCCCGCGCGCCCGTCGGACGCCGCCCTCGCCGCCCTGCCGCTCGCGTTCCACGACGCCGTGATCGGCGGGCTCCTCGACGGCTCTCAGGTGGACGCGGAGAACCACTGGACGACCGCGACCCCGAAGACCCCGCTCGTCCCCCTCTACGCCTCCCCCGACGCCGACGCCGCTCCCGTCGCCACGCTGTCGTCCTCGGTGTCCACGCTGAACACCCCGACGGTGACCGCCGTCTGGGACCGCGCACCCGGGCGGGACGGCGGGATGGTGCTCGTCTCGACGCCCTCGCGGAACCGGACACCGGGCGACGGCGGGGTCGCCACGGCCCCGAGCGCGACGTTCGCCTGGGCCCGCGCCGCGGACTTCACCCTGACCGGCGTCGACCGGGTCGTGCGGGTGGACAACCAGGCGTCGACCATCGCGATCGTCCGTCGCGACGGCTCGGTGCAGACGAGCGAGGCCGCGCGCCTCGGCACCCCGCAGGACCCGACCCCGGCGGACACGAAGACGTACATGGAGGCGAACTACGTCGACCCGCAGGTGGCGTACACGCAGGGGCACCCGATCTCGCTGACCGGCGCGCACTCCGCGACGCTCGCCGGCTACGGCGGGAACGCCGCCCTCACCGCGTTGCACTACTACCCGGACCCGAACGGGTCGTCGCACGGGTGCGTCCGCATCTCGGCGGCGATGACCGAGGCCCTGGCCGGGCTGCCGATCGGGACGCCGATCGAGTTCAGCTGAGCAGCTCCCGGACGACCGCGTCCGGCCGCTCCACGTGCGCGAAGTGCCCGCAGTCCTCGAGCAGCACGGTCCGCACGTCCGGCAGCGTCCGCCGCAACCGGTCGAGGTCGTCGGTCCGGGCGAACACGTCCTGCCGCCCGGCGACCGCCACCACCGGACACCGCACGGCGGACCAGCGACGGGTGTCGTAGTGTGCCGCGGAGCGGGCTGCGCCGAGGAACCCGGCCGGCCGGAACTCCTCGACGAAGGCGTCGAGGACGCTGCGGTCGAGTCGGCGCACGGCCGCGAACACGGGTGCCGCGAGGAGCGGGAGCAGCCCGACCCGGGCGAACGCCCGCAGGACGGTGTGCGCGGACCCGCGGGTCACGGCGAGCCCGGCGCGCAACAGGGTGAACGCCGGCAGGGACCGCAGCGCCCGCACGGGGTGTCGCGATGCCGCCGCGGTCGCGAACGTCGTCCCCGAGACGAGCCCGAGGGACCGCACCCGAGCGGGTCGGTCGACGGCGAGGTGCAGGCCGACGAAGGCCCCCATCGAGTGCCCGACCACGTCGACGTCGTCGAGGCCGAGCGCGTCGAGCACCGCGACGAGCACCCGGGCGGAGTCGTCCACGTCGAGCGGGACCTCCGGCGCGGGCGACGCCCCCCCCACCCGGGCAGGTCGACGAACACGAGGCCGCGGCCCGGCAGCCCGTCGGCTGCTGCCAGGAGCGGCGTCCACGTCGACCACGAGCCGGCGACACCGTGCAGGAACAGGAGCGGCCGCACACCGCGACGGTGGTGGACGACGGCCGGGCCGGCGTCCGTCGCGGTCGTCGTCGTGGTCAGACCCCAGCGGGCCGGGTCGTCGACCACGGGGTACGGCGCGTAGCGGCCGTCCGGGACCCCGCCGACCTGCGGGGCCGAGCCGGTGTCGGTGGCGGTCACCGTGCCTCCAGTCCGGTGCGCTCGGGCACCGTCAGGGGTTCGGAGCCGACCGTGCCGGGGAGGGCAGGTGGGCGTCCGTCAGCGGGCGCGCAGCGGCCGGGAGGCCCGGGTCAGCTGACCGGGACCGGCGCGGAGCACGCGGCGAGGCGGTCCAGGGCGGCCCGGTACTCGGTCACGTCGCGGGCGACGCCCGGCTCGGTGATGATCGACGCCTTGATGCGTCCCTGCACGTCGATCACGAAGGTCGCGCGGGTGGCGAAGCCCTTCTTCTCGAGGAAGACGCCGTACTCCTTGGACACGGCACCGTGCGGCCAGAAGTCGGCGAGCAGCTCGAAGTCGTAGCCGTTCGCCTGGGCGAAGGACCGGAGCGTCGCCTTCGAGTCGACCGAGATGCCGATCAGCTCGATGCGCTGGTCCTGGAACATCGCGATGTTGTCCTGCAGCGTGCAGAGCTCGTCGGTGCAGGTGGACGAGAACGCGAGCGGGAAGAAGACGAGGGCGACCGGGCGGTGGCCGCGGTGGTCGCTGAGTCGGACGTGCTCACCGAACTGGTTCGGGAGCTCGAAGTCCGGCGCGAGTGAGCCGATCTCCAGTGCCATCGTGGTGGTGCTTCTCTCCCCGGGCGTTGGGTGTGCCCGTCGGTTCCACGCATCCACCGGTCGCGGACGCACGGTCGGCCATGCTACGCCGACGGCCCGCGAACGCAAGTGCCGTCCGGACCGCGTCGTCATCAGCATCGCGGTCGGTGCGTGGGCCTAGAGTGGACGCGGCCCGTCCCCGGTCGTGATCCGACCACCGACGGCTCGACATGTCCACCACCACGAGAACGAACGAGGTCAACGGTGACGGTGAACGACCAGGACCCGCGCAGCACCGCAGGGCAGGACCAGGACCCGGAGGAGACCGCCGAGTGGCGTGAGTCCCTCGACGGTCTCGTCGCGACCCACGGGCACCAGCGGGCCCGCGAGATCATGCAGAGCCTGCTGAAGCGCTCGAACGAGCTGCACCTCGGCGTGCCGATGGTCCCGACGACGGACTACGTCAACACGATCGCCCCCGAGGACGAGCCGACGTTCCCCGGCGACGAGGAACTCGAGCGCCGCTACCGCCGCTGGATCCGTTGGAACGCGGCCATCACGGTGCACCGCGCGCAGCGTCCCGGCATCGCCGTCGGCGGCCACATCTCGACGTACGCGTCGAGCGCCGCCATGTACGAGGTCGGCTACAACCACTTCTTCCGCGCGCAGGACCACCCGTCCGGCGGGGACCAGGTCTTCTTCCAGGGCCACGCCTCCCCCGGCATGTACGCCCGCGCCTACATGGAAGGCCGCCTGAGCGAGGACCAGCTCGACGGCTTCCGCCAGGAGAAGTCCCACGCCGGCGGCGGACTGTCCTCGTACCCGCACCCGCGCCTCATGCCGCACTTCTGGCAGTTCCCGACCGTGTCGATGGGCATCGGCCCGATCAACGCGATCTACCAGGCGCAGCAGGCCAAGTACCTGTCGAACCGCGGCATCAAGGACGCCTCCGAGCAGCAGGTCTGGGCCTTCCTCGGCGACGGGGAGATGGACGAGGTCGAGTCCCGCGGCCAACTCCAGGTCGCGGCGAACGACGGCCTCGACAACCTGAACTTCGTCATCAACTGCAACCTCCAGCGCCTCGACGGCCCGGTGCGCGGCAACGGCAAGATCATCCAGGAGCTCGAGGCGTTCTTCCGCGGCGCGGGCTGGAACGTCATCAAGGTCGTCTGGGGCCGCGAGTGGGACGACCTGCTCGCCCGCGACACCGAGGGTGCGCTCCTCAACCTGATGAACGCGACGCCGGACGGCGACTACCAGACGTACAAGGCCGAGAACGGTGCCTACGTCCGCGAGAACTTCTTCGGGCGCGACCCGAAGGCGCTCGAGCTCGTCAAGGACTACACCGACGACCAGATCTGGAACCTCAAGCGCGGCGGCCACGACTACCGCAAGGTCTACGCGGCGTTCAAGGCGGCGACCGAGCACAAGGGCCAGCCGACCGTCATCCTCGCGAAGACGGTCAAGGGCTACGGCCTCGGCCCGAGCTTCGAGGGCCGCAACGCGACCCACCAGATGAAGAAGCTCACGCTCGACAACCTCAAGCAGTTCCGCGACGAGATGCGCATCCCGATCTCGGACGCGCAACTCGAGGAGAACCCCTACACGCCGCCGTACTACCACCCGGGCAACGACGACGAGGCGATCCAGTACATGCACGAGCGCCGCCGTGAGCTCGGTGGCTACGTGCCGGAACGTCGGTCGAAGTACACGCAGGTCAACCTGCCCGACGAGTCGAAGTACCAGATCGTCAAGAAGGGCTCCGGCAAGCAGGAGGTCGCCACGACGATGGCGTTCGCCCGTCTGCTGAAGGACCTGCTCCGCTCGCCCGACTTCGGCAACCGCGTCGTCCCGATCATCCCGGACGAGGCCCGCACGTTCGGCATGGACGCGTACTTCCCGACAGCGAAGATCTACAACCCGAACGGCCAGCACTACACGTCGGTCGACCGCGAGCTGCTCCTGGCGTACAAGGAGAGCCCGCAGGGCCAGATCATCCACGTCGGCATCAACGAGGCGGGCGCCCTCGCGGCGTTCACCGCCGTCGGCACCTCGTACTCGACGCAAGGCGAGCCGCTCATCCCGGTCTACGTCTTCTACTCGCAGTTCGGGTTCCAGCGCACCGGCGACGCGATCTGGGCCGCCGGCGACCAGATGACCCGCGGGTTCATGATCGGCGCAACCGCCGGTCGCACCACCCTGACCGGGGAGGGCCTCCAGCACGCCGACGGCCACTCGCCGCTGCTGGCCGCGACGAACCCGGCCGTCGTCTCGTACGACCCCGCCTACGGCTACGAGATCGGGCACATCGTCCGCACCGGCCTCGAGCGGATGTACGGCACGAACGAGGACGGCTCTCCGTCCCACGACGACCCGAACGTCATGTACTACCTCACGGTCTACAACGAGCCGCTCGTGCAGCCGGCCGAGCCGGAGGGCGTCGACGTCGAGGGGATCGTCAAGGGCATGTACCTGCTCAAGCCGAGCGAGCACGACGGCCCGAAGGCCCAGCTGCTCGCGTCCGGTGTCGCCGTGCCGTGGATCCTCGAGGCGCAGCAGCTCCTGGCCGAGGACTGGGGCGTGTCCGCCGACGTCTGGAGCGTCACGAGCTGGGGCGAGCTGTACCGCGACGGGGTGGACGCCGAGCAGCACGCGTTCCTCAACCCGAACGACGAGCCGCGCACCCCGTACGTCACCGAGCGCCTGCTCGGGACCGAGGGCCCGGTCGTCGCGGTGAGCGACTTCATGCACGCCGTGCAGGAGCAGATCCGTCCGTTCGTCCCGTCCGACTACGCCACGCTCGGTGCCGACGGCTTCGGCTTCTCGGACACCCGTCCGGCAGCGCGCCGCTTCTTCCACATCGACGGTCCCTCGGTCGTCGTGCGGACGCTGCAGCAGCTGGTCCGGCAGGGCAAGCTCGACGCGTCGGTCCTCCAGCAGGCGATCGACAAGTACCGCCTGCACGACGTGACCGCCGGCACGACCGGCAGCGCGGGCGGCGAGAGCTGATCTCCGCGTGACCACACCCCGCACCGCCACCGCCGCGGGCCGGGAGGACGACCGGCAACGGGCGCTCTCCTGGCTCCGGCAGGTGTCGGGCGAACTCTCGACCGCGACGATCAAGCGGCTCGAGGACACCCTGCCCTGGTACAGCGAGATGCCCCCGGGCCGTCGCTCGGCCGTCGGCATGGTGGCCCAGGCCGGCATCACGTCGTTCATCTCGTGGCTCGAGGGCAGCGCCTCCACCCCGTGGATCGCCGCCGCCGACGTCTTCGGCTCGGCTCCGCGTGAACTCCTGCGCTCGGTGAGCCTGCAGCAGACCCTGCAGCTCATCCGTGTCGTGGTGACCGTGGTCGAGGAGCGCGCCGCCGACGACGAGATGCTGCAGGAGGCGATCCTCAAGTACTCGCGCGACATCGCGTTCGCGGCGGCCGACGTCTACGCCCGTGCGGCGGAGGCCCGCGGGCTGTGGGACGCCCGGCTCGAGGCCCTCGTCGTCGACTCGATCCTGTCGGGCGAGTACGACGACGAGCTGCCGTCGCGCATCGCCGCCCTCGGCTGGCACGGGCACGGCGAGGTCGCGGTCCTGGTCGGGACGGCGCCGAAGCAGCTCGAGGTCGACCAGGTCCGTCGGACTGCCCGCCACCAGGACGCCGACGTGCTCATCGGCGTGCAGGGGTCGCGACTCGTCGTGGTGATCGGTCGGGCGACCCCGCGGGACGACGTGCCCGAGGGCGAGGAACCCGTGTCGTTCATGTCGATCGCGCAGGAACTCGAGCCGTTGTTCGGCGAGGGCCACCTGGTGCTCGGCAACGAGGTCCCCGGGGTCGTCGACGCCTCGACCAGCGCCAAGGCCGCCCTGGCCGGGTTCGCCGTGGCCCGGGCCTGGCGCGGCGCTCCCCGACCGGCCCTCGCCGACGACCTGCTGCCGGAGCGTGCACTCGCGGGCGACCCCCTGGCGCGCTCGGCCCTGGTGCAGCGGATCTACACGCCGCTCAAGGACCAGTCGACCGAGCTCCTGCAGACGCTGTGGTGCTACCTCGACACCGGACGGTCGCTCGAGGCCACGGCCCGTGAGCTCTTCGTGCACCCGAACACCGTCCGCTACCGCCTCCGCCGCGTCGCGGACATCATCGGGTGGGACGCCACGCACGCGCGGGACGCCCTCATCGTGCAGTCCGCGCTCATCCTCGGCGCGATGTCCGAGGCGGCCTCCACGCGCCGACGCCCCACACGCCGCTGAGCACACCGCCGGGTGGGGTTCCTACAACGCATCCCGGCAATCCGTGTGGGGAGTCCACACGAGCCCGACGGTGGCGGCCCGGCATCATTGAGCGGTGATCGTCGTCGTCGCGCCCGGACAGGGCTCCCAGACCCCCGGCTTCCTCGCCCCCTGGCTCGAGGACGCCGCCGTCCGTGAACGTGTCGGACAGTGGTCCGAAGCGATCGGCGTCGACCTCGCCAGCCACGGGACGGACTCCGACGCGGACACCATCAAGGACACCGCCCTCGCGCAGCCGCTCATCGTCGCCGCCGGGCTCGTCACCGCCGACGCGTTGCTCGCCGACGGCCGCCGCGCCCTCGTCGGCGGTGTCGCCGGACACTCGGTCGGCGAGTTCACCGCCGCAGCCGTCGCCGGGGTCCTCACGCCGACCGACGCCGTGTCGCTCGTCGCCGAGCGGGGCCGGGCCATGGCCGACGCCGCTGCGCTCGAGCCGACCTCGATGGCAGCGGTCCTGGGTGGCGACGCCGACGAGCTCGCCGCGCTGCTCGACTCCCTCGAGCTCGCCGCCGCGAACCACAACGGCGGCGGGCAGACCGTCGTCGCTGGTCCGGTGGACGCGATCGCCCGCCTGGCGGAGCAGCCGCCCGCGAAGGCCCGTGTGGTCCCCCTCGCGGTCGCCGGCGCCTTCCACACGCGCTTCATGGCCCCGGCCGTCGACCGGGTCGCCCCCGTCGCCGCGGCCGCGGCCGTGCAGGACCCGACCCTCCCGCTCTGGACGAACGCCGACGGCTCGCAGGTCGAGGACGGACGCCGCTTCGTCGACCTCATGGTCCGGCAGATCGCCAGCCCCGTGCACTGGGACGCCGTCATGACGTCCTTCCAGCAGGCCGGCGTGACCGGCATCATCGAACTCGCGCCGGCCGGAGCCCTGGTCGGTCTCGCCAAGCGCGGGTTGCGCGGCACGCCGACGGTCGCGATCAAGACCCCGGACGACCTGCCTGCTGCCGTCGAGCTGCTCCAGAGCGCCACCGACGACTCCACGGAGGCCGCCCGATGACCGACGCCAGCACCACCGCCGTCGGGACGGACGCGACCGCCGGGACGGACGCGACCGCCGGGACTGTCGTGACTCCGAGCCTCCAGGCCGGCGACCGACCGGTCCTCTCCCAGCGACGCGGCCACGAGTTCACGCGGATCCTCGCCTTCGGCGCCGCGCGCGGCGAGAACGTCGTCCCGAACGACGACCTCGTCGGTCCGATCGACTCCTCCGACGAGTGGATCCGCCAGCGCACCGGCATCGTGACCCGCATGCGCGCCGGGCGTGACGTCGAGGCCGTCGACCTCGCCGAGGCCGCCGCGCGCGAGGCGATCGAGAAGGCCGGGCTCACCCCCGACCAGATCGGTGTCGTCCTCGTCGCGACCGTCACCCACACCGTGGCGACGCCGTCGATGGCGTCCCTGCTCGCCGAGCGGATCGGTGCTGCACCGGCCGCCGCGTACGACATCAGCGCCGCGTGTGCCGGATACGCGTACGGGATCGCGCAGGCGGACTCGTTCATCAAGTCCGGCATCGCCGACCACGTGCTCGTCATCGGCGCCGAGAAGCTCAGCGACGTCGTCGACCCGACCGACCGCTCCATCTCGTTCCTCCTCGGGGACGGGGCGGGCGCGGCCGTCGTCGGTCCGAGCGACACCGCCGGCATCGGGCCGAGCATCTGGGGCTCCGACGGCTCGAAGTGGGACGCGATCGGCATGACCGCGACCTACAACGAGTGGGCGGCGGGAGCCCCCCGCCCGACGATGCGCCAGGCCGGGCAGACCGTGTTCCGCTGGGCCGTCTGGGAGATGGTCAAGGTCGCACGCCAGGCGCTCGAGGCCGCCGGTGTCCGCGCCGACCAGCTCGCGGCGTTCGTGCCGCACCAGGCGAACATCCGGATCATCGACGAGTTCGCCAAGCAGCTCGGGATCCCGGACACCGTCGCCATCGCCCGTGACATCACCACGACGGGCAACACCTCGGCCGCGAGCATCCCGCTCGCCACGCACCGCCTGCTCTCCGAGCACCCGGAACTGTCGGGCGGTCTCGCCCTGCAGATCGGCTTCGGCGCCGGACTCGTGTTCGGCGCGCAGGTGGTCGTCCTCCCCTAGTCCCCTCGCGCCTCCGGGCGCGGGCAGTGCCCGTGCCCTAGGCTGTCCCACGGTCAAACGACACCCCCCTCAAGGAGAACACTCATGGCCCTGTCCAACGAAGAAGTCCTCGCCGGCCTGGCCGAGCTGATCAACGACGAGACCGGTATCGCCACCGACACCGTCGCCGCTGACAAGTCGTTCACCGACGACCTGGACATCGACTCCATCTCGATGATGACCATCGTCGTGAACGCCGAAGAGAAGTTCGACGTCAAGATCCCCGACGAAGAGGTCAAGAACCTCAAGACCGTCGGCGACGCCGTCGACTTCATCGTCAAGGCCCAGGCCTGAAACGAGCTTCCTGAGCGCCGCGGGCCGCTGACCCTCGAGTCGTGGCCCGCGGCGCTCGTCTTGTCCCTCGCAGAAAGAACCGTCGTCCATGACCAAGAGAACCGTCGTCGTCACCGGGATCGGTGCGATCAGTCCCCTCGCTGCGACCGCCAAGGAATCCTGGGCGGCCCTGCTCGCCGGCGAGTCCGGCATCACCCGCATCGAGGACACGCGCTACGCCGAGCTCGAGCTCCCCGTGGAGTTCGCCGGTCAGGCGCGCCGCTTCGTCACCGACCAGCTCACCCGCCCGGAGGCGAAGCGACTTGACCCGTCCTCGCAGCTGTCGCTCATCGCGGCTCGTGAAGCCTGGGCCGACGCCGGCATCGACGCCGAGTCCGTCGTGCCGGAGCGGCTCATCGTCGACTGGGCGACCGGCATCGGCGGCGTCAACACGCTGCTCGACGCATGGGACACCCTGCGGGAGCGCGGTCCCCGACGCGTCCTGCCCATGACCGTCCCGATGCTCATGGCGAACGGGCCGGCCGCCGCCATCGAGATGGAGTTCGGCGCCCGTGGTGGCGCCCGCACCTACCTCTCCGCCTGCGCCTCCTCCACGGAGTCCCTGGCCGAGGCATATCGCCACGTCGCCTTCGGTGACGCCGACATCGTCATCGCCGGTGGTGCCGAGGCCGCGCTGCACCCGCTGCCGCTCGCGGCGTTCGCCGCGATGCAGGCGCTCTCGCGTCGGAACGACTCCCCCGCGACCGCGTCCCGTCCGTACGACGTCACCCGTGACGGCTTCGTGCTCGCCGACGGCGCCGCCGCGCTCATCCTCGAGACGAAGGAGCACGCCGAGGCCCGCGGCGCGCACATCTACGCCGAGGTCGCCGGTTCCGGCATCACGTCCGACGCCTTCCACATCACCGCTCCGGACCCCGAGGGCTCCGCCGCCGCCCGTGCGGTCATCATGGCGCTCGAGCACGCGGACGCCAGCCGTTCGGACGTCGCGCACGTCAACGCGCACGCGACGTCGACCCCGGTCGGCGACGTGGCCGAGTACCACGCGATGCGTCGGGTCTTCGGTGACCACCTCGACCAGGTCGTCGTGTCCGCCACGAAAGCGTCGACCGGGCACCTGCTCGGCGGTGCCGGCGCGATCGAGGCGGTCTTCACCGTCCTCGCGCTCGAGAACCGTCTCGCACCGCCGACGATCAACCTCACCGAGCAGGACCCGGAGATCGTGATGGACGTCGCGACCGCTCCGCGGGAGCTGCCGGCGGGCGACCTGCTCGCGGTGAGCAACTCGTTCGGCTTCGGTGGGCACAACGCCGTGGTCGCGTTCCGTTCGGTCTGATCCGCCGTCGGCCTGGAGGCCCGTCCCGCGTCGCGGGGCGGGCCTCCGTCGTCCTGCGTGCGCCGCCGGTCGGCGCGCTCCCGGGACCCCTCCGCGGTCGCACGACGTGCCGCTCACGTCCGCCGCGGTCCCACGATGTGCGGCTCTCGACGCGCGAGGTCCGCACATCCCGGAACCTGGACGTCTGCCTCCGGGCGAGCCGCGCCTCCCGGCTGCCCGTCGGCCCCCCGCTGCCCGAGGTCGCCCGCGCTCGCCCGCGGTCGCACGACGTGCCGCTCACGTCCGTCGTGGTTCCACGATGTGCCGCTCTCGGCGCGCGAGATGGGCGGATTCCGGAACCGCGGCGCAGGAGCCCGCGCGCGTCGGACCCCGGCCCCACGACGCAGACGACGGCGCCGCCTCGGCAGAGGCGACGCCGTCGATCGGAGGAAGCAGGCCCGGGACTACCCCACGCGGTGGAGCCAGACGACCGGGTTGCCCTCGGCCGCGTGCCGGAAGGGCTCGAGCTCGTCGTCCCATGCCTGACCGAGCGCGAGTCGCAGTTCGCGGTGCAGGTCGAGGGCGTTGCTGCCGGCGACCTCCATGGCGTAGCGGACCCGGTCCTCGGGGACGACCATGTTGCCGGTGACGTCGGTCTGCGCGTAGAAGACGCCGAGGTCCGGCGTGTGCATCCACCGGCCGCCGTCGGAATGAGCGGTGGCGTCCTCGGTGACCTCGAACCGCAGGTGCTCCCAACCGCGCAGGGCGGAGGCGATCGCCGCGCCGGACCCGACGGGGCCGGACCAGGTGAACTCGGTGCGACGTGAGCCGTCGAGCGCGGGCTGGTCGAGCCACGAGAAGTTCACGGCGCGGTTCATCGCGCGACCTGCCGCCCATTCGACGTGCGGGCAGAGCGCGCGTGGTGAGGAGTGCACGTAGAGCACTCCTGACGTTGTCCCAGTCACGATTCCTCCGATCGTCAGGTGCGACTTCCCCATCGACCTGGACTGCGGAGGACCCGTTCGGGACCATCGGTATGCGATTGTGATGTCCCGCAGGACAAGCTCATCATGCCAGCTGCCGACCGGGAACGGCAAGCACCCGGACGAAGACCGTGGAGCCCGATCCCCTACGCCAGTTCCTGACGCGGGTAGATGACCTTCTGCACGATGATGATCACCGACGCTGCTGCCGGCACGGCCACGAGCGCGCCGAGCACCCCGCCCACCGTCGCTCCGGCGACCGCGGCGATGACCACGAGGGCCCCGGGGACCTGCACGGCCCGCGACATGATGCGCGGCGAGATGATGTACGCCTCGACCTGCATGTACACGAGGTAGTAGATCGCCGCAGCCAGTGCCGTCGCCGGCGAGGCGAACAGGCAGAGCAACGAGATGAGCACCGCGGCGCCGATCGTGCCGACGAGCGGGATGAGCGACCCGAGGAACGCGAACGTCGCCAGCAGCACGGGCAGGGGCGCTCCGATGATGAGCAACCAGATGATGCTCAGCACACCGTTGATGCCGGCCTGGGTGATCTGGCCGACGACGTAGCGGCCCACCGACGACGTGACCTCCTCGCTCACCGCGACGAAGTTCTCCCGACGGGACGCCGGCACGAACCGGTACGCCATCGTCTTCAGGCCGCGCATCGACGCCAGGAAGTACAGCATCAGGATGATGACGATGAGGGCACCGGTCAGGCCGGAGAGGATGCCACTGCCGACGGCGAGGATCCCGCCGCCGAGGGAGAGCAGGTTGCCGGGGTTCTCGACGAACTTCTGCGCGGACTCCAGTGCGTGGTCGACGTCGAACGACCCCTCGAACTGTCGCGAGAGGTCCTGCACCCAGCCCTGTCGTGAGATGTCGTCCACGATCTCGGGGAAGTTCTGGACGAGGTTCGTGGCCTGTTCCACCAGCAGCGGCACGATCGCGAAGACGACCCCGACGAACGCGCCGAGCACCGCGACGACGACGACGAGGATCGCCGACCACCGCGGGATGTACCGCTCGAGCAGGGTCACGAGTGGGTCGAGGCCGAGCGCGATGAACAGCGCGACGCCGATGTAGACGAGGACGGTGCTCAGCTCGTGGATGAGCGTGCCGGCCAACAGTGCGACGAGCACACCGATCGCCCCCATGAACCCGATGCGGAAGGCGTTGACGCGCACACCGGTGCCGGCCCGGCTCACCTCGAACATCACGTTCGGGGTGGGCGCGTGACTCGTGTCTTCGGGAGGGCGCTTCTTGGACGGCAGGTGCACGTAGGGCGGGCGGGACTTGAACCCGCGAATCGTTCGGTTATGAGCCGACTGCCTTGACCAGCTTGGCTACCGCCCCTCGGGGCCAGCGGCCACCGGCTCCCCACGATACAGCGCCTCGAACGTGGAGAGGGTGCGGTTGATGTCGTGTGCCTCGATCATCGTCAGGCTGCGTGCGCGCATGCGGGCGTACTCGTCGTCGGGCGCGGTGAGCACCGCGGCGAGCTTCGCGGCGAGGTCGTGCTCGTCGCCCGGCGCGAACAGGGCGCCATTGCCGTCGACGAGGTGCGGGAGCGCCATCGCGTGCGCCGCGACGACGGGCAGCCCGGAGGCCATCGCCTCGAGCGAGGAGATGCTCTGCAGCTCGGCCGTCGACGGCATCACGAACACGGTGCCCTCGGTCAGGGTGCGGAGCTTGACCTCGTCGGGGACGAACCCGAGGAAGCGCACCCGGTCCTCGACACCGAGCTCCTGCGCGAGCGCGGTGAGCTTCGGGATCATGTCGCCGTCGCCGACGATCGTGAAACGGGCGTCGAGCGCGGCGGGCAGGAGCGGCAGCGCACGGATGACGACGTCGAGGTTCTTCTCGGGCGCGACCCGGCCGACGAACACGATGTCGTTGCCGGCGGGCCGTCCGGTCGCCGGCGTGTACCGGGTGGCGTCGATCCCGCACGAGATGGCGAGCACCGGCTGCCCGGCGATCGCGTCGCGCAGGTAGTCGGCGGCGAGCTCGGTGGGCGTCGTGATCGCCTCGGCGAGCCGGTAGGTCTTCGCCGCGTCCCGCCAGGCGATCTTGAGCGCGATGGGCGTCGTCCGCTTGCCGAAGGGCGTGTACTCGAGCAGGTTCTCGGGCATGAAGTGGTTCGTGCCGATGATCCGGATGCCCCGGTCGTGTGCCTCGCGGGCGACGCCGCGGCCGACCACGATGTGGGACTGGATGTGCACGACGTCGGGCTGCAGTGCGTCGATGACCGGGGCCGTGTGCTTGCGGACCGTCCACGGCCACGCGAACCGGTACCAGGCGTGTGCCGGCCAGCGGTACGAGGCCAGCCGGTGGACGGTCAGCGTGACGCCGCGGTACTCCTCGTCGAAGGAGCCGTGGTGCGTCCGGTTCCAGGACGGGGCGATGACGTGCACCTCGTGCCCGCGCTGCGCGAGCCCGACCGCGAGTTCCTCGGTGAAGGTCGCCGCACCGTTCACGTCGGGCGCGAAGGTGTCGGCGGCGATGAGCACCCGCAGCGGCCGTCGCCCCCCGGTGGCGGCCGTGGTGTCGGTCGTCTCGGTCCTGGCGTCTGCTGACACGGCGGGGGTCGTCCTCTCGTCGCGGTCACCGGCGCGCGTCCTGACGGACGGCCGGTCTGGTCGGTTCGGAACGCTACCGCACCCCTCTGGCCGCCCGCCTCCGCCGCGCGGCTGACCCGGGTCATCCCCCGGGGTCGCGCCGGACGGGAGGCACGCCTCCCGTCCGCCCGTCAGCGGCGGGTGTCGGGGTGGTGCTTCGCGAGCAGGAACACGCCCGTGATCGCGATCGCCCCGGCGACGAGGAAGCCGATGCCGGCGCCGACCGGCGCCCCGGCGGCCTCGTCGAGGACGATCACGCCGATGCCGACGGCGACGATGGGGTCGACGACCGTGAGGCCGGCGATGACCAGGTCGGCCGAACCGCTGGAGTACGCGTTCTGCACGAAGTACGCTCCGACAGCCGAGGCGACGACGACCCCCACGATCGCGAACACCGTCACCCAGTCGAACGTGCCGTTCACGATGCGGTTCAGCGTGACCTTGGCGAGCGTCGCGACGAAGCCGTACAGGACCCCGGCGCCGATGATGTAGTACAGCGCGTTCCGCCGCTTGGCCACGAGCCGGAACGACACCACGACGAGCCCCAGCACGACCGCCAGGACCACGAGGACGGTGATGAGCTGCCCGCGCCCGATCGGGCTCTCCCGGCCGTACAGCGCGGCGATGAGCACGAACAGGCCGACGCCGCCGATGCACGTCCACACCGCCCGACGTGCCCGGGTGCCGAGCGGGACGCCGCTGCTGCGGGACGAGAACCACGTCGTCACCACCAGGGCGACCGCACCGAGGGGCTGGACGACGATGAGCGGCGCGTAGGTGATGCTGACGAGCTGCAGCACGATGGCGGCACCGAGCATGAGCGTGCCGAGCACCCAGTTGCCGCTGCCGAGCAGGGCCAGGACGTGTCGGACGGACAGGCCCTTCGACTGCTGCCCCAGCCGGGCCTCGACGCGCTGGACGCCGCGGCTCTGGAACTGCGCACCGAGCGACAGGAACACCGCACCGACCAGTGCCACGGGGATCATCAGGGCCTGGAACGGGGTCAGGTTCTGCACCACGTCGGGGATCGGCAGGTCCGGTGTCACGGGTCGAGGCTATCCGACCCGCGCGGATACCCTGGGAGCATGCCCGTCCTGCCGATCCGGATCACCGGTGACCCCGTCCTGCACACCCCCGCGACCGAGGTGACCGTCTTCGACGATGCCCTCCGCGCACTCGTGGCCGACATGGTCGAGACGATGGACCTCGCTCCCGGTGTCGGCCTCGCCGGTCCTCAGGTCGGTGTCGGCAAGCGGCTGTTCGTCTACTCGTGGACGGACGACGACGGCGTGCTGTGGCGGGGTGTCGCGGTCAACCCGGTGCTGTGGACGACTCCCCCGCTGCCGGAGTCGGTGGAGGAGCTCGACGAGGACGAGGAGTCCGAGGGGTGCCTGTCGATCCCCGGGGAGCGCTTCCCGCTGCGCCGGTCGGAGGGCGCCCTCCTCCGCGCGGTCGACGAGTACGGCGAACCCTTCGAGATCGAGGCGCACGGGTGGCTCGCCCGGGTGTTCCAACACGAGTACGACCACCTGGACGGCCTGCTGTACGCGGACCGGCTGGTGCACCCGTACGCGAAGCAGGCGCAGAAGGCCGTGCGGAAGAACAGCTGGGGCGGTCCGGGGAAGTCGTGGCTGCCGGGTCGGGACCACCCCGAGGGCTGAACGCTCCACCGGCACACCGCGTCCGGCAGCCGGGCGTCAGCCCCGGTACGTGTCCAGGGCGTCCCGGAGCCGGCCGATCTCGGGGTGCCCCGGGCAGTAGCGCTCGAGCCCGGCCGCCAGGTGCGCCTGCGACCGGCTCGTCACGGCACCCGTCCACGGCGCCGTCCCGCTGACGGCGCACGCTGCCGCGAGCTGTTCGAGCGTCGCGTCGCCCTCCGTGGCGGCCAGGGCGGACCGCTGCTGCTCCGACGGCTCGGTGCCCGTGATCGGTGCCGCCGTGCACGAGGTCCTGCCGTCCTCCCAGACGGCCGCGGCGGTCGTGTAGGTCTCGGTCTCCGGTCCGTCGCCGACGGCGCAGGTGAAGGCGAACACGATCGGTGCCGACCCGCTCGGGCCGGACGTCGCGGAACTCGCGGACGACGTCGGTTCCTCCGCGACCGCGCGGTCTGTCAGGTCGTCGGCCGAGGAGCACCCGGTGAGCGCCGTCACGGCGAGCCCGAGCGCCAGCACGGCGACGGTGGTCGCGGAGCGGCGGGGACGACGGGGCACCTGTGGACGTTAACAGCATCGGGCGGACGATCGGCTGAGGATGCGCACCACGGCGCCCGGGAACCGCAGGCCCGCGCCGTGCGGCACACGAGTCGGGCCAGGACGGGCGAGCCGGGCCGGAACGCAAGAGGCCCCCACCCCGGAGGGTGAGGGCCTGTCGCTCCCCGAGTTGGACTCGAACCAACAACCTGCCGGTTAACAGCCGGCTGCTCTGCCAATTGAGCTATCGAGGATCACTGTGTCCTCCGCTGGAGAGCGGTTGAACAGCGGGTAACAGCATAGCAGCAAACGTCCAGCGTCCCGCGCATCGGTCGCGCATCCCGGGCGTGCCGCACGGGAAGCCCTGGTCTGGGGCGGATCGTCAGTACCCCGCGGCCGGGTCGACCACGCCGATGAAGCCGGTGCCGTCGGCGCGGAGGAACGCCGCCACGTTGGTGCCGACCCGCTCCGCCAGCAGCGGCGCGACCATGTCCGGGGTGTCCGCCTGGTGCGGCGTGACGAGGGCGCCCGGCTCGCTCCACAGCGGGTGCCCGTCGGGCAGCGGCTCCGGGTCGGTGACGTCGAGTCCGGCGGCGGCGATGCTCCCGGACCGCAGGGCGTCCACGAGTGCGTCGGTGTCGACCAGCCCGCCACGGGCGATGTTCACCAGTCGGGCGTGGTCGGGCATGAGCGCGAACTGGTGCGCGCCGAGCAGGCCGGACGTCCCCGCCGTCATCGCGGCGGCGACCACGACGACGTCGGCGTCCGGCAGCACGTCGTCGAGCTGGTCGGTCGTGACGGTGCGGTCGGCGCCGGGGACGTCGTCGGCGGAACGGCGGACGACGGTGACCCGGACGTCGAAGGGCGCGACGAGGCGCAGGTACTCGAGCGCGATCCCTCCGGCGCCGATGAGGACGACGTGCCGGCCGTAGAGCGACAGGCCCTCCGGTTCGCGGCCCCAGGTCGTCGTGCGGGCGCGCTTCTGCAGCACCCGCAGGGTCGCGAGCGTCAACGCGAGGGCGTGCTCGGCGACCGGCTCGGCGTAGGCGCCCTTGGCCGAGGTGAAGAGCACGCGGTCGCCGTGCTCCGCGATGAGGTGGGCGAACGCGTCCACGCCGGCGAACGGCAGCTGCACCCACGTCACCCCCGGGGCGGTCGTCAGCGCCTGCTGCAGGCCGTCGGGGTCGCTCGCGTCGAGCCAGACGATGCCCCGCGTGTCACCGCCGAGGTCGGCGAGCGTCCCGCCCGCCTGCCGCACGGCGTCCTCGTGCAGATCGGTGGGCGTCGGCAGGACCGTCACGGCACCCGGGGTGGGCGGCCCGACCGGCAGGGGACGCCCGCCGTCGGTGACGACCGCCCGGTGTCCGCGTTGCTGGTGCTGTTCGCTCATGCTTGTCGTACCCCTCCTCGGCCGGCCGCGACCGGCTTGCGCTTCACCGGGCGCGACGCCGTCGCGGCGAGCGTCCGGACGTACGGGTCGAGCGGGTTGTCGAGCACCTCGTCGAAGGTCCCGAGCCCGACGAGCCGGCCCTCGTTCATGACGGCCACCCGGTCCGCGAGTGCCCGGGCCTCGCGCAGGTCGCTCGACACCACGATCGCCGAGAACGCGCGCTTCCGCTGCAGGCCGACCAGGGCCTCGAGCACGGACTGGCGGACGAGGACGTCGACACCGCGCGCGGGTTCGTCGGCGACGAGCAGCTGCGGTTCGAGCACGAGCGCACGGGCCAGCGCCACGCGCTGCCGCTGGCCGCTGGAGAGCTCCCACGTGTTCAACCGCAGGACCCCGAGCGGCAGGTGCACGGCGTCGACGAGCCGCGCCACGATGAGCCCGGCCTCCTTCCGGTCGAACCGGCGGTCGCGCGCGTAGATCGGTTCGGCGATGGCCTCGCCGACGAGCAGGTCGGGGCGGAGGCGGTCGGCGCCGTCCTGCGGCAGGTAGCCGATCTGTCCGGTCAGCCGTGCGTGGCGTCGCGAGGACGGCCGGATCCGGCGCATCCGCTCGCCGAGGACGGTGAGCTCCCCGCCGATGACCCGACGCCGGTGCGCACCCTCGCCCTCGCCGTTCGTGCCGAGCTGACCCGCGACCGCCGCCGCGAAGGTCGACTTGCCGGAACCGGACGCACCGAGGACCGCGAGCACCTCACCCCAGCCGAGTGACAGGCTCACGCCATCGACGGCGCGGATCGGGCTGGTGACCGCACCGCCCCGGTACTCGATGCTGACGTCGTCCGCGACGACGGCCGGCCCGTTCTCCCCGGTCATGCAACCCCTTCTCGTGCCGCGCGCACCCTGCTGCGGCACCGTGTCGGGAGGCCCGGCCGCACCGCCGACGCGACGTGCGTCGCGGACGGGGGCCGGGCCTCCAGGCTGGTCGTGCTGCCGTCGGTCCTGACCGAGCGGTCAGGCTCCGGCCTGCTCCAGTCGCTCCAGCGTACGCCGTCGCTCGGCCTGCTCCTCCGGGTCCGGCACCGGCAGCGAGGCCAGCAGCCGCTGCGTGTAGGGGTGCTGCGGCGCGCCGAGGACCTGCGCGGTGGTGCCGGTCTCGACCAGGTCGCCGCGGTACAGCACCGCGATCCGGTCGGACAGCGCGCCGACGACGGCGAGGTCGTGGCTGATGAACAGCGACGCGAAGCCGAAGTCCTGCTGCAACTCGAGGAACAGTTCCAGCACGCGGGCCTGCACCGACACGTCGAGCGCACTGGTGGGCTCGTCGGCGATGAGCAGCTTCGGCCGGAGCGCGAGCGACCGGGCGAGCGACGCACGCTGCCGCTGTCCGCCGGAGAGCTCGTGCGGGTACCGGTCGCCGTACGCCGCGGGCAGCTGCACGGCCTCCATGAGCTCGTCGACCTGCTTGCGGGCCGCGCGCGGCGACGAGGCCACTCCGTGCACGACGAGCGGCTCGGCGACGGCCTCGGCGATCGTCAGCAGCGGGTTGAAGGACGTCGCCGGGTCCTGGAAGACGAACCCGATGTCCTTCCGCAGCCGCTTGAAGTCGCGCTCCTTGTACCCGAGCATCTCGGTCCCGAGCACCTCGAGCGAGCCGCCGGTGATCTTCGTCAGACCGGCGATCGCGCGGCCGATGGTGGTCTTGCCCGATCCGGACTCCCCCACCAGACCGAGCACCTCGCCGGGACGGATCGACAGGTCGACGCCCTTGACGGCACGGAACGGCGCGGCGCCGAGCCGGCCCGGGTAGACGATCTCCAGGCCCTTCGCGGACACGACGGGCTCCACGTCCTCGGTGATCGCCGCACGCCGGGCGACGCCGGTCGACGCCTCGAGCCGGGGCACCGCGGCGAGCAGGCGCTTCGTGTAGTCGGCCTGGGGCGCCGCGAAGAGCTGGTGCACCGGCGCCTCCTCGACGATCTCGCCCTGGTACATGACGGCGACCCGGTCGGCCAGGTCGGCCACGACCCCCATGTTGTGCGTGATGACGACGATCGCCGCACCGAACTCGTCACGGCACCGGCGGAGCAGGTCGAGGATCTCGGCCTGCACGGTGACGTCGAGCGCGGTGGTCGGCTCGTCGGCGATGATGACGCTCGGCTCGAGGGCCAGCGCGCTCGCGATGACGACGCGCTGCTTCTGTCCGCCGGAGAACTGGTGCGGGTAGTGGTCGACGCGGGTCTCCGGGTCGGGGATGCCGACGCGGCCGAGGTAGTCGATCGCCTTGGCGCGCGCCTCCTTCTTCGACATCCCGCCGTGCGCCCGGAGGCCCTCGGCGATCTGCCAGCCGACCGTGAAGACCGGGTTGAGGGCCGTGGAGGGCTCCTGGAACACCATCGCGCCGGCCGTGCCCCGCAGGTCGCGGAGCTTCTGCGCGCCCACCGACACGACGTCGGTGCCGTCGAGCAGCACCGCGCCGCCGAGCGTCGCGGTCTCCGGCATGAGCCGGAGCATGCTCCGCGCCGTCACGGACTTGCCGGAGCCCGACTCGCCGACCAGGGCGAGCACCTCACCCGGGCGGACGTCGAGGCTGACGCCCTTCACCGCGTCGACGGCGCCGCCGTCGGTCGCGAAGGTGACGGTCAGGTCGTCGACGACGACCACCGGGTCGGCTGCCGTCCGGCCGGTGTCGGACCGGAGGCCCGAGGGGACGTCGCTCACGAGCCCGCTCCTTCCGTCGTGGCCGCCGCGCGACGCGTGGAGACCAGCTGCTTCAGCCGACGACGCGCACGGAGACGCGGGTCGGAGATGTCGTTGAGGCTCTCACCGATGAACGTGACACCGAGGACGAGCAGCACGATGGCGACACCCGGGAAGACGCCCGTCCACCAGACGCCGCTGGCGACGTCGGACAGTGCACGGCTGAGGTCGTAGCCCCACTCCGCACCCTGCGTCGGTCCGATGCCGAACCCGAGGAAGCCGAGGCCGGCCAGGGTCAGCACGGCGTCGCTCGCGTTGAGGGTGAGGATGAGCGGCAGCGACCGGGTGGAGTTCCGGAGCACGTGCCGGGTCATGATGCGCCACGGGTTCGTGCCGATCACGCGCGCCGACTCGACGAACGCGTCGTTCTTCAGACGGACGGCCTCGGCACGCACCACGCGGAAGTACTGCGGGATGTAGACGACCGTGATCGAGATCGCCGCGGCGATGATGCCGCCCCAGTAGGTCGACCGGCCGCCGGAGACGACGATCGAGACGACGATCGCGAGCAGCAGCGACGGGAACGCGTAGATCGCGTCCGCGACGACCACGAGGATCCGGTCGAGCCAGCCACCGATGTAACCGGAGACCATGCCGAGCAGGACGCCGATGGTGATCGAGACGATCACGGCGACGATGACGACGAGCACCGCGGTGCGCGTGCCGAAGAGGACGCGGCTGAAGACGTCGAGCCCGCCGACGGTCGTGCCCCAGATGTGCTCGGCACTCGGCGCCGCCGTGCGCGGGAAGTTCACGCCGTCCGCGCCCTGCTGCTGGCCGAAGCCGTACGGGGCGATGAGCGGGGCGAAGAGCGCGACGAGCAGGAACAGCGCGCAGATGACGACGCCGACGATGAGCATGGCGCGCTGCCATCCGGTGCTCCGACGGAGCTGGACGACGACGGGGAGCCGCTTCCACAGCGGCTCGTGGCGGTCGACGAGGGTGATGTCGGACATCGTCAGAACCTCACTCTCGGGTCGATGAGCGCCGCGATGACGTCGACGACGAAGTTCGTGACGGCGACGATCACCGCCAGCATCGCGACGATGCCCTGCACGGCGACGAAGTCACGGGCGGACAGGTACTGGTTGAGCTCGAAGCCCAGGCCACGCCAGCCGAAGGTCGTCTCGGTGAGCACCGAGCCGCCGAGCAGCATGGCGATCTGCAGGCCCATCACGGTGATGATCGGCACGAGTGCCGGTCGGAACGCGTGCGTCCGGACCAGGCGGGACTCCCGGACACCGCGCGACCGGGCCGCGTCGACGTACTCGGACCCGAGCGACCCGATCATGTTCGCGCGTACCAGGCGCAGGAAGATGCCCGCGGTGAGCAGGCCGAGGGTCAGCGCCGGCAGGACGGCGTGCTGCAGCACGTCGCTGATGATCTGACCGTTGCCCGTCCGCAGGGCGTCGATGATGTAGATGCCGGTCGGGTTCTCGATCCGGTCGAGGATGAGCTGCGCGCGGGTAGACGCGCGGTCGCCGAGGGGCAGCCAGCCGAGCCACACGGAGAACACGAGCTTGAGCAGCAGGCCGCCGAAGAACACCGGCGTCGCGTAGGTCAGGATCGCGAGCGCGCGGAGGAGCACGTCGGGCCACTTGTCGCGCAGGTAGGCGGCGAGCATGCCGAGCGGGATGCCGAGCACGAGGGCGACGATGAGCGCGTAGAAGACGAGCTCGGCGGTCGCGCCGCCGTACTGCAGGATGATCTCGGTGACCGGCCGGTTGTCGGTCGACGTCGTGCCGAAGTCGCCGCGGACGATCTGGCCGAGGTACTCGAGGTACTGGACGATCACCGGTCGGTCGTAGCCGGCGGCGTGCAGGCGTTCCTGCAGCTGGGTCGGCGTGAGGCGACCACCGACGGAGGCGGTGATCGGGTTCCCGACGACGCGCATCAGGAAGAAGACGAGCGTCACCAGGATGAAGACCGTCGGGAAGATCAGGAGGAAGCGGACGAGGACGTACCGACCGAGTCCGCCGCCGCCACTGGCACGTCGCTGTGCCTGTGGCTTCGTCGGCTCCGTGTCGATCGCCTCGGGGTTCGTGAGGGTCACGGGGTGGGTGCCTTTCGCATGACGCGACCGGGGGTGCCCCTCGTGGGAGCACCCCCGGTCGTCCGTCTGGTTACTTGGTGATGGTCCCGTAGCGGAACTTGAACGACGCGTCGAGCGTGACGCCCTTGACGTCCTTGCCGGCCACGGCGACCGACTTGCCCTGCAGGAGCGGGAGGGTCGAGATCTGCTCGGCCTCACGCTGCTGGGCCTTCTCGATGATCGCGGCGCGCTTGTCCGCGTCCGACTCCTCCTGCTCGTCGGCGATCAGACCCTGGATGGTCGGGTCGTCGTAGTGGTTCTGCACGAAGTTGTCCTTCGTGAAGAACGGCGACAGGTAGTTGTCGGCGTCGGAGAAGTCCGGGAACCAGCCGAGCTGGTACAGCGGGTAGGCGTCCTTCGTGCGCTCGACGGCGTAGGTCGTGTAGACCGTCGACTGGATGTTGACGGTGAACAGACCCGAGTCCTCGAGCTGCGTCTTGAGCGTCGCGTACTCGTCGTCCGAAGCCGAGCCGTAGTGGTCCGGCGAGTACTGGATGTCGAGCTCGACCTTGCCCGTGACGCCCGCGTCGGCGAGGGTCTTCTTCGCCTTGTCGACGTCCGGGGCACCGTTGCCGTCGCCGTAGAGCGACTTGAACGGCGTCGCGGCACCCGTCAGGCCGTCCGGCACCATCGAGTAGACCGGCGTGTAGGTGTCGTTGTAGACCTCCTTGGCGAGCTCGTCACGGTCGACGACGTCCGCCACGGCCTGACGCACGGCGAGGGCCTTGGCCTCGTCGGCGTCGTCCTGGCCGGTCCCGAAGGGCTGGGTCTTGAAGTTGAAGACCACGTAGCGGATCTCGCCGCCGGGGCCGTCGATCACCTGCAGCGCGTCGTCCTTGCGGAGCGACGAGATGTCGGTCGGGGTCAGAGAGCGGTACGCCACGTCGACGTCGCCCTGCTGGACGGCGAGCTTGAGGTCGGTCTCCTTGGTGAAGTACTGGGCGGTGACGTCCTTGGTCTTCGCCTTGTCGAGGACACCGTCGTACTTCGGGTTCGCCTTGTAGGCGATGAGGTCGTTCTCCTTGTAGGAGGTGATCGTGTACTGGCCGGCGAAGGCCTTGCCCTTGACGATGTCCTCGGCGCTGGTGAGCTCGGTCGCCGAGAAGACGTCCTCGTCGACGATCGGACCGGCGGGGCTCGAGAGCACCTGGGGCCAGGTCTGGTCGGCGTGGTCGAGGTGGAACACGACCGTGGTGTCGTCCGGGGTCTCGATGCTCTTGAGGTTCGCGAGCAGCGACCACGGGCCGTTGTCGTTCTTGATCTTCAGGTCACGCTCGAACGAGAACTTGACGTCGCTCGAGGTGAGGTCGTTGCCGTTCGCGAACTGGAGGCCCTTCTTCAGGGTCACCTCGTACGTGGTCGGGTCGGTGAACTCGGCCTTCGTGGCGATGTCCGGCTCGACGTCCGGGCTGCCCGTCGGGGTGTTCATGAGGAACGGGAAGACCTGGTTCTGCACGGCGAACGAGCCGTTGTCGTACGAGCCGGCCGGGTCGAGCGACGTGATCTTGTCGGTCGTGCCGATGATCAGGCCGTCCAGGTCGCCGGTGCCGCCGCTGGTGCCGCCTGCGCAGCCGGTGAGCACGAGCGCGGTCACTGCCGCGCCGGCGCCCAGCGCGAGGGTGCGCTTGCCCCATGTGGGAACGGATGCCATGTCCGATTGCCTCTCTGGTGTGGTTGCAGGAGTCCTGGGACCGAGGTGGAACGGGCTGTGACCGGTCGCAGGGACGTTCAATGGTCACACCCTGCCAGACAACGGAGCGCTCCGGGAACGGATTGTTTACACCGCTGTAACGCACGATCGCAGCTTCGAGGGCAGCATCGGAGTCGGTGTGCCCGGCGCGGCGCGCATCTTCGTTGCGCTCGGGACGCCTTGTTGCGTCCGGCAATTCCGCAGTACTCCGCGGGAGTCAGGACCTGGCGACGGACCGCGACGACCGGTCGGGAGGGCCCGGCCTCAGGCTCCGGGGGTGTCCGCGCGGAGGCGCATCCGCTGGGCGTCGAGGTCGACGAGTTGCCGCTGCACATCCGCCCGACGCTCCTGGTCGGACGGGTCGGTGCGCTGCAGCTGTCCGAGCAGCGACGCCTTGCGGGCGAGCAGGTCGCGCTCGACCAGGGCCACCACGATGCCGCGGCAGTAGATCGCCAGGTCCTCGTCAGAGCGCGCCGGGATCGGCGCCAGGGCGAGTTCCTGCACGAGCGAGCGGAACGGCGCCGGCACGTCCGCGAGCAGCTTGTCGAGCCAGGACCGGTCCCCCACGGCATCGATGTTGGCGACGACAGCGTCGCGGACGACCGAGAGCATCCGTGCCGAGAACGTGGCGGACGCCGCCAGGCCGAGCAGCGGCACACCGACGGACTGCGGCTGCTGCACCATCGCCATCACCGCGTCGCGCTCCATCCGCGCGATCGGGTCGTCCGGCAGGGACCGGAGGCTCGCCTGCGGCTCCTCGGGCACGCTCGGTCCGGCGCCGTGACCGGGGTGGCCGTTCCCCGAGCCGGTGTGACCGGCGCCGGACGGACCTGGCGACCGGGTCTCCGCGCCGCTGTCGGCCGGGCGTCGCCGCGCCGCAGAGACGGCGCGACGGACGTCGTCGATGTCCATACCGAGCCAGCCGGCGGTGTTCCGGATGTACCCGTCGGCCAGCGCGCGGTCCCGGATCTCGGAGATGACCGGCGCCGATTCACGGAGTCCCGCGACGCGCCCCTCCACCGTGTCGAGGTCGTGGCCGTCCAGCCGACGGCGGATCATGAACTCGAACATCGGTCGACGGTTCTCGACGAGCCGGCGGACGGCGTCGTCGCCGCGGGCCAGGCGCAGGTCGCAGGGGTCGAGCCCGCCCGGCGCGACCGCGACGTAGGTCTGTGACGCGAACCGCTGCTCCTCGGTGAAGGCACGGGAGGCGGCGCGCTGCCCGGCCTCGTCCGGGTCGAAGGTGAAGACGATCTGCCCGAGCTGGGAGACGTGCTGTGCGGCGGAGTCGCCGAGCATCGGTCGGAGGACCTTGATGTGGTCGACCCCGAACGACGTCCCGCAGGTGGCCACCGCGGTCGTGATCCCGGCGAGGTGGCACGCCATGACGTCCGTGTAGCCCTCGACGATGACGACCTGCTTGCCCTTCGCGATCTCCTTGCGGGCGAGGTCGATCCCGTAGAGCACCTGGCTCTTGTGGTAGATCGGCGTCTCCGGCGTGTTGAGGTACTTCGGCCCCTTGTCGTCCTCGAGCAGCCGTCGTGCGCCGAAGCCGATGGTGGCCCCGGTGACGTCCCGGATCGGCCACATCAGGCGTCCGCGGAACCGGTCGTACGGGGACCGGTCACCCTGGCTGACCAGTCCGGCGGCGACGATCTCGTCGATGCTGAACCGGAGGCCGCGCAGGTGGTCCTTGAGCGCGTCGAACGACTTCGGTGCGAAGCCGACGCCGAAGTGCTGCGCCGCCGCCGGGTCGAAGCCGCGCTCGCCCAGGAACCGGCGGGCCGGCTCGGCCGCGGCCGTCGTGAGCTGCGCGGTGAAGAACGCCTGCGCGGCCTCGTTCGCGGCGATGAGCCGGGCGCGCGCGTTGTAGTCGGTCCGCGGCCCGTCGCCCTCCTCGTAGTGGAGTGTGAAACCGATCTTGGCGGCCATCCGCTCGACGGCTTCCTGGAACGTCGTGTGGTCCTGCGACATCAGGAAGCTGAAGACGTCGCCGTCCTCACCGCACCCGAAGCAGTGGTAGCGACCGACCTGCGGGCGGACGTGGAACGAGGGCGTCCGCTCGTCGTGGAAGGGGCAGAGGCCCTTCAGTGACCCGACGCCCGCCGACTTCAGCGTGACGTAGTCGCCGACCACGTCGGCGATGTTCACGCGCGCGCGGACCTCGTCGATGTCGTTCCGCGCGATCAGGCCTGCCACCCGACGATTCTAGTTCGGCGGGCCGACGCCGGCGGACCGTGTGCACCCGCGTCGGGACACCGGTCCGCGCGGGCAACGGACCCGCTCCGGTCAGACGGCGATGGAGACCGTCTCGCGCTCCCCGACCACCAGCCGCTTGTGCCAGGCGAGCGCCCCCTGGTCGGTGAGGCTCGCCACCTGGTCCACCACGGTCCGGAGCCGTCCGGCGTCGTCCCCGGCGGCCCGCCAGTCGGCGGCGAACCCGGGCTCGAGTGCGGAGTCCTCTCGCGCGGCGATCGCGTCGAGCAGTTCGGTCAACACGCGCCGCTGGTCCTCGTACACGGGCTGCCGGTCGCCGTGCGTCATCACGAAGGCCGCGACGATGCCCTTGAGCACCGCGATCTCGCCGATGATCTCCGGCGGCGTGACGACGCTCGCGGCGAACCGGACGAGCGAGCCGGAGGCGTAGGACTCCCGAGTCGCCGTGGTCGCGGTCCGGGCGAAGCGGCCGATGAGCTGACTCGTCAGGTTCTTCAGGCGTGCCTGGTCCTGCCGCGAGCCGTCGTACGAGGTCATCCACAGCGACATCCCGCGCAGGCGGTCGAACGCCTCGAGCAGTTCGTCGCGGCTCAGGTCGTCGCCGACCCAGGCGTGCATGGCGGTGACGATGTCGTTCTCACCGACGCGGTCGCCGAGCGCAGCGACGTCGATGAAGCCCGCGACGACGGCGTCCTCGAAGTCGTGCACCGAGTACGCGATGTCGTCGGACAGGTCCATCACCTGGGCCTCGATGCACCGCTGTCGTCGCGGTGCGCCGGCGCGGAGCCAGGCGAAGGCCTCGTGGTCGTCGTCGTAGAAGCCGAACTTGGTCCGTCCCGACGACGCCTCGCCGACGCCCTGCGACGCCGGCCAGGGGTACTTGCAGCTGGCGTCGAGGGAGGCCCGGGTCAGGTTGAGCCCGTAGGCCCGGCCGTCGTCGCCGTAGACCTTCGGCTCGAGCCGCGTGAGCAACCGCAGCGTCTGCGCGTTGCCCTCGAACCCGCCGATGCCGGCGGCCCAGGCGTTGACCGCGGTCTCGCCGTTGTGGCCGAACGGCGGGTGCCCGATGTCGTGCGCGAGGCACGCCGTGTCGACGACGTCCGGGTCGAGGCCCAGGCTGTCGGCGAGCTCGCGCCCGACCTGCGCCACCTCGAGCGAGTGCGTCAGGCGGTTCCGGGCGAAGTCGAGCCCGGTGGTCGGGCTGAGGACCTGCGTCTTCGCGGCGAGGCGGCGCAGCGCGCTGGAGTGCAGCAGGCGGGCGCGGTCACGCGCGAAGTCGCTCCGCCGGCTGCTGTGCTGCTCGGGGAACCACCGGTCGGCGTCGGCCGGACCGTACGACGAGGTGGCGCTCATCCGCCGCTGTGGTGCATCTCGGCGGCGGCGAGGACCTTGCGGAACTCCGCGTCCACATCACGGCTCTCGAGCCACCGGTCGGGCAGTGCGGTGCGCTTGGCGTGGCCGGCACGGCCCCGCGGACCCTCGACGTCGGCGCCCGGGTAGGGGGCGCTCCAGTCGAGCTTGCCGAGCAGGTCGTCGATCTCCTGCAGGCTCGACGCCATCGCGAGACCGGAACGGACCTCTCCGCCGATCGGGTACCCCTTGAAGTACCACGCCACGTGCTTCCGGATGTCCCGGCAGCCGTGCTCCTCGGACTCGAAGAACTCGACGAGCAGCTCGGCGTGCCGACGGAAGGCGACCGCGACGTCACCGAGGCTCGGTGCCGCGCGGACGTCCTCGCCCCGGAACGCCGCGGCGAGGTCGCCGAACAGCCACGGTCGGCCGAGGCAGCCGCGTCCGACGACGACGCCGTCGCAACCGGTTTCGTCGACCATCCGGAGGGCGTCGGCCGCGGACCAGATGTCCCCGTTGCCGAGCACCGGGATGTCGGTGATCGTCTCCTTGAGGGTCGCGATCGCCGACCAATCGGCCTGGCCCGAGTAGTGCTCGTTGGCGGTACGAGCGTGCAGGGCGACGCTCGCGACACCGGCGTCCCGCGCGATCTTCGCCGCGTCGAGGTAGGTGAGGTGGTCACCGTCGATGCCCTTGCGCATCTTCACGGTGACCGGCACGTCGCCCGCGGCCGCGACGGTCTTCGTCACGAGGTCCCGGAACAGGTCGAGCTTCCAGGGCAGGGCCGCACCGCCGCCCTTGCGCGTGACCTTCGGCACCGGGCACCCGAAGTTGAGGTCGATGTGGTCCGCGCGGTCCTCGCCGACCAGGATCGTGGCGGCCTCGGCGACGGTGTTCGGTTCGACGCCGTACAGCTGGATCGACCGCGGGGTCTCGGACTCGTGGTGCCGGATCAGCCGCATCGACTCGGGCGTCCGCTCCACCAGGGCACGGGAGGTGATCATCTCGCACACGTACAGCCCGGCGCCGTACTCGCGGCAGAGGCGGCGGTACGCCATGTTCGTGATGCCGGCCATCGGGGCGAGCACGACGGGCGCATCGACCTGGATCGGGCCGATGCGCAGGGGTGCTGCTGCTTGTGTGATCGTCATACCTCGCCCATTCTCCCACGTCGGCTGCCGCCGGTAGCGTTCTCCACATGACCGATCCCGATGCCGTCTCCCGCTTCGACGCCGACGCTGCCGCCCGGGGCCTCGACGTCCAGGTCGTCGAGCGTCCCGCGGCCGATTCGCTCGAGGGCGCCGCCGCCCTGCTCGGCATCGACCCCGGCGACATCGTGAAGACCCTCGTGGTGAAGCGGCACGACGGCGGCTTCCTGCTCGCCCTCGTCCCCGGCGGCCGGAGCATCGCCTGGAAGAAGCTCCGCACCGTCGTCGGCGTGAACAAGCTGTCGATGCCCGACGCGGCCACGGCCCTCCAGGCCAGCGGCTACGAGCGCGGCACCATCACCCCGATCGGCGCGACCGGCGACCTGCCGGTGTACGCCGACGAGCGGGTGCTCGGCCGACGGATCGCACTGGGAGCGGGTCGCCAGGGCGCGAGCGCGTTCGTCGACGGCGACGCACTCGTCGCCGCCTACGGCGCGACGATCGCGGACATCACCGACGAGGAGCCCGCCCGCCCCTGACGGAGCCCGCGTCAGTCCGGGACCTCGGACCAGTCCCCCTCGGCTCCCGGCACGAAGCACGAGTCGCCCTCGCAGACGGGGGCGCCGCCGGCCGTGACCAACGTCAGGAGGGCGGGTCGTCCCTCTCCCCACGAGCTCGGCCGCCCCGCCGCTTCGCGACGCGTCGGTACCGGCTCGCGTGGGCCCAGGCCGGCCGGGAGGCCCGACCCGGCACCCAGCGGGCCCGTCGCGCCCGTCATCGGGTCACCTCGGCGTCCGCTGCCGCGTCGTCCTCGGCGCGCTGGGCGGCCTCGGCCATCTCGGCGGGGGTCGACTCCCGGAGGGCGACCACCTGGCGGAGGACCTGCTCGAACGCCGCCGGGTCCTGGGCACCCGAGACGCCGTACTTGCCGTCGATGACGAAGAACGGGACACCGTTGATGCCGTACGCCTGGGCCTGCGCCTGGTCGGCACGGACCGCGGCGAGCTGGGCGTCGTCGCGGAGGGTGGCGAGCACCTCGTCACGGTCGAGTCCGACCTCGGCGGCCAGGTCGGCGAGCGATTCGTCCTGCCCGACGTGTTCGCCGCGCTCGAAGTAGGCGGTGAAGAGCCGCTCGACCATCTCGAGCTGCTTGCCGTGCTGCTTGGCCACGTGGATGACCTGGTGCGCCTTGACGGTGTTCGTGTGCCGTAGGGCGTCGTAGTCGTAGTGCAGGTCGACCTGGGCGGCGATGCCGGCGACCTGGTCGATCATCTGCTGCGCCTGCTGCACCGGCAGGCCCTTGTGCTGCGAGAGGAACTCGGCCTCGGTGCCCTCGAAGTCGACGGGGGTGTCCGGGCTCAGTTCGAAGGAGTGGTACTCGACCTCGACCGGCCCACCGAACGCGGAGACGCCCGCCTCGAACTTGCGCTTGCCGATGTAGCACCAGGGGCAGGCGATGTCCGACCAGACATCGACCTTCACAGTGTCGCTCATGCTCACCCCAACGCCAGCCGGCGTTCCCCATTCCCGCCCCGCCGGCGTCGTTCGGCACCGCACAACCAGGACCGCCCCGAACCGACGGATCCCGTGGTTCGAGGCGGTCTTGGTCGTGCGAGTCCGATCGGCGCCGGCCGACGGAACGGCACCGGCCGCGTGCTACGCGCCGAGCAGCCGCTCCCCCAGGTACCCCTGCAGGCGATCGAGGCCGACGCGCTCCTGGCCCATCGTGTCGCGCTCGCGCACCGTCACGGCCTTGTCCTCGAGCGTGTCGAAGTCGACCGTGATGCAGAACGGCGTGCCGATCTCGTCGTGGCGGCGGTAGCGGCGGCCGATCGCACCGGCGTCGTCGAAGTCGACGTTCCAGTTCTTGCGGAGGTCGTCCGCCAGGCCGCGGGCGACCGGCGAGAGCTGCTCGTTGCGGGACAGCGGGAGCACCGCGGCCTTGACGGGTGCCAGGCGCGGGTCGAGGCGCAGGACCGTGCGCTTGTCGACGCCGCCCTTCGCGTTCGGGGCCTCGTCCTCGGAGTACGAGTCGAGCAGGAACGCCATGAGGGCACGGGTCAAGCCGAAGGACGGCTCGATGACGTACGGGACGTACTTCTCGTTCGCGGCCTGGTCGAAGTAGCGGAGGTCCTGGCCCGACGCCTCGATGTGGTTCTTCAGGTCGAAGTCGGTGCGGTTCGCGACGCCCATGAGCTCGCCCCACTCGGTGCCGGCGAACCCGAAGCGGTACTCGATGTCGGCGGTGGCGTCGGAGTAGTGCGCCCGCTCACCGTCCGGCACGTCGAACCGGCGGAGGTTCTCCGGGTCGATGCCGAGGTCGGTGTAGAACGCGACGGCGTCCGCGATCCACTGCTCGTAGTGCTCCTCGGCCGAGGCCGGCGGCACGAAGTACTCGATCTCCATCTGCTCGAACTCGCGGGTGCGGAAGATGAAGTTGCCCGGCGTGATCTCGTTGCGGAACGCCTTGCCGACCTGGCCGATGCCGAACGGGGGCTTCATGCGGCTGGTCGTGACGACCTGCGCGAAGTCGACGAAGATGCCCTGCGCGGTCTCGGGACGGAGGAAGTTCAGGCCCTCCTCGGACTCGACCGGGCCGAGGTACGTCTTGAGCATGCCGGAGAACTCACGGGGCTCGGTCCACTCGCCGCGGGTGCCGCAGTTCGGGCACGCGACCTCGGCCATGCCGCCCTCGGGAGCGCGGCCCTTCTTCGCCTCGAACGCCTCGAGCAGGTGGTCCTCGCGGAAGCGGTGGTGGCAGTGCAGGCACTCGACGAGCGGGTCGGTGAACGTCGCGACGTGCCCGGAGGCCTCCCACACCTTGCGGGGCAGGATGACGGCGGAGTCGAGGCCGACCATGTCGCCGCGGCCGCGGACGAACCGCTGCCACCACTGGCGCTTGATGTTCTCCTTGAGCTCCACGCCGAGGGGGCCGTAGTCCCACGCGGAGCGGGATCCGCCGTAGATCTCCCCCGACTGGAAGACGAAGCCACGGCGCTTGGCCAGGGCGATGACGCTGTCGAGACGGGAGGGCTGTGCCACGGAGAGCTCCTGTGTTCGCCGAGCTGGGTGCTCGGTGTGCGGGCGGACCCGGCAATGCTAGCGGCCCGGGAGGCCCGCCCAGGCTCCTCCTCGGCTCGTCACGGTTCCGACGCGGCCGGCTCCTCCCCCGCCAGCGCCGCGACCACGGCGGACACGTCGTCCTCGTCGTTCCAGTGGTGGAACGCGATGCGGAGGCGGCCGGCCCGACCCGAGGCGGTGAGCCCCGCAGCGGTCACCGCCCGGAGTGCCGTCCCGTCGGCGTCCGGGAACGTGACGATCGCCTGCCCCTCGGCACCGCCGCCGGCCGCAGCACCGACACCGCGCCCCTGCCGCGGCGACCCGAGCGCGTCGCAGAGCCGGTCCGCCAGAGCGGTGGCGTGCCTCCAGGTCGAGCGCTGGTCGAGGGCCACGGCGTGCCGGAGCGCCGCCACCGCGCCGGGCCACGCCGGCCAGGCCGGGGAGACGTCGAACCGGCGTGCGTCGTCGGCCAGGCGCATGGCGGGGCCGTAGCAGGACGACCACACGTCCTCGCCCGCGTACCACCCGGCCTGCACGGGGCGCAGCCGACCGAGTGCCTCGTCCGAGAGCGTCATGAACGCGACGCCGCGCGGGGCGCACAACCACTTGTAGGCGTGCGTGAGCGTCACGTCGAAGGGCGCGGCGGAGACCGGCAGCACCCCGGCCGCCTGCGTCAGGTCGCAGAGCGTGAGCGCACCCACCCGGCGGGCCGCGGCGACGACCGGGTCCGGGTCGGTAACGACGCCGCTCGCCGACTGCACGGCGGACCAGACGACGAGCGCGGTGTCCGGTCCGACGGACGCCGCGAGTCGGTCGAGCGGGACGCTGCGCACGCGGACGCCGCGGTGGGCCTGCGCCAGGAAGGGGAACACGACCGAGCTGAAGTCACCGTCGGGGACGACGACCTCGGCGCCGTCGGGCAGGGCGTCGGCGACGACGGCCGCCATCACGGACGTCTGGGAGCCGGTCGCGACCTGCGCCGCCGGGACGCCGACGAGGGACGCGAACAGGGCGCGCCCCTCCTCCACGAGGGCGCCGTAGCGGGCCGGGGAGGTCTCGGCGCGCGACCACGCGTCGAGGTCGGCGCGCTGGGCGGCGAGGGTGCCGAGCGACGGGAGGCCTGCGGTGCACGCCGCGAGGTAGCCGCGGCCGTCGGGGAACGAGTCCATGTCCGACAGGGTCCTCCCGACCGACCCATCACGCCAGACCATCCTGCTTGTGCCACCGGTAACATGACGTGATGGACGAGATCGATCCGCAGCTGCTCCGGGTCCTCCGCGCCGTCGCGGACCACGGTTCGATCACGCGTGCGGCGACCTCCCTGGGCTCGAGCCAACCCGCCGTCAGCCAGCTGCTGACCCGCGCGGAGCAGCGGCTCGGGCACGCGCTCGTCCTCCGCGGCGGCCGCGGTGCCACGCTCACACACGCCGGGCAGGTGCTCGCCGACCACGCCCTGCACGTGCAGGCGGCGCTGACCGCCGCGCGCGAGGACCTGGACGCCGTCGGCGGCCTCACCCGCGGCCGGGTGCGGCTGGCCGGGTTCCCGAGCGCCTCCTCGGGCCTCGTGCCCACGGTGCTCGCGCGGCTGGCGGTGACGGCGCCGGGCGTGCGGACCTCGTACGTCGAGGTCGAACCGCCCGAGGCGCTCGACCTGGTCCGCAGTGGCGAGGTCGACGTCGCCCTCACGTTCACCTACGTCGGGGACGAGGTCGGCGCCGTCCCCGACCCCGGGCTCGTCACCCGGGCGCTCGGACGCGACCCGCTCGCGCTGGTGACGCCGGTCGACGCGGGTCGGCCGGGAGGCCCGGACACCGACCGCACCGCCGCCGCCGTCGTCGACCTCGCGGCGCATCGGGACGACCGGTGGATCGGCGGCTGCCCGCGCTGCCGTGGCCACCTGCTCGCCTCGTGCGCCACGGCGGGGTTCACGCCGGACATCGTCCTCGAGACCGACAACGCGGCCGCGGTGGTGGGGCTCGTCGCCGCCGGGCTCGGGGTGGCGCTGCTCCCCCGGCTGGCGCTCGCGACGACGGTCATCCCCGCCGGTGTCGCGATCGACCCCGTGGACGACGACCTGGCCCGACGCGTCGAGGTCGTCGTCGCCCGCGGCGCCGAGCGCGTGCCGAGCGTGCGGGCCGCGCTCGACGCCGTGCGGTCGGCGGCACACCTCCTCGCTTGACCGGGCGGCCACACGCACCGGCCTCGGCTGCGCGGGCGGCCTAGGCCGTCGGGGTGTCCACCGCGCCGCCGTACCGACGGTCGCGGCGGGCGTACTCCTCGATCGCGCCCCACAGGTCGGAGCGACGGAAGTCGGGCCACAGCCGGTCGAGGAACACCATCTCGGCGTAGGCCGACTGCCAGAGCAGGAAGTTGCTCGTCCGCTGCTCCCCCGAGCTCCGGAGGAAGAGGTCCACGTCGGGCAGCTCGGGGACGTACAGCCGCTTCGCCAGGGTCTTCTCGGTCACCTGGCTCGGCTTGAGGCGTCCGGCGGCGACGTCGTCCGCGATCGAGCGCACGGCGTCGGCGATCTCGTTGCGTCCGCCGTAGTTGACGCACATCGTGAGCGTGAGGACGTCGTTGCCCGCGGTCAGCTCCTCGGCGGTCTGCAGCTCGTCGATGACGCTCCGCCACAGCCTCGGCGTGCGACCCGCCCACCGGACGCGGACGCCCCACTCGTGCAGCTGGTCGCGCCGACGGCGGATGACGTCCCGGTTGAAGCCCATGAGGAACCGGACCTCCTCCGGTGAGCGCTTCCAGTTCTCGGTCGAGAACGCGTACGCCGACACGTGCGTGACGCCGATCTGGATCGCGCCGGCCACCACGTCGAGCAGCGAGGCCTCGCCGGCCTTGTGTCCCTCGATGCGGGTGAGTCCGCGCTGGTTCGCCCACCGGCCGTTGCCGTCCATGACGATCGCGACGTGCTCGGGGACGAAGCGCCCCGGGATGGCGGGCGGCTGCTCGCCCGTCCAGTCGACCGGCAGGAAGGACTCCGGCTCGGCAGCGGGACGGCGAGGGCTCATGCGCGGGTTCCTTCGGGTTCGGGCGGTGCGGGTACGGCGCCGGCGGCGTCGGGGTCCGCCGGGTCGGGCGTCGGCACCGGCGGCGCCGGCACCGCTGCCACCGCCGCCGGCACCCCGCCCGGGTGCGGGGCCAGGGGCGACGGGTGCTCGGTGCGGTCGACGTGCGGCAACGACCGGAGCGATCGTTCCAGGTGCCACTGCGCGTACGCCGCGACCACGCCGGAGGCCCGGGATCTCGTCCGCTCGTCCGTCGCGTCGACGGTCCCCCAGTCACCGGCGAGCAGCGACCCGAGGACGTCGAGCGTCGCGGGGTCCAGGCGCGGTGTGCCGGGAGGCGCGGCCGAGTCCGCCACGACCCCGCCGAGCTGCACGACGAACGCCGAGTGCGGCCCGGGCTCCCCGGTGACGGCGCAGTCGCTGAACGACGGCGCCCACCCCGCGATGCTCATCGCGCGGAGCAGGTACGAGTCGAGGGTCGCGCTCGGCTGGTGTTCCCCGCGCGACAGCGACCGCAGGGCACCGACGAGCAGCAGGTACTGCTGGAGCCCGGCGTCCGCCTCGCTCAGTCGGTCGGCGGTCTCGACCATCGCACTCGCCGCCGTGTACGCGCCGTAGTCGGCGACGATGCGGGCCCCGTACGCGCCCAGGGACTCGGCCTGCGTGACGATGTCGAGCGACCGGCCCTCGTAGAACTGGGCGTCGACGACCATGAACGGTTCGAGCCGCGAGCCGAACTTCGACGCGGTGCGCCGGACGCCCTTCGCGACGGCCCGGATCTTGCCGTGCTGCCGGCTGAGCATGGTGACGATGCGGTCGGCCTCACCGAGCTTGTGGGTGCGCAACACGACGCACTCGTCCCGGTACAGCGGCATGACCCCAGTATCCCCCGCCCGACCGACACGACCTGCCCGCTGGTCGCCGCGGTCGCACGACCCGCCGCGCGCAGATCGCCGAGGTCGCAGGACGTGCCGGCCCGGCACGCTCCGAGCGGCAGGTCGTGCGACTTCGGCGCACGGACGGGATGGGCGGACGGACGGGACCGGCGCACGGACGGGATGGGCGGACGGACGGGACCGGCGGACGGACGGGAGGCGCGGGGCGGGCCCGCACCGCGCCTCCCGTCCGCCGCGGTGCTACGCGGAGACGAGCTCCGGCGCGCCGGAGGCCGCACCCGCGCGCACGGCACGGTTCACCGCGGACACGATCGCCTTGAGCGACGCGGTGGCGATGTCGGCGTCGATCCCGACGCCCCAGAGCCGGACGCCGTCGACGTCGAGTTCCACGTACGACGCCGCCTTCGCGTCCCCGGAGGCGCTCATCGTGTGCTCGGAGTAGTCGTACAGCGTGACGGCGACGCCCTGCTCCGCCATCACGGAGAGGAAGGCGTCGATCGGACCCGTGCCGACCGCTTCGGACGTGACCGAGCCCTCGTCGACGCGCATCGCGACGGACAGCTTCGTGGTTCCGTCGAAGTCGCTCGAGGTCGCGGTCTTCGTGATCTCGTAGCGGCCCCACTTGTCGTCGTCGACGTGCGCGGGCAGGTACTCGTCGGAGAACAGCTCCCAGATCCGCTCGGACGTGAACTCGCCGCCCTCGGCGTCGGTCCGCCGCTGCACGACCCCGGAGAACTCGATCTGCAGCTTGCGGGGCAGGTCGAGCGCGTGGTCGGTCTTCAGCAGGTACGCGACACCGCCCTTGCCGGACTGCGAGTTCACCCGGATGACGGCCTCGTACGAGCGGCCGATGTCCTTCGGGTCGACCGGCAGGTACGGGACGGCCCAGACGACGTCGTCGACACCGACGCCCTCGGCGGCCGCACGGGCCTCGAGCGCCTCGAGGCCCTTCTTGATCGCGTCCTGGTGCGACCCGCTGAACGCGGTGTAGACGAGGTCGCCCGCCCACGGCTGGCGCTCCGGCACCGGCAGCTGGTTGCAGTACTCGACCGTGCGCTTCACCTGGTCGATGTCCGACAGGTCGACCTCCGGGTCGATGCCCTGCGTGAACAGGTTCATCCCGAGGGCGACCAGGTCGACGTTGCCGGTGCGCTCCCCGTTGCCGAACAGGCAGCCCTCGATGCGGTCGGCACCGGCCATGTAGCCGAGCTCGGCGGCGGCGACGGCGGTGCCGCGGTCGTTGTGCGGGTGCAGCGACAAGATGACGTCCTCGCGGTGGGCGAGGTGGCGCGACATCCACTCGATCGAGTCGGCGTAGACGTTCGGCGTCGCCATCTCGACGGTCGCGGGCAGGTTGATGATGACCTTGCGCTCGGGGGTCGGCTCGAAGACCTCGAGCACGGCGTTGCAGATCTGCACCGCGACCTCGAGCTCGGTGCCGGTGTAGGACTCCGGCGAGTACTCGTAGTAGACCGTCGTGCCGTGCTGCAGCCGGGCCTCCGCCGCCTTGCACATGTGCGCCCCGGCGACGGCGATGTCGATGACGCCCTGCACGTCGGTGCGGAAGACGACCTCGCGCTGCACGATGCTCGTCGAGTTGTACAGGTGGACGATGGCCTGCTTCGCGCCGTCGATCGCCTCGTAGGTGCGCTGGATGAGGTGCTCGCGCGCCTGGGTCAGCACCTGGATCGTGACGTCGTCAGGGATCGCGCCCTCGTCGATCAGCGACCGGACGAAGTCGAAGTCGGTCTGCGAGGCGCTCGGGAACCCGACCTCGATCTCCTTGTAGCCCATCCGGACGAGGAGGTCGAACATCGCCCGCTTGCGCTCGGCGTCCATCGGGTCGATGAGGGCCTGGTTGCCGTCACGCAGGTCGACGGCACACCAGCGCGGCGCCTTGTCGATGCGCTTCGTGGGCCAGGTGCGGTCCGGCAGGTCGACGCTGATCTGCTCGTGGAACGGGACGTACTTGTGGATCGGCATCCCGGAGGGCTGCTGGGTGTTCTGCATCGGTTCGCTTTCGTCGGTGTGGTTCAGGAGCGGCCACGACGGACTCCGCGACGAGGTGGGCCGGTTGTCAGGCCTCGTCGCGGCGACGAAGGAGGAGGAGTGCCGAGGACATCGGGTTCACGCTAGCACCGGAGGTGGCCGCCGGCGCACTGTGTGACGGCAGGCGCACGGACGGGAGGCCCACCACCGGTCCGGTGGTGGGCCTCCCGTCCGGCACGGCCGACCCGCCGCTGGCGCGTCGCACCGGACCGGCGGCCGCTCAGTCGACCGCGAGCGCCTCCGTCGGTGGCACACGCATCGCGCGTCGCACCGGCGCGACCGTCGCGACGACCGCGAGGACGAGTGCCCCGACCACGACGATCGCGATCGTCAACGGCGGCAGGACGGGCGTGACGACCGAGCCGAGCACGCCGAGCAGCGTCTGCCCGCCGAGCCACCCGTAGAAGGTGCCGAGCACGAGCCCGGTGACGACGGCGGCGACCACCATCTGCACGGCCTCGGTGACGATCATCCGACGGACCTGCACACCGGTCAGTCCGAGCACGCGGAGCAGCCCGAGCTCCCGACGGCGCTGCAGGACGCCGAGCGCGAGTGCGTTGACGACCCCGACGGCGGCGATCACGGCCGAGAACCCGACGATCACGCTCACGACGGCGTTGAGCTGCTCGAAGAAGCTCCGCTGCTCCTCGAGCATCGCGGGCGTCATGCCGTCCACGCCGGACAGGGTCGACTCGGTGACGTGCTGCATGATGCCGAGCGCCACGGCGAAGGTCACGAGCAGCGTGACGCCGATGACGAGCCCGATGGTGGCACGGGCGGACCGCGCCGGAGCACGCATGGCGTTGCGCCCGGCGAGCAGGACCACCGGGTCGTGCGCGCCGATCCGGCCGATCGCCTGCAGCACCGGGGGCATGACGATCGTCGCGCCGACGGCGACCCCGGCGAAGGAGACGAAGCCGCCGAGCGCCGCCGGCAGGACGGCGAGCGGGGTGACGGCGCTCAGCGCGAGCCCGAGGACGGCGAGGAGCGCGCCGCCGGACATGAGGACGATCGCCCAGACCTTGCGCGCTGTGCCGGACCGGACGTCGTCGTGGCTCGGCTCGACGCTCGACGACAGGGCCTCGAGCGGGGTGACCGTGAGCACGCGGCGCGACCCCGCGGCGAAGGCGCCCCAGGTCGCGAGGACCACCGCGACCACCGGCAGGACGAGCTCCCACGGCACGAGGGTGTACGAGCGGTCCGGCAGGAAGCCGTTCCCGCGGAGGACGGTCACGAACACCGCCGACAGCCCCGTGCCGACCAGGGCGCCGACGACCCCGCCGACCAGCCCGACGAGCAGCCCGGTGCGGGTGATGCGGGACCGGATGGACGCCCCCGTGGCGCCGACGAGCCGCTGCAGGGCGATGACGCGGGTCTGCCCGGCGATGAGGGTCGCGCACGTGTTGGCGGTGACGATCGCCCCGACGTACAGGGCGATGCCGAGGAAGAGCCACCCGATCACCGAGAGGATCGCCTTGACGGTGGCGACGTCGTCCAGCGGGCTCATCGCCATCGCCTCGGTGACGATGCCGGGTGCGATGACGAGTGCGGAGCCGAACGTCGTGCCGAGCGCCGCGACGAGGACGGTCGGAGCGAACTGTCGGAGCCCGTTCACGCGGCGGCCTCCATCCCGAGCATCGTGGCGGAGATGTCCGCTGCTGCCATCGCGGGGCGGTCGGCGACGATCCGGCCGTCGGCCAGGAACAGGATCCGGTCCGCGTTCGCCGCCGCCACGGGGTCGTGCGTGACCATCACGACGCTCTGCCCCCAGTCGGCGACCGCACCGCGCAGGATGGCGAGCACGTCACGGCCGGTGCGGGAGTCGAGCGCGCCGGTCGGCTCGTCGGCGACCACGACGGCGGGTCGGGAGGCCAGCGCGCGGGCGATGGCGACGCGCTGCTGCTGCCCGCCGGAGAGCTGGTGGGGTCGGTGCGTGAGACGGTTGCCGAGGCCGAGCATGTCGACGAGGCGGTCGATCCACGCCGACTCCTCGCGGTCCGGCTTGTGGCCGCCGAGCAGGAACGGCAGCCGGATGTTCTCGCTGACGTCGAGCGTCGGCACGAGGTTGAAGGACTGGAACACGAAGCCGAGACGGCGACGACGGAGTTCGGTGAGTTCCCGGTCGCCGAGGCCGGTGATGTCCGTGCCGTCGATGGTGATGCGACCGGACGACACCTGGTCGAGTCCGGCGGCGACGTGCATGAGGGTGGACTTGCCGGAGCCGGACGGGCCCATGACGGCGGTGAACTCGCCCGCGCCGATGTCGACGCTGACGTCGTCGAGCGCCGTCACCCGGCGCGAGGCGTCACCGTAGTGCTTGGACACGTGGTCGAGACGGATGATCGGAGCGTGGTTGGTCATGGCTCCACGATCGCGTCCGGGAGGACCGTCCCGCGTCCGTCGCCTGGCTCGCGTCCGTCATCCGTTCGGCTCGGTTCCCCCGTCCGGGTCCGCCTGACGGATGATGTTTCAGTCGCCCTTGGTGACGAGCCCGTACTCGTGGGCGAAGACGACCAGGCGGACGCGGTCCCGCAGTTCGAGCTTCGTCAGGACCCGCGAGATGTGGGTCTTCACGGTCGCCTCGCTGACGTACTCGTGCTTCGCGATCTCGGCGTTGCTGAACCCCCGGGCCGCGAGGTCGAAGATCTCGCGCTCGCGGGGCGTCAGGTCCGCGAAGGCGGGCGGCACGCTCTGCCGCTGCTCTGCCGGGTCCTCGTAGCGACGCAGGAGCTCGCGGGTCGCCGAGGCCGCGAACACCGTCGTGCCCGCGTGCACCGTCCGGATCGCCGCGAGCAGGAACTCGGGGTCGGCGTCCTTCAGCACGAAGCCGCTCGCACCGGCCCGGATGGCCTTCGCGGCGGCTTCGTCGAAGTCGAAGGTGGTGAGGACGAGCACCTTGGCGGACGCAGCGCTGTCGACGATCCGGGCCGTGGCGGTGATGCCGTCCATGACCGGCATCCGGACGTCCATGAGCACGACGTCCGGACGGCTCTGCCGGACGAGTTCCACGCCCTCCGCGCCGTCACCCGCTTCGCCGACGAACTGCAGGTCGGGCTGCGACCCGATGAGCATCCGGATCCCGGTGCGGAAGAGTGCCTGGTCGTCGACGAGGGCGACGCGGATCCGTGCCGGCTCGGTGCTGCTCGTGCTGTCCGCGGTGGTCATCTCGTGCTGCGCTCCTGATCGGTGGACGGGATCATGGCCCGGGGCATCTGCCCGGTGGCGGGTTGGGCGGGCATCCGGACCTCGACGGCGAAGTCGTCGCCTCGGGGTCCCGCGGTCATGCTCCCGCCGGACATGGTGGCACGCTCGCGCATGCCGACGAGTCCGTGTCCGGTGCCGGGTCCCGGTCGGTCGTCCTCGGCGCGGCGGTTCACGACGGCGATCTCGACCGTGTCCGGGCGGTAGGTCAGTCTGGCCCGGACGGGTGCACCGCGCGCGCCGTGCTTGTACGCGTTCGTCAGGCTCTCCTGCACGATGCGGTACACGGCGAGCTGCGTGGTCGTCGGCAGCGCGGACGGGTCGCCCTCGCGCTCGACCTGCACGTCGAGGCCGACCTCCCGCATCTGGCCGACGAGCTGTTCGATGTCGTCGACGTCCGGCGTGGGCGCGGTGCCCTGCTCGTGGCGGAGTGCTCCGAGCAGCTCGCGGACGTCCCCGAGGGCCCGACGTGCGGTCGACCCGATCGTGCCGAGTGCTTCGTCGGCGAGGGACGGGTCGGCGCGCAGGGCGTACCGTGCGCCGTCGGCCTGGGCGATCACCACCGCGAGTGAGTGCGCCACGATGTCGTGCATGTCGCGGGCGATGCGTACCCGTTCCTGCTCGATCGCCACGGCGCGGTCAGCCCGGGCGGCGTCACGCTCGGCGAGCAGCTGCGCCTCCCGGCTCATGCCCGCGGCACGCCGGGCGCGGGCGACGACACCACCGAGCCACGGCAGGAGGAGGACGGCGAGGACGATGACGAGGTACGCCAGGAGCGTCTTCAGCGTCTGGTCCCATGCGTCGGCCTGCGAGGACCCGTAGTCGACCTGCCGGGCCCACTCCTGGGCCGCCGAGTAGACCGCCGCGACCACGCTCCCGAGGACGGCCGACACGAGCCCGGCGACGCGGGTCTTCCGACCGCCGTACGCGCTCGTCGTGTACATGACGCCCGCGATCATGATGTCGAAGAGGTTGCCGCGCTGCGCCGTCACCATCTGGAACACCGCGGTCAGCCACGCGAGCGCGAGCGCCAGACCGGGAGCGGACCGCCGCAGCGCGAGCGCGACGACGAAGCCGCCGATGGCCGCGAGGATGACGACCTGGTCGACCCCGCCGACCGACAGCACGGCGAAGACCCCGCCGGCGAAGAGGGCGATCAGGACGTCGACCACGACCTGGTTGCGGAGCATCGGACGGAACACCTGACCACGGTAGGCGGCGGGATGCGTCGCGCGCGTCCGACGACGGGATGACCCCTGCTCCGCGGTCCGCATCGGCCTGGTCCGGGTCAGAACCCGAGGCGTCCGAGCTGCTTCGGGTCCCGCTGCCACTCCTTGGCGACCTTCACGCGGATGTTGAGGTAGACGTGCCGCCCCAGGAGCCCCTCGATCTCGACGCGCGCACGAGTGCCGACGTCCTTGAGCCGACCGCCCTTGTGACCGATCACGATGGCCTTCTGGCTGTCCCGCTCGACGAACAGGTTCGCGAAGACCCGCAGCGGGCCGTCCGGGTCGTCGTCCGCGTCCGGCTCGACGACGTCCTCGATGACGACCGCGAGCGAGTGCGGGAGTTCGTCCCGCACGCCCTCGAGCGCGGCTTCCCGGATGAGCTCGCCGATGCGCTCCTCGTCGGTCTCCTCGGTCACGGCCTGGTCGTCGTACAGCTGCGGCGACTCCGGCAGCAGCGACACGACCTCGTCGAGGAGGTCCTCGAGCTGCAGGCCCTCGGTGCCCGACGTGGGGATGATCGCGTCCCACTCGCGCAGTCGCGAGACCGCGAGCAGCTGCTCGGCGACCTTCTCCTTGCCGGCACGGTCGATCTTCGTGACGATCGCGACCTTCCGAGCGCGCGGGTACTGGTCGAGGGTGTCGTTGATGAAGCGGTCGCCCGGGCCGATCGGCTCGTTCGCCGGCACGCAGAAGCCGATGACGTCGACGTCGCCGAGCGTCGACTGCACGAGGTCGTTGAGCCGCTCACCGAGCAGCGTGCGCGGACGGTGCACCCCGGGGGTGTCGACGACGATGACCTGTCCGTTCGGCCGGTGCACGATCCCGCGGATGGCGCGGCGCGTCGTCTGCGGCTTCGAGGACGTGATCGCGACCTTCTGCCCGACCAGGGCGTTCGTCAGCGTGGACTTGCCGACGTTCGGACGGCCGACGAAGGAGACGAACCCCGCACGGTAGGGGGTGGTCGTCTCGGGGGCGGCGTCGGTTCCGGGGTCCGTCATGTGGTTCGTGTTCCCGTCGTGGTGGTGTCGGTGTCGCCGAAGGCCTGCTCGGCCGACGCGAGGTCGGTGGTGCGCTCGGCGAGCACCGTGATGAGGTGGCGCCGCTTGCCCTCGACGCGGTCGGCGGTGAGCACGACGCCGGACACGGTGACGGTGTCCCCCGCGGACGGCAGGTGACCGAGCTCCTTCGTGAGCAGACCGCCGGCCGTGTCGACGTCGTCGTCGTCGAGCTCGATGCCGAACAGGTCGCCGAGCTCGTCGATCGGGAGCCGCGCCGAGATGCGCCAGCGCCCCGGCTCGACCTCGGCGCGGTCGACCACGGCACGGTCGTACTCGTCCGAGATGTCCCCGACGAGCTCCTCGATGAGGTCCTCCATCGTCACCAGGCCGGCGACCCCGCCGTACTCGTCGACCACGAGCACGAGGTGGTTCTTCGCGAGCTGCATGTGGCGCAAGGTGTCGTCCGCGGGCTTCGACTCCGGCAGGAACTCCGCCGGTCGGAGCATCGTGCGGACCGACCGCGACCCGACCTCGGGCCGTTCGTACAGGGCCCGGGCGAGGTCGCGGAGGTACGCCACGCCGAGCACGTCGTCGCTGTCGCGACCGGTCACCGGCATCCGGGACACGCCCGTAGCGAGGAACTGCTCCATGACGGCGGCGACCGTGTCGTGTGCGTCGGCCGTCACCATGTCGGTGCGCGGCACCATCACCTCGCGGACCAGGGTGTCGCTGAACGCGAAGACCGAGTGGATGAGTTCGCGGTCGTCGGCCTCGAGCACGTTGCTCTCCGTGGCCTCGTCGACGAGCGACAGCAGCTGCTCCTCGCTCGAGACACTGGAGGCGCTCCGGACCCGGCCCGGTGTCACCCGGTCGCCGATCGCCACGAGGAGCCCGGCGAGCGGACCGAGCACGATGCGGACACCGCGGACGAGTCCGCCCGTCGCGGCGATGATGCCCTCGGCGTGCGCGCGACCGACACTGCGCGGGCTCGAGCCGACGAGCACGAAGGACACCGCGGTCATGATCGCCGCGGACAGGATCAGCGCGACCCACCACGTGTCGGTCACCCGGACGAGGGCGATCGTCACGAGGACCGCGGCGGCCGTCTCGGCGAGGACGCGGAAGAAGTTGAGGGCGTTGACGTGCGCGCCGGGGTCGTCCGCCAGCGCCTCGACGGCACGGCGGCGCTTGCTCCCGCGGGCGATCTCCTCGAGGTCCGCGCGGGACAGCACGGAGAGCGCGGAGTCGGCGGCCGCGAGCAGTCCACCGAGGACCACCAGCACGAACGCCACCGCGAGCAGACCGGTGACGAGGAGCACTGCGGTCACCGCCCCCGACGCTGGGCGGCGAAACCGCGGAGAATCTCGCCCTGCAGGCCGAACATCTCGGCCTTCTCGTCCGGCTCGGCGTGGTCGAACCCGAGCAGGTGGAGGATGCCGTGGCAGGTGAGCAGGAGGATCTCGTCGAGGGTGGAGTGCCCCGCGGTCCGCGCCTGCTCCTCGGCCACCTGCGGGCAGACGACGATGTCACCGAGGAGCCCGGCCGGCGTCGGCTCGTCCTCGGTGCCGGGACGCAACTCGTCCATCGGGAAGCTCAGGACGTCGGTGGGGCCGGGCTCGTCCATCCACCGGATGTGCAGCTGCTCCATCGCGCCCTCGTCGACGAAGACGATCGCGAGCTCGGCGTCGGCGTGCACGTGCATGGCGTCGAGCGCGAAGGCGGCGAGGCGCTGCACGGTGTCCTCGTCCACCGCGACGCCGGACTCGTTGTTGAGCTCGATGCTCACCGGGTGCCTCCTCGGCGGTCGTCCTGGTGCTCGGAGCGCTTCGCGGCCTGCTCGGCGAGCCGTTCCTCGTCGTGGACCGTGTAGGCGTCGACGATCTTCCCGACCAGGGTGTGGCGGACCACGTCCTCGCTGCCGAGACGGGCGAAGTGGATGTCCTCGACGTCCCGCAGGATCCGCGTCACGAGACGCAGCCCCGAGACGTTGCCCGGCAGGTCGACCTGCGTGATGTCGCCCGTGATCACCATCTTCGAGCCGAAGCCCAGACGGGTGAGGAACATCTTCATCTGCTCGGGCGTGGTGTTCTGCGCCTCGTCGAGCACCACGAAGGAGTCGTTGAGCGTCCGCCCGCGCATGTAGGCGAGCGGTGCGACCTCCACCGTGCCGGCGGCGAGGAGCTTCGGGACGAGCTCCGGGTCCATCATCTCGTTGAGCGCGTCGTACAGCGGGCGGAGGTACGGGTCGATCTTGTCGGTCAGCGTCCCCGGCAGGAACCCGAGCCGCTCACCGGCCTCGACCGCGGGGCGGGTGAGGATGATCCGGGAGACCTCGCGGCGCTGCAGGGCCTGGACGGCCTTCGCCATCGCCAGGTACGTCTTGCCGGTACCGGCCGGCCCGATGCCGAACGTGATGGTGTTCTCGTCGATCGCGTCGACGTACGCCCGCTGCCCGTCCGTCTTCGGACGGACCGACTTGCCGCGGCTCGACACGATCGGCGTGCCGAACACATCGGACGGGCTGCGGTCCGCGTCGATGATGCGGGCCGAGTTCGGGATGTCCGACTGGCCGATGTCCTGCCCGCGCCGGACCATGCCGACGAGTTCGTCGACGAGCGCCCGCGCGCGGGTGACGTCACGCTCCGGACCGGACAGCGAGACCTGGTTGCCGCGCACGAGCACGGTCACGCTCGGGTACTGGCGCTCGACGGTCTTCAGCAGGCGGTCCTGCGGCCCGAGCAACTGCACCATGGCGATGCCGTCGACGGTGAGCTCTGAGACGGACACGGGCTCGGAGACGGACTCCGGCTCGGTGGTGGCTGGTTCGTCAGCTGGCAAGGGTGCCTTCCTGCAGGTCTCCTGCGAGTACGTGCGCATGCACGTGGAACACGGTCTGACCGGCGGCTTCGCCGGAGTTGAACACGAGTCGGAACTGACCGCCCGCACGCTCGTCGGCGATGCGCTGGGCGGTCGCCACGACGTGGGCGAGCAGTCCGGGGTCCGCGCTCGCGAGCTCGCTCACGGTCGCGTACTCCTGGGTCTTCGGGACGACGAGCACGTGGACGGGGGCCTTCGGCGCGATGTCCTCGAAGGCGATGACACGGTCGTCCTCGGCGACGATCGTGGCCGGGATCTCACGCGCGACGATCCTCGTGAAGACGCTGGGCTCGGTGCTGGTCATGGCACCATCGTAGAACGCGCGACCGATGCCACGCCTTCCCGCCGTCCGAGCCGGGTCCGATCAACGCGGTGGCCGCTCACCAGCGTCCGAGCCGTGCCTGCAGCACCGCGAGGGCGGCCGGTCCGGCGGTGGAGGTCCGCAGCACCGTGTCGCCCAGGCGCACCCGGACGGCGCCGGCCGTCTCGAGCCGTTCGAGTTCGGACGGGTCGATGCCCCCCTCCGGGCCGACGACGAGCGCGATCTCGTCCGTCTCCGCCGGTGGTTCCCAGGTGGCCAACCGGACCGTCGCGGTCGGTTCCAGCAGGACCAGCGTGCGCCGCGCCTCCCGTCCGGGTGCCGCCGGAGCGGCTCCTGCCCCTCCGGCGAGCTGCGCCGTGGTCACCGGAGCGAGCACCTGCGGGACCCGTGACCGGATCGCCTGCTTGGACGCCTCCTGCGCGATGGCCGCCCAGCGGGCACGGCCCTTCTCGATCTTCGCGCCGTCCCACCGCGAGACGCTGCGGGCGGCCGCCCACGGCACGACGCGGTCGACGCCGATCTCGGTCGCGGCCTGCACGGCCATCTCGTCCCGTCCGCCCTTCGCGAGGGCCTGCACCAGGGTCAGCGACGGCCGCGGGGCCTCGTCGACCTCCACCGCCTCGACCGTCAGGACCAGCGAGTCCTTGCCGACCGAGGCCACCGGTCCCGTGACGACCGTGCCCCGGCCGTCCGACAGGCGGAGCTCCTCGCCGACGCGGACCCGCGACACCGTCACCGCGTGCCGGCCCTCGGCGCCGTCGAGCGACACCCGGGCGCCCACGGCGACGTCGTCGAGCGCGTCGACGAGGTAGAGCGAGGCCATCAGAAGTTGAAGAACCGGTCGCGGAGCTTGCCGAACATGCCCTGCTGGAAGCGGGACAGCTGCGGGGCGCCGGCCTTGTGCGTCTTCGCCAACTGCTCGACGAGCTGCCGCTCCTTGTGCGAGAGCTTGGTCGGGGTGACCACGTGCACGCCGACCTTCAGGTCGCCACGGCCAGAGCCGCGCAGCTTCGTCACGCCGCGGTCCTTGATCACCAGGACGTCGGCGCTCTGCACGCCCGGACGGAGTTCGAGCTCCACCGGACCGTCCAGCCCGTCGATGGTCGTCGTGGCGCCGAGGATCGCGTCCGTCATGGGCACCTCGAGCGTGGCGAGGAGGTCGTCGCCGTCGCGGCTGAACACGTCGTGATGGCGCACCCGGACCTCGAGGTACAGGTCACCGGCGGGACCACCGGCGGGACCGACCTCGCCCTGGCCGGGCATCTGCAGCCGGAGACCGGTGTCGACGCCGGCGGGGACGTCCACCGGCACCGTCCGACGGGCCCGGACACGGCCCTGGCCCTGGCAGGTCGGGCAGGGGTTCGGGATCACGGTGCCGTAGCCGCGGCAGGTGCCGCAGGGGGCGCTCGTCACGACGTTGCCGAGGAGCGAGCGGACCTGGCGCTGGATGTGTCCGGAGCCGCCGCAGATGTCACACGTCTGCGGACTCGTCCCGGGCGCGCAGCACGAGCCACCGCACGTGTCGCAGAGGACCGCCGTGTCGACCTCGAGGTCTTTGTGGGTGCCGAAGACGACCTCGTCGAGGTCGACCTCCAGCCGGAGCAGGGCGTCGCCGCCGCGCTCGGCACGACTGCGTGGACCGGTCCCCCGGCCGCCACCGCCGCCGCCGCCCCCGAAGAAGGCGTCGAAGATGTCGCTGAAGCCGGCGCCCCCACCGCCGAAGGGGCTGTCCTGCCCACCGGCGTCGTAGCGACGACGCTGTTCCGGGTCGCTCAGGACGTCGTACGCGTGCGTGACGTCCTTGAAGCGCTCTGCCGCGTCGGGGCTCGGGTTCACGTCGGGGTGGAGTTCCCGCGCGAGCCGCCGGTACGCCTTCTTGATGTCGGCATCGGAGGCGTCGCGCGGGACGCCGAGGACGTCGTAGTGGTCTGCCAAGTGTTCCTCAGGGGGTGCGTGGGTGGGCGGGGGTGGTGACGGACGCGGCGGTCAGTTCTCGCCGAGCAGCCGCGACAGGTAGCGGGCGACCGCTCGGACAGCGGCCATGTTCGTGCCGTAGTCCATCCTGGTCGGACCGAGGACGCCGAGTCTGGCGATCTCGCCGCGCGCGGCGAGGTAGCCGCCCGCGACGATGCTCGTCGCGTCGAGACCGTACTCCGCGTTCTCGGCACCGATGCTCGCCGCGACCGCGATGTCGTCGACCTGCATCTCCCCGAACAAGCGGAGCAGGGTGACCTGTTCCTCGATCGCCTCGAGCACCGGGAAGAGTCCGCCGGAGAAGTCCTGTTCGCTCTTGGCCAGGTTCGCCGCGCCGGCCATCAGCAGGCGGTCCTGACGGTTCGCCGCGACCTGCTCGACCAGGCTCGCCACGACCACACCGGCGAGCGGCTGGACCTCCGGACGGAGCTGACCGGGGATGGCGCGGAGCGCGTGCGGTGCATCCTGCAGCGGCAGGCCCACCGTGGCACCGTTCACGACGGACCGCACCTCGGTCAGGGCGGACTCGTCGAACGGGACGTCGGTCTCGATCACGCGCTGCTCGACCCGGGCAGTGTCGGTGATGAGGACCACCATGAGCCGGGTGTCGGCGAGACGGACCAGTTCGACGTGCTGCACGCGGGCGTGACCCATCGTGGGGTACTGCACGAGCGCGACCTGGTTCGTCAACTGGCTCAGCAGCCGGACCGTCCGGGTGAGGACGTCGTCGAGGTCGTTCGACGCACCGAGGAAGGTCTCGATCGCCTGACGCTGGGCACCTGAGAGCGGTCGTGCGGCCGCGAGGTGGTCGACGAACACCCGGTAGCCCTTGTCGGTGGGCACCCGCCCCGACGAGGTGTGCGGCGCGATGATGAGTTGCTCGTCCTCGAGCTGCGCCATGTCGTTCCGGATCGTGGCCGCGCTCACGCCGAAGGCGTGCCGCTCGACAATCGTCTTCGAGCCGACGGGCTCACGGGAGGCGACGTAGTCGCGCACGATGGCCTTGAGGACCTCGAGACTGCGTTCGCTGACCACCGGTTCCCCTTCCGCTCGTGCTGACCTGCGACCGGCTGGCACTCTCACCGGTCGAGTGCTGATCTTACGCCTGACCGCCGACGTCGCGGGACTTCTGCACAGGCGGCTCGGTACGCTGCGGGCATGAGCTACGGACAGGAGCCCGGCGGCCCCGAGCAGCACCGGGACGGCAAGCCCGACGGACGGCAGTACCCCGGAGGGCAGTACCCGGGTGGGCAGCAGCCCGGCAACGGTCAGCAGTACGGCGGGTGGGAGCGCCCCGGGCAGCAGTACCCGGCCGGGTACCAGCCGCCGCAGCCGATGACCCCCGAGGACCAGCGCCTCTGGGCGACCCTGACGCACGTCGGCGGCATCTTCTTCAACATCCTGGTCCCGCTCGTCGCCTACCTCGTGCTGCGGGACCGCGGACAGTTCGTCCGCGAGCACACCCGGGTGGCACTGAACTTCCACATCACGATGGCCATCGCCTACTTCGCCGGCGGCCTGACGTCCGTGCTCGGCATCGGGTTCCTCGTCATCGCAGCCGCCGCGATCGTGTCGATCGTGTTCGGCATCATGGCGGCCATCGCCGCGAACCAGGGCCAGTTCTACAAGTACCCGCTCTCGATCGAGTTCTTCAAGCCCTGACCTCGTCCGGGAGCTAGTCGAGCAGGTCGCGCACGACGGCGTCCGCCAGCAGGCGACCCTGCAACGTCAGCTCCAGGGAGCCGCCGAGCGCAGCCCGACCGTCCACGAGCCCACGTGCGATGAGCCCGGCGACGCGGCTCCGGGCCTCCTGGCGGAGTTCGTCGATGCGCAGCTCACCGCGCACCCGCGCGGCGAGCAGCACGCGCTCCACGTACCGTGTCTCGGCGTCCAGCGTCTCGCGACCGGCCGCCGGCGACACGTCCTGCAACACCCGGTTCGCGTACGCGGCCGGGTGCTTGACGTTCCACCAGCGCGTCCCGGCGACCGCCGAGTGCGCACCGGGGCCGACGCCCCACCAGTCGTGGCCCTTCCAGTAGGACAGGTTGTGCCGGCTCGCGTGCTGCGGGCCGCGCGCCCAGTTCGAGACCTCGTACCAGTCGTACCCGGCGTCCCGGAGCACCCGGTCCGCGAGCTCGTACATGTCCGCGGCGAGGTCGTCGTCCGGTGCGGGGAGTTCCCCCCGCGAGACCGCGCGGCCCATCGCGGTGCCGTCCTCGACGATGAGCGAGTACGCCGAGACGTGGTCCGGCGCGCAGGCGATCGCGGCGTCGAGCGACGTCCGCCAGTCGTCGAGGGACTCCCCCGGCGTCGAGTAGATGAGGTCGAGGCTGACGTCGAGACCCTGCTGCTTCGCGAGGTCGACGACGACCGGCACCCGCTCGGGGTCGTGCGTGCGGTCGAGGGTCGCGAGCACGTGCGGGACCGCGGACTGCATGCCGTAGCTCATCCGCGTGAAGCCCGCCCGCTGCAGGGTGGCGATCGAGTCGGCGTCGACGGAGTCCGGGTTCGCCTCGGTCGTGACCTCGGCCCCGGGGACGATGCCCCACGTGTCCTCGATCGCCCTGAGGATCATCGCCAGGTCGGACGCCGGCAGCATCGTCGGGGTGCCACCGCCGAAGAAGACCGTCGAGACCGGGCGGCGCGGGATGCCGGAGCGCTCGAGCACCTGGTCGGCGAAGGCAATCTCCCGCAGCGCGTGCCCGGCGTAGTCGTCACGCCGCACCCCGCGGAGCTCGGACGCGGTGTACGTGTTGAAGTCGCAGTACCCGCAGCGCACCCGGCAGAACGGCACGTGGACGTAGACGCCGAAGGGGACCTCGCCGGTCCCGGGGGCCGGTTCGACCAGTCCGTCCGCGGGAGCGGGGTCGGCGATCGGGAGAGCACTCGGCATGGGGTCCATTCTCCGTCATCATGGACGGCATGGAGCACCAGCCCGTCACTCCCCCGGCCCCCGTCCCCACCACGGTGTTGTGGGACATCGACGGCACGCTCGTGCGCAACGCCGCGTCACCGGGCAACCTGTACCACCTGGCGCTCGAGCGGGCGCTCGGTCGCGACCTACCGCTGCTCGTCGGCCACCAGCACGGCCGGACCGACGCCGGCATCATCGTCGAGCACGTCCGAGCGCACCACCTGGAGGACGAGCTCGTGCCGACGGTGAGCGGGCACCTGCGCGACCTGTCGGAGGAGCGTCACCGGTCCGGGGACCGCCGCACACCCGCCCCGGGCGCGATCGACCTCGTCCGGCACTTCGCCGCGATCGGCTGGCGGAACGGCCTGCTCACCGGCAACTCCGCCCACCGTGCCCGGATCAAGCTGCTCGGCGCGGGCTTCGACGTCGACGCCTTCGACTGGGACCACTCGTACTTCGGGGACGAGCAGGTCGAGCGGTCCGGGGTGACGGCCCTCGCGGCCGCCGCACTCAGCGGGACCCGGGCGGTGATCGTCGGCGACACGCCCCGCGACGGCGAGGCCGCGGACGCCGTCGGGATCCCGTTCCTCGCGGTCGCGACCGGCGTCTACGACGTCGACGCACTCCGGGCGACGAGCGCTGTGGCGGTCGCCCGCGACTGCGTCGCGGACGCACGCCTCATCGAGGACGCGATCGCGCGTCTCGCGCCGCTGGCCTAGGGAGGGGTGACCGGAGCGTCGGACCCGCTGCGGGCCTCCAGGCCGGGAGGCCCGACGTCGGTCCGTCAGGTGGGTCGCCCGGGTGGGTGACGGCCTGGTCAGTCGCCGCGCAGGGCGGCGAGGTACTTCTCGGCCATCACGCGCTGCTGGCGGCGCACCAGGGGGGCCACGAAACGCCACTTCCGGCTCGCCGGCTGCGAGAACTGCCGGACCTGCAGCCACACCGACCCGTCCGGCGTGCGCTCGACGACGAAGGACTCCTCGCCCGACAGCGGGTGCCCCTCGAGGGTGCCGTAGGCGAAGCCCTTCCGGTCGCGCTCGTCGATGATCGCCACGACCCGCACCGGTGCGTGCACCGTCTGCCCGAACGCGTGCATCGTCAGCGTCGCCGTCGTGCCCGCCGTCACGAGCGGTGTGCCGTCCGGCGCGGTCCGCTCGACCCGGGCCGACCCGATGGAGGCCGGGGCGATCGGGACGCCGTGCTCGTCGAACGTGACCGGGTTGTACCGCACCTCGTCGTCCTCGGGCGCGTCCTCGACCCGCACGCCCATGCCGCTGCGCTCCTGGATCTGCCACGTGAGCGCCTGCATCACGGCGGTCTCGAAGCGCTGGTCACCGTGCCCGATGCGGGCGCGGGACTCGGCGGGCGTGAAGCCCTCCGGCGGGTAGGTCATCAGGTCCGAGGCCTGGGTGGCGCCGACCGCGCCGTAGGTCAGCGCCGTCCGGTGCTGCCCGCGGCTCACTTCTTCTTCTCTTCCACGTCGCCGGAGAGCGCCGCGATGAAGGCCTCCTGCGGCACCTCGACCCGACCGATGGTCTTCATGCGCTTCTTGCCCTCCTTCTGCTTCTCGAGGAGCTTGCGCTTCCGGGTGATGTCACCGCCGTAGCACTTCGCCAGGACGTCCTTGCGCATCGCGCGGATGCTCTCGCGGGCGATGATGCGGGCGCCGATCGCGGCCTGGATCGGGACCTCGAACTGCTGGCGCGGGATGAGCTTCCGCAGGCGCTCGGTCATCAGCGTGCCGTACGCGTAGGCCTTCTCACGGTGCACGATCGCGCTGAAGGCGTCGACCTGGTCGCCCTGCAGCAGAATGTCGACCTTCACGAGGTCGGCCGCCTGGTCGCCGGTGGGCTCGTAGTCGAGGCTGGCGTAGCCCTGCGTCTTGCTCTTCAGCTGGTCGAAGAAGTCGAACACGATCTCGCCGAGCGGGATCTCGTAGCGGATCTCGACCCGGTCCTCGCCGAGGTACTCCATGCCGAGCAGCGACCCGCGCCGCTGCTGGCAGAGGTCCATGATCGCGCCGACGTAGTCCTTCGGGGCGAGGATGGCCGCGCGGACCATCGGTTCGCGGACCTCGACGATGCGGCCGGTCGGGAACTCCGACGGGTTCGTGACCTCGGTGACGGTGTTGTCCTCGGTCGTGACCTCGTAGACCACGCTCGGCGCGGTCGTGATGAGGTCGAGGTCGAACTCGCGCCGCAGCCGCTCGGTGATGATCTCGAGGTGCAGCAGGCCGAGGAAGCCGCAGCGGAAGCCGAAGCCGAGGGCCACCGACGTCTCCGGCTCGTAGACCAGCGCCGCGTCGGACAGCTTCAGCTTGTCGAGCGCCTCACGGAGCACCGGGTAGTCGCTGCCGTCGATCGGGTAGAGGCCCGAGAACACCATCGGCTTCGGGTCCGTGTACCCGGACAGTGCCTCGGTCGCCGGACGCTGCGCGCTCGTGACCGTGTCACCGACCTTGGACTGGCGGACGTCCTTCACGCCGGTGATGAGGTACCCGACCTCGCCGACGGAGAGCCCCTTGGTGGGCGTCGGCTCCGGGTTCGACACCCCGATCTCGAGGATCTCGTGCGTCGACTTGGTCGACATCATCTGGACCTTCTCGCGCGGCTTGATCGAACCGTCGATCATGCGCACGTACGTCACGACACCGCGGTAGCTGTCGTACACGGAGTCGAAGATCATCGCGCGGGGTGCGGCGTCGACCGTGCCGACGGGCGCCGGGACGGTCCGCACCACGCGGTCGAGCAGCTCCGCGACGCCCTGTCCGGTCTTGCCGGAGACCCGCAGCACGTCCTCCGGCTCCCCGCCGATGAGCTGCGCGAGCTCGGCGGCGTACTTCTCCGGCTCGGCGGCCGGCAGGTCGATCTTGTTGAGGACCGGGATGATCTCGAGGTCGTTCTCGAGCGCCAGGTACAGGTTCGCGAGCGTCTGGGCCTCGATGCCCTGTGCGGCGTCGACGAGCAGGATCGCGCCCTCGCACGCGGCCAGGGAGCGGGACACCTCGTACGAGAAGTCGACGTGGCCCGGCGTGTCGATCATGTTCAGCGCGAAGGTCTCGCCGTCGAGCTCCCACGGCATGCGGACGGCCTGGGACTTGATCGTGATGCCGCGCTCGCGCTCGATGTCCATCCGGTCGAGGTACTGCGCACGCATCGCCCGGTCCTCGACGATGCCGGTGATCGACAGCATGCGGTCGGCCAGCGTGGACTTGCCGTGGTCGATGTGCGCGATGATGCAGAAGTTGCGGATCGCGGCGGCCGGCGTCGAGGCGGGCTCGAGCGGCGCAGATGCTTGTGGGCTCACGGTTCCTCGGGGTGGGTCGGACGGTCCGACGATTGTCCCATGCTCGCGCCTCGGCGGCGCGCAGTGTGCGGGTGTCCGTGGACGGTCAGGGCGTCGGCAGGGCCCCGAGACCGCGACGGAGGTCCTCCGGCGTCGCCGCGAGACAGACGCGGATCCAGCCCTCGCCGGTCCGACCGAACGCGCTGCCCGGTGCGACGGCGACCCGCTCACGCTGCAGGAACGCGAGCGCCCATTCGGCGACGTCCCCGTCCGTCGCGTGCGACACGTCGATCCAGAGGTAGAACGCGCCCTTCGGGTCGTTGTAGCGGATGCCGGCGGCGTCGAGCACGCCGGTCGCGACCTCCAGGTTCCGGCGGTAGTGCTCGCGGGCGTCCTGCACGGGCGAGTGGTCGCCGACGATCGCCGCGAGGGCGGCCCACTGGTCGGGTTCGGCCACGCAGCTGATGATCGACTCCTGCACGGTCCGCATCGTCGGACCGAGGCCCTTCGGGGTCACGAGGTACCCGACCCGGACGCCGGTCATCGCGTACGTCTTGCTCAGCGAGAAGGCTGAGAACACCCGGTCGTCCTCGTCGAGCGACGCCAGGCTGACGTGCCGGGTGCCGTAGGTGAAGTACTCGTACACCTCGTCGCTGATCACCCACAGGTCGTGGCGCTTCGCGAGGGCCAGCAGGTCCCGCAGCGTCTGCTCGCCGAAGACGGAGCCGAGGGGGTTGGAGGGCGAGTTGACGACGATGGCGCGCGTGTGGTCGGTGATCCGCGCCTCCAGGGCGGCCAGGTCGGGCTCGAAACCGTGCGCCGGCGACAACTGGTACGGCACCGGGTCGGCACCGATGATGTGCGCGTTCATCGTGAAGGTCGTGTACCCGGGATCCGGCACGAGGACCTCGTCCCCGGGCGAGAGCACGAGCGTCATCGCGGTGAACAGCGCCTGCGTCGCCCCGACCGTCACCCACACCTGCTCGAGGTCGACGTCCACCCGGTTCTCGCGCCGGAGCTTCTCCTGGATCGCCTGGCGCAGCTGCGGGATGCCGCCGTTCGGGCCGTAGTCGGTGCGGTCCTCGGCCCATGCGCGGCGGGCGGCGTCACCGATGTGCTTCGCGACCGGGACGTCCGGCTCGCCGATCACGAGCATCGTCACGTCGTCGAGGAGTGACGCCTGCTCGAAGACCCGGCGGATGCCCGAGGGCGGGACGGTGTCGATGCGGGGCGCGAGGGACGGCATCCCGTCACCGTAACCCGTCACGATCCCGCCGCGTGTCCGACGTGTTGCGCTTTGGTGACGCGGGGTCGGCCTGGTAACGTTGCTGGCTGGCTTACGCGTTCCGTCGCCCACGGGTGGAACGCGATGCGACGAAGGGCCCCTCTACCCGGGATCGCAACCACCCGTCCGAGACGAAACCAGGAGCAACACGCATGGCGAACATCAAGTCGCAGCTCAAGCGCATCAAGACCAACCAGAAGGCCACCGACCGCAACAAGGCGTACAAGTCGGAGCTGAAGACGTACATCCGTCACACCAACGAGGCCATCGCCTCGGGCGACAAGGACAAGGCCGTCGCCGCCCTGTCGCTCGCCGCGAAGAAGCTCGACAAGGCCGTGAGCAAGGGTGTCATCCACAAGAACCAGGCCGCGAACCGCAAGTCGGCCATCGCGAAGAAGGTCTCCACGCTCTGATCTGAGTCGCTGACGACCGAAGGCCCTGCACCGGTGGTGCGGGGCCTTCGTCGTTCCCGGGTGCTGCGGCGCGGCCGCGGTGCGGTGCGGTGCGGTGCGGTGCGGTGCGGTGCGGTGCGGTGCGGTGCGGTGCGGCCGCGCGGCGTCAACTGGTTTCCGCCCGCCGGATCCGGTCCACACCACGGGGATCAGCGGTTCGAACGGGAAGTCGTTGTGCGCAGCCGGACGGAACCGCGGCTGGTCGAGGTCGGCGCGTGGGGCGCCGTCGGTCGGCGCGCAGGCGCCGCGGCATCGACGGTCGGCGTGCAGATGCGGCGGCATCGGGGTCGGCGCGCAGACGCGGCGGCATCGGCGGTCGGCGCGCAGACGCGGCGGCGCCGACGCTCGGCCGGGAGGCCCGGAAGCGTCAGCGGGCCTCGCCGCGCCGGGCGATGGTGCGGACCATGAGCTCGAGGGCGAAGTGCGCGTCACGGGAGCCGCCCTTCACGGCGGCGTCCGCCTCGGCGATGCTCGTGATCGCGTTCGCGAGGCCGGCTTCGCTCCACCCGGCGACGTCCCGTTGAGCGCGCTGCACCTGCCACGGCGCCAGGCCGAGCGCGGAAGCGGCCTGCCCGCTCGAGCCGCGGAAGGAACTCACCTTCGCCATCGTGCGGATCTTGCTCGCGAAGGCGGCGACGATCGGGACCGGTGCCTCACCGGTCGCGAGGGCGTGCCGCAGTTCGACGATCGCCGGGGCGGACCGACCGGCGAGGGCGATGTCCGCCACCTTGAACGCGTTCGTCTCGACCCGGCCGCCGTAGTACTTGTCGACCGTGCGGTCGGTGATCTCGTCGGCTTCGTCGGCGAGGAGCTGCCGGCACGCGGCGGCGAGTTCGGCGAGGTCGTCGGCGAACGCGGCGACGAGTGTCCGCACCGCCGACGGCGCGATCTTCCGACGGGCGGCGCGGAACTCCGCGTTGACGAAGTCGATCCGGTCGGTGTCGCGCTTGATCTCGTCGCACTGGACCTCGATGCCGCCACCGACCCCGCTGCGGATGGTGTCGAGGAGCTTCTTGCCCCGCACTCCCCCACCGTGTCGGAGCACCAGGGTGACGTCGTCGGCGGGACCCTGGAGGTACGAGATGCTCTCGGTGATGAAGGCGTCCGTGCACTTCTCGACGTTCGTGACGCGCACGAGACGGGGTTCGCCGAACAGGGACGGGCTCGCCAGGGTCGCCAGCAGGCCCGGGGCGTACTGGTCGGCCTCGAGGTCGTGGACCTCGAGTGCCGGGTCCTCACCGACGAGCAGGTCGCGCAGCATGCCGATCGAGCGCTCGGCCAGGAAGGTCTCGGCACCGGTGACCAGGACGACCGGGGCGGGACGGATCGCCGACCACGGGACCTGGTCGATCTTCGCTGCGGCGCGCGCGGGCTTCTTGGCGGGCATGCGGGTCCTTCCGGTGGTGCTGGGCGGCGACGCCGGCCCTCCCGCTGCACGGTCGGCAGCGGTCGGGGTCGCCTCGATCCTACGGGCGTCAGCCGACGGCCCGGGCCGACGACGGAGACCGGGGCTGCGGGCCTGCTGCCGGTGCGGCGGATGCCCTCGTCCGGACCGTCGTCGTCATCGTGGCGCTCGGTCCACACCTCGAGCGGGCGAGGACCGGCCGGACCGGCGCTTCCGCCGGGAGCACCGTCATCGGCACCGTCGCCCCCGTCCGTCGGCTCTCCGCCCCGGATGACGATCGTGCCCGACCGGTCCGTCCGGTACGGGGTGGTGCCGGCAGCGACGAGCATCTCCAGCGCCCGCTCCGTCGGGTGCCCGTAGTCGTTGTCCGCCCCGACGCCGATCAATCCGACACGGGCGGCGAGCACGCGGTAGAGGTCCGGATCCTGGTCGGCGGATCCGTGGTGCGCGACCTTCACGACGTCCACCGGGGACAGGGTCTCCGGTGGCGCCGTCCGCAGGAGCCGCCGTTGCGCGTCCTCCCCCAGGTCCCCGAGCAACAGCGCCGTCGTGCACCCCGGGCAGCGCCGGCCCGGTGCCGGGTCGATCCGTAGGACGATGCTCGCCGCGTTGCCCGAACGGTCGTCGCCCGCTGGTGGCCAGGTCACCCGCCACCGCAGGTCGCCGAGCACGCCCCCGGTCCCGTCGGCGGCGCGGCGGACGTCGACACCGGCCGTGCGGAGCTCGGACACCACGCGCACGTCCGCGGGCCGGCCGACCGGTCCGACGAGGGCGATGTCCACCTCACCCGCGACCTCGTCGACCGCACCGACGTGGTCACGGTCGAAGTGCGTCAGGACGAGCAGGTCGATGTGCTCGACGCCGAGCAGGGTGAGGCACGCCCGGAGTCGCTCAGGGTCGTCGCCGGTGTCGACCAGTGCCGTCTGCCCGTCGCTCCTGAGCAGGGTCGCGTCGCCCTGGCCGACGTCGCACATCGCGGTGGTCCAGCCCGTCGGCACCGTACTGCGGACGAGCACGTCGGGCACGGTGACCGCACCGACACCGAGGACGACCGTCACCGCCGCTCCGACACAGGCCAGCCGTCGGACCCGCCCTGGACGGAGCACCGCGACCACCAGCGCGGCGCAGACCACGGTCGCGAGGAGGACCCCGACCGGGGCAGCCGGCCACGGGGCCGAGGCCGCCGGCAGTGCCGCGGCGCGGTCCGCGATCTCCCCGATGCCGGCGGCGGGGACCCACCCGACCGTCGCGAGGAGCTGCGCTCCGGACGGCCACAGCGGGGCGAGGAGGCACGCCACGAGCCCCACGACGGTCGCGACCGGTGCGAGCACCTCGGCGAGCAGGTTGGCCGGCACGGCGTAGGTCGGTAGCGTGGGAGACAGCGCGACCGTGACGGGCCAGCACGCGATCTGTGCGGCGACGGGCACGGCGACCGCGGCGGCCACCGGGGGCCAGAACCGCCGCGTGAGCAGCTCCGTCAGCGGTGGGCCGAGGACCACGATCCCGGAGGTCGCCAGGACCGAGAGCATGAACGCCGGTGACCGCGCCACCCACGGGTCGGCGACGAGCATCCCGATGGCCGCGAGCGCGACGAGCGGCACACCGCGTACCGGCCGCCCGGTCACGTGCACGACGAGCGCCACGATGGCCATCACTGATGCCCGGGTGATGGACGGGTCCGGCCGCACGAGCACCACGAACCCGAGCAACACCACGACGGCAGCGCCGGCACGCGCCGCACGAGGAGCACCGACCGCCCGTCCGAGCAGCACCACCAACGCGACGATGACGGCGCAGTTCGACCCGGAGACGGCAGTGAGGTGGGTCAGGGCAGCGGCTTCCATGGCGCGCTCGGTGTCCGCGTCGAGTCCGGACCGGTCGCCGATGGCCAACCCGCGGAGCAGTGCGGCACCGGGTTCCGGCAGGTCGGCGGTGACGGCGACGAAGGCGGACCGGGCGGCTGCGGTGCCGCCGAGCAGGCCGTGCGGCGGTGCGGCCGGACCGAGGTCACCACGGACGAAGAGGACGAACGCCGTCGGCGCTCCGGGCTCGTCGGCCTCGAGCTGACCGCGCACCTGGACGACCGACCCGGCCGCGAGCGCCTCCCGACGCGGTTCGTCGAGCGCGGGCACGATCCGGACCGGGACGCGCAGGCCGTCGTGCCGCGGGGTGCGCGCTCCGACCGCCAGGAGCGTCCCGACCACGGACCGGTCCGCGGGCGGGAGGTCACGGTCGAGACGCACCTGCGCGTGGACGGTCCGGCCGGACACGGCGCGGACCGCCGCTGGCTCTCGTCGTCCCTGGCCCACCGCGACCGCCACGGACACCAGAGCGACGAGGAGCGCGGCCGTGAGCACCAGGGCCGCCACTGCCCGCACCGAGGCGGTCACACCCGGTCCGGAGGGTCGTCGGTCGACGGCGAGGCTGCCCGACCGCGCCGGTCCCTCCCGGCGTCGGAGCACGACCGTCACGAGCGCCACCACTGCCACAGCGGCCGCCCCCGCACCGATCCAAGCAGCTGCATGGGGAGCGCCGACCACGAGCGCGACGACGACCCACGTGCCTGCGGCCGGCCCGGCGAGCCGGAGATCGGCCACGGAGGCGCGCTGCCCCCGGCCAGCCGCGACCGGGACGGCACCGTGGACGTCGAGGTCGCGTGCGCGCGGTTCGTGCGGCGCCGTCCGAGGCGTCTGCACCCCCGTCGACCCCGTGCTCGCACCCGTCGACCCCGTGCTCGCACCCGTCGTCCTCGTGTTCACACGCGCACCCGGTCCCGGAGCTCAGCGAAGCGCGCGTCGCCGATGCCGCTGACCTCGAGCAGGTCCTCGACGGCCTGGAAGCCGCCGTGCTCCTCCCGCCAGGTCAGGATGCGCTGGGCCATGGCCGGACCGATCCCGGGGAGCGTCTCGAGCGTCGTGGCATCGGCGGTGTTGAGGTCCACGACCGCGTCCGCCGATGGTCCCCCGTCCACCCCGGCTCCGGTTCCGGTCGCACCTCCGCCGCCACCGCCCGCCGGGAGTTCGGCGGGCACCTCGGTCTCCCCGACGCGGGGGACGTACAGCCGCTCACCGTCGACGACGGGCCGCGCCAGGTTCAGTCGGGTGAGGTCGGCGTCCGCCGCGGCTCCCCCGGCCGCGTCGAGTGCATCGGCGACCCGGTCACTCGCGGCCACCCGCACCACACCGGGATGCGCCACCGCCCCGACCACGTACACGACGGCGACGGTGTCCGGCGCGGACGCTCCCGCACCCGCGGCACCGCTCGAGGCCTGCACGCTCGGCTCGACCGGTGTCCCGGTCGCCCCCGCAGCGGCAGCTCCGCCGTCGTCGGACGCGGCCACCGTCGGCGCGCCCGACACCACCGTCACGCCCGTGCCGACGCTGCCGTCGCCGTCGGCGCCCCCGCCCAGCCAGACCACGCCGACCGCGACCAGCACCACGACGCCGACGAGCACCAGGGCGGCACGGGGCGAGAGCGCGAAGCGGGACATGCCGGAACGCTACGGAGCCCGGTTCCCGGATCCGGCCCGAACGGTGCGCCTGTGGACGACCGCCGCTCCCCGGTCAGATGTGGAGGGACGCCCTCTGCTCGACGCCTGGCACGCTGGGACGGACCTGCGGTCTCAACGCTCGTCCTGGTTCCGCAGGCTCCACACGGCTCGCCGCAGGGTGATGGGCATCACGACGACCAACAACAGCCACGAGCCGATGTTCGCCGTGTTGAGGACCGCGTTCACGATGCCCACGAGCAGCAGCAGGCTCGACGAGACCATCGTGGTCAGGGCGAACCACCGCGGCCACGGTCGCTGTGGCTTCACATCGGTACCGTACCGGTCGCTGCGCTGGTCGGTCCTGGCCGTGACTTCGGTCTCGGCCGGGACACGGCGACGACGCCGGAGGCGGTGGGCGCACGCCTGGCGTACGGCATGCCCCGGCTGCTACCCCTTGATCGCGATGTTCACGAGCTTCGGCGCCCGCACGATGACCTTCACGATCTCCCGGTCCCCGATGTACCGCTGCACAGCCGCCGAGTCCCGGGCGAGCTGCTCGAGCTCGTCCGCCTCGATCGACTTCGACACCTCGAACGAGTCGCGCACCTTGCCGTTGACCTGCACGACCGCGGTCAGGGTCTCCTGCACGAGCAACGTCGGGTCGGCCTTCCGCCACCCGAACGTCGCGACCGGCGAGTCGTAGCCGAGCGTCTGCCACATCTCCTCGCCGGTGTACGGCGCGAAGACGCTCAGGCCCAGGGCGATCGTCTCCGCGGCCTCGCGCACGGCGGGGTCGGCGGCGCCGGGGCCGCTGTCGATCGCCTTGCGGGTGACGTTGACCAGGTCCATGAGCCGCGCGATCACGACGTTGAACTTGAACGACTCCATCAGGCCCGGGGCGTCGGACAGGAAACGGTGGGTGGCCTGGCGGACACCACGGTCCCCGGTGGACCACACCGCGTCGGGCGTCGAGGTGACGTCGACGGCGATGCGGTACGCGCGGGCCAGGAAGCGTGCGGAGGCCGCCGGCGAGACGTCCTCCCAGTTGATGTCGTCCTCGGGCGGTCCCGCGAAGCCCATCACGAGACGGATCGCGTCGACGCCGTGTGTGTCGAGCTCGTCGCCGAGCGAGACGCCGCCCTTCGACTTCGACATCTTCGAGCCACCGGAGAGCACCATGCCCTGGTTGAGCAGCGCCGAGAAGGGCTCGGTGAAGTCGAGGTAGCCGAGGTCGAAGAGCACCTTCGTGACGAAGCGTGCGTAGAGCAGGTGCAGGATCGCGTGCTCGACGCCGCCGATGTACTGGTCGACCGGGGCCCACTTGTTGACGAGCGCCGGGTCGAACGCCTGCGTCGCGTCCTGCGGGGACAGGAAGCGCAGGAAGTACCACGACGAGTCGACGAAGGTGTCCATCGTGTCCGGGTCGCGGCGGGCGGGACTGCCGTCCACCGGGTTCGGCACGTTGACCCACTCGGTCGCGCCACCGAGGGGCGACGTGCCCTTCGGCTTGAGGTCGAGGCCCTCGGTGTCGGGCAGGACCACGGGCAGCTGGTCCTCGGGCACCGGGTACTGGGTGCCGTCCTCGCCGTGGATGATCGGGATCGGGGTGCCCCAGAAGCGCTGGCGGGAGATGAGCCAGTCACGCAGGCGGTACGTCTTGGCGGCGCGTCCGGTGCCGCGCTCCTCGAGCAGGCCGATCGCCGCGGTGATGGCGTGCTGCTTGCTCATGCCGTCGAGCGGTCCGGAGTTGATCATCCGGCCCTGCCCGGTGAGTGCCTCCCCCGTGGAGACCGGGTCGAGCGCCGGCAGGTCCTCGAGCGTCGCACCCTCGGAGATGACCGGGATCGCGCCGGTGACGGCCTGGTTCGTGTCGACGACCACCTTGACGGGCAGGTCGAAGGCGCGGGCGAAGTCGAGGTCGCGCTGGTCGTGGGCGGGGACGGCCATGACGGCTCCGTGCCCGTAGTCGGCGAGGACGTAGTCGGCAGCCCAGAGCGGCAGGCGCTCCCCGGTGAGCGGGTGGATCGCCGAGCGGCCGAGCGGCACACCCGTCTTCGGGCGGTCGGCGTTCTGCCGGTCGATGTCCGACGCCTTCTGCGTGGCGACCAGGTACTCCTGGAAGGCGGCGCGGGTGGCGTCGTCGACGGACGGGTCGGCGACGAGTTCCGCGGCCAGGTCCGAGTCGGGCGCCACGACCAGGAAGGTCACACCGTGGATGGTGTCCGGACGCGTGGTGAAGACCGTGACGGGCTCGTCCCGACCCTCGATGACGAAGTCGACGTCGGCGCCGACCGAGCGGCCGATCCAGTTGCGCTGCATCGCGATGACCTTCGACGGCCACCGTCCCTCGAGCTGGTTGAGGTCGTCGAGCAGCCGGTCCGCGTAGTCCGTGATCTTGAAGTACCACTGCGTCAGCTTCTTCTTGACGACGACGGCGCCGGAACGGTCCGAGGTGCCGTCGGGCAGGACCTGCTCGTTGGCCAGGACGGTCTGGTCCACCGGGTCCCAGTTGACCCAGCTGTCCTTCCGGTACGCCAGGCCCTTCTCGTACATCTTGAGGAACAGCCACTGGTTCCACTTGTAGTACTCGGGGTCCGAGGTGTGGATCTCGGTCGACCAGTCGAACGACGGCGCGTAGCGTTTGAAGGAGGCCTTCTGCTGCGCGATGTTCGCGTAGGTCCAGTCCTTCGGGTCGACGCCCCGCTTGATCGCCGCGTTCTCGGCGGGCAGCCCGAACGAGTCCCAGCCGATGGGGTGGAGCACGTTGAAGCCCTGCTGCCGCCAGTACCGCGCCACGAAGTCGCCGAGCGCCCAGTTCTCGGCGTGCCCCATGTGCAGGTCACCGGACGGGTACGGGAACATCTCGAGGATGTACTTGCGCGGGCGCTTGTCGTCGGGGTCGGCGGTGAAGAGGCCGAGCTCTTCCCACCGTGCCTGCCACTTCTCCTGGATGCGCCGGAAGTCGTAGGTGTGCGGGTCCTCGACGTGCTGCTCGATGGTCACGGTCCACAACGATACAAGCCGGGAGGCTCCTCCTGCGTCCTCCGGTCGGCTCACGCCGCGAGCAGGCGTCCGTCCGCCATCCGGAGGGTCCGGTCGACGAGGTCGGCCGGCACCGGCACGTGGGAGACGACGAGGAGCGTGCGCCCCGCTGCGCGGGCCGTCGACACCAGGTCGCGCAGGACGGCGTCGCCGAGGTCGGGGTCGATGTCGGCGGTCGGTTCGTCGAGCACGAGGACCGGGAACGCGTGCAGGAGCGCCCGCGCGAGCGCCAGTCGGTGGGCCTGCCCGCCGGACACGAGCGCCCCGCGCTCCCCCACGCCCGCGTCGAGTCCACCGCGACGGGCCACCCACTCGCCGAGACCGACGCGGTCGAGCACCGCGAGCAGGTCCTCGTCCGTCGCACTGTCCCTGGCGAACAGCAGGTTCTGGCGGACCGACTGGTCGAACACGAACGGGTCCTGCTCGATGAACCCCACCCGGGCGCGGACGGCGTCGGGGTGCAGCGTCCGCGCCTCCACGCCGTCCAGCGTGTAGCTGCCCGTGTGCTCGACGAACCGGACGAGTGCGTCGACGAGGGACGACTTGCCCGACCCGCTCGGCCCGCGCAGCACGACGACCTCACCGGGCTCGAGGTCGAACGACACCTCGTCCACCGCTGGTGCCGCGGCACCGGGCCACCGGACGGAGAGGTCCCGCACGCGGACGGCCACGGTCGCGGGCGCGGCGAGTTCCTCGGCGGAGGCCGCGGCGTCCGGCTCCGGCACCAGGCCGGTGGGTAGCTCGGCGGGCACGACCTGCTCGACACGCTCCGCGGCCGCGCGCACACGGCGCAGGGTCAGGACCGCCAGCGGCACGACGCCGACGACCTCGGACAGGGCGAGCGGGACGAACACCGCCAGCGCCCAGAGCGGACCGTCGAGGGCACCCGACACCACCGCGGGCGCACCGACGGCGAGGACACCGAGGACGGCGGCACCGCAGACGAGCCCGACGAGCGCGCCGACGAGGGACTCCACCGCCCCGCGGCGACGGACGGCACGCGTGACGCGGTCGTCCAGCCGCGCGATGTGCGCGAGCCGTTCCTCGAGGGTGCCGTACGCGGTGAAGACGTCGAGCGTCCGCACGGTGTCGAGCACGAGGTCGGCGACGTGCCCGCGGTCCGCAGCGGTCTCCCGGTCCGACCGGGTCGCGACGACGCTCGTGACGACCGTGCCGACGAGCGCGGCGACGCCGAGCGCCAGCAGGAGCACGAGGGCGGCCGGCGGGGACACGAACGCGACCGCGACCACGGAGAGCAGAGCCGTGACCCCGGCCGAGACGAGCGGGCCGACCACCCGGATGGGCAGGTCCTGCAGGCGGTCGGTGTCGGTGACCAGCCGTGTCAGGAGGTCGCCGCGACCGGACGACCCGAGTCCGGCCGGCGCGACGGAGGCGAGTCTGCGGTACATCTCGGTGCGCACGACGGCGAGTTGCCGGAACGATGCGTCGTGACCGGACAGGCGGTCGACGTACCGGAGGGCGGCGCGGCCGAGCGCGAAGGCGCGGACGCCGACCATGACGAGGGTGAGGTACAGGATCGGCGGGTGCTCGGCGGCCCGGGTGATGAGGTACCCGCTCGCGGCGAGGAGCGCGACGGCGCACAACGCGCTGAGCACGCCGGCGGCGACCGCCTTCGCCCATCCGCGACCACGGGGCATCGCGAGCCGGAGGACCGACGGAGGACGGGCCTCCCGGGCGGTCCCGGTCGTGCCGTCGGGCGCGCTCATGCGGACACCGCCTGCGCGGTCCGGACGGCGACCGAGCCGTCGGGGGTGGTCGACACGACGACGTCGGCCGCTGCGACGACGGCCGGACGGTGGCTGGCGACGACCACGACCGCGCCGCCGTCCGCGAGCCGCCGCACGGCGGCGACCACGAGCGCCTCGGACTCGGCATCGAGCGCCGACGTCGGCTCGTCGAGGAGCACCAGCGGCGTGCTGGCGGCCGCGGCCCGGTACAGCCCGCGCGCCACGGCGACGCGTTGCGCCTCACCGCCCGACAGTCCGGCACCGCCGGAGCTGACCGCCAGGCCCGGGTCCACGCCCAGCCCGACCGCACCGAGCGCGCTCCGTACCTGTGCGGCGTCGCCTCCGGCGGCGGACAGGGTCACGTTCTCGGCGACGGTGCCGCGGACGAGCCGCGCCCGCTGGTCCACCCAGGTGGTCCGGTCCGCCACGGACACGTCGGCCGGACCGGGGACGACGACCGTGCCCTCGTGCGGGAGCACACCGCGGAGTGCGGCGAGGAGGCTCGACTTGCCGGATCCGCTCGGTCCGGCGAGCGCGACCACGGTCCCGGCGGGAGCGGTCAGGTCGACCGGGCCGATGACGACGTCCGGCCGGTGCACGGTCACGCCGCTGAGGACCAGCGCGCCGGCGTCCCCGGTCCCCGTCGGCCGGCTGGGCACCGTCGACGACTCGGGGACGGCCTGCTGCGGGTCGGCGTGCTGAGGCTCGGCGAGCACGTCGAGGACGGCCTGCGAGGCCTCGACCCCGTCCTGGGCCGCGTGGAAGTCGGCGCCGACCTGCCGGATCGGGGCGAACGCCTCGGGTGCGAGGACGAGCACGAACATCGCCGCGCCGAGGCCGAGCGACCCGTCCACGAGCCGGATGCCGATCGACACCGCGACCAGGGCGACGGACAGGCTCGCGGCGAGTTCGAGCGCGAACCCGCTGACGAACGACAGTCGGAGCACGCCCAGGGTGCCGCGGCGGTACTCGTCGGTGACCCGGTCGATCCGACCGACCTGCCGCCGGGCCCGTCCGAACACCTTGAGGGTCGCCAGGCCCTCGACCGCCTCCGTGAACGCCCCGCCGAGTCGGGCGAGCGCGTCCGCCTGACGGCGCTGCAGTGTCTGCGTGGCCAGACCGATGAGGACCATGAAGACCGGGATGACCGGCATCGCGCACACGATGACGACGGCGCTCGTCAGGTCCCCGAGCGCGATCGCGACCACGAGGACCGGGGTCGCGACCGCCGTGAGCGCGAGCTGCGGCAGGTAGCGGCCGAAGTACGCGTCGAGGGCGTCGAGACCCGGACCGAGCGTCGTGGCGAACCCGGCGCTCGACCGACCGGCGAGCCACCCGGGGCCCCGTTCGGCCGCGCGCCGGAGCACGGCGGCGCGGAGTTCGCTCTTCACGCGGGCCCCCGCGCGCGCCGCCAGGTCGTCGGTGGCCCATGCCGCGAGCGCGCGGAGCAGGAACGCCGCGCCGAGGAGCGCGAGTGTGGCCGGGAACGTCCCGGGCACCTGCCCGTCCCGGACCGCGTCGACGACCTGGGTCACCGCCGTGGCGATGCCCCAGGCGATCCCGATGGTGGCGGTCGTCCGCACCACGCCCGTCCCGGCGGCGGCGAGGACGAACCCGCGCGCGGTCCGGGACAGCCGGAGCAGACGGGGGTCGAGCGGCTTCATCCGGGCCTCCTGGTCAGTGCGCGGCCTGCGCGACGGTCGCGCGCGAGACCCGCTTGCGGAAGACCCAGTACGTCCACGCCTGGTACGCGAGCACGAGCGGCAGGAACACCACCGCGACCCAGCTCATCACGGTCAACGTGTAGTCGCCGGAGGAGGCGTTCGCGACGGTGAGGCTGTTCGCCGGGTCGTTCGACGCCGGCATGACGTCGGGGAACACGGCGGTGAACATGGCCAGGACGACCGCGCCGATCGTGACGGCCATGAGCGTGAACGCTCGCCCCTCCCGCCCGCGGGCGGCGCAGAGGACCGCGACCACCAGCGCGACCGCGGCGACGGCGGACAGCACGAGCGACGCCGGGGTGGCGCGGACGGACGCCATCGTGACGAGGAACGCGGCGGCCACCGCGATGGTGAGGACACCGGAGCGCTTCGCCAGCCGGATGGCCCGCTCACGCATCTCCCCCTCGGTCTTCAGCGCGACGAAGACGACGCCGTGCGTGAAGAACACCAGGAGCGTCGTCACGCCGGTGAGCAGGGCGAAGGGGTTGAGCAGGTCGAACAGGGTGCCGGTGTAGTCGTGCCCGGCGTCCATCGGGATCCCCCGCACGACGTTGCCGAACGCGACGCCCCACAGGAACGACGGCACCGCGCTGCCGACGATGATCATGAGGTCGAAGCGGCGCTTCCACTCGAGGCGCTTGTCCTGGTGGCGGTACTCGAACGACACCCCGCGGGCGATGAGCGCGGCCAGGATGAGCAGCAGCGCCAGGTAGAAGCCGGAGAACATCGTCGCGTACCACTCCGGGAACGCCGCGAACAGGCACGCTCCGGCGACGATGACCCAGGTCTCGTTGAGGTCCCAGACGGGGCCGATGGTGTTGATGAGCACGCGTCGGTCGGTGTCGTCCTTGCCGAGGAACGGCAGGGACATCCCGACACCGAAGTCGAACCCGTCGAGCACGAAGTACCCGACGAAGAACAGTCCGACGATCGCGAACCAGAGAACAGGCAGGTCCATCTCAGTACACCGTCACTTCGTGCTCGACCTCGCCGGTCTCCTCGTCGACCGCGGCCGGAGCGGCCGGGCCCTCCTGGGCGACCTTCTTGATGAGTCGGAACTCGACCACCGCGAGGGATCCGTAGATGAGCGTGAACACGACGAGCGAGATGAGCACCTCGAGGCCGGTCACGTTCGGGGAGACGCCGTCGGCGGTCTTCAGCAGTCCGAACACGAGCCACGGCTGACGACCCATCTCGGTGAAGACCCAGCCGACGATCATCGCGGCCATCGGCAGCGGGACCGCCCAGATCGCGATGCGCCACATCCAGCGCTGCTGCGGGAAGCGGCCCTTGCGGGTGAGCCACAGCCCGGCGAGCGACACCATCACGGCGCCGACGCCGAGGGCGATCATCCAGCGGAAGGACCAGTAGGTCACCCAGATGACCGGCTTGTAGTCCCCGGGGCCGTACACCTGCGTGTACTGCGCCTGCAGGTCGTTGATGCCCTCGACCGTGCCGGTGAACGTGTGGGTCGACAGGAAGGAGAGCAGGTACGGGATGCGGATCGAGAACAGCTCGCGGACACCGTCGGGGGTGCCGAGGGTGAAGACCGAGAACGAGGCGTCCTTGCCGGTCGCGGTGCCGTAGAGTGCCTCGGCCGCGGCCATCTTCATCGGCTGCGTCTCGACCATGGTCAGGCCGAGCTGATCCCCGGTGAGGACGGTGAGCGCCCCGGCCGCGACCATCGTCCACAGCCCGAACTTGAGCGCCGGCATCATCGTCTCGAGGTTCTGGTTGCGCGAGAGGTGGAACGCGGCGACCGAGATGATCACGCCGGCCGCGACCATGAAGCACGCGAAGACGGTGTGCGGGAACGCGGCGAGGGCGACCTTGTTGCCGAGGACGGCCCAGATGTCGGTGAGCTCCGCGCGGCCCTTGGCCTCGTTCAGCGCGTACCCGACCGGGTGCTGCATGAAGGCGTTGGCGGCGATGATGAAGTACGCCGACATGATCGTGCCCGCGCTGACGCACCAGATGCTCGCCAGGTGGAGCTTCTTCGGCAGGCGGTCCCAGCCGAAGATCCAGACGCCGATGAAGGCCGCCTCGAAGAAGAACGCCAGGATGCCCTCGAGCGCGAGCGGGGCACCGAAGACGTCGCCGACGAACCGCGAGTAGTCCGACCAGTTCATCCCGAACTGGAACTCCTGCACGATGCCGGTGACGACACCCATCGCGAAGTTGATGAGGAAGATGCGCCCGAAGAAGCGGGTCAGCTGTAGGTAGTGCGCGCGACCGGTGCGGACCCAGGCCGTCTGGAACACCGCGACGACGACCGCCATGCCGATCGTCAGCGGGACGAAGAGGAAGTGGTAGATCGTCGTCAGACCGAACTGCCACCGCGACAGGAGGAGCGGATCGAGGAGGTCGTTCATGCGGCCGGGCCCGTCGGGATCGCCGCGCGCTGTTCGTGCACGTTGAGATGCTTCCTGTGGAAGGGGTTCTGCTCGTTGCCGTCACGTCGTCGGGACCCTTCGACGGTACTGCTGGACGCCCCACTTCGACAAGTTGTAGAGATCCCTCCTGCACATACGTGCACGGCTCCTGCACGGCACAACCGTGCGGAACACATGTCACTCCGGGGGCACATCCGTGCGGAACAGCTGTGCCCGTCGACACCCCTCCCGGGAACGGCGACAGGCGCCGGGCTGGAGGCCCGACGCCTGTCTTCGCGAACGAGGATCCGCCTCCTAGAGGAGACCCTTCTCCGTCAGGAACTCCTTGGCGATGTCCGCGGACTTCTCCTTGTCGACCGTGCTCTTCGTGTTCAGGTCGATGAGCGCTTCGGTCGTCAGGACCTCGCTGACCTCGTCGATCGCGTCGGCGGCCTTCTCGTCGACCTTGTCGGACACGACCGGCGTGACGTTCTGCGGCACGATGAGGTTCTCCGGGTCCTTGAGCGTGACGAAGCCGTTCGCCTTGATGCTCGGGTCCGCGGTGTAGATGTCGGCGAGCTGGACGGTGCCGTCCTTGAGCGCCTTGACCGTGAGCGCGCCGCCCGAGTCCTCGATCGCCTTCGACTCGACGTCGACGCCGTACACGGACTTGAGGCCCTTCGGGCCGTACGGCCGCGTCTGGTTCTCGGAGTTCGCCCCGACGGTCAGCTTCTCCTTCACGTTCTTCAGGTCGGCCAGGCTCGTCACGTCGTTCTCCTCGGAGAACTCCTTCGTCACGGTGTAGCTGTCCTGGTCGGTGGCCTCGGCGGCGTCCAGGGCACGGATGCCCTTCGGCAGCGCCGACTCGAGCTCGTCAGCGATGTCCGACTCGCTCTTCGCGGTCGAGTCCTTGTCGTAGTACTGCAGCAGGTTGCCGCTGTACTCCGGCATCACGTCGATCGCGCCCTTCTGCAGCTGGGGCAGGTAGACCTCGCGCTGTCCGATCTGGTAGTTGCGCTCGACGGTGAAGCCGTCCTTCTCGAGGACCTGCGCGTAGAGCTCGGCGATGATCTCGTTCGAGTAGTAGGCCTGCGACCCGATGACGATGGTCTTCGAGTCGGACGGGGCGCTGGAGCCGCTGTCGAGCGGGCTGCTGGACGAGCAGCCGGCGAGTGCCGCTGCCGCGCCCAGGGCGACCGCTGCGGCGACGCCGGCGCGGAGCTTGGGTGCTGTGATCACGAGGGGGTTCCTTCCGGGATGGGTTTGCGGGGCCGCTCACGCGATCCCGAGCGTTGCCGTGACCCGCGCTCGGTGACGCCCGCGGGCACCACCGCCCGCTGGAGCACGGCGAAGACGACTTCGAACGCGATCGCCAGGACGATCACGAGGACGGAGGCGCCGAGCATCATGGCGTAGTCCTGGGTCTTGAGCCCGAGGAACACGTAGCCGCCGAGGCCACCGGAGCCGACGTACGCGGCGAGGGTGGCGGTCGCGACGACCTGCAGCACGGCGGCACGGATGCCGCCGACGAGCAGTGGGAGCCCGAGGGGGATCTCGACCTTGGTCAGGATCTGCCACCCGGTCATGCCCTGTGCGCGTGCCGCGTCGACGGTGACCGGGTCGACGGACTCGATCCCGGCGTAGGCACCGGCGAGCACCGACGGGATCGCCAGGATGACGAGCGCGAGCAGCGGCGCCTGCAGGTTCACGCCGAGCAGGAGGCCGAACAGTGTCAGCACGCCGAGGGTCGGCAGCGCGCGGACGCCGCCGGAGAGCGCGATCGCGACGCCGCGCGCCCTGCCCGTGTGGCCGATGAGGTACCCGATCGGCACGGCGATCACCGCGGCGATGACGACGGCGACCAACGAGATCCAGACGTGCTCCCACAGCCGGACCGGGATGCCGTTCGGGCCCGGGTAGTTGGCGGGGTCGAGCACCCACGCGAAGGCCTGTCCGATGATCACGAGGACACCTCCGCGGTCTGCAGCACGCGCCGCGCGGCCCGCTTCGACCCGGTCGACGCGCGCGTCCACGGCATCACCATCCGGCCGATCAGCACGAGCAGCCCGTCGATCGCGAACGCGAGGACGAGGACCATGACGATGCCCGCCACGATCTCCTCCGGGATGTTCCGCCCGATGCCGTCGGTGAACAGCGAACCGAGACTCCGGATGCCGAGCACCGCGCCGACCGTGGTGAGCGAGATGGTCGACACCGACACGACCCGGAGGCCGGCGAGCAGGACCGGACCGGCGAGCGGCAGGTCGACGCGGAAGAAGCGCTGCACGCCGGAGTAGCCCATCGCCGTCGCCGCCGACGTGGTGGCCGGGTCGACCGACCCGAGCCCGTCCACGGTCGACCGCACCATGAGTGCCAGGCCGTACAGCGTCAACCCGACGACGACGTTGACCGGGTCCTGCAGCCCGGTGCCGATGATGCCGGGCAGCGCGATGAAGAGCGGGAGGGACGGCACGGCGTAGAGCAGCCCGGCGACGGTGACGATGCCGCCGCCGAACCCGCTGCTGAGTCGCGCGGCGCCGGGACGACGGAGTCGGACGACCAACCACCCGATCGGGATCGACACCAGGAACGCGATCACGATCGGCGGCAGGGCGATGGCCAGGTGCGCCAGCGTGTCGTCCCCGATCGTGTCGAGGTTCGACAGCACCCACTTCACCGGGTGCTCCCACCCTGCGCCGCAGCACCCGGGACGCGTGCGGGCGTCCCGGCCTCGGAGCGGACAGCGGCAGCGGCGTCGACGACGCCCGTGGGACCGGTCAGGACGCCGGCGGCGCGGCCGTCCCCGTCCACGACGATCGGGCCGGTCGGGGTCTGCTCGACCCGCAGGGCACGACGACCGCGCCCGGCACCGATGAAGTTCGCGACGAAGTCGTCGGCCGGCGCGGACAGGATCTCCGCCGGGGTGCCGAGCTGGGCGATCTCACCGCCCTTCTTGAGGATGACGACCTGGTCGCCGAGCTTGAACGCCTCGTCGATGTCGTGCGTCACGAAGACGACGGTCTTCCCGAGCTCACGCTGGAGCCGGATCAGCTCGTCCTGCAGGTCGTTGCGCACGAGGGGGTCGACGGCACCGAACGGCTCGTCCATCAGGAGGATGTTCGGGTCGACCGCGAGCCCGCGGGCCACACCGACCCGCTGCTGTTGGCCGCCGGAGAGTTGGGAGGGGTACCGGTCCGCGAGGGAGCGGTCGAGGCCGACGGTGTCCATGAGCTCGAGGGCACGCGCCCGCGCGTCCGCCTTCGAGACACCGGTCAGCAGCGGCACCGTGGCGATGTTGTCCGCGACCTTCCGGTGCGGCAGCAGGCCGGCGTTCTGCATGACGTAGCCGATCCGGCGGCGGAGCTGCACGGGGTCGACGCCGGCGATGCCCTCGCCGTCGATCTGGACGGAGCCCGCCGTGGGGTCGATCATCCGGTTGATCATCCGGAGCAACGTGGTCTTGCCGCATCCACTCGATCCGACGAACACCGTCGTGGTCCGCGAGGGGATCACGAGGTCGAACGACTCGACGGCGGTCGTGCCGTCCGGGTAGGTCTTGCGCACCGAGCGGAACTCGATCATGGGTGCCCTTCTTGGTGGAGGTAGCCCGACTCCGGAGACAGTACAGGTCCGGGCCTATACCGGTCCGGTCGTGTCGGCGCATGACGCCTGGCGGACATCGGTGCGGTTCCCGCGCAGTCCGGACAGGTCCGGACGCACGGACGCCCGCCCCTCGTGTTCGGAGGGACGGGCGTCGCGGTTCGGTCCGGCGAACGACCGGTCAGGAGGCTCGGATCACCGACTCCAGGTAGGGCCGGCTCATCGCGCGGTACGCGTCGATGAGCGCGTGGTCCGGGTTCTCGCGGTCGACGTGCGCGCGGGCGAGGACGGCGTGTGCCGACTCGGCGAGCACGACCCAGGCGCGGCTCAGCGCCTCCGACTGCGGCAGGTCGAAGCGCTCCCGCATGACGACGCCGACGGCACCGCCCAGGGCCGCCAGCCGGTCGGCGTCCTCGTCCCCGGAGGTGGTGTCGATGTCGGCGAAGCGGATCGCCCGGAAGCCGGGCTCGGTGCGGTACATCTCGGCGGTCATCTCGATGAGGGCGTCGCAGCCCTCCTGCCAGGTGGTGGCGCCGGACGCGTCGAGCGTCTCGACGAACCGAGCGGCGAGGCGCTGGGTGCAGCGGATCGCGAGCGCCTCGACGACGGCGATCCGATCCGGGAAGTACCGGTAGACCGTGCCGATGGACGCTCCGGCACGTTCGGCGACCATGGCGGTCGTCAGGCGCTCGAACCCGATCTCGTCGATCACCGCCGCGGCGGCGTCGAGCAGACCTGCGAGGCGGGCCGAGCTCCGTGCCTGGACCGGCTCGTTCCTGAGCAGTGATGATCCCCCTGGCAGAGCGTTCGGAACCTCGGTGACGAGCACGTGTTCTCCTTCTCGCGGTGACCGCGGGCTGAATGACTGAGACGGCAACTCTGACAGAGACCGCCTTGGTCTTGGCTGCGATTCCCGGGGTGTCGGACGCTGGCGGGCCTCCTGGACACCCCTGCATGGGATGATGGTGCGATGCCCGAGACGACGCCTCCGGACCCTGCTGCGCCCCGGGACACCAGCACTCCCCCGCAGCGTGACGCCCGGTCCGTCGAACGGGAACACGACCGTCGTGAGCAGGCGCCGTGGGGCATCCAGCAGTGGGAGACAGCGATCCCCGAGCCGATCCTGCACCGCGCGGCCCGGATCGAGGACGCCGTGCAGGAGTTCCGCGAGCAGCACGCCCGGAAGCGCGGCCAGGTCCCGACCGTGATCCCGTACACGGGGTACGGCGCGCCGGGGTGGGTCCGCGTGCTCTGCCGGGTGCTCCTGACCCGCCGCGGCCTGGCGTCGGACGTGTCGTACTCCGGGGTCCGCGGCTGGCGCAGCTTCACGAGCGTCGCCGTCGACCACGCCGAGGTCACGATCACGGCGGGGGGCTCGACGCACACCGTGACGAGCGACCGCGGCGGCGTGGTCGACACGATCGTCCCGATCGACCTCGAACCGGGCTGGCAGAAGATCCGGCTGTCCGCCGGCGGCATGCGCGACGTCGACGCCGACGTCTTCGTGGTGCACCCGGACACCCGCTTCGGCCTGCTCTCCGACATCGACGACACCGTGATGGTCACGAGCCTCCCCCGTCCGATGCTGGCGGCGTGGAACTCCTTCGTGCTGACCGAGCACGCCCGCCGTCCGGTGCCCGGCATGTCGGTCCTCTACGAACGCGTCCTCGCGCAGCACCCGGGCGCGCCGACGGTCTACCTGTCCACCGGTGCCTGGAACGTCGCGCCCACCCTCGGGCGGTTCCTCTCCCGCAACATGTACCCGTCCGGCACGCTCCTGCTCACCGACTGGGGCCCGACGCACGACCGCTTCTTCCGCAGCGGGCAGCAGCACAAGCAGGACAACCTGCGGCGCCTCGCCCGGGACTTCCCGGACGTGCAGTGGCTCCTCGTCGGCGACGACGGCCAGCACGACGAGCACCTGTACGGCGAGTTCGTCCGCGAGCACCCCGACAACGTCGCCGCGGTCGCCATCCGGCAGCTCTCCACGAGCGAGGCCGTGCTCGCCGGTGGCCGTTCCCGGGCGCAGGAGCGGACGAGGGACTCGACGAAGCCCTGGGTCTACGCACCCGACGGTGCCGGGCTCTGGACGGAGCTCGGCCGGGTCGGGATCGCCGACGTCGACTGACCGACCGCCCGCCCTGCTCGTCCGGACCGCGCCGCTTCGCCCGAGGTCATGCCGGGTGTGATCTGAACGCACCCTCAGCGCAGGTGCCCACGGGGACCGGGTGGTTCGATCGAGGACATGGCTCAGCGCATCGAGGACCACGCCCTCATCGGGGACTGCCACACCGCTGCTCTCGTGACGCGGGACGGTGACGTCGACTGGGCGTGCCTGCCCCGGTTCGACAGTGCCTCCACCTTCGCCGCGCTGCTCGGCGACGAGCACGACGGGCAGTGGTCGCTCCGCCCGACCGACGGCACCGCGACCCCCGTCCGCCGACACGACGGCGACTCCCTCGTGCTGTCGACGGTGTGGACGACCCCGACCGGCGTCGTCGAGGTCACCGACTTCATGCCGGTCGACGAGCACCGCGCCTCGATCGTCCGGCGGGTGCGCGGCCTCACCGGCTCCGTCGAGGTGCGACAGGTGCTCCGCATCCGGTTCGGCTACGGCGACGTCCTCCCCTGGATCCGCCAGGTCGGGGACGACGACGAGCCCGTGCTCGTCGCCACGGCCGGTCCGGACGCGGTCGTCGTCCGCGGGCCCCGGTTCCGCGCGGACGACCACCGGCACGTCGTGACGACGACCATCCACGACGGTGACGTCCTCGACACCACGCTCACCTGGTTCCCGTCGCACCGCGAACCCCCGGAGCCGTTCGACGTCGACGATGCACTCCACCGGACCCGCGACTGGTGGCACGACTGGACGTCCCGGACGCGGGCCGAGGGCACGTACGCGCCCGCCGTCCGGAGTTCGCTCATGTACCTGCGGGCGATGACCCACGCCGAGACCGGCGGCGTCGTGGCGGCCGCGACCACGAGCCTCCCGGAGGACCCCGGCGGCGAACGCAACTGGGACTACCGCTTCGTGTGGCTCCGCGACGCGTCCATGGCGCTCGCGTCCCTCATCGCCCACGGGTACCGCGACGAAGCCGCCGACTGGCGCAGGTGGTTGCTCCGTGCGATCGCCGGGGACCCGGACGACGTGCAGATCATGTACGGCATCGCCGGCGAACGCGAGCTGCCGGAACGGACCCTGGAACACCTGACCGGCTACGCCGACTCGACGCCGGTCCGCGTCGGCAACGGCGCGTACACGCAGTACCAGGGCGACGTGTTCGGCGAGGTGCTGTCGGCGCTGCACGACGCCCGGGAGCTCGGCGTCGAGGAGAGCGGGGCCTCGTGGTCGCTGCAACGCGCCCTGCTCGCGCACGTCGAGGAGCACTGGCAGGACGCGGACAACGGGATCTGGGAGATGCGTGGGCCGCGGCGGCACTTCACACACTCGCGGGCGATGATCTGGGCCGCCTTCGACCGAGGGGTCGCCGCCTGCGAGGAGTTCGGGCTCGAGGGACCGGTCGAACGGTGGCGGTCCCTGCGCGACCAGGTGCGCGCCGAGATCGAGGAGCACGGCTGGAACGCCGAGCGTGGCTCCTACCGGCAGCACTACGACACCGACGAGGTCGACGCCAGCCTGCTCGTCCTGCCGCAGATCGGGTACTGCCGGCCGGACGACCCGCGGATGCTCGGGACCGTCGCGGCGATCGAGGAGGACCTGCGCGTCGGCGACGACGGCCTCGTGCTGCGGTACCGGACGTCCTCCGGCTTCGACGGACTGACCGGGACGGAGCACCCGTTCCTCGCCTGCTCGTTCTGGCTCGTCGAGCAGTACGCCGGCACCGGGCGCCTCGCCGACGCCGAACGGCTCATGGACGTGCTCGTCGGCTACGCGAACGACGTCGGCATGCTCTCCGAGGAGGTCGACGTCGCCACGGGGCACCACATCGGCAACACCCCGCAGGCGCTGTCGCACCTCACCCTCGTCACGGCGGCCGACGCGATCGCGCGGGCGCAGGGCGCGGCCGCGGGGCACCGGACGCGCGCGGCGCAGCACAGCGGCGGCACGGCGAGCGTCACCGGTGCCGGCGCGCGAGCGGGGAACACCGCCTGACCCGCGGGCGGGCTGCTCCGCCGTCGGCCCTCGAGGTTCGGGAACTGCGGGACCCGCTCCGCGAGGTTCGACAACGTCGGAACCCCGCTCGGCGAGGTTCCGCGATGTCGGGACCCCGCGCGGCCAGGTTCCGGAACTGCGGAACCCCGCCGTGCGCGCACGGCGTGTCCTGGAACCTCGACGAGCACACCCCCAGCCCACCGGCCCGGCAACAGCGGCCCGCTCGGCAACCAGCGGTCCGCTCCGTAACCAGCGCCCGGCTCTGCCCGGAACGGACGGGAGGCCCGGTACCAACTGGTACCGGGCCTCCTGTCAGGACGTCGTGCCGTGCGTCAGGACGAGCTGACCCACTCGGCCGGCCCACGGGAACCGGCGCGGTACTCCTCGAGCGGGACCGCTCCGGACTTCCACGCCGTGACGACCGGCTCGACGATCTCCCAGCAGCGCTCCGCCACGTCACCGCGGATGGAGAGCAGCGGGTCGTCGTGGAAGATGCCGTTGAGCACCTCGCCGTAGGGCGTCAGCTCGCCGTCGTCGAAGGACGACGACAGGGTGACCTGCCCCATCTCGAACGGGTTGCCGCCGCCGTTCGCCGAAACCGACAGCTCGATCTCGTCCGGGTTGAGGACGATGCGCAGCGTGTCGGCCTTCGGGCGACCGGTCAGGCCGGACGGCAGGCGGGTGACCGGCTTGAAGGTGATGAGCACCTCCTTGCGGCTCGCTCCGAGCGCCTTGCCCGAGCGGAGGGTGAAGGGGACGCCGGCCCAGCGGGCGGTGTCGACCTCGACCTCGATCTCGGCGAGCGTCTCGGTCGCGCGCGACGCGTCGACGCCGTCCTCCTCCTGGTACGAGGGGAGCTCTTTGCCGTCGATCGTGCCGGCGGTGTAGACCGCGCGACGCGAGGCGATGGTGGCGTCGTCGCCCTTGAGGCGGGTGGAGCGGAGCACACGGGCCAACGAGGACCGGAACTCGACCGAGTCGATCGCGGCCGGTGCGTCCATGGTCACGAGGGCCAGGATCTGCAGCAGGTGCGACTGGATCATGTCGACGAGGGCGCCTGCCTCGTCGTAGTACTGGGCGCGGTTCTCGAGGCCGAGGGTCTCGTCGTAGAAGACGTCGACCTTCTCGATGTTCTCGGCGTTCCAGATCGGCTCGAACAGGCGGTTCGCGAAGCGCAGGCCGATGATGTTGAGCACCGTCGTGCGACCGAGGAAGTGGTCGGTGCGGTGGACCCGCTCCTCCGGCACCAGCTCGAGCACGGTCTTGTTGAGCGCCTCGGCCGACGCGACGTCGGTGCCGAACGGCTTCTCGAACGCGAGGGTGGTGCCCTCGGGGAGCTCGACGCCCTGCAGGGCCTCGCAGATGTCCGAGGCGATCTGCGGCGGGAGGGCGAAGTACAGGATCGGCTCGGCATCGGCCGCGGCGAGCAGCGCCTTCAGGTGCTCCGGGTCGGTCGGGTCGCCCTGGATGAACTGCGTCGACTCGATGGTCGCGTCGACCTCCGGGCCCGTCACGTCCTGCGACGCGAACGACTTCGTGACGATGTCCTTCCACTGCTCCTCGCTGCGGGCGCTGCGACCCGTGCCGATGAGCTGCACCGGGACCGACCGGCCGCTCTGGAGGAACGTGCCGAGACCGGGCAGGAGGAGGCGGGAGGCGAGGTCGCCCGTCGCGCCGAAGATGATGAGGGTGCGCTTGTCGGTCACCTGAGGTGACTCCTTTCGCTTGTGGACGGTCCGCTGGACCTCAGGCCGCGAGCATGCGGTCCTCAGGACCCAAGGCCCATCGTGCCCGGGTTGTTCCCGGGCCGTTGTCGAGAAGTGGGTGATGTGGATGACCGGGGCGTCGAGCTCTCCTGTGGAGGCCCGGATCACCCCGGACGCAGTTCGGGCGGCACCGAGATGGTGCCGCCCGAAGCGCGTGGAGTGGAGGTCAGTGCCCGAAGTTGCCGCGGTAGTACTCGTAGACCCAGCCGACCAGGGTGATCGCGACGAGCGCGAGACCGATCGGCACGATCCACAGACCGGCGGCGACGCCGAGGAAGCAGACCGCGATGGCCGCGGCCAGGAAGATCGGCCACCACGACCACGGGCTGAAGTGCCCGAGCTCGGCGTCGCCGTCCTCGATGTTCGCGTCCTGGCGGTCCTCCGGCAACACCCCGCCCTGTGCCGACATGACGCGGCCCAAGTAGAAGGCGATGAACGCGGACATGATCCCGGTCAGGCCGATCGAGAGGGTACCGACCCACTCGATGTTGCCGTAGTAGATGACCGACCAGATCGTGTACGCGGCGTCCGCGATCACGAAGAAGATGAACAGGATCCAGAACAGATTGGTGTTGGCGCGCATGGCGTGTTACTTCACCTCGCCCTTCGCGGCGTCGTAGGTCGGAGCGTCGGGAGCGTCCTTCGCGGGTCCCACACCGACCGGCACGCCGGCTTCCGGGTGGTTCAGGTCGAACGCCGGGGACTCCGAACGGATCCGCGGGATCGACGTGAAGTTGTGCCGCGGCGGCGGGCAGGAGGTCGCCCACTCGAGCGAGCGGCCGTAGCCCCACGGGTCGTTCACGGCCACCTTCGGCGCGTTCCGAGCCGTCACGTAGACGTTGAAGATGAACGGCAGGAACGAGATGCCGAGGATCATCGAGCCGACCGTGGACACCTGGTTCATCCACGTGAAGTTGTCGTCCGGCAGGTAGGTCGCGTACCGACGGGGCATGCCCACGACACCGAGCCAGTGCTGGATGAGGAACGTCGTGTGGAACCCGACGAAGAGCAGCCAGAAGTGGATCTTGCCGAGACGCTCGTTCAGCATCTTGCCGGTGAACTTCGGCCACCAGAAGTAGAAGCCGGAGAACATCGCGAACACGACGGTGCCGAAGACCACGTAGTGGAAGTGCGCGACGACGAAGTACGAGTCGGACACGTGGAAGTCGAGCGGCGGCGAGGCGAGGATCACACCGGTCAGGCCACCGAACGTGAAGGTGACGAGGAAGCCGATCGCCCAGAGGATCGGGGTCTCGAACGTCACCGAGCCGCGCCACATGGTGCCGACCCAGTTGAAGATCTTCACGCCGGTCGGGACCGCGATGAGCATCGTCATGAGCGAGAACCACGGCAGCAGCACGCCGCCGGTGACGTACATGTGGTGCGCCCACACCGTGATCGAAAGGGCCGCGATGGTGATGGTCGCGTAGACGAGGGTCTTGTACCCGAAGATCGGCTTGCGGCTGAAGACCGGGAAGACCTCGGAGACGATGCCGAAGAACGGCAGCGCGATGATGTACACCTCGGGGTGCCCGAAGAACCAGAACAGGTGCTGCCAGAGCAGTGCCCCACCGTTGGCCGGGTTGAAGATCTGAGCGTCGAACACGCGGTCGAGACCGAGGCCGAACAGCGCCGCCGCGAGGACCGGGAAGGCCATCAGCACGAGGAGGCTCGTCACGAGGACGTTCCAGGTGAAGATCGACATGCGGAACATCGTCATGCCCGGGGCACGCATCGTGATGATCGTGGTGATGAAGTTGACCGCACCGAGGATCGTGGAGAAGCCGGTCATGCCGAGACCGAAGACCCACAACGTGCCACCCAACCCTGGTGTGAACGTCGTGTCACTCAGTGGCGCATAGGCGAACCACCCGAACGAAGCTGCACCCTGCGGGGTGAGGAAGCCGCCGACGGCGATGGCGCTGCCGAAGAAGTACATCCAGAACGCCAGGCCGTTCAGACGCGGGAACGCCACGTCCGGTGCGCCGATCTGCAGCGGCATGATCGCGTTCGCGAAGCCCGAGAAGAGCGGCGTCGCGAACATCAGCAGCATGATCGTGCCGTGCATCGTGAAGAGCTGGTTGTACTGCTCCTTGGTCGGCACGACCTGGAGACCCGGCTCGAACAGCTGCGCGCGGATGACGAGCGCCATGATGCCCGCGAGCAGGAAGTAGAGGAACGAGGTGATCAGGTACATGTACCCGATCGTCTTGTGGTCGGTGGACGTCGCCCACCGCACGATGATGTTGCCCTTGCGACCGACCTTCGATGCCTGGAAGTCCGGCGTAGAGGGCCTGGTGGTCGCCTGGCCGACGAATGACGTTGTCATTGAGACGCGCCCTTACTTCTTGTCGCTCGACGCCTCGGCAGGCGCCTCGTTGTTCGGCTGGTTCGTGTTGGTGTCGTACTCGTTGCCGAGCAGACCGACGTTGCCCTCGTCCGCGAGGGACTGGAGGTAGTCGTCGTACTCCGCCTGCGACACGACCTTCACCTGGAAGAGCATCAGCGAGTGGTACTCACCGCAGAGCTCGGCACACTTGCCCTGGTACGTGCCTTCCTTCTCCGGGATGAAGTACTCGTAGTTCGTCTTCCCCGGGAGCATGTCCTTCTTGTAGAGGAAGTCGATGACCCAGAAGGAGTGGTTGACGTCGCGCGAGCTGAGCTCGATCTCGACCTTCTTGCCGACCGGCAGGTACAGCGTCGGGAGCAGCGACTCGTCGACCGCCCCGCCGCCGTTCTCTTCTTCCTGGGCCTGGATGCCCTGGTAGTAGACGCTGTCGTTCGGGTTCTTCTGGTCGATGTAGTTGAAGTCCCAGCCCCAGCGCTTGCCGTAGACGTGCACGGTGGCGTCCGGCTGCGCGAAGGGCTTCTCGATCGCTTCCTGGTCCTTCGCGGTGAAGGCGAAGAAGCCGAGCACGAGGATGAGCGGCACGAGCGTGTAGAAGATCTCGAGCGGCATGTTGTACCGCATCTGCACGGGCAGGCCGGTCTGGCCCTTCCGGCGGCGGTAGACGATCGCGGCCCAGATCACGAGGCCCCACACGATCAGACCGACCGCCAGCAGGACGATCCAGCTCGTCGTCCACAGGCCGACGATGCGGCTCGTGTGGTTGGTGACGTCCTTCGTCTCCTCCGTGCCGGGGAGCCATCCGTTCAGCTGCTGCTGCGAGCAACCAGCCAGTGCGATGACCAGACCGACGGCCACCGGGACGGCCGCCCAACGTATACGGCGATTCGAACGCACTGTTACCTCTCGGAAAGACGTGGGCCGGATCCAGTCGGTGGTCGACTGGCTGACGACGAGGATCCCGTCGACGAGCTCCGCGGTCGGCACGAGGCCGGCACATGGGTGGCTCCCAGCTTGGTTGGAACACTCCTAGCTTACTCGCAGCCGTCGACACCGAGCGCACAACCGACACGCGTTGTGGACGGAACGAGGGCTGCGGAAGCCGGTTTCCCCTGGTCATCGACGTCGGGGAACCGGTCCGGGGACGCGAACGGGGAGCGACCGTGTCGGTCGCTCCCCGTTCGCGTGTCGGATCGTCGGACGATCAGTGGAAGCTGTCGCCACACGCGCAGCTGCCCTGCGCGTTCGGGTTGTCGATCGTGAAGCCCTGCTTCTGGATGGTGTCCTCGAAGTCGATCGTGGCGCCGTCGAGGTAGGGGACGCTCATCTTGTCGACGACGACCTCCACCCCGTCGAACTCCGCGGTGGCGTCACCGTCGAGGAGCCGCTCGTCGAAGTACAGCTGGTAGATCAGGCCCGAGCAGCCGCCGGGCTGGACGGCGAGGCGCAGGCGGAGGTCGTCGCGGCCTTCCTGCTCGAGCAGGCTGGCGACCTTCGCCGAAGCCGCGTCGCTCAGCAGCACACCGTGCGACGGGGCGTCGGTCGCTGCTTCGGTCGTGATGGTGTCGCTCATCGGCGTCTCCCTCGTTGGCGGTGACGTTCACCGGCCGTCGCGTCGATTCTAAGCACGCGCACCGACCTCCGGGACCCCGGTCCAGCACCTGTGGAGGAGACACCTCATGCGCGGCCCTGCAGGCGGGCGAGCAGGACGGCCTCGGACAGGACGGCACGGTGCAGCACGCCGAGGTGCTGCGACTCGTTGGGGCTGTGCGCCCGGGTGTCCGGGTCCTCGACGCCGGTCACGAGGATCTGCGCCTCCGGGAACTCCGCGGCCAGGTCCGAGACGAACGGGATGGACCCGCCGATGCCCTGCTCCACCGGGTCGGTGCCCCAGCCCTCGGACATCGCGGTGCGGGCCTCGCGGACCGCCCAGCCGGACGCGTCCACCAGGAAACCGTCACCGGTGTCGACCTCCGTGATCTCCATCCGGGCGCCGAAGGGGACGCGGTCGCGGAGGTGGGCCTCCACGGCGGCGAACGCCTCGGTGGCGGCCTGACCGGGCGCGACCCGCACCGACACCCGCGCCGAGACGGTGGGCAGCAGCGTGTTCGACGCGTTCGCGACGCTCGGGACGTCGAGACCGGTCACGGTGATCGACGGCTGGAACCACATCCGGGACAGCACGGGACCGCTGCCCACGGGACGCGCACCGTCGACCAGGGCGGCCTCGGCCGCGAAGTCCGCCTCGGAGCGCTCCGGCACGGGCGCGTCGTGCGCGGTCAGCCCCGCGACCGCGACCGCTCCGTCGTCGTCGTGCAGCGAGGCGAGCAGACGCACCATCGGCATCATGGCGTCCGGCGCCGCTCCCCCGTACATGCCGCTGTGGCTCGCGTGCTCGAGGGTCGTCACGGTGAGCTTGAAGGTGGTGTTGCCGCGCAGGGACACCGTGATCGCCGGCACCTCGGTCGACCAGTTGTCGCTGTCCGCGACGACGATGACGTCGGCGGCGAGGTGGTCACGCTGCTCCCGCAGGAAGGTACGGAACGAGCGGGAGCCGAACTCCTCCTCGCCCTCGACGAACAGCACGATGCCGACGTCCAGGTCGTCGCCGAACTGGGCGTGCACGGCACGGAGCGCCGCGACGTGGGTCATCACGCCGGCCTTGTCGTCCGAGGCGCCGCGCCCGTACAGGCGGTCACCGCGGAGCGTCGGCTCGAACGGCGGGGTCTCCCAGAGCGCGTCGTCGCCCTGCGGCTGCACGTCGTGGTGCGCGTACAGCATCACGGTCGGCTTGCCGTTGCGGGCAGGGCGCACCGCGAGCACCGCCGGCTGGCCGAGTTCGGTGTCCGTGTCGGCAGTGTCGGTCCGGGTGTCGCCCTCGACGGCGGAGCGGACGATGCGGACCTCGTCGAACACACCGGTCGACCGCACCAGATCGGCCACCGCCTCCGCGCTGCGCTGCACCTGGGCGGGGTCGAACGCGGACCACGACACCGACGGGATGCGGACCAGGGCGGACAGGTCGGCGATCGTCGTGGGCAGTGCACCATGCACGTGCTCGCGCAGCGCCTCGAGCAGGGCGGGGTCGGTCGCGGGTGCCTGGGACCCGGCGTCGGGGCTGTGCTTCTCGGAGTCGGTCATGGCCGGTAATCTAGAGGACGTCCAGCCCGCACAACGCCGTTAGGAACCACCGTGGCGAAGGCAGCCCCCAAGACCAACGTGACCGTGAACCCCGGTGACGACGACCTCGTCGCACACGGCAAGGGTCGCCCGACGCCCTCGCGACGCGAGCGGGAAGCCGCGAACCGGCGTCCGATCGTCGGCAACTCCCCCGCGGACAAGAAGGCCGCCCGGGCGCGTCTGAACACCGAGCGCGAGCGTGCGCGGGTCGGCATGGCGAACGGCGAGGAGCGCTACCTCCCGGCGAAGGACCGGGGCGAGGAGCGCCGCTTCATCCGCGACTTCATCGACGCCCGCTGGAACGTCGGCGAGGTCATGATGCCCGTCCTCGTGCTCTTCCTGATCGTCGGCTTCGTCGCCGCGCAGACGCCCGCGGCCTCGTACTCGCTGCTGTTCATCTGGGCGTTCGTGCTGCTCTTCGTGCTCGACTGCACGGTCATCTGGTTCATGCTGCGTCGACGCTTCGCCGCCGCCGGCCGGACCTTCCAGCGCGGGAACTTCCTCTACATCCTCACGCGCGGGTGGCAGCTGCGGTTCCTCCGCCTGCCCAAGCCGCAGGTCAAGCGCGGGCAGTACCCGACGCTCTGACACAGATTCGACGCTCTGACACAGACCCGACGCTCTGGAACAGGGCCGTCCGCCGGCGGCTGGCGGACGAGAGCGCCGTCGACCCCCGGGTCGGCGGCGCTCTCGTCGTCCGGGGGCGACGATGGCGTCGGGCGAGCGGCCGGGAGGCGCGGCGCCAGCCCGACGCGCACCTCCCGCTGACGGGCGGCTCGGTTCCAGCCCGACGCGCACCTCCCGCTGACGGGAGGCCCGGTACCAGCCCGGCGCGCGCCTCCCGGCCGACGGTGCGCAACGCGGGACGCAGGTCGCGGTCCGGCATGGGACGGGTCGTCAGCGGAGCAGCACGACGCACTGCGTCGTCCGCGGAGCCGTTGACGCGTCAGCTGCGGCGCAGTCGCGTCAGCTGCGGCGCAGTCGCGTCAGCTGTGGCGCAGTCGCCGCCGCCGGAGCCGGTTGATCCGCATCGCCCAGGTCGGCCCCTCGTAGAGGAACGCGGTGTAGCCCTGCACGAGCGTCGCACCGGCCTCGATCCGCGCCTGGACGTCCGCCTCCGACGTGACGCCGCCCACCGCGATGACGCAGAACCCCGCGGGCACGGCGGCACGGACGCGTCGCAGCACCGCGAGCGAGCGCTCCCCGAGCGGCGCACCGGACAGCCCGCCCGCACCCATCGCCCGGACGTCGGCGTCCGGGGTCGTCAGTCCGCCGCGCTCGACGGTGGTGTTCGTCGCGATGACCCCGGCCAGGCCCAGGTCGACCGCGAGTCCGGCGATGGCGTCGATCTGCTCGTCCGTCAGGTCCGGCGCGATCTTGACGAGGACCGGGGTGCGACCGGCGGCCTCGTGTACGGCGGCGAGCAGCGGGCGGAGGTGGTCGAGTTCCTGCAGTCCGCGGAGGCCCGGCGTGTTCGGCGAGCTGACGTTCACGGCCAGGTAGTCGGCGAAGGGCGCGAGCAGGCGCGTCGATTCGAGGTAGTCCTCGACGGCGTCCTCGACCGAGACCACCCGGCTCTTCCCGATGTTCACGCCGATGACCGGGCGCCCCGGGTTCCGGCGGGCACGCTCGAGGCGTCCGGCGGCCTTGACGGCGCCGTGGTTGTTGAAGCCCATCCGGTTGATGAGCGCACGGTCGGCGATCAGTCGGAAGAGCCGCGGACGCTCGTTGCCCGGCTGGGGTCGCGCCGTGACGGTGCCGACCTCGACGTGCCCGAACCCGAGCACGCCGAGTCCGGCGATCGCGCGGGCGTCCTTGTCGAACCCGGCGGCCATCCCGAACCGGGACGGGAAGTGGATGCCCATCGTGGTGATCCCGTCCTCGGCGGACGGCCGCGCCGAGCGCTCGACGGCGCCGGCGACGACGGGCACCTTCGGCAGCCACCGGATGACGGCGAACGCGAGGTGGTGCGCCCGTTCGGGGTCCATCTTCGCGAAGACCGTGCGGAACACCACGCCGTAGCCGGCGCGGACGAGCGTCTCGACGCCGCTCACGCGCTGGCGCCGTCCGTGCTGCGGTCGGGGGCGCGGAGCTCCCGGGGGCCGGCGTGGTGGTCGATCCGCAGCTGCCCGATCGCGTCCTCGAAGTCCTCGAGCGAGTCGAACGCCTGGTACACGCTCGCGTAGCGGAGGTACGCGACCTCGTCGAGCTCGCGGAGCGGGCTGAGGATGGCCAGGCCGATGTCGTTCGCCTCGATCTGGCTCGCGCCGGAGGACCGCACGATCTCCTCTACCCGCTGCGCGAGCACCGCGAGGTCGGAGTCCGTCACCGGGCGCCCCTGGCAGGCCTTCCGTACGCCGGAGATGATCTTCTCGCGACTGAACGGTTCGAGGACGCCGTTGCGCTTGACGACGCTGAGCGACGCGGTCTCGGTCGTCGAGAACCGCCGCCCGCAGTTCGGACACTGGCGGCGGCGTCGGATGGAGGTTCCGTCGTCGCTCGTCCGGGAGTCGACGACGCGGGAGTCCGGGTGGCGGCAGAAGGGGCAGAACATGGCGCCCCCAGGCTAGCGGTTCGTGCGTTCCGACACGGCCGCACCGTGCGCCGGCAGCTGTTCCTCGGTCGAGAGCGCCACGATGTGCGGGACCACCTCGGCGAGTGCCTGCGCGGTGTACCGCACCACCTGCTGCGGCCGGAGGAAGGTGGACGCGGACAGCCCGGAGCCGAACCGTGCCTGGCCGCCGGTCGGCAGGACGTGGTTCGACCCGGCCAGGTAGTCACCGAGGCTGACGGGCGCGTGCGGCCCGACGAACACCGCGCCGGCGGCGTCGATGTCCGCGAGCACGGCGTCGTCGTCCGCGGTCTGGATCTCGAGGTGCTCCGGCCCGTACGCGTTGCTCACGGTCGCGGCGTCGGTGAGCGAGTCCACCAGGACGATCGCGGACTGCGGTCCGTCGAGCGCGGCCTGGAGGCGCGTGGCCGTCCCGAGCACCGCCGTGCGCTCCGGGATCACCGCCTCCACCGCGTCGGCGAACGCGGCCGAGGTCGTCACGAGCACGCTGCCGGCCTGCTCGTCGTGCTCCGCCTGGCTGATGAGGTCGGCGGCGACGTACCCGGGGTCCGCCGTGTCGTCGGCGATCACGAGGATCTCGGAGGCACCGGCCTCGGAGTCGATGCCGACGACGCCCCGGACGAGGCGCTTTGCGGCGGCGACGTAGTTGTTCCCCGGGCCGGTGACCAGGTCGACCGGGTCGAGACCGATCTCGGGCACGCCGTACGCCAGCGCGCCGACCGCGCCGGCGCCACCCATCGCGTAGACCTCGTCCACGCCGAGCAGTCCGGCCGCGGCGAGGATCGTCGGGTGCACGCGTCCCCCGTGGTCGCGCTGCGGCGGCGAGACGAGGGCGATGGACCCGACGCCGGCGACCTGCGCGGGGACGACGTTCATGACGACGCTCGACGGGTAGACGGCCTTGCCGCCGGGCACGTAGAGGCCGACGCGACGCATGGGCTGCCACCGCTGGTGCACCTCGGCTCCGTCGGCGAGCGTGGTCACGGACCCGGTGGGCACCTGCGCCGCGCTGGCGGCCCGGACCCGGCGGATCGCCTCGTCGAGGGCGACCCGGAGCTCGGGCGCGAGGCCCGCGACGGCCGCGTCGATCTCGGCGGCCGGGACCCGCACGTGCTCCGGCGCTCCACCGTCGAAGCGTTCCGCCTGCTCGTGCAGCGCGGCCGCGCCGTGCTCGCGGACGGCGTCCACGAGGTCCCGGGCCGCGGCCGTGGCGCTGCTGACGTCACCGGCGGCACGCGGCATGAGACGGAGGAGTTCGGCGCGGGGCGGGAGCCCCCCGCGGAGGTCGATTCGCTGCATCATGAGGCCCCCAGCGTACCGAGCACCACCGTCGACCGGGGACGACGGGGGTGCTCGGTCGCGGTTGGGGCCGGAGCCGTCAGACCAGGCAGCGCGGTCCGAGCAGGCTCTTCAGCTCGCCGAACAGGTCCGGTGTCAGCGCGACCGGGAACGGCAGCTCGAACGTCCGGGCGACGTCGTCCTTGAGGAGCTTCAACCGCACCTCGGTGTCGCCCTGGTGCCGACCGAGCACGGCCGCAAGTTCGGTCACCGTCTGTGTGGTGGCCTGGCGCTCCGGCAGGGACAGCGTGAGCGGCCCGGACCCCATCGCGTCGCCGACGTTCGGCTGGAACATGCTCACGGCGTGCAGGGCCTTGCCGTCGTCGCGGACGTTGACGCGGCCGCGCAGGACCACGATCGAGTCCGGGACGAGCGACGGCCCGAACTCCTGGTACGTCTTGCCGAGGAACATCACGCCGATCTGGCCGCCGAAGTCCTCGATGTCGACGATCCCGTACGGGTTGCCGCTCGTCTTCGCCACGCGGTGCTGCACGCTCGTCAGGAGCCCGGCGACCGTGACGGTCTCGCCCTCCACCGAGTCGTCCGCTCCGAGCAGGTCGGCGATGGTGATCGACTGGTGCTTCGCGAGTTCGATCTCGAGCCCGGCGAGCGGGTGGTCCGACACGTAGAGCCCGAGCATGTCCCGCTCGAACGCCAGCTTGTCGCGCTTGGACCACTCCGGCCGCTCCGGCACCTGGGACACCGTGAGCGATGCCGGCTGCTCTTCCGCGACCTCGGCGAACAGGGAGTCGAAGTCGAACCCGACGTTGCCGTTGGCCTCGTCGCGCTTGACCTTCACCGCGGCCTCGACCGCGCCCTCGTGGATCTCGACCAGGGCACGGCGGCTGTCGCCGAACCCGTCGAACGCGCCCGCCTTGATGAGCGACTCGACCGTCCGCTTGTTCGCCGACGAGATCGGGATCTTGCGGAGGAAGTCGTGGAAGGACTCGAAGGCGCCCTTCTCGGTGCGCGCCGCGACGATGTCGTCGACGACGTTGAACCCGACGTTGCGGATGGCTCCCATGCCGAAACGGATGTCGTCCCCGACGGCGGCGAAGAACCCGATCGACTCGTTCACGTCCGGCGGCATGACCCGGATGCCCATCCGGCGGCACTCGTTCAGGTAGAGCGCGAGCTTGTCACGGGCGTCGCCGACGCTCGTCAGCAGCGCCGCCATGTACTCGGCCGGGTAGTGCGCCTTGAGGTACGCGGTCCAGAACGACACGACGCCGTACGCGGCCGAGTGCGCCTTGTTGAAGGCGTAGTCGGAGAACGGCAGCAGGATGTCCCACAGCGTTTTGATTGCCGCGTCGGAGTACCCGTTGTCCTTCATGCCCTGCTGGAACCCGGCGTACTGCTTGTCCAGCTCGGACTTCTTCTTCTTGCCCATCGCGCGGCGGAGGATGTCCGCCTGGCCGAGGGAGAACCCGGCGACCTTCTGCGCGATGGCCATGACCTGCTCCTGGTAGATGATCAGGCCGTAGGTCCCGCCGAGGATCTCCGCCAGGGGCTCCTCGAGCTCGGGGTGGATCGGGGTGATCGCCTGCTCACCGTTCTTGCGCAGCGCGTAGTTCGTGTGCGAGTTCGCACCCATCGGCCCCGGTCGGTACAGGGCGATGAGCGCGGAGATGTCCTCGAAGTTGTCCGGCTTCATGAGGCGGAGGAGCCCGCGCATCGGGCCGCCGTCGAGCTGGAACACGCCCAGCGTGTCGCCGCGCTGCAGGAGCGCGTAGGCCTCGGGGTCCTCGAGGCCCATGGTCTCGAGGTCGAGGTCGATCCCGCGGTTGCTCTTGATGTTGTCGAGGGCGTCGCTGATGATCGTGAGGTTCCGGAGGCCCAGGAAGTCCATCTTGATCAGGCCGAGCGACTCCGCTGCCGGGTAGTCGAACTGCGTGACGATCTGGCCGTCCTGCTCCCGCTTCATGATCGGGATGATGTCGATCAGCGGGTCGCTCGACATGATGACGCCGGCGGCGTGCACGCCCCACTGCCGCTTCAGCCCCTCGAGCCCCAGCGCGGTGTCGAACACCGTCTTGGCCTCCGGGTCGGTCTCGACGACGGTCCGGACGTCCACGGCTTCCTTGTACCGCGGGTGGTCCTTGTCGAAGATGCCGGTGAGCGGGATGTCCTTGCCCATCACGGGCGGCGGCATCGCCTTCGTGAGCTTCTCGCCCATCCCGAAGGGGAACCCGAGCACGCGCGACGAGTCCTTGAGGGCCTGCTTCGCCTTGATCGTGCCGTACGTGACGATCTGCGCGACGCGCTCCGACCCGTACTTCTCGGTGACGTACTTGATCGCCTCACCGCGGCGCCGGTCGTCGAAGTCGACGTCGAAGTCGGGCATCGAGACGCGGTCCGGGTTGAGGAACCGCTCGAAGATGAGACCGTGCCGGATGGGGTCGAGGTCGGTGATGCGCATCGCGTAGGCGACCATCGAGCCGGCGCCGGACCCGCGACCCGGGCCGACCCGGATGCCGTTGTTCTTCGACCAGTTGATGAAGTCGGCGACCACCAGGAAGTACCCCGGGAAGCCCATCTGGTTGATGATGCCGACCTCGTAGTCGGCACGCTCCTGGACGTCGGCCGGGATGCCGCCGGGGTAGCGGTACTGCAGCCCCTTCGCCACCTCCTTCTCGAACCAGGAGTGCTCGGTCTCCCCCTCCGGCACGGGGAACTTCGGCATGTAGTTGGCGGAGGTGTCGAACTCGACGTCGCAGCGCTCGGCGATGAGGAGCGTGTTGTCGCACGCCTCGAGGTTGTCGCGGAAGACGTGCCGCATCTGCGCCGGCGTCTTCAGGTAGAACTCGTCGGCGTCGAACTTGAAGCGGTTCGGGTCGTTGAGCGTCGACCCCGACTGCACGCAGAGCAGCGCCGCGTGCGAGGTGGCGTCGTGCGCGTGCGTGTAGTGCAGGTCGTTCGTGCCGACCAGCGGGATGTCGAGGTCCTTCGCCAGGCGGATGAGGTCGCTCATGATCCGGCGCTCGATCTCGAGTCCGTGGTCCATGACCTCGGCGAAGTAGTTCTCCTTGCCGAAGATGTCGCGGTAGTCCGCGGCGGCCTGGACGGCCTCGTCGTACTGCCCGAGCCGCAGACGCGTCTGGATCTCGCCCGATGGGCATCCCGTCGTCGCGATGATGCCCTCGTGGTGTTCCTGCAGGAGCTCGATGTCCATGCGGGGCTTGAAGTAGTACCCCTCGAGCGACGCCTTCGACGACAACCGGAACAGGTTGTGCATGCCCGTGGTGTTCTCGGCGAACATCGTCATGTGCGTGTACGAGCCGGCACCCGAGACGTCGTCACCGCCACCGTCGCCCCAGCGCACACGGGTCTTGTCCGACCGGTGGGTGCGCGGCGTGATGTAGGCCTCGGTCCCGATGATCGGCTTGACGCCGCCGGCCTTCGCGGTCTTCCAGAACTCGAACGCCCCGAACATGTTGCCGTGGTCGGTCACCGCCACGGCCGGCATGCCCTGCGCGGCGGTCTCCGCCACGAGGTCGGAGAGCCTGGCGGCACCGTCGAGCATCGAGTACTCGCTGTGCACGTGCAGGTGGACGAAGGAGTCGGAATCCGACACGGAACCTCCGGTTCGTACGGTCTGCTGCGGGGTGGGGACAGCCTAACCGCGACCGGTGACGATCCCGAGCGTGTCGCGGAGGACGCCGTGCGGTCGGCCGGTGCTGCTGCTCGTGTTCCCGGTCAGGCCGCGCGGATCCGGTCGAGCGCCTGCTGCAGGTCGTCCGGGTAGGACGCCTGGAACTCCACCCACTCCCCGGTCCGCGGGTGCGCGAAGCCGAGCCGGACGGCGTCGAGCCACTGCCGGGTGAGGCCGAGCTCCCCCGCCAGCACCGGGTCGGCGCCGTACATGGTGTCGCCGACCAGCGGGTGGCGTGTCGCGGCCATGTGCACGCGGATCTGGTGGGTGCGCCCGGTCTCCAGGTGCACCTCGAGCAGGGTCGCGGACCGGAACGCCTCGAGCGTCTCGTAGTGCGTGACGCTCGGCTTGCCGTCGGCGGTGACGGCGAACTTCCAGTCGCTCGACGGGTGCCGACCGATCGGGGCGTCGATCGTGCCGGACGTCGGGTCCGGGTGGCCCTGCGCGAGCGCGTGGTACACCTTCTCGACGGTCCGCTCCTTGAACGCCCGCTTCAGGTGCGTGTAGGCGAGTTCGGTCTTCGCGACGACCATCAGGCCCGACGTGCCGACGTCGAGGCGGTGCACGATGCCCGCACGTTCGGCGGCGCCGGAGGTCGCGATCGTGAAGCCCGCGGCGGCGAGCCCACCGGGCACCGTCGGACCGTCCCAGCCCGGGGACGGATGTGCTGCCACGCCGATCGGCTTGTCGACGACGACGATGTCCTCGTCGTCGTGCACGACGGTCATGCCCGGGACGACGGCCGGGACGATGCGCGGCGGTTCCTTCGGGTGCCACTCCACCTCGAGCCAGGTGTCGGCGTGCAACCGGTCGGACTTGTCGACGACGACGCCGTCGACCCGGACACCGCCGGCCGCGACGACGTCCGCGGCGAAGGACCGGCTGAAGCCGAGGAGCTTCGCGATGGCGGTGTCGACACGCTCACCGGCGAGCCCGTCGGGCACGGGCAGACTGCGGGACTCGCTCATGCTGTCCGCGTCACGTCGCGTCGTGCCCGAGGGCGTCGTGCGTGCGACCGTCGTGCCGGCTGCCGTCGGGCCGGGAGGCCAGACCCGCGTCCGGCGCGTGCCCCGCGTCCGTCGTGTCGGTGGCGTCGGCCTGTGCCGCGGCCGTCCGGCGCGCCTGCTTCTCCGACACCGACCGCGTCCCGTCGAGGTTCACCCCGAACACCACGAGCAGCACGAACACCACCATGCTGATGCAGATGAACGAGTCCGCGACGTTGTAGATCGCGGGCATCATCCACGGCGTCGAGATGAAGTCGACGACGTGCCCGCGTCCGAAGCCGGGCTCCCGGAAGAGCCGGTCGGTCAGGTTACCGAGAGCGCCGCCCAGGAGCATGCCGAGGACGAGTGCCCACCACATCGACCGGATCCGACGCGCGTACACGACGATCGCGACGACCACCGCGGCCGAGATGAGCGAGAACACCCACGTCATGTTGACCGCGAAGGAGAACGCGGCACCCGGGTTGCGGACCGAGAGGAACTGCAGGGCGTCCCCGAGCACCGGGACGACGACGCCTTCCGGCAGCTCCGCGACGACGAGAGCCTTCGTGACCTGGTCGGCGGCCAGCACCACGACAGCGGCGAAGGCCAGTGCCGCGATCGCGCGTGCACTGACCTTCGCTCGTGGGACGGGTCGGTCCAACGTCAGTTGCCGAAGCCCTGCGCCGAGGCCGGGGCCGGCGCGAAGCCGGACTGCTCGGTGCTGGCCGACGAGTCGAGCTCGGCGAGCTGGCCCTGGATGTAGCTCTTGAGCTGCGCACGGTAGTCGCGCTCGAACGTGCGGAGCTCGTCGATCTTGCCCTCGAGCTGCGTGCGCTCCTGGTCGAGGACCGCGACACGCTGACGGTTCTGGTTCTCGGTCTCGGCGATGATCTGGCGCTGCTTCGCTTCGGCCTCGGAGACGAGGCGGGCGGCCTGCGCCTGGCCCTCGGCGATGAGGGCGTCACGCTTCTCGACACCTTCACGCACGTGCTCCTCGTGCAGACGACGAGCGAGCGTCAGGAGGTTCGTGGTGCCCTCGGTGTCCTCGTCCGGGTTGACCGTGGTGCTCGGTGCGGCGGCGGCGACCGGGGCGGGCTCCGGAGCAGCGGCGACCGGGGCCGGCTCGGGCGTCGGTGCCGGCGCGGGCTCGTCGTCCTTGGCGAGCGACGGCGCGGAGCCGGCGGACTCGAGGCGCTGGCGCAGCTCCTCGTTCTCCTGGTTCAGGCGACGCAGCTCGGCCACGATCTCGTCGAGGAAGTCGTCGACCTCGTCCTGGTCGTAGCCCTCGCGGAACTTGGTCGGCTGGAACCGCTTGTTGACTACGTCTTCCGGCGTCAAAGCCATTGCCGTCACCTCAATAGAACTGCTGAACGTGTGGAACCGGGGCCCTGCTGGCCGTCCGTGCTGAACCTACCAGCGGGACTCCCGGTGCGGATGTCCCGCCGGGGCGGGGCATCGATCCCGACCACCGTACACCGAGGGCGGGGCCGAACCGCGCCGGATCGCCGCGTGGCGCGTGTCGGACCGATCGGGATCAGACGAATCGGTAGGCCAGGGACTGGACCACGACGCGCAGGATGATGACGACGAGCATCACGATCGTCCACCCGAAGTCGAGCATCACCGGACCGAGTCGGAGCGGCGGCAGCACGCGGCGGACGGCCTTGATCGGCGGATCGGTCACCGTGTAGACGAACTCCGCGATGACGAGCAGCACGCGCTGCGGCCGCCAGCCGCGGTTGAACGACTGGACCAGGTCGAGGATGAAACGCCCCCACATGATGAAGAAGTAGAGCGTCAGGACCAGGGAGAGGATCGTGAAGATGAACACGTTTCGGCTCGCTCGTCTCGTGTGACCGGTACCGGGACGGGCCGGTCACGGGGCGGGTGGGCCTGGGTGCCGCGCGATGTCCCGGGACCCGTCGGACCCCGGTACCGCACGGGCGGCTCAGGACTGGGCGAAGAAGTTCGCCTCGATGTCGGACTCTACCTCAGCCGGCTCGCCGCTCACTGCGATGTGCGCGGGCGACAGCAGGAAGACCTTGTTCGTGACGCGCTCGATCTTGCCGTAGAGACCGAGCGACAGGCCGCTCGCGAAGTCGATCATGCGACGGGCGTCCGTCTCGGTCATCTGCGAGAGGTTGATGATCACGGGGATGCCGTCGCGGAAGCTCTCGGCGATGGACTGGGCGTCCTTGTACTCGCGCGGGTGGACGGTGAGGATCTCGTTCATTTCCTGGACCGGGGTCGCCTTCTGTGCGGTCGTGTGCGAGCGGCGGAGCGGGGTGACCTGCGCGCCGCGCTGGGAGGTGTGCGTGGGCTTCACGGCGACGGCGGCCGGAGCCGACGCGGCCGGGGCTGCGGCCGTCGCGACCGCGGGGGCAGCGGCAGCGGCAGCGGGGGCGTCCTGCTGCGCCGCGGGGGTGGAGGACGGCTGGCGCGCCTGCGTCGGCGCAGCCTGCTGCTCGTCCTCGTACTCGAGTTCCTCGTCGGCGAGGCCGAGGTAGACCATCGTCTTCTTCAGGGGGTTGGCCATGGTTCCTCCGGGAAGTCCGTGCTCGTTGGTGCCCTGTGTCGAGGCTAGGGCGCGTCCGGCCGTTTCCCGGTGATTGCGGTCCCGATCCGCAGGTGTGTCGCGCCCTCGGCGATCGCCTCGGCGTGGTCGCCGCTCATGCCGGCCGAGATGTCGGTCGCGGTGGGCTCGATCGCGCGGACCCGCTCGGAGACCGCCCGGAGCCGGGCGAACGCGGCGCGGGGCTCCTCGTCGAGCGGGGCGACCGCCATCACGCCGCGCAGCCGCAGGGTCCCCGTCGCCAGGACCCGTTCCGCCAGGGCGTCGACGTCCTCGGGTGCGACACCGCCGCGTCCGGGATCGTCGGTCAGGTTCACCTGGACGAAACCGTCGAGCACGCGGGGGTCCGGTTCGGCGTCCGTCGGCGCGAAGGCGTCGACGACGCTCGCCCGGTCGAGCGACTGCACGACGTCGGCGTACCGTCGCGCCTGCCGGGCCTTCTTCGACTGCAGCTGTCCGACGAAGTGCCAGGTCAGGCCGAGGTCGGCGAGCTCGGCCGCCTTCGCCTGGGCCTCCTGGTGCCGGTTCTCCCCCACGTCGGTGACGCCGAGCGCGGCGAGCTCGCGGACCAGGGACGCCGGGTGGTACTTCGTGACGACGACGAGCGTCAGCTCGTCGACCGAGCGCCCGGCGGTCCGGGCCGCCTCGGCGATGCTGCCGCGGACGGACGCGAGCCGAGCCTCCAGTCCGGCGTGGGACGGGAGGCTCGGCTCGCTCTGGTGCCCAGCGGTCACGATGCGCTCGTGCTCACGCGGGGCCGACTCACTTCAGGAAGTCGGGGACGTCGAGTTCGTCGTCGTCGTCGAAGGCCGGGTCGGCGGCGCGCTGCGCCGGCGGCTCGTGCTCCTGCGACGCCCAGGACGGGGTCGTGTGGCCGGAGTCCTCGATGCGGTTGGACGAACCGGTGGCGACGGGCACGGTGGCACCGGCGTCCGGGTCGACGTAGCTCGAGCGGCGCTCCTGGTGCTGCTGCTGCGACGGCTCGCCGCCGTCGAAGCCGGCGGCGATGACGGTCACGCGGACCTCGTCGCCGAGGGTGTCGTCGATGACCGCACCGAAGATGATGTTCGCCTCGGGGTGGACGGCCTCCTGCACCAGGCGGGCGGCGTCGTTGATCTCGAAGATGCCGAGGTTCGAGCCACCCTGGATCGAGAGCAGCACACCGTGTGCGCCGTCGATCGAGGCCTCGAGCAGCGGCGACGCGACGGCGAGCTCGGCCGCCTTGATCGCCCGGTCCGCCCCGCGGGACGACCCGATGCCCATCAGGGCCGAGCCGGCACCCTGCATGACGCTCTTGACGTCCGCGAAGTCGAGGTTGATGAGACCCGGGGTCGTGATGAGGTCCGTGATGCCCTGGACACCGGCGAGGAGCACCTGGTCGGCCGTGGCGAACGCCTCGACCATGGAGATGCCGCGGTCGGAGATCTCGAGCAGACGGTCGTTCGGCACGACGATGAGCGTGTCGACCTCGTCCTTGAGGCTCGCGACGCCGTTCTCGGCCTGGGACTGGCGACGCTTGCCCTCGAAGCCGAACGGCTTCGTGACGACACCGATGGTGAGGGCGCCGATGGACTTCGCGATGCGGGCGACGACGGGGGCGCCACCGGTCCCGGTGCCACCACCCTCACCGGCGGTGACGAAGACCATGTCCGCACCGGCGAGGGCTTCCTCGATCTCCTCGGCGTGGTCCTCGGCGGCACGTCGGCCCACCTCGGGGTCGGCGCCGGCGCCGAGACCGCGGGTGATCTCGCGACCCACGTCGAGCTTGACGTCGGCGTCGCTCAGGAGCAGGGCCTGCGCGTCGGTGTTGATGGCGATGAACTCGACGCCGCGGAGGCCGAGTTCGATCATGCGGTTGACGGCGTTGACACCGCCGCCGCCGACGCCGACCACCTTGATGACGGCGAGGTAGTTGTGGTTCGTGGTCACGTCTGTCCGGCCTCCGGTCAAAACCCTCAACCTGTGCTTGAAGTTCAGAGTTCTAGCTGCTACGAATGGTGCTGGTCCCGACGCTACGGGTGCCGTCCGCTCGGTGACGACCCGCCACGCCGCGTGTCGTCGATGCCGCCCGGCAATTGTCCGCCGCCGTCAGGACCGCGGTCGGATGATCCCGTTGTCGGGAGCCGACACGTCGAACTCGACCTCGGTGTCCGGCGACCGCTGCGCGTGGTCCGCCACGAGTGCCGCGAGCAGGTCGGCCTTCGCCGCGGACTCGTCCGGGCTCCCCCACACCACGCTGGACCCGTCCCGCATGCTCAGGGTGACGTCGTCCGACGTCGAGGCGGCGATGCCCGAGACCTGCTTCCGGACGTCCGTCGGCATCGCCAGGACGACCTCCGTCATCGTCCGGAACACCGTCGAGCCGAGCTTCGCCCGACCGATGTCCGCCAGTGGCATGTCGTCCGGCCGCTTCGTCGACGACTGCACGACGATCCCGGCGGGGTCGACGAGGTCGAAGCCCTTCCCGGACTGCACCGCGACGACCGGGGTCCGCTCGGTGACCGTGACCACGAGGGTGTGCGGTGGTTCCTCCTCGGTCACGTAGCGCTCGATGAGCGGGAAGCCGGCGATCCGCTCCTGCACCTCGTCCAGGTCGATCCGGGCCAGGGGTGTGCCGATCTGCCCGGACAGCGCGGCCCGGACCTCGGCGGCGTCGACGCGGTCGGTGCCCTTCACCTCGATGGTCCGGAGGGCCATGAGCGGCGAGTACACGGCGACGAGCACGGACGCGACGAGGACGACGACGACACCGCCCGCCGCGAGCCACGCTGCACGTCGGTGTCGGCTCCGCCGCGTGAAGCGCCGGACCTCGGCCCGCTCGAGCAGCCGACGGCGCTTGCGGGCGACGCGGGCCTCTCGTGCGGTCTCCGCCGCACGGACGCGCGCGCCGATCGGGGTCGTCGAGGGGACGTGCGGCGCGACGTCCGGCGCGCCGGGGCCGTCGTGTCCGAGGTGACGGTCGTCGTCGGTCCCGCCGAGCGCGGCCGACCTGCCGGCCCGGTCCGTGCCGCTGTCCGGGGTCGTGCCGCTGTCCGGGGTCGTGCCGCTGTCCGGGGTCGTGCCGGCGGACGGGGCCCGGTCGGCGTCCGTCGCCACCCGGACGCGCGGACGGGAGGCCCGACCCGGTCGGGTGGTGCCCGTGTCGACCGGCCCGGTCGACCGCTCGTCCTCGGTGAGGTCCACCTCCGGCAGGTCCGGCAGGCCGGTCACGCGTCCGGCGGTGCCGTCCGCGTCGCGACCCACACCACGTTCGGCGCGCTCGTCCGCAGCCGGCGTGCGGGACGCGCGTCGGGCCTCCCGGGCGCCGTCCAACGCGGCTCGGAGACCCGCTGTCCGGGACGGACGCCGGGCTTCCCACGCGCCGTCGGCAGGAGCGGCGGACCCGGCGTGGCGGTCGTCGAGCCCGGCGTGCTCGTCGAAGCCCTCGGGTCGCTTCACCGGCCCGCGGCCCCGGGTCCGGTCTGCAGTGCGGTGAGCACCTGCGGGATGATGCGGTAGACGTCCCCGCAGCTCAGGGTCATCACGATGTCGCCGTCCCGTGCCACGGCGGCGGCCCGTGCCGACGCCTCGGCCCAGTCCGGCAGGTAGTCCACACGGCTCTGGTCCGCGAAGCGCTCCTGCACCAGGGCGCCCGTGACACCGGGCTCCGGGTCCTCGCGGGCGCCGTACACGTCGAGGACGACGGTGTGGTCGGCGAGCTCCTCGTACACGCTGGCGAACTCCCCGGCCATCATCCGGGTGCGCGAGTACAGGTGCGGCTGGTGGATCGCGATGATCCGACCGTCGCCGACGACGTCACGCGCGGCCCGGAGCGCCGCGGCGACCTCGGTCGGGTGGTGCGCGTAGTCGTCGTACACGGACACGCCGCGCTCGACGCCGTGCAGCTCGAAGCGACGCTCGGTGCCACCGAACGCCTCGATGCCGCGCACCGCGTCCGCCGGGTCGACGCCGAGGCCGACGAGCACGGCGAACGCGCCGACCGCGTTCACCGCGTTGTGGCGACCAGGGACCCGGAGTGCCAGGTGGTACGAGGCGCCGCCCCAGCGGAGGTCCACACCGACACCGGCACCCTCGTCGACGCGCTCGATCCGGACGTCGGCGTCCTCGGCCTCCCCGAAGGTGACGATCTCGGGGGCGTCCTCGCGCTCCCGGAGGCCCGCCGTGACCCGCACCGCTCCGGCGTCGTCGCTCGACACGACGACCCGCTCCCGCGCCTTCGCCGCGAACTCGACGAACGCGTCGATGAAGGCCTGCTCGCTGCCGTAGTGGTCCAGGTGGTCGGGGTCGACGTTCGTGATGAGCGCGACGGCGACGTCGTAGAGCAGGAAGGAGCCGTCGGACTCGTCCGCCTCGACGACGAACAGGTCGCTGCTGCCCGGCGCCGAACTCGTGCCGAGGGACTGGATCACACCGCCGTTCACGAAGCTCGGGTCGAGCCCGAGTTCGACGAGCGCCGTCACGACCATGCCCGTCGAGGTCGTCTTGCCGTGCGCGCCGGCGACCGCCACGAGGCGGTGCGAGGAGATCAGGGCGGCGAGGGCCTGCGAGCGGTGCAGGACCGGGAGCCCGCGGCGCTTCGCCTCGAGCAGTTCCGGGTTGTCCGGCCACAGCGCGCTCGTGACGACCACGGTGTCGGCGTCGCCCAGGTTGGCGGCGTCGTGCCCGATCCGGACGTCCGCGCCGAGTTCGCGCATCCGGCCCGTCGTCGCGGTCTCGCGGGAGTCGCTCCCCGAGACCCGGTGGCCCGCGGCCAGGAACATCCGGGCGATGCCGCTCATGCCGGACCCGCCGATGCCGACGAAGTGCACCTTGCCGAGGTCGTCCGGGATCGGCTGGGTGAGGTCCGGCTTGATGGTCATGGTTCCTCCGTGGTGCTGGTGGTGCTGGTGCCGGTCGGTCGGCCGGTGCTGCTCCCGCGACGTCCGGCCGCGGCGGCGAGCACGAGTCCCGTCATGCGGTCCGCGCCGTCGCGGTGTCCGACGCTGCCGGCGCGGACGGCCATGTCGGCGATGCCGGCACGGTCCTCCAGGACGGTCAGGAGCTGCAACGTCACCCAGTCGGGCGTGAATTCCGCGTCGTCGACCAGCAGCGCTCCCCCGGCGGCGACGACGTCCCGCGCGTTGTGCCGCTGCTCGCCGTTGCCGACCGGGTATGGCACGAGCACACTCGGCAGGCCGACCGCCGTCAGCTCGCAGACCATGCCGGCACCGGAGCGCGAGACCACGAAGTCGGCCGCGGCGTACGCCAGGTCCATCCGGTCGCAGTACGGCAGCACGTGGTAGCCGTCCAGGTCGCTCGGCCCGATGTCGGACGCCGCGCCCACCACGTGCAGGATCTGCCAGCCCGCGCCGAGGATCGTCGCCGCGGCCCGATGCACCGTGCGGTTGATGCTCCGGGCACCCGAGGACCCGCCGGTGACGAGCAGCACGGGGCGGTCCGGGTCGAGTCCGAACTCCGCGAACCCGGCGGCACGCTCGGCACGACGGTCCAGACGCTCGATCTCGCGGCGCAGGGGCATGCCGACGACCTGCGAGTGCGGCAGCCGGGTGTTCGAGAACGTCACGCCGACGTGCGTGGTCAGCACCGCCGCCATCCGGTTCGCGAGCCCGGGCTTGGCGTTCTGCTCGTGCACGACGACGGGCGTCCCGGTGCGCTTCGCCGCCACGTACGCCGGGGCGGCCGCGTACCCGCCGACGCCGAGGACGACGGCGATCTCGCGCTCGCGGATGATGCGCTCGGTGCGGCGGACGGCGGACCAGAACGCGCCCGGGAACCGGAGTGCGGCGGCGTTCGGCTTCCGCGGGAAGGGCAGCCGCGGGATCGTGACGAGCTCGTACCCGCGCATCGGCACGAGCCGGGACTCCAGGCCCTCGGCGGTGCCGAGCACCAGGACCTCGTCCTCCGGCGACCGCTGGGTCAGCCGGTCGGCCACCGCGAGCAGCGGGTTGACGTGGCCGGCGGTCCCGCCGCCGGCGAAGAGGAAGCGGCTCACCGCAGGGCTCCGTTCTGCGTCCCGGGTGCCGGGACGGTGGTGCGTCCGGGCGCACCGCTCCGACCGGGACCGCCCGACCCGGTGCGGGCCGGCAGGTCACGGGCGAAGGACAGCACGACACCGATCGCGACGAGGGTCATGATGAGGGCCGATCCACCGGCCGAGATGAGCGGGAGCGGGACGCCGAGCACCGGGAGCAGCCCCAGGACGACGGCGATGTTGACGAGCGCCTGCCCGATCACCCACGCCAGCACACCACCGGTGACGGTCCGCACGAACGGGTCCGGCGAGAGCCGGATGACCCGGATCATGCCGATCGCGAGCACCACGAACAGCGCGAGGACGACGACGGCGCCGATCAGGCCGAGCTCCTCGCCGACGATCGCGAAGATGTAGTCGTTGTCCGCCTCGGGCAGCCACGACCACTTCAGCTTCGAGTTGCCGAGTCCCACGCCGAACACCCCGCCGGACGCCAGCGCCCACATGCCGTGCACGGGCTGCCAGCACAGGTCCTGGGCCTGGTTCGAGTCGGTGCAGCCGGACAGCCACGCACTGATGCGCGTCTGGCGTGAGCTCGAGGCCATCGTGACGACCGGCAGCATCACCGCGATCGCGACGACGCCGACCGCGAGGTGTCGCAGCCGCACCCCACCGACGAAGAGACTGCCGAAGACCAGGATCATCATGATCATCGCGGTCCCCTGGTCCCCGCCGAGGAGCACCAGGCCGATGGACACCGCGGTCGCGAGCCCGACCGGGATGAAGACCTCGCGCCAGTCGTGCAGCTTCTCGCGCTTCCGGAAGAGCACGGCGCCGATGCCGAGCACGAGCGCGAGCTTGAGGAGTTCGGACGGCTGCGCGGTGAACGCACCGAGGCCGATCCAGTTCCGGTTGCCCTGGATGTCGATGCCCATCGGGGTGAACACGAGGAGCTGCAGGACGAGCCCGGCACCGAGGATGCGCATCGCCCACCGCCGCCAGAACTCGCCGGGGAACCGGCTCACGACGAGCATGAGCGGGACGCCGATGAGCGCGTACAGGCCCTGCTTCGCGAAGGCGCCGAAGAAGCCGTGCTTGTAGCGGTACTCCTCGACGCTCGACGACGACAGCACCATCACCACGCCGAAGACGACGAGGAAGAGCGTGACGCCGAGGATCGTGTAGAACGTCGTGGACTCGGCCACGAACACGTTCTTCACCGCGACGACGGCCCCGTTCGACCGGCGACGCGCACCGTCCACCCCGGCACCCACGCGCGCGGAGGCGGCCGCGCCCGCCGCGCCGGCGCGTGCTCGGGCGCTACGGCCGTTCGTCGGAAGATCCGTCGGTGTCGCCATCGGCGTCGCCTCCCAGGTGCTCGTGGACCGCAGCCGCGAAACGCTCGCCCCGGTCTGCGTAGGAACCGAACTGGTCGAACGACGCCGCCGCCGGGGCGAGGAGGACCGTGTCGCCCGGTCGCGCGACCGAAGCGGCATGCCGGACCGCCTCGGGCATGACCTGCTCAGTGTCCGTCGCTTCCACCTGCAGCACCGGGACCGTGGGCGCGTGTCGTGCGAATGCCTCGAGCACCGGAGCCCGGTCGGTCCCGATGACGACGACGGCGCGCACCCCGGGGCCGAACCGCTCGACGAGCCCGTCGATGTCCACGCCCTTGAACAGGCCGCCCACGATCCACACGACCGGGTCGAAGGCGGACAGGGACGCCGTCGCCGCGTGCGGGTTCGTCGCCTTCGAGTCGTCGACCCAGGCGATGCCGTCCGCGGTCGCGACCGACTCGGTGCGGTGGTGGTCGGCGCGGAAGGCCTGCACGGCGGCACGGACGGCACTCGGCTGCACGGCCGCGGCACGCGCCAGGGCGGCCGCCGCGAGCACGTTCGCGGTCATGTGCGGGCTGTCCAGGCCGGCGAGCTCCAGGTCCGCGACGGTCGCGAGCTCGAGCGCGCTGTTGCGGCGGTCCTCGGTGAAGGCGCGGTCGCAGAGCACGTCGTCCACGACGCCGACGTCCCCGGGCGCGGGGACGCCGAGCGAGAACCCGACGGCGCGGCACCCCTCGACCACGTCGGCCTCCTCGACCATGTGCCGGGTGACCTCGTCCGCCGTGTTGTACACGCACGCCATCACGGTGCGCTCGTAGACCTTGGCCTTCGCGGCACGGTATGCCTCCGCCGACCCGTGCCACTCCAGGTGGTCGTCGGCGATGTTCAGGCACGCCGACGCGAGCGGGACCACGGCGCCGGGCCCGGTGGTCGGCATGTAGTGGAGCTGGTGGCTGGAGAGCTCGACGACGAGCACGTCGAAGCCCTCCGGGTCCCGCACGACGTCGAGCACCGGCACCCCGATGTTCCCGCAGGCGACGGCACGGAGTCCTCCGGCGGCGTACATCGCCGTCGCGAGCTGCGTCGTCGTGGTCTTGCCGTTCGTGCCGGTGATCGTCACCCAGGGCGCGGCGACCGGCCCCTTCACGACCTTGTCGCGCACGCGCCAGGCGAGCTCGATGTCGCCCCACACGGTGCTGTTCGCCACAGCCCAGGCGACGGTGGGGTTGTGCGGCGGGAGCCCGGGCGACACGACGACCAGGTCCGGGGCGTGCTCGACGAGCGCCGCGGGCACGGTGTCGAGCGGCGTCTGCACGAACCGCGCCCCGATGACGTCGAGCAGCTCGACGCTGTCGGCGGGAGCGTCGGTCGAGTAGACGACGACCTCGCTGCCGAGCTCCGCGAGCGTGTCGGCGACCGAGAACCCCGTCGAGCCGAGGCCGAGCACCGCCACCCGCAGGCCCTTCCAGCCTCCGGCGTACCAGCTGTCGAGACCGTTCAGGCGTTCGCTCATTGGACTCGTGCGATCCATTCCAGGTAGAACAGTCCGACCCCGGCCGCGACGCAGAGCCCCGCGATGATCCAGAACCGGACGACGACGGTCACCTCGGCCCAGCCCTTGAGCTCGAAGTGGTGGTGCAGGGGGCTCATCCGGAAGATGCGCTTGCCGTGCGTGATCTTGAAGTACGCGCGCTGCAGGATGACGGACCCGGTGACGATGAAGAACAGGCCGCCGATGAGGATGAGCAGGAGCTCGGTGCGGCTGAGGATCGCGAGCCCGGCGAGGGCACCGCCGAGGCCGAGCGACCCGGTGTCACCGAGGAAGATCTGCGCCGGCGAGGTGTTGTACCAGAGGAAGCCGATGAGGCCGCCGCAGACCGCCGCCGCGACGACGGCGAGGTCGAGCGGGTCCGTCACGGTGTAGCAGGCGTGCCGGGTGCTCTCGTCGATCCGGGCACCGCCGCAGATCTGGTTCGACTGCCAGAAGCCGATGATGACGTACGAGCCGATGGCGAGGATGCTCGACCCGGTCGCGAGCCCGTCGAGTCCGTCCGCGACGTTGACGCCGTTCGAGGTCGAGACCGTGAGCAACACGATCCAGGCCAGGAACAGGACGGTCCCGATGACCGTGCCGAGCGCCATGAAGTCGAGCCACGGGACGTCGCGGATCGCGGAGATCATCGTCGACGCCGGCGGCTTCCCGTTGCCGGTCGGGACCACCAGGGCGATCGTCGCGAAGACGACCCCGACGATGACCTGGCCGAGGACCTTGGCCCAGCCGCCGAGCCCCAGGCTGCGCTGTCGGCGCACCTTGAGGAAGTCGTCGACGAAGCCGACCACGCCGAGCCCCACCATGAGGAACAGCACGAGCAGCCCGGACAGCGTCACCGGGTCGCGCCCGGCGAGGTGCCCGACGAAGTACCCGATCACGGCGCCCAGGATGAGGACGATGCCGCCCATGGTCGCGGTGCCGCGCTTGGTGTGGTGCGACTGCGGACCGTCGTCACGGATGAACTGCCCCCACCCGAGCCGGTGGAACAGCTTGATGAACAGCGGCGTGAGCAGCAGTGTGAACACCAGCGACACGGCGCCGGCGACGAGGAGCGCGATCATTCGGGGACACCTCCGAGGCGGTCGCCGACGAACCGCAGCCCGGCCGACTTCGAGGACTTGACCAGGACGACGTCACCCGGACGCACGATCTCCTGGAGGGCACGGACGGCGTCGTCGACGTCCTTGATGAACACGGACTCGCCGTCCCACGACCCCTCGAGGGTGGCGGCCTGGTGCAGGGCCATCGCGCCGCGGCCGACGACCACGAGCTGTCCGATGCCGAGCCGCACCACGAGACGACCGATCCGGTCGTGCTCCTCGACGGAGTACTCGCCGAGTTCGGCCATCTCGCCGAGGACGGCGACGGTGCGCTCCCCCGGACGGGCGACCTGCGCGAGCGTGCGGAGCGCAGCCGCCGTGGAGTCGGGCGACGCGTTGTAGGCGTCGTTGATCACGGTGACGCCGTCCGGCCCCTGCAGGAGCTCCATGCGCCACCGCTCGGCGCGCGTCATCGACGCGAGCGCGGCGGCGCCCTCGGCCAGCGGCACGCCCCACAGGTGCGCGACGGACAGCGCCGCGGCGGCGTTCATGGCGTGGTGCTCGCCGAGGATGGCGAGACGGACGTCGACCGTCTCGGGTGCCTCGGACGGGCCTCCCGGCAGGGCGTCCGCCGACTCGACGGGAGGCGCGGTGAGCGTGAACCGGGTGCCGTCGCGGTCCGTCGTGACACCACCGATGCGGTAGTCGGCACCGGCGGAGGTGCCGAAGCCGACGACGCGGGCGGCGGTGCGCCCGCGCATCCGCGCGACGCGGTCGTCGTCGACGTTGAGGAGGGCCGTGGCCGTGGCCGGCAGGTCGGTGACCATCTCCGACTTGGCGCGTTCGGTCGCCTCGATCCCGCCGAACTCGCCGGCGTGCGCGAGGCCGACCTTGAGGACGACACCGACGTCCGGCTCCGCGATGCGGACGAGCTTCGCGATGTGGCCGATGCCGCTCGCGCCCATCTCGACCACGAGGAACCGGGTGTCGGCGGTGACCCGGAGCATCGAGACCGGTGCGCCGACGTGGTTGTTGAACGAGCCCTCGGGCGCGACCGTCTCGCCGACGCGGGACAGGATCGTGCGGAGCATGTTCTTCGTGCTCGTCTTGCCGTTCGAGCCCGTGATGCCGACGACGCGCAGGGCACCGGCGGCACGGACGCGGGCGACGACCTCGTGGGCGAGGGCCGCCAGGGCGGCGTAGCCGTCGGCGACGACGATCTGCGCGGTCGGGGCGTCGTCCGGCAGGTCGACGGCGCGTTCGGTGACGACGAGCGCTGCGCCGGCGTCGGCGGCGGCCGGGACGAAGCGGTGCCCGTCGGTCTCCTCGCCGAGCAGGGCGAAGAAGACGCTGCCGGACGCGACCAGACGCGAGTCCGTCTCGACGGAACCGGTGACGGTCGTGTCGGCGGCACCGCGGACGAGCTCGCCGTCGACCGCTGCGGCGATCTCGGCGAGGGTCAGCGCGATCATCGAGCGTCCTCCGTCGGGCCGGCGTTCGGTTCCCAACCGGCTTCGCGGAGCGCGGCGCGGGCCTCGTCACGGGCCGAGTACGGCGTGCGGACACCCTGGATGTCGCGGTAGTCCTGGTGCCCGGGGCCGGCCCAGAGGATCGAGTCGCCCTCGCCGACGAGCGCGACCGCAGCACGGATCGCCGCCTCGGGCGGGCTGACCTCGTGGATCTCGTGGTCCGGGTAGGCGGCACGGGCGGCGTCGACCAGGGTCTTCCGGATCGACGCGGCGTCCTCGAAGCGCGGGTGGTGGTCGGTGACGACGAGGACGTCGGAGCCCTCCGCCGCGACGCGGGCCATGTCGGCGCGCTTCGTGGTGTCGCGGTCCCCGTCGGCGCCGAAGAGCATGACGACCTTGCCGGGGGTGAACTGCCGGACCGCCGCCAGGGTGTTGAGGAACGCGTCCGGGCTGTGCCCGAAGTCGACGTAGACGCTCGGACCGGTGTCGCCCGAGACGCGCTCGGTCCGGCCGGGCAGGTAGCACTCGATGGCGCTCACCACGGTGCCGTCGGTCTCGTCCGGGTAGCGGCGGTGGTTCGTCTCGAGCGCCTGAGCGATCGCACCGAGCTCGAACCCGCCCTCCACGAGCATGACGATCGCCAGTGCGGCGTTCGCGGCCATGTGCCAGCCGATGAGCGGCACGCGCGTGGTGAGCTCGCGGCCCTCCGGTCCGGTCAGGCGGAACTCGGTGTAGGCCGCGTGCGCCTCGACGATGTCGACGTGCCACTCGGCCTCGACGTCCGGGTGCACCGTGATGGTCGTCACGGGGATGCGGGAGTCCTGCACGACCCGGTGGCCCCAGTCGGTGTCGAGTGAGACGACACCGCGGCGGCCGTGCTCCGGCTGGAACAGCGGCAGCTTCGCCTGGAAGTACTCCTCCATGTCGGCGTAGTCGTCGAGGTGGTCGTGGCTGAGGTTCGTGAAGGCGACGACGTCGAACACGATGCCGTCGACCCGGTGCCGGCTGAGGGCCTGGGCACTGACCTCGACGGCCACCGCGCGCACCTCGCTCTCCCGCATCCGGGCGAGGAGGGCGTGCATCTCGCTGGCCTCCGGCGTGGTGAGCCGGCTCGTCACGCTGAGCGACCCGATGTGGCGCTCGGCGGTGGAGCTCAGCCCGGTGACCAGACCGAGCTGCTTGAGGACGCCTTCGAGGATGTACGACGTGCTCGTCTTGCCGTTCGTCCCGGTGACGGCGAAGAGCTGCGGCAACTCGGCCTCGTCGGGGTTCGTGCGGTAGACCCACGCCGACACGTCACCGAGCGCGGCCCGGGGGTCCTCGACCTCGAGCACCGGCAGCCCGGAGGCCTCGGCGATCGCGACACCGGCGGCGTCGGTGAGCACGGCGACGGCCCCGCGCTCGGCGGCGTCCGTGGCGAACTCGGCACCGTGGCGGTTCGCCCCGTGCACGCCGACGAACAGGTCACCGGGCTGCACCTCGGCGGCGCTCAGGGTGACACCGGTCGTCTCGACGCCGTCGAGCGATCCGACGACGCGGAGCCCGAAGGCGTTCGCGAGTTCGGCGACCGGCCGCGGGGTCGGGTGTTCGGGCCGGAGGACCGGGGGGATCCGTGCTGACAAGTGCTCCTTCTTCCTCACCACGTGGACAGTGCGGCTACCAGGTGGACGGGTAGGTCCGCGCCTCTGTCGTGGAGGGGGCGACTCGGTACTTCTCGAGCACCTGGGACATGAGTGTGCGGAACGCCGGAGCCGCTCCGCTCGACCACTTGGTGGTCTGCGGCTTCGTGAACGTCACCGTGACAACATACTGGGGGTCCTCGGCGGGTGCCATTCCGGCCACCGAGATCACACGCTCCGCGCCGTAGCCCTTCGCGCCGTCCGCGACCTCGGCCGTGCCGGTCTTCGCGGCGATGTTGTAGCCGGAGATCGGCTTCATGCCGACGAGTGTGCCGCCGGTGACGACGCTCTGCAGCATGTCGACCGTCTGCGACGCCGCCTGCTCGGAGACGACCCGCTTCTCCTGCACGTCGGGCGCGTCGATCGTCCTGCCGTCCGCGGTCTCGCAGCCCTTCACCATGTGGAGCGGGATCCGGACGCCGTCGTTGGCGAGGGTCTGGTAGACGCTCGACACCTGCATGGCGGTCGTGACGATGCCCTGTCCGAACATGGAGTTGATGTCGGTCTGCTGGTCCCACTGCGGGCTCGCGCCGTAGTCCATCGTCGGCTGGCCCGGGTAGTCGATGGCGGGCTCGGGCTCGAAGAGGCCGAAGTCGCGCATGACGTCGTACCGCTGCTGGGTCGACAGCTTCGCGCCGAGGTCGGTGATCCCGACGTTCGAGGAGTCGCGGAGGATGCCGGTGAGCGTCAGGTTCTCGGTCGGGTGGAACTCGGAGTCGTGGATGGTGCCGCCCCACGGGAACGTCCTGGAGTACGGCACCACGGCCTGCGTCGTCGGGGTCGCGAGCCCCTTGTCGATGAGCGCGGCGGCGATCGCGGCCTTGATCGTGGAGCCGGGCTCGTAGGCCGCGGTGAGGGCGCGCGAGCCGTACGCACCGGGGTCGGTCGTCGCGTCGACGTCGTTCGGGTCGACCGTCGGGTAGTCCGCGACGGCGAGCACCTCGCCCGTCTTCGCGTTGACGACGGTGGCGGTCGCCGACTCCGCCTTGAGCTGCTGTGCGGCGTCGGCGATGTCCTGTGACGCCATGTACTGCAGGTCGCTGTCGATGGTGGTGACGAGCGTGCCGCCGTCCTTGGCCCGCTTCTTCGTCACGGTGCTGCCCGGGAGCTGCACCCCGTCCTCGCCGCGCTCGTACGTCTCGGAGCCGTTCGTGCCGGCGAGGCACTTCTGGTACGCGAGCTCGAGGCCGGCCTGGGCGCCGTCCGTCCCCATGAAGCCGGTGATGTTGCCCGTCGCCGCGGCGGTCGGGTACGTCCGCGAAGCCTGCTGCTCCTTGTAGACCCAGGGGATGCCGAGCGCGGTGACCGCCTCGTAGTGCTTCACGTCGATGCCCTTGACCAGGTAGGCGAAGTCCGACTTCGGGTCGGCCGCGATGGCCGCCTGCATCTCGGCGACGTCGCCGCCCGACGCCTGCGCGACGGCGGCGAGTGCCTGCTCGACGGTGACGTCCTTGACGCGGCTGCCGCCGAGCTTCCCCTCGAACCCCTTGACCAACCGGGGCGAGGTCGTGATGTTGTACCGGACGACGCTCTCGGCGAGTGCGGTGCCGTCACGGTCGACGATCGAGCCCCGCGTGCCGTACAGGGTCACGGGGATGCTGCGCTTCGACTCGGCGGCCTTCGTGAGTTCCGCGGCCTGCACGACCTGGATGTCGACGAGGCGGACCACGAACACCGCCACGAGCGCGATGACGGCGAGCATCACGACGCTGTAGCGGAGGCGGCGGGAGCGGAGGGTCTTCGTCACGAGCGGCCTTTCCGGGATGGAGCTGCGCCCCGGGTCACCGGGTCGTGGGTGCCTGGAGCTGGTTCGGGTCGGACTCTACGGAGGACCCCGCGGAACCCTCGTCCGACGCGCTGGCCGCGCCGGTGTTCCCAGCGTCGGCGGCCGGTGCCGGAGCGGCGGCGGCCGGAGCGGCAGGGGCCTGGCTGCTGGCCGCCGGTGCCGTGTCCGAGGCGCCGGTCTCCTTGCTCGTGGCGGTGTCCCCGGCCTGGGCTGCGAGGGGGACGTCACCGAGCAGGGCGTTCGGGACCTGGTTCGCGGTGTTCCCCGTCGCTTCCTCCGGGGTCGCGGGCTTCGGCGTGCCGTACACCGTCCCCGTCTTCGGGTCGAGGTAGACCGGCGTCGAGTTCGCGATCATCCCGAGGGCCTGCGCGTTCCGGGCCAGGTTCTGTGGCGACTCGAGCACCTTGAGGTCCTCGGACAGGGACGCCTGGGTCCGCGTCAGCCCGGTCTGCTCGCTCTTCAGGGAGCTGAGCGTGTAGGCGCCCTGGCTGAGCGCCATGCTGATCCCGAGCTGCGCGAGGAGCAGGACGCCGAGCGCCGCGATGGCCACCACGGCGTAGGCCACCCGGGGGCGGGCACGCCGCTGCGCCTTCGTCGGGGTGACCTCGACGAGTTCCGGGCGGCGGTCGCGGTCCGGGCGCGGGGCACGCGACGGGGCGACGACAGGGTCGACGAGTGCGAGGTTCGTGCTCATGTCACTTCCGGATCCGCTCGGCCGCGCGCAGGCGCACGGGGGTGGCTCGGGGGTTGGCGGCGCGTTCCGCCTCGTCGGCCTGTTCCGCGCCCTTGACGACGAGGGTGAAGGTCGGCGCGTGCTCGGGGAGCTCCACCGGCAGGTCGGCCGGTGCGTTCGAGGTCGTGCGCTCGACGAGGGCCCGCTTCACGATGCGGTCCTCGAGGGACTGGTAGGACTCGACGACCAGGCGGCCGCCGACCCGGATGCGGTCGAGCGCGGCGGGGATCGCGCGCTCGAGGACGCTCAGTTCGGTGTTGACCTCGATCCGCAGCGCCTGGAAGACGCGCTTGGCCGGGTGCCCCTGGCGCTGGATCGCGACGGGGGTGGCGTCGTGGAGCACCTGCACGAGGTCGCCGGACATCGTGAAGGGCGTGGTCGCCCGGCGTTCGACGATCGCCTTGGCGTAGCGGCCGGCGAGCTTCTCCTCGCCGTAGCGCTGGAAGATCCGCCGGAGTTCGCGCTCGTCGTACTCGGCGAGGACCTCGGCCGCGGTGATGCCCTGCGTCCGGTCCATCCGCATGTCGAGCGGCGCGTCCTGGCTGTAGGCGAAGCCGCGCTCGGCCCGGTCGAGCTGGAGTGACGAGACGCCGAGGTCGAACAGGACCCCGTCGACCTCCGCGATGCCGAGCCCGTCGAGGGCGGCCGGGAGTTCGTCGTACACGGTGTGCACCAGGTGCACACGGTCGCCGAAACGAGCCAACCGCTCCCCCGCGATGCCGAGTGCGTCGGTGTCGCGGTCGAGGCCGACCAGGGTCAGGTCGGGGAACCGCTCGAGGAGGCCCGCCGAGTGTCCGCCCATGCCGAGCGTCGCGTCGACGACGACCTTGCCCGGACCCTCGAGGGTCGGGGTGAAGAGGTCGACGATGCGCTCGAGCATGACGGGGGTGTGCGGGAACCGTTCGGGTGTGCTCATCTGCGCCCCTGCCCTCCTGGGCCGCGGGTCCGGATCCCCATCCATGCGACCTGACACCGGGGAAGGTGTGTCAGGGCTTCACGGCTGGGAGTCCCGATCCACGGATCAGAAGATGCCCGGGATCACCTCCTCGTCGTTCTCGGCGAAGGCCTCTTCGGCCTCGGCGTAGTAGGCCTCCCATGCGCTGGTCGACCAGATCTCGGCACGGTCACCGCTGCCGATGACCGTCAGGTCCCGCTCGAGCCCCGCGTACTCGCGGAGGTTCTGCGGGATCGTGACGCGGTTCTGCTTGTCGGGCTGCTCCGCGCTCGCTCCGGAGAGGAACAGGCGCATGTAGTCACGAGTGCGCTTCGACGTCATCGGTGCCTGGCGGATCCGTTCGTGGAGTTCCTCGAAGGTCCTGGCACTGAAGACGACCACGCACCGCTCCTGGCCGCGGGTCATGACGAGTCCCCCGGACAGTTCGTCCCGGAACTTGGCGGGGAGGATCACGCGACCCTTCTCGTCGAGCTTCGGGGCATGGGTACCGAGCAGCACGTCGGGGCCTCCCCTCAGCTCCACTCGTCGTCGTCATCCCCCACGGTACTCCACTTCCCTCCACTCCGCTGTGCACACGCCCCACTGAGATGCCCCGGCACCCCTACTGGAGGTCTCCCGCGTGCGCCGACCACGCCCGCGCCCCCGGATCTGCGCGGATCGTGGCGTGACGGCCGCCGGTGGAGCGGAGTGGAGGGGAATCCCCGGGAAAAGGGTGCCGAGACCGCTCGGAGGGCACAGAAAAACGGGGCCGGCCTCGGAAGGCCGACCCCGTGGAGGGATGTGGAGGAGCTAGTCCTGCTGGTTGCGCTTGTCCCAGCGCTCGTTCATCCGGTCGATGAAGGAGCCGCCGGATGAACCCCGTGCGGGACGGGCCCCACCGCGGGCTCCTGGTCCGGACGACGCGGTCCGGGTCGGGCGAGCGGTCGGGGTACGACCACCGGGGCGCAGGGCGAAGAGGACCCCGCCGAGCATGACGACGAAGCCCAGCACGCCGATCAGGGGCTGCTTGATGACCAGGCCCAGCACGATCACCCCGACGCCGACGAGGCCGATCAGGACGCCGATCGTGATCGCGGTGTACGTCGGACGGCCCTGGCGGCGACTGACGCGCGCCACGAAGTCGGAGTCGTTCTGGTAGAGGCTCCGCTCCATCTCTTCGAGGAGTCGTTGCTCTTGCTCCGAGAGCGGCATCTTGGTTCCCTCTTGTTCCTGGGATCGACGCGGTGGAAGGGGTGGATCGATCTTACGACCGGGCCACCCACTAAGGTAAGGACCGTGGCTGAGAGTACGCGATTAGTGGACCTCGTCTCGGCGCGGATCGATCGGGCTCTCGACGAGCAGCGCGACCGCCTCGCGGCGATCAGTCCGGACCTGCTCCCCTTCGACAGGTTCGCGCGTGACCTGCTCGGCGGCGGCAAGCGCTTCCGCGCCCTGTTCTGCTACTGGGGCTGGCAGTCCGTCGCCGGACGCTCCGGCTCGTTCGACCCGCTGTCCGAGGGCTCCCGCCAGACGACCGCCGAGGCCGTCGTCACCGCCGCCGCCGCGCTCGAGGTCTTCCACGCCGCGGCCCTCGTGCACGACGACATCATGGACCGGTCGGACACCCGTCGCGGTCGTCCCGCCGCCCACCGCCGGTACGAGTCGCTCCACGCCGAGTCCGGCTGGGTCGGAGACCGCGCGCTCTACGGCACGAACGCGGCCCTGCTGCTCGGGGACCTGCTGCTCTCGCTGAGCGACGCCGTGTTCGACGAGGCCCTCGCCCTCCTCGACCCCGTCCGGGCGCGCATCGTGCGGCAGGAGTTCCACGCGATGCGGCTCGAGGTCACCGCCGGGCAGTACCTCGACATCCACGAGGAGACCGCCTGGCCGACCGTGGACGACGCCGAACAGCTCGTCCGCGCGCAGCGGGTGATCGTCTTCAAGTCCGCCAAGTACTCGGTGGAGGCACCGCTGCTCATCGGAGCGCTCATCGCCGGCGCGAGTGCGAACCAGCTCGACGGCCTGCGGTCCTTCGGTCTCCCCCTCGGCGTGGCCTACCAGCTGCGCGACGACATGCTCGGGGTCTTCGGTGACCCCGAGGTGACCGGCAAGCCCGCCGGCGACGACCTCCGCGAGGGCAAGCGCACCGTCCTCGTCGCCACCGCCCGCAAGGCCCTGCCGGTCGGTGCACGGCAGCTGCTCGACGAGCTCCTCGGTGACCCGGACCTCGACGACGACCAGGTGCAGATGCTCCGCGCGACGCTCACCGAGTCGGGTGCGGTCAGCGCGGTCGAACGCTCGATCGACCGGCACGTCCAGCGTGCCAAGGCCGCCCTCGACGCCGCACCGCTCACCCCTTCGGCGCGCGACCAGCTCGCGGCCCTCGCCGACACCGTCAGCAACCGCTCCGCCTGACCGGGCGCGCGCGGCACCGCAGACGGACGGGAGGCCCGGGTACCAGCTGGTACCCGGGCCTCCCGTCCGTCGGGCGGTCGCGTCTAGAGCAGTGCCTGGGCCGCGCGGCGCACTTCCGCCTTGCGGTTGGCGCGCAGGGCGGCGACGGGCGTCGTCCCCATCGCGTCGTCGTGCGTCAGCATCCACCGCACGGCCTCGTCGTCGGTGAGCCCGTTGTCGCCGAGGACGATGAGGGTGCCGCGCAACGCGGGCAGCGGCTCGGTGCCGTCGAGGAACTCGACGGGGACGCGGAGCACGCCGTCGACGCGGGCGGGGAGCAGCGTGCGCTCCTCGAACAGACGGTGGACACGGCCGGGGCTCACCCCCAGCAGGTCGACCAGGTCGGGCACGGTCAACCAGCGTTCGGACAGGGCGTCGTCTCCGGGAAGGGCACTCACGGGGACCATCGTGCCAGAGCCGGGCGGGCTCGCGCAGCACACCACGGCGGTGAACAGCGTCGTGTCGGGCGGCCGATTCCCCGCTGAGTCACAGCAGTCACACCCGCATCACCCGACTCTCTGGTTGACTTGGGACCACCGGCGTGTCAGCGTGTGGTCACCTGTGCGTGACGTGCGCGCACGGCCGCCAGAGCCACCCCGTGCCGACGACGTGCGGAGACAGGAGAACGACCGTGGACAGGGACACGACCGCAGACGAGGCAGCGCGCCGCATCCGCTCCGCCCGCTTCGCCACCATGCCGATCGTCCTGGCCGGCACGATCGCCGTGACCGCCGGGCTGACCGGACCGATCGCGCACGCCGAGCAGCGCCACGACGACGACACCGGGAAGCGTCACGTCGACGCGGACCGGGACGTCCACGTGGACCGGGACCTCGGGTCACGCCCGGTGTTCGCCACGGCCGTGGCGCGCCCCGCGACGCCGGTCGCCACCACCGTCGCCGCGACGCGCACCGCCGCGCCGACGACGTACACGGTGCAGCAGGGCGACACCGTCTCCGGCATCGCGGCCCGGTACGGCCTCTCCGCGCAGGAGATCCTCGTCCGCAACGGCCTCGGCTGGAACACGATCATCCACGCCGGGCAGACGCTCCGCCTCGCATCGACCCCGGTCGGCGCCGCGCAGTCCACGGCGTCCGGCACCGCGAGCTACCACGTCAAGCAGGGCGACACCGTCTCGGGGATCGCCGCCAAGGTCGGCGTCTCGACCGCCGCGCTCCTCACCGCGAACGAGCTGTCCCAGCGCAGCGTCATCTACCCGGGCCAGACCCTCCGCGTCCCCGCCGGCACCGCGAGCGCGACGAAGACCGCGACCACCGCCGGGCCCGTGGCACCGTCCGCCGGCCCGACCACGTCGTCGGCCGTCGTCCGCGGCGGCTCGGTCACGATCGGTGACGGCGACACCATCGCATCGGTCGCGACGACCCACGGCGTGTCCGTCGCGTCCCTGCTCGCCGCGAACGGTCTGACCTACACGAGCACGATCTACGCCGGCGGCACCCTGGTCCTCCCGACGAGCGGGGCGTCCCTGTCCAGCGAACAGCGCGCGAACGCGGCGACCATCGTCCGCGTCGGCCGGTCGCTCGGGGTGCCCGACCGCGGGCTCGTCATCGCGCTGGCGACGGCGATGCAGGAGTCGAGCCTCCGCAACCTCGCGCACGGCGACCGCGACTCGGTCGGGCTGTTCCAGCAGCGGCCGAGCCAGGGCTGGGGGACGCCCGCGCAGCTCCAGGACACCGTGTACGCCTCGGAGCTGTTCTTCGGCGGCTCGCGGAACCCCAACCCGGGTGTCACCCGGGGGCTCCTCGACGTCCCCGGCTGGTCGTCGATGAGCGTCACCGAGGCCGCCCAGGCCGTCCAGCTGTCCGCGTACCCGAAGGCCTACGCCCAGTGGGAGCAGTCGGCGGCCGCCTGGCTCCGCTCGCTCTGAGCCGGTCGTCCCCGGCCTGACTCCGATCCCCGGGTCATCCCTCCGGTCGAGATCGTGTAACGACCGGTGCGCCGGTGTGCTCGTCCGGTGCACCGCTTCGTAGAATGCCGCAGATGACCACGAACGCCGCCACGGACCCGATGATCGGTCGCATGATCGATCAGCGGTACCGCGTCCGCTCCCGCATCGCGCGGGGCGGCATGGCGACCGTGTACCTCGCCACCGACGTCCGCCTCGAGCGCCGCGTCGCCGTCAAGATCATGCACGGCCACCTCGCGGACGACCAGGCGTTCCGGGAGCGGTTCATCCAGGAGGCCCGTTCGGCCGCCCGCCTCTCCCACCCCAACCTCGTCGGCGTCTACGACCAGGGTGCCGAGGACGACTGCGTCTACATCGTCATGGAGTACATCCCGGGCATCACGCTCCGCGACCTCCTGCAGGAGCACCGCGCCCTCACGCCGGAGCAGGCGACCGACATCCTCCGGGCCGTCCTCGCCGGGCTGGCGTCCGCGCACCGCGCCGGGATCGTGCACCGCGACCTGAAGCCCGAGAACGTGCTGCTCGCCGACGACGGCCGGATCAAGCTCGGCGACTTCGGGCTCGCCCGGGCCACCACCGCGAACACGGCCACGGGTGCGGCCCTGCTCGGGACCATCGCGTACCTCTCCCCCGAACTCGTCACCCGTGGCGCCGCGGACTCGCGGAGCGACATCTACGCGCTCGGCATCATGCTCTACGAGATGCTCACCGGCGAGCAGCCCTACAAGGGCGAGCAGCCGATGCAGATCGCCTACCAGCACGCCAACGGCACCGTCCCGGCGCCGAGCGCCGCGCTGCCCGGCGTCCCGGCGGAGCTCGACGACCTCGTCGCCTGGGCCACCGCACGGGACCCCCGCGACCGACCCCGTGACGCCCGCGAGATGCTCGACCACATGGCCGGCGGGCAGCAGCGTGCCACCGGCCAGTACCGGACGGCCGTCCTCCGCCCCGAGAACGCGACCGCGATCCTCCCGTCGGGTGGCAGCGCCGGCGCAGCGACCTCCGGCGACGACGTCGAGGACGCGAGCGAACACGACACCACGGTGCTCGACCGCCGCGGGACGCAGGAGACCCCGCCGCGTCGGCCCGGCGGCCGATCGGCGCCCGGGCCGCGACGGACCGGCGCCGTCACCGCCGCGCTCTCCCCCGCCGGGCAGCGGCTCGCGGACAAGTCGGTCAAGCGGCGGAAGCGCGGGTGGATCGCCCTCGTGGTCGTGGTCGTCCTCGCGCTCGTCGGCGCGGGCATCGCCGCGTGGTACGGCCCCGGCCCCGGCGGCAACGTCCGGATCCCCGCCGTCGCCGGCAAGACCGTCCAGCAGGTGCGCCAGAGCCTCGAGTCGACCGGCCTGCGTGCCGCGGCCGCGACGACCAGCCGTCCCGACCTGTCCGTCGAGGCCGGCCTGGTCACCGCGACCCAGCCGCCCACGGACCGCGAGGTCCGGAAGGGCACGGCGGTCCGCATCGTCGTCTCGAGCGGCCCCCGCATGATCGCCCTCCCGGCGATCGTCGGTCAGTCCGTCTCCACCGCGCAGGCCGCCCTCGACGACGACTTCCGGCTGCAGGACCCGCGGTACGAGTTCTCCGCCGACGTGCCCGCCGACGCCGTGATCGCCGCGACCGGCCGGGACGGCTCCGGCGCCGTCGACCTGACCACGGTCGAGCACTACCCCGAACGCGGACCCGTGACCCTGACCGTCTCACTCGGAGCCGTCCCGGACGTCACCGGGAAGACCGTCGACGACGCCAGGGCCGCCCTCGCCGCCGTCGGCCTCGAACTCGGTGCCCAGACGCAGCAGTACAGCGAGGACGTCCCGACCGGCCAGGTCATGTCCGCGACGGTGACCGACGACCCGGCGGTGAAGGGCTCGGCCGTGGACGTCGTCGTCTCGCAGGGACCGGCGCCGATCGCCCTCCCCGACGTCTCCGGCGACACCGTCGACGAGGCGCGCTCGACGCTCGAGGCGCTCGGCCTCGAGGTCACCTACCCCGACTGCACGAACATCCTCTGCGGGTTCTACGACTGGGAGAGCAAGCTCCCCGTGCGCTCGACCGACCCGGCGCCGGGCACCACCGTGCACAAGGGCGACACCGTCACCCTGGCCTACGACCAGTAGCCCTCGGACGACCGGACGGCCGGGCGAACGGGAGGCCGGACGGACGGGAGGCCCGTCACCGGTCCGGTGTCGGGCCTCCTGTCCGTCAGCGGGGTGCGTCGGGGCGACCGCCGCTGGTGGCGGCGTCGATCAGCGCGCGACGGACGGGTGCGCGCGGAGCTCCTCGGCCACCAGGAAGGCGAGCTCGAGCGACTGCATGTGGTTGAGGCGCGGGTCGCAGAGCGACTCGTACCGGGTGGCGAGGGTCGCCTCGTCGATGTGCTCCGAGCCACCCAGGCACTCGGTGACGTCGTCGCCCGTGAGCTCGACGTGCATGCCGCCCGGGTACGTGCCGACCGCGCGGTGCACCTCGAAGAACCCGAGGACCTCGTCCACGACGTCGTCGAACCGGCGGGTCTTGTACCCGTTCGGCGTGGTGAGCCCGTTGCCGTGCATCGGGTCGGTCACCCAGAGCGGGTTCGCGTCCATGCCCTTGGCCGCCTCGAGCAGCTTCGGGAGCTCGTCGCGGATCCGGCCGGCACCCATCCGGGTGATGAAGGTCAGGCGGCCCGGCTCGCGCTCCGGGTCGAGCTTCTCGATGAGGGCCCGCATGTCGTCGACGCTCGTCGTCGGCCCGAGCTTGACGCCGATCGGGTTCCGCACGCGGGACAGGAAGTCGACGTGCGCCCCGTCGAGGTCGCGAGTGCGCTCCCCGATCCAGATGAAGTGGCCGGACGTGTCGTACGCCTGACCCGACCGGGAGTCGATCCGGGTCATCGGGCGCTCGTAGTCCATGAGCAGGCCCTCGTGCGAGGCGTAGAACTCGACGTGCTTGAGCGCCTCGAAGTCGGCGCCGCACGCGGCCATGAACTGGATGGCACGGTCGATCTCGGCCGCCAGGTTCTCGTACCGGGCGTTCGCCGGGTTCGCCGCGAAGCCCTTGTTCCACGAGTGCACCTGGCGCAGGTCGGCGAACCCGCCCTGCGTGAAGGCGCGGACGAGGTTCAGGGTGGACGCCGCCGTGTGGTAGCCCTGCACGAGCCGACGCGGGTCGGCCTGGCGGGACTCCGGGGTGAAGTCGTACCCGTTCACGATGTCACCGCGGTAGGCCGGCAGGGTGACGTCCCCCCGGGTCTCGAGGTCGCTCGACCGGGGCTTCGCGAACTGCCCGGCCATGCGGCCCATCTTGATGACCGGGGTCGACGCACCGTAGGTGAGCACGACGGCCATCTGCAGGATGGTCTTCACGCGGTCGCGGATCGAGTCCGCGGTGGCGCCGGCGAAGGTCTCGGCGCAGTCACCGCCCTGCAGCAGGAACGCCCTGCCCTGGGCGGCGGCGGCCAGGCGGTCGCGCAGCTGGTCGACCTCGCCCGCGAAGACGAGCGGCGGCAGCGTGGCGATCTCCGCGGAGGCGGCCTCGGCAGCGGCGGGGTCCGGCCAGGTCGGCTGCTGCTTGATCGGGAGCGTGCGCCAGTGGTCGAGCCCCGCGATCACGTCAGGGTCCTGCAGGGTGAGGGAGTCGATCGACTCGGACAAGGCTGCACCTCGGTGTTCTGGTCGCACGCGGCCGTCGCCGGGACGGCGTCCCGACGGTTGCGGGACTGTCCGAGCCTACCGTCCGGGTGTGACCCGACGCTCCCGCATGACGGTCTCCCGGGCGGTCGTCGCGCGCTCCTTGACGCTCGTCGCGTAGACGTCCTCGTACTGCTGCCGGCTCAGCCCGCGGAGCTCGTGCATGATCTCGTCCGTGACGCTGCGGAGGATGAAGCGGTCGGTCTCGAGTCCCTCGAAGCGGGAGAAGTCGAGCGGCTTGCCGAAGACGACGCCGACGCGCTTGAACTTCGGGAACTTCTGGCCGATCTGCTGGACCTCGCGGGTGCCGACCATCGCGACGGGCACGACGACGACCCGGCCCTCCAGGACCATCCGGGCGATGCCGGTCCGGCCGCGGTAGAGCTTGCCGTCCGGGCTGCGCGTGCCCTCCGGGTAGATGCCGAGCTGCTCGCCGCGGGCCAGGACCTGCAGCCCGGTGCGGAGCGAGGCCTCCGATGCCTTGCCGCCGGAGCGGTCGATGGGGAGCTGCCCGATCGCGTTGAAGAACGTCTTCGTCGCCCAGCCCTTCAGCCCGCGGCCGGTGAAGTAGTCGCTCTTCGCGAGGAACGACATCCGCCGGTCGAGCACAGCGGGGAGGATCACGGAGTCGATGAACGACACGTGGTTCGACGCGAAGATGACCGGCCCGGACCGCGGGACGTTCTCGCGGCCGATCACCCACGGCCGGAACAGCGTCAGGATGAGCGGGCCGAGCACGAAGTTCTTCAGCAGCCAGTAGAGCATCGTCGACTCCGTCGGGTGGGGTGTGGTCAGGCCGTGCGGGCGTGGATGCGGGCGAGGTCGGCGGCACCGACCACCCCCGCGTCGTTGACGAGCTCGGCGATCACGAAGTCCGGCTCCGGGTGGTAGCCGCGGGCCGGGAGGTTGTTGAGGTACGCCTGCTTGATCGGCTCGAGCAGCCGGTCCCCGGCGCTGGCGACCCCGCCGCCGAACACGAACAGCTGCGGGTCGAGCACCGCGGACAACGACGCGCACGCCTCGCCCAGGTGCCGTCCGAGCCGACGCAGCGCGGCGAGGGCGCCGGGGTCGTCGGCCAGGATGAGGTCCCCGACGACCGCGCCGTCCAGGTGGCCGCCGTTCGCGTCACGGGCCTCGGCCAGTGCCACGCCGATGCCACCGGCGTCCGCGACGTCGTTCGCCATCCGCTGGAGGGCGCGGCCCGAGCCGTACTGCTCGATGCACCCGCGCGCGCCGCACCCACAGGGCAGGCCGTTCGGGACGATGCGGAGGTGCCCGATCTCGCCGCCGGTGCCGAACCCGCCACGGAACAGGCGGTCCTCGGTGACGATCGCGCCCCCGACACCGGTGCCGATGGTCAGCATGGTCATGTCCGACACCAGGCGACCGGCACCGAAGCGGAACTCGGCCCACCCGGCGGCGTTCGCGTCGTTGTCGACGGTGATGTGCAGGTCGCCGAGACGCTCCTGCAGCTTCTGGCGCAGGGGTTCGTTCCGCCAGCGGATGTTCGGCGTGTAGTAGACGATCGACTGCGATGCGTCGATGAAGCCCGGCGCCGCGACCCCCACCGCACCGACCTGGTGCTGGAGGCTGAGGCGCTCGACCATCGACACGACGTCGTCGAGCATGGCGATCGGGTCCGCAGCGTTCGTGGCGACGCGGTCCTCGGCGAGGATCTCGCCGAGCTCCGTGACGACCGCTCCCGCGATCTTGGTGCCCCCGATGTCGATTCCGATGGCATGCACGAACACGCAGCCTACCGGTTCGGCGGCGGCGCACCGAACGGGTGGACGCTCACCGAACTCCGGAGGAGTCGTCCTATGCTGAGTGTGAGCCGTCTCGACGATGAGCGGACTCACATCGAACCGGCCGACGAGGGAGTTGCCGTGACCGATCAGCGTGCCGACCGCACCACGTCCACCAGCAGGGGCGGGTCCCCTGCCGAACACGGCGCCGGCCCGGTCGCACCGGACCACGGTTCAGCGGCCCGCCTGCTCTCCGACCGGGCGAAGCTCACGCCCGACCGTCCGATCCTCGCCGAGCGCACCGGCGACACCTGGACCGGCATCAGCGCCGCCGACGTCCTCGCGCGCGTCCGCGGCATCGCGAAGGGCTTCGTCGCAGCGGGGCTGCAGCCCGGCGCCCACGTGGCGATCCTCTCGCGCACGCGGATGGAGTGGACACTCGTCGACTTCGCGGTGTGGACCGCGGGTCTCGTGTCCGTCCCGGTGTACGAGACGAGCGCGCCGGACCAGATCCGGCACGTCCTGGCCGACTCCGAGTCCGTCGCGATCGTCGTCGAGCAGGAGGAGCACGCCCGACGGGTCGCCGGCATCGCCGCCGACCTGCCGCACCTCGGCCAGCACTGGACGATCGACGGCGGCGGTCTCGACGACCTGACCCGCCTCGGTGAGGACGTCAGCGACGAGGAGCTCGACGGCCGGACGGCCACGGTGTCCGGGCGCGACGACGCCACGATCATCTACACCTCCGGGACGACCGGGCGCCCGAAGGGCTGCGTGCTCCGGCACGACAACTTCACCGCCACCGTGGAGAACGCCACCGAGGCGATGTCGGAGGTGGTGGCCGGGGACGCCTCCACCCTGCTCTTCATCCCGATGGCCCACGTGTTCGCCCGGTTCATCGCCGCGATGTCGGTCTCCGCCGGCGTGCTCGTCGGCCACGAACCGGACACGAAGGACCTGCTGAGGGCGGTGTCGACCTTCAAGCCGACCTTCCTGCTCGCGGTCCCCCGGGTGTTCGAGAAGATCTACAACTCGTCCGAGCAGAAGGCCGACCTCGGGGGCAAGGGCAGGGTCTTCCGCGCGGCAGCCGCGACCGCCGTGGCGCACTCCGAGGCCGTCGCGGCCGGTCGGGTGCCGCTCGGCCTCACGCTGCGCTTCCGGCTCTTCGACAAGCTCGTGTACGCGAAGCTCCGGGACGCACTCGGCGGTCGGGTCCGCTACGCGATCAGCGGGTCCGCACCGCTCTCCCCGCGCCTGTCCCACTTCTTCCGCTCGATCGGCGTCGTCATCCTCGAGGGGTACGGCCTCACGGAGACGACCGCGCCCGCGACGGTGAACCGTGCGACGGAGCTGCGGATCGGCACCGTCGGTCGTGCCCTGCCGGGCGTGGAGGTCCGGATCGCGGACGACCAGGAGATCCTGATCCGCGGGGTCGACGTCTTCGACCGCTACTGGCGGAACCCGGAGGCGACGGCGGCGGCGTTCCGCGACGGCTGGTTCCGCACCGGCGACCTCGGCCGGCTGGACGCCGACGGGGTCCTCACCGTGACCGGGCGCGCGAAGGAGCTCATCGTCACCGCGAGCGGCAAGAACGTCGCGCCGGCGCCGCTCGAGGACGCCGTCCGCGAGCACCCGGTGGTCGGTCAGGTCGTGGTCGTGGGCGAGGGCAAGCCGTTCGTCGCGGCCCTCGTCACGCTCGACCGCGAGATGCTCCCGGGCTGGTGTGCGGCGCGCGGGATCGAGCCCGCGCTGACGCCCCGGCAGGCCGTCCACGACGAGCGGGTGCAGCAGGCCGTGCAGGAGGCGGTGGACGCCGCGAACGGCCGGGTCTCGCGCGCGGAGTCGATCCGCTCGTTCTCGGTCGTCGACGCTGACCTGACCGAGGCCTCCGGGCACCTCACGCCGAAGCTCACCGTGAAGCGCTCGGTCGTGCTGCGCGACTTCGCCGCGGACATCGACCACATCTACTCGGGGTCGAAGGTGCAGACGACGTCGACGCCCGTCGTGCAGGAGCGCCGTCGCCACTGACTCGTGAGAGCACCGGAGGCCCGTCACCGTGGGAACGGTGACGGGCCTCCGGTGGTCCTGGCGCGCCCGGACCGGCGGGGACCGGTCGGGTCGCGCCGCTACGCCTGCGGGACCTCCGGCGAGTCGATCGGGTCGAGGACCGCCGTCGCGGCGGCTCCCGTCGAGACCGGTTCGGGTCGGCGGTTGGTGCGGGTGCGGTGCGAGCTGAGCTCGTCGTTCTGAGGTGCCATCGTGCTCGTCCTCGTGCGTGGGATCGTCATCGGTGGGGTGACCGACCCGAGTACGGTACTCCGTCCTCGACGAGGACCGACAATCCCACGTCCGGGTGTCACCCGACCGCGGCGCACGGGCCGCGGTCGGGTGCTCAGCGGCGCATCGCGATGACGGCCGACGACTTCGCGCTGGCCGTCGAGACGCCCGGGTGTGTGATCGACACGCGGACGCGGTACTTGGCCTCGGGGAGGCTGCCCAGTGCCCAGCGGACCGAGTTCGTCCCCTTCTTGACGGCGACGTTCTTCGCCACCGTGTGCCACGTCCCGGAGCCGCTGCGGGCCACCGAGACGGTCGCCTTGGCCCCGGAGACCCAGGCCGCGTCGTGGAACTTCACGAGGGTCGCGCCGTTCGCGCTCGGGTCGGTCCGCAGGTGCAGGGCCTTGAGGTGCCAGGTGAGCGCACCCGGGTCCTCGTTCGGGTCGAACCGGAGCTGCGAGATGGTGCGACCCTTCCACCCGAGCTTCGGGTTCAGGGCGTCCTCGTCGAGGTCGTTCTGGGCACTCAGGTCGATCTCGATCCGACGGGCGTTGCCGCCCGACCAGGTGAGCATGTCGTTGCCGATCTGCGGGATGGTCGACGACGGGTCCCACCAGATGAGCCGCGCCATCTTGCCGCCACCCGGGGTCCCCGCGAGCGAGAACGGGCCGTCGTACGTGTACTCGACGGAGAGGTGGTGGTACGAGTCGGCCTTGAAGCGGGACACCGGCAGGGAGAGCTGCGAGTCGCCGGGGTACTGGCCGGAGTTCCGCGCGGTCATCCCGTCCGCGCCGTAGCCGAGCACCGTGGCGTACTTCACACCGATGCCGCTCGCGTTGCCCGCGCTCGTGAAGACCCACGGCTTGCCGCGCTGTCGGGTGGCGAGGTCGACGCCCTGCCGCGTGTTCGGCGAGTCGACGACCGGACGCGGACGGCGCGCGACGACGGCGTCCCCGTAGGTCCCCGGCGGGTAGGCGGCGTGCGAGCCACCCGCACCGCGCAGGCGGGTCCAGTCGATGAGGGCCGTGCCGGACTTGCCCGCGGGCAGGACGACCGGGTCGAGACGGAGCGCGACGATCTTCCCCGACCAGGGGCGGCCCGACTGCAGGGTGGACGCGGATGACAGCGACAGGTCGTAGACCTTCGTGCCCGGCGTCACCGGGAAGGTGATGCCGCCACCGCACTCGGAGGTCTTCTCGCGGCAGGTCCACCACCAGACCGCGCCGATCTGCCGGTCGAACGGCTGGTTCATCTTGAACGACAGCCGCTTGTACCGCGAGGCGTCGATCGGCAACGAGGCGCCGTCACGGCCGTACGGCAGGCTGCCGCTCACGGTGTCGACGAGGGAGACGGAGTCCCCGGAGCGGAGCGCGACCCGGAGGTTGCCACCGGAGACCGATGCGGAGGTGCCCACGGCGTCGGTGTTCTGGTCGGCGGTGTTCGAGTAGTCCCACGGGTCGCCGTAGACCTCGGAGGCGAAGTCGGGTGACTCGACCTCACGGGTGGCTGCGGCTGCCCGTTCGGGTGCCGGGACGACGCTGATGGTCGTGCCGACGAGTGCCGCGAAGGCGGCGAGGACGACGATGGACGCGGTACGACGACGTGCCGCGCGGTGACGCTGCTGCATGCTGCTGATCCCCTGACCTGGACCGCCACGGCGGCGGTACCAGGTGACCGTACACAACGCCGGCGCCGGGGTCTGTCCGCCCTTGAGCGGACAAACCCGCTCCAGTTCGGGGGGGGTGGTCAGCGTTCGGCGGTCAGTGGAACCAGTCCTGCGCGCGGATGTCCCGCAGCGCCTGCCGCCGGGTCTCCGGGTCGAGCGTCATGACGTACACCGTGCCGTCGAGGTGGTCGCACTCGTGCTGCAGGGCCTCCGCCATCAGGCCGGTGCCCTCGAGCACGACCTCGGCACCGTCGACATCGACGCCGCGCACCTTGGCGTAGGGGAACCGTCGCGTCGGGTACGCCAGACCCGGCACCGACAGGCACCCCTCGTCCATGAGTTCGGGCTCGCCCGCGGTCTCGACGAGCTCCGGGTTGAGGACGTACCCGACCTCGCCGTCGACGTTGTAGGAGAACGCACGGAGTCCGACACCGATCTGCGGCGCCGCGACGCCGGCACGACCGGGCTCCTTGACGGTGTCGACGAGGTCCTGGACGAGTTCGCGGATCCCCTCGGAACCGATCCGGACGGGATCGGCCGGCGAGCGGAGGACGGGGTCGCCGAACAGGCGGATGGGACGGACGGTCACGTTACTGCAGCACCACCAAGAGGTCGCCGGCGTCCACCTGCTGGGTCACCGGGATCGCGAGACGGCCGACGGTCCCCGCGACGGGGGCCGTGATGGCCGCTTCCATCTTCATCGCCTCGATGCTCGCCACGGCCTGTCCGGCCTCGACGACGTCACCGACGGCGACCTTGAGCGTCACGACCCCGGAGAACGGGGCGGCGACGTGCTTCGGGTCGGACCGGTCCGCCTGCTCGGCGGCCTTGGTCTCGACGACGACGGAGCGGTCACGCACGGCCACCGGCCGCAGCTGCCCGTTCATGGTCGCCATGACGGTCCGGACGCCCTGGGCGTCGACCTCGCCGATCGCCTCGAGCCCGACGAGCAGGTTCACGCCCTTGCCGAGTGGCACCACGTGCTCCTCCCCCTGGCGCAGGCCGTAGAGGTAGTCGACGGTGGGCACGACGGAGAGGTCACCGTACTCGTCCCGCACCTCCTGGAACCGGCGCGTCGGCTGCTCGAACAGCAGGCGGTTCAGGGCCTGCTGCCGGACGGTGCCCGGGGTGCCCAGTGCGGCGCGCTCGTGCTCCGGCACCGGGGTGACGGCGATCCGGACGTCGCGTCCGGCCAGGACCTTCGACCGGAACGGCTCGGGCCACCCCCCGGGCAGGTCACCGAGCTCCCCCGCCATGAAGCCGATCACCGAGTCCGGCACGTCGTACTTCTCCGGGTGCTGCTCGAAGTCCGCGGGGTCGGCGTCGACCGCGGCGAGCTGCAGCGCGAGGTCACCGACCACCTTCGAGGACGGCGTGACCTTCGTCGGACGACCGAGGATCCGGTTCGCCTCGGCGTACCAGTCCTCGACCTGCTCGAAGCGGTCCCCGAGCCCGAGGGCGATGGCCTGCTGACGGAGGTTCGACAACTGTCCGCCCGGGATCTCGTGCTTGTAGACCCGGCCGGTGGGGCCGGCGAGCCCGGACTCGAAGGGTGCGTACACCCGGCGGACCGCCTCCCAGTACGGCTCGAGGTCGCCGACGGCGCCGAGGTCGATGCCCGTGTCCCGCTCGGTGTGTGCGAGCGCCGCGACCAGGGCCGACATGCTCGGCTGGCTGGTCGTGCCCGCCATCGGGGCTGCGGCCACGTCGACCGCGTCCGCTCCGGCCCGGGACGCCGCCATGAGGGTCGCGAGCTGCCCGCCCGCGGTGTCGTGCGTGTGCACGTGCACGGGCTGGTCGAAGCGCGCACGCAGGGCGGTGACGAGCCGCTCGGCCGCCCCGGCGCGGAGGAGGCCCGCCATGTCCTTGATCCCGATGACGTGCGCGCCGGCCTCGACCATCTGCTCGGCCAACCGGAGGTAGTAGTCGAGCGTGTACAGGTCCTCCGCCGGGTCCAGGAGGTCGCCGGTGTAGCAGAGCGCCGCCTCGGCGACCGCCGTGCCCGTGGCGAGCACGGCCTCCAGGGCGGGGCGGAGCTGGCTCACGTCGTTCAGCGCGTCGAACACGCGGAAGACGTCGACGCCGGTCTCGGCGGCCTCGGCGACGAACGCGTCGGTCACCTCCGTCGGGTACGGCGTGTACCCGACGGTGTTGCGTCCGCGCAGCAGCATCTGGATCGGGATGTTCGGCATCGCCGTGCGCAGCGCCGTCAGGCGCTCCCACGGGTCCTCCCCGAGGAACCGGAGCGCGACGTCGTAGGTCGCGCCGCCCCACGCCTCCATGCTGAGCAGCTGCGGGGTGAGCCTGGCGACGTGCGGGGCGACCGCGACGAGGTCCTTGGTACGGACGCGGGTGGCGAGGAGCGACTGGTGCGCGTCGCGCATCGTCGTCTCGGTCACGGCGAGGGCGGTCTGCGCACGCAGCGCCTCGGCCCACGCGGCCGGGCCGACCCGGAGCAGCAGGTCGCGCTGCCCCGCCGGCACCGGCGCAGCGAGGTCCGTGGCCGGGAGCTTCAGCGCCGGGTCCACCACGTGGGCGGCCGGCGAACCGTTCGGCCGGTTGACCGTGACGTCCGCGAGCCAGTTCAGCACCTTCGTACCGCGGTCCTTCGACACGTGGCCGTCGAACAGCTGCGGGCGTTCCCCGATGAACGCGGTCGAGACGTCCCCGCGGGCGAAGTCCGGGTCCTCGAGGACGGCCTGCAGGAAGGGGATGTTCGTGCTGACGCCGCGGATGCGGAACTCGGCGAGGGCACGACGGGCGCGGGCGACCGCCGCCGGGAAGTCACGACCGCGGCACGTCATCTTCGCGAGCATCGAGTCGAAGTGCGGGCTGATCTGCGCGCCGGTGGCGACGGTGCCGCCGTCGAGCCGCACGCCGGCGCCACCCGGGCTGCGGTACGTCGTGATCCGGCCGGTGTCGGGTCGGAACCCCTGCGTCGGGTCCTCGGTCGTGATCCGGGTCTGCAGCGCGGCGCCGTGGACCGCGACGCCGTCCTGCGACAGACCGAGATCGGCGAGCGTCTCCCCCGCGGCGATCCGCATCTGCGACTGCACGAGGTCGACGTCGGTGACCTCTTCCGTCACGGTGTGCTCGACCTGGATGCGCGGGTTCATCTCGATGAAGACGTGCTGGCCGGCGCGCTCCCCCACGGTGTCGAGGAGGAACTCGACCGTCCCCGCGTTCACGTAGCCGATCGAGCGCGCGAAGGCCACGGCGTCGCGGTGCAGTGCCGCCGCGATCGACGGGTCCAGGTTCGGCGCCGGTGCGATCTCGACGACCTTCTGGTTCCGCCGCTGCACCGAGCAGTCCCGCTCGAACAGGTGGATGGTGCCCGCGTCGTCACCGGTCGCGTCGGCGAGGATCTGCACCTCGATGTGCCGTGGACGCAGGACCGCCTGCTCGAGGAACATCGTCGGGTCACCGAAGGCGCTGTCGGCTTCGCGCATCGCCTCCTCGAGCGCCGGACGGAGCTCCGCGGGCGTCTCGACCCGCCGCATGCCGCGTCCGCCACCACCGGCGACCGCCTTCGCGAACACCGGGAACCCGATCGCCTCGGCGCCGGCGACGAGTTCGTCGACGTCGCGGCTGGCCGGCGTGCTCTCGAGGACCGGGACCCCGGCGGCGATCGCGTGCTCCTTCGCGGTGACCTTGTTGCCGGCCATCTCGAGCACGTGCTCACCCGGACCGATGAAGGTGATGCCCGCGGCGGCGGCCGCCGCGGCGAGCTCGGGGTTCTCGGACAGGAAGCCGTAGCCCGGGTAGATCGCGTCGGCACCGGACTCGCGGGCGACGCGGATGATCTCGGAGACGTCCAGGTAGGCACGGACCGGGTGACCACGCTCCCCGATGAGGTACGCCTCGTCGGCCTTCAGCCGGTGCAGGGAGTTGCGGTCCTCGTACGGGTAGACCGCCACGGTGCGCGCACCGAGCTCGTACGCCGCGCGGAAGGCCCGGATGGCGATCTCGCCACGGTTCGCGACCAGGATCTTGTCGAACACGAGGTCCCTTTCAGCCCGGGTTGAGGTCTCACAACCCTACTGGCGGTAACGTTGCTCATCGTGCATGTACTCAGCGTGAGCTCGCTCAAGGGCGGTGTCGGCAAGACGACCGTGACACTCGGCCTGACCTCGGCAGCGTTCGCCAAGGGTCTGCGCACCCTCGTGGTGGACCTCGATCCCCAGTCGGACGTGTCGACGGGACTCGACATCGACCTGACGGGCCACCTCAACGTGGCCGACGTCCTCGAGAACCCCAAGGAGAAGATCGTCCGTCAGGCGATCGCCCCCTCCGGCTGGACGAAGGGGTCCCAGGGCAAGATCGACGTCATGGTCGGATCGCCCTCGGCCATCAACTTCGACGGCCCGCACCCGTCGATCCGCGACATCTGGAAGCTCGAGGAGGCCCTGGCGAACGTCGAAGCCGACTACGACCTCGTCCTCATCGACTGCGCGCCGTCGCTCAACGCCCTGACCCGTACCGCCTGGGCCGCGTCGGACCGCGTCTCCGTCGTCACCGAACCCGGCCTGTTCTCCGTCGCCGCCGCCGACCGTGCCCTCCGCGCGATCGAGGAGATCCGTCGCGGACTCTCGCCGCGCCTCCAGCCCCTCGGCATCATCGTCAACCGCGCCCGCGTGCAGTCGCTCGAGCACCAGTTCCGCATCAAGGAACTCCGTGACATGTTCGGGCCGCTCGTGCTCTCCCCGCAGCTGCCCGAGCGCACCTCGCTCCAGCAGGCGCAGGGTGCGGCGAAGCCCCTGCACGTGTGGCCGGGTGAGTCCGCGCAGGAGATGGCGCGGAACTTCGACCAACTGCTCGAGCGGATCATGCGCACGGGCAAGATCGGTCCGTACGCCGACGGCGCGAGCGCCAGCGCGGAGTAGTCCGCGTCGGACGTCGTGAAGGGCCGCCGATGGGTGGCCCTTCGTCGTTCCCGGACCGGACGCCAGCTCGGTCAGGTCGCCGAGCGGTCACGACAGCCCACTCAGGTCGCCGAGCGGCCTCGGATCGTCGGGTCGAGCGTGCCGAAGCGCTCGACCGCGACCGCTCGGCGAACCCGCGGGACGCCGACGAGCCGGCGGGACGCGGTCTGCGCGCCCGCTGGCTGCGGTCGGTGGTGTCGAGGTTCCACGACGTGCCGCCCGCGTTCGTCGCGGTTCCGGGTTCCCGGCATCCGGAGCGTCGAGATGCCGCAATTGCGGAACCTGGGGCGGACGGCGCATCCCGCCGGTCAGCCCCGAGGCGGTGAAGGCGCGAGCGGGCGAACGCCCCGCGCGTCAGGAGGCGCGCGTCGCCCGGCGGGCGGCGAGCTCGTCGCTCGGGTCCTCGGCCGGGGTGGCGTCGAGTTCGACCAGCGAGGACTCGACCTCGCGCAGGACCTTGCCGACCGCGATGCCGAAGACGCCCTGGCCGCGCGACACGAGGTCGATGACCTCGTCGTCGGAGGTGCACAGGTACACCGAGGCACCGTCCGACATCAGGGTGGTCTGCGCCAGGTCGCTCACGCCGGCTTCGCGGAGCTGGTTCACGGCGGTGCGGATCTGCTGCAGGGAGATGCCGGTGTCGAGCAGGCGCTTGACGAGCTTGAGCACGAGGATGTCGCGGAAGCCGTACAGGCGCTGTGACCCGGAACCGGCAGCACCGCGGATCGTGGGCTGGACGAGTTCGGTGCGGGCCCAGTAGTCGAGCTGCCGGTAGCTGATGCCGGCTGCCTTGGCGGCGACGGTGCCGCGGTACCCGTTCTGTTCGTCGTGCTCGGGCAGGCCGTCGGTGAACAGCAGCCCGAGGTCGTACCGCGTCATGTCAGACGGGGTACCGGGGACATCGTTCCCACTCATCAGCTTGCCTTCCACGACGATCGAGCTCCCACCCGAAGCTTCAACAGCGGGTTGAGAGTTGTTCCGAGGTCCACGGTAGCGAGTCGGGCGGCGTGGAGGCGGGACATCCGCTCCGGCGCGTCCGGCGTGTCGAGGATATGCCCCGGCACCGACGGCCGTCGAGGGTCGACCCGCTCCGGAGCGCTCACGAGTCGAGCCGACCGATGGCCGCTCGGATGAGTGACGAACGGATGACCTCGAGGTGTCCGGCGATCTCCCGGGCGAGTTCGAGCGCCTTGGCGCGCGAGGTGGCGTCACCCCGCCGCGACACCGGCATGAGTGCGGACTCGATGAGCCCGACCTCCCGCTCGGCGGTCGCGCGGAAGGTGCGCAGGTGTCGCGGCTCGATCCCGGAGCGCTGGAGCTCGACGAGGGCCTTGAGGACGCCGACGGACTCTTCCCCGTAGGAGTCCGCCGCGGGGAGCAGGGACGACGAGACCGCGTCCCCCACGAGCATCGGGGACGCTCCGGCCACGCGCTGGAGTTCGTCGCGCGAGTACCGCCGTTCCCGCCCGAGCATGGACGGACGGGGCACGTCCCCACCGCCCGGCAGCGTCGGCTCGCGGCCGGCGTCGAGGTCGGCGAGGTACTCCTTGATGACCTTGAGCGGGAGGTAGTGGTCCCGCTGCAGGCCGAGCACGATCCGGAGTCGGTCGACGTCGGCCGGCGAGAACTTCCGGTACCCGCTCTGCGTCCGGACCGGGGTGACCAGCTCGCGTTCCTCGAGGAACCGCAGCTTCGAGCTGGACAGGTCCGGGAAGTCCGGCTTCAGCCGCGCCAGCACCTGCCCGATCGTGAGCAGGTCCGGTGCCGGCGACACCGCCCGCGCCGCAGCGGAGCGGGGTGCCACTACGCGTTCGCCAGGCGCGCCAGGTCGACCCGGGAGGCGTAGAACGTCAGGCGGAACTTGCCGACCTGGACTTCCGACCCGTCGACGAGGAGCGCTTCGTCGATGCGCACACCGTCGAAGTACGTCCCGTTGAGGGAACCGAGGTCCTGCACGCTGAAGGACGTCCCGCGGCGGATGAAGTCCGCGTGCTTGCGGGACACCGTCACGTCGTCGAGGAAGATGTCGGCGTCGGGGTGCCGCCCGGCCGTCGTGACGTCGGAGTCGAGGAGGAACCGTGCTCCGACGTTCGGACCGCGTCGGACGACGAGCAGCGCCGACCCCGACGGCAGCGCCGAGATCGCGTCGCGTTCTTCCGCGGAGACTCCGGCCTCGGGCGTGAGCGCCGCGGCGTTCTCCATGCTGAAGGTCAGCGTGGTGTCGACCAGCCGCTGCTCCGGGGTTCGTCGTCCCGGCTGCGGGACCACTGGATCTGGCATCGTGGACCTCCTCCTCTTGGTCGCCCAGCGTATCGGAAACCAGCCGGTCGGCGAGAGCCCCGTCCACAGGGGACACAGGAGGCTCCCCGCCGACCGGCGGGGAGCCTCCTGTCCGGTGACTGTCGGACCGCGACCCGTCAGCGCGTCGCGCCCTCCGGGGCTGCCTTCCCGGCGCGGACGTCCTGCAGGATCTCCTTCACCTCGGCGTCCTTCAGGCGGGTCCACGGCGAGCCGTCCGGGTCGCTCGTGGACGCCTCGGGGCTCTCGCCGGTGTTCCACCACTTGGCCTGGTATGGCGTGCCGTCGAACAGGACCCGGTCGCCCGTGTCGTACGCCGCTGTCCCGGACCACCCCGCGTAGGTGCCCTTCGGCAGCGTGAGCGGTGCGACCGGCTTCTCCCCCGCGAGCACCGGGCCGACGAGCTGCCACGGCGTCTCGTACGCGCTGAGCACGGCGTCGTCGGGCAGGTCGCCCGAGGTCCACCACTTCGCCTCGTAGACGTTGCGGTGCCAGACGATCTTCGTGCCCTCGAGGTAGGAGGCCTCGTCGTCCCACACCGGGTACGGGCTCGTCGACGGGTCGTCGGTCGGCTGCACGGTCGAGGACGGCTCGGCCTTCGTGACGTCGCCCGAGGCCGCGACGATGCCGCCGCCGAAGCCCTTGCCGAGCACGTCGGCGAAGAGCACACCGTCCTGGTCCACGCCCGAGCAGGAGTTCGACACGGTGGAGAGGTTGACGTAGTTCGAGCCGCACGTGGTGTCGCGGTTCAGCGACCACATCGACATCCGTCCGAGGCCCTGCTGCTTCGCCCAGGCGTTGAGCTTCCGGGCGTCGGTCAGCGAGAAGACCTCGTCCTGCACGTCGTTCTGCCCGATCATCGGGGTGGCGCCGACCTTGTGCCACAGGGTCCGGTCGCCGAGCGGCGTCCCGGCACGCGTGTAGAGGATGCCGAGCTGCCGCTTGACCTGCTGCAGCGTCTCGACCGATGCCGAGTACATGCTCTGGCTCGAGCCCTTGCTCGCGCCGTAGTCCATCGTCATCGCGTTGACGCCGGCCAGGTCGACCCCGGCACGCAGGAACTGCGCGACCGCCCGGGTGCCGTCCGCGGTGAGCCCGCCGGGTGCGGCCGGCAGCGTCAGCCACACCGCGAGGGGGTGCCCGGCGGCGCGGCGCTGCTCCTGCAGGTCGGCGACCGCTGCCGCACGGCGCTTGCCGGCGTCGGCCTTCGTCAGGTCGTCGCTCTCGATGTCGAAGTCGACGGTCGAGACGTCGTACCGCTTCACGACGCTCTGGTACGCCGAGACGAGCTTGCTCCGGTCGGTGCAGGTCGTCGCGAGTTCGTCGTTGGCGAGCCCGCCGAACGACACCGCGACCGCGCCCTTCTGCTGCTCGAGTCGGGCGATGCGCCGGTCGAGGTCGAGCTGGTCGCCCGCTTCCTGCAGTCCGTACGCCGCGCCCCACGTCGGCGTGCACGCCTCGTCGTGGTCGGCGACCACGAAGGACAGCATGACGTCGCGGCCCGCGGTCGACTTGACGTCCTCGAACGGGAACGTCGGGGTGACGGTGACGTCGGTGTAGGCGGCGAACCAGGGCTTCACCGTCTCGGCGGCCTGGGCGCTCTGCCAGCGGTCCAGCCCGGCGTAGCCTCCGGCTGCGACCGCGAGGGCCACCGCGGCGGCCACGGTCACGCGGATCGGGGACAGTCGTCGTGTGGTGCTCATGGTCAGGCCGCCGTCTTCTCGTCGTGGTGCACGGTGTCGTGCCGGGTCGCCAGGTGTTCCGGCATGGTGGTGCCGCGCTGGCCGAAGTACAGCACCGAGCGCCAGTCCTCGGTCGCGGGCACGGGCTCGGGGACCAGGCCGCGCCGGGCCGCCTTCGCGGAGAGACGGGCCTCCTTGCGGGCCGCCCGGCGTGCGGCGCGGGCGGACGGGTCGTAGAACATCCACCCGGTCGCCCAGAGGAAGACGTCGACCACGGAGTTCCAGACACCGATGTAGGCGACGATCGCGTACGTGGCGAGCAGGGCGTTGAACGCGGCGAACGTGGCGTTGCCCCAGTTCTCGGCGCCGAAGTCACGGACGAAGGTGAACACCGAGAAGGCGACGATCGCGTACGGCGCGAGGACGTAGAGCGCGGGCGAGGCCGTGCGGTCCCGGACCTTCGGCGTGCGGGCGAACGGGATCTTCTTCGCGGTGAGCGCCTGCTGGATGCTCTTGAGCACCCCGGCGACGTTCACCGGCATGAGGATGAGGTTGAACCCGTAGATGCGGAGGATGTCGGTGCGCTTGTACCCGCAGTACTTCAGGTCGCTCGCGAAGAGCCAGAAGTACGGCAGCGCGGCGAGGAGCACCATCGGGCTGAGCAGCCGGGAGTCGTACGGGTAGGCCAGCAGGAAGATGAGCCCGAGCGAGCCCCACGCGATCGACGCCATGTAGTTCACGCGGAGCGCCATCTCGACCACGCTGACGCGCTCCCCGCGGGCCTTGCGCTCGCGTACCTGGCGGATGTACTTCGGCAGGATGAGCAGCCCGCCGTTGGCCCAGCGGCGGCGCTGCACGATGAGCGAGCCGAAGTCCGGCGGGGTGGCGCTGTAGGACAGTCGCTCCGGGTAGTTCACGAGCGTCCAGCCGTGCATGCCGAGGTCGACGCTCGACTCGGTGTCCTCGATGACCGTGCGGTCCTGCACGTAGCGCTTGACCTCGAAGCCGCCGACGGTCTCGGTCTCCTCGATGTCGCGGAGGGCCCGGGTGCGGATGACGGCGTTCGCGCCGACCCAGAAGGTGGCGCCGTACTTCGACATGCCCTGGTGCAGGATGTGCTGGATGTCGGTCGTGGCACCGGCCAGGCGCTCGATGCGGGTGGCCGCACCGCGGAACGACGAGTACGGGGTCTGGGTGACGGCGACGTTCGCGTTCTCGGGCTGCTCGAGGAAGTAGACCAGGCGCAGGCAGTAGTCGCGCAGGAGCACCGAGTCGGCGTCGAGCGTCAGGACGTAGTCGGAGGCGGGGACGACCAGGTCGGCCTCGGCCGGGTCCGCGACGGTGCGGAGGACCGTGCCCGATGCGGTCTCCTCGTACCGGTAGGCGCCGCCGAGCAGGCCGAGGTAGGAGTTCAGGTTCATCGCCTTGTTCGCCTCGTGCGAGAGGTTCGCGTAGCGCTTCCGCTCGAAGGTGGTGATCTCGGCGGTGAACGTCCAGGTGAGCCGGCGCTGCAGTTCGACCGCACGGGCCGAGGTCACGTCGGTGACCTCGCGGTCGCCGGCGTCGGTGATGGCGGCGTCGAGTGCTTCGGCGGTCAGGCGGAACTCGTCGGCCAGGCCCACGAGGACCTGGTCGTGGAAGAAGTGGTCCACGTGGTCGGCGATGCCGTGCTCGCGTGCGTGCCGGCGGAGCCAGGCGTCGGCCCAGCGGTGGTGCGCGACCAGGGTGCGGAGGGCCGCCACGGAGGCCATCGGCGCCTGCTCGGCCTCGATCTCGGCGAAGAACAGGGCTTCGCGGAAGCGGTGGGACGGGGCCGCGAGCTGCGCCTGGATGGACGCCGCCACGGCGCGAGTGCGCTCGAGCTTCGCGGCGGTCTCCGGGTCGGTGGGGAACGGGTCGTCGTCGACGAGCAGGACGACGCGGAGGGACGGGTACTCCTGCAGGGCGGCGGACCAGAGGGTGGTCGCGACGACGTCCGGCTCCTCGGCGTAGCTCGGCACGAGGACGGTCAGCGGCGACCCGTGTCCCTCGGCGAAGTGCCGGTCGAGTTCCGCACGCGGGACCCGGACGTGGGTCGCGAAGCGCTCGAGGGCTCCCTGGCGGGCGACCAGGTGCATGAGGGCGGAGAAGGTGAGGAAGGTGACGACGACTAAGTACGAAACGGCCTCGGTGGTGAACCGGAAGCTCTCGGTGCCGTAGTCCAGGAACTGTCGGATCACCGTGTAGACGAGGTAGGCGAGCCAGAAGGCGATCGTCAGGATGATGGCGACACGGCCGGAGACGAGCTTCCGGTCGGAGGGGCGAGCGTGGATGGTGTCGAGCGGCCGGGTCCGCCGCTCGGCCCCCCACTGTCGACGGCGCATCGGGGCGTCGTCCAGCTGTTCGGGCATGCTGTCCTTCGTTCGTACCGGACCAGTGGCCGTCGGGTGTGGCCGCTGTCGGGAGTCCGGTGTTCGTGGACGACGGTACGGCGACCGTGCGCCCGGAGCGGACCCCCGGACGGGGGGTTCTGACCCCCTTCTGCGGGATACCGCAAGCGTGCGCGCGGACCCGCATCCGGGGGTGGTCCCGGCGAGTCCGACCGTCGCCTGCGCCCCGCCTGGAGGCCCGGTGCACGTCCGTCGGGAGCGCTGCGGTACACGCTCGGTCGCGCCCGTCCGACGAGCTGTGCGGGGTGCGCTGGCTCAGCGCCCGCGGGCGAGCAGCCAGAGCAGGTACGGCGCTCCGACGACCCCGGTGACGACCCCGACCGGCAGCGTGACCCCGGGCAGGGCGAACTGCGCGACCAGGTCGGAGCCGAGGGTCACGACCGCACCGACGGCGGCGGCCGGGCCGAGGGCGGGGCGTCCGCCACCGACGAGCCTCCTGGCGATCGGCGCTGCCATGAGCGCGACGAACGACACCGGGCCGGCGGTGGCGACCGCCGCCGCGGTGAGGAGGACGGCGGTGAGGAGCAGCAGCACCTTGGCCCGGTCGGGTCGGAGGCCGAGCGAGGCCGCGACCTCGTCGCCGAGGGAGAGGACACCGAGACGGGGCGACTGCAGGAGCGCGAGCACCATCAGGACGACGAAGCCGACGAGCAGCGCACCGACGACGGTGCGGTCGACCGCGTTGAGGCTGCCGGAGAGCCACAGGAGTGCCGTCCCCGCCTGCTGCACGCTCCCGCTCGTCAGGAGCCACCCGGTGATGCTCAGGGCGACCGCGCCGACACCGACCCCGACGAGGACCACCCGGTTCCCGGTGATCCCCCGGCGCCAGGCGAGCACGGCGATGAGCACCGCGACCGCGACCGCGCCGACGAGCACGACGCCGAACAGGGCGACACCCGAGGCGCCGAACAGCACGATCGCGACGAGACCCGAGGCGCTCGCCCCGGACGTGATGCCGATGATGTCCGGACTCGCGATGGGGTTGCGGACGACGCTCTGCACGATCGCGCCGGCGGTGCCGAGGCTCGCCCCGACGAGCAGCGCGGCGAGGACCCGCGGCCCGCGCAGCTGTCCGAGCACGAAGTCCGAGACCGCGTCACCCCGCCCGAGCAGACCGTCGAGGACCTGCACGGGCGACAGCGGGATCTCGCCGACACCGAGGCCGACGAGCACGAGGCCGAGCAGCACGACGAGCGCGGCGACGAGCACGAGGAGCTCCCGCCGCGCGGTCCCGCCCCGACGGCGGACGGCGTCGCCGGTGGCCGGTGCACTCTCGGTCGGCGTGGTGCTCACAGGCCCCGCACCACCCGCGACCGGACCAGCGCGATGAAGACCGGCGCACCGATGAGCGCCGTGACGATGCCGACCTGGAGCTCCCCCGGGTAGGCGACGACCCTGCCGATGACGTCGGCGACGAGCAGGAGGGCCGGCGCGACGACCGCGGACAGGAGGATCGTCCAGCGGTGGTCGGGTCCGGACAGGCGCCGGACGGCGTGCGGGACGGCGAGGCCGACGAAGGCGATCGGTCCGGCTGCGGCGACCGCGGACCCGGCGAGCAGCACCGTCACGATGGCCCCGACCGCGCGCACGAGCACCACGCGTTGGCCCAGGGAGGCCGCGAGTTCGTCGCCGAGCGCGAGGGTGTTCAGCGAACGACCGAGCCCGACCGCGACGACGAGCCCGAGGACCACCGGCGCGACGACCACACCCGCTGTGCCGAGGTCCCCGCCCGCGAGCGCGCCGACCTGCCAGAAGCGCAGCTGGTCGAGCAGGGACGCGTTCGTCACGAGCACCGCGGTGGTGATCGAGGAGAGGGCGGCGGCGGTGACGGCGCCGGACAGCGCGAGGCCGACCGGGGTGAGGCCACCGCGGGCGACCGCGGCGATGCCGTAGACGAGCAGGGCGGCGAGGGCGGCTCCGGCGAACGCGAACGGCAGGTACGTGGCGGTCCCGCTGACACCGAACACGGCGATGCCCACGACGACGGCCAGGGCGGCCCCCGCGTTGATGCCGAGGATGCTCGGGTCGGCGAGCGGGTTGCGGGTGACCCCCTGCATGACGGCGCCGGCGACCCCGAGTGCGGCGCCGGCGAGGAGCCCGACGACGGTCCGCGGCAGCCGGTTGCCGAGCACGATGAGGCCGGTCTCGTCGTCGCGGCCCGGGTGCGCGAGGGTGTCGAGGACGACGCCGAGCGGGATCGGTCGGCTCCCGACGGCGATGCTCAGGGCGCAGGCGACGGCCAGCGCGACGACCGCGAGGACGACGGCCAGCACGAGCCGGGACGCGGGCGCGGGTGCGGGAGGCACGACGGATCGGGGACGCATGGGAGGTGCGGCGAGCCTAACCGATCGCCGGCATGCCGCGGAGACCGGCGTCCGGCGACTCCCGAGCGGGTGCTCGGCCGGGCCTCGGGTGGTTCATAGGACGGTCATGGGCAGCGGGCCTGTACTGGTCCCCATCGACGGCCGACCGGGCCGTGCGGACGACCGGAGAGCACCATGAACGAGACCCCGACCCCAGCCGCGGACGATGCCGGACAGCAGCAGGCACCGGCGTGGGAGCCGCCGCACGCGGACCCGTCGACGCTCCGCGCAGCGCACGCCTTCGACGGCTCGGGTCCGTACCTCTTCGCCCCCGACGGGTCCGGTCCGTACGCCTACTCCCCGGACGGTCGCGGTCCGTACCGCGTCGGGAGCGCAGCGCTCGGGGCCACCTCGGCGCCGCAGGGTTGGACGGGCGCCCCCGGGGCCGCTCCGGGGACCACGGGTCGTCGTCGCCGTGTCGGGCTCGCGATCGGGTCGGGCATCGCCGCACTCGCGATCGTGGGCGCCGCCGGCGGGACGGCGCTCGGCCTGTCGTCGCACGGCACGACGGCCACCTCGAGCCGGTCACAGGGCACGACGACCGTCCCCGGTCCCGGATCCGCGGGCAGCGGCATCGACGGCTTCACCGTCCCCGGCCAGGACCAGGGCGGGACGGACGGCCTGTCGGACGGCGGCACGGGTACCGACGGCGGCACGGGCACCGGCGGCACGGGAGCCGGCGGCAGTGGGACCTCGCAGGCGGCAGCCACACCCGCGACCGCCGCGCAGACCGCGGGCGTCGTGACGATCGACACCGTGATCGGCTACGACGACGCGCAGCAGGCCGCCGGGACCGGCATGGTCCTCACCGCGGACGGGACCGTCCTGACGAACAACCACGTGGTCCAGGGCGCGACCTCGATCACGGTGACCGACGAGACGACCGGGGAGCAGTACACCGCTGACGTCGTGGGCACCGACGCGACGAACGACGTCGCGGTGCTGCAGCTGCGGGACGCGTCCGGCCTGTCCACCGTCGCGCTCGACGACGACGGCGTCCAGACCGGCGACACCGTGACCGACGTCGGCAACGCCGAGGGCACGGGTGACCTGGTCGCCGCCGAGGGCACCGTGACCGCGACCGACCAGGACATCCAGGTGCAGAGCGAGTCCGGTACCGGGACCGAGTCCCTGACCGGGCTCATCGAGGTCGCGGCGCAGATCGTGTCCGGTGACTCCGGCGGTCCCGTCCTGGACAGCGAGGGCGAGGTCATCGGCATGGCGACCGCCGCGTCCTCGGGTTCGGCGGACGTCACCGGCTACGCGATCCCGATCAGCACCGCGAAGTCGATCGCCGCGCACATCCTGGCGGGCGAGGCCTCGGACACCATCACGATCGGGCTGCCGGCGTTCCTGGGCGTGCAGGTCAGCAGCGCGGCGACCGGGACCACCTCCGGTGTGCCCGTCGCCGGGACGGTCGAGGGATCGGGGGCAGCGGCCGCCGGGCTCGCCGCCGGCGACACGATCACGAGCATCGACGGCACCGCGGTCACGAGCGCATCCGAGCTGACGGAGGCGGTCGCTCGGCACGCGGTCGGCGACCGGGTCACGGTCGGCTACACGACGGCCGACGGCACCGCGGCCACGGCGACCGTCACCCTGACCGCCGGCCCGGCCGCCTGACCGGGCGCGCACCGGCGGCCCGCCACCGACGGCCCCGCACCGGCGGCCCCGCACCGGCGGCCCGCACCGACGGCCCCGCACCGACGGCCCCGCAAGCACGGCACGACGCTCGCGCTCCGTCCGCGCGGGGTCGTGCCGTCGTCCGCCGTCCGGTGTCGACCGGGCGGCGGTCAGCCGACCACGGCGCGGACGAGCGACCGGTAGACGTTGGCGGACGCCTCGGCCCTGAACGCCGTCGCCCCGCCCTCGGCGCGGCCGACCCGCGCGAAGCCGATCCCCGCCGCGGACACGACCACGACGGGACGGGTCCGACCGGGCGCCAGCAGCGAGGACACCGTCCACGGCGCCGCCCAGAACGCCGCGAGCGTCGGGTCGGCATCGGCGAGGGCGTCCGGCAGGGCCGGGGCGGACGCGCCGCCCGCCAGACGACGGTCGAGCAGGTCGCTCGACAGGACCGGCGTGCGGAACGGCCAGGTCCACGTCGGGCGCACTCCGAGCCTCCCGGCCATCAGCCCGACCACCCGGTCCGGCCGGACGGACGCGATGACCGACCGACCGTCGGCCCCCGTGTCGACGACGGTGCCGGCCCAGGCCCGGAGGCGCGTGACGCGCCCGTCGTCGTCGTGCTGGTCCAGCGTGGTCGGTGGCACCCCGTCCGCCCAGGGCGCGAGGACCTCGGCGGTGTCCGGCGGCACCGTCCCGAAGCGACCGACGAGGTCGGCGGCGACCAACTCCCGGCCGCCGTCCGAGCGGAGCAGCGCCGGGTTCCAGCGCTTGCCGGCGAGGTCCTGCAGCGTGGCGACGGCCTCGGCGCCGAGGGACGGCCCGGTCAGCGTCGAACCGGCGAGCAGGACCGGGAGCGCCTCGAGCGTCCGGGACTCGGTGGCGGTGACGCGGTCGAGCGTCCGGACGGAGTCGAGGACGGCGAACACCGGGTCGTCGGTGGCGGTCATCCGGGCCAGCGGACGCTCCACGGTGACGTCCACGCGGTGCCGACCCGTGACGAGCAGCAGGTGCGCACCGACGACGTCGCCCTCTTCGTCGGGGCGGACGTACTCGACGAGCCGTGCGGGGGCACCGGCCGTCGTCCACACGTCGCAGCCGAGCAGGAGCAGGCCGTCGACCGACCCTGGCAGCCGTTCCAGCAGCGAGGCGTTCTCGTCCCCGATCGTCCGGTCGCCGGGACGCGACCGGACCGTGAGCATGACGTCGTCACCGCGGACGCGGAGGTCGGCACCGGGGGCGTCCTCGACGCGCCAGCCGGTCGGGCGGGTGAACCGGACACGGGCGGTGCGGTCCTCGGTGGTCCCGGCTGCGACGGCGGGTGGGTCGGGGACGGCCATGGAGCGAGGCTACGTGCGCGGTCCCGGAGTGCCGTCGGCGGCTCGCCGGGACGGGGTGGATCGTCCGGTCAGGCGGCCGGCTCGTCCGCGCCGGGACGCCGTCGGGGTGCCCGGGGCGGCGGGGGCGGCGGCACCGGCTTCGCGGCCACGACGTCGGACCGGAGCACGGTGACGGGTCCGCGACGGGTGGCGATCGTCACCGTCTCCGCGGTCCGGCCGGTCAGCTCGCCGAGCGCGTCCCGCGCGCCGGCTCCGTCGTGCGCCCGCACGACGAGCCGGTCACCGAGTGCCGCGCCGTCGAGCACGACGAGGGCCCGGGTGCGGGCGATCGCCGCCTGGGACGGGACCGTGGTCGGCGGGTCGGGGTCGGTCATGGCTCCGAGGCTACGGGCTCGCACGGACGTGCGGGCCCGGTCGACCGTACGTCGAGGGGACGTCGAGGGGACGCAGGACCGGCGCGGCTAGGGTGGCCGGATGGACAAGGCCCGGGTGGACAGCTGGATCTGGGCGGTCCGGATCACCAAGACCCGGTCCGCGGCGACGACCGCGTGCAAGGCCGGCCACGTCCGCGTCAACGGCGAGCGGGCGAAGCCGTCCCAGCCGGTCGGTCCCGGGGACGAGGTCCGCGTGCGCCAGGCCGGCTTCGACCGGATCGTCGTCGTGAAGAGCATCATCCTCAAGCGCGTCGGTGCGACCGAGGCCGCGAAGCACCTCGAGGACCGCACACCGCCGCGCCTGCCCCGCGAGGAAGCCGGCTTCGTCCCGATCCGGGAGCGCGGGGCCGGACGGCCGAGCAAGCGGGAGCGCCGGGACCTCGAGAAGCTCCGCGGGTACTGACCCCGACGGTGCGTGACGGCCGGCGGCGCGTGACGGGCGGCGCTGCTGGTCGGGCGGCGCTGCTGGTCGGGTCAGACGAACCGGACGGTCTGCTGCAGGCGGTCGCGGACCGCGAAGACGTCGACGGAGCCCTCGGGCGACCAGACGCCGGAGAGCACCTGCCCGAGCGCACTCCGACGGACGATGAACGCGGTCGGCTTGCGGGGGGTCCCGACGAGTCGGACGTCCTCGTCGACCGCGGAGTCCGGCACCACCAGGACACGGCCGGTGAACCGGACCCGCGTCTGCTTCTGCACGGCACGGGCCGCGCGGACGAGCTCCTTCACCGGCTGCTCCCCCGGGCCGAGCGTCTCGCCGACGACCTCGCCGTGCTCCACCGCGACCGGGCCGCCCCAGTCGATCGACTCGAGTGCCCAGAGTCCGGTGGGCGTCAGCACCGCGTGGTCGAGCTTGCCCTCGGCACCGGCGTCGAGGTCGTGCCACACCGTGACGCCGATGCCCATCTCCGCGATGATCGCAGCCGTCGCCTCCTCGGCCAGCGCCTCGCCCAGGAGACGCCGGACGTGCCGGGGTGCCGACCGGACGAGTGCCGGGTCGTACGGGTCCTCGATCGGGTCGCCGAGGCCCACCCACTCACGTTCTGCGGCGAGGAAGACCTCGCGGGAGCGCCCGCCGGGGTGCCCGTACGACCGGGCCCGCGGGCGGGAGTCACGTCGGGCGGACGGGGGTGCGTAGGCGTCACGCCCGGTGTCCGACCGCCACGCGGCCGATCCGGACGGCGCTGACGAGGACCCCGCGCGCAGGGTCCCGGCGTCGTAGGCTCGCCGGGCCGAGGGCGTCCCGATGCGCTCCCAGGCGACCTGCACCCGGCGGAAGCGCTGGGCGTCCCCGCCGAGGTCGGGGTGGCTCTCACGCGCGGCCCGACGGTAGGCGCGTCGGAGGGTGTCGTCGTCGGCGGTCGCGGGGACGCCGAGGACCTCGTACGGGGTGGCGTCCGCCGGGCTGTCGGTCATGGCCCTGGAACGCTACCGGACGCAGGATCGAGGTCCGCCGCGAGGGCGCTGGGCACGCGCTGGGCGGTCGGCGACCTCGTCCCCGGCGCGCCCCGTCAGCGGAGCGCGGCGGTGATCCGGTCCCCGTGCTCCTCGAGCCACGCGACGTCGGCCCGGTACAGGTCGGCGTGCCCGTGCGCGAGGTCGCTCACGAACTTCGGGTTGCCCGCGGCCGCCTCGGTCTCGAGGGTCGTCACCAGGGCCACCAAGCCGGCGGTGATCGTCTCGACGAGCACGGCACGCGAGCGGTCGTCGAGACCGTAGGCGCGGCAGAACTCGGCGGCACGGGTGATCCGGTCCTCGAGCGCCGGGACGGGTCGACCCTCGTCGGCTCCGGTCGTGAAGGGCGCGAACCGGTAGACGGCACTGGCGACGTCCCAGACGCGGGGCCCGGGGTGCGCGGTGTCGAAGTCGATCACGCCGACCGCCGCGATGCCGTCGTAGACGACGTTGTACGGGGCGTAGTCGCCGTGCACGACGGTCTCGACCGGCACCCGCGCGGCCTGGGACCACACGTCGACGGAGTCGTCCAGGGGGAAGCTCGCCGCGGCGTCGTGCAGCTGTCGGAGCAGCCGGGCACTCGTGACGAGGGCGGCCTCGCTCGCGACGTCCTCGGTCCAGGGGTACTCGCCGGCCACTCCCGGGACGAACGTCACCGTCTCGAGCGCGTCCCCGAGCGAGATCGGAGCCGGGGCCGCCACGAAGCCCTGCTCGTGCAGGTGCGTGAGCAGCCGGTGGACCGTCGGTGTCCACGGCCCGGCGGGGCGGTGCACCCGGTCGTCGGTCTTGGTGATCCGTTCCATCGGGAACCTCCTGAACGTCGTCGTCGACGTGTCCGCAACTGTAGTGCTCCCGTCCCGTCGACGCCCGGCTCCGCGCCTCACCATCCGGAGGGCGCGCTGCACGGACCCGGAGGGCGCGCTGCACGGACCTACGCGACGCCGGGGCGACCACAGCGGCGGCAGCCGGTCGTCAGTCGGGCAGGAGCTCCCGCAGCCACGACGGCCCGCGGACGTCCGCCCCGACCGCGGTCACGCGGTCACGGAGGCCGCGGTCCGCGGTCACGACGACGACCGGGCCGTCCCCGGCCGCGACGGCGGTCTGCACGGCGGCGACGATCGCGTCGTCCCCGGCGGCCGGTGCCTGCTCGACGGTCACCACGGGGAGACCGGGACGGGTGTCGGCGGCGACGTCGACCGGGGTCGCACCCCGGGCCTCCCCCTCGAGCACCACGGTCCACCGCGGCCACCAGGTGGCGGACGGCAGGTCCAGCGCGGCGGCGTCGACGCCGGACGCGGCGAGCGCGCTCACCCGGGCGACGAGTCGGGAGGCCGCTCCCGCGCGGTCCTTCCACCAGCCGTCCGGGACGCTCCCGACGACGTTCGCCGCGTCGACGACGACGTGCGGTGTCCGGTCGAGCGTGGCCCGGAGCGCGGGCCACGAGGCGCCGAACCCGGGGTGGAGCGGCAGGTCCGGCACGTCGGCGACGGGGACCCAGGCCAGGGCCAGGCTCTCACGGTCGGCGACGACGGGGGCGAACGGGCGGGAGGCGCGTCCCACGACGGTCGTGTAGGTCCAGAAGCCGAGGTCGAGGACGGCGGTGTGCCGGAGGTCGATGCCGTCCTCGGGGACGCCGGCCTCCTCGGCGGACTCGCGGAGGGCGGCGGTCACCGGGTCCTCGTGCTGGTGGCGCGCTCCGCCGGGGATCCCCCAGGTGCCGCCGTGGTGGCTCCACTCGACGCGGTGCTGCAGGAGGACCCGTCCGCGTCCGTCGTCGACGAGCAGGCCCGCGGCGCCGAAGCGGCCCCACGCCTTGGTGCCGTCCGGGCCGACCGCCCAGGCGTCGCCGGGGTCGCGCGGTCCTGCCGGGGGGCCGGGTGGCGGTCCCGCCGGGGTCGCGGTCCGTCGTTCGTCGTCCACGGGTCCACCCTTCCACACCGGTCCCGGACGTGTCGCTGGACGACGGCGGCGATGCGTGTACGGTGTCGTCCGAGACACGGGGTGCCGCATCCGAGCGGCTGAGATCACACCCGTCGAACCTGCTCGAGCTCGTACTCGCGAAGGGATCGTCCATGGAGAACGCTGCGCCGACGACCGACTGGGTCGTCCGTACCGCCGACCTGCTGGAGGCCGTCCGGACCCGGGCGCCCCTGGTGCAGTGCATCACGAACACGGTGGTGCAGAACGTCACCGCCAACGTGCTGCTCGCGCTGGGGGCGTCGGCCGCGATGGTCGACGTGCCGACCGAGGCGGGGCCGTTCGCCGGCGTCGCGGACGGGTTGCTCGTCAACACCGGCACCCCGCACGCTGAGCCGTCGACCGCGTCCCGCGAGGCCGCGGCCGCAGCGGCGGAAGCCGGGACGCCGTGGGTGCTCGACCCGGTCGCGGTCGGGTCGCTGCCGGTCCGGACGGCCCTGGCGCGGGACCTGCTGGCGATGCGCCCGACGGTGCTGCGCGGGAACGCGTCCGAGGTGCTCGCGGTCCTCGGCGCCTCGGCTGGCGGTCGCGGTGTGGACAGCACGGTCGGGACGGAGGACGCCCGCGACGCCGCGGTCGCCGCCGCGGACGCCGGGACCGCGCAGGCGGTGGCGGTCTCGGGTGCGGTGGACCTGCTCGTGGCGCCCGAGGGGCTGGTCCGCGTCGCGAACGGGACCGAGCTGCTCACCCGGATCACGGGTGGCGGCTGCGCCCTCGGGGCCGTCGTCGCCGCCTTCGCGGCCGTGGCGCCGGGGCGTGCGCTCGACGCGGCCGTCGCCGCGACCGCGGTCCACACCATCGCGGCGGAGCTCGCCGCACGGGACGCCGGCGGGCCCGGCGCGTTCCAGCCGCTGTTCCTCGACCGGCTCGCGTCGCTGACGCCGGAGGACGTGGTCCGGGAGGCCCGGATCACCGCCGACGGTCAGAGTGCCCGGGCCGCCTCGACGACGATCGGAGCGGGATCGTGACCGCCGACGCGGCTGCCGCTGCGGTGGCCGGGACCGCCGGACGCGTACCGGGAGCGCAGGAGCTCGGCGTCTACCTCGTCACCGACACCGCCCTGGCCGCTCGGCACGGGCACGGGGTCCTCGGCGTCGTCCGGGCGGCGGTGGGCGCCGGGGTCCGCATCGTGCAGGTCCGGGACAAGACGGCGTCCGCCCGGGACCTGCTCGCGTTGACGGTCGCGGTCGCGGACGCGGTCGGCGACCGGGCACTCGTCGTCGTGGACGACCGGCTCGACGTGGCGCTGGCCGCACGGCACGAGGGGCACGCGGTGGCGGGCGTGCACCTCGGACAGTCGGACGTCCCGGCGAGCGCCGCGCGTGCACTGCTCGGCCCGGACGCCCACGTCGGACTGACCGCGAACACGACGCGGCACCTGGTCGAGGTCGCCGCGATGCCGCACGGCACGGTCGACCTGCTCGGCGTCGGGGTCGTGCACCCGACGAGCACGAAGCCCGACCACCCGCCGGCGCTCGGCGTCGCGGGGTTCGCCCGGATCGCGGCGACGACCACCGTGCCGTGCGTGGGCATCGGCGGCGTCGGACTGGCGGACGTCGGGCCGCTGCGGGCTGCCGGGGCGGCGGGGGTCGCCGTGGTGTCGGGCATCTGCGCGGCCCCCGACCCGGGTGCCGCGGCCGCCGCGTTCGTCGCGGCGTGGAACGGGGCGGGCCGGTGACCGCGACGACGGGGCCGGCTGCGAGCGGCCGGGTGCCCAGGGTGCTCAGCATCGCGGGGACCGACCCGACCGGGGGTGCGGGGATCCAGGCCGACCTGAAGTCGATCGCCGCCCAGGACGGGTACGGCATGGCGGTGGTCACGGCCCTGGTCGCGCAGAACACCCGGGGCGTGCGCTCGGTGCACGTGCCCGACACGGACTTCCTCCGCGAGCAGCTCGACGCGGTCTGGGACGACGTCACGGTGGACGCGGTGAAGACCGGCATGCTCGGCACCGCCGAGGTCGTCCGGGTCGTCGTGGAGTCGTTGCGGGCACACCGGCCGCGGTGGCTGGTCGTCGACCCCGTGATGGTCGCCACGAGCGGTGACCGACTGCTCGACGCCGATGCCGAGGCGGCGATGACCGACCTGTTCGCCCTCGCCGACCTCGTCACCCCGAACCGCGACGAACTGCGGGTGCTCGCCGACCTCGCCGGCTCCGACGCGACGGACCCCCTCGACGCGGCCCTGGCGGTGGCACGACGCTTCGACGTCCGCGTGCTCGCGAAGGGCGGACACGACGGCGGCCCCACCTCGGACGACGCCCTCGTGACGCCGGACGGCTCGGTGCGGGTGTTCCCCGGCCCGCGGGTCGCGACGACGAACACGCACGGGACGGGCTGTTCGCTCTCGAGCGCGATCGCCACGCTCGTGGCCCGACACGGCGACTGGGAGCTCGCCGTCGGTGCCGCGAAGGCGTGGCTCACCGTGGCCCTCCGCGGTGCCGACGCCCTCCAGGTCGGGCACGGACACGGCCCGGTCGACCACAACGCCGCCGTGCGGGCCGCCCTGCCGGTCCCCCGCCTGACCGACCTCTGGTGGACGGACGCGGCCGCGGTGCTCGACGAGACCCTCGCGTGCGCGTTCCTGCAGGGCCTCGCCGACGGCACGCTCGACGCGGAGGTCTTCGCCGGGTACCTCGCGCAGGACGTGCACTACCTCCGCGCGTACGAGCAGCACCTCCGGGCGATCGCGGCCGGCTCGACCGGCGACGCCGCGGCGTTCTGGACGACCGCGAGCGAGGGCTGCGCCGCCGAGGCCCGCGACCTGCACCACCGTAGACTCGCCGGGTCGCACGCGGACGACCCCGTGCACCCGGTCTGCGCCGGCTACCTCGCGCACCTGGCCGCGGCGGCCGACGATGCCGCCGCCACCGGGGACGTCTCGGTGCTCGCCGCCGCCGTCCTGCCCTGCTTCCGGGTGTACGCCTGGGTCGGGGAGCGGCTCGGCACGGCGCCGGTCGGGCACCCGTTCGCGGACTGGATCGCGGCGTACGGGGACCCGGGCTTCGCGGCGTCGAGCGCGCGGGCGACCGACCTCGTCGAGGAGCTCGCCGTGCGCGCCGACCCGGAGCTGCGGGGCCGGATGGCCCGCGCGTTCCGGGAGTCGGTCGCGCAGGAGCTCGCGTTCTTCCGGATGCCGGAGCAGTTGCCCGGTCCCCGGCGGGGCGGAGCCGCAGCGGGCCTCCCGGCCGGTGGGCCCGACTCGGGCCCGACCGCGGGTGCGGAGTCAGGCCGGGTGTGAGGGCGCGGTGCGGACCCCGTCCGCACCGGGGGCGCGCCGCACCAGGGTGACCTGCAGGTCGGCGCCGTCGACCGTGCAGCGCATCCACGTGTGGTCCGGCTGCCGACGACGGTCCGTCGGCGAACCGGGGTTGAGCAGGCGCATGCCGTTCGGCGCCAGCGAGTCCCACGGGATGTGCGAGTGCCCGAACACGAGCACGTCGACGTCCGGGTGGTCGGCGACGGCCCGACGCTCCCGCCCGGTCGCCGCGCCGGTCTCGTGCACGACCGCGAACCGCAGTCCCTCGACGCGGCGTGAGGCGACGAGCGGCAACCGGTCCTCGAACCCCGGGTCGTTGTTCCCGCGCACGGCGAGGAGGTCGCGGGACCGGGCCTCCAGCAGGTCCACGGTCGCCAGGTCCACCCAGTCGCCCGCGTGCACGACGAGGTCTGCCGCGTCGATGTCCGCCCACAGCTCCGGCGGCAGGTCCTTCGCCCGTTTCGGCAGGTGCGTGTCCGACAGCAGGACGAGCGACGTGGTCACGGCTCGGTCGTCCTGCTCGGCATCGGCAGCTCGGCCTCGTCCGCGGCTCCGAGCCGTTCGAGCAGCCCGGCGAGCAGCGCGACGTCGTCGTCGGACCAGTCGGCCAGCCGCTCGACCAGGGCATCGCGGTGCAGCTGCACCGATCGGTCGAGGGCACGCCGGCCGGCCTCGGTCGCCTCGAGCGGTTTCGCGTTGCCGGTGCCGCCGTCGACCGTGCGGACGAGTCCCGCGGCGAGCAGTCCGGACAGCTGACGCGAGATGGTCGACCGGTTCAGCCGGAGGTACCGGGCGATGTCGATCGCCATGCACCCCGGGTGCTGCACGACGAAGTCGACCAGGGACTGGTCGACGACGCTCAACACGTCGGCGGTCCCCCGCGCCCGGACGCTCGCGCGGCGGGTGATGCGGGAGAGCTCGGTGTACGCCCGTCCGATGTCCGCTTCACGGATCCCGGGGCCCCTCGGGTCGGCCATGCTGTTCCAGTCTGTCGTCCGGCGTGGCGCCGGTGGTCGGTCGCCCCTGGTCGGGACGTCGGGTCCGGCGGCCGCCCACGTCCGTGGTCCCCTGCGCCGCTCGGTGTGGCCCACGATAACCGCGGGTCCCCCGGAACGGGGACCGGCGGGTCCCGGGGTCGGGACCGGTGCGACCGTCCGGCGACGGGGCCGGACGTGCCCGGTGTCGGTGATCAGTCGGAGGCCGCCGCCCGGAGTGCCCCGATGTCGAGCTTGACCATGTCCTGCATCGCGCGGAACACCCGCGCGCCCGGTGCCGGGTCACCGCCGGCGGCCATGAGCTCGCCCATCATCGACGGGGTCACCTGCCACGACAGGCCCCAGCGGTCGACGAGCCACCCGCACGCCACCGGGTGGCCGCCGTCGGCGAGGAGCCCGTCCCAGATCCGGTCGAGCTCGTCCTGCGTGTCGACGTCCACCTGCAGCGAGACGGCGTCGGTGAAGGGATGACCGGGACCGCCGTTCATGGCACGGTACGGCTGGCCCATCAGGGTGAACTCGACGACGAGCACGGACCCGTCCGGGGCACGGCCGACCCCGTCGACACGTGCGTCCGGGAAGAGCCCGACGTAGTGCTCAGCCGCGGACTGGGCCTGGTCGTCGAACCAGAGGAAGGGGACGATGCGGGGCACGGTGGCGCCTCTCGGTGGTGCTCAGTCCGCGACGCCGCGGCTGAGCAGGTCTGCCTTGTCGGGGTGTTCGTCGAACCACTGGCTGACGAACCAGCACATCGGGACGATGCGCTTCGTCGACGTCGTCTCGACGTCGGCCACGGCGTGCTCCACGAGTTCCCCGGCGTACCCGTGCCCGCGGTGCGCCGGGACCGTGTACGTGTGCGGGAAGGCGATCGCGTCACCGTTGACGCGATAGTCGAGCACGCTCACGAGGGCTCCGTCGACGTACATGGCGTAGCGGTCGCGGTCGGCCTCGTTGCGGAACTCGTGTGTCATGGCGCCATCCTGCACCGCGCGGCGGATGACGGTCACCCGTCCTCCGGCGAACGCGTGGACCCGCCCCCGACGGGCGGTCCGACCGTCCCGGTCGTCAGGCCGGAATGACCACCGGCCACGGTTGTTGCACCCCACATGACGACCATCGGGATCATCGGAGCAGGCAACATCGGATCACAGCTCGCACGCCTCGCGGTGCAGCACGGCCACCAGGTCGTGATCGCGAACTCGCGCGGGCCGGAGACGCTGACGGACCTCGTCGCGGAGCTCGGCGAACACGCCACCGCCGGCACACGCGAGGACGCGGCCACCCGGGGCGACATCGTCGTCGTGACCGTGCCGCTCGGCGCCGTCGAGACGATCCCCGTCGAGCCGCTCGTCGGCAAGGTCGTCATCGACACGGACAACTACTACCCGGAGCGCGACGGGCACATCGTGGCCCTCGACGACGAGACGACCACCACGGCCGAGATGCTGCAGGACCACCTGGTCGGCGCGCACGTGGTCAAGGCCTTCAACCACATCGGCGCCGCGGACCTGACCGGACACGCCACCCCCAGCGGCACCGAGGGACGCCGCGCCCTGGTCGTCGCGGGCGACGACGAGACGGCGAAGCGCACCGTCGCCGACCTCATCGACGAGTTCGGCTTCGACGTCGTCGACGCCGGACCGCTCGCCGAGGGATGGCGCATCCAGCGCGACACCCCGGGCTACGGCCCGCGCATGACCGCGGACGAACTGCGCGACGCCCTCGCCGCCGCGAAGCGGTACCGCGACATGTGACGGTCCTGCACCGACCGTTCCACCCCCTCTGACTGGGGCGTTCGGCCGCTGTTCCCGCCCGGTAGAACGGACTCTGGATCAATCCAGGGAGAGGAACAGCGGCCGTGGCGTCTCATCGCATGCCCGAGTCCGAGCGACCCCGTCGGGCGGTGCCCGCATGGGTGACCGCGCCTCCGGAGGACGCCGGTTCCCCTGCCCCCAGCCGCGTCGTCCCCGCGGGCACCGTCGCTGACCGCGCCCGACCCGGCATCGACGCCGTGCCCGGCCTGGAGGCCCACCCCACCCCCGCCCCGCCGGTGCTCGACCCGAACGCCGTCGTCCCCGACTTCCCGCCGACCCCCGAGCTGCTGCCGCCGGCTCCGACGTCGCCGAACGTCGACACCCTCCCCTTCTCGGCCGTCGCGGAGGCGCGTGCGACCGTCGCCGGGCTCGGACCGGCCGACGCGACCGCCACACCGGCAGGCACCCGGGACCCTGCTGCGGACCGCACCGCCGCCGGCGATCCCCGCGCCACAGCACGACACGGTGCAGCGCGTCGGAGCGCAACGGATGCCCAGGCCTCCGCCGGGGCGATGGCGATGCCCGCGGCTCCCGTGGTCGGCGCGGCGCATGCGTCCGCAGCGCCCGTCGGAGCGCTCGGGGACACCGGCGACACCCGGTCCGCGGCGCCCGTGCCCGCCCCGGCAGGACCGGTCGCCTCGCAGTCCTGGTCCGCGACCCCCGATGCCGGGGTCCCGACCGCTCCGACGGCCGGGCCGGCAGCGCGCTCCGCCGGACGTGGCGCGACCACCGCGACCCCGGCCGCCCCGCCGGCTCCCGCGTTCCCCGTCGTGCCGGCAGCAGGACAGCCGCGGTTCTCGGTGCCCGGACTCGAACACGTCGTCGTCGAGGGCGGCGAGCCCGAGGCCGTCGGACCCATCGGGTACCGCACGCCCGCCCGCTTCGCCCGGCAGCAGGCGCGCGTGATCCCGCCGGCGGTCACCGCTCCGCCGACGTTCGACGCCGTGCTCGCCACCCCGGCGCCGACCACCGCCGCACCCTTCCCCGGTCCGGCGTCCGAGCCGCACGCCGTGGCGCCGGTCGTCCCCGCGGTCACACGGGCCCTGCCGTCCGTCGCGCCGGCCGCAGCGGAACCGGCGGAGACCGCCACGTCCGACGGCGAGGCGACCCACGCCCCGACCCCTGCCCGGGAGCACCGGAACGCCGACCGCAGCCGCGGCGCGAACACCCGTCGGGGCTTCCTGCCGAAGCGTCGTCCGGCCCAGCCGACGAAGGCGCGGTCCACCGCGGTCCCCGTCGCCGCCGGGACGACCGCGCAGCCGCAAGCCGCTCCGCCGGTGACGCCGGTGACGGGAGCCGACACGGGCCTCCAGGCCGGAACCGGTGCGTCCGCCACGCGCGCTCGACGTCCGATCGGCGCGACGCCGGGTGCCGTGCTCGGTGCCCTGGCCGGTCTCGCCACGCTCGGTCTCGCCGCCTGGTGGTTCACGGCCCCGGCGACCGTGCACGCCGTCGGCGTCCTGCTCGGTGTGCTCGCGGTCGTGGTGTCCGTGGTGACGATGCGGAACCCCGCGTCCACCTGGCAGCGGCCGGTCGCCCTGCTCGGCACCGTGCTCGGCGCGGTCGGGACCCTCGTGTTGCTCTGGGCCGTCGCGTCCGCACTCGGTGCGCCGCTGCCGGACCTGACGGGCACGGGGGCCACGCCGACGATCGCGCCCTGACCCTCCCGCTGACGGCGGGGACGACCCCCGTCACACCGCGCGGACGACGCCCCGGGAGAGGATCGCGTTCGTCAGCGCCTCGATCGGCTCGCGCTGCACGGTCGGGTTCGCGATGAGGACGTAGTCGACCGCGGGCAGGTCCGGCAGCGACAGTCGCTGCGACACCTTCACCAGGTCGGCCGGGATGAGCGAGTGTGGGAACACCGCGACGCCGATCCCCGCCCGCACCGCGGCGAGCACACCGTTCACGTCACGGGTGTTGCAGGTGATCCGCCACGTGCGCCCGGCGGCCTCGAGCGCGTCGATCGCCATCTGCCGGCTGATGCTCGGCGCCTGGTACGCGATCAGCGGCACCGGGTCGTCGGACTCGAGGGCGATGCCGTCCTGCGCCATCCACACCATCTGGTCCGAGGCGACCCGGGTGCCCTCGGCGGACTCCCCCGCCGTCCGCTTGATGAACACGAGGTCGAGTTGACCAGCGTGCACCCGTCGGAGGAGCGGCGCGGACTGGTTCACCGTCAGCTCGAGGTCGACCTGCGGGTGCAGCTTCCGGAAGTCCCGGAGGATGCGCGGCAGCTGCGTGATCGCGAGGTCGTCGGCCGCGCCGAACCGGAGGCGACCACGAGCCGCCACCCCGGAGAAGTACGCGTCCGCTGTCGCGTGCGCCGCCAGGATCGTCCGGGCGAACCCCGCCATCGCGTCGCCGTTGTCGGTGAGCCGGACCCCGCGGGTGTCCCGTGCGACGAGGGTCCGGGCGACCGCTGACTCGAGCCGGCGCACGTGTTGCGAGACGGTCGGTTGGCTGATGCCGAGACGGACGCCGGCCTGCGTGAAGCTGCTCGTCTCGGCGACGGCGAGGAAGGTCCGGAGCAGGACGGGATCGAGCACGGTGGGCCCTTCATTCGACATCGCAATGGAGTGATGCCGATCATAGGAGGATCGAATGGACCGGGAGCGGATAGTTTCGACCGGGTACCGTTCCCGCCCTCGACAGCCGGAGTCCCCCACACCGTGCGTCCGTCACCGACGACCGTCCACCCGCCCACCGAGCCGCTCCCGATCAGCACGACACCGCCTCCGTGGCGGCGTTCCTTCATCGCGCTGTCGGTGCCGAACTTCCGGCTCTTCACCGCCACCAACCTGGTGGCGATGACGGCGGGGTGGATGCAGCGCATCGCGCAGGACTGGCTCGTGCTGCAGCTCACCGGCTCGGTCGCGCAGGTCGGCATCACGGTCGCCTGTCAGTTCACCCCGATGCTGCTGTTCGGGCTGCTCGGCGGGGTCTTCGTCGACCGGTACTCGAAGCGCGCGCTGATGATGATCACGCAGGGCGCCTTCGCGGTGCTGTCCCTGCTGCTCGCCGTCCTCACCCTGGCCGGGGTGGTGGAGGCGTGGCACATCTGGGTGATCGCGTTCCTGGTCGGCATGGTCACCGTGATCGACAACCCGGCGCGGCAGGTGTTCGTCACCGAGATCGTCGGTCACCAGCACCTCCGCAACGCGATCAGCGTCAACTCGTCGGTGTTCCAGCTCGGCGGGATGATCGGTCCGGCGTTGTCCGGCATCCTGCTCGTCGCCGTCGGGGCGGGGTGGTCGTTCGGCATCAACGCCGCCGCCTGTGTCGCGGTGGTCGTGACGCTGGGGTTCCTCCGCGTCTCCGAACTCCACCGCACACCGCCGGCCGCGCGGGCGAAGGGGCAGCTCGTCGAGGGGCTGCGGTACGCCGCCGCGAAGCCGACGATCATCGTGCCCGTCGTCCTGCTCGCGTTCTTCTCCGTCTTCGCGCTGACGATGCCCGTGCTGCTGTCCGCCTTCGCGTCCGACGTGTACGGCGTCGGGGCCGGCGGCTACGGCCTGTTCAACTCCGCGGTCGCGGTCGGCGCCCTGACCGGCGCAGTCCTCTCCACCCGGCGTGCCGTGGTCCGGCTCCGCACCATCGTCGGCGGGGTGTTCTGGACCGGGCTGTTGCTCGTGGTGGCCGGGTCGGCGCCGACGATCGCGCCGTTCACCGTCCTGCTCGTCGTGGTCGGCCTGTCGCAGCTGCTCTTCATGACGGCGTCGAACTCGCTCGTCCAGCTGTCCTCGAACGTCGCGATCCGTGGGCGGGTGATGTCGCTGTACGTGCTCGTGCTGCTCGGTGGTCAGGCGATCGGCGGCCCCGTCATGGGTCAGGTCGTCGACCGCTTCGGCGCGCACGTCGGGATGATGGTCGCGGGCGGCGTGCCCGCCGCGGCCGCCACGGTGATCGCGTTCGTCCTCGCCCGACGCGGCGGCCTGCACCTGGAGATGCGGATGCGTCACCACCTGCCGCTGCCGACCATCGTCGGCAACCGCTGACACGACGGACGGTGGGCCCACGCCGCCGGAACCGGACCGGCGCGCCAGCGGCCGGGCCGCCGTGACGGACGGAAGGCCCGTGACCAGCTGGTCACGGGCCTCCCGTCCGTCACGGGGTGACGCGAGCAGCTGCGCTCAGTAGGCGACGCCGAACCGCGCCTGGTGGTGCTTCGGCTCCTCGACCTCGTCGACGACCGCGATCGCGTAGTCGGCGCCCGAGATGTCCGAGTTGCCGTCGGCGTCGGTGAGGAGCACGTCGTCCGAGGTGCGGTACGTGCCGCGACGCTCCCCCGGGTTGTAGCTGCCGAAGGCGGCGGCGGGGCTGACGTAGAACCAGTCGACGTCGGTGCCACCCGCGCGGAGTGCCTCGAGGACCTGGCCGTGGCTCTTCGCCTCGCCCTTGAAGGCGTCGGGGAACTCGGCCGTGTCGTAGAGGGCCGGGCCGCCCTCGGCGACGAGCAGCGACCCGGCGCCGCCGACGATGCCGAGTCGTGCACCGGCAGCGGCCGCGGCGTCGACGAAGTGCTGGAACCGGTCCTTCAGCTCGGTGCCGTCCGACTGGACCGCGTGCAGGGCGACGATGACGACGTCCGCGTCCTTCGTGACCTCGGTGACGAAACCGGCGTCGAACGCGTCCCCCCGCGCGAGCGTGAGGTGCTCGGCGGCGTCGAGCTTCGTGGTGTCACGCGCGACGGCGACGACCTCGTGCCCGCGGGAGAGGGCTTCGCGGACGATGGCGGACCCGGCGTACCCGGTGCCTCCGAAGACGACGATGGTGGACATGCGAGCTCCTTCGTGGTGGTGGTGCCGACGCGGTCGCGCGCCGTGCCACTCACTGTACGGGTGTTACTCTCTTCAAGTAAGTAGGCACCTCGTGGTGCGTGACGGAGGTCGGGATGAGCGCGCTCGAGTACAGCCCCTACGCGGCGGACTGCCCCTCGCGGCAGCTCCTCGACCGGATCGGGGACCGCTGGAGCGTGCTGACGATCGGCGCCCTCGCGGACGGGCCTCGTCGGTACTCCGCCATCGCCACCCGGGTGCAGGGTGTGTCGCAGAAGATGCTCACGCAGACGCTCCGGGCCCTGGAACGTGACGGCTTCGTCACCCGGACGGTCTTCCCCGAGATCCCGCCGCACGTGGAGTACGAGCTCACCGACACCGGCCGGTCGCTCCGCGCCGTGCTCGTGCCGCTCGAACAGTGGGCGATCGACCACATGGACGGCGTCGCCGAAGCGCGCTCGGGGTACGACTCCGGCTCCTGACCGCGCCCGGTCTGGAATCGTCGCGGACCGCGGGTGGTTGCGTGGAGGCATGCGATCGATCGTCTACTCCCAGCCCGGAACGTCAGCCGTCCTCTCCCTCGCCGACCGTCCGGTCCCCGAGCCCGGTGCCGGTGAGGTCCGCGTCCGCGTCGTCGTCTCCGGGGTGAACCCCACCGACTGGAAGGCACGACAGGGCGGCACGTACGGCGACGGCCTGCCGTTCCCGGAGATCACGCCGAACCAGGACGGTGCCGGCGTCGTCGACGCGGTCGGCGACGGCGTCGAGGGCCTGTCCGTCGGTGACCGCGTCTGGCTGTTCATGGCCGCCGCGTCCCGCCCGACCGGCACCGCGCAGGAGTTCACCGTCGTGCCCGCCGCCCGCGTCGTCCCGCTCCCGGAGGGCGTCTCGTTCGACGTCGGTGCCAGCCTCGGCGTGCCGGCGATGACCGCGCACCGTGCGCTCACCGTGCACGAGGACGGCCCGACCCGCCTCTCGCCCGGTGCCCTTTCCGGCAAGACCGTGCTCGTCGCCGGCGGCGCGGGGGCCGTGGGACACGCCGCGATCCAGCTCGCCAGCTGGGCCGGCGCCACCGTCGTCGCCACGGTCAGCTCGGAGGACAAGGCGGCCCTCGCCACGGCGGCCGGGGCCCACCACACGGTGAACTACCGCGAGGACGGCGCCGCCGACCGGATCCGCTCGATCGCCCCGGACGGCGTGGACATCGTCGTCGAGGTGTCGATCCCGGCGAACGCCGACCTCGACGCTGCGGTCCTGGCGAACCACGGCGTCGTCTCGATGTACGCGGACAACGGCGGAGACGCGGCATCGATCCCGGTGCGGCCGAACATGGGCATCAACGCGCGCTACCAGTTCCTGCTGCTGTACACGATCGGCGACGCCGCCCTCGCCGCCGCTGCCGAGGACATCACCGCCGCGCTGCGCGACGGTGTCCTGCCGGTCGGCGAGGAGGCCGGGCTCGCGCTGATCCGCTTCCCGCTCGAGGAGACCGCAGCAGCGCACGACGCGGTGCAGGGCGACGCGGTCGGCAAGGTGCTCATCGACGTGCAGTCGGCGGAGTAGGCCGCGCCGGGACGGACGGGAGGCACCGCGCGGCGGGGTGCCGCCGCACCCCGTCCCGTGGTGCCCTTCGGCGCTGCACAACGAGAACCGGCTCGAACCGCGGATGTCCGCGGTTCGAGCCGGTTCTCGTTGTGCCGGTCCGGGCGGCTCCGGGAGGCGCGGGGCGGTGGCGATCCGAGCCTCCCGTCCGGCGCGTGGTCGGGTCCGGCAGGACCGACGCAGTACGCGTTCATCGGCGGGGTTGGTAAGCAGGAGGCATGACCGACGCCGCAGCGCCCCTCCCCACCCCCACGCCCGGAACCAGAGCAGTCGTCCTCGGAGGTGGTGGCGTCGCCGGCATCGCCTGGGAGCTCGGCGTCCTGTCGGCCCTCGAGGACGCCGGGGTCGACCTCGGTGCGGCGGACCTGGTGGTCGGCACGAGCGCCGGCAGCGTCGTCGGCACCTTCCTCCGCAGCGGCGGCGTGCGCGGTGCCTACGAGCAGCAGCTGAGCCCGCTCCCGACCACCTACGAAGAGCCCGCGCGCGTCGATGCCGCCGAGTTCGAGCAGCGCTTCGCGGCGGCACTGCAGGGAGCCACCTCGGAGCAGGACGCCCGTGCGCGTCTCGGAGCCGCCGCGCAGCAGATCACCTCCGGACAGAGCGACGACGAACGCGTTGCGACCTTCCGCGACACGCTGCCCACGACCGCGTGGCCGGACCGGCCCTACGCGGTGACCGCGGTGGACGCCGTCGACGGGACCTTCCGGGTGCTCCGCGCCGAGGACGGCGTGCCGCTCGAACGTGCCGTCGCCGCGAGCTGCTCTGTCCCGCTGGTCTGGTCTCCGGTGCGGATCGACGAGCATCCGTACATCGACGGCGGCATGCGCTCGGCGACCAACGCGGACGTCGCGGCCGGGTACGAGCGGGTGCTCGTGATCGCCTGCAGCCCCGAGGGGCCGTCACCGCTCGGGCCGTGGCTCGACCGTGCGGTCACCTCGTTGCGGGACGCCGGTTCGCGGGTCGAGGTCCTCGTCGCGGACGAGGCGTCGCAGCGGGCCTTCGGAACGAACTCACTGGCGCTGTCGACGCAGCGGCCGTCGGCGGAGGCCGGACGCGCGCAGGCCGAGCCGGTGGCGGAGCGCATCGGCGCGTTCTGGGCCTGAGCTGACGAGCGGGCGACGAGCGACCGGCGCCGGGCCGACGACCGGGCGACGGCGGTCATCTGCCACCTGGTCCAGCAGGTCAGACGAACGCGGCCTGCCCCGTCACGGCGCGGCCGACGATGAGCGTGTTGACCTCGCGGGTGCCCTCGTACGAGTAGATGGCCTCGGCGTCGGCGAAGAACCGGGCGACGCCCTTGTCGAGGACGATGCCGTTGCCGCCCTGGACCTCGCGGCACCAGCCGACGGTCTCGCGCATCTTCGCCGTGGCGAACGCCTTCGCCATCGCCGAGTGCTCGTCGCCGCCGAGGCCCTGGTCCTGCAGCGCGGACGCCTGGGTGCACAGGGCGATCGACGCGGTGATGTTCATGAGGGACTTCACGAGCAGGTCCTGGATGAGCTGGTGCGACGCGATCGGCTTGCCGAACTGCTCGCGCTCCCGGGCGTAGCGCAGGGCGGCCTCGTAGGCGCCGACCGAGATGCCGACGGCCTGCCAGGCGACCTCGGTGCGGGTCAGGCGGAGCACCGCAGCCGTGGACCGGAACGAGTCGGCGCGCTGCAGGCGACGGGCCTCCGGGACGCGGACGTCCTCGAGGGTGATGTCGGCGTTCTGCACCGACCGGAGTGCGATCTTGTCCTCGATCTTCGTCGCGGTGAACCCCGGGGTGTCGGAGGTGACGAGGAAGCCCTTGACCTGGTTGTCCGCCTCGTCCTTCGCCCAGATGACGACGACGTCCGCGAAGGTGGCGTTGCCGATCCAGCGCTTCGAGCCGTTGAGCACCCAGGTGTCCCCCTCGCGCCGGGCGGTGGTGCGGAGGCCGCGGGCGGAGTCGCTGCCGGAGAGCGGTTCGGTCAGTCCGAACGCCCCGACGACCTCCCCGGAGGCCATGCGCGGCAACCACTCACGCTGCTGCTCGTCGCTGCCCGCGACCGCGATCGAGTTCATCGCGAGACCGGACTGCACGCCGATGAAGGTCGCGACGCCGGCGTCGACCCGACCGAGTTCGAGGGCCGCCCACCCGCGGTACACCGCGGAGTTCTCGAACTGCCGGACGAGCGGCACGCCGGGGCCGTACATGCCGAGCTCGGCGAGCGGCGCGATGACCTGCGTCGGGAACTCGGCGCGGGCCCAGTACTCGTCCACGATCGGCGCGACGTCGCGCTCGAGGTACTCGCGGAGCTCGCCGAGGGAGGCGCGTTCCTGGTCGGTCAGCTGCTCCTGGAACCGGTAGAAGTCGGATTCCAGCAGGGGCGTTCCCGCGACCGTCGTTGACATGGACCCAACGATGCATCATTCTCGGAAACGTTGCAAGACGACGTCGACGACTTCGGGGGGAACCGTGAGCAAGCAGCCACTCGGCGCCCTCGGGTCGGCGCTCGTCCCGAGCGCGCTCGCCACGCGCCTGGAGGCCCACCCCGACGCCCAGCGCGCGTTCCGTTCCGCACGTCATGCCTTCATCGACGGGGCACGCGTCGACATGCAGGCCCTCGCGTCCTCGCTCGGCGTCGACCGGACCTCGCTGTTCCGCTGGGTCGGCAACCGCGACCAGCTGCTGTCCGAGATCCTCTGGTCACTGGCCGTCCCGACGCTCGACGCCGCCGGCCGAGCAGCGGCACCGTCGGGAGCGGCACGCATCGTCGACGTCCTCGACCACTTCACCGCGGACCTGATCCGGGCGCCGTACTTCCGCGCGTTCCTGACCCGCGAGCCGGCCCGGGCCCTGCGACTCCTGACGACGACCGACAGCGACGTGCAGCGGCGCTTCGTCGCCGTGGTCTCGACCCTGGTCGCCGCCGAGCAGGAGTCGGGGGCCTTCGACCCGGCGCCACTCTCCCCCGAGGAACTCGGTCGACTGCTCGTCCGCGTCTCGGAGTCGTTCACCTACGCGGACCTGATCTCCGGCGAGACCCCGGACCCCGAGCGGGCACGCACGACGTTCGAGTACATCCTGCGCCCTGTGCGGTGACCGCCGCGGGTGGTCAGCTGCGGACGGCCGCCAGTTCCAGGTTGATGTCGTCCGGGTCCTGCACGGACAGGATCACCATGCCGGCGTCTCCGAGGTCGGTCACCTCGCCGTGCTCGACACCGGCGGCGTCGAGCCGGGCGGCCGCCTCGTGCAGCTCGTCGACCGATCCGACCATGAAGCTCACGTGGTCGAGACCGACCGTGTCCGGGTCGAACCGCTGGCCGCTCGGAGCGACGGGGCGGAGGCCGAAGAGCTGGTCCCCGACCGGGAAGATGCAGCCGCCGTAGAGCCGCTCACGGTCCTCGGTGATCCCGGGCTCACCGGCGTGCTCGCTGAAGTCCATCGCGGGCTCGACGCCGAACAGCTGCTGGTAGAACGCCTTGCTGCGGACGATGTCGGTGACGGTCACGCGGACGTGCGCCAGTGCGATGGGTCGAGCGATCGGGTCGGTCATGTGGGGCTCCTCGGGTGTACCGGCAGGGTGGCCGGGTCGTCGTCGCTGTACGACGTGGATCCGAGGCAACGCCGGACACCTGACTGTGCGCACCGACCGTGCGGCGAGCGGACAGGTCGGGCCGACGGGCCGGTACAGCAGCGGGTCAGCGGCTCAGCGGAACCCGTCGTCGTCGGGGAAGGAGCGCGGCACACCGTGGCCCGCGCACCGGTCACGACGACGGACGCCGCGGAAGACCTCACGGACGTGCTCACCGCACCCGGTCCATGTCGCCTTCCCACACACCAGGCACTGCACCGATTCACACATGAACCTGTTGTACCGAGGGGTCGCCGAAGGCCGATCCGGACAGCGCTCACCGGCTGGCCGGGCATCATCCGCCACACTGCAGGACGGACACGGCACCGCGTGGAAGCGAGGGGCCGTGTCCGTCCGGAGGGGTCGTACTGGCGAGCAGCCGTCAGATGAGGTCGTCCGACAGGTGGTTCGGCGTCCCGAAGCGGTGCGCCGTGATGGACACCGCCTGCTCCCGGAGGAACGGCAGCATCTCGATGCGCCCGGCCTCGGTCACGGGCTCCGCGTAGACGGCGACGTCCGGCCGCCCGTCCGTCCCGACGGCGAGCGCGGCAGCGTCCCCGGCGATGAGTCGGACGCGCGTGGACGGGCCGGCAGCGATCCGGGCGGCGAACGTCTCGTCCGACTCGGTCTGCCGCACGGACTCGACGAGCGAGAGGCCTCGGAGCGCGGTGGCCACCGCTTCCGGGAGCGCGACGGCCGTGGAGACCTGGACGGAGGTGCCCGCACGGAGCGCCGCGGCGACGACCCGCACGAGGTCCTCGGTCGTGCCCTCGGCAGCCAAGCGGACGTGTACCCCCGGGAACGGCAGGTAGCGGAAGACGTTGCGCTCGGCGGAGAGTGCGGACACGTCGGCCGCGGTCCCGAACTCCGAGGTCCACGCGAGCTCGTCGGACGCAACCGCACGGTCGACCGACTCGGACGCCACACCGGTCGCCCGGACGAAGGCCGAAACGTCCGACGACGGCGTCGAGCCAGCGCGGGCCACGGCGGGCTCCCAGGAGCCGAGGCCGACCAGGTAGTTCACGCCGCCGGCCTTGGTGCCCGCGCCGACTGCGGACTTCTTCCACCCGCCGAACGGCTGGCGGCGGACGATCGCGCCCGTGATGCTGCGGTTCACGTAGAGGTTGCCCGCCTGGATGCGCCGGAGCCACGTCCCGATCTCACCCGGGTCGAGCGAGTGCAGGCCGGAGGTCAGGCCGTAGTCGACCTCGTTGACGATGTCGATCGCCTCGTCCAGGGTCTCCGCCACCATCACGCCGAGGATCGGGCCGAAGTACTCCGTGCGGTGGTACTCCGAACCGCGCCGGACGCCCTGCCGGACACCGGGGCTCCAGAGCTTCCCGGTCTCGTCGAGCTGCTTCGGTGCGATCGCCCAGGACTCCCCGGCGCCGAGCGTCGTCAGGCCGTCGAGCAGCTTGCCCGATGCCGGTTCGATGATCGGTCCCATCTGGGTCGTCGGGTCGGTCGGGTAGCCGACGGTCAGCGAGGACACCGCGTCGAGGAGCTGGTTGCGGAAGCGCTTGGACTTCGCGACCGAGCCGACCATGACGACCAGCGACGCGGCCGAGCACTTCTGCCCCGCGTGACCGAAGGCCGAGGCGACGACGTCCTTCACCGCCAGGTCGAGGTCCGCCGACGGGGTCACGATGACCGCGTTCTTGCCGGAGGTCTCGGCGACCAGCGGCAGATCCGGGCGGAAGGACCGGAACAGCTCGGCGGTCTCGTACGCGCCGGTCAGGATCACGCGGTCGACGAGCGGCGACGCGATGAGGTCCTTCCCGAGCTCGGACTCCTCGACGTCGAGGAACGCCAGGACGTCGGCCGGTGCACCGTGCGCGTCGAGGGCGGTCTCGATGACCGACGCCAGGACGGCACCACTGCGGGCGGCCGGCGGCGCGGGCTTCAGCACGACGGCGGACCCGGCGGCGAGGGCGGCCAGGGTCGAGCCGGCGGGGATCGCCACGGGGAAGTTCCACGGCGGCGTGACGAGCGTCAGCGCGGCCGGGGTGAACGACGCACCGTCGACGGTGTCGAGCGATGCGGCCAGTTCGCCGTAGAAGTGCGCGAAGTCGATGGCCTCGGAGACCTCGGGGTCGGCCTGGTCGATCGTCTTGCCGGTTTCCGACGCCATGACCTCGATGAGGGCGGCGCGGTTCGCTTCGAGGGCGTCGCCGACGGCGTGCAGGACCGCGCCGCGGGCGGCACCCGACCACGAACCCCAGGTCGTGCCCGCGGCGCGGACGCGCTGCAGGGCGGACTCGAGGGTCGTGGCGGAGGTGATACGGGCCTCCCGGACGGCGGAGACGCCGAGCGTCGAGGTGGCGATCCGCTCGGTGATGGCGGCACCCCACTCGCGGACGGCACCGACGGACGGGTCGCTGTCCGGCGTGTTCTCGAAGTGGCCGGGGACGGGACGGTCGACGGCCGCGTACCGGTCGGCGACACGGTGCGGCGCCGGGGCGTCCAGTCCGCCGGGCAGCGCGAGCGGGGCGAGGGAGTCGCGGAACCGGGCTTCCTCGCGGGCGAACAGCGTCGGGGACGAGGCGAGGGAGAACACCGCGGACATGAAGTTGTCCTGCGACGCGCCCTCCTCGAGACGACGGATGAGGTAGGCGATGGCGACGTCGAACTCCCCCGGGTGCACGACCGGCGTGTAGAGGAGCAGCGAGCCGACGGTCTTCTTCACCGCGGCCGCCTGGCCCTGCGCCATGCCGAGGAGCATCTCGAACTCGATGCCGTTCCGCACACCGCGCTCCCCGGCGAGGAGCCACGCGTGTGCCACGTCGAACAGGTTGTGCCCGGCGACGCCGACCCGCACGTTGGCGATGCGCTCGGGCGTGAGCGCCCAGTCGAGCACGCGCTTGTAGTTGGTGTCCGAGTCCTGCTTGGTGTGCCAGGTCGCGAGCGGCCAGCCGTGCACCGAGGCCTCGACCTGCTCCATCGGCAGGTTCGCGCCCTTGACCAGGCGCACCTTGATGTCGGCGCCCCCGCGGGCACGGCGGGCGGCGGACCACTCCTGCAGGTGTTCCATCGCGGCGAGCGCGTCGGGCAGGTACGCCTGCAGCACGATCCCCGCCTCGAGGTCGGTGAACTGCGGCTCGTCGAGGAGCTTCGTGAAGACCGCGATCGTCAGGTCGAGGTCCTTGTACTCCTCCATGTCGAGGTTGATGAACTTCTTCGGCGTCGACGCCGCCGCACGCTCGAACAGCGGCCGGAGCTGCCCGACGATGTCCTCGACGGCGTGGTCGAACGCCCACGGCGAGTGCGGGTGCACGGTCGAGGAGACCTTGATCGACACGTAGTCCACGTCGCCGCGGCTCAGCAGCGCGTGCGTGCCGGCGAGGCGGCGCGCGGCCTCGCGCTCACCGAGCACGGCCTCGCCGAGCAGGTTCACGTTGAGGCGGATGCCGTCCTGCTTGATCTTCGCGATCGCCGGACCGAGCTTCGCGTCGGTGGCGTCGACGATGAGGTGCCCGACCATGTTCCGGAGGACCCGTCGGGCGACGGGGACGACGACCCCCGGGAGGCCCGGTGCCATCCCGCCACCGAGGCGCACCAGGCCGCGGAGCGCGGCCGGCAGGAAGCCGGGTGCGTCCGGCGCGATGGCGCGGAGCTTGCGGGCAGCGACGCCGAGGTCCTCGGGGCGGACGACGCCGTCGACGAACCCGACGGCGAAGGCCAGGCCCTTCGGGTCGGCGAGGACGCCGGCGAGCTGCTTCGCGGACCCGTCGATCGGGTACGTCTCTGCCTCGGCGAGCCACTGTTGGACGAGCGCGACGGACTCGTCGGCGAGTCCGGCGGAGTCGGTGGTGGTCACATCGTCGGTCGTGGTCGCTGCGTCGTCGCGCGGCTGGACGTCGGTCATGGGTTCAGTGTGGGGCTCGCGCTTCCGGTAGCGGAAGCAACTCTTCCTGATGCATTCCGTTCAGCTGCACTACTGTTTCCCCATGCTCGACGTCCGGCGCCTCGTGCTCCTGCGGGAGCTGTCGATCCGGGGCACCGTGGCCGCCGTCGCCGAGGCGATGAACTTCACCCCGTCGGCGGTCTCGCAACAGCTGGCGGTCCTCGAGCGTGAGGCCGGTGTGCAGCTCCTCCGGAGGGCCGGACGGCGCCTCCAGCTCACGCCGCAGGCCGAGGTGCTCGTGGCCGCGGCGGGCGACGTGCTCGACACGCTCGAGCGGGCGCAGTCCGCCGTCGAGGCGACGCTGACCAGCGTGCAGGGACGCGTCCGGGTCGCGGTCTTCCAGTCTGCTGCGCTCGCCCTCATGCCGAACGCGCTGCGCATCATGGTCACCGAACACCCGGGCGTCCGCGTCGAGATGGTCCAGCGCGAGCCGGAGACCGCACTCAACGAGACGTGGGCTCGGGACTTCGACATGGTGATCGCCGAGCAGTACCCGGCGCACGCGGCCCCGCGTTTCCCGGGCCTCGACCGACGTGAGCTGACGACGGACGCCGTCCGGCTCGCGCTGCCGCCGGTCGACACGTCGCTGTGGCCGGTCGACTCCCTCACCGGCGCGGCCGACCTGCCGTGGGTGATGGAGCCACGAGGAACGGCGTCGCGGCACTTCGCGGAGCAGCTCTGCCGGCGCTCGGGCTTCGAACCCGACGTTCGGTACGAGACCGCCGACCTGCAGGCGCAGATCCGGTTGATCGAGTCCGGGAACGCGGTCGCGCTCATGCCGGACCTGGTCTGGGCCGGCCGGTCGACCACCTGCCGGCTGCTCGACCTGCCCGGGGACGCCGAGCGGACGATCTTCACGGCGCAGCGGACGGCGAGTTCACTGTCCCCCGCCGTGGCAGCGCTCCGGGACGCCCTGGAACGGGCTGCGGCGACCTCCCGTTCCTGAGACCATCGGTGCCGACGAGTCCGGCCCGATCGCGTGGGCACGCGGGCTGTTCGCCGCCGGGGCCGCGGTCCTGACGGCCCGCCTGCGCCGTCGTCGCGCCTGATCGGCGGAGACGCGAGCGCCCCTCCCGGGGGCGCTCACGTCTGTACGAACGCAGAGGAACCGGTGCGGGAAACCGCACGATCTGGAACGCCTACCCCCAACTCGGGGCACTTCTGCCGTTGCGCGCGCCTCTACACCCCGCCATCCCAATACGCTCCGATCACCCGAGGACTCTCGGCCAACTCTTGTGTTCCGGCACCCGTCCGGACTCGAAATATGGGGGAACAACCCGTGCATCGCAGCACCTCCTTCGTCCGACGCGCGTGCGCCGTCGGTACTGCCACAGCACTCATCGGCCTCACGACCGGTCTCGGCGTCATGACCGCGACGACCGCCTACGCCGACGAGGCACCGACGACCGACACGTCGGTCACCACTCCCGCCGCTCCGGGCACCGACGCCACGCCGGGTACCGACGCGACGACGGCGCCGGGCGAGACGACCACGCCGGCCGAGCCGAGCCTCCCGACCGACGGCGTGACCAGCGCCCCCGGTGGCACCGGCGCGACCACGGGTGGTGACGCCGCCGGGACCGGCGCCGTCACGCCGACCGCTCCGACCACCGGCAGCGCGACGCCGGCACCGACCAACCCGAGCACCGCGAAGCCGAGCGCCACCAGCCCGGCCGAGGCCGCGCCCACGGCGGTGGCATCCGCAACCGTGACGATCTCCGGCACCGCGAAGGTCGGCCAGACGCTCCGCGCGAAGCCCAAGGGCTTCACCGACCCGTCCGCGCTCTCCTACAGCTGGTCGGTCGACGGTGTGGCCACCGGCGACCAGGGCCCGACCTACGACGTCGTCGCCGACGACGCGGGCAAGGTCGTCACCGTCACCGTGCAGAACACGCTCCTCGGGCACACGGACGAGACCGCGACGGCGGACACCGCCGTCGTCACCCAGGACCCCGTGTTCGTGGACGAGAACGGCAAGCCCATCGAGAGCGGCACCGACGCCGACGAGGACGTCTTCCCCCTCGAGACCACCGCAGGTGAGGCCTTCTCGTACACCTTCCGCGCGGTCGGGAGCCCCGCACCGACGTACTCGCTCGCCTGGTTCTACGACGGCTACGAGGCCGACCCCGAGTACCCGGAGGACACCCCCGAGGGCCAGCTGCCCGACGGCATCACGTTCGACCCGGCCACCGGCGTCCTGTCGGGTACGACCGAGATCGCCTCGTACTACGACTTCGCCGTGACCGCGACCAGCGGATCGGCCACGACGACCCAGTACGTCGAGTTGTCGGTCGACGCCGCAGCACCCGCGGGCGTGCAGGTCATCGCCACGGACCGCGCTGACTACGAAGAGCTGTTCGGCGACGGGATGTCCATCGGCTTCCAGCTCCGAGCTGCCGCAGCAGAGGAAGAGGACTCGGGCACCATCCGGAGCTGGATCATCGGCGAGGACGGCGACATCGACACCGTCGACCTGAACTGGAGCACCGGCGCTGACGGCGGGGACCTCGACGTCGTCTTCACGCCTGGTGGTCGCCCCACCGTGGAGCAGGACGGCACGCTGCTGGTCGACGGCGGGATCGTCGACCGGTTCGGCAACGAGGTCACCGATGACGAGGGCACGCCGTCCGCGCTCACCGTCACCTCCGACGTCGCCTCCGACGTGATCACCATCGACGAGGAGTTCGGCGGCTACAACGCGGTCGACGTGACCTTCCCCGAAGCCTCGACGCACACCCTGACGGCCACCGGCGACGCGTTCGCCACGTCGTTCCCGGTCGTGGTCACCCCGACCGCGACCACCCCGGGCACCACGCCCCCGGTCGCCACGCCCCCGGTGTCGGCTCCCCCGGTGCTGACCCAGCCGGCAGCCGCGCCGATCGGCACCGTCCCGGTCCGCACCGCCGCGCACGGCCGACTCGCCTACACCGGCACCGACAGCACCGACGCCCTGCCCTGGGCGCTCGCCATGCTCGCCGCCGGTGCGGCACTGGTGGGCCTGCGTACCGTCCGCCGTCGCGCCCGTCGCTGACCCGGACGGGAGGCTCCTCCCGCGGCCCCGTCGATTCCTCCACGGATCGGCGGGGCCGTTCCGTTCCCGCCCGCCCGTTGGCGCGACGGCGCGCCGGTCGTCAGGCGCCGCGGATCTCCTCGGCGCGACCGAGCAGGTCGGCGTGGAACGCGGTCTGGCTGAGGGCACTCGCGAGCAGGAAGCCCGACATCGATTCGATCCCGCCGCTGAACGGCACGCGGGACGCGACCTCGAAGAGCGTCGGCCGGTCGAGTGCGTCGAGCGCGTCCGCGACGTGCCGGGTCCGCTCGTCCCGGTGGTCGATGAGCACACGGGCTCGGGACACGACGTCGCGGAACCGGTACTCGTGCCCGGGGCAGACCTCGAGGTGCCCGTGTCCGTCGAGCCTCGCCAGCGAGCCGAGCGCGTCACGCAGCGGGTTCGTCCCGGTCCGGCCGCCGAGTCCGACGCCGGGGTTGATCCGCGGCAGGACGTGGTCCCCGGTGAACAGGAGCCCGTCCGGCTCGTCGACGAAGCAGACGTGACCGCCGGTGTGTCCCGGCGTCCACAGTGTGCTGATCGTCCGCCCCGGGATCGGCAACACGTCCCCGTCTGCGAGCAGCAGGTCGGCGAACGGCGCCTCCGCCGTCCCCTGCCCGATCCGGCGGCCGGTCCCCCACGCGGCCAGGACCCCGTCGAGCAGCGCGGCGGGCACGCCCCAGGTCCGCACGTCGCGGTCGTTCTGCTCCGCGTCGGCCCGCTCGTGCTCGAGCGCGCGCACCTCCGCGGCGTGCATCGCGACCGGGGCACCGGAGCGTCGCCGCAGTGCGGCCGCGGCACCGAGGTGGTCGGCGTGCAGGTGGGTGACGGCGACGAGGGTGACGTCCTCGAGCCGGCGGCCGATGGTCCGGAACCCGTCGGACAGCACGTCGAGGGAGCCGCCGTCGGACCACCCGGGGTCGATGACCGCGAGCGCCCCGTCGCTCCCCTCGATGACGTACGCGAGCGTGGCGTCGGGCACACCGCCTCGGAAGGGGACCGCGATGGTCCAGATGCCGGGCCGGACCTCCTCGACGGGCGGGAGGGCACCGGCGGCGAGCGCCTCGGCCTGCGCGGTGCTGACGGGCGGCGGGATCGACACGCGACCACCCTAACCAGGCGGTGCCGGCGGACCGGGCCGTGACGGGCATCCAGGCCGGTCCCGCAGCGGGCGGGTAGACAGGCCGCATGGAGACCATCGCGCCCATGCTCGCCAAGGCCGTCGCCACCGTGCCGGACCCCGACAGCGTCGCGGGCGGCCTGCGGTACGAGCCGAAGTGGGACGGCTTCCGGGGCATCGTGACGATCGACGGCGACGACGTCGAGATCGGCAGCCGCGGCGCCAAGCCGCTGACCCGGTACTTCCCGGAGCTCGTCGAGGCGTTCCGCGCCCGGTTCGGCGGCCGGGAGCACCCCGTCGTCCTCGATGGTGAGGTCGTCGTCCGCTCCGGGGTACCGGGGAACGAGCGGCTCGACTGGGAAGCCCTGTCGCAGCGGATCCACCCCGCCGCCTCGCGGATCGCGAAGCTCTCGGTCGAGACGCCGGCGCAGTTCGTCGCCTTCGACCTGCTGCACCTCGACGGCGAGGACCTGACCGGCCGGCCGTTCGACGAGCGCCGTGCCGCGCTCGAGGAACTCGGGGCCGACCTCGCAGCCCCGCTCTTCGTCACCCGCACCACGCTCGACGTCGAGGTCGCCCGCGAGTGGCTCACGACGTTCGAGGGTGCCGGCCTCGACGGGGTCGTGGCGAAACCGCGGTCGAAGCCGTACGAGCCGAACAAGCGCACGATGCTCAAGGTGAAGCACCACCGCGAGGCGGACGTCGTCGCCGTCGGGTACCGGGTCCACAAGAGCGGGACCGGTGTCGGGTCGCTGCTGCTCGGGCTCTACGACGACGCGGGCGAGCTGCGGATGGTGGGCGGGGTCTCCGCCTTCACGGACAAGCGGCGCCGGGAACTCGTCGACGAGCTGGAACCGCTCGTCGAGCGGGACGCGGACGGGAGGCCCGTCACCGGTGACGGGGAGCGCTCACGGTTCTCGTCCGGTCGCGACACGTCGTTCGTCCGGCTGGCACCGGAGCGCGTCCTGGAGGTCCGGTACGACCAGATGGAGGGTGACCGGTTCCGGCACACCGTGCAGTTCGCGCGGTGGCGTCCGGACCGCGAGGCGCGCTCGTGCGGGTTCGACCAGCTCGAGGTCCCGACGGCGTACGACCTCAGCGACGTCCTGTCCTGATCCGACCGCGGTCCGTCCGGTCAGATGTCCAATCCGCGCTCCGCAGTGATCAGTAGTTAGCCGAACTAGTGAAACTGTGGAAACATCTGAGGCACCAGGGAAACGGTGGTCGGACACCGTCTCGACACCACGGATCGGAGTGGACATGAGCAACGAGATCCTCATTCGCCGGGCGCAGCGCAGCCCCTTCAGCGAGGTCCGCGAAGCACGTCATCTGCGTGCGCTCCAGACCAGCGCGATCATCAGCGGCATCGCCGGTGTGACCGCCGCCGCGCTCGCCTTCGTCACGATCGGACTCGGCGCATGATCGTCCTGGACGGCGTGACGCAGGGCAACCGCCGCACGTGGTCGCGCCTCACCCGCCTGCACACCGCCACGGTCGGTCTGCCGCTGCAGACCTCGCGCGTCGAGGACGACGGACTCCGCTCCGAGGACGCCTCCTCGCTCGTCTGAGGCCCCGTCCGAGCGGGCGCCGTCCCAGGGGGCGCCGTCCCAGGGGGCGCCTCAGCGGTCCCGTCAGCCCTTCTTCGCCCGGGACGGCTGGACGCGCGGCGGCTCGCCGGGCATCTTCGGGAAGTCCGGCGGGAACGGCAGCTCCCCCTCACCACGCTCCAGGTCGCGAGCCCACCACTCCAGTAGTGGATCGATGCTCCGCGGCGCGGCGGACATCGTCTCCCACGGATCGCCGGTGGCGGCGAGCCGACCGGGGACGGTGCGGATCGTGAACACGGTCGGGTCCGCGGTGTCGAGCTCCTCCCACGCGAGCGGGGTCGACACGGCAGCGTGCGGGAGCGCACGGGGGCTGTAGGCACCGGCCATCGTCCGGTCGCGGTTCGCCTGGTTGAAGTCGACGAAGACGCGTTGCCCGCGCTCCTCCTTCCACCACGCGGTCGTCACCTGCTCGGGCATCCGCCGCTCGAGTTCCCGGGCCGCCGCGATCACGGCGTGCCGGACGTCGAGGAACTCGTACGCCGGCTCGATCGGCGCGAAGACGTGCAGGCCGCGGTTGCCGCTCGTCTTCACCCACGCCTCGAGCCCGACGTCGGCCAGGACCTTCCGCAGCTCGTGAGCCGCGGGCACCGCGTCGGAGAAGTCCGTGCCCGGTTGCGGGTCCAGGTCGATCCGGAGCTGGTCCGGGTGGTCGCTGTCCTCGGCACGGGATGCCCACGGGTGGAACACGACGGTGTTCATCTGCGCCGCCCAGACCGCGACGGCCGGCTCGTCGACCACCAGCTGCGGGTGGCTCCGGGCGCTCGGGTAGGTGACCGTCACCGCGCGGACGTAGTCGGGCGCACCCTTCGGCGGGTTCTTCGAGAAGAACTGCTCGCCGTCGACACCGTCGGGGAAGCGCTGCAGCGAGATCGGTCGGTCGCCGTTCGCCCGGACGAAGGGCTCCCCCACGTCGACGAGGTACTGCGCCAGGTCGAGTTTCGTGATGCCGAGGTCCGGCCACAGCACGCGTGCCGGGCTGGAGATCCGGACCTCCCGGTCGCCCTCGGGTCCGGGTACGGTCAGCGTCGTCGCCGGTGTCGCCATGCTGCGGAACCTACTCCCCAGCACCCGCGGAGTACGTGCCGCGCGTCCGCACGGGCAGGATGACACCGTGAACGCGTACCTCGGGGTCGACCTGGCGTGGGGCCTCGGGACCGAGCGTCGGGCGCCGAACGAGACCGGCCTCGCCGCCGTCGACGACGCGGGACGGGTGGTCGACGCCGGCTGGGCCCGCGGGGTCGACGCGGTCACCGCCTGGATCGCCGAGCGGCTCGGCCCCCGCACGCTCGTCGCCGTGGACGCCTCCCTCGTCGTCACGAACCCGACGGGCATGCGCCAGGTGGAACGGCAGGTCGGCCAGCGCTACGGCCGATGGAGGGTCGCCGCGAACCCGACGAGCCTCGCCTCGGCCGCGAGCGCGGGCGCCCGCCTGCTCGACCGGCTCACCGCGCTCGGCATCACCTACGTCAGCGACACCGCGAGCATGCGCGCCCGCAGCGGCCCGGCGGTCTTCGAGTGCTACCCGTACACGACCCTCGTCGGCGTCGAGGAGTTCGGCTACGACGACGAACGCCCCCGGTACAAGCGGCTCGCCCCGTCGGTGCCGCCGGCGGTCGCCCGTCAGCGCCGCGCCGAGGCGTTCGACGAACTGGTCCGGCGCGTCCGCACGAGGCCGCTCGACCCGCCGCTCGACCTCGACGGCGATCCGCGCACCCGGGCGCTGGCGGAGCCGTCGGTGCTGCACGGACCGACGCACAAGCACCGGGAGGACCTGCTGGACGGCGTCCTCTGCGCCTGGACGGCGGCGTTCTGGGAGCGGCACGGCGACCGACGGGTGCAGGTGCTCGGAGGCGATGACGGCTCCCCGTCCGACCCGCGCGACACCGCCGGACGGCTGCCGGCCCTCGTCGCACCGGCGCGGGAGGCGCAGCGACCCGCTCGCTAGGCTGGTCCGGTGAGCACGACGACCGAACCGCTGCGCATCGGGCTCGTCTCGCTGCACACCTCCCCCGGCGACGAACCCGGTTCCGGCGAGGTCGGCGGCATGAACGTCGTCGTCCGGCACCAGGCCGAGGCCCTGGCCGACCGCGGCCACCAGGTGGACATCATCACGCGACGCTCGTCGCCGACGCAGCCGGACTCGGTCGCGCTCGTCCCCGGCGTGTGCCTCCGGTTCCTGTCCGCCGGGCCCGCCCAGCCCGTGCCGAAGGGCGAACACGACGCCTTCATCGAACCGTTCCGACACGGGCTCGCCGCACTCGGACCGTTCGACGTGCTCCACTCGCACCACTGGTTCTCCGGTGCCGCAGCGCTCCCCGTCGCCCGTGACCGCGGCGTCCCGCACGTCCAGTCCTTCCACTCGATCGCCGCCGACGCGGAGACGCCGCTGTCCGAGGGCGAACGACCCGAGTCCGCCGGCCGGATGGCCGGCGAGCAGCGCCTGGCCCGGGAGTCCGACGCGGTCGTCGTCGTGAGCGAGGCGGAGGCCGAGACCGTCCGCACACGGCTCGGCGGTGATGCGTCGCGCGTGTGGATCGTCCCGCCGGGCGTGGACGGGTCGGTCTTCCGTCCGGCTGGCGTCGGTGCCCGCCGGGCGACCGCGCCGTACGTGGTCGCCGCTGCACGCGTGCAACCGCTCAAGGGCCTGGACCTGGCGATCGAGGCCATCGCCGGCATCGACCGGGAGGCCCGTCCCACCCTCGTCATCGCCGGGGACGCGTCGAGCGAGGCCGGCGACCACGTGGCCGAACTGCGTCGGCTCGCCGAGTCGCGGGGCATCGCCGACCGGGTCACCTTCATCGGGCCGCAGTCGCGCGCCGACCTCGCCTTCCTGTTCCGCGGGGCAGCGGCCGTGCTCGTCCCGTCCCACTCGGAGACGTACGGGCTCGTGGCGCTCGAGGGTTCGGCGTCCGGTGTCCCGGTCGTCGCGGCCGCTGCCGGGGGGCTGCGCGAAGCGGTGCTCGACGGCGAGACCGGGGTCGTGCTCGAGTCCCGCGACCCGGCGGTGTGGGCCGCGGAGATCCAGCGGGTGCTGACCGAGCCGGAGTACGCCGCCGCACTGTCCTCTGCGGGTCGTGAGCACGCCGAGCGGCTGAGCTGGGACCGATCGGCGGTCGGCCTGGAGCGCGTGTACCTGCGGGTGCTCGGGCGCTGAGGCGACGTGACGCCCGAGCCTGCACCGATCGACCTGGCCGCGTTCTGGGCGGCGCTCGACGCGGTGCCGGCAGCGGCGGACGCCGAGCGGTTGTTCGACGACGGCACCGGGGCTGCCGTGGGCGGGACTGCCGTGGGCGGGGGTGACCGCGTCGGCGCTGGTGCCGGTGCGAGCGGGGCCGGGGTGCTGCGTCGGGCGAACCTCGACCGCTACCTCCGGCGGTTCGGCCCGGCGGCCGACACGATCCTGGTCGCCGAGGCGCCCGGGTGGCGCGGCATGACGAACACCGGTGTGCCCTTCACGAGCATGCGCGAACTGCAGGACCCGGACGGGCTCTTCGCCGACGTCCCGTTCGCGGTGCCCGAGGACCCGACCGCACCGTGGGAGGCGTCATCCCGTGTGGTGCACGCAGCCCTGCGCGGGTGGCACGGCCCCCTGCCGGTGCTCTGGGCGGTGTTCCCGCACCACCCGTTCGCCGCGCCGGACCGGCTGACGAACCGCACACCGCGTCCGAGCGAGGTGCGGGACGGTGCTCCGGTCGCACTGGCCCTGGCCGAGGCCGTCGGGGCACGACGCTTCGTGGCGGTCGGTCGGAAGGCGCAGGGTGCGCTGGCCGCCGCGGGCATCGACGCGATCGCGGTGCGGCACCCCGCCCAGGGCGGCGCGGCAGAGTTCACCGCGCAGCTCGCCGAGCTCCGCTGAGGGACTACGCCGAGCGCACGTCCACACCCTTGGCGGCGAGCGCCTCGGACACGTGCGCCGGGAGCGGAGCAGCGGCGTACACGATGCGCAGGGCCGGCAGGTCGATGACGTCGTCCCAGTTCTGCGGGTCGTAGCGGTCGTCGGAGCCGTCCCACCCGGGGTGCACGTCCTGCAGGACCTCGAGGTCCGAGTCGACCGTCAGCTCGGTGACCAGGTCGAGCTGCGACGGCAGCAGGTCGAGGTCGTCGTAGTACGCACGCGCCCGGTCGTCCTGTCCCGGAACGTCGTCCTCGTCCACCACCGTCTCCTCGTCGTCGTCCCCGTCGTAGGGCTCGATGACGTCCAGGTCGTAGCAGAGCGCGTCGAGCACGAGCAGCTTCGCGTTGAAGTCCGCGAACTCGATGGGTTCCTCGGTGGTCGTCGACTCCTCGTCCATGCAGGGAGCGTACCGAGGGGCGGCTGCACGTGCCCGACTCGGCTGATTTCCCTGTGGGACTGGACAGGAAGCGGTCAGCAGGAACAGGGTGGGGCATGGCGACCACCACGAAGGCCGAACACGACGCGGGGCATCAGACCGAGCTCCGCCGTGTCATCGGTCCGAAACTCCTCCTGCTGTTCATCGTCGGCGACATCCTCGGCACCGGCGTGTACGCGCTCACCGGGCAGGTGGCCGCAGAGGTCGGCGGGGCCGCGTGGCTCCCGTTCCTCATCGCCTTCTCGGTGGCGTTGCTCACGGTGTTCTCGTACCTGGAACTCGTCACGAAGTACCCGCAGACCGCCGGTGCCGCGCTGTACGTGCACAAGGCGTTCGGCATCCACTTCGTGACGTTCATCGTCACCTTCATCGTGATGTGCTCGGGGATCACGTCGGCGTCGACGGCGTCCCGTGCCTTCGCGGCGAACCTCGGCGTCGGGTTCGGGCTCGAGCTGCCGAACGTCGTGGTGATGCTCATCGCGATGGCCTTCATGCTCGCCGTCATGGCGGTGAACTTCCGCGGTGTCAGCGAGTCCGTGAAGACGAACGTCGTGCTCACGCTCGTCGAGCTCTCGGGCCTCGTGCTCGTCATCCTCGTGGGCTTCTACGCCATCGCCGGCGGCAACGCGGACTTCTCGCGGGTCGTGATGTTCGAGACGCCGGAGGACAAGAGCCTGCTGCTCAGCGTCTCGACGGCGACCTCGCTGGCGTTCTTCGCGATGGTCGGGTTCGAGGACTCGGTGAACATGGCCGAGGAGACGAAGGACCCGTCGCGGATCTTCCCCCGCGTGATGCTGACCGGGCTCGGCATCACGGCCGTCATCTACGTCCTCGTGTCGATCTGCGCCGTGGCCGTCGTGCCGATCGGCGAGCTGGCCGGCAACGAGACGCCGCTGGTGACCGTCGTGCAGACCGCGGCCCCGGACTTCCCGATCGGGTCGATCCTGCCGTTCATCTCGATGTTCGCCGTCGCGAACACCGCACTCATCAACATGATGATGGCGTCCCGGCTGCTCTACGGCATGAGCAAGCAGGGCGTGCTCCCGCGCTTCCTCGGTCGGGTCTCCCCCACCCGCCGGACCCCGTCGACCGCGATCGTCTTCACGACCGTCATCTCGCTGCTGCTCATCGGATGGGTCTCGCTCGACCCGGAGTCGCCGATCGTCGTGATCCTGGGCGGGACGACCTCGCTGCTGCTGCTCGCCGTCTTCGCGGTCGTGAACACCTCGGTGCTCGTGCTGCGGCGGGACCGGGTCGGACACAAGCACTTCCGGGCGGGGGTCGTCCTCCCGGTGATCGGTGTCGTGGCCTGCCTGTGGCTCGTGCTGCCGTTCTCGTCCGGTCGTGCTGCGGAGCAGTACCAGATCGCCGGCGCACTGCTCGCGCTCGGCGTCGTGCTCTGGCTCGTGACGTGGTTCACCCACGGGCGGAAGGTCGCGGACAAGGCGCCGACGGGGCTCGTGACCGAGCCGACCGCGGTGCAGCGCGACCCGCGCGACGACCACCACTGACCGAGCGGCGAGGCGCGTCCCCGCCCGACGGCCAGGGTGGCCCGTCGAGCGGGGACGCGCGCGGTACCGGGGTCAGCTCCGGCGGGCGGGGAGGCCGAGCGGCCCGGGGGTCCGGTCGATCGCCCGGACGGCGAGGGACCGGACCCAGTCGAGGCGCTTGCCCGGCCACCCGTGCACGAGGACCGTCCACTGCTCGGGCAGCGCCGACGCCCCGGCGAGCGCCCCGGCCAGTCCGCCGGTGATCGCCGCGACGGTGTCGGTGTCCCCGCCACCGCGGACGGCACGTTCGAGGGTGTCGACCACGCCGTCACCGGAGGTGATCGCCGCCACCGCGGCCTGCAGCGACGCGACGACCCACCCGTTGCGCTCAGTGTGGTCCGCGGGCGTGGAGGCCTCGGCCTCGGCGATCCGGTCGAGCCACAGGGTCCGGCGCTCCCGCGGCAGCAGCGGCACACCGCGACGGACGTCGAGCCGGCCACGACGGACCGCGTGCCGGATCGCCACCGTCCAGAGCACGCAGGCGTCACCGGCGTCCTCCTCGTAGTGCGTCAGGTCGCTCACCCGACGGGCGGCGACGGCGAGGGGGCGCTTGGCCCCGTCGCCGAGGAACCCGAGCACGAGCGGCGTCGTCCGCATGAGTGAACCGTTCCCCGCCGACCGACCGCGTTGCTCGTGCACGGCGCGGGCGGCGGCCTTCGCGGCCTCCTCGGTGTTCGCGGTCATCCGGCCGAGGACGGCACGGGTCTGGGCGCCGACGTCGGGAGCGTCCTGCGCCCAGTCCGACCAGGCCGCGAGGAGGCGTCCGTGGGTCCTCGCCTCGTTCCAGCGCGCACCGTTGGCGACCGCCTCGAGGACGGGGATCGCCATGCTCGTGTCGTCGGTCCACTCCCCCGGCTCCCAGCCGAACGGTCCACCACCGCGCATCTCGACGGGCTGGTCCGCGGTCAGAGGCGGGCCGAACTCGTACGGGGCTCCGAGCGCGTCCCCGCACGCACTCGCCAGCACGGCGCCGAGCGCCCGGTCCTGCATCGCTGTGTCCATCGTTCCCTCCGCTGTCCACGGTAGTGCCGCGAACCGGGGGCATGTCGGCACGCCCCACGTCCAGCGGGAGCGCTTAGCCTCTCTGTGGTGAGCGGCTCCCCGGCCGCTCGTCCCGCCCACCCCGACGGAGGAACGACCCCATGCGCCGTGCCGGCATCGCACTCGCGTCGGTCTTCGGCGTCGGTGTCGTCGCCGCCGTCATCGGGGTCATCGTCCTGATCGTCGTCGCGGTGAACTCACTGACCGGGATGGCGTCGTCCTCGGCGACGCCCCGGGCGCTCACCTGCCCGGCAGCACCGGCGAAGACCGTCGGCGGCGTCGTGGTGCCGGCCGGTCCGATCGGCGGGTTCTGCCAGGACCGTCTGGTGAACGCCGCCGAGGTCATCCGCGCCGCTCGCGCCCTCGGCATCGGACCGCACACGCAGGCCGTCGGCGTGATGACCGCGATCGGCGAGTCCGGGCTCGTGAACATCGACCACGGTGACGCCGCCGGGCCGGACAGCCGCGGACTGTTCCAGCAGCGCGACAACGGCGCGTGGGGCACGTACGAGCAGCGGATGGACCCGTACACGGCGGCGTCGATGTTCTACGCGAAGCTCGTCAAGGTGCCCGGGTGGAAGACCATGACGCCGACGCAGATGGCGCACGCGGTGCAGGTGAACGCCGACCCCGACCACTACGCCAAGTACTGGCCGACCGCGAAGCGCGTGGTCGAGGGTCTGACCGGCGAGACCGTGCCGGACGTCGCACCCCAGGGCTAGGTCAGGCGGCCGAGTCGACGGGTTCGTCGTCGTCGAGCTCGATCATCGACGCCCCGTCCTCGTGCACGACGACCTGCCCGCGCAGCCGGACGCCGTGCTCGGCGAGGGTGCAGGCCATCGCGTCGACCCACGCCCAGTCGACGGGGAACAGCCCGCTCGCCCCCGGTCGTTCCCACGCGAGGACCACCTGTGCGGCGCCGACCTGCGCGACCACGTCCTCGACGAGTGCGCCGAAGTCCGGCACCCGGTCGTCGGGTTCGTAGGGCAGGTCGGCGACCGGCATCACCAGGTGCACGGGGAGGCCCCGTTCGCCCAGGAACAGCACCCAGCACTGTCGCCGGACGGGCGCGTCGAGGAGGGCGACGACGAGGTCCACCACGTCGGCGTCGGTTCGGACTGCGGTTCGCTCGAGTCGGTCGAGCACGTCGGTGTCTGGCATGCCCTCAGCGTCGCCGTCCGACCCGCCGACGGACCCCTCCGATGGCCGATCTGTGGACGACCACGACGTCCGACGGCCCTGTGCAGGAAAACCCGTTCAGATGCCGATCGTCACCGTACCGCCCACGACGAGCCGCGCCACGAGGAACACCACCACGACCAGCCCGAGGCCGAGCAGCGCGACCGGCCACGCCGTCCGGCGTCGGACGAGCCGGAGCACGCAGACGACGGCCGCCACCAGGAACACCAGCGCGACGAGCACCGGCCCGAGCGTCACGACCGTCCCGCCGAGCCCCTCGTTGCAGCGGTTGCCCGGTGCGTCGCACGAACCGAACCCGAGCGCGAGCAGCATGATCCCCCACCCGGCGGTCAGCGCGGCGAGCGCCCCGACCACCAGCAGGACGACGGAGGCGACCACGTCCGCGACGCGACGACCGCGGCGTCCACCGGACCGGGCCTCCCGGCCGTCCAGGACCGCGCCGTCCTGGGCTGCGCCGTCGTGCCGGGCTCCGCCGTCCGGGTGTCCCGACGTCATCGGCGGCGGCGCGTGCGGACCGACCGCAGGGCGGCCGCGAGCACGAGGACGGGGCGCAGGAGCACGCGGGCGGAGGAACGCATGGGTCCATCGTGCCTCGTCGACGGGACGCCCGTTGCCGCTACGGTCGGGGCATGGCCCGTGCGCGCGACCACGAACCCCCTGCCGCTCCCGCCACCGCAGCCGTGCTGCTCTCCGGGTTCGCCTTCCTGCAGGGGCTGATCCTGCCGGCGGAGGACGTGGGACGGCACCTCGCGATCGGGTTCCTGTTCGGCGGACTCGGTCTGCTGTCGGCGTGGCGGGCGATCCGGATCGGTCGTCGCCGACGCGCGGCTCGGCGGTGGGCATGGGCCGCAGCCGTCCTCGGGATGCTCGGCGTGGGGATGCTCGCCTACCAGGGACTCGTCATCCTCACCGGCGGCGCGCTGCCGCCGCCGTTCTGGTGGCCGTACGCGCAGCGCTGACGGGAGGCCCGGCCGGCGTCGCGAGGGCCGCCCGCCCGGCGTCCACCAGGAGCGTGCCGATCCGCCGCGGCGGGTGCAGGATGGCGGCATGGCACCGACGCCGCGATCCTCCACCCTGTTCCGCCGGAAGCCGATCGACACGATCGACGACGACGCCGGAGCCGAGGGCGGCCTGAAACGCCACCTCGGCCTGTGGCAGCTCACCGCGATCGGCATCGGCGGGATCATCGGCGCGGGCATCTTCACGCTGGCGGGGACGGTCGCGAACGGCGTCGCCGGACCCGCCGTCCTCATCAGCTTCCTGGTCGCCGGGGTCGCCAGCGCTGCGGCCGCGTTGTCGTACGCCGAGTTCGCCGGCCTCATCCCGAAGGCCGGCAGCGCCTACACGTACGGCTACGCGGTGCTCGGCGAGATCGTCGGGTGGTTCATCGGCTGGGACCTGCTGCTCGAGTACACCGCGATCGTGGCGGTGGTCGCGATCGGCATCTCCGGCTACGTGGGCTTCCTGGTCGGCCAGTTCGGCATCGACCTGCCGGCGTGGATGCTCGGCGCCCCGGGCACCGGGGACGGACACGTCGTCGACGTCTTCGCGATCCTGCTCTGCCTGCTCACCGCGTTCGTCCTGACCCGCGGCATCCGGAGCGCTGCCCGGTTCGAGTTCGTCGCGGTCGGGATCAAGGTCGCACTCGTGGTGCTCATCGTGGTGCTCGGTGTCTTCCACATCGACAGCGCGAACTACTCGCCGTACTTCCCGTTCGGCTTCGGCGGCGTCATGACCGGGGCGGCGACCGTGTTCTTCGCCGTGTTCGGCTACGACGCGATGTCCACCGCGGCCGAGGAGTCCACCGACGCCCGGAAGCACATGCCGAAGGCGATCCTGCTCTCCCTCGGGATCTCGATGGTCCTCTACGTGCTCGCGACGCTCGTCCTGACCGGGATGGAGGACTACAAGGACATCGACCCTGCGTCCGGCTTCTCGTCGGCGTTCGCGTCGGTCGGCCTCGGCGGGATCGCGAACGTCATCGCGATCGGCGCGATCGTCGGCATCGTCACGGTCCTCGTCACCTTCATGCTCGGTGCCTCGCGCGTCTGGTTCTCGATGAGCCGCGACGGCCTCATGCCGAAGTGGTTCGCCAAGACGGACCCGAAGCGGCACGTCCCGACCCGGGTGACCTGGATCCTCGGCATCGCGTCGGCGGTCCTGGCGGGCGTGCTGCCCATCGGCGTGGTTGCCGAGCTGACGAACATCGGCATCCTGCTCGCGTTCGTGGTCGTCTGCACCGCGGTCATCGTGCTCCGCTACCGGCAGCCGGACCTCGACCGGCAGTTCCGCCTGCCGTTCATGCCGGTCGTCCCGGCGATCGGCGTCCTGGCGTCGCTGTGGCTCGTCTCGTTCCTGCAGTGGGAGACGTGGGTGCGGTTCGGGATCTGGTTCGCGATCGGGCTCGGCGTGTACTTCGGCTACTCGCGGAAGCACAGCGAGCTGGCGAAGCAGCGCTGACCGGCGGCCGGCTCCCACCCTCGTACGGGGACTCCCCCGGCAACAGACCGCCCACCACAATCGGGTGAGCATCTGTCAAAGGAGAACCATGCGCCGTTTCGCGCTCATCGCCGGCATCGTCGCCGCCGTCATCACCACGTCGGTCGTCGGCGTCGGTCCCGCCCAGGCAGTCACCGGGGACACCACGCCGTACAAGAAGGCCTACGGCACCTTCGAGAGCTTCTCCAGACAGGGGAAGACCAGCACGGTCATCAAGCTCCCCGCAGCGGTGAAGAGCGGCATCATCATCGCGACCTACCGTGGCAGCTCCGAGTTCTCGATCGAGGGCCTGGACAGCGCGAACCAGCAGAACGGCGACCTGCCCGTCTACCACTACGGCGCCTACTCCGGCACGACCGCGTTCGGCCTCCAGTCGTTCACGACGACCCGCGCATTCCGGGTCACGGGCACCGGCGCCTGGAGCCTGACCGTCAAGCAGATGTCCCGCGCGCCGTTCCTCACGAAGACGGGTCGCGGCGACCACGTGTACCTGTCCGGCGCGAAGGCGCGGAACGTCCGGATCACCAACCGCGGCGAGGGGTACTTCGGTGTCTTCCAGACCCCGCTGTCGCAGGGCTACTCGAACCTCGTTGTCAACGAGATCGGTCCGTGGACCGGGATCGTACCCCTGGTCAAGGGACCGTCGGTCATCCAGGTCCAGTCCGACGGAGCGTGGTCCATCAAGTGACGTCCGTCCTGGTCCGATACAACCATCGGACCAGGACCGCGTCGGGCGGCCCGCCAGGTTGCAGGACCCGCACAGCAGACGACGAAGCCCACCGGACCAAATCCGGCGGGCTTCGTCGTCGGGGCGCAGACGGCCGGTGTCAGTCGCGCCGGTGCTTCCCCAGCGAGGCCGTCGGCGCCGCCATCGGGTGGTTGCGGAACCACCGGAGCAGCTCACGCGCCTTGCTCGCGTCCGCGCTGGTGTCGCCGGTGAGGAAGTCACTGAAGCCCTCGGGTGGTTCGACCTCCGTGTCCCGGCTGAAGGCCATCGACCACTCGGGGAACCGGCGGGTGTGGATGGTCTCCTCCACCAGCAGACGGACCTCGTCGTGACGCGGGTCACCGACGATCCGGCCGTACGTCGAGAGCACCGCGTCGTGCGGCCCCTCGAGGAGCTGCATGAACCGACCCTCGCGGTAGACGAGGAGGCCGGTCAACCCGTCCTCGGTGTTCCGGACACGCGAGCGCTCCAGGACGGCGTCGAGTGCGGGACCGTCGAAGTGCTCGGTGGCCGAGCTCATGTAAACGAGTGACTGCAGCATGATGATTCATCTTCTCGTTTCCGGCGGCTCCGTGAGGTCCCCAGAACGGGGCAGAGCGTCGGCGGGGCCTGGCACGATGTCCCTGTGCCAGCTGCTCCGATGATCGACGCCGTCGACGTCATCCGCTTCGTGGGGCCGCAGACGTTCGGGCGGGCCCGCGACGTCGTCCGCGCCGGTCTCGTCGAGGACGCTACCTGGCACGACGAGGACGGTTCGATCACCGCGACCGTCAGTGGCAGCGCCGACGACCCCTACGACGTGCAGGTCGACACGACGATCGCCCGCGGCGAGTTCGTCCGCCCCGTCCGCAGCCACTGCACGTGCCCGCTCGGCGGCGAGTGCAAGCACGTCGCCGCCGCGCTCCTCACCATCAACGCCCGGGCCCTCGCCGCGCAGGCCGGCCCGAGGACACAGGCGCCCACCCCGCCGACCCCGGACTGGAGGCGCGACCTCGCCCGCCTCGCCGGCGACGACGACGACGACCCGGTCGGGTCCGGCACCGTTCGCGCGGCAGGTGGGATGGGCCTCCAGTTCGAACTCCGCGACGCGGTCCCGGCCAGGCTCGCCGGCCGCGCCCGCGCAGCCGGCCGCACCCTGCCGGTCGCCTCGCGGGCGGTGCGGCTCGGCGTCCGTCCGGTGAGCCGGAGCGCGGCGGGCAACTGGGTGCGCGGACAACTGACCTGGGGTGCGCTCCCCTACTCGATGAACCGCCTCGGCCTCGAGCCCGAGCAGCACGCCTGGTTCATGCAGTTCGCGGCGCTGCACCGCGCCGGACAGCTCGCCGGTCTGCCCGGAGAGAGCGACTGGATCCACCTCGACGACTTCCGCAGTCCGCTCCTCTGGCCGTTGCTGCGGCAGGCCGGGCCCCTCGGCATCGCGTTCGTGACCGGCAAGCGCGAGGGCGGGGTCGAGCTCGGCACGGACGGCCGCGTGCTGCTCGACGCAGTCCGCACCGCCGACGGGCTCGTGATCGGCGCGAGCGCCGTGATCGACGGGCGACCAGTCGCCGAGGGTGCCGCTCGTGTCGTCGGGGACCACGGCGTGTACGCCTTCCGGGAGTCGCCGGAGTTCTCCGTCGCCCTCGCACCGACGCCGTCGCCCGTCCCCGAGGACCAGCGGCGGATGCTCGTCGAGGCTGCCCGGATCACCGTGCCCGCTGACGAGGTCGACGAGTTCCTGGCGGACTGGTCGCCGCGCCTCCGCGGCTCGCTCGGGCTCGTCAGCTCGGACGGCTCCCTCGAGCTGCCCGAACGGACCCCGCCGGAGCTCGTGCTCACGGTGACGTTCGAGCCGGCGCGGGCTCCCCGGACGGACGACCGTGCCCACCTGCAGTGGCGGTGGAGCGTCGACGGGCGGAAGGACCCGGTGTCGCTGCACGGACCGCTGCCCGACCTCGGCAGCGTGCTCGCCGCCGACGAGGCTCGGGCCACGGCGCCTGCTGCGGACGAGTCGGACCCGGCCACGTCGGGGACGTCCGACGACACGGCGGAGCGGTCCGGGCCTCCCGTCCCGGACGCGGACCACGCCGAACAGACCGATGCCCCCGAGCGCCTACCCGGTCCCGGCGGCGGACTCGGCTGGTTCGAGGACGGGACGATCGACGGCGCCGACGTCGCCGTGCTCGCCACCGAGCTGCTGCCCGCGCTGCCAGCCCACGGCGTCCGCGTCGTCGTGCAGGGCGAGCGGGTCGACTACGAGCGGTTGAGCGGCCGACCGCACATCCGCGTCACGACGATGCCGTCGGACAAGCACGACTGGTTCGACCTCGGGATCATCGTCAGCGTCAACGGCAAGGAGATCCCGTTCACGCCGCTGCTCCGGGCGCTCGCGAAACGGGACCGGCGGCTCAAGCTGATCGACAACTCGTACCTGTCGCTCGCGGATCCGGCCTTCGACCGGCTCAAGGAGGTCATCGAGGAGGCCCGCGAGCTCGAGGAGTGGGAGCCCGACCAGCCGCTCACCGTCACGCCGTACCGGGCCGCGCTGTGGGCGGAGTTCGACCAGCTCGCCGACGAGACCGAGCACGACGAGCGGTGGCAGGAGATCGCCGGGCGCCTGCTCGACGCGACCGCGCCCGCCGACCTCGCGGTCCCGGAGACCGTCCACGCCGAGCTCCGGCCCTACCAGCGTGACGGGTACGCGTGGTTGTCGTTCCTCGTCGAGCACGGCGTCGGCGGGGTGCTCGCCGACGACATGGGCCTCGGCAAGACGTTGCAGGCACTCGCGATGATCGCCGGGCGTCGGGCAGCCGCACCGGAGGCTCCCCCGTTCCTCGTCGTCGCGCCCACGTCCGTCGTCGGGAACTGGGCGGACGAAGCGGCGAAGTTCGTGCCGTCGCTGCGGGTCACGACGATCGCCTCCACCTCGCTGAAGGACCCCGCCCGGGTCGCACGCGCGGCCGCCGCGTCCGACGTCATCGTGACCTCGTACGCCCTGCTCCGGCTCGACGCGGCCGCGTACCTCGACCTGCACTGGTCGGCGTTGCTGCTCGACGAGGCGCAGTTCGTGAAGAACCCGCAGTCGCAGACGCACCGGGTCGCCGCCGAACTCCGCGCTCCGGTCAAGATCGCCGTGACGGGGACGCCGCTCGAGAACGGGCTGTCCGACCTCTGGGCCCTGTTCTCGATCGTCGCGCCCGGACTGCTGTCGTCGTGGACGCGGTTCGGCGAGGACTACGTGAAGCCCCTCGCCTCACCCGAGCTCCGCGGTGCCGCCCGGAAGGAGCTCACCGACCGGCTCCGACGACGGATCCGCCCGCTCATGCTCCGCCGGACGAAGGAGAGCGTCGCCGCGGACCTGCCCGAGAAGGTCGAACAGGTCGTCCGCGTCACCCTCGACCCGGCGCACCGCGACCTGTACGAGACGACGCTGAACCGGGAGCGGCTCAAGGTGCTCGACCTGGTCGACGACCTCGACCGCAACCGCATGATCGTCTTCCGGTCCCTCACCCTGCTCCGGATGCTCGCGCTCTCCCCCGCGCTCGTGTCCGACGACCACGACGACGTGCCGAGCGCCAAGCTCGACCTGCTGCTCGACGAACTCGAACAGCTCGCAGCGGAAGGGAGGCGGGCGCTCGTCTTCAGCCAGTTCACCTCGTTCCTCAAGATCGTCGCGACCGCCCTCGACGACCGCGGGGTGGCGTACGAGTACCTCGACGGGTCCACCCGGCGCCGCGGAGCCGTCATCGACCGCTTCCGGGACGGCACCGCCCCGGCGTTCCTCATCTCGCTCAAGGCCGGCGGCTTCGGGCTCACCCTGACCGAAGCGGACACCGTGTTCGTGCTCGACCCGTGGTGGAACCCGGCCGCCGAGAACCAGGCCGTCGACCGGACGCACCGGATCGGACAGACCCGGTCGGTCACGGTCGCACGGCTCATCGCGGAGGACACCATCGAGGAGAAGGTGCTCGCGCTCGCGCAGCGGAAAGCGCAGCTGTTCGCGACGATGATCGACGACGACGCGCTGTTCGCCGAGGGGTTGAGCGCGGAGGACATCCGGTCGCTGCTGGCGTGACAGGCGGCCGGAATACGACATTCGTACTTCTTGGCGACGGCGGTGCTGCATGGGTACCGTCACGCCATGCTGCTCGAAAGCCCTTCCACAGAGGCCATCAGCGTCGGTGACGACCTCGACCGTTGGCCCGCAGACCGCCTCGCTACCACCACCGGCCCGGGACGTATCCGCCGCCTCGGCGCCGGCACAACCGAGATCCTCCTCACGAACGGAGGACGCGTCCGTCTCTTCGCCGGCAACGGCGCCGGAGACTACCCACCGGGCTACCTCGAGCGACTGCGGACGACCGGCGAGTGCTGACGATCGACGCCAACATCTTGATCGCCTGGCTGAGCCGGAAAGACGCCAGTCATGCCCTTGCGGTGGACATCCTCGACTCCCACGAATGGGATGAATTCGCGACGTCCACGATGACCCTCGCGGAGGTCCTGGTCCGGGCCGCCCGGCACGGTGAGTACCAGGACCGCCTCACCGCCGTGACCGAGTTGGGCGTCCACCTCATCGGCGTCGACGGCGAAGCGGTGCGCACGATGACCCACCTGACCGCTGAGCACGGGTTACGCGGTCCGGACGCGGCCGTCCTGGCCGTCGCGATGCGGGCGAGCTCCGCGATCGCGACCCTCGACAAGAAGCTCGCGGCCGTCGCGCGGAGACTGGACTTCCCGGTCGTCGATGCACCTGCCGACGACCTCGACTCCGAGCACGTCGGGTCCGGAGGCGCGGACACCGGCTCTGCGGCAGACAGAGAACCGGCCTGGTGGGAGCGGGTCCCACCAGGCCGGTGACGGTACTGCGGTCGGTCAGTTGCCGAGGCCGTCGATCCGCGCGATCTCGTCCGCGCTCAGCTCGAGCGTCGCTCCGGCAGCGTTCGACCGGATGCGGTCCGGGTTCGACGACTTCGGGATGACGACGAACTGGTGGGCGACGTGCCACGCCACGATGACCTGCGCGGCGTCGGCGTCGTGCGCTTGGGCGATCTCGACCAGCGTCGGGTCCTGCAGGTTGCTCGCCTTGAAGGGGCTGTAGCCCTCGAGGACGACACCCCGGTCGCGCAAGCCGTCGGCCACGGCACGGTCGAACTCCACCGGGCTCCAGCGGATCTGGTTCACGGCCGGGGTCGCACCGGTCGCGTCGATGAGCTCGTCGATCTGGTCGAGCGAGTAGTTGCTCACGCCGATCGCCTTCGTCAGGCCAGCCTGCTGCGCCTCGACGAGCTGCTGCCAGACGTCCGGACGGGCCTCCCCGTTCGGCGGCCAGTGCACGAGCCACAGGTCGAGGTGGTCGAGGCCGAGCTGGTCGAGGCTCTCCTCGATCGTCTCCCGGACACGGTCGGCGTTGTCCGGCGGGAGCTTCGTGGTGATGAACAGGTTCTCGCGGGCGAGGCCGGACTCGGCGATCGCCTTCCCGACACCGCGCTGGTTGCGGTAGCCGGTCGCGGTGTCGATGTGGCGGTAGCCAGCCTGGAGGGCGGCGGTGACCGCGGCGGGAGCGTCGGGCTCCTCGATCTGCCAGGTGCCGAAGCCGAGGAGCGGCATCGACCCTCCGGTGACGGGCACGGACGGTTGTGCGTAGTCGGTCATGGTTCCTTGCTACGCCCGCGGCCGACGGCCGGACCCAGGTGTGCGGAGCGGCGAGCCGGGAGGTGTCGGGGGCTTCCGCCAAGATCGACGAGTCCCACGAGCACCACCAGGAGCACCACGCACATGACGTCCCGCCGACGCCGCACCCGCACCACCGTCCAGTCCTCGATCGTCACCCTCGTCGTCGCCCTCGGCGTCTGGGCGCTCCTCTCGTCGGGAGTCCTCGCAAGCGGTACCGACGCCGCCGCAGGCGGGCCGACGAGCACCGGCACCCGGACCGGCACCGGCGCCGAACCGACCATCACGACGACGGCGCGTCCGACCGCGCCCGGAGCGACCACCTCGGCACCGGCGGCCGCTCCGACGGAAGTGAGCCGACCCTCCAGTCCGGCCAGCGGCGACGCCGGGAGCACCGAGGCTGCTGCCGCCCGTGCGACCCTCGCCACCCTCGTCGTGAAGGGGAAGGCACCTGCGACGGGCTACGACCGCGAGGCGGACTTCGGCACAGCCTGGCTCGACGTCGACCACAACGGCTGCGACACCCGCAACGACGTCCTGGCCCGCGACCTGACGGACATCGTCCGGCAGGGGCCGTGCAAGGTCATGTCGGGGAACCTCGTCTCCCCCTACACCGGCGGCGAGGTCGCGTTCGTGCGGGGCAACACGACCTCGACCCTCGTGCAGATCGATCACGTCGTCGCCCTCGAGAACGCATGGCGGACGGGCGCGCAGCGGCTCACGCAGGACGAGCGCGAGGCGCTGGCGAACGACCCGGAGAACCTGTTCGCCGTCGACGGGCACTCCAACTCGCAGAAGCGCTCGTCGGACGCCGCGACCTGGCTGCCCGCGGCGAAGGGGTTCCGCTGCGAGTACGTCGAGCACCAGATCGCGGTGAAGGCGGAGTACCGCCTCTGGGTCGTGCCGGCCGAGCGTGACGCGATGGAGCGGGTGCTCAGCGCCTGCTGAGGGACCTCGTCGCACCGCTCCCAGTCAGACAACACCTGTAGCGTAAAGCCGGTCCGGCGGACGCCCGTCGGACCGGACTCGCCGCCCGGTGCCGCGAACCAGCGCACCGCTTCCGGACCCCGAGCCCTTCATCGTCGAAGACCGCAGGAGGCCCTCATGACCAGCACCAGTTCCACCAGCACGCGTTTCAGCGACCGCGTCGTCCTCATCACCGGCGGCGGCTCCGGCCTCGGTCGCGCCACCGCTGTCCGTCTCGCCACCGAGGGCGCGAAGCTCGCCCTCGTCGACGTCTCCGAGCAGGGCCTCGAGGCGACGAAGGCCGCCGTCGTCGAAGCCGCTCCGGACGCCGAGGTCCTCACCACCATCGCCGACGTCGCTGACGAGGCGCAGGTCGACGCGTACGTCGCCGCCACCCGCGAGCGCTTCGGCCGCATCGACGGCTTCTTCAACAACGCCGGCATCGAGGGCAAGCAGAACCTCACCGAGTCGTTCACCGCCGCCGAGTTCGACAAGGTCGTGTCGATCAACCTGCGCGGGGTGTTCCTCGGCCTCGAGAAGGTCCTCGCCGTGATGCGCGAACAGGGCTCCGGCATGGTCGTCAACACCGCCAGCGTCGGTGGCATCCGCGGCGTCGGCAACCAGTCCGGCTACGCGGCGGCCAAGCACGGCGTCGTCGGCCTCACCCGGAACTCCGCCGTCGAGTACGGCCAGTACGGCATCCGCATCAACGCCATCGCCCCGGGCGCGATCTGGACGCCGATGGTCGAGAACTCGATGAAGCAGATCGACGCCGAGAACCCGCGCAAGGCCGCCGAGGAGTTCATCCAGGTCAACCCCACCAAGCGCTACGGCGAGGCCCCCGAGATCGCGGCGGTCGTCGCCTTCCTGCTCTTCGACGACGCGTCCTACATCAACGCTGCGGTCGTCCCGATCGACGGTGGGCAGTCCGCCAAGTACTGACCCACACGGTCCAGGTCACCGGGGCGCGCCTTCCTGACGGGAGGCGCGCCCCACCCGTTCCGCCCCTCCTGCGTGGCACCATGGCCGGTGACACGACGGTGGAGGGAAACGCGATGAGCGCCAACGGAACGACCGGGTCGAGCTTCGGCCCGGGTGCTGAGGACGCGGTACCCAACGACGCCGGGGAGCTGCGACGGCGCATGAGCGAGTCGGCCGCGGGCTTCCTCGGCAGCGCCGCGTGGGTGCCGTGGAAGACCGACGGCGAGGACGCCGACGGCAGCGTCGCGCACGTCGTCATCCGCGAGCGCCAGTTCGTCCCGGTCTTCACCGACCCGTCGGAACTGCGGACGAGCCTCCCGGGCCTGGAAGCACGCGCCATGCCGATGGCCGAACTCGTCACCGCGCTGCCGGAGGAGTTCGGGATCGTCGTCGACCCGACGAGCGCCCAGGCGGCGAACTTCCTGCAGGCCGACGTGATCGCCGGGCTGCGCGAAGGGATGCGCGGCGGCGGTCAGCTCCCGGAGTCCGACCCCGCCTGATGCCCGCGTCGCTCACGCTGCCGCAGGCGTTCGCGCTCCTGCTCGTCGCGTCCGACGGGCGGAGGATCCCCCCGGGACAGGTGCTCGACGCCGGGCTCGCCGGAGCAGCGCTCGGCGAGCTCGCTCTCCGAGGCATGGTCTCCCTCGATCACAACCGGGTGATCGTCGCCAAGGCCCCGCCTCCGGGTGATCCCGCCCTCGACGGGTTCCTGACCTTGCTCGAGACAGCGCCGGCTCCGCGCCGACCCACCAGCTGGGTCGCCCGGCTCGGGAACCGCGGCTTCCGGGAGGCCGTCCTGAACGGACTCGTCGCTCGCGGCGTCCTCGGGCGGGAGGAGAAACGGTTCCTCGCCGTGTTCCCCTCCGTGCGGTGGCCGGAGCGCGACGCTGGTCCCGCGAAGGCCTTGCGCGCCGAGGTCTCGGCCGTCCTGCGCGGGCAGGCCGAGCCGACGCCGTTCACGTCCGCGCTCATCGGCCTGCTGCAGGCGACCCGGACGCTGCGGCCCCTGTTCGGGACACAGGACCGGGCACTGCTGCGCCGGATCACCGAGGGCGACTGGGTCGCGGCGGCGGTCCGTACCATCGTGCAGCGGGCGCAGTCGGCAGGCGGTGGGGCCGACGGCGCCGATGGCGGCGATGGTGGTGGCGGGGACGGCGGAGGAGGCGGCGGAGGCGAGTGACCGGCGCGATGGCCCGGTCGTCCTGCGTCCCTCCGTGTGGCAGCATTCGGACATGGCTGAGCAACTCACCCTCCCGCAGGCGCTCGCGCTGCTGCTCGTCCGCCCGGACGGCAAGGTCGGCCTGACCGAGCAGGGCATCACCGTCGGGCTCGGTGGTGCGGTCGTCGGCGAGCTCGCGCTCCGCGGGCTCCTGACGTACGAGCACCCGCACGTCATCGCCCGGAAGGCACCACTGACCGGCGATCCGCTGCTCGACGGGCCGTTCACCGAGATCGTCGCCACACCGAAGTCGCGACGGGCCGGGTTCTGGGTGGGTCGCTTCGGCAAGAACGCACTCCGCATCGCCGTCCTCGAGGGGCTGGCCGAGCGGGGCATCCTCGACCGAGAAGAACGACGAGCCCTGGGCATCTTCCGGTCGACGGTCTACCCGGAACGGGACGGCGGCCCCGAGAAAGCCCTCCGCGCGGGGATCGCGGACGTGCTGGAAGGGAGGCTGCTCCCGACGCCGTTCACCGCCGCCCTCATCGGCCTGCTCGACGCCACCGGCACGCTCCGGAAGCAGTTCGGCAAGGTGGACCGGGCCATCGTCCGGCGCATCACCGAGGGTGACTGGGTCGCGCCGGCGGTCAAGTCGGTCCTGGCGGCGCAGGCTGCGGCGACAGGCGGTGCAGGAGCGGTGTGATCCGCCGCGCGCCCGGCGGACCTCGGCGGGCCGCCGCTCGGGCGGTCAGCCCCGCGGCGCCACCAGCTCGATGAACCGCGACAGTAGCGCCAGCCCCGGGATCGACGGCGGCAGCGCCGTCGTCAGCGCCGGCGAGTGCACGAGGTACGCCGCCCACTTGGCCCGCGACAGCGCCACGTTGAGCCGGTTCGGCATGAGCAGGAAGTCGAGCCCGCGCGGGATGTCCGCTGCCGAGGACGCGGCCAGCGAGGTGATCGAGACCACCGCCTCCCGGCCCTGGAACAGGTCCACAGTCCCGACCTGCGTCCCGCTGAAGCCCGCACGGTCGAGCGCGTCCCGGATGACCGCACCCTGCGCGTTGTAGGGCGCGACGACGATCACGTCCTCGTCGGTGAGCGCGCGCGTGCCTCGGTCGTCCGTCCAGGTCCGCCCGACGACGTCCGCCACGAGGGTGACGACCCGAGCCGCTTCCTCCGGTGACGAGGTCGTGTTCCCCGCGTGCACGACGGGGACGGGATGCACGCCGGCCGCGACGCCGTCCAGGTGCCGCCCGGAAACCATCGACGCGAGCTGCCCGTCGTAGGACAGCCCCGACACCGCCGCGGTCAGGGCGGGTTCCATCCGCCGGGTCTGCGCGAGGAAGTACCCGAACTCCGGCGGGAGCACGTGCTCCCCGTCCGCCAACCAGCCGAGCGCGGACTCGTCCACGGGCTCGGGGTGCGAGCCCTGCGACACCTGGGGCAACTGCTGCGGATCGCCGAGCAGCAGCAGACGAGTGGCAGCGATCGCGGAGGCGATGGTCGGTGCGAGCGAGAACTGCCCGGCCTCGTCGACGACGAGCAGGTCCAGGGAGCGCCGGCCGATGGTCGCGTCGTTCGCGAAGGTCCACGCCGTCCCGCCGACGACTCCCCCGGTACCGGTGTCGGCGCAGGACTGCAGGAACGCCGCGATCGCCGCACCGTTCTTCACTGGCGTCCACGCCGCCGCCTCGATCTCCTCGGCGTCGGCACCGCTCTTCGGCTGCTTCACGACCCGCTCCGCCGGCACACCCGCGGCGATGACGGCGTCGAGGAAGTTCTCGCTCGTCGCGTGCGACTGCCCGACGACGCCGACCCGCCACCCGTGCTCGCGCACGAGCGTCGCGACGACGTTCGACCCGACGTACGTCTTACCCGTGCCGGGAGGCCCCTGGATCGCCAGGTACGACCGGTCCAGTCCGAGCAGGGTCGCCACCACGGCACCCACCGTGTCGTCGCCGACGACCGGCTCGAGGGTTCCGCGCGGCGGCACCCGCCGGAGGAGGTCGAGCGCCGGGTCGGGCAGCATCTCCGGGAGGGCATCGAGCACCTCGGCGCCCCACTCCGCGATCGCGTCGGGCTGCGGCTTCGCCCGGGGTGGCGACGAGGGCGCGAGCGCGACCGGGAAGTCCGCGTGCGGTTCTCCCCCGCCGACCGGCATGCGTTCGAGGAGCAGCACCTCGGTGGCGTCGCCGTTGTCCCACACCTCCAGGATCGAGGCGCGGTCCGTCGCACCCTTCGGACCGGGCCCCGGGGCGGTGATCGACGCCGGGAGTGGGTCGTCGTAGACGAGGTGGGGCGAGCCTCCCGGCCGGAGCCGCGAGCCGGGCGCGAGCGTCCCCGACAACCGGATCTCTCGTGACAGCGAGCGGGCGCGCGGCAGCGTCGCCCAGTCCCGCTCGACGGAGGCGCGCTCGACGACCAGGACGTCCCGCGTGTCGGCCCACTCGTCGACGGGGTTGCGGAGCCGGTCGAAGTGGTCCTGCCAGAAGGTCTTCGCCTCGCGGCGGTGGTAGTCGATCGCCGCCGCGGCGAGCGCCAACGCGGTCTGGTCGGGCGTGCGGTCGAGGGCGTCGACGTCGCCGAGGTACTCGGTGAGCGCGACGGTCACCGGGTTCGGCTCGCGCTCGACCGGGATGGGCGGCAGCCCTTCGAGCTCGGTCGTTGTGGTGGCGTCCGGCGCGTGTTCGGCGCGGAGGCCGAGCAGCCAGTCGCGGAGGCGCAGTGTCGACCGGCAGTCGTAGGCGTTGTAGTCGGCGACCTGGTCGAGCTGCCGCTGCCCCTCGGCGGGGTCGCCGCTGCGGAGCTCCTCGATCGCGTCGACGTAGGCAGTGATGCTGTCGGCCGCGTTCGTCACGTCGCTCAGTCGCAGGTCGTCGCCCATGTACAGCGGCTCGAGCTTCTTGATCGAGTAGCTGCGGCTGCCGACCACCAGGGCCTTCCGCACGATCGGGTACAGGTCGACCAAGACACCGGCGCGCAGCAGGTCGTCCACCGCGTCCTCCCCCACCCCGTGGCGGGCGGCGAGGGACAGCAGGTGCGTCCGCTCGTATGCGGCGTAGTGGTAGATGTGCATGTCCGGGTACCGCTCGCGGCGCTCGGCGATGAACGCGAGGAAGTCCAGCAGCGCCTGGCGCTCGTCGCGGATGGTGTGCGCCCAGAATGCGCGGAAGTCGGCCTGGTCATCGACGAGGCCGAACAGGTAGTCGAGGCCCCAGTGCACGCCGTCCTCGGTGTGGAGCGGGTCGCCCTCGAAGTCGAAGAAGACGTCGCCAGGATCGGGTGCCGGGATCGCGTCGAGTGCCCGTGCATCCAGGACGTCGAAGGCTGGACCGCGGTTCGGGCTGGCAGCGTCGCTGCGGTTGGCTGCGCGCTCCGTCTCGATCTGGAGGCTCGCCTGCCGCACCAGACGATCCAGCGTCGTCTTCGACATGGTCGCCACCGGCGCGGTCCGGACCGCCAGGTCGTCGATCGACCGGACGCCCTGCCGGATCAGCTTCGTCCGCTGGTCGAGGCGCATGCCGGCGACGAGGACCAGGTCGCGGTGTCGCTGCACCTCCTGCTGGCAAGCAGAGCACCGGCCGCAGCTGGAGTAGCGCGGGTCCCCCCACTGCATCGGTTCGTCGGCAGCCAAGCGCTCGGCGATCACCCGGATCAGCTCGGCCCGCTGCGTGCGGTACACCGGGACGATGTCGGCCAGGTCGTGTGTGGTCGTCGTGCGGTCGCCGAGGACCAGGTGCACCTGCTGCCCGGTCGGGATGTCGTTCGCCCGCATCTGCTCGGCGTAGGCCGCGAGCTGCAGCAGGGCGCTGATCTTGGCGTGGCGGGCGAGCTTGGTGTCGTAGACCTCGTACTCGCCGCGGGCATTGCGGATGATGAAGTCCGCGAAGCCGATGAAGCCTGTGCCGTCTGTGGACGCCGGGACGTGGAACGTCGGTTGGAAGAGGACGTCCGCGCCGTCCCGCATCGCGTTCCGCGCTCGTTCGGCGGCTTCGGCGTACTGCGGCGGGGCCGGGCGGTCGAACTCCACCACGTCGTGGGTCTGCTTCAGGATCTCGAGGTAGTCGAGCTCGTGCTGGTCCCCCAGGCGGGCCGTTCGGTCGAGCATGTCGTCGTGCTCGTCCGGCAGGGGCTCCCCGCGGCCGAGCTTGACGTCGAGGCGGCGGAGGAACGCCCACTCGCAGGATGCCCACGTGCTGAGGTCGCTCGGGCTGAGCAAGACCTGGCCGTCGGTGGTGATCTGCATGCGCTTCCCCGCCTCGTCTGGTGCGGGTCGAGCTTAGGGCCGCCCGCCGACAGCAGGAGGCCGCCGGGAAGCCTCAACCCGGACACCGTCACGTCGGATCGCCGCGGAAACGTTTCCTTGTGATGAGCTTGCAGGGTGTCGCGGAGAGCCGCAGCCGAGAACCAGTAGCCCGCCGTCACCAACCACTTCGTCGACAAGGGCATGAGCGTCGTCAACCTCGTCCGGGCGCCCGAAGGCTGCGAGAATGCGTCAGTATTGGGCCACAGCATTCCTACTTCTTCCCGACGCAGCAGGAGCCATCAATGACCAAAGCCGATCCGTCCGACGCCACTGACGAAGAGCGTGCTGCAGTCGAGCGTGAGCGGGAGGAGCTGAAGGACTTCGTCAAGAGCCTCAGCGGGGAAGACCTGAGGAGTGGCAACTGGTTCTCGAAACTCCTCTCCAACGCCCTCGGTACCTATGCCGAGAAGGTGGACGCCGCGTACTTCCAGGCGCGCTACAAGGGAGTTCCCGCGGACGCTGTGGTCGACCAGCGGATCAAGATGGCCGCCCGCTACGCGGCCATCGAGGGTGGATTATCCGCGGGCGCTTACACGGCCGCGGTGGTGGCCACCCTCGGCTCTGCAGGAGGAGCATCCCCGCTCACTCTTCCCGCCGCGGGCGTGACTCTGCTCGTCGACGTCGCGTACATCGCTCGCCTGCAGCTCCACCTCGCCTACGACATTGCCATCCTCTACCGCGTCCCGGTCGACGTGGAGGACCCCGATGACCTTTGGAAGCTGATCCGCGTCGCCTTCACCATCCGGAGCGCCCAGGCCGCGAGCGAGGGTGTAACCAAAGTGGTGCCGGCTCTCGTGCGACCGCTCGTGAAGACCTTCTACTCGCGGGGCGTGCTCAATGCAGCCAAGGGGCTCCCGGTCGTCGGTCGGTTCCTCTTGCAGCGGAACGTCATCAAGATCGGTATCCCGGTCGTGGGCGTACCGCTGTCGGTCGCTCTCAACTACTACTCGACGATCGTTGCAGGTCGTCACGCGAGGGCCGTCTTCCGCAACGACGCCCGAGTTCATGAGGTCGCAGGAGCCGCCGTCGAGAAGACGAGGCACCCGAGGTCGTTGCTCTGGGTCGCGTGGATGGTCGTGCTGGCCGACGGCAAGATCACCGACGACGAGGCACTCTTCATGCGGAGGCTGGTCGAGGAGCTCCACGACCAGCACGACCTGACTGACGAACAGTTCGCGAACAAGATCGATCTCGACATCGACGACGTGTGGCGCCGACTCGATGGCGAAGACGACGACCTGGCGGACCTGATCGACGTTGCGATGAAGACAGCCGAGATCGACGGCTCGGTGCACAAGCTCGAGACTGCGATCATCGACGAGCTTCGGACCCGGTACTTCAACACGACCGCGTGAAGGACAACGTCGAAGCGGCGGTCGGCAAGCTCGCCACGGCGGGCGAGCGCCAGCGGCGACATTAGGCTGAGACGAAGCGCAGCGGCGAGGGCTGGCTGCGCAGGGGTGAAACAGGGGTGAAAGGTAACAACACGTGTCGTTGATCGACGTCGATTCGTCAACCGTCGAAGGAGCATGGCCGAACGTCGCACCGGGGAGCGTCGTGCTCGTTCGTGACGCCGAGTGGCTCGTGCTCTCGACGGCACCGACCGGCTCCGGTCTCCTCGTTACCGTGCAGGGCCTGTCAGAACTCGTCCGGGACACCACCGCCACCTTCTACAGCGATCTCGACGACATCGAGCCGCTTGACCCTGCGCAGGCGAAGGTCGAAGCAGACGGATCGTCCGGCTATCGCCGCGCAAAGCTCTGGCTCGAGGCGACTCTCCGCAAGACCCCGGTGCCGCTGCACGAGGACGCCCTGACCGTGAGCACTCAGATGCTCGCAGACCCGCTCGACTACCAGCGCGCCGCGGTGCGGAAGGCCCTCGACCGCGACAACCTCCGTCCGCGCCTCCTGATCGCCGACGCTGTCGGGCTCGGCAAGACCGTCGAGATCGGGATGATCCTGTCCGAGCTCGTGCGTCGAGGCCGCGGCGAGCGCATCCTCATCGTGACGCCGAAGCACGTCCTCGAGCAGATGCAGCAGGAGATGTGGACGAAGTTCGCACTCCCCTTCGTCCGGCTCGACTCCCTCGGTATCCAGCGCGTGCGCCAGAAGCTGCCGGCGACCCGCAACCCGTTCAGCATGTACAAGCGGGCGATCATCTCGGTCGACACGTTGAAGCAGAGTCAGTACCGCATCCACCTCGAGAAGCAGCGCTGGGATGCGGTCGTCATCGACGAAGCGCACAACGTCATGAACAACACGACGTTGAACGGCGAGCTCGCGTCGCGTCTCGCCCCGCAGACCGATGCACTCATCCTCGCGTCTGCGACGCCGCACAACGGCAAGAAGGACTCGTTCGCACGGCTCGTGCGCTTGCTCGACCCGACCGCGGTGACCCCTGAGGGCGATCTGATCGAGGATGAGGTGAAGCGACTGATCATCCGCCGGCACCGGCACAGTCCTGCCGTCGCGATGGAGGTCGGTGCCGACTGGGCAGAACGGCAGGAGCCGAACAACGTCCTGGTCCCTGCATCTCCTGCCGAGGCGGCGATCGCCGAGGAGCTCTCCACGGTCTGGCTTCACCCGCAAGGCGGACGGTCGCCGTATTCCGGCGAGAACGCGTCGCTCTTCCCCTGGACCCTTGCGAAGGCGTTCCTGTCGTCGCCGAGCGCCCTCGACGAATCGGTGCGCGAGCGTCTGAAGCGGCTCCGGAAGGGCGATGCCGACAGCGATGTCCAGCGCGAGATCGACGCGCTGGAGCGACTCGAGCAGCTCACCGTCACCGCGCTGAGCTCGAGCTCCGGGAAGTACGACGCCCTCCTGCAGCACGCCAGGAGCATAGGTGTCGGCCCGAAGTCCGAGGAGCGCCTCGTGGTGTTCTCGGAGCGCGTTGCGACCCTGCACTGGCTGCGCCAGAAGCTCGCGAAGGACCTCAAGCTGTCGGACAAGCAGATCCGCGTGATGCACGGAGGTCTGACGGACCAGGAGCAGCAGGAGCTCGTGGACAGCTTCAAGCAATCCGCCTCCCCCATCCGCGTGCTGATCACCGGCGACGTCGCGAGCGAGGGAGTGAACCTCCACTCCCAGTGCCACGAACTCGTGCACTTCGACATCCCGTGGAGCCTCATCCGCATCGAGCAACGCAACGGCCGCATCGACCGGTACGGCCAGAAGCACTCCCCTCGCATCACGACCCTCCTGCTCGACGTCGACGACCACGAGTTCGCGGGCGACGTCCGCGTGCTCAGGAACCTCCTCGAGCGCGAGACCGAGGCGCACTCTGCGCTGGGTGACGTCGCGTCGCTGATGGGCGAGTACACCGCTGTCGCCGAGGAGTCAGCGATCCGCGACGTGCTCCTCCGCCAGCGCAGCTTCGACGACGCAGTCCCGACCGTCGAAGCAACCCTCGAGGACGGCGACGAGATCACGCGGCTCATGGCCGAACTCGCCGCCGAACAAGCGAGCGAGAGCGAGAACGACGCCACACGGGCACCTGATGACACCCCGAAGAACGAAACCGCGAACCGTCAGCAGCGCGACAAGACTGACATCGGTACCGGCCTGTTCCCTGACCTCGTTTCGTTCCTCGACACAGCGCTGGCCGAACGCTTCACCACACCGACCGCCGACGTCGACCACGGCGGTGTCGCCTGGTCCCGCACCAACGCCATCGCGCAGATCGAACCCACTGCCGATCTCCGACAGCGGCTCGAAGTCCTGCCGCAGTCGTACCTCCGCGACCGGCGCGTCACGGAGCGACTGCTCCTGGCGACCACTCCGATCCAGGGCAAGGCCGAGGTCGACAGCGCGATCAACAACAAATCGAGCCCGTCGACCTGGCCACACGCGCACTTCCTCGGACCGCTGCACCCCGTCCTCGACTGGGCTGCGGACAGCGCTCTCTCCCGACTCGGACGAAACCGCGTGTTCGCCGTCCGTGGCGCCGTCGACCACCCCGTCGTCGTCGTCCACGCCACCCTGACGAACCGCGCCGGCCAGGTCGTCGCCGGGTCGTTCCTGACCGTCGACTTCCCTGGCGTCGCGGAGCACTCGTTCCACTTCACCCAGTCGCACGCGGACGCACGCGCCGCTCTGGCCCACGTCGGGTTCACCTCCGAGGTGAAGACGAACCCAGGAGCGGTCGATGCGGCGCCGCTGCAGGACCTGATCCCGACTGCAGTCGACGCCGCCCGCAACCAAGCGGTTCAGCAGATGGAGGCCACGGCAGACGACATTCGCCGCCGCGTGCACCAGTGGGCCGCGCGGATCGATGACTGGCAGGGCGCAGCGGCCGAACAGACCCAACTGCGCGGGCTCCGAGAACACCGCGACCGCGTGGACGACGAATCAAAGCTCGTGGAGCGCATGACGCCCAACCAGCACTTCGTGCGTCCCCTGCTCGTCGTCGCCCCTGCGGACAGCCCCACTGCCCCCGAAGAACACCCTGGAAGCGAGCACTGACGCGTGGGAACCCTGACCTCGGAAGCGATCGTCGTCGGCGAAGACTGGATCAGCGAGCACTACCTCACCACCGACGCGAAGTCGCAGTCCTTCCAGAGCCGGGTGCTCGAGCGCCGGGCAGCCTGGGACGCCGACGATGCGGAGGGCTGCGCGTCGACGCGCTCTCGCTTCAGCGCGAAGCGCGCCGAGCTGATGGACTTCCTCGCCACCGTTAACCCGGACGGCGTCGATGACGCTGCTGACGGCCAGGAGGCTCTGCACGCCCTGTCGACGCACCTGCGGTCCGTCCTCGGGTACGCCCAGGGCGTCTTCCACATCGATGAAGCAGGTCCGGTCCGACACGTGGCCATTCACGGGCTCGAAGACGCGGCGCCGCTGGCGCTCATCGACGCCAAGCCGGTCGCACAACTCGAGGACGTGCTTGCCAAAGACGGCGACACGCTGCTGTCCGCTTGGACGCCGGACGTCGACGACCCCAAGCCGCTGACCTCGGTCGTCCGGGCGCTTTCGGTCGTGTTCGAGGGGACCGCGAAGTTCGCACTCGTCTTCGCAGGCCGCTGGCTCCTGGTGGCCGAACGCGACCGGTGGTACGAGGGTCGCTACCTCGCGCTCGACGTGCAGCTCGCGTGCGAGCGGAACGACACCAAGCGAGGCGGCGAGATCGATCGCGTCCTGACATGTGTGGAAGCTGCCTCACTCGCCCCCGACAGTGACGGCGACGTGTGGTGGACCTCGACGCTCGAAGACGCGGTCAAGCACACCGTCGGTGTCTCCGAGGACCTGCGTGAGGGTGTCCGCGAGTCGATCGAGATCATCGCGAACGACGTCGTCCAGCGCCGACGGGAGCAGGGGCTCGAGCCGCTGCCGAAGGACCAGGCGCAGCCGCTGGCAAAGCAGTCCCTGCGGTTCCTCTACCGCATCCTGTTCCTGCTCTACGCGGAGGCCTCCCCTCAGCTCGGCGTCCTGCCGGTGAACGCGCCGGAGTACGAAAACGGCTACAGCCTCGACCGACTCCGGGAACTCGCGCTTGTGGTGATCGAGAGCCCGCAGGGCGAGCGTGCCACGCACCTCTACCAGTCGCTCGACGTGCTGTTCCGCCTCGTGGATCGTGGGCACGCGCCCAAGGCGACGGATGACGACGGAGCCGAGCCGGGCCTCCAGTTCGAGAGCCTGCGTGCTGACCTGTTCAAGCCCGAGGCGATCGCGCTCATCGGCGAGGTCGGTCTCAGTGACCAAAATCTGCAGCAGGTGCTGCGCCGATTGCTCCTGAGCAAGGAGGCGAAGGGTCGGGACCGGGGCTACATCAGCTACGCCGACCTCGGGATCAATCAGCTCGGTGCGGTCTACGAGGGCCTCATGTCCTACACGGGCTTCTTCGCCGAGGAAGACCTGTTCGAGGTGGCGCCGAACGGCGATCCGTCGAAGGGCTCGTGGGTCGTCCCCGTCGGACGCGAGAACGGCATCAAGTCGCACCACTTCGTGACACGGGAGGACCCGACGACGGGCCAGCCGAAGCGGGTGCGTCACCCCGCTGGCTCGTTCGTCTACCGTCTCGCCGGCCGAGAGCGCCAGCAGTCGGCGTCGTACTACACGCCGGAGGTGCTGACGCAGTTCACGGTGTCGCAGGCGCTCGAGGAGCTGCTCGACCAGGACGGTCAGCGGACGAGCGCGGAGGACATCCTCGCGCTGACGGTCTGTGAACCCGCACTCGGCTCCGGCGCGTTCGCGATCGAAGCCGTTCGTCAGCTCGCGGAGCAGTACTTGAAGCGCCGCGAGGAGGAGCTCGGCGAGCGCGTCGACCCAGATGACCGGCCACGCCAGCTGCAGAAGATCAAGGCTGCGATCGCGCTCCACCAAGTCTACGGCGTCGACCTCAACGCGACCGCCGTCGAGTTCGCCGAGATCACGCTGTGGCTCGACACCATGTCGGAGGGACTCGAGGCTCCGTGGTTCGGCCTGCACCTCCGGCGCGGCAACTCGCTGATCGGTGCCCGCCGTGCCGTCTACGACCGATCGTCGGTCTCCAGCAAAGCGTGGCTCAAGCAGGTGCCGCGGGACGTTCCGCTCCTCAACGAGGTCGAACTCGGCGAGGGGCAGCTCCGCGCGTCGACCGCTGGTGCCGTGCACCACTTCCTCCTGCCCGCCGAGGGCTGGGGCAGCGCGGTCGATGCCAAGGAGGCGAAGGAACTCGCGCCGGAAGCGCTCGCAGCGTTGAAGACGTGGCGTCGCGGCATCCTGGCGAAGCCGACGACGAAGCAGCTCGACCAGCTCGTCGCACTCGGCTATCGCGTCGAGACCATGTGGGACCTCGCGCGACGCCGGCTGACCATCGCCGAGCAGGAGATCCGACGCGACATCCCGCTGTGGGGCCGCGAACAGCCGGGATCCGAGCGGAAGCCCGCCGTCTCTCGCGAGGAGATCGAACGGACCCTGAACGATCGGGACGGCGCCTACCAGCGACTCCGTCGGGTGATGGACGCGTGGTGCGCGATGTGGTTCTGGCCGCTCACGAATGCACTCACCGACGGGGCGACGCCGCCGACGCTCGACGAGTGGATCGCGACCCTCCGCGAGCTCCTCGGAGAGCAGACGGTCGCGAAGCCGAAGGCGGTCGCTCAGGGTCAGGTCACCCTCGGCTCATCGCAGTCCGGTTGGGAGGCGCTCAACGACGAGGAGCGCGACGACCTCGACTTCGCGAGCGCGCGACATGTCGCAGATGTTCTCCAGGACCACCCGTGGCTTGCGGCGACGCAGCGCCTCGCTGATCAGCAGGGTTTCTTCCACTGGGAGCTCGACTTCGCCAGCGTGTTCGAGCGCGGAGGCTTCGACCTACAGGTGGGTAATCCTCCTTGGGTGAAGCCGGATTGGGACGAGACTGCGATGCTCGCGGAAGGCGATGCCTGGTGGGCTCTGAACCCGAAACCTCCGACGGCCGAGGCAGAACGGCGGAGATCCGAAGCGCTTACCCTGGCGAGCTTCAAAAGCGAATTTTTGGACAGCCTGACGGCTGTTCTGGCGACGAGGTCCGCGGTCTCGGCTCGCACGGAATACCCTCTGCTCGAGGGGCTCAGGCCAGACCTCTACCGATGCTTTATGGCGTGCACGTGGAAACACAGCAGCCGCTCGGGCGCAATTGGTCTGATCCATCCCGAGACGCACTTCACGGATGAGAAGGCCGGGTCTCTCCGCGCACTTACGTATGCCCGCCTTCGGCGCCATTGGCAGTTCGTCAATGAGCTGACGCTCTTCGACGTGCATCATCTCGTGTCGTACGGTGTGCACGTCTACTCGGCAGACGGCGCCGTCGGCTTCCTGCAAGCGACGAGCCTCTACCACCCGCAGACGGTCGCGGGCTCGCTGCGCCACAGTGGAGAGGGAGAAGAGCCCGGCCTGAAGAACAGGGAGGGCAAGTGGGACCTTCGTCCGCACCAGTCGAGGATCGTCACCGTGACCGACGAAACGCTCGCGACGTGGCACGCGGTCCTGGAGGACGAGTCGGTGCCGGTGCGTCAGTCGCGGATGGTGTACGCGGTGAACCGTTCGACTGCTGCTGTGCTCGACAAACTCTCGAAGAGCAAGCGCATCGGGGACCTCCAACTTGAGTTCTCCGGCGGCTGGAACGAGACAACCGACTTCAAACGCGGCTTGTTCAAGAAGTCCTGGGGGCCGGTCACGACCTGGGATGAAGTGATTCTGCAGGGCCCCCACATCTTCGTCGGCAACCCATTCTACAAGTCGCCCAACGAGACGATGCTCCACAACCAGGACTGGTCCCCGATCGACCTCGAGACGCTCGCCCCTGAGGCGATGGCGACTACCGCATACAAGCCAGCCGGGGATCGTGCTGTTTACGACACCGCCTACACACGCTGGGGCGAGGAGAAGCGCCCCGCTCGCGACTTCTACCGAGTGGCATGGCGAAGAATGGCGGCTAATACCGGCGAGCGCACGTTGATTCCAGTCATCATTCCGCCCGGCTCGGCGCACGTTGATGGCATCTATTCCGCGGCCACCGAGAACGCATCGGATCTCCTCTTGGCGGCAGGATCACTCGCAAGCCTCGTGTCCGATGCGGCGACAAGGGCGGTTCCCAAGGGCGACATCCGAGCTGGGAGTTTAGTCCGACTGCCCCTGGCACAAGGCAAGCCTGCGAGTCTTATCCGTCACCGCGTAGCCCGTTTGGAGTGTGTGACGAGTGCTTACTCCGCGCTTTGGCTACGAGCGTTCGAGGACGTATGGCAGACCGACAACTGGGTTTCGCCTCGTTCCAACGTTCTGCTGGCAAGTCGGTCACAAGATTGGACGGTGAGCGTCCCCCTACGGAGGGCCGCGGACCGGCGACAGGCGCTGGTTGAAATCGACGCTCTCGTCGCTCTGTCTCTCGACTTGACGGCTGACGAGCTGTGCACCATCTATCGGACTCAGTTCGCCGTGCTGTACGGCTACGACCGCAACGTGTACTTCTACGACGCGAACGGACGGCTTGTTCCGAACGAGGTACTCAAGGTGTGGCGACAGAAGCAGGACGCGATCAGCGAGGACGAGCGCACGGCGACGAACGCCTCGGGTAACACCTACACGTACGAGCTGCCGTTCCGAACGCTGGACCGCGAAGCGGACATGCGCCAGGCGTACGCCCACTTCGAGAAGCTGCTGAAGGACGAGGCATGAGCGAGCTGCTCCCCTCAGTGCAGGCCGGCGAGATCACCAAAGGTCTCGTCGACTTCCTGACCACGACGTTCGCGCTCTCGGAGCCTGAAGCACAGACGACGCTGGAGCAGTTCTTGCAGGATCCGAAGGACGGCATCTTCCGAGGCCCGTACGTCCGGCTCCGGCTGCCGTTCCGTGCAGCGGATCCCGGCTGGGAGTCGGCGCTCGAGTGGACTCCACCGTTTCCGCCATACGGGCACCAGGCGGAAGCGATCGCCCGGCTCTCGAGCTTGCGGACGCCCGAGCACGACGGCCCGCAGCCGACGCTGGTGACGACCGGGACCGGTTCGGGCAAGACCGAGGCGTTCCTCTACCCGATCCTCGACCACGTCCTCCGCGCGAAGCGCCAGGGCATCGAGGGGATCAAGGCGCTCATCCTCTACCCGATGAACGCGCTGGCGAACGACCAGTCCCGCCGCATCACCGACCTGATCATGACCGACCCCGCACTCGGCGGAATCCGCGCGGCGCTCTACGTCGGTGAGGAAGGCCCCCAGCGCTCGACCGTGACGAAGGACGGGCTGATCACCTCACGTCCCGCCATGCGTGAGCAAGCGCCGGACATCCTGCTCACCAACTACAAGATGTTGGACCAGCTCCTGCTGCGACCGTCTGACGCGACCCTCTGGGACCAGAGCGCCACGAGCCTCCAGTACCTGGTCCTCGACGAGTTCCATACGTACGACGGTGCGCAGGGGACGGACGTGGCCATGCTGCTGCGGCGCCTCGGTCTCGCACTCAAGGGGCGGTGGGGCGAGGACGACTTCGATGAGGCGGCGCGGCAGCGCCCCCTCGGGGTCATCGTGCCAGTCGCGACCTCGGCGACGCTCGGTGACGGCAGCGACCCGAGCGCGATGGTCGCGTTCGCGAACACGGTGTTCGGCGGACGGTTCGATGCGTCGAGTGTCGTCACCGAGACGCGACTGTCCGTTGACGAGTGGTCTCGTGAGTCCATCGAGTCGATCAAGAAGCTGCACCTGGCGCCGGTTCCGGTGATCGACGCACGCGCGGCGCAGCTCCAGGAGCGACTCGGCGGGCAACGCCGCAGCCCGGAGGAGATCACGGCCGCGGTGCTCGAGTTGTTCTACGTCGCGATGGAGGCTGAGGAAGGTCAGGAGCGCTATGAGGCCGCGCTTGCCTCGGCGACGGACGATGCAGACCGGCTCGAACTCGAGTTCGCGCTCATGCTGGCTCATCCCTTCGTCCGCGCGCTCGTGACCGCGAGTGAGCGGGCAACATCTCTCGCAGAGCTCGCGCGGACGCTGTTCCCCGACGAACTCGTCGCCGGCGAGCGGCCCGCGGACCGTGACGACGCTCGCCGAACCACGATCGTGATGGTGCTCGCCGCGCTCAGCCACCTCCGTAAGGAGTTCGGACGCCGGTCCGTGTCGGTCGATCTCCATCTCTGGGTCCGCGCGCTCACACGCGTCGACCGGGCGGCACAGTCGCTGCCGGACTTCCGCTGGGCCGACGATGGGGAGCTGCGCACCGATGTGGGGGCCGGAGACGCGGCCGCCGAGGTCGCTCCCGCCTTCCCCGCGCTCTACTGCCGGCATTGCGGTCGCAGCGGCTGGGGCGTCGAGCTGGCGCCGACCGGCTGGGACCTGTCTCAGACCGATGCGAACATCCGTCGGAACCACGCCAACAAGCAGTCGAAGAGCCGGTTCCGGGCACTCATCCACGCTCCCCGCGAAGGGGAACTGGCCCTCGCTGGGGCGAGCGACGACGACGGCCTGACCACCGGCCCGTGGTGGTTCCGCGTCGCCGACCGGCAGATCACCAGCGAGCGCCCGAGCGCGGACGACGAAGGCGTCGCCGTGCCGATCCTCACCCTGACGGGTAACGCCGCGGACGAAGAGTCACGCGACGACGTCTGCCCGAACTGCGGCAAGACGAACGGCATCCGGTTCCTCGGATCCGCGATCGCCACGCAGTTGTCGACCGTCGTCACGACCCTCTTCGGCGATCGGCACCTCGACGACGGCGAGAAGAAGGCGCTGGTCTTCACCGACAGCGTGCAGGACGCCGCGCACCGAGCCGGCTTCATCCAGAGTCGGGCGCGCGTCTTCAACCTGCGCAATGCCGTGCGACAAGCCGTGGCAGAGGAGACCACGCTCGACGACATCCCGGCGGCGATGATGGCATCTGCCCACACGCCGAGCGAACGGTACCGGCTCCTCCCGCCAGACCTTGCTGAGCGCGAAGGCTTCCGTGCGTTCTGGGACACGGAGAAGGCAGCGTCCGCAGTCGTCAGGAAGCGCGTCCAGCGACGGCTCGCGTTCGACCTCGCACTCGAGTTCGGTCTCGAGTCGCGGGTCGGGCGGACGCTCGAAGAGACCGGCAGCCTGGCAGCGCACGTCGAAGCGGGGCCGGCCACCCGACTGGAGGCTGTTGGTCGCGTTGCCGTCGAAGGTCTCGAGGTCGACTGGTCACTCGACGATGCCCGTGACGGATTGATGGACGCCGCTTCCGTCGTTCGATGGGTGCGCGGCACATTGGAACGGTTGCGTGAACGCGGCGCGATCGACCATCCGTGGCTGAACAAGTACGTCGAGAACGACGGCAACCGCCATTGGGTCTGGGGCGGCCGTCCGCGCCAAGAGGGGATGCCTGCGTTCCCCCGCGGACGCGAAGCGCCCGCTTTTGCAAGGGTGGGCAAGAAGACAAGCGGTTCACGCGAATCAGCGCTCGACACGGTCACCTCCTCGCAGAGCTGGTACGCACGGTGGACTGCTCGCTGCCTCGGCGTCGTTCCGTCGGCGGGCGAGAAGCTCGCTCGACGGCTCTTCGAGACACTCGACCGCGAAGGGATCGTGACGTCGAGACCGATCACAGGCGGTGACACCCGCGCCTACGGCCTGGCGCCGAGCAGCATCATCATCGGACCGGTCTCCGGAGCCGGAGCCGGAGCCGGCCAAACGCTCGTGTGCGACACGTGCGAGACCGAGACGCCGTCCGCTCACATCACCGCCGATCAGCTCGCCGGTGGCCCGTGCACCACGGCGCGGTGCCCGGGAACGCTCCTGCGCAAAGACTCGAAGCCGGAGAACTTCTACCGGGACCAGTACGACAACGGGCAGATGCGCCGGGTCGTCGCTCGCGAGCACACGAGTCTGCTCGAGGACAAGCTGCGGCTCGACTACGAGACCCAGTTCAAGAACAGCGATGCGCGGCCGGACGCGCCGAACGTGCTCGTCGCGACACCGACCCTCGAGATGGGCATCGACATCGGTGACCTCTCGACCGTGTTCCTCGCTGGGCTCCCCCGCACCGTGTCGTCGTACCTGCAGCGGGTCGGTCGCGCCGGGCGGCTGACGGGAAACGCTTTCATCCTCGCGTTCGTCCTCGGACGCGGTGACCAGCTCCCGAAGATCGGGGATCCGTCGTCGGTCATCAACGGAGCCGTCCGGCCTCCGGCGACCTACCTGAACGCGGTCGAGATCCTGCAGCGTCAGTACACCGCGTTCGTCATCGACCAGCTCGCCGCGGACGGAGCGTTGCCAGAGACCCAGTACGCGCCGAAGGTCTTGAACGACTCCGAACCGGGCTCGTTCCTCGACCTGGTCATCACGAGTGCCGAGCAGCACGTGGACCAGCACCTGGCACGCTTCACCGGCGCCTTCGACTCGCTGAACGAGGAAGTGGTCAGCGGGCTCTCTGACTGGGCCCGGCCTGTGGGGTCAGAGGCTCGGTCGAGTCAGCTCGCTCGGACGTTGCTCGACGCGAGCCTGCACTGGAACCAGGAGCTCGAGCGGCTCCGGCTCCGGACGAAGGCGATCGAGGAGTCGTTGCCGGAGCTCAAGCGCATGGCGGAGCTGACGAAGGAGAGCGAGGACGTGTCGGCCCACAACGCGGCTCGGGCCTCGCTGCGCTTGGCGAAGAAGCAGGCCGGGCAGCGACGGACGGAGTTCTGGGTCGCGGCCCTCGAACGGTACGGAGTGCTCCCGAACTACACGCTGCTCGACGACCGAGTCCAGCTGGACGTCGGACTCACCTGGGTCGACCCGGAGTCCGGTGAGTTCGCAGAAGAGCAGCGGAGCTACGAGCGAGGACGCAGCCGGGCGATCAGCGAGTTCGCGCCCGGCGCGCACTTCTACGCGCAGGGGCTCGACGTGACCATCGATGCCGTCGACCTCGGGACCGACGGCGAACGCGTTCGTGCCCTGGCCTTCTGCCCCGACTGCGGTTTCGCCCGAGACTTGGAAGAGGGTGCCGTCGTGACGTGTCCGCGGTGTTCGAGCACCGCAATCGCGGACGTCGACCAGCGACTGCGCGTCGTCGAAATCGAGCACGTCTCGGCGGAGGTCCGCCGCGACGAGTCGAGCATCAGCGACTCCAGCGAGGACCGCGAGCGGGTTCGCTTCACGGTCCAGCTCGCTGCCGACCTCGACGAGGCGAACGTCTCGGCGCAGTGGTACGTGGACGAAGTCGGGTTCGGCTGCAAGTTCGCGCGTGCGATGACCTTGCGCTGGGTGAACCTCGGTCGGGCGGGCCTCGGGGCGACGCGGTTCATCGCCGGCGCAGAACACGCTTCACCCCTGTTCCGTCTCTGCAAGGGCTGCGGGAAGCTCGACCGCGAAGGCGACACAAACAACGCGTGGGAACACCGCGTGTGGTGCCGTTACCGGAAGGACCGGTCCGAGCACACCGACACGATCGCGCTCACGCGGACGCTCACGACGCAGGCGATCGTGCTGCGCGTCCCGCCGTCGATGACCGTCGGTGACGCGTTGTCCATGCCGAGCCTGTCCGCCGCGATCCAGCTCGGTCTGCGCGAGGTGATCGGTGGTGACCCCGACCACCTGCAGCTCAGCACCATGGCCGAACCCGTTCCGGGCGAGGACGTCAACAACCTCGCGCTGCTGATCCACGACACCGTCCCCGGTGGGACCGGCTACCTCGCCGACCTCGCGGACCCGTCGCGCATCCGCGAGGTGTTCGAGCAGGCCCTCGCCGCCCTCGAGCGGTGCGACTGTGCCAACGAACCGGTCCGAGCAGCGTGCGACAAGTGTCTGCTGCCGTTCGCCCCGGGGGGCGATGTGGGAAGCGTGTCGCGCACCAGCGCACTCCACAACCTCCAGGTGCTGCTGCAGTACCGCGACGGGAGCGCGTCGGACTGGTCCACGACCGAGGTCGACCCGGGTGTCCAAGACCCGGAGTCGCACCTCGAGCAGTGGTTCCGGAAGGTGTTCAAGGAGCGGGTGACGGCGCTCGGCGCCAGCCTCAAGGAGATCCCGGGCGAGTGGGGGTCGACTATCCAGGTCACGCTGCCGGGTCAGCACCGGACATGGTCGTTGCGGCCCCAGCAACTCGTCGGAGGCACGCGGCCGGACTTCGTGCTCGAGGCATCGGGCGCCCACGTCCCACCGGTCGCGATCTACACGGACGGGTTCGCCTACCACGCGTCGCCGGCGCATCTGCGACTGGCAGACGACGCGATGAAGCGCCAGGGCCTGCGCGATCTCGGCTACCGCGTCGTCGCGCTGACGTGGGACGACCTGCGCCGTCTGCGGGACGACGAAGCGGAGCCTGATCTGGACATCTACGACCCGTCGATGTCGTTGAAGTTCGCCGGGCCGTTCCAGCTGACCCCGGCGGACGTCAAGATGCTCAACGAGAACCCGATCACGACCCTGATGGGCTGGATCCAGAGCCCTGAGGATGCTGCAGCACGGACCGAGCGCCTCGCCGATGCGCTCCCGATGCTCGCGATCCCCAGGGGCAAGATGGTCGTCGAGAGCGGGTCGATCGTCGAGCAGGCGATCGCACTCGCGCTTGTCAGTAGCGGACCGGTCACGGCTGGTCCGACGTCCTGGGCGCTCCGGTCCGCACACCTCGCGATGCTCGCGCGTCGCCCGGTCGGCGCGCAGGGAGCGACGCCGCCCGAGACAGCGCTCGTGCTCGACGACAGCCCGGAAGCGCTGACCGCACCAGGGTTCCGGGAAGCTTGGCAGCGATGGCTCCGACTGTCGAACCTGCTCGGAGCACGCTTGGTCAAGCCGGTGACCATCACGACGGCCAGCTCCAGCGCCGGCATCGCCGTTGCTCCGACGGTGCCGGTACGCGAGGAGTCCCGCGCAGATCTCACGACGGAGTGGCAGGAGCTGATCGCGTTGGCCGAGCCGGAAGAGACGTCGATCCTTCGACAGCTCGTGGAAGCCGGCGTCGTCGTTCCCGTCCTCGGCCATGAGACGAGCAGCGGCATCCCCGTCCCGATCGCGTGGCCAGAGGAACGCATAGCGCTCGACGCACTGTTGAGCGAAGCAGACCGGGACGAACTCCTCGGTGACGGATGGTCGCTCGTCTCGCCCTCGGACGACCCTGCTCTCCTCCGAATCCCGCGCAACCGGAAGGACTCCTGACATGCCGTTGCTCGTCATGGCGAACATGCAGCAGAAGCTCGAGAAGGTTGTCCAGTTGAAGCTTTTCGCCTTCATGGCTAAATTGCAGACCGACGACACCCTGCCCGGGTTGCACATCGAGCCGATCGTCAACTCTGCAGACCCGCGCGCCCGGACCGGTCGTGTCGACCAGAAGCTGCGGGCGGTGCTCTACAAGATCGAGGTGCCGTCCGGGCCGACGACCTACGTCTGCGCGGGTGTGTACGAGCACGACGAGGGCACCGAGATCGCGAAGTCGCAGGTGCTTCGGGTCAACCCGGTCAACGGGGTGACAGAGCTGATCGCAGCGCCTGCACCGGCACCCGCTGCCCAGGCGGCCCAGTGGGTTCCTGAGCCGCCGACGTCGCAGAAGCCGTTCCTCGACCAGTTCGGGTACACGGCTGAAGACCTAACCAGCTCGCTCGGCTTCGACCTCGAGACAGCCGAACGACTCCTCGCGTTCGCCGCCGAGGACGAACTCCTGGCCTTCGCGGAGTCGTTGCCGAACCAGTGGCAGCAGAACGCGGCGCTCGGTCTCGCGGTCGGTGACTCGATCGAGGGGGTCAAGACCTCCCTCGGACTTGGTGACACGGAGCCGGACACAGCTGCTCCGGCGACGATGGACCGCCCCGCGGAGGTGACGCACAGCGGCTCTCCGGAGGAGACCGAGGCTTCGGAGCTGCTCGAATCACTCAAGCGCCCCGCGTCGCAGATGCAGTTCACGTTCGTCGATGATGATGAGGAACTTCGCCGGGTCATCGAGGGTGGCGACTTCGGAGCGTGGCGGGTGTTCCTGCACCCCGAACAGCGTGCCTACGCGACGCGCGCCTACAAAGGACCCTTCCGCTTGACCGGAGGTGCCGGCACGGGCAAGACGGTGGTCCTGCTGCACCGAGCTCGAGAACTCGCCGGGGACACGAACGCGCGGATCGTCCTCACCACGTTCACCAGGACCCTCGCCGGGATGCTCGACCGAGACCTCCGACGTCTCGATCCTCAGCTCGCTCGCGCATCGCAGCTCGGCGAGACCGGCATCCTCACCGCGGGGATCGACCAGCTCGCGCACGCCGTCCGGGACGCCGCAGATCCGGCCGGCTGGGAGCAGGCATCGATCGACGCCATCGGGTGGGACGCCGGGCGTTCCACCTCCCTGGTCTCGAACGGCATCGGATGGGACGAGGCAATTTTCGACGCCAAGCCCGACCTTCCCGGTGAGCTGCGGTCGCCCGCTTTCCTGGAGAGCGAGTACCTCCAAGTCGTCCTACCGAACGGTGTGATCACACGGGCGGACTACTTCGCCGCCCGACGCCCCGGCCGCGGGGTGGCTCTCGACCGGGCGAAGCGCGCTCAGGTGTGGTCCGTGATCGAACAGTTCCGGCGCAATGCGCGAGCCCATCGCCGGCTCTCGTGGGCAGAGCTCTCGTCCGTGGCTGCCGCATACCTCGACGCTTACCCCGAGGAGCGCCCCGCTGACCACGTCCTCGTCGATGAGGCCCAGGACCTGACGCCGAGCCACTGGACGATGCTCCGCGCGCTCGTCGGCGAGCACGGCAACGACCTGTTCGTCGCCGAGGACTCGCACCAGCGCATCTACGGGCAGCGGGTCGTACTGTCGCGTCTCGGCATCAAGATCGTGGGCAGGTCGCGGCGCCTCACCCTCAACTACCGGACGACGCAGCAGAACCTGCGGTACGCGCTCGGCGTGCTCGGAGGCGGCGAGTTCACGGACAGCGAGGGAAGCCCCCAGGACGAGCAGGGCTACCGGTCCGCGCGACTCGGACCCGACGTGCGCGTCCGGGGACATCAGACGCCCGCGGCGCAGTACGACGCGCTGGCGCAACAGCTTGAGGACTGGAGAGCCGAGTCCAGCGACGTGGAGTCGATGGCGGTGCTCGTCCGGACGAAGAGCGCGACCGAGACCGTGGTTCAGCAGCTCGCCACGCGGGAGGTGCCCGCGACGGAGAAGTCCGCACGCGGCAAGGTCCGGGTGATGACGATGCACAGCGCCAAGGGCCTCGAGTTCTCCCGGGTCGTCCTGTTCGACGTTTCCGAGGGTGTCGTCCCGAACAAGCTGGCCCTGCAACATGCAGCGCCCGAAGAGCGAGGCGACGCCGAACTCAGGGAACGATCACTGCTGTACGTCGCCGCCAGCCGTGCTCGCGATGAGCTCGTCGTCAGCTGGCAAGGAGCGCCATCCCCGCTCCTTGCACGCTGAGCACCTCTTCGCCGTGATGAATGAAGCCGCCCTCACGAAGATGGTCACAGCGCTCGTACCGACCATGGCGAGGAGCCTGGCCGAGCAGTTCAACGTGTTTCGAGTGATGCACCACGGCACACACGAGAAGCAGTTGTCGAACGTGTTCGCCTGGCTCCTGAGGGTCGACGCCACGCACCACCTCGGGGACGCGTTTCAACGCATCCTGCTTGCCCGCATCAACTCGGCTCTGTCTCGTGGTGAGCAGCTGCCGCTCGCCGGATTCCGCGTGCTTCAAGAGGTCGACACGACGACCGCTACCGATCCCGTTGAGGACATCGCCGACATCGTCCTGCTGCGCGACGACACAGCGGTGATGATCGAGAACTTCGAGTCATCCGACGGCCACGGGCACGACTACGAGAGCTACCTTGCCTACGGCAGCGCGAACGGGCGACGGAGCGTCGTCGTGATGCTCTGCGCCCGTCGTGAACGCCAGCGCCTGTCGATGGGCTGGGAGGATGCCGTCGTCGTCACCTACGCCGAGGTACTCGATGACCTTCGGGCGCACCTCGATGCTGATCGCAGGTGGCGTGGCGCGAACCCCCGCCAGGACGTGTTCATCAACGAGCTCATCGATCAATTCGTGGAGGGACCGCAGGCGATGACAGTGCAGGAACAGTTGGAGTTCATCAAGACGATGTGCGAGACCGGCGAGTCCGCTCGGTACGGGCGGCGCCCCGTCGCGTCAATCGCGGAGGACTTCGCGGCGCAGATCGCCCTGCACGCTCAGCGGCAGTTCGAGGACAGCCGTAGCACCCTCGGCTCGGTGAAACGCACCTTGCGCCAGCACGCGGTGCGCGTGGTCCGTCCCCGGGTGAACGAGCTCCTCGGTGCTGACACGGTCCACTCCGTGTCGGCGAACTTCCAAGGGCAGTGGGAGTGGTGTTCGACACTCGTGACACCGAGAAGTAAGCCGAACATCTTCCTGGAGTTCGGGCCGACCGCCGTGACGGAGAACGAACGAGCCCCAGAGCCCGTGAGCGAGCCCGACTACTCGAAGGTGTTCGTCACGCGGCAAGCAGGAGCGGGGATCGACCGCATCGTGCAGACGGACGTGACCCTGGAAGAGGTCCTCGCGGGGCTAGCCGACGACGACCAACGCCTGGTCGACGTCGTCGCCATCCTCATCCGTGATCATCCGACCCTGTCCTGATCACCGAGCTTGTACTCTCCGCGCGAACACCGACGACAACTGACGGGTGATGTGAACGACTGACTGATCGAGGTCGAGCGCGTGTTGTCGCACTTCCGGTCCGTTGATGACGGCGACGCGACGCGGCTCGTCCTCGCCCGCCGCGTACAGGAGGTGACCCCGTGACAACCCGAACCTCCGGCAGTACGCCGCCATCTGGTACAGATCAGCGTTCGGGTACTGCCCGTGCTTCTCCACCTTGTACTTCACGTCGATGCACGCCCGCACCTCGCCATCGACCACCCACACGAGGTCCGGCGCGATCTTCACCGTCCCCTCGACATCGAGCGTCGACTGGTACTGCGACACGAGCACTCCCCCGTACGGCTTGAACGCCTCGCGGAGCGCAGCCGACACGAAGTCCTCGAACACCGACCACATCTCGACGAGGAACCCGGAGGCGACGACCGAACCGGCCCGCTGCTCGATCGACGACCCGGACAGCACGAGCGAGGCCAACGCCAGCGCCGACGAGTACCGCTGGTTCCGCCGATCCGGCCGGACGACTGGTACCGGAGCACCGACCGGGATCAGGGACACCCCGTCGAGCACCCGGACGATCCGCTGCAACGCCCCGAGGGCGTCGGCCGGCACCCCGGGCAGCCGGAGGAGCCGAGTAGCAGCGGTCAGCAGCACCTGGTTTTCCGCGATGTCCTCGACGTAGTCGTCGAACGACACCTCGACCGGCAGCGGCTGCCCACCCCGCTGCGTCAGCTGGTCGCCGATCCGCCACCGCCCACGCACGAGTGGCAGCGCGTCCTCCCGCGTGACATACCCGCGGAGCGGCCCGCCTGCGAGCGCCCGTGAGGCCTGCCGCACGAGCGCGTGGGCGAGTGCCGGCACGAGGTCCTCGTCCTCCTCGAACCCGAAGTCGTCCTCGGTCCAGATCGCGCTCCCGGCACGCGCGTAGCCGAGCATCGCAAACAGGCGTCGGACGGGCGTCTTCGGCTTGAGCCACACGGTGTGCCCCGCGATCCGCACGACGCCCACCTTCCGGACACCGCTGACGCGGTACTCGTCGGCGCCCAGCGTCGGCGCGACCGACGCGATGTTCGCGGCGGCGAGCCCGACGGCCACCGCCCGCGGGAGCCGGTGCACGACCGGCTGGTCCGCCTCCCGCAACTCAATCGTCGACGAAAGCACCTTCGGCCCCGTCGGACACGGAGGGCGTCGCCTGGCGACGCAGCGTCGTCAGGCCGTACCGCGCCTCCAGGTCAACGCCTTCCCCGTAGTGGTGCTCCGCCAGGAGCGGCAGGATCTCGTACCGCCACACGTCCTGCAGGCCGGTCCCGGCCAGGTCTCGCATCAGGAAGGACGGGCCCACCTTCGCATCGTGGTCCTGGATCTGCGCGTTGAGTCGCGTCAGCAGGTCCGCACGGTCGTCCTGGAGGCCCTGGGTCACCACCCAGCGCGACAACACGTCCTGCACGGGCTCGCGTTCCGGGTGCAACTCGACGAACGCGAATCGGCGCCGCATCGCGGCGTCGAGCATCGCGATCGAGCGGTCGGCGGTGTTCATAGTGCCGATGACGAAGATGTTGCTCGGCAGGGTGAACGGCTCATCGCTGTAGAGCAGCGAGATCTCGCTGTCCCGGTACTCCAGCAGGAAGTACAGCTCACCGAACACCTTCGCTATGTTGCCGCGGTTGATCTCATCGATGACCAGGAAGTAGTTCGCCTCAGGGTTGGCCGCAGCCGCGTCGGCAAGCCGCCGAAGCGGACCCTTCCGGAGGGTGAAGGCGAGGTTGCCGCTGTCGTCATTGGCGACGGGGCGGAAGCCCTCGAAGAAGTCCTCGTACGAGTACGTCGGGTGGAACTGCACGATGGTGGTCTCGCCGTCGGTGCCGTCCGTCACGTGCTTCGACAGCGCTTGCGCGAGGAACGTCTTGCCCGTGCCGGGAGGTCCGTAGAGAATGACCTGCTTGCGGCGCTCGACGAGGTCGAGGGTCTCTTGCAGCCACAACTCGGGCATGTGCAATCGGCTGGCCATCGTCGATGTCACGGACGGGAACGGATCGCGCGGCTCCGAGCGCGGCGCAGGAATCGGCGCAGGCGGAACGATGTGCTCCTCAGGCTGTTTGACGGGTGCCAGCGGCTGCCATCGGCCGAGTAGAGGCTCGACGTAGAAGAGTGCTGGCCCGTTCGCCTTCTGTTGTAGGGCGATGGTCACCTGCTGGAATGCGGCGTCGGGATCGTCATCGGCTTGCCCCTCGATCTCTCCGACGAAGGCCGTGGTGATCGCTCTCCGCGCATCGGCGGAGATAACCTCTCCGAAGACGCCGGGGTGCACGAGGTAGAGCAACTCATTCCGTTGCGTCGGGAAGCTCTTGTCCGGCAACGTGTCAACGAAGTCGCGCCATGCCCACGGATCGTCGAGGGCATGACTGCGGTCCTCGTCGGACAAGGACGCCCAACGGAGGGCGCAGTTCACGACGAACGACATGGCTCGGAAGAGCTGGACCGACATCGCGGTTCCAGGGTTGAAGGACCAGGCACGGAAGGCGTCTTCGATCTCGGACGGGATCGTAACGGGGTGTGTCATCGTCTCGAGCAGGAGGGTGACCCGTTGCCGCTTCTTGCGTTCCCCTGGGTTCTGAAGTGGGAGGACCTGCCAGCAGATCAGTTCCGCCATCAGGAGTTTCGCGTCGTCCGAGGCACCCTCGAACTGCCCGACGAGCTTCGCGCCGAAGTCGTCCCCAGCGATGTCCGGTTGACCGATGAACCGGGCGACGACCTCCGCTACCACCTCCGAACGCCAGACCTGACGGCCCGGAGCGAACACCGAGTCCATCATGCGGAGGCCACGTTCGACGAAGAGTTGGCCTGTCGTCCTGACGGTCTCTGCACGCGCGTCGGGCGGCACGATCTCTGACTGGAGTCGGGCTTGGCGGTCTTCGCGGAGCGTGCGCTGGAAGGTGCGTTGCCGTTCGTTGAGCTCGTCGCGGAAGCGCTCGAACGGAACGTCGTCACCCGACGCACGCCGGCCCTGATCCGTGAGGTGCCACTCTCCGCGGACGGGCTTCGTCAGGTACCCGGCTTGCACAAGACCGGCGGACCCCCAGAAGAAGTCGGACTCGCCCTGTGGCTTCCCCTTCTGGTTCGCGTCGAGCTCCACGCCCTCCAGCGGTACTCGGGCACGAGCGGCTTCCCACACGTCGATGCGGCTTCCGATTCCACCGTGCTCGTCGAGGACACGAAGGGCCTCTCGGAGCCGATTGATCCGGTTCTCGGAACGGCTCATGCTGTTCTCCTGCGTCTCGCGGCCAGCGGACCGACTGGGTGGTCCGGGAGGCGTCTCCCCGCGCGGGGTTCTGCCTTGACCATCGGTCACGTTACTTGGGAACCGGGCGACTCGAGCAGAACACCCTCGACCATGGACCAGGGATGGGACAACCGGCTGTGGGCTGTCGCTCGTTCGGACTAGTTTGCTTCCCACCACTCGCCTGGCACGACGGAGGAACGTCAATGGTGGAACCGCGCAACCCGGAGACCGTCAAGAACGGCATCGCCAAGACCTTGGGCAGCGTCAGTAGGGCTGCGCGCGACACCTCTGCGCTGCTGGTCGACCGGGCATCCGAGGCGAAAGACAAGACGGTCCGAGCCGTCGGAGAGCTCGCCGCGCGCGATGACAACGAGGCCTCCTACGAGCAAGCAATTGTCGCCTACAACGCTGCGTTCACCGCGATGAACGACTCCGGCCTCTCGCTCCTCCGTCAACGGGAACGGTCGTCGGACATCCTGGAACTCGTGGAACTGCTGATCAACAGCATCGCGAACACCCCCAAGAACTTCGCCACTGCCTTCGAGGCCGTCGAGCTCCAGCGAACCGCGTTCCTCGACGCAGAGGAGTTCGCTCGCCGGGATCTCGCTGCTGCGCGAGCGTCAGCTGCAGGTGCCGGCGCTGGCCTGACCGCCGGCGCGGCCGTGGCCAGTCTTGCGCCGACGGCAGCCATGTGGATCGCGACGACCTTCGGTGCCGCCTCCACCGGTACAGCAATCTCCACTCTGTCCGGTGCTGCGGCGTCGAGCGCCTCGCTCGCGTGGCTCGGCGGCGGAGCAGTGGCGATCGGCGGCGGTGGGACTGCTGCCGGCAGCGCGCTCCTCGCCCTCGCAGGTCCGATCGGTTGGACGGTCGCGGGCGCGGCGCTCCTGACGTCGGTCGTGCTGTTCACGAAGAAGAAGCACGACAACCGCGAGGCGAGGCAGAAGGCCCTCACTGCGGTCAAGGAGAACACCGCGGCGGTGGCGCGGCTTCGGGCCAGGATCGAGCACCTGCTCGAGCGCTCCGTCTCCGTGCGCGAACTGCTCCGGAGCCGCTACGCGGAGTCGCAGGCGTTGTTCGCGCAGGACTTCCTCGAACTGTCGACGGCCGACCGGACGCGGCTGGCAGCGCTCGTCAACACAGCAATGGCATGCGCAGCCCTCCTGAGCGAACGCGTCATCGGCGAGGACGTCGATGTCTGACACGCGTAAGCCGGTATCGGCGATGCAGGAGCAGGCCACCGCAGCTTGGGTCGGTCATCTCAATCAGGTCCGCCTCGATGCCTTGCTCGAACGACTCACCAAGCAGGACGTCAATCTTTCGGACGCGCTCACGCACATCGACGAGGCGTTGCAGAAGATCGATCTCGAGGTCGTCGCGACGAACCGCGGCGGTACGAAGGGCATGCACGGTTTCATCGCCGAAGTCGCTGAGGTCGGCGTCGGCAACGCTCGAGCTCGAGTGGTCGGCGCGGAGGCCGTGTACGAGTGGGTCAACGACAACGGACCGGTGGACCTGCTGCGCGGAGGTCAGGCGATCCAGCAGAAGTTCGTCGCCGCTGGTGGCCGTCTCGGTCTCGGAGCGATCGCCGAGCACCTTGAGCGGTACCCGTCTTTCGTCGCGGATGGGGGGCGGTACCAGATCCCGGCTGACCACTACGAGGTCATCCGCACACTGCACGCCATGCCCCGAGAAGAGGCAGGCAAGCTCGTGTCCGGCGCAGCAGACGGCCCGTCCTTCCGGGACTGGAAGCGCGTTCACGCGTTCTTCGCGACGAACGAGCTCGACATCGACGCACTCGAAGCCTCGACGCTTGACTACAAGGACGTGCAGCGAGGCGTCTACGGTGCCTCGTTGGAGGCCGAAGAGGACTCGCTCCGCCGGACCGATCGCAAGCTCCGAGATCGGGCGCGAGCGGAGAGCGGCCCGTCGCTCCGCGAGGGGGCGCAAGCCACGCTCGTGGCTGCAGCGATCGAGGGCGGCAGCACGTTCGCGTTCGCGGTCATCGCCAAGCGACGACAAGGTACGAAACTCGCGGACTTCACCGCCGAGGATTGGAAAGAGATCGGCGACCGCAGCGGTATCGCCTTCGCGAAGGGTGGCGTCCGCGGCGCGGGGGTCTATGCGATCACCAACATGATCCCGACGTCCGACGCGGTCGCGAGTTTGATCGTCACCGCTGCCATCAGCGTCGCCGAGCAGGCACACAAGTTGCGCAGTGGCGAGATCACGGAGGCACAGTTCCTCGAGAACGCCGAGTACGTCTGTCTCGAGAGTGCCGTCGGCGCTCTGTCGGCCTTGGTCGGGCAGGTACTCATCCCGGTGCCGTTGCTGGGCGCGGTGATCGGCACCACGATCGGATCGGTCATGTACCGAGCCGCAGCGTCATCGCTCGACCGACGTGAGGCCGAGTTGATCGCCGCCTTCCGCGACGAGCAGATCCAGCTCGATGCGCACCTCGCAGCCGAACACCAGCAGCTCCTCGAACACATCGGTGTCAGTACCGCTCGGTACATCGAGGTGCTCGACCTCGCTTTCTCTCCCGACCTCGGGGTTGCGCTCCAGGGCTCGATCGCGCTCGCTGCTCACGTCGGTGTCGCTGCCGACCAGATACTCGACACTGAAGACAAGACGCTCTCGTACTTCGTCGACTGAAGACGGACCGCAAGAGGAACGCACCACTCGTCCCCCTAAGTGGTGCTCCCGCTGTTGGTCCCGCGCGCACGAGGATGAGTCAGCACCGCCCAATCCGGGGACCGCAGGCGGCGCCCGTCTCGACGCGTCCCCGAGGGGCACACGACGATGACGATCGCAGGGGAATCGGCAGGCGTCGAAGCACGCCGTCAGCGCGGCAGAGCAAGCGAGCTCCGCCGCCAGGCTGACGAGGCCGAGCAGCGCGCCGGCCGCTTCGAGGTCGCCCACCGAACCGAGGCCGAGACAGCACGCACGCTCGCACCCCTCGCCGGCATCGGCTACCACCTCCTCGCCGACCGCCGCTGGCCCGGCAGTAGTACCGCGAACGTCGACATGGTCGTCGTCGGCAACTCCGGCGTCTGGATCGTCGACACGAAGGCCTGGCGCGAGGTCGCGATCGACAACGACCGCATCAGGCGCGGCCAGGAGGACGTCACGGACGACGTTGCTCGCCTCGCCGACCTCGCGTGGGACACCGAGAAGGTTCTCGCCGACGTCGGCCTCGCTCCCGGTGAGGTGCATGCCGTCGTCGCCCTCGCAGGCAAGAAGGGCATCGAGGCGCGAGTGGCCTCGGTCGACATCGTCGGCACGCACGACCTCATCGGACACATCACCCGCCCGAAGGCTCGGCTCTCCCCCAGGCGCGTCGACGAGGTCCTCGCCGCCGTCATCTCGCACTTCCCGGTGATGGACGGCGCGGCCGCAAGTACCCAGCAAGTGATCGTCCCGCAGACCGTCGTCCCTCGCGCACCCGAGCCGCAACCGGAGCCGGTCGATCAGGACGAGCTCGACCGTCAGCTCCTCGACGGCATCCTCGAGGCGCCGATCGAGGAGTGGATGGCCTCGCTCGACCCCGCACAGGCGAAGCTCGTCCGTCGCAGCTTCAACGGCCCGGCCCGTATCCGCGGGGCAGCCGGCACGGGCAAGACCGTGGTCGGACTGCACCGGGCTGCCTACCTGGCCCGTTCGACGGGTGGCCGCATCCTCTTCACCACCTACATCCGCACGCTGCCGGCAGTGCTCGAGTCGCTCCTCGAGCGCTTGGCGCCGGAGATGGTCGGCCGCGTCGACTTCGTCAACGTGCACGCATTCGCCACCCGCCTCCTCAAGGAACGCGGGATCGCGTTCCGCACGCCCGGACGGGAGGCCCAACTCACGTTCGCCGATGCATGGAACGCAATCAGCGCCTCCAGCCCGTTGAAGGCGACGCGCTTCACGCGTCGCTACTGGGAGGAGGAGATCAGCCACGTCATCAAGGGACGCGGGCTGACCCACTTCGATGAGTACGCGGACCTCGCCCGCGTCGGGCGGAAGCACCGGTTGACCGTTGACGACCGGCAGGCCGTGTGGGACCTGTACGAGGCGTACTCAGCCGGTCTCCGCGAGCGCGGCGGCTGCGACTGGGAAGACGTGATCCTGCTCGCCCGTGACGCACTGCGGGAGGTCCCGCTCGACCGGTACGACGCGGTGATCGTCGACGAAGCGCAGGACCTGTCCTGCGCGATGGTCTCGCTCCTCCACTCGCTCGTCGGCGACCGCTCCGACGGGCTCACCCTCATCGGCGATGGGCAGCAGACCATCTACCCGGGCGGCTACACACTCGGAGAGGTCGGCATCAGCCTCGCCGGACGCGGTGTCGTGCTCGACGTGAACCACCGCAACACGGCGGAGATCCTCGAGTTCGCCAAGCAGATGGTGGCCGACGACCAGTTCGTCGACATCGAGGGCGTCGACGGCGCTGGCGACTCGGTCTCCGCTGTGACGCGCTCCGGACCGCAGCCGGGCATCAACCACTTCCGCAGCCGGACCGAACACGACGACGCGTTGCTCGCCCGGGTGGAAGAAGTCTCTCGTCTCGTGGGCACGGGACGCGGTGACGTCGGCATCCTGACGGCGACCAACCCGCAGGCCGACAAGGTGATTGCGCTGCTCGCCGACGCCGGGGTGCCGACCGTCTCGCTGAAGAACTACGCCGGCAAGAGTTCCGACATGATCCGTGTCGGCACGATCAAGCGGGCGAAGGGCCTCGAGTTCAAGCAGGTGCTCCTGCCGCACGTGCCGGCCAAGCTGCTCGCAGACCCGCCGCTCACGGAGTCCGAGTCGGCGAAGGAACGGCGTGAGCTCGACCGCCGGGAGCTGTACGTCGGGATGACGCGGGCGCGGGACGGGCTCTGGGTCGGGGTGCGGTGAGGTGGGTTGACCGGGAAGGTCTTGAAGATGAATGAGACGCGTGGACTGATGACTTCCTCGGACCGTTCGGCGGTTCTCGAGGCACAGCGCGCCGCCCAGCAGCAGTCGGTCGGCTACCGAGCTGTGCTCCGATTGCCTGTAGGTACCGACGCAGTGCAGCTGGCGGAGCAGGAGGTGCGCGCTTGGCTTCTGACCAAGACCCGTCCCCGCCGATCAGCAACGCTCGACACTGCTGGTTGGGAAGGGTCGGGTGACTTCGTACTCGGGCCGCAGGCCGTTCTCTCAGTGACCGACCGCTCTGACGAGCGCGGACAAGTACGCCGGCAGTTGATCCGGCTCGTCGAGCGCAATAACGGCTCGTGGATCGTCTCCGTCTATGCGCTGACAAGCGGGACCGGCCGGAGCTCCACATCAGCGCTCGTGATCGAGACCGGTCGGGTGAGCGAGAAAGCCGAGGACTCGGTTCTGACGGTCGCCCCACCGCGGATCGTCGGGCAGATCCTCGACCGCGTCGAAGTGCGTGACGGCTCGGCTCGGCTGACCAACACGCCGCAGGTCGTCCGGCAGGATGAAGTCGGGGATCTCATCGACGTCCTGACCGACGAAGCCCGCTCGACATCGGTGATCGTCGCTTCATCGCTCGGGGCTGACACAGACAGTGCCTGGGCGAAGACCGTCGAGAGCCTCACGCAGTACAGCGTCGGCGTCGCGTCCGTCTACGTGATGACGCACGACGCCGTCGCCGAGTTCAATTCGCTGATGCCGGCATCCCATGCTGTGCAGCCTGGGCGCATCAGGACCTTCGCGCCTTCCGTCGACCTGGAAGCGGCCTTCGATTCGGTGCGACACAGGGTCTTGGGGCCCTCGACCTTCGCGCGGGCAATACGGCGAGGCAAGGCAGACGTTGCACTCCGAGCGACGCACGCGTCCGGCATACGGCGACGGCTCCTCGAACTCGAGCTGCCGAAGGACGTCCGGCGCACGATGCGCCTGTTGCTCGAAGAAGAAGCCCGACGAGCGCGAGGCACCCTGATCGACGAAGTCGTCTCGGAGGAACTGGGCGCCCGCGGGGTCGTTCCGACGGCCGCTGAAGGTCGGCGCTCAGACGCCCGCGACGACAGCGACGGGGAGCACGGCGAGGCAGCGCCCGCCCTCTCCGAACCCGTACCAGCGCGAACGGGCGCTCTGCGCGTCCCGATGGACTGGGCACCGGACGAACGCCCTGCCGTTTCATCCACACTCCTGCACCGTGCCGGTGCATTTGTCCTTCGCTGGCTCAAGGTCACGGACCCGCGTGAGGAGCACTTCGACGAGCTCGACAAGCTCATCGGGGCAGCGGCGCTCGAGAAGGACACGTACGAACGTCTTTTCGCTGAGGCTGGCGACCGCGAGTCGGATCTCAGCGACAGGATCAAAGACCTCAACTCCCGTATCGCAGACCTCGAGGTAGAGGCAGCGATCGAGGCAGATGAGGCCCGGAAGGCAGCGCGTGAACGGGACTGGCTCCGGCGGAGCCTCGATGCAGATCAACGTGCCCGCTTCGCACCTGTCGGGGACGAGTCGCTGTGGGAGGCTCCCGTTGACGTCCGCGAGCTGGTTGCAAGACTCACTGCGGGAACCGACGCTCATCACGCTCGTGATCGAGTCGTCTTCACCGGTGACGAGGACATCGCTGCCGAAGTCGACGACCGTGACGGAACGGGGCGGTATGCAGCTGCCCTCTGGTCGTACGTGCGCGTGCTGTACGACTACGTCGACGCGAAGAAGAACGGCTATGCCGGCAATGTTCACATGTACCTCAACGACGACGCCCAGGCGGGCACCAAGTGTTCGCCGGATCGCCATGCCGCAACGGAGAGCATGACGGTGATCAACAACAAGAAGATGCACGCCGAGCGCGTGCGGCCGGTCCCGTTGTCCGTGGACGCGTCCGGCGCGGTACCGATGCTGGCGCACTTCAAGCCGACCCATCGCGATCGATTCGCGCCGCGGATGCACTACTTCGACGATTCGGATCGCTCGGGCATGATCTACATCGGGTACATCGGTCGCCACCTCACGACGCCGAACGCGCATTGAGCGCTGAGGGCCCGAAGCGTTTGGGAGCAACCACGGGTGCGTGGAACGCACCAGTGTCCACACCTGACGGTGGCTCATGCCACGATGTGGCAGTCGGACGACTGCGCGGCACAACCGCGACGGCGTCCACCAACGAGAACTGGGGAGAACCGCTGGTGAACAACGCGGACCACGTCGCTGCTGGACTACGGACCCTCGCGGCGGGTCTCCGGCCGGTCGTCGCATCGACCCTGGAGCCGCGACTGCGTCCCGGCGTGTCCTGGACCGAGATCCTGGCGGTGAAGGACCGCGAGAAGGGCGGCGGCGAACGGCGCTACGACGAGGCCGACCTGCAGGTGTTGCTCCGGATCGTCACTGAGACGCTGCCCCGTCTAGGGCGTCCCTTCGACGCGCTCCTCGACCGGAACGGGAGTCGCCTCGCTGGAGAACTCCGTGAAGTCCGGAACCGTTGGGCCCACAACGTCGAGTTCGACGACGCAGACACCTACCGAGCACTCGACAGCGTCTACCGCCTCCTCGATCTCCTCAGCGCCGTCGAAGAGGCTGACCAGGCCGCGTCACTTCGGCGCGACTTTCAAGTGACAATGGTGGGGTCGGCCGCTGGGCGGCCGCAGGTCGTCGACAGCGCCCGATCGGTGACGCCGACCGACGAGCGGACGGACTCCCCCGGTCGCTCGCCGAGTTCGACGGAGATCACGCTCGTCGGGGCCAGCATCGTCAGCTACGCGATGGCCCACAACCGTGTCCGTGTGCTGCCCGGAGTCACGATCCAGCACCGGGGCCCGGCGGTCAGGAACGCCCGACTCACGGTGAGCATCGAGTCGGCGGGGTCTGAACTCGGCGAGCCGCGGGAATACTTCTTCGATCTCGAGCCGTCGAGCGAGGCCGTGTCGAAGACCGATCTCGGCTTGACACTCGACCCGACGCAGATGATGCGGGTCGAAGACTCGCGACCAGGGCTCGTGCGAGCCGTGCTCCGTGATGGTGACGACGTCCTCGCTGAAGCGGCCGCTGACGTGCACGTCCTCGCCGCGAGCCAGTGGCTCCTCGTCCCGAGCCAGGTCGAGCTCTCCCTCGAAATGCTCGCCGCGCACGTGCAACCGAACCATCCGGCACTCGCGCCGGTCATGGACGATGCCTCGAACCGCCTCAGGTCCATGACCGGCGACGGGTCCTTTGTCGGGTACCAACAGGACGAGGAACGCGTCGACCGGACGGTCCAGGCCATGGTCGCGGCGATCCGCGCGCGCCACGTCCGCTACAGCGTTCCGCCTGCGAGCTGGTCGGACGTCGGTCAGAAAGTCCGAACGCCGGCCGAAGTCCTCGACGACCGCTTCGGCACGTGCCTCGACACCGCGACGACGCTCGCCGCTGCCCTGGAGCGTGTCGGCGTGCGCTCGATGATCGTCGTCGTACCGGGGCATGCCTTCCTCGCCTACTGGCGCGTGGAGCAGCAGCTCCCGAACGTGGTGATGGACGACCACACGGTGTTGCGGAACCTGCTGGCCGAGGGACAGATCTCAGTCCTGGAGACCACCATGCTGACCGACGAGGATCAGGACGCGTCCTTCGAGGACATCCGTCGGGCCTCCGTGGACAAGATCCGTGCGTACGGGCTGAGCGAGCTGTTCGGGTACGTCGACCTGTACCTCGCCCGCTCGGTCGCGCGGATCCTGCCGCTCCCTGCGCGCGTCACCCGGCAGGACGGCCACGTGACGGTCGTCGAGTACCAGGTCGAACGGACGGACCCGGCCGCGTACGTACCGCCCGTCTTCGACGGCTCCGCAGCACGGGCGGACGACGAAACGCCTCCTCGGGTCCGGCAGTGGAAGAACAACCTGCTCGACCTCAGCCTGCGGAACCGGCTCATCAACTTCACGAAGACGGCGCAGTTCCCGTTGTTCGTCGCATCCGACGGACTCGCGGAGTTCGAGGACGTCCTCAGCGCCGGAGAGTCGATCGAACTCCTGCCGTCCGACGCACTGCCCGCGGTCGTCCGCGAACGCGGCGTGCAGTGGGCATCGCAGCTCCCCGACGCGGACCGGACCACCCTGTTCCGGACCAAGCGGCAGTTGTTCGCGGACGCCGCGACGGTGAACTACACGCGGAAGTTACAAGCCCTCGCGTACAAGGCGAAGACCGTTGTGGAGGAGACCGGGTCGAACAACCTGTACATCGCGCTCGGATCGCTCGTGTGGAGCATCAAGGGCAAGGAGGTCCGGTCGCCGCTCATCCTCGTCCCGGTCACCCTGAAGACGCGCGCCAGAGGTGGGACTTACCGGATCACCCTCGACGACGCCGGGGCGTCGACACCGAACTACAGCCTGCTCGAGAAGCTCCATGCCGAATACGGCCTGCGCATCCCCGAGCTCGCGGAACCGGCGCAGGACGCATCCGGCATCGACGTCAACGCCGTCTTCGCCGCCACCCGTCGGGCGATCATGGGTGCCGGCGTGTCCGCGACGATCGAGCCCACCGTCGACCTCGCGGTACTGCAATTCGCGAAGTTCCGCCTCTGGAAGGACCTCGACGAGAACTGGCGCGAGCTTTCCGAGAACCCACTGGTGAAGCACCTCATCGACCAGCCGACCGAGCCGTTCGTCGGCGCTCCGGTCGATCTCGACGTCACTGCCCCGGACAGCGCGCTCGACGAGCTGCTCGGAGAGCTGCCGGTGTCCGCCGACTCGTCACAGCTACAGGCCGTCGCCGCCGCCAGCGAGGGCCACACGTTCGTCCTCGAAGGACCTCCCGGCACGGGCAAGTCCCAGACGATCACCAACCTGTTGGCTAAGGCAATCGCGGACGGCCGCCGAGTGCTGTTCGTCGCTGAGAAACGCGCGGCCCTCGATGTCGTGCAGCGACGACTCGCACAGGTCGGGCTCGGGCCCTTCACCCTCGATCTGCACGACAAAGGCAGCAAGCCGGTCGAGGTCCGGGCACGGCTACGGGAAGCCCTGGCACAGCGCCCACTCGTCGACACCGAAGCCCTCCGCCGGGCCTCGGACAACGCCGCGGTCTCGCGCGGACGGCTGGCACGGTACGCCGTGCAGCTCCACGCCGAGAACGCCGCTGGCCGCTCGTTCTACTCAGCTCGGAACGCAGAGCTCGCAACCGGCGACACTACGTTCGAGCTCGAGGTCCCGCTCCCGATGGCCGGGACAGTGACGTCCGCACAGCTCCATGAGATCCGGACCGTCCTGCGCGAACTCCCGGACCTCGCGCTCCGGGCGAAGCCTCGTCCGGACCACAGCTGGGCGTTCGTGGACCCGTCGGATGAGGCAGCAGACGCCGCCGACCTCGCGCGGCGGGTGACGCGCTTCGATGCGGCCCTCGCGGGCCTCCCCTCCGACGACGTCGTCCTGGAGGCCGTGCTCACGGCGCCGACGACAGCGGACGCCCGGCTCCTGGTCGCCGTCTTGGAGGCTCCGCCTGTGGACGCCCCGGTGCTCGAAGAGGCGCGGACCGAGCGGTGGCGAAGCGCCGTGGACTCGCTCGGCGCTGAGACGGCCGGCTTCGCTGACCGCTTCACCGACGTCCTCTCCGTCCTGCGGCCCGACGTGCTCCGTATGGACCTCCCCCGGATCGCGCATGACGCAGCGACAGCTCAGGAATCGGGGATGTTCGGCCGGAAGAAGCGCGTCGCTGCCGTCGCTCAGGAGTTCGGATCCGTCCTGCAGGCGGACGTCGAACTCGATCACGCGCGCCTAGTACCGCTGACCCGCCGTGCAGCTGAGATGCAGGAGCACGCCCGATCGCTGGGCAGTCGCGTGCGGTCCGTTCCGGGCATCGACGTCGACGCCGCCTGGAGTCCGCTCGAGCACCACGACCGTGTTTCCGTCGCTCGGCAGGTCGACGATCTCACGCAGCTCGTCCGTTCGACGGACACCGCGAGCGCCTCTGACGAGGATCGACGGTTCCGCGCAGCACTCAAGCGCTGCGCGACGCGCGTAGGGCCAGTCGACGGCACAGTTCTCGCAGCCGTCCAAGAGTACGCCGGAGCCCTCAGTGATCTCCTCGACATGCCCCACGCGACTCCCGAGTCGTGGCGACGCTGGCTGCGGGACATCCCGCTGCTCGAGCGCTGGTCCGCGACGGCAGCCGGTCGCGACGGCGCGCGGATGACCGGTGTCACGCCGCTCGCGTGGTTGCAGTGGCGGCATGCTCTCCAGGTGCTCCGAGTGGCAGGCATGACCGCCGCGTACGACGCACTGCTCATCGGGGCGGTGCCTGCCGAAGAGGCGATCGAGGCCTTCGAGCGCGGTCTCGCTGCGGCGATGCGCCGCGAGCGGGCGCAGTCCACGGGTCTCGAGTCCTTCGATGCCCCAGGACACGTCCGACACATCGATCGCTACACGGCGGCGGCGCTCGAGGTGCGTGACCACCTGCCGCGGCAGATCCCACACCAGGTCGTCTCACGGCGGTCGTTCACGGCGACGAACGCAACCGGTCCCGCTGGCCGGCTGGTAGCCGAGATCGGCAAGCAGCGCAGCCGAATGAAGCTCCGCGAGATGATGTCGACCTACGGCGAGGTCATCACCGAACTGACGCCGTGTGTCCTGGTCAGCCCGGATTCGGTCGCGCGGTTCTTCGAGGCGAAGAGCGGGCTGTTCGACCTCGTGGTGTTCGACGAGGCGTCGCAGGTGCGCGTCGCCGACGCCATCGGCGCCATGGGCCGCGCTCGGGCGGTGGTGGTCGTCGGGGACTCGAAGCAGATGCCGCCGACGTCGTTCGCCGAAGCCGCCCTCGGCGACGACGAGGACGACGAAAGCCCGTTGGAGTCGGTCGCGGTGGACGAGGAGTCGATCCTCGCCGAGTGCGTGCAGGCACGCGTGGATCGGTACCAGCTGACCTGGCACTACCGCAGTCAGGACGAGTCGCTGATCGCCTTCAGCAACCGGCACTACTACGAGGACCAATTGACGTCCTTCCCTGCACCGGCGCTCGGCACCGCCGATGACGGTATCGACGGGCACGGCGTCTCACTTCGCCGTGTCGACGGCACGTTCATCCGTGCAGGGGCCGGGGCGACCACCAAGTCGCTCCGCACGAATCCGGTCGAAGCCGCAGCGATCGTCGCGGAGATTCAAGCGAGATTCGCACACTCACTCGAGTCGTTCCCCTCACTCGGCGTCGTCACGTTCAATGCGCAGCAACGCGCGCTGATCGAGGAATTGCTTCGGTCGTCTGGAGACGAACGGATCAGCGAAGCGTTGGACACTGCTGTCGACGGGCTCTTCGTCAAGAACCTCGAGAACGTCCAGGGCGACGAGCGCGACACGATCCTGTTCTCGACGGCGTTCAGCAAGAACGACAAGGGTGTCCTACCACTGAATTTCGGGCCGCTCACGAACCCCGGCGGCGAGCGGCGGCTCAACGTCGCCATCACACGTGCCCGGCGTCAGGTCATCCTGTTCTCGAGCTTCGATCCGCAGGACCTGCGCGCCGAGGAGACGAATTCGGTGGGCATCAAGCATCTGCGTTCCTACCTCGAACTGGCGCAGCGAGGGCCCAACGCAGTGCTCAGCGCGCCCTCGAGTAGCGCGCTCACCGATCTCCACAGGGAGGAGATCGCCAAGGCACTTCGAGCACGTGGGCTCGCTGTGACCACGGACGTCGGACTTTCCGACTTCAAGGTCGACATTGCCGTTGCCTCCGCCAACGCACCGCACGCACCGACCGTGGCCGTTCTCCTCGACACAGCGGCTTGGGCTGATCGTGCCACCGTGGCTGACCGCGACGCCCTCCCGACCGAAGTCCTTCAGGGCCTCATGCACTGGCCGAGCGTGCAGCGTGTGTGGCTTCCTGAGTGGCTGTCGTCGCAGGAGGCGGTCCTCGATCGCATCGCAGCCGCAGTAGAACACACCGCCCGACAAGCCGGAGATGCCGTCGTCGATGAGAAGGCGCCCGCCGAGACGGACACCGGTAGTGAGGCCGCGCTGGTCACCGGCGACACGCCGAGGCTTTCAACTTCTGGGGACGTTGACGATCGACGGCCTTCATCCCAACGGGTGGACGCCGCCGCAAGACCATCGATGCCGCAACTCGCTGACGCTGTGCCAACTTCACGAAGGCTTCTGCGGCAATCGGCTAATGCCGGCCTGGAGAAGCCGAGCGGCAAGTCGCAAGGGCCCTCTGATGCTCTTGTTGGAAGCGCGAAGCCGTTCGTTCCGTGGGAAAGGCGCACTGCTGGTGTCGGCGTCGTTCTGCGGGACATCCGGCAGCCAGACAACGCAGCGCTGGTGCAGAGCGTCATCTACGAAGTCGTGCAAGCTGAAGGACCGGTGTCCGCGCGCGCTCTCGTCACGGCGGTGTCTGAAGCGTTCGTTGCGCCGGAATTGGCGGAAGAAGAAGAGCAGGCAATCCTTGAACTCGTTCCGCCTATGTTCCGATGGAGCGCGGACGAACGCTTCATCTGGCCGGTGGGTCTGACGCCCGAACAGTGGAACGACTTCCGCGTCCCTTCCCCCGGTTCAGCAGAGCGTCTGGTGGAAAACATCAGTCTGCGTGAGATCATCAACGCGATGCGGCATGTCCTGCGGGAGAACGGAAGTCTGGCGGAAGACATCTTGCGTCGCGAGACCCACGCTCTGTTCGGGGGGAGACGGATGAACAGCGCCGTGCTGGGTCGGATGACGGAAGCGACAGTCGCCGGCGTTGCGTCGAGTCGCTTGCGCCGCACTGAAATCGGGACCCTCACGCTCCCATGACACTTCGCACGTATCCGCCTGTACGGGTACGCGCGAGCGGTCACGACTTCCGAGCGGCAGCGAGCGCCGTCTCCAGGACGTCTTCTTCGATGATGGGGATGCGGTACTCCCGCGCCTTCCGCGCCTTGCCGGACAGGCTGTCGACGTCCGCCGCGATGAGCACGGCGGTCTTCTTCGTGACGTTCGGAGCCGACTTGATGCCGAGCCGCGCGAGGTCCGCCTCGATCTCCGGCCGGCTCCGCCGCATCTCACCGGTGAGGGTGACGATGCTGCCCTCACCCAGGTCGATGGACGGCTCGGCAGCTGCCGCGGTCGACGTCGGCTGCTGCGCGGCGGAGAACCACCGTGCACCCATGCGGGCGGGCTGCCGGCTGTGCACCGCGTGCTCGAGCTCGTCGTCCGTCACTCCGAGCAACCGCGCGACTCCCTCGAGCTGGATGTGGTCCTGGATGGTCAAGACGCCGTCTGCCCACACCGCTTCGACCAGGTCGCCGAAGTACCGCCGGTGCAGATCCGTGCGGGCAGCCGCATCCAGCCCGAACTCGGTCGCGTACGCGCCGAGCTGATCAGCGTCGCTCGCGGCGAGCAGGTCCTCGGACACCGCACGGTCGAGGACGGCCGCATAGAGCGTGGCCTCCGCGCTGCCGTCGACGACGGGCAGTCGGTCCGTCGCCACATCGACGCGGGTCCGGGTCCCTGCTCCGGTCGAGCGGTTGCGCGCGGTCCACGCCCGACCACTGCGCGGGACACCGGGCCAGCGCTGCCCGCCGGCCAGGGTGCCCCAGGTCGTCCAGCGCGGATCACGGCGGGACGATCCGATGTAGGCGCCGAGCAGACGGGCGGTAGCGTGCGCGTCGGCGAGCGCCTCGTGCGCGTCGACGAGCTCGATGTCGTAGGCGCTGCAGCAGTCGGCGAGCTTCCGGCCGGACCCGGGGAGGAACTCCTGCGCGAGCCGCATCGTGCAGAGCGCACTGCTCGCCTGCTTCAGTGGCGAGCGGTGTCCGAGCCGTTCGAACTCGGCGTGCAGGAACCGCGCCTCGAACGAGGCGTTGTGCGCGACGACGACGCGACCCTGCAGACGGTCTGCCAGGTCACCGGCGACGTCCGCGAAGGTCGGAGCACCCGCCATGTCGGCACCACGGAGGCGGTGGATGTGCACGGGGCCGAGGTCGCGGTTCGGGTTGACGACGGTCTCGAAGGTCTGCTCGACCTCGCCGTCCGGCGTGACGTGGACGATCCCGATCTCGATGACGCGATGCCCGTAGGACGGAGCGAGTCCGGTCGTCTCGAGGTCGATCACCGCGTAGCCGTTGTGCATCGTGCACTCCTCCCCAGCGCAACGGTCCCGCGCGGCGCTGCACCATCATCACCGCGATGGCGACCCGTGGCGACCTCCTGTTCGAGGGGCGTCCACCCGAGCCCTGGACCGAAGCGCCGAGTCCGGACCGACCGCCAGCCCAGGACCAGCACGGAAGGCATCCTCCGATCGGAGGACCCCGCTCCACCCCTGTCTCTTATACACATCT
>NZ_QKLF01000006.1 GCF_003224335.1 Curtobacterium sp. MCJR17_055
CCGGAAGCTAAGCCTCTCAGCGCCGATGGTACTGCAAGGGGGACCTTGTGGGAGAGTAGGACGCCGCCGGACTTCTTTTCACAGATGTGGCCATCGGCCCTCCATCGAGAGCGAGAGCTCTCGGGAGGGTCGGTGGCCATTTCTCTTTCTCAGGGTGCTCCACAGGTCGACTCTGCGCTGGGTTCGTGATGGACTTGACGCAGGGCGAGCTGCACAGCCCACACACAACGACACAGCGGACGACCGTCGGGACATCTGATCTCGGCACGCAACGAGGAGCTACGGTGGCGAACGACGACGAACAGCGACGAGACGGGCGCGACGGCGACCGTCAGGACCGGCCTCGACGCGACGGCGGTCCGCAGCGGAGCGGTGACCGCGGTGGGTGGTCGTCCGGACCTCGCGACTTCGAACGCCGCGAGGGGCAGCGTGGCGACGACCGTCGTGGCGCCGGTCGTCCCTCCAACGAGTCGTCGGATCGGCGGCCGGCTGGTCGTGACTTCCGTGAGGGTGGAGCGCGCTCGGACCGCCCCTCGTGGCGATCGGACCGCCCTTCGTCCGACCGTCCGCGTCGTGATGGTGACCGTCCCTTCCGTGGTCGAGACGACCGACCCCGTCGTGACGGTGACCGCCCGGTTCGCTCCGGGGGCTCGGATCGTCCGTTCCGCGGTGGCGACGACCGGCCGCGTCGAGACGGAGACCGTCCGTTCCGCGGTGGTGACGATCGCCCCCGCCGTGACGGCGACCGTCCGTTCCGTGGTGGCGATGACCGTCCCCGTCGTGACGGTGACCGCCCGTTCCGGAGTGGCGACGACCGGCCGCGTCGTGACGGTGACCGCCCCTACCGTTCCGGCGGGTCTGACCGCCCGTTCCGTGGTGGCGATGACCGGCCGCGTCGCGATGGTGACCGCCCCTACCGCTCCGGCGGGTCTGACCGCCCCTTCCGTGGTGGCGATGACCGCCCGCGTCGTGACGGTGACCGCCCCATCCGTGGCGGCGATGACCGTCCGCGCCGTGACGGAGACCGGCCGGTTCGTTCCGGTGGTCCGGCGCGTCCCTTCCGCGGCGGTGACGACCGGCCCCGGCGTGACAGCGATCGTCCGTTCCGCGACGGAGGGCGTCCGCGCCGTGACGACGACCGTCCGGGCCGCGACGGCGCCGACCGGAAGCGGTTCGGAGACGGCTCGCGCTCGGCCGGCGCGCGGTTCGGCGAGGCGGCCCGCGACGACTGGGAAGACCGCGACCCGTACGGCACCCGGTCGATCCGGCCGCGGCACGATGACCCGGAGATCCCCGAGGAGATCCAGGCGCGTGACCTGCACCCCGCCGCGCGTGCCGAGCTGAAGACGCTGAGCAAGGACAACGCTGACTGGGTTGCCCGGCACCTCGTCACCGCCGCGATGCTCGTGGACACCGACCCGGAGCTGGCGAACCAGCACGCCCTCAGCGCGGCTCGTCGTGCCGGCCGCGTCGCCGTCGTCCGCGAGACGGCTGCGATCACGGCGTACCGGCTCGGTGACTTCGCGACGGCGCTCCGGGAACTCCGGACGTACCGACGCATCTCCGGCCGGAACGACCAGTTGCCGATGATGGTCGACTGTGAGCGCGGCCTCGGCCGACCCGAGCGTGCGCTCGAGCTGGGTCGGTCGGTCGACCGCGCCGCCCTGGAGACGCCGGTGCAGGTGGAACTCGCGATCGCGATGTCCGGAGCCCGGCTCGACCTCGGGAACCCCACAGCCGCGCTGGGCGAACTCGAGATTCCACAGCTCGACCCGTCCACGGCCTACAGCTGGTCACCGGCGCTCTACAGTGCTTACGCGGCCACGCTCGAGGAGCTCGGCCGCCAGGACGAGGCCGACGAATGGTGGGCCCGTGTCGACCGTGCGGCCGAGGCTCTCGCCGAGGCCGCTGAAGACGATGCTTGGGAGACAGTGGATGTGGTCGAGGAAGCGCTCGAAGACGACGGGTTCGACAGCGAGCCCGGACGCGACGAGTCCGACGACTCCGGACTCGACGACGGCGAGCTCGACGACGCAGAGCTCGGGGACGCCGAGCCCGGCAACGGGTACGTCAGCACCCTCGGGAACGACGAATCCGACGGCGTCGCCGGGGACGACCTCGGAGAGCGCGACGAGGACAACCCGCGGGACATCGACGGGTCCGCAGCAGGCTGAGACCCCTCGTCCGCCGGTGGACGGCGTCGACGTGGTCCTCACCGACCTCGACGGCGTCGTCTACCGCGGACGGAACGCTGTTCCGCACGCCGTGGAGGCCCTGACCCGGGCCGCCTCGACGGCGCGTGTCGGCTACATCACGAACAACGCGTCGCGGCGCCCGGTGGACGTCGCGGAACACCTCGAGCAGTACGGTCTGCAGGTCACCGCCGACGACGTGGTGACGTCCTCCCAGGCCGGTGCGCGGCTCCTCGCGACGCTGGTTCCGGCGGGTTCCACCGTGCTCGTGATCGGTGGGCTCGGCCTGACGACGATCGTCGAACAGGCCGGCTTCGTCGTCACCGACAGCGCGGAGGACCACCCGGCTGCCGTCATCCAGGGCTTCGCCCCGGAGCTCGGCTGGAAGCAGCTCGCCGAGGCGTCCTTCGCGCTGGCGGACGCCTCCGTACCGTGGGTGGCCACCAACATGGACTGGTCGATCCCCGTCGAGCGCGGCATCGCGCCCGGCAACGGCACGCTCGTGGCGGCCGTGCACCAGGCCGTCGGCAGGATGCCGGTGGTCGCGGGCAAGCCCGAGCGGCCGATCTTCGACGCCGCCCTCGCTCGGTTCGGTGGTGCGAGCCCGCTCTTCATCGGTGACCGACTGGACACCGACATCAAGGGCGCGAACGACGCCGGCATCCCGAGCGTGCTCGTGCTCACCGGCATCGATCAGCCCAAGCAGGTGCTCGCAGCGGACCAGCGGTCGCGACCGACGTACGTGCTCCGAGACCTCAGGGGTCTGCACGAGCCGTACCCGGTGACCATCCGGCACGAGGACCGGGACGGCACGCGCCGGGTCACGGTCGGCGAGTCGACGGTGAGCATGCGAGGTCACGTCGTCCGCGCCGAACGAGTCGGACCGGACGACATGGACCTGTTGCGTGCCGGCGCGACAGCGATCTGGGACTCCGGACTGGCGATCTACGGGCTGGACGTGGACCCGAAGCTGTACGGCGGCGAGTAGCGTGACGGGCGTGGACCAGGCCCGGACCGACGACGTTGCCGAGCCGGTCCTCCCGACTGCACGGGCCGTCCCAGGACCCCCGCGGGCCGTTCCGGTAGCTCCGCGTGCAGTGCCCGGTCCGCCGCGACCCGTCGCCCCGACGAACGACACGGAGGCGCTGGACACGGAGGCGCTGGACACGGACGCGCTGGGCGCGGAGGCGCTCAACGAGCCGCTGGGGATGGGATCGCAGAACGGCGCGGCGAGCAGCACGTCGACCGGCGACGACGATCCTGCAGCGGACGGTGCCGTGCGTGCAGCTGGCGGATCTGGCGACCTCGGCGGCGACCTCGGCGGCTCCCTCCGACGGCGTGCCGAGGCCGTGGAAGCCATGCCACTCGCGGAGCGTGCGGACGCCTTCTCAGCCCTGCACGACGACCTCCGGACCCGGCTCGAGCAGGGTGGGGCCGCACGTGCCTGACCGCGGCACAGCCCGTGACCAGGGGGCGCCGCTCACGTCGTCGACGCCCCGCCCCGGAGAGCGTGCCACGGCAGTGACCAACAACACAGCACAGACCAGCGACGCAGCACAGACCGGCAACGCAGCACAGACCAGCGACGCAGCACAGACCGGCAACGCAGCACAGACCGGCAACACAGCAGCGACCGGTGACAGGCCAGCGACGGGCGACCGCGCCTCCACGCAGCGCCTCGACGCGGCCGTCGCTGCCAGGGGCCTCGCTCGCTCCCGCACGGCCGCCGCTGCCCTGATCCAGGCCGGACGTGTCACGGTCGACGGTGTGCCGGTGGTGAAGGCGTCGACGCCGGTGACCGCTGCGTCCGACGTCACGGTGGACGCCGAGGACGAATGGGTCTCCCGCGCTGCGCTCAAGCTCGTCGCCGCACTCGACGCGTTCGACGTCGACCCGAGCGGGCGGACCGTGCTCGACGTCGGCGCCTCCACGGGCGGGTTCACCCAGGTGTTGCTGTCGCGAGGCGCGGCCCGTGTGGTCGCCCTCGACGTCGGACACGGCCAGCTCGCTCCCGAGATCGCCCTGGACGACCGTGTGGCGGTGGTGGAGGGGGTCAACGCCCGGAACCTCACGAGCAGCGACTACCTCGCCCTCGACCCGGCCGCGGCGGACACCAGCCTGGTGGTCGGTGACCTGTCGTTCATCAGCCTCCGCATGGTCCTGCCGGCACTGGTCGAGGCCGTGCCCGCCGACGACTTCGTCCTCCTCGTGAAGCCGCAGTTCGAGGTGGGCCGCACCGGGATCCGCGAGGGCATCGTCCGCGACGCGTCGCTGCGGCAGGACGCCCTCATGAACGTCCTCTGGGCAGCGTGGGACCTGGGCTTCGGGACGGCCGGGTTGGCGCCGTCGCCGATCGTCGGCACGCACGGCAACCAGGAGTACCTCGCGCGTCTCCAGCGGGGTCGCGGGGAGAACCCGACAGAATGGATCGTCCGGGCGACGGAACTGGCGGAGGGAGCTCCATGAGCGATGAACGACACATCCTGCTCGTCTCGCACACCGGGCGGCGCGACTCGATCGACGCCGCTGTCGAGGTCTGTGACATCCTCCACGCCGCCGGCCTCACCCCGGTGATGCCCTTCGACGAGTACGCCGACGTCCGCCGAGCGGAAGCGTCGGTCGGACAGGTCGACATCCTCGGCGTCGACGTGCGCCCGGACGAGATCGAGATCGTGATCGTCCTCGGCGGGGACGGCACGATCCTCCGCGCTGCCGAACTGGCCCGAGGCACCTCCGCACCGATCGTCGGGGTCAACCTCGGCCACGTGGGCTTCCTCGCCGAGAGCGAGCGCGACGGACTCGCCGAGACGGTCGAACGCGCGCTGACCGGCGAGTACAAGGTCGAGGAGCGCGTCGCCCTGCAGGTCGACGTGGTGGTCGGCAACGAGATCGTCTACTCGAGCTGGGCGCTCAACGAGGCGACGGTCGAGAAGGCCTCGCGCGAGCGCATGCTCGAGGTCGTGACCGAGGTCGACGGCCGACCGCTGTCCTCCTTCGGGTGCGACGGCGTGGTGTTCTCCACGCCGACCGGGTCCACCGCCTACTCCTTCTCCGGGGGCGGCCCCGTCGTGTGGCCCGACGTCGACGCCATCCTCATGGTCCCGCTGAGCGCGCACGCCCTGTTCTCCCGGCCGATCGTGGTCGGTCCGGACCGCGTCCTCGCGGTCGAGGTCCTGCGGCGCACGAGCGGCGTGGGCGTGCTGTGGTGTGACGGACGCCGGACGCACGACCTGCCTCCCGGAGCGCGGGTCGAGGTGCGCCGGTCGCCGGATCCGGTGCGGGTGGCGCGGCTCAAGGACGCTCCGTTCGCCGACCGGCTGGTGGCGAAGTTCCGCCTGCCGGTCGCGGGCTGGCGCGGCCCGCAGCGCGACGACGAGGACGTCCAGTGACGCCCTCGTGCGACCACCGCGCCGGTCCGGCCTGACCTGTCAGCGACCCAGCCGGCCGCCCGGACGACGAACACGAGCACGACCACCGGCACCACGACGTGAACCAGCAGCAGGAGCACATCCAGTGATCGAGGAAATCCGCATCTCCGACCTCGGCGTGATCGGCGACGCCACGCTCGAGCTCGGCCCGGGCTTCACCGTCGTGACCGGTGAGACCGGAGCCGGCAAGACGATGATCGTCACCGCGCTCGGCCTGCTCCTCGGCGCCCGGGCGGACGCCGGGTCCGTCCGTCGCGGGGCGTCCAGCGCGGTCGTCGAGGGACGCTGGGACCTGCCGGACCACGCCGCCGTGGCCGAGCGGGTCGAGGACGCCGGCGGGACGGTCGAGGACGGCGAGCTCATCCTCACCAGGACGGTCTCCGCCGAGGGTCGCAGCCGCGCCACGGTCGGGGGCCGCAGCGCGCCCGTCGCCGTGCTCGGCGAACTGGCCGACCAGCTCGTCACCGTGCACGGCCAGTCCGACCAGATCCGGCTGACCTCGGCGTCGGCGCAGCGGGCCGCGCTCGACGGGTTCGGTGCCGGCGCGATCGAGAAGGCCCTCGCGAAGTACGTCGCCGTGTACGACGCCTGGCAGCAGCACGCCGGGGACCTCGAGACGCTCACGCGGGACCGGGACGAACGGCTCGCCGAGGCCGCGCGGCTCCGCGAGGCGTCCGAGGAGATCGAGGCAGCCGACCCGCAGCCGGGCGAGGACACCGAGCTCGCCGAACGCGCCGAGCGGCTGGGGAACCTCGAGGAGCTCCGACTGTCCGCAGGGCTCGCGCACGAGGCCGTCTCGAGCGAGTCGCTCGACGGGCCCGACGTCATCGGCCTCGTCGAGTCCGCACGGCGTGCGATCGAACGGGTGGCGAACGTCGACCAGGCCCTGCAGCCGGTGCTGGAACAGCTCACCGAGCTCGGGATCCAGGCGAGTGAGGCCTCGGCGTCGCTGTCGAGCTACATCGGCTCGCTCGAGCCGGAAGCGGGCCACGACCTCGAACTCGTCAACGAGCGCCGCGCCCTGCTCGCCGGACTGACCCGGAAGTACGGGGACACCGTCGAGGACGTCATCGCCTACGGTCAGCGCGCCTCGGACCGGCTGCTCGAACTCGACGGCGACGACGACCGGATCGTCGGACTCCAGCAGGCCGTCGAGGCGGACCTGGTCGCCCTCGAGGCCGCCGCCGCCACCCTCACCAAGGTGCGGAGCAAGGCGGCGACGGACCTCGCGAAGCGGGTCACCGCCGAATTGAAGAGCCTCGCGATGGCCGGCGCGACCCTCGTGGTCGAGGTCACCGACGCGGGCGAGTTCCGTCGCCACGGGCGGGACCAGGTGGCGATCCTCCTGCAGCCGCACTCGGGCACCGACCCCCGACCGATCGGCAAGGGTGCCTCCGGCGGTGAGCTCTCCCGCGTGATGCTCGCGATCGAGGTCGTCATGGCCGGGAGCACCACGGTCCCGACGTTCGTGTTCGACGAGGTCGACGCGGGTGTCGGCGGCGCTGCTGCGATCGAGATCGGCCGACGCCTGGCGGCGCTCGCCGAGCGCACGCAGGTCATCGTGGTCACGCACCTCGCACAGGTCGCTGCGTTCGCGAACAACCACCTCAACGTCGTCAAGGACGCCAGCGGCGCGGTCACCTCGTCGAGCGTGCGGCGCCTCGAGGGCGACGACCGCCTGCAGGAGATGGCACGGCTGCTCTCCGGTCTCGGCGACAGCGCCAGCGGCATGGAGCACGCACGCGAACTCCTCGAGGTCGCCGGTCGGTCCGCCTGACGGCCCGGAGGCCCGCCCCGCGTCGGCGACCACGCTCCGGACGCAACGCGCCCGGCGAACGCGGGTCGCGCCTCCCGGCACTTCTGACGTACGATGGAATCCCGTGGCGGACACTCTCAGCAGCGGTACCCAGGCAAGCACAGCGCGCATCGACAGCAAGACCCCGAAGGTGACGAAGCAGATCTTCGTGACCGGCGGGGTCGTCTCGTCTCTCGGCAAGGGCCTGACGGCGGCCAGCCTCGGCAACCTCCTCACGGCACGCGGCCTCAAGGTCGTCATGCAGAAGCTCGACCCGTACCTCAACGTGGACCCGGGCACCATGAACCCGTTCCAGCACGGCGAGGTCTTCGTGACCGACGACGGCGCCGAGACCGATCTGGACATCGGCCACTACGAGCGCTTCCTCGACATCGACCTCGCCCAGTCGGCGAACGTCACGACCGGGCAGGTCTACTCGACGGTCATCGCCAAGGAGCGTCGCGGCGAGTACCTCGGTGACACCGTGCAGGTCATCCCGCACATCACCGACGAGATCAAGCGGCGGATGCGCGAGCAGGCGGAGAACGACCCGCAGCCCGACGTCATCATCACCGAGGTCGGCGGCACGGTCGGCGACATCGAGTCGCAGCCGTTCATCGAGGCGGCCCGCCAGGTGCGCCACGAGCTCGGCCGGAACAACGTCTTCTTCGTGCACGTCTCGCTCGTGCCGTTCATGAACGCCTCCGGCGAGCAGAAGACGAAGCCGACGCAGCACTCGGTCGCGCAGCTCCGCTCGATCGGCATCCAGCCCGACGCCCTCGTGCTCCGCTCGGACCGCCCCGTCTCGGACGCGAACAAGCGCAAGATCGCCCTGATGTGCGACGTCGACGAGGACGCCGTGGTGAACGCCGTGGACGTCCCCTCGATCTACGACATCCCGACGATGCTGCACGACCAGGGCCTCGACCAGGTCATCATCGAGGCCCTCCGCCTCGAGGCGCACGACGTCGACTGGTCGCGTTGGAACGGCGTGCTGACCGCGGTGCACGAGCCCAAGAAGGCCGTCACGATCGCCCTGGTCGGCAAGTACATCGACCTGCCGGACGCGTACCTGTCCGTCACCGAGGCCCTGCGCGCGGGCGGCTTCGCCCACACCGCCAAGGTCACGCTGAAGTGGGTCGCGTCCGACGAGTGCATCACCCCCGAGGGCGCCGCGAAGAACCTCGGCGACGTCGACGGCATCTGCATCCCCGGTGGGTTCGGCATCCGCGGCATCGAGGGCAAGCTCGGCGCGCTGAAGTTCGCGCGTGAGCAGAACATCCCCACGCTCGGGCTGTGCCTCGGCCTGCAGTGCATGGTCATCGAGTACGCCCGCCACGAGGCCGGTCTGCTCGACGCGTCGAGCACCGAGTTCGACCCCGAGACCTCGACGCCGGTCATCGCGACCATGGCGGAGCAGGTCGACATCATCGCGGGCGGTGACCTGGGCGGCACGATGCGGCTCGGCATGTACCCGGCGCACTTCACCGACGGCAGCCTGGCGGCTGAGCTGTACGGCGCGACCGAGGCGTCGGAGCGTCACCGTCACCGCTACGAGGTGAACAACCACTACCGCGAGCAGATCGCGGACGCCGGCCTGCGCTTCTCGGGTACCTCGCCGGACGGCACGCTCGTCGAGTACGTCGAGTTGGACCGTGCGGAGCACCCGTTCTACATCGGCACCCAGGCGCACCCGGAGCTCCGGTCGCGTCCGAACCGCGCGCACCCGCTCTTCGCGGGCCTCGTCGGTGCGGCGATCGAGCGCAACGAGTCGACGCGGCTCTTCGACCCGGAGACCGAAGCGGTCGCCTAGTGGGTCGGGTCGCGGTCGCGACCGGACGACGAACGGGAGGCTCCCCACCGGGCACGGCCGGACCGCCGCTGGCGCGTCGGTCAGGAACCGGCCGGCGTGGGCCCACCACCAGCTGGTGGGGAGCCTCCCGTCCGTCTGTCCACAGCCCGTGGGCCCGCCCGGGCCGGGTGGGGCAGGATGGCGAGGTGACTGACGCACCGATCGCCGACGAGACCGCCTCCCACCACGTCACCGCCTCCGAGCGGGTGTTCGAGGGCGCGGTGTGGGACATCACCCGTGACCACATCGACTACAACGGCTCCGACATGGTCCGTGAGTACGTGGACCACACCGGCGCCGTCGCCGTGTACGCGGAGGACGACGAAGGCCGCGTCCTCGTCATCCAGCAGTACCGGCACCCGGTCCAGCTGCGCGACTGGGAGCTGCCCGCCGGGCTGCTCGACCAGGAGGGCGAGGACCACCTCACCGCCGCGAAGCGCGAGCTCGCGGAGGAGGCCGACGTCGAGGCCGACGAGTGGCAGCACCTCGTGCGCTACAACACCTCGTCGGGTGGCAGCAACGAGTTCATCGAGGTGTACCGCGCGACCGGCGTGCGTGCGACCGAGTCCGCCTTCGAGCGCGAGGCCGAGGAAGCCGACATCGTCATCCGCTGGGTGCCGCGCGCCGAACTGCTGGAGGGGATCCTCGCGGGTCGGCTGCACAACTCGGCGCTCATCGTCGCGACGCTCGCGGTCGACGCCATCGAGCGCCGCTCGCAGGGCTGACACGGCGTACCGTCGGCGGCACCGTGCTCACCCGCGTCGACGGGTGGCCGGACACCGACGACCGGGAGGACCCCCATGAGCTCGCGCACCACCACCGCAGCCGTCACCGCGACGACCCTGCTCCGCATCGCACTCGGAGCGGTGCTCGTCTCGCACGGCGCCCAGAAGCTCTTCGGTGCGTTCGGCGGCGGCGGCATCGACGGCACCGCCCAGGGCATGCACGCGATGGGCTTCCGGCCCGGCCGCCGCAACGCCGTCCTGGCCGGCATCGGCGAGGCCGGGTCCGGTGCCGCCCTCGCGCTCGGCCTCGCCACGCCGATCGCCGGCGCCGGTGCCGCCACGACCATGGGGGTGGCCTCCAGCGTGCACACGCCGAACGGCTTCTTCAACGCGGACGGCGGCCTGGAGCTGCCGGCGTTCCTCGGCTTCTCGGCGGCGATGTTCGCCCTCGGCGGCCCGGGCCCGGTGTCGCTCGACCACGCGACCCGGCACGCCCTCGACCGGCCGTGGCTCCGCGCCGTCGCCCTGGCCGCGGTGCCGGTCGCGATCGCGGTGCAGGTCGTGCAGCGTCGGAAGGCCCTCGCGGCGGACGCCGCGGACGCGGCGGACGCGCCGGCCCCGACGGAGGCGGCGGCCCCGGCGGCGTCCGGCGACGGTGCGTCCTCGGCGGAGTAGCTCCTCCGGGCCGGAGCCCGCGTCCCGGTAGCCTCGTCGGGTGATGCCGTTCGAGCGTGCCGTGCAGGACTACCTGCGGCACATCGCGATCGAGCGGGGCCTGTCGCAGCACACCCTGTCCGCCTACCGGCGCGACCTCTCGACCTTCGGGGACTGGGTCGGCACGCAGCCGGTCGTCGACTCCGCCGGTGCCGACCGGGCCGGTGGGGCGGCGGTCCTCGACGACGTCGGGCGGCTCGCGCGCGCGGACCTGGCCGGGTTCGTGCAGCACCTCGCGACGAGGCCGGACGGGCCGCTCGCACCGCGGTCGGTCGCCCGGATGCTCAGTTCGGTGCGGTCGTTCAGTGCGTTCGCGGCGGCGGAGGGCTGGCTACCGCTCGACCCCGGCGCCTCCGTGCGTCCGCCGAAGGCGCCCATGCGGCTCCCGAAGGCGATCTCCGTGCACGACATGGAGCGGTTGCTCGGCGCGGTGGTCGGTGACGAACCGGCACAGCTCCGCGACCGAGCCCTCCTGGAACTGCTGTACGCGACCGGCGCGCGCGTCTCCGAGGCGGTCGGGCTCTCCGTCGACGACGTGACGACGCTCGCCGGTGTCGACGGGGTCCCGGACGAGGACACCGACGTCTCGGTCGTGCGGGTCACCGGCAAGGGGAACAAGCAGCGGATCGTGCCGCTCGGCAGCTACGCACGCGCGGCGGTCGACGCCTACCTGGTGCGGGCGCGGCCGGTGTTCGCCGCTCGCGGGAGCGGCACCCCGGCGCTGTTCCTCGGGGCACGCGGCGCCCGGCTGTCCCGGCAGAGCGCCTGGCTCGTCATCCAGGCCGCGGCCGAACGTGCCGGGCTCGCCGACCACGTCTCCCCGCACACCTTCCGGCACTCCTTCGCGACGCACCTGCTCGAGGGTGGGGCGGACGTCCGTGTCGTGCAGGAGCTCCTCGGGCACGCGAGCGTCGCGACGACGCAGATCTACACGCTGGTGACGGCCGACATGCTGCGGGACGTCTACCAGACGGCGCACCCGCGGGCGCGGCGGTAGCGGGAGCGAGCCGGCCGCGCGGAGATCGTGCAACCCTTGGCGCATGGACCTCGAGGTGGGGTCGGGGCTGACGATCCCCGAGGCCGAACTGCGCTGGCGGTTCTCGCGGTCGTCCGGCCCCGGGGGCCAGCACGTGAACACCTCCGACAGCCGCGTCCAGCTCACCTGGGACGTCGTGGCGTCGGCGGCGCTCACCGAGGAGCAGCGGACACGCGTCCTCGAGCGGCTCGGCCGGCGGACGGTCGCGGGCACGATCACCGTCACGGTGTCCGAGCGACGGTCCCAGCTGCGCAACCGCGAGGCCGCCCTCGACGCACTCCGCGAGCTCCTGCGGGAAGCACTCGCCCCGCCCGGCCCACCGCGGCGGGCGACCCGGCCGACGCGCGGCTCCCAGCGCCGGCGTCTCGCGACCAAGCAGCAGCGGTCCGTGACGAAGCAGCACCGTCGTCGTCCGTCCGACGACTGATCGTCGAGGCGGCGCGGCGGTGGCGTCAGAACAGGTGCAGGTGGGTGTTCAGCGCGACGACGCCCGTCGCGACGGCGAGCACGAGCGCCGAGGTACCGACGCTCTGCCCGACGACCCGCCATGCTCCGGTCGCGCCGGGGCGCACGAGTGCGACGACGCCGGTCACCACGGCGAGGAGGCTGCACACGCCCCACGGGTTCAGCACGAGGGACACGACGGCGGACAGCACGGCGAGGACCGCGAAGACGCAGAACCGCCGCTCGGTGCTGCCGTAGGCCCAGGACTGCACGTCGGCCGGGCGACCCGAGGCATCGACCGAGAATGCCGGACCGCTCGACACCGCGAGCGCCTGCAGCGCCGGCTCCGGGACGACGCGGGGGAGCACCCGGGTGGTCTCGCCCCAGGCGTGCCCGTCCCACCACCGCAGTCGAGCGGTGTCGCGCGGGTCCGGGAACCAGCCGGCGGCCGGCAGCGTCACGGGAACTCCTGGGGTCTGAGGGGTGTCGTCAGTGCGGTTCGACGCTACCCGCCACGATCCCGCACCGCAGCCCCAGACCGGGTGTCGGCAGAAGGGGGGACCGGCCCGTCAGACCGCTGCCGGCGCCGCGTCGACCTCGGTGAAGACGTCCTTCACGGCGGCGAGCAACCGCGCGTTGAAGTCCACCCCGAGCTGGTTCGGGACGGTGACGAGGACGGTGTCTGCCTCGCGGACGGCACGGTCCGCCGCGAGCTCCGCGACGAGTTGTTCCGGCTCGCCGATGTACGAGCGGCCGAACCGGGCGAGGCCCCCGTCGAGGTGCCCGACCTGGTCCTGCCCCTCGACCTGCGCACGGACGCCGAAGTAGTGGCGCGACTCGTCGTCGATGATCGGGATGATGCTCCGGCTGACGCTCACCCGGGGCTGGCGCTTCCAGCCCATGTCGGCCCAGGTCGACCGGAAGCGCTCGATCTGCTCCGCCTGCAGTTCGTCGAACGGCACGCCGGTGTCCTCGGTGAGCAGGGTCGAGGACATGAGGTTCATGCCCTGCTCGGCGGTCCACTCGGCAGTGGCCCGGGTGCCGGCACCCCACCAGATGCGCTCGGACAGGCTGTCGGACTGCGGCGTGACCGCGAGGGACCCGACGGAGCCGGTCATCTGCGGGTTCGCGTTCGCCATCGGTTCGCCGGCGATCGCACGCCGGAACACCGCGGTGTGGTCGCGGGCCAGGTCGGCGCCGTTCTCGTCGCCCGACTCGGGCACGTAGCCGAACGAGCGGTAGCCGGCGAGTGCGGTCTCGGGTGACCCCCGGCTCACGCCGAGCTGGAGTCGGCCGCCGGAGATGAGGTCCGTCGCCGCGGCCTCCTCCGCCATGTACAGCGGGTTCTCGTAGCGCATGTCGATCACGCCGGTGCCGATCTCGATCCGGCTGGTCTTGGCGGCGATCGCGGAGAGCAGCGGGAATGGTGCGGCCTGCTGCGGTGCGAAGTGGTGCACGCGGAAGTACGCGCCGTCGACGCCGGCCTCCTCGGCGGCCACGGCGAGGTCGATCGCCTGCACGAGGGCCTCACGGCCACTGCGGACCTTCGACCCGGGGACGTCGCGCCAGTGCCCGAAGGACAGGAACCCGATCTTCGTCATGCCCATGCGAACGCATCCGTGCCGCGGCCCATTCCGCCGGACTACGGTCGTCCCCATGGACCTCGACCCGCGCGCTGCCCTGGACGGGGAACGCGTCCGGGCGACGAAGCTCCTCGCCGACGTCGAACGCAGCATGCGGGACGTCAGCGACGCCCGGGACGGCGCGAACACCGACGACGAGCACGACCCGGAGGGGGCGACCCTGGCCTGGGAGCGCGGGTCCCTCGGCGCGGTGCGTGACGACGCCCGACGCCGCATCGAGCAGGTCGACGCGGCCCTCGGCCGTCTCGACGCGGGGACGTACGGGCGCTGCGCGGTCGGCGGGGAGCCCATCCCGGAGGCTCGCCTGGCCGCGGTCCCGTGGGCGGCGACCTGCGTCGCGCACGCGTGACGGGCCTCCCGGCCGGCCTGGAGGCCCGGACGACGTCCGCCGCGTCGGCTCCCGACACCCACCTGGTGCGGACCCGATGCGCCGCGGTTTCCCAGCCGCGCGCCCTAGCGTGCGGACATGCACGGCGACCCGACTGAGCCTCCCCGGAGTGCCGGCCCCGACGTGGGCGGACCCGACGCGGACCGCGCTGCGTCCGGCCGTACCGAGCAGGCCGACGGCGGTCGTCAGCGCTTCCAGTGGTTCCGAGACCTGCGGACCTGGATCCACGCCCGGCCGCACGTGCACCTCTTCTACAAGGTCCTGGTCGGGATCGTCGGCGGGCTCATCGTCGTGGTCGGGCTCGCCCTGGTGCCGTTGCCCGGTCCCGGGTGGCTGGTCGTCTTCATCGGCCTGACGGTCCTGGCGAGCGAGTTCCACTTCTTCCACCGGATCATCACCTGGCTGCGGGCGAAGCTGCACCGGTTCTGGGACTGGGCGAAGCACCACGCCCCGTCGAAGCGGATGCGGGACGCGGCGGACAAGGGCAAGGCGGACGTCGACGCGGCCCATGCCGAGGCGCACCGGAACGTCGGCGTCCCGCGCCCCCGCGGTCGGACCGCGCGACCCGGTCTCTAGCGAGCCCGTCGCGACGCGCCGCCCGCGTCAGACCGTGCGGACCGTGCCCGTCGCCGTCCGCTCGACGGCCTCGGCGGCCGACTCCTCCACCGCGACGGTGTCCTTCGACGTGAGCTGCAGCACGAGGGCGATTCCCGCGGCGACGACGATGAACGCGCCGTAGCCGGCGAGCACCGGCACGAGGCCGACCGTCGGCTCGAGCAGCCCACCGATGACGGCGGGCACGCCGAACGCCAGGTAGCTGACGACGTAGATGGTGGAGAGCAGTCCCGCACGGTGGGTCGGCGCGGCGGTCGCGAGCAGCATCCGCAGCGGCGCCTGGAAGCCGGCTCCGAAGCCGACGCCGGCGATCGCGCTGCCGACGACGAGGCCCGGCAGGGACTGGGCGAACACGAACCCGATCGTGACGACGGGTCCGAGGACGAGCGCGACGAGACCGATGAGCACGCCGACGCGGGCGTCGAGCCACTGCGTGGTGATGCCGGTGGCCGCGCCGACCCCGGTGACGACGGCGATGAGGGCTCCGGCGGCGAAGTGGTTGTCGATGCCGAAGACCGCGCCGAGCGCCGAGGGGACGAGGGACAGGAAGAGCCCGCCCAGGGCCCAGCTCGCGATGAGCGAACCGGCGACGCCCCGGAACAGCCGGCGCGAGGACCGCGGTACGGCGATCGTCGGGCGGAGGGACCGCAGGGCTCCCGGCCGGCGGGTGACCCGCTCGGGGACGACGGCCAGCGCGACGAGCATGAGCACGAGGAGCGCGCCGAAGAGCAGGTAGACGAACTGCTCGGGTGCCGGACCCCACTCGACCAGGGCGCCGCTCGACAGGGCGCCGGTGGCGAGCGCGATCGGCGGGACGGCCCCGTTCAGCACACCGGCGAGGGCGGGGTGCCGCTCGAGGGAGTTGTCGATGAGCGCGGCACCGAGGGCACCGATGAGCAGGCCGACGGACACGCCCTGCACGACGCGGTCGAGGACGAGGGCACCGAAGCCGTCGGCGACCACGAAGAGCCCGAGCGAGACGGTGAGGCCGATCCCGCCGGCGACGAGCACGGGCTTCCGGCCGACGTGGTCGGACAGCCGGCCGGCGACGAGCAGGCTCACCAGCAGCCCGGCGACGTAGACGGCGAACACGGCGGTGAGCATGAGCGGCGTCAGGTGCCACTCGGCCGCGTAGACGGGGTAGATCGGGGAGGGGACCGCCGACGACGCCAACGCCACGAGCAGCATGGCGGCGATGATCCAGAACCCGGCGACCGAGCGTGTGGACTGCATGGTGTCCCTCCCGTCGTGATGGACCAGTACGGACGGAGTCGTACCGGGTGGTACCGCATTGGTACCGCATCGTGGCTGTACGACGCAAGTCGTACAGGGAGGGGAACGGTGGTAGCGTCCCGTCCATGCCCGAGCGCGACGATGCCCCCGAACGGCTGCCCCAGCCGTCGCCGGCCGAGATGGACCTGCCCGTGGTGATGGACGCCCTGTCCGACCCGATCCGGCTGTCGATCCTGCACCGGTACCTCGTCGACGCGGCCGGCGGGGAGCGCTCCTGCGGATGGGTCGGCATCGACCGCCCGAAGTCCACCCTGACGCACCACTTCCGGGTCCTCCGCGAAGCCGGGCTCCTCGAGCAGCACCTCGAGGGCCTGACCCGCGTCAGCCGCGTCCGTACCGAAGACGTCCAGCAGCGCTTCCCCGGCCTGCTCGACCTCGTGCTCGACTGGCAGGTCCCGGCCGGGCTCGTGCGCGCCGAGGCCGCCGCGTGAGCGAGGGGACCGCCCAGCACCGGCTGCCCGCCGTCGTCGCCGACCCCCGCGTGACGTCGGCGCTCGCCGCGGACCTGACCGCGGCCGGCTACACGGTGGAGGGCGTCGACGCGCTCTGGGGGACCGAAGCCGCTGCAGCGCTGCACCGCGGCACCCGGGTCGCGGCCCTCCGCGCACTCGCGGCGCGTCCGACCACCCCGCTGTCGACCGTCGCGACGCTGTTCGTGCTCGGACTGCCGGTGTCGCGCGCCGACGCCGACCGCGGGTTCCCGACCACCGGCGTGGACACGCTCGTGAGCGCCGGGGTGCTCCGGACCGATGCGGACCGTGTCGCGCCCGCCCTGGACCTCCGGCCGTACGCCTTCGTGGACGACCTCGGCGCCGGCAGCTGGTGGATCGCGTCCGACCTCGGCGAACTCGCTCTCGGGCACGCGATCAGCGAGGAGCACGTCCTCGGCATCGGCGGGGCCACCACGACGCTGAGCGGCCTGCAGCTGCCCGTGCCCGTCCGCCGCGTGCTCGACCTCGGCACCGGGTGCGGCGTCCAGGCCATGCACGCCCGCCGCTTCGCGGACGAGGTCGTCGCCACCGACATCTCGTCACGGGCGCTCGCCATCGCCCGGTTCAACGCCCTCCTCAACGGCGTCGACGGCATCGACTTCCGCCTCGGCTCCCTGTTCGAGCCGGTCGCGGGGGAGCGGTTCGACCGGATCGTCTCGAACCCGCCGTTCGTCATCACGCCCCGCCGCGAGGGCGTCCCCGCCTACGAGTACCGCGACGGCGGGATGGTCGGTGACGCCCTGGTCGAGACCGTGCTCCGGGGTCTCGCAGACCACCTCGAGCCCGGCGGGACGGCGCAGTTGCTCGGCAACTGGGAGCACCGCTGGGGCACGGACGGCCTCGACCGCGTCGCGTCCTGGTTCGCGGACACCGACCTGGACGTGTGGGTGGTCGAACGCGAGCGCGAGGACCCGCCCGCCTACGCCGAGACCTGGATCCGCGACGGCGGCACGAAGCCCGGCTCGCCGGAGTTCGACGACCTGGTGAACGCCTGGCTCGACGACTTCCGCGACCGGCACGTCACCGGGGTCGGTTTCGGCTACGTCGTGGTCCGCTCGCCGTCCGGTCCCCGGGGGAGCAGCCCGGCACCGCTCCGGCGCTTCGAACGACTCCCGCAGGTGCTCGGCTCGAACCCGGCGGGCCTCGGCGCGACCGTGGCACGGGCCCTCGACGCCGTCAGCTGGCTCGCCGCCCACGACGACCGGGCCTTCGCGGACGCACACCTCCGTGTCGCCGGGGACGTCACCGAGGAGCGTCACTACTGGCCGGGCAACGACGACCCCACGGTGATGGCGCTCGTGCAGGGCGGCGGGTTCGGCCGCCGGGTCGACGCCGACACCGCCCTGGCCGCGTTCGTCGGTGCGGCCGACGGGGAGCTGGCCGTCGGCCAGATCGTCGGGGCGATCGCCCAGCTCACCGGCGTGGACGAGGCGGCGCTCAGCGCCGACCTCGTGCCGCGCCTCCGGGACCTGGTGCTCGACGGCCTGCTGCTCCCCGCCTGACCCCGGCGGTCAGCGGCGCCAGGTGTGCTCCGGGGCGTAGCCGAGGAGCTCGCGGGCCTTGTCGGAGGACAACAGTGAGCTGACGCCGTCGATGTCCGCCCGGCGCTCGATGTCCGGCAGGTACTGCTCGACGAGCTCGAGCGTCGGGGTGTCCATGACCGTGTCCGGGCTGGCGATGATGAACGCCTCGAAGCCGGTCAGCTCACTCTCGACGGCCTTGCGCACCGCCTGGGCGCCGTCACGGGAGTCGATGTACGACCACAGGTTGAAGGTCTTCGCCTCCGGGGTCGCGTCCCACGGGAACGCCGGGTAGTCCGTCTCGTCCATCACGTTCGAGAAGCGCAGCCCGATCATCTTCAGCTGCGGGTCCCAGCGGGTGAAGTGACGCGCCATTTCCTCCTCGACGGCCTTGCCGAGCGAGTACGAGGACTGCGGCCGCACCGCGAACTCCTCGTCGACCGGCAGGTAGGGCGGGTGGTGCTCGCCCATCGGGATCCCCAGGAGCGTCTCACTGGAGGCCCACACGACGTTGCGGATGCGGGCTGCGCGGGCAGCGTGGAACACGTTGATGGACGCGGTCACGTTGTTCGTGATGAGTGCGACGTCCGGCACCTGGCCCGGCGCCGGCACCGCACCGAGGTGCACGACGGCGTCGACCGAGTCGTAGCGGTCGTCGACGCCGATCAGGGTGTTGAGGACCTGGCCGTAGTCGGTCAGGTCGGTGCGGACGAACTGCACGCGCTCGGGCTTGTCCGGCGAGGGCACCCGGTCGATCAGCACGACGTCGTAGCCGTGTTCGTCGAGGTCGCGGACGACCGCCCGTCCGAGCTTGCCGCTGCCACCGGTCACCACTACACGCGTCATCGCGTCACTCCACCTCGTCGTCGAGACCCCGGGTCGGGTCGCGTCCATCCTGCACCGCGGGTGGTGGACGCGACCAGGGACGGGCGGTGCCTGTGCCGGGGCGCGGGGCGGGCCTCCTGGCCGGACGTCAGGAGCCGGTCGTGACCTGCGCCATCGCGAGGCGGGTGACGAGCTCGACGTGCTCGGCCATGTCCCGGGTCGGGTCGTACAACCACTGGATCTGCATGCCGTCCGAGGTGGCGAGCAGGACGCTGGCCAGTTCCTCCGGGTCGAGGTCGGTGCGGAGCCGGCCGTCCTGCTGCATCCGGCGGAAGTCGTCCGTCATGCGGGCGCGCGTGGTCTCGTAGCGCTCGCGGAAGTAGGCGTGCGCGGGGTGGTCCGGGTCGGTCGCCGCCGCTGCCGACAGGTTGACGAACATCTGCACGAGGCCCGGGACCTCGGCGTTGTGCCGGACGACCGCGGCGAGGAGTGCGGCGAAGTCCGGGGCGTCCCACTGTGCGGCGTTGTCCAGGTCGTCACGGCGGCGGAGGATCGCGACCCAGAGCTCGTCCTTCGAGTCGAAGTAGTGCAGGAGCCCGGCCTGCGTGAGGCCCACGGCGTCGGCGATGTCCTTGATGCTCGTGCGTCGGAACCCCTGCGTGGCGACGAGCTCGAGCGCGACGGACAGGATCTCCTCGCGCTTGGCGATGCCCTTCGCGTACGAACCCCGTCGTGCCATGGCGAGAGAGTACCGCCCGCTGGCCCGAGCAGAAACCGAATAGAGGTAGGGATTGGTGCTAGCGTGAGGACACTGCCGACGACGGCGCTCGGCGGTACGTCTCCGACGGAAGGAACGACCCCCGTGACCGCGACCCCCGCAGCCCCGACCCCCGCGGACACCGATCCGCTCGGCGAGCACATGGACGCGCTCCTCGACCGGCTCTCCACCGAGCAGAAGGTGCAGCTGCTCACCGGCCGGGACTTCTGGACCACCTGGCCGATCGAGGAGATCGGGCTCCGTCGCGTGCTCATGTCCGACGGGCCGTCCGGCGTGCGCGGTGAGGTCTGGGACGAGCGGGAGCCGTCGCTCAACCTGCCGTCCGCGACCGCGCTGAGCGCGTCGTGGGACCGTGCGATCGCGCAGCGCTACGGTGGCGCGGCCGCCGTGGAGGCCCGTCGCAAGGGCGTCGACGTCGTCCTCGGTCCGACGATCAACCTGCACCGCTCACCGCTCGGCGGTCGCCACTTCGAGGCGTTCAGCGAGGACCCGGTGCTCACCGGCGACCTGGCGGCCTCCTACGTCGCCGGCGTGCAGGAGCACGGCGTCGCGGCGACCCCGAAGCACTACATCGCGAACGACTACGAGACCGACCGCTTCACCGCGTCCACCGAGGTGTCCGAGCGTGCCCTGCGCGAGCTGTACCTGCTGGCGTTCGAGAAGGCCGTGACCGACGCACACGCGTGGGCCGTCATGTCGTCCTACAACGCCGTCAACGGCGTGACCGCATCGGAGAACGACCTCCTCGAGACGCCGCTCAACGCCGAGTGGGGCTTCGACGGCGTCGTCGTGTCCGACTGGACCGGGGTCCGCTCCGTCCAGGCGGCGACGGCGTCGCAGGACCTCGCCATGCCCGGGCCGAACCCGTGGTGGAGCGAGGGGCCGCTGCTGGCCGCGGTCGAGTCCGGGGCGGTGCCGATGGCGGCGATCGACCGGAAGGTGCGCCGGATCCTGCTGCTCGCCGCCCGGGTGGGGGCGCTGTCCGGGGTGGACGCCGCGGGGGCGGCCGGTGCTGCTGCCGCTGGCGCCGCGCCGGCACGGGTTCCCTCGGTCGAGGACGGCGTCGCCTTCGCGCGCGAGGCCGAGGCCGAGGGCACGGTCCTCGCCCGCAACACCGGGGTCCTGCCCCTGGACCCCGCCGCGGTGTCCCGCATCGCGGTCATCGGGCACAACGCCGACCAGGCCCGGACGCAGGGCGGCGGTTCCGCCACGGTCGTGCCGGAGTCGGTCGTCTCCCCGCTCGACGGCATCCGTGCCGCGTTCCCGGCCGCGTCGGTCGAGTACGCGATCGGTGCCGTCGTCCAGGAGGGCATCGCCGAGTTCCCCCTCGACACCATCACGAACCCGGTCACCGGGGAGCCCGGTGCGCGGGTCGCCTTCGTGCGTGACGGGGCGGAGCTGTACACGGAGGACCGTCGCGCCACCGCGCTGTTCTGGTTCGGCGGGGACGCTCCCACCCGCGAGGCCGACCGGCTGGACATCACGACCACCTACACGGCGCAGCAGGACGGCACCGTGCGGATCGGGATCGGTGCCGCGGGACCATCCCGGATGTGGGTCGACGGCGCCCTCCTGCTCGACGAGGACGTGCCGTTCGCGGGCGACCAGCTCGGCGCCGCGTTCCTCGACCCGCCGGCGCGCTCGGTGCCCGTCCCGGTGACGGCCGGGCAGCGGCTCGCGATCCGCATCGAACACGACGTCGTGCAGGACGAGACGCTCGGCGGGGTCCTCGCCTACCAGTTCGGCACCGAGCCCTCGGACGACGACCCGGCCGACCTGGTCGCCGCGGCCGTGTCCGCCGCGTCGCGGGCCGACGTCGCCGTCGTGGTCGTCGGGACGAACAGCCGGGTCGAGTCGGAGGGCCACGACCGGACGTCCCTCGCACTGCCCGGGCACCAGGACGACCTGGTCCGTGCGGTCGCCGCGGCCAACCCGGCCACGGTCGTCGTCGTGAACGCCGGCTCGCCCGTCGAGATGCCGTGGCGGGACGAGGTCGCCGCGGTCCTGCTCAGCTGGTTCGGCGGCCAGGAGTACGGGAACGCGCTCGCCGACGTGCTCACCGGTGCGCGGGAGCCGGGCGGCCGGCTCCCGACCACGTGGCCGGCCGTGATGTCCGACGTCCCGGTGCTCGACGTCACCCCGGTCGACGGCGCGGTCTCCTACGACGAGGGCGTGCACATCGGGTACCGCGCATGGCTCCGTGCCGGCACCGAGCCGGCCTACCCGTTCGGGCACGGGCTCGGCTACACCACGTGGTCGATCGGCGGCGTCGCGGCGACCCCGACGGTCACCGAGGGCGACGCCGTCATCGTGACCGCGACCGTCGCGAACACCGGGGACCGCGCGGGCAAACACGTCGTGCAGGTCTACGCGTCGCGTGCGGGGTCCTCGGTGGACCGGCCGGTGCGGTGGCTCGTCGGCTTCGCCCCGGTGCGGCTCGACGCGGGTGCGTCGACCGAGGTCGCGATCGAGGTCCCGGCCCGCGCGTTCGCGCACTGGGACGGCGGGCGCGACGGGAACTGGGCGTACGAGCACGGGTGGTTCACCCTGCACGTCGGCGCGTCCGTGGTCGACGAGGCCGGACGGGTGTCGGTCGAACTGGCGTGAACACGTTGCCCGCTCGACCCGTCCGGTTTCCGCACCGGGCAACGGCGGGCAAGTACGATCGGTGATGCGTCAGCCGGCTGGTTACCGGCGACGCGCGCATCACCGACGGTCCGTCGAGCGTGCGCCACGGCCTCCTGATCCGGTCGTCGGCGCCCCGCCGGGCCGGATGCGTCCCGATGCGCCCCCGCACCCCGTGCGGGGGCGCATCCTCGTGTGGCGACCTGTGTGACAAACCACCCAGGTGGTGGAACGATGGGTACACCATCCCGTGTGGATCAGGGACGGGATGGTCGTGCGGCGGGAGGACCCTCGGTACTCACCACACCGTGGGCCCCGCCGGACGTCTGTCCGCTCCGCCGGTTCAGACCGTGCGCACCGCCGGTGCGATCTCCTCGGCGACGATCCGCAGGATCCGCTCGTGGGAGGCGCGGTCCCCGTTGGCCGGGAGGGTCACGACGAGTTCGTCGGTCGCCGCCACCGCCGGGTCCGCGAGCAGCGCGTCGACGATGGCGGCCGGTTCGCCGGAGAGCACGCGGCTGAAGCGGAACGGCGGGCCGGAGAGCGGCCGGCCCTCGTCGTCCATGCCGGACGCGTACCCGGTGAGGAACTCCTCGTGCACAGCGCGGTCGGAGTCGTCGAGGAGCGGGACGATGATCCGCCCGACGGCGACCTTCGGCGTGCGCTCGGGGTGCAGTTCCGCGAACCGGGAGCGGTACGCGGCGATCTGGTCGGCCTGGGCCTCGGCGAACGGGGCGCCGGTGTCCTCGGTGTTCAGCGTCGAGCAGTGCAGCAGCAGGCCCTTCTCGGCCGTCTTCACCGCGGTGCCCATGCTGCCGCCGCCCCACCAGACCCGGTCGAGCAGGTCGGGGCTCTGCGGCTGCAGGGTGAGTTCGGCGCCGGCGGGGATGGACTCGTAGCCCGTTCCGGCGGAACCGAGGGCGTCGCCGCGCAGGACCTCGAGCAGGCGGGCGGCACGGGCCTCGGCCTCGTCGCGGAACGAGCGCTCGGAGGTGCCGAACACGGGGTCGAGGATCGGGCCGTAGCCGGCGATCCCGGTGCTGATGCCGAGTTGCACCCGACCGCCGCTGAGCAGGTCGACCGTGCTGGCGTCCTCGGCGAGCCGGACCGGGTCCTCGTACCGCATCCCGAGGACGGCGGTGCCGAAGCCGATCGTGCTCGTCCGCTGGGCGGCGGCGGCGAAGAAGGTCATCGGGCTCGTCAGGAAGGGCTCGAAGTGGCGGCCGCGCACCCATCCGGTGCCGTAGCCGAGCGCCTCGGCGGCCTCGAACAGCCGGAGGCCGTCCTCGAGCGCGCTCGCGGCGCCGGGGGTGCCACCGTGGTTCGGGACGAAGGAGAGGAAGCCGAGTTCGCGCACGGAGGCAGTCTATGCGGGCGTATGGATCTGTGGAAGGTGCGGGACCTGTCCACGGATCCGGGCCTCCCGGGACCGGTGACGCGTGGTGCTGGGAGGATGGGGACATGACCGATGTCACCACCGTCCCTCCGCTCGTCGCCGCACTGCCGGCGGCAGAGGGCGGTGTCGTCGATCCCGACGCCGTCTACCTGGCCTTCGCGGAGTGGGCCGCTTCCGGCGGTCGCCCGCTCTACCCGGCGCAGGACGAAGCGCTCATCGAACTCGTCTCCGGCGCCAACGTCGTCCTGAGCACCCCGACCGGCACCGGCAAGTCGCTCGTCGCGGCCGGCGCGCACTTCGCCGCGCTCGCCGAGGGCAAGCGGAGCTACTACACGGCACCGATCAAGGCGCTCGTCTCGGAGAAGTTCTTCCAGCTCGTCGACCTGTTCGGCGCGCAGAACGTCGGCATGGTCACGGGCGACTCGGCCGTCAACGCGGACGCCCCGATCGTCTGCTGCACCGCAGAGATCCTCGCGAACCTCGCGCTCCGCCAGGGCCCCGACGCCGACGTCGACGTCGTCGTGATGGACGAGTTCCACTTCTACGGCGACGCCGACCGCGGGTGGGCGTGGCAGGTGCCGCTGCTCGTGCTCGAGCGGGCGCAGTTCCTGCTCATGTCGGCGACCCTCGGCGACGTCACCACGATCGCGGACGACCTCTCCCGACGGACCGGCCGCGCCACCGCGCGGGTGACCGGCGTCTCGCGGCCAGTCCCGCTCGCGTACGAGTACGTCATGACGCCGGTGCAGGAGACGGTGGAGCGCCTGCTCGAAGAGCGCAAGGCGCCGGTCTACATCGTCCACTTCGCCCAGGCAGCGGCGCTCGAACGGGCGCAGTCGCTCATGTCCGCCAAGGTCGCCAGCCGGGAGCGCCGCGACGAGATCGCGGAGGCCATCGCCGGCTTCCGCTTCAGCGCCGGGTTCGGGCAGACGCTGTCCCGGCTCATCCGTGCCGGCATCGGGGTGCACCACGCTGGCATGCTGCCGAAGTACCGGCGGCTCGTCGAACAGCTCGCGCAACGCGGGCTCCTGCCCGTGATCTGCGGGACCGACACCCTGGGCGTCGGCATCAACGTCCCCATCCGAGCGGTGCTCTTCACCGGGCTGACGAAGTTCGACGGCACGAAGATGCGGCAGCTCTCCGCGCGCGAGTTCCACCAGATCGCCGGCCGTGCCGGTCGCGCCGGCTACGACACCGAGGGCGACGTCGTGGCGGAGGCCCCCGAGCACGACATCGAGAACGCGCGGGCCGTCGCCAAGGCCGGGGACGACCCGAAGAAGAAGAACAAGATCAAGCGGAAGAAGGCGCCCGAGGGCTTCGTGTCCTGGGGCCAGGCGTCCTTCGAGCGCCTGATCGCCGCCGAGCCCGAGCCGATGGTGTCGCGTATGCGCATCACACACGCCATGGTGCTCTCCGTCGTCGCGCGCGGGGGAGACGCGTTCCAGGACGTCCGCTCCCTGGTGTTCGACAACCACGAACCCCGAGCGCGTCAGCTCGCGATGGCCAGGCGGGCGCTCACCATCGCCCGGACCCTGATCAACGCGCGGGTGATCGAGAAGGTCGACGGGCGCTACCGCCTCACCGTCGACCTGCAGGCGAACTTCGCGCTGAACCAGCCGCTGTCGCCCTTCGCACTCGCCGCCTTCGAGCTGCTCGACCCCGACTCCCCGACCTTCGCGCTCGACATGGTCTCCATCGTCGAGGCGACCCTCGACGACCCGCGCGCGATCCTGTCGCAGCAGCAGTTCAAGGAGCGCGGGGAAGCGGTCGCCCGGATGAAGCAGGAGGGCATCGAGTACGAGGAGCGCATGGAGCTGCTCGAAGAAGTGACCTGGCCGAAGCCGCTCGACGAACTCCTCACTGCCGCGTACGAGAGCTACGCGGACGAGCAGCCCTGGGTGCTCGACTTCACCCTCTCGCCGAAGTCCGTGGTCCGTGACATGTACGAGCGGGCGATGACCTTCGGTGACTACGTGCGGTACTACCAGCTCACCCGGTCCGAAGGGCTCGTCCTCCGGTACCTGTCGGACGCGTACCGGACCATGCGGCAGACCATCGCCGACGAGCACCGGACGCAGGAGCTCGACGACGTCATCGAGTGGCTCGGCGAACTCGTGCGCCAGGTCGACTCCTCGCTCGTCGACGAGTGGGAGGCCCTGCTGAACGGGGACATCGCGCTCGCCGAGGCCGAACACGAGGAGATCGCCCCGCCGCAGCCCGCCCGCCTCACCGGCAACGTCCGCGCCTTCCGCGTCCTCGTGCGCAACGCCCTGTTCCAGCGGGTGCTGCTCGCCGCTCGCGACGACATCGACGGGCTCGGTGAACTCGACGCGCAGCAGGGGTTCGACCGGTCCGCGTGGGACACCGTGCTCGAGGAGTACTACGACGAGCACGACACCGTCGGCATCGACGCCGAGGCCCGGTCCATGCAGTACCTCGTCCTCGCCGAGGAAGGCCGGACCTGGCGCGCACGGCAGATCTTCGCCGACCCGGAGGGCGACAAGGACTTCGGCTTCTCCGCCACGATCGACCTCGACGCGTCCGACGAGGCGGGGGAGGCCGTCGTCCGGGTCACCGAGATCGGCCGGTTCGACGGGTGGGCCGAGGTCGACGTCGACTGAGGGGGGATCGACCGAGGGCGGATCGACCGAGTGCGGATCGACCGAGGGCGGAACACGAGCGGACACCGTCCGGTACGGTCGGGGTTCCCACGGAAGGAACGCCCATGCGTATCGGCTCCAGCATCGCCCTGATCGTGATCGGCGCAATCGTCGCGTTCGCGGTCGACTTCCAGGTCGCGGGCATCGACCTGAAGCTCATCGGCTACATCCTCATCGCAGCGGGGATCATCCTGCTCATCATCAGCCTGGCGGTCGGCTTCGGCGGGCGTCGGACCACCACCACGACCCGTTCCGGGGTCGACCCGACCTCCGGTGAGCAGATCACGCGGCAGGACCGCCGCGACGGCACCTACTGACACCGCAAGCGCGAACGACGAGGGCGGGACCGATCGGTCCCGCCCTCGTCGTGTGCCCGGGTGGTGTGTGCGGCTGCGTGCTCGGCTCAGAAGAGCGTCGCGGGCGGGACGGCCTCGGGCAGCGCTTCCGGCTCCGGGACGTCGACGCCCGGCCAGCCCGGCCCCGTCGGCACCTCGGTGCGGTTCTGGTACGCGGTCGCGGCTCCCCGGGCCCGGACGTCGGCGGCCTCGTTCATCTCGTGGCCCATGTGTCCGCGGACCCACTCGAAGGTGACCTTGCGGCCCTGGAGCTCGGCGTCGAGCTCCTTGATGATCTCGACGTTCAGCACGGGCTTGCCGTCGGCCTTCCGCCAGCCCTTCCGCTTCCACCCGGCGAGCCACTCGGTGCAGGCCTTGATGGCGTACTGGCTGTCGCAGAGGATGTGCAGGGGTTCGCCGGTGTCCTTGGTCGCACGGAGCAGCTGCAGGACCGCGGTCAGTTCGCCCTGGTTGTTCGTCCCGCGGGGCCATCCGCCGGCTGCCCACCGGTCGTCGTCCACGTACCAGGCCCAGCCGGCCGGGCCGGGGTTGCCGAGGGCTGAGCCGTCTGCGGCGGCGACGATCGTCACGGTGGGACCTCTCTAGTGGTGGCGAGTGCCCGACGAGCGTAACGGACCTGTCGGGCGGGGTGTGCCTCCCGGCCGTCGGCGGGGGACGGTGCCGGGGTCGCGCCCAGCTGCGCTCATCGCGCCCTGTCGCGACGGGGCGGGTCGTCCGCGGCGGGGCGCGACCGGACCGCGGGTCAGCGGCCGCTCACCTGGCGGAGTGCGGCGACGAGGGCGTCGCTTCCGCCCTCAGCGCCCTGCTGCGTCATCGAGCGCCTGCACCATGGCCGTGCCGTCGGCGACGTCGAAGAACGCCATCGGACGGGGGCCGAACAAGCCGTCCATCCCGGTGTTCGCGTACACGTGCTGCACGCCGCCACCGGAGAACAGGCCGCCGCCCGATCCGCCCCATTCGACGGAGCAGTGGGTACGACCGCGCGTCCAGGTGATGCTCCGGTCCATCCGTCGGACATCGGTCTCGCGACTGCTCCGGCCGTTCGTGATGAAGGCCCGCCTGTCCGTCACGGCGAAGGCCTCCGTGCGCTTCCGGTGGCGCTTCACGAAGAACCGGCCCACGATCAGATGCAGCCCGATGAGGACGAAGACGCTGCCGAACAGGGCGAAGAACCACGGCGCTCCACTGATCAGGACGCCGACCTCCCAGGAGATCGCGAAGCCACCCCACAGGAGGCTGAACGGCACGAGGAAGGCGTCGCGCCCGCCGAACAGGCGGGCAGGGTCGCTCTGCCCCACCCACAGCAGGCGCTCGCCGGGGTGGAGCTCGTCGGAAGCAAGGGCACGAGGATCGATCACCCTTCGACGGTACCGACGCGGGCACGGCGCCGTTGTGCCCCGATCGGGCCGACGCCCTGGGAGTCGGCCACCCTCCGCCGCCTACCGTTCGGGGAAACGGGAGGAACCACCATGAGCAACGACATCGCAGGCCCCGAGCACTCCGACGACCGGGACCGCTCGGACGCCCTGACCTCGGCCGCGCACAGCGACGACGTCGACGGTGTCAGCGGCAGCGAGCAGCGGGCCGCCGACACCTCGTACAGCCCCTCGAGTGAGCGGGAGATGGACGCGTCCCAGACCGAGCAGCGTGACGACGACGACCTGCGCGAGGACGGCATCGACCCCTCGCGGGTCGTCGCTGCTCCGGGGACCGGTGGCGCCGACGACGCCGGTGACGTCGAGCCGGAGCCGGGCGACCTCAACCTGCCGTGGCAGTCCGAGGAGGACCGCCAGGGCTGACCATCGGCCGGTCCGTCAGGATGTGAGCCGGCCCGTCAGGACCCGGGTCCGTCCCTCAGGACACCGAGTCCGGGTGGGAGCCCGTCCGCTGCCCGGACTCGAGGCCGGCGATCGCGGCGAGTTCGTCGTCGCCCAGCACGAACCCGTCGACGTCGAGGTTCGACCGGATGCGCGCCGGCGTGACCGACTTCGGCAGGACGACGACGCCCTGCTGCACGTTCCACCGCACGAGCACCTGGGCGACGCTCACCCCGTGCGCGGCGGCGATCCCGGTGAGGACCGGGTCCTCGATGAGGCGTCCACGGCCGAGAGGCGACCACGCCCCGGTGACGATGCCGTGCTGCGCGTGGAAGGCGATGAGCTCGCGCTGTGGCAACCACGGGTGCCGCTCGACCTGGTTGAGTGCCGGCACCTCGCCGGTCTCGGCGATGACCCGCTCGAGGTGGGGGACCTGGAAGTTCGACACCCCCACGCTCCGCGCCCGGCCGGACTCGCGCAGTTCGACGAGTGTGCGCCAGGTCTCGACGTAGCGGTCGTTCGCCGCGGCGGGCCAGTGGATGAGGTACAGGTCGACGGCGTCGAGTCCCAGTCGGTCGAGGCTGGCGTCGAAGGCGCGCAGGGTCGCGTCGCGCCCCTGGTGGTCGTTCCAGACCTTGGTGGTCACGAACACGTCGTCGCGGTCGAGCCGGGAGGCCCCGATCGCCTTCCCGACGCCGCGCTCGTTCCCGTACATCTCGGCGGTGTCGACGTGGCGGTACCCGGCGTCGAGCGCCAGGCCGACGGCCGTCTCGGCCTCCGCGTCGTCGACCTTGTAGACGCCGAAGCCGACGGCGGGGATGCTCCGGCCGTCGCGGAGGGGGATCGTGGTGACCATGCCCCCATCCTGCCGCCCCGGGCCTCCCGGGCCGGCATCTCGAGCGGCGCTGTGCAGAGGCACCGCCACCGAGGTCAGCTGGGGATCGTGACCGGCTCGGTGTCCGGGATGGGGCTGACGTCGCGACCGCGGAGGTCGGGCAGCCAGCTCCGCATCGCCAGCGGCAGCACGACGCCGGCCGCGGCCATCACCGCACCGACCATGAGCCCGCCGCTCGGGCCGTTGCTGTCGATGAGGAAGCCCGCGACCGCGGACCCACCGGCGGCACCGATGAGCTGACCGGTGCCCATCCAGCCGTACGCCTCGGCCGTGTCCGAGAACTTGACCGTCGCCGACACCGACCCGAACATGACCGCGAGGGCCGGCGCGATGCCGGCGCCGGCGATGACGAGGGCGATGCAGAGCCACCAGAACGTCGGGTTGCCCACGGCGAGGACCAGGCCGACGAAGACGATCGTCATCCGCAGCCAGAGCGTGTTCTTCGAGATCGGGCGGTGGCCGAGCGCGAGGCCGCCGATGAGCGACCCGATGGCGAAGACCGCGAGGACGATGCCGGCGTTCGGGCTGCCCTCGCCGAAGACGCTCGTGACGCTGGCCTCGACCGCGGCGCACGCCCCGATCAGGAGCAGACCGGTCAGGGTCGCCACGACGACCGACGGACGCTTCATGACGACACCGAAGGCGCGCTTCGAGCGGGGGATCCGGACGCGGCCGAGCTCGGGGGAGGCGATGAACCACGCGCCGCCGACGAGCAGGAACGCCATCGCGACGACGATCGCCTCGACCGTGCCGATCTGCGTCGCGACGAACGTCGTGATGACCGGGCCGGCGACCCAGATGAGCTCCTGCGCGCTGGCGTCGAGGGAGAAGAGCGGCGTGAGCTGCTTCGACGTCACCATCTTCGGGTAGATGGTGCGCACCGCGGGCTGCACGGGCGGGACGGCCAGGCCGCCGACGAACCCGATGACCACGTAGGCCCAGAGCGGCATCACGAAGAAGGCGATGACGCCCATGGTGACGAACGCCACGATGCTCGTGAGGACCAGGACGGGGCGCATGCCCCAGCTGCCCATCCACCGGCTCGTCAGCGGCCCGGCGAGGGCCTGTCCGACGCTGGTGGTCGCGAGCACGAGTCCGGCGGCTCCGTAGGAGTGGAAGATGTGCTCGACGTGCAGCAGGTAGGCCAGCGACAGCATGCCGAACGGGAAGCGAGCGGTCAGCTGCGCGGCGATGACCCGGCCGACACCGGGCGTCTTCAACAGGGACCCGTACGCGCTCACGTGACGAGTGTACGGACCGGACGGACCGCCCCGCAGGGGCTGTGGAGGACCGTGTCCCCTGTCCGGGGGAAGGACGATCGGTGGCTGTCCGCGCAGCGTTCTCAGACACGCCGAGCGGCAGGTGCGTCCGACGGTTTCCACACCCGTGGAGAGGGCCCCTCAACGGGGTGTGGGAAGTGTCGGTGGCGGGTGCGAGAGTGGCGGAAAACCGGGCCTCGCGGGAATCCACAGTCTGTGGAGGGCGTTGTGGAGAACTACAGGGGTGTAACACTTCCTCTAGTGGTCCAACCGGCCATCGGGCACTACATGTAGTAGCGTCGTCCACAACACAGCACCAGAACGTCGGGCCCCCACCGGGCCCAGAACCAGGGGAGATCATGGCCGTCACCGTGTACACCAAGCCGTCCTGCGTCCAGTGCACTGCGACGTACCGCGCCCTCGACAACAAGGGCATCCAGTACGAGGTGCACGACGTCTCCACGGACGAAGCCGCACTCGAGCACGTCAAGAGCCTCGGCTACATGCAGGCCCCCGTCGTCGTGACCGACGACGACCACTGGTCGGGCTTCCGCCCCGACAAGATCGCCACCCTCAGCGCCGAACTGGCCTGACGCCGCGCGGGCCGTCCGGCCCGCGTCGCCCGGTGGCGGGCAGACAGCCTGGAGGCTCGTCCCGCCCCCGCCACACCCCTCCGGTCCGCAGTCCGCACCTCGCCAGGGAGCGCACCATGAGCCGCCTCGTCTACTTCTCGAGTGTCTCGGGCAACACCGCTCGGTTCGTGGAGAAGCTCGGCCAGGACGCCGACCGGATCCCGCTCCTCCCGAGCGAGCCGTTCCTCCACGCGGACGGCCCGTACGTGCTCGTCCTGCCCACCTACGGCGGCGGCAACGGCCACGGAGCGGTCCCCAAGCAGGTCATCAAGTTCCTCAACGACGAACACAACCGGGCACTGATCCGGGGCGTGATCGCCGCCGGCAACACGAACTTCGGCGAGGCCTACGGTCTCGCGGGCGACGTGATCGCACAGAAGTGCCACGTGCCCGTTCTCTACAGATTCGAACTCTTCGGGACCCCTGACGACGTGTCGGCGGTCAACTCAGGATTGGAAGCATTTTGGACGCAGCAGTTGCAGACGTCGATCTGACGTCGCCGCAGACGGGGATGGACTACCACTCCCTCAACGCGATGCTCAACCTCTACGACGCGGACGGGAACATCCAGTTCGACAAGGATCGTGAGGCGGCCAAGCAGTTCTTCCTGCAGCACGTCAACCAGAACACCGTCTTCTTCCACAACCTGAAGGAGCGGCTGGACTACCTGGTCGAGAACGAGTACTACGAGCAGGCGACGATCGACCAGTACTCGCTCGAGTTCATCCAGAAGCTCAACGACCTGGCGTACTCGAAGAAGTTCCGGTTCCAGACGTTCCTCGGCGCGTTCAAGTACTACACGAGCTACACGCTCAAGACGTTCGACGGCAAGCGCTACCTCGAGCGCTTTGAGGACCGTGTCGTGATGACCGCGCTCGGCCTGGCGCAGGGCAATGAGCAGCTCGCGATCGACCTCGTCGAGGAGATCATCGCCGGCCGCTTCCAGCCCGCCACCCCGACGTTCCTCAACACCGCGAAGGCCCAGCGCGGCGAGCTCGTCTCCTGCTTCCTCCTCCGCATCGAGGACAACATGGAGTCGATCTCGCGCGGCATCAACTCCTCGCTCCAGCTCTCGAAGCGCGGCGGCGGCGTGGCCCTGCTCCTGTCGAACATCCGCGAGGCCGGCGCCCCGATCAAGCAGATCGAGAACCAGTCCTCGGGCATCATCCCCGTGATGAAGCTGCTGGAAGACTCGTTCTCCTACGCGAACCAGCTCGGCGCGCGTCAGGGTGCCGGTGCCGTGTACCTGTCGGCGCACCACCCGGACATCATGAAGTTCCTCGACACCAAGCGCGAGAACGCGGACGAGAAGATCCGCATCAAGACGCTGTCGCTCGGTGTCGTCGTGCCGGACATCACGTTCGAGCTCGCGAAGAACAACGAGGACATGTACCTGTTCTCGCCGTACGACGTCGAGAAGGTCTACGGCGTTCCGTTCGGTGACGTCCCGATCTCCGAGAACTACCGCGCGATGGTCGACGACTCGCGCATCAAGAAGACGAAGATCAAGGCGCGTGACTTCTTCACGACCATCGCCGAGATCCAGTTCGAGTCGGGCTACCCGTACATCGTGTTCGAGGACACGGTGAACAAGGCCAACCCGATCAAGGGTCGGATCAACATGTCCAACCTGTGCTCGGAGATCCTGCAGGTCAACACCCCGACCACCTTCAACGAGGACCTGTCCTACAAGGAGATCGGTAAGGACATCTCCTGCAACCTCGGGTCGCTGAACATCGCGCTGACGATGGACTCGCCGGACTTCGGCAAGACCATCGAGACCGCGATCCGCGGCCTGACCTCGGTGTCGCAGATGTCGCACATCTCGTCGGTCCGCTCGGTCGAGGACGGCAACGACAAGTCGCACGCCATCGGCCTCGGCCAGATGAACCTGCACGGCTACCTCGCTCGTGAGCGCGTGTACTACGGCTCCGAAGAGGGCATCGACTTCACGAACATCTACTTCTACACGGTGCTGTTCCACGCCCTGCGTGCCTCGAACAACATCGCGATCGAGACCGGGGAGACCTTCGACGGCTTCCGCGACTCGAAGTACGCGTCGGGTGAGTTCTTCGACAAGTACACCGACCAGGTCTGGACGCCGGCCACTCCGCGCGTCGCGTCGCTGTTCGACAACGCGAACATCACCATCCCGACGCAGGACGACTGGAAGGCGCTGAAGGCGTCCATCCAGCAGCACGGCATCTACAACCAGAACCTGCAGGCCGTCCCGCCGACCGGTTCGATCTCGTACATCAACCACTCGACGTCGTCGATTCACCCGATCGCGTCGAAGATCGAGATCCGCAAGGAAGGCAAGCTCGGCCGCGTCTACTACCCGGCGCCGTTCATGACGAACGACAACCTGGACTACTACCAGGACGCGTACGAGATCGGCCCGGAGAAGATCATCGACACGTACGCCGCTGCCACCCAGCACGTCGACCAGGGCCTGTCGCTGACGCTGTTCTTCAAGGACACCGCCACCACGCGCGACATCAACAAGGCGCAGATCTACGCATGGCGCAAGGGCATCAAGACGATCTACTACATCCGTCTCCGCCAGCTCGCGCTCGAGGGCACCGAGGTCGAGGGCTGCGTCAGCTGCATGCTGTAGCGGCCGGTCGCTGACGCGACTGCCCACCGGACTGGAGGCGCGGTGCCATCCCGCACCGCGCTTCCAGTCCGCATCACTGGTCACCATCTACTGCTGAACGAGGAACACACGTTGGTCGAGAAGCTCAAGCTCATCGATCGGGTCCAGGCAATCAACTGGAACCGAATCCAGGACGACAAGGACGTCGAGGTCTGGAACCGTCTCGTCAACAACTTCTGGCTGCCCGAGAAGGTGCCGCTGTCGAACGACGTCCAGTCGTGGAACACGCTCACGCCGGCCGAGCAGAAGCTGACCATGCGTGTGTTCACCGGTCTGACGCTCCTGGACACCATCCAGGGCACCGTCGGCGCCGTCTCGCTCATCCCCGACGCGATCACCCCGCACGAGGAAGCCGTCTACACGAACATCGCGTTCATGGAGTCGGTGCACGCGAAGTCGTACTCGTCGATCTTCTCGACCCTCGCGTCGACGCCGGAGATCGACGAGGCCTTCCGCTGGTCCGAGGAGAACCCCAACCTGCAGAAGAAGGCGTCCATCGTGATGGACTACTACCAGGGCGACAACCCGCTGAAGCGCAAGATCGCGTCGACGCTGCTCGAGTCGTTCCTGTTCTACTCCGGCTTCTACCTGCCGATGCACTGGTCCAGCCGCGCGAAGCTCACGAACACCGCCGACCTGATCCGACTCATCATCCGCGATGAAGCCGTGCACGGGTACTACATCGGCTACAAGTTCCAGAAGGGCCTGGAGCGCGTCACGCAGCAGGAGCGCGACGAGCTCAAGGACTACACGTTCTCGCTGCTCTACGAGCTCTACGACAACGAGGCGCAGTACACGCAGGACCTCTACGACGAGGTCGGGCTGACCGAGGACGTCAAGAAGTTCCTGCACTACAACGCCAACAAGGCGCTGATGAACCTGGGCTACGAGGCGATGTTCCCGAAGAACATCACTGATGTGAACCCGGCGATCCTGTCGGCGCTGTCGCCGAACGCGGATGAGAACCACGACTTCTTCTCGGGATCGGGGTCGTCGTACGTCATCGGGAAGGCCGTGAACACGGAGGACGAGGACTGGGACTTCTGATCCTGGTCTGTCTCACGGGAATGCCCCGCTGGCTTCTGCCAGTGGGGCATTCCCGTTTCCGGTGCACACCGTCGGTGCGGACACTGTGGAGCATCGCTGCACGGCCGCGTGCTGCCGCACCCGTGTTTCATCTCGGTCTCACGTCATCGCCGGCGCGTGCGTCGGCCCCGCCGTTTCTCGACGACGAACTCGGCACCGAGGCTGGCGCCGATCACGACGACTGGGCTGCCGAGCATGAAGACGGCCGATGATGCCATTGGCCGGCTGGAGGTGATCGCGAGCAGCGCCGCAAGCGCAGCGAGGGGCGGACCGGCGCCGTGCCTCCAGAGAGACGATGTCGATCGACGACTGCTCGGCTCAGCTCACGCCGGTGGCGTCGTACCCGCGCCCTCGGTGTCGTCTGCGCCCGCAGGACCGGTACCGGCCTGGTCGAGATTCTCGTGCGGATCGCCCATGTCGCCGGTCGCTCTGCCGATGGGGGACAGTCCGTAGTGCTTTCGGACAGCGTTCGCTTCTCCGGCGGACAAGGTGTTTCCAGCTCCGGGGGAGGGCGCACCCTTCATCGCACTCTTCGCGTACCCAACGTGGAGGTCCGAGCCGTCGAACGTGGCGTCCTCGACCGGGACAAGCACGGTGTGACCCCCGAGCAGTCCTGTCGAGACGCTGACGAACGCAGCGCTGCCGTCCTCGTCGGAGGGGAACACCTGCGCGACCTTGCCGGCCAATACGCCGTCGCGGTCTCTGACGGTCGCGTTCTCGACCTCGTGGATCTTGCTCTTGGTGATCATTGGCGTAGTCAACGCCCCACGCCTGACCCGCTTGTGTCAGTGATCGTGAGAAGGGCCCGAGTGCTTCACGACATGACCGTGGAGTCGTTGCTGAAGCGCAGCGGTCTGGAAGGAGCTCTCGCATGAAGCCCGATCGGCGGAAGGCCGTGATCGTCCTCCGGGCGACAGGAGCGGCGCTGTTCACCGTCGTCGTTCTCACCGGCTGCAGCGCAGGGCTCGGGAAGAGCCCGGAGCAGGCGGAACAGTCCATCGTCACGTTCGTCGAGGGGTCCGCCGACGTCGTTGGTTACGATTGGGAGGTCCGAGACGGTCCGGGGCTCGGGGTCACGACCGAGCGGTACCAGACCGGCGGTGTAGACCCGACCCTCGGAGTCCGGGGTAGGGGTGGTCCGGTGAGTTCTTCCGGCTTCCGAGCAGATCCTCGGGGGTACACGATCGACGGCAGCTCGCAGTGCATAGCGGGCGACTTCGACAAGATGAGCCGCGACAACCCGGGATGACGAGCACCGCGTCGAGACCTGTAACGACGCTGCGTGAAGCGGGTGACGCGCACCTGCTGGTGATGCGAGGGCGCGATGACGTCGTGTCCGTTCGCAGCAGCCCTTCCGCACACCCGAGCGAACTCAAGTGGGTTGCTCCGGGTGGATTGCGCTGCCGACACATCCGTCGAACGGGAGGGTCAACCCGAGGTCTTCCTCGCGTGCCCGGCCCGCGCAAAAGCCATCGCTGCACGTTCGCGGTGATGGTGTTGTTCTGCGTGCCTGGATGATGCTGATCGAATCGTCGTGACGCCCCGCGGGCTTCGGCCCGCTGGGCGTTCGCTGTTCAATGATGCGTCTCATCGTGCCCGTTCGGTTGAGCCGCTGACGCTTTGGCGACGGCAGCGGCTGCTCGCTCGATCGAGACTCCGGGATGGTCTTCGCGGTACCTCCGGACGTCCGTGGGATCGACCTCTGTGCCGACGGGAAACTCGATCGGCTCGCCGGAGCTCCAGCGCGTCGTCGCCATCCAGAGTGTGGCTGCTCCGATCCAGCCGGTCAGGAGCGGGCTCAGGTACAGGCACCCGTAGGCCGTGGCTGCAGCGCCGATGACGACGGCAGGGATACGGATCCACCTCTTCATGGAGAGTAGCTTGCACCGGCCACCCTTGACATGCAATATCCGACCGGTGAAAGATCAGTTGGCGCAACAAGCGTCGCGATTGAGGAGGATCCATGTTGACGATGAAGACGGCCGCGCTCCTCACTGGCGGGGCGCTGATCATGACGAGCGGGGTGATCACGTCAGCGGGTGCGGCGTCAGCCGAGCAGATCACGGCCGCGGGTGCGACCGTGGCGCTCCCGGCCAGGTACAAGTACTCCGATAATCAAGTGCTGACCGCCGTGTTGTTCGGGGCCGGTCCTGTTGCCTCGGCGCTCGGCGTTCACATTGGCGACGAGACGCCGCTGCCGGACAACTTCGACGAGCTTGCCACGGAGGTGGTTCGTGTATTCCGATCCGACCGCGCTGAGGTGACCGACACCGCGCTTGCTGCGTTCCGGTCCGGGGATCCGGTCCGCGTCCACGAGGCCGTCAAGACCCTCCAGCGCACGTTCCAGGAGACGTACGTCAAGGGAACGCCGCGCGTCGAGAACGGCGCGCTATGCGCGACGGTGAATCTCGTGCTGGCCGGTAACCTCGCCGTCGCGATCAACGTTGGTGTCGCGGTGACGGTCGCCTTCGTGACGTGGGTGGTCACTCGTCAGGTCGAAAACGATGCTGATGCGCAGTTGATCTCGGCGCGTCTTGCGGATCTCGGTCGCGAATGAAGCACGGGAAGAGCGCGGCTGCGGTGTTCGGGCTGTTGGTGACCGCGGTCGCGCTCTCCTCGCTTCCGTCTGCACGGTACTTCCCGGCCGGGCTGACACGAGCTGTTAAGGCAGTCGCAGTGTCATCCCCGCAGGGCTGGGCGTTCTTCACGAAGGACCCTACGGAGGCAGCTGATCTGGCCTACCTCAAACGTGGCGGGAGGTGGGTGCCGGTTGTCGACGCGCTCCCCACCGCCGATGCAATGGGTTTGTCGAGGCGAGCCCGCGCGATTGATGCTGAAGTAGCTGCCCTTTCGCAAGCAGCCGGGGACGCCTCGTCGTCCTGCGCCGCGAATGCTGATGTGCAGCGGTGCGCGCTTGCGGCGCCACGAGTGCAACATCAGTTCGAGCTCGCTGCCCCGCCGGTTTGTGAACCAGTCCTCATCCGGAAGAGGGAGCCGATCCCCTTCGCGTACGGGACGCGCGTGAGTGCGATGCCATCCAAGGTGGTGATCGTCGATGCGCAATGCCCTGCATGACCTGACCGCTGGTCTTCGACGCGCGAACCCGATCGGCGTTTCGCGGTCGGTGCTGGCTGTCGGGAGTCTTTCGACCCTGTTGCTGAGCGATGAGCGGTCGTTGTTCCTCACGTTCCTGCCGAACGCGGCTGCATCACGTTGCGTCGGTGCCGGACGGTTCGGGCTGTTCTGCGTCTCCGAGGTGACTACCAACGGCCTGAAGCTGGCGACGATCGCGGCAGTGTTAGTGCTTCTCGGGGTCATCAGCGGCTTCGCCCCCAGACTCCTTGCCGTCCCGCACTTCTACGTGGCGTGGAGCGTGTCGCAGAACATCGTGCTCGTCGAGGGTGGAGATCAGGTCAATGCGGCCATGACGATGCTTCTGATCCCGTGGCTACTGAGTGCGCCGAGGGGAAGTGCGTACTCCCCGCAGACGCCCTACTTCGACTTGCTTCGCGAGAACGCATTCGCGTACGGGGCCGCTGAGTTGATCAGGTTGCAGCTGTCGATCGTCTACGCGATCGCTGCCATTGCGAAGTTCGCTGTGCCGCAATGGTCCGACGGGACAGCGTTCTGGTACTGGCTCCAGATGCCCACGTTCGGGCTCCCACCAGACATGTTCGCTGCGTTCGCTCCGGTTCTCGAACATCCGCTCATCATGGTGACGGCCACGTACGCGGTCCTCGTGTTCGAGCTCAGCCTCGTCGGAGCGATCTGGACGCGCGGGCGGTGGTCACGGCTCGTGCTCGGCGCCGGCATCGCCTTCCACGCCGGCATCGCCATCGTTTTGGGGCTCTGGTCCTTCGGCATCACCATGGCCGGAGCGCTCCTCATCTGCCGCGCGTTGCAGAACGCTGCGGTGATGAGCATCAACGTTCAACGGCCAGGCGCGCGCTCCGTCGTTCTGGGAGAGGGGTAGAAGGTGATCTTCGTCGAAATGGTTGCGGCGGTGGTGACCGTGGTCTTCGTCGTGTTGCCCGCAGTCGGCGTCATCGGCCGGAACTCATTCGTCGGTGTTCGTACGCGAGCGACGATGCGAGATGCGGCAGCCTGGCGCCGAGGACACCAGGCTGCCGTGCTCCCGACCAGCGTTGCTGCCGGTGGCGTGATCGTTCTCGGGATGAGCGCAGCGGTGACGGGGCGCCCGAACGACGTGTCCGCGGTGATCCTCTGCGCTGCTGTGCTGCTTGCCGGGGGGTTGTGGAGCGTCGCCGCTGCGCAACGAGCAGTCCGGAAGGCACCTGATGCTTCGCGTTGATGGCCCTGTCGTTCCCGAGCCAGTGGCAGCGGAGGTCCGCTGGAAGCCGATCCTGATCTTCACGGTCCTGGCCTGGGGCTTCGGATGGTTCGCCAGCCTGCCGCTGTGGATCGATCCGGTGGGCTTGGCGTCGGCGCACGCGCTGTGGGTCCTGCCGATCATGATGTTCACACCCTGCACTGCAGCAGCGATCGTTGTACTGCTGCAGCAACGCGTTCCAGTGCGGCAGGCTGTCCGGCAGCTCGGAATCGTCCCGCTCCGACCGCTCGGAAAGCTCCTTCGCTTCTCACTGGGCGGCATCGTCGTGCTTCCACTTGTCGTCATCGCAGGCATCGCAGTCGCCGCGCTCCTGCATCTCGTCCGCCTCGACCTCCTGACGTTCAGCGGATTTGCCGCGCTACTTCCCGAGGAAGCGAGGGATCTTCTGCCGATAGGCGCACTCGTCCTCGTGCAGGTCATCTCGATCCCGATCGCCGCCCCTCTGAACGGGGTACTCGCATTCGGAGAGGAAGTCGGGTGGCGTGGTTTTCTGCTCCCTGCCCTACGGCCTGTCGGCGACTGGCCCGCTGTGCTGATCACCGGCATCGTGTGGGGCGTCTGGCACAGCCCGATCATCTTGCTGGGCTACAACTTCGATCGTCCAGACCTGTCCGGGGTCGTCCTGATGATCGTCGGAGCCACCGCCGTTGGGACGTTCCTTGGCTGGCTCCGGATCTGGAGCGATTCCGTCTGGCCTGCCGTTTTCGGGCACGGCGCGTTCAACGCAGCCGGCGGTCTGGTGCTGCTGTTCTCATCTGCGAAACATCCGCCGGACCTCGCCCTGGCGGGCCCGCTCGGCGTTGGGACCTGGATCGCCGCGGCAGTTTTCGGGACGATCGTCGTCGCTTGCTCGCGTCGATTCAGTAACCGCTCGGACGGCGATTAGGTCTGCGGGTGCGGTGAGGGGTGACGCCAATACCAACGGGACCTGTCGGTCGAACGGCAGCCGCGCCTCCAGGCCGGATGGAGAGCCAAGCACCTGGCCGACGCAACGAACAGGGCGGCTTTCTTCCGGAGGGCGCAATCCTGTAAGTGGTAGCGACTAGCTTCCCGACCCGACGGCGGTGCCGACGAGCTCGTTGCGGACGATGTCCGCTCCCGCTGCCAGCGCCCCGAGCTTGTCGAGCGCGGCACCCCGCGCCAGCGGCGCCATCCCGCAGTTGGTGCTCGGGATGAGCTTGTCGGCGTCGACGAACTCGAGCGCGCGACGGAGCACCTCCGCGACCTCCTCGGGCGTCTCTACGGTCTCGGTCGCGACGTCGATGGCGCCAAGCATGACCTTCTTCCCGCGGATGAGTTCGACGAGTTCGAGCGGCACGTGGGAGTGGATGCACTCGAGCGAGACGATGTCGATCGACGACTGCTGCAGGAGCGGGAACGACTGCTCGTACTGCCGCCATTCCGCCCCGAGCGTCTCCTTCCACTTGTTGTTCGCCTCGATGCCGTAGCCGTAACAGATGTGCACGGCGGTCTCGGCGTGCAGGCCCTCGGCAGCGCGCTCGAGTGCGGCGACGCCCCAGTCCTGCACCTCGTCGTGGAAGACGGTGAAGGCGGGCTCGTCGAACTGGATGACGTCGACGCCGGCGTCCTGCAGCTCCCGAGCCTCCTGGTTGAGGATCGTGGCGAACTCCCACGCCAGCTTCTCGCGGCTCTTGTAGTGCTGGTCGGAGAGCGTGTCGATCATCGTCATCGGACCGGGGAGCGCCCACTTGATCGGGCGGTCGGTCTGGGCCCGGAGGAACTTCGCGTCGTCGATGAACACCGGGGCGGCACGGCTCACGGCGCCGACGACCGTGGGGACCGCGGCGTCGTACCGGTCCCGGATGCGGACGGTCTCCTTGCGCTCCTGGTCGATGCCGTCGAGGTGCTCGATGAACGTCGTCACGAAGTGCTGCCGGGTCTGCTCACCGTCGCTGACGATGTCGATGCCGCGGCGCTCCTGCTCGTGGACGGCGGACCGGAGTGCGTCCTGCTTGCCCTCGGTCAGCGCTGCGCCCTCCAACTGCCAGGGGGACCACAGCCGCTCGGGCTCGGCGAGCCAGGACGGTTTCGGCAGGCTGCCGACGATCGCGGTGGGCAGGAGGGTGGTCATGCGCGGGTGGTTCCTGTCGGTCGGTGGGGAAGGCGGGCGGCGGGGCAGGGTCCAGCGGGCCGGAAGGTCAGTGCGTCAGAGCGGTGTGGCTGAAGGCCCAGCGCTCGAGGAGTGCTCGGTGCGGCTGCACGAGGTGCTCCTCCGTGTACCGCCCCTGTGTGACTCCGAGGCGGCTGCGCTCCTCCCGGTCGTACGTGACGGGAGGCGTCGAGAAGTCCGTGTGTTCGAGGGTCGGGCGGTACGTGCTCGGGGCGACCGTGTTCGCGTTGTAGATCTCCGGTCGGTAGATCTTCTGGAACGTCTCCATGGTGCTGATCGTGCCGATGAGCTGGAGGTCCGAGTAGTCGCCGGTGAGGTCACCGCGCGTGTAGAACGCGAGCGGTGCCTTCGCACCCGGCGGCATGAAGTAGCGCACCTGCATGCCCATCCGGCCGAAGTAGTCGTCCGTGAGCGAGGAGTGCTCGTGCTCGTACTCGGCGCCGAGCACGGGGTGGCCGTACCCCGTCTGCCGGTACGTCTGGCTCGTGGAGACGCTGATGCAGACGACGGGCTCGGCGGCGAAGTGGTCGCGGTACGCGTCCGACTCCAGGAATCGCTGGAACAGCGCCCCGTGGAGCTGGCCGAAGTCGTCGGGGACGCCGGCGCTCTTGTCCAGGGACGGCAGCAGGACCGCGAAGTCGTAGTCCCGGAGGTACGAGGAGAAGTTGTTGCCCAGGATCCCCTGGTGCCGTTCCCCGGTGTGCTGATCGAGGATCGCGACGTCGAGCACCTCGATCAGCGGGAACTGCTCGGCGCGACCGCCGTCCTCGAAGTGCAGCGTGACCGAGACGATGTCGAGCTCGAGGCGGTACCGACCGCCGTCGGCGTTGCCCGCTTCGCCCGCGAGGTCGTTGCAGCGCGCGTTGATCATGGCGAGCGCGTTGCGGAGGTTCTGCTGGCGGCGCTCGCCGCGTGCCAGGTTGGCGAAGTTCGTGGTCAGCCGGGAGCTCTCCGCGGGGGAGTAGTCCTCGTCGAAGCGGGTCCTGGTGATGCTGAAGGTGAGGTCGTTCGCCATGGTCGGCAGTCCGTACGTCGAGCGCCCGGAGGCACTGTGGGAGGTGTTGCTCGATCATGACGCGGCGCACGGGTCATCAGGTAATCCGGAATCACTATGCGCCGGTATAGCCTGCGGCTATGGCGCGCGTCTCGAACGACATCACCCTGCAGCAACTCCGGTACTTCATCGAGGTCGCGTCCGAGGGATCGATCAGTGCGGCGGCCGACCTGCTCTACGTCTCGCAGCCGACGATGTCGGCCGCGATGAAGGACCTGGAGACACGGATCGGCCGACCGCTGTTCACCCGATCCGCGCGCGGTGTCGTGCTCACCGTCGACGGCGTCGAGTTCCTCGGGTACGCGCGACAGGTCGTCGAGCAGGTCTCCCTCCTCGAGCAGCGCTACGTCGGGCGGCAGGCGTCACGCCGACTGCTCGGGGTGTCGGCGCAGCACTACTCGTTCGCGGTCGAGGCCTTCGTCCGGATGGTCGAGGGAGCCGACGCGGAGGAGTACGAGTTCTCGCTCCGGGAGACCCGCACGTGGGACATCATCGAGGACGTCCGCACGCTGCGGAGTGAAGTGGGCATCCTCTACCGCAACGACTTCAACCGGCAGGTCCTCGGCAAGCTGATGCGGGACGCCGGGGTCGTGTTCACGCCGCTGTTCGTCGCGCAGCCGCACATCTTCGTCGCCCGGCGGAACCCGTTGGCGTCCCAGGAGCGGGCGACCCTCGCCGACCTCGCGGAGCTCCCTCGGCTCACGTTCGACCAGGGCGCGAACAACTCCTTCTACCTGGCGGAGGAGATCCTGTCGACGATGTCGAGCAAGCGGGAGATCCGCGTCTCGGACCGTGCGACGATCTTCAACCTCATGATCGGCCTCGGCGGGTACACGATCTCGACGGGACTCATCAGCGACGACCTCGACCCCGAGATCGTCGCCATCCCCCTCGACGTCGACGAACGCATCGAGATCGGGTGGATCGCGCACGCCTCGGTCCCGCTCACCGTGCAGGCGCAGACGTACCTGCAGGAGCTGCGGGCCGTGGTCACCAGCTACGGCGTCGAGCCGCTCGGGTAGGCAGACCGCCGGACCACCCGCCTGACCACCCGCCGGATCGGCCCAGGCGTCAGGTCCGCGCTTCCGTGCGCCGCGGCTTCAACCGCTCGGGGGCATCGGTCGCCGGCACCCACTCGCACGTGAACGTACCGCGGTAGCCGAACAGGAAGCCGAACACGCGGTTGCGCACCGCGAGGTCGACGTGGAAGGCGCCGTCGTCGTCCGACCACCATTCGTTCAGGGTCGCGCGGCCGCTGAACAGCATCGGGAAGCGGAACGAGATCGGCCCCTCGTGGAAGCGTTGCTCGTCGGAGGTCAGCACGAGCCCGCCGCGCTCGTCCACCCGCAGGTCGAGGTCGACCGCGAGGTGCTGGTGCGTCCCGAGGTAGTCGAGGACCCGACCCTCCGACAGGACCATCGTCGCGTCGAACCGTGCCGGTCGGCCGGGGCGGGTGGCGTAGGTGCGGACGAACGTCACCGTCTCCCGCCCGAGGGCGTCCCGGTAGGGGTAGTTCTCGATCGTGAACGGCACGTCGGTGCCGACGTCGGGCACGAGGATGTTCCGCAGCCGCCCGATCTGCAGGAACGGCACGGTCCACCACGGCCCGCGGCGGATGGTCATCCTGCCCTGGCCCACGCAGGCCTCCGCGGCGTCGAGGCCGACGCCGAAGCGGCGCTGCATCATCGGGTGCAGGCGACGGAAGTCGGCACCCAGCGCTTCCTCGAAGACGGACGTCATGCCGGGCCTCCTGGCTCGGGCAGGGCCGCCACGGTGGCTGGCGCATCCTGCAGGTGGTCGTCGCGTCGGCTGCCGCCGACGGGCGCGCGGAGCGTCCTGGAGGCCCGTGGCCGGTCCGGCCGCCAGACCTGCAGGGCGCTCGTGAGCGGCCAGGCCTCCGGTTCGGGTCCGCCCTCGAGCCAGATGCGGAGGCGGTCGAAGCTCCAGGCGGTCGCCCAGCCGAGGAGCGGCCGAACGAGGACGTCGAGGACGCCCCAGCCGGAGTCGTAGTCGTACCCGGTGAGGAAGCGGGTCCGGCCGTCCGCGGTGGGGACGTACCGCCAGTATCCGCGGCCGGCGCGGATGGGGGAAAGGCGGTCGGCGGTCGCGAAGCGGAGGGCAGACGTACGCGAGCCGTCCGGACGGCGGCGCTCGCCGAGGCTGACGCCGGTGCCGTGGACGTCGTGGACGAGGGACCGGCGGACGTAGGTGAACCGCGTCACGCCGTCGTCATCGGCGGGCTCGGGCATGATCTCCGAGAAGCGGACGTCCCACCGGACGTGCTGCTCCGGGTCCTGCGTGGCGTCCCAGATGCGTTCGAGTGGCGCGTCGATGACCGTCTCGACGTAGATCCCCCGACTCCCCACGTGCCGGAGCGTACCGCGGCGGCGTCGGCCCAGGGGAGGCCCCGTTCGCGTGCGTTCAGGCAGGCTGCCCTGTGGCTCCTGAGGGGCAACGCGTCCGGTGGGCCACCGGCGTCAGGCCGGATCGACTCCGGCAGCGTGGAGGAACTCCGCCACGAGGTCGACGACCGCGGCGTACGCCGAGTCCGCGTCCGTGAAGTCGGGAGCGGTCGCCTCCAGCCGGCCGTCGACGAAGCGGTCCGCGTCGGCCCAGCCACCGGTCCACACGACGAGCTCGAGTTCGTCGGAGCCCCGCCACAGCCGGAGACCCAGCGACTCCGGCGACGACACACGGGAGCGGTGGCGCTCGATGGGCTGTGGCCACGCGGCGTCCTCGTCGCGCCACGTCAGAGGACCGACGGCGGCGGATCGCGCCCAGTCGTCCAGGTGCGGGCGTAGCAGCAGGGCGAGCGCATCGAGGTCGACGAGGTGGTCCACGGCGTTCATGCTCCCGGGTGGTGACGGCGCTGTCCAGGACGCGGCGGGTCGGGAAGAAGGCGCGGTGTCCTCGGACGGAACGGGCCGCATGGACGGTTCTTGACAGGTATCTGAATACCAGTATGTTAGCGGCATGAAACTGCACTCCGGGCTTGCTCATGTCGGCGCTGCTGCTGTCGTCATCGGTGCGCTCAGCGCGGGCGTGACGGCGCCCGAGGCGCCCTCTGCTCACGCCACTTCCACTCTCGCTCCGTCTCGTGCAACAGCCTGGTCGATGACGGAGGTCCTCGAGGGGCTGCTCTTCATGCAGGGCAGCTTCGGCGAAGAGCTGCTTCGCACTGGGGCGCTCGGGCCGCTCTCGGCTGAGCAGTCCTCTGCCCTCGAGAAGGCACTGGCCGAGCCCAGAGCCGCCGCGATCGCTCGTTCTGTCGTGTCGGAGTTGGAGCAACGGGTGCCTGAACAGACGGCAGCCCTGATGAAGGCTTTACAAGCCAGCGATCCCATCGCAGTTCAGACGGCCATGTCCGAGCTCGGAGCCGAACTCCCGAGCATGCCCACCTTGCAGGGTCTGACGGGTCATGCTCCGGCCGCCTCGTCGACGTACGTACCCGGCGAGATCGGGACGGATTGCGGCGTGCTGGTCTGGGTGGTCGCTGGCGCCGTGCTCGTGGTCACCGTCGCGGCGGTGGGGGTCGGCGTCCTGGCGCTCGCGTCCACTGTGGCAGTGGGCTCGACCAAGGTCGCCGGCGAGAACGCGATCCGACGAGCCACAGGTGCGACCGGCCAGGCTCTCGAAGACCTGCTGACCGCCAAGGCGATCGACATCTTCCGTGCTCGATGATCGAGTCCGTCGCTGGAGAGCATCTCGGACCGTGACGGCCTGTGGGCTCCTCGTCGCGGTCCTGTTCGCGAGCTACCTGCTGGCAGGTCGGCTCGGCGGAACGGCCGCGGTGCAGATGCCCGCGCAGGGTGACGTCGGAGCTCTGTTCTCCCGGATCGCTCCGCAAGGTTGGGCCTTCTTCACCAAGCCCGCTCGCTCAGCGACCCCGACCGCGTACACCCATGACGGCGGACGATGGGTCCAGATAGCGGGTCTGTCGAACGCGCAGCTCCGCTTCCTCGGCGGATTGAGCCGGGAGGGGCGTCGGCAGGGCGTGGAGATGGCGTCCGTCCTCACCGGGATCCCGAGGAAAGCATGGCGGGAGTGCGATGGCAGGGATCTGCCGCAGTGCGTCAGCGGTCAGCGACGGCAGTCCGTCCTGAATCCGCTTCCCCATCCCACGCTCTGCGGCAACGTCGTTCTGGCAGCGACGAAGCCGACGCCCTGGGAGTGGCGGTACATCTCCAACGAAGGCACATACGTCAGCGAGGCGATCGCGCTCGAGGTGCGTTGCCGACATGCCTGATCGCAGAAGGTGGACGATCCCCTACCCGTGGGGAGCGGGGCTCGGAGTTGCCAGAAGTGTGCTCTACGCCGGGATGGCGCTGACTCTGCTCATGAACCCCGCATGGATCCTGTTCACGGTCAGCACTGCTCAGCCGGAAGTGCCGGTCTGTGACTCGTACAACGGCTGGGCGTTGTTCTGCTTGTTCGATCAACACCTCGACGTCGCTCGCGTTCTTGCAGGTTCGTGCCTTCTGGTCTTCGCCAGTGGCGTTCTCCCGTGGCTCACGGCCGTACCGGCGGCCTACTTGATCGTGAGCGCGAGTGTGACGATGACGTTGGGCGACGGGGGCGACCAGCTCTACGGGATCCTCGGCCTTCTGCTGCTTCCGCTCAGCTGCACGGACTGGCGCCGGACCTCGTGGTCGAGTAGAACATCGGATCGATGTGCTGCAGGACGCGGCAGCCTGGCGTTCGTGGGATGGGCGCTCGTTCGATCGCAGATCTTCGTCGTCTACCTCGAGGCATCCGTCGGAAAGCTCGCGGTACCGGAGTGGGCGAACGGGACCGCGCTCTACTACTGGCTCCGCAGTCCGACCTTCGGTCCGGGGCCGCTGCTCGCTCCGGTGATCCAGGCGGCGACCATTGCGCCGCTCATCGCTGGTCCCGCGACCTTCCTGGTCATCGCACTCGAGTTCGTCCTCGCCATGGGACCGCTCTTCGCTCCCAGGGTCCGGCGCTGTCTCCTCGTGCTCGGGCTGATCCTCCACGGCGCCATCGTGCTCGTCATGGGCATCACCTCGTTCTCGCTGGTGATGGCGGCTGCGCTCCTCCTGCACCTGGTCCCTACGAACGCCTCCTACGGAGACATCTTCCCGAGAAAGCGAGACTGGTTTGTCGCTCGACAGCACGCAGATTGAGTTACGCGATCGCATCGCAGCACCATTCGCAGTCCGAGTGCTCGGGACCGCGGTCGGCGCTCTCGCTGGCGGGATCATCATCACCAACGCAGTCACCGGCTTCGACGCCGAGACTTTCGTCGCCACGCTGGTCGGTTTCCTGGCGGGCTTGTCGGGGGTGGTCGCGCGGATCACCATCCTCGTGACCGGCGGAACGGTCCGCATCTCGTTCTTCCCGTTCCTCAGGGTCGCGTTCGAACTCGCGGAGATACGGCGAGCGACCGTGGTGACGATCGATCCTGTACGCCTCGGTGGTGTGGGAATCCGACGTTCTCAAGGGGCCCGCGTGCTCGCGATGTCCGCGGGCACGGGAGTTCGGCTGGAAACGACCCGCGGCGCGATCATCGTGCAGAGCACGATCGCGGAGCGCGTCGCTTCGGCACTGACGCCTGCTGGGTGAACGCCTCAGCGCAGGATCGCTCCGGACGATGATCGCGGGGTGCGCTCACTGGGTCGGCACGGGCAGGATCCGGCGCCGCCCCAGGTCGTCGAGGAGCTCCACGAGCCGGTCCGCCGAGTCGTGGCACTCCCCGAACCCGGCCTGCCGGATCTTGATGAGGGAGGAGACGTTGTCCCACGTCGAGTTCAGGATCATGTCGGCGAACCGCCAGTCGACGAGGTCGGCGTAGGGCGTGGCGACGAGCCCGTGCCGCTCCACCATCCGCTGCCACAGGTCCTCGCGGGAGGGCATGACCTGTGCGAGTTCCATCGACTGCGGCTCGGCGAGGTCGAGGCCGTGGTGGTCGGCCAGGCGCTCGAACAGGTGGCTCCAGCGCACCACGTCGCCGTTCGTGACGTTGAACGCCTCTCCGGCCGCAGCGGGGGTCGTGCCCGCCCAGTCGGTGGCGCGGGCGAGGAGCTCGGCGTCCGTCATCTGGTAGAAGATGCCGTCGTAGGTGGTGCGGGCGCCGGGGAACCGCAGCGGCAGCCCGAGCTCCTTCGTCATGCTGACGTACGTCCCGATCGCCATGAGCAGGTTCATGGGCGTGCCCTGCGCGTACCCGATCACGGCCTCGGGGCGGAGCACGGTCATCGCGAACCCTTGGGACGCCGCGCGCTCGCGGAGCAGGTCCTCCTGGTCGTAGTAGAAGTTCGGGACCATGAGTCGCGGGTCGTCCTCCTTCGCCGGTGTCCTGAACCGGCCGAGGTGTGCGCCGTAGTACTTCATGCCCTGGTAGAGGGTGACGTGGCGGAGTGGTGCATCGAGCCGATCCAGGGCGTCGAGCGTGTTCTCGAGGAGCGCGACGTTCGGGGCGATTTGCTCGGCGAGATCGGCGTGCTCCACGTAGGCGGCGAACGCGAGGCGCGTGGTGTCGGCGGCCAGCCGGAGTCCGTCGACCGCTGCGTCCGCGTCGGACAGGTCGACGGGCAGGTGGTCCCAGCCGGACACGGGGCCCTGCGGAGCGCGGCGACTGGCACCTCGCGTGCGGACACCACTGCGGGCGAAGTGCTCCACGACGCTGCGCCCGACGACGCCGCCAGCCCCGACGACGAGGACCGCGTCGCTGTCGTCGGCTGGTGTCCCGGAGGCGGGGGATCCGTCGTCCATGGTGCTGCTCCTGTCGGGTGGCGAACGCGGCGCGGCTCCTGCCGCGCCGGTGCCGATCCTGCCCCGCCGACCCCGGCCGGAGCCCAGGAACGGCTGGCACCCAGGAACGGCCGGCGCCGAGGAACGGCCGGCACCGAGGAACGGCCGGACGGGAGGCGGTGGTCCCTCCGCGTCGACCCGTGCCGGTCAGTTGATGCAGGTGCCCTTCGCCCCATACGCGTCGCCGACCGGCTTCGACGGTGCGGGTGCGGGTTCGGCTGCGTGGCTCGCAGCGGAGGGTGCTGCTGCCGGCGCGCTGCTCGCTCCGCCAGCCGGTGCCGGTGCAGGTGTCGAGACGGTGTGCCCGTCGGTGCCGAGGACGAGCGTCACCCCGCTCACCGTCGTCGACATGACCGGCGTGGCGCCGGGCACGACCGCTGCGACCGCTTTCGCCTGCGCTTCCGCTCCCGCGGGGTACTCGATGACGGTCGTGCTGGTGCTCGGGGCGTCGCCGGGCGCTCCGACGACGAATCCCTTCGCGGTCAGCGCGTTCGACGCCGTCGTGGCACCGCCCGGGGTCCCGGCGCCGTTCAGGACCGAGACGTGCACGGTCGAGGGATCAGCTGCCGACGCAGCGGTGTACGCGGCAGGCGGCCCGACGATGTCTTGGATGAAGGCGGGCATGGCGGCGAAGTCGACGGCCACCGTCGCGTACCCGTCGATCGTCGGGGTGCCGGCCGTGGGGATCGTGGTCGAGCGGATGGCGGACAGATCGATGTGGCTGAACGTCGAGACCAGGTCGGGGATGCTCAGTGTGTCGTCGACCTGCACCGCGTCGCCGACGCCGTGCAGCAGGTCCGCGACCTTCACCGGGTTCAGGAGCGTGCGCGCCGACAACGCCTCCCGGGCCTCCTGGGAGAGGAAGTACTGCTGTCGGACCTCGCGGTCCAGGTCACCGCGCGGCAGCCCGTCACGCTGCCGGACGAAGGACAGGGCCTGGGACGCGTTCAGGGTCGATCGTCCCGCGGGCAGGTCGACGCCGGAGTTCGTGTCGTGGGCCGCCTGGTTCAGACAGACGTCGATCGGCCCCAACGCCTTGACGAGCTGGTAGAAGCCCAGGAGCGACACCCGCACGAAGTGGTCGATGGTGAGGCCGCTGGTGTTCTCGATGGTCTGGATGAGGAGCTTCATCCCACCGGCGTCACCGCCCCCGTCCGCGGCTCCGTCGAAGAACGCGCTGTTCAACTTGAAGGTGCCGTGGCCGGGGATGGGGACCCAGGAGTCGCGGGGGAACGAGATCATCGTCGCGCTACCGCCGTCCGCGGGGATGTGCAGCACGATCATGGTGTCGGTGTTGGTCGCGCCGTCGTCGAGCTGGGTGCTGAGCTCGGCGAGTTCCTGGGGCGTGGCGTCGGCCGGGCGGTGGTCGTCCCCGATGAGCAGGATGTTCTGGGCCTTCCCGTCGGCGTCGTCGGCCGCGTCCTCGACCGTGGAGCCGTCCGCAGCGGACTGCGCGATGTGCACCTTGGTGAGACTCGAGTCGAGCTGTTCGTACGACCACGCCGCGTAGCCACCGGTCAGGAGCAGTGCCATCGTGAGGGCACCGCCGATGGTCGGCAGGACGAGACCACGGCGGCGCTGCCGCCCGTGCCGGACAGGGCCGCCGAGGGCGGTGGCGCGGGGTTCGGTGGGCATCGGGTTCCCTCGATCGTGTTCGGTGGCAGGAGGAGCAGTCTCACATCGGGACGATCCGGGGACATCCGTGGGACCACGGGTTGCGTATGTGGGTCCTCGCAGCCACGGGACCTCGCGGCTCGGTGCTGGCCATCGGTCTGACGGTCCTGGTCGCCCAGCTCGTCGCGACCGTCGTCAACGGGTTCACCGGGCTCGTCACCTCGCTGTTCCAGGCCGCTCTGCTCGTCACCCCGGCGATCGTGATGTCGATGGCGCAGGGGATCCTGTTCATCTCGATCGTCCTGCTCGGCGACCTGTGGTTCGGACTCGCGGGGATCATCTGAGCGCTGACCCTCACCGAGGTCCTGGTCGTCCTGGTCGTCCTGGCCGGCGTGGGCATCTGGCTGGCGTCGCGCGGCCGGATCAACCGCGGGCTTGCGGCGGGCAGTGAGGAGCGCGCGGAGGCCGCGCTGGAGCAGGCCACCGTGAGACGGGGTGCTCGGCCGGGAGGCGCGGGTGCGGCAGGCGGGGCCAGTGCCCCTCAGGGGCGGGTGCCGCTCCGTGCCACCCCGCTGCGCTCGCGGGCGAGCAGCGCGTAGCCGTCGAGCGTGGTCCACGCGCCCTTGAACCAGTCGGCGTCGACCTGCCTCGACTCCTGTCGGAATCCCGAGTGGGTCAACAGCCGTGCGACCGCGTCGTTGCGCAGATCACAGAACGCGACGACCCGGTGGGCGTGCTCGTCGTCGAAGAGGTGGTCGAGCAGAGCCGCCAGCGCTTCGGTTGCGATCCCGCGGCCCCGCGATGACCGCGCCAGGGTCACGCCGACCTCGAAGGTGTCCGGCTGGTCCTCGAGGCGGTGCAGCGCGAGGTCGCCGAGGAGCACGTCGGACCCGGTCTCGCGGACGGCGAGCTGCAGCCAGGACCCGGACGACGGGAGCCGCCCGTCGGGCTGATCGGTGACCAGGCGCTCGGCGTCCGCCCGGGAGTAGTCGGTGTCCCACGACTGGAACCGAGCCACATCGGGGTCACGTCGGTACTCCGTGAAGGCGTCGATGTCACGTTCCGCGAGCGGCTCGATGCTCAGGCGGGCGGTCGTCAGCGTCAGTTCGGTGTTCCTCGGAGCCATGCGCCGAGGCTAGCGGGGGACCGGGGCGGGCTCGGCGCCGGACAGCGTCACGAGGAGAAGACGAACGTCTCGAACCCGATCCACGCGAGACCGATGCCGACCAGGGTCGCGAGGCTCGAGACGGTGGTCGCGACGACGGCCGTCACCGGCTGCCTCCACCTCCGCAGCGACCGCACCGAGATCCACAGTGCGACGACGGAGACGGGCAGCGAGCCGATCAACACGAAGGCCTGCAGGGTCGCGCTGGCGCCGGCCGCCGCTGTCGACAGCTGCCCGCCGGCCTGGTCGAACAGGGAGGGCGGGGTGTCGCGCTGCGGGCCGAGCGCGCCGGTGGTGACGAGGACGGCACACCAGGCGATGACCAGGAGGATCGCGATCAGCGCGCCGACGTCGGGTTGCCTCCGATGCGTGTCCGCACGTGTCGTCATCGGCCGACCACCACCGCGTGCGCGTCGGCGAGGACATCGGTGTCGTCGTCGACGGACCGGTCCCGACGCGGTCCGATCCGACGCCACGTCGCGATCGCTGCAGCGGCTCCGGCAGCGATCGCGATGCCGAGGGAGAGCGACGGGTCGGCGCCCGACATCCACCACGCCATGGCGAGCGACGACGTCACCGCGCCGAGCACGCCGGCCAGTGCCGCGTGTGCTGCCGTGTGGACCGCGCGGGAGCGCACCCGCTGCAGTGCCCAGCCGAGCAGATGCGTGAACGGCGCGGACAGGACGGCGCCGAGGAGAGCCAGCGCGTCGGTGACGACGACGAACAGGAGGCTCCACCACACCCATGAGAGAGCGTCGGGAGCGGTGCCACTGGTGACGGCGACGATCGCGGGGACGGCCGCCGTGCCGACAGGGACGGTCACCGCGGCCATCCAGAGGAAGCTCCGGCCGATGAGTCCGACGGTGTCGCCGATGTCCCAGGTGTCCATGCACTTCACTCTGCGGTGCAGCGCCCGCGGATCGGCCGCGGTCCGCCGGAACGAGACCGAACAGCAACCTCGGCAGCACCACCGTGACGGCACCGACACGCCGGAGCTCGGAACTGCTCGTCAGGATCGCGCCGTCCCGGACACTTCCAGGTGAGAGGGGGCATCAGTGGATGACGACACCGAAGCCGACGCAGCACTGGCTCGTCGGCTCGCGGACGGGGACCGGACGGCGCTGGCCGACGCGTTCGACCGGTTCGCGCCGACCCTGACGCGCTACGCGTGGGCGCTGGCCGACAGCCGACAGGACGTCGAGGAACTCGTGCAGGACACCTTCCTCACGCTCTGGCAGAAGGCTGCCGGGCTCGACCTGGCCACGAGTGCGCTGCTGCCGTGGCTGCTCGTGGTGTGCCGCAACCACGCCCGCAACCAGGCCCGACGCTCGGCGAAGAACCGCGGGGACGAGCTCCCCGAGGAGCTCGCGGCACATCCGGATGCCGACGAGGCCCGCGAACGCCTGCGCTGGGTCCGCGACGAGATCGCAGCACTGGCACCCACCGACCGACGCATCTGCGAGCTGTGCCTGCTCGAGGGCCACTCCTACGCTGAGGCCGCGCAGATCCTCGGCCTCAGCGTCGGGGCGGTCACCCAGCGGGTCTCCCGCTCGCGCGCACGACTGAAGAAGGCGGTGATGCACGATGAACACTGAGCCCCCCACCGGAGACGACCTGCAGCGGATGCTCGTCTCGATGAAGCAGACCGTCCTCGACCGCGCCGAGGACCGTCGCCCCGCACCGCGCCGTCGCGGCCGACGTGCCGGCATCGCGATCGGCGTGATCGCGCTGCTCGGCCTCGGCGCCACGAGCGGGGCTGTCGCCCTCGGGATGATCCCGCAGCCCTTCGCCGAGCCCGCACCCACCTCCACGCCGAGCCCCACAGCGCCGGCCGTACCGAGCACCCCAGCAGCGGCACCGGTCCAGGAGGTCCCGGTTCCCGTCCCGACACCGACACCGACGCCGACGCCGACGAGGGGCGCATTCGTGCTGGACGACCCGTCGACGTGGACCATCTCGGCGAACGAGGTCGGACCGGTCGCCCTCGGCGGGCAGTTCGACGATGAGGTCGACGACCTCGGCTCCGGTTCCGTCCGGCCGCCGGTGGACGACGCGTGCCCTGCTCCGGGTCAGGGTGTCTGGACCTGGGATGACGGAACGAAGATCGAGGTCCTCTCGGATCTCGGGAACGTCGTCCGCATGGTCCGGGTCATCGGCGCCGACCCGACGGCCGATCTCCCCGACCCGTCACGGCCCGGCCCGAGGACCGCGGGGGGTTTCGGCCGCGGTGCGACGCTCACACAACTCCGATCCGAGTACCACGACCTCCGCCCGGCGAACCCGGCAGCCTCCGGTCAGTGGTCCGTCTGGCAGGCGTCCAGCGCCAGCGGGACGATCACCTTCGAGACGGGCATCGATGGGGAGACCGTGGTCGGCATCCGGATAGGGGACGAGTCGCAGCTGCCGCAGACCGTCTGCGACTGACCGACGACGGGCGGGAAGCGGCCATTGGGGGGCGCGTCCCGCCCGTCGTCACACCGGTGGGGCTGAGCGCTCGTTCACGGACGGCTGTGACAGCGCCGGGGTGTGGACAGGAAACGTCCTCCCTGCGGACCCCGCACCGTGACGCGCCTACCGTGAGGGCGTCATGACAGCCGAACACCGCAGACCCGCCGAGCCCGATGCGGCTCCGTCCGTCGCCCACCACACGGCGCACCACGCTGCGCCCGCCGATGCGTCGAAGCCCGCGCAGACCGACGACCGCAGCTCCGGCGACCAGCCGGACCCGAACCGCTGGAAGGCGCTCGTCATCTGCCTGCTCGGCGGGGGCATCGTCCTGCTCGACGTCTCGATCGTCAACGTCGCGCTGCAGTCCATCTCAACGGGGCTGCCCGGCACCACGCCCGAGGCGGTCCAGTGGATCCTGTCCGGGTACGCGCTGTCCTTCGGGCTGCTGCTCGTGCCCGGTGGACGACTCGGTGACGCCACCGGCCGACGTCGGATGTTCGTGATCGGGGTCGGCCTGTTCACCCTGGCGAGCGCCCTCTGCGGCTTCGCACCGAACGGCATCGTCCTGGTCGTCGCCCGTCTGCTGCAGGGCCTGGCCGGCGGCCTGCTCACGCCGCAGGTCACCGCGCTCATCCAGCAGCTGTTCCGCGGCAAGGAGCGCGGCACCGCGTTCGGCCTCTTCGGCGCCACCGTCGGCATCGCGACCGCGATCGGTCCGCTCATCGGCGGTCTGCTCATCACGGCCTTCGGCACCGAGAACGGCTGGCGGTTCGTCTTCTTCGTGAACCTGCCCGTCGGACTCGTCACGATCCTCCTGGCCTTCCGGTACCTGCCCGCACCGAACGGGGACGAGCGGGGGAAGAAGCACGACTTCGACCCCGTCGGCATCGTGCTCCTCGGTGCCGCCGTGGTCGCCCTGCTGCTGCCGTTCGTGCAGTCGCAGGAGTGGAAGGGGAACGCGAAGTGGTGGCTCATCGTCGTCGCCGTCGTGTTCGGCGTGCTGTTCGTCCTGTGGGAGCGGCACTACGGGCGGACGAAGGAGCCCGTGGTCGACCTGCGGCTGTTCGGCCGCCGGTCGTTCTCGCTCGGCGTCGGTCTGGCGACGGTGTACTTCGCCGGCTTCACCCCGCTGTTCTTCGTCCTGACGCTCGCACTGCAGTCCGGCCTGCACTACTCCGCGCTGATGGCCGGACTGGCGTCGATCCCGTTCGCCATCGGCTCGGGCATCGCGTCGACCGTCGGCGGCCGCGTCGTGCACCGCTTCGGTCGGCAGCTCATCGTCATCGGGACGATCCTCGTCCTCATCGGGCTCGGTGCGGTCGTCTGGGTGGTCGCGAACCACTTCGAGTCGGACCTGGGATGGTGGCTCGTCCTGCCGCTGCTCGTCGCCGGCATCGGGTCCGGGCTCACCATCTCGCCGAACCAGACCCTCACGCTCTCCGAGGTGCCGGTCGAGCAGGGCGGATCGGCGGGCGGGCTGATCCAGGTCGGTGCCCGCGTCGGCTCCGCGATCGGCATCGCAGCGGTCGGCAGCGTGTTCTACTCCACGCTCGCGAGTTCGCGCGGCGACTACGCGCAGGGCCTGCCGCTCGGCCTCGCGGTGTCGCTCGGGTTCGTCGCGGTGGCGCTGGTCGCGGGGATCGTCGACGTGGTCGTCGGGAAGCGACACGGCACCGAGGCGTCGATCTGACGCCGCGCACACTGCACCCGGATCCGGACATCGACGCGCACCGATCGGCCACGGCGTTGACTGGCCCGGTCACACGACTGGAGGACACATGAGCAAGACCTGGTTCATCACCGGAGCATCCAAGGGCTTCGGCCGCGAGTGGGCGGAAGCAGCACTCGAACGCGGCGACTCCGTCACCGGCACGGCGCGCAACCTCGACGACGTGCAGGACCTCGTCGACCAGTACCCGGACACGTTCCTCGCGCTCCGGCTCGACGTGACCGACCGGGACGCCGACCGCGATGCCATCGCCCGTGCCGCGGAGCACTTCGGGTCGCTCGACGTCGTCGTCAACAACGCCGGCTTCGGCCACTTCGGCATGGTCGAGGAACTCAGCGAGGACGAGCTCCGCGCCCAGCTCGAGACCAACCTGTTCGGCGCCGTGTGGGTCACCCAGGCGGCACTGCCGATCATGCGCGAGCAGGGCTCCGGGCACGTCATCCAGGTGTCGAGCATCGGCGGCATCAGCGCGTTCCCGACGGTCGGCGCCTACCACGCGTCGAAGTGGGCACTCGAGGGCCTGTCGCAGTCGCTCGCCCAGGAGGTCGCGGGCTTCGGCATCTCCGTCACCCTCATCGAGCCCGGCGGGTTCTCCACCGACTGGTCCGGCCCGTCGTCGAAGCACAGCGAGGAGAACCCGGCCTACGCTGAGGTCCGCGAAGCCGCGGCGAAGCGCCCCTCGGCGGCCGACCCGGGCAAGCCGGAGGCCACGCGGGCCGCGATCCTGAAGGTCGTCGACGCCGAGCAGCCCCCGCTCCGGGTGTTCTTCGGCAAGGCTCCGCTCGGTATCGCGGAGCGTGACTACGAGTCGCGCCTCGCGACGTGGCGCGAGTGGCAGCCCGTCGCCGAAGCGGCACACGGCGCCTGACCGGCTGCAGCATCAGGACGGGAGGCACGGTGGCGGGCGGGCACCGTGCCTCCCGTCCGTCGTGACCCGGCCACGCACGCCGCGGACCTGAGCCGACACCGGACCGCCGACGCGTACCGTCGGGGACACACGACGGAGCGACCCGGAACGCGATCTGCAGCCGGACCCCGCCGCGGGCACGGCCTCGCGCTGCTGCCCGCCCCCGCGCGGCCGACCGCCTCGCCGCGCCAGCGCCACCGACCAGGAAGCGACTCCCATGTCTGAGAACAACACCCTCATCCGCAGCATGCACGACCTCGGCCTCGCCGCCTGGTTCGGCGGCAACCTCATGGGTGCCACCGGGCTGAACGGTGCCGCCGCCGGCGCGAAGGACCCCGTCGAGCGCCTCACCCTGTCGAGCGTCGGCTGGGGCAAGTGGGCACCGGTGCAGCTCGCCGCGCTCGCGGTGCACGGCATCGGCGGCATCGGCCTCATCGTCGCCAACCGCGACCGCCTCGGCGTGCAGCAGGGTGCCCGCACGAACACGGGCATCAAGCTGGTGCTGACCGGTGCGGCCCTCGTCACGACCTTCTGGTCGGCCTCGGTCGGCAAGAAGATGGCCGAGCACGCCCGCGAGGGCGCCGAGGGCGCCACCGAGCCGAGCGCCGACGCGTCGGGCACGCTCAAGGCGGCGCAGCGGCAGCAGAAGATCCTGCAGTGGGCGACCCCGGCCCTCACCGCCGTGCTCCTCGTCATGGGTGCGCAGCAGGGGGAGCAGCAGCGGTCGAAGGCCGGCATCCTCGACAAGTGGCGTCGCTGACCGACTCGGTCCGTCGTGCGGTCGACGGCCCGACGCACTCATCGCCCCGGCAGGGCCACCACCCGGTCGTGGTCCCACGGCTCGGTCCACCCGACCCGGTCGAACAGACCGTCGAGCAGTGTCGCGGTGAAGCCCCAGACGACGTGCGAGCCGGATGCGGTGTGGACCGTGAAGGCCGGGCTGCGCCACTCCCGGCCGTCGCGGTGGAAGGCCGTGACCCCGCGGTTCGCGGGGTCGAGGAGGTCGGCGACCGGTGCGCGGAACACCGCGGCCGACTCCGCCTCGTCCACCACCCGCACCGGTGACGGCGCTCGCCACCACCCGAGCACCGGCGTCACCAGGTGCCGTGAGAACGCCAGCGGCACCGGAGCCGCGGTCCCGAGCACGTCGACGCCCGTGACGTCCAGGCCGGTCTCCTCACGGGCCTCCCGGAGCGCTGCCGCCACCGCGTCGGCGTCACCGGGGTCGACACGGCCGCCCGGGAAGGCGACCTCGCCCGCGTGGGACCGCAGGGTCGCGGCGCGCGCGAGCAGGAGCACGTCCAGGTCCCGTGCGACGTCACCGGCCCGGGCCGGGCGCTCACTCGGCACCTCGTCGAGCACGCCGAACAGCATGAGCACGGCGGCACGTCGCGGTGACGGTGCCGTGGGCATCCCGGTGACGAGCGGCGCCGCGCTCGGGGCGACGGCCGCCGCGAGTCGGTCGCGCGCGCTCACGGGGTCCTCGCAGCGGTGCGGACGGGCAACGTGCGGGGCGGGGTCACGATGCCAGCCTAGGCACCGGTCGGAGGCGCGGCTGGCTGCGTGACCCCCTGGCTGGCCAGGGGGTCACGGCCGGGTCCGCACGCTGTTCCGGAGGCGTCGGGACGGCTGTGATCGAGGCATGACAACGACCACCCCCACCCAGCCCCTCGTCCACCACGACACCGCGTTGGCGCTCCTCGGCGTCACCCGGACCCACGGCACCGGTGACGCGAGCGTGACCGCGCTCCGCGACGTCACCCTCGAACTCCACACCGGCTCCTGGACCGCGATCATGGGTCCTTCTGGCTCCGGGAAGTCGACCCTCCTGCAGATCGCCGCCGGCCTCGACCAGGTCGACTCCGGCCGCGTCGTCCTCGGCGGGACGGACATCACCGACGCCACGGACCACGAGCGCACGCTGCTGCGCCGCAACCGCATCGGGTTCGTCTTCCAGGCGTTCAACCTCATCGCGTCGCTGACCGCGGAGCAGAACGTCGCGCTGCCGCTCGAGCTCGCGGGCGGTCACCCGTCCCGGCAGATGATCCGCGACGCCCTCGCCCGCGTCGGGCTGGGCGACCGGGTGGGACACCGGCCACGGGAGCTCTCCGGCGGGCAGCAACAGCGCGTCGCGATCGCCCGCGCGATGATCACCGCACCCGAGGTCCTGTTCGCCGACGAGCCGACCGGGGCGCTCGACTCCACCGCCGCCCGCGTGGTCCTGGCGATGATGCGCGAGATGACCGACGCCGGGCAGACCATCCTCATGGTCACCCACGACCCGGCTGCCGCGGCCGCCGCCGACTCCACCGTGTTCCTCCGCGACGGCCAGCTCGTCGACGCCCTCACCGGCGCCGACGCCGCCACGATCGCGAACCGCCTCGTCAGCCTGGAGACGGGACGATGAACCGCATCGCACTGAGCGGCTTCCGGGAACGCTGGCAGACGTACGTCGGCGCGATCGTCACCGTCGCCCTCGGCGTCGGGCTCGTGCAGGCGTCGCTGCTGCTCCTGCTGTCCGTGCTCGGCATGCAGCCGGCGGCCGGCGCCGATGCGCTCACCCAGGCCCGGGCGGACGGCAGCAGGATCGTCGCGGTCACCGTCGTGTCCGTCACCCTCGGGTTCGCGGCCTTCCTCGCGGTGTTCATCATCGCGTCGACCTTCGCCTTCTCGGTCACCGAGCGGCGACGGGACCTCGCCCTGCTGCGCATCGTCGGAGCCGAGGTCGGGCAGGTACGACGGATGCTCCGTGGCGAGGCCGTCGTCCTCGGCCTCGCCGGGGCCGTGCTCGGCATCCCGGCCGGCATCGCACTGATGGCGGTGGAGACGCGCATGCTCGTGGCCGCCGGCTTCGTGCCGTCCGGCTTCTCCCCGTCCTGGCAGGTCTGGGTCGTGCCCGCGTCCCTCGCCGTCGGGATCGGCCTGGCGTCGGCGGGCGTCGCCGTCGCCGCGCGCCGAGCAGCGCGCATCGACCCGCTCGACGCGGTGCGGGAGACCTGCGCTGCCGCACGACCGATGACGCGGTCGCGATGGGTCGGCGGGCTGGTGCTCGCCGTGGTGACGGTCGCCCTGGTCGTCCTCGCACCCGTGGGCGGGCTCGCCGGCGCGCAGGCGATGGCGATGTCAGCGGGCATCACCGGCGCACTCGCGATCACGATGACCGCCCCGGTGCTCGTGCCGCTCGTGGCAGCCGTCCTCCCGCGTCCGCGTTCGGCGGTCGGGTCGCTGGCCGTCGCGGAACTCCGCGACGCCCGGACCCGCTCGGCCTCCACCGCCGCCCCGCTCGTCGTCCTGCTGGCCCTGGTGCTGAGCCAGCCGATCGCGATGCTGTCCTTCACCGACGCCGCGACCGCCCAGATCGCGCGGGGCACGGACGCGGACCTCGTGCTGCAGACGACCGGCGCGTTCACCGCGGACCCGGCTTCGGTGCCCGGGGTCGCGGCCGCGTCCACCGAGTGGGCCGTCCCCGTGCGGGTCCAGCCGTCCGGGTCGGCCGTCCCGGGGATGTCCGAGGAACTCGCGGGGACGCCGCTCGCCGTCACGACGGAGGCCCTCGTGGTCGATCCCGAGGGGTTCGCGGCGGCACACCCCGGTGCGCGTACCGCGATGCAGGACCTCGGCGGTCGGTCCGCGGCCCCCGGCCCCGGTGCGACCGGACTCGGTCTCGGACGAGCCGGGACCGTGGCCATCGGTGACCGTGCCCTCGGGGCGGTCCGGTTCGGTGTCCCCGTACCGGCCGGGAGCGCCGGGCAGGTCGGGATCGTCGTCCCCCGGGGCCTGGTGCCGGCGGACGTCCTGGCCGACAGTCCCGCGACCACGTTCGTCGTCCTCCGCCAGGGTGCGGACCGCGACGCCGTCACCGCCGCCCTCGCCCGCATCGGGACGGTGGCGGAGACCGACGCCTGGGCCGAGGACGCCGGGGCCGCCGGGCTCGACCAGAACACCCGCGTCCTGCTCGTCGTGATGGCGGTCGGTGCGCTCTACGCGGTGATCGGTGTCCTCAACGCCGTCGCGATCGCGACCTCCGGCCGACGCCGGGCCTTCGCGGTGGCCCGCGCGAGCGGGATGACGCGCGGACAGGTCCTGGCCGCGGCGACACTCGAGACCGTCCTCGTCGCCGGTTCAGCGGTCGGGCTGGCGCTCGTCGCGACCGCGATGACCGCGGCGGCCGTGCTCGCCGGGACGGCCCAGGCCACGGGAGCAGCGGTGCTGCACGTGCCGTGGCTCCTCGTCGTCGCGGCGAGCGGCGGCGGGCTCGTCCTGACGGGGGCGGCCGGGCTCGTGGCGGCGGCGGTCGCGACGCGTCAGGGCCCCGCGACGCTCCTGGCAGCGCGAGGATAGGCCCGTGACGGAGAGACGACGACGGTACGTCGACGAGTGGCGCGGCTGGACCGGGCGGACCTGGTACCTCCTGACGGCACTCCCGGTGGACCTCGTCGGCTTCGTCGTCGTCCTGACCCTGCTGTGCCTGGGGATCGGGCTGGGGATCGTGTGGGTGGGGCTCCCGGTGCTGGCCGTGACCGTGCGGACCGGACGCCTGCTCGGGGTGTTCGCCCGCCGCCGGGCGGGCAGGGTCGGCGAGGTCCCGGATGCTCCGGACTGGACGGTCCGTCCGACCCTCCCGACCGGCGTCCCCGGGGTGCGGTTGGTGGCGCCGCTCGCGGACACCAGGAACTGGGCCGCGACCGTCCACACCCTCGCGACCTTCCCGGTGTCGGTCGCCACGTGGGTGGCCACGGTGACGTGGGGCGCGCTCGCACTGGGCGCCGTCACGTACCCGGCGTGGAGCTGGGCCGTCACCCCGGCCGACGACATCTGGCTGGAGCGGGTGGCCGCGGGCATCGGGGAGACCGGGCAGTGGACCGGGACGGTGCTCCGGCCGGTGGTCGTCGTCCTCGCCGGACTCGTCCTCGCCGCGACGTTCCCGTTCGTCACACGCGTCCTGGTCGTGCCGCACCTGGTGCTCGCCGGACTCCTCCTCGGGGAGCGGCAGGACGTGCAGCTGCTCCGTGGGGCGCAGCGCGCCGAGGCCGGACGTCGGGCCGCCCTCCTCGCCGAGGACGCCTCGCTGCGCCGGCTCGAGCGGGACATCCACGACGGCCCCCAGCAGCAGCTGCTCCGCCTGCAGTACGACCTGGCCATCGCCCTCCGCCGGTTCCCGGACGACACCGCAGCCGCCGAGCGGCTCGTCGAGGAGTCGTTGGACCGGTCGAAGGTCGTGCTCGAGACGATCCGGAACCTCTCCCGCGGACTCGCACCGCCGATCCTCCAGGACCGCGGTCTCGCGGCGGCCGTCCAGGCCCTGGCCGAGGACAGCGTCCTGCCGACGACGGCGGACGTCCGGCTGGACGCCGCCGGGGCCGGGCTCGCCGCCGTCGAGCGGAGTGCCTACGCGATCCTGTCGGAACTGCTCACGAACGTGACGAAGCACGCCCATGCGAGCAGCGCGACGATCCGGGCGGTGGCCGCCCCGGGCGGCGACCTCGAACTGGAGGTCCGCGACGACGGGGTCGGCGGCGCCCGACTCGACCCCGGACACGGGCTGGACGGACTCCGGGACCGCGTGGAGGGTCTCCAGGGCGTGTTCACGGTCATCAGCCCGCCCGGGGGACCGACCGTGGTGCGGGTCCGCATCCCGGTCCCCGTCGAGGCACCGGCGACCGGAGGTCGTACCCTGACCGGGTGACCCTCGGAGCAGGTGCAGTCCCCGCCGCGTTGCGCATCGTCCTCGCCGAGGACTCGGTCCTGCTCCGGGAGGGCACGATCCGCCTGCTCGAGGAGGCCGGGTTCACGATCGGCGGGTCGTACGGGGACGCCGGCGGCCTGCTCGCTGAGCTCGCGACCGTGCGACCGGACGTCGCCGTGCTCGACGTGCGGATGCCGCCCACGTTCCGGGACGAGGGTCTCCGCGCGGCGATCCGGATCCGGACCGAGCACCCCGAGGTGGCTGTGCTGCTGCTCAGTCAGTACGCGGAACTCGACTACGCACGAGAGCTCCTCGCGACCGGCGAACACCACGTCGGGTACCTGTTGAAGGACCGGATCTCGTCGATCGACGACCTCCGGGACGACGTCGCCCGGGTCGCCCGCGGCGGTCTGGTCCTCGACCCGCAGATCGTCCAGCGCCTCATCACCCGCCGGACCGACCCGGTCGAGCGCCTCACCCCGAGGGAACGCGACGTCCTCCGGCTCATCGCCGAGGGACAGACCAACCAGGCGGTCGCGCACCGGCTGCGCATCGCGGTCGCGTCCGTCGAGAAGCACATCAGCTCGATCTTCACCAAGCTCGACCTCGAACCGACACCCGACGCGCACCGGCGGGTGCTCGCCGTCCTCGCCTGGCTGCGGGGCGGCGGCGCCTGACGGCAGCGGGACCCTGACGACACCGGACCGGGAGGACCACCGGATGCCACTGCCCGACCACATCGTGATCCGCCGCACCGGCCCCGAGGACTGGCCCGTGTTCCGCGACCTGCGCCTGCGGATGCTCGCGGACACCCCGCTCGCGTTCCTCGAGACCCTGGAGCACGCACGGCAGCTCGGCGAGGACGAGTGGCGTCGGCGCGCCGGCAGCGGTGCCGAGGCCGACACGCCCTGGTTCGTCGCGGAGGACGTGACGACCGGCGGGTGGGCGGGCATCATGGGCGGTCGACTCGACGGCGGCGACCCGCTCCTGGTCGGCGTCTTCGTCGACCCCGAGCACCGGGGGCGCGAGTCCGGCGTGACGGACGCGCTCCTGGACGCGGTGGAGGACTGGGCGCGGGGCCGGGGCGACCGGATCCTCCTGCACGTGCACGAGGACAACCCGCGCGCCATCGCCTTCTACCGTCGTCGTGGGTTCGTCCCCACCGGCCGACTCGTGCCCTACCCCCTGCCGCCGTACGGCGAGGAACTGGAGCTGCGCAAGGCCCTACGGTGAACGGTCCCGGTCGTCGCACGGCTGCGTCCGTCGGCGGGTGCGGTGCGGCGACGCCGGAGTGTCCGCAGGACGCGCGCCCGCCCGGCCCGCCTGGTGGGTTCCCGGCGAGCGGGGGCTTTGATGGTCTAGCGAAAGGGGCTCCCGATGAAGACCATCCACTACGACAACACCGTGATCCTCACGAGCGACGACGTCGCCGACGCCGTGATCGAGTACGCCGCGGCGCTCTCCGGCGGTGACCGGGCCGACACCGTGGCGGTGCCGTCGGTCGCCGAGGACGGCACCATGACGACGACGAAGATCCTCATCGGCCCGTCCAGCGAGGTCGTCGTCGCCGACGCGGAGGAGGACGAGCTCGAGCTCGAGAACGACGAGTTCGTGGCCCGACTGCGCGCCGCTGCCCGCACGTTCGGCCACGACACCGTCATCCACGCCGACACGCGGTCGGACCTGACGACGGGCGACGACGAACCCGGAGCCCCGGCGGAGGCGGCGAAGCCCTGAGCGGGCACGCGGGCGGTGGCCGTGACGCCGTCGGCGTGCAGCGCCGGACGCGGCCGTGGCCGGCGTCCTGCTCGACCGCGGGCGCGCGCACGAGGGGGGGGTCGTGCCTCCCAGCCGTCAGCCCGCGCTGGCGGCAGACCGCAGCGTCGCCTCCGCGTCGTCGAGGTAGTCGGCCAGGAGCGCTGCCGCGCCGTCCCGGTCGCCGGCCCGCAGCGCCGCGACGATCGCCTCGTTCCGGTCGACGAAGTCCGCGTGGAACGCCGCCGGGTCGTCGGTGGTGAGGAACGCCAGGCGCATCTCGGCGAGCAGAGCGTCCATGAGCACGTGCAGCCGCTCGCTCGGCACGGCCCGCACGAGCTCGGAGTGGAACCGGATGTCCGCCGTGCCGACCGCGCGCCAGTCACCGGCGGCGGCCGCCGACCGCGCGTCGGACACCGCGGACGCAGCCGCGGCCAGGGCGGGGGACTCCGGGGTGCAGGCGCGGATGCCCGCCTCCTCGAGGACGCGCCGGGCCGCGTAGAGGTCCGTGACGTCCGCCACGGACAGGCGGCGCACGAACACCCCGCGGTTGAAGACGTGCTCGACGAGCCGGTCGCGCGCGAGCAGCCGGAACGCCTCGCGCAGGGTGTTCCGCGAGACGCCGAACTGGTCGCTCAGGCGCTCCTCGGACAGCTGCGTGCCCGGCATGAACGCGCCGTCCGCGATCGAGGACCGCAGCCGTGCCGCGGTGGACTCTGCTCCGCTGACCGTCCGTGTCATGCCCCGATCCTCGCAGAGCACTCGTGTGACCGGCGTGTTACAGATCCGGCCGGGTCTTGAGATTGTTCAACAATGCACGCCAGACTGGCCCGCATGTTCGTCCTCATCGGCGTCGCCGTCGTGATCATCGGCTTCGCGTTGCGCATCAACGCGCTGCTCGTGGTCACCGTGGCGGGCATCGTCACGGCAGCCATCGGCGGGATCGACCCCGTCGGCATCCTCACCGCGTTCGGCAACGGGTTCGCGTCGAGCCGGAGCGTCACGACGTTCGCGCTCGTGCTGCCCGTCATCGGTCTCATCGAGCGTTACGGACTCCAGGACCAGGCGAAGCGGCTCATCGCGAAGCTCGACAAGCTCACGACGGGCCGCATCCTCGCCGGGTACCTGGCGGTCCGGCAGGTCACCGCCGCGGTCGGCCTGACGAGCATCGGCGGGCCGGCGCAGACCGTCCGCCCGCTCGTGCACCCGATGGCGGAGGGCGCGGCGACCAAGAAGTACGGCCGCATCGACGAGCGGATGCGCGAGAAGATCAAGGGCTTCTCGGCGTCCTCCGACACCGTCGGGGTGTTCTTCGGCGAGGACGTCTTCGTCGCGGTCGGGTCGATCCTGCTCATCACGACCTTCGTCGACACCACGTACGGTCTCGCGCTCGAACCGATCGACCTGGCGCTGTGGGCGATCCCCACCGGCATCGCGGCGCTCATCGTGCACGGCATCCGCCTGCTCCTGCTCGACCGGAAGCTCGACAAGATGGCGGCCGACGTCCGCCAGACCGAGGGGGTCGCGGCATGATCACCAGCGAATGGCTCTACTGGCTCATCGGCGCGTTCTTCATCGCCGTCTCCGTGTTCATCGTCACGGACCGCTCCCACGCCAAGCGCCTCGGGAACGCCGCCTTCTGGGGCATCCTCGGGCTGTCGTTCTTCGCCGGCACCTTCGTCGTGTCCGGGGTGATCCCCGCCTGGGTGCTCGGGATCGCCGTCCTCGTGATGGTGGCGCTCGCCGGCCTCGGCTTCACCGGCACGACGAGCCGCACCCGCGTCGCGAGTGTCCCCGGCGCCGGGGTGGGCTCCGCGACCGGCCCGGCCGAGCCGACCGCCGTCACCACCCGCCCGAGCTCGAGCACGAGCGTCCTCGCGACGACGAGCCCGGACGAGCGCGCCGCGTTCGCGCAGCGGTACGGGAACAAGCTCTTCATCCCGGCGCTGGTGATCCCGGTCGTGGCGGTCCTCGTCGCCACCCTCGGCCCGCTCGTCCGGATCGGAGGGGAGCCGCTCCTGGCCGAGGGGAGCGCCACCCTGACCGGGCTCGGCATCGGCTCGGTGCTCGCCGTGGTCGTCGCGGTGTTCGTGCTCCGTCCGCCGCGGCTCGACACCCCGGTCCGCGAGGGCGCACGGCTGCTGCAGGCGATCGGCTGGGCGGCGCTCCTGCCGCAGATGCTCTCGACACTCGGCATCGTGTTCACCCAGGCCGGCGTCGGCACGGCGGTCGGCACGATCATCAAGGCGGTCCTGCCGGACGGGTCCCTGTTCGCCGCGGTCGTCGTCTACTGCCTCGGCATGGCCCTGTTCACCGTCATCATGGGCAACGCCTTCGCGGCGTTCCCGATCATGACCGCCGCGATCGGCTGGCCGGTCCTGGTGCAGGGCTTCGACGGCAACCCCGCCGCGATCTTCGCGATCGGCATGCTCGCCGGCTTCTGCGGGACCCTGGTCACCCCGATGGCCGCCAACTTCAACCTCGTGCCCGCCGCCCTGCTCGAGATGCGGGACAAGTACGGGCCGATCAAGGCGCAGCTCCCGACCGCCGGGATCCTGCTCGTCGTCAACATGGGAGTGATGTACCTTGTCGCATTCTGACCCCGCCGACGGTACGCCGTCGTCCGCACCGGACCTGGCCCGCGCCGCCTGGGCCGCCGGCTTCGCCGCCGTCGCCCTCGACAACACCACGCGCGAGTACCCGTACGCCGCGCACCACACGACGTCGGGTCCGGAGGACCGCGCGCTCCCCGTCGAGCTGCACCCCGCCTTCGCCACGTCGTACGACTGGCACTCGTCCGTGCACATGCACTGGCTCGCGACGCGTCTGGTCGCGTACGGCGTGCCCGCCGACCTGGAGGCCCGGATCACCTCCGTCCTGCAGGCGCACCTCTCCGCCGACCACCTCGCGACCGAGGCCGCGTACCTCCGCGCCACGCCGCACTACGAACGGCCCTACGGCTGGGCGTGGCTGATGCGGCTCGCCGCCGAGGTCGCCGCCTCCGAGGTGCCGGCGGTCCGCGCACTCGCGCCGGGCTTCGCGCCCGTGGTCGAGGTGCTCGAGGACCTGGTCACCCGCTGGGTCGAGGGCGCTGCGCACCCGGTCCGGCACGGCGTCCACTCGAACTCCGCGTTCGGGCTGCTGCTCGTGCTCGAGGGTGCCCGGTCGCTCGGCCGGACCGAGCTCGTCGCCACGGTCGAGCGCACCGCCCGCGAGTGGTTCGGCGCCGACGCCGGGTGGCCGTTCGCGTGGGAGCGCAGCGGGCACGACTTCCTGTCCGCCGGGTTGGCCGAGGCAGACCTCATGCGTTCGGTGTTGCCGGCGTCCGAGTTCGAGACCTGGGCGCGGGCGTTCTTCTCCGAGGTCTCCGCCGGTGACGCGATCCTGACCCCGACCACCGTCCGCGACGAGAACGACCCGCAGCAGGTGCACCTCTTCGGCCTCGACCTGTCCCGGGCCGGATCGGCACGGCGCATCGCCGACGCCCTGCGCTCCGCCGACGCCGAGGACGCCGACCTCACGGCCCTGCTGGACGGCGCGGCCGACCGGCTGCTCGCCTCGGGGCTCGCCGCGAGCGTCGGCGAGGAGTACTACTCCACGCACTGGTTGGCGAGCTTCGCGTGGGACGCCATGGAGGCCCGGGAGCACGCAGCCCGCTGATCCTGCCGCACCGCGACGAGTGTCAGCGCAACGGGATGGTCTGACCGAAGGTCTTCGTGACCGGCGGGGCGGCGAGCACTGCGCCGAGCGCCTCCGCCGCGCCCTCGGGGGTGGCGCGCCAGGCGACGTAGGCGTCGTGGTCCTCGGCGGTGGCCCAGCGCTCCAGCACGACCATGCGCGTCGGGTCCTCGTCGTCGACCAGGACCTCGAGCGACTCGTTGCCCTGCCGGGCTGCGGTCTGCGCGAGGGTCTCCCGGATCGCGGCCTCGACCGTGTCCGCTGCGACGTCGTTCCGGATCTGGACCTCGAGGAAGACCGTCATCGTCATGGTGTGCACCTTTCGTCGTCGGACCCCGTCCGCTGACGGCGCCCCGTGACGGCAACCACGACCGGCGGGGAGTTGTTCCGGGTGCGCTGCGTCAGCGGGCGATGCGGAAGTGCAGCGTGTCACCGGGGCGGAGCTGCGCCGCACGGTCGACGGACTCCGGCGTCAGGACCGCCACGACCGGGTAACCGCCGGTGACCGGGTGGTCGGCGAGGAACAGCACGGGGAAGCCGGCCGGCGGGACCTGCAGCGAGCCGGTCTCGACGCCCTCGCTGGGGAGCTCGCGGGTGACCGCACGCACGAGGGAGGCGTCTGCGGTGGTGCGGACCCCGACCCGGTCGCTGTCCGGGGTGACGTGGAAGTCCTGGCCGGTCAGGGTGGCCCGCCAGGCCGGTGTGAACCAGTCGTCACGGGGACCGGGCACGACGTCGAGCACCACGGGGTCGCCGGGCCGGGGCAGGAGCGGCGGCGGTACCGCGTCGACCACCGGCCAGGGGCCGACGCCGAGCCCGTCCCCGGCCGTCGCCCTACCGTCCGTGGTCGCCGTGGCACCGCGCACGGCGGGCCCGACCGGCAGGACGTCCCCGGCCGACAGCGGTGCGGGACCGAGCTGCGCGAGCGAGTCCCACGACCGACTGTCGAGCACCGGCTCGACCGCGATGCCTCCGCGGACGGCGACGTACGCGCGGAGTCGGTCCTCCGGCAGCCCGACCCGCAGGGTGTCGCCGGGCTCGAGGAGGAGCACCTCGTAGGCGGCCGCACCGCGCACTCGTCCGTCCGCGCGTTCGATCGACACCGGACACGGTGCCCCGGTGACGGCGGCGACCACGTGCGCGTCGGTGCGGAGCGCGACGGAGCCGAGGAGGGCCTCCAGGACGGCAGCGTGCGGACGGTTGCCCACCATCCGGTTCGCCAGTGCGGCCGACCCCCGGTCCGCGGGGCCGGCCGCACCCAACCCCATGTCGCTCAGTCCGGGACGGCCGAGGTCCTGTGTCGTCACGCCGTAACCGACCTGCACGACGGTCAGGGCACTCACGACCGTGCCGCCGCGTCGACGAACCGCAACCGGACGCCGGCCGGTGCGAGCGCCGGCGGGGTGCGGTCGAGCGACCACATCGGCACCTCGGTCCGGCCGATGAGCTGCCAGCCGCCGGGGGAGGTCCGCGGGTAGACGGCGCTGAACTCGCCGGCCAGGGCGACGGCGCCGCTCGGGACGGCGGTGCGCGAGGTGTCGCGGCGGGGCAGGTCGAGCGACGGTGCGGTGCCGGTCAGGTAGCTGAAGCCGGGGGCGAAGCCGCAGAAGGCACTCGTCCAGACCTGCCCGGTGTGCCAGGCCACGAGTTCCCCACGGGTCATGCCGGTGAGCGCGCCGACGGCGTCGAGGTCGGCGCCGTCGTAGGTGACCGGGACCACGACCGGGTCGCGGTCCGCGCGGTCGTCCGAGGGGCGCACCGGCTCGACGTCCGACAGGAGCGCGCGGAGTCGTCCCGCGTCGGTGGCGGTCGGGTCGAAACGGAGGAGGAGGGTCCGCGCACCGGAGACCACCTCGGTGACCCCGGGCAGCGCGGACGCGGTGAGGCCGGCTCGGAACGCCACGACGTCGGTGAGGGTGTCGAACGTCGCCAGCAGCGCCGTCGCCCCGGCGACCCGGACGTCGGGCGTCATGCCGCGGCGGCGGTCGAGAACGCCGTGATGCCGACGCCCTGTTCCGTCAGGAGCGTCCGGATCGCCCGCGCCATCGCGACGGCGTCGGGAGAGTCACCGTGCACGCAGATGGAGTCCGCCGCCACGCGGACCTCGGAGCCGTCGACCGCGGTCGCGACACCCTCGGTGACCATGCGGAGCACGCGGGCCGCGACCTCGTCCGGGTCGTGCAGCACCGACCCCGGGCGGCTGCGGGACACGAGCGACCCGTCCGGCTCGTAGGCGCGGTCGGCGAAGGCCTCGCGCACCGCGCGGAGCCCGTGGCGTTCTGCGGCGAGCACCAGCTCCGAGCCGGGGAGGGCGAGGACCGACAGGGACGGGTCGACGTCGGCGACCGCGCGGACGACCGTCTCGGCCTGCACCGGGTCGGCGCAGGCGGTGTTGTATAGCGCGCCGTGCGGCTTGACGTACGTGACGGCGGTCCCGGCGACCCGGGCGGCCATGATGAGCGCGCCGAGCTGGTGCACGACCTCGGCGTACAGCTCGTCCGGGGTGACCGCGACGGGGCGGCGGCCGAAGCCGAGCAGGTCCCGGTACGCCACGTGTGCTCCGACGGCCACCCCGCGCTCGGCGGCGGCCCGGCACGTGTCGAGCATGATCGTCGGGTCGCCGGCGTGGGCCCCGCAGGCGATGTTCGCGCTGGACACCACGTCGAGCATCGCGTCGTCGTCGCCCGCGGTCCAGGCGCCGAAGCCCTCGCCGAGGTCGCTGTTCAGGTCGATCGTGGGCACGCGGACCTCCTGTCGGGATTGTTCAACAATGTAGCGCCCGCCGCCGGCCGTGTCACCGTCGGGATCCCCGGCGGCGATGCGTCGACCCGGCTACAGCGCGTCGACGAACATCTGCGTCGCGAGCGGGACGTTCGTCGTGTTCGACGTCGGGTCCCACCCGACCAGCGCGACGACGTCACCGCCGACCCTGGCGGTGTGGCCGACGAGCGTGAACGCGTTGCCGCCGACGGTGCCGCGCACGCGCCAGCTGATCGCCTCGTCGGTACCGGTCAGGGACGGCTCCGCCGTCTCGACGGTGGTCTCGATCGGCTTGCCCTGCATCGAGAACAACGCCGAGCCGTCCGCGCACCGGGTCAGAGCACTGCGAGCGTCCTCGACCAGGTCCGTCGCGGCAGCGGTCTCCCCGGTGCTGGCGACGACGGCGGTCATCGACCGGTCGTTGCTCGTGCCGAACACCACGGTCCCGGCGTCGTCCGAGGCGTCCCACCCGACGCCGAACGGGGCGAGGCAGCTGGCATCGGAGACCGTCAGGCCCGGGTAGACGGAGTCGAGCATCGCGTCCGTCGTGGTGAACTCGGCGGGCCTGAACTGGATGCGCTGGAACACGCCGGTCAGCTCGGCCTCGGTGTGGGCGGACGCGCGACCGCCCGTCGACGACGCCGACGGCGTGGGCGCCGCGCTCGTCACCGGGGCGCTCGGGGCGGGCGCCGATGTCCGGGCTCCGGCACCGCCGGTGGTGTCGTCCCCGCCGCCGGAGCAGCCCGCCAGGGTCAGTGCCAGGACGGCTGCGGCCGCGGCGACGGGCATGGTGGTGGTTCGCATCGGTGTCCCCCTCGTGTCGACGGCCCCCTCGACCGCCCGACGCGTCGAGGCTATCCGGCGACCGGGCTGTCCGGCGACCGGGCTGTCCGGCGACCGGGCTACCCGGCGACCGGGCCATCCGGCGACCGGGCTACCCGGCGACCGGGCCGGAGGGCAGGGTGAGGACCTCGGCCCCGTCCTCGGTGATCGCGATGGTGTGCTCGCTGTGGGCGGTCCGGCAGCCGGTCGCGCTGCGGAGCGTCCACCCGTCGGCGTCGGTGACGAGCTCGTCGGTGTCGACCATCACCCACGGCTCGAGAGCGAGGAGGAGGCCCGGACGCAGCGTGTACCCGCGACCCGGCCGGCCGTCGTTCGCCACGTGCGGGTCCTGGTGCATGGTCGAGCCGATGCCGTGCCCGCCGAAGTCGAGGTTGATCGAGTAGCCGGCCTCGGTGAGGACGGACCCGATCGCGTGTGACAGGTCCCCGAGCCGTGCGCCCGGGCGGGCGGCCGCGATCCCGGCGGCCAGGGCCCGCTCGGTGGTCTCGATGAGCGCGACGCTCTCCTCCGGACGGCTCGTCCCGACGACGAAGCTGATCGCGGAGTCGGCCGCGTAGCCCTGGTGCACGACGGCGAGGTCGAGCGTCAGCAGGTCCCCGTCGGCCAGGGCGCGGTCGTGCGGCAGACCGTGCAGGACGGCGTCGTTCACGGCGGTGCAGATGTGGTGACCGAAGGGGCCGCGCCCGAACGACGGGGCGTAGTCGACGTAGCACGACGTGGCCCCGGCGGCGGTGATCATCTCGGCCGCCCACCGGTCGAGGTCGAGCAGGTTCGTGCCGACCGTGGTGCGGCTCCGCAGGGTCTGCAGGATGTCGGCCACCAGGGCGCCGGCGGCGCGGGCCCGGGGGAGCTCGGCCGGGGTGAGGATCTCGATCATGCGGGTGCCGTTTCTGTTCCGATTGTCATACCGGTATTACTGTAGGCGCATGGTCCGTCTCCCGCTCTCCCCGGTCGACCTCGAACGCGGGCGGCGCCTCGGTGCCGTGCTCCGGTCCGCACGTGGCACCCGGTCGATGCTCGCGGTCGCGCTCGAGGCCGGTGTCTCGCCGGAGACGCTGCGGAAGGTCGAGACCGGACGGATCGCGACGCCGTCCTTCCCGACCGTGGCGGCGCTCGCCGGCGTGCTCGGCCTGTCCCTCGACACCGTGTGGGCCGAGGTGTGTGCGCAGCGCGAGCCCGAGCGCTCCGCGGTCGGAGCGGCACCCCGGCCCTGAGCCCTGAGCACAGCGCCCCGAGTCCAGCGGTGTGCGGCCGTTCGTGCGGCGCGGTGCTGTCTGCTACCGTCGTGGTGCCAGAACCAAGGGGGCTGCCCGTCACGCGAGAACGACGGTCGGCTCGTGTACCGCTCCCTGTCGGTGCCACCCCGCGTCCTTCGGTTCGCACCCCTCGTGCCTCTCGTCGTGCGGTCCCACCGCCGGAGCACGGTCCGTGTCGTCCGAAGGAGCCCTCATGGGCACAGCCATGCCCGGATCCCGCCGCACCCTGCGCGGCAACCCGATCGCCACCCTCGTCGCCGTCTGCTTCGGCCTGTTCATGGTCGGCCTCGACGCCACCGTCGTGTCGATCGCGAACCCCGCGATCGCCGCCGACCTCGGCACCACCTTCACCCAGCTGCAGTGGATCACGAACGCCTACCTGCTCGCCCTGGCGGTGTTCCTCATCCTCGGCGGCAAGCTCGGGGACCGGTTCGGCCGCCGCCGCATGTACCTGATCGGGGTCGTCGCGTTCGCGCTGGCCTCGGTCGCGATCGGCCTCGTGGGGACCGCCACGGGCGTGATCGTCTTCCGTGCCGTGCAGGGGCTCAGCGCCGCGCTGCTCATGCCGCAGACCCTCGCGCTGCTGCGGGCGACCTTCCCGAAGGAGCGGTTCGGCGTCGCCGTCGGTGTCTGGGGCGGTGCGTCCTCGGTGGCCATCGCGGCCGGTCCGATCGTCGCCGGCGTCCTCGTCGCCGCACTCGGCTGGGAGTCCGTCTTCTTCGTGAACGCCCCGATCGCCCTGATCGGCCTGGTGTTCGGCGGGCTCGTCCTGCGGGAGTCCACCGCTCCCCACCGCGGACGCTTCGACGTAGCCGGCGTGGTGCTGCTCGCGCTCGGTCTGTTCGGCATCGTGCTGGCCGTCGTCCAGCCCGAGTCGTGGGGGTGGGGGAGCCCGCTCACGCTCGGGGTGCTGCTCGGTGGTGCCGCGCTGCTCGTGGTCTTCGTGCTGGTCGAGCTGCGCGTGACCGACCCGCTGCTGCCGATGTCGCTGTTCCGGTCGTCGACGCTCTCGATCGGTGGCCTGGCCGTCGGCGCGAACTTCTTCGCGATGCTCGGCGTGACGTTCTTCCTGTCCCTGTACATGCTCAACCTGCGCGGGGTGACCGGTCTGCAGGCGGGGCTCATGCAGCTCCCGCTGAGCGGCGTCTCGATCATCGCGTCGCCGATCGGCGCGGCACTCGTGGGGCGGCTCGGCATCCGCCGGACGCTCACCATCGGTCTGCTCATGGTCGGGGTCGCGCTGTTCGCCCTGACCGGCACCACGCAGGACTCCGCGTACGTCGGGATGGCGGTCCCGTTCGTCGTCTTCGCCCTCGGGGCTGGCTTCACGATGACGGCCGGTGCCGAGGCCGTCGTCGGCAGCGCCCCGGTGCAGCTCGCCGGGGTCGCCGGCGGGTTCCAGGCCACCGCGCTGCAGCTCGGCGGTGCGCTCGGCACCTCGGTGCTCTCCGCCGTGGTCAGCGCCGAGGTGCTCTCGGGCACCGCCGGGCTCGGACTCGCGAGCGCTGACCGGCAGGGGCTCGCCCAGGGCATCGTGCCCACCGGGCTCGGTCCGGCGGCGTCGGCGGCCGCCCGCGATGCGTTCCTCGGGGGCATGCACACCGCCTTCGTCGTCGCCGGTGTGGTCGCGGTCGTCGTGGCGGTCCTCGCCGCCGTCTTCGTCCGGTCCGGCGGCACGTCCGCACCGGCCGCGGTGCTCGAGGAGACGGTCGAGGCCACGGGCGGGCACGCCTGATCGGCGCACCCCGAGCCGTCCGGGAGGCCCGTGGCGCGACCCGCCACGGGCCTCCCGTCCGTCCTGCGGTCACCGCGCCGTCTGGCCGCGCAGCGCGGGGGACCCGGACGGGGGCATGGTGTTCCGGCGGAACGTGTCGTCTACTGTTCCTCTGCCCGATGACAGCACACCGTGCCGGAGGACCCATGACGAAGGACGACCAGTCCCGCGCCGACGGCGCGATCGACCGCCGCCGCCTGCTCACGCTCGGCCTGGGCGCCGCCGCAGCGGTCGGCCTGACGGGCGTCGCGACACTGCGGCCGGAGGCGGCCCGAGCGGCCACGGCGCCGACGCTCCTCGCCGCCGACGAGTTCGACGGACCGGCCGGCAGCGCCCCGAACCCGGGCATCTGGCGCCACGACCTGGGTGGCGGCGGCTGGGGCAACGGGGAACTCGAGGTCTACACCGACTCGCGGCGGAACTCGGCACTCGACGGCAGCGGCAACCTCGCGATCACCGCGCGGCGCGAGGCCGACGGCTCGTACACGTCCGCCCGCCTGACGACGCAGGGCACGTACTCCGTGCAGTACGGCCGGGTCGAGGCCCGCATCAAGATCCCGCGCGGGCAGGGCATCTGGCCCGCGTTCTGGATGCTCGGAACCGATCTGCCGCAGGTCGGGTGGCCGGCGTGCGGCGAGATCGACGTCATGGAGAACATCGGACGCGAGCCCGGGACGATCCACGGCACCGTGCACGGACCCGGGTACTCCGGGGCCGAGGGCATCGGTACGGCGGCGACGCTGCCGAGCGGTGCCTTCGCGGACGCCTTCCACGTCTACGCGGTGGACTGGCGACCGGGCTCGATCAGCTGGTCTGTCGACGGTGCGACCTACCGGACGATCACGCCCGCGGACACGAACGGGGACCCGTGGGTGTTCGACAAGCCGTTCTTCGTGGTCCTCAACGTCGCGGTCGGCGGCGGGTGGCCGGGTGCGCCGGACGCGACGACCGCGTTCCCGCAGCAGATGCTCGTCGACTGGATCCGGGTCTGGCAGAACGCCTGAGTCCCCGAACCGACGGCCCGACTCACCAGCACCGACCCCCAGCACGAACGAGACCGGCCCCGTGGCAGACGCCACGGGGCCGGTCCTGTGTCGCTGGTCTTACTTCACCCGGACCGAGATGGTCGGGCTGGTGCTCGTGTTGATCATCGAGGTGGGCGAGAACACGGCGTGCAGCTTGTGCGTGCCCTTCGCCAGCGGGAAGGTGGTGGTCGCCTTGCCGTTGACGATCGAGACGGTCTTGAGCTTCTTCGAGCCCTCGTAGACCTTCGCGGTGCCGTTGACCGTCACGCCGGGGACCTTGACGGTGACGGTCGTCTTGCCGCCGCTGTAGGAGATGCCCGTGGTGGACGTCGCCTTCGTGACGGTGACGACGGTGCTGCTCGTGGTCGACGAGTCCGCGCCGGCCCAGTCCGAGCTGCTGGCGAAGGACGCGGTGATCTCGTGCTTGCCCATCGCGAACTTGCTCGGCAGCGTGATGCTGGCCGTGCCCTTCGCGACCGTGTCGGTGCCGAGCACCGTGTCGCCGTCCGAGAACGTGACCGTGCCGGACTGCTCGCCGATGCCGCCGCCGACCGTCGCCGTGATCGTCACCGGGGTGGCGGTCGCGTACTTCTGGGTGGCAGCAGAAGCCTCGAGCGTGGTGGTGGTCGCCGGCAGGGCCGCGTGGAGCGTGAAGTCGTCGACCGTGGAGCCGATCGGCGCCGGGTCAGCCGACGCGGTCGGCTTGAGGGTCACGCCGCAGCTGTCCACGTTCCCGTGCTGGACGGCCGAGTTGAGCGTGGTGCAGTCGCCCGCCCGGACGTTCGTGACGGCGAGGTTGTCGTCCGTGACCGAGACCTTGACGTACGTGCGGACGTGCTCCTGGTTCTCCACCGAGTTGGCGAAGTGACGCTGACCGGTCGGGTCGAGCGGGTCGGCGCCGTAGCCACCCTGGGTCGCGTCCGGGGTGGTCAGGTCGTAGTACTTCGAGCCCGATGCGGAGTTGGCGGTGAGGTAGATGACGCCACCGGGACCGGCGAAGACGTCCTCGGCACCCGGCTGCTCGTCCGGGTTGGCCTTCTTGCCGTTCTTGATCGCGTAGCTGCGCGAGTAGGAGTGGTCGTGGCCCTGCAGGACGACGTCGACACCCATGTCCGAGAAGGCGCGGGTGAAGTCGAAGCGGCGCTGCTGGTTGTCACGGTCGTTCGCGTGGTCGGCCGGCGAGTAGATCGAGTGGTGGTAGACCAGCGCGGTCCACTTCGCGTCGTCGCCGTGGCGCGTGATGACGTCGCGGATGTAGTTCACGTGCGCCGCGTCGGAACCGGCGGCGTAGGCGTTCGAGTTGATGTCGATGAACAGGACGCCCTTGTACATGTACCAGTAGTCGCCACCCGAGTTCGCGGTGGAGTTGCCACCCGGGTAGAAGTCCGGCACGCGGAGGGAGTTCGGCAGCTGGTTGTGCTGCTCGTACGCCTTGCCGCCGACGTCGTGGTTGCCGATGGTCGAGGCCCACGGGTAGCGCTTCAGGACGTCGCTGCTGTCGGCGAACGCACCCCACTGGTACTCGTTGTTGGCGTTCTCGACCTGGTCGCCACCGGAGACGAGGAGCTCGGCGTCCTTCTCCTTGGTGGTCGCGTACTTGAGTGTGTCGGCCCAGCCGGCACCATCGTCGTCGACGAAGCCCGACGAACCGATCTGCGGGTCACCGAAGAACAGGAAGTCGAAGTCGCCGCTGAAGCTCTTCGTCGTGAACGTGTACGGGGCGGACCAGGCCGACCCGTCCGCGGCACCCACGTGGTAGGTGTACGTGGTGTTCGGCTCGAGGTCCGAGATCGTCGCGTGGGCGTTGATGTAGCCGGCCTCGGCGGTGATGCCCGGGATCGAGCGGGTCGACCGGTCGGTCGTGCTCGTGTCGGCTGCCGTGTTGGCGGCCTCCGACGCGTCGATCGTCTTCTTCGCGTCGGTGAAGACACCGCCGGTCATGCTGTCGGTCTTCTGGATCTCGAGCGACTGGGCGACGTTCGCGGGGAAGTACCACGAGGCGATGCGCTGGCTCTCGGTGGCACCGACGCCGAGCAGGATGTGGAGCGGGCCGCCGGACGAGACGTTGCTCGTCGGGGTGTTCGTGGCCGCGGTCGCCGGGTTGGCGCCGACGAGGCAGGCGCCGGCGATGAGGGCCGCGCCGATGACGGCCCCGCCGAAGCGGCTGGTGGTGGTTCTGCGCCGGGAAGGGGCGCCGGACAGGAGACTCATGTGGGTCCGTTCTCAAGGGAAGGGATGGTGCAGCAGAGAGACTCTGCATCGCCCTGGTGGATGGTGAGTAAACGCTGTGTGACCATCCGTCTCACAGCTCTGAAGCGGTAGGAGATCAGCCCTCGACGAGCCGCTGGACGAACCAGACCATCCCCATCACGAACACGCCTGCCGTCACGGCACCGGTCACCCAGAGCGACGCGATGTGCGCCTTCCGCCGCAGCAGGGACAGCGGTGGGAACACGATGACGATGATCGCGAGCTGGACCGCCTCGATGCCGACGTTGAAGATGAGGAGCGACACGAGCAGCTGCCACGAGAACGCCTCCTGGATGCCGAGGGCGCCGGCGAACCCGAGCCCGTGGATGAGCCCGAACGCGAAGACCACGGCGAGACGCGACCACCCCGACCGGTCCAGGGCGAACCGGCCGTGGTCGGCCACGACCAGCTCGTCGGCGCGCGACCGGCGCTGGAACAGCCGCCAGAGGTACCACCCGGCGACCGCCGCGATCGACAGCGCGATGAGCGGTTCGACGACGATCGACGGCGGACTCACGACGCCGAGCGCGGCGAGGATGAACGTGATCGAGTGCGCGATGGTGAACGCCGACGCCGTGTAGACGACCTCGCGCAGCCGTCGGGAGCCGGCGATGAGCGCGATGAGGAACAGGATGTGGTCGATCCCGGTCAGCAGGTGCTCGGCGCCGAGGGTGAAGAACTCCCAGAACCGTGCGCCCGCGGACTGCTCCGTGGAGAACGACGGCTCGTCGGCGTCGAGCGTCGCGGTGCCCTCCTGGTCGTCGACGTCGTACGTGACGATCGTCTTGGTGTCCTGCACGAACGTCTCGCTGTCCGGGAACAGCTCCGAGCGCACCACGTGGCCGGACGCGGTGTGTCCGGGCTCCGGGCACGCGAAGTCCGCCGTGAGCATCGCGTACGGGACCTCGTCGCGCATCTCGACACGGACCGAGTCGTCGAGCGTGCCGGTGCACTCGTGCCCACCGGACGTCACCGCGAAGCGGTCGAACACGTACCGGCCGATCGAGTCGAGGTGCGCCTCGGCGGCTCGCACCATCCCGGCGTCGTCACCGTCGTCCCAGGCCGCCTGACCCTGGCGGTAGAGCGCGTCGTCGTCCTCGCTCGTGCCGACGGACACGAGCATGAGGTCGTACTCGAGCCCGAGTCCGGCGCGGACCGTGTCGGCACCGTCACCGCTGACGTCCGCGTAGACGACGGAGCTGAAGCCGTGCGCGCTCGCCGCCGACGCTCCGCCGAGCAGGCTCAGGACGACCGTGCCGAACAGCACGAGGGCTGCGACGATCCGCGTGACGGACGGGGGGAGGAGGGACAGCCCGCCGGGGGCGGGGAGGGTGCTTCGGTGCTTCACCGGCCCGACCATCGCGGCCGAGAGCGACGCGCAGGCGAACAGACGGCAACGAACCGATGGACGGGCGCTGGACAGCGACCGTCCCGAGCCCGTCGCGGGTCCTCGGTGTGCTTGCATGGCACCTCGTGACCCGACTCGTCCCCCGCGCCTCCGTCGTCCTCGCCGCCGCTGCCCTGGTGGCGGCCGGCACGGTCCTGGTCACCAGCTGCTCGGCGCAGTCGGACGGGGCCGCGGACCGTGACCCCGGGACGAGCCGGCACAGCGCACCCGCCGGTGTCCCCACGGCCGTCCGCGGCACGGGCACGCTCGGCTCCGACTTCGTCGACCCGGAGGAACCGCCGGCCCCGGAGGCCACGGTGAACCCGGCGCCCGGCTCATGGGACGACGTCGCGCCGCCGTCTGGGTACCGCGTCGTGCTCCTGTCGCCCGCCGACCCGAGCACCGAGACCGAGACGCTCATGGACGCCGTCGAGTCGTGGGCTGACGCCGAGGACGTCACCGTGGTCCCCGTCGTCGCGGACACCGTCGACGAGCGGTTGTCGTCCGTCGCGACGGCGATCGCGAAGCGGTCCGACCTGGTCATCAGCGTCGGCGACGAGATGGTCGACCCGATCGCCGCGGTGTCACCGTCCGCCCTGCACCAGCAGTTCCTCGTGCTGGGCGCCGAGATCGCCGAGCCGACGTCGAACGTCACGGCCGCGGACTGGACCGGTGCAGGCTTCCGCGGTGAGGGCCTCGGCGTCTCGAGCCACCACGACCCGTCCACCTTCACCGACGAGCGGGCCGGGCGGGCGCTCCGCGCGGGTGTCGCCGCCACGCTGAACGACCTCAGCGGCATCGTCGTCTGGGTTCCCTGACCGCCCTGCAGCGACGCATTCGGGATCGTCCGCGACCCCGTACCCGAGGTGGGACGTATCCTCTGGGACGGAAGCAACGTCGGTTCCGGCCAAGCCTCGCGCGGCCCACCCCCGCCGAGACGTCACTCGCGACCCTGAGCTCCTCGTGACAGAACACATCATCGAATTCGTCGCCCGCGACCGCACGGGCATCACCACCGTCGTCACCGCCAACGGTGTCAGCGACGCGGACACCGTCATCCGTGCCATCTCAGCGGGGCACTCCGGGTACGCCGTCGCGGCCGCCGGCAGCCGCCGGGCGCCGGTCCGCAGCCTGATGGCGCTGGGCACGCCCTACCTGTTCGCGAACTGGGACGGCTCGAAGCGCAACAACCTGCACGACCTCGCCTTCACCGCGCCGGTCCGGACCGTCCCGGCCGCGCCGCCGGTCGGCGTCCGGATCCGGGAGGCCCTGGTGGCGCGGCTCGCCGCGGTCTTCAGCCGGGACCACCACCGCGCCTGACGGCAGCCGACCGGCCGCCGCGCCTGACGGACGGGAGGCCCGGACCGGGTGAGCGGATCTGCCCACCCGGTCCGGGCCTCCCGTCGGACGGTGTGTCCGGGCCGCTGGGTCAGCGCGTGACGTCGTCGAAGTCGGTCACACCGGCGGCCACGGCCGCTGCCCGACGGGCGCGCATCGACGGCGCCGCGAGCGCGGCGACCACCGCGAGGACCGCGACACCGGTGCACGCCCAGAAGCCGATGGTGAACGCGTCGTCGGTCGGCAGGCCCTGCGGCGTGCTGTGCGAGGTGATGAGCGCTGCGATGACCGCGGTGCCGACGCTCGACCCGATCGTCCGGACGACCGTGTTGGCGCTGATCGCCTCGCCGGTCTGGTTCGCGGGGACGCTCTCGATGATGGCGTTCGAACAGGCGGCCAGTGCCATGCCGATGCCGACGCCGGTGAGCAGGCCGGACACGACGACCTGCCAGAGCTCGGCGTGCGCGACCGCGGGGATGACGAACGCGGCGACGATCGCGACCCCGCCGATCAGCATCGGGGGCTTCGGTCCGACCTTCCGCACCAGGATGCCGGCGACGGGGCCGGCGATGACCATCATGACGACGGTCGGCAGCAGGAACAGCCCGGCCTCGGTGACGTCCTTGCCGAACCCGTACCCGGTGGCAGCGGGGAGCTGGAGGAGCGTCGGGACGAGGACGAACGTGCCGAACATGGCGAAGCCGAAGACCAGCGCGACGACGTGTGCGGTCCAGACCCCGCGCACGGCGAAGAGCCGCACGTCGATGAGCGGTTCGGCGACGCGGAGCTCGACGAGCACGAACGCGACGAGGGCGACGGCGCCGAGGACGAGCAGGCCGACGGTCTTGCCGTCACCCCAGCCCCAGGTCTGACCCTCGCTGACGGCGAGGAGGACCGCGACGAGGGAGACGGCGAGGACGGCGGTCCCGACCACGTCGAGGCGGCCCGGCTTGCGGACCGGCGACTCCGGCATGCCGAAGACGGTGCCGAGCAGGGCGATCACCACGAGGACGGCGGGCAGCCAGAACAACCAGTGCCAGGACAGGTGCTCGACGATCGGACCGGCGGCGACGATGCCGACGCCGGCACCGATGCCGAAGATCGCGGAGAGCAGCCCGATCGTGACGCTCACCTTCTCCTTCGGCAGTTCGTCGCGGACGATGCCGATCGACAGGGGCATCACGGCGCCGGCCGCACCCTGCAGTGCGCGGGCGACGATGAGGACGCCGAGGTTCGGGGCGAGCGCGGCCAGGACCGCCCCGACCAGCAGGATCGTGAGGACCACGATGAGCACCTTGCGCTTGCCGACCATGTCCCCGAGGCGACCGAGGATCGGCGTCAGCACGGACGCGGACAGCAGGTAGGCGGTGAGCACCCAGCTCGCGTCGCTCGTCGAGGCGTCGAGGTCTCGGCCGATCGTCGCGAGCGCGGGGGCGACGAGGGACTGCAGGACCGCGAAGGACAAGCCGCCGAGGGACAGGAAGACGATGATCGCCGTGCTGTTCGGGCGGTGCGCGGGCGCGGGAGTCGGCGTGGAACCCGTGCGTGGGCTCGCGGTGGCGGTGGACATCGTGCTCCGTCCGGTCGATGGGGACGCCGACGACGCTGTCGATGTCAACAGTTGCTGACTCGACGAGGGTACGCGGAACGGGCGAGATGTCAACAACTGATTACATCGGGCGGTGTCGCGCTACGATCGCGGCATGAGCAAGGACGCCGCCGCCACCCGTCTCGCGCTCCTCCAGGCGGCTCGTCGGCGCTTCGCCCTCGACGGGTACCGGGCCACCACCGTCCGGGACATCGCCGCCGACGCCGGGGTGAACGTCGCGCTCATCAACCGCTACTTCGTCTCGAAGGAGGGGTTGTTCCGCGCCTGTCTCGTCCGCACCAGGCCGACGTCCACGACGCCTCGGCCCGGGCCCGACCTGGAGCGCGCGATCGGCGGACTCATCCGGCACATCATCCGTTCCCCCACCGACGAGGACTCGATGCAGCTGCTGCTCCTGCTCCGGAGCTCCGGGGACGAAGCCGTCGACGACATCCGTCGGGAGACGTTGCGGGGGTACGCCGATCGTCTGGCGGGCGCGGTCCGGCCGGACGGCGTCGTCGACGAGGACCTCCTCGTCCGTGCCGAGATCGCACTGTCCGTGGTGCTCGGCATGACGATGCTCCGGACCGCCACGCGCGTGGAACCGCTGGCGTCCGCCGAGGTCGAAGCAGTCGCCGGCCCGCTCGAGGAGGCGCTCCGAGCGCTCCTCGGGGGCGGACGGTCCTGACGGGGCCGGTCCCGGTCAGGAGTCGGCGGGTCCCATCTCGACGGACACCGGCCGGAGCTCGTCGGGCAGGATGTACCGCGCGACCGATGACTCCTCGTCCTGCTGATCGGTGTCGCGCTCGCTGATGATCGCCACCGGGGTCGCCGGGGAGACGAGCAGGCGGGCAGGGGTGGCGCGGCCGTCACCGTGGTTCACCTCGAGCCACATCCACGGCTCGTTCCGCAGCCCCTCGGTGATCCGGGCCTGGACGGATGCGACGTCCTCGTTCGCGATCGTGTAACGGCTTCCGCCGTACGTGATCACCGTGCGCTTCACAGGGTCTCTCCGGTGTCGGTCGGTTCGGGGACGATGCGGAGGCCGGCCGACGACCCCGCGGTCAGACCGAGGGCTTCGACCCAGGCGCGGTTCACGGCGGGGACGCGGCTGCCCGAGTAGCGGAAGACCAGTGGCATCGACCGGTCGAGCCAGATCGCCGTCCGGCCGTCGCCGAGCTCGACGTCGTCCTTCCACGAGAACATGAACGACTCACCGCGGCGCAACTTCATGCCGATCACGATCTGCAGGTGCGTCAGGAGGCGGTCGTCGAACTCCGCGGTGAACGTCGAGTCGTAGACGAGTTTGCCCATGGTGCTGTCCTTCCGCGCCGTTCTGGCCGGCTCCGGCTGATCCTAGGCGCTCACCCAGCGAACGGCGGACAGCCTGACCGACATGCGCCGTGTCCACTACGTCAACAGCTCCTTCCTCGTCGCTGACCGCACCTGCAAGGCCCTCCTCCGGTACTGCCGCGCGCTCGCGGTGGCCGACCGGTCCGACGTCGTCGAGGTCCCCGTCGTCACCGAGACCGGGGACGCCGCCACCGCACATCTCCTCATCGGCCCCGCGAGCGAGATCTTCTCGGTGCCGGTCGACAGTGGTACCGACGATCCCCGTGACGACGAGGTCATCGTGTACCTCGAGCGCGAGACCCTCCGCCTGCAGCCGGCGCGTCCGGCCTGGGGCGAGGAGATGACCGACGTGCCGGACCTGGACGAGTACCCCGACCTGCAGGAGCCCTGACCGTCAGGAGCGCTGCGGCCGCCACCACGGCCGTCGCGGCAGCGAACACCGGCCCGGTCCCCACGGTGGCGACGACCGTTCCGGCTGCAGCCGCTCCGAGTGCCTGTCCGAGCACCAGCACGACGAACAGCACCGACGTCCCCGAGGCCGCCCGCCCGGCGTCGACCTCGGTCGTCCACGCGATGAGCGCCCCGGTCGCCGCGGTGTAGCCCCAGCCGAACAGCACGCACGTGGCGAGCGCGAGCGCGACGAGGGCCGCGGGGGGAGCGACCGGTGCCAGTCCGAGGCCGAGCGTGGCGACCGCGACCGCCGCCGAGGTGACCGTCCACGCCGTCCGTGCGCGCAGCCGAGCGAGCACACGCGCCGTCAGGGCCACCGCTGCACCGCCGACGCCCAGGGCGGTCCACGCGAGCACCGACAGGGACGCCGGGGCTCCCGCGTCGACGAGGAGTGACCGTCCGTAGGTCCACACCGCGGCGGACCCCGTGCCGAGCAGCAGCGCGACGACCACGAGGCGGCCGTGGGCGACGAACCAGCTCCACGGCGGGAGACCGACGGGCTGCGGGTGGTCCTCCCGGACCTGCCGACGCGGGTGTGTGTACGCGTCCGCGACGAGGACCGCCGCTCCGGCCAGGACCGTGACGACCGCCGCAGCCGTCCACGCCGTGCGCCAGTCGGGCAGGAGCACGAGGGCGAGCAGCCCGGCGACGACGAGTCCCGGCCCGGTCCCGGAGTTCACGACGGCCTGCGCGCGGTCGGCGCGACCGGCGCGGAGGTCCCGCTGCACGAGTCGGACGAGCGCGGGGGACGCGAGCCCTGCCCCGGCGGAGGCGACGACCGCGGTGACGCCGAACACCGCGGAGGTCGCGCTGGTGGCCATCCCCGCGACGCCCAGCCCGGCCGACGCGGAGGCGAGCGCCACGGTCATGCGCGGCCGGGTCGGGGCGAGCAGGAACCCGACGAGCGCACCGACGCAGTACACGAGCGAGGAACCGGCCGCGATGAGCCCCGCGGGACCGTCTCCGAGGGACAGGGACCGCTGGACGTCCGGCAGGAACAGGCCGTACGCCAGGCGGACCAGCCCGTAGGTCGCGGCGATGAGCGCCGTGCCGCTGGCGATGAGTGCTCCGGGACGGGCGAAGAACGAAAACGGTCGTTTCACTTTTCACACCCTAGGGTGCTGCCATGACCATGCGTCCAGGGACGGAGCGGAAGCTGCTCGACGCCGCCGAGGCACTCTTCTTCACGCGGGGCATCGCCGCGACCCCGATCGACGCCGTCCTGGAACGGGCGGGTGTCTCCGCCGCGACGCTCTACCGCGGGTACCCCAGCAAGGAGGCGCTGGTCGCGGCCGCGCTGACCCGTCGCCACGACGAGTGGATCCGGACCTGGGACGACGCCGTGGCGCGGGCGGTCGACGACCGCGGGCGCCTGCTGGCCGTGTTCGACGCGCTCGATGCCTTCCGCTCGACCCCGACCGGGTCGCGGTGGTGCGCGTTCCTCGGGACGGCCTCGGAGTACGCCGACGCCCCAGCGGAGATCGCCGCCGTCCTGCACGGCGAGACGTCGACGCTGCGCGAGCGGCTCCGCGACCGGGCGGTCCCGCTCGTCGGCGACCGCGCCGAGGTCCTCGCCGACCAGCTGCTCCTCGTCGTGTCGGGCTCGCTCGCGATGCGGCTCCGGGACGGCGGCGGGGACACCGCGACCGCGCGGACGGTTGCCGCGGCCCTGCTCGACTGACGGCGGTGCGACGCGGGACGGACCCGTCTGCGTGCGACGCCGCGGAACGAGCGAGACGCCGCCGGATCCGGCGGCGTCTCGGGGACTCGGCGGCGTTCCGGGGTGACGCCGGCGTCTCGGCGTGGGTCGCGGGTCAGTCGCGGACGAACTGCTCGATCGGCGTGCTCCCGGTGTTGACGCGGAAGGTCTTGCCGACCGACGCGTCGTCGTGGAGCGCGGCGGCGACCAGCGCGGCGACGTCCCCGCGGGCGATGCTCGACGACGGGTCAGCCGTCTCGACCGCCCCGGTCGGCTCGTCGTCCGTCAGGGTGCTCGGCGCGACGACCGTCCAGTCGAGGGCGGAGTCGCGGAGGACGGCGTCGGCGACCGTCTTCGCTTCGGCGTAGGCGAAGAAGTCGTCGTCCTCGGGGACGCCGTGACCGAGGCCCGCGTCCGACCAGGACACGAGCACGTAGCGGTGCACGTCGGCGTCGAGCGCGGCGTGCATCGTGCGGATGGCGGCGTCGCGGTCGACGGCCCACGTGCGGTCAGCGGACCCGCCACCGGCACCGGCCGACCAGACGACGGCGTCGTGCCCGCGGACCAGGTCGGTGAGCCCGGCGATGTCGAGCTGCTCGATATCGGCGACGACCGGCTCGGCACCGGTGGCGCGGACGTCGTCCTGCTGCTCGGCCTTCCGGATGACCGACGAGACGGTGTCACCGCGAGCGGTGAGGAGCTGCGCGGTGAGGAGGGCGACGCGGCCGTGGCCGCCGAGGATGATGACGTTGCTCATGCCTCGGACGGTACGCGCCGGGGCTGACCGGAGCGTCCCCGGGCTGGCCCTCGCAGGCGCAGACCGACCCGCGGGGACGGACTGCGCGGCACCACCACTCGGGATGCGCGGCGCTGCCGTGTCCGCGATTCGCGGATCGTCCGGTTCGTTCGTGGCACGGCCGACCCGTCACCTAGCGTGGAGGGTGCCAGGACGCACGCCCCACCGTCGTCCTCAGACATCCTCCGCGATCTGCGGAGGCCGTTCACACGGTGATCCTGGCCGCAGTCAGGGCCGTCCGAGGTCCCAGTGAGGAGGCGTCGCAGATGCACGCCACCACCGTCGTCCGCAATCCGCTCGTCGCGCTCGTCGTCGAGCACTCCACGGCCACCGCCCGGTCCGCCGTCACTCCCAGCTCGCGCCCCGCGACCGGGTTCTCGGAGGTCCGGGAGACGGCGCGGCGCCGTCTGCTGGCAGCCAGCGCGCTCGTCGTCGGCCTCGCGGCCGTGACCGCCTCCGCCCTCGCCGTGATCGTCCTCGGAGTGGCCGCGTGAGCGCCCCGACCGCCCCGTCCGGGTACGACACCGTCGCCCTGACCGAGCCGATCGACATGACCGCCCTGATGCGTGAGCAGGAGGCCCTCCATGCGTGAACCGTCCGTGATGCAACACCTCCGTGAAGACCCGCTCGAGTGGCGCCGACACGGCATGACCTCCCCGTCCGAGATCGACCGCATCGTGCAGACGAAGCTCTCCCTGGGGACCGCTGCCGAGCCGACCTACGCGGACTTCTTCCTGGTCGCAGCGTGACCGACGCTGTCGCGCCCGTGGCCCGCCCGCTCCGGGTCGGGACGAGCGCGACCGGCATCGCCGCGGAACACCAGCACATCTGGTCGCGGCTCGGTCGTCTGGAACGGCTCTGTTCCCGCGACGCGACCACCCCGACCAGGAACCGCTGACGTGGGCGGGGTCGGCGAACGAGCTGACGACCCGTGGGTCAGGGCCCGGATCGTCGAGGCCGCGGACCGCGTGTTCAGCACCTCCGGCGCGGCCGGACTCTCCGCGGGCCGCGTGGCGGGAGCCGCGCTGACCGATGCCGAAACGGTGCGAGCGCTGTTCCCCGAGCGGATCGACGCGGTCGTCGCGGTCCTCCGCTTCCGACAGGAACGCTGGACGCTGGGGCTGGCCGCCGCAGCGGACGGGGTCGAGGACGCCCGCGACGAGATCCTCACCGTCTTCGCACACCTCGAGGCCTCGTTCGACGACGACGCCTGGACCGGGTGCGCGTTCATCAACGGCTACGGCGAGCTCGGCCACTCCGAGCCGCTCGTCGCCGCACTGGCGGAAGAGCACCTCACCATCCTCGAGGCGCACCTGCACGCCCTCGCCGCCCGCGCCGGACTCCCGGTCCACGTCGCCGACGCGCTCTCGCTGCTCGTCCACGGCGCGAAGGTCGAGGCGGCCATCCACGGGACGACCCGACCCGCCCGGTCGGCACGCCTCGCCGTGGTGACGCTCATGGGTGCCTACGGGCCGACCGCGGCCTCCGCCTTCATCTGACGTCGCCGCCGTCCGCTCTGCGGCACGGGTGGTCCGGCAACCGTGCGGCGTCCGTCGCGGTCAGGACCTGGCGAGGGTGTCGCTCGGCCGCTCGCCGAACACCGCCGCGTACTGCTGGGCGAAGCGTCCGAGGTGGGCGAAGCCCCAGGCCGCAGCGACCTCGCGGACCGTCCGGGTCGCCGGGTCCGCGGCGAGGAGCTCCTGCCGGACCCGGTCGAGTCGCACCTGCCGGATGAACGCGTTCGGGGTGGTCTGTAGGTCGCGCTGGAACGCCTCCTGCAACGCCCGCAAGCCGATGTCGAGGTGGCGCGCCAGGCTGCTCGTCGTGATCGGCGACCGGGCGTTCTCGTGCACGTAGTCGACCGCAGCGCGCACGTGCGGGGACTGCGCGGGGGGCACGTCGGGAGTGGCGGCGTGCTGCTGCGGGTACATCTCGAGCAGGGCCGCCGACGCCAGCCGTGCCATCTCGGCGTGCAGGAGGCGCCCGGGGACGCCGTCACGCAGGGTGTGGGAGACGAGTGACACCGTGTTGTGCCACGTCCGCACCGACTGCTCCGACGGCGGGGCGGTGACGTCGAACCGGAGTCCACCCGTCACGTCCGCGCCCTGTTCGGACGCGACGCGCTCCACGACCTCGCGGGACAGGTGCACGAGCCGCTGCTCGTAGTCGTCCATCTCGAACGAGAACGTGCGGTCCGGCAGCAGGGGCACCGGGACGCCGTGCACCATGTCCACGGGGTCGCCGCCGGTGTCGAGCCGGGACGCCCCCGACCGGAGCCACTGCACGATGACGGAGGACGACGGGGGCAGCGAGCCGTCGATGTGCCCGGCGAACCGCGACGTGTGCAGTGACATCGTGTCGTCACCCATGGACGCGTACCGGAACGCGAACGGGACGGCGCTCGGCGTCGCGACGAGCTCGGCGTCGTACACACGGGCGAGGTGGGCTGCGGCATCGTCGATGTCCGTCCCGGTCACCTCGAGACGCACCGGCATCGCGTCGTCGATCGGCATCGCCTCAAGAGTCGCACGTCGGAGGCCCCGTCCGGCGTCCCGTGTCCGGGAACCGCCGTGACGGGGCCACAGTCGGCGTGGTCGAGCCCTTCAGCCGCGGATCGCCTCGCCGAGCTTCACCCGGCCACCGGTGCGGAGCAGGGCGTTCTCGTACACCCGGGCGCCGAGGAGCACGACCACCAGGGCGGATGCCAGGACGACCAGCAGCGAGAGCACGGGCTCCCACCACGCCGCCGTCCCGAGGAAGATCCGCACCGGCATCCCGATCGGGGCACTGAACGGCACGTACGACATGATGCCGAGGACCGTCGGGTCGTCCGGGGCGAACACGATGAGGAAGTACGGGATCATCAGCAGCATCATCACCGGTGTCGTGACGCTGCCGACGTCCTCCTGGCGGGACACCAGCGCCGCCGACGCCGCGAACAGCGCCGCGATGAGGACGAACCCGATCGCGAAGAAGCCGACGAACCACAGCGCGCTCGGACCGAGCAGCGTGAACAGGTTGTCCTGCCCGGTGACCGCCAGGGCGACGGCCGCGGCGATCGCGATCGTGACGATCTGCCCGAGCGCCATGACACTGTTGCCGATCACCTTGCCCGCCAGCAGCGCCCGTGCCGGGATCGCCGCCATCAGGATCTCCACGACGCGGGTCGACTTTTCCTCCACGACGCTCTGCGCGATGGACTGACCGAACGTCACCGCGGAGGCGAAGAACACGACGCCGAACGCGATGCCGACGAGCGAGACGAGGCCGGGCGGGAGCGCGTCGGGGTCGAGCAGATCGACCTGCGGCGACACGCTCAACGCCGACACCACGTCGGTGGGGGCGCTGTCGAGGCCGACGAGCCGGAACCCGAGCTGGCCGCCGTCCGGGACGACCGCGGCGTCGACCTCGCGCTCGCGGACCAGGCGCTCCGCCGCGTCCCGATCCGCCGTCTCGGTCACGTCGAGACCGTCCGTCGTCGGCAGGGTCACGCCGCTCACCACGGCGACGGGGGTCGTGGCGTCCGCCGCCGACTTCCCGACGATCCCGCCGACGACGATGCCGACGACGACCATCACGAGCAGGATCGCCGCCGAGACGACGAACGCCTTGCTCCGGAGCCGCGCCTGGATCTCGCGCACCGTCACGAGCCGGACGGCGTCGATCGTGCTGCTGTCGAGGAGGCTCATCGGACGACCTCCGTGAAGACCTCGCTGAGCCGGGGGACCCGCGGACCGAACGACGCCACGGTGCCGCGTGCGACGGCCCGTTGCAGGACGGCCTGCGCCACGGACTCGTCCGCCTCGAACAGGGCGTACCCGCCGTCGAAGGTGCGGACGCGGACGCCGGGCTCGTCGCGGACCCACGCCACGTCGTCCGCCACCAGGAGCTCCCACGCGGCGGGACCGGCGGCCCGCCGCAGTTCGTCCTGGGGTCCGGCGGCACGGATCCGGCCGTCGGCGATGACGACCACGTCGTCGCAGAGCCGCTCCACGACGTCGAGCTGGTGACTCGAGAACAGCACCGGGACACCGTCGGCCGCGGTCTCCCGCAGCACACCGAGCACGGTGTCGACCGCCATCGGGTCGAGGCCGGAGAACGGTTCGTCGAGCACGAGCACCTCGGGCCGGTGGGCGAGCGCGGCGGCGACCTGCACGCGCTGCTGGTTGCCGAGCGAGAGCTTCTCGACGGGGTCGCCGGCGTGCGTGGTGAGCTCGAGGCGCTCGAGCAGCTCGGCCGTCCGGGCCGCGGCGGTCCGTCGGTCCACACCGTGCAGGCGGGCCAGGTACGTGACCTGCTCGGCGACGGGCATCTTCGGGTACAGCCCGCGCTCCTCCGGCATGTAGCCGAACCGGCGGCGGTCGGCCGGTCCGATCGGTGCGCCGTCGAGCGCGACCGTGCCGCTGTCGGCGTCGAGCACGCCGAGCATGATGCGCATGGTCGTCGTCTTGCCGGCACCGTTGCCGCCGACGAACCCGGTCAGTCGTCCGCGTCCGACGCTGAAGCCGACGTCGTCGAGCACACGGCGCTCGCCGAAGTGCTTCGTCACTCCCTCGATGGTGAGCATGGGGTCCCCTTCCGCAGCGGCCGTCGCTGCGCCTCCGACGCTATTGCGGTGGCGGGCGGCGGCGCCTCCGGCACGAGACGGGGATCGCGTGCGTCGGCGTCTCCGCCGCGCGGGGGAGGACCGCGGCGGCTCACTCGCCCGAGCGCACCACCCCGTGCTCGTACGCCCAGACCACGGCCTGGATCCGGTCGCGCACGCCGAGCTTCTGGAGGACGTTCGACACGTGCGTCTTGACGGTCGCCTCGCCGACGAACAGCTGGCCGGCGATCTCGGCGTTGCTGAGCCCCCGACCGAGCAGCCGCAGCACCTCGGTCTCGCGTTCCGTCAGACCCGGCAGGGCCACGTCCGCGTCGGGCACGGCCTGGTCGACCACGGGCACGCTGGCCGTGGTCGCCCGACTGATCACCCGGCGCGTGACGTCCGGAGCGAGCAGGGCGTCACCGCGGGCGACGGTCCGGACGGCCTCGATGAGCTTCTCCGGCGAGGCGTTCTTCAGCAGGAACCCGCTCGCCCCGGCGGCCAGGGCGTCGAAGAGGTACTCGTCGGTGTCGAAGGTCGTGAGGACGAGCACGGCCGGTGGGTTCGCACCGGCGGTGATCCGGCGCGCCGCTTCGAGGCCGTCGACACCCGGCATCTGCACGTCGAGGCAGACCACGTCCGGTCGGTGCGCGGCGACGGCAGCCACCGCGCCCGCACCGTCGGCGGCCTCGGCGACGACCCGGACACCGGGCTCCGACTCGAGGATGACCCGGAAGCCGGCGCGGACCAGGTCCTGGTCGTCGGCGAGCACCACCCGGATCACGTCGTCGGCAGCCATGCCCGCACCAGGTAGCCGCCGCGGTCCCGCGGTCCGATCTCGATCCGCCCGCCGACCGCCGCCACGCGCTCACGCATGCCGACGTGTCCGAGCCCGCTGCCGCCCGCCGACCGGGAGGCCCGTGCCCCGGCGCCCGTGTCCGTCACCTCGAGCTCCACCGCGTCCGGCAGGTACCGGAGCCGCAGGTCGGCCCGTGCGTCCGGTCCGGCGTGCTTGAGGACGTTCGTCACCGCCTCCTGCGCGATGCGGTAGGTCACCGCGGCGACGGTCGGCGGGACCGGTCGTTCGTCGCCGACGACGCTGAACCCGGTCTCGTGCCCGGCGTCCGTGGCGGCCCGGGCGAGTTCCGGCAGCCGGGTGAGGCCCTCGGTGCTCGGCGCCTCCGCCGGGGTCGTCGGGGCGTCCGTACCGGGTTCCCGCAGCGTGCCGAGCATCCGGCGGAGTTCCTCGACCGCGGTCCGGGCGCTGTCCTCGACGACGCCGAGGGACGCCGCCGCCTGCGCCGGGTCGCGGTCGAGCACGCGCCGCGCGGCACCGGCCTGGACGCCCATGAGCGAGACGTGGTGGGCGACGACGTCGTGGAGCTCACGGGCGATCCGGACGCGTTCGAGCGCGACCGCCTGCGCCGCCGACCGCTCGCGTTCCGCGGCGAGCTCGGCCGTGCGCTGGCCGAGCTCGTGCGCGGCGACGGCCGCTGCCCAGGCCCGGTTGCCCGAGTACCAGGCGGCGCCGAAGTAGACGAGGTTGATGACGATCGTGAGGAGCGAACTCGCGACGAACGGCGGGATGACGGAGTGACCGTCGTCGGGCAGCGCGCTCGGCACCGACCAGCGGAAGACGATCGCCAGGAACACCCACGCGAACATCCCGGCGATGACGACCCAGCGCACGGCCTCGGCCCGCACGCGGTCGGAGCACCACGCCCCGACGGTGTAGAGCGCGATGAAGAGCGTGAAGTTGGTGAAGAGCCCCTCGGGCACGTGCAGCAGTTGCGTGGCCGCGAAGGCCAGCGCGGCGACGACGGCCACCGTCATCGGGAACCGGCGGCGGAACGCCAGGGGCCCGGCGTTCGCGACGACCATCAGTGCGCACACCCACCACGCCGCCGGGTCGTCGTACAGCCCCACGGCGGAGTACAGGGTCACCGAGACCGCGAGCGCCCCCGCGAGCACGAGCGCCAGGACCGCGTCCTGCCGGTGCTCGCGGGGGCCCACCGGCAGCCGTGACCAGCCGTCGTCCTGCGTCGGACCGCCCCCGGCGGTCGCCCCCGTGCCCGTCATGCCACCACGGTAGCGGCACGGCCGTGCCGCCCGGCGGCGGACCGGTCGTCAGCGGTAGGCGCGCTCGTACGGGGCGGGCTTGTACGGCAGGTCCACCCGGAGCGCCTGGGCGGCCCGGATCGGGAAGTTCGGGTCGCGCAGCGCACCCCGTCCGACGAGGACCACGTCGGCCTGCCCGAGGGCGACGATCTGCTCGGCCTGGAAGGCGTCGTCGATCATGCCGACGGCCGCGACCGGGATCCCGGTGGCCTGCCGGATCGCGGTCGCGAAGGGCAGCTGGTACCCGGGGCCGACCGGGATGCGGGCGTCCGCCACGTTGCCGCCGGTGGAGACCGACACGAGGTCGACGCCGTGTTCGCCGAGCCACGTGGAGACCTGTTCGGTCTCGGCGAGGTCCCAGCCGCCCTCGACCCAGTCGGTCGCGGACAGGCGCACGACGAGCGGGACGGCCTCGCCGACCTCGGCGCGCACGGCGTCGACGGTCTCGAGCAGGGCCCGCGCCCGGTTCTCGAGTGCCCCGCCGTACTGGTCGGTGCGCTCGTTCGACAGCGGTGACAGGAACTCGTGCAGCAGGTACCCGTGGGCGCCGTGCAGCTCGAGCAGGTCGAAGCCGGCGTCGACGGCGCGACGGGCCGCAGCGGCGAACGCACGGACGACCTCGGCGATGCCCTCGGTCGTGAGCTCGGTCGGGACGTGCAGGCCCGGGAACGCGATCGGCGACGGACCGACCGGCTGCCACCCGCCCTGCTCCGGCGCGACGTTGCCGCCGCCCGCGGTGGGTCCCCACTCGCGGCTGGTCGAGGCCTTGCGGCCGGCGTGCGCGAGCTGGATCCCGGCGACCGCACCCTGGCTGTGGATGAAGTCGGTGATCGGTCGGAAGGCGTCTCGCTGGTCGTCGTTCCACAGGCCGAGGTCCTGCGGGCTGATGCGGCCCTCGGGGACGACGCCGGTGGCCTCGACGACGACCGCACCGGCACCGCCACGGGCGAGGGCGCCGAGGTGGACGAGGTGCCACGGGGTCGGGACGCCGTCCTGCGCCTCCACCATGTACTGGCACATCGGCGGGATCCACACGCGGTTCCGGATCTCGAGGCCGCGGAGGGTGATGGGGTCGAAGAGTGCGTGGGTCACGCGGGTCCTTCCGTTGGTCGTGCAGGGGACCGGCCGGCGGACGTGGAGCCGCCGGGAGGCCCGTCCACAGTACGACTGTCGGCGTACTGCTCGCCCAGGGCGCCTCCCCTGTGCGCGAGGTGAGTGCGACGGCACTACGCTCGGACGCGGCCCGCGACGCGATGCTGCGCCAGGTCTGCGGGCTGACCGAACTCTGGCGTCCAGGAGGACCGAAGTGACCGAATCCGCACCCGTCGACCCCACGACGACCGCAGGGTGGAAGCAGCTCGCCGGCATCGCCGACGGCTTCTCCCCGGACCTCCGTGGGTGGTTCGACGCCGACCCCGGTCGTGCCGAGAAGTACACCTTCCAGGCAGCCGACCTGACCGTCGACCTCTCCAAGGGCCTGGTGACCGAGGAGGTCCTGCAGGCCCTCCTCCAGGTCGCCGAGGACACCGGCGTCGCCGAGCGGTACCAGGCGATGATCTCCGGCGAGCGGATCAACGTCACCGAGGACCGCGCCGTCCTGCACACCGCGCTGCGCCGTCCGGCGGCGACCGAGGGCCTCGTGCCCGCCGCGCCCCTGACCGTCGACGGGCAGGACGTCGACGCCGACGTGCACGCCACGCTCGACAAGGTCTACGGCTTCGCCGAGCAGGTCCGTTCCGGCGCGTGGACCGGTGTCACCGGCAAGCGCATCGAGACCGTCGTCAACATCGGCATCGGCGGGTCCGACCTCGGCCCGGTCATGGTCTACGAAGCCCTCAAGCCGTACGTGCAGCAGGGGCTCGAGGTCCGCTTCGTCTCGAACATCGACCCGGCCGACATCGCCGAGAAGACGGCCGGCCTCGACCCCGAGACCACGCTCTTCATCGTCGCGTCGAAGACCTTCGGCACCCTCGAGACGCTCACGAACGCCCGTCTCGCCCGCCAGTGGCTGTGGCAGGGTCTCGGCCTCGCCGACGCCGGCGACGACGAGAAGAAGGACGCCGTCGCGAAGCACTTCGTCGCCGTCTCGACCGCGCTCGACAAGGTCGCCGCGTTCGGCATCGACCCGGAGAACGCCTTCGGCTTCTGGGACTGGGTGGGCGGCCGCTACTCGGTCGACTCCGCCATCGGCACGAGCGTCGTCATCGCGATCGGCAAGGAGAACTGGGAGCAGTTCCTCGCCGGCTTCCACGCCATCGACGAGCACATGCGCACCGCGCCCCTCGCCGAGAACGTCCCGGTCCTGATGGGCCTGCTCAACGTCTGGTACACGAACTTCCTCGGGGCCCAGAGCCACGCGGTCCTGCCGTACACGCAGTACCTGCACCGCTTCCCCGCGTACCTGCAGCAGCTCACGATGGAGTCGAACGGCAAGCGGGTCCGCTGGGACGGCTCGGACGTCGTCACCGACACCGGCGAGGTCTTCTGGGGCGAGCCCGGCACGAACGGCCAGCACGCGTTCTACCAGCTCATCCACCAGGGCACGCGCCTGATCCCGGCCGACTTCATCACGGTCGCGAAGCCCGCGCACGCGCTGCAGGACGAGACCGGCGACGGGAAGGCCGTGCAGCCGGGCCAGGACGTGCACACCCTGTTCCTCGCGAACTTCTTCGCCCAGTCGAAGGCGCTCGCGTTCGGCAAGACCGCTGACGAGGTCCGCGCCGAGGGCACCACGGACGAGGCGATCGTCGCCGCCCGCACCTTCACCGGGAACAAGCCGAGCACGTCGATCCTGGCGCCCGAACTCACCCCGAGCGTCCTCGGCCAGCTGATCGCCCTCTACGAGCACATCGTGTTCACCGAGGGGACCATCTGGGGCATCGACTCGTTCGACCAGTGGGGCGTGGAGCTCGGCAAGCAGCTCGCGCTGCAGGTCACCCCGGCCGTGCAGGGCGACCGTGCGGTCCTCGACGCGCAGGACTCCTCGACGAAGGCGCTCATCGCGAAGTACCTCGAGCTGCGCGGCTGACGCCGCCGCCCGGCCGGGAGGCCCGGGGCACGCAGGCAGGGCGACGTCCCTGTCCGGCGGGCCCCGGGCCTCCCGTCATCCCGGGCCTCCGGTCGTCTGAGCCGGCCGTCCGGGCCGGTCGTACGTCCGGCCCTCAGGTGCGTCGGGCGAGCACCACGGAGTCCTCGAGCGTCGCCGTGCCACCGTCCGGTCCGGTGACGGTCCGCGTGCGCAGCTCCGCGACCTCGACCGTCCACCCGGCACCGAGTGCGAGCTGGCTGACCTGTTCCCCGGGCCCGACCAGGGGCTCGGCGTGCGCGTGCTCCTCGTGAGCGGCCCAGGACGGCGAGCCCGCGTGCCCGATCACGAGCAGGCGTCCCCGCGGGGCGACGAACGTCGTCGCACGGCGCAGCACCGCCGCCCGCGGGAACGACACCGACGAGTGCAGGAACGACGCGGACACGAGGTCGAACCGGTCGTCGGTGTCCCACCCGGCCAGGTCGGCCTGCACCCACCGCACCCGGTCGCCGAGCCCGGCACGCTCCGCCTCGGCCCGGCCCCGGTCCAGCGCGTTCGGCGCGATGTCCACCGCGGTCACCCGCCACCCCTGCGCCGCCAACCACAGGGCGTCGCCGCCCTCGCCGGACCCGAGGTCGAGGGCGGTGGGGCCGGTCTCGGCGCCGACGTGGTCCGACGCGCGATCGTCGTCCGTTCCGGGGACGAGCGGCCCGAGCGTGTCGACCAGGGATGCGTTCGGCCGCCCGGACCAGATCGGTGAGTCCCCGTAGCGGGCCGTCCAGAACGTCTCGGCTTCGGACCGGGGAGCGGGGTACGCAGTCATGCGCGCAGCATCCCACCGGCGCTCATCCAGGGCCAGTACGATTGCCGGATCGGCAACGGGGACGACAACCCCGGGGTCCGTTCGACGCAGTCGCAACGGAGACCCAGCCTCGATACGGAAGTATGTGCAAGTGACGATCATGACCGAGCGGCCTCAGCAGGACACCCCGAGCGCCGAGACGGAGCGACCCGGCAACGCGACCGTCCGTTTCCAGAACGCCGCGATCCTCGCCGTGGAGACCACCGTCGCCGAGCGCGTGACCACGTCCGCGGACATCGAGGAGAAGCTCCGCGGTGTGCTCCGCCGCCTGCGCCTGCCGATGGGGCTGCTTGAACGCGTCGCCGGGGTGCGGGAGCGCCGCAACTGGGGCGAGGACCAGTCCTTCCAGACCGCCGCGATCGACGCCGGACGTCGGGCGATGGCGGCCGCGGGGATCAAGCCGGAGGACGTCGGCCTGCTCATCAACACGTCGGTGACCCGTCCGCACCTCGAGCCCTCGGTGGCCGTGCGGCTGCACCACGGTCTCGGCCTGCCGACGTCGGCGATCAACTTCGACATCGCGAACGCCTGCCTCGGCTTCGTCAACGCGATGAGCGTCGCCGCGGGCATGATCGACTCGGGGCAGATCAAGTACGCGCTCATCGTGGACGGCGAGGACGCCGACCAGGTGCAGCTCAACACGATCGACCGCCTGAACCAGGGCGGGCGGAACCGCAAGGACTTCATGAGCGAGTTCGCCAGCCTGACGCTCGGCTCCGGCGCTGCCGCCGCCGTGCTCGGCCCGGCCGACCTGCACCCGGCCGGCCACCGGATCGTCGGCGGCGTCACCCGCGCGGCGACCCAGTGGTACGACCTGTGCGTCGGCAGCGTGGACGGGATGTTCACGGACGCGAAGATGCTGCTCAAGGGCGGCATGGAACTCGTCGTCGCCGCCTGGAACGAGGCCCGCGCCCACTTCGACTGGGCCGACATGGACCGCTACGTCCTGCACCAGGTCTCGGACGTGCACACGAACGCCTTCGTCCAGGCGATCGGTGTCGAGCGCGACAAGGTCCCCACCACCTACGAGCGCTTCGGCAACGTCGGCCCGGCGTCGATCCCGATCACCCTCGCGGACGAGGTCACCCGCGGCTCCATCCGCCCCGGGGACCGCGTGTTCCTCGGCGGTGTCGGCTCCGGCATCAACACGGCGATGATGGAACTGCGCTGGTGACACCGCGGTTGCCGCGCGCCGCCGCGACCACGGCTCCGGCGACGCTCCCACCGCCCCTGCCCGGACTCGACTCGGCGTGGTCCCGTCTGGTCACCGTCCCCGCGTCAGCCGGTCCGACGGCGGGCACGGCCCGACCCGAGCGCACCTGGCACCTGCTCGACACGGCCGGGCAGCTCGACGAGCTCGGCCTGGAGCCCGTCGGCACCCTGCTGTGTGTGCACGGCAACCCGACCTGGTCCTACCTGTGGCGCTCGGTGCTCGCGCGCTCGCTCGAGGTCGCCGCGGCCGGTGGCCCCGTGTGGCGTGTGGTCGCCGTCGACCAGCTCGGGATGGGTTTCTCGGAGCGCACCGGCGAGGACCACCGTCTGGCCGACCGGGTCGCGGACCTCGGCGCGTTGACCGACGAGCTCGGCCTGACCGGGCCGGTCGTCACGCTCGGTCACGACTGGGGCGGTGTCGTCTCGCTCGGCTGGGCCGTCGACCACCCCGACCTCGTCGTCGCGGTGACGACCTGCAACACCGCGGTCCACCAGCCCGACGACGCCCCGATCCCGGCACCCCTGCGCCTCGCACTCCGCCCGCACCTGCTCGGCCGGGCCACGGTCGTGACGCCGGCGTTCATCGAGACCACCCTCGCGATCGCGCACCCGCGGCTCGACCGGGCGACCGCCGACGCCTACCGCGCCCCGTACCGCGGCGCTGCCCGACGGGGGGCGGTCGGCGGGTTCGTCGCGGACATCCCCGTCGACGCGCAGCACCCGAGCGCGGCCGAACTCGACCGCATCGCAGCCGGCGTCGCCGCGCTCGACGTCCCCGCCCTGCTCCTCTGGGGACCGCGCGACCCGGTGTTCCTCGAGCGGTACCTCGACGACCTCGCGGCCCGTCTGCCGCAGGCCGACGTGCACCGGTTCGAGGGCGCCGGTCACCTGCTGCCGGACGACGCCGACGTGGCCGGGACGGTCTTCGACTGGCTCGGCGACCGCCTGCCGGACGGTGGTGCGGGCCTCCCGGCCGCCGATGTCGATGCCGATGCGGGCGAGCCGGTCGCTGTCGGACCTGGCCGCCCCCTCCCTGCCGGTCCGGGTCGCCCGCTCCCTGCCGGTCCGGGCCGCCCGCTCTGGGCCCACCTCGAGGAGCTGCGGGACAGCGACGACGCCGCCCTGGTCGAGATGGCCGCCCCCGGCGGGACCCGCACGATCAGCTGGCGGCTGCTCGCCCGACGGATCGAGGAGGTCGCCGCGGGACTCGTCGACCTCGGTGTCCGTCCCGGCGACCGCGTGTCGCTCCTCGTGACCCCCGGCGCGGACCTGACCGCCGCCCTGTACGCCTGCGTGCGCGTCGGCGCGGTCGTCGTCGTCGCCGATGCCGGTCTCGGCCTCCGCGGGCTGACCCGTGCCGTCCGCGGTGCCCGGCCCGACTGGGTCATCGGCGCGCTGCCCGGACTCGCCGCCGCACGCGCGCTCGGCTGGCCCGGCCGCCGCATCGCCACCATCGCGCTCCCCGCACCGGCCCGTGCGGCCCTGCGCGTCGAGCACACCCTCGCCGCCGTCGCCCGCCGGGGAGCAGCACGCCTCGCTGCCGGCACCGCGCTGCCGGCAGCCCCGGCGCCCGACGCCCCGGCCGCGGTGCTCTTCACCTCGGGGTCGACCGGGCCCGCCAAGGGCGTCGTCTACACGCACGGCCAGCTCGGCGCGGTGCGGGACGCGCTCGCCGGGCAGTACGACGTCGGCGTCGGCACCGGACTCGTCGCCGGGTTCGCGCCCTTCGCGCTCCTCGGTCCCGCGCTCGGCGCTCGCTCCGTGGCACCGGACATGGACGTCACCGCGCCGCGCACCCTGACCGCCCGTGCGGTCGCGGACGCCGTCGCCGCGGCGGACGCCACCGTCGTGTTCCTGTCGCCGGCCGCGATCGCGAACGTCGTCGCGACGGCGTCGGCGCTCACCGACGACGACCGCCGGGCACTCGGCCGCGTGCGGCTGTTCCTGTCGGCCGGAGCCCCGGTGTCGGCCGCGCTGCTGACCGCCGCGACCGAGCTCATGCCGAACGCCAGCGCCCACACCCCCTACGGGATGACCGAGGGGCTGCTCATGACCGACGTGGACCTCGACGGGGTCACGGCCGCCTCGGCGTCCTCGTCGGCGGGCATCTGCGTCGGCCGACCCGCTGCGTCCGTCCGGGTGCGGATCGCGCCCCTCGACGAGGACGGCCGGGCGACCGGAGCGCTCATCGAGACGCCCGACGTCACCGGCGAGATCGTCGTCGCGGCGCCGCACGTGCGGGACCACTACGACCGGCTCTGGCGCACCGACCGGGTCTCCCGTCTCGGGGTGGACGACCCGCGCGGACACCGCACCGGTGACGTCGGACACCTCGACGCCTCCGGGCGGCTCTGGGTCGAGGGCCGCATGCAGCACGTCATCACGGCCCCGACCGGTGTCGTGACCCCGGTCGGGCCCGAGCAGCGCACGGAACGCGTCCCGGGCGTCGGGCGCGCGGGTGTCGTCGGCGTCGGTCCGTCCGGTACGCAGCAGGTGGTCGCCGTCGTGGAGACCGTCCCGGCCGCCCGTCGCCCCGCGCTCGCCGACCCGGCGCTCGCGGACGCCGTCCGGGCAGCGGCCGGGGTGCCCGTCGCCGCGGTGCTCGTCGTGCCGGAACTGCCGACCGACATCCGCCACAACTCGAAGGTGGACCGGGCACGCCTGGCGCGCTGGGCGTCCTCGGTGTTGGCGGGCGGACGGATGACCCGCCCGTGACGGTCCTGGTGACCGGTGCCAGCGGCTTCCTCGGGCGCGCCGTCGCCGCTGCCCTCCGGGACGCCGGGCACGACGTCCGGACCTTCCAGCGGCGACCGTCGCGCGTCGACGGGGTGGTCGACGTCCTCGGCACGGTGACCGACCCGGCAGCGGTGCGGTCCGCCGTGCGGGGCGTCGACGCCGTGGTGCACCTGGCGGCCAAGGTCTCGCTGGCCGGGGACCCGGCCGACTTCGAACGGGTCAACGTCGCGGGCACGCGGGACCTGCTCGCGGCCGCGCGCGACGCCGGCGTCACGCGGTTCGTCTTCGTCTCGTCCCCGTCGGTCGCCCACGCGGGAGCGTCCATCGCCGGGGATGACGCCACGACGGCCTCGCCCGGCAACGCCCGCGGCGAGTACGCCCGGACGAAGGCCGCCGCCGAACTGCTCGCGCTCGCCGCCGACGCCCCCGGGTTCGCGGTCGTCGCCGTCCGTCCGCACCTGGTCTGGGGCCCCGGCGACGAGCAGCTCGTCGGCCGCATCGTGGACCGCGCACGTCGTGGCCGTCTGCCGGTGCTCGACTCCGGTGCCGCCCTCATCGACTCCTGCTACGTCGACAACGCCGCGACCGCCATGGTCGCCGCGCTGGACCGCGCGGAGGCCGTGCACGGCAACGTCTACGTGGTCACGAACGGGGAGCCCCGACCGGTCGGAGAACTGCTGGCACGGATCTGCGTCGCGTCCGGCGTCCCGGCACCGGGGGCACACGCGCCGTCCGGGCTCGCCCGCGCGGTCGGGTCCGCGGTGGAGGCCGTGTGGCGCGTCCGACCCGGCACCGACGAGCCGCCGATGACGCGGTTCCTGGCGGAGCAGCTGTCGACCGCACACTGGTTCGACCAGCGGCGGACCCGGCGGGACCTGCACTGGGAGCCGACGGTGTCGATCGACGACGGCCTGCGGGCGCTGGCCGGGGCGCGCTGAGCCGTCGCGCTGCGCGGGGTCACCGCTCGAGGAGCATCCGGCGCGCGAGCCGTGCGATCTCGCGGGTCGCGGGGGAGAGCGGGACGTCCCGCCGTCGGACGAGGGCGATCGTGTCGTACAGCGGCTCCGCGAACGGCACGGTGTGGATCCCGGCCGGGAAGGTCGGTGCCTCGGCGACGGCCCGCGAGACGATCGTGTCACCGGCACCCCGGGCGACGAGGTCGAGCGCCGAGTCGACGTGTTCGACCTCGATCCGGGCGGTGAGCGTGGCCCCGGCGAACTGCGCCCGTTCGGCGAGCTGCCGCCGGGTCGGATCACGCCACCCGTAGTGGGCGTCGTACAGGATGAGGTCCGCGGCCGCCAGGTCCTCGATCGTCACCGGCCGCGCGGTCCGCGCCGGGTCCGCCGAGGCGTAGAGGACGTCGTCGCGGCGGAGCGGCGTCACCTCGAGACCGTCGGCGTCGATCGGCAGGACGACGAGTCCCGCCTCGAGGTCCCCGGCGGTGACGGCATCGGCGACCTCGACCGAGTTCAGGCCGATCACGCGGAGCCGGACGTCCGGGTAGCGGGAGTGGAACCGTTCGAGCAGGCGGGACAGGAAGTAGTAGTTCGCGTTGCGCAGGAGCCCGAAGGTGGCGACACCGCCCTGGAGGCTCGTGAGGTCCCGGAGCGTCCGGTCGGCGTCGTCGGCCGCCTCGACCGCCCGGCGCGCGTGCGGGAGGAGCGCCTCGCCGGCGCTCGTCAGCACGAGGCGGCGGCTGCCCCGGGTGAACAACCGCACCCCGTAGGACTCCTCGAGCCGACGGACCAGTTCCGACACGGACGGCTGCGCCATGCCGAGCTGGGCGGCGGCAGCGGAGAACGAGCCCGCCGTCGTGATGACGAGGAAGGCACGCAACTGGGTCAGGGTCACAGGGGAACCCTATGGGTGGTCGTGGATCATCTGGCCTTGTCCTTGCCGATCAGCCCGGGCAGGGTCGTCTCCATGAAGCTCAGCCCTCGTTTCGTGGCGGACAACGCCGACCGGTTCTCGTTCCTCAAGGCCCCGGCCGTGGACGCCCCCGAGGCCCAGCGCGACCCCGCCGTCGCCGAACGGGTCGCCGGGATGCTCGCCGAGATCCAGCGGGACGGGTTCGAGGCCGTCCAGCGGTACGCCCGCGAACTCGACCACGCCGACGTCGTCGAGCTGAGCGCCGAGGAACTCGCCGCGACCGGTGACCGGCTCACCCCCGAACTCCGTGCGGCCATCGACCTCGGTGCCGCGCGCACGCAGCAGTTCGCGCGTCTGCAGCGCGAGCACCTCGCGGACTTCTCCGCAGAACTCGTCCCCGGGCTCACCGTGGGACAGCGCTACGTCCCGGTCGGCAGTGTCGGCGCGTACCTGCCGGCCGGGCGCTTCCCCCTCACCGCGAGCGCGTTCATGAGCGTCGGCGTCGCGAAGGCCGCGGGCGTCCCGACCGTCGTGGCCTGCACCCCGCCGCAGCCGGACGGTGGCGTGAACGCGGCCGTGGCGTACGCGGCGTACGTCTCCGGTGTCGACCGGCTGTTCGTCGTCGGCGGCGTCCAGGCGCTCGCCGCCATGGCGTTCGGTCTGCTCGGCGCGGCACCGGTCGACATGATCGTCGGTGCCGGGAACGCCTTCGTCGCCGAGGCGAAGCGCCAGCTCTTCGGTGCCGTGGCCATCGACCTGCTGGCCGGGCCGTCCGAGGTCGCCGTGATCGCGGACGAGACCGCCGACCCGGAGCTCGTGGCCGCCGACCTGCTCGGCCAGGCGGAGCACGGCCCGAACTCCCCGGCGGCGCTCGTCACCACCTCCCGCACGCTCGGCGAGGCGGTCATCGCGGAGGTCGAGCGGCAGCTGCCGACCCTGTCCACGAACGAGATCTGCGGACCCGCCTGGCGCGACCACGGCTCGGTCGTGCTCGTCGGGGACCGCGAGTCCGCCGCAGCGGTCATGGACGAGTACGCTCCGGAACACCTCGAGGTGCAGACCGCGGACGACGACTGGTACCACGACCGCCTCACGAACTACGGCTCGCTGTTCATCGGCACGTGGAGCACCGTTGCCTACTCCGACAAGGGCATGGCGGGCACGAACCACACCCTCCCCACCGCGGGCGGCGCGAAGCACAGCGCCGGCCTGTCGGTGAGCCGGTTCCTCAAGCCGCTCACCTACCAGCACATCGCCCGCGAGGCCACCCCCGAGCTGGCCGACGCCGTCGACGTCATCTCGGCGAGCGAGGGCATGTCCGCCCACCGCGCCACCGCCACCCTGCGGACCGAGCGGCTCACACGCTCCACCACCCCCGAACCCGACCACACGACCCGGAAGTGACCATGACCACACCAGCCGCACGCCGTCGAGGTCTCCTCGCCACGGTGCCCGTCATCGGCCTCGTCGTCGCCCTCGCCGGGTGCTCGGCCCCCGGCTCCGGAGGGCCCGTCGGCCAGGTCGACCAGCCCGAGATCACGAAGAAGGTCGCCGCGTCGGACATCGACGGTGACACGACGCTGACGATGTGGGCCGACGTCGCCGAGAAGCCGCTCATGGAGAAGCTCGTCCCGGCCTACGAGAAGGCCTACCCGGACGTCGACGTCCGGATCACGTACAAGAGCTTCGACGACCTCATCGCGACCGTCGTGAACGCCGCCAACTCGGCGAACGCCCCGGACCTCTTCCAGGGCAACATCGGCTACGCGGTCGACGGGGCGCTCGTCAAGGGCGACCTGGTCCGGCCGCTCGACGACGTGGCGGACGTGTACGGGTGGTCGACGGGCACCGGGGCCTCGACGCTCGGGCCCGCACGCTGGAACGACGACGGCACGGCGTTCGGCTCGGGCACGCTCTACGGCATGTCCGTGATCAGCGAGGTGCAGGGCATCTACTACGACGAGCGGAAGCTCGACGAACTCGGGCTCGAACCGCCGACGTCGATCGACGACCTCGAGCAGGACCTCGCGACGGCGAAGGCAGCGGGCGAGCAGCCGATCATGCTCGGCAACTCCGACCAGTACGCCGCCACCCACGTCTTCTCGGACATCGCCGCGACGAAGCAGGACCCGTCGTCGATCGCCGCCTGGATCGGCGGGAAGTCGGGTTCGACCTTCGCGACCAAGGGCAACGAGGAAGCCGCCCAGACCATGCGCGACTGGGCCGAGAAGGGGTACTTCGGGTCCGGCTACGACGGGCTGAGCAACGAGGACGCGATCGCCCGGTTCGCCGACGGCAAGGGCGTGTTCTTCGTCGGCGGCTCGTGGAACGGCGCCTCGCTCGACTCGGACTCCTTCGGGTTCGCCCCGCTGACGTCCGGCGGTGTCGGCGCCACCGCGTCCCCGTGGCACATCAGCACGAAGTCCGAGCACCAGGAGGCGGCCATCGCGTTCCTCGGGATGATGCACAGCCCCGAGGTCGGCCAGTGGATCCTCGACACCGGCCGCCTGCCGGTGGTCACCGACGGCGTCAGCTCGCAGGACCGGCTCCAGGAGCAGACCCTGACCGCGCTGAAGGACACCATCGCCGCGGGCACCCAGGTCGGGTACTACGACTGGAGCACCACGGACATGCTCACCGCGATGGGCGGAGCGCTGCAGGAGGTGATGGCCGGCCGGACGACGCCGTCCGAGTTCACCGACACGGTCCAGCGGACCTGGGCGAAGGCGCACGACTGACATGGCGGCCACGCTCGTCGAGCGCGGGACCGACCGGGCGGCGCCACGTCGGCGTCGCCCGGCCGCCACCCGTGTCAGCTGGAGTTCGCTCCTGTACGTCGCCCCGGCCCTGGCGTTCTTCGTCGTGTTCGTCGTGGTGCCGATCGTCCAGTCGGTGCGCATCTCGTTCTACGACTGGGACGGCATCAGCGTCGCCACCCCGGCCGGGTTGTCGAACTACGCGGCGGTCTTCGCGGACGCCGACCTCCGTCAGGCGCTCGGACACTCGGTCGTGCTGCTGTTCTTCTACGCCGCACTGCCCGTCCTGGTCGGGCTGCTGCTCGCGGGCGCGATGTCGCGGATCCGCATCCACGGCCTGACCGTGTTCCGGGCGGTGCTGTTCCTGCCGCAGATCCTGTCGAGCGTCGTCGTCGCCGTCGCCTGGCGCGGGCTGCTCGCCGAGGACGGCCCCGTCAACGGCTTCCTCCGGGCGGTCGGGCTGGGCGGTCTCGCCCGCAGCTGGCTCGGTGACTTCGGCACCGCCCTGCCGTCCATCGGGCTCATCGGGACCTGGGTCGAGTACGGCCTGTGCATGGTGCTCTTCCTGGCCGGCATCGCGACGATCGACCGGTCCCTCTACGAGGCGGCCCGGCTCGACGGCGCCGGGGCGATCCGGGAGTTCACGTCGATCACACTGCCGGCCCTGCGCCCGCAGATCTCCATCGCGCTCATCCTGACCATCACGTTCGCGCTGCGGAACTTCGACCTCATCTGGAACACCACGCGCGGTGGCCCCGGGACGTCGACCACGGTGCCGAGCGTCTTCGTCTACCAGGACGCGTTCCAGGACCGTGCCCTCGGGCAGGCGTCCGCGCTGGCCGTGGTCCTGACGGTGCTCATCCTGGTGGTCGTCGGCATCGTGCAGCTCGCCCTCCGCGAGCGGAAGGGAGCGGCGTCGTGAAGGTCGCACGCAGCGAGACCCTCGTCACCCACGCGGTGCTCGTCGTCGCCGCGCTCGTCGCGGTGTTCCCCCTCGCGTCGGTGATCGTCACCTCGCTGAGCGGGGACGACGGCGGCGTCGGGTTCGACAACTACGTCGACGCCTGGACGCAGGGCGGGTTCGCGTCCGCCCTCGTCTCGAGCGCCGTCGTCGCGATCACGGTCGTCGTCGTGACCGCGACGGTCGCCTGCCTGGCCGGCTACGCCCTCGCACACATGCGGGTGCCCGGGGGCCGGTTGCTCCTCGGCCTCCTGCTCGTCGGGCTCGTCCTGCCGTACGAGGTCACCGTGCTGCCGCTGTACCAGATGCTCGCCGGGTGGGGTCTCGTGGACACGTACTGGGCGCTCATCCTGCCGCAGATCGGTCTGTCGGTGCCGCTCGGGGTGTTCTGGATGCGGTCGTTCTTCGCCTCCGTCCCGGGTGAGCTGCTCGAGGCGGCGCGCATCGACGGCGCCTCCCGCTTCCGGATCCTCCGCAGCGTGCTGACCCCGGTCGCGCTTCCGGCCGTGGCGACGCTCGCGACGATCCTCTTCCTGTTCACGTGGAACGAGTTCCTGCTCGCGCTCGTGCTCGTGCCGCAGAACGAGGCCGTCCAGACGGCGCCGCTGTCGCTGTCGTTCTTCTCCGGCGCGCAGCGTGGCGCCCAGCCCGACGTCACCGCCGCGGCAGCCGTGCTCGTCGCCCTGCCGATCGTCGTCGCCTACGTCCTGCTCCAGCGTCGGCTCATCACCGGGCTGACGGAAGGCGCGGTCAAGTGACGGCCGGCGGGGCCGGCGTGGCCCGGGTCCGGTGCGACCAGCTCGCGCCGGTGCTCGGTGACCTCGAGGGCAACGGCAGGAGCGTCCTCGCCGCGGTGGAGCGGGCCGTCGAGGACCGGGTCGACGTCCTCGTCCTGCCGGAGCTCGCCACGACCGGGTACGTCTTCCGGGACGCTGACGAGGCAGCGGCGCTCGCGGTCACGGCGGACGACCCGCTCTTCGCCCGGGTCGCCGGCGCGCTGACGGGGACGGACACCGTCGTCGTGGTGGGCTTCTGCGAGCGGGACGGCCGCGTCCTGCGCAACAGCGTCGCGGTCGTGGACCGGACCGGTGTCCGGACCGTCTACCGGAAGACGCACTTGTGGGACCGCGAGACCCTCGTGTTCACGCCGGGCGACGCCGCGCCTCCCGTCGTCGACACCGCGCACGGCCGCATCGGCGTGCTCGTCTGCTACGACATGGAGTTCCCGGAGATGCCCCGCATGCTCGCGCTCGCGGGCGCGGACCTCATCGCCGTCCCGACGAACTGGCCGGTCGGGGACCACCCGGAGCGCGACCGTGTCGCCGAGGTGATCGCCGCGCAGGCAACCGCGCGGACCAACGGCGTGTTCATCGCGTGCTGCGACCGCGCGGGCACGGAACGGGGCCAGGACTGGAACGAGGCGAGCGTGATCGTCGACCAGTTCGGCTGGGTCGCCGCCGAGACCGAGCCCGGGGCCGGCGCGACCGCCATCACCGTCGACGTCTTCCCGGCCCTCGCCCGCGACAAGTCCACGAGCCCGCACAACGACTGGATCGGGGACCGCCGCCCCGAGCTCTACGACCGGAAGGTGCCGACCGCATGACCACCCCCGACGTGACCCACGCCGACGAGACCGACGCTGCTGTGACCGACACCGCGCCCGACTGGTGGCGCACCGCCGTCATCTACCAGGTCTACCCGCGGTCCTTCGCCGACCTCGACGGTGACGGGACCGGTGACCTGGCCGGGATCACGGCGCGGCTCGACCACGTCGCGGCGCTCGGTGCCGACGCCGTGTGGCTCTCGCCGTTCTACCCGTCCCCGCAGGCCGACGGTGGCTACGACGTGGCCGACTACCGGGACGTCGACCCGCTGTACGGCACGCTCACCGACGCGGACGCCCTGCTCGCACGGGCGCACGACCTGGGGCTGCGGGTCATCGCCGACCTCGTCCCGAACCACTGCTCGGACCAGCACGTGCTCTTCCGTGCCGCGCTCGCCGCCGCGCCGGGCAGCCCGGAGCGTGGGATGTTCCACTTCCGCGACGGACGCGGCGAACACGGCGACCTGCCGCCGAACGACTGGCAGTCGATGTTCGAGGGCCCGGCCTGGACCCGCGTCACCGAGGCGGACGGCACCCTCGGCCAGTGGTACCTGCACCTCTTCGCGCCCGAGCAGCCGGACTGGAACTGGGACGACCCCCGGGTGCACCGGGAGTTCGAGACGACGCTACGGTTCTGGCTGGACCGCGGGGTGGACGGGTTCCGGGTCGACGTGTGTGACGCGATCGTGAAGGCCCCGGGCCTGCCGGACTGGCCGCACGCGACCCACGGCGTCGTGGAGCCGGTCGACGGCGTGATGCCGCCGATGTGGGACCAGGAGGGCATCCACGCCGTCTTCCGCGAGTGGCGACGGATCCTGGACGAGTACGAGGGCCAGCGCATCCTCTGCGCCGAGGCGTGGCTCCCACCGGAGCGGGCGGCCCGCATCGTCCGGTCCGACGAGATGCACCAGGCGTTCAACTTCGCGTACCTGTCGCTCCCGTGGGACGCGGCGGCGATCCGGGCGAACGTCGACACGAGCATCGCCGCGAACGACGCCGTCGGTGCGCCGACCACGTGGGTGCTCTCGAACCACGACGTGATGCGGCACGCGAGCCGCTTCGGCTACGACGGACCGGTCGAGCTCGAGGCCGGTGTGGGCGTGGACGACCCGCAGCCGGATCGTGCCACCGGTCTCCGCCGTGCCCGGGCCGCGACGCTGCTCATGCTCGGCCTGCCGGGCTCCGCCTACCTGTACCAGGGTGAGGAACTCGGCCTGCCCGAGGTCACCACGCTTCCCGACGCGGTCCGCCAGGACCCCGTGTGGGAGCGCTCCGGCCACCGGATCCGCGGCCGCGACGGGTGCCGAGTGCCGATCCCGTGGACCTCCGACGGGCCGTCCTTCGGCTTCTCGTCCGCCGCGGACACATGGCTGCCGCAGCCGGTCGACTTCGGCGCGTACGCCGTCGCCGAGCAGGAGGACGACGAGACCTCCACCCTGGCGATGTACCGCCGGGCGCTCGACGTCCGACGGCGGACGGCCCTCGGCGCCGGGACCCTGCGCTGGCACGAGACCGGTACCGGCAGCGTGCTGGCGTGGTCGAACGGCCGGGTCACCGTCGTCGGCAACCTCGGCTCCGAGCCGGTGCGGCTGCCGGCCGGGGAGGGCGTGTCCGGCGGGGAGGTCCTGGTCGAGTCGGTGCCGGGCGCGTTCGTGGACGGGATCCTCGCTGCCGACGCCGCGGTCTGGTTGACCACGGAGGCCGCCCGCACGACCTGACCCGGCGGCGGTGCGCCCCCCCGGTGCGCGCACCGCCGCTCGCGGTCACCCGCACGTCGGTCCTCCGGTCCGCGCGCCTGCCGCTCCCGTCGTCCGGACGGCCGGGAGGCCCGACCCACGTCGGTCGTGCACGGTACCGTCGTCGCATGGACCGTTCCGAGATCCTCGCGGCCGCAGCAGCGGCCCACGCCGCCCGCATCGCCGCCGCCGGCGGCGACGACCGCGGTGCCCGCGAGCGCGCCGAAGCGGCGTCGGCGGCCCCGGCACCCGAGCGTCGCCGGTCGGCGGACGCCGAACGGGCGGCGGAGTCGGACCGCGCGGCCGACCGGACCGAGGGCGCGCTGTCCGACTGGCGCCGCATGGGCACCCGCCGCGGCATGACCCCGGACGCCCAGGTCCGGAGCGCCTGGACGGTGACGGGCATCCCCGAGCAGGGGGACGCCCGCGCATTCGCGAACGTGCTGCTCTCGACCGCCGGGCACGCAGGCCGGGTGGCGGACGCCGCGCGCCGCAACGAGCGGCTCGCCGGGGCCGCACGGGCCGCCGCACGACGGACCGTGCGCCGCTACACGGACCACGGGGCGGGGATGTCCGCGCTCGGGGACGTGCTCGACGCCGGACCCGTCGCTCGGGACGACGACGGCGGGGCCGAGCACGCCTGACCCGGACGCGGCCCCGCCCGGGCTCGGACTACCGCCGGAACGGGTCGAGGTTCAGCACGGTGTCCTCGTACAGGTACTGCTGGTCGCCGTACACGGTGACGTCCGGGTTCAACCAGACCAGGTCCTTCACCGTGATGCCGAGCCGGGCTGCGACGGCGCCGATGAGGTCCTCCGACGCGATCCGGTAGGCAACGGGTGACCCGTCCGGGGACCCCTCGCTGCTCGTGATCCCGGTGGCGTTCGGGCGTGCCCCACCGTCGACGGGGTGCACGTTCGTCGTCCGCGCCGGTACCGACCAGTTGACCGGTGTGACCGCGAGCACCTTGTCCGGCCCGAGTTCGACCGGCAGGTCGGGGGCCGCGGACTCGGCCGCCGAGTAGACGACGAGCGTGCCGAGCCACGACGGGTCCACCCGTCCGGGGTCCATGTCGGTCCTGGCCGGGGTCGGGACCGCGGGGGAGCCGCCCCCGAGCACGGTGTCCCCGACGCCGTGCCAGGAGAGGCCGTCGCCGACCGAGGGCGGCGTCTCGAGGAAGGTCGCACCGACGGGGACCGGCAGCGTCGAGGTGAACCCCGACCACTGCACGGTCGGGTAGCCGTTGTCGGCGACGACCACGCGGTAGTGGAACCGCACGCTGCCCTTCGGCGTGACGACGTCCGCCTCGCTGACGACGGTGCCGACCGGGATCGGGGAGACCGTGGGCTCCGGCGCCGCGGCCTCGGTGGGGACGGCGGTCGGGGTCCGTGGTGACGCGAACTCGGCGATGCGGCGGGCCTCGGCGCTGGCGCTCGGGTCGGGGGCCTTGCCCGTCCCGTCGGCGGTGGCGCTGCGGCTCGGCGCCGGCAGCTCGTCCGGCCCGCGGAGGAACGCGCACCCCGCTGCGGTCGTGACGACGACCGTGGCGAGCGCGACCGCTCCGAGCAGTCGGCCGGGCCTGCCTCGGCCGTGCCCCGGTCCGGCGTGCCCCTGTCCGGCGTGCCCCGGTCCGGCGTGCCCCTGTCCTGCGTGTCCCTGTCCTGCGTACCCGCGACGCATGGTCCCCCCGTCCCGTCGTGCCTGGTCCCTCGCGCCGGGAGCCTACCGGCACCACGGTCGGCCCGGCTCCTGCGCGTCGGACCTGCGCGGCGGTGGGAAGATCACAGGTGGCCCGCCGGGAGCCGTCCCGGGACGGTGGGCCGCGCCGGTCCCTGCCGGACCCCCGCTCGCGATCACGGACGAAGGACACACCGCATGGTCGACACCCGATCCACAGCACACGAGGCCGGGCTCCCCCCGGTGGGCACCGGACCGCACCGCCGCCGCCTCGGGCTGCTGGCGCTCGTCGCGACCTTCGGCGGTCTGCTCTTCGGGTACGACACCGGGGTGGTGAACGGCGCGCTCCTGCCGATGCGGCAGGAGCTCGGCCTGACGGACGTCACGGTGGGTGTCGTCACGAGTTCGCTGGCCTTCGGCGCGGCAGTCGGCGCGGTGTTCGGGGGACGGGTCGCCGACGCCTGGGGTCGACGGCGGACCATCATCCTCCTGTCGGTGCTGTTCTTCGTCGGGACGCTCGTGTGCGTCGCCGCCCCGTCGTTCGGCGTGATCGTCGTCGGCCGCGTGCTGCTCGGCCTCGCGGTGGGCGGTGCCTCGACGGTCGTGCCGGTGTTCCTCGCCGAGCTCGCTCCGTACGAGATCCGCGGGTCGCTGTCCGGTCGCAACGAGCTCATGATCGTCATCGGGCAGCTCGCCGCGTTCGTCGTGAACGCCGTCATCGCCAGCCTCTGGGGTGAGGGCGACGGGGTCTGGCGGATCATGCTCGCCGTCTGCGCACTCCCCGCCGTCGCCCTGTTCGTCGGGATGCTCCGCGTGCCGGAGTCGCCCCGGTGGCTCGCGACGCACGGCCGTGACGACGCGGCGCTCGCCGTCCTGCGGCAGGTGCGGTCGGCGGACCGTGCCGAGGCCGAACTCGCGGACATCCGCCGCGCGCACGAGCACGAGGCGCAGGAGCAGCGGGAGAGCGGGTGGACCGTCCTGCTCCGGAACAAGTGGCTCGTCCGGATCGTGCTGGTCGGCGCCGGACTCGGGGTCGCGCAGCAGCTCACCGGGATCAACTCGATCATGTACTACGGCCAGTCCGTCCTCATCGAGTCCGGGTTCAAGGCATCAGCCGCGCTCATCGCGACCATCGCCCCGGGGGTCATCGCGGTGGTCGGTGGCGTCATCGCGATCGCGAACATGGAGCGGATCGACCGGCGGACGACGCTGCTGCTCGGCTTCTCCCTGACGACGGTGTGCCACTTCCTCATCGGCACCGCCTCGGTCGCCCTGCCGGCGGGCAACCCGGCGCGACCGTGGGTGATCCTGGTCCTCGTCGTCGCGTTCGTCGGCTCGATGCAGACGTTCCTCAACATCGCGGTGTGGGTCGTGCTGTCGGAGGTGTTCCCGACGCAGATCCGGGCCCTCGGCATGGGCATCGCGGTGTTCTGCCTCTGGATCGCGACCGCGCTCGTCGGGCTGTGGTTCCCGTCCGTCGTCGCGGCGACGGGCATCACCGGCACGTTCTTCGGCTTCGGGGTCGTCGGGATCCTGGCGCTGCTGTTCATCTGGCGGTTCGTGCCCGAGACGCGCGGCCGCACCCTCGAGCAGGTCGAGGAGGGCGTCGCCTCGGGCAGCCTCTTCACCGTCGACGCGGCGGGGCGCCGCTGACCGACGCGACGGCGGACACACGGGAGGCCCGTCACCGGCTGGTGACGGGCCTCCCGTGTGTCTCCGGTCGGGCTACGGGCGCAGGAGCACCTTGCCGACGCGGCCGGCGGTGTCGCTCGCACGGGCGGCGTCGCGGGCGTCCTCGAACGCGAAGGTCTCGGACACGGGGAGCGTCAGCGACCCGTCGAGTACGCGGCTGATGAGCTCGCCGAACAGCTCCTGCTTCGTCTCCGCGGGCATGGTCCGGCTGACCACACTGCCCCAGAAGCCCTTCACGGTGAGCTGGCCGAAGATGACCTTGCCGGACGGGATCTCGAGCGTGGGGGAGGCCATCGCGCCGAAGACGACGAGGGTCGCCTCGTCACCGAGCACGGACGCGATGTCGCCCGCGGCCTTCCCGCCGACCGACTCGACGCCGGCGCGGATCGGGGCGCCGCCGGTGATGGCCGAGACCTGGTCCTGCCAGTCCTCGGTGTCGGTCGCGACGATCCGCTCGATGCCCTGGGCGCGCATCTCCTCGACGCCCTCGGCACGGCGGACGAGGCCGATGACGTTGATGCCGCGGGCGGCACCGAGCTGGGCGACCATGCGGCCGACCGCGCCGTTCGCGGCGTTCTGGATGAGCCAGTCGCCCTCGTGCAGGTCGAGCGAGTGCAGCAGGCTGATCGCGCTGAACGGCATCGACACGAGCTGGGCGGCGGACTCGTCGGGCATCGCGTCCGGCACGGGGATCAGCCCGGCGGCGTCGGCGACGTAGTACTCCGCCCAGACGCCGAAGGTGCCACCGGCCACGCGCTGGCCGACGGACAGGTGCGTGACGCCCTCGCCGAGGGCCTCGACGACGCCGAGCGCCTCGGTGCCGGACGGCGCGGGCAGCTCCGGCTTGAAGCCGTACGTGCCGCGGATCGTCCACAGGTCGTGGTTGTGGATCGGGGAGAGCACGGTCCGGACGAGCACCTGGCCGGCGCCCGGGGTGGGGACGGGGCGCCGCTCGACGGTCAGGACGTCGGCGGGCTCGCCGAACTCCGGGTGGACGACGGCGCGCATGGTCTGGTCTGCCACGGTTCAGTCCTCCGAGACCGTGATCGTGACGTCGATGTTGCCGCGCGTCGCGTTCGAGTACGGGCACACCTGGTGGGCGGCGTCCGCGAGGGCCTGGGCCTGGTCGTGCTCCATGTCCGGGATGACGACCTCGAGCACGACGGCGAGCTGGTATCCGCCCTGGCCGTTCGGGCCGATCTGGACGCGGCCGCCGACGGACGAGTCGGTGACCTTGACCTTCTGCGCGCGGGCGACGCCCTGCAGTGCGGAGTGGAAGCACGCGGCGTAGCCGGCGGCGAAGAGCTGCTCGGGGTTCGTGCCGGCGCCGGAGCCGCCCATCTCCTTCGGGATCGCCATGTCCAGCTCGAACGAGCCGTCGCTGGTCTGGACCTTGCCGTTGCGGCCTTCGCCGGTGGACAGGGCTTCTGCGGTGTAGAGGACGTCCATGTGGTGTCCTTCCTTCCTTCGTGGGGTCTGTCTGGTCAGTGGGGACCGAGGTCAGTGGGGACCGAGGTCAGCGGGTCAGCGGGGCCGCGGTGGCCGCCGCGCGGTGCATCGTCTCGGTGAGGCGCTGCAGCGTCGCGATGAGGTCGGCGGCGGACTGCTCGTCGGGCAGCCCGGTGCCGGCGGCGACGCGGGCGGGGACGTGCGCGAGTTCGGCGCGGAGGGACCGGCCGCGCTCGCCGGTCGTCACGGTGACCACGCGCTCGTCGTCACTGCGGCGCTCGCGACGGACGAGGTCGCCCTGCTCCATGCGCTTGAGGAGCGGCGAGAGGGTCCCGGAGTCGAGCTGCAGGTGGTCGCCGAGGCTCGACACGGTCTGGTCGCCCTCGACCCACAGCGTCACGAGCACGAGGTACTGCGGGTAGGTCAGGCCCCACGGCTCGAGCAGCGCGCGGTACGCCTGGGTCGTCGCCCGGGTCGCTGCGTAGAGGGAGAAGCACACCATCTCGTCGGTCACCGGCATGACGTCACTGTTGCACGCGACCGGGTTGTGCACAACCTGATCGGGACGACGTCCAGCCGACACACGGCATCCGTCCGCCGAGAGCGCACCGGACGGACGTCCGTCGTCGGGTCCGGTTAGGCTGGCCGGACCGACGATGACCAGCAACCACCCCGCCACCGCACCGACGACGACCACAGCGATCCCGCGAGTCGGCTCATCGGTGTCCCACGGCAAGACGATCCTGATCGGCGAGCACGCCGTGGTCTACGGCGCACCCGCGCTCGTGCTGCCGGTGACCGACGTCCGCGTGACGGCCACCGCGACGCCCCTGCCGGCGACGCACTCGTCCGGGGCGGAGCACGTGCTGGAATCCTCCGTCCACACGGGGCCGTTCGGCCTCGCGCCGGCCGCCGTGCTGCCCACGACGACCGCCGTCACCGCGACGCTCCGCCACCTCGCCGACCTCGGGTACCCGCACGCCGTGGACACCGCGTTCCACGTCCGGGTCGACAGCCAGGTGCCCACCGCCCGCGGGATGGGGTCGAGCGCCGCCGTCGCCGCGGCCGTGACCGCCGCGGTCGCCGACGCCCTGGGGGTCGTGCTCGACCGCGCCACCCACCACGACCTCATCCAGGCGTGCGAGCGCGTCGCCCACGGGCGCCCGTCCGGACTCGACGCCCGGGGGGTCGTCGCCGACGAGCCCGTCTGGTTCGAGCACGACGTCATCGAGCCGGTGCAACTCACCGGGCGCTTCGTCTTCGTCGTCGCCGACACCGGTGTCCCCGGACACACGCGCGAGGCCGTCGCGGCCGTCCGGGAACGCCACGACCGCGCCCCCGAGGTGGTCGACGCCGTCGTGCAGCGCATCGGGGACCTCGCCCGGGCAGCGCGGGGGACGCTCGTCGACGGCGACGCCCAGGCCCTCGGTGCCACCATGGACGCCGCGCACGAACTGCTCACCACCCTCGACGTGTCGAGCGGGGACCTCGATCGGCTCGTCGGCGCCGCACGCAGCGCGGACGCCCTCGGCGCGAAGCTCACCGGCGGGGGACGGGGCGGATGCGTCCTGGCCCTCGCCGCCGACGACGAGCACGCCACCCGCATCGTGACCGCACTGCGCGACGCGGGCGCCGCCGCCACCTGGACCACCTCGATCGGAGCCCGTGCCTGATGACCGCAACCGCCGTCGCGCACCCCAACATCGCGCTCGTGAAGTACTGGGGCAAGGCGGACGCCGACCTCGCGCTGCCCGCCACGGGCAGCGTCTCGATGGGCCTCGACGTCTTCCCCACCACGACCTCCGTCACGCTCGACGCCGACCGGGAGGCGCGTGACACGTTGACCCTGAACGGTCGCGTCGTCGACGACGGTGCGCTGGTGCGGGTCGAGCGCTTCCTCGACCTCGTCCGTGACCTGTCCGGCTCGGACGCCCGCGCCGCCGTCGTCTCGGAGAACACCGTGCCCACGGGCGCCGGACTGGCCTCGAGCGCATCGGGCTTCGCCGCCCTCGCCGTCGCCGCCGCGAGCGCGTACGGCCTCGACCTGTCGTCGCGGGACCTCTCCCGGCTCGCCCGCCGCGGTTCGGGCTCGGCCACGCGGTCGATCCCCGGCGGGGTCGCGGTCTGGCACGCGGGCGACGACGAGGGGTCCTTCGCCGAGACGATCCCCGCGCCGCCGATGGCGATGGTGGTCGTGACGATCGACGACGGCCCGAAGGAGATCGGCTCGCGCGAGGCCATGCGCCGGACGATCGCGACGTCGCCGTTCTACCCGGCCTGGGTGACCTCCACGACCGAGACCGTCCAGGACATGCTCGCCGCGTGCGCGGCCGGCGACTTCACCCGCATCGGCGAGCTGACCGAGAGCAACGCGCTCCGCATGCACGCCACCATCGAGGGCGCCTTCCCCCCGATCCGCTACCTGAACAGCCGCAGCGTCGCGGTCTTCGACGCCGTCGCCGCGCTGCGGGCCGACGGCCTCGAGGCCTACGCCACCGCCGACGCCGGCCCGAACGTCGTCGTGCTCTGCCGGCCGGGGGACCGTGCCCGCGTGGCCGCGTCCCTGGACGGGTTCGGCGCGGTCATCGAGTCCGGCACCGGACCAGCCGCTCACCTGGTCGGCTCCGAACGCCCGGGGGACCACCCCCGAGCAGAGGAGACCACCGCGTGACCGAGTTCCGAGCCCACGGCAAGCTGTTCGTGGCGGGCGAGTACGCCGTCGTCGAGCCGGGTCAGCCGTCCGTGCTGATCGCCCTCGACCGTGCGATCACCGCCCGCGTCTCCGAGGGGCACGAGGCCGGCAGCGTGCACTCCGAGGAGTACGGCAACCTCCCGCTGACGTGGACCCGTGCCGAGGACGGCCTCGCACTGGACCGCGAGCACCACCCCTACGACTACGTCATGGCGACGATCGACCTCGTCGAGAAGCTCCGCGCCGAGCTCGGGATCGCGCCGCGGTTCCACGACCTGCGCATCGCGAGCCAGCTCGACGACGCCAGCGGCCGGAAGTTCGGGCTCGGCTCGTCGGCCGCGGTGACCGTCGCGACCGTCGGCGCCCTCGACCGCTTCTACGGCCTCGGCCTGTCGCAGCGCCGACGCTTCATGGTGGCGCTGCTCGCGACAATCCGCGTGGCACCCCGCGCCTCCGGCGGCGACCTCGCGGCGAGCACCTTCGGCGGATGGCTCCGCTACAGCGCGCCCGACCGCGAGGTCCTGGCCGGCCTGCTCGACGAGCGGACAGTCTCGTCGATCCTCGACGACGACGACGCCTGGACCGGTTTCGACGTCGAGCACCTGCCCGCCCCGACCGACCTGCGGCTCCTCGTCGGCTGGACCGGGTCACCGGCGTCCACGACGAAGCTCGTCGGCGTCGTGCGTCGACACCGCGACGGTGACTACGCGGCGTTCCTCGACGCCAGCCGCGCCTGCGTCGACGACCTGACCACGGGCCTCCGGACCGGGGACGCCGAGCGCACGCTCGGCGCACTCCGGCGCGCCCGCGGCCTGCTGCAGGACCTCGGGACGTCCGTCGGCTCGCAGATCGAGACGCCGCGCCTCGCGACGCTCTGCGACGTCGTCGAGGCAGCCGGTGGCGCCGCGAAGCCGTCCGGGGCCGGTGGCGGCGACTGCGGGATCGCGCTCGTCCCCGCCGACAGCGACCCCGCCGACATCCTCCGCACCTGGGAGGCACACGACATCAGGCACCTCAGCGTCGCGGTGCAACCCGAGGAAGGGACCACGCGATGACCGACCTGCAGACCCCGATCCCCACGAAGTGGGTCGGACCGATCCGCGTCAGCGGCAACGCCGTCGAGGGCGAGCACGAGGTGCCCCTCGCGACGTACGAGTCCCCGCTCTGGCCGTCCGTCGGACGCGGCGCACGGATCTCGCGCATGGTCGAGGGCGGCATCGTCTCGACCGTCGTCGACGAGCGGATGACCCGCTCGGTGGTCGTCCGCGCCTCCAGTGCCGCCGCCGCGCACATGGCCGCCGGACGGATCCTCGCCCGCCAGGGCGACCTCGAGACCATCGTCACCGGGCAGAGCCGCTTCGCGAAGCTCATCGAGGTGCACCCGGAGATCGTCGGTGACCTGCTCTTCCTGCGTTTCGCCTTCACCACGGGCGACGCCTCCGGTCACAACATGGTCACGCAGGCCGCGGACACGCTCCTGCCGGCGATCCTGGCCTGGGAGCCCGAGCTGCGGTACGTGTCGATCTCGGGCAACTTCTGCTCGGACAAGAAGGCCACCGCGGTGAACGGCATCCGGGGCCGCGGCCGGAACACCATCGCCGAGATCGTCATCCCGGGCGAGGTCGTCGAGAAGCGCCTGCGGTCCTCCACCGAACGGATCGTCGAGCTCAACACGGCGAAGAACCTGGTCGGGTCGACGATCGCCGGGGCACTGCGCTCCGCGAACGCGCACTACGCGAACATGCTGCTCGGGTTCTACCTCGCCACCGGGCAGGACGCGGCGAACATCGTCGAGGGCTCCCAGGGCATCACGCTCGCCCAGGCCCGAGGCGACGACCTGTACTTCTCGTGCTCGCTCCCGCACCTCATCGTCGGCACGGTCGGCAACGGCAAGGGCAACGACCTGCCCGTCGTCGAGGACGCCCTCGTGCGACTCGGCTGCCGGGAGGACCGCGAGCCCGGCGCCAACGCCCGACGCCTCGCCGCGCTCTGCGCCGCCACCGTGCTCTGCGGTGAACTCTCACTGCTCGCCGCCCAGACGAACCCGGGCGAGCTCATGGCCGCACACGTCGCCATGGAGCGACGCGGCCACCGACCGGAAGGAGCGTCGGCATGACCACGCAACAGCCGCTCACCGTGGGCATCCACGACCTCGCGATCGCCACCGGCCACCACGTGCTCGACCTCGACGACCTCGCTGCCACCACGGGCGTCGACCCGGCGAAGTACCACGTCGGCATCGGTCAGGACGCCTTCAGCGTGCCCGCCCCCGACGAGGACATCGTCACCATGGGCGCCGCCGCCGCGAAGGAGGTCCTCGACCGTCACGGCGTGGAGGGCATCCGCACGGTGCTCTTCGCGACCGAGTCCGGCATCGACCAGTCCAAGGCCGCCGGGGTGTTCGTGCACGGGCTGCTCGGTCTGCCGACCAACGTCCGTGTCGTCGAGCTGAAGCAGGCCTGCTACGGCGGGACCGCCGCGGTGCAGATGGCCCTCGGCATCATCGCGCGGGACCCGGGTGAACGCGTGCTCGTGATCGCCGCCGACGTCGCCCGCTACGACGTCGAGACGGCCGCGGAGCCCACGCAGGGCGCCGGCGCGGTCGCGATGCTCATCGCCGCCGACCCGGACCTGGTCGAGCTCGAGCCGCAGTCCGGTCTGTTCACCGCCGACGTCGACGACTTCTGGCGCCCGAACGACCGCTCCACCGCGCTGGTGGACGGGCGGCTGTCGGTCACCGCGTACGTCGACGCCTTCATCGGGGCCTGGGACGACCTCGCCGCGCGCGGTGGCCCCGGCATCGAGGCGATCGACCGCTTCGTGCACCACCAGCCGTTCACGAAGATGGCGATCAAGGCGCACCGGAAGCTCGCACAGCACGTCGACGTCCCGTTCGAGGAGACCGAGCTCGCCGTCGGGTTCACGTACAACCGTCAGACCGGCAACACGTACACGGCGTCGCTCTGGATCGCCCTCGGCGCGCTGCTCGACCTGGACGACGACCTGGCCGGCGCCCGCATCGGCATGTTCAGCTACGGCTCCGGCAGCGTCGGTGAGCTCATGACCGGCGTCGTCCGGCCGGAGTACCGCGACCACCGCCGGACCGGACGCGTCGCCGAGCTGCTCGCGGCACGGGTCCCGCTGTCCGTCGAGGCGTACCGGGAGCTGCACGCCGCCGGTGCCGCGACGAGCGACGACGTCGAGCGTCCGCGCGTCACCGCGGGGCCGTTCCGCTTCGCCGGGGTCACCGGCGGTGCGCGGCACTACGAGGCGACCGGCGCCTGAGCCGGCCGGCCGCACACCGACCTGACCCGACCCCGGCCCGACGTGAGCGTCCCTCGGAGAGGGGTCGTGCCTCCCGGATCGGACCCGCACCCACGCCCTAGGCTTGCGGTGTGGACGCTGTCAGTGCCGGGGCGATCCGCGACGTCGTCGCGGTGCTCCCGAACGCGCCCCGCCTCCGTCACGTGGTCGACGCCGTCGCCGCACGGATCGGCAAGCCGATCCGCGTCGTGGACGTCCGCGGCCCGAGCTGGGGCGCCCTGACCGCGCTCGTGTCCCAGTCGCCCGACGCGGCGCTCGTGCTGCTGCCGCCGGGGTCGACGCCGCTCTACCGGATGCACTGCGTCCTGCACGAACTCGGCCACCTCGTGCGCGGGGACACCGGCGTGCCGGTCCCGCGGACCCAGCTCGACTTCGCCGCGTGGTCCGCCGGCGGCACCGTCTGCCACCGCTCGGTCGACGACGTCCAGCACACGCTCCCCGCACCCGCGGGTTCGTCCCTGCAGGGTGACGACGAGGAGTTCGCCGAGACCTTCGCGTACGAACTGGCCACGGTCCTCCTGTCCGGCACCGTGGGGGCGGACGAGCGGACCTACGGCTAGTGGGGGTCCTGCACGCCCTGGCGTTCTGGTGTGCCGCGGCGAGCTTCGCGATCCGCGCGCCCTCGATCGGACGGAACCCGCACGGGCGAGCGAGCTGGGCGGCCACCGGGGTGGGCGCGCTCGGGTTGCTGACGCTCGGCGCGGTCGTCCCGCAGCGGGACCTGGACGCGCTGCTCGGCGGCACCAACGTCGTGAACCTCGTGCAGAACCTCTGCGCGACGACGGCGTTCTGGTTGCTGTTCCGCGGCAGCGTGCGTGACGTCGACCGGCGTCCGGCACTGGCGCACCCGCTCGCCCTGGTGGCGATGCTCGTGTCCTTCACGGTGCCGTTCCTGTTCATCCGGGACCGCGGGGACACCGTCTTCACCTTCATCGTGGACGAGATCGACCAGACCGCCACCTGGCTGTACGCGTGCATCTACATGGCGTGTGTCGCCGCGATCACCGCCACCACCCTCGCCCGCGGAGTGCTCGGCAGCCGCGGGGCGCTCGTCGTGTTCCGGGTGGGGCTGTCCCTCGTCGCGATCGCGAGCGTCGAGGAGATCGCGTCCCTGACGGCCGACCACTTCGTGCTCGGGCCGGTGCTGCTCCGCGACGTCCTCCGGACCGCGTTCGACCCGCCGTTCTACCTGGGGATCGTGCTCATGGTCGCCGCGATGGCGTCGATGACCGTCCGGCGATGGGCCCGGGAGGCCCGGCTCCGCGGACACCGCATCCGTCTCGCCCGCATCGCCCGCCGCCTCGACCTGCGCGCACGCAGACGGCGAGGCGGTCTCCAGGTGCGCACCTACGACCTGCTCATCGCGATCCGGGACGCCGAGGTCCAGGGGCGGGAGCTCACGCCCGCGGAGACGGCGTCCGTGCGGTCCGCGGAGCTCATGCTCGCGAAGGACCTAACGGGGTGAGGCGGCGGGGTGGGGCGGCAGGGCCGCTGGCGTGTGACATGTCCCGCCTGGTAGCATGGGTGTGCTCGTTGCGTTGAGCTCCGAGAAGTGGACCCGAGACCCATCCGGACGGTTGTGGCGCTCGGGTCTCGCGTCTTCCCGGGCGTCACCGCGCGACGGTCCGGCAGTCGACCAGGTGGGTCACCCGGCGCCTCCAGTCCCCGCCCTTCGCCCATGCCGAGGCGAGCGCATCGGGCAGGGCGAGGAGGGGCTCCTCGCGAGCGGTGGCGTGCCGGTGCCGCAGCTGCGCTCCCTGCTGGTGCAAGGTATCGATGATCTGTCGGCGATCCCGGCGCTCCAGGGTCTCGTCACGCTCCAGACACAGCCCTGAACAGCCGGATCGCGTGAGGTCGATCACCAGTGCTCGGAGGCACGCCGCTCGACGGTCGACCTCGGACCGGCCGTCCTTCGGAGCGCGGTGGATGGTCGTCGAGGACGGGATGCTCGCGATTGCGTCCAGGATCATGCGACGACGCCCGTCGCTCTCCTTCGCCATGTGGAGGCGGTGCTGCCCCGGCAGGACGAGCGACCGGACCAGGTTCCGGGCTGCTCCGACGTCCCCGGGTTCGAGGAGCGTCGCTGCGAGCAGGTAGTCGCGCGCCTTCGACTCGTCGGCGAACGCCGCTCGTCCGGTCCCGCTCGTTGCTCGCACCGCCACCCTCCTCGCGGCGCAACACTCTACACATCACCGGAGTGGGTCGGAGGTGCACCCCGACGGGGTCACTGCCCGGTGACGGCCCGGCGGATCTGCTCGACGGGGACCTTCGGTGACCGGTCGGCGTTCAGCAGCCCGTTCGCCTCCTGCATCGTGTCCGTCAGCTGCGTCCAGCACGAGCCGGCGAGGAAGGTGCTGGCGCGGACGGCGTCGTGCAGCGCGGTGATGCGCTCGACCCAGTCGTCGCCGTCGGTGGCGGTCGTGTAGCCCCAGCCCTCCTCCCGGCGCCCGCCCGACTGGTGGCGCACCCCGCCGAACTCGGTGAGCATCACCGGCTGCCCCTGGTCCACGGCCCCGCCGACGAACTGTGGGTGGCCGGACGGGGCGAGTCCTTCGAGGGCACGGGTGCGGGCTGCGTCGTCCGCGTAGGTGCGCGCCAGCACCGCACCGTCGCCCTCGTAGTCGTGGATCGTCACGATGTCGGTGTCCTGCTGCTCCCAGCCGTCGTTCCCGATCACGGGGCGGGATGGGTCGAGCGCGCGCGTCAGGTCGACGAGGGCGCGGGAGTACGCCTGCTGCGCCGGGTCGGACACGACGTGCTGGATGCCCCACGACTCGTTGAACGGGACCCAGGTGACGATGGACGGGTGCGAGGCGTCCCGTTCCACGGCCGCGGTCCACTCCGCGGTGAGACGGCGGACGGCGGTGGGGGAGAACTCGTACGCGGCCGGTGCCTCGCCCCACACCATGAGGCCGAGGCGGTCCGCCCAGTGCAGGAACCGCGGGTCCTCGATCTTCTGGTGCATCCGTGCGGCGTTGAACCCCAGGGCCTTGATGAGTTCGACCTCCTGGCGGTGGGCGAGCGGGTGCGGTGCGGCCAGGTGCGACTCCGGCCAGAACGCCTGGTCGAGCACGCTGCGCACCGGGTACGGCGCACGGTTGAGCAGGAACCGGCCACCGCCGACGCCGACGCTCCGCATGCCGAGGTAGCTCGACACCGCGTCGAGCACGTGGCCGTCCTGGTCCACGAGGGTGAGCACGGCGTCGACCAGGCGTGGGTGCTCGGGCGACCAGGTCAGCTCGTCCTCGGCCTGGCCGTTGCGCTGCCGTGCGACCGGCACCGTCACGTCGAGGGTCGGCCGGCTCGCGGTGGCGTCCCAGTCGGTGGTCCCGAGGTCCTCGTCCCGTTCGTCGAACCGCAGGGCGACCCGCAGCCGCGATCCGGCCGGCACGCGGCCCCGGAACCGGACTGTCAACGCGGTCGCCGTGGGCCCCGCCGGCGACCACCGGAGGGAGCTGATCGCGGTGCGCGGCACGGCCTCCAGCCAGACCGGCTGCCAGATGCCGGTGGTGCGGCGGTACCAGATGGCGTGCGCGTCCTCGTGCCAGTCCTGCTTGCCGCGGGGGAGGGTGACGTCGGCGGGGTCGTCCTCGGCGCGGACGACGAGCAGGTGGTCGGTCACGCCGTCGGCGCCGTCGGTCAGCAGCGCGGTGACGTCGAACGAGAACGGCGTGTGCCCGCCCTCGTGCTCGCCGACGAACCGGCCGTCGATCCACACCTGCGCGCGGTGGTCGACGGCGCCGAAGTGCAGCACCAGGCGGGGGCGTGCGGTGCCGTGGCCGGCTGCCTCGAGTTCGGCGCGGCCGATCGTCCGCGCGTACCAGACCACGGGGTGGAACCCCGGGTCGCCGATCCCGGACGCCGGGGACTCTGGCGGGAACGGCACCGTGATCGCGCGGGGGGCCGGGAGGCCCGTGGCCCATCCCGAGTCCGCTCCGGAGTCGTCGTCGTCGTACCGGAAGGACCAGGTGCCGCTGAGGTCCGTCCAGTCGCGGCGGAGCATCTGCGGTCGGGGGTACCGGCCGTCCTGACGACTCGCGAGGGGGAGGTCGGTGACGTCGACGGGGACCGGGGAAGCGACGGTGCTCATGGTCGAGCAATTTACAGCGCTGTAAACGCAGCGTCAACGGTACGGTGAGCGCGTGGGCCAGGTCACGCTGCAGGACGTCGCGGAGCACGCCGGCGTCTCGATGAAGACCGTGTCCAACGTGGTCCGCGGGTACCGGCACGTCAGCGACGCCATGCGGGAGCGCGTGCAGCGGTCCGTCGACGAGCTCGGGTACCGGCCGAACGTCTCCGGGCGGAGCCTCGCCACCGGACGGACGAACATGCTCGCGTTCGCCTTCCCCGACCTCCGCCGTCCGTACTTCGCCGAGCTCGCGCACGTGTTCTCCCGCGTGTGCGCCGACCGCGGGTACCAGCTCCTGCTCGAGGAGACCGCCGGAGCGCCGGGCGGCGAGCTCTCCGCCGTCCGTGGGCGTGAGGCGGGCGTCGTCGACGGCGTCGTCATCCACCCCCAGGTCCTCACACCGGTCGAGATCGACCGGGCGCGCGGGGACACCGCCGTCGTGTTCTTGGGCGAGGACGTCCGACCCCCGGGCGGCGACCTCGTGGCCATCGACAACGTCCTGGCCGCGTCCGAGGCCGTCGCGCACCTCGCCGCACTCGGGCGACGCCGCATCGGGTTCCTCGGGCACGAGGTGGGCGAGCAGTCCCGCACCTCGGCCTTCCGCATGGAGGGGTACCGCGACGGCCTGGCCGCTGCCGGCCTGCCGTTCGACCCGTCGCTGTGCGTGCCGCGCGAAGTCGGCGACGCCCGCGGGGCCGAGCAGGCCTTCGGACGCGCGCTCGACCACGGCCTCTCGATCGACGGGCTGCTCTGCCGGGACGACCTCGCCGCGGTCGGCGCCCTCCGTGCGATGCGGTTGCGCGGGCTCGAGGCGCCGCGCGACGTCGCCGTCGTCGGGTGGGACGCCATCGGCCTCGCCGCGAGCCTGGTGCCGAGTCTGACCTCGGTCGCGCCGGACACCGTCGCGCTCGCCGAGGCGGCACTCGACCGGTTGCAGGAGCGCATCGCCGGTCGGCCGGGCGAGGGGCGTGCCGTGACCGTCGGGCACCGGATCCTGGTCGGGGAGAGCGCGCCCTACCCGGACGGGTCCGTCGACTGACGGGAGGCCCCACCCGAGTAGACCGGGAGGTGCTCAGTCCTCGTCGTGGCCGGATCCGCCCTGCTCTCCGCGTCGGCCACGGTGGCCGGGCTCGCCCTCGTGGTCGACGACGCGGTCCAGCCACTCGGCGAGGACCGACCGTTCGGCCGGGGACAGGGCCGTGAGGTCCGGCGCGACCGACCGGAGGGTGAGCGCGGCCGTCCGGGTCGCGGACGGCCCGTCCGGCGCCGCCCCGCTCGGGTCGGGCGTGCAGATCTGCGTCATGACGGCCGCGAACGCGGCGTCGGCGAGGGCGGGGTCCCGCTCGCCCTCGGGCTCCTCGAGGAGGGTGAGCACGGCGCCCGTGCCGGCCGCGTGCAGGAGCCGGACGGCGTCGCGCTCGCGGACCGCGAGCCTCCCGGCCGCTGCGACGCGGCGAAGACGGTCCTCGAGCAGGCGGAGCCCCGCGGCGACGGCCGGTGACCCGTTGCCCCGTCGCGGGTCGCTCATGATGACGAAGAGGTCGGGGTTGTCGAGCCCGAAGCCGATCGTCAGGTCCCAACCCGTGCGGAGGTCGGCGACGGGGTCGACCTCGTGCTCGGCGGCTGCGTGGACGGCATCGGCCTTCGTCCGACCGAACTCGGTCATCGCGTGTTCCGCGACGGCGTCGAGCAGGCCGTCCTTGTCGCCGAACAGGCGGTAGATCGTCGGCGGTTGCACGTGCGCGCGGTCCGACACCGCCCGGGTCGTGACACCGGCCGCTCCGTCCCGGCGCAGGAGTTCCGCGGCGGCGGTCACGATCCGGTCGCGGACGTCGGCGCGGGGCACGGGGGCATCGGGCATGGATCAACGATAACGACTCCTTGCTACCGCTGTGTTTCCGGTGGTACGTTCGTTCTGTTACCACCGTTAGCACGAAGGAGGCATCGATGATCACCGTCACCGGAGCGACCGGCGCCCTGAACGGCGCGACGACCGACCACCTGCTCGAGTGGCTGCCCGCATCGGAGGTCACCGTCGTCACCCGTGACCCGGCCCGAGCCGCACGGTTCGCCGAGCAGGGCGTCACCGTCCGGCAGGGCGACTACGACGACCCCGACGGACTGCGGTCCGCCTTCGCCGGTGCCGACCAGCTCCTGCTCGTCTCGTCGAACGACCCTGCCGGCGACACGATCGGCCAGCACCGCAACGCGGTCGACGCCGCGGTGGCAGCCGGGGTCGGACGGGTCCTCTACACGAGCCACCAGGGAGCCGGTGCCGGCTCGCCGTTCCTGCCGGCCCGGCACCACGCCGCGACCGAGGACATGCTCGCCGCGTCCGGGCTGCCGTGGACCTCGCTGCGGAACGGCTTCTACGCGCACAGCATCCAGTGGATGACCGGACCGTGGCAGGCCACGGGTGTCGTGTCGGTACCGGCCGACGGGCCGGTGTCCTGGACCGCCCGCGAGGACGCCGCCGAGGCCGCCGCGCAGATCCTCCTCGCGGCGGAACCCCTCGACGGCCCGGTGACGCTCACGGCGAGCGAGGCACCGACGTTCGAGGACCTGGCGCGCACCGCCGCAGCGGTGTCCGGTACGCCGGTGCGCTTCGAGGTCGTGGACGAGGACGAGTGGGTCGCCCGCGCGGTCGCCGGCGGACAGGACGAGCGCATGGTGCGCTTCCTGCTCGGCATGTACCAGGCGGCGGCGCAGGGCCGGTTCGCGGGCACGGACCCGCTGCTCCGCGACCTGCTCGCGCGGATGGTGGCGGCCTGACGGACCGCGGCGAGCCCGTCGTCAGCGCCCGTCCGGCTGCACGCTCCCCAGCAGCTCGACCAGGGCGCTCCGCAGGGAGTCCGGCAGCCCGACCGTCTCGAGCTCGACGATCCGGTCGGCCCGCGGCACGTCGCGGTCCACGATCTCCCACGCGGTGAGCTTCTCGGGGTTCCCGGCCTGGGCGCGCTCGAGCAGCTCCCGCGCGGCGTCCCGTGCGTCGACGCCGACCGACGGGGGACCGGCCAACGTGAGGAACGCGCCCTCGTCGGTGGGGACGTCGAGGTCGACCGAGAACCGGTCGGGCCGGACGACCGCGGCCTCCTGCCCGGCGGCGGGCGACCCGAGGAACGTGACGCGCCACCGTCGACGGACCGGGACGACGTCGACGTCCCCGACCGCCGCGTCGACGCGGAACGAGGCGGTGTCCCGGTCCCAGGTGAGCGTCGTCCGGCAGGCACCGGTGCCGTCGGCGCCGGAGGGTCCCGCGGATCCGCCGGTGTCCTCCTGCCCGGACGTGTCCTCGCGGTCCTCGACGAGCGTGAAGCTGCCGGAGGCCCCGGGCGCGACGAGCACCTCGAGCGCGGCCGGGTTCACCGTCGCGTCGACCTCCTCCGGTGCGGCGAGCGGCAGGATCCCGCCGGCCCGCAGCAGCACGGGGATCGTGTCGAGCGTCCGGTGCAGGTCGACGAAGCGGTCCCCGGCGTAGGTGGTGCCCGTGAACACGTCCGTCCAGGTCCCGGCCGGCAACCAGGCGCGGGCGTGCCCACGCAGGGTCACCGGGTCACGCGGTTCGACGATCGGCGCGACGACCAGCTCGGTGCCGAAGGCGTACTCGTTCGGGACGCGGTACGCCTCGTCCCGGTGCGGCTCGAGGTGGTACATCGGCCGGACGAGCGGGGTGCCGTCCGCGGCGAGGTGGTTCATGGTGTGCAGGTACGGCACGAGGCGGTGCCGGAAGCGCAGGGCGTCGCCCATCGCCGCCCGCGGTTCGGCGGGGAAGACCCACGGCTCCTTGCGGATGAAGGGGTTGTTCGCCGAGTGCAGGCGCATGATCGGCGAGAACACGCCGAACTGCACCCACCGTGTCGCGAGTTCGTCGTCCCGGACCCCGCGGGTGTGCCCGCCGATGTCGTGACTCCACCACGGGTAGCCGATGTTCGCGGCGGTGGCGGTGAACTCCGGCTGGAACGCCAGGGACGCCCACGAGACGACGGCGTCCCCGGAGAACCCGACGGCGTAGCGGTGGCTGCCCGGTCCGGCGTAGCGGGAGAACGTCATGCCGCCGCCGCCGTCACGGGCCGAGTCGAGCAGGTGGAAGTGGTTGAGCACCCAGAGCGGGTCGACCCCCGGGACGGAGGACGTCCGGCCCTGCTGCCAGTCGATCCACCAGAAGTCGACGCCCTGCTCCTCGAGGGGACGGTGCAGCACCTCGAGGTACGCGCGGAGGAAGTCCGGGTCGGTGGGGTCGAACGGGATCGCCTGCTCGGTGTCCGGGTCGACCCCCATCGCCGCGGCCATCGCGGGGTAGGCGTCCTCGAACGCCCGAACGCCGTCCGCGGGGTGCAGGTTGAGCGTCGTGCGCATCCCGCGCCGGTGCAGCTCGGCCAGGAACGCTGGCGGGTCGGGGAAGAGCGAGGGCTCCCACGAGTAGCCGGTCCAGCCGTTGCCGAACCGGGACGGGACGGACTCCACCCGGTGCCAGTCCATGTCGATCACGGCGACGGAGAGCGGCAGGCGCTCCTCGTCGAACCGGTCGAGGAGGGCCAGGTACGACTCGTCCGAGTACGGGTGGTAGCGGCTCCACCAGTTGCCGAGCGCCCACCGGGGCATCAGGGTCGGCGGCCCGGACACCGCGTGGAACGCCCGGAGCGCCGCGGCGTAGTCGCGCCCGTACGCGAAGACGCTGACGTCCCGCCGGCCGGGGACCCGGCTGCCGACCCAGCCGTCGTCCTCGAACAGGAACGACTCGCTGTCGTCCAGCATGACGATGCCGTCGCGCGCCAGGACGCCGGACTCGAGCGGCATCCGCCCGTCCACGTCGTCGAGGGTGCGTCCGGTGCCACCCAGGTCACGGGCCTCCTGGCCGTAGCGCCAGCGGTTGGCGTCGGGTCCGGAGGTCTCGACGACCAGGCCGGCCGACGAGAACGGCCGCCCGTCGTACCGCAGGGTCGCACGGTCGGTCGTCACCTCGACGCCCGCGCCGCGGCGCAGCACCGTGTACTCGGGCACCTCGAGCCGCCGGCGCACGGCGAACGTCGAGGCGCGGTCCTCGAAGCCGCCGTCCTCGCTCCACTCGACCCGGAACAGGCCGTCCTGCAGGACCGTGACCCGCCAGTGGTCGCCGTGCACGACGGCCTCGGCGGAGGCGACGGGGTCGGATCCGGGGAAGGGGCGGATGGTGGGCAGGGGGCCGGGAGGGGGTGTGGTCACGCTGGTGGTCCTGTCTCGGCCGTTCCGGCCGGTGTCGGTCTGGAGGCTCGGTTCAGCTCTTGACGGCGCCCTGCGTCACGCCGCTGATCACCCAGCGCTGCGCGAACAGGTAGACGATGACGGTCGGCGCCATCGCCATGAGGTACGAGGCGAACGCGACGTTGTAGTTCGTGCCGAACTGGCTCTGGAAGATGTTCTGCACCACGGGCAGCGTCTGCAGCCCCGGGTCCGCGGTGATGAGCGACGGCATCATGAAGTCGTTCCACGAGGCGAGGAAGGCGAAGATGCCGACGGTCGCGTTCATCGGTCCGAGCAGCGGCAGGATGATGCGCCAGAAGATCTGCCACGTGGAGGCGCCGTCGATGCGGGCGCTCTCCTCGAGTTCGACCGGGATGGAGCGCAGGAACGCCGAGTAGAGCAGCACGCTGAACGACAGTTGGAACATGGCGTGCAGGATCGCGACGCCGATGGGGTTGTCGAGCGAGATCATCGCGGTGAGCTTGATCTGGGGGAGCGCCACGACCGGGAACGGCAGGAACATCGCCGCGAGCAGGTACACGAACGACCAGCGGAAGAAGCGGCGGTGCCAGTTCCGGACGATGGCGTACGAGGCGAACGAGCTGAGCAGGAGCGTCGCGACGACGGTGAGTGCGGCGACGCCGAGCGACACCGAGAACGAGACCGGGAAGCGGGTGAGCGCCCACGCCTCGGCGAAGCTCGCCGGGTTGAACGGGGTCGGCAGGGACAGCGCGTTGCCGTCGACCGCCTGCGCGCTCGTCTTGAACGCCATGGCGACCGTGACGTACAGCGGGACGAGGACGGTCAGGGACGCGAGCGCCAGGATGATCGTCAGCGGCCAGTTGACGCGCTCGAGGCGGCGGCGGCGCGGCTGGTCGGGGGCGGTGCGGGCGGCTGCGGTGGCCGGGGACCGGGTGTCGATGGCGCTCATGCGAGTCGGAGGTTCCTTCCGCGCGTCACTGCGAGCTGCAGGACCGAGATGAGGACGGTGATGATGAAGAAGACGGTCGCGTTGGCCATCTGGTAGGCGTAGTCACCGCTGGTGAAGCCGGTGAAGATCGTCATCGCGACACTGCTCGTCGCGGAGCCGGGCCCGCCGTTCGTCAGGCCGACGATGACGTCGTAGGCGCCGAGGTAGCCCTTCACGCCGAGCACGGTGTTGATGACGATGAAGCCACCGATGAGCGGCAGGGTGATCGACCGGAGCTGCTTCCACGTCCCGGCGCCGTCGAGGGAGCTGGCCTCGTACACGTCGGCCGGGATCGAGGTGAGTCCGGCGGTGTAGATGAGGAGCGCGCCCGGGATGGTCTGCCACGCCGAGACGATGACGATGGCGAGCCACGCCAGGTTCGGGTCGCCGAGGATGCTCTGCTCGAGCGGGCCGAACCCGACCGACGTGGCCAGGGCCGGCAACGTGTTCGAGAACAGGTAGTTGAAGACGTAGGCGACGATGATGCCGGACACGACCATCGGGATGACGAACACCGACCGCAGACCCGCGGCGAAACGGACCCGCTTGGACAGGGCGATGGCGAGCGACAGCGCGATCGTCTGCGTGACGATGACGGTCACCACCGCGAAGCCGAGCGTGAACCCGTACGACCCGAGGATCGCCGGGTCGGACACGAGTGCGCGGTAGTTCTCGATGCCGAGGAAGTGCCACTGCCCGAACCCGAGGTAGTCCGTGAAGCTGTAGAAGATGCCGACGCATGCCGGCGCGACGACGAACGCCGTGAACAGCACGAGGGCGGGCACGAGGAACAGGTAGTACATGCCCTCGGTGCGGTGCAGAGAGCCGACGCGGCGGTGGACGCGGGTCGCTGCGGTGGCGGGGCCGGGACGGGGGTCCTCGGTCTCGGGGGTCAGGGGGGTCTGCATGGTCATGATCGCTCCTGGGGTCCGGTCCGGCTGTTCCTGGTCGCGCCGGTCAGACCGTCGCCGAGCGGCCGGCGAGTCGTCGCCAGTCGGTGTCGAGCCGCCGCAGCATCGAGTCGAAGTCGCCGCTGCGGATGGCGGTCTGCAGGTAGTTGCCGAGCGGGATGGAGGTGGGGATGAAGGTGCCGGCACCCTGGTAGAACGCGCCGTCGTCGACGTACTGCTGCAGCCCCTCGAGTCGCTCGTCGGTCTGCGGGGGAGCGTCCTCGGTGGTCGAGAACGCCAGGTTGTCGCGGTTGTAGGCGTTGATCACGTCGGGCTGCATGAGGAACTCGACGAGCTCCTGCGCCTGCTCGAGGTGCGGGGTCGTGGTGGGGATCCACAACCCGAGGTCGATGTTGACCCGGGCTCTGCGGTCGCCCGGGTCGTTCGAGACGGGCAGGGCGAACGTGCCGACCGGCAGTCGGTCGTCCACCAGGGCGATCTGCCCGAGCGCCCACGGTCCCTGCAGGTACATCGCCGCCTTGCCCTGCCCGAAGGCGAGGTTGCCGTCCGCGTAGGACCGGGTGGCGTGGTCGGGGTTGAAGAACGACGAGATGGTCTTCGCGCGCTCCATGGGCAGGGCGAAGTCCTTCTCGAACGACACCTCGGCGTCCGGCCCGACGTCGGTCCCGAGGGCCTTCATCTTCCGGAAGAACGAGCCGGTGTCCACCAGGCTCCCGACCGAGTAGTCGAACAGGCCCTGCCAGAGTGTCCAGGTGTCCCGGTCGGTCGCGTACACCGGGGTGATGTCGGCCTTCCGGAGCGCGGTGCAGACGTCCACGAACTCGTCCCACGTGGTCGGGACCGGCAGGCCCTGCTCGGCGAAGATGCGCTTGTTGTAGATGACGCCGGCCGCCGCGAGCGAGAACGGCAGCACGCTGGTGCGGTCCTCGTACTTCGCGTACTGGTTCGTCAGGCCGTCGATGCTCTTCCGCACCCGGCCCGCGGACGGCAGGTCGCTCAGGTCACGGAGCACACCACGTTCGATGTAGCGCGCGAGTTCGAGGTTGTCGTTGAAGCAGCCGACGTCCGCGGGCTCACCGCGGACGAACTGCGGGGCGATGGCGCCGGTGCTGTCGTGCACGACGCGCATGCCGGGGTTCTCCCGCTCGAAGCGGCGGAGCAGGTCGTCGAAGTAGGCGATGACCTCCTGCTTCTGCTCGTAGAAGCGCAGGGTGCTGCCACCCGCCGCGGTGCTGCCTGCCGAGGGGGCCGAGCACCCGGCGAGCGCCAGCGTGCCGAGCCCGCCGACCGTGCCGGCGAGGAACCCGCGCCGACTGAGTGCCGTCCGTGCCGTTGTGCTGCCCATGACCATGGTCACTCCCTTTCGCGCTCCATCGCGCCAGCCCAGTTTTACAGCGCTGTAAACGCAAAGTCAACGCCGAAGTCGCGTTCTCCGGGGAGGGTCAGGGGAGGGACGAGCCGCGGGGCTCCGGTGCGTGCTGGAGCTCCTGCCGCAGGGACCGGACGGCCCGCATGAGCTCGTCCTGCTTCCGAGCGCTGGCGCCGAGCGGCGATCCCAGCGCGGGGCGCGCGATCACCCCGAGGCGTCCTGCCCCCGTGACGAGGGCGAGCGACCAACCGCTCTGCCCGGTGATGGTCCTGCGCTCGTCGGGTTCGACGTCGCGGAGGTCAACCCACGGGATCTCGACGACGGGCTCGGCCTGGTCGGGTGTCCACGCGTGCAGCCCGACCTCGTCGACGGTCCAGAGCGCCGGTCGCGCCCGACGGCGGGGAGCGATGCCGAACGCGGCGAGGTCACCGCGGAGGTTCACGTGTGCCGGCAGGAACAGGCGCGGCCGCACCTGCCACGCCCGGGCACGGGCCAGCGCGGCACGGTCGCGACGGCGGTACCGGGCGGTGCCGACCGCGAGCGCGACCGCGGCGAAGAGGAGGAACCAGGGCAGCAGCCAGCCCCGACTGCTGCGGCCGTCGCCGGACCCGACACCGACCCCGCTGGAGAGCTCGAGCGCGATGCCGGCGAGCCCGAGCACGCCGAGGACCGCGACGGCGACGACGGTCTTCCGTACGGGCGGGAAGGCGCCGTCGCGGAGTCGCTGCATCCAGGGTTCGGGGACGGAGGTCATCTCCCCAGCCTGGCAGGGGGATGGCCACCCGTCCGGCCTGGATGCGGTCCGGGCCGTCAGGCGTAGCGGCGGGCGGCGCGCAGTGCGGCGTCGGTGTACGAGCCACCGAACAGGAACACGTGGAGCAGGAGCGGGGCGAGCTGGTGCAGCGCCACGCGGTCCTGCCACCCGGGCGCGAGCGGCGACTCGTCGTCGTACGCGGCCAACACGGTCCCGAGCTCCGGGAGGCCGAACAGTGCCAGCAGCGCCAGGTCCGTCTCCGCGTGACCGCCGTGCGGGGTCGCGTCGATGAGCACGGCGCCGGTCGGTGCGTCCGCCTCTCGCGGCCAGAGCACGTTCCCGGCCCAGAGGTCGCCGTGCAGTCGGGCCGGACCGTCCCCGACGAGCGCCGGCTGCGGGGACCCGAGCGAGCCGTCCTCCAGGCGGTCGCAGACCCGCTCGAACACGGCGGCCTCGGCACCGTCGTACCCGCCGGCGTCGACGATCCGCTCGACGAAGTCCCGGATCCGGTACTCGGCGAAGAACGCGCCCCAGGACGTCGGCGCCTCGGACGCGGGGACGAACGGTGTGCGCGAGCGGCCCATCCGCAGCGGACCGTTCGCCGGGAACCCGGGCGACGGGGCACCCCAGTGCGCGGCACCGGCGGCGTGCGTGTGGGCCAGCGAGCGACCGAAGCGCGCCGCCTGCGCACGGGTCGGGGTCCCGTCGGCGATGAGCTCCAGTTCGAGCAGGGTCGGGTGTGGACGCCCCAGGACGCGGGCGATCCGGGTGCCACCGGTCTCCTCGGCCTCGGCGAGCCACTCGAGGCCGGCCGCCTCGGCGGCGGCCTCGTCCGGGTCCGTGAAGGTCTTCGTGTGCGTCGAGGCCATCACCCCATCCTGCCGACCGGGGACGGCTCCGGGTTCAGACGGCGTCGACCAGGGCCCGGGCGAGGGGGTGCCACGGCCGCGAGGACGGCCCGCTCAGCACCAGCGTCCGCTGGTACCCGGGCGACATCGGCAGCATGACGAGGTCCGGCGGCAGCATCACGCGGCCGAGCGTCGGCACGATCGAGACGCCCTCGCCGCGCTGGATCATGCCGAACATCGTGCTCATCTCCCGCACGCGGTGGGCGTAGCGGAACGGCTGTCCGGCCCGCTCGTGCATGAGCTGGATCTGGTGCTCGCAGCCACCGCCGCCCGCGACCAGGCCGTCCTCGTGCAGGTCGTCGAGGGTCAGCGCCGGGAGCTCGGCCAGCGGGTGGTCCCGGCGGACGACGGCGGCCATCTCGTCCTGTGCGACGACGACCCCGCCGTCCGGTACCGCGGTCGGGTCGACGAGCACCGCGGCGTCGACCGTGCCCGCTTCGAGCCACTCCGGCATCTCGTCGTCGTCGCCCTCGTACACCTGCACGTCGACGTCCGGCAGCGTGACCGCCCAGACCGCGCGGAGCCGGGGGAGCAGCCCCTGGCACACCGTCGGGACGGCGGCGAGGCGCACGGTGCCGCGTGCCGGGGCGGGCCGCACCACGGCCTCCAGGGCGTCGACCGAGGCGAGCACGCTCCGGGCGTGGGCGAGCAAGCGGTCGCCGAGCGGCGTCGGCGCGGTGGCGGCGCCGCGGAGCACGACCGGGCCGCCCACCTCGCGTTCGAGTCCGGCGACCGCGTGCGAGACGGCCGACTGCCCGACACCGAGCGCGAGCGCGGCCGCGGTGAAGGAGCCCGCGTCGACGGTCGCGACGAACGCGCGGAGCTGGGGGAGCGATACGGTCATGCGCTTCCTTCATGACGGCATGAGCGTCATGCGTTTGCCGCATGACCGGACACTCCCGAGACTAGGCCTCGTGAACGCCCTCCTCTACGTCCTCGTCGCCCTCACGTGGGGCTCGAGCTTCTTCTTCGCGAAGATCGGGCTCGAGGGCTTGGCGCCCCAGCAGGTCGCCACGGTCCGGACGGTGCTCGGCGCACTGACGCTCGTCGTCGTGCTGCTCGTCACGCGCCGTCGGTGGCCGCGTGAACGGCGGCTGTGGGGACACCTGTTCGTCGTCGCGGTGTTCCTCAACGCCGTGCCGTCGTCCCTCATGGCGTGGGCCGAGCAGACCGTGCCGTCCGGGCTCGCCAGCATCTACAACGCGACGACGCCCATCATGACGCTGCTCGCGCTGGCCGTCCTGGTGCCGACCGAGCGGTTGAACCGGCGGCAGATCGGGGGGATCGTGCTCGGCATCGTCGGGGTCCTCGTGCTCGTCGGTCCCTGGGACGTGCTCGGCGACCCGGAGGTCCTGGCGAGCGTGCCGGGACAGCTCGCGCTCCTCGGCATGACGGCGTCCTACGGCATCGGCCTCGCGTGGCTCCGCCGCTTCGGCGTCGGCGGCGGGATCGACCCGACCACCGTCGCGACGGTGCAGCTGACGCTCGCCGCGGTGCTCATGCTCCTGGTCGCACCCGTCATCGCGACCGGTCCGGTGCGGCTGGACTGGAGGATCGGAGCCGCGATGGTGGCGCTCGGCGCGGTGGGCACGGGGCTGGCGTACGCGTGGAACACCCGGCTGGTCGGGGCCTGGGGCGCCGGGCGCGCCTCCACCGTGACCTACCTGACGCCGGTCGTCGGGGTCGCACTCGGCGTCCTCGTGCTCGGGGAGCCGCTGCGGTGGAACGAGCCGGTGGGCGGTCTCGTCGTGCTTCTCGGCATCGCTCTGGCGTCGGGACTGATCGGGTCACGGCGTCGGTCGGTTCCGGCGCCGGCCGGTGAGCAAGGGGCGGCGGCGGCCGGCCGGTGACGAGCCCGCGCGTCAGCGCCCTGCGGCGGACGGCGTCTGCTGCCGGAGCGGCTGCGTGCTGGTGTCGTGCAGCCCCTTGCCCGTCGTCTCGGGTGCCATGACCTGCGACAGGATCCCGCCGGCGACGCAGACGGCCGCGGCGATGAGCATGCACGCACCGATGCCGATCGTCGAGATGCCGACCGGGAGCAGGAACGTCCCCGCGGCCGCGCCGATGCGGCTGCACGCGGCAGCGAACCCGACGCCGGTGGAACGGACCTCGGTCGGCAGCACCTCGATCGGGTAGACCGCGGTCAGGTTGCCCTGCACGGCGTTCATGAACGAGAACACCGCGAAACACAGCACGACGACGACGCCGGGCGCGGATCCCCACAGTCCGACGACGACGAGCGCCACGGCCATGATCCAGAACGGCGGGATCAGCTGCCGGCGACGCCCGAGCCGCTCGATCGTGAGCATGCCGACGAGTGCGCCGACCGCCGCCATCGCGTTCACCGTGATCGTGCCCGCGGCCTCGTCGTGCAGCTGCAGGGACTTCAGCACCGTCGGGGCGAACGTGAAGATCGCGAAGTAGGGCGCGACGTTGCACGCCCAGAAGAGGGAGATGAACGCGAGACGCTGCCGGTTCTCCTTCGAGAACAGGACGCGGTACCCGCCGGCCTTCTGCTGCTCCGCCGCGTACTGCTCGTCGCGGAAGTACGCGTCGCCGCCGAGGTGCTCGGCGACGATCGTCCGCGCCTCGTCCACCCGGCCGCGGGCGAGCAGCCACCGCGGCGACTCCGGGAACCCGATCCGGGCGACGGCGGTGACGACGGCCGGCAGCGCGCTCGTCACGAGCACCCACCGCCAGCTCAGGCCGAACGCGTCGATCATCACGTAGGCGGTGACGACGGCGATCAGGTAGCCGCCGTACCAACACACGAGCAACCCGGACAGTCGTCGGCCGCGGTCCTTCGCGGGGGCGAACTCGGCGAGCATCGCGGCACCGATCGCGTACTCCGCGCCGATCGCGACCCCGAGCAGTACCCGGACGACGAACAGCTGCCAGCCGTCGGCGACGAACGCCTGCGCGAGACCGAGGACGATGAACGCCAGCACGTCGATCGTGAAGACGCGCTTGCGGCCGAACCGGTCGGTGAGCCAGCCGGCGAGCGGCGCTCCGATGAAGATGCCGATCAGTGAACTCGCACCGATGAGTCCTGCGAGCACCGGGTCCAGGCCGAGCGCCACGGTGATGGCGGGCAGGGCGACGCTGATCACGCCGAGGTCGAACCCGTCGAGGCCCTCGCCCCACGCGCAGGCGAAGGTCATCCGGCGCAGGAACCCCCGCCGTCCGGCCGGGATGCTCGTCGTGGTCATGGTGATCCCTCCCGCGTGCGCCCCGTGGTCGACGCCCATCGGACCCTAGGCCGGAGGTGGTCGTGTGCTCGTCCAGGATGTCCGGCATGCGGATCTCACGAGGGGGACCGCCGGCCGTCGCACTGCCCGGTGGCATGGCTCGTGGCGACCGAGCGCACGTCCGCTCCGTACGCTGGCACGGTGACCCCTCCGCGCAGGCCCTCGACCGTCCGCCTGCTCGTAGCGTCCTCGCACCCCGGCCCGACCGTGACGGTGACGGTCCTCGCCACCGTCCTCGCCGCCGCGGTGGGGCACCCGGTGGGGACCGTCGTGCTCGTGGCGCTCGCCGTGGTCGCCGGCCAGCTCTCGATCGGGCTCGCCAACGACTGGATCGACGCCGACCGTGACCGAGCCGTGGGGCGGAGCGACAAGCCGGTGGCCCGTGGGCTCATCGCCGTGGGGACGGTCCGCGCCGCCGCCGTCGTCACCGCGGGCATCGCCGTCGTGCTGTCGCTGTTCCTCGGGCCGGTCGCCGCGGTCGCACACGTGGTCCTCGTCGCGGCCGGGTGGGCGTACGACGCCGGCCTGAAGCGCACGGTCTGGTCGGTCGCGCCGTTCGTCGTCGCGTTCGGGCTGCTCCCGGTCGTCGCGATCGCGGCGGGGCCCGACGTCAGGTGGCCCGCCGCGTGGGCGATCGCGACCGGTGCGGTCTTCGGCGTCGCGATCCACTGCACCAACGTCCTGCCCGACCTCGTCGACGACGAGGCGACCGGGGTGCGCGGCTTCCCGCACCGGCTCGGCCTGCACGCGTCCGGGGTCGTCGCGTTCGGTTCGCTCGTCGTCGCGGCCGTCCTGGTGCTCGTCGGCCAGCTCGGCGGCGACGACCCGGTCCGCGGGGTCGGCTCTGTGCTGGCTGTGCTGGGTGCGGTCGTCGTGGTCGTCCTGGCAGCGGTCGGGGTGCGACTCGTGCTGACCGGGCCGCCGACCCGCACGTTGTTCCGCCTGGTGATCGCGTCGTCGCTCGTGCTCGTCGTCGAGCTCGGCTTCGCGGGAGCGGCCCTGGTGGCCTGAGCCGCGGCCGCCCGCACACCAGCCCCAGGGCGAGACCGACGCCAGGGCGTGCGGAGCGCCCGATCAGGACCGGCGCAGGAACGGGTCGATGACCGCCCACGTCGCGTCCGGGGCCTCCAGGTGCGGGAGGTGCCCGGCCGCCGGGACCTCGACGAACTGCGCACCGGGAACGGCTGCGGCGACGGCCCTGCCGTACGCGGGCGTGACGACGCGGTCACTGGCACCCCACACGACGAGGGTCGGGACGTCCACCGCCCCCAGACGGCCGAGGAGCGTCGGGTCGCTCATGCTCGTGCCGGCGACGGCAGCCATGGTGCGGCCGTTCGCCTGCTGGACCGCGCGCTGCTCGTCGGTGGAGCCGGCCGGGTCCCGGTACCCGCGCTCGGGGTCGTGCCATGCCACCTCGGCCAGTCCGCGGGCGTCGAGGGCGAAGAAGTCGGCGATCGGCTCACCGTCCACCACGACGCCGACGCCGTCGATCACCACGACGGCACCGATCCGTCCGCGGTACCGGTCATCGGCGGCCGCCTGGACGGCCATCTCGAGGGCGACCCACCCGCCGATCGACGAACCGATCAGGACGACGTCGTGCTCGTCGCGGTCGACGAGGTGGTCGAGGTACGCGTGCGCGAGGTCGGCGACCGAGGCGATGGCCTCCGGCCGGGCGGTGCCGTCCCAGCCGGGGTGGGTCGGCGCGACGGCGTGCATGGTCGCCGCGAGGTGCCCGACGATCGGTGCGACGGTCTGCGGGCCACCGCCGCCGTGGAGGACCAGGGCGATCCGCGCGGCGGGGTCGCCGTCCTGGTCGACGGGGAGGTCAGTGGGGAGGGTGCTGGTCATGGTCCACCTGTCTCAACATGTTGATGTAATGATGTTGATACCGTAGCACCATGGCGACGGACCTCGAACTGCTCGGACAGATGCTCAAGCGGGCGCAGTACCGGAACCACCGGACGATGGACGCTGCGCTCCGCGACGTCGGGGTCAGCCTCGTGCAGTGGGACGCGCTCCGTGCGGTCGACCGGATGCCCGGAGCCTCCGGCCACGACCTCGCCGTCGCCACGTTCCAGAGCGACCAGGCGTTCGGCACGCTCGCGACACGGCTCGTCGAACGCGGCCTCATCGAACGGTCGGCGGGACTCGGGCGCCGTCTCGTGCACACCCTGACGGACGCCGGCCGCGCAGCGCTCGACGACGGCCACGCGATCGCGGTCCACGTGCTCGACGAGCTCTTCGCACCGTTGGACGACGCGGGTCGGCGCCACCTGGAGCGCGCGCTGGCTGCTCTCACCGCGGCGGAGTGAACGGCCCCCCGCGTCCGGGTACGCGGGGCCCTCGACCGTGCGGGCCGTACAGTGCACCATGACCGAAACCACGCCGACACCCCACCTGCTCCGGCTCGGGGTGCTGGCTGTCTCCCGGAAGGCCGACGAACGTCGCCTGCCGATCCACCCCGCACACGTCGAACGCATCGACCCCGACCTCCGCGCCAGGATGGTCCTCGAGCGCGGGTACGGCGATCGCTTCGGCGTCCCGGACGAGCAGCTCGAACCCCTCGTCGGAGCGATGGCCACGCGTGCGGAGATCATCGCCACCACAGACGTCGTGCTCCTGCCGAAGCCCCAGGCACCGGACCTCGCCGACCTGCGGGACGGCCAGGTGCTCTGGGGGTGGCCGCACTGCGTGCAGGACCAGACGCTGACGCAGCTCGCGATCGAGAAGCGCCTGACCCTGATCGCCTGGGAGGCGATGAACCACTGGCGGGCCGACGGCGGCTTCGGCCTGCACGTCTTCCACAAGAACAACGAGCTCGCCGGGTACTGCTCGGTGATCCACGCGCTGCAGCTCTGCGGCTCCACCGGGGACTACGGGCGTCGGCTCACCGCCGTCGTCATCGGTTTCGGTGCCACCGCCCGTGGGGCCGTCACCGCCCTCAACGCCCACGGCATCCACGACGTCCGCGTCCTCACGAACCGCGACATCGCCGCCGTCGGGTCGCCGATCCCGTCCGTCGACATCCTGCAGATCGAGCACGACGAGGACGCACCGACGGGCAGCACGGTCCGGACCCGGGACGGCTCGGTCCCGCTCGCGCCGTACCTGGCGCGGAACGACATCGTCGCGAACTGCACCCTCCAGGACCCGAACGCGCCCCTGACCTACCTCCGCACCGAGGACCTCGAGGCCTTCCGCCCGGGGAGCCTGGTCGTCGACGTCTCGATCGACGAGGGGATGGGCTTCAGCTGGGCACGGCCGACGTCGTTCGCCGAGCCCATGGTCACCGTCGGCGGGTCGACGAACTACTACGCCGTCGACCACAGCCCGTCACTGCTCTGGAACTCGTCGACGTGGGAGATCAGCGAGGCGCTGATGCCGTTCCTCCGGACGGTGATGTCGGGGCCGTCGGCGTGGGCGGAGTCGGACACGATCCGTCGGGCGATCGAGATCGAGCACGGGCAGGTCCGCAACGAGGCGATCCTCGCCTTCCAGGGCCGCGCGGCGGCCTACCCGCACGCGGTCATCGGTTGACGGCGGCGTCTGCTCGGGACGCCTCGATGGCTCCGAGACGCCGCCACCTCCCGCGGCGTCCCGACCACTCGGTGGCGTCCCGCTCGGACGGGCCCGTCACGCAGGCCGGTCGGACGGACGGGAGGTCGACTACGCCCAGGCCATCGCGTACAGCCGGGCCAGGGCACCCGCGGTCGGGAGCGCCAGGACGGACCGGAGCAGCGCCTCCCGGCCGACGCCGACCACGTCGGGGACCGCACGGCCGAGGGCCATGTTCCCCTCCGCCTGCCGTCCGGCCCGTCGTGCGGCGGCCTGCCGCCGTCGCGCGTACGCCGGCCACGGTCCGGCCGCACCGGTGCGGACCGCGTCGGCGAGGACCGGTGCCAGGTCCGCCGCGTCCAGCCACCCGAGGTTCATGCCCTGTCCACCGATCGGGCTGATCTCGTGGGCCGCGTCGCCGACCAGGACCACCCGGCCGAGTCCGACGCGGTCCGCGGTGCGGCGACGCACGCGGAAGGCGCTGAGCATCGAGCAGGTGGCGGGGTCCGGTGCGACACCCGTGCGGTTCCGCACGATCGCCGCCAGCCGGGAGGCCCGGTCCGCCTCCGGCGCGTCGGCTGCGGCCGCGGGGACGGCCGGGTCCGCCAGGGCGTCGTCCCGGGGGAGGAGCACGACGTACCGTCGGCGGCCGTCGGGGAGCGGGAAGGACTCGACCACGCCCGCCGCCCCGACGTCGACGAGGGCGGCCGAACGGGCGTCCGTGTCCTCCGGGTCGGCGAAGTCGCCCATCACGTAGCGGTCCGGGTAGTCCCGGCCGGTCGTCCCGATGCCGAGCAGGTCGCGGACCAGGCTCCGGGCGCCGTCCGCGCCGACGACGAAGGACGCGCGGATCTCGACCGGTCGGCCGTCGCGGTCGGTGCCGGTCGCGTCCACGTGGTCGCGGTGCCGGGTGAGCCCGACGAGTGCGGTGCCGGTCCGGAGTGCTCCGGGTGCACCGGCATCGAGCCGGTCGCGGAGGAGCACCTCGGTCCGGTGCTGGTCGAGCGTCGCCACGTACGGGTGCGTGTCGGAGGCGCCGTCGAACGACAGCGTGCCGAGGACCCGACCGCGACTCCGGGCCACCCCGGTCCGCACGAGGACCGCCTCCGCGAGCACCGTGTCGGCCAACCCGACCTCGGCGAACGCGTCGAGCGACGGCGGGTGGATCCCGATCGCCCGCGAGCCGACCGGGTCGGTGGTCCGGCGCTCCCAGACCTGCACGGCGGTTCCCCTGGCCGCCAGGAGCGCGCCGAGGAAGAGGCCGACCGGTCCGCCGCCGACGACGAGGACGTCCGTGGTGTCCGTGGTCACGGGCCGAGCCTACGCACGGCCGGACCACCGGTTGCCGGGAACGCCACCACGACCCCCAAAGAACCTTTTGACGGTGCCGCGTCGCGAGTGTCACCATGACGCCGTGTCCGCCATCGACGAGCTCCGCGCCACCGCTCACCCCGTCCGCCTGCGACTGCTCTCGCTCCTGACCGGCGTCGCGATGAGCGCCGCCGAAGCCGGCCGGGAGCTCGGGCTCTCGCAGGCGACCGCGAGCTACCACCTGCGCGTGCTCGAGCGTGCCGGACTCGTCCGGGTCGTCGAGGTCGTCCGGCTCCGGGGCGGTGACGCCAAGCGCTACCGGCACGAGGCGTCGTCGGTGCCGTTCGACGTCCACGACGTGCACCCGCTCGACCCGGACACGGCGGAGGAGCGCGTCGCCTACCTCGGGTTGGTCGCGGACGAGCTCCGGCGGCGAGCCCTCGACCAGGTCGACGGCCCCGGCATGTCCGCCGACGCCGAACTCTGGGTGGACCCGGAGACGTGGCGCCGCGCGGTGCACCACGTCGGGCAGACCGCCGCCCTCCTGCACGCCGCCGCACGTCCGCCGCGGACACCCGGGACACAGCCGGTGTCGATGACGGCGGCGCTGTTCCCGGTGCGACGTCGGTGAGCACGACGGTGAGCACCACGGTCGACCGTCTCGGTCCGCTCCGGCACGCACCCTTCCGGTGGCTCCTGGCGGCCCGCACGACGAGCATCCTCGGCAACGCGGTCGCGCCCATCGCGCTCGCGTTCGCCGTGCTCGACCTGACCGGGTCGGCGGCCGACCTCGGGATGGTCGTGGCCGCACGGTCGGTGGCGAACGTCGCGGTCCTGCTGTTCGGCGGCGTGGTCGCGGACCGCCTGCCCCGCGACGTCGTCCTCGTCGGGACGTCCGGCGCTGCCGCCGTCACGCAGGGCGTGGTGGCTGCGCTCGTCCTCACGGGGTCGGCGAGCATCCCGACCCTCGTCGTCCTCAGCGTCCTGAACGGAGCCGTCGCGGCGGTCAGCCTCCCCGCCGCGGCGGCACTCGTGCCGGACACCGTGGCCGCGCCGATGCTCCGCCCCGCGAACGCGATGCTCCGGCTCGGCCTCAACGGCGGGAGCATCCTCGGCGCCTCGGCGGGTGCCGGCCTGGTCGCCCTCGTCGGGCCGGGATGGGGACTCGCGGTCGACGCGGCCGGCTTCGCCGTCGCCGGCCTGCTGTTCGCACGGATGCGACTGCCTCGGACCGGCGCGGCAGCGGCCGACGCGGACAGCGGGACGTCGCGGTCCGTCGTGTCCGACCTGCAGGAGGGGTGGCGCGAGTTCGCCAGCCGCCGGTGGGTGTGGATCGTCGTGGTGCAGTTCGCGGTGCTCAACGCGGCGTTCGTCGGCGCGACGGCCGTCCTCGGGCCCGTCGTGGCGGACGCGTCCTTCGGTCGGGCCGCGTGGGGGCTCGTCGTCGCCGCGCTCTCCGTGGGGCTCGCGATCGGCGCGGGCATCGCGCTCCGGTGGCGACCCCGGCACGCACTCGGCATCGGGGTCGCACTGATGGTCGTCGCCGCCGTGCCCGTGCTCGCCCTCGCGCTGACCCCGTCGGTCGTCGCGCTGGTCGTCGCATTCGCCGCCGCCGGCGTCGCGATCGAGGTGTTCTCCATCGCCTGGGACCAGTCCCTGCAGACGAACGTGCCGCGCGACGTCCTCGCCCGCGTGTACTCGTACGACGCGGTCGGTTCGGTCGTCGCGGTGCCCGTCGGCGAAGCGCTCGTCGGACCGCTCGCGCACACCGTGGGAGCGGTGCCGACCCTGCTCGGGTGCGCCGCGCTCATCGTCCTCGCCACCGTGGCAGCGGCCGCCACCCGGAGCGTCCGGCACGTGACGGTCGAGGAGTCCGCGGGCTCCTGACCGACCGGTTCCCGACTGTCCGCGAACCGCACCAGGTGCCGGATCTGCCAGCCCTCACGGGCGCACCCGAGTTCCGTTCCGTGCGGATCGACCACCAGCACGAGCACCACCGCCAGGAGGCACCCATGAGCACACCCGACGACGACACCCGGCCCGTCCGCGGCACCGGCGCGCACGACGGCACGGGTCGTGACGAGACGCACCACGACGGCGACGCCGCTCACGCGGTCGCCGCTCCCGGTGACGACCGGAACGACGGACGCGACCACGCACGGAACGACGGCGTCGCTGCGGGTGCTGCCGGACGCGCCGAGCGCGGTGCGACCCAGCGTGAGACCGTCCTCGAACGCGAGAAGGAGGAGTTCGCCGGCTTCAAGTGGGGCTCGGCGTTCTTCGGCTGGCTCACCGCCACCGGCACCGCGGTCATCCTGACGGCCCTCCTCACCGCCGTCGGCGCGGGCGTCGGCCTCGGCCAGAACGGCGGCGACGTCGACGACGCTGCGAAGGACGTGACGCAGAACGGCGACGTCGTCGGCATCGTCGGCGCCATCGCACTCGCCGTGATCCTGTTAGTCGCCTACTACGCCGGCGGCTACGTCGCCGGCCGCATGGCCCGGTTCTCCGGTGCCAAGCAGGGCGTCGCCGTCTGGATCTGGGCGGTCGTCATCGCGATCGTCGTGGCGATCGTCACCGCCGTCGCGGGCAGCCAGTTCAACGTCCTCGGGAACCTCAACAGCTTCCCGCGGATCCCGGTCGACGAGGGCACGCTCACCGTGACCGGGATCATCACCGTGATCGTCGTCGCCGTCATCAGCCTGGTCGGCGCGGTCCTCGGCGGCCTCACGGGCATGCGGTACCACCGCAAGGTCGACCGCGTCGGTCTCGGCCGCTGAGCCGAGGCACTGCCCCGGGCGCTCTGCCCCCACGAACCCACCTGACACACCACCACCGCACGACGAAGGGAACGACCATGATCGACACGAACAACATCAACAGCGTCTTCGACGCCAAGGTCATCGACCCGGACGGCCAGAAGGTCGGCACCGTCAAGCAGGTCTACGTCGACAACACCGACGGCCACCCGCTGTTCGCCAGCGTCTCCACCGGCCTCTTCGGCACCTCGGAGTCGTTCGTCCCCCTCGAGGGCGCCGACCTGACCGGTGACGAACTCCGCGTCGCGTACGACAAGGACCGCATCAAGGACGCACCGCGCATCGACGCCGACGGCGACCTCAGCGACGACGAGCAGGACCGCATCTTCGACCACTACGGCCTGGGCAGCAGCAGCAGCAGCACCACCACCGGCACCGACACCTCGGCCGGCTTCGGCACCGAGTCGACGACCGGCACGACCGGCACCGACCCGGACCTCACCACAGGCACGGCCTCCGGCTCCGGCACGACCGGTGACGTCACCGACGTCGACCGCAGCGCCGGCCACGACACGTCCGGGGCGAACACGGACGACGCGATGACGCGGTCCGAGGAGCGCCTGGACGTCGGCACCCAGAAGGTCCAGACCGGCCGTGCCCGCCTCCGCAAGCACGTCGTCACGGAACAGCAGTCCGTCACCGTGCCGGTGCAGCACGAAGAGGTCCGCCTCGAGACCGAGCCGATCACCGACGGCAACGTCGGCGCGGCGACCGACGGCCCGGCCCTGTCCGACGAGGAGCACGAGGTGACCCTCAGCGAGGAGCGCGTCGTGGTCGACAAGGAGACCGTCCCGGTCGAGCGCGTCCGCCTCGGCACCGAGACCGTCACCGAGCAGCAGCAGGTCTCCGAGGACGTCTCGCACGAGGAGATCGAGCTCGACGAGGACGGCACCACCCGCCGCTGAGTCGCGTTCTGCACGACCGGGAGGCCCGGTGCCGGCTGGCACCGGGCCTCCCGTCCGTCGTTGCACCGGCACCACGACCGGGCGGGCGTCGGAGGGGTGCCGACCACTAGCGTGTGCGCATGGCAGCAACCGACGAGACACCGGCAGTGGAGCCGACGCCGGCACAGCACATCGATGCGATGATCGCGGCGCACGCGGACTGGCGCGGAGCGGTCCTCGCCGACGCACGTGCGGCGGTCCTGGCCGTCGACCCGGCGATCGAGGAGACCTGGAAGTGGCGGGGCGCTCCGGTGTGGGAACTCGACGGCATCCTCGTCGTCGGCAACGTCTTCAGGACGGCCGTGAAGCTCGGCTTCATGTACGGCGCGGCCCTCGAGGACCCGGACGGCCTGTTCAACGACGAACTCGGTGGCAACCAGCGTCGCGCGATCAAGTACTCCGAGGGGGACGACGTCGACGTCCCGGCACTGCAGGCGCTCGTGCGACGGGCGATCGACCACAACCACGCGCGACGCCAGGCCAGCCGACGCCGCTGACCGACCGACGCCGCTGACCGACCGACGCCGCTGACCGACCGAAGCCGCTGACCGACCGGCCCCGCTGTCGGGTCCGCGTCAGCTCGCGGCGGCGCTGCGGGCGGCGTGGTCCTCGGCGACCAGGCGACGGGCCTCCCGAACACGCGCGCGGAGCTTCTCGACCGGGACCTCGATCGCGTACGCCGCCCCGATCGACACGATGACGGCGGCGGCGAAGAGCCAGACGTTCCCGAACCAGCCGATCGCGAACGTGCCGAGCAGGGCGATCACGAGCGGGTGCCAGAGGTAGGCGGAGTACGACACCCGGCGTCCGAACCAGGCGACCGGGGACCAGGACAGGGCCACGGACACCGGGGTCCGCACCGAGACCAGCCCGCCGATGAGGACCGCCGCCGCCAGTCCGGTGGCCGGCATGAGCAGGCCGAAGGTCCAGGCGTGGTCGGTCCAGTCGTCACCGATCCAGAACTGCACGCCGACCACCGCCGCGGCGCCCGCCCAGGTGCCCAGGTGTCCGGCGAGGCCGGAGGCGAACGAACGGCACCGCTCGTCGTCGAGCAGCAGCGCGAGCACGCACCCGGTGGCGAGCGGCACGACGCCGAGCACGGGGGAGAAGTACACGTCCGGGGTCGAGCCGCCCGAGGGGGTGCGGTAGCTGAGCCACGACGCTGCCGACGCCGCCACGACGACGGTGGACAGGCCGAGGACGAGTGTCCGCCGACGACGTCCGAGCGACAGCAGGAGCAGCAGCACCGGTGGCCAGACCAGGTAGAACTGCTCCTCCATCGACAGGCTCCACGTGTGCGCGAAGACCCCCTGCGTGGTGTCCCAGAACGAGCGGTAGAGGTTCCCGGTGTAGGTCAGGGCGATGAACGCCGCCGAACCTGCCGAGAGCGACGCGCCCTTGTAGTCGCCGACCCAGTTCCAGAGCAGCAGTCCGGCCACGACGAGGGCGACGAGTGCCGGGTAGAGCCGGAGCATGCGCTTCCACCAGAACGACCCGAGCCGGATGGTGCCGGTCCGCTGCCGCTCGCGGAGGAGCAGCGTGGTGATGAGGTAGCCGGAGAGCACGAAGAAGACCGTGACGCCGATCCACCCGCCCTCGAACTGCGGGACGTGCAGGTGGTACAGGACCACCATGACGATCGCGACGGTCCGGAGGCCGTCCAACGCCAGGGCGCGACCCGGCGGCGACGCCGGAGCTGGCGGGGCCGCCACGGGCGCGGCCGCGGCGGGTACGGACGGCGCGACGACGGGCACGGTGTCCGTCGGGGGTGCGATCCGCGTCATCGTCCCAGTGTGCTCCCGCTGTCCATGAACCGGCTCCGGCCCGTCAGGCGTGCTGTCGAACCATCGACGCGGCCAGTGCGTCGAGCCGCTCGGTCGCGAGTTCCGGCAGGGTGCGGGTCTCGCCCGGGGCGATCCACTGCGCGAAGGCCAGGTGGAACACCGTCACACCGGACTGCGCCAGCAGGGTAGCGGCCGGCTCGGGGACGCCCCGCCCGCGGAGGACCTCGGCGAGCCTGCGTCCGAGACCGGAGAGCTTCGCGAGTTCGCGCTCGCCGAGAGCGGGTTCGGCGTCGATCACGTTCTGCCGGCGGCGGGACCACTCGCGGCGGTCGTCGGGGAAGAACGAGCCGGCACCGTCGAGCGCCCGTGCGATGAGCTCGATCGGCGGGATGTCGGCCGGGGCGTCCTCGACGGGTCCGACGAACAGCCCGATGAAGGCGTCCTGGCTCGCGAACAGGACTTCGCGCTTGTCGGCGAAGTGCCGGAAGAAGGTCCGCTCGGTGACGTCAGCGGCACGGGCGATGTCGGCGACCGTCGTGGCCTCGAAGCCCCGGTCGAGGAACAGTTCCAGAGCCGTCGACTGGAGGCGCTCCCGCGTGCCCGGTTGCCATCTCGCCATCCTCCGAGTGTACCGACGGACCGGTCATGATGACAGCGCCTGACATCGGGTGTACCGTCTTGATGTCAGCAACTGACATCAACGAGAAGGGCACCATCATGCACGTGTTCGTCACCGGAGCCTCCGGCTGGATCGGCTCCGCCACCGTCGACGAGCTCCTCACCGCCGGCCACCGCGTCACCGGGCTCGCCAGGTCCGACACCTCAGCCGCGGCCGTCCAGGCGAAGGGCGCCGAGGTCCTCCGCGGCGACCTCGACGACCTCGAGGCACTCCGCCGTGGGGCCGATGCCGCCGACGGCGTCGTCCACCTCGCCAACAAGCACGACTTCGCGCACCCCGAAGTCAGCGACGCTGCCGAGCGCGCCGCCGTCGAGACCCTCGGCGAAGCGCTCGTGGGCAGCGGGCGACCGTTGGTGGTCGCGTCCGGCGTGGCCCGACTGGCCGGCGACCGGGCCGCGACCGAGGCGGACCCGAACCCGGCCGTCGGTCCGCACTCCATGCGCGGCGGTGGTGAGAACCGTGCGCTCGACTTCGTCGACCAGGGCGTCCGGACCGTGATCGCGCGCTTTGCCCCGACCGTCCACGGCTCCGGCGACTCCGGCTTCGTCTCGCTCATCACCGAGGCCGCCCGTCGGCACGGGGCCGCCGCGATCATCGGCGAGGGGTCGAACGGCTGGGCTGCGGTTCACCGCACGGACGCCGCGCGCCTGGTCCGACTCGGCCTCGAGGGCGCACCGGCGGGCACTCGGATGCACGTCACCGCAGAGGACGCCGTGCCGACCCGGGACATCGCGCGAGCGATCGGTGACGCCCTGGGCGTACCGGTGACGACGATCGAGCCGGCCGACGCGGTCGACCACTTCGGCTTCGTCGGACCGTTCTACGCCATGGAGATGGCCGCGACGTCGACGGCCACTCGGGATCTCCTCGGTTGGCAGCCGACCGGGCCGACCCTGCTCGAGGACATCGCGGCCGGCGCCTACACGGCCGCACGGAGCTGAGCGCGCGGTTCCCTGACCGCACGGACCGGGCCGGACGGCGGACGGGAGGTCCGTCACCCGCTGGTGACGGACCTCCCGTCCGATTCGTGGTCGCGCGGGGCGCTACTCCGCCTTCTGCAGCTGCCAGTGCTCCGGCTCGCGGTCGCCGTTCGGGCGCACCGGTCGGACGTCGCCGACGATCGGGATCGAGCGCTTCCGCATGAACCAGACGTAGCGGACGAAGAAGTGGGTCAGCGTCGACATGCGGTTGCCGTTGCCGAGCAGGCTCGTGATGTGCACGAACACCCACGCGGCCCAGGCCACCGGCCCGACCATCGTGATGCCGCCGCGGAGCTGGGCGACGGCGGCGTTCGTGCCGATCGTCGCCATCGTGCCCTTGTCGAAGTACTTGAAGCGCTCGGTCGGCTTGCCGGCGACCAGTCGCTTGATCTGCTCGGCGACGTGCTTGCCGCCCTGCAGCGCCGGCTGGGCGAGCTGGGCGAGGGCATCGTCCTGCGCGGCGATGTCCCCAGCCGAGAAGATGCGGTCGACGCCCTTCACGCTGAGGTCGTCGTTCACCTGGATGCGACCGCCGTGCGTCTGCGGCAGGCCCCAGTTGCCGACCTCCTTGTGCGCCGCGACACCGGTCGCCCAGATGACCTGCGACGCCGGGATGACCTCGCCGCCGGCCAGGCGGACGCCGTCGGGCAGGACCTCCTCGACACCGGCGTTGAGCCGCAGCACGACACCGCGCTTACGGAGGATCTTGGCCGCGTACCGGCGGAGGCGCGGGGCGAACGGCTTGAGGAGCTCGCCGCTGCGGTGCACGAGCGTGATCGAGATGTTGCCGCGCTCGATCTCCGGGTAGGCGCCGACGAGCGCCTGGTCGCGGAGCTCCGCGAGCGCACCGGCCATCTCCACGCCGGTGGCACCGCCGCCGACGATGACAACGCGGATCTCGTCCGGACCCTGCTTCGCCGCGGCCTGCTCCAGGCGGGTGAAGAGCTCGTCCCGGATGCGCAGGGCCTGGGAGCGGGAGTACATCGAGTACGCGTACTCGTAGGCGCCGGGCGTCCCGAAGTAGCTCGTGTTCACGCCGTTGGCCAGGATCAGGTAGTCGTAGTGCAGGTGCTCGCCGTCGGACATCTCGGCGATGCGCTCGTCGTGCCGGATGCCGGTGAGCAGCCCGTGCCGGAAGTCCGCGTTGGCCTGGCGTGCGCGGAGGCTGCGGAGGAAGTACGTCACGTCGCCGGCGTTCAACCCGCCGGTCGCCACCTGGTACATGAGGGGCTGGAACATGTTGTAGACGTGCCGGTCGACGAGGGTCACCCGGACCGGTGCGTCCTTGAGCTCGCGCATCGCGGCGATCCCGGCGAATCCACCGCCGACGACGACGACGTGCGGGCGGGTGTCCTGCGGCATGGTGAGCTCCGGGGGTCGTGCGGTCTGGGCCACCCAGAAGGGTACGCCGATCAGGCAGACCCGCTGTCCACGCTCCGGACAAGAGCCGGGAGGCGCGGATCACCGCCGTCAGGCGTCGAACCGCCCGTAGGTGCTCAGCACGTTCCCCTTGCTCGTCACGGCGTTCGCGACCAGGCGGAGCCGCGTCGGCGGGTCCGTCGGCTCGAACAGCTTCCGACCGTGTCCGGCGATCGCCGGGTGCACCATCAGCTGCAACTCGTCGAGCACCCCGGCGAAGAGCAGACTCCGGACGAGGGTGACGCTGCCGCACACGGCGATGTCGGCTCCGTCCCGTCGCTGCAGCTCCCGGACGAACGCCGGCACGTCGCCGGGGATCCGGGTGCTGTTCTCCCACGCCAGGTCGTCGCCGAGGGTGGTCGACGCGACGTGCTTCTCGATCGGGTTGATCCACTGGCCGAAGGGGTCGTCCGCGTGCGCTGGCCACCACTCGGACCACTCCAGGTAGCTGTTCCGACCGAGCAGCACCGTGTCGGTGGCCGCCATCCACGCGGTCATCGCGGCACCGAGCTCGTCGTCGAAGCTGTCGTACTGGAACTCGTACGGGTCCTGCACGACGCCGTCGACCGAGGTGAACAGTCCCGCAGTGACCTTCCGCATGTGGGCGAGGGTAGCGCCTGGAGCCCGGCAGCGGAACGGTTCCCAGGCACTGCGGCCCGGTCGGCATAGGGTCGGGGGATGCGTGCACTGGTGGAGACCGTTCAGGTCGACGGACACCCCGTCCGGCTGCGGACGATGGCGCCGGCCGGTCGGGTGCGGGACTCGTTCGCCCCCACGGTCGTGCTCGTGCACGGCATCGGGATGTCGCACCGGTCCTTCCACCGGGTGCAGACGGCGCTGTCCCGGACGCACCGGACCGTGTCGGTCGACCTGCCCGGGTTCGGCGGGTTGCCGTACGGCCGCCGTCGGTTCGAGGAGCACGAGTACGCCGACCTCGTCGTGCGCGCGGTCACCGCCCGTGGAGCGGAGGACGTCGTCGTCCTGGGACAGTCGATGGGCACGCAGATCGCCGTCGAGGCCGCCCTCCGTCACCCCGACGTCGTCAGCTCCGTCGTCCTCGTCGGTCCGGTCGTCGACGACCGCCGCCGCTCCCTCGTCCGGCTCGCCGCCGCACTCGGCGTGGACGTCCTGCTCGAGGGCGCCCGGATGAACGCGATCGTCCTCTCCGACTACCTCCGGAGCATGCCCCAGTACCTCCGCGAACTCCGGCCGATGCGGGATTTCCGGATGACCGACGGCGTCCGGGCCCTGACCGTCCCGGTGCTCGTCATCCGCGGTGCACAGGACCCCGTCGCGAAGCACGACTGGGCCGTGCGGCTCGCGGAGACCGCGGTGCGCGGTGCACTCGTCGAACTGCCCGGGCCGCACCACGTGCAGGAACACCAGCCGGTCGCCGTCGCCCGACTGGTGGACGAGTTCCGTCGGGTCCAGACGCTCGAGTCGGCGCGCGACGGAGTCGTGCTGTGACCGGCCCGGCCCCGCACCAGGGTGCGCCGACCGACGTGTCCGCCGGTGGGCCTCCCGTCCGGGTCGGCCTCCTCCGACGCGTGCGGTGGGCATTGCTCGACTGGCTCTACGCCGCGGTGTGGCAGGTCCGGAGCCTCGGCCCGACCACCGCCGACGACTACCGGACCGGCGACCGGCAGGCCGTCGTCGTCATCCCGGGCGTGTACGAGACGTGGCACTTCATGCGCCCCCTGATGGACGTCCTGCACGACCGCGGCCACCCCGTGCACGTGCTCACCGACCTGCGCCACAACGTCCGACCCGTCCCGGTGTCGGCGGAGGCGGTCATGGCGTACCTCGACGAACACGACCTGCAGCACGTCCTCGTCCTCGCGCACAGCAAGGGCGGGCTGATCGGGAAGTACGCGATGACCCGACTCGATCCGCATGGGCGGATCGACCGCATGGTCGCCGTGTCGACGCCGTTCGCCGGCTCGAAGTACGCGGTGCTCGCGCCCGTGCGGCACCTCCGGGTCTTCCGGGCTGCGGACCCGGTGCTCGCCGGGCTGGCGCGTGAGCTGGACGCGAACAGCCGCATCACCTCGGTGTACGGGGTGTACGACACGCTCATCCCCGGTGGGTGTGAGCTCGCCGGCGCGGAGAACGTGCGGCTCGAACTCGGCGGGCACTTCCGGATCCTCGCCGACCGGCGGACGGCGGTCGCGGTGTTGCGCGCGGCGGACGGCGACTGAGCGGGCGACCTCCTCGGTCCCGCGGCGTCCGGTCCCGCGGTGTGCTGCTCCCGCTGGCCACTCCTCCGGGCCCCACTCCTCCGGGCTCCACTCCTGCGGTGGCCCGTTCGTCCGGCGCCCACTCCTCCGGTGCCCACTCCCCCGGGGCCCGTTCGTCAGCGCGTCGCGACGCTCGCGCGCTCCACGATCCGGTGCGGCACGACGACCGTCCGGACCGGTGCCTCCCGGTCGGCGATCCGCCGCTCCAGCAGGTCGAGGGCGGCGTCCGCGAAGGCCCGACGGTCGAACGACACCGTGGTGAGCGCGGGGATCGCGAACGCGGCCTGGTCGACGTCGTCGAACCCGACGACACTCACCTGCTCGGGAACCCGCACACCCCGAGCTGCGAGGACGTGCAGCACGCCGAACGCGATGGAGTCCGTGAACGCGAACACGGCGTCGGGCAGGGGGTTCCCGTCGAGCCAGGTGGCGAAGGCGGTGGCGGCGGCCGCGGTGGTCCACTCGGGGAGCGGGACCCGGAGCGCCGGGTCCACGTGCAGGTCTGCGCTGCCGACCGCGTCGTCGTGGCCGAGCTGCCGCAGCCGCGCCGTCGCGGTGACCCCGTCACGCCGTGGTGCCCCGACCACGGCGATGCGCCGGTGCCCTCGGTCGAGGAGCATCGTCGTGACCTCCCGGGCCGCTGCTCGGCTGTCCACGTGCACCTGGTCGACCTGCTCGGGCTCGACCTCGCCGATGACGACCGTCGGCGGCAACCCCTCGGTGTTCGCGAGGGTGCTCGCGCTGAGCGACACCGGGTTGAGCACGAGTCCGTCCACCAGGTGCGCCCGCGCGCGCGACACCAGTTCGCGCTCCCGTTCCGGGTCGTCGGCGGTCTGCTCCAACTGCACGACGAGCCCTCGGTCGTGCGCGAGTTCGACGAACCACCGCGCGAGGTCCGCCGAGTACGCGCTCGCGAGCTCCGGCAGCGTCAGGGCGATGGCGCCGGTCCGGCCGTTGCGGAGGCCACGGGCGGAGAGGTTCGGCACGTACGCCAGTTCGGCGACCGCGGCCTCCACCCGGGCCCGCGTCTCCGGGCGCACGACGACACCGCCGTTGACGACGTTGGACACCGTCTTCGGCGACACCCCCGCGAGGGCGGCCACGTCCCGCACGGTCGCTCGCATGACAGCACCGTAGCGCGGCCGTCAGCCGGCGGCGCGGACCCGCACCTGCGCCGGGCCGTCGTCGCCGACGGTGACGGTGGTCTCCTGTGCCCCGACGCGGACGGCGTACTCGCCGCGGAACCCGCGGAACACCACCCGCCCGGCGTCGTCGGTGCGCAGGGTGGTCGGCGGTGTCCACCACTCGTCCTTCACCAGCCGACGGAGGGCGTCGTAGGACGGCTTCGGGGTGCCGTCGGCCCGGACGAGCCCGATCGGTGCGCCCAGCCACGCCCCCTCGTCCGTGATGCCCCAGTAGGTGATCGCCTCGACGGCCGGGTGCCCGACCAGGCTGCGGTAGTGCCGTTCGAGTTCGTCCGCCTGACGTGCCTCGCCCTCGGGCGTCGACGGCCACGAGCCGACCACGTGGTCGTTGAGGTCGACGATGTGCGCGGGCATGAGCTCGCCGGACACGAGTGACGTCTCGGTCAGGTGCAGCGGCAGGCCGTACCGGGCGAACCGGTCGACCATCGCGAGCATGGTGTCCTCACCCCAGTAGCCCTGGTGCATGTGGGTCTGCAGCCCGATCGCGTCGATGCGGATACCGGCCTCGAGGACGCCCTCGATCAGGCACTCGTAGGCGTCCGAGAGGTCGAAGTCGTTGAGCAGCAGCGTGACGGCGGGGTTCGTGGTGCGGGCCTCCTCGACGGCCATCCGGATCATCGCCAGGCGGCCGCGTGCCAGTGCGAGCGGCGTGATCGCGTTGTCGCCGTTCGCGAAGTGCGGCATGATCACGACCTCGTTGATCGCGTCCCACGTGTCCACCAGCCCGGCGAAGTCGCTGACCTCCCGGCGGATCCGCTCGCGCTGCAGGCGCTCGACCTCGTCGTTCCCCAGGCCGAGCAGCCAGTCCGGTTGCACGGTGTGCCAGACGAGGGGATGTCCCTTCGTCGCGACGCCCCGGTCGCGGAACCACCCGGCGGTGCGCCGGAGTCGTCCGGTGTCCGGCTGCCCGCGCTCCGGCTCGAACCGGCCCCAGTAGAACGGCAGGGTCGCGGTGTTGAAGACGTCGAGCCACAGGTCCGCGAGCTCCGGCGTCCCGACGTCCGGCTCGCCGTTCGCCAGCCCGACGAAGTCGAAGCCGATGTTGCCGAAGCCGAACGCGTGCCGCCGCTGCTCGACTCGGACGTCGGCGTCCGCGACGGGAGTGCCGTCCGCGTCGGTGACGGTGACGACCGCCTCGCCGGTCCGGTGTGCTGTGTCCTGGTGCGTCGCCATCGACGGCCTCCCGATTTGTTGTGAGCGGCAACGTATCAGGTCCGGCTCGCGGACTCGAGGGGTGTGTGCGACGTCGTCGCCCGTCCGCGGGACGCCTCCGTCTGCCGGCGGCGCCGCCCACCAGGTGTGACGCCGCTGTCGAGGCGAGACGCCGCTGGCCAGGCGGGACACCGCCGGAAGTGGCGGCGTCTCGCGGGTGGGGCGGCGTCGTGCACGGACGCCGGCGTCTCGCGCGTCAGGACACCGGACGGGAGGCGCGGCTCGGTCGGGCACCGAGTCTCCCGTCCTGCGCGCGGGCGGAGGCGGGACGCCGCCGTCTGCCGACGGACGCCGCTGCCGACGCGAGACCCCCCTGGCCAGGCGAGACGCCGCCGGAAGTGGCGGCGTCTCGCGGGCGGGGCGGCGTCGTGCGCAGACGCCGGTGTCTCGCGCGCCGAGGATGCCGGGACGGGAGGCGCGGCTCGGTCGGGCACCGGGCCTCCTGTCCAGCGCGCGGGGCGGGGGCGAGACACCCCCGTCTGCCGACGACGCCGCCGACCAGGCGAGACACCGCGGGATACGGCGGCGTCCTCCGTGCCCGGGGCGTCTTCCGCGCCCGGGGTCTCACACACTCGGCGGCGTCCCGCGCGCCGGGTGCCGTCTCACGCGCCGGGCGGTGGCGCGGTGCTCGCACGCACCACGAGCGACGCCGGCAGCTGCACGTGCGCGGGGACGTCCCGCCCGCCGAGGAGCTCGAGGAGCATCCGGAGGGCCTCGGCGCCGAGGTCGTGCAGCGGCTGGGCGACGGTCGTCAGCGGGGGAGCGGCGTTCGCGGCCTGCGGCACGTCGTCGAAGCCCACCACCGAGAGGTCCTGCGGCACCCGGAGTCCGAGTTCGCCCGCCACCTGGAGCACCCCGATCGCGGAGCTGTCGTTCGCGGCGAACACCGCCGTGGGGCGGTTGTGCCGGGAGAGCAGCTCGCGGGCGACCTCGGCGCTGACCGTGGTCTGGTAGTCGCCGACGCACACCAGGTCCGGGTCGAACGGGATGCCCGCGGCCTCGAGCGACTGCCGGTAGCCGATCTCGCGGAGTTCGGCCGACGCCAGGTCCGCGCGACCCCGGATGTGTGCGATCCGGCGGTGTCCGAGGCCGATGAGGTGCTCGGTCGCCGCTCGGGCCCCGCCGATGTTGTCCGAGTCGATGGCCGCGTGGCCCTCGGGTCCGGTGTGCGGGTCGATCGAGACGACGGGGATCGGCGTGCTCGCCATGAGCGTGGTCGGCGTGACGACGATCGCGCCGTCGATCAGGGTGCCGGCGAGGCGGGAGAGCGACCGGCGCTCCCAGCCGGGCCGGGCCTCCCCGCTGACGAGTCCGGCGTAGGCGAGCAGTTCGTAGCCGGTGCCGTCGGCGGCCGACGAGATGCCCTTGAGGAGCTCGGTGGAGAACGGCTCGAACTCCGTGACGAGGATGCCGATGACGTCGGTGCGGCTGCGCCGGAGGCTCCGGGCGACGAGGGAGCTCTCGTACCCGAGTGACTCGATCACGGCGAGCACCCGCTGCGAGGTGGCGGCGGCGACACCGTCGCGCCCGTTGATGACCTTCGAGACGGTCGGCACCGAGACGCCGGCGGCTCGCGCGACATCGCTGATGGTGGTCCGCCCCGGGAGGGGAGCAGGACGGGCGATGGCATCCACGTCGACACCGTACTCGTCCACGGGCTCCGTCCGGCACGCCACGACCGAGTCCGTGGCATGGAGCGCGACATCGGCCGTCCATACCGCGCACCGGACAGAAATCGTTATCGAAATCGATTGACAGCCGTTCCGGCGGCCGTGCATGCTCTCCCTGCGGCCTCGCGGTCGCATGTCAACGACGACTACCGAGGGACTCCACAATGACGAGGAAGAACAGGTTCGCGGCGGCCATCGCCATCGCAGCCGGCACCGCACTGCTCGCCACGGGCTGCTCGAGCGGCGGAGCCGCCGACGACGGCGACGGCAAGGTCACGATGACCTTCTGGCACAACTCCACCACCGGCCCCGGCAAGGCCTACTGGGAGGACACCGTCAAGGCGTTCGAGGCGAAGAACCCGAACGTGACGGTCAAGATCCAGGCGATCCAGAACGAGGACCTGGACGGCAAGCTCCAGACCGCGCTCAACTCCGGCGACGGCCCCGACGTGTTCCTGCAGCGCGGTGGCGGCAAGCTCAACGCGATGATCAACGCCGGGCAGCTGCTCGACATCAAGGACTCGATCAGCGCCGACGCGAAGAAGTCGATCAGCGCCGGGACCTTCTCGGGCTACGACGCGAAGGACGGCACCTACGCGATGCCCGTCGCCGTGCTCCCCGAGGGCATCTGGTACAGCCAGGACCTCTTCGAGAAGGCCGGCATCGAGGGCACCCCCACCACGATGGACGAGCTCAACGAGGACATCGCCAAGCTCAAGGACTCGGGTGTCGACCCCGTCGCCGTCGGTGCGAAGGACGCCTGGCCGGCCGCGCACTGGTACTACAACTTCGCCCTCCGCGCCTGCAGCGAGAAGACCCTGACCGGTGCCGCCGAGTCGTTGAAGTTCGACGACAAGTGCTGGACCGAAGCCGGCAAGCAGCTCGAGGACTTCAACGACACGAAGCCGTTCAACAAGGGCTTCCTGACCACCGCCGCTCAGCAGGGCGCGGGGAGCTCCGCGGGTCTGCTCGCCAACCACAAGGCGGCCATGGAACTCATGGGCGCGTGGGACCCGGGCGTGATCTCCTCGCTCACCCCGGACGCCAAGCCGCTGCCCGACCTCGGCTGGTTCCCGTTCCCCGCGGTCGAGGGTGGCAAGGGTGACCCGAAGTCGATGATGGGTGGCGTCGACGGCTACTCCTGCACGGCGCAGGCCCCGAAGAAGGCGTGCACCGACTTCCTCAACTTCATCGTGCAGAAGGACAACCAGGAGGGCTACTACAAGGCCTTCCAGGCGATCCCCGTCAACCAGGACGCACAGTCCGTCGTGTCGGAGCCGTACCTGAAGTCGGCCCTGGCCGCCTACAAGGAAGCCCCGTTCGTCTCGCAGTACCTCGACACCCTGTACGGCCAGAACGTCGGCAACGCGCTGAACACCAGCGTCGTGGACGTCCTCGCCGGCAAGGGGACCGCGAAGGACATCGTCACCACCACCAACCAGGCTGCGGCCAAGGGCTGACCATGACCCTCAACACCTCGCTCGGCACGACCCCGGCCACCGGGTCGGACGGCGCCGCGGGGTCCACGCCGGCGGGGAGCGGTGCGTCCAGCGCACCGCGCCCCGCCGGGCGTCGGCCCGCCAAGCGGCTCGCGGACTGGCGGCAGCGCGCGGAGATCGCCGTCCTCGCCGGTCCCGCCGTGATCGTCTTCGTGACGTTCGTCATCCTGCCCGTCGCCATGGCGGCGTACTACGGGTTCTTCAAGTGGCAGGGCTACGGCCCGCCCACCGACTTCGTCGGGTTGCAGAACTACCTCATCATCTTCCAGGACCAGGCCTTCCACTCGGTCCTCATGCACAACGGCTTCATCGTCGTGCTCTCCCTGGTGCTGCAGGGGCCGATCGCCATCGTGCTCGCACTGCTGCTCAACCAGAAGATGCACGGCCGCGGACTCGTCCGCGTGCTCGTCTTCGTGCCGTACGTCATCTCCGAGGTCATCGTCGGCACCGGGTGGAGCCTGCTCCTGCAGTCCAACGGCGCCGTCAACGACATGCTGCAGACGATCGGCCTCGGCGGCCTGCGGGCGGACTGGTTGTCCAACCCGGACATCGCCATCTGGACGCTGCTCGTGATCATCTCGTGGAAGTACATCGGCTTCGCGGTGATCCTGTTCCTCGCCGGTCTGCAGAGCATCCCCGAGGAGCTGTTCGAGGCGGCCGCTATCGACGGTGCCGGCTACTGGCAGATCCAGCGTCGCATCACCCTGCCGCTGCTCGGCCCGACGATCCGCATCTGGGCGTTCCTGTCCATCATCGGCTCGCTCCAGCTGTTCGACCTCGTCTACATCATCTGGGGGCAGTACATCGCCTCGACCGCCGGCACCTCGACGATGGCCACGTACATGGTCGGCAACGGGCGCAACTCCGGGAACTTCGGCTTCGGCAGCGCGGTCGCCGTCGTGATGTTCGTCATCTCCCTGGCCGTCGCGCTGATCTACCAGCACTTCGTGCTCCGCCGGGACACCGCGGGCGCGATCACCGAGAGGAAGAAGTGATGGCCACCACGAGCATCGTCGCCCCCGGGCGACGGGCGACACGGGAGCGCCGGTCGAGTGCGGCCATCGGTCGCGCAAACCCGCTCACCTACGTCGTGGCGATCCTGTTCGTCGCCGCCAACCTCGCCCCGGTGCTGTACATCGTGCTGGGCGGGTTCCGGACGAACTCGCAGATCACCACGAGCCCGGCGGGTCTGCCGGCGCCGTTCGAACTCGGCAACTACGGCTCGGTGCTGAGCAGCTCGATCTTCTGGCGTGAGCTCGGCAACTCGACGATCAGCGCCGTCGCCACCACCGCCGGTGTCGTCGTGCTCGGCCTGATGGTGAGCTACGTGCTCGCCCGCTACCGGTTCGCCGGCCGTGGCGCGCTCTACGCGCTGTTCGCCGCCGGCCTGATGTTCCCGATCACCGTCGCGATCACGCCGCTGTACCTGCTCATCAAGGACCTCGGTCTCACGAACAGCCTGGCCGGCGTGATCCTGCCGCAGATCGCCTTCGCCCTGCCGACGACGGTCATCATCCTGGTGCCGTTCCTCCGGGCCATCCCCGATGAGCTCGAGGAGGCCGCGTCCATCGACGGCGCCAGCCGCCTCGGCTTCTTCTTCCGGATGATCGTGCCGCTGTCCCTGCCCGGTGTCGTGACGGTCGGCATCCTGGCGTTCATCGCCAGCTGGAACAGCTACATCCTGCCGCTGTTCATCCTCAACAACGAGGGCAGCTACACCCTGCCGCTCGGTGTGCAGGCGTTCTCGTCGCAGTACTCGGTCGACACCGCCAAGGTGCTCGCGTTCACGTCCATGTCGATGATCCCCGCTCTCGTGTTCTTCACGATCTTCCAGCGTCGGATCGTCGGCGGGCTCACCGGGGCGGTCAAGGGATGACGATCACGAACCAGCCCCGGCACACGTCGGGGGACCGCGCCGTCGGCGCGGCCCGGACCGACCTGGCGGACCCGACCCCGGGCCTCCCGGCCGTCCCCGAGGTGAGCGACCGCGTCCGCGACCTGCTCGCCCGGATGACCCTCGAGGAGAAGGCGGCGCAGATCGTCGGCTACTGGCTCGACCAGAACGGCGTCGTCGCCCCCATGCAGGGCGAGATGGCGGCCGCGCAGGACGCCCAGGCGACCCTGCCGGAGGTCACCCGCGACGGCATCGGGCACTACACCCGCGTCTACGGGACCCGACCGGTCGACGCCGAGGAGCGAGCCGCGTGGCTCTGGCAGGAGCAGCGGCGCCTGAAGCGGGAGACCCGCCTCGGCATCCCCGCGCTCGTGCACGAGGAGTGCCTCACCGGGCTCGCCGCGTGGAAGGCCGCGACCTTCCCGACCCCGCTCGCGTGGGGTGCGTCGTTCGACCCGGAGCTCGTCGAGCAGGTCGGCCGCGCCATCGGCGACTCGATGCGCGAACTCGGCATCCACCAGGGCCTCGCCCCGGTGCTCGACGTCATCCGGGACCCCCGCTGGGGTCGGGTGGACGAGTGCATCGCCGAGGACCCGTACCTCGTCGGGACCGTCGGCACCGCCTACGTCCGCGGACTGCAGGACGCCGGTGTGCACGCCACGCTGAAGCACTTCCTCGGCTACTCGTCATCGCGGGGTGGACGGAACCACGGACCGGTGTCCGCCGGGCCGCGGGAGATCCGCGACGTGTTCCTGCCGCCGTTCGAGATGGCACTGCTCGACGGGAACGCCCGTTCGGTCATGAACTCGTACACCGAGACCGACGGTGTCCCGATGGCGGCCAGCCCCGAGTACCTGACCGGGGTGCTCCGTGAGCAGCTCGGCTTCGACGGCACCGTCGTCGCGGACTACTTCGCGGTCGCCTTCCTCGAGGTCATGCACGCCGTCGCCGCCGACCGTGGGGAAGCGGCAGCGCTCGCCCTCGATGCCGGCATCGACGTCGAGCTGCCCACCGGTGACGCGTACCTGCGGCCGCTCGTCGACCGGGTGCGGTCCGGGCAGTTCGACGAGGCGTTCGTCGACCGTGCCGTCCTCCGTGCGCTCGCGCAGAAGGAGGCACTCGGCCTGCTCGACGCAGACGCGTACGAGGACGAGCCGCCCACCGGGGTCGACCTCGACTCGCCGCGGCACCAGGCCCTCGCCCGACGGCTCGCCGAGGAATCGGTCGTGCTGCTCGCCAACGACGGCGTGCTCCCGGTCCGGCGGACACCGCGCTCCGTCGCGGTCATCGGCCCGAACGCCGACCGGGCCGAGGCCCTGCAGGGCTGCTACTCGTTCGCGAACCACGTCCTGGCCGCGCACCCCGGGCTGCCGCTCGGGTTCTCCATCCCGACGGTCGCCGAGGCACTGACCGACGCGCTCGCCGGCGCATCGGTCCGTGTCGTCGAGGGCTGCACGGTCGAGGGGGAGGACCGGACCGGCATCGCCGCTGCCGTCTCCGCCGCTGCCGACGCCGACCTCGCGGTCGTCGTCGTCGGCGACCAGGCCGGCCTCTTCGGGCGCGGCACCGTCGGCGAGGGCAACGACTCCGAGTCGCTCGACCTGCCCGGCGTGCAGCGCGACCTGGTGGAGGCCGTGGTCGCCACCGGCACGCCGGTCGTCCTGGTGCTCCTCACCGGCCGCCCGTACGCGATCAGCTGGGCGCTCGACGGGGACCAGCCCCGTCCGGCGGCGGTGCTGCAGGCGTTCTTCCCCGGCGAGGGCGGCGGACTCGCGATCGCCGACGTCGTCACCGGGCGGGTGAACCCCTCCGGTCGCCTGCCGGTCTCGCTGCCCCGGTCCGCGGGGGCGCAGCCGTACTCGTACCTGCACCCGGTGCTCGGTGGTCCGTCGGACGTCACCGCGACCGACTCCACGCCGGTCCGGCCGTTCGGCTTCGGCCTGTCCTACGCGTCCTTCGCGTACTCGGACCTGGTCGTCGACGGCTCGGTGCAGGCCGGGGGCACCTTCACCGCGAGCGTCACCGTCACGAACACCAGCTCGGTCGCGGGTGGGCACGTCGTGCAGCTGTTCGGGCGTGATGTGCACGGCTCGGTCACACGGCCGGTCGTGCAGTTGCTCGGCTACGCGCGCGTCGAACTCGACGCGGGCGAGACCGTCCGGCTCGCGTTCACGGTGCCCACCACGCGTCTGGCGTTCAGCGACCGGCGCATGGTCCGGATCGTCGAGCCCGGTGACGTGGAGGTGTGGGTCGGCTCGCACGCGGCGGCCTCTGCTTCCGTCGCGGACGTCGATGCGTCGACCGGCGGCGCGATCGTCAACGAACGAGCGACCGCGGCGCGGACGGTGCCCGGCACGGCGACTCCGCGAGCGCGTCTCGCGGTCGAGGGGCCGGTCCACGAGGTGACGACCCGCGACGCGCGACTGGTCACCTGGGAGGTCGTCGGCTGACGGGGAACCAGCCGGAGACGCCCGCCGCGGGGAGCGCGGTGCGTCGGACGGGAGGCCCGTGACCAGTCGGTCGCGGGCCTCCCGTCCGTCGTGTCCCCTGCACGGTCCGCGCCTGGCGACGGCCCTCGGGCTACGGTCTGCGAACGGTGTCGCTCGGCGCGGAGCGCCCGCCGGCCGCCCGCCCTGGGTGGCGCGGAAGCAGCGCTGCCGATGGCGACCGGCGGGATGACGGCGGGCTCCATCGCCCTCGGGCTGGGTGTCCAGCTGTGGGCGTCGGCGTGGGGGTGTCGCGGGGTCTGCGCGGGGACCGGGCGCCGGTCGTCAGACCGCGCGCAGGGCGATCTGGACCGCGACGACGAACGGGAGGACCCCGAGCGCCGCGGAGGCGGCCGCGAGCCAGATCGCAGCGGTCCGACCGGGGACCCGACGGAGACCGACCGCGACGGCCACCGCGACGAGGGCGAGCGGGAAGGTGCACAGCGTCGCCCGCGCCGGCCACGCCCACGGTGCCCAGGCTCGTTCGCTCTCGTACGGCGCATCGATCGACGCCACGAGCCCGACGATGACGACGACGGTCTCGAAGCCGGGCGGCACCGCGATGAGGACGTCGCGCAGCACACGCCACCGGTCCGGCCGATGGACTCGTGGTTCCTCCCCCATGTCGCGAGGCTACCCGCCGTCCGTGCCCGTGCGTCCCCGGGCGTCCGCACGGGCTGTCCGCTGCGGACGGGTCGACTCCTGACCAGTCGCGGTGGTTCCCGTCCCTAGGGTGGGGGGATGCCCACGCTGAACCGCATGCCCGTCCTGCTCGCCACCGGCTCGATCGCCATCCCGGTCGCGGAGGCCCTGGTCGCCCTGCCGTTCGAGGTGCTGCAACGCATCGAGGCCGCGCCGATCGACCCCGAGCTCGCCGACACCGCGGCGTTCTCCGAGGCGTACGGCTTCCCGGTCGCGGGCGGCGCGAACTGCATCGTCGTCGCGGGCAAGCGGGGTGACACCGTGACGTACGCGGCCTGCGTCGTGCTCGCCTCCACGAAGCTCGACGTGAACCGCACCGTGAAGGGGTTGCTCGGCGCCCGGAAGGTCAGCTTCGCGCCGATGGAGGACGCCGTGGAGCGCACCGGCATGGAGTACGGCGGGATCACCCCGATCGGGCTGCCCGCCGACTGGTCCGTGTACGTCGACGCACGGGTACTCGAGGCGCCCGAGGTCGTCATCGGTGCGGGCGTGCGCGGGGCGAAGCTGTTCCTGCCCGGTGCGGTGCTCGCCGCGTTGCCCCGGGTCGAGGTCGTCGAGGGGCTCGCGGTCGAACCCGCCGCCGACGCCGACGCGGCCGATGTCGATGCCGATGCCGACGCAGGCACCGGTACGGGCTCCGAGCAGGTCGGCTGACGACTCGCGGTCAGTCCTGCGGTCGGACCAGGCAGAACGGGTGCCCGGCCGGGTCGAGGTAGACGCGGAACGTGTCCGTCCCCTCGCCGGTCGCGGCCGCTCCGATCGCCAGCACGGCTCGCTCGCCCGCGTCGAGGTCGTCGACCTTGACGTCGAGGTGGGCCTGCTGCGGCACGTCCTGCCCGGGCCACACCGGCGCTCGGTAGTCGTCGACCCGTTGGAAGGCGAGCAGGGGGCGGTGCCCGGCGAACGGCAGGGTGACCTCCACCCACTCGTCGTCCGGGGTGAGCGTCTCGGCCTCCTCGACGACGCCCCCGAGGAGCTCGGCGTAGAAGCGGGCGAGGGCCGCGGGGTCCGGGCAGTCGAGGACGACGACGTCGAGTGAGCCGATCATGGCGGTCACCGTAGTCCTCGTGGGCAGGAGCCGTCCTCCGGTCAGCGTGAGGCCGCGGTGAGGGCCTTCGTGATCCGCTGCAGGGAGACGGTCTCGGCGGTGCCGAGCTCCTGCGCGAACAGGCTGAGGCGGAACTCCTCGAGCATCCACCGGGCGTGCACGAGCTCCGGGTGCGACCCCACGACCGGCGGGAACGCGCCCCCGGCCTCGACGTAGCGATCGGTCGCGCCGGTGACCTCGCGCATCCAGCCGGCGTCCCGGCCGGGGTTCTGCAGGAGCTTCGTCACCCGGGCCTCGATGCCCTGCAGGTACACGCGGATGCGTCGCAGCCGGTCGAGTCCGGCGACCGAGACGAACCCGGCGGACACCAAGCGTTCCATCTGCTGGCGCATGTCCGACAGGGCCGGCAGCAGCGCCATGTTCGTGGCCTGCTTCAGCGCCCGCTCGGCGTTCCGCTGCGCCGTGAGGACGGCCGCGACCTCGGACACGGCGGTGAACATCGTGTCGACGACCGTCGCGGAGACCGCATCCCGGACCTGCTCGAACGCTGCCCGGGTGAAGACGAGACCGTCCGGGTGGGTCCGGCGGATCCCGGCGTCGACCACGGCGGCCAGGACGTCGTCGAACAGCGCCGACGTGGACGGGTAGGGACTCGCGGCGAGGGCGAGCTTCTCCTGCGCGGTGAGGTGCTGCTGGATGTAGGAGACGGGGGACGGCACAGCGAGCATGACGAGTCGCCGCACCCCCGCGGGCATCTGGACGGCGCGGTCTCCCGGCGTCGCGAGGAGCTGCACGCCGACGGTCGCCTTCGGCCCGCTGCCCTCCTCGACGAGTGCCGGGTAGGCGCGGATGACCCCACCGGCCTGCTTCGTGTCGAGCACCTCGGGCAGGTCCTCGTCCGGCCAAGCGGTCAGGCCGGACCGTTCGATGCGGCGGCCCGAGCCGGCGTCCGCGACCCGGGACGAGCCTCCCGGCCGGCCCTGCCGCTGCGTGGCGGCGGCGACGCTCTGCTGCGTGCGGTCCTTGAGCTTGGTCTGCAGGGCGGCGAGGTCCTTGCCGGCCTCGACCCGGCGTCCGCGTTCGTCGACGACCGCGTACGTCGGCAACAGGTGCGCGGGCACCCGCGACATGTCGAAGTCGGACTCGGAGACGGGCACGTGCACGAGCCGCTGGATCGTCTTCGCCAGGGTCGCGCGGAAGCTCTCGGTCGGCGTCGTCGGGGCGTCGTCCGGCAGCTCGGCGACGATCTTCTCCGCCCAGTCCGCGGCCGGGACGACGTTCTTGCGGATCTGCTTCGGCAGCGCCTTGATGAGCGCGGTGACGAGTTCCTTCCGGAGCCCGCGGACCTGCCAGTCGAAGCCCTCTTCCCGCATGCGCGGCAGGACGGCGAGCGGCACCTGAACGCTGACGCCGTCGTCCTCGGCGCCGGGCTCGAAGCGGTAGCGGACGGCGAGGCGCTGGTCGCCGCTCCGCCACTGGGTCGGGTACTCGGCGTCGTCCTCAGCGGCGGATGCGGCGGACTCGTCGAGGAGGTCCTCGCGGCGCATCGTGAGGAGGTCGGGCTGGTCGCGGCGCGTCCTGCGCCACCAGCCTTCGAAGTCGCGGGTCGTGGCGACCTCGGCGGGGATGCGGGCGTCGTAGAACTCGACGACCGTCTCGTCGTCGAGCAGGATGTCCCGCCGTCGGGTCCGCTCCTCGAGCTGTTCGAGTTCACGCCGGAGCTTCCGGTTCGCGCGGTCGAACGCCTGCTGCGAGTCCCATTCACCCTCGACCAGGGCGTGCCGGATGAACAGCTCCCGCGAGTGCACCGGGTCGATCCGGTTGTACTGCACCCGACGTCGCTGGACGATCGGCACACCGAACAGCGTGACGCGCTCGAACGCGACGACCGCGCCCTGCTTCTTCTCCCAGTGCGGTTCGCCGTAGGTGCGCTTGAGCAGGTCACCCGCCAGGGGCTCCACCCACGCTGGGTCGATGCGTGCGACGGTCCGGGCGAACAGACGGCTGGTCTCGACGAGTTCGGCGGCCATCACCGCGTCCGGCTGCTTCTTCGCGAGCACGCTGCCCGGGAACACCACGAAGCGGGTGTTCCGCGAACCGAGGTAGTCGCGCTTCTCACGGTCGCGCAGGCCGATCTGGCTGAGGAGCCCGGCGAGCAACGCGCGGTGGACCGAGTCGGGGTCGTCCTTGCGCTCCTTGCCGACGTGGATCCCGACCTGCTTCGCCGCCCGCGAGAGCTGGCGGTACAGGTCCTGCCACTCGCGGATGCGGAGGTGGTTGAGGAACTCCGCCTTGCACATCCGGCGGAACGCGCTCGAGGACAGTTCCTCCTGCTTCTCCTCCAGGTGGTTCCAGAGGCCGAGCAGGGTCAGGAAGTCGCTGGTGGGGTCGGCGAAGCGCGCGTGCAGCTGGTCGGCCTGCGCGCGCTTCTCGAGTGGACGCTCACGCGGGTCCTGGATGCTCAGGGCCGAGACGATGGCGATGACCTCCCGGCCGACGCCCTGCCGGCTCGCCTCGAGCACCATCCGACCCAGGCGGGGGTCGATCGGCAGCCGCGTCAGCTGCTTGCCCGTCTTCGTGATGGCGCCGGCCGTGTCGACGGCGCGGAGTTCCCGCAGCAGGTCGAGGCCGTCCTTCACGCCGCGCGAGTCCGGCGGCTGCAGGAACGGGAACGACTCGATGTCACCGAAGCCGAGGGAGATCATCTGCAGGATGACGGCGGCCAGGTTCGTCCGGAGGATCTCCGGGTCGGTGTACTCGGGACGACGGTCGAAGTCGTCCTCCGAGTACAGGCGGATCGCGATGCCCGCGCTCGTGCGGCCGGCTCGACCGGAGCGCTGGTTCGCGGACGCCTGCGAGATCGCCTCGATCGGCAGTCGCTGCACCTTGGCGCGGGGGGAGTACCGCGAGATGCGGGCCGTCCCGGTGTCGATGACGTACTTGATGCCGGGAACCGTCAGGGAGGTCTCGGCGACGTTCGTCGCGAGCACCACCCGACGGCGGACGCCCGGCGTCGTCGAGCGCTGGAACACCCGGTGCTGGTCGGCCGCGGACAACCGCCCGTACAGCGGCAGGACCTCGGTTCCCGGGTAGTGCTTGCCCTCGATGGCGTCCTGGGCGTCGCGGATCTCGTTCTCGCCGGACAGGAACACGAGGACGTCGCCCGGGTCCTCGCGGGCGAGTTCGTCCAGCGCGTCCGTGATGCCCTGCAGCGGGTCCCGGTCATCGCCGGCCGTCGGGCTCCCGGTGCGGCCCGCGGCGCCACCCTTCGACGTCGCCGGTCGGGTGCCGGCAGGACGCTCGTCGAACTCGTCCTCGTCCTCGTCGTCGCCAGCGGCGTCCTCGTCGGCGACGAGCGGCCGGTAGCGGATCTCCACCGGGTAGGTGCGCCCGGACACCTCGACGATCGGGGCGCCGCCGAAGTGCTGTGAGAACGACTCCGGGTCGATCGTGGCACTCGTGATGATGAGCTTGAGGTCGGGCCGGCGGGGGAGGAGTCGCTTGAGGTACCCGAGCAGGAAGTCGATGGTGAGGGACCGCTCGTGCGCCTCGTCGATGATGATCGTGTCGTACCGCTCGAGGTCCCGGTCGAAGTGGATCTCGTTCAGCAGGATGCCGTCGGTCATCAGCTTGATACGGGTGTTCGCGCTCACCTTGTCGGTGAAGCGGACCTGGTACCCGACCAGGTCGCCCAGCTCACCGCCGAGCTCGTCGGCCACTCGCTCGGCGATCGTCCGCGCGGCGATGCGGCGGGGCTGCGTGTGGCCGATGTTCTCGCGTCCGAGTTCCAGGCAGATCTTCGGCAGCTGCGTCGTCTTGCCCGAACCCGTCGCCCCGGCCACGATGACGACCTGGTTGTCGCGGATCGCAGCGGCGATGTCGTCGCGCCGCTGGGAGACGGGCAGTTCCGGCGGGTACGTGATGACGGGGGGATTCGACATGAGCATTCCAGGATACCGCCCGGGCGGGTCCACCATCAGACGAGTTGCGCCGCGAGCTCGTCGGCGGTGCGTGCCGGCAGGGCGCAGACGCGGTCGTGGCAGACGTAGGTCACGCCGTCCGCGGTGTCCCGTCCCTCCATGAGCGTGAACCCGGCTTCCGCCCACTCGGCCGCCTGCGCTCGCGTCAGCACCGCGGTGATCGTCCCGGGCCGACGTGTGGACCGGAGGGCGCGCAGCATCGCTGTCACCTCGGGCACTGACCGGTCGTCAGCGACGAGGACGACCTCGCGCGAGGGACGCTGCAGGGCGAGCGCGAGTCCGAGGGCGTCGGCGTGCCCGAGCGGGCGATCCACTCCGGTCCGCGCGCGGTCGGCGATGAGCCGTGCCGCAGCGGTCCGCCGATCGTCGTCCCCGGTCAGTGCGGCGAGGACCGCAGCCGCGCTCGCGAGCGCGACGGTCCCCGACCGGAGCGCGGTCTGCGGCTGCTCGCCGGTCGCCGTCCCGGCCGCGGCGAGGACCGGGTCGACCTCGAGTGCACCGGACAGGCCGTCGTCGACGAGCGTCCTGGCGATCGTCGCGTAGCGCAGCTCGCCCGTCGCGAGCGCGAGTTCGAGGAGCCCCTCGGCGAACAGCCCGAGGTCCTCCAGGGTCGGCGCCGCCGCCGACGTACCGGCACCCGAGCTCGAGCGGACGGTGACGTGCCCGTCCCGGAGGTGTGCGGCGATGACCGCGTCCGCCGCGGCACGAGCGAGGTCGATCATCTCGTCGTCCCCGCTTCGTGCTCCGGCTGACACCAATCCTCGGACCGCCAGGCCGTTCCACCCGGTCAGGACCTGGTCGTCGAGCGGTGGTGGGTCGAGCCGGGTGCGTTCGTCGAGGGGCAGGCGGTACCACTCGCCCTCCACCCGTCGACCGTCGATCGTCGACTCGCTGTCCTGGGCGGCGACGAACGCGCCGTCCGGCCGCCGGAGCGTGTCGCGCAGGAAGTCGGCGATGCCGCGGGCACGAGCGGGGTCGGCGACGGCGAGCAGCCCGCCGTTGTCGTAGAGCATCCGCTCGTAGTGCGGGACGGACCAGTCGCGGCGCGTGGCGTACCGGAAGACACCGCCGTCCGCGTCGGTCAGCTCCGACCCGGCGATGGCGCCCAGCGCGCGGCGGAGGAGACCGCCGGCCGGCTCGACCCCGTCGGCGGCGGCATCGCCGAGGAACTCCAACAGCGGCGCGTTCGGGAACTTCGGTGCGCCCCCGAAGCCGCCGTACTCGGCGTCCTCCGCTCGCTCGAGGTCGGTCACGACCCCGCGGATCGCGTCGACGGACGGGAGGCCCGAGCTGGCTCCGTCGGTGTGCCCCGCCTGCGCGGACGCCGCGTCCGCTTCCGCACCCTGCCGGATCGCGCGCGCGATGGCCGACGCGTTCGCGTCCACCTCCTGCCGACGGTCCCGCCATGCGTCGAGCACCGCGGCCGTGACCCGGCGGAACGACGGGTGCTGCCCGACCGGCTGCGGCGGGTAGTAGGTGCCGGCGTAGAAAACCTGCGCATCCGGTGTCATGAAGACCGTCAGCGGCCAGCCCAGCTGCTCGGTGAAGGCGCTCGCGGCGGCCATCGCGCTCGCGTCGACGTCCGGGCGTTCCTCACGGTCGACCTTGACCGCGACGAAGTCCCGCCGCAGCAGCTCGCCGACCTCGGGGTCGGAGAAGCTCTCCCGGGCCATGACGTGGCACCAGTGGCAGGTGGCGTACCCGATCGACACCAGGACGGGGACGCCCCGCTCGCGCGCCTCGGCGAACGCCTCGGCTCCCCACTCCCGCCAGTCCACCGGGTTGGTGGCGTGCTGGCGGAGGTACGGGCTGACCGCGGATCCGAGCCGGTTGTCGTTCATGCACCCAGCGTGCCCCGCCCGGCCTGTGTGGGCGGGCCTCCAGGCCGTCCTGTGGAGAGCGAGCCAACGTCCACAGCTGCACACACGTCAGCCGAGCCCCAACGACAGCAGCGCGAGCGCCGCGTCCTCCGGCCCGTAGTCGAACATCCGGTCCCAGAACGGGTCGTCGGCCCACGGGACGTCGCCGTCCGCGGGGGTCCGGTGAGCGGTCTCGACGAGCCAGTCGACCTCCGACCGGACCGCCTCCGCGAACCGCGGCGGGACCCATCCGAGCGCCCGGGCCGCGGTCGTGTCGAGCACGGACGGGGACGGGGTGGACCACGGCGTGAGTCCGACGAACGCCGGTGCGTCCTCGCCGAGCAGGACCTCGTCGAACGTGTGCCCGAGGTGTCCGGCGACCGTGCGGACGATCTCGAGCGCGGTCGGGGCGGTCTCGTCCGCGACGTTGAGGATCCGGCGGTCCGGGGCCTCCGCGACCAGCCGGACGAGCGAGCCGATGCCGGACGCGGCCGTCGTGTGGTCGACGCTGCGCCCCTGGTCGGCGAGCAGGATCCGCTCCCGTCCGTCGAGGACCCGCCGCACCACGAACCACTCGCGGGGTCGTCCGATCCCGATGCCGTACACCCTGGACGGGCGGAGGACGGTGACCGGTGCGCCGTGGTCGAGCAGCACCTGTTCGGCCGCGACCTTCGCCGCGGCGTACCCGTCGCGGGAGGTCGGGTCGCCGTCACTCGGCGCGATCGTCGGCTGGAGTTCCGTGACCGCGCCGCCGAACACCGGCTTGTCGACCGAGTTGGCGTGCCGCCCCTGTTCGTCGACGTAGACGGCCTTCGACGACACGAACACGGTCGAGCCCACGTCGTCCAGGAACGGCGCGAGCTGTAGGGCGTCGTCCCGGGTCACGCCGACGGTGTCGACGAGCAGATCCGCCCCCGGCCGCAGCAGGTCCCGCAGCAGCGCGGTGTCCCGTCGGTCGCCGGGTCGGGCCAGCGCACCGGCGGCGACGAGGTCGTCGGCGACGGGACCGCCGTGCCGCGAGACGATCTCGACGGACCAGTCGTCCCCACCCCGACCCGAGAGGTCGAGGAGTTCGCGGGCGACCTGGGACCCGATGCCACCGGTCCCGCCGAGGACCACCGCGCGTCTGCTGCTCATGGCGCCAACGCTAGCCCCCGGCCCACGTCGGCTCGGCGGTGTCGACCGCCCCGGTCAGGAGGCGATCGGCTCCCGCCACCACTCGGCCAGCGACCCGTCGTACACGCGGACCTTCTCGTGCCCGAGCATCGTCAGGGCCAGGGCGTCCACGCACGACGCGCTCCCGACCCCGCAGTACGTCACGACCTCGTCCGCCGTCAGGACCGGTGCGAGCGCCTGTTCGAGTTCCGACCGACGGAGGAACGCGTTCGACTCGCCGAGGAGGTCCCGCACCCGGATGGTCGTGGTGCCCGGGACGAGGGGCGGGTGGTCGTCACCGAGGTCCTCGGGGTCTGCGGCGAGGACGAGTGCTGCCGGCTCCGACCCGTCCACGGCGCGGAGCACGCGCGACCGGTCGGCCCACAGCGGGAGTTCCTCGCCCGCGACGAAGGCGTCGTCGTCCGCGGCACGCCGAGGAGTCCGCGAGAGTGCGCCGACGCGGACCGGCCGGCCCTCGTCGCGCCACTTCGCGAACCCGCCGTCGAGCACGGCGACCGTCCGGAAGCCGAAGGAGCGGAAGATCCACCAGAGCCGTGCGGACCACTCGCCGATGCCGTCGTCGTAGACCACGACCGTGGAGGCGCGGCTCACGCCGAGCGCGCGGGCTGCCGCCTCGAACTGCTCGGCTCCGGGACGAGTGAAGGGGAGTCCCGTCTCGGGCGAGGAGAACTCGTCGACGAGGTCGGCGTAGACGGCGCCCGGTACGTGGCCGCGGCGCTCGTGGGCGTCGCGCGCCGAGTGCCACGACATGTCGAGGCCGCGGCCGTCCGTGTGCACCGACGCGTCGAGCACGAGCAGGTCGTCCGCACCGAGGTGGTCGGCGAGCCACTGCGTCGAGACGAGCGGCGAGGTCAGGACGGGGGCCATGCCCACACGGTAAACCAGACCCCTGACCCGCGACAGGGTGTGAGCAACGGGGCGACTTGTGCCGCGCGATCCGGCACGGACGGGACGACGCAGCACGGGACGGACACGGCACCGTGCGGTCGCGCGGTGCCGTGTCCGTCCCGTGGTGTCGTGCGACGCAGCCGCTCAGTTGCTCAGCCACGCAGTCGCTCGGTCGCTCAGTGCGCAGCCGTCGGGATGCTGCCGGTCGTACCGGCCCCGGCCCGCTCGAGACGGGCGACACGGACGGACTGGCGGTTGATGAGCAGTCCGCTGGCGATCGCCACGACCACGAGCACCCCGGCCGAGATCGCGAAGGCGGCGTGGTAGCCGTCGAGCGTGGCCTGCGCCTGCTGGAGCGCCGTCGGAGCCGCGGTCAGCCCGGACAGGCTGTTCTCCACCACGTTCGCGAAGATCGTCGACAGCAGCGCGGTGCCGATCGAGCCACCGATCTGCTGCATGGTGTTCACCGTGGCCGACGCGACGCCGGCGTCCGACCGGGCGACCCCGGTCGTGGCGGTGTTCATGGCCGACGAGAAGATCGTCCCCATCCCGAGGCCGATGACGACGAGAGCTGGCAGGACGGTGCCCGCGTAGGAGCTGTCGAGGTCGGTGCGGAGGAGCAGCAGGAGCCCCGTCGCGGCGACGAGTGCCCCGGCGAAGATGAGCACCTTCGGGCCGACGCGGGGGAGCAGGCGACCGCCGATCTGCGTGGCGGAGATCATGATCGACAGCGGCATCGGCAGGAACGCCAGGCCGGTCTGCAGTGCCGAGAACCCGAGGGTCTGCTCGAGGTAGTAGGTCAGGAACAGGAAGATGCCGAACATGCCGATCGCGACGAGGCCGATCGCGACGAACGAACCACCGCGGTCGCGGTCGAGCACGACACGGAGCGGCAGCAGCGGGTGCGCGACCCGGGTCTCGATGACGACGAACGCGGCGATGAGCAGCACGCCGCCGACCAGCATGCCGATCGTGAGCGGGGCGTCCCAGCCGTTCGTCTCGGCGTTCGAGAAGCCGTAGACGACCCCGACGAGACCGGCGGTGATGGTGATGACGCCGGCGACGTCGATGCGCGGACGCTCGACCTTCGGCGGCTTCGCCATGAAGACGAGTGCGCCGATCACGCCGAGGACCGCGAAGACCACGTTGACGTAGAGGCACCAGCGCCACGACGCGTACTCGGTCAGGACGCCACCGAGCAGCAGGCCGATGGCGGCGCCGGACCCGGCGATCGACCCGAAGATGCCGAACGCGCGCCCGCGCTCCTTCGGGTCGCGGAAGGTGGTGGTCAGCATGCCGAGGGCGGACGGGGCGAGCAGCGCACCGAAGACGCCCTGCAGCGCGCGAGCGGCGACGAGCAGCCCGAACGAGTCCGCGAGCCCGCCGAGCACGGAGGCGACGGCGAACCCGACCAGGCCGATGATGAACGTGTTCTTCCGGCCGAACAGGTCGCCGAGACGACCACCGAGCAGGAGCAGCGAGCCGAACGCGAGCGAGTACGCCGTGACGATCCACTGGCGCTGGTCGGTGGCGAACCCGAGGTCCCCCTGCGCGGAGGGCAGGGCGATGTTCACGATGGTGGCGTCGAGGACGACCATGAGCTGGGCGAGCGCGATGACCGCCAGGGCGATCCAGCGGTGGTCGGTGCGGGCCGGGGTGGTGCCCGCGGTCGTCGGCGTCGCTCCTGTGGGAGCGGGCGCGGTCTGTTCTGCCGTCATGACAGCCTCCTTCTCGAAGGATGGAAGGGGAGGGGCGCGCGCCGTCGGGCGTCCCGGAGGAGGGTGAAGTGGATGCGCGGCATCCGCTTGTGGTCACTGTACATCGAAACGGAGCAACCGCATCCGCTTGTTCCCAGAGAGGTCGATTACATTCGGTGTGTGAGCACCACCGGACCCGCAGCCGATCTCGATCGGCCTCTCGACCTCGACCGGCCCCTCCGTGCCGACGCGGCGCGGAACCGCGAACTGATCCTGCAGACGGCACGGAAGTGCTTCGCGGAGCGCGGCCTTTCGGTGACCCTGAACGACATCGCCCACGAGGCCGGGGTCGGGGTCGGCACCGTCTACCGACGTTTCGCCGACAAGGACTCCCTGATCGCGGCCCTGCTCAGCGCCAAGTTCGAGGCGCTGAACGCCGCGGCCGCGGCCGCTGCCGAGGAGACCGACCCCCGTGAGTCGCTCCGCCTGTACCTGATGGGCGTGTTCGCCTTCCGCGCCCGCGACCGAGCGCTCGCCGACGCGATCGTCCGCGCGGGCAAGGCCCGACCGTCGGTCATGCAGGAGCGGGACCGTCTCGAGCGGCAGGTCGCCGAGATCATCCGTCGTGCCCGCGAGGCCGGGGTCGTCCGGCCGGGCTTCGACGCCCGTGACCTGCCCATCCTCACGACGATGGTCGGTGCCGTGGCCGACGCGACGCGGAACCACGACCCGGACGCCTGGAAGCGCTACGCCCAGGTCCTCGTCGACGGCGTGCTGCCGCAGGCCCGGCAGGACCCGATGGTCGGCGTGCCGCTCGACCGCGACGCCCTCGAGCGGTCGATGCAGCCGCAGTCCTGACGGCGGCGTCCCAGGTGGCCCCGAGGGCACGCGGATGCGACCGCGCGGGCCCGCGACGGCGCGTGCCTGCGACGGCGCGATCGCCCGAGCGCTACAACCAGCTCGGCAGCCAGTAGTGCGAGCGGATGAAGTCCCAGGGGACCTGCATCGCCGTCCACATCGGGTACCAGTACACCGATGCGAGGACCACGACCAGCAGGTACACGCCGAGCCCGAGCAGCGCCCGCGTCCGCCGTCGCCGCGGATCGTCCCGTGACCCGATCAGGTGCGCGATCGCCGCGGCCAGCGCCGTCACGAGGAACGGCTCGAAGGCGATCGTGTAGAACTGGAACACCGTCCGGTCCAGGTACATGAGCCAGGGCAGGTACCCGGCGCCGATGCCGATCAGGACGAGCCCGTACTCCCAGCGCCGACGCGTGACGAAGAGCACGAGCAGCACCACGGCGGCGATCACCGAGGCGTACCAGATGAACGGGTTCGCGATCCCGGTCACGGCAGCGCCGCACCGGTCGAACCCGCAGCCGTCCTGGCCGGCGTTCGTGCCCTGGTAGTACATCGACGTGGGGCGTTGCATGACGAGCCAGAGCAGCGGGTTCGCCTGGTACGAGTGCGGCGTGTGCAGGCCGATGTTGAAGGCGTAGATCTCCGACTGGTAGTGCCACCAGTTCTGCAGACTGTCGGGCACGCACGCGAGCACGCCCGTCCAGCGCTGTCCGCCGCCGCCGATCCAGTCGCGGTCCCAGCCGCCCTTCGTCAGGAACCACCCGGACCACGAGGCCAGGTAGGTCACTGCGGCGACCGGCACGGTGAGCAGGAACGTGACCGGTGCCTGCTGCAGCGCCGCACTGGACGACCAGAACACCACGCCCGCCCGGCGTCGCAGCATCATGTCGCTGAGGACCGAGTACACCGCGAAGAACGCCAGGAAGTACATCCCGGTCCACTTCGTCGACGACGCCAGCCCGAGCGCGACGCCCATCGCGAGCAGCCACGGTCGCCACCACAGCACCGGGCCCCAGAGCGTGGCCCGTCCGGCCGCTGCCCGCCGGTCGGTCCACCGGTCGAGTTGGCGGGCGGACCAGCGGCGGTCGAGCAGCAGGGCGCCGAAGGCGAGGACGACGAAGAAGGTGACGATGCCGTCGAGCAGCGAGACCCGGGACATCACGATCGCCTGCCCGTCCACGGCGAGGAGACCGCCGGCGAGCGTCCCGACGAGCGTCGAGCGGAACAAGGACCGCGCGATGACGGCGATGAGGAACACGGTCGCGATGCCGAGCACGGCGACCGTGAACCGCCACCCGAACGCGTTGTCCGGCCCGAACACCAGCATGCCGAGGCCGATGAGGTACTTGCCGAGCGGCGGGTGCGCGATGAACTCGGCGGCGCGGGAGTAGATGTCGGTCTGCCCGCTCGCGAACCGGTCGTCGGTGGTCGGCGCGCCCTCGTCGCTCGGGTTCGCCGGCCAGGTGCCCTCGTACCCGAGGTGCACGAGCGACCAGCTGTCCTTGACGTAGTACGTCTCGTCGAACACCAGGGAGTGCGGTCGCCCGAGGTCGACCAGGCGGAGCACCGCGGCCAGCACCGTCACCGCGATCGGGCCGCCCCAGCGCCAGGCGGCGACCCGCCAGCCGACGGACAGCGTGCGCGCCCACCAGTCGTCGAGCCGCGAGCCACGGGGGACGTCCGGCACGGTCTGCAGCGGGTCGGCCAGGTCCGTGGTCACGCGCAGCATCCTACGGAGGCCGCGCACGCGTCGGCTGCGCTGTCCACAGGTCGCAGGCGTGACGACGACAATGGGGACGTGATCGTCCTCGCAGCAACCCCCATCGGCAACCTCGGTGACGCCTCCCGTCGACTCGTGGAGACGCTGTCGAACGCCTCCGTGGTCGCCGCCGAGGACACCCGGACCGCGATCCACCTCATGCGTGCCCTGGGCATCGAGAACCGACCGCGCCTCATCGCGCTGCACGAGCACAACGAACGGGAGCGCGCGGCCGAGGTCGTCGAGCTCGCACGCGAGGACGACGTCGTGGTGCTCACCGACGCGGGCATGCCGGCGATCAGCGACCCCGGGTTCCCGCTGGTCGAGGCCGCCGCGGCCGCAGGCGTCACCGTCACGGCCGTCCCCGGCCCGAGCGCCGTGCTCACCGCCCTCGCCCTCTCCGGGCTGCCGACCGACCGCTTCACGTTCGAGGGGTTCCCGACCCGGAAGGGCGGGGAGCGGCGTCGTGTCTTCGCGGCGCTCGCCGGGGAGCAGCGGACGATGGTCTTCTTCGAGTCCCCGCACCGGATCGCCGACACGCTCGGGGACATGGCCGCCGGCTTCGGTGCCGACCGGCGCGCGGCGGTCTGTCGTGAACTCACGAAGCTGCACGAGGAGGTCCGTCGCGGCACCCTCGCCGAGCTGACCGAGTGGGCGGCCGACGGGGTCCGCGGCGAGATCTGCGTCGTCGTCGCCGGGGCCACCGGGTCGGGGGAGGACGCCACGATCGAGGACGGTGTCCGCCTCGTGCTCGAGCGCGTGGCCGCGGGAGCGCGGATGAAGGAAGCCGCCGCCGCGGTGGCCGACGCGACCGGGCTGTCGAAGCGGGACCTCTACGAAGGCGCGCTCGCCGCGCGCTGAACCGACCGGGGGGAGTCGGACGGGAGGCCCGTGGCGACGTCGCGACGAGCCTCCCGTCCGGTCATCCACAGGCGGCCGGGAGGCGCGTCACGCGGTTTCGAGTCGCCTCTAGGATGGTCCGCATGGCCGACGGCAGCTCGTTCTCGATCACCACGCCGATCTTCTACGTCAACGACGTGCCCCACATCGGGCACGCGTACACGGAGGTCGCCGCGGACGTCCTCGCGCGCTGGCACCGGCAGCGCGGCGACGACACCTGGCTGCTGACCGGCACCGACGAGCACGGGCAGAAGATCCTGCGGACCGCCTCGGCGAACGACGTCACACCGAAGGAGTGGGCCGACCGCCTCGTCACCGACGCGTGGAAGCCGCTGCTCGACACGGTGGACGTCGCCAACGACGACTTCATCCGGACGACGGACGAGCGGCACGAGCGGGGCGTGACGGCGTTCCTGCAGAAGCTGTACGACGACGGCTACATCTACGCGGGCGAGTTCGAGGGCTTCTACTGCGTGGGGTGTGAGGAGTACAAGCAGCCGAGCGACCTCGTGCCCGGGACCGGTCCGTACGAGGGCCAGCAGGTCTGCGCGATCCACTCAATCCCGGTGGAGGTCCTGGCCGAGCGGAACTACTTCTTCCGCATGTCCGACTTCGAGCAGCGCCTGCTCGACCTCTACGAGTCGAACCCGCAGTTCATCCAGCCGGAGAGCGTCCGCAACGAGATCGTGTCGTTCGTCAAGCAGGGCCTGCGCGACCTGTCCATCTCGCGGTCGAGCTTCGACTGGGGCATCCAGATCCCGTGGGACTCGGACCACGTCCTCTACGTCTGGTTCGACGCGCTCCTCAACTACGTCACCGCACTCGGCTACGGCACGGAGGACGACGAGGCCTTCCAGCGTCTCTGGCCGAGCGTGCACATCGTGGGCAAGGACATCGCACGGTTCCACGCTGTCATCTGGCCCGCGATGCTCATGGCGGCCGGACTGCCGGTGCCGGAGCGCGTGTTCGGCCACGGGTGGCTGCTCGTCGGCGGCGAGAAGATGTCGAAGTCGAAGCTGACCGGCATCGCCCCGAGCGAGATCACCGACACGTTCGGGTCCGACGCGTTCCGCTACTACTTCCTGCGTGCCATCACCTTCGGGCAGGACGGCAACTTCAGCTGGGAGGACATCTCGGCGCGGTACCAGGCGGAGCTCGCGAACGGGTTCGGCAACCTGGCGTCCCGCATCGTCGCGATGCTGAACCGCTACTTCGACGGTGCCGTCCCCGAGCGCGGGGAGCTGACCGAGTCCGACGCTGCGATCGACGCCCTCGCGCAGGCCGTCACCGAGCGTGCCGACGCCGCGATCGAGGCCTTCGCGCCGCACGACGCGATCAGCACCGTCTGGGAGCTCGTGGACGCCCTCAACGGCTACATCACCGAGCAGGAGCCGTGGGCCCTCGCCAAGGACGAGGCGCAGCGTGCGCGGCTCGCGACCGTGCTCGTCACGGCGCTCCGCGGACTCGGGACCGTCGCGGTCCTGGTGTCGCCGGTCATGCCGAAGGCCACCGAGAAGCTCTGGGCGTCGATCGGTGCCGGCGGGTCGATCGCCGAGCAGCGCGTCGACCGTGCCTGGGAGTGGCAGGGCTCCGAGACGGTGACGCCCCTCGCCGCCGGGCTGTTCCCGCGCATCGAGCAGCCGGAGCAGGGCGCCGCGTGACGGACGCGCACGTCCGCGCACGCGGTGGCGACGGTGGCCGGCAGAAGCGGGACCTGACGTACCCGCCGTTGCCGCAGGCCTTGGCGGTCCCCGTGTACGACAACCACACCCACATGGAGATCGCCGACGGCGTCGGTGACGGTGGGGACGGTCCGCTCGAGTACGGCGAGCACCTCGACCGCGCCGCGAACGTCGGTGTCCGCGGCGTGGTGCAGGTCGGGACCGACCTGGCCACCTCGCAGTGGTCCGCGTCGATCGCAGCCCGTGAGCCGCGCGTCCTCGCGGCGGTGGCCCTGCACCCGAACGAAGCGCCGGTGCTCGACGAGCAGGGGCTGTTGGACGAGCACCTGGCCGGCATCGAAGCGCTCGCGGGGCTGCCGCGCGTCCGGGCGATCGGCGAGACCGGACTCGACTTCTTCCGGACCGGGGACGACGGCCGAGCCGCCCAGGTCCGCTCGTTCGAGGAGCACATCCGGATCGCGAAGGAGTACGACCTCGCGCTGACGATCCACGACCGGGACGCCCACGACGCCGTGGTCGAGGTCCTCGAGCGCGTCGGCGCTCCGGAGCGGACGGTCTTCCACTGCTTCTCCGGCGGCACCGAACTCGCGCGGCTCTGCGCCGAACGCGGCTGGTACATGTCCTTCGCCGGGACGGTCACGTTCAAGAACGCGCAGAACCTGCGGGACGCCCTGCACGTGGCGCCGCGGCACCTCATCATGGTCGAGACCGACGCCCCGTTCCTCACACCGACGCCGTTCCGCGGCCGGCCGAACGCGCCGTACCTCATCCCGCTCACCGTGCGGTCGATGGCGGAGACCCTCGGCACCGACCCGTCGACGCTGGCCGAGCAGATCTCGTCCAACACCGAGCTCGTGTACGGCTCGTGGGACGACGAGCCGACCACGGTGGGGGAGTAGTCATGGGTGCCCTCCTCGGTCCGGCGGAGATCCGCGACCTCGCGGCGACGCTCGACGTCACCCCCACCAAGAAGCTCGGCCAGAACTTCGTGCACGACGCCAACACCGTGCGACGCATCGTCTCGGTTGCGGGGGTGACGCCGGACTCCCGCGTGCTCGAGGTCGGTCCCGGGCTCGGTTCCCTGACGCTCGGGCTGACCGAGACCGGCGCTCCCGTGACCGCCGTCGAGATCGACGCCCGGCTCGCCGCGCACCTGCCGACCACCGTCGCCGCGATGCAGCCCGACGCCCGCCTCACGGTCGTCCACCAGGACGCACTCCAGGTGGCCGCCGAGGACCTGCCCGTGGCGCCGACGCACCTCGTCGCGAACCTGCCGTACAACGTCTCCGTGCCGGTGCTCCTGCACCTCCTCGCCACCTTCCCGTCCCTCGTCCGGTCGCTCGTCATGGTGCAGGCCGAGGTCGGCTACCGGCTCGCGGCGGACCCGGGCAGCAAGGTCTACGGGTCCCCGAGCGTCAAGGCCGCCTGGTACGGCTCGTGGCGCATCGCGGGGCAGGTCAGCCGCCAGGTGTTCTGGCCCGTGCCGAACGTGGACAGCGTGCTCGTCGGTTTCGACCGGCACGAACCGCCGGGGGACGAGCAGCTGCGGTCGCGGGTCTTCACCCTCGTCGACGCGGCGTTCCAGCAGCGGCGGAAGATGCTGCGGCAGGCACTGTCCGGCGTCCTCGGTGGCAGCGCCCGTGCGTCGGAGGTCCTCGAGGCGGCGGGCATCGCACCGACCGCCCGCGGCGAGGAGCTCGGGGTCGACGACTTCGTGCGGCTCGGCCGGACCGTCCTCGCGGCCGCCGGCGGCGCCGCGTCCTGACCCCGCCACACATGGGCAGCCGTCCGGCGGAGGATCCGGTCCGCGCTGGGTACGCTCGCTCCATGACCGACGACGTCGTCCGCTCGCACGCACGGGGGATCCCCGCCGACCGCGTGGCCGCGGCCACCGGTGCCGCGCCGGACGACTGGTACGACCGCCTCGACCGAGCCGACGGGCGCACCATCGGCCACACGGCCATCGCCGCCTGGCTCGTCGGTCAGGGCGTCGACCCCTGGTGGGCGCAGAGCGTCGCCGTCGGCTACGAGCAGTCCCGCGGCCTCCGTGTCCCCGGGCAGCGCTCCGACGGCACGTTCGCCGTCTCGGCCTCACGGCAGGTCGACGGCGACCGGGAGGCGGTGCTCGACCGCGCGGTCGTCGTCGCGTCCGCCGCGTTCGGGCACGGCCCGACCTCGGAGCGCCGGGGTGGGAAGCGTCCCTCGGCCCGGTGGACGTCCGCCGACCGGGAGTCGGTGCTGCTCACGACGGAGGACGGCCCCCGCCCGGGCACCGTCCGGCTGTCGGCGACGCGTGAACGTCTCACCGGGCCGGAGCGGATGCCCGAGGCGAAGGCCGGACTGCGGGACCTGCTCGCCGCGGTCTGAGCCGCAGGGCGGGCTCAGTGCTCGCGGCCCGCCATCATCTCGAGGATCTGCTGGTGGGTGCCGTCGCGTTCGGCCCACCGGAGCGGCTGGACGTTCTGCACGAGGACCTCCGACGTCCCGCCGGTCTCGATGATCGTCATCACCTCGTCGACGAAGGCGTCGAGGGGCATGCCGCCGAAGTCCGCTCCGCCCATCAGGTCGGTCTGCACGGCCGGCGGAGCGAGTTCGAGCACCTCGACCGCGGTGCCGACGAGCTGCTGTCGGAGTGCCTGCGTGTACGAGTGCACGCCGGCCTTGGTGGCGCTGTAGGTCGGGGTCGCGGTGAGCGGCACGAACGCGAGCCCCGACGACACCGTCATGACGGTGGCGGCCGGGCGGGTGAGCAGGTGCGGCAGGAACGCGTCGATCAGGCGGATCGTCCCGACCAGGTTCGTCTGGATCGTCTCGAGGGCGTCCTCGATGTGGCCGGGGTCGCGGAGGTCCTCGTTCCGCATGATGCCCGACATCGTCACGAGGGTGTCGAGTCCGGGGTGTGCGGCGAGGACCTGGTCGGCGGCCGCCCGGATCGAGTCGGCATCGGCGACGTCGATCTGGACCGTGCCGAGGCCGTGCTCCTCGGCGAGGGAGTCGAGCAGGGCCTGTCGGCGCCCGCCGATGACGACGGTGCTGCCCGCGGCCTGCAGGCGGAGCGCGAGCGTCAGGCCGATGCCCGAGGTCGCGCCGGGGATGAAGACGGTGCTGTTGGTGGTGTCCATGACGACCACGATGCCCGCGCCGTGTCGACGCATCCAGAGCCCGCACATCGGGGGACCGCCGGTCCCTGGTTCCCGGCCGCGCCGAGCAGCAGACTGGACGCATGGACCGTGCCGCCCTCGCCGACTTCCTGCGCCGCCGACGCGAGCTCCTGCGCCCGGAGGACGTCGGGCTCGGTGCCGGCGCTCGTCGACGCACCCCGGGCCTCCGTCGTGAGGAGGTCGCCGCGCTGGTCGGCATGTCGGTCGACTACTACACGCGCCTGGAGCAGCAGCGCGGACCGCAGCCGTCCGAGCAGATGGTGGCCGCGATCGCCCGTGCCCTCCGCTGCTCCCTCGACGAGCGCGACCACCTGTTCCACCTCGCGGGGCAGAACGCGCCGGTGCGCATGCACCGCGCCGACCACGTGGACCCGGCGATCCTCCGGGTGCTCGACCGGCTGACGGACACGCCGGCGATCGTCGTCAGCCACCTGGGGGAGACCCTCGTCGAGAACCGGCTCGCCGTGGCGCTCCTCGGCACGTCGGTCGGCCTGTCGGGCAACGATCGGTACCAGGCATGGCGGTGGTTCGTCACCGGCACCGAGCTCGACCGGTACGCACCGGAGCAGCACGAACGACTGGGGCGGGTCGTGGTGGCGTCACTGCGGGCGGCGGTCGGTCTCGCCGGACCCGGCGATCGTCGGGCGACCGAACTCGTCGCCGAACTCGAGCGGCGCAGTCCCGAGTTCGCCCGGCTGTGGGCGCTGCACGAGGTCGCCCTCCGCTGGTCGGACAACAAGACGATCATGCAGGCCGAGCTCGGTCGCATCACCGTCGACTGCCAGGTGCTGCACACGGACGACCAGGCACAGGCGCTCCTGCTCTTCACTGCACCGCCGGGGAGCGAGGACGCCCAGAAGCTCGAACTGCTCGGCGTCCTCGGCCAGCAGACCTTCGCCGGTTGACGGCCGGATCGACCTGTTCCGTCGATCTCGACAGGGCCTATGCCGGATGATATTGTGACATGGCAGGACGTCGTCAGACCTCCCGCACCCAGCCGACGCCCCGCCCTCGAGCGGGGCGTCGTGCGTCCGGGGGGCACCAGACGGCCTCCTCGACTGTGATCGACCGCACTGCCCGCACGATCCGGGCCGTGGCCCGCGCTGCGCGGTGGTCACGTTCCGGCACGGTCCTGTCCCGGTTCAGGAAGTACGTCGCGAAGTCGGCTGCCTGGAGCAGCCGGCTCTCGCGCGACGGGCCGAAGTAGAGCGTGTCAGCGATCCTGGTGAGCGGACCCGCTGTCCATCCGGAGGACACGCCCGTCCTGACGTCCCGCAGGCTGCGCCGCGCTCCGTCGGCGGCGGCGTGGTGGTCGTCGGCGAGCACGAGTCCGAGTTGCTCACTCGGGTCAGCTCCTTCCAGGTGCTCATCGACCGCTTCGAGCACGTGTGCGAGCGTCAGGAGGTGTACCGGACGGGCGTCCGCGACGGGATGAGCGCGGTGTGCACGGAGGTCGATGCCCCGGAACACGAAACTGGCCGTCGACCGGGCGAGCACAGTCGCCGTCGACATGCAGGCCCGCACTCGCACTTGCGGCGGGACGCACCCCCAACCGCTCTTGCCGTGGAACATCTCGACGGCGTGGAACTCGGTCTCCGGGTCGAACCCCGGCACTGACCGCGCGACGTCCGTCGCCGCCGCGTCCAACCCGTCCTCGATCGTCCGGAGCGCTGCCGCGTCGACGATGAGCGCGCCGAAGAAGTAGTAGCGGTCATCACGAGCGGATTCGTCGATGAAGATGAGACGCATCAAGCCAGGATACTGATGTACCAGTCTGTCGATGCGCCGCAGCCGCAACACCACGTCACACACCTGGCAGCCTCCACACGTGCGTGCCTAGGGTGGGGCGGTGAGCACTCCGCGCGTGACCGTCATCCACGAGAACCCCGAGTGGTTCCCGCCGCTCGCCGCTGCCTTCGAGGCCGAGGGCGTCCCGGTGCGGGAGCTCCTGCTGACCGAGGGGCAGATCGACCTCGGCGCCGAACCGGAGCCCGGTGTGTACTGGAGCCGCATGTCGGCCAGCTCGCACACACGCGGGCACGAGCACAGCAAGGAGTACACCCGCGCGGTGCTCGGCTGGCTCGAACGAGCGGGCCGCCAGGTCGTCGGCGGCAGCCACGTGCTCGAGCTCGAGGTCTCGAAGGTCGCTCAGCACGGGCTCCTGCAGCAGGCCGGGTTCGACGTGCCCCGCACCACCGCGGTGTTCGGCACGGCGACGCTCACGCAGGCGGCCGCGGACTTCACGGGCGGCCAGGACGTCCCCTTCATCACGAAGCACAACCAGGGCGGCAAGGGCCTCGGCGTCCGGCGCTTCGACTCGCTCGCCGAGTTCGACGCCTACGTCGACAGCCCGGAGTTCGAGGAGCCGGTGGACGGCATCACGCTGCTGCAGGAGTACCTGACCGCTCGTGAGCCGTTCATCACCCGCGTCGAGTTCGTGGGCGGCGAGTTCGTCTACGCCGTCCGCGTCGACACGAGTGCGGGCAGCTTCGAGCTCTGCCCCGCCGACGCATGCGAGGTCCCGCAGGTCATCGCCGGCGCGGTGTGCGAGGTCCCCGGCACGGAGACCGCAGGAGCGCCCCCGGCGTTCAGCGTCCGGACCGAGGTGACCGCGGAGCACCCGCTCGTGCAGCAGCTCCGCACGTTCCTCGCCGACCAGCGGATCACGATCGCCGGCGTCGAGTTCATGGAGACGACCGACGGTCGGACAGTCGTCTACGACATCAACACGAACACGAACTACAACCCCGCCGTCGAGGAGGCCGCACCGGCCTCGGGCCCGCGGTCGATCGCCCGCTACCTCGGCGGGCTGCTCGACGCGGAGTACGCCACGGCCGCCGCACCGGCGGCGCACGCCTGACCGGCGACACGACACCGCCGCACCACACGGCACCGCCTGACCCACCCACCGGTCTGGAGGCCCGGCTCGCCACCGGCACCGAGCCTCCGGACCGTCATCTCCACCAGCAAGGAACCCCCGTGCGATTCGGATACTGGACCCCGCTCTTCGGCGGCTGGCTGCGCAACGTCGACGACGAGCAGATGCCGGTCACGTTCGACTACGTGAAGCTCCTGGCGCAGCGCGCCGAGCGGATCGGGTTCGACCTGACGCTCGTGCCGGAGCTCAACCTCAACGACATCAAGGGCGTCGCAGCGCCGAGCCTGGAGGCGTGGGCGCTCGCGGCGGCGATCGCGGCGACGACCGAGCGCCTCGAGATCATGGCGGCGATGCGGCCCGGATACCACCTGCCCGCGGTGACGGCGAAGCAGGCGGCGACGATCGACGACATCTCCGGCGGCCGGTTCACCTTCAACGTCGTGAGCGCCTGGTGGGCGGAAGAGGCCCGTCAGTACGGCGGCATCTTCTCCGAGCACGACGACCGCTACAAGCGCACGGCGGAGTTCGTCGAGATCATGAAGGGGTTGTGGCGCGAGACGCCGTACAGCTTCTCCGGCGAGTACTACGAGATCGAGAACGCCCACCTCGAGCCGAAGCCCCGCGTCACCCCGCGCATCTACGCCGGCGGTGAGAGCGAGGCCGGCAAGGCGAGCATCACCCACTACGCCGACGCCTACGTCACCCACGGCGGCACCGTCGAGGAACTCCGGACGAAGATCGCCGAGATGCGCCGGCGCCGCGAGGACGCCGGGCTCCCGCCGTTCGAGGCGTTCGGCATGGCCGCGTACGCGATCGTGCGCGACACCGAGGAGGAAGCGCAGGCCGAGCTCGCACGCATCACCGACGTGCAGCACGGCAAGGCGTACGAGTCCTACCAGGACTTCATCTCGAAGTCGCAGCTCGAGCACGTGCCGTCGCTCGAGGACTACTCGGTGTCGAACCGGGGCCTGCGCCCGCAGTTCGTCGGGACGCCGGAGCAGGTCGCCGCACGGATCCGCGAGTACGAGGAGGTGGGTGTGGACACCCTGCTCCTGCAGTTCTCGCCGCAGCTCGAGGAGATGGAGCGCTTCGGCGAGCAGGTCATCCCGCTCGTGCGTGCGTCCGTCCCCGTGGAGACGGTGTCCTGATGGCCGCCGAGGACGACTGGGCGTTCGAGACCCGGCAGATCCGCGCCGGGTTCAAGGCCGATCCGGGCTTCGGCGGGAACGTGCCGCCGATCGCGCAGACCGCGGCCTTCGTGTACCCGTCCGGCGAGGACGCGGCCGACCGGTTCCTGCTCAACGCACCCGGGCACACGTACTCCCGGGTGAACAACCCGTCGGCTGCGGCGCTGGAGCGTCGGATCGCCGACCTGGAGGGCGGGGTCGCCGCGCTCGCGCTCGCGTCTGGGCAGGCGGCCACGTCGCTCGCCGTGCTCGGGCTCGCCCGTGCCGGGGACCACATCGTGTCGAGCGCGTCGCTCTACGGCGCGACGTACACGCTCTTCGCGTCGACGCTCCGTGACCTCGGCATCGCGTTCACGTTCGTGCAGGACCCGACGGACCTGGACGAGTGGGCCGCGGCCGTCCGACCCGAGACGCGCGCGTTCTTCGGCGAGTCCATCCCGAACCCGCGCGGGGACGTCCTCGACTTCGCCGGGGTGGCGGGTGTCGCGCACGAGGCCGGCGTCCCGCTCATCGTCGACAACACCATCGCGACGCCGTACCTGGTCCGGCCGATCGAGCACGGCGCGGACATCGTCGTGCACTCCGCGACGAAGTACCTCGCCGGGCACGGCAGCGCCATCGCCGGACTCATCGTCGACAGCGGCAACTTCGACTGGGCGGCACACCCGGACGAGTACCCGCAGCTGACCACGACCGAGCACTCGGGCTTCTCGGGTACGAACTTCGCGGAGAAGTTCGGTCGCCGTGCGTTCATCCAGCGCACCCGCTCGAAGCTCTCCGCCGACCTCGGCCCGGCGATCGCCCCGTTCAACGCCTTCCTGGTGCTGCAGGGCATCCAGACGCTGTCGCTCCGCATGGACCGGCACGTGTCGAACGCCGCGACGGTCGCGTCCTGGCTCGATGCACACGACCAGGTCGAGCACGTGCACTACGCCGGCCTGCCGAGCTCCCCGTGGCACCACCTGCAGCAGCGGTACGTGCCGAAGGGGCCGTCGAGCGTCCTCGCGTTCGACCTGGCCGGCGGGGTCGAGGCCGGGCGGCGCTTCGTGTCCGCGCTCGAGCTCTTCGACCACGTGTCGAACATCGGTGACGTCCGTTCCCTCGTCGTGCACCCGGCGTCGACGACCCACGTGCAGATGACCCCGTCCGAGCGGGCCGCGGCGGGCGTCGGCGAGGGGCTCATCCGGCTGTCCATCGGCCTCGAACACGTCGACGACGTCATCGCGGACCTGGAGCGCGGCTTTGCCGCTGCGGCGTGAGCCGTCGGACGGGAGGCCCGTGGCGGCGCCGCCACGGGCCTCCCGTCCGGTATGGACGGCGGGTGGACCGGCGGGACGGGGATAGGTTGGTCGCATGACGTCGATGCCTGCTCCCGGTCGGGTGCGGACGCGCGCGCCGGGCAAGATCAACGTCCACCTGTCGGTCGGCGCCCTGCAGGACGACGGGTACCACGACGTCGCCACCGCGTACCAGGCGGTGTCCCTGTACGAGGACGTCACCGCCGAGCGTGCCGACGACTTCTCCGTCCGCTTCACCGGGCCGATCGACTCGTCCTCGGTGCCGACGGACGACACCAACCTGGCGCTCCGGGCCGCACGGCTCGTCGCCCGGACCGCCGGACACCGCGGCGGCGTGCGTCTGACGATCGACAAGCAGGTGCCCGTCGCCGGTGGGATGGGCGGCGGCTCGGCTGACGCCGCCGCGACCCTGTTGGCGGTCGACACGCTCTGGGGCACCGGACTCGGACGCGACGAACTGCTGCGGCTCGCCGCCGAACTCGGGGCCGACGTCCCCTTCGCCTTCGCCGGCGGGACCGCCGTCGGGACGGGTCGTGGCGACGAGCTCAGCCCGGCGCTGGCGAAGGGCGAGTTCCACTGGGTGCTCGCACTGAGCGACACCGGGCTCTCCACGCCGTCGGTGTACCGCGCGCTCGACGAGCACCGGGAGCGCTACCGGGCCGACATCTCCCCGGCCCCGCGGACGCCCGTCGTCGAGGCGCACGTGCTCCAAGCGCTCCGGGCGGGCGACGCCGAACTCCTCGCCGAGAACCTGCACAACGACCTGCAGGCCCCGGCCATGCGCCTGCAGCCGGGCCTGGCCGACACGCTCGAGCTCGGGGAGCGCTCCGGCGCCCTGGCCGGTCTCGTGTCCGGCAGTGGTCCCACCGTGGCCTTCCTGGTGCCCGACCGTGACGCCGCGCTCGAGGTCCAGGTCGCACTGAGCGCCTCGGGGCGCGTGGCACTCCGCGCGACCGGTCCCGTGCACGGCGCCCGCGTCCTGCACTGACCCGCTGCCCGCACGGGCAGCGACGCGGGGTCAGGAGCGGACGAACTCCGACATGATGACCTTGCCGGTCTGCCAGTTGTGCGCGACGTGGAAGCCCTGCTCCTCGAGCACCGCCTTGAGCTCGGGCCGGATGGTGCGGGAGGTGCCGCCGACGTACCAGACGGTGTCGATGTCGCCGAGACGGGACGGGACGGTCGTCGCGAGGTCGCCGTTCGTGTTCCAGAGGACGCCCTCGTCGGCCCCGTCGGTCGCGACGGCCAGGTCGGTCAGCCCGGAGAACGCGTCCGGGTAGGACACTCGGATGACCTCGGCGGTCGTCGTCGGGTGGCGGTAGACGCTGCCGAACACGACGCCCTCGTTGGCGCTCGGGCGGGCGGCGCGCTCGGCGCTGATGATCGCGGCGGCATGCGCCCAGGTGGACGCCTGCTTCGCCTCGGGGCCCTTGACGGACACGGCCGTGGGGACCGACAGGACCACGAGCACCGCGACGGCGGCGGCGAGCAGCGCCTTCGGCCGGACCGCGGTGAGCGCGACGGCGACGAGGAGCGCGACGAACGGCAGGCTGAGGGTCGCGTACTTCGGCGAGTACAGGCGCTCACCGAGTGCCGTCGCGACGAGGAGCACGGAGGTGGGGACGACGACGAGCGGCAGCGCCACCCGCACGGTCTGCGCCCGGAACAGGGCGCGTGCGGACGGCACCCGGCGGTGCACCTGCACGAGGGCGAGCCCGACGCCGACGACCATGAGGGACCAGATGACGGCCGCGTACGGGTCGGACGCGCCGAACCAGGCGGTCGACCACACCTGCCCGAGGGTGTCGCGGCTGATGTCCTTGATCCAGCCGACCTGCTTCGCCTGCGAGGACACGACGACCACGAACGGCGCGACCACGGCGGCCGCGATGCCGGCGGCGGCGGCCCAGCGGACGAGCACCCGACCGGTGACGAGCGGCGGCCCGGGCGTGCGGCCGTCCCGGGTGACCACGGCCGTCCGCAGCGCGTGCCGTTCGGCCACGAGGGTCCAGGCGAGCGCGGCGGCGTGGGCGAGGACCGCGAGCGCCAGGTAGACGTTGCAGAGCACCGCGACGACGGCGAGCACCCCGTAGGCGACCCACCACCCGGTGGACCGGGGTGCGCGTGACCGGGTGCGGCGCAGGGCCGTGACGCCCACGAGCGTCAGGCAGACCGACAGCGTCGTGATGGTGGCGTAGGGACGCCCCTCGGTCCCCGCCCACTGCACGCGGGGGAGGAGCAGGAAGACGATGCCCGCCGTGATGCCGAGCCGTCGTCCGCCGAGGCGTCGGCCGAGGGCGACGACGAGTCCCGCGGCGACCCCGATCGCGAGCGCACTCGGCAGGCGCAACGTGAACGGGGTGTACCCGACGAGCCAGAACCAGACGTGCATCAGGGCGTAGTACAGACCGTGCACGGCGTCGACGGTGTGGAGCTCCGCGAAGAGCTGCGCCCAGGACCGCTGGGCACTCGTGACGGTCGCCGCCTCGTCGTACCAGACGGACGGGACCCACGAGGCTGCCGCGGCGACGACGACGCCCACCGCGCCGATCGTGAGTTCCGGCACCCGGACCGCTGCCGTCGCGGCGGCGGAGACGGCCCCGCGGACGCCGGCACGCACCGGTACCCGGCGGACCGCGTGCGGGACGCCGATGCTGCCGGTACGGGGGGAACTCACGCCCAGCACGGTACCGAGCGCCGCTGGACGGGAACCCGGTGTCGGGCCCTGCGAGACGGTGAGTGTCCACAAGTCGTACCGGGTCGTCCCCGGTCTAGGGTCGTCGTCATGACGCAGCTCCGCATCCGTGACGCCGCGACCTACCTGGGCATCAGCGACGACACCGTGCGGCGGCTCGTCGAGGGCGGCACGTTCACGAGGGCGACCGACCCCGCGGGCAGGGCCGTGGTCGACGGACGGGAACTCGCCGAGTACGCCTCGTCGCGCGGCGACCAGCTCGCCGACCCGTCGGGCGTCCGGAGCTCCGCACGCAACCGGTTCGTCGGCATCGTGACGGGCCTGGTCGTCGACACGGTGATGGCCCAGGTCGAGCTGCAGTGCGGGCCGCACCGGGTGGTGTCGCTGATGAGTGCCGAGGCGGTCCGGGAGCTCGGGCTCGAGGTCGGGTCCGTCGCGGTCGCCTCGGTCAAGGCCACGATGGTGACGGTCGAGGCTGCGAGCCCGGAGACGGACGCGTGAGCACGACACCGGACGCGAGCACGAGCACGAGCACGCCCGTCAGCACCGCGCGTCGACGCCTCGGGTCACGCACGGCGGCGCTCACCGGTGCGGGGCCGGACGTCCTGGAACGTCTCGGTCGAGCCCGGGTGCTCGTCGTCGGTGCCGGCGGCCTCGGTGCCCCGGTGATCGCCCTCCTGGCCGGCAGCGGGCTCGGTCGCCTGACGATCGTGGACGACGACGTCGTGGACGGGTCGAACCTGTCCCGGCAGACCCTGTTCACCGGCGATGACGTCGGTTCCGCCAAGGCCGAGGTCGCGGCCGCCCGGGCGCGCGCGGTGGACCCCGAGCTCGAGGTCGTCGCGGTCGTGGGACGGTTCCGGCCCGAGCACGTCGCCGGGCACGACGTCGTGGTGGACGCCGCGGACGCCGTCGACGTCACCCGTGCGGTGTCCGACGCCTGCGCGCCGCTCGGGATCCCGTTCGTCTGGGGCACGGTGCTGTCCTGGGACGGTCAGGTCTCGGTGTTCCGGGACGCCGGTCCGGACGGTGTCGACTTCCACGACCTGCACCCCGAGGTCCTGCCGGACGAGGGGTCATGCGCGGTCGACGGGGTCCTCCCGTCACTCTGCGGCGCGGTCGGGTCGGTGATGGCCGCGCAGGTGACGGCCCTCGTCGCGGGTCTCGGCGAGCCCCTGCTCGGGCGGCTCCTCACCGTCGACGCCCGGCGGTGGCGGTGGACCGAGAGTCCCGTCCGACGTGGGCCGGCGTCGCGACGGCCCACGGGCCTCCCGGCCGGGACGGCGGACGCGGACGGCGTGACCCGGCCCGCGCGGATCGCCCCGTCCGCGCTCGCCGCCCGTCTCGCCGACCCCGCCGACCGGGTGACGGTCGTCGACGTGCGCACACCGGCCGAGTGGGCGACGGGCGTCATCGCCGGGTCCGTGCACCCGGACGCTGTCCCGTCCGACACGGAGGTCGTCGTGACCTGCGCCCGTGGGCCCCGCGCGGATGCGTGGGCACGAACCGCCGGGAGGCCCGTGACCGTCCTCGACGGTGGCGTCGACGCATGGCGTCGGGAAGGGCTCCCGCTCGCACCGGCCTGAGGCGTCGACCGCTGGTGCGGATAGGATCAGCCGTGGATGCCGCACCTGCGGCAGTGTGGAGGGCCGATGCGACGCGCGACCGCACTCGCAGCCGTCCTCGTGCTGGCGCTGACGACCGCCGGGTGCGCGAGCGGTCCCACCGCCGACCGCGCGGGCGGCGGCGTGGAACGGACTCCCTCGAGGACGGTCACGGTGTTCGCCGCGGCATCGCTGCAACGGACCTTCACGACCCTGGGGCGCGGGTTCGAGCGCGCGCACCCCGGCGCGACGGTGACGTTCTCGTTCGCCGGCTCGAGCGATCTCGTCTCGCAGATCCGCAACGGTGCCCCCGCCGACGTCCTCGCCTCCGCCGACCAGGCGAGCACCGAGGCGCTCGGGGCCGACCTGCTGGACGGTCCGCCGCGCGCCTTCGCGACGAACACGCTCGAGATCGCCGTGGCGCCGGGCAACCCGCTGCACGTGTCCGAACTCGCGGACCTGACGGCGTCGGACGTGCAGCTCGTCACGTGCGCCGCGCCAGTGCCGTGCGGTGCTGCGACCGCGGCCGTCGAGCGTGCGAGCGGGGTCGAGCTGCACCCGGTCAGCGAGGAGCAGTCCGTCACCGACGTCCTCGGCAAGGTCACGTCCGGTCAGGCGGACGCGGGCATCGTCTACCGCACCGACGTCCAGGGCGCGGGCGGGGACGTGGCGGGCGTCCCGTTCGCCGCTGCTGCGGACGTCGTGAACACCTACCCGATCAGCGTGCTCCGGGACGCGGCAGACCCGACGACCGCTCGGGCGTTCACGGCGTACGTGCTGTCGCCCGCCGGCCAGCGGGTGCTCGCCGCCGCCGGGTTCGGGGAGCCCTGACCGTCGTGCGCCGTGCCACCGCCACCCGTGCCGCCGCCGCCCGCACCACCGCCGACCACGGTGCCGCCGGCCACGGCGCCGCTGGCCGCTCCGGCAGCATCCGCCGTGCACCGGTCCCGTGGTGGCTGCCGGTGCCGGCCGTGCTCGGCGGCCTGTTCGTCGTCGTGCCGGTGCTCGCGATGGTCGGCCGCGTCGAGTGGGGCTCCTTCGTGGCGCTCGTCACGTCACCCGCGTCCCGGACGGCCCTGGTCCTGAGCCTCGGGACCGCGGCTGCGGCGACCGGGGTCTCGTTCGTGCTCGGCTACCCGCTCGCGGTGCTCTTCGCCCGGTCCCGGTCGCGGTGGATCGGCGTGGCGCGGGCGGTCGTGCTGCTGCCCCTCGTGCTGCCGCCGGTCGTCGGTGGGCTCGCGCTCCTGGCCGCGTTCGGGCGGATGGGCGTGGTCGGCGCGTTCCTCGACGAGCACGGACTGCGGATCGCGTTCACCACGGTGGCGGTCGTCATGGCGCAGACGTTCGTCGCCATGCCGTTCCTGGCGTCCGCGATCGAGGGTGCCCTGCGCGTCGAGGGGGACCGCTACGAGCGCGTCGCGGCCACGCTCGGCGCCGGCCCGACCCGGACGTTCCTCACCGTCACGACGCCGCGGGTGCTGCCGGGGATCCTGTCCGGCCTGGTGCTCTGCGCCGCCCGGGCGCTCGGTGAGTTCGGTGCGACGCTGACCTTCGCGGGCAGCCTGCAGGGGGTGACCCGGACCCTCCCGCTCGAGGTGTACCTGCAGCGCGAGGTCGACCCGGACGCCGCGGTCGCCCTCGCCCTCGTGCTCGTGGTCGTCGCGGTGCTCGTCATCGGCCTGGCATCCGTCCGGACCCGCGCGGTGACGCCGTGACCGCCGCCGCAGCCCGGACCGGCCTCGTCGCGCACGTGGTTAGCCACGACCGGGACGTCGACGTCGCCCTCTCCGTCGGACCGGCCGAGTGCGTGGCCCTCGTCGGTGCGAACGGTTCCGGCAAGTCGACGGTCCTCGACGCGGTCGCCGGCCTCCTGCCGCTCGACGGCGGTGCGGTCCGCTCCGACGACCGGGTCCTCGCCGGTGCCGGGCGGGGCCTCCCGGCACACCGTCGCCGCATCGGACTCGTCGCCCAGCGGCCCGACCTGTTCCCGCACCTCTCCGTCCTCGCGAACGTCGCCTTCGGTCCGCGGGCCGCGGGCCGGTCCGGCCGGGAGGCCCGCGCGGCCGCCCGGCACGCCCTGGCCGCCGTCGGGGTGGCCGACCTGGCGAACCGGGCGCCCGGGACGCTGTCCGGCGGGCAGGCGCAGCGCGTCGCGATCGCCAGGGCCCTGGCCGCCGACCCCGCCGTCGTGCTGCTCGACGAACCGACCTCGGCACTCGACGTCGGCGCGCGCGAGGACGTCCGCGCCGCCCTCCGCACGGCCGTGTCCGGTCGGCCGAGCGTCCTCGTGACGCACGACCCGGTCGAGGTGATGGCCCTCGCGGACCGGGTCGTCGTCCTGCAGGACGGTCGGGTCGTCGAGTCCGGCACCCCGGCCGAGGTGCTCGCGCGTCCGCGGAGCGGGTTCGCGGCGGCGTTCTCGGGTCTGGTGGTGGTGCACGGGACCGCGACGGCGGACGGGCTCGTGCTCGACGGTGGCTCCGGTGGCTCCGGTGACGGGCGCCCGCTGGCGTCGGCCGCGCACCACGTGCCTGCCGGTCGACCCGTGTCGGCGGCCTACCACCCGACGGCGGCGGTCGTGACACGGGACACCGGCGTCGGCCCCGGTCTGCCGCGGGTCGTCCGTGCCCTCGAACCGCGGAACGGCCTGGTGCGGTTCCGCACCGACGACCTGTCCGCCGACCTGACCCTGGCCGCGGTCGCGGCGCTCGGGGCGACGGTCGGATCGACGGTGCGGGTGCACGTCCCGCCCACCGAGCTCACCGTGTGGGAGTCCTGAGCGCGGAGTCCGGCGCCCGTGCGCTGAGCTCCGTGTGCTGAGCTCAGGGCGCTGGTCAGCCGCCGGCGAACGGCGGCATCACGTCCACGAGTGCCACCCCGTCGAGCGACGTCGACCGGTCGCGGGTGGTGACCCCGTCGACCAGGTACGAGCACCGCTCCTGCAGCGCGGCCCAGCGCTCGGGGTCGGCAGCCTCGACCTGACGGAGGGCGGCGTCGAGCGAGTCCGCCGTGACGGTCGTGTCGTCGATGCCGACCGCGGCACGGGCGGCGGCGAAGAAGCGCAGGGTGGTCATTTCCTCATCCTCCGATCGCGCTCATGCCCCGGGTCGGGTGCACGAGGCCGTCGGTGTCGTCGCCGTGGTCGCGGGGCTTCGCCCACATCGCCCGCCGCCAGCGGTCCAGGACGTCGGCGTCGTCGGCGCCCGCGCGCAGGGGACCGAGCAGGTCGGTCTCGTCGTCGGAGAACAGGCAGCTGCGGACGTGACCGTCGGCGGTGAGCCGGGTGCGCGTGCAGTCGCCGCAGAACGACTCGGTGATGCTCGCGATGACCCCGACCGTCCCGAGGTCGGCGCCGGTCGCCCGGGACCGCACCCGGTACCGCTCGGCCGGAGCGCCGTTCCGCGGGGCGTCGTCGGGGGTCAGGACGTGGTCGGCGCTGAGCAGGTCGCGGATCTGCGCGGCCGTGATCATCGTCGTGGCGTCCCAGGCGTGCCCGGGGTCGAGCGGCATCTGCTCGATGAACCGCAGCTCGTGGCCGCGCTCCAGGCACCACGCGAGCAGCTCGGACGCCAGGTGGTCGTTCACCCCGCGCAGCAGGACCGCGTTGATCTTCACCCCGAGGCCGGCGTCGGCCGCGGCGGCGATCCCCTCGAGGACGCGGTCGAGGAACGGGCGCCGGGTGACCTCGGCGAAGACGTCCGGGTCCACGGTGTCGAGCGAGACGTTCAGCCGGTGCAGTCCGGCCGCTCGCAGCGCTGCCGCGCGACCCGCGAGTCCGATCGCGTTCGTGGTGAGGGACAGCTCGAGGTCGGGGTGGGCCGCCGCGCACCGGGCGATGACGTCGACGAGGTCCTTGCGGAGGAGCGGTTCACCGCCCGTGAAGCGGACCTTGCGGATGCCGAGCTCCCGCGCCCCGAGGCCGACGAGCCGGGCGATCTCGTCCACGGACATGAGCGCTGCGTCGGGCGCGAAGGGCAGACCCTCGGCCGGCATGCAGTAGGTGCAGCGGAGGTTGCAGCGCTCCGTCAGGGACACCCGCAGGTCGACGGCGTACCGGCCGAACCGGTCCACCAGGCCCGGGTCGCCGTCGGGCCGGGGCGGGAGACCCGGATGCTGTGCGACCAGGGGGTGCACCGCGGTGTCCGTCGCTCCCGGACGCACACGGCTCAGCAGACCCGTCGAGGGGAGCATCTGGGCCGGCATGTCGTCAGGATACGTCGCGGGGACCGCGGCTCGCGTCTCCGGCGGGCAGCGGGGCTCCCGGGCTCCGGCCGAGCAGGCGGTCCCGCCACCGGAGCCAGTCCTCGCGGCGCGTGCGGACGAGGGTGACGACGAGCACGACGGCGATCGCGGCGAGCAGCCACCACCGGTAGGCGACGACCGACGGCCACACCCCGCGCAGCGCGATGGCGAGCGTCAGGGACAGCCACTCCCACCGGCCGGAGAGCACCACGAACGGGATGAGCAGCAGCGCGTACCAGGGGTAGCGCGGGGTCACCGCGAGGAAGGTCACGCCGATCATGAACACTTGCCCGGACCACGGGTTCGCGGGGTCCGACAGCCGCCAGGCGATGACCGCCGCGACGAGGACGATCAGGCCCACGGCGATCGTCGCCGCGTCGCCGGGCAGGACCTCCGCCACCAGGGCGAAGCGCGAGCCGTCCTCGTAGCCCTCCTCCGACAGGTAGCCCGGCAGGTACCCGAGCACCTTCGGCCCGGTCGAGAGCACGTACGGCACGTAGAGCAGCCCGAACACGGCGATGCCGACCGGGATCGCCCACCAGCTCCGCCACCGGCCGAGCAGTGCGGGGTAGACGATCGCCGGGATGAGCTTCGTCGCCGTCGCGGCACCGAGCGCGATGCCGCCCCAGATCGGCCGACCGAAGGCCACGAGCACGGCACCCGCGGTGGCCAGCGCGGCCCCGACGACGTCGACGTGCGAGTTCGTCACGGCCTCGGCGGCGACGAGCGGTGACCAGGCCCACAGCGCGGCCCACCACGTCGGTCGGCCGGTCCGGCGGAGGACGACGAGCAGGCCGACCGTGACGCCGAGCGAGACGAGCAGTCCGGCGACCTGGAACGGCATGTACTGCGCCGTGGCCGGCACGAAGACCCGGACCAGGGCGAACCAGAGCTCGGCCATCGGCGGGTAGATCGTCGGGACGTCCGGACGGTTGATCGCCGTGCAGTGCCCGAGCGCGCCGTCCCCGAGTCCGCGGTACCGCGGCTCGAGCGGCTTGCACGTGCCGTCGACCTTGTCCGGGAACAACCACTCCGGGCGGAGACCTGCCAAGGCCTCGGACTGCGGCGTGTGCGCGTAGGGGGACACGCCCGCGTGCTGCACGATGCCGTCCCAGGCGTAGCGTGCGGAGTCGGTGCTCGTGTTCGGCGGGCCGACGAGGGCCGCGATGCCGACCACGACCGCCCCACCGAGCACGATCCGCGTCACGAGGTGCGGCGGCACGAACCTGAGCGCCAGCACGGAAGCCGCGAAGACCGTCCAAGCGATGAGCGTCCAGGTGACGAATGGAGAGCGATGACCCTCCCGGAGGAACCCCAGATGCGTGACACCCACGGCGATCACGGTGCCGAGCGCGAGCACGCCCACGACGGCGAGCAGCGTGGCGACGAGCCCGGTCGAGGGTCGGCGGCCGGGGCGCAGTCGTTCGCTCATGGTCCGTCGAGGCTAGCGGGCGTCCAGCGCCTCCTCCTGGACGCACGGAGCGTGATGGCGTCGCCGAACCGCACCGCGCGCTCGGCGGTCGTCACCGGTCGGCTGCTCGGGATCGCGTTCCTCGTCTGCTTCGCCACCGGGGTCTACAGCCACCTGCTGCAGGAACCGCCCGGGTGGATGCGCTTCCCGACCCGGCCGGTGCAGCTCTACCAGGTCACGCAGGGCCTGCACGTCACCGCCGGCATCGCCGCGATCCCGCTGCTGCTCGCCAAGCTCAACGTCGTCATGCCGGCGCTGCTCCAGACACCGCCCGTGCGTGGTGTCCTGCACGGGCTCGAGCGGCTGTCGATCGCGGTGTTCGTGGCGGCCGCGCTCATCCAGGTCGTGACCGGACTGCTCAACACCTTCCAGTGGTACCCGTGGCCGTTCCCGTTCCGGCAGGTCCACAACGCCCTCGCGTACGTCCTCATCGGCTCGCTCGTGCTGCACATCGGCACGAAGCTGCGCATCATCACGCGGTACTGGCGCTCACGGGACGCGTTCGACGAGCACGGTCGGTTCGTCGTGGACGAGACGGTGGGCAGCGACCTGCCCGACCCGACCCTGCAGGCCCGTCCCGGCCTGGAGGCCCGCCCTCCCGCCGCCGCGACGTCCCGCGGGTTCGTCGGTCGCCTCCACCGCTGGATCGACGGCGCTCCGCCGGTCGCGGACCGTGCGGCACCGGACCCGGCCGCCGACGCCGACGCCGACGCCGAAGGCGGGCGCCAGCGTCTCGCCCGCCGCGGGTTCATCGCGGGTGTCACGGCGGCCACGGCCGGCGTCGTCGTCCTCACGGCCGGCCAGTCGTCGGTGCTCGCCGAGCCGTTCAACGTCTTCGCTCCCCGTCAGCGGCACATCGGGCAGAACGGGCTGCCGGTGAACCGGACGGCTCGCGCCGCCGGGGTCCTCGCCACGGCGACCGCCGCCGACTGGGCCCTCACCGTCGCCGGCCCGGCGGTCAGCCGCACGTTCTCACGCGCCGAACTCGTCGCCCTGGGTCAGGCCGAGGCGCGGCTCCCGATCTCGTGCGTCGAGGGCTGGAGCCAGATGGCGAGTTGGAAGGGCGTCCGGATGCGCGACCTGCTCGTGGCGGTGCAGTCCGACCCGGACGTACGCGTGCGGGTGACGAGTCTGGAGCAGCACGGCGGATACCGGGTGATGGAGATGGGGCCGGAGTACACCGCCGACCCGACCACCCTGGTGGCCCTCGAGCTCAACGGTGCGACGCTCGACCTGGAGCACGGGTTCCCGGCGCGGATCATCGCCCCCGGACGACCCGGCGTCCTGCAGACGAAGTGGATCGAACGGATCGAGGTCATCGCATGAGCGCGGTCCCCACCGCCGAGCGTCCCGACCGGCGGATCCGGGTGGCGCGGACCGTCCTCGTGGTCGTCGGCGTGCTCGTCATCGCCTTCGGGGCGTGGGTCCTGCTGACCTCGGTCCGGACGGACCGGATCGGCGGCCTGCTCGTGTGGCTGCTCGCCGCGGTCGTGCTCCACGACGCCGTGCTGTCGCCGTTCGTGCTCGCCGTCGGCGCGGGGCTCCGTCGGGCAGGGCGCACGCTCCGCACGTGGGTGCTCGTGGTCGTGCAGGCCGCGGTCGTCCTCGGCAGCGTGCTCGCGCTCGTCGCCGTGTCCGAGATCGTCGCGAAGTCGCAGGGCACAAAGAACCCCACGGTCCTGCCGTTCGACTACACCGCGCGGCTGCTCGTCGTCGAGGGGGTGCTCGCCGCCGTCGTCGTGGTCGTGCTCGTGGTCGGCGTGGTCACCGCTCGGCGTCGTCCGGACGATGCTGTGGTTGCAGCGACAACCTCTCCGTAGGATGAGCGGCATGACCGACGACACGCCCTGGCTCTCCCGTGAGCAGCTGCGTGCCTGGATGGGGTTCGTCGCCGTCATGGAACTCCTGCCCGCAGCGCTCGACCAGCAGCTCCAGCGCGACGCCGACCTGACGCTCTTCGACTACATGGTCATCGCGATGCTGTCCGAGCGGGACTCCCGCACCCTGCGGATGTCGGTCCTCGCGTCGGCCACGAACGCGTCCCTCCCGCGCCTGTCGCACGTCGTGTCGCGCCTCGAGAAGCGTGGGCTCGTCGCCCGGTGCCCGTCCTCCGAGGACCGCCGCGCCACCGACGTCCGGCTCACCGACGCCGGCTTCGACCACATCGTCGCCGCCGCGCCGGACCACGTCCGCACCGCCCGTCGTCTGGTGATCGACGCGCTCACCGACGAGCAGGTCGCCGAGCTCGACACGATCTCCCGCGTGCTCCTCGCCCGGGTCGACCCCGAGGGCCGGTTCGCCGCGGTCAGCGACATGCCCGGTGGGGACGGAGCCGGTGCGGAGGGCGCGTCCTGCGACGAGGTGGTCGCCGCCACCGAGATGTGCGAGGCGCGGATGACCGGCACCGCCGACGACTCCCTGCCGAGCACCGTCGACGGCATCGGGTACCGCGCGGCCACCGCCGACGACGTGCCCCTGCTCCGCCGGGCGACCCTCGACGCGATGAACTGGTCGGGGGAGCGGTTCGCCGACGCCGACCTCGACCGGCCCGAGTTCGCCCACTACTCCGCCGCGTTCGACCCCGAGCGGCCCGGCGCCGCCGACCTCGGGGTCGTCGCGACCGACGACGACGGGCCGGTCGGCGTCGCGTGGGCGGTGCACCTGCCCGCCGAGGACCCCGGGTACGGGTTCGTCGCCGAGGACGTCCCCGAGCTCACCCTCGCCCTCGACGCCCGGGCGCGCGGCCGCGGGATCGGCTCGGCGCTGCTCACCCGGCTCGTCGCCGCAGCCCGGGACGCCGGGTGGCCCGGGATGAGCCTGAGCGTCGAGGACGGCAACACCGGTGCGCGCATCCTCTACGAACGAGCGGGGTTCCGGACCGTCGGACGGAACGGCGACTCGGACACCATGCAGCTCGTCCTCTGAGCGGCGGACGGGGCACCGCACGCCGATAGGCTCGCCGGTATGAGCCAGGCCGCCGACTCCCCGTCCGAGACCTACAGCTACCTCGGACCGGCGGGGACCTTCACCGAGGCGGCACTCAAGCTCGTCGAGGCCGCCGCCGGGAAGCCCTGGCGGAGCGTCAACAACGTCGGCGAGGCGCTCGACGACGTCATGACCGGCCGCTCGGTCGGGGCCGTGATCGCGATCGAGAACAGCGTCGACGGCGGCGTGAGCGCCACGCAGGACGCCCTCGCCCGGATCCCCGGCGTGCGGATCGTGGGGGAGTACCTCGTCCCGGTCGACTTCGTGCTCGTCGCCCGCCCCGGCACGTCCCTGTCGGACGTCCGCACCGTGAACGCCCACCCGGTCGCCTACGCCCAGACGCACCACTGGCTCGAGGCGAACCTGCCGGGCCACGGGCACATCCCGGCGTCCTCGAACGTCGCCGCGGCGGCCGTGCTCCTCGACGACCACCCGACCGCGGACGCCGCCGTCGCCCCGCCCGGCATCACGGACCACTACGACCTCGCCGTGCTCGCCGACTCGATCGGCGACAACGCGAGCGCCGTCACGCGGTTCGTGCTCGTCTCGAAGACCCTGGCGATCCCGCCGCGGACCGGGTCCGACAAGACGAGCGTCATCGTCGAACTGCCCGCGGACCACCCCGGTGCCCTCGTCGACATGCTCGAGCAGTTCGCCACCCGGGGCATCAACATGGGGTTGCTGTCCTCGCGTCCGATCGGCGACGAGCTCGGCCGCTACCGGTTCGTCATCGACCTGGACGGCCACGTCCACGACGAACGCGTCGCGGACGCCCTGCTCGGTCTCCGCCGGTTCAGCCCGCGCGTGACCTTCCTCGGCTCGTACCCGCGTGCGGACGGCCTCCGGTCCGAGGTCTCACCCCGCTACTCCAACCAGGCCTTCGTCGAGGCGCGCGACTGGCTGCGCGCGATCGTGAGCGGGGAGCCGGACGCGGGCTGAGCCTCCCGTCCGACACCCCCGCGCGCGGTCAGCGGCGGCGGGTCGCCCGCGTCTGGTCCTCGGGTCCGGCCACGCGGACCGTCAGACCGCCCGCGTCGATCTTCGCCCGGAAGGCGCGGACCTCGCCCACCGGGTCGCCGTCGATCTCGAACTCCTCGGCACGCTCGAGCCGCGCGGTGAACTCCTCGCCGCGCAGGTAGCGCAGCGGACGCTCGTCGCGGGTCTTCGTGACGATGGTCTTGCCGATCTCGGTCTTGCCGAGCGCGGAGCGACGGAAGCGGCGGAGGATCGCGTTCTCCCAGAACACGCGGGCCCCGATCCGGACCCAGCCGAAGAACCCGTGCGGACGCATCACGACGACGTCGAAGTAGCCGTCGTCGATCTCGGCGTCCGGCAGCAGGGTCGCGCCGGCCTGCAGCATGCCGCAGTTGCCGACGATGAGCGAGTGGGCGCGGACCGACCGGGTGCTCTGGCCGTCCAGGCGGTAACGGAACTCGATGGCGTCGGAGTCCCGCAGCGACCGGACGAGCGAGTCGACGTACGCGAGCCAGCCGACCTTCTTCTTCAGGTCGTCGTTCGTGTTCACGAGCATCCGTGCGTCGAGCCCGAGGCCGGCCATCACGAGGAAGCCGAACTGCTCACGCGAGCCGTCGGGGCGCTCGACGTGCACCGTGCCCATGTCGATCTCGCGGTCCTCGCCGTGGAAGATCGTGTGCGCGCTGGCACCGAGGTCGTCGATCGGCGCGGGGATGTTGCGGGCGAGCAGGTTGCCCGTGCCGCTCGGCAGCAGGGCGAGCGCCGCGTCGGACCCGTGCACGACCTCGGCGACGGCGCGGACCGTCCCGTCACCACCGGCAGCGGCGATGACGTCCGCACCGGCCTCGAGTGCCTGGCGGGCCATGCCGCCGCCCGGGTCCTCCTCGCTCGTGGCGTACCACTTGGTCTCCGACCAGCCGGCCTCGCGCTGGTACCGGTTCACGGTGCGCTTCAGGGTCGGCAGGTGGACCTTGACGGGGTTGTAGATGACTGCGGCGGTGCGCTGGTCCGTGGCAGGGGCGTCCTCCGGCACGGCGGTGGCTTCCGAGGGCGTCGACATGCGGTCAACGCTACCGGGCACCGGCTGCGCGGTCCGGAACGTGACCACGTCCGGGACGGGAGCGCGGGTCGATCCGGTGCCGGGCCTCCCGTCCGGTGCGTCCACCGATCTGCCACCGGCTCCCCGGTAAGCTGGGGCGGTGATCGACCCCCAGCTGTTGCGCGACGAACCGGACCTCATCAAGGCCTCGCAGGCGGCGCGCGGCGCCTCCGTCGACGTCGTCGACCAGGCCGTCGCCGCGGACGCAGCGCGACGCAGCGCCATCACCGCGTTCGAGGCGCTCCGCGCCGAACAGAACGCGTTCGGCAAGACCGTCGCGAAGGCCCCGAAGGACGAGAAGGCCGCGCTCGTGCAGCAGGCGCAGGCGCTCGCCGCGAAGGTGAAGGAGGCGCAGGCCACCGTCACCGCCGCCGAGGACACCTTCAACTCGGTCGTCCGCGCCATCCCCAACGTGGTGCTGCCGGACGTGCCCGCCGGTGGCGAGGACGACTTCGTCACCCTGCGCACCGTCGGCACGAAGCCGTCGTTCGCCTTCGAGCCGAAGGACCACGCCGACCTCGGTGAGTCCCTCGGCATCATCGACATCGCCCGCGGCGTCAAGGTCTCCGGCTCGCGGTTCTACTTCCTCAAGGGGATGGGCGCCCGCCTCGAGATCGCGCTCATGTCGCTCGGCCTCGACCGCGCCGTGCAACACGGGTTCGAGCCCCTGATCACGCCCACCCTCGTGCGCCCCGAGACGATGGCCGGCACCGGCTTCCTCGGCGAGCACGCGGCCGAGGTCTACCGACTCGAGGCCGACGACCTGTACCTGACCGGCACGAGCGAGGTCGCCCTCGCCGGGTACCACGCGGACGAGATCCTGCAGTTCCCGTCCGAGGACGACCCGGCCCTCCGCTACGCCGGTTGGTCGACCTGCTACCGGCGCGAAGCCGGGTCGGCGGGCAAGGACAACCGCGGCATCCTCCGGGTGCACCAGTTCAACAAGCTCGAGATGTTCGCCTACGTCCACCCGGACCAGGCCGACGCCGAGCACCAGCGGCTCATGTCGTACCAGGAGTCGATGCTGCAGGACCTCGGGCTGCACTACCGCGTGATCGAGACCGCCGCGGGTGACCTCGGCACGAGTGCTGCGCGGAAGTACGACCTCGAGGCATGGGTGCCGACGCAGGGCACTTTCCGCGAGCTGACCTCGACGTCGAACTGCACGACGTTCCAGGCCCGCCGCCTCGACATCCGGTACCGCACCGAGAGCGGCAAGACCGCGCCGGTCGCGACCCTCAACGGCACGCTGGCCACCACCCGCTGGCTCGTCGCGATCCTCGAGACGCACCAGCAGGAGGACGGCTCGGTCGTCATCCCCGAGGTCCTCCGGCCCTACCTGGGCGGCGTCGAGGTGATCGAGCCCCGATGAGCTCCTCACGCGGCTTCGTGGACGGGTCCGACGCGGCATCGGGCCGGGACGCCGCTGCGCCCGCGCGGGTGAAGCGCTGGCTCGTCGCGCTCGACATCGACGGCACGACCATGCGCGAGGACGGGGTCATCACCGACACCGTCATCCGGGCCGTCCGCGACGCCGAGGCCGCCGGGCACGAGGTCATGCTCTCCACCGGCCGCAGCGAGGGCATGACCGTCCCGCTGCTCGAGCAGCTCGGCATCGAGCCGCGGTACCTCGTCTGTGCGAACGGCGCGCTCACGCTCGAGCGCACCCCCGACGGCGCGTACGAGCGCGTCCACGTCGAGACCTTCGACCCGACCGAGGTCCTGCAGACCATCCGCGGGGCCCTGCAGAACGGTGCGTACGGCGTCGAGGACGAGACCGGCCACTACCTGCTGTCCGGCGACTTCCCCGACGACACCATGACCGGGTCCGGCGACCACGTCGACTTCGAGCAGCTGCTCGGGGTCCGCGCCACCCGCGTCGTCGTCATCTCCCCGGAGCACGGGCTCGAGGAGTTCCTGCAGATCGTCGACCGGATGGGCCTGCACAAGGTCTCGTACACCGTCGGCTGGACGGCCTGGCTCGACATCGCGCCGGAGGGTGTCACGAAGGCGACCGCCATGGAGCGGGTCCGCGAGTGGCTCGACATCCCGCGCTCCCGTGTCTTCGCGGCCGGTGATGGACGCAACGACATCGACATGCTGCGGTGGGCCTCGACCTCCGGCCGTGGTGTCGTGATGGGGCAGGCGCCGGACGACGTCGTCGACGCCGGCAGCGAGATCACCGGTGGCGTCACGGACGACGGGCTCGCGGCGGCGCTCGACACCCTGCCCCGCTGAGGCGCGCGCGGGCGCTCCGCCGCCGGACGGGAGGCCCGGTAGACTGCTCGGGACGCGGTCACGTCTCGCCACGTGGTCGCGTCACGGAGGGTTGTCCGAGTGGCCGATGGAGCCTGTCTTGAAAACAGGTGGGCAGAGATGTCTCGTGGGTTCGAATCCCACACCCTCCGCACCGTTCCCCGTCCGTCAGCCCTGACAGGTCCTCCGGGGGCCCCGGGACCGTCCGCAGCGTCGACCTAGCGTCGAGGCATGGACATCACCACTCGCTCAGTCGTCATCGTCGGTGCCACCTCCGGCATCGGCCTCGAACTCGCCCGGCGCTTCCGGGACGCCGGCAGCTCGGTCGTCATCGGCGGCCGCCGGACCGACCTGCTCGACCAGCTCCGTGCCGAGGGCTTCGGTACCGTGGCGGTCGACGTCACCGACACGGCGTCGGTCGCAGCCGCACGCGACTCCGTGCTCGACCTCCTGCCCGATCTGGACACCGTCGTCACGATGTCCGGCATCGGGCTCCCCGAGGACCTCCGCGACCCGGCGCACTTCGCCGACGCCGAGCGGACGATCGACGTCAACGTGCTCGGCACCATCCGGGTCGTGGACGCCTTCACCCCGCACCTGCTCGCGCAGGGGAGCGGCACGATCGTCACCGTGAGCTCGGGCATCGGCTTCCTGCCCTTCCCGCTCATGGCCTCGTACGGTGCCTCGAAGGCGGCCGTCCACGCCTACAGCGAGGCACTCCGTGCACAGCTCGCCGGGACGGGTGTCGACGTCGCCGAGCTCGTGCCGCCGGCGGTCGCCACGAGCATGGGGACCAGCAACCCGAACGCGCTCGACCTCGGGGCGTTCGGCGCCGAGGTGATGACGCTCCTGGCACAGGACCCGACGCCGCACGAGGTCCTGGTGCAGGGTGTCCTCATGCACCGGTGGGCGGAACGCGACGGCACCTACGACGACCTCGTCGCGCAGCGGTCGCGCGCGCTCGCGACGCTGCCCGGCCGGACCGGGACGGCCGCATGACCGCAGGCGGAGGCCCGGACGACGCCCCGACGAACCTGCTCGGCGCGTACCTGCAGGCACGACGTGGGCTCGTGACACCCGAGCAGGCCGGCATCCCGGGCGGCGGGCTCCGCCGCGTGCCGGGCCTCCGCCGCGAGGAGGTCGCCATGCTCGCGGGTGTCAGCACCGACTACTACCTGCGACTCGAGCGGGGTCGGGACACCCACCCGTCGCCGCAGGTCCTCGACGCACTCGCCCGCGTGCTCCGGCTCGACGACGTCGAACAGGCGCACCTCCGGCACCTCGCCGAGCCCGTCCGCCGGAGTCGACCCCGCCGGAGCGCCGAGCGGGTCCCCGCACGGCTGCACGCACTCCTCGCCGCGGTCGACGTCCCCGCGTTCATCGAGGGGCGCGCGTTCGACGTCCTGGCGGCGAACGACCTCGCGACCGCGTTCTCGCCCCGACTCCGGGTCGGTGCGAACCGACTGCGGTCGCTGCTGCTCGACCCCGAGGAGCGGGCGTTCCACCGCGACTGGGACCGTGCGGTCGCGCAGTTCGTCGGGGCGTTCCGGCGGTCGGTCGCGGACGACGTGCAGGACCAGCGGGTCGTCGAACTCGTGGGCGAGCTGTCGCTCGCGAGCGGACGCTTCCGGCAGCTCTGGGCGCGTCAGGACGTCCGGGCGCTCGAGGGCGGGTCGGTCACGGTCGAGCACCCGGTCGTCGGCGAGCTGCACCTGCACCGGGACAAGCTGCCGGTCGAGGGCCTCGTCCTCGTGCTCTACTACGCGGACCCGGGGAGCGAGAGCGCCGAGCGGCTCGGGCTGCTCGCGGCGCTGACGCAGGAGGCACCGCCGCAGTCAGTGGTGTGAGGAGTCTTCGCTTCCGCGGTAACGTTGTCACAGGCGTGCACCGGTCGTTCTGTCCACGCCCAGCACCAGGGACCACGGGGGAACGAAGACCATGACGATGCCGACCTCCGTGCCCGGACGCGGGACCGACCGCCGGACCGCGATCCTCGACGCGGCGGCCGTCGAGTTCGACCGGGAGGGATTCGGCGCCGCGAGCATCGCCGGGATCGCCAAGGCAGCCGGGGTCAGCCAGGGCGCGATCCACTTCCACTTCCGGACGAAGCAGGCGATCGCGCTCGGCGTGATCGACGAGCAGAACGCCCGGACCTTCGCCGCCGTCACGTTCGCCGACCCCTCACCGCTCGGCGGACTCGTCGTGGCGTCGCGGACGATCGCCGGGCTCCTGCTCGAGGACCCCGTGGTGCGTGCCGGCATCCGGCTCTCGCTCGAGAACCGCGTCTTCTCCGGCGCCACCTCCGCCTTCTACGACCAGTGGATCGCGAGCGTCGTCGACGTCTTCCGGCTCGCCGTCGCCGCGGGCGAGGTCGACTCGACCGTCAGCGCCGATGCGCTCGGCGCCACCGTCGTGCCGTGGTTCACCGGCGTGCAGCTCGTCTCGGACGTCCGTGCTGCCCGGACGGACCTGCTCCCGGCCGTCGGGACGATGTGGCGCGTGCTCGCCCACGCCTGCGTGGCCCCGGCCCACCGCGCCCGCCTGCTGGCGGTCGTCGACCGCTCGTTCGCCTGCCCGCCGGTCTGACACCGACGCCTCGGGCGCGACCATCGCGACCGACGGCACGCATCGTGCAGCCGCGAGAGTGAGCACGACGGGCGAGAGCGCGGAAGCACAGGAGGCCCGGACCGGCCCCGGCGGGCTGGTCCGGGCCTCCTGTCCGGAGCCGGTGGCGGCGTCAGCCCGCCTTGGCGGCCTTCGCGGCCTGCTTCGCGCGGGCCTTCTCCGCCTTCTCGCGGCGTTCCGTGCGGGCCTTCTGTGCCTTCTCGCGACGCTTCGCGCGCTTGTTCGCGCGCTCGTGGTCCTCGACGTCCTCGGAACGCTTCTGGCGCCACGGCTCGGCGGCCAGGTCCGGGCCGTCCCAGACCTTCACCGCACCCCATGCGGCGGCGAGGAGCGGCACCGAGATGATCGCGCCGGTGATGCCGGCCAGGACGGTGCCGGCGGTCAGGCCGATCAGGATGACCAGACCGTGCAGGCGGAGCGTCTTGCCCATGAGCACCGGCTGGAGGAAGTTGCCCTCGAGCTGGTTGACGACCACGACGATGCCGATGACGAACAGCGCCTGGACCGGACCGAGCGCGACGAGGGCGACCAGCGCGGCCAGGATGCCCGCCGCGGTGGCGCCGACGATCGGGATGAACGCCGTGATGAACACGATGACGGCCAGGGGCAGCGCGAGGGGGACACCGACGATGGCGATGCCGACGCCGATACCGATCGCGTCGACTGCCGCGACGGTGGCGGTGCCACGGACGTAGCCGCCCAGGGTGGAGACGACGCGGTCACCGACGCGGCGGGCGCGGGTGTACGAGGCGCCGGTGAAGGGACGGAGCAGGAACTCCCAGATGCGGGGCCCGTCCTTGAGGAAGAAGAACAACACGACGATCATCAGCACGAGGCCGGTGAGGAAGTTCGCGGTGGCGGAGGCACCGGCGAGTGCGCCCGAGCCGAACTGCGCGCTCGTGACGAAGTCGGTGGCCGTGTTGACCGCGTCGTCGACCTGCGAATCCGAGATGGCGAACGGCAACGTCGTGCTGAAGTCCTGCAGCTGCTGGAACCCCTGCACGGCGGACTTCTGCAGGCTCAACCACTGGTTCTCGACGGCGACGACGATCAGGTAGCCGAGCAGTCCGAGCACGACGAGGACACCGAGGAGCACCGTCAGCGTCGCGAAGACGGACGGGAAGCCGTGCCGACGGAGCCAGGACACGACCGGGTGCATGGCCGAGGCGATGATGAGCGCGAGGAGCACCGGGATCGTGACGACGCTGAGCACCTGGCTCGCGTACACGATGCCCGCGACGATGACCAGGATGATGATGACCTGGAGGCACCGGGTCGCGAGCTTGCCGAACGAATCGGACCACGCGGCCCGCGCGCCGGTCAACGGCTCCGTCGGGGGAGTCGCGGGCGGGGCTGGGGTGGAACGGAAGAACGGCATGTCGCCGACCGTACAGACAGAACGGTGAGCGCGCCGCGGTGGAGCGCGTCGCGGTGGACAGTGCAGACCTGTGGACGGGAGGTGTCAGTCCTCGACCAGGTCCCGGTCGCGGAACCACTTCAGGAGCCAGGCGGCGCTGGTGCGGTCGAAGGACGGCGCGAACTCGAGCGTGCCGGACAGGAAGGGGCTGAAGCCCTCCTCGGCCGCGATGTCGGCGTCGTCGAGGCCGCGGTACGCCATCGACCAGCCGTCGAACCGGCGGTGCTCGATGTCCTCACGGATCAACGACCGGATCGTGTGGTGGCGCGGGTCCCGCTCGATCGCGGCGAACCGGTCGTCCACGCTCCACGCCGGGCCCTCCAGGAGCTGCATGAACCGGCCGCCCTTGACGACGAGCAGCCCGGAGACGCCGAGCGCCTCGTTGCGCAGGCGTGCACCGGCGAGCATCTCGGCGAGCTCGTCCTCCCGGAACTCGTGCGTCGCGACGCTCATGTAGACGATGGAGACCAACACACCTCGATTCTCGCGGGTCCGCGGATCGCGCGCACGTGCCTGTCCGCTGGTCGCACCGTCGGGCGCGCCTAGGATCGTCCCCATGGCGACCGTCCTCCTCGTCCGGCACGGGCGCACCACCGCGAACGCGACCGGACTCCTCGCGGGCCGGACCGCCGGCGTCGCCCTCGACTCCGTCGGCAAGCGCCAGGCAGCTGCGACCGCCGAGCGGATCGCCGCGGTGCCCCTCGCCGCGGTCGTGTCCAGTCCGCTGGAGCGCTGCCGACAGACGGCCCGCGCGATCACGGCGTTCCAGCCGGGCGAGCCGCAGCAGCTCGTCGAGCGGGGCATCATCGAGGCGGACTACGGCGACTGGCAGAACCGGGCGATCAGCGACCTCGCGAAGGAGCCGCTCTGGCGGGTGGTGCAGGCGAACCCGAGTGCCGTGGTCTTCCCGGGCGGGGAGTCGATGCAGACCATGCAGTCCCGAGCGGTCGCGGCCGTCCGGCGCCTCGACGCGCAGATCGAGGCCGAGCACGGCGCGCACGCGGTCTGGGTCGCGGTGAGCCACGGCGACATCATCAAGTCCGTCCTCGCCGACGCGCTCGGCATGCACCTCGACCTCTTCCAGCGCATCGCCGTCGGGCCGGCCTCGGTGTCGATCGTCCGGTACGGCGAGCAGCGGCCCGAGGTCGTCGCGACGAACACCGAGTCGGGTGACCTCTCGTGGTTGGCACGGGCAGCGGCGCCGACGGGGGACGCACCGGTCGGTGGCGGCGCGGGGCACGAGGACACCGAGCGACCGACTCCCTGAACGGACGGAGGCGGTCGCTCCTACAATGCGGGTATGCCCCCCATCGTCCACGGCTTCGACTGGCCGGACAGACTCGTCGTCGGAACGATCGGGCTCCCGGGCGAGCGGTCGTTCTACATCCAGGCCCGAGACGGCCGCCGCGTCGTGAGCGTCGCCATCGAGAAGGAACAGTCGGCCGTCCTCGCCGACAAGATCGACGAACTCCTCGACGAGGTCGCGACGGTGGAGGACAACCGCTTCAGCGTCCCCGACGCCGCACCCGCCGAACTCCGTGACGGCGACCCCCTCGACCAACCGGTCGAGCCCGAGTTCCGCGCCGGTGCCCTGAGCCTCGGGTTCGACCCCGCGACCGCGCAGGTGGTCATCGAGGCCTACCCGATCGAGGAGGACCTCGAGGTCTTTACCGAGACCACCGGCGACGGCGACGAGGCCGAAGCGGTCGTCGAACTCCCCGAGCCGACCGAACTCCTGCAGGTCAAGATCCCGGTCGGGACCGCTCGTGCGTTCGTCGAGCGGACCCGGGAGGTCGTCGCAGCCGGTCGGCCGAACCCGCCCGAACTCGGATGACGGTCCAGCGCGGCAGCGGTGACGGCTCCACCGGCCTCGACGCCGCCAGCGCCGTGGTGCCGAGCGCACCGGGAGAGCTCCGGATCACCGGACGCATCCGCGAAGCGTCGAACGCCACCTTCATCGCCCGGCTCGACGGCGAGAACGTCGTGTACAAGCCGATCGAGGGCGAGAAGCCGCTGTGGGACTTCCCGGACGGCACGCTCGCCGGCCGCGAGGTGTCCGCCTACCTGGTCTCCGAGGCCCTCGGGTGGAACGTCGTCCCGCCGACCTGGCTCGGGGACGGCCCCTTCGGTCCCGGCATGGTCCAGCGGTGGCAGGACATCGACCCGGCGCAGGACGCCGTCGACCTGCTCCCGAGCGAGGAGGCCGCGGCCGCGCTCGCCGAGGGGACCGTGCGCGAGGTGCTCGACGCCGTCGACGAGAACGACCAGGCGGTCACCCTGGTGCACGAGGACACGGCCGTGCTCCGGCGGATGGCGGTCTTCGACGTGGTCACGAACAACGCGGACCGCAAGGGCGGTCACGTCCTCGCGATGCCCGACGGTCACCGCTTCGGCGTCGACCACGGTCTGACCTTCCACGCCGAGCACAAGCTCCGGACCGTGCTCTGGGGATGGATCGGCGAGCCGCTCACCGACGACGAGGTCGCCGGGCTCCAGCGGCTGTCCGAGGCGCTGCGCGGCGAGCTCGGCGAGACCCTCCGGGAGCACCTGACGGACGACGAGCTCTCCGCCCTCCGCGGGCGGTGCGCCGCGCTCGCCGCGGTGCGGGCGTTCCCGCCGCCGGACGGGTACGGTCCGGCCGTGCCCTGGCCGGTCTTCTGACGCGGGCCGGTCGCCGGCCGGGAGGCGCGCCTCCCGGCCGGCAGCCGGCACCTGTCGGTCCCGTCGCCGCTCAGGCGAAGCGCCCGAAGGCGCTGCCCCACAGCCCGTCGTCGCCGGAGGCCGAGCCGGACCCGCGTCTGGCGCCCAGGTAGGAGCCGACCACCGCGACGCCGAGGTTCTCGTTCTCCGGCGCGGTCACCGTGCCGTCGACCCGGCGGGCCATGCCCTCGACGAAGCGCGCCAGACCGGGGTCGTCACCGAGGCGGAAGAACGTCGTCTTCGCGCCGAGACGGTGGGCGTTCTCCAACTCACGGACGCTCAGGGCGATGGTCACCGGGTCCGGCGGGTAGCTGAAGTACACCTGCCCGTTCGGCTCGAGGTGCGACGTCGGCTCGCCGTCGGTGACGATGAGCAGGACCGGCTGCGCGTTCGGGTGCTTCCGGAAGTGGCGGTTCGCGAGCAGCAGGGCGTGGTGCAGGTTCGTCCCCTTGTCCCACATCGCGTCGAGGCCGACGAGCTGTTCGACGTCCATCACCTCGGCTTCGCGGCCGAAGGCGATGAGCTGCAGGTCGTCCCCGCGGAACCTGGTGGAGATGAGCGTGTGCAGGGCCAGTGCGGTCCGCTTCATCGGGACCCACCGGTCCTCCATCGCCATCGAGAACGAGGTGTCGACGAGCAGCGCGACGGCGGCCTGCGTGCGGGCCTCCGTCTCCTGCACCTCGACGTCCTCGATCTGCAGGCGCACACCGGCACCGGTCCGCGCTCCGTCGCCCGCGGTCCTGGTCAGGGCGTTCGTGATCGAGCGCGTGACGTCCCACGGCTCGGTGTCGCCGAACTCCCACGGACGCGTCGAGCCCGAACGGTCACCGGCGGCTCCGGCCCGGCGGAGGTCACGCGCGCCCTGCCGACCGGACATCCGCTCGGCGACGTCCTTGAGCAGGCTCTTCCCGAGCTGCCGCATGGCCCTGGGGGTGAGCCGGAGCTGCCCGTCCGTGCCGCGGCGCATCGACCCGGAGTTCCGCAGCGCCTTCTCGAGCTGCTGCAGGGTGCGGGCGTCCACGGCGGCCTGGTCGCCGAGCTGCTGCGCGAGGGCGTCGAGGTCCAGGTCGTCGAGTTCGGAGCCCGGACCGACCTGCGCGAGCTGGTCGGCGAGGGCGTCGAGGTCCGCGATGTCCTGGAAGATCCCGGTGCCGTCGCCGAGCCCGAGGCCCTGCTCGCCGTCCATGCCCTCGGACCCGCCCCAGTCCTCGCCGGGGCGCAGCGCGCGGAGGTTCTCGTCCAGTCGGGAGAGCGCGCCCATCAGCGCCGGCGAGCCGAACGCCTGTTCGGCGAGGGCGTCGAGTTCGTCGCGCTGCTCCTGTGTCATCGAGTTCCGCATCCGCTGGGCGGCGGCGGCGCGGGCGGCGAGGTCGTCGAGGAGCTCGTCGACGTCCTGGGGGTTGCTCGGGAACTGGTCACCGTGCTGCCGCATGAACGCGTCGAACTGCTCCTGCGTGTCCTCGCCGCGGCGATGCGCGTCGAGCAGGTCGTTGAGGTCCTGCATCATCTGCGCGACCGCGGCCCGGTCCTCGTCGGTGGCGTTCTCGAGCGCCTGCTTCATGCCCGCGAAGCGCTGGTCGAGCATCTCCCGGCCGAGCAGGTCCTTGATCTGCTCGTACTTTTGGCGTGCCGCGGGGCTCTTCCAGTCGTAGCCGTGCAGTTCGTTCACCGCGGCGGCGGGCGACGGCGGCAGGCTGTCGAGCTGGAGTTCGGCGAGAGCGCGGTCGCCGTCGTCCATCGCGGTGTCACGCGCGAGTTGTCCGCGCTCGGCGAGAACGGCCTCGTCGAGGAGCCGTCTGACCTCCTGCAGCGTGCCGTCGAGGTTGTTCTCGCTGGTGAGCTTGCGGCGCTTCTCGGCGACGAGCCGAGCCAGGTCGTCGAGCCCGCGCTGCGTGCGACCACCGCGGCGGAGGAACTCCCGCATCGCGCGCTCGGGGGAGGTGCCGGCCATGACGTCCTCACCGATGGCGTCGAGCGCCTCGGCGAGGTCGACGGGCGGTGCCAGGGGATCCGGCCCGCCCTCGTACTTGCCGTAGCGGCTGTCCCGGCTGAGACGACGGTTCAGTCGACTAGCCACGGGACACCCCACCGCTGTTCGGGCCCACGACGTCAGATCCCATACGCTGCTTCGCCCCCGCCGGACTCCTTGCTGATGCGCCGGGCGAGGAACAGCCCCTCCAGCGCCAACTCCACGGCGCCCGCCCGCTCGCCGTCGTTCGTGGCACCGACGCGTTCACCGATCTGGTCGTACAGGTCGGACTCGCCGAGCGACGGCAGACCGGCGAGGAAGTCCCGTGCACTGACCTGCTCGCCCGTGGTGACCATCGTGCCGGCCTCGAGCGCGTCCACGAGGACACCGAAGTCGAGCCCGCGGAAGCGTGAGCGGACGGTCTCCGCGGTCGCCGTGCGGAGCAGGTGTTCGAGCACCTCGTCGGCGCGGTCCTCTTCCCCGGACTCGAACTCGATCTTGCCGCCGAGCACGTCGACCGCGGTCTCGAGGTCGATCGGACGGGCGACCGCCTCGGGCTCGCCCTGTCGGGCGGCGCGGTGCACGGCCGCCGCCGACACGGTCTCCGCCCCGGCGATCGAGAAGCGGGCGCTGACGCCGCTGCGCTGGTCGACGGCGCTCGACTCGCGGAGCGCCCGGGTGAAGCGGGCGAGGATCTCGACGAGCGGGTCCGGGACGTCGGCGGTGAGCTGCGCCTCCTGCCGGATCACCGCGATCTCGTCCTCGAGTTCGATCGGGTAGTGCGTGCGGATCTCCGCACCGAAGCGGTCCTTGAGCGGCGTGATGATGCGGCCGCGGTTCGTGTAGTCCTCGGGGTTCGCGCTCGCGACGATGAGCACGTCGAGGGGCAGCCGGAGGACGTACCCGCGGATCTGGACGTCCCGCTCCTCCATCACGTTGAGCATCGCGACCTGGATGCGCTCGGCGAGGTCGGGCAGCTCGTTGATCGCGACGATGCCCCGGTGTCCGCGCGGGATGAGACCGAAGTGGATGGTCTCGGGGTCGCCGAGGCTGCGGCCCTCCGCGACCTTCATCGGGTCGACGTCGCCGATGAGGTCCGCGACGGAGGTGTCCGGCGTCGCCAGCTTCTCGACGTAGCGCTCGTCGCGGTGCACCCACGAGACCGGCAGCGCGTCGCCGAGGTCCTCCGCACGACGGATGCTCGCCGTGGTGATCGGTTCGTACGGGTGCTCGCCGAGCTCGGACCCGGCGATGACCGGCGTCCACTCGTCCATCAGGCCGTTCATCGTGCGGAGCAGTCGGGTCTTGCCCTGGCCGCGCTCCCCGAGCAGGACGACGTCGTGCCCCGCGATGAGGGCGCGCTCGAGCTGCGGGATGACGGTGGTCCGGAAGCCGTGCAGGCCGGGCCAGGGGTTGCGGCCCTCGCGGAGGGCGGTCAGCAGGTTGTCGCGGATCTCGGCGCGGACCGACTTCTGGACGTGCCCAGCAGCGCGGAGCTCGCCGACCGTGGAGATGTCAGGTCGGTTCACGGGCGCCACGGTACGCCTGCCCGCCGACGCTGGCGACCCTCCGGTCGCGGGCCGCGTCCGCCGGAGCGGGGTCAGCCGAACAGGCGGCGCGACGCGATCTCGGCGCCCTCGGTGAGCGCGCGCAGCTTCGCCCACGCGACGTCCGACGCGACGAACTCGTAGCTCGCGAAGGTCGCCAGTCCGCAGTCCGTGCCGGCGATGACACGGGTGGGGTCGCCCACCGCCTCGGCGGCCTCGACGATGCGGTTCGCGACGAGTTGCGGGTGTTCGAGGTAGTTCGTCGTCACGTCGATGACGCCCGGCACGAGCACGGCGTCCTCGGGCAGCGGCAGGTCGCGGAACGCCGGGAACTCGTGCGCGTGCCGCGGGTTGCCGAACGGGATGCTGAAGGACCCGACTTCTGCCCGGTACAGGTGCGGGAGCAGCACGTCGACCGGCACGTCGTCCTGGTGCGGACCCTGCCAGTTGCCGTAGCAGACGTGCAGTCGGGTCCGCTCCTTCGGGATGTTCCGCAGGGCGTGGTTGAGGGCGTCGACGTGCAGGTCCACCGCCGTGAGGAACTCGTCGAGGGTCGCGTCGCCGAAGTGGATCACGCGCTCCATCGCCAGGTCCGGGGCGTCGAGCTGGAGCACGTGGCCGCGGGCGACGATCTCCTCGTACTCGACCCGGAGCTGCTCGGCGAGGGCGAACACGTACTCGCGGTGGTCGGCGTAGTGCGGGTTGGCGTCGTCGAGCAGCAGGGTCGTGGCGACGATGCCGGGCGTCGCGGCGGAGATGAAGGTCCCCTCAGGAACACGTCCTGCCGCGGCGTTCCGCGCCAGTTCGCGCTCGAACCCGTCCAGGTCCTCGCGGATCCCGGTCCGTTCCGCGTCGTACTGCAGCAGGCCCTGTGCCACCGGGGTGTCCCACACACGGGCGAACTCGGCACCCTCGTCGATCTGTCGCGCCTGGAACGCGGCGTACCCGGGGAACTTCACCGAGTCGAGCGTCGGCTTGCGGTGGCCGGTCCCGCCGAAGCCGGTCAGTCGTTCGCGGATGTAGGTCGAGAACCCGACGCGGGGGACCTCGCCGTCGTTCACGACGTCGAGCCCGGCATCGAGCTGCGCGTCCACGGTCGCGGCGAGCACAGCGGCCGTCTCCTCGCGGAGTGCCCGCTCGTCGAAGGGTTTCCCCTGGTCACGGGCCACCAGGAGGGCGGTCAGCTCCGGCGTCCGGGGGAGCGAACCGGTGTGGGTCGTGAGGATGCGGTCGGACGAGTTCTGCAGCGGCACGCGACCACGCTACTGGCCGGGAGGCTCGTGGTGGGGTCCGCCACGGGCCTCCCGGCCAGCGGTGTGAGCGTCCCGGGAGTTGTGAGGATCCCTAGCATCCGAGAGGATGAGGGCAGAGCGGCGGAGCCTGATCGACATAGGGGGATCCGGCTCCGCCCCGCTCGACCCCCCTCCCTGCCGGTCGACGGGCGCGGTCGATCCGCACGTCCCGGCCGAGAACCCGGGCGGTGGCGCAGGCGTACGGTCCTGGCTTGCGGCAGGCCGAGGGCGTCCGCCGCGGGAGGAGCATGCGCATGACGAGCGCCAGCGGAACGAGGGACGGCACGGTCACGAGCCTGGTCCCGGCGAGGATGGACCGGCTCCCGTGGACGAAGTTCCACTGGAGCGTCGTGGTCGGCCTCGGGGTGTCGTGGATCCTGGACGGACTCGAGATCCAGATCGTCTCCAACGCCGGCTTCAAGGCGGACCTGGGGCTGTCGAACCAGGACGTGACGTCGCTCGGCAGTGTCTACCTGGTCGGCCAGGTCGTCGGTGCCCTGGTCTTCGGACGCATGTCCGACCGGCTCGGTCGACGCAAGCTCTTCATCCTGACGCTCGCGATCTACCTGATCGGGTCGGGCGTCGCGGGCCTGGCGCAGGACTTCTGGTTCCTCGCGGTGTTCCGCTTCGTCGCCGGGCTCGGGATCGGTGGTGAGTACGCGGCGATCAACTCGGCGATCGACGAGCTGATCCCGTCGAAGTACCGCGGGCACGTCGACATCGCCATCAACGGCACCTACTGGGGCGGCGCGGCACTCGGCGCGGCCGCGAACATCTACCTGCTCGACACCGCGCACTTCGCCGAGGACGTCGGATGGCGGATCGGGTTCTTCCTCGGCCCGGTGCTCGGCATCGCGATCATCTTCCTGCGTCGGCACATCCCCGAGAGTCCCCGGTGGCTGATGACCCACGGCAAGGAGCAGGAGGCGGAGGAGACCGTCTCGCGCATCGAGGCCGAGGTCGAGCGGGAGTCGGGGCGGAAGCTCGAAGTGGTGCCGCAGTCGAAGGCGATGACCGTGACGCCGATGGACCGCGTCGGGTTCCTCACCATCGCCCGCGTGCTGCTCAAGCAGTACCCGACCCGCACGCTGGTCGGCGCGACCATGATGATCACGCAGGCGTTCCTGTACAACGCGATCTTCTTCACGTACGCGTTGGTGTTGACGAACTTCTTCGACATGGAGACCGCGCAGACGAGCCTGTACTTCTTCCCGTTCGCGATCGGCAACCTGCTCGGTCCGCTCATCCTCGGCCGGTTCTTCGACACCTGGGGTCGGCGGCAGATGATCTTCCTGACGTACCTGGTGTCCGGGCTCGTGCTCGCGACCTCTGCGTTCCTGTTCCGCGCCGACGCCATCAGCGCCACCGTCCAGGTCGCGTTCTGGTGCGTGTCGTTCTTCTTCGCGTCGGCCGGAGCGTCGAGCGCCTACCTGACGGTGAGCGAGATCTTCCCGCTCGAACTCCGGTCGCAGGCGATCTCGTACTTCTTCGCCCTCGCGCAGGTCTTCGGCGCGATCGCTCCGCTGGTCTACGGCGCCTTCATCGGGGACGGGTCGTCGCGCGAGCCGCTCTTCTGGGGCTACCTGCTCGGGTCCGGGGTGATGGTCCTCGGCGGCGTCGTGGCACTCGTGTTCGGGGTCGACGCCGCGCGGAAGGGACTCGAGGACATCACGCAGCCGCTGTCCGTCCTGACCGCGAAGGACGGGGCGGGGGCGTCGTCCTCGCGAAACTCCTGATGCAACATGTTTAGCGGTGAGCGTCACGTCCTGTGATCCTCGTGGCCACGGCCCGTCCTGGAGGGCCGTGGTCACGGAGGCACCATGCGGAACGCGAGAACGACGAATGGACGACGGGCGACGGCCGAACGGGCCGTCGCCCTCCACATGCAACTGAACAGGGCCGTTGTCCACCGTGCCGTCGGGGTGGTGTCCCGTCAGGGCCGCCATGCGTGACGGTGACGTGATGACCGGCCTCCTGCGCCCCGATCGTGATGTCGCCCATCCCGGCGACCCCATCGCCGTCCCGCGCAACCTGCTGCGCGACGCCGTCTTCGCGCGGATGCTCCGGAGCATCCTGCGCGGTGACTACCGGCGCGGCCAGCGCCTCCGGCTCGATGCGCTGGCGGACGACATGCAGGTCTCGCGGACGCCCGTCCGTGAAGCCCTCGTCCCGCTGGAGGCCATGCGGCTCGTGGTCGTCCAGCGGTACGTCGGCGTCGTCATCGCGCCGTGGACCGTCGGGCAGATGGTGGAGCGCACGCGCATCGCCCGGTCGATGCTCGTCGACCCGCCGACCAGCTGTGCGCCCACCGACGAGCCGTTCGACGCCGTGGTCCTGCGCGACTGCCAGTCCGAGGCGGGGGCGTTCGTCGAACTCGCCGTGTGGGTGCTCCGCCGCTCGGGAGCACCGGTGAGCGCGGACTGGCTCCGGTCGCAGCAGCCGGTGCTCGACGTCTTCCACACGGACGACATCGCCCGCGCGAACGGCATCGACGTCGCCGCGGACTGGACCAGTCGCATGCACCTGGTCAAGGCGGCCCGTGCCGCTGCCCTGGCCGACGACGTCATCCGGTGCGCGGCCCGTTTGATCGAGCTCGCCGAGCTCCTCATCGCCCTGCCCGAACGGTTCCGGAGCGCGGAGTCCGCCTAGCGCTGCCGGGCACGCGGTCGCTGCTGCGTGCTGGCAGAGACGACGTCGCTCCCCGGGCGGGCGCCGGGCGATCGGGGACGCCGGGCCCAGGCCACGGGGAGCGACGTCTGGGTGCTGTGTCGTAGCGACAGGGCACGGATGCCCCGGAATGTGATCGCCACGTCCCGACGAGACTATGCAGCGGGGTACACGCTGGCAAGCCCCCGCCGTCCCCACTTCGGGGGACCGACCGCGCCGGGGTCGGGTGTAGCGCTGCCGGACCGTTTCGTCCCGGCCCTCGTCCTCCTGTATGGTGGTGGGAGTGCCGTCAGGCACCTGGAGACGTCGCATAGTCAGGCCGAGTGCACCACCCTGCTAAGGTGGAGTCCCCTCTAGGGGACCGAGGGTTCAAATCCCTCCGTCTCCGCACTCCTCGAAGCCCCGGTTCCGCAGCAGCGGACCGGGGCTTCGTCGTCGGCCGAGCTCCTCGGTGCGCGGGCTACGACGCGGAACAAGTTAGCACCCGGAACGAAACTGCCTCCTGACCAGGGCTTTGCCGCGGACCTGCAGGATGCCGGCGGTCCGCGTACCCCGGGGGACAGATCCTGACCCCCGATCCGGGGACTGGTGCATCGGAGATTCCCCAGAATCCGCTAGGAGTCCCCTGTTGTTCATTTCCGGGTCACGGATCAGTTGATCCCGGGAGGGCTGCGGTTCGCCATCCGACTGCCACTGTGATGCCGCCGAACCGGAGAGCAGCACTCCGTCGGTCGCCCGAGCAGCTGCCCCGGAATCCCGAAGGATCACGTTGTCCACAGATTCGCCCCGCCTCCTCACGGTCGTGCGGGACCCGTCGGACGTCAGGTTCCGGTTCATCGCCCGTGCTGGCGGGGTCGCGGTCCTCACGATCATGTCGCTGGTCGGCCTGTTCCTGGCGTTCCGCGCCTCCGAGGCCCTCCGCGTCGCCGGTTTCAGCTTCCTCACCACGCAGGCCTGGGACCCGGATGCCCACCGCTTCGGCATCGCGGCCGTCCTGGTCGGCACGATCCTCATCGCCTGTGTCGCGATCGCCCTCGCCGTCCCGCTGTCCCTCGGCACCGCGCTCTACATCACCGAGTACGCACCGACCCGTGTGCGGAAGTTCTTCATCGGGCTGGTCGACCTGATGGCCGCGATCCCGAGCGTCGTCTACGGCCTGTGGGGGTTCTTCTTCCTGCAGGGGCAGATCACCCCGGTGTCGCGGTGGATCTCGCAGTGGTTCGGGTGGATCCCGCTGTTCCGCGTCGAGGGGATCGACCTGGACGACCCGCTCGCGTCCTCGACCGTCTACACGGCGTCGACCTTCATCGCCGGCATCGTCGTCGGGCTGATGATCACCCCGATCGTCACCTCGATCATGCGCGAGGTCTTCTCGCAGGCACCGCTCGGCGAGCGGGAGGGGGCGCTCGCCCTCGGGTCGACGAAGTGGGGCATGATCCGCTCGGTCGTGCTGCCCTTCGGCCGTGGCGGGATCATCGGCGGCACGATGCTCGGACTGGGCCGTGCGCTGGGGGAGACCATCGCGGTCTACATGATCATCTCGCCGGTGTTCGTCATCCAGCCGCACGTCCTGCAGGCCGGCGCGAGCTCGGTGTCGTCGCTCATCGCCCTCCGCTACGGCGACGCGACCCCGTTCGGGATGTCCGCCCTGATGGCGGCCGGCCTGACCCTCTTCCTGATGACCCTCTGCATCAACTTCGCCGCGTCCGCGGTCGTCGCCCGTTCACGGTCCGGAGCCAGCAGCTAGCCATGACCGAGATCACCCAGGCGCCGTCGGGCGCCACGACGCCCCTGCCCGCCATGACCCGCCGCACAGCGGTCCCGACCAGCCCGCCGACCGCTGCGGGCCCGTCCGGTGCCGGAGCCGGCACCGTCCTGCCGCTGGCCGAACGGGCCTCCGAGCCGGACCGCGGTCCCGAGGACCGCCGCGTCGGCGGGGTGCGGATCAGCGACCTGCTCTGCCACGTCGGCGCGGGCCTGGCCTCCCTCGCCGTCACGGTCGTGGTCTTCACCGACCTGGCACCGGTGTCCGGTCCGATCGCGTTCGCCGCCGTCGCGTACGTGATGTTCCTCGTGTTCTACGCGCTGCTGGTCGCGACGACCGAGAACGCCGCCGTGGTGCGGGACCGCGTGGTGTCGGCGGCCGTCCACACCCTGGCGTTCGTCGTCGTCGCCACACTCGTCTTCGTCGTCGGGTTCAGCGTCGTCCGGGCCACCAGGGCCCTGCCGCACGCGAACTTCTACACGCAGGACATGGCACTCACCGGGCCGCTCGACCCGATGACCTCCGGCGGCGTACTGCACGCCATCGCCGGGTCGCTCATCCAGATCTCGATCGCGCTCCTCATCACCGTCCCGCTCGGGATCACGACCGCGCTGTTCCTCACCGAGGTGCCGGGGCCGTTCGCCCGGTTCGTCCGGACCATCGTCGAGGCGATGACGGCCCTCCCGTCGATCGTCGCCGGGCTGTTCATCTACGCGAGCGTCATCGTCGGGCTCGGCGTCGACAAGTCCGGCTTCGCGGCGTCGCTCGCGATCAGCGTGATGATGCTGCCGATCATGATCCGGTCCGCCGACGTCGTGCTCCGTCTGGTCCCGTCGACCCTCAAGGAGGCGTCGATCGGGCTGGGCGCGGGGCAGTGGCAGACCGTCTGGCGCGTCGTGCTCCCGACGTCGCGGTCCGGTCTCGTCACCGCGATCATCCTGGCGACGGCGCGCGGGATCGGCGAGACGAGCCCGGTGCTGCTCACCGCCGGGTACGCGCCGGACCTCAACATCGACCCGACGAACGGCCCGATGATCTCGCTGCCCCTGGCGATCTTCGAGTTCGTCAAGTCGCCGGAGCCGAACATGATCGCCCGCGGCTTCGGCGCCGCCGCGGTGCTCATGTCCCTCGTGCTCGTGCTGTTCGTCATCGCCCGCGTGATCGGTGCGCAGACCGTCGCGACCCGGGAACGCCGCAACGACCGCATCCGTGCCGCCGGTCGACTGGTCCGCCGCGGTCTGGCCGCCGTCGCACCCGCCGTCCGTTCCGCCCGCCGGTACGTCGACCGCCACGTGGACAGCCTCAACTCCCGCCTGACCGACTCCTCCCCGAAGGACCCCTCGTGACCACCCGCAGAAGACGCACGATCGGTGCGCTCCTGGCCGCCGCCGTGCTGGCCCTCACGACCCTGCCCACCACCGCCGCGAGCGCGGCCGAGAACTACGTGCCCATCTCGGGCGCCGGTTCCTCGTGGAGCTCCGTCGCCATCCAGCAGTGGGCGGTGAACGTCCAGCAGTACGGCATGAAGGTCCGGTACGCGAGCACGGGGTCGTCCGACGGCCGCAACCAGTTCAAGGCCGGCACGGTGGACTTCGCGGTGTCCGAGATCCCGTACGGCATCAAGGACGGTGGGGTCACGGACGACCCGCCGACCGTGGGGTACGGCTACATGCCGGTCGTCGCGGGCGGGACGTCGTTCATGTACAACCTCAGCTCGGGTGGCAAGCAGATCACGAACCTGCGGCTGTCCGGTCCGGTGCTCGCCGGGGTGTTCACGGGGAAGATCACGAGCTGGGACGACCCGGCGATCAAGGCGGACAACCCCGGCCTCGAGCTCCCGAAGCGTCCGGTCGTGCCCGTCGTCCGTTCCGACGGCTCCGGCTCGACCGCGCAGTTCACCACCTGGCTGAGCAAGAAGTACCCGTCCGAGTGGAACGCGTACTGCAAGCAGGCCGGACGTCCGCTGCCGTGCGGCGTGACGTCGAACTACCCGACGGTCCCGGGCAAGGGCTTCATCGCCCAGCCGAACTCGCAGGGTGTCTCCGGCTACGTGGCGCAGAAGGCGAACGTCGGCACGATCACGTACGTCGAGTACTCCTACGCACTGAAGACCGGGTACCCGGTCGCGAAGGTGCTCAACAAGGCGGGCTACTACGTCGAGCCCACCGCCTCGAACGTCGCCGTCGGGCTCCTCGGGGCGAAGATCAACGAGGACAAGAACTCTTCGGCGTACCTCACGCAGGTGCTCGACGGCGTCTACGACAACGCGGACGCGCGCACGTACCCGCTGTCGTCGTACTCCTACATGGTCATCCCGACGACCACCGACGCCAGCCTGACCCCGGCGAAGGGCAAGACCCTCGCCGCGTTCGACTACTACTTCCTGTGCGAGGGGCAGCAGCAGGCCGAGGTCCTCGGCTACTCGCCGCTGCCGATCAACCTGGTGCAGGCCGGTCTCGAGCAGGTGCGCCGGATCCCGGGGGCGGTCGCGAAGGACGTCGACATCCGGAAGTGCAACAACCCGACGTTCTCGGCGGACGGCACGAACACGCTGGCGGCCAAGGCCCCGCAGCCTCCGGCCTGCGACAAGCTCGGTGCGGAGCAGTGCACCGTGGGCACCGGCGGCGCGAAGGCCACCGAGACGCCGAGGCAGACCCAGGCCGGCTCGAAGGGCGGGGGAGCGACGGGCGCGTCCGGTTCCGGCGGCTCCGGCGAGGGCGCCACGGCGACGTCCGGAGGCTCGTCCTCCGGAGCCTCCGGCTCCGGCGGTGAGGCCCTGTCCGGCGGTGGCAGCGGCGGTCCCGGCGGCACCGGTGTCGCAGCGAACGCGGTCGGCAACGGCTCCCCGGTGCAGTGCGACGCCGACAGCGGTGTCTGCCAGAACGTCGCGGCGCTCCCGGTGTCCGTCGACGCGCTGCACGGGTGGAGCTCGCGCCAGACGCTCATGCTCGTCGCCGTCGCGGCCCTGCTCGCCCTCGTGCTGCTGCCGCCGTTCATCGGCGTGCTCGTCTCCCGACGGAGGGTCCGCAAGTGAAGAACCAGCACCTCGTCCGGCTCGGCTCCGCCGCGCTCGCCTTCGGCATCATCACGACGACGGTCGCCGGGTCCCTGCTCGTCGTGACCGCGCCCGCCTCGGCCACCGCCCCGACGGACAGCTCCGCGATGACCCTTACGTGGGAGGAGGCCCAGGCGTCGCTCGGCGGCGGTCAGGCTCCGGGCACCGGCACGCCCGACCCGGACGCCGAGACCTTCTCGGGGATGACCTTCCGGGTGAGCCAGACGGAGGAGCTCACCGACCAGGGCATCACGGTCAGCTGGAGCGGAGCGAAGACGACCTCGCCGAGCGAGTACGCGACCGACTACGTGCAGATCATGCAGTGCTGGGGCGACGACCCGGCCGGTCCCTCCCCGCAGCAGTGCGTGTGGGGTGCGCCGTCGGCCGCTGTCAGCAGCCGGACCGGCGTCGGCGCCGCCAAGCGGGACCTCGTCCGCGGCGACGACCCCGTGCAGGACACCACCCTCGTCGGCGAGCAGGCCGACCCGGACCTCATGCTCGAACCGCCCGCCGAGAACCCGTTCCTCAAGGCGTACCGGATGCCGTTCCGCGCGGTCGACGGCACCCTGGCGAAGACCTCCACTGAGCTGTCCAAGCAGTTCGACGCGAACACCTCGAACGAGGTCACCGCCGGTCGCACGGCGGGTGACGGCACGGGGCAGGTCGTCTTCGAGACGCAGTCCGGGCTCGAGGCGCCGCAGCTCGGGTGCGGCCAGGAGGTCGCCGGCACGAGCACGCCCCGGTCCTGCTGGCTCGTGGTCGTCCCGCGCGGCTCGCACAACCTCGACGGCAGCACCGCCGACTCGACGGCCGCCGGTCGCGTGACCGGGTCCCCGTTGTCGGCCTCCGCGTGGCGCAACCGCGTGGTGTTCCCGCTCGGGTTCCAGTCCGTCGCGCAGTCCTGCCCGATCGGCAACGCCGAGGAGCGCCTGGTCGGGTCGGAGACCGCCACCGAGGCCGTCACCGCCTGGCAACCGGCGCTCTGCGGCCTCGGGACCACCTACGGGTTCTCCCAGATCGGCGACGGTGAGGCCGCCAACCAGATCGTCTCGGAGGTGGACGGCTCTTCCCGTCTCGCCCTCGTGACCAGTCCGCTCGCGAAGGCCGTCGCGGCGGAGCACACCATCCGGTACGCGCCCGTCGCGCAGTCCGCCGTCGTGGTCGCGTTCACCATCGACTACCGCCTGTACCCGGACGCACCCGCGAAGGTGCGTGACGGCCTCCAGGCCCTCGACCTGACGCTCGACGCCCGCCTCGTCGCGAAGCTGCTGACGCAGTCGTACCAGGCCGACGTCCCCGGTCGGGGCAGCGGGAACACGACCCTGCAGGGGAACGCGGCCAGCCTCGTCACCGACCCGGAGTTCCTCGCGCTCAACCCGACGTTCGTCGGGTCGAAGAGCGACACCGCCCCGGCCGGGCTCATGGTCGCGCTCGGCAACGCCGACGCGAACGGCCGGGTGTGGTCGTGGCTGCGCTCCGACCCGGTGGCGGCCGCGTTCCTCGACGGCCGTCCCGACGAGTGGGGGATGCGGATCAACCCGGCGTACCGGTCGCTGGCGCTCGCCACCGACACGAGTGTGGACAGCTTCCCGAAGGCCGACCTGACCATCGCGAAGGGCGGTGACCCCGACGAGACCGGCTACGGCACGCTCGACATGCGTCCCTACATGAACGACATGCACGAGGGGGCGTACCGCACCCTCAAGGCCGACCCGAACGAGAAGAGCTCCTGGAACCCGTTCGGGCAGCCGAAGGGCTACACCTCGCTCGGTGCGCAGGTACCCGGCAGCCGGTTCGTCCTGACGATCACGGACGCCGCTTCGGCCGCGCGCTACGGCCTGCCGACCGCGAAGCTCGTGAACGGAGCCGGCGAGGCGGTCGCACCGACACCCGAGTCGGTCGCCGCAGGCGTCGCCACGATGCGCGCGTCGACCGTTCCCGGGGTCGTCGTCGCGGACCCGGCAGACCGCACCCCCGGCGCCTACCCGCTGTCGATGCTCAGCTACGCCGCCGTCAACGTCTGCGCCGCGACGCCCGAGGAACGCCGCGCCTACGCGGGGTTCATCGGCTACGCGGCGGGCAAGGGGCAGGTCCAGGGCGAACGGCAGGGCGAACTGCCCGCCGGGTACGTGCCGCTGCCCGCCGCCATGACGACCCAGGCGGAGACCGTCGCAGCCGACCTCGTCGACACCCGTGCCGTCGCCGCCGCCTGCCCCGAGGCCGCCCCGGCCGCTCCGGGGACCGGCGAGACGCCGGAGGCGGAGGCCCCACCGGCCTCCGCACCGGAGGACCAGTCGCTGCCCGTCGGGACGACCGACACCGGCTCGACGTCCACCGGTCCGGTGTCCGCTCCCGAGGTCCCGGCCGTCCAGGAGCCGTCGTCGAACGACGTCGACCAGGCCGCCGCCGCGGACGGACCCGACCACCGCACCACGGACCAGCCCCTGGCCGCGACCCGCATGGGACTCGCCGCCGCACTCGGGGCCGGCGTGCCGGCCCTCGGCATCGGTCCGTTCCTGATCCGCCGCGGACGGAGGCTGGCGATGCTGGCCGCCGCCCACGTGTGACCCCGTTCCACCCCATCGACTGCTGCCACCTGGGCCGCGTCGGAACCCACGAAAGGAACCACCAGCCATGAAGGCGAACACCTTCTGCAAGATCGGCGTCACGTTCGGGGCGACCGCCCTGATCGTCGGTGCCCTCGCCGTGCCGGCCGCCCAGGCGGACCCGGCCGGCAACGCGTTCGGCACCCTCGTCGGACTCGGCTCGGACACCACGCAGGACGTCATGAACGGCGTGGCGACGGCCGTCGGCGGCGGACAGATCGCCTCCTACGACGCGGCGAACGCCGGTCCCTCGGTGGTCACCCGTGCCGGCGGCAAGGCGATCCCGCGCGTGTCCGGATCCGGTGCCGGTCGTGACGCGCTCCTCGTCGCCATCGGTGCGATCGCCAGCAAGTCCGGCGTCGCGCTGGCCGACGGCACGAGCACGACGGTCGACTCCTCGGTGGTCGGTCAGCTCGACTTCGCCCGGTCCTCGAGCGGCCCGTCGAGCACCGCGTCCGACGGCGTCGTCGCGTACGTCCCGTTCGCCCGCGACGCCGTCGACGTGGCGTACGCCCCCGGCAGCCAGCTCGCGAAGGTCCCCTTCTTCGTCGGCGACGGCACCCAGGCGAAGACCGCCCCGACCCTGTGGAACGTGTACCGCGGCGACGTCACCCACGCCTACTTCAGGGCCGACGGCTCGTACGACTCCGTCGGCTCGTCCGCCACCGGCCCCGACGGCACCACGGCCGTGAAGATCAAGCCGCTCCTGCCGAAGTTCGGCTCGGGCACCCGCAGCTACTTCCTCGGCAAGCTCGGCCTCACCGACGCCTCCGGCTTCACCTCGACCAGCCCGTTCGTGTCCGACACGGTGGCCGGTGAGCCGATCGAGGAGCACAACGGCCAGGCGATCGTCGACAGCACCACCGGGGGAACGCTCGCCCTCGCCCCGTTCTCGGTCAGCCAGTGGGTCGCGCAGGCGAACGGCGTCGGCTCGGTCAAGGACCGTCGCCACGGCGTGGTGCTCGCGCCGCTGAGCGTCGTCGACGGCAAGCAGGCCCCGGCCACCACCGGCAGCGGCTCGTCGTACGCGACCAACCCCGCGTACGCCGGCTTCGTCCGCGACGTCTACAACATCGTGCCGTCCCGCCTGGCCGACGACCCGTCGAGCGCGATCGCGAAGACCTTCGTGGGCAAGGACTCGCTCGTCTGCAAGCAGACCGCCACGATCGCGGCCTACGGCTTCCTCCCGGAGCCCGCCACCACGCCGGCGACCACCTGCGGCTACGACCAGCTGCGCTCGGTCACCGCGTCCCCGAGCACCACGAAGCTCACCGTCCCGGCGACGGCCACGGCGGGCAAGGCCGTCACCGCATCGGTCTCCGTCGACTCGTTCGGCGCGGGCGGTGGCACGGTCAAGGTGTTCAAGGGCACCACGGTCGTGGGCATCGGCACGATCGCGCGCGGCGCCACGACCGGCACCGCCTCGGTCACCCTGCCCGCCGGATCGGCCTCGGTCACGGCGCTGTTCGTCCCGGCGCTCGCCGGTGTCGCGTCCAGCAGCTCCGCGCCGTCCACCGTCGACGTGGCCCCTGCGACCGCCGTGGCACTGACCGCCCCGAAGCTCACGGTCGGCAAGACCGCGAAGGTGGCCGTGACGGTCACCGGCGCGGACGCAGCCGGCGGCACGGTCACGCTGAAGAACGGCAAGGAGACCCTCGGCACCGCCCAGGTGGCCGCTGCCGGCACCGCGACCGTCTCGTTCGTCCCGAAGGCGGCCTCGTACAAGCTCAGCGCGGTCTACGTCGGGAAGGCGTCGGGCACGACCGTGACGAGCCCGACCGTGTCCGCCGCGGCGGCCAAGGGCACCGCGACCGTCACGGTCAGCGCGATCAAGTCGGTCAAGGCCTCGGCCAAGGCGAAGGTCGCCGTCCGGGTCTCCGGCGCCGGCTCGGTGCCGACCGGGACCGTCACCGTCAAGGAGGGCAGCAAGAAGCTCGCCTCCGGCACCGTGTCGAGCAAGGACGGCCGCGTGACCGTCACCCTGCCGAAGCTGAAGGCCGGCACCCACAAGCTGACCGTGTCCTACGGCGGCAGCACGACCTGGAACAGCGCCAGCAAGGCCGCGACCCTCAAGGTCACCAAGTAACACCCCCTGCCCGGTCGGCCGCACCGCGGCCGACCGGGCCCCTCCCACCACTGCGATGGACGAGACCATGACCAGCACCCCCTCCCGACGGGACCGGCCGGCCCGACGGCTGCCCGTCCTGCGCCGGCCGACCTCCCGACGCACGGTCCGTCGACCTGCCGTCCGCCGCCCGACCAGCGGGTGGTCGACGGAGCCCGTCGGCCCCGCCGCCCGGGCACTCCCGGTACTCGGCCGGCCCGAGCGGTGGCGGTTCGGCGGGTCCGCGCTCGTCGTGGTCGGGTTGCTGCTGGTCGGGTTCGCGTTGCAGTTCATCGCCGTCTCGCAGGTCTCGTACGTCCGCGACCAGCAGCTCGCCCTCGACGCCTACCGGTTCGAGCTCGCGAACGCGACCGCCCCCGTGGGGCAGACCGGGCCCGACGGCCGTCTCGTCGCGGACGGCACCCCGGTCGCCCTCCTCCGGGTCCCCGCGATCGGCCTGCGCTCGGTCGTCCTCCAGGGCACCACGTCGGACGTCACGCGGTCCGGCCCGGGTCACCGGCGGGACACCCCGCTCCCCGGACAGGCGGGGGCGAGTGTCGTGTACGGACGCCAGACGGCCTACGGCGGCCCGTTCGGCCGCATCGCCGAGCTGCACCGCGGCGACACCCTCACCGCCACCACCGGCCAGGGCACCGCCCGGTACCGCGTGACCGACGTGCGCCGGACCGGCGACCCCGTCCCGGCCCCGATGGCGGTCGGTGACGGTCGGCTGACACTCGTCTCCGGTGCCGGGCTGCCGTTCCTTCCGCACTCCGTCGTCCGCGTCGACGCCGAGCTGGTGTCCGACCCGGCGCCGACCCCCACCCCGGCCTTCGGCTACTCCAGCCTCGAACCCCGCGAGCTCACGATGGCCGGCGACGGGACGGTCTGGCCGTTCGTGGTGCTCGGGCTCATCGTGCTCGCCGCGATGGTCGCGCTCTTCACGGTCGGGATGCGCCTGTGGGGCCACCGGCAGACCGTCGTGGTGGCCGTCCCCGTCGTGCTCGCCGTCGGACTCTTCGCGGCCTCGCAGCTCACCCTCCTGCTCCCCAACCTGATGTGACCGGAAAGGCCACCACCATGACCGACACCGCCACCACGGTCGACGAGTTCGACAGCTGGTTCGCCCCCGGCACCGCCCCCGGCGCAGTCATCGGCACCGACACCCCGACCGAGCTCCTCCCGACGCTCACCCCGGCCACCCTCGACGCCCGTGACGTGTCCGCCTGGTTCGGCGACCACAAGGTCCTCGACCGGGTCTCGCTGACCATGCCGGCCGGTCAGGTCACCGCGCTCATCGGGCCGTCCGGGTGCGGCAAGAGCACGTTCCTCCGGACGCTCAACCGCATGCACGAACTCGTCCCCACGGCGTCGCTCGCGGGCGAGGTGCTGCTCGACGACGTCGACATCTACGACGCCTCCCGCCGCATCACCGAGGCACGACGCCAGATCGGCATGGTGTTCCAGAAGCCGAACCCGTTCCCCGCGATGAGCATCGCCGACAACGTCCTCGCCGGCCTCGCCCTCACCGGGGTCAAACTCGACAAGAACGCGAAGACCGACCTGGTCGAGGAGACCCTGACCAAGGCCGGGCTCTGGAACGAGGTCAAGGACCGCCTCCGGCAGGCGGGCGGCGGGCTCTCCGGCGGCCAGCAGCAGCGCCTCTGCATCGCCCGGTCGCTGGCGGTCCGGCCGCGGGTCCTCCTGATGGACGAACCGTGCTCCGCCCTCGACCCGACGTCGACGCGCCGCATCGAGCAGACCATCACCGAACTGGCGCGGGACGTCACCGTCGTCATCGTCACGCACAACATGCAGCAGGCCCAGCGTGTCTCCGACCGGTGCGCCTTCTTCCTGGCCGAGGCCGGCACCCCGGGCGCGATCGTCGAGCACGGTCCGACCGACGCGATGTTCGGTGCGCCGCAGGACCCGCGCACCGCCGACTACGTCAACGGCCGGTTCGGGTAGGCGGAGCGCGCCACCGCCGGGCGGCACGTCCCGACCGCACGGTACAGTCGGCGCGTGCAGCGACGATCAGTGGTGGTGACGGCCGGCGTGCTCGCGGCGGGCCTCGTGCTCGGCGGAGGTGCCACAGCGGGTGCGGTGACGACCGAGGCGTACATCGGCCCCGGTCCGCACGCGGTGTCCCGTGTCGCGGACGCCGGACAGCGGGCGACCACGATCGGCGTGGACGGCGTCACCCTCCGGGACGACGGGAAGGCCCTCGCCGCGGCACCCGACGGCCTGGCGCGTCTCGCCCGCACGGCACACGCGGCCGGTGCCCGGTCGGAGCTGCTCGTGAGCAACTTCTCGGAGACCCTGGGCGATTTCTCGCCCGAGACGGGCACGGCCCTGCTCGCCGACGCGACGAACCGCGACCGCGTGGCCCGCGCGCTCGCCCGGACGGCGCAGCGCGACGGCTTCGACGGCGTGCAGATCGACCTCGAGTCCCTGCGGGAGCAGGACCGACCGGGCCTCGTCGCGTTCATCGACGCGGTACGGGCGGCGGTCCGCGAGCGACTGGGCCCGAGCGCGAGGACGTCCATCGCCGTGATGGCCTCGACGGACCGGGCGGGCTACCGCGACACCGGCTACGACCTGCGGGAGATCGCCCGCCGTGTCGACCGGGTCGTGCTCATGACCTACGACCAGCACGGGCCGTGGAGCGGTCCGGGGACGATCGGTGCCCTCCCGTGGACGCGGCAGGTCGTCCGGGCGGCGCAGTCCGCCGGCGTCCCGCGCGGTCACATCGACCTGGGCGTCGCCGGGTACGGGTACGTGTGGGGCCCCGGGGCCGTGGACCGCTCGTTGACCGTGGCGCACGCGGCACGGCTGGCGGGGGACCGGGCACGGTGGTCGGCGCCCAACGGCGAGTGGTCGGCGACGCTTGCGGACGGTCGGGAGCTGCACTGGTCCGACGCCCGCTCCTACCGGGTGCGCCAGGACCTGGCCCGCGAGCTCTCGCTGCACGGCGTCGCGATGTGGTCCCTGGACTCCATGCCGCTGCCCAAGGACCGTCCGCGCAACCGGTGACACATCCTCCGCTGGCTGTCATCGCGCCGGGGTAGCATCGCCGCACATCGACCCCGTGGCGAGGAGACCTGCGTGCCGGACCTGACCCACCGAACCGTCCCGATCGACGTGATCCAGGAAGCCGGGGCGGCCATCGCCTCGTCGGTCGCGACCGTGGTGGACGGCAAGCCCGACGCGATCCGCACGGCCCTCACCGTCATGCTCGCCGAGGGCCACCTGCTCGTCGAGGACGTCCCCGGCGTCGGCAAGACCGTGCTCGCGAAGGCGCTCGGGGCGTCTGTCGGGGGGTCGGTCAACCGAATCCAGTTCACGTCCGACATGCTCCCGTCCGACGTCACCGGCGTGAACATCTACGACCAGTCGTCCGGCACCTTCCGGTTCTCACCGGGGCCGGTCTTCGCGAACGTCGTCATCGGCGACGAGATCAACCGCACCAGTCCGAAGACCCAGTCGGCCCTGCTCGAGGCCATGGCGGAGTCGCAGGTGACCGTCGACGGCGTCACCCGGCCGCTCGAGTCCCCGTTCATGATCGTCGCCACGCAGAACCCGGTCGACATGGAGGGCACCTACCCACTGCCGGAGGCCCAGCGGGACCGCTTCATGGCCCGCATCGCGATGGGGTACCCGAGCGCCGGGGCGGAACGGCGGATGCTGTCAGCTCGGGGGGCGCACGACCCGCTCGGCGACCTGCGCCCGGTCGTCGACGTCGACACCCTGCGGTCGATGATCGCCGCCGTCCGCACCGTGCACGTCGCCGCGGACGTCGAGGCGTACATCGTCGAGATCGTCCGCGTCACCCGCACGCACCCCGACCTGCTGCTCGGCGCGAGCCCCCGTGCGACCCTGCACCTGGCGCAGGCCGCCCGCGCCGCCGCGGCCCTCGCTGGACGCCCGTTCGTCACCCCGGACGACGTCGCGGCGCTCGCGCCGGTGGTCCTCGCCCACCGACTCGTCCCGGTCGCCCGCGGACTCGGGGGCGCGGCAGAGGACACCGCCCGCGAGATCGTCGTCCGCATCGTCGCCGACACCGCGGTGCCCTTCACCGCCACGCCCGTCCGGTCCTGATGGCGGACCAGCGTCCCCTCGCCGGGCGGCGAGCGCGTCGCACCGGCGCGACGCGCTCGGTGCTGTCCCGGTACGGACGGCGGGGGCTCGGGATGCTGCGGCGCACGCCGTTCCCCCGCCCGACGCTCCGCGGCTGGACCGTGACGGTGGCCGGCATCGGCCTCGTCCTCGCCGGACTGGCGACGTCGATGAGCGTCGCCGTGACCGCCGGGCTGCTCCTCGTCGTCCTCGTCGTGCTCGGCGTCGTGACCGCACTCGCCGTGGCGGCGCCGCTCCGGGCCTCCCGGTCGGCACCTCGCGCGGTCGTGCAGGTCGGCGAGGTCTACCGGGAGCGGGTGACGCTCCGCGGCTCCGGCATGCGGTTCGCACCACGGTCGACGCTGCTCGTCACCGAGCAGCTCGACGACCTGTTCGTCAGCACGGCGGAGCCGACGTCGCTCCTGGCCGTCGGGCCGGCGACGCCGCCGGCCGTGCTCGACGTCGAGGCCCTCGCGATCTCCCGGGGGCGCGGCCTGGTCGGCCCGGTGACGGTCCGTGTCGAGGACCCCTTCGGCCTGCTGCGGATCGACCGGCCCGTCGTGTCCGCGGAGGAGGTCGTCGTCGTGCCCGGGTCCGTCCCGCTCGCGGCGCTCGACTCCGCAGCGCTCGCCGGGGCCGTGTCCGCCGACGAGGGGCGGGTCGGGCAGGGCGGGTCCGCCGACGACAGTGAACTGCGCCCCTACCGGCCCGGCGACCCGATCCGCCGTGTGCACTGGGGGCAGAGCGCCAAGCGGGGCGACCTGCACGTGCGCCAGACCACCCAGGCCCAGCCGCCGGAGGCGGTCCTCGCGCTGGACGTGCGACGGGAGTCGTACCAGCAGCTCGGCCGGGACGACCTGGCCGAACTCGCCGACCTCGGTGGCGACCAGGCCTTCGAGCACGCCGTCGTGGTGGCTGCCAGCGTCGCCCGGGCGCTGTCGGCGCGGACCTCGCGCGTGGCCCTCGTGACCGACGGACCCGGCGGGGACGTCCGGCACAGCGGCGACGCCGGCGGGCTGTCCGAGGTCCTCGTCGGGCTCGCGGACGTCTCCGTGCGGAGCGGTGCCCGCGACGTGCCCGAGGTGCTGCACGGCGTCCGGGGCCGGGACGTCCACGGGATGACGGCCGTGGTGACCGGACACTGCACCCTCGACCAGGCCGCGGAACTCGTGTCCGCCACGAACGGGTCGAGCCGCGGCCTGCTCGTCACGGTGGTGCCGCCGGACCCGGCCGTGCGGGGCGTCCTCGACCGGGCCGGATGGCGCGTGGTCGTCGTCCCGGTGCCGGGCAGCACGACGGCGGGGCATGCCCGGTGACCGCCGACCCGACCGCGGACGGACAGCACGCATGACCGCCACCAACCCGAGCCGCCCTCGGCCCCACGTCGACGTCCGCGAGGTCCTCGCCCGCGACGACCGCCGGCCGGACCGTCCCGACGCCCGCGTCGTCGCACTGGCCCCGGTGCCGGTGCTCGTCGCCGCCCTCGCGATCCGTCCGCTCGTGCAGGGGACCGCGTGGTGGGTGTCCGGCGTGCTCGTCACCGCCGTGCTCGTCGCCGTCGTGCTCGCGTTCCGGTCCCGCCCGCGCGGCGCCCGCTTCGTCGCGCTCGTCGCCACGCTCATCGTCACCTCGTGCGGGGTCGCGCTCCTCAACGGCTCGGCACCGCTCAGCTGGCTCGACCAGAGCGGTGCGCTCGGACAGACGCTCGCGGCCATCCGGCTCAACCCCGCGCCGCTGCCGCAGACCGACGCGATCCGCCTCGTCGTCACCGTCGCGATCGCGTGGGTCGCCGGCGCGTCGCTGTTCCTGGCCGCGATCGCCCCGACGGCGGCGCTCGCTGCCGTGCCCGCGCTCGTGATCCTGCTCGTGCCGGGGATCATCACGGGGGAGGCCCCGTCCGTGTGGCTCGTGGTCCTCACCGCGCTCGCCTTCCTCGCGCTCCTCTGGACGTCCGTCCGTCCGGTGCAGCGGGCGCTCCCGGCCGCTGTGGTCGGTGCGATGGGGCTCGTCGTCGCGGTCGGGCTGCCGACCCTCGTGCCGCTCGACTCGGGGTGGCTCTCCGGCGTCACCGGCTCGGTCCGGTCGCCGATCCAGCCGGGCCGTCCGGGGACGCTGCTCGAGCTCGGGCAGGACCTCCGTCGCCCGAGCGAGCTCGAGGTGTTCCGGTACCGGTCGGCCGACGGGCAGCCGCAGTACCTGAAGCTCGCCGACCTCGACGAGTTCGGGACCGGGGACTGGGTCCCGACCGTGACGGACGCCAGCACCGCCGACACCGCCGACCAGTCCCGGTGGGCGGTCGGCGTGAACCCGCGGCTCGCCGGCCGTACCGACGTGACGGTCCGCATCACCGGGCTGTCGAGCAACTACCTGCCCCTGCCGGCGGGGGCGATGTCGGTCGAGTCGCAGTCGACCAACCTGGACCTCACCCAGTGGCGCTGGTCGGGCGACACGAACACGGTCCGGTCCGCCGGGCCGGCGACCGCGCGCGGCGCCACGTACGAGGCGTACGGCGCATCGGTGTCGGCGAACGCCTACCTCGACGCCGTGGCCGCGTCGGGGCGGCTCGGCCAGGCGGACGGCCGCGGCTTCCGCACCCCGTCCGCGGCGCAGCTCCGGACCGACACCGCGCTCCCGGACGACCTGCCGGCGGTGATCGCCGACACCGCCGCCCGGGTCGAGGGGTCGACGACGGGCGACTACGAGCGGGCACGTGCGCTCGAGCAGTGGTTCCGCAGCGGGCTGTTCGAGTACTCGGAGACGGCCCCCGTCGAGCGCGGGTACGACGGCGACAGCATGGACGTCGTCGCGACCTTCCTGCGGGAGCGATCGGGCTACTGCGTGCACTTCGCCTCCGCGATGGCGGTCATGGCCCGCACGCTCGGCATCCCGTCCCGCATCGCGGTGGGGTACCGGGCCGGAGGCGCGAAGGAGGACGGCGAGTACACGGTGTCGAACCGGCAGCTGCACTCGTGGCCGGAGCTGTACATCCGCGGGGCCGGCTGGGTCGCGTTCGAGCCCACACCGGCGTCGGACGCCGCCGCGCAGGCCGAGTCCACCCCGACGTCGACGCCGTCGGCCGCCCCCTCCGAGACGCCGTTGCCTGCTCCTGGCGAGACCACCGCGCCCTCGGCCTCACCGAGCGCCGAGCCGAGTGCGGGGGCCGGGGCGGACGCGACCGGCGGGACGGGCGGTGGGGATGCTTCCCGGGCCTGGGGCGTGCTCGTCGGACTGCTCGTCGCACTCGTGCTCCTCGTCGCGCCGGGCCTGCTGCGGGCGGTCCGTCGTCGCCGTCGGACGGCCGCGGTGTCCGCCGGCCGCGACCCGGCCGTGACCGCGTGGCGGGAACTCCTCGACGACCTCGACGACCACGGGTTCGCCCCGGTGTCCGCGTCGCCGGGCGACGCCGCCGCCGCCGCGCGGACGGCACGGGCGGTGCTCGGACGGCTCCGTGCGACCGTCCCGTCCGCGGTGGTCCCGCTCCTGGAGACGGTCGTCGACGCGGTCGACCGGGAACGGTACGCGGCGGGTGGTGCGGCCGACCCGCAGGTGCTCGTGACGGCACTCCGGGAGGCCCGGACCGTGCTGGACGCGGCCGTGTCCCGCCGGCAGGTGCTGCGGTCGCGGCTGCTCCCGCCGAGCCTGCTGCCCTCGTCGGCGTGGACGCACGGGCGACCGGTCAACGCGGCCGGATGACCGCCTCGACGAGGGCGGCGACGACGTCGCCCGGGTCGGCGTCGTCGAGCGCGGGGGCGTCGAACACGGTCCCGGAGTTGGCCGCGACGAGCAGCGTGGCGAAGGTGTCGAGCGGCATGCCGGGGTCGAGCTCCGGGTGCGCGGCGAACCACCGGTGGACGAGTTCGCGGACGCCGTCGTGCAGGTGTCGACGCTGTCGGACGAACTCGGGCATGAACTCGGGGTGGCGGATCGCGTAGCCCCGCAGTTCGGAGAGCAGTGCGAACTGGGCGCTCTGGTCGTGCCGGCCGAACGCGGCGCGGACGACGTCCCCGACGTCCGCGGCCTCGATGTCGACCCGGACGAGCTCCTGCAGCGAGCGGAGCACGAGGTTCGTGGCCCGTTGCATGACCTGCCCGACCAGGTCCTCCTTCGACGAGAAGTTCGAGTAGACGGCGCCCTTGCTGAACCCGGCGGCGGCGGCGATGTCGTCGAGCCGGGCTTCGTGCACGCCCTGCTCGGCGAAGGCCCGGGCGCCGGCGGTGAGCAGGCGCTCCCGGACCTCGGCGCGTGGCGTGCGCGGGACCGACCTCGTGCGCTCGGGACCGGGGGTGTGCGGTTCGGGTGCGTCGGTCATCGGATCCTGTTCCGGGACTCTGCTGGTCGGTGTCGGGGCACCGCCGGTGGTGACGGCGGTGCGTGCGGGTCGGGGAGCCGCGCCGTGCGTCGGTCGCCGCGCGGGCGGCAGCCCCTCGTGCCCGCACGTCCCGGACGGGACCGCCGTCTTCGGGTCACGTCGGTGCGACGACCGGGTGTGCGACCGGGTCGATACCCGGCGGTCTCGAGTGTACGACGGTGCCGCCGCGGATCCCAGTGCCGGTCTCAGTCCGCGGCGGGGTCCGCGGGATGCGGCGCTTCGCCGTCGGTGTGCACGCTGCCCGCGCCGGCTCGTCGACCGGGACGGCGGAGCAGCCGGACGACCTCGGGGCGGACGAACCGACGACCACGCCCGCGCCCGCGGCGCAGCAGGGAGGCCAGCCTGGACTGCGGCTGCCAGTCGCGACCGTTCGGCAGGCCCCACCCCCGCCGGACCGCGCCCCACCGGAGGACGAGCGAGAGCAGGATCGCGACCAGGATGCCGATCGACGGCGAGCCGAGGTACGAGGCGACCACCATCACGGCGGACGCGGCGACCGCAACCGTCGCGTACAGGGCGTTCCCGCCGAAGACCGCCGGGACACGGCGCAGGAGCATGTCGCGCATGGCCCCGCCCCCCACCGCGGTGACGGTGCCCATGATGATCGCGGCGGGCCACTCCAGTCCGGCGTCGAAGGTCCGCTGCACGCCGACCACCGCCCAGAACCCGATGACGGCGGCGTCGAGCACGGTGAAGAGCCGGTCCCAGGTGCGTTCGGAGAAGGAGACGAAGAACGCCGCGAGGGCGCCGGCGACCGCGACCGGCAGGTAGAGCGGGTCGGTCAGGGCGACGGGCGGCCCGTTCTGCAGCAGGACGTCCCGCAGCAGCCCACCGCCGAGGCCGGACACGAAGCCGACCACGAGGAACCCGAACAGGTCGAAGTCCATCGTCCGCGCGATCGACCCGCCGAGCAGTGCAGACGCGAAGACCCCGGTGAGGTCGAGCACGTTCGTCACGGCGGCGAGGCCGTCCACGGTCAGCACGTTCATGGAGACCATCCAACCGCACGTGCGCCGCCCACCGGACGGAGAGGGGGTGCCCTCCGCCGTTTCCCTGGAGGCGGAGGACACCCGCACCGCGGGGTCTCGACGGACGGAACCACCGTCCGGCGACCCGGCGCGATGCATCGCGATGCGACGGGAGCAGCGTACCGCGGCGCGGTGCGGAAACCGACCCGGGGACCCCGGGACGGCGACCGGCGGACCCGGGACCGCGCCTCCTGGCCGAGCAGACGGGACGGGCCCTCCCACCGGTCGGTGGGAGGGCCCGTCGGACGTGGCCGGGAGGCCCGTCAGCGGTCGGCGTGCACCGTCGCGTCGTGCGCAGCCCGCTTGCGGCGGGCGAGCACCAGGGCGGTCACGCCCGCGAGGAGCAGGAGCACCGCCGCGAGTGCGGGTCCTGCGACCTCGGCGCCCGTGTAGGCCAGCGGCCCGCCGTCGGCGTCGGCGTCGTCGATGCCACCACCGGCGATCGGCACCGCGACGAGCCCGCCGTCCGGGTCGGTCGCGACCGGCACGGTCGGCGTCGCCGGGTCCGTGGGGTCGGTCGGGACGGTCGGTTCGGTCGGGTCGGTCGGGTCGGTACCGGGCGTCGGCACCGGCTCCTCACCGGGTGCCGGGGCCACGAGCACCGGCACGGTCACGGCCAGCGTGATCCGCTGTCCGCTCGGCAGCTCGACGACGAGGGGTTCGTCCGAGGTCTCGACCGCGGCGGCCGCGGGGCGTGCGCGCTCGGTCGGGGTGGTGGGTCCGCCCGGCGTCGCGGCACCGGTCTCCGGGACGGTGAAGGTCAGCGAGGCGCGGCCCTGCTCGTCGTACTTGTCGACCACCGTGGTGTCGATCGGGGCGGACGCGAGCTCCGTTCCGCCGGCCGACACCGAGACCGTGCCGCTCTGGTCTCCGGCGTTGCTGAAGACGAGCGACGAGAGGTCGACGGTCACCTCGTCGCCGGGCTGGAAGCCGCCATCGGGCTCGGGCGTCGTGGTGACGCCGACGGCGCGCTGGTCCATCGGGGGCTCCACGGCATCCTGCGCCGCGAAGTAGTCCGCCTGGGCCTGCAGGTCGACCTGGCCCGAGTCGGCCTTGTTCGTCCCCGCCGCGAACGCTGCGAAGTTGTCGCCGCCCGTGGACAGGAAGGAGTTGACCGTGACCTTGAGCGTCTCGTCGAGCGCGATGGGCTCGCCGTCCAGGGTCATGCCGGTGATGCGCTCGCCGCGGCCCTTCGAGGGGTCGTACGTGTAGGCGAAGCCCTCGGACACGCCGAGCTTGAGGAACGGACGCTCGAGGCCGTCCGGCTGCCACTGCTGCTCGAGGGCGTCCTTGATCTGCTGCCCGGTCATGTCCTCGGTGACGAGCGTGTTCGCGAACGGCTGCACGAGGGCGGCTTCCTTGTAGGAGACGCTGCCGTCGGGGTCACCGGCACCGCTCGACGCGTAGACGAGGTCGGTACGGAGGCCGCCCGGGTTCATGAACGCGACTTGGGAGCCCTGGCGCTCGGTCGCCCAGCGCTGGACCTCGGCGATGTTGTTCCCGAGCGTCGACTCGCCGCCGCGGTTCTCGGTCTTGCCGTCGGACTGCAGGGCACGCCGCAGGTCGCCGGTGATGGTGCCGAGCTGCTCCTTGCCCTTGACGTCGGCGACCGCCTTGGCGTCCGCGACGGTCTTCGTCACAGCGTCGACCGAGGTGGTGTCGGCGGGCTTCGCCGGGTCGGTGTTCACCGGCTTCACCGAGGAGGTGATGCTGGTGAGGGTGCCGTCCGCGGCGACCGTCATCCGGAGGTGCCCGTAGGCGACGCCGTAGGAGCCGGCCTGGATCACGGGACGCGGGGTCCCGTCGGGGCCCGGGATCGAGTGGTCGTACGTCGCGTGCGTGTGCGCGGACACGATCGCGGAGACCTCGGAGGACACGCCCGCGGTGATCTGTCCGAAGGCGCCGCTGCCCGTCGCGTCGGTGAGGGCTCCGGTCGTCGCACCCTCGTGCACGAGCAGGACGAGGACGTCGGCTTCACCGTTCGCCTCGTCGCCGTCGGTGAGCTCGGTGGCATACCGGTTGACCGAGCTGACGATCGGGGCCATGGCGAGTCCCTCGACGCCGCCGGGGCTGACGAGCCCCGGGATGAGCGCCTCGGTGGTCGCGCCGATGAAGCCGACCTTGACGCCGCCCTTCTCGACGATCGACCACGGGGTGAAGGCGGGCTCGGTGGTGCCCTGCTTCACGATGTTCGCGGAGATGTACGGCCAATCCGCACGGTCCTCGATCCGCCCGGTGAGGTCGTCCTGGCCCTTGTCGAGCTCGTGGTTGCCGATCGCGCTGACGTCGAGACGCATCTGGTTGAGAACGTCGATCGTCGGGTCGTCCTGCTGCACGAACGACGTGAAGGTCGACGCACCGACGTTGTCGCCGACGCTGGCGAAGATCGTGTTCGGGTTCGCCTCACGTTGCGCCTGGACGACGGCGGCGAGCTTCGCGGCGCCTGCGGCTTTGTCGGCCGCGGTGCCCTCGGACTCGATGCGGCCGTGGAAGTCGTTGACGTCGAGGATGTCGATCGTGGTGTCACCGGCGGCGGCCACGGTGACGGGTGCGGTCGCGCCGGAGGCGGCCTCGGCCGCGGCGGCCGGGGCGCCCAGGGCGACGAGGACGCCCGCGGTGGCGAGGGCGGTACCGGCGACGATGCCGCGCCTCCGCCTGGGAGTGGGTTCGGGGAAGTGGGACGGGCTCATCGGTGTGAGGACTCCTGGTGTGGTGGTTCTGCCCCCGGTTGGGGGACACGACCTCACGAACCTACGAGGACCCACAGCCGACACGCCAGGACGGCGTCGCCTCCGTAACACGGTGTTCAACTGCGGGGCACGACCCGCCCCGTGCGACCGCGGTCGTCAGTCGCGGCCGAGGGCGCCCTTCGCCCGCTCGACGACCTCCGCCGCCATCGCCTTCGCGGAGTCCTTCACCACGTCGAACTCGACCGGGTCGCCCTTGAGCAGGCTCTTCGCGGTGTTGACGGCGTACTCCGCGGTGATGTGCGGCGGCAGCGGGGGCACACTCCGGCTCACGTACGCGTCGATGAGGGTCACGCCCGGGAACGCGAACGCCCGCTCCACGGCCGCGTCGACCTCGTCGTCGCTGTGCACGGCGATGCCCTGGAAGCCCAAGAGTTCGGCGTACCCGGCGTAGTCCATCGTCTCGACGTCCTGCGAGCCGCGCCACATCGGGTTGCCGTCCTCGGTGCGCATCTCCCACGAGACCTGGCCGAGGTCGTCGTTGTGCATCACCACGATGACGAGCTGCTTGTCCTCCCACCGGTCCATGTACTTCTTCACGGTGATGAGCTCGTTCATGCCGAGCATCTGGAACGCGCCGTCGCCGATCGTGCACACGGCCGGGCGGTCCGGGAAGGCGAACTTCGCGGTGACGGCGTACGGCATCGCGGCGAGCATCGTCGCGAGCCGACCGGACATGTCCCCGTGCATGCCGCGGCGGAGCCGGATGTGGTGGCCGTACCAGTCGGCGGTGGTGCCGGCGTCGCAGGTCACGGTGACGCCCTCCGGCAGCCGCTCGTTCACGGCGCGGACGACCCGGCGCGGGTTGACCCCGTCGCTGTAGGCGACCTCGGCCTGGCGGGCCATCTCGGCCTCCCACTCGCGCATCTCGTCGGCGAGCTGCTCCTGCCATCCCAGGTCGGTCTTCTGCTCGAGGAGCGGGAGCACGGCGTCGAGCGTGGCCCCGACGTCGCCCCACATGTTGAGTTCGTTCGGGTAGCGCAGGCCGAGCTGCTCCGGCTTGATGTCGACCTGGATCCCGCGCGCCTGCCCGACCGCGGGCAGGTACTCGCCGTACGGGTAGTTCGTGCCGAGGAGCACGATCGTGTCGCACTCCTTGATCTGCGTCAGGCTGGGGCGGGAGCCGAGGAGCCCGACCTGCTGCGTGTGGTACGGAACGTCGGACGGCACGACGTCCTTGCCGCGGAGCGCCGTGATGATGCCGGCGCCGGCCTTCTCGGCGGCCGCGAGGACCTGGTCCGTCGCACCTCGGGCACCGGCGCCGACCAGGAAGGTCACCTTCTCCCCGGCGTTGATGATGTCCGCCATCTTCCGGATGTCCTCCGCCGGCGGTGTGATGCGCGTCGACGCGGGGACGTCGCTCGACCGGGACACCCAGTGCTCCGCGCCGGGCTCCGACCACGTCATCGCCTGCACGTCGTGGGGGAGCACGACCACGGCGGGTTGCTTGCGGAGCATCGCGGTGCGGAACGCGGTGTCGATGACGACCCCGGCGGCGTCCGGCGATGCGATCGTCTGCACGTAGCACGCGACGTCGGCGAACACGCGCTCGAGGTTCGACTCCTGCTGCGTGAACGTGCCGACCGCGGCGAGACCCTGCTGCCCGACGATCGCGACGACGGGCTGGTTGTCCATCTGGGCGTCGTACAGGCCGTTGAGCATGTGGAACGCACCGGGGCTCGAGGTCGCGATGCAGACGCCGACCTCGCCGGTGAACTTCGCGTGCGCGGTCGCCATGAGCGCGGCGATCTCCTCGTGTGTGGGGCGGATGTACTCGACGCCCTCGCCCTTGCCGTCGGCCTTGCCGAGCGCGCCGTCGAACTCGCCGATGCCGTCACCCGGGTAGCCGTACACCCGGGTCACGCCCCAGGCCTTGATCCGGTCGAGGACGAACTCACTCACGTTCTGGCTCATGGGACCAGGGTGCTCGCGGTGTGTCCGTGCGTTCCCAGCACCCGGTCACCGGACGGGAGGCCCGGGTCAGCAACCGACGTCGGTCCCGCGATCCGGGCCTCCCGTCCGGCGGCGACGCCGCTACTCGGCGGCGATGAGCGGCCGGAGCGTCCGGTGGGCGATCCGGAGACCTTCGAGGACCTTCACGTCCTCGCCGCCCCAGAGCGGGTCCTCGTGCTCGACGGACAGCGTGCCGTCGAACCCGGCCTCGTAGAGCCGGTCGACCACGCGGGGCCAGTCGACGACCCCGCGGCCGGGGACCCGGAACCGCCACCAGCCCATCTCCCACGGGTCCTCGCCCTTGTCGACCTTGCCGAAGAAGCCGTACTCGTTCCGTCTGCCGGGGAAGAGCTCGACGTCCTTCGCCTGCGCGTGCACGATGTGCTCGGCGAACGGCAGGATCGTCTCGACGGGGTCGATGCCGATCCAGGTGAGGTGCGACGGGTCCCAGTTCAGCCCGAAGCCGAGTCCGGTGACCCACTCCCAGAGCTCGGGCGAGTACGCGATGTTGCCCGGGTAGCCGTCCGGGTGCCAGCCCTCCATGACGCAGTTCTCGATGACGAGCCGCACCCCGCGCTCGCCGGCGTAGTCGACGAGCTCGGGCAGGACCCGGTCGCCCTCGGCCATGTTCTCGCGCACCGACTTCGTCATGTCGCGGCCGACGAAGGTGCCGACGTACGGCACACCGAGCAGCTGCGCGGCGTCGACCGCGTGCCTGAGGTGGGTGCGGACCTCCTCGCGGCGGGCGGGGTCCTGGTGCAGGTTGTTCTCGTAGTAGGCCAGCGCGCTGATCTCGAGGCCGGTGCGGTCGAGCAGCTCCCGGGTCGCCCGTGCGTCCTCGTCGGTGAAGGTGGCGACGGGCAGGTGCGCCGCCTCGAAGTCGCGTCCGCCGGTGCCGGGCCAGACGGCGACCTCGAGCCGCTCGTAGCCCTCGGCACTCGCGAACTCCGCGATGCGTGCCAGGTCCCATCCGGGCAGGCACGCGGTCAGCATCCCCAGCTTCATCGGATCTCCCTCCAGGCGGCGTCGCCGGCGCTGGCGACCACGGTGTCGATGATGCGCGCCGAGCGGGCCCCGTCCGCGAAGGTCGGCAGACCCTCCGGTGCGGTTCCGGTCGTGACGGCGGTGTAGGTGTCGGCGACGAACGCGGCGAACGCGTCGACGTAGCCCTGCGGGTGTCCGGACGGCACGACCGCCAGACGCCGCTGGTCGGGCGAGCCCTGGGACGGGTCCCGGACGACGATCTGCGCCCCGGTCTCGTTGCCGAACCAGGCGGTCTCGGGCTGCTCCTGGTCGAAGGCGGCCGACCCGAGGGTGCCGTCGACCTCGAACCACAGGCGGTTCTTCCGGCCGGCGGACACCTGCGAGATGACGACGTTGCCGATGCGCCCGGCGCCGGTGCGGAACGTCGCGACCGCGGTGTCCTCGGTCGTCACCTCGGCCCGTTCGGCAGCGTCGGCGATCGGGTCGGGGTCGGGTGTGCCGGAGAACGACATGCCTGAGGCAGCCGGACGGGTCGGGTGGACGATGTCGGTGACGGCGCTGACCGAGGCGAACTGCTCACCGGTGACGAACTCGACGAGGTCGCACCAGTGCGAGCCGATGTCGGCGAAGGCCCGGGAGAGCCCCCCAGCGCCGGAGTCGACCCGCCATGAGGACGCGTCCGAGTCGAGCATCCAGTCCTGCAGGTAGTGGCCGTGCACGGCGAGGACGCGGCCGAGCTCCCCGGCGCCGATGCGCGAGCGGATCTCCCGCACCATCGGGTGGTAGCGGTACACGAACGGGACCGTCGCGACGACCCCGGCGTCGGCGGCGGCCTGCTCGAGTTCGGCGGCCTGCGCGGCGGACACGGCGAGCGGCTTCTCGCACACGACGTTGATGCCCGCGCGGACGAGCGCGAGCGTCTGCGGGTGGTGCTGGTCGTTCGGCGTGCAGACGTGCACGACGTCGGGGCGGTCGGCGATCACCGCGTCCAGGTCGTCGTAGCCGCGGTCGAGCCCGAGCTGCGCGGCGACCTGTGCGGAGCGCTCCCGGTTCCGGCCGAGGACACCCAGCACCTCGGCGCCGGCGGCGCGCGCGGCACGGACGTGCACGGCCGCGATCATCCCGGTGCCGACCACGGCGACCCGGAGACGCCCGCCCTGCCGGGACGCGGACCGCGGCGGCCCGGCCAGCTGCTGGTCCACGTCGGGTGCGTGGACGGTGCCCTCTGTCGTCATGGTGCTCCCTCGCGCCGTGTCGACGCTCCTGTGCGTCGGCACCACCGTAGCGGGCGGACCCGGCCGTGTTCGGGAGCCGGTGAGTACGGTCTGGGGCATGGCGAGCCTCCAGACCACACTGCTCATCCTCGGAGCCAGCGGCGACCTGTCCAAGCGGTTGCTGCTCCCCGGCCTCGCGACGCTGCTCGACGTCAAGGACGACTGGGACGTCCAGCTGGTCGGCGCCGGCGTCGAGGACCTGTCCGACGCCGACTGGAAGCACCTCGTGCACGAGGCCTTCGAGAACGCCCAGGCGTCGAAGAACGAGGAGGACGAGGGCGCGACCGGCGATGGGCGACTGTCCCCGCGCCTCCAGGCCGTCGTCGACGGTTCGTCCTACCGCACGGCCGACGTCACGGACGCCGACGACCTGCGGACCCTGCTCGGCGACTGCCGACACGACCCGGCGATCTACTTCGCCCTGCCGCCGGCCGTCACCGAGAAGAGCTGCGAGCAGCTCGCCCACATCGACCTGCCGGCCCGGACGCGGCTCGCGCTCGAGAAGCCGTTCGGCACCGACGCCGAGAGCGCCGGGCACCTCAACGACCTGCTGCACTCCTTCCTGCCCGAGGAGCGCATCCACCGGGTGGACCACTTCCTCGGCCGGTCGACCGTCCTCAACCTGCTCGGGCTGCGCTTCGCCAACCGCATCATCGAGCCGCTGCTGTCCTCGCAGCACGTCGCGCGCGTCGACATCGTCTACGACGAGACCCTGGGCCTGGAGGGTCGCGCCCGCTACTACGACAAGGCCGGGGCGCTCGTCGACATGATCCAGAGCCACCTGCTGCAGGTGATGGCCGTCGTCGCGATGGAGGCCCCGGCCTCGATCGACGCCGACGACCTCCGCACGCAGAAGGAGCTCGTGCTCCGCGCCGTCCGGCCGTGGGGTGGAGACGTCGCGGCCGCGGGCAAGCGCGCGCGGTACACGGCCGGTTCGGTGGGGGACCGGTCGTTGCCGTCCTACGTGGACGAGGAGGGCGTGGACCCCGCCCTCGGCACCGAGACCCTGGCGCAGCTGAAGCTCGAGATCGCGAACTGGCGCTGGGCCGGGGTGCCGTTCACCCTGCGGTCCGGCAAGGCCCTGGGGAAGCAGCGCCGCGAGATCCTCATCACGTTCAAGGACTCGCCGCACGTCCCGAACGGCCTCACCGGAGCGGTGCTGCCGGACCGGCTCTGCATCTGGATCGCCCCGGACGAGATGCAGCTCGAGCTCAACGTCAACGGCCCGGGCGACCCGTACACGGTCGACCACACCGCGCTGACGACGACGTTCAACCCCGGACGGCTGAGTGCCTACGGCGAGGTGCTCGCCGGCGTCTTGGAGGGGGACGCGACGCTGTCGGTACGCGGGGACAGCGCCGTGCAGGGGTGGAAGGTCGTCGAGCCGTTCCTCGCCGCCTGGCGGGCCGGGACGACCCCGCTCGACGAGTACGCCGCCGGGTCGGGCGGGCCGGACAGCTGGGACAACGTCGACAGCTGACGGGACGGTCCCCGGGACGGGAGCGTAACGTCCGCAGGCGTGACCACGATCGACGCGATACTGCAGACCGTTCCCGAACCCGCCGGTGCCGACATCCGTGTCGAGACCGTGCACTACGACTCCGACGGCACCGACCTGGAGGGCGTGCTCGCGAAGGACGCCGCCGTCGCCGGCCCCCGTCCGGCGGTGCTCGTCGTCCACGACTGGCACGGCGTCAACGAACACGTCGAGGCACGCGTGACCATGCTCGCCCGCCTCGGCTACGTCGCCTTCGGCGCGGACGTCTACGGCGCGGGCATCCGCCCCGGCGACGACACCGCCGCCGAGGTCGCCGGCCGGTTCTACGGCGACAACGCCCTGTTCCGCACGCGCCTGCGCGCCGGACTCGACCGCCTGCTCGCGGACCCGGACGTCGACGCCACGAAGGTCGTCGTCATGGGCTACTGCTTCGGCGGGACCGGCGCACTCGAACTCGCCCGCACCGGTGCCGAGCTGGTCGGTGCGGTGGCGTTCCACGGCGGCCTGCTCACCCACGACCCCTCCGACGCGCACGACATCCGCGCGAAGCTCCTCGTGCTCACCGGCGGCGCTGACCCGGTCGTCCCGGACGAGGCCGTGCACGCCTGGCAGGACGAGATGCGCGGCGCTCCGGAGGTGGACTGGCAGGTCGTGACCTACGCGGACGCCATGCACGCGTTCGCCGTCCCCGGGACGAACGCACCCGACCACGGTGCGCAGTACCAGGAGCGCGCCGACCGTCGCTCGTGGCAGGCCCTGCAGGTGTTCCTCGCCGAGGTCTTCGACGAGGAGCTCGCCGGCGCCTGACCCGGCGACACGCCGAGCGGGCGGGCTCGATGCCTCCGATTGGCGCTGCGAGCGGAGCTGTTGTAGAGTCTTCCACGGCTCGCAAGGGCCACGCGCTCGTAGCTCAATGGATAGAGCATCTGACTACGGATCAGAAGGTTGGGGGTTCGAGTCCCTTCGAGCGCACAGTACCGCAACACCACGAAGGCCCCGGAGACCACCTCCGGGGCCTTCGTCGTCCTCCGAGGCACACGAGGCTGGATCACCCACCACGGCCGCCGGACTACACGGGGACCATGCCTGACGATCTCGACCAGACGGCCGCTCCGTTCCTCGACGCGCTGCGGGACCACCACGCCATGAACCGGTACAGCTTCTCGCCGCCCGGGCACCGGCAGGGCCGCGGGGTCGACACCGAGACGCTGTCGGTGCTCGGGTCGGACCCGTTCCGCAACGACGTGCTCGCCAGTGGTGGCCTCGACGACCGGACGTCGTCGAACGGCTACCTCGCGACCGCAGAGGCCCTGATGGCAGACGCCGTGGGCGCGGACAAGGTCTTCTTCTCGACCTGCGGCAGCTCGCTGTCGGTCAAGGCGGCGATGCTCTCGGTCGGCGGAGTGGACGGCGGGATCGTCATCGGCCGGGATGCGCACAAGTCGGTCACGGCCGGCCTGGTGTTCTCCGGGCTGCAGCCCTACTGGGTCGAACCCCGGATCGACGCCGACCAGGGGATCTCGCACCCGCCGTCGCCCGAGGACTACGCCGCGGTCTGGGACGCCCACCCGGACGCGGCCGCTGCGCTGGTCGTCAGTCCCACCCCGTACGGCACCTGCGCCGACATCGAGGGCATCGCCGCGGTCTGTCACGAGCGCGGCAAGCCCCTCATCGTCGACGAGGCGTGGGGTGCGCACCTGCCGTTCTCCGAACACCTGCCCTCCTGGGCGATGAGTGCGGGCGCCGACGTGTGCGTCACGAGCGTGCACAAGATGGGCCTCGGCTTCGAGCAGGGCTCCGTCCTGCACCTCCGGGGCGACCTCGTCGACCACGACCACCTCTGGGCCTGCGCCGACATGCTCATGACCACCAGCCCGAACGTGCTCGTCTACGCCGCGATGGACGGCTGGCGGCGACACATGGTGCAGGACGGTGCCGAGCGGATCGCGCGTGCGATCGAACTCGCCGACCGCACCCGGGAGCGCATCGACGCCATCGACGGGATCAGCGTGCTGCACGACGAGCTCCTGCACGCGGAGGCCTCGCACGAGCTCGACCCGATGCGCATGCTGCTCGACGTCCAGGCGCTCGGGATCAACGGGTACCACGCGCTCGACTGGATCCGGGAGCACCACCAGATCGACCTCGGGCTGTCCGACCACCGGCACCTGGGCGTCGACATCTCGATCGCCGACGACGAGTTCACGACCGATCGGCTCGTGCAGGCACTCGAGGCCCTCGCTGCCACGGCGCCCGGACTCGACCAGGACCCGCCGGTGCAGCTGCCCGGCCGCGCGGGCATCGTGCTCGAGTCGGTGGTGACGCCGCGCGAGGCGTTCTTCGCCCCGGCCGAGTCCGTCCCGGCGGAGGAGGCGGCCGGACGGATCGCGGCCGAGCAGGCGACGCCCTACCCGCCCGGCATCCCCGCGTACGTGCCGGGGGAGCGGATCACCACCGAGGTCATCGAGTACCTGCGGAGTGGTCTGGAGGCGGGCATGGTCCTGCCGGACCCGACCGACGGCAGCCTCGGCACCATCCGCGTCATGCGCGACGTGCGGTAGCGGGAGGGCGGCCCGGCCACTCCGGCGACTCAGCCCGGCCAGCCCAGCGACTCACCCCGGCCAGCCCAGCGACTCACCCCGGCCAGCCCGGCGACTCACCCCGGCCAGGCCTCGCGCCGCCACCCACCGTCCGCGTCGCGCTCGTACGCCAGCCGGTTGCTCGGCCCGTCCGTCGCGCCCTGCCAGAACAGCATCCGCAGCGGCGTCAGCGCGTAGCCGCCCCACGTCGTCGGCGGCTCGAGTGGGCCGTCGCCACGCTCCCGGCCGAACGCCGTCCACCGCTCGCGACGGAGCTCGGCCGTCGCACCCGCCAGGTCGGCGTCGTTCACCCAGGCGAGCACCTGCAGGTACCGGGTCCGCGCGCCGTAGGCGAGCCGGGCCTCCCGGTCGGTGACCGGCGCGACGTCCCCGGCCACGACGAGCTGGCGGGCGGCCTCCGGCCAGACGATCGTCACGGAGGCCCGGGGGACGGCCGCCAGTTCGGCCGCCTTCCGGCTCCGGGTGTCGGTGTGGAAGTGCAGGCGCCGTCCGTCGAACCGGGACAGCAGGACGGTGCGGGCGGACGGGTAGCCGTCCAGCCCGATCGTGGACAGGGTCATCGTCGGGCCCGGTGCCGACCCGTCCACCGGGAGCCAGGCCGCGGCGAGCACGAGCGGCTCCGCGGGCGGCGGTCCGTCGACGGTCGCCGCGGCCTCGCCCGGCAGCACGGTCACCGCGGACCGGCGGGGTCGAAGCGGGCGATCTCGTGCAGCGAGGCCACCGCCTCGGCGAGGGAGTGCTCCCACAGGGCCGCGCCGTACGAGGCGGAGGCACGAATCGCGTCCCCGACGACACCGGGCGTGCCGAAATCGTCCGACAACCACCCGAACGACACCGGACCGCCGTTGAACGCGATCTTCGAGAACCCGGCGATGTGCTCCGGCACCCAGCGTTCGGCGAGCGTCATGTCGACCAGGTCCGGGCGCAGGTGCAGGATCATCGACGTCTCCGCCGCACCGCCGTGGATGCCGAGGCCGAGTTCGTCCGCGTCCTCGCCGTCCGGACCCGGCACGCGGGCGAGCGTCGGCATGAGGAACGTCTTCAGGCCGTACCGCTTCCGGATCTCGCGGAGGGCGACCTGCAGCAGCGCGACGTTGCCGCCGTGCCCGTTCGCGAACACGAGCGTGCCGGCCCCGGTGCGGGCGACGGCGCGGCCGATCTGCACGACCGTCTCGAACATCGTCGACGCGTCGAGCCACACGGTGCCCGGCGCCCAGCTGTGCTCGTCGGACTTCGTGAACGCCAGGGTGGGCAGCTGCCAGACGTCGAGCCCCTCGGCCGCGGCCTGCTCGACCGCCGCGCCGCCGATGTGGTCGGCGAGCAGGAAGTCGGTGAGCAGCGGCAGGTGCGGGCCGTGGTGCTCGACCGCTCCGGTCGGCTGGACGACGACGGTGTCCGCCGTGAAGCCGGCGGCGACGGCCGGACCCGACAGCTCCGCGAGCTTCCGCGTGCCGCTCACTTGCCGAAGCCCGGGACGGCCGGCTGCGCTGACGCGGTCGACCCGCCGGACTCGACGAGCGACGGGTCGATGACGTGCCCCGGGTTGAGCAGCCCGTCCGGATCGGTGCGCTGCTTCAGGGCGAGCAGCTCCTCCACCCCGTGGTCGACGTAGTACTGGTGGGGGCTGTGGACCCGGACACCGAGGTCGCGGAGCAGCGGGTAGCCGGCGTAGACGTCCTCCGCCCCGGTGTACGGCGCGGTGAGCATGCCGATCGGGCCGAGGTGCGCCGCCTCGATGTGGAGCATGCCGCCGGGGTAGACGGCCTCGACCTCGGCGATCCGGTCGATGAGCGCCTCGCCGCCGACCTCGACGTGGAAGTACTCGGTGTCCGGGGTGTTCCGCTTCAGCCACCAGATCGGGTGGTTGTACGACAGCATCGACACCTTCGTGGTCTGCTGCAGCCCCTCGCGCACGTCCTCGACAGTGCCGCCGGCGAAGGTGATGAGGTCCTGCGCCTCGTCGAGCGCCGCCGCGTCGATGATGCCGCGCAGGCTGGCCCGGTCGGCGGCGATGGCCGGGTCCGTCGGGAGGGTGGCCGCGATCGCGGCGCGGTCGGCGCTGACGAGCCGCGGCACCGGGGTGAGGCCGCGCAGGGTGCGCACCGCGACGAGCGCCTGCTCGAACGTCGGGAAGGTCGCGTACACGGCACGCCAGTCCTGCAGCGGTTCGAGCCGGACGGTCGCTCGGGCGATGACCCCGGCCGTGCCGTACGTGTGCACGAAGGGCTGCGCCTCGTCACCCTCGACGTGCCGCAGACCCGGCTCACCCGGCAGCGCGATGTCGAGCGCCGTGACGAAGCCCTGCCAGTTCGACCCGTGCGCGATCGACCCGGTGCCGCCGGAGCCGCCGGACAGGAAGCCGCCGATCGTCGACTGCGCGGTGGACGGGTACATCCACAGCTGCTGCCCGGCGGCCGCGGCGGCCTGCTCGAGGGCGACCATCGACGTGCCGGCCTCGGCGGTGATCCAGCCGTCCCCGACCTCGACGACGGCGCGGGCACGGGAGGTGTCGAGGACCAGGCCGCCGTGCAGGGGGATGCCCTGCCCGTAGTTGCCGGTGCCCTTGCCGCGGGTGGTCACGGGGACGCCGTGCCGGACGGCGGCGTGCAGGGTGGCGGCGATCTCGTCGGCGTTCGCGGGGGAGGCGACGAGGTCGGCGAGCCCGAGCGGCAGCTGCTCGCTGAGGATCGGGCTCATGGTCGCCTCGTCAACGGAGGCGCGTGCGCGCGTCCGTTCGTCGGCGCTGACACCGCGCTCGCCGAGGAGGTCGACGAGCTCGGCGCGGAGCGCCTCGATGGTGGTGGGGGAGACGGAGACGGGGGTGACGATGGTCATGGCTGCTCCTGCTGCGAGGGAGGTGGGGGACCGACGGGAGGCCCGACACGCGTGCGGTGTCGCGCCTCCCGTCGGTGGATGGTCGGCCGGGCCGGACCGGCTAGAAGCCGAGCGAGATCGAGTCGTCGAGGAACTCGTTCGTGTACAGGTCGGAGGGCGCGAGGTCCTTCTTCATGTTCCCGCCGGAGCCGGAGAAGACGGGCGTGGCCTTCTCGATGAAGTCGGCCATGCGCTGCTCGTCCATGTCGCCCACGTACCCGTTGTCACCGTCCGTGGCGATGCCGCGCTTCTGCATCTGCTCGGCCGCGAACGCACCGACCTTCGAGTCGTACGTCCAGCCGTTGTTGTACTGCTGCACGAGCTGCGTGATGAGGTCGTTCGTCGCGGCGGGCGACTCCAGGTAGTCCACGTCGGCCTGCTGCATGACCGGCACCAGCTTCTCGAGGCACGGCTTCAGTTCGGACATCTGGTCCGAGCGGACGGACATCGTCTCGGGGTAAGGGTTCCAGCCGGTGCTCGAGATGAGAGCCGACTCGACCTTCTTGCCCCAGGCGGCGACCTGGTTCTTGTACACGTACGGCTCGGCGGTGGCGAAGCCCTGCTGGGCGTCCTTGCCGCCGGCTGAGACGAACTTGGACGGGGTGCCGTCGTAGCTGCCGTCGAGGACGCTCTTCGGCAGGATGCCGGACTGCTCGAGGTACGACATGTAGGCGGCGTCGTTGAAGTAGCGGACCACGCCGTCGTTCTCCTCGAGTGCCTTGCCGAGGCTCTCGATGCTGTCGACGTCCGGGTAGGTCGCCGGGTCCCACATGATCGCCATGGGGGACTGGTCGTTCTCGGCGAAGACGGCCGTCGTGGGCAGCTCGCCGGAGAACATGACCGCTTCGTCGGTGGAGACGTAGCCGAGCGTGATCGACTTGTCCTGGTACATCTGCGAGCTGACCTTGGAGTAGCCGATGGCCGGGCCACCGGCACGGATCTCGAGCTTGACGCCGGTCGGCTTGCCGTTCGCGACCAGGTCGCCCGTGACGGTCTTGCCCGAGGCGTTGATCGCCGGGTTCGCGCCGAGCATCTGGTACAGGTGGCCGTGCTCGCCCTCCGGGTTCCAGTCGGTCTGCACGACCACGGTCGCGGGGCAGACGTCGGAGAGGTCGACGGCCGGGCCGGTGGCGGCGCTCGTCGCAGCGGTGGTGGTGGCGCTCGTCGCCGAACCGCTCGCGCAGCCGGTGAGGGCGATCGCGGAGACGGTGAGGGCGGCGGTGACAGCGCCGAGTCGGGTGGTGGTGCGCATGGAGGCTCCGTTCGTGGTGCGGGTCTCGTGGTGCTGGGGCGGGTGCTGTGGGAGGGGAGGGGAGACGGGGATCGGCTCAGCCGAAGTCGTGCCAGCGGCCGACGGCCAGACGACCGAGCAGGCCGAAGACGAGGAACACCGCGACGCCGTAGAGCGAGGCGATGATGATGGTCGCGTAGAGCTCGGGTCCCATCAGCCGCGAGGCCGTCACCTGGATGAGGACGCCGAGGCCGGGGTTGCCGCGCTGGAAGAACTGGTCGCCGACGATGGCGCCGATGACGCTGAGGCCGGCCGAGGTGCGCAGGCCGACGAAGATCGACGGCAGGGCGGCGGGGACCTGCAGCTTCACGAGCTGGGCGAACCGGCCGGCACGCTGCAGGCGGAAGAGCTCGCGCTGCCCCTTGTCGGCCGACTGCAGGCCGAAGAGCGTGTTCGACACCATCGGGAACAGGGCGATCATCACGGTGACGATGACGCGGCTCGTGAACTCGTACCCGAACAGGGCGCCGATGAGCGGCACGAGCGCCAGGATCGGCACGCACTGCAGGACGACCGCGTACGGGTAGAGCGAGTTCTCGAGCCACTTCGCCTGGGCCATCGCCATCGCCCAGAGGACGCCGATGACGATGGCGAACAGCAGTCCGGTGAGCGAGACGACCGTCGTCCGGCCGAGTGCCGTCCACAGGTCGTGGCCGAAGGTCGAGGGTGCGCCGTTCATCCCGGTCGGTGCGACGATCGCCTTGAGCACGAGGTGCGGGTACGGCACGAGGAACGCCAGGCCCCGCACGTGGTCGTAGTAGGCGGCCGCGGCGTACCAGACGCCGACGAGCACCGCGAGGACGACGACGGGCTGCCACCAGGTGACCGACCGACGGGTGCGCGGGGTGGAGCGACGGGCGGCGGTGCGCGCGGTGCGGGCGTCCGCGACCTCCTGCAGCGTGACCATCAGCGGTGTCCTTCCCGGAGTGCGTGCGAGACCTCGCCGACCAGTTCGGCGAACTCGGGCGTGAAACGGATGTCGGGGTCACGGGGCATCGGGAACGGCACCGCGAAGCGCCCGACGATGCCGCCCGGACGGCCGGACATGACGACGACCTCGGTCGACAGGTAGACCGCCTCGGACACCGAGTGGGTGATGAAGAGCCCGGCGAACTGCTGCTCGACGAACAGGCGGAGCAGCTCGTCGTTCAGGCGCTCGCGGGTGATCTCGTCGAGGGCGCCGAACGGCTCGTCGAACAGGAACAGCTCCGGGTCGAGCGTCAGGGACCGGGCGAGTGACACGCGCATCCGCATGCCGCCGGAGAGCTGCTTCGGCAGGTTCGACTCGAAGCCGTTCAGCCCGACGAGGTCGATCGCGTGCGCCGCCTTCGCGGCCCGCTCGGCCTTCGGCACGTCCCCGAGTTCGGCGAGGAGCTCGACGTTGCCCTGCACGGTGCGCCACGGCAGGAGGGTGGCGTCCTGGAACACGTACCCGATCCGGTCGGCGGCGACCCCGGCCGTCCCGTCCGAGGCGGTCTCGAGGCCGGACGCGATCCGCAGCAGCGTCGACTTGCCGCAGCCGGAGGGGCCGACGACGGAGACGAACTGCCCGCGGTCGACGGTGAGGTCGACGCCCTGCAGCGCGATGGTGCCGTTCGGGAAGGTCATCTCGACGTTCCGGAAGTCGAGCAGCGTGTCCGTCGCGGTGACGGGGGCTGGTGCGGTGGTGGTCACGGGTACCTCGTGTTCTCGTGCATGGTGGTGCGCGGTCAGGGAACGGGGACGGTTGCGGGCTCGGGCACGGCGGGTGCCTGGGCGCGGGTGGGGGCGGCGACGCTGCGCTGCACCTCGGTGCGGGCGACGAGCCGTCCGCGGGACAGGACGATGCGGTCGGCCGGCGCGTTCGCGACCGCGTCGGTGACGCTGGTCGCGGCGACGGCGAGCAGGTCGGCGCGCGCCCCGACGACCGGGCCGGCGGCCGGGAGGCCCATCACACTCCGGGCGGCGACGCTCACCATCGCGTACGCGTCGTCGGGCGTCAGGTGTCCGGCGGTGACGAGGAGGGATGCGGTCTCGAGCGCGTCGCTGCGGCCGACCGGGTTGAACGGGTCGCGGACGTTGTCGGCGCCGGCGGCCACCCGGACCCCGGCGGCGAGGAGTGCGCGGATCGCCGTCAGGCCGCGCGGCGTCGACACCGGGTGCTGCCAGCCCTGCAGGTAGAGGTTCGTGATCGGCAGCGTGATGACGCCGATGTCCGCGGCGGCCACGTCGGCGACGACCTCGGCCAGCCGCTCCGGGCCGAGCGTGCCGAGCCGGACGCAGTGGCCGGCGGAGTACTGGCGGTCGCGCGGCCAGTCACGGACCGCCCGGGCGTAGTGGTCGAGCGTGACCGGCCCGTCGAGGCTCTCGTCGGCGTGCAGGTCGACCCCGAGGCCGCGGCGCCGGGCGATCGCGAGCAACCGGTCGACGTCGGCGAGCGGGTCCTCGGCGAGGTGCGGGGCGCCGCCGACCAGGTCGACGCCGAGGTCGAGCACCGCTTCGACGTGCTCGTCCGGCGCGAGCGGTCCGGCCAGGGCGACGAGCTCGATGTCCATGAGGTCGGCGAGTTCCTCGCGGACCTGCACGAGTGCCCGTGCTCCGCGGACGCTGTCGGCGACGCTCGCGGTGCCACCGTCGCTCAGGACGTCGACGTGGGTCCGGATCGCGGTCGTCCCGGCGGCGAGCATGGCGAGCGCCTGCGTCCGCGCCCGGTCGGCGATCTCCGCGACCGACATGGTCGAGGCGTGCGCCGCCCAGGCCGCGATGGCTGATCCGAGGTCGCCGAGCGGCGGCCGGATCCGGTCCGCGCTGAGGGCCTTGTCGAGGTGGGCGTGCGGCTCGGCGGGAGCGGGGAGCAGCAGGCGTCCGTCGAGGTCGAGCGTGTCCGCGTCGCTGGCTGCGAGTGTGCCCGCCGGCGTGACAGCGCTGACGGTGTCGCCGTCGATCGCGACGTCCACGAGCCTGCCGTCCGGCAGCAGCGCGGAGCGGAGGAGGGCGACCCGACGGGGCAGTGACGACTCCATGGGACCCTCTCGATCGTGTGTGACAATGTTGATCGCATCAACATCTTCGATGCTAGGGCGGCCGTGTTTCCCTCCGGTTTCGCGCCGGTTGCCGCCTGTGACGAGATGACGTGCACGGAACGCCCAGCCCCTCCCGTCCCCGATCGGAGCGCGATGCCCACCGAACTGACCGACACCGGACCGGCCACCGCTCCGACCCCCGCGGTCGAGCCCACGACCGATCGAGTCGTCGACGAACAGGCCCGCCGGATCGGCGCGCACGTCCGGACGCTCCGCCGCGCGGCACGGATGACGCTCGTGCAGCTCGCCGAGCGCACCGGCCTGTCGCACCCGTTCCTCAGCCAGGTCGAACGGGGTCACTCCCGCGCGAGCATGGTGTCGCTCGAGAAGATCGCCGGTGCGCTCGACACCACGCAGGTCGCCCTCCTCGCCGCCGGGGCACCGGTCCGCCAGGAGCCCGACGACCGACGGCCCGAGGTGCTCCGCGCCGGCGAGGGCGCCCGCGGCCCGTTCTCGAGCGGCGAGGCGCGGCTGCTCGTGCACGCCGGACCACACGCCTTCGAGCCGCTCGAGTGGAAGGGCGACAACACCGACCTCGGCGAGTACTTCGAGCACCACGAGGACGAGTTCCTGACGGTGCTCGCCGGTGCCGTCGTGCTCGACCTGCGCGGCCAGGACGTGCTGCGGCTCGGCCCCGGCGACTCGGCGTACTACCGCGGCGGGACCGGACACCGGTGGTGCAGTGCCGACGGCAGCGCGTTCCACCTCATCGTCGTCAAGGAGACGCCGCGGCCCGGAGTCGGCGCATGAGCGCGGGCATCAGCAACGGCGCGTACGGCACCGCCGTGCCGCAGACAGAGGCGCGACACCGGATGCGGATCGCGGCCCGGCGGCAGGTGGCTGCGGACGTCGTGACGCTCGACCTCGCCCCGCTCGACTCGGCGCCGCTGCCGGCATGGGAGCCCGGTGCCCACGTCGACCTCGGGGTGGCGCCCGGCGTCGAGCGACAGTACTCGCTCGTCACCACGACGGACGACGGACACTGGCGGGTGGCGGTCCTCCGCGAGGCGACCGGACGCGGTGGCTCGCTGGCCGTGCACGACCTGCTCCGCGTCGGCGACGACGTGACCGTGGGCGGCCCGCGGAACCACTTCGGCTTCGACCCCGGGCGTCCCGCGGTGTTCGTCGCCGGCGGGATCGGGATCACCCCGATCGTCGCGATGATCGCCGCGGCTGAGCGGGCCGGGACGCCGTGGGAGCTGCACTACGCCGGTCGGTCCCGCGACCGGATGGCGTTCGCCGACGAGCTCCTCGCGGCACACCCCGACCGGGTCACGCTCGCCGCCGCCGACGAGGCACCCCGGCTGGACGTGGTCGGGCTGCTCGCTGAGCCGCGCGACGCCGTCGTCTACTGCTGCGGCCCCCGCGGGCTGATGGACGCGGTCGAAACCGCCGCCGCGCACTGGCCGGCCGGCAGCGTCCGGGTCGAACGGTTCGAGCCCGTTGCGGACGTCGACGCCCCGGGGGAGGCGTTCGAGGTCGAGCTCACCCTGACCGGCACGACCGTCACCGTCCCCGCCGACCGGAGCCTGCTCGAGGTCGCGGAGGACGCCGGCGCGTTCGTGCTGTCGTCCTGCCGCGAGGGCACCTGCGGCACGTGCGAGACGCCCGTCCTCGAGGGGTCGGTCGACCACCGGGACACCGTGCTCAGTCCCGCGGAGCAGGCCGACGACCGCACGATGATGGTCTGCGTCAGCCGCGCGGCGGCCGGGTGCCCGCGCCTGGTGCTGGAGCTCTGACCGTCGGACGGGAGGCCCGGATCCGGCCGTGATCCGGGCCTCCCGTCCGGTGCTCGGTCGCTCCGTCAGGGGCGCTCGGTGTCGTCGAGCGGGGCACCCGTGAGCGCCGACAGGCGCTCCAGGCCGGCCTGCTCGACGAGCTGGCGGGCCAACGGACGGGCGCGCGCCACCGCCTCGCGGACGTCGACGCGGGTGACGTCGAAGTCGGCGAGGCTCAGTTCGCCGTCGACCCAGACGTCCTTGACCTCACGGCTGCCGGCGACGAACACGACCGCCTGGAACGGGTCGTGCACGTTGGCGAGGGTCGGGCTCTCGCCGTCGAACACGACGAGGTCGGCGCGCTTGCCGGGTTCGAGCGACCCGATCTCGTCCTCCATGCGCAGGGCCCGGGCGCCGCCGATGGTGCTCATCTCGAACGCCTCGCGGGCGGTCATCGCGGTCGCCTGCAGGTCGCGGATGCGTGCCAGGAGCGCGGCGGTCTTCATCGCCTGCAGGAAGTCCTGCGAGTCGTTCGACGCGGGACCGTCGACGCCGATGCCCACCGGGATGCCGAGCGCGCGGAGTTCGGCGACCGGGGCGATGCCGCTCGCCAGGATGCCGTTCGCCACCGGGTTGTGCGCGACGCCGACGCCGTTCGCCGCGTAGGTCTCGCGGTCCTGGCGGTCCATCCACACGCTGTGCGCGGCGATGACCGGCACCTCGAACATGCCCGTCGCCTCGGCGTACCCGATCGCCGTCCTCCCCGTGCGCTGGCGGGCGGCGGTGACTTCCTCGCGCACCTCGTGGAAGTGCACGTGCACGCCGTGGCCGCCGGCGACCGCGTAGTCGACGTGCTCCTGCCACGTCGCGTCGGTGTACCGGCCGATCGACGAGACGCCGACTCGGAACGAGCTGTAGCGGCTCGCCTCGGCGGCCTCACGGAGCGCGTCGAACTCCTCCAGGATCGGGGTCGCACCGAAGTCCCGGTCGACGTCTCCGGAGCCGAACGACACGACCCCGCGAAGCCCCAGCTCCTCGAGCGCCTGCACGACCCCCGGGGTCGCCGGCTCGCCGGGGATCGGGTCCGAGCAGAACATGTCGTTCGCCGTCGTCACGCCGCTCCGGAGCATCTGGATGCCCTGCAGCATGGTGCCCGCGTACGCCTTGTCGCGCGTCATCACCGGGTTGACGTGCGCGATGAGCGCGTTCAACCACTCCCACAGCGTGTACTGCGAGCCGATCCCCGTGATGAGCCCCTCGCTGAAGTGCCCGTGCGTGTTCACGAAGCCGGGCGTGACGACGTCGTTCGCCCCGCCACGCACGGCCACCTCCGGGTGCGCCGCCGACAGCTCGGCGAAGGTGCCGACCGCGGCGACCCGGGTCCCGTCGAGGAGCACCGCACCGTCCCGGATCGCGGACGGTGTGGCGGAGGCGTCGGGGGCGGCGGTCAGGACCCACCCGCCGCGGATCAGGGTCTGCGTCATGGGGAGAACCTAGGGACCCCGTGTTTCGCGGGTGTTCCCGTCCGGTTTCCCACTGGTGCTGGCGGCGCCGGCGGAACGACGCGGAGAACGGCTGAAGGGGTCACAGTCCTGCGGGAAGGAGGTCGTGTCCCGATCCGCAGGTGTTCTGAGCCCTAGTCGTGGTTGACATACTGAATGTAAGACGACGAGTATCGACGCCATGACCAGATTCGCGGAACACAGCCGATGCCGAACTCTGATGACGACCGGAGGAGTCGGGCTGGTCACTGCTGCGCTCATCGCCGGGACAGCGGTCCCCGGCGGCGGACCTCGTGGACGGCCGTGCAGCCGGAGCGTGCTCTGGGCGCGCGCGTCCTCGTCGCGTACTCCGCCCTCGCGCTCGCGAAGCTGCAGGTCGCGATTGTCTACCTCGTCGCCTGTCTCGGGAAGCTCAGCAGTGCAGAGTGGGTGAACGGCACTGCCCTCTTCTACTGGGTGCGGAACAACGTGTTCGGGGCACCGCCGCTCCTCCGGCCGGTGGCGGAATGGGTGACGATGCGCCCAGTGCTGGTCGCCGCTTCGTCCTGGGGAACGCTCGTGCTGGAGTTCAGTCTCGCGATCGCCGTGCTCCTGCCGACGCCGTTCCGATTGCGGATACTGCTGCCGATCGCACTCCTGTTCCATCTCGCCATCTGGCTGGTGCTCGGCGTGTCGAGCTTCGCGTTCGTGATGGGTGCCGCGCTGTTGATCTTGGTCGTCCCGGTCGGATGGTCACTCGTTCGACCGAGGATGTACCGGATCCGCTCGGGAAGAGAAAAGGAGACACCGGTATGACGGAGACGACGAACGGACCTGGCTGGATGAGGGTGCTCGGCGCTTTCCTCCTGCTCAGCTTCGGTGGCATGGTCGCCCTCATGGTCCTCCTCGTCCGTGAGATCGGAATCGGTCCCGCGACGTTGACGATGCTCCCCGCCGTGCTCGTACTCGGTGCCGGCTTCGTCCTCGTCACCGCCTCCGTGCGCGTGGACGTCGCTGACAGCGTCGACCTTCGGTTCTTCCCCCTCTGGCGTCGTCAGCTCGAGTACTCCGAGTTGGAATCCGTCAGGGTCGAAGAACAGAGTTGGTTCCGGTTCGGTGGTGTCGGCCTGCGGTGGAACGGCGCCGCGACGGGACTCATCCTCGGGAACCGGCCGGCAGTCGTCCTGCGGACCCGGAGGAATCATGAATACGTGGTGCAGTGCAGTGATCCGGAGCGTGTCGCCGAACACATCCGAGCCCGTCTGGTCGCGCGCTGAGGATCAATCGAGCCCGCTCCGTAGCCGGACGAGGACCTCGGTCATGCCGCTCGGCGCTGTGGAAGACGACCCCTCGTCTCACTGCTGAGAACGATCGGCAAGCTGTCTCAGCGATGAGACGAAGCTGCGGGATGACGAAGAGGTCCCTGTTCGACACCGTCCCGAAACACCGCGCTGCTACAAACGCTGCATGCTCTCCGTCACCGGCGCACACCGCGTCCTCGTCGACCCCCGTACCGAGCGTGACGGCGACGTCGTGGTCGACGACGGCAGTGCGGTCGCGACGACGCTCGACGCCTCGGGATGTGTCGTCACCGCCGGCCTCGTCAACGCACACCACCACCTGCTGCAGACGGCGTTCCGGACCCTCCCCGGGACCCGCGGTGTACCGATGGCGGACTGGCTGCCCACGATGGCCGGTGCGTACGGCCGGGTGGGCCACGACCCGGAGCTCTACAGACTGGCCGCTGCCGTCGGGGCCGCGGAGGGCCTCCTGTCCGGGGTCACCACCGTCGCCGACCACCACCTCAACTGGCCGGCGGACGCGACGGCGGACGACACGGTCGCGCTCGCCGCGGCCACGGTGGACGCAGTCCGCGGACTCGGCGGGCGGCTGGTGTTCGTCCGGGGGAGCGCCCGGGACGACCCTGAGCGGGCGGCCGCGTCGGCGGACGCGATCGTCACCGGACTGCTCCACGAGGACGCGGTCGGCGGCGTCGACCCCGACGGACGACTGCAGGTCGCGGTCGGCCCTGCGGGCGTGCACTCGGACGGCGAGGCGACGTTCCGTGCCCTCGGCGAGGTCGCCGCCCAGCACGGCCTGCGCCGACGCACGCAGGCGAACGAACAGGTCGACACCGCCATCGCCCTCGAGCGGTACGGACGACGCCCGCTCGACCTGCTCGAGCAGTGGGGGTGGCTCGCGCCCGACGTCACGATCGCGCACCTGTGCGACGTCACCGACGACGAGGTCACCCGCATCGCGGCTGCCGGGGTCACGGCCACGCACGCACCGGGGTGCGACGTGCCGATGGGGTGGGGGATCGCGCCGGTCGCGCGGCTCCTCGCCGCGGGCGTCCCGGTCGGTCTGGGCACCAGTGGCGGCGGCAGCAACGACGCCGGACACCTGCTCGCGGACGCCCGCCTGGCGATGCAGGTCTCCGCGCTCGTCGGGCCGCAGCTGCCCGCCCGACAGGTGCTCGGCACGGCGACCGAGGGGTCCGCCGTCGGTCTCGGGCGGCCGGAACTCGGACACCTCGGCGCCGGGTCGGCCGGGGACCTCTGCGTCTGGGACGTCTCCGGCGTCGCGGATGCCGGGGTCGCCGATCCGGTCGCCGGCCTCCTGTGGGCGTTCCCGGGGCGGCGGCCCCGCCACGTCGTCGTCGGTGGCCGCGTGGTCGTGCGGGACGGGAGACTCGTCACGGCTGACGAGGGCGAGCTGGCAGCCCGCCTGCGCGAGCGGTTGGCACGGACACCCGCGTGAGCCGCCGCGCGGGGCGCTCGGGCCGGTCGGTGGCTTCGGTCAGTGCGCGCGGTTCAGCCGGTCCGCGAGCCGCCCGAGTGCCCAGTTGAGCAGGAACCCGAGCGCGCCGAGGACCGGGAGCACCGCGATGACGACCGTCCAGACGACCTTCGCCAGCTGACTCCGCGTCCGGTCGCGCCACAGGACCACCAGCGCCCCGACCTCGAGCAGCATGATCACGAGCAGCACCGCGGCGTGCGTTCCGACAGCCAGGTTCCCGAACACGTCCCACCTCCGCTGGAGGGCTCGGTCGCACTCCGCTCCCGGAGTGTAGCGGCGTCGGGAACGGCGGACGAGCCTCCCGTCGGCGGTGGTCGCCTCCCGTCGGTCCTGCCGTGGTTCCGTGATTCGCGCATCTCGACGGTCGAGGTGCGCGGATTCCAGAACCGGGAGGGACGGTGGCGGGGTGTCGTGGAACCCGGGCGTCTGGTTCCGGGGACGCGAGAACGCCGTCCCGCGGTGTGCGGGACGGCGTTCTGGTGGTGCGTCAGATCGGGTGTTACTTGATCTGGGCGGTGATGGTGGCGGTGCCGACGAGCAGGCCGCGCTTGACG
>NZ_QKLF01000007.1 GCF_003224335.1 Curtobacterium sp. MCJR17_055
TGTGCACGCTGTTGAGTTCTCAAGGACCAGACGCACTCCCCGCTCCACACCACCAGGATGCTTCGCCAGAGAGGCTGTCGCTCTCGATCCCACCGATGTCGTCGAACCCGCCAACACAAACCGTGCAGTCAGATCCAGTGGCTCATCCCGAAGGAGAGAACCGGTGGAGTAGTCATCCTAAGCGTCGAAGCGACCCAGCACAAGGCCAGATCTGAACTCCAGTGGAGGATGGTCCCGCTTGAGGGCCGACGTGCTCTGGGCTTCCGCTCCAGCCGCTCCGCCGCACCTTTGGGGTGACGAGGGATTACTTTACGCAGCCCCCACACCCACCACCAACCCACCCCACATCCCGGGCGTGTCGCACCATGCAACACCGGTGCCGCTCGGCGGGACGCCGAACGCCCGGCCCCTTTCGGGACCGGGCGCCGGGAGTGGTCGGGACCGGCTGCGTCAGCCGAGCGTGACGCCGGCCAGCGTCTTCTTCCCGCGACGGAGGATGAGCACGCCACCCGGCATGGCCAGGGACGCCAGCGTCGCGGCAGCGTCCTCGGCACGCTCGTTGTTGACGTAGACGCCACCCTGGTCGACCGCACGCCGTGCTTCACCGAGGGACTTGACGAGTCCGGTCTCCACGAGGGCTCGCGCCACATCGGCATCCCCGCCCAGCGACACCGTCCCGGGCAGCTCGGCGATCGCGGCGCGCAGGGTGTCGGCGTCGAGCGCGGTCAGGTCGCCGTTCCCGAACAGCGCCGCCGACGCGTCGATCGCAGCCTGTGTCGCGGCCTCCCCGTGGACCAGGGCGGTGACCTCGAATGCGAGGGTGCGCTGGGCCTCCCGGCGGAACGGCTCGTCGGCGACGGCCTGCTCGAGGCGCTCCACCTCGGCGCGGGACAGGAACGTGAACTCGCGCAGGCGCGCGACCACGTCGGCGTCCGCCGTGTTGAGCCAGAACTGGTAGAAGGCGTACGGCGAGGTCATCGTGCCGTCGAGCCAGATCGCGTTGCCCTCGCTCTTGCCGAACTTCGTGCCGTCCGAGTTCGTGATGAGCGGCGTCCCCAGCGCGTGCGCGGACACGCCCTCGGTCCGACGGATGAGTTCCGTGCCCGAGGTGAGGTTGCCCCACTGGTCAGAGCCTCCGGTCTGCAGCGTGCACCCGTACTGGCGGTAGAGCTCGCGGAAGTCCAGGCCCTGCAGGATCTGGTAGCTGAACTCGGTGTAGCTGATGCCGGCGTCCGAGTTCAGCCGGGCGGCGACGGCGTCCTTCTTGAGCATCGAGTTGACGCGGAAGTACTTGCCGATGTCACGCAGGAAGTCGATCGCGGACAGCGGCGCGGTCCAGTCCAGGTTGTCCACCAGCCGGACGCCGTTGTCACCGTCGGCGCTGAGGAACCGGGACACCTGGCCCTGCAGCCGTCCCACCCACTCCTCGACGGTCTCGCGGGTGTTGAGCGTGCGCTCGGCCGTGGGACGCGGGTCCCCGATGAGACCGGTCGACCCGCCGACGAGCGCGAGCGGCTTGTGCCCGGCCAGCTGCAGTCGACGCATGGTCAGCAGCTGGAGCAGGTTCCCGCAGTGCAGCGACGGGGCGGTCGGGTCGAACCCGCAGTAGTAGGTCACCGGTCCGGCGTCGAGGGCCTCTTGCAGTGCGGTCTCGTCGGTGGAGACGTGCACCAGACCACGCCAGCGCAGTTCGTCCCACACCGAGGCGAAGGTGGGGTCGTTCTGCTGGCGCGTCAGGACGTCGGGATCGGTATCACTGGACACCCCGTCATCGTACCGGCGTGCTCGGCGACCCCTCAGCCGATCGCGCCCTTGTGCCGGCGGTACGCCGACACGGTCGGGTCCCCCGGCAGCCAGAACCGCCACGGGAACGCCGCTCCCCCGGCCACCCCGCCCACGCCGGTCCGCGGACCGCTCGCGACCAGGCCGCCGGACAGGAGGTCGTCGACGACCTGCGCCACCGGGGCGGAGGCGAGCCGGGCTTCCAGGGCGGGAGCCAACCGCAGCGTGTACGGACCGGAACCGTCGAGGACCGAGGTGCCGTCGTCCGCACCGAGGACCGCGCCGAGCGCGACGCCGAGGTTCCCCGGTCCGCGCGCGAGCGCCACGTCGGCCACGGTGGGTCCGCGACGCTCGCGGGCGACGTCGGTGCCCGCCACCACCGCAGCCCCGCGGAGCAGGGACCCGGACGACTGGCCGGCGGGGCCGCTCACGACGTTCACGCACGTGTGGATGCCGTACGACCGGTAGGCGTACAGCGTCCCGGGCGGACCGAAGAGGTGCCGGTTGCGCGCTGTCATGCCGCGGTGTCCGTGCGAACCCGGGTCGACCGCGCCCGAGTAGGCCTCGACCTCGGTGATCCGCAGGGTCACGCCCTTGCCCGTGATCGTCGCGCCGAGGAGCGCTGGTGCGCACACCGGCGCGGGCTCGCGCAGCAGCGCGAGCAGCGCATCCGACGGCGTCGGCGTCGGCGTCGGCGTCGGCGTCGGCGTCTGCTCAGGGGACACGGTTCACCGGGTGAAGGGCGTCCCGGCCGCGATCTCCCGGACGGACCGGGTCAGGGCGGCGAGTTGCTCGGCGACCCGCTCGGGTGCCGTGCCGCCGACGCCCCGACGGGACGCGACGCTGCCCTCGATCGTGAGGACCGTGCGGACCTCCGGGGTCAGGTGCTCCGAGACCGCGGCGTACTCCGCGTCCGTCGGGTCGTCGAGGTCGATGCCGCGCTCCTCGCAGTACCGGACGAGCGCGCCCGAGACCTCGTGCGCGTCACGGAACGGGACACCCTGTCGGACCAGCCACTCCGCGACGTCGGTCGCCAGGGAGAACCCCTGCGGTGCGAGCTCCGCCATCCGGGCGGTGTCGAAGGACAGGGTCGCGATCATGCCGGTGAAGGCGGGGAGCAGGACCTCGAGCGTCGCGACCGAGTCGAAGACGGGCTCCTTGTCCTCCTGCAGGTCGCGGTTGTACGCGAGCGGCAGGCCCTTGAGGGTGGCGAGGAGGCCGGTCAGGTTGCCGATCAGCCGACCGGACTTGCCGCGTGCGAGCTCGGCGATGTCCGGGTTCTTCTTCTGCGGCATGATGCTCGACCCGGTCGAGAAGCCGTCGTGGAGCCGAACGAAGCCGAACTCCTTCGTGTTCCAGAGGACGACCTCCTCCGCCAGGCGGGAGACGTCGATGCCGATCTGGGCGAGGACGAAGGCGAACTCGGCGACGACGTCCCGAGCGGCGGTCGCGTCGATCGAGTTGTCGGCGGGCCGGTCGAAGCCCAGCTCCTGCGCGATGGCGGCCGGGTCGAGTCCGAGCGAGCTGCCCGCCAGCGCACCGGCGCCGTAGGGGCTGACACTCGCGCGGCCCGCCCAGTCGCGGAGCCGCTCGAGGTCCCGCACGAGGGGCCAGGCGTGCGCGAGCAGGTGGTGCGCGAGCAGGACCGGCTGCGCGTGCTGCAGGTGCGTCCGGCCGGGCATGATGGCGCCCTCGTGTTCGGACGCCTGCTGGCTGATCGCGTCGACGAGGTCGATGACCATCCGGCCGATCCGACGGCCGTGGTCGAGCATGTGCATCCGGCCGAGGGTCGCGATCTGGTCGTTGCGGCTGCGGCCGGCGCGGAGCTTCCCGCCCAGCTCCGGGCCGACGTCGGCGATGAGCAGGCGCTCGAGTGCGCCGTGCACGTCCTCGTCGGACTCGTCCGGCTGCAGGGAGCCGTCGGCGTGCGCGTCCTCGAGCCGGTCGAGGCCGGCGAGCATCCGCTCGAGTTCGTCGGCCGTCAGGTACCCCGCCACCTGCAGCGCCCGGGCGTGCGCGCGGGAGCCGGCGATGTCGTAGGGCGCCAGCTGCCAGTCGAAGTGCGTCGACTTCGACAGGGCGGCGAGTTCCGCGCTCGGACCGTCCGCGAACCGGCCACCCCACAGGGCGCCCGTGTTCGTCGCGTCGGTCTTGCTGCTGCTGTCGTCCGGCCGGGAGGCTCGGGGGGCGTCCGTCATGAGGGTCCTGCGTCGTCTCGGGTCGGGTTGGTGGGGGGTCGGGGGTCGGTGCGGTCCGGGGTCCGCGCGGTCCGGGCGGCGCGCCTGCCGGGCCGACGGCGACGGGACGGGCGCGTGCCGCGCCTCCCGTCCGGCGAGGACGGCGGGACCGACCGGTCCCGCCGCCCTCGGTCGGTCAGTTCGCCAGGTCGCGGCGGGCGGAGATCTTGCTCGGCAGCGACCACAGTTCGATGAAGCCCTTGGAGAGCGACTGGTCGAACGTGTCACCGGTGTCGTACGTGGCGAGGTCGAAGTCGTAGAGGCTCTGCTCGGAGCGACGACCGGTCACCGTGGCACGACCGCCGTGGAGCTGCATGCGGATGTCGCCGGACACGTACTCCTGCGTCGAGTCGATGAAGGCGTCGAGGCTGCGCTTCAACCCACCGAACCACAGGCCGTCGTAGACCAGGTCGGCCCACTCCGACTCGACACCGCGCTTGTAACGGTTGACGTCGCGCTCGAGGGTCAGGCTCTCGAGCTCCTCGTGCGCGGCGATGAGCGCCATCGCGGCCGGGGCCTCGTAGACCTCGCGCGACTTGATGCCGACCAGGCGGTCCTCGACGACGTCGATGCGGCCGACGCCGTGCTTGCCGGCGAGGGCGTTGAGTTCCTGCACGACGCGCAGGACGCTGAAGCGCTGACCGTCGATCGCGACCGGCACACCCTGCTCGAACGTGATCGTGACCTCGTCGGCCTCACGGTCGACGGCGGGGTCCTGCGTGTACGCGTACAGGTCCTCGATCGGGGCGTTCCACGGGTCCTCGAGGAACCCGGTCTCCACCGCGCGACCCCAGACGTTCTGGTCGATCGAGTACGGCGACTTCTTGCTCTGCAGGATCGGCAGGTCGTGCTCCTGCGCGTAGACGATCGCCTTGTCACGGGTCAGCGCGAGGTCACGGACCGGGGCGACGCTCGTCAGGTCGGGGGCGATCGCGGCCACGGCGGCCTCGAAGCGCACCTGGTCGTTGCCCTTGCCGGTGCAGCCGTGCGCGACGCTGTCCGCGCCGAGCTGCTTCGCCGTGGTGGCGAGGTGCTTCGCGATGAGCGGCCGGCTCAGCGCCGAGACGAGCGGGTAGCGCTTCTGGTAGAGCGCGTTGGCCTTGAGGGCCGGGACGAGGTAGTCGTCCGCGAACTCGTCCTTGGCGTCGATGACGACCGACTCCACCGCGCCGCAGTCGAGCGCGCGCTGACGGATGGCGTCCATGTCCTCGCCGCCCTGGCCGACGTCGACGGCCAGCGCCACGACCTCCTTGCCGGTGGCGTCCTTGAGCCAACCGATCCCGACGGAGGTGTCGAGCCCTCCTGAGTACGCGAGTACGACGCGGTCTGCCATGGGTTCTCTCCTGTGTGGTGGTGGTTGTCAGTTGCCGGGGGTCGCCACGTCTGCGGCGGTCGCCCCGTCTGCGGCGGTCGCCCCGTCTGCGGCGGTCGCCCCGTCTGCGGCGGTCGGGGCGTTGGCGGCGAGGAGCCAGGCGAGCAGGGCCTTCTGGGCGTGCAGGCGGTTCTCCGCCTCGTCCCAGATGATGCTGCGCGGCCCGTCGATGACCTCGGCGGTGACCTCGTAGCCGCGGTCGGCGGGCAGGCAGTGCATGAACACGGCGTCGTCCGCGGCGTGCGCGAGCAGGTCGTCGTCGACGCGGTACCCGGCGAAGGTGGCGAGCCGCTGCTGCTTCTCGTCCTCCTTGCCCATCGAGACCCAGGTGTCGGTCACGACGACGTCGGCACCGGCCACCGCGGCGACCGGGTCGGTCACGACGAGCACGGACCCGCCGGTCTCGGCGGCGCGGTGCTCCGCGTCCGTCACGACCTGCGGTGCGGGCGAGAACTCGACCGGCGACGCGACACGCACGTGCATCCCGGCCGTCGCGCAGGCGAGCAGGTACGACTGCGCCATGTTGCTCGCGCCGTCGCCGACGAACGCGATGGTCTGCCCGGCCAACGCGCCGCGGTGCTCGCGGATGGTGAGCAGGTCGGCGAGGAGCTGGCACGGGTGGAAGTCGTCGGACAGCGCGTTGACGACCGGCACCGTGGTGCTCGCCGCCATCTCCTCGAGCCCGGCCTGGCCGTAGGTGCGCCAGACGATCGCCGACACCATGCGCTCGAGCACGCGGGCGGTGTCGGTCGGGGTCTCCTTGCCGCCGAGCTGGCTGTTCGCGGTCGAGATGATGAGCGGGCTGCCGCCGAGGTCGCTGATGCCGACGTGGAAGGACACCCGGGTGCGGGTGGACGACTTGTCGAAGATCACGGCGACGCTCTGCGGACCGGCGAGGGGCTTGGCGCCCCACCGGTCGCGCTTCATCTCGACGGCGAGGTCGAGGATCGCGGACTGCTCGGCCTGCGTGAGGTCGTCGTCCCGGAGGAAGTGGCGGGTCATGCGGAGGTCTCCTGGTCGGCGCCCTCGACGGCCGCCATGCTCTGGGCGAGGATCGCGAGGAACGCGTCGATCTCGGCGTCGGACACGATGAGCGGCGGCGCGATGCGCAGGCTCGACTCGTTCGGTGCGTTGATGATGAGGCCGCGCTCGAGCGCGGCTGCCGAGACCGCGGCGGCGACCGGGCGACGGAGGCCGACACCGATGAGCAGGCCGCTCCCCCGGACCTCCTCCACCAGGTCGGAGCCGAGTGCGGTGATCCCGGTGCGGATGCGCTCACCCTTGACGACCGCACCGGCCACCAGGTCCGCGCGCTCGATCTCGGCGAGCACCGCGTTCGCGACGCGGGTGCCGAGCGGGTTGCCGCCGAAGGTCGAGCCGTGCTGGCCCGCCGAGAACAGGTCGGACGCCCACCCGAAGGTCACGAGCGCCCCGATCGGGAAGCCACCGGCGATGCCCTTGGCCACCGTGATCGCGTCCGGGACCACGCCCGTGTTCTGGAAGGCGAACCAGGCGCCGGTGCGGCCGATGCCGGTCTGGATCTCGTCGAGGACGAGCAGTGCGCCGTGCCGCTCGGTCAGGGCCCGCGCGGCCTGCAGGAAGCCCTCGGGCAGGTCGACGACGCCGGCCTCGCCCTTGATCGGCTCGAGGATGAGCGCCGCGACGGTGTCGTCGATCGAGCGCTCGAGGGCCTCGATCGACGTCTCGATGTGCTCGACGCCCGGGATCATCGGCAGGAAGTCCTGCTGGAGGGCGGGCTTGCCGGTGAGCGCGAGCGCGCCCATGGTGCGGCCGTGGAACGCCTGCTGCAGCGCGAGGATCTTCGTCTTGCGCCCGTCCGCGCCGCGGTTCAGCCGAGCCAGCTTGAACGCCGCCTCGTTGGCCTCCGCGCCGGAGTTGCCGAAGTACACGCGGCCCGCGTAGCCCGCGCCGGAGATCCGCTTGAGGCGTTCGGCGAGCTCGAGCTGCGGCGGCGTCGCGAAGTAGTTCGACACGTGCACGAGCTTCGCTGCCTGGTCGCTGATCGCCTCGACGAGCGCCGGGTGGGCGTGGCCGAGCGAGTTCACCGCGATGCCGGCGAGGAAGTCGAGGTACTCGTTGCCGTCGACGTCCCACACCCGGCAGCCCTCGCCGCGCTCGAGCATGATCTTCGGCGGGGTCAGGGATCGCATGAGCGACGCCCCGAACCGGTCGTTCCAGGTCTCGGTCTGCGTCTCGGTGCTCACCGTGCTGTGCCCTTCTCGTCGTCGTGCGGAGTCGTGGAGTCGTCGTCGCGTCGGGCGACGTGCTGGCCGCCCGGGACGTCGTCGTGGCCGCTGCCCGGGGCGTGGACCGCCGCGCGTCGGCCGATCTCGGCGTGGGTGTTCTGGTTCTCGGTCCGGCGGCTCGGGTCCGGGATGACCTCGGTGCCGGCGCCGCGGAGGGTGAAGACCTCGAGCAGGATCGAGTGCGGGATGCGGCCGTCGATGATGGTCGCGCCACCGACGCCGCCGACCACGGCGTCGAGGCACGCGGTCATCTTCGGGATCATCCCGGACTCGAGCGACGGCAGCAGCTGGCGGAGTTCCTCGACCGCGATGAGGTCGATGATCGAGTCGCGGTCCGGCCAGTTGCGGTACAGCCCGGGCACGTCCGTCAGCATCATCAGCTTCGACGCGTTCAGCGCGATCGCGAGCGCGGCCGCTGCGGCGTCGGCGTTCACGTTGAGCGCCTGGTCCGGGTGGGCGTCGTCGATCGCGATGCTCGAGACCACCGGGATGCGGTCGGCGCGGATCGCGGCGAGGACCCCGGACGGGTCGACGTGGGTGATGTCGCCGACGTGGCCGAGGTCGAAGTGCTCGCCGTCGACGACGACGCCCTTCTTCTCGCCGGTGAACAGCGACCCGCCGTCGCCGAACACCCCGACGCCGAGGCCGTCGCCGTGCTCGTCGATGAGGTCGACGATCTCGCGGTTCACCTCGCCGGCCAGGACGTCGCGGACGACCGTGATCGCCTCGGTCGTCGTGACGCGGTAGCCGCCGCGGAACTCGGACTGGATGCCCTGCTCCTCCAGCGCCGCGGAGATCTGCGGACCGCCGCCGTGCACGACGACCGGGTGCAGGCCGGCGTACCGGAGGTAGACCATGTCCTCGGCGAACGCCCGCTTGAGGTCGTCGTTCACCATCGCGTTGCCGCCGAACTTGACGACGACGATCTTGCCCGAGAACCGCTTCAACCACGGCAGGGACTCGATGAGGGTCGCGGCCTTGACGGTCGCGAGCTCGTGCTCTTCTTCCTTCGAGAGGTCCGCGTCGCTCATCAGCTGGAGTACGCGCTGTTCTCGTGGACGTAGTCGTGCGTCAGGTCGTTCGTCAGGATGGTCGCCGCGGCGGTGCCGACCCCGAGGTCGATGAGCACGTGCGTGTCCCGCGGGCTGAGGTCGACGTCGTCGCTCGGCTGGTCGGGGGCACCGGCGTGGCACACCCGCACCCCGTTCATCGAGACGTCGACCGCGTACGGGTCGAACTCGGCGTCGGTCGTCCCGATCGCGGCGAGCACCCGCCCCCAGTTGGGGTCGTTGCCGAAGACCGCCGCCTTGAACAGGTTGTTGCGGGCGACGCTCCGGCCGACCGTCACGGCCTCGTCCTCGCTGACCGCGCCGACGACCTCGATCGTGATGTCGTGCGCTGCGCCCTCGGCGTCCTGCTGGAGCTGGCGGGCGAGGTCGGCGCAGACGCCGGTCAGGGCCTGCTGGAAGGTCTCGGCGTCGGGGGTCGTGCCCGAAGCACCGGAGGCCATGAGCACGACGGTGTCGTTCGTGGACATGCACCCGTCGGAGTCGACGCGGTCGAAGGTGACGCGGGTCGCCGCGCGCAGGGCCCGGTCGAGCTCGTCCGCGGGCAGTGCCGCGTCGGTGGTGATCACCACGAGCATCGTCGCGAGGCCGGGTGCGAGCATGCCCGCGCCCTTCGCCATCCCGCCGACCGTCCAGCCGTCGACCGAGACGACGGACTGCTTCGGCTTCGTGTCGGTGGTCATGATGGCGGCCGCGGCGTCGGGTCCGCCGGCACCGTCGAGGGCGTCGGCGGCGAGCGTCACGCCGCGGAGCACGCCGTCGCGGAAGGTCTGGTCACCTCTGCCGATGAGCCCGGTGGAACACACGACGACGTCACCCGCTCCGATGCCCAGCGCGTCGCCCACCGCCTCCGCGGTGAGGTGGGTCGTCTGGAAGCCGAAGGGACCCGTGAAGCAGTTCGCGCCTCCCGAGTTGAGGACAACGGCACGGGCGACGCCGTCGCCGACCACCTGGCGGGACCAGATGACCGGGTGCGCCTGCGCACGGTTCGTGGTGAAGACGGCCGCCACGGCGTCCGAGGGGCCGTCGTTGACGACGAGCGCCACGTCCGGCTTGCCACTCGTCTTCAGGCCGGCGGTGACGCCGGCGGCACGGAAGCCGGCGGCGGCGGTGACGCCCTGCAGGGCACCGTCGGTCGCCGGGAGGCCCGTGGTCGCGTCGGCGCTGTCGTTGCGGTCGGTCACGGGGCGACTCCGTCCACGCTGAGGCCCAGGGTCTCGGGGAGCCCGAGCGCGATGTTCGCGGACTGCACGGCGGCACCGCCGGTCCCCTTGGCGAGGTTGTCGAGTGCGGAGACGGCGACCACCCGGCCGGCGGCCTCGTCGACCGCGATGCCCACGAGGGCGGTGTTCGCCCCGATGGTGTCGGCCACCCGGGGGAAGACGCCCTCGGGCAGCAGGTGCACGAAGGGCTCGTCGGCGTAGGCCTGCTCCCAGGCGAGCCGGACGTCGTGCGCGGTCACCCCGGGGGCGAGCCGAGCGGTCGTGGTCGCGAGGATGCCGCGGGCCATCGGCACGAGGACGGGCGTGAACGAGACCCGGACGTCCGACGCACCGGCCACGCGGAGGTTCTGCTGGATCTCCGGGACGTGGCGGTGCTTCCCGCCCACGGCGTACGCGCTGGCGGACCCCATGATCTCCGCCGCCAGGTAGGTGGACTCGAGCTTCTTGCCGGCACCGCTCGGTCCGACGCTGAGGACCGCGACGATGTCGTCCGACTCGACGAGGCCGGCCTGCAACCCGGGCTGGATGCCGAGCGTGACCGCGGTGACGTTGCACCCGGGGACGGCGATCCGCTTGGTGGCCGCGAGTTCGGTGCGCTGCCGGCCCTGCGGCACGATGTCGTCGACGTCCCGCCACTCGTCCGCGGCACCGGGGGCGGGCGGCGCGTGCAGGAGCTCGGGCAGCCCGTAGGTCCAGGCGCCGTGGTACTCGCCGCCGTAGAACGCGGCCCACGCGGCCTCGTCCGTCAGCCGGTGGTCGGCGCCGCAGTCCACGACGAGCGTGTCCGCGTCGAGCTCCGCCGTGATCGCGCCGGACTGGCCGTGCGGCAGGGCGAGGAACACCACGTCGTGCCCACGGAGGTTCTCCGGGGTCGTCTCCACGAGGGTCAGGTGCGCGAGCGACCGCAGGTGCGGCTGCGTCGCGATGAGCGGCTGTCCGGCGTTCGAGAACGCCGTCACCGTCCGCACGTCGAACTCGGGATGAGCGGAGAGGATGCGCAGCAACTCGCCACCCGCGTAGCCGCTGGCACCAGCCACGGCGACGGATACGGACATGGGTTCCACCTTTGGTCGGACTGTTCGTCGAGGGAGTCGGAGGCGGCGACCCCGGGCGGTGATCCGTCGTGGATCAGTCGCGCAGGGTCGCCCCGAATCGCTCGCCGGCACGTCGGACAGCGCCGTCACGGGCCTCGGAGGCCTCGGCAGCGGTCAGCGTGCGGTCCGTGGCGCGGAAGCGCAGCGCGAACGTCAGGGACTTCTGTCCCTCGTCCAGGCCGGCGCCGCGGTAGTCGTCCACGAGCCGAGCATACTCCAACAGCTCCCCGGCACCAGCGCGCACCTCGGCGAGGACGTCGCCGGCCGGGGTCGCGACGTCGACCACGAGGGAGAGGTCCTGCGTCGCCGCCGGGTAGGAGACGATCGCCGCGACCTCGACGACGTCCGGCGCCGCGGCCACGAGGGCGTCGAGGTCGAGTTCGACGACCGCGACCACCCGGGGCAGGTCGGCGTCCGCCGCCAGCTCCGGGAGCAGCTCGCCGGCGACGCCGACGACGGTGTCGCCGACCAGGAGCGACGCCGCACGACCGGGGTGCAGCGAGGGGTGGGTCGTCTGCGCCACGGTGAGCTCGACCCCGACCGCCCAGGCGACGGTCCGCGCGACGTCGAGGGCGTCGGCGATGCCGAACGGTTCCGCGACGACACCCGGCTGCTTCACGACCGCGTTGCCGAGCAGGAGCGCGCTCAGGTGGAACGGCTGCGCGGGCAGGGCGGCGTCGAGCGCGGCGAGGGTCTCGGGTGTCGGACGCTGCGCGCCGACCGGTACCTCCGCGGTCCCGAGCGCGACACCCTGCTCGGGCAGGAAGACACGGGACGTCTCGTACACGGCGAGGTCGACGAGTCCGCGCGACACGTTGCGACGCGCCACGTCGACGAGGGCCGGCACGCCGCTGCGGCGGAGGTGGTCCTGCGCGCTGTCGAGCGCGTTCGCGAGCACGACGCTCGGTCCGCCGGCGGCGTCGATGCCCGGGTACGCGGCAGCGGTCGCGGCGGAGACGAACGGAGCGGTCACGACCTCGGTGAGCCCGGCGGCCGCGAGGGCTGCCGACACCCGACGGCGGGCCTGCTGGTGCAACGTGAGACCACGACCGGGAGGCGCGACGGGCAGCACGCTCGGGATGCGGTCGTACCCGACGATGCGGGCGATCTCCTCGACCAGGGAGACGTCGTCCACCAGGTCGGGGCGCCAGGTCGGCGGCGTGACGGCGAGCACGTCGCCGTCGACCTCCACCGTGGCGCCGATCGCCCGGAGCGTGTCGAGGACCTCGGCGTCGGTGTAGGCGACACCGATGAGCTCGGCGGCCCGACCGGCGCGCATCGCGACGGTCGGACGGGGGCGGTCGTCGACCAGGGTCGACCCGAGCGGGTCCGGCGTGCCGCCGGCGAGGTCGACGAGGAGCTCGACGGCCCGGTTCGCCGCGGCCTCGGCGACGAGCGGGTCGACGCCGCGCTCGAACCGGCGCGAGGCCTCGCTGGGCAGCTTGTGTCGCCGGGCCGAGCGGGCGATCGACACCTGGTCGAAGCCGGCGGCCTCGATGAGGACGTCGGTGGTCGCCGCGGTGATCTCGGTCCGGGCACCGCCCATGACGCCCGCGAGACCGACGGCGCCGGCGTCGTCCGCGATGACGAGGTCCTCTGTGTCGAGCGTGCGTTCGACGTCGTCGAGGGTGGTCAGGCGCTCCCCGGGGGTGGCCCGACGGACGGTCAGGCCGCCCTGCAGCGTCGCGAGGTCGTACCCGTGCAGCGGCTGCCCGAGTTCGAACATGACGTAGTTCGTGATGTCGACGGGCAGCGAGATCGAACGCACGCCGGCCAGGGTCAGGCGGGCGACCATCCACGCCGGGGTCGGCCGGGTCGCGTCGATGCCGCGGACGACCCGGGTGACGAAGGTGTGCGCGCCGACACGACCACGGATCGGGGCGGCGTCGTCCACGGTCACCGTGAAGCCGTCGCCGGTGCGCGGCAGGACTCGGTCGACCGGGTCGGAGAAGGTCGCACCGGTGGCGTGCGCGTACTCGCGGGCGACGCCGCGCATGCTCATGGCGTAGCCGCGGTCGGGCGTCACGTTGATCTCGACCGCGGCGTCGTCGAGGCCGAGCAGCGCGATCGCGTCCGCCCCGACCTCGGGCTCCATGCCGAGGTCGGCGAAGCGGAGGATGCCGTCGTGCTCGTCGCCGAGACCGAGCTCACGTGCGGAGGCGATCATGCCGTCCGACACGTGGCCGTACGTCTTCCGGGCCGCGATCGGGAACGGACCGGGGAGCACGGCGCCGGGCAGGGTCACGACGACGAGGTCGCCGACGTCGAAGTTGTGGGCACCGCACACGATGCCGCGGGGCTCGGACTCGCCGACGTCCACCTGGCACCAGTTGATGGTCTTGCCGTTCTTCTGCGGCTCGGGCACGCGCTCGAGCACCCGACCGACCACGACGGGCCCGGTCAGGTCGAAGGTGTGCACGGACTCCTCCTCGAACCCGACCGACACCAGGGCGGCGTGGACGTGCTCGAGCGAGACGTCGTCGGGCAGGTCGACGGACTCGCCGAGCCAGCGGAGTGGGACGCGCATCAGACCACCGTTCCGAACTGCTGCGAGAAGCGGATGTCGCCCTCGAGGAAGTCACGCATGTCGTTCAGGCCGTTGCGGAACTGGAGCGTCCGCTCGATGCCCATACCGAAGGCGAAGCCCTGGTACTCGTCCGGGTCGATGCCCGCGGCGCGCAGGACGTTGGGGTTGACCATGCCGCAGCCACCCCACTCGACCCACCGCGCGCCGCCCTTGGCGTTCGGCTGCCAGACGTCCATCTCGGCGCTCGGCTCGGTGAACGGGAAGTAGTTGGGGCGGAGCCGGATCTGCGCTTCGGCCCCGAACACCTGACGCGCGAAGTGCTCGAGCGTGCCGCGCAGGTGCGCCATCGTGAGGCCCTTGTCGATCGCGATGCCCTCGACCTGGGTGAAGACCGGCAGGTGCGTGGCGTCGAGCTCGTCGGCGCGGTACACACGGCCCGGCGCGATCACGTAGAGCGGGAGCGCACGCGTGAGCAGGGAGCGGATCTGCACCGGTGAGGTGTGCGTCCGCATGAGCAGGTGCCGGTCGACCGGCTCGACGAAGACGGTGTCGGCCATCGCCCGGGCCGGGTGGTCCTGGTCGAAGTTCAGGGCGTCGAAGTTGAACCACTCGTGCTCGAGCTCCGGCCCCTCCGCGACCTCCCACCCCATGCCGACGAAGACGTCGGCCACGGTCTCGTTGAGGAGCGAGAGCGGGTGGCGCGAGCCCGGCGTCCGGCGGGACGGCAGCGCGGTCACGTCGACGCGCTCCGACTCGAGCCGCGCACGTTCCTCGGCCTCGGCCAGCACGGACTCCTGCGCGGCGACCACCTGGGCCACCTGCCCGCGGGCCTGTCCGACGAGCTTGCCCGCCGCGGCCTTCTGCTCCGGCGGGACACTGCGCATCGACGCGTTCATCCGGGCGAGCGTCGACTGCTCACCGGTGTGCTCGGCACGGGCCTGCTTCAGCTCCGCGACGGTGGTCGTGGCGCGGACGGCGGCGAGGGCCGCGTCCACGGCGTCGGCGACCGCCGATTCGCTGATCTCGAGAGGTTCTGACACGAGACCCAAGCCTACCGGCCGTCGGGATACCGCCGTCCTGCACCAGGCGGACGGTCGCCGTCAGTCCGTGGCTGTGGAGGGACGGGTCCGCTGTGCGAACGCGCTCTCGTAGAGGCACACCGACGCCGCGGTCGCGAGGTTCATCGACTCGGCCCGCCCGTAGATCGGCACCTTGACCGCGCGGTCGACGAGTGCCAGGTCCTCCGCCGTCAGTCCGCGGGCCTCGTTGCCGAACACCCACACGGTCGGTCCGTCGAGCATGCCGTCGGCGCGCACGTCCGGCAGGTCGTCGCCGGAGACGTCGGCGGCCAGGATCGTGTAGCCGAGCCCGCGGGCACGCTCGACCGCGTCGGCCAGGGTCACCCCGACGGAGACCGGGACGTGGAACAGCGACCCCGTGGTCGAGCGCACGACCTTCGGGTTGTACGGGTCGACACTGCGTCCGGTCAGCACCACGGCGTCCGCCCCGGCGGAGTCGGCGGCCCGGATGATCGTGCCGGCGTTCCCCGGGTCACGGACCTCCTCGAGGATCGCGACCAGTCCGGGCAGGGCCTCCGAGGCGTCGGCGTCGGCGTCGACCCGGGCCTCCGCCCGGGCGTCGGGGAAGACGTCCTTCACGGACGTCGGGAACTGCTGGCACACGGCGACGACGCCCTGCGGCGTGACGGTGTCCGCCATCGCGTCGAGCACCTGCTCGGTGACGAACCACGTGTCCACGGGAGCGTCGTCCAGCCCGTGGCGCGCCGCAGCGGTCGGGGTGACGTACAGCTCGCGGAGGAGCTCGGGGCGGTACTCGATCGCCTCGCGCACCGCCTGCGGCCCTTCGAGCAGGAACAGCCCGGTCTCGGCGCGGACGTCCTTCTTGGCCAGGGCGGCCACGGCCTTGACACGGCCGGCACGGGGGTTCTCGAGGAGATCGCTCACGTGCTCAGTCTAGGAACGACCCGACCCCGGGAACGACGGGACCCCCACTCCGACGGAGTGGGGGTCCCGGTGCACGGTGACGTGGCTCAGGCTGCCTTCGGCGCCGAGGTGTCGGCCGGCAGGGCCTTCTTGGCGGTCTCGACGAGCGCCGCGAACGTCTCGGCGTTGTTCACCGCGAGGTCCGCGAGGATGCGACGGTCGACCTCGACGCCGGCCAGGTTGAGACCCTGGATGAGGCGGTTGTAGGTCAGGCCGTTCGCACGCGACGCGGCGTTGATGCGCTGGATCCACAGGCGACGGAACTCGCCCTTCTTCGCGTGACGGTCCCGGTACGCGTAGACGAGGGAGTGGGTGACCTGCTCCTTCGCCTTGCGGTACAGGCGCGAACGCTGGCCGCGGTAGCCCTCGGCGCGCTCGAGGATGACGCGGCGCTTCTTGGCGGCGTTGACCGCTCTCTTCACTCTTGCCATTGATCTGTTCCTTTACGTTCCGGGACGGCTCAGTGGCCGAGGAGCTTCTTGACGGCCTTGACGTCGGCCTTGGCGAGGACCTGGTCCTCGTTGAGGCGGGCCTTGCGCTTGGCGGACTTGACCTCGAGGTTGTGGCGCATACCGGCCTGCTGCTTCATGATCTTGCCGCTGCCGGTGACCTTGAAGCGCTTCTTCGACCCGGAGTGGGTCTTCTGCTTGGGCATCGTGTGCCTTTCCGTGGGGTGGATGGGGGCCGCGCGAGCGCGGGATCGGTCTGGGAGGACCTATTCGGCCGAGGAGTCGGCCGGAGCTGCTGCGGCGGTCCCGGACGTGGTCTCGTCCGCCGGCTTGGTCTTCGCGGAGTGCTCGGAGGCCTTGCGCTCCGCCTTCTCGGCGGCACGCTTGGCGTTGAGCTCGCCCTTGACGTCCGACTTGTTCTTCAGCGGCGCGATGATCATCGTCATGTTGCGGCCGTCCTGGGTCGGACGCGACTCGACGACGCCGAACTCGGCGATCTCCTCCGCGAACTTCTGGAGGAGTCGGACACCCTGCTCGGGACGCGACTGCTCGCGACCGCGGAAGAGGATCATCGCCTTCACCTTGTCGCCACCGAGGAGGAACCCCTCGGCACGCTTGCGCTTCGTCTCGTAGTCGTGCACGTCGATCTTCAGGCGGAAGCGGACCTCTTTCAGGTCGGTGTTGACCTGGTTGCGGCGGGCTTCCTTGGCCTTCTGAGCGGCTTCGTACTTGAACTTGCCGTAGTCCATGATCTTGGCGACGGGCGGCTTCGAGTTCGGCGCGACCTCGACCAGATCCAGCTCGGCTTCCTGCGCGAGGCGCAGTGCGACGGCGATGGGGACAACGCCGACCTGCTCGCCCTGGGGACCGACGAGTCGGACCTCGGGGACGCGGATTCGGTCGTTGGTACGGGGATCGGTGATGCGGAGCTCCTTCAATCAGGTGGTGGCCGTCCGGGGCGTGTGCCCGGGACGACGGCACGAGAGAGGAGATCTGACGCACGGATCGCAGACCCGTTCGGCAGCCGCCCGACGCCGACCCTTGCGGTCCGGCCGACCGGGGCCCACGTCGTGAGCACCGGCGGAGCGGTGGTGACCCGGTAGCCTTGGTGCAGCCACGGGTGGGAGGAACTCCTCTTTCGTGACACCGTCCTGACTCCCGGAAGGATCCGGGCGCGGACAGCGTCTGCCGTCGGCGAGTCTAGCAGAGGAGCACCGTGACCGACACCCCGAGCAACCAGGCCCCCGGATCCGACGAGGACGGGCTCGACGGCGCGGGCGATGCCGCCAGGGACATCTCCGAGGTCCCCGCGATCGAGCTCGTCAACACCGTGGCCGTCCACCTGCTCAGTGCCGCCGCCGTCAAGGTCGGCCTGGCGGACGACCCCGAGCGACAGACCGACCTGGACGAGGCCCGCAAGCTCATCACCTCGCTCGCCGGCCTGGTCACCGCTGCGGCCACCGAGATCGGCGACCAGCACGCCCGTCCGCTGCGCGACGGGCTGCGCTCCGTGCAGCTCGCGTTCCGCGAGGCCTCGGCCATCCCGGACGCGCCGGGCAAGGGGCCGGGCGAGAAGTACACCGGTCCCGTCAACTAGCCCCGGACCTCCCCGGTCGGACCCGGGCACGGACCGGACGCGGACGGACCGGACGTGGACGGACGGGAGGCCCGTGGCGGTGTCGCCACGGGCCTCCCGTCCGGTGTGCGGTCAGCCCGCCGAGCGGGCGACCAGTCGGTCCACGGCCGCGACCGGGATCCCGACCCACGTCGGACGGTTGCGCGCCTCGTACACGACCTCGTACACGGCCTTGTCGAGCTCGAACGCGTCCAGCAGTGCCCGGTGCGCGCGCAGGTCGGCACCGCTGCCCCGCGCGTAGCCGTCGAGGAAGGCGTTCCGCGCCTCCTGCGCCCAGTCCCCGGTGTCCACGGGATCGTCGTCGTGTGCGAGCGCACCCGCGACGTAGTCGAACGAGCGCAGCATGCCGGCGACGTCCCGGAGCGCGACGTCCGGACGCGAGCGTTCGGGCATCGGGCGGAGCGGCTCGCCCTCGAAGTCGAGGAACACCCAGCCGCGGGGCTCCGGGGCCGACAGGACCTGCCCGAGGTGCAGGTCACCGTGGATGCGCTGCATGGTCGGCCACGGCACGGACGCCGCACGGTCGTACACGCGGGCGACGGCGGCGGCGTGGTCGGCGACCTGCGGCACCTCGGCCGCGGCGGTCTCGAGTCGGCGGCGCATGGTCGCGACGGCCTCGTCCACCTGCTCCGGGCCGGCGGTCGCGGTCGGCATGGCGTCGGCGAGGACGGTGTGCACCTCGGCGAGGGCCGCACCGAGGCGGTCCGCGGCGCTCGCGAAGGACTCGCCGCCACGGGCCGCGGTCAGGGCCACGCGCCAGGCGTCCTCGAGGCCGGGCAGGAACTCCTGCGCGAAGGCCAGGTGGCCGTGTGCGGTGCCGCCCGGCTGCCCGTCGTCCGGCCACTCCCCGGCGAGCGCGCCGAAGGTCCGGGGCACACGCTCGGACCCGGCCGCCGAGAGCGCCCGCTGCGTGGTCACGTCGGGGTTGGCGCCGTCGTGCAGCACACGGAAGACCTTCGTGATGACCTGGCCGCTCTCCTCGGTCCCGCAGATCACCGAGGTGTTCGACTGCTCGCCGCTGAGGACACGGGCGTCGGTGACGGGGCCGATGTGGTCGCCGTCGGCCTCGATGCGTCCGAGCAACCAGCGTGCGTAGGCGACGTCGTGCGGGCCGTCGTAGACGTGTGCGCCGTCGACCTCGGCCACGAGGGCGTGCGCGAGCTCGGGGACGGGCGTCTGCCGGATCGTGAGCGGCACCTGGTACAGGACCGGTCCGGTCGGGGCGTCGTCGAGCACGTAGAGGGTGCGGATGCGGGCCTCGGCGGTGTCGTCGCTGTCCTCGGCGAGGACGCGGACCCGCGGGGTCCCGCCCTTCGCCGCGTACCAGCGTTGGTCGGCCATCCAGCCGGCGACGGCTGTCTCGAGGGGGTCGGCGTGCACGGCGTCGGTCATGTCGGGGACGGTACCCGTCGCGGCTGCACCGGTCCGGGGGTTCGGCCACTCCGTGCCGTCCGCCCGCCACTCCCGTGCGCTGTCCGGTCTGCATGCGCCGCCTTTACATCGATGTACCGCACGACCAGCATGGAGCCATGAACGCGTACCCCGGCAACGACGCCGCACCCGCACTCCCCGTCGCGACCCGCCAGGACGGCGAGTACCCGCGGCCGCAGATGATGCGGTCCCACTGGGCGGACCTCGACGGCACCTGGTCGTTCCGGAACACCGGGGACGACCCCTCGTGGCGGGACGGGTTCCCCGACGCCCGGGACATCATCGTCCCGTTTCCGCCGGAGTCCGTGGCGTCCGGCATCGACGAGCCCGGGTTCCACCCCGTGGTCTGGTACGCGCGGACGATCACCGCCGCCGACCTCGCGGCCGCCGGCCACGGCACCGATGCCCCGCGCCTCCTCCTGCACTTCGGCGCCGTGGACCACCGCGCACGCGTCTGGGTCGACGGCCGGTTCGTCGGCGACCACGAGGGCGGCCACATCCCGTTCACCCTCGACGTCACCGACGCCCTGACCGGCGACGGCACCGGCATCGGCACCGGCACCGGCACCGGCACCGACGACCACACGCTCGTCGTCCGCGCCGAGGACGACCCGCACGACCTCACCCAGCCCCGCGGCAAGCAGGACTGGCACGAGCAGCCGCACGACATCTGGTACCGCCGGACCACGGGGATCTGGCAGACCGTCTGGCTCGAGGCGGTCCCGAGCACGGCCGTCCGCTCCGTCCGGTGGACGAACGTCGACCACGAGACGATGCGGCTCACCGTCCGGCTGGCGGGCCCGCACCCGGCCGGGACGCGGCTCCGGGTCGAGGCGCACTGGGCGGAGCACGACGAGCACCTCGCCACGGTGGAGGTCGCCGTCCAGCCGACCGCGCACGAGGTCGACCTCGTCGTGCCGATCGCCCGGCAGGCGAACGGGCAGGCCGAGCAGGAGCTGCAGTGGAGCCCGGACGCACCGCACCTCGTCGACGCGGTGGTGTCCCTGGTGTCCGCCGACGGCGCACCGCTCGATGCCGTGAGCTCGTACTTCGGCATCCGCACCACCGCGGTCGGCAGTGGCCGGTTCCTGCTCAACGACCGCAGCATCGACGTGCGCAGCGTGCTGAACCAGGGCTACTGGCCGGAGTCGCACCTGACCGCACCGACCCGCCAGGCCCTCCGCCGCGAGGTCGAGCTCATCAAGGACCTCGGCTTCAACGCGGCGCGGAACCACCAGAAGATCGAGGACCCACGGTTCCTGTACTGGGCCGACCGGCTCGGCCTCATGGTCTGGGGTGAAGCACCCGGTGCGTACGCCTTCTCCCCCACGGCCGTGCAACGCCTGATGCGCGAGTGGATGGACGCGGTGGAGCGGGACGCCTCGCACCCCTCGGTCGTCACCTGGGTGCCGGCGAACGAGAGCTGGGGCGTGCAGCACATCGCCACGGACCCCGCGCAGCAGGCGTACGCGCGTGCCCTCGCGGACGTCACGCGGGCGCTCGACCCGACCCGGCCGGTGATCTCGAACGACGGGTGGGAGCACCCCGACTCGGACATCCTGTCGGTGCACGACTACGAGGGCGACGGGGAGCGGCTCGCCCGCACGTACGCCGACGACACCGCGCGGGCCCGGCTGCTCGCCGGCATCGGTCCGGCGGACCGTCCGATCCTGGTCGGTGGGGCGGTGGACCGCGGCCAGCCGGTGATGCTGACCGAGTTCGGCGGCGTGAACCACCAGCCGGGCGTGCAGCGCGACGACGCCTGGGGGTACACGACCGCGGCGGACGGCGACGACTGGATCGCCAGGATCACCGCCCTCTACGACGCGGTGCGCGCGAGCTCGTTCCTCGCCGGCAGCTGCTGGACCCAGCTCACCGACACGATGCAGGAGACGAACGGTCTGCTCAACGCGGACCGGAGCCCGAAGGAGCCGATCGAGCGGATCCGCCGGGCCGTGCTCGGCCGCTGACCGCGGCGGTCCGCCGAACGGGTGGCGGAACCGACGGGTGGCGGAACGGACGGGAGGCCCGTGACCAGTCGGTCACGGGCCTCCCGTCCGTCTGCCGGCACCGAGGCGCCGACGGACGCGACTACCCCGCGAGGAAGCGGAGCACCGCCTCGTTCCACTCGTCGCGGTGTGACGCGAGCACGCCGTGCGGGCCGCCCTCGATGACGTGCAGCTGCGCGTCCGGGATCGCCTCGGCGGTCCGCTTGCCGGACACCTCGAACGGCACGATGCCGTCGGCGTCGCCGTGGATGACGAGCGTCGGGACGTCGACCTTCGTCAGGTCGTCGCGGAAGTCGGTCGTCGCGAACGCCGCCGTGCAGTCGAGCGTGCCCTTCGGCGAGGCGAGCTCGGCGATCGCGAGGTCGTAGGCGCGCTGGTCCTCGCTCACGAGCGGCTTGTGGGTCAGCGAGACCTTGCCGCCGGCGGTGTAGAACATGTCCACGAACTCGTGCAGGAACGCCGGGCGGTCGCCCGTGATGCCCGTCGCGAACCAGTCGGCGAGGTCCTGGTCGACGCCGCCCTCGGGGTTGTCGTCGGACTTCCACAGGTACGGCGGGACGGCGCTGGCGAAGACGAGCTTCGCGACCTTGCCGGTGCCGTAGGTCGACACGTAGCGGGCGAGCTCGCCGCCGCCCATCGAGAACCCGATGAGCGTGACGTCCGTCAGCCCGAGCTCCGTGATGAGCTTGTCGAGGTCCGCGGCGAACGTGTCGTAGTCGTACCCGTTCCACGGCTGCGAGGACTGACCGAACCCGCGGCGGTCGTAGGCGATGACGCGGTGCCCGGCGGCGACGAGGGCCGGGACCTGGCCCTCCCACGAGCGGCCCGACAGCGGCCAGCCGTGGATCAGGACGACGGGGTCGCCCGTGCCGAAGTCGTCGTAGTGCAGGTCGATGTCGTGCCCGTTCTCGGCTCCGACGGTGATGAACGGCATGCTGCCTCCGTGGTGGTGGTTTCCAGGGAACGACCGCGATGCAACGCCCGGCCTCTGGACGCGACCTGGCCGGTGCGGCGAACGGACAGCGGACCGTCTGCCAGGATCGGGCAGGTGACGGACCCGGCGGCGACGACCCGAGCCTCCCGGCGGGCCCGCGTGGGGCGGACGGTGACGGCCGTCCTGGAGGCCCGCCACAGCGGGTGGACGACTCCCCTCCTCCTGTGGCTGGCCTCGCGCATCGTCAGCACGGTGCTCCTCGGTTCGGTCTACTGGCTCGCGACGGCGAACGGGTGGCACTTCGCCTCGTACCGGCGTGACCCGTCGTTCGCCACCTTCTCGGGCTCGTGGGACGCGTCCTTCTACCGGACCATCGCCGAGCACGGGTACCCGCGCGACCTGCCCACCGACGGCGACGGGCACGTCCTCCCGAACCCGTGGGCGTTCCTGCCGCTGTTCCCCGGCGTCGTCCGGGTCCTCATGGCGCTGACGGGGTCGTCGTTCTGGGTGGCGGGGCTCGTCGTCGCCACCCTGTGCGGTGCCGGGGCGTGCGTGGTCCTGTTCCGCCTCGTCCTCGCGGTCGCGGACGCCCGACGTGCGCGATGGGCGACCGCGTTCTTCGCATTCGGCGCGACGGGCTTCCTGCTGCAGGTCGCGTACGCCGAGAGCATGTTCCTGGTCCTGCTCTTCGGCGCACTGCTCGCGCTCGTGCGCCGGCGGTACTGGCTGGTCGCCGTCCTCGGTGTGCTCGCGGCGGCCGCCCGCCCGGGGGTGCTGGCGCTCGCCGTCGCCCTCGCCGTGCACCTCGTCGTGCGGGAGGTCGCCGCCCGGCGTGCGGAAGGCGGCCGACCCGGTGGGGAGCCGTTCCGGTGGCGGGATCGCGGCGCGGTCGTCGCCGCAGGGCTCGTCGTCGCGGCGGCGGGGCTCGCGTGGCCGGTGGTCGCGAGCGCGGTGACCGGTCGTCCGGACGCGTACCTCGAGACGGAGTTGTCGTGGTGGGTCGGGTTCGTCGGCCGGCAGCACTTCGCACCGCTGACGCCGTGGTTCCTCATGGCGGGGACCTGGCTCGGGCCCGCGGGCATCGTGCTCGTGGTGCTCGTGCTCGCCGGGGCCGCGTGGTTGTCCTGCCGACGGGGCGTCCGCGCGCTCGGGCCCGACGTCCTCGGCTTCGCGGTCGCCTACGTGGCGTACCTGGTGGCGGTGTTCCTGCCGCAGCAGAGCCTGCCCCGCCTGCTCATGCCGGTCGCGCCGCTGCTCGCCGCCGACACGTTCACCGCGACCCGGCGACGGGCGACCGGGTGGCTCGTGGTCGGCGTGTGCCTGCAGGCGGTCGCGGTCGTCCTGCTCTGGTTCCTCGGGTTCCCCTGAACCCGGGCACCGGCGCCCGACCACGGACGCGGGCCTCGTGCCTCAGGCGCCGGTGCCGGACCCGCGGCGCGGTCCCGGGGTGCGGAGTGCGACCACGAAGCCGATGACGGCTGCCACGGCCACCGCCAGGGTGGCCCCGGCGTTGAGCAGGAACGGCATCCCGTCGACCGTCTGGCTCCGGAAACCGAGGAACGCGTCGTACAGCACGTGGAGCAACACGGCCCCGAGGAGCGACCCGGTGACCCGACGGGCGAGGTGACAGGCGGAACCGAGCAGGAACGTCGTGAGGACCTGGAACGCGCTGCCGTCCGCGTTGAAGGCGTGTGCCAGGGCGAAGGTCGCGGTGGCGACGAGCCACACCACCCACTCGGGCGCGACCCGGCGGAACCCCGCGACGAGGACCCCGCGGAAGACGAGCTCCTCGACGAGGGCCACGGCGAGCACGCCGACGAGGAGCGCGCCGAGGTACCCACCGGCATCGGCCCGCAGGGGTGTCGTGAACGCGACGAGCGTCACCGCGGTGAACACGACGAGCACGCCGACACCCCACCACGACCGAGCGCGAGCGGGCTCGGTCAGGACGGACCGCCACCCGCCGAGCGCGGACACCACCACGACGAGGACCACCAGCACGAGCCCGTCGCCCAGGGCCTGTCGGAGCAGTCCGGCCGTCGAGCCGAGCGGGTTGCCGCCGGCCCCGCCGAGCAGTGAGCCGACGACGAGCAACAGGACCGGCAGGAGCACGGCGAGCCCCGCGCTGACCACGGCGGCCACGACGTCGGACCGGACGCGGGCGGGGAAGGCCGGACCGCGGTCGGTCTCGCGGAGTGCAGGTCCGGGCACGGGATCCCCTCTCGTCGCGGTACGAGGACACCCGTGATGGTACCGACGCGCCGCACCCTTCGTGCCGTGCGGAGGGTCCGGTCCCTACGCCGCGATCGTGTGGAACCAGGCGGTGCCGCCCGGGTGCTGCACCGTGATCATCTCGTCGAGGTCACGGTACGGCCCGTCCTGGTTGTGGCTCGCCGACTTGATGCGGATCGTGCCGTCGGCCTCGGTGAACACCTCGGACACGATGGTCGTGTGGTCCGGCGAGCCGTTGCCGTTCCAGTCGAACATGACGATGTCGCCGACCGCGACGTGCTGGCGTTCGTCAGAGGTCCGGCGGGTGAGCCCGAACGTGGCCGCGTTCCGGTCGAGCCACGGGTCCATGGCCGGGCAGTAGGTCCACGTCGAGGAGTGCTCTGCACCGCCGGCCCGGTTGTACCAGTCGGCGCGCTGCTCCCAGCCGCGGGCCTCGAGCGTCTGGTTGACGTAGTTCGCGCAGTCCCCGCCGATGGGGTTCATCGTCCCGTACTCGGCGGTGTTGTAGTCGGCCCAGTGCCGCATGGCGTACTCGAGCTGGCGGTCGACCGCGGTCTGGGCCGCGTAGGCGACGGTCGTGGTGGCGACCGCGGTGCTCGCGTCCGGAGTGGCCGAGGCCGTGGGGGTCGGCGTGCTGGCGGCACCGTCCTGTGTGGCACCCACCTGGCCGTCGTTCGCCTGGCTGCCGTTGCCGTCCGAGATCCGGTTCGCCGACGGGACCGGTTCCACGGGCTCGGTGAACAGCGCGACGTCGGCCGGCCCCGCGGTGTACATGGCCTGGTGCGGCGCCGTGAACGTGACCTTGCCCGCTCGGGCGACCACGTCCCGTGCGGCGACCCCGCCGACGGTGACGCCCTTGACGACGGCGAGCCCCGACCCGGTGACGGTCACGGTGACGCCGCCGGCGAGGGGCAGCTCCGCCGGCTCGACCGTCGTGGCCGAGGGGCGCGCACTCGCGGCTCCGGTCGGCGACGAGCCCGACGACGTCCCGCCGGCCGGTGCCGCGCCGGACGACCCCGGCGTCGACGAGGACCGGAGCCCCGGCCCGTCCGCGGAGCAGGCCGCGGCGACGAGGCCGACACCGGTGATGCCGGCGAGGGACAGGAGGGTGCGGCGCGTGATCGGAGCAGTCATGACCGGACCAGGCTATGCGACGTCGTCCCGGGATCGGCCGACCGCACCGCCGGGAGCAGCGCGGGGTCAGGCAGCGGGGTCAGGCAGCGGGGTCAGGCAGCGGGAGCGCTGACGTTCACGAGCCAGGTGATCCCGAACCGGTCGGTGACCATGCCGAACTCGTCGCCCCACGGCGCCTGCGTGAGTGGTTCGAGCACCCTCCCGCCGACGGACAGGGCCGCGAAGTACCCGCGCAGGTCCTCGGCGTCGTCAGCGTCACCGGAGACGGACAGCGAGATGTTGTTCGTCTCCGACCGCCCCATCGACGCCGGGGTGTCCGACGCCATGAGCACGTACCCCCGCGTCGTCTCGAGCTGCCCGTGCATGACCTTGTCCGCGTCGGCCGGGTCCCCGTCGGCGCCCATCTCGGCGAAGGTGCCGATCCGCAGCTCACCGCCGAACACCGACTGGTAGAACTCGAGCGCCTGTCGGGCGTCGTCCCGGAAGCCGAGGTAGGGGTTCAGTCGCGAGGTCATGATGGGCTCCTTCGTCCGTCGCCTCATCGTGACAGCCGACCCGGAGCCCCGCAAGGACCGATCAGCGGCAGGAGACGTCGCGGTCGATCGTGGTGGAGCCGTACGCGGCCTCGATCTGGGTCATCGCGATCGTGCCGCCGGACAGCGGGGTCCCCGAGCAGGCCTGGCGCGCCTTGGTGATCGTGCTCTTGCCGAGGGCGATCCAGCTCGACCGGCCGTACAGCGTGCTCGACGAGCTGACCGACCCGGCGATGGTCTTCCACTGCGACGGCGTCGAGTAGATGCCGATCGTCCGGACCCCACCCGCCTTGAGCCCGGCGATCATGCCCTCGAGCGCGGCGCGGTTCTGCGCGGTGCTCGACTGGTAGGACAACCCGGTCTCGACGTCGAGCCACCAGCGGTACGCGGCGGGGCGGTCGATGCCGCGGATCGTCACGTCGTCGTAGCCGCGCGCGTACCCGTACATGAACGAGCACGCGAGCGTGAGCTGCTTCGCACCGCCCTTGGTCGAGCACCGACCGAACCGGTTCGCCGGCGCGGTGCCCTTGTACGTGTTCGACTTCGGCCAGACCGACGCCTGCAGGCCGGGGTTGGCGAACAGGACGTAGAGCTGGGTCTTCGGCTGGGTCGATCCGCCGACGGACCCCGCGGCCCAGGCCAGCTGCTCGGCCAGGCACGGGTTCGTCGTGTTGCCGAGCGATCCGTTCACCCCGACGATGCCGAACGCCTGTCCGGTCGGGACCGTCCCGCCACACTGCGGCCACGAGATGTCCACCCCGGTCGGGGTGACGGCGGCGGAGGCCGCGGCGGTCGGGCCGGCGACGGCGACACCTGCTGCGATGACGACGGCGGTGGCGACGGTGGCGACGAGACGACGGACGCGGTTCATGCTTCTCCCCCTGACGTGCCCGAGCGGGCGGCGTGCCCGAGCGGGCGACGGTGCTCGGTCGGGCGACGGTGCCCGGCCGAGTGGCGGCTCCCCCTCGGGACCACCTGTTGTGGCGCACGGGGAGTCTAGGGGCCGAGCACCCGGCTCCGACACCCCCCGTGGCGGTCTGTGGAAGGCTGGCAACGAGAACGGCCGGCAACGAGAACGGCCCGGGACCATCGGTCCCGGGCCGTCGTGCTGCTCGGTGGAGCTAAGGGGATTCGAACCCCTGACCTTCTCATTGCGAACGAGACGCGCTACCAACTGCGCCATAGCCCCGAGTGCTCGACAACGATAGCACCGGGTCGCGGCGATCCGGTAATCGGGCCGCGGCGGTCGGGCGTGCCGTCCGGTCAGACCGCTCGACGGCGTCGCATGATCGCGTCGAGGTCCGTCTGTCCGTACGCGTCGTCGCCGATCACGCCCATCCCGACCCAGCGGCTCGGGGCGGCGGGGGCGGCGGCCTCGTCGGTCGCGGAGGCAGCCGGACCGGGCGCAACCGGACCGGGCGCAGCCGACGCACCGGGCGCGGGCGCACTCCGGGGAGCGGGCGACCCGGCGGTCGCGGCACGGAGCCCGAGCCGCTCCGCGAGCCGCCCCTGGTCGTGCGAGGACAGCGCCGCGGCGGCCTCCTCGACGTCGGCACGCATCCGCGACACCCGGGCGAGCGACGGGTCGGCCGCAGCGGCTCGGACGGCAGCCGCTTCTGCCTCCGCCTCGGCCTTCGCCTGGGCCACGCGGTCACGCAGCCGGGCGGCGAGTTCGGCCGACGACTCCGGGGACGGATCGGGTCGGGTCGGTGTCTGCACGTACAGCGGCTTCGGGATCGGCCCCGGCGTCCAGGTGCGGTCCGCAGGCGCGGCCGTCGGCTGGTCGGTGGAGAGCGGCGGCGCCGGGTCCGTCCACGCGGTGCTCGGCCGGGAGGCCCGGGTCTGCTCCCCCGCACCGGCCGCGGCCCGTCGACGGCGCGCGGTCGCGACCTGGTGCAGCTGTGCGAGCACGGCCGCTGAACCACCGGCCGCGACGAGTCCGGCCACCGCGAGCAACCAGGCGCCGGGGGCGACGACGAGCACGACCACCGCGAGCACGAGCCCGAGCGTGCCGAGCGTCGTGGCACCGAGACGTGAGCGACGCATGCGCATCGCGGTCAGGGCGGGCACCGAGGACGCTTTCTCGAGCACGGGCGCCTGGGCGGCGAGGCGACGGGTGATCTCCCGCTGCCGTGCGGCCTCGTGGGCGCGGACGATCGCGGCACGCTTCGCCTCCTCGGACCGGGCGACGCGCTGCGCCTCGGCGAGGGACTTCGCGTTCAGTTCGACGCGCACCTCGTCCGGCAGCTCGGCGGTCTGCGCCAGGATGCGGAGGGTCTGCTGCAGTCGGATCGCGTTCCGCTCGGTGGCGAGGTACTCACGACGGGCCGCCCACGCGGGCATCAGGTACACGACCCAGAGCACGGCCGCCACGAGCAGCACGACGCCGCCGCCCCAGGTCCCGATTCCCATGGGGGCAACGGTAGGGGGAGCGCGCCGCCCGGACGCCCATTGCCGGGAGCGTGTCGAGCGAGTCGTGACGGATCCGTCGGAGGCTCGGCGGGCCTCCCGGCCACGCCGGGGTCACCGGGCCGCGACGCGACCCGTCCCGTGGGTCGTCAGCCGCGCGGCGAGACGGGCAGCGGCACGCCCGCCTCGTCCCAGGCTTCCTGCGGCACGCGGCCGGCACCGTGCGGCACCTGCCCACGGACCCAGCGGTCGAGGACGCCCTCGCGGATCTCCTCCGCGACGAGGCCGAAGCAGAAGTGGTCGCGCCAATCGCCGTTGATGTGGATGTACCGGCGGCGCAGGCCCTCGTACCGGAACCCGAGCTTCTCCACGACGCGGAGGCTCGGGGCGTTCTCGGGACGGATGCAGATCTCGAGACGGTGGATGCCGACGGAGCGGAAGCAGTGGTCGGTCGCCAGCGCGACCGCGGTCGGCGTCACGTTGTGGCCGGCGGCGTCCTGCACCACCCAGTACCCGATGGAGGCGCTCGCGAGCGACCCGTACGTGATCCCGGAGACGTTCAGCTGGCCGACGAAGCGTCCGTCCAGTTCCATCGCGAACGGGAGGCCCAACCCGGCCCGGGCGTTGGCCTGCAGCGCGCGGATGCTCCCCTTGACGTCGGCGGACGCGAACCCGGAGGGGTTCGTCGCCTCCCACGTGCGGAGCCACGAGCGGTTGCCGGCCAACGCCAGGTCGAGCTCACGGGCGTCGCGGATCCGGAGGGGGCGGATGGTGACTCGCCCGTGGGTGAGGGTCGGGATCGTCGTCATCGCTTCTGGTTCCTCCGGGGTCCCGCGCTCGGCGGGACGGGTGTCCCGCACGGGGCCGGGGTCACCGGACCCGTGCGGGATGGGTCGACTCATTCGCCCGCGTTGAACTCCTTGAGCCAGGACTTGAGGTCCGGGCCGAGGTCCTCGCGGTCCGAGGCGAGCTGCACGATCGCCTTGATGTAGTCGAGTTTGTCACCGGTGTCGTAGCGGCGTCCACGGAAGACGACGCCGTACACGCCACCTGTCCATTCCTCGGCGCTCGCCATCTTCATGAGCGCGTCGGTGAGCTGGATCTCGCCGCCCTTGCCGGGCTCCTGCTTCTCGAGGACGTCGAAGACCTCGGGGCGGATGACGTAGCGGCCGATGATCGCCAGGTTCGACGGGGCCTCACCCTGGGCCGGCTTCTCGACCAGGCCGGTGATCTTCACGACGTCGTCGGTGTCGGTCTCCTCGACGGTCGCGATGCCGTAGAGGTGCGTCTGCGACGCCGGGACCTCGAGCAGGGCGACGACCGTGGCGTTCTTCTCGCCCTGGACCTCGATCATGCGCTTGAGCAGCGGATCGCGGGCGTCGATGATGTCGTCACCGAGGAGCACGGCGAACGGCTCGCGGCCGACGTGCATCTTCGCGCGGAGCACGGCGTGACCGAGGCCGAGCGGGTCACCCTGACGCACGTAGTGCATGTCGGCCAGGTCCGTGGACTGGTTGACCTTCTGCAGCTTCTCGTGGTCGCCCTTCTTCTTGAGGGTCTCCTCGAGCTCCGACACGTGGTCGAAGTGGTTCTCGAGCGCGTTCTTGTTGCGCCCGGTGATCATCAGCACGTCGGTGAGTCCGGCGTCGACCGCCTCCTCCACCACGTACTGGATGGCCGGCTTGTCGACGACGGGGAGCATCTCCTTCGGCATCGCCTTGGTCGCGGGGAGGAAGCGCGTGCCCAGCCCTGCGGCGGGGATCACTGCCTTCGAAATCTGGAAGCCCATGGACAGACCGTATCCGAAACGCATTTCGCGGGCATGTCAACTGATAGGAGGACAGGCAGATCAGCGGGAAGCCGCAGTACCGGCGCTCGCTACACTCTTCGCCATGACCGCCGATCTCGGGAACGAGAAGCGCGCCCTCCGAGCCGACCTCCGGCAGCGGCGACGCAGCCGGACCTCGACCGTCCGCGACGCCGACTCCCTCGCCCTGACCGCAACGCTGCAGCGCTTCGTCGAGGAACGCCAGATCACCTCGGTCGCGCTCTACCTGTCGGCGCCCGACGAACCCGACGTCCGTCCCTTCCTGGCCTGGGCGTTCGAGCGGGGCATCCGGGTGCTCCTGCCGATCACCCGCGAGGACGGGCTGCTCGACTGGGCGGTCGGCGACGGGTCCTCGGAGCGCGAGGGACCGTTCGGCATGCCGGAGGTCGTCGGCGAGGTGCTCTCCCCCCTGGCGATCAACGACGTCGACGTGATCATCACGCCGGCCGCCGCCGTGGGGCACGACGGCGTCCGGATGGGGTGGGGACGCGGGTACTACGACAAGACCCTCGGGTCCATGGCCAACCGCCCGCCCGTCTATGCTGTGGTGTTCGACACGGAGTACCTCGACGAGGTCCCGCGCGAACCCCACGACGAACCCGTCGACGGCATCATCACGCCGTCGCGCATCATCACGTTCCGGAGCTGACGTGCCCACCTACTCGTACCGCTGCACCGAGTGCGGCAACGCGTTCGACATCAAGCAGGCCTTCTCCGACGCCACGCTCACCGAGTGCCCGGTGTGCGGCGGGGTCCTGCGGAAGGTGTTCTCGCCCGTCGGTGTGACCTTCAACGGTGGTGGCTTCTACCGGACCGACTCGCGCGCGACGCCGTCGGGGTCGGGATCCGGCTCGTCGTCTGGTTCCGGCTCGTCGTCGGGGTCGGGCTCGTCGTCGGGGTCGTCCGGCTCCTCCGGGTCCTCGTCCGGCTCCGGGTCGTCCTCCGGGTCGGGGTCGTCCTCCGGGTCCGGGTCGTCCTCCGGGTCCGGGTCGTCCTCCGGGTCGGGGTCGTCCGCGTCCTGACCGGCCCCGCGCCTCCTGGTTAGGTTGGACCGGGCCACCGCGCGGTGGCCGTCCACGACAGAAGGGGGCTCGCGTGAAGGGCTTCAGGGAGTTCCTGCTCCGCGGGAACGTCATCGACCTCGCGGTGGCGGTCGTCATCGGTGCCGCGTTCACCGCCATCGTGACGGCGGTCGTGACGGCGTTGATCAACCCGCTCATCGGTGCGGTCTTCAACGCCTCCAGCTTGGACAAGGCCCTGATCGTGTCGTTCCCGACCGTGTCCGGTGGCGACACCGAGCTGCTGTTCGGCAAGGTGCTCGGCGCCGTCCTGAACTTCGTGATCGTCGCCGCGGTCGTCTACTTCGCGCTCGTCGTGCCGGTGAACCACCTCAAGAAGGTCGCGTTCGACCGGACGAAGCACGACGAGGAGCAACCGCCCGCGGACGTCCCGCCGACGGACGTCGAGGTGCTCCTCGAGATCCGCGACCTGCTGCGCGCCCAGCAGGGTGCCGAGCCGGGTGTCGGCGGGCACGGGGCGCACGTCGCTCCGGCGGACGCACCCGAGGGCGCCGGCATCGCCGGAACGACGAAGCTGTAGGCGGGCGCGGCGCCGGTGCTAGCGCCGGGAGGGTCGGCCTACGCCGGAGCGCGCTGCGCCCGGTGCTTCCGGGCCATCTCCCCCGCGTACTGCAGCCCGGCGAGGACGTGCCCGACCGTGCCGAGCCAGACGAAGACGAGACCGACGTCCCGGACCCAGTGGTGGTCGGCGGCGACCGACGTCGACGAGAACAGCAGGACCGGCAGCCCGACGAACAGCAGCGCGGACCGGATCTTGCCCGTCCACGTCACGCGGAGGTCCGGGTTGCCGCGGAACCACGCGCTCGAGAGCGCCAGGAGCGCCAGGTCGACGGCCACCACGACCACGACGATGATCCACGGCAGCAGCCCGACGAGCACGAGCGACAGCACGATCGCCACGATCGCCAACCGGTCGGCGATCGGGTCGAGCGTCTTGCCGAGCTGGGACTCCTGGTGGAGTCGTCGCGCCAGGAACCCGTCGGCCCAGTCGCTCACGCCGAGGACCACCAGGGAGGCCAACGCCCATCCCGGGTGTCCGGCGACGACCAGCCCGACGTAGACCGGGATGAGGGCGAAGCGCACCAGCGTGATGAGGTTCGGCAGCGTCTGCCAGTCGGGCCGGGTCCGCCGGGAGGGCTCCGTCATCACACGCTTCCGTTCGGGGTGGGTCACTGCAAGGGTACCGGTCCGACCCGTGCACTCGTCGGTCGCACCCGACCGGCGGCAGGCCGTCCTCCGTCAGGCGGGACGGTCATCCCCAGTGCGGCGGCCGGTCGCGGAGGAGCCGGTCGTCGTTCTCGCCCGTGCCGTGGCGCGCCGGTTTCGGTTCCGGCGCCGGTGTCGGGTCGCTGCCGGGGACCGCACGGGTCGTGACGCGCCTGCCGGAGCGGGACGAGCCTCCCGGCCCGGTCGACCGCGGCAGGGCGGGTGCCGGGGTCGCCGCGGGGTCGGTGGCCGCCCCCGACGCGTCTCCTGCCCGGGACGCACCCGCGTCCGGTGTCCACGTCCCCGTCAGGTGGTCCGTCGTCGAGGTCACCGGTCCTGCCTGCCGCGAGGCCCGGCGTGGGACCCTGGCGGTCATCGGCGTGCGGGCACCGGCGGGATCGAGATCTCCTGGGTGGCACCGCGGTCGACCCCGAGCACCTGCGCCACCGTGTTCGCCACCCGGTCCGGGTCGGAGAACAGCTGGAACGCGTGCACGCGGACGTAGTGCCAGCCGAGACGACGGAGCACCTCGGGACGGAGCCGGAGCGACTCACGCAGCGACCCCTTGACGAGCGACGCATCGGTCTCGATGGTGACGCAGACCCCGCCGTGCGCGGCGACCAGGCCGAGCTTGCCGCGGTGGCCGAGCGCGACCGGGATGCCGCGCATCTCGAGCCGCCGGGCCAGGTCGACGAGCAGCGGGTCGGAGTCGTCCGGCACGTACTCAGCGGTGGTCCGGGCGCGGACCTCGGCCAGGATCTCGGCGAGGGCGACCGTGCCGTGCCCCATGCGCTCGGCCTCGATGTCGGACGGCTGGAAGCACGTGACGATGACCATCGACCGACGGGCACGGGTCATCGCGACCGCGAGCAGCCGCTCACCGCCGGGCTTGCCGAGGGGACCGAAGTCGCGGAGGACCCGACCGTGCGGGGTCCGGCCGTAGCCGATGGAGAACACGACGCGGTCGCGGCTCTGCGCCACGGACTGCTCGAGGGTGGCGACGATGAACGGCTCCGGACGGTCACCGATGACGAACTCGGTGAGGTCCTTGTGGCCCTGCGCGGCAGCGAGCACGGCCTGCTCGACCCGGACCGCGTGCTTCGCTGAGGCCGTGATGACCATGAGCGACTCGGTCGGACGGGTGCGGGCGTGCTCGATGACGTGCCGGACGACCCGGTCCACCTCGGCGTCGACGCTCTCGACGGCACCGGACTCGGGGTCCGGCACGGCCTTGCCCTCGCTGACGTAGTCGAGCGCGATCGAGCCGTGGCCGAGGAACGAGCCGGCCCAGGGCAGCGACTCGATCCGTCCGCCGTAGAAGCGACGGTTGACCAGCTCCGCCAGGTCCTCGCCGCCGGCCCGGTACGACCGGGTCAGCGACAGGGTGGGCAGGAGCGTGGACAGCTTCGCGAGGGCCGAGTCGGCGTGCAGGGCGTCGAGCGTCTCCTCGTCCACCTGCAGCGCGCGGTGGTCCGGGTCCACGGCGATGCGGAACGGCGACGGCGTCTGCGTGACCGGGTCACCGAACACGACGGTCTGTCGGGCGCGACGGACGGCGCCGACGGTCTCGGCGATCGTCACGGCACCGGCGTCGACGAGGATCACGGTGTCGAACGGCATCGTGTCGGCGATCTGCGCGACCTCGTACGGGGAGGCGAGCCAGACCGGGGCGATGGCGCGGGACAGGTGCGGTGCGGAGTCGTGGAGCAGACGCGACGTGATCGCGCCCTCCTTGAGCTGCGTCTTCAGCGCGGAGGACTCCTCCGGCCAGTCGACGAGCCCGACCTTCCAGTTCTCGGCGAGCTGCCACGCCAGGCCCTGGGACACCCCGGCCGCGTGCGCGTCGTCCACGAGTCGGAAGTCGGCCTCGACCCGGTCGAGCATGTCCGTGTTCGCACCGAGCAGGGCCCGGTCGGACTCGAGCATCGTCTCGAGCGCGGACTGCCACCAGGCCAGCTCGAGCTCGGCGGGCACCTGCACGTCCGGCACGTGCCGGTTCGCCAGGTCGGTGAGCAGCGGCTCGAGCTGCAGGTCGCGGAGGGTCTGCATGAGCTCGGTGCGCTCCTGCAGGTTGTGCAGGACGTCGGACTCGGCGGCCAGTTCGGCGATCGTCGGGACGAGCTCGTCGATCGGCAGGTTCGCGAGCTGCTGGTCGCGGCTGGTGCGACCGAGCGGCTCGTCCAGTCGGGACAGGTCCTCGACGACGTTCGAGAACAGCACCTGGACGTCGGCTATGCCGGTGGGGACCTCGGGGTTCACGCCCGCGGCCACGTAGCGCTGCCAGAGGACGCGCTGCTGCTGGACGCGGGTGAGGGCCTCGTGCAGGTCGGACACGTGCACGCCGGGACGGACGTACTCGCGGGCGAGCTTCTTGAGCCGACGGCGGTTCGTGCTCGACATCGGCGCGCCCTCGCCCCGGGGAGCGGTCGCGGCGACGAGTTCGGACACCGACCGGTCGAACACGATCGGCAGGAAGCGGTCGAGGGTGTCCCGGATCTCGGTGAGCAGGCGGAGGTAGATGCCGAGCTCGTTGATCGTCGTGAACTGCCGCATGTGCGTCGACGCCACGAGGTCGTGCGCGCGCTGCAGGAGGGCCGGCAGCGCGCCGCCGTCGAGTTCCCGCGCGGTCGCGTGGGCACGCTGGGCGCCGTCGCTCGAGGTGAACCTCGCGCCGTACCAGGGCGAGTCGTCGGGGCCGTAGCGGAACTCGCCGAGGTTCGCGGCGCTGACCATGGTCTCGGCGACGCGGGCGCGACCGGTGACCATCGAGACGACGGACTGCTTCGACAGCCGGGCCGTCGTGGACGGGGCGACCGGCAGCAGGGACAGGCGGGAGAGCTCGACCAGGCAGTCGAGCACGCTGACCCCGAAGTCGGGGTCGGTGCGGGTGAGGGCACCGCGGTAGTCGGTGAGGACCTTGCGGAGCCGCACCAGGGCGTCGTCGACCTCGCGGAGGTTCGGTCGGCTCGCCTTCTCGTTGCGGGCGATCGCACGGACCACGTCACGGCGGAGCGTCGCCGGGGTGACGGCGACGCCAGGCAGGTGCACCTCGCCGAAGCGGGCCGCGATGCCACGGAGCGTGGCGCGGCGCGGGCTGACGACGAGGACGCGCTTGTTCGCGGCGACCAGGCCGCCGAGGGCGTTCACGATCGTCTGCGTGCCGCCGGTGCCGGGGAGCGTCTTCACGACGATGGAGTTGCCGGCCGTGATCTGCGCGATCACGTTCTCCTGCTCGTCGTCGGCGTCGAGCAGCAGGGTGTCCGTCTCCGGGCTGCGCTCGTCCGACGGCGTCTGCTCGACCGGGTGGTACGACTGCTCGACCTGCCACTTGGCGCTCGGGTTGCCGGCGAGGGCGTCGAGCACCGGGTGCGCGAGGTCCTTCGTGTCCTCAACGAGACCGGTCGCGACCTCGGCGAACGTCGACACGACGAGCCGGGCGTGCACCGAGAAGCCGGGGATGTGCGCCGTCAGGCCGCGGAGCCGGTCGATCACCGGGTTCGGGGTGAAGGAGCCGTCCTGCTGGGCGAGGGCGACGAACGACTGCGCGTCGAGGGTGATGCCGAACTGCTCGCGCAGCGCGTCGGCCAGGCCCGGGTTGAGCACCGGTTCACCGAGCAGCCGGACCTCGAAGTCGCGGCCGTGTCGTCGGATCGCGAGCGGGCGGAGCAGGACCGGGCCCCGGTGGTGCTCGTCGCCGTGCTCCCAGTCCGCGATGCCGATGCCGAGCTTGACGGCGTCGATCCCGCGGACGGTGGCGAGCTCGGTGCCCTTCGCCTCGACGTGTCCGGCGGCGACGCGGGCGGCCCGCAGCGCGACCTCGTCGCGGATCAGGCTCGAGAGCAGCGTGGTCTTGCCGGTGATGAACTGGGCCAGACCGCCCGGATGCGTCGTCGAGAGTTCGATGCGCGCGCGGGGGTGGTCGGCGAAGTGCACGAGCGGGCTCGTCCCACCGACGCCGGCGAGCTGCTCGCGCCACGCGTCCCACGCGGGCTCGGCCGCGTTGCCCGCGGTCAGCCGCGGGTCGCCGAGGCTGATCGCGTGCGGGCTCGTGACCTGGAGCTCGGGGCGCAGCGGGGACTGCTCGTCGGGCAGGTCGGTGCCCTCGACGGGGGCGTCGTCGTTCACGTCGTCCTCATCGTCGGTCGCCCTGTCCACTCTCCACACCCGCCCACTGTAGGCGGAAGCGCTGCGGCACTCTGGCAATGAGCCCGCTGTTTCGGCGTTTCACCCGACCCGGATGCGCTGTGGTGGACCGCCCCGCCGCCGCGCCGGGGCCGGGAGGCGCGGGTGTGGTACCAACGGTGCATGGCCACCGACGACCGTCCTGTTCCGTCCACCCCTGCCGTGTCCCGGCGTCGATCGGTCCCCGCCGAGATCTCGCGCTCCTGGCTCCTCGTCGCCGGCACCGCCGCGGAACGCTTCGAGCGGGCCACCCGCTCCCGTGCCGACCAGGTGATCCTGGACATCGAGGACGCCGTCGACCCCGCCGCGAAGCCGTCCGCCCGCACCACCGTCGCCGCCTGGCTGGCCGGTGGCGGCGAGGCCTGGGTGCGGATCAACGACGTCACGACCGAGTTCTGGGAGGACGACGTCGAGGAGCTCCGCGGCCTGCCCGGGCTGCAGGGCGTGATGCTCGCGAAGACGGAGTCCCCGGCGCAGGTCACCGACACGTGGCACCGGCTCGGCGGACACACCCCCGTGATCGCGCTGGTCGAATCGGCGCTGGGCATCGAGGAAGCGGTGTCGATCGCCCGCGCGCAGGGGGCGTTCCGCCTGGCCTTCGGGAGCGGCGACTACCGCCGCGACACCGGCACGAGCGCGGACACCCTCGCGATGGCGTACCCGCGGTCCCGCCTGGTGGTGGCGTCCCGTGTCGGCGACCTGCCCGGACCGATCGACGGCCCCACCGTCGGTTCCTCGCACCCGATCCTGCGCGAGCAGTCACAGGTCGCGGTGTCGCTCGGCCTGACCGGCAAGCTCTGCCTGGACACCGAGCAGCTCCCCGTCATCAACGAGGTCATCTCGCCGACCCCGACCGACGTCGCCTGGGCGCAGGACTTCCTCGACGACTTCGAGGCGCGCGGACGCGTGATCCGCGACGGGTCGGACCTGCCGCGACTCGGACGGGCGCAGAAGATCCAGCGCCTCGCCCAGGCGTTCGGGGTGGAGGCGCGGTAGGAACGGTGCCATGACCTGGTCGAACGTCCCCGGATCCGGACCGCAGCAGCACCCGGGCGCCCGGCAGCACAGCGAGGCCGAGCGCGTCGCGTGGGAGCAGGGTGCGACGTCGCTGTTCCCGCCGGCGAAGATCGCGGACCGGGTGTCCACCGTCCTGCTCCTGGCGGCCGGCGCGGTCCTCACCGCGATCGCCGCGGTCGCGGGCGTGATCGCCGTGGCCTCCACGACCGCGTCCTGCGGCGCCGACGACGGCTGCTCCCCCGGCGGGACCGTCGGCGGTGCGGCGATCGCGGTCGGCGGAGCGTTCGTCATCGGGGTCGTCACGCTCGTGTTCGCGATCCGCGCCTGGATCCGGCGACGGACGTCGTGGTGGATCGCCGGGATCGGCTTCGTCCTGACCGTCGCCGTCGTCACGTGGGGGACGGTGCTCGTCGTGCAGGCGCTCGACGAGCAGGGCGTCGGCCCGGGGCGCGGCTTCGACACCGCACAACTCCCCGTCCCCTGAGCCGCCCTGCGTCCACGGCTGGACGTCCGCCGACCGGCGCGGCGCATGCTGGGCCCATGAAGCAACGAGTCATCGGAGACACGTCCGTCAGCGCCATCGGACTCGGCGGCATGCCGATGTCCATCGAGGGCCGGCCGGACGAAGCGCGCTCCGTCGCCACCGTCCACGCCGCCCTCGAAGCCGGTGTCACCCTCATCGACACCGCCGACGCGTACCACCTCGCCGCCCACGACGAGGTCGGCCACAACGAGGAGCTCATCGCCCGGGCCGTCCGCGAGTACGGCGGGGACACGTCGGAGGTGCTCATCGCCACGAAGGGCGGCCACCTGCGGCCGGAACCCGGGGCCTGGGCACAGAACGGCGACCCCGCCTACCTCAAGGAGGCCGCGAAGGCCTCGGCGAAGCGTCTCGGCGTCGAGGCGATCGGCCTCTACCAGTTCCATCGCCCGGACCCGGCCGTCCCGTACGCGGACTCGGTCGGTGCGCTCGCCGAACTGCTCGACGAGGGCGTCATCCGCATGGCGGGCATCTCGAACGCCACGGTCGACCAGATCCGGCAGGCGAACGAGGTCCTCGGCGGCCGTCTCGCATCGGTGCAGAACCGGTTCTCCCCCGTCTTCCGGTCCAGCGAGCCCGAACTCGAGCTCTGCGACGAGCTCGGCATCGCGTTCCTGCCGTGGAGCCCGCTCGGCGGCATCGCCGGTGCGGCCGACCTCGGCACCACCGCCGAGGACTTCGCCGTCCTCGCCCGGGAGCGGGACGTCACCCCGCAGGTCATCGCGCTCGCGTGGGAGCTCGCGAAGAGCGACGTCGTCATCCCGATCCCGGGAGCGTCCCGCCCGCAGTCGATCCTCGACTCCGTGACGGCCGCGACCGTGAAGCTCCGTCCGGAAGAGGTCGAGCGTCTCGACGCGTCGCGTCCGGAGCAGGCCGCGTAGGTCCACCGCGCGCCGCGGCGAGCCGACCGGATCGCGCACCACGGGCCTCCCGTCCGGACGACGGGAGGCCCGTGGTGCGTCCGTCAGCGGACGGCGCCGCTCAGGACGCGCAGGTCGAGTCGAAGTCGGTCCCGGCCGTCTGGACCGCCGTGGCCGAGTCCTGGAACGCGCCGAGGTCGGCCGACTGCGGGTCCTTCGTGATCGCCTCGAGTCGCGTCACCATGTCGCCGTAGGCGCTCTGGAACGCCTCGGCCTTGCCCTTGACCTCGGTGTTGCTCACCGCGTCGACACCGGCGTCGATGTCCGCGTCGAGCTCCTTGAGCTTGGCGACCGCGGCGTCGGGGTCGGACTGCAGCTTCGTGGCCTCGGACTGCAGCCCCTCGGCCGCCGACCGCACCTTGCTCTCGAAGGCGGCGCACGCGTCGGCCTTGGACTGCGAGCCCGACTGCTCCTCGGCGGCCTTCGACGGTGCGCTCGAGGACCCGCTCGTGGCGCCCTGACCCTGGGTCCCCTCGGCCGTCGTGCTGCCGCCGGAGGAGCAACCGGCGAGCAGGACCGCGGCGAGCGCTGCGGTCGCGAGGACGGAGACGTGCTTCGTGGACATGGGATCCCCCCTGGTCGGTGTGGGGCCGCCGACCGGAGGCCCCGTTCCGCCCCGACAGTACTGATCGGATGCTCAGGGAGTGCGGGACGGCCACCCCCGTCCGCCCAGCCCCGTCTGCCCCGTCCCGTCCGGGGACGCGCGTACGGTCGAGGGATGCGTGCCATCACCATCTCCCAGCCCGGCGACGTCGACGTCATGTCCCTCGGTGAGCTCCCCGACCCGGTGCCCGGCGAGGGCGAGGTCCTCGTCGAGGTCGCGGCGGCCGGCGTCAACAACGCGGACCTGCAGCAGCGCCAGGGGAACTACCCGCCGCCGCCCGGAGCGTCCGACGTGCTCGGGCTCGAGGTGTCCGGGACGATCCGTGCGCTCGGCACCGGCGTGACGGGCTGGTCCGTCGGAGACCGCGTGTGTGCGCTCCTCAGCGGCGGTGGGTACGCGTCGCTCGCCGTGGTGCCGGTGGCACAGCTCCTGCCGGTGCCGGACGGGCTGGACCTGGTGTCCGCCGGCGCGCTCCCCGAAGCGGCCTGCACGGTGTACTCGAACATCGGGATGCTCGCCGGACTCCGGCCGGGGCAGACCCTGCTCGTCCACGGTGGGACCGGGGGCATGGGATCGCACGCAGTGCTCTGGGCGAAGGCCCTCGGCGCCCGGGTGGTCGCGACGAGCGGTGGCGCGCGGAAGGTCGCGGCCTCCCGCGAGCTCGGCGCGGACCTGGTCGTCGACCACCGCGAGGAGGACTTCGTCGAGCGTGCCCTGGCCTTCACGGACGGTGTCGGCGTGGACGTCGTCCTCGACGTGGTCGGTCCGTCGTACCTGCACCGCAACCTCGAGGTCCTCGCGCCGAACGGGCACCTCGCGATCATCGCCGCCGGGTCCGGGCCGGACGCGACCCTGCCGATCGGCCAGCTCATGCGGAAGCGCGCCTCGGTCAGCGGCACGACCCTGCGGGCACGACCGGCTGCCGAGAAGGCCGAGATCGTCGCTGCCGTGCGGCGGGACGTGTGGCCGTTCGTCGAGGACGGCCGTGTCCGTCCGGTCGTGGACACCGTGCTGCCCCTCGCCGACGCGGCCGAGGCGCACCGGCGTCTGGCGTCCGGCGACGTCGTCGGGAAGCTGCTGCTCGCCGTGTAGCGGCGGCGGCGGTCACACCGTCGACGGCCGTGCCGCCGCTACGCGTGCACGCGCGCCAGGAACGCCCGGAGCGCCGGGTGCTGCGGGGCGTCGAGGACGGCCGCGGGAGCGCCCTGCTCGACGACCTCGCCCTCGTGCAGGAAGACGATCCGGTCGGCGACGTTCCGGGCGAAGTGCATCTCGTGCGTCGTCATGAGGATCGTCGACCCCTGCTGCTTGAGCTCGGTGACGAGGTCGAGCACCTCGCCGACGAGCTGCGGGTCGAGGGCGCTCGTCACCTCGTCGAGCAGGAGCAGCTCCGGGTCCGACGCGACGGCCCGGACGATCGCGACGCGCTGCTGCTGCCCACCCGACAGACGGTCCGGGTACGAAACGGCGAAGTCGCCGAGCCCGATCCGGTCGAGCAGGCGGCGAGCCGTCGCCTCGGCGTCCGCACGGGAGGCCCGGTGCACCTTGCGCGATGCGAGGGTCACGTTGTCGAGGACGCTCATGTGCGGGAACAGGTTGAACTGCTGGAAGACGACGCCGATCCGTGCGCGGGTGGCGTCGACGTCGACGCGGGGGTCCGAGACGTCCTGGCCCTGGAGGAGGACCTGCCCGTCGTCGATGCCCTCGAGCAGGTTCACGGTCTTGAGCAACGTCGACTTGCCGGAGCCGGACGCCCCGATGACGCAGATCACCTCGTGTCGGTGCACGGTCAGGTCGATCCCGCGCAGGACAGGTCGGTCGCCGAAGGACTTGCGCAACCCACGCAGTTCGAGGACGGGAGCGGTCTGCTCGGTCACACCGTGCCTCCGATCTGTTCACGCTGCTGCTGCTTCCGGGCGACGGCATCCGTGACCCGGATGAGCGGCAGGCTGATGAGGACGAAGAGCAGGCCGGCGACCAGGTAGGGCGTGAAGTTCGTCTGCTCAGCCTGCGCGATCTGGGCGCTGCGGACGGCGTCGACGGCGCCGAGGATCGAGACGAGCCCGACGTCCTTCTGCATCGACACGAAGTCGTTCATGAGCGCCGGCGTGACCTTGCGGATCGCCTGCGGCAGCACGACGAGCCGCAGCGTCTGCGCGTGGGACAGGCCGAGCGACCGGGCGGCCAGGCGCTGGGACGGGTGCACCGCCTCCATGCCGGCGCGGAGCACTTCGGCGACGTACGACGAGTAGGTCAGCACGATCGCGATGGTGCCCCAGAACTCGGGCGCCAGCCGCGGGAAGACCCCGAGCCCGGGCAGGCCGAACCCGACCAGGTACAGCACGATGATGAGCGGCAGGCCGCGGAACAGGTCCGTGTACCCGGTCGCGAGCATCCGGAGCGGGAAGAACACCGGGCTCCGCAGGCCGCGGACGACCGCGAGCAGGGTGCCGAGCACGGCGACGCCGATGCTGGCGGCGAACAGGATCCGGACGTTCAGCCAGAGCCCGAGCAGGATGTCGGGCAGGGTCTCCCACGCCACCTGCGGGTCGAAGAACGACCGCTGCACCGCGGCCCACCCGGGGGTGTTGACCACGCCGACCCAGACGAGCGCGACGACCACGAGCGTCGAGACGACGGACACCACGACGGAACGGCGGCCGCGCTGCTGGCGGTAGAGCTGCCGCTCGCGTTCGACCTGGCTGGGTGCCGGGGCGGCGACGGGCGCGCCCACGCCCGCCGGACCGCCCGCACCGGCGGGCAGGGTCATGCCCGCGTCACTTCAGGACCGGGGTGTTCGTCTCGGAGGAGAGCCACTTCGTCTGCAGCTGCTCGAGCGTGCCGTCCTCCTCGAGCGACTCGAGGGCGTCGTCGACCTTGCTCGTCAACGCCGAGTCCTTCGGCAGGACGAAGCCGAACTGGTCGCCTGCGTCGTCGGACGGGAACTGCGCCGACACGGTGCCGTCGTCGAGCTGGGCGGCGGACATGTAGAAGGCGGTCGGCAGGTCGGTGACGATCGCGTCGATCTGGGCCGACTTGAGCGCGAGCACGGCGTCGTCGTTCGAGTTGAACACCTGCGGGGTGACGCCGAGCACGGACTTGACGCTCTGGATGCTCGTCGACCCGGCGGCGACGCCGATCGTGTCCTGCTTCAGCGCGGCGATGGTCGTGTCACCGGCGGCCTCCGACCCGGTGGTCGTCACGACGGCCTGCGTGGTCGTGTAGTACGGCGTCGACATGTCGACGGCCTTCTTGCGCTTGGCGTCGATCGAGAACTGCTGGATGTTGAGGTCCCAGTCCTTCGCACCAGGGGCGATCGCGCTGTCGAAGGTGCTGCGCTCCCACACGACGTCGCTCTTCGCGTAGCCCATCTCCTCCGCGACGGCGTAGGCCACGGCGGACTCGAAGCCCTTGCCGGACTCGGGCTGGTTGTCCTCGACCCAGGGCGAGTACGCCGGGTCGCCGGTGGCGATCGTGAGCTTGCCGTCGGTGACGGTGCCGTCGGCGTTGTCGCTGCTGCCCCCTGCGGAGCATGCGGCGAGGGCGAGCGCGGCGACGGCGGTGGTCGCGACGGCGATGGTCAGGCGGAGGGGACGGGTCACGGTCTGGCCTTCGTCAGGGGGAACAGGGCAGGACCCGAGTGTACTGGGCCGTGGGATACCAACGACCGGTCGACGCGGTTCCTGCCCTGCCGACGCTCGGCTGGTGTCAGCGACGCCGACGCTCGTTGATCGCCGCGCCGGTGTAGGTGATCGCCAGGAACATCGCCGCACTCGCCGCGAGCCCCGCGACCCAACGGTCGGACGCCGGCGGGCTGGTCATGACGGCAACGCTGACCGCGACCGACGACGCGCTCACCGGGAGTGCGACCGGGAGCCGGAGCAGCAGGCCGACGGCGGCGATCAGCGCCGCAGCAGCGACGGCTGCAGCACCGGTTCGAAGTCGTGCCATGGGCGGTTCCTCCCGTTGTGATCCTGGCCGGACGGCCAGCGATGCCAACGTAGGACCGCCTCCTTCACGGGGTCAAGTACAGTACATCAGTCGAGCATCGTGAAGTCGTCGAACGAGAACCCGGGCGACACCAGGCAGCTGAGGAGCACCTCGCCGTCACCCGGGAGCGTCCGCTGCCACACGCCTCCGCGGACGAACGCCTGTGCGTCGTTCACGCGGTCACGGCCGGCGTCCGGGCCGAGGGTGATGCGTGCGCCGGGCTCCGGCTGGTCGCCGGACCCACCGAGTTCGAGCTCGACGGCGTCCGGCCCGTGCCACATCCAGATCTCGTCGCTCGTCACGCGGTGCCACGCGGAGGCCTCGCCCGGCGGCAGGAGGAAGTGGATGAGCGTCGCGGCGGGGCGCTCACCGGCGGGCGTGGTCACGGTCGCCGGCGACGTCCACGTGCGGACGTACCAACCACCCTCGGGGTGCGGCTCCATGCCGAGCGCGGCAGCGCGCTGCGGGACGTCGAGCCACTCGACGACGTCGCCGGCGACGGTGCGGCGAGCGGCCATGCCGGGGCGGGGTGCGGTGTCGGTCATCGGGACTCCTTGCTCGGGGTGGGTGCCGCGCCTGCGGCGGACGGGGTCAGGGGGACACGGGCAGCAGCATCGGTGGTCCGGACCACCCCGCGGACGACGGTCGCCACCGCACGCCCGGCTCCGTCCTCCACGAGTTCGGCGAGCGCGTCCGGCACGGTCCGGGCGTCGACGTCGAACACCGCGAGGTCGGCGCGGGCTCCGACGGCCAGGTGTCCGATCCGGTCCGGTCCGACCGCGAGTCCCATCGCGTGGGCGCCACCGAGGGTCGCCGCCGCGAGCAGCCGCTCGTGCAGGTCGCGTCCGCTGTAGCCCTGTGCGCGGGCGATGCGGTGCAGTGCGGTGACGTCCGCCATCGGGTCGAGCGACGGCGAGGACGACAGCGAGTCGGTGCCCACGGCGATCGGGCTGCCCTCGCGCAGGTAGTCGGCGACCGGCGGCGGGTCGAGCCCGATGACGGCGTTCGAGCGCGGGCAGAGCGCGACCGCGGTGCCGCGCGCGCGGAGCAGGGCCCGGTCGGCGGCGGTCATGTAGACGCCGTGCGCGATGTGGCAGTCCGGCCCGAGCACGCCGAGGCGGTCCACGAACGAGGTCGCACTCGCGCCGAACCCGAGCGCGCGCATGGCCCGGAAGGACGGCACGTTCGCCAGGTGCCAGTCCGCACCGTGGCCGACGCCGACGACGCCCGCGAAGCCGGGGATCGGTTCGATCGCGGTGCGCTCACCCTCGAACGCGGCTTCGCCGAGGTGCAGGTGCAGCCGGAGTCCGCGCTGCCGGACGATGTCGGGCAGTTCGAGCAGCGGCGCGACGTCGAGCGAGTACGGGGCGTGCGGGGAGAGCCCGGCGCCGGGGGTGGTGGGCACCCGCTCGAGTTCGGCGAGGACCTGGTCGCGCCCGTGCTCCTGCCAGGCGGCGTTCTCCCAGTCCATCACCTCCCAGTAGGCGATGCCGCCGAGACCGGCGTCCTCGAGCGCGGTCACCGCATCGATGTCGGTCACCACGTCGGCGATGCTCGTCACCCCGGCCGCCACCGACTGTGCCGCACCGGCCGCGGCCTCGGCCCGCCAGTCGTGTGGCTGCGCGTAGACGGCGTTGAACGCGGCGGCCCAGTCCTCGAATCCGGCGTACCGGCCGCGCCCGACACCGGCCATGCCCGTGTACTGCAGGTGCGTGTGCGCGTTGACGAGCCCCGGGAGGAGCGCACCCCGCCACCGCCGCTCGGTCACGGGGGTGCCGTCGAGCTGGTCCACCACCCAGGAGCGTTCGCCGACGTGCAGGATCCGGCCGTCGCGCACCGCGACGGCGCCGTCCGCGATCGGCGGCGCGGTCATCGGCACGACGATCCGCGCGGAGTGCACCGTCGTCTGCCCGGGTGCCGCCGGCCGCCGGCCCGTCACGTCGGGTCCCCGAACCGTCGGGTCCGGACGTCCGGCTCGCGGTCCACGGGCTGCGCGGCGAGCGTCGCGGCGGACGTGCCGCCCACGTCGGTACCACCGCCGGGAGGCCCGCCCCGCGCCCCGAACGCGGCGAGCGCCACGCGGGCGGTCGCCTCGTCCACCTCGGGGTCGATCGGCACGACGGCGCGGTCCAGCTCGTCGCCCCGCTCGACGAGCATCCGCACGGCACCGAGCTGCGCCGCGAAGGACAGGTCCATCACCTCGATCGGGTTGCCCTCGGCCGCGGTGATGTTGATGCACCCGCCGCCGTCGAGCAGCAGCACGCCGGGACCGTCCGGGAGCGTGAGGCGCTCGACCCGTCGACCCACCGTCGTCCGCTCGGCCCCCGCTGCGACGGCGTCCTCGACCGCGATCTCCTGGTCCACCCCGCCCGCGACCGACAGGACCGCTCCGGGAGCGCACGCACGGAGCACCGTCAGGCTGACCGTGTCCGCCACCCCGGTCGCGCTCACCACCAGGTCGGCGGTGCGGACGGCGTCGACGAGGGGAGCGACCTCGTACCCGGCGAACACGGCCTGCAGCGCCCGGACCGGGTCGGTGTCGGCGACGGTGACCCAGAACCCGAGCGCCCGGAGGACCAGGGCGACCCCCTCCCCCACGTGACCGAACCCGGCGACGACCACCCGGCCTCCCGTCAGGTCGGGCCGGACGCCGGGGTCGAGCGCGTCGACCAGGTCGAGTGTCGCGAACACCGTCGACTGCCCCGTGCCGTACCGGTTGTCGAAGAACGTCTTGGTGCGGGCGTCGTTCACCGCGACGACCGGGATCCCGAGCTGGCCGCGGGCCGCCATCACGCGCAGCGGGCGGAGGCCGCTCGTGGTCTCCTCGGCGGCTCCGAGCATCGTCGGCAGCAGGTCGGGGCGCTCCTGGTGCACGAGCCGGATGACGTGCGACCCGTCGTCGACGAGCACGTGCGGCCGGGTGTCGAGCATCGCGAGCGCGAGCGCGCGCTGTTCCGCCACGGTCGCGGTGCTGCTCGCGTGCACGGGGACGCCGGCCCGGCGGAGGACCGCGGCGACGGCGTCGTCCGTCTCGTCCGCATGTGCGTAGACGACCACCTCGGCGCCGGCGTCCTGCAGCAGGAGGGACAGCACGGCGGTCTTCGGCTCGAGGAACAGGCTCACCCCGACGCGGGTGCCCCGGAGCAGGCCGCCCTGCCGGAGCTCGTCGGCGACGGCACGGGACACCGGCATGGAGCGGCGGGCCCAGCGGATGCGGGCCTCGGCGGCAGGGTCGCCCTCGGGCTCGCGGCCGGTCGACACGAGGAACACGTCGTCGGAGAGCGTCGGCACGCCGAGGACGCCGGGGCGGGCGAGCACGGTCGGGCCGAAGGCGTCCTCGTCGACGGCGGGGACGTGGCGGCCGGCATCGACCACGAGCAGCAGCGCGCCGCGGGGACGGTCCGCGGTGGCGTCCTCCACGGCGGCGGCGCTCTGTTCGGGCGTGCCGAGACACCAGAGCTGGTCGACGGCCGCGCCGTCACCGGCGTCCGCGGGTCGGGCTCCGAGCCCGACGAGCGATGCGTGCAGGGCGGCGGCGTCCCGGGGATCACCGCCGACGACGCGGAAGCGCCGGGCGGCGAGGAGTGTGTTCGTCACGCGGGCGGTGTGCCGGACCGCGGCGGACGCCCAGGCCGACGTTGCGGGGTCGGCGCGGGTCGGGTCGGCGCGCGGCATGGGGACATCGTAGGGCGGGCCGGTGGCCCGGCGGTGCCGGCGGTGCCGGCGGTCGAGGCTGGCCGTGGCGCACGGGCGCGCCGGGCCCGCACGGTCAGAGCACGTGCGGCGGCGGCGTCCGGTGCCAGACCTGCTCGGCACCGTCGTCGGGGACACCCCACGGTCCGGCGGGGACCTGCCACGAACCGACGGCCGGCACCTGCTGCGCCTCGATCCGTCGCGTCAGCCGTCGGTGGTGCAGGAGCACCCCGACCAGGACGGCGACGCCGATCACGCTCACGACGGCGAGGCCGGCGACGTACAGCGTCGTCACGACACCGGCGAGCGCGGGGGGCACGGTCCCGTCCTGCGCCGCCGAGAACGGCGTCCCGGTGATCACGAACGCGAGCAGGGTCGAGATCGTCGAGTTCGAGTCCCACAGCCCGTGCAGCACCGACACCACGACGTAGGCGACCAGCACCGACCACGTCCACCGGAACCGGGGACGACCGTGCGCCGCCCCGAAGAGCACCGCCCCGAGGATCGCCGTCCACAGCACGTGCCCCACCGGCGAGAGCACGGCGCGGGCCACCTCGGTCTGCAGGAGCGACACGAGGTCGATGCCGCGGGTGGTGATCGCCGCGTTGAACGCGTACCCGGCCGACTCGAACGCCGAGAACCCGGCACCCACCGTCGCCCCGAGCAGTGCGCCCTGCCGTGCCGTCTTCGGTCGGACCCGCCAGCCGACCACGACCAGCAGCAGGCCCTTCACGAGTTCCTCGGCGAAGCCGACGAGCAGGTACAGGGTCGCCCCGGGGCGCAGGTCGGACTCGAGCAGGGACGCCCCGAGCACCCCGAGGACCCCGCCGACGAAGAACGCCGTGACCAGCTGCATCGTGCTCACCGTGCCGGTGACGCGTTCGATGACGAACAGCACCACGGTGAAGGGCACGAGGAAGCTGCCGAGCAGGATGATGGTCGGCACCAGGTTCGTGTTCTGCGTGGCGACGGTGACGATGATCGTCACGACCCACAGCAGGAACCCGCTGAGGAGGGTCTTCCACCACCAGCCGTGCCGGTGGTGGGGGTGGGCGCCGACGTGCGCGGTCTCGAGCGTCATGTGCCTCATCGTGCTCCGCGCCGCATGCCGAGGGTCTCCGGGAATACGGATGACGCGGTTCGCGTAGTCCCCCGCATGACCGATGAGACGTTCGACAAGGTCACCGTGTTCGGCGCGGACTGGTGCCGCGACTGCCGCCGCTCCAAGGCGCTGCTGGACCGACTGGGCGTGGACTACGAGTACGTGGACGTCGAGGCCGACCTGTCCGCCGCCGACCGCGCGCAGGCGATCAGTGGCCGGAAGAACATCCCCGTCGTGGTGCTGCCGGACGGCAAGCACTTCGTCGAGCCGTCCGACGCCGAGCTGCAGGCGGAGCTGGAGTCGTCGGGCGTGGTCTGACCGTCCGTCCGACGAACCTGGGAACGTGCTGAGCCGGAGGCGTGTTCACTCGGGCGTCGGCCCTGAGCTCGGTGCACCGCCGAGGCCTCGGACCGGCCGCAGAACAAGGAGGACACCGTGATCGGTCTCATCATCAGCCTCATCATCGTCGGGCTCATCGCCGGCGCCCTCGCCCGCCTCATCATCCCCGGCAAGCAGCACATGTCCATCCTGATGACCATCGTCCTCGGGATCGTCGGCTCGTTCGTCGGTGGTCTGCTCGGGTTCCTGATCTTCCAGCACGACCCGCAGGACGGCTTCTTCCAGCCGGCCGGCATCATCGGGTCGATCATCGGTGCCGTCATCGTGCTGTTCCTCTACACGCGCTTCGCGGGTCGGGGTGCCAACCGCCGCTGACGGCGCACCCTGCGCTGACGCGCTGACCACACGACGGGAGGCCCGGTACCAGCTGGTACCGGGCCTCCCGTCGTCCTGTGCCCCGGAAGTCCGGAACGCGCGCAGGCGGCCGGCGTACGGTCCACGACATGACTGATGCGAACGACACCCGTCGCCCGGAGCAGGACGCAGCACGGCTCGGCCTCGTCGTGGTCGGTGAGGCCGCCGCGCTGCAGTCCGGCGACGAAGCCGCGATGGACGCAAGCGAGGCGAACATCCGCGAGACCGTCGACGAACTCGTGGACGTCCCCCTGACCGAGCGCCAGGAGGAGGTCGTGGAGCGGCTCGCGCAGGCCGGCGGGACCCTGACCGCCGGGCTCAGTGGCGCGCTCGCCGCCCGGGCCGGCAACAGCGTCGACGACGTCCTCGAGGGCGCCGCGCGGAGCATCGTCTGGCAGGAGCGCCTCACCGAGGAGCGCGAGGACGCCGGGCCCCACGACATCGGGCGACAGGACATCGGGCGACAGGACATCGGGCGCGACGACCAGGACGGCCGCCACTCCGCCTGACTCCGGACCACGGACACACGGGAGGCCCGTCACCAGCTGGTGACGGGCCTCCCGTGTGTCCCCGGGCCCCGGAGTGACGTCAGCGACGCCACCACTCGTCGAACGGCGACGCGGGTACCTGGCGCTTGTGCTCGGTCGCGCGGTACCGCGCCTCGATCGCCTCGGCGACCTCGACCGGGACGTCGTGTCCCTGCAGGTAGGCGTCGAGCTCGGCGTAGGTGAGGCCGAGGTTCGCCTCGTCGGTCTGGCCGGGCAGGTCGTCGAGCAGGTCCGCGGTCGGCGCCTTCTCGTACAGGCGGGCCGGCGCACCGAGGTGCTCGAGCAGCTGGCGCCCCTGGCTCTTCGTCAGACCGGTCAGCGGCGTGAGGTCGACGCCGCCGTCGCCGTACTTCGTGAAGAAGCCGGTCACGGCCTCGGCCGCGTGGTCGGTGCCGACGACCAGGAGCCCGCGCTGCCCGGCGACGGCGTACTGCGCGACCATGCGCATGCGGGCCTTCACGTTGCCCTTCACGAAGTCGCTCAGGGCGACGCCGGCCTCCGCGGTGTCCTGCACCACGCCGTCCACCCCGTGCTCGATGTTCACGACGATGCCGGGGTCCGCGGCGATGAACTGCAGGGCGAGCTGCGCGTCGTCCTCGTCGGCCTGCACCCGGTAGGGCATCCGCACGGTGACGAACTCGGCGGCGTGCCCCTCGGAGCGGAGCGACTCGACCGCGAGCTGCGTCAGGCGGCCGGCGAGCGTGGAGTCCTGTCCGCCGCTGACGGCGAGGACGTAGCCGTTCGCGCCGGTGGTCAGCAGGTAGTCACGCAGGAAGCCCACGCGTCGGGCGATCTCCTGCTCCGGGTCGATGGTCGGCTGGACGTTGAGGTCCGCGGCGATGGCGGCTTGGAGTTCTCGCACGCACCCAGTATCCGCCCGAGCCGCGCCGGGCGCACGGACACCGTGGAGGTGCTCACTAGAGTGGCGGCCACACCGGTCGGAGCCGCACCTGCACCGGAGACGACGGAGGTCGATCGTGAGGGACGAGCGCCGCGCCGGACTGCTCGCCGTCACCGTCACCGCCTTGCTCTGGGGCACCACCGGCACCGCCGCGACCTTCGCGCCCGACGTCGGCCCGCTCGCGATCGGTGCCGCGGCGCTCGGCGTCGGCGGGATCCTGCAGGCGGTCGTCGGCGCGCGGGCCCTCCGAGCGGCTGCTCCATTGCTCGTGCGGAGCCGCGCACTCGTCCTCGTCGGCGCGGTCGCCGTCGCGGTGTACCCGCTCGCGTTCTACAGCTCGATGCACACCGCCGGGGTGGCCGTCGGCTCCGTGGTGTCGTTGGCGTCCGCTCCCCTGGCGTCCGGGGTCCTGGAGCGGGTCGTCGACCGGCGGCCGCTCAGCCGGTGGTGGGTGCTCGCCGCGGCGCTCGGTGTCGTCGGGAGCGTGCTGCTCTGCCTGTCCAGCCTGGCGGGGTCGGCGGACTCGGCCGGCGTCGGGTCGCCCGGGTCAACGGTCCTCGGGGTCGTGCTCGGTCTCGTGGCCGGGGCCACGTACGCGGTCTACTCGTGGGCGTCACGTCGGCTCATGGTCGACGGCGTCCCCCGCGCGGCCGCGATGGGCGCCGTGTTCGGCGGCGGTGGGCTGCTCCTCATGCCGGTGCTCGCCGTCACCGGAGCGCCCCTGCTCGCGTCGCCGCAGAACGCCGCGGTCGGCGTGTACATGGCGATCGTGCCGATGTTCCTCGGGTACCTGCTGTTCGGGTACGGCCTCGCGAGGATCCCGGCGAGCACCGCCACCACCGTCACCCTCACCGAACCGGCGGTCGCTGCCGTGCTCGCGGTGCTGGTGGTCGGCGAGCGGCTCACCGCGGTCGGGTGGGCCGGACTGGGCGTGATCGCGATCGTGCTCGTCGTCCTGGCGGTCGCGCCGACGAACACCCGGGCTGGTTCGCGTTCCTGAGGACGGGACCGGACGGACCACCGAGGTGCCCCTGGAGGGACTCGAACCCCCAACCCGTTCCTGAGGACGGGACCGGACGGACCACCGAAGTGCCCCTGGAGGGACTCGAACCCTCAACCCTTTCCTGAGGACGGGACCGGACGGACCACCGAGGTGCCCCTGGAGGGACTCGAACCCTCAACCCTTTCCTGAGGACGGGACCGGACGGACCACCGAGGTGCCCCTGGAGGGACTCGAACCCTCAACCCTTTCCTGAGGACGGGACCGGACGGACCACCGAGGTGCCCCTGGAGGGACGCGAACCCTCAACCCGTTCCTGAGGACGGGACCGGACGGACCACCGAGGTGCCCCTGGAGGGACTCGAACCCTCAACCCTTTCCTGAGGACGGGACCGGACGGACCACCGAGGTGCCCCTGGAGGGACTCGAACCCCCAACCCTTTCCTGAGGACGGGACCGGACGGACCACCGAGGTGCCCCTGGAGGGACTCGAACCCTCAACCCTTTCCTGAGGACGGGACCGGACGGACCACCGAGGTGCCCCTGGAGGGACTCGAACCCTCAACCCTTTCCTGAGGACGGGACCGGACGGACCACCGAGGTGCCCCTGGAGGGACTCGAACCCTCAACCCTTTCCTGAGGACGGGACCGGACGGACCACCGAGGTGCCCCTGGAGGGACTCGAACCCTCAACCCTTTCCTGAGGACGGGACCGGACGGACCACCGAGGTGCCCCTGGAGGGACTCGAACCCTCAACCCTTTCCTGAGGACGGGACCGGACGGACCACCGAGGTGCCCCTGGAGGGACTCGAACCCTCAACCCTTTCCTGAGGACGGGACCGGACGGACCACCGAGGTGCCCCTGGAGGGACTCGAACCCCCAACCCTTTCCTGAGGACGGGACCGGACGGACCACCGAGGTGCCCCTGGAGGGACTCGAACCCCCAACCCTTTCCTTAGGACGGAACTGCTCTTCCATTGAGCTACAGAGGCCGGCCCGACCACTCTAGCGGGAGCCGGGACGCGCCGGACGAGAGGCGTGGGGCGGGCGCACCCGGGGCCTCCCGTCCGGCCCCGCCTACGCGGCGACCAGGTACTCGTCCCAGTCCGGCTGCGGCCGCTCGATGCCGCGGACGACCCAGGCCGAACCGTGCGGGGCCTTCGGCGGGAACCGCAGCGTCCACCCCATCTCGCGCGGGGTGCGGTCGCCCTTGACGTTGTTGCAGGCGAGGCAGCAGGCGACGAGGTTCTCCCACGAGTCTCGACCGCCACGGGACTTCGGCTGGACGTGGTCGATCGTGGTCGCGTTCCGGCCGCAGTAGGCGCACCGGTTGGCGTCTCGGCGGAGCACACCGCGCCGGGACACCGGGATCAGCCGGGACTGCGGGATGCGCACGTACCGGGTCAGGATGATGACGGACGGACGGTCGTAGCTGACGGCGGCACCGGTGACGGGGTGCAGGGTGTCGGCGGCGACGACGGAGGCCTTCTGGTTCATGACGAGGACCAGGGCTCGACGGAACGAGATCACCGCGAGGGGCTCGTAACCGGCGTTGAGGACGAGAGTGCGCATGGGTTCCCTTCCGACGTGCCTGGACGGCTTCCAGGCGGTGCGGGCACCGGGTCGGTCGGCGTCGAGCGGGTGGTCACGGCCTCCGGGCCCGAGGGCGGGTCCGGCCGGCCCACCCGGTCGGAGCGGGCCGTCCTGCCGGAGCGGGGCGGTCCCACCGTCGTGGCGGGCCGGATACACGAAGAGCACCACCCGTCAGGGCGGTGCTCCGGTCAGTCGCGCGCGAGTTGCGGCTCGCAGGCTGTGGTCGTCCGTATGTCGACATGCGCGCGCCGACCCATGGTGCGGGTCGTGCGTGACGTCGACATGTGGTCTCCCGTTCGGGTCGAGGCGATCCGATGCGTGCAGGCTAACCCAGAAACCGGCCCCGCACGAGGGGTGCGGGGCCGGTTCGGACGCTGTTCACATGCGCGCCCGCAGGGTGTCGTCCGGGGTGTCAGATCCCGAAGCGGACGATGTGGTAATTGCTCGACCAGATCGGGCGGATCGAGACGGAGCCGCCGGGCTTCGGGGCGTCCATGATCATGCCGTTGCCCATGTAGAAGCCGTCGTGCGAGTCGTCGTTGAAGACGACCACGTCGCCCGGCTGCGCTTCCGACTCGGGGATCGTGGTGCCGACCTGGTCCTGCAGCGTGACCGAGTGGGCGAGGCTGATGCCGTGCTGCGCGTAGACGTACATGACGTAGCCCGAGCAGTCGAACCCGGCGGGGGTGGCGCCACCGAACACGTAGGGCGTCCCGATGTACTGCTTCGCCGTGGCGACGACGGCCGGCAGCGAGAACGGGGTCCCCGCGGCGGGGGCCGCACTCGTCGCGGCGGCGTCCGCGGCCGAGGCGGTCGTGGCCGCTCCGGTCGAGTCGTCGGCGAGGTAGTCCTCGGCCGTCTTGCCGTCGTAGGCGTACTCCGCTGCCTTCGCGGCACGAGCGGCCTCGAGCTCGGCGGCGGCCTTCGCCGCTGCCTTCGCGGCGGCCTGCGCCTCGAGGGTCGCGGTCGAGGTGGCGCTGAAGCCGTCGCGCGAGGTGTCGGCTGCGCCGGCCGCGGCGGACACGTCGAACTGCTGCGCCTGCACCGTGAGGTCGGAGGCCGCGTCGGTCTGCGCGGCTCCGGCCTGCGACGTGGAGGTGGTCGCGAAGGCGGCCGGGACGGCCATCGTGCCGAACATCCCCGCCGCGACGGCCAGGACGACGGGAGCCATGAACCGGCGCTTCCGGGACGACGCTGACGGAGCGGCCGCGCGGGTGACGCCGAGGGCGCGGCCGTCACGGGTCGCGGCAGCGCGGGTGGCGGGCGTCCGGGCGGCTGCCGGACGGGCTGCGCTCGTGCGGGGTGCGGTCGGGGCGGACGCCGTGCGGGCGAGCGGGCGACGTGCGGCACGCTCGGCTGCTTCGCGTGCTGCCCTGCGGGTCAGGGGAGCTGCGACGGTGTCACCGGTGGTCGTCGGGTTCGCGGTCGGGTCGTCCGCGGCGGTTCCGGTGTAGGTCAAGTGGGTCTCCGGCGCCTCGTGACACGCGCCCGGTCGAGGACGGTCGCGTGCAACCCCATCCGTTCGTCATCGTTTCCGATCGAGGCAGGAGACGGGTCACGAGACGTCCTGCCACGGGTCCCGAGATCGCTGCTCGCGGGACTCGACGAGTGTACGGGCGCACCGCGGACATGTCGAGACGAAACCGTGACCTGGTAACGGATAGGGGAAGAACCCCTGGTCAGAGCGTATGATTTGGTCACCACGATGGCCTGCTGCTTCTTGTACGTCCACTCAGGTCTTGTCCCCCGCGGCCGTACCCCCTATGGTTCGCCCACCACGAGGACCCAGGCGCGAGCTCACCGCGGCGATCCCGGTCCATCAACGGACCCTCGTGCTGTGACGCCCGGCACCTGCACCGAGCGATCGCAGCGAACGAGGACGGGATGCAGGTACCCCGGAGTGCGGGCTCCGATGCACCCCGACGCGGCGCCTGGCCCGGGCTGTGCCGGCGGGCGACAGGTCACTCGCCGGAGAGGTCCTCGGCGATGTCGTCGGCGTTGCCGGGGAAGCACAGCGAGACCGCCTGCACGGTGTAGTTCCCGGGGTACGCGTACGCGCTGATCGACGCGATCTTCCCGCCACCGCTGCCGATGACCGCCGGACCGTCGCTCGACTCGCGGCGGACTACCTGCATCCCCTGGGACTTCCAGTGCTCCTCCATGCGCGTGGCGTCCTCGTCGGGCGACCCCTCGAGCGTGCTCCCGGTCAGGTAGCGCCACTGCGCCCCTCCCGTGCCGTCCTCGAGTTCGCAGTCTTCCGGGTAGTCCGGGCCGGTGCGCGCCTTCCACTCCCCACCGAGTCGCTCGGTGGCGTCGTCGACGGCTTCGATCATCTGCTGCTTCGCGGTGTCGGCGTCCACGGTCGGCTCCGTTCGTCCTGGTGCTGCGGTGTCGGGTCCCCGCAGGACACAGCCTGCGAGCACGGTGGTGGTGGCCGTCATGACGAGGACGCCCGCGACGGCACGCCTCGCCGTGGTCCATCGTGCGGTGGTCGTCGTCGTCATCGTCCCGCCATCCACCAGGGCTTCCCGTCGATCAGGTCCTGGTCTCGCTTCGTCGGTGGTTCCGGGTGGTACGCGGTCGCATCGTCCTCGTGCCCCGTCGTGACCCGCCCCACGTTGTACACGGACTCGGTGTCGGCGTCCAGGTAGCCGGACCTGTCACCGGTGAGCGGGTCGTGGTCGAGGACCGGCTTCCGGTCCGCCGCGTCGGCGGGGTTCGAGTCCGTCCCGAAGACCGTCGCACCGAAGGCCTCTCGGAACGGATCCACGTGGTGCCCGGGTGCCGTGCGTCCCAGCGCTGCGAGGTGGTCGCCCTGTCCGGCCTCGTCGGGGAGGACGTTCCGTGCCTGGCCGACGTAGACGTGCTCGGCGTGCACCTTGCCGGCCGAGTCGACCGCGTTCGACAGGCCGGCGGACCCCAGTGCGACCGCCTTCGCGTCGCCTGCGTCGAACTCGATGTCCGTCACTGTGCCTCCCCCGGTCGGCGTTGCAGTTCCCCCGCGACGCAGTCCTGCTCACCGGTGTGCCGGTGAGCAGGACCGCCGCTCCGATCGCCGGAGCACGGCGCTCAGAGCACGTCGTCCCTGCCGCTGATCTCGAGCGAGCCCACCACGTCCTTCACCCGCCGCCCGTCCGGTCCTGCCGTCGGCACGTCCTCGCCGACGATGACCCGCGTCCGACGGGCGTCCAGGGAACGGACGGGCACGCCCGGACAGGGCAGACCGTTCCTGCCCCTGGGTGCGGCGGGCGAGGAGACGTCAGTCGGTGCTGATGTAGACGTGCTGCGCGACCTCGGTCGGCAGCTCGATCCCGGCGTCCTCGCCGTCGACGCGGACCGCCACGTAGGCGCCCGCGCGCTGCACGCTGGCCGTGCGTCCGGGCATGACCCCGGCGGCGCGGAGCTGGTGCAGCAGCTCCGGCTCGAACTGCACCGGCTCGCCCAGACGGCGGATGACGCCGGTCGCGATCGCGTCGGTGTCGTCGGTGGCCACCACGATGTTGCGCACCCCGTCGAGGAAGCCGGCCGCCGTGGGTCCCCCGATTTCCGCGAGGCCGGGGATCGGGTTGCCGTACGGGGACTCCGTCGGGTTCCCGAGCATCTCGAGCAGGCGGACCTCCACCTGCTCGCTCATCACGTGCTCCCACCGACAGGCCTCGTCGTGGACGAAGGCCCAGTCGAGGCCGATCACGTCGGCCAGGAGCCGCTCGGCCAGACGGTGCTTGCGCATCACGTGCGTGGCGCGGGACCGACCGGTGTCGGTGAGTTCGAGGTGCCGGTCGCCCGAGACGACGACGAGGCCGTCCCGCTCCATGCGGGCGATGGTCTGCGAGACCGTGGGGCCCGAGTGCCCGAGGCGCTCCGAGATCCGGGCGCGCAGCGGGACGATGCCCTCTTCTTCGAGGTCGAGGATGGTGCGGAGGTACATCTCCGTGGTGTCGACGAGATCGGTCACGCCTCCGCCTCTCCTGATGTGGACCCAGCCCGACCCACACTACTTGCTGGCGCCGACGCACCGGGACCGACACCGTGCGCTCTGCGCGGACGCCGGCCGGGAGGCCCGTCCCGGCCCCGCCCCGTCCGGCCGGTCCATGGGGGCGACCGCAGGGCCGTCGGTAGGATCGGCCCATGGCAGACATCGTCATCCCAGCCGACCTCCTCCCCACCGACGGCCGCTTCGGATGTGGTCCGTCGAAGATCCGCGGAGCGCAGCTCGAGACCCTCGTCACCCGCGGAGCGACCGTCCTCGGGACCTCGCACCGCCAGAAGCCCGTCAAGGACCTGGTCGGCTCCGTCCGGCAGGGCCTCGCCGACCTGTTCCAGGTGCCGGACGGCTACGAGGTCGTGCTCGGCAACGGCGGGTCGACCGCGTTCTGGGACGCCGCCGCCTTCGGTCTCATCGAGCGCCGGGCGGAGAACCTGTCCTTCGGTGAGTTCGGGTCGAAGTTCGCCAAGGCCGCCGCCGCCCCGTGGCTCGAGGCACCGCACGTCGTGGAGGCCCCGGGCGGGTCCCGCGCCGAACTCGAGATCGTCGAGGGTGTCGACGTCTACGCCTACCCGCACAACGAGACCTCGACCGGCGTCATGACCCCGGTCGTGCGGGCCGCGGGCGACCCCGGCGCACTGACCGTCGTCGACGCCACGAGCGCTGCCGGTGGTGCCGCGTTCGACGTCGACCAGACCGACGTCTACTACTTCGCCCCGCAGAAGAACTTCGCTTCGGACGGCGGGCTCTGGCTCGCGCTGTTCTCCCCCGCGGCGATCGAGCGTGTCGAGCGGATCGCCGCGTCCGACCGCTACATCCCGGAGTTCCTGTCGCTGAAGAACGCCGTGGACAACTCCCGGTTGGACCAGACGCTGAACACCCCGGCGATCACGACCCTGCTGCTCCTCGACGACCAGGTGCGGTGGATCAACCAGTCCGGTGGTCTGGCGTGGGCCGACGGCCGCACGAAGACGTCGTCCTCGACGCTCTACGACTGGGCCGAGGCCTCCGACTACGCGACGCCGTTCGTCACCGACCCGGCGCACCGGTCGCAGGTCGTCGTGACGATCGACCTCGACGACTCGATCGACGCCAAGGCCGTGGCCGCGACGCTCCGGCAGAACGGCATCGTCGACACGGAGCCGTACCGGAAGCTCGGCCGGAACCAGCTCCGTGTCGCGACCTTCACGGCGATCGACCCCGACGACGTCAGCAAGCTCTCGCGGGCGATCGACCACGTGGTGGCTGCCCTGGCGAGCTGACCCCGCCGCCGCGAGACGCAACGAGGGCGGTGTCACGCAACGGTGTTCCGTTGCGCGACACCGCCCTCGTTGCGTGAGGTGGACCGACGGGTCAGGACCGGTGGAAGCCGGGGTCGGTCTCGCCGGCGTCGAGCTGGTCCAGGTCCAGGTCGTCGTCCGGGTCGACGGGACGGACGCGGCGGGTGCGGCGACGACCACGGGTGCGGGCGGGCGGGGCGACGGGCTCGTCATCGTCCGACTCCTCGTCGTCGTCGTCATCCGAGTCGTCGTCCGACTCGTCGTCGTCGTCGGACTCGTCGTCGTCGTCGGACTCGTCATCGTCGTCCGACTCGTCGTCGTCCTCGTCCGCATCGTCGTCGAAGTCGTCCTCGTCCTCGTCCGACTCCTCGTCCTCGTCCGACTCCTCGTCGTCCTGCGCGGCCCGGTACTCGGCCAGTCGCTCCGACCACGGCACCCACTCCGGCGCGAGCAACGAGCCGTCACCCGGCATCAGTTCGACCTCGAGCACGGTGGGCTCGTCACCCTCGACCTGGGCGATGCTGACGGTCCAGCGCCACCCCGGGTACCCCGGCATGCGGTTGGCGAAGAGGACGGAGACGACGCCGTCGCCCTCCTCGACGGTGCCGACGGGGCTCCCGACGGTGGCTTCGGGGGTGATCTCGAGCAGTGCGCCGCGGGCGAGCTCGGTGAGGTCGGTGGTCATGTTCACGCGTCCAACTGGTCGGCGACGTGTCGCAGGATGGTGGCGATCCGCTCACCGTTCTTCGGGTAGCGGCCCCGCTTGAGGTCACCGCTGATGCGGTCGAGTTCCTTCACCAGGTCCTCGACGATGACGGCCATGTCGTCGGCGGAGCGACGGGTCATCTTGGAGAGCGACGCCGGCGCTTCGAGGATCCGCACGGTCAGCGCCTGCGAACCCTTCTTGCCCTGCACCACGCCGTACTCGAGCTTGGTGCCGGCCTTCACCGTGGCCACACCGTCGGGCAGGGAGGAGGCGTGCAGGAAGACCTGGTCGCCGTCGTCTCCGGTGATGAAGCCGAAGCCCTTCTGGTCGTCGTAGAACTTGACCTTGCCGGTGGGCATGCTGGGACTCCTCGATACATGGACGGCCGCGGTGCGTCGGATATCCTGGGCCGATGGCCAAGCCGACCCGATCCACCGGGGACCCCCGCACTGCTGCGGAACCCCCGGCGACGTCCAATCGTACCGAACGCACACTCGCGTTCATGGTCGGTGGGATCGTCCTCCTCATCCTGGCGAGCTTCATCGTCATGATCACCGGGTGGCTGACGATGAAGCAGATCCCCGGGGACGGCATCTGGCCGGTCGCCCTCGGCGTCGTCTACTTCGGCCCTCCGGTCGCCTTCGTCCTCATGCTGGCGCTCCTGGCCCTCACCTGGACCCGCAAGGCCCGGCAGCACCGCGCAGAGGCCCGCTGACGTCCGCCACGGACGCCAGCCGAGGACGATGACGACCACGACGGACCTCGCCGCACGCCTGCGCGAGCTCCCCGACGACGCACTCGAGCAGCTCGTGCTCGCGCGCGCCCTCCCCACCGCCGCGCTCGGCGAGTCCGGACCGCAGCACATCGCGGACTTCTTCGACCTCGCCGAGGCGCTCCGCACCGACGACGCGGTGGACGCCGCCGTCGAACGGCTCCCGCGCCGCACGCTCGTCGCACTCCGCGACGGGGGCCCCGCCGAGGACCTCGCGCCGGCCGTCGCACTCGGGCTCGTCGGCCGTGACGGCGCCGTCGACGACGCGGTCACCTCCCGGCTCGCGGCCCGCCCGGACCTCGTCCCCGACGGCCCGGGAGGCCCGGCTCCGGTCCGCCCCGCAGCCGCCGCCCAGCAGGGTGCCGACGGCGGCACCGACGACGCCCGCGCCCGCGCGACCGGAGCGGAGCACGCGTTCGAGACGCTCACGGTGCTCGCGGAGCTCCTCCGCGCGGCCGACGACGGCGCCGTCCGCGAGCTCGCGAAGGGCGGGATCGGAGCGCCCCTCGCCCGACAGCTCGCCGAACGCACGGGGGCCGACGCCGCCGTGGTCGCGGACCGCCTCGCCCTGCTCGACCGGATCGGTGCCGCCCACCCCGTGGACGGGTCCTGGACGGTCTCGGACCGCGGCCGGACCTGGCTGCACGCCACGTGGCCGGAGCGGTGGGCATCGCTCGTGCACGACTGGCGCGACGCCCTCGCCCCCGCCGTGGTCGAGGTCCTCACGCTCGCGGACGACGACCTCACCGACCTCGTGACGCTGGGCCGGTGGGCGTACCCGGCCGGCTCGCGCTGGCTCGACGCGGCCCTGCTCGACGCGGCCGGCGCCGCGGGTGTCCTCGGGCTCGCGGTGGCCGGGCGCCTGACGTCCACCGGGCACGCACTGCTCGGCGACGACCGCGACGCCGCCCTGGCCGCGGCCGTCGCCGACCTGCCGGGGACGGTCGACGGCGTGTACCTCCAGCCGGACCTGACGGTCATCGCGCCGGGTCCGCTGTCGCCCGCCGACGACGACGACCTCCGTGCCGTCGCCGATCTCGAGGCACCGGGGCTCGCCGCTCGGTACCGGGTGTCCGAGGACTCGCTCCGCCGGGCGCTCCGGGCCGGACGGACCCGCGACGAGGTCGTGGCGCTCTTCACCCGGCTCGGCGCCACGGACGTCCCGCAGCCCCTCACGTACCTCATCGACCAGGTCGCGACCCGGGACGGCAGTGTCGTCGTCGGTCGTGGCGAGGGCGACCTCGGGTCGGTCGTGCACGGGACGCCCGAGCAGCTCGACCTCGTCGGGGTCGACGCCGAGCTCCGGCAGCTGGCGTGGGAGCGACCCGACCTCACGACCCTCGTGACGAAGTACCCGCCGCACGTCGTGGCCAGTGCACTCGAGGACCAGCGCTACCCGGCCGTGCTCGCAGCCGACGCCCGCCCGGAGACGCGATCCGGGCCTCCCGTCCGACGGCGGACGCCGAGCCGCTCACCGGAGCAGGCGGCCCGCGCCCTGGTGGAGCGACTGCGACTGACGACGGAACGCGGCGACGCGGAGCCGGAGCAGGAGTGGATGGCCCGCCAGATCGACATGGCCGTGCGCGGCCGGACCCCGATCCGCGTGACCGTCCGGATGCCGGACGGGTCGGAGAAGCCGTTCTCGATCGTCCCGACGTCGGTCGCGGCCGGTCGGGTGCGGGGGAAGGACACCGCGGTCGACGTCGAGCGGACCCTCCCGCTCTCCCTCGTGGTCACGATCGAGAGCGATGCCTGACGGCCGTCCTGTGGACAACCGGGCGACGCACCAGCTGCGCCGCCTAGGCTGACCCGTCATGAACGGACCGCTGATCGTGCAGAGTGACCGCACCGTGCTGCTCGAGGTCGCGCACCCCGACGCCGAGGACGCCCGCCACGCGCTCGCGGTGTTCGCCGAGCTCGAGCGGGCACCCGAGCACGTGCACACGTACCGCATCACGCGGCTCGGCCTCTGGAACGCCCGGGCGGCCGGACACGACGCCGCGTCCATGGTCGACACCCTCGAACGGTTCGCCAAGTTCCCGGTGCCGCAGAGCGTCACGGTCGACATCGAGGACACCGTCTCCCGGTACGGCCGTCTGGTGATCCGGCGCGAGGAGCGCGAGGACGCCCCCGTCATCGCGAACTCCCCGACCGAGGAGCTCGAGCAGCAGCCCGCTCTCGTGCTGACCGCGTCGGACCCCGCGCTCCTGGCCGAGGTCACCCGGTCCAAGCGCATCCAGCCGCTCCTCGGTGAGCGCCGCTCGGACACGGCCGTCGAGCTGCAGGCCTGGGCCCGCGGGCAGGTCAAGCAGGAGCTCGTGAAGATCGGGTGGCCCGCCGAGGACCTCGCCGGTTACACGCCCGGTCAGCCGCACGACATCGACCTCGACACCTCGGACTGGGACCTCCGGCCGTACCAGCACGACGCCGTGGACAGCTTCTTCCAGCAGGGGTCCGGCGTCGTCGTGCTGCCCTGTGGTGCCGGCAAGACGCTGGTCGGTGCCGGAGCGATGGCGACCGTGAAGGCGACGACACTCATCCTCGTCACGAACACCGTCTCCGCCCGGCAGTGGCGGACCGAGCTGCTCAAGCGGACGACCCTCACCGAGGACGAGATCGGAGAGTACTCCGGCAGCGTCAAGGAGATCCGGCCGGTCACGATCGCGACCTACCAGATCCTCACCGCCCGACGGAAGGGCGCGTACACGCACCTGTCGCTGCTCGACGCCCTCGACTGGGGGCTCGTGGTCTACGACGAGGTGCACCTGCTCCCCGCCCCGGTGTTCAAGCTGACCGCAGACCTCCAGGCACGTCGTCGCCTCGGGCTCACCGCGACGCTCGTGCGCGAGGACGGCCGCGAAGGGGACGTGTTCTCCCTGATCGGGCCGAAGCGCTACGACGCACCGTGGAAGGAGATCGAGGCCCAGGGCTACATCTCCCCCGCCGAGTGCTACGAGGTCCGGATCGACCTCGCACACGAAGACCGGCTGGAGTACGCGGCGTCGAGCGACGACGAGCGGTACCGGCTCGCGGCGACCTCACCGGCCAAGACCCCGGTCGTGCGGGACCTCATCGAGAAGCACCACGGTGAGCAGATCCTGGTGATCGGCCAGTACATCGACCAGCTCGACGAGCTCGCGGCCTCCCTGGACGCCGCCGAGATCACGGGCGCGACGCCGGTCGAGGAACGGGAGCGGTTGTACCAGGCGTTCCGCGAGGGCTCGATCGACGTGCTCGTGGTGTCCAAGGTCGCGAACTTCTCGGTCGACCTGCCGGACGCGACCGTGGCGATCCAGGTGTCGGGCTCGTTCGGGTCCCGCCAAGAAGAAGCACAGCGGCTCGGCCGCCTCCTCCGCCCGAACAAGGACGGCGTCCCGGCGTCGTTCTACACGCTCGTCACGCGGGACACGGTCGACCAGGACTTCGCGCAGAACCGGCAGCGGTTCCTCGCGGAGCAGGGGTACTCGTACACGATCCTCGACGCGGACCAGATCGCCCCGGCCGTGGCCTAGCACCCGGACTCCAGACCATCTCTGGCCAACACACGAACTGCTCCCAGGAAGCAACCAGGGAACAGTCAGAGGATGGTCGCATGACCGACGGACCCAAGATCCTCATCGTCGACGACGAGCCGAACATCCGCGATCTCCTCACGACCTCGCTGCGCTTCGCCGGATTCGCGGTGCGTGCGGTCGGGAACGGCGCACAGGCGATCTCCGCCGTGCTCGAGGAGGAGCCGGACCTCATCATCCTCGACGTCATGCTCCCCGACATGAACGGATTCGGCGTGACCAAGCGCCTCCGCTCGTCGGGCTACACCTCGCCGATCCTCTTCCTCACGGCGAAGGACGACACCGAGGACAAGATCACTGGTCTCACGGTCGGAGGTGACGACTACGTCACCAAGCCGTTCTCGCTCGACGAGATCGTCGCCCGCATCAAGGCGATCCTCCGTCGCACGATGAACGACGAAGAGGACGCGATCATCCGCGCCGGTGAGCTCACGATGGACCAGGACACGCACGAGGTCACCATCGGCGACGCGCAGATCGAACTCTCCCCCACCGAGTTCAAGCTCCTCCGCTACCTCATGCTCAACCCGAACCGCGTGCTCTCGAAGGCGCAGATCCTCGACCACGTGTGGGAGTACGACTTCAACGGCGACGCCGGGATCGTCGAGTCCTACATCTCCTACCTGCGCCGCAAGCTCGACCAGTACTCGGCCGAGCCGATCATCCAGACCAAGCGCGGGTTCGGCTACATGCTCAAGGCGACCAAGGCCTCCTGAGCGTCGGACCGCGCAGGTCGCACAGCTGACTGTCGGCGGCCGTCGGGATCTTCCCGACGGCCGCCGCTTACTGTTGGGGAAGCATGCACGAGCGAATGAGCCACTGGTGGGACGGGATCTCCCTCCGCACCAAGATCACCGGGATCACCGTCCTCCTGGTCGCCCTCGGCCTGCTCGTCGCCGGCCTCGGCACGATGACCGTCCTGAGCACATACCTCAACCTGCGACTCGACACGCAGGTCGAGACCACGAGCTCGCAGCTCGAGGGGCAGAACGTCAGCGACGGCGAGCAGTACTGCAACCTGTCCGTCGTCCTCGAGAAGAGCTCCTACGTGGCCGCGTACGACGGCAACGGCGAGCAGATCTGCGACACCCAGTCCTCGTCCCAGCCGGACATCTCCCGCGTGGACTTCACGGCCGCCGCGTCGGCTGCGCATCCGTTCAGCCTGTACGACCGGCAGCACAGCCACGAGTGGCGCGCCCAGGTCATCCCCGCGAACCTGCAGAACCTGTCGAACGGCGCCACCGAGACCGGGTACGTCCTCGTCGCCGTGTCCAGCGCGGACACCGACCAGACCATCCTCCGGTTCACCGTCATCTTCCTGTTCTTCGGCATCGCGGTGATCCTGCTCGGGGCGATGCTCACGCGCCTCCTCGTGACGGCGACGTTCGACCCGCTCCGCAACGTCGAGGACACGGCCGCCCGCTTCGCCGCCGGCGACTTCAACCAGCGCCTCGACGCCGACACCCCGAACACCGAGGTCGGGCGCCTCAACCGGTCCCTGAACGCCATGCTCGAACGCATCGACGACGCCTTCGAGGACCGGCAGCGCACCATCGACCAGATGCGCCGCTTCGTCGGTGACGCCTCCCACGAACTCCGGACGCCGCTCGTGTCGCTCCGCGGGTACGCCGAGCTCTACCGGATGGGCGCCCTCCGCAAGGAGGAGGACGTCGCCCAGGCCATGGACCGGATCGAGAAGGAAGCCCAGCGCATGGGCCTGCTCGTGCAGGACCTGCTCCAGCTCGCCCGCATCGACGAGTCGAAGCCCCTCGAGCTCGGGCCCGTCGACCTCGTCGCCATCGCCCGCGACTCGGCCCTCGACACGATGGCCTCGAACCCGGACCGCGAGATCCAGGTCCTCGTCGAGGACGCCGTGACCGGCGAGAACGTCCCGCAGGCCGTCCGCCCCGCCAGCTCCTTCGGTCCGGCAGCCGACGGCGAGGCCGGTGGTCCCGCCCCGGTGTCGCCGTCGCTCAACACCACCGGGCCGATCGCCTTCTCGCGGCAGACGATCGCCAGACTGCGTGCTCGACGGACCCGGGCCATGAACGTCGACGCGAAGCCGACGGACGAGACCACCCCGCTGCCGACGATCGTGCTGCCGAAGCGTCCGCCGATCGTCCTGGCCGAGGAGAACAAGATCCGGCAGGTCATCACGAACCTGATGGGCAACGCGATGCGGTTCACCGAGCACGACGACCCGATCGAGATCGGCATCGGCGTGGACGACGACCGCGGCATGGCGCACATCGACGTCATCGACCACGGCGAGGGCATCCCGCCGCAGCTGCGCGACAAGATCTTCCAGCGCTTCTGGCGGGCCGACACCTCGCGCGCGCGGGACACCGGCGGCTCGGGGCTCGGTCTCGCGATCGTGTCGGGCATCGTGCACGCGCACCACGGGTCGGTCGAGGTGTTCGACACCCCGGGCGGCGGCGCGACCTTCCGCGTCTGGCTCCCGCTCCTGCCCCGCGACGCCGACCCCGCGGCCCCCACCCTGTCCTGACGCCCGGCCGGGCGCCCGTCGCCCGGCGGCGGCGGTCGGCTCCCCGCCGAGGTCGCACGAACTGCCTGCTCACCGACCGTGCGGCGGCAGTCCGCGCGACCTCGGCGCATCGGCCGCGGCATGTCCTGCGACTTCAGGAAAACGGTAGCCGGGGGGAACGGACGGCATGGCCTGGGCGCCAACATCAAGCGCCACGACTCCGAGCGGCGAACGCCTGCCGGAGTCGCTCGAAGACCAGAGCCGGACGTGCTGCATCCACCGCTGTGGCGTGCACCACCAACCAGTCGTTGACGACGAACCCGTTGTCACGCCGGTGGTCGTGGTGGAAGACGTCCCGGTCGCGATGATGGTCACCGTCGTACTCGAAGGCGATGCGTTGCTCAGGCCAGGCCATGTCGACCCGGCCGAGGAAGACTCCACCTGCGTCGAAGACCTCGACGTTCAAGTCGGGCTCCGGGAACCCCGCGTCGACGATCGCAAGACGGAACCACGTCTCCATCGGAGATTCCGCTCCGACCCGCACGAGTTCCAGCGCTGCTCGCGCCACCCTGACGTGGCGATGTCCCGGACGGATGGCAGCCGCGAGGCGGTCGATCGTCGTCAGCGACCTCCTGCCGACGAGGGCATCGCCCACCGCGACGAGTTCCCTGACGGTCAGGACGCTCGCGCACTCCCACCAACTCCGCTCGGGCGTGCTGAGACGGGTTCCGAACGCGGTGACGGCGGGAACGTCGGGTCGGGCACGATGCGCGGTGATGCCGGGGCGCCGCATCAAGGCGGCGGTCCCCGCGGTGGTGACGTGGACCTCCGCTCGGACGCGTCGCGGGAGTGGTGCTCCCCACAGGGCAGCAGCCGTGGTGTGACTGAAGAACTGGTCGGGCCGGAGGAGCGGCGTGAGCACGTCGACCGTGGTGGCGTCGCTCCCGCGTACCACCCGGACGCCGTGGACGGGACGTTGCAGGTCCATCCGGCGGAGCCGACCCGGGTCGAGCCCCGACGCGAGAGCGTCCCGGACTCTGAACGGGCCGTCGGAGAACGGCGCGGGCAGCGGTCGTGGTTCCACCATCACCGCAGCATCGGGCAGCCGCGTCCGGTGCTCCGCCTGTGTCCCGAGCTTGTGGACGGAAGCTGCCTCCGTGCCTCCAGTGCAGGGCAGGCGTGAGCGATGGCTGCAAGGGGTCCTGATGACACGTTTGGAGTCGCACGACACGCCGCGCTGGCGTCACCGAGGTCGCACGATGTGCCGCGCCGCAGGCAGGCAGGCGGCACTTCGTGCGACTTCGGCGCCACAGCACCGGCCGCAACACGGCCGCGCACGCGGAAGGGCCCCCGCACGCGCAGCGTACGAGGGCCCTTGCCGGCAGGACGGACTAGAAGTCCATGCCACCCGTGGGGTCGCCGGCCGGCATGGCCGGGGTCTTCTCCGGCTTGTCGGCGACGACGGCCTCGGTGGTGAGGAACAGACCGGCGATCGACGCGGCGTTCTGCAGCGCCGAGCGCGTGACCTTGGCCGGGTCGATGATGCCCGCGGCGATGAGGTCGACGTACTCACCCGTCGCAGCGTTGAGGCCGTGGCCGGCCTCGAGCTCGCGGACACGAGCGGCGACGACACCCGGCTCGAGACCGGCGTTCAGCGCGATCTGCTTGAGCGGGGCGTCGATGGCGACGCGCACGATGTTCGCACCCGTGGCCTCGTCACCCTCGAGCGAGAGACCGTCGAGCGCGACCTTGCCGGCCTGGATGAGGGCGACGCCACCACCGGCGACGATGCCCTCTTCGACGGCGGCCTTCGCGTTGCGGACGGCGTCCTCGATGCGGTGCTTGCGCTCCTTGAGCTCGACCTCGGTCGCGGCACCCGCCTTGATGACGGCGACGCCACCGGCGAGCTTCGCGAGGCGCTCCTGGAGCTTCTCGCGGTCGTAGTCGGAGTCGGTCGCCTCGATCTCGGCGCGGATCTGCTTGACGCGGCCCGCGATCTGGTCGGCGTCGCCGGCACCCTCGACGATCGTGGTCTCGTCCTTGGTGATGACGACCTTGCGGGCACGACCGAGCAGGTCGAGCGTCGCGTTCTCGAGCTTGAGGCCGACCTCTTCCGAGATGACCTGGCCGCCGGTGAGGATCGCGATGTCCTGCAGCATGGCCTTGCGGCGGTCGCCGAAGCCCGGGGCCTTGACGGCGACGGACTTGAAGATGCCGCGGATCTTGTTCACGACGAGCGTGGCCAGGGCCTCGCCGTCGACGTCCTCGGCGATGATCAGGAGCTGCTTGCCCGCCTGGATCACCTTGTCGACGACCGGCAGGAGGTCCTTGATGTTCGAGATCTTCGAGTTGACGATCAGGACGTACGCGTCCTCGAAGACGGCTTCCTGGCGCTCGGGGTCGGTGACGAAGTACTGCGACAGGTAGCCCTTGTCGAAGCGCATGCCCTCGGTGAGCTCGAGCTCGGTGCCGAAGGTGTTCGACTCCTCGACGGTGACGACGCCTTCCTTGCCGACCTTGTCGATGGCCTCGGCGATGAGCGCGCCGATGGTCGGGTCAGCGGCCGAGATCGACGCGGTGGCGGCGATCTGGTCCTTGGTCTCGATCTCCTTGGCGTCGGCGAGCAGCTGCTCGGAGACGGCCGCGACGGCCTTCTCGATGCCGCGCTTCAGGGAGATGGGGTCGGCGCCGGCGGCGACGTTGCGGAGGCCTTCGCGGACGAGGGCCTGGGCGAGGACGGTCGCGGTGGTCGTACCGTCACCGGCGACGTCGTCGGTCTTCTTGGCGACCTCCTTGACGAGCTCCGCACCGATCTTCTCGTACGGGTCGTCGAGCTCGATCTCCTTGGCGATGGAGACACCGTCGTTCGTGATCGTGGGGGCGCCCCACTTCTTCTCGAGGACGACGTTGCGGCCGCGCGGGCCGAGCGTCACCTTCACGGCGTCGGCCAGCTGGTTGAGGCCGCGCTCGAGGCCGCGTCGGGCCTCTTCGTTGAAAGCAATGATCTTTGCCATGTGAGTTCTTCGTCCCTCCCGGACGTCGTCATCGGGGTCGTTCTGGCACTCAGCCTGGCCGAGTGCCAAGCCCGATTCTGGCACTCGCCACCCGAGAGTGCAACACAGTGGGGAGGCTCTGCCCCACTCCACAGGTCGACCCACCGCGTCCCGGCGGACGACGAACGCGCCGTCCCCGAGGGGACGGCGCGTCCGCGAGTGGTTCCGGACGACTACGCGGGACGGACCGACTCGGCCTGCGGGCCCTTCGACCCGGTGCCGACGTCGAACGTCACCGCCTGGCCCTCCTCGAGGACCTTGTAGCCGCTCATGTCGATGGCCGAGTAGTGCACGAACACGTCCTGGCCCCCTCCATCCACGGTGATGAAGCCGAAGCCCTTCTCGGCGTTGAACCACTTCACGGTTCCGTTGGCCATGATCCTTGCTCCCTGCGGTACTGCTGTTGCGAACGACGGCCCCCTCGCGCGAGGTGGCCGCCGGGTCCGAGCGCATGTCGACTCACCCGCTCCCGGACGGCAACATGAGGCGTCGTCGCGATCACGGGGTGACCACTGGTGACTCTGACCGAAGGACGGCATTTCGGCAAGGGGTGTGACACGCATTTCACGCGGAGAACCCCGATCCGCAACGTGACGGAAACACGACGACCACGGAGGACCGCCGCGGACCCCGGTCAGCCCGTGTAGTCGGAGCCGAGCACGACCGAGACGTCCGCGTTCGGGAACGCCGCCGACTGCTGCACCGCGCTGACCCCGAGCGCCTGCGCGACGCCCTGTGCGACGGCCGCCTGCGACTCCTGCTGGTAGTAGACGATCGTCTGCGTCGCCCCGGTCGTCCCGGCGTCCCCGGTCGAGCTCACGGTCCACCCGGCGGTCCCGAGCCGCGTCGAGGCGTTCGCGGCCAGACCGGTCGTCGAGGTCCCGTTGAGCACGACGAGCGTCGTCGCACCCTGGTCGGCAGCAGATGCGCCGGCCGCTGCCGACGGCGACTGCGTCGCTCCGCCGTCGTCCGAGCCGGAGTCCGCGTCAGCGCCGGCACCCGAGTCGGAGTCCGAGTCCGAGGATGCGCTGGCCGAGGGCGTCGAGGTCGCGGACGCCGTCGACCCACCGCTCCCCTCCGTGAACTGCACGCTGCCGTTCAGCAGGGCGAGGACGAGGACCCCGATGCCGACCAGCACGCCGGTCGCGAGTGCGGCCCACGCGAAGACGACCCACCCGCCACCCCGGCGGGCAGCACCACGGTGGGCGCCGACCCGGGGGCCGTCTGCGACGTCGTCGAACCGGTCTCGCGGGAATCTCGTCATCGTTCCTCTTCACGTCCTTCGGGGTCGGCCGGGGGCGCGACGAAACTGCGGGCAGCGCGTGCGCTCGTCCGGGCGCTGCGGAGCCGCTGCAGCCGGGTGACGAGCTGCGGGTCGTACGCGAGGGCGGCCGGTGTGTCGATCACGCGGTTGAGCACCTGGTAGTACCGCGTCGGCGACATGTCGAACTCGACCCGGATCTCCGCTTCCTTGGTCCGGTCGTGCCGCGCCCGGTCGTGCTCGAACGCGAGCACGTGCTTGGCGAGCTCGGTGAGCTCGTCGGCGGGGAGGGCGGTCACAGGCTGGTCCGATCGCGAAGGGGTTGCAGGTCTCGCACATCGTAGGGGTGCGCGGCATGTCGACCCTGGCACGGTGCTGGACTGTCGCGGAACCCGCTCACCCCACGGTCTCCGCCAGCACCTCGGGCGGGGCGGACCACCGGACGCGGGTGCCGAAGGCGTCCGACACGGCGAGCGCCCGGCCGTCGAGCGAGAGCGTCGCGAAGGCGTCCGGGTCCGCGGGGTCGACGTCCTCCGGCAGGGTCGCCGCGACCCCGGTGAGGACACCGGTGCGTTCGAGCGCCACCCAGCGGACGCCCCGCTCGCGGAGCCGGTCGACGAAGCGCTGCCGCCCAGCGCCCGGCACGTAGACGAGCGTCCCCGTGGTCATGACGACCGGCTCGCAGTCGTCCGGCAGGGCGTCGAGGGCCCGGTCGAGGTCGTCCGGCACGCTGCCGCGGACCCGGACGGGAGGCTCGACCAGCGTCGCCCGCAGCGCGTCCCGCATCAGGGCGGTCCGGTCCGTCGCCTCGGGCGGGACGGCCTCGGCGAGTCGGGCGAACGCGTCCGGCGCCGCGGGGTCGATCGGGTTCGGGTCGAGGGCGACGCGGGCACCGATCCGGATCGGGGTCGTCGCGGGAGCGGGTGGTGTCCCCACGACCTCGGCGACGAGGTGCACCGCGGGCCCCTCGACCGCCGTGTGCACCCGGACGAGGTCGCCCGCCGTCGCGCTCCGTCGTCCGCGCTGCGTCGACCCGGGGCCGGACGGCACGGATCCAGACGGCACAGATCCCGACAGGATGTGCCCCGACGGGATCTGCCCGGACGGGACCGGACCGGCCGGACGCGCACGGTCGACGAGCCGGTGGTCGAGCGTCACGCGGTCCGGGATCGAGCAGAGTCCGGCCGCCGCTCCGACGTCGAGCAGACCGAGGGGTCGCGCCGAGGCCGCCGAGAGCGCGGCGAGCACCGGGACGACGGGGGCGAGCCGTCGCGGGTCGTTGGCCTGCACCGTGGCGCTGGTGAGGGCCGCGACGAGGGCGGGTCGGGCCTCCCGGCCGAGTGCGCGGAGCGCTGCCGGGTCAGCGGGGTCGGCGCCCAGCCGTCGCGCGACCGCGAACAGGAGCTCGGGCTGGCGCTTCGGCTCCGGCACGGCGTCGAGCAGGTCGACGAGCGGACCCTCGACCGAGCGCGCCCAGGCGGCGTACGTCGGGGAGACCCCGTCGATCCGGTCGGCGTAGGCGCGGTAGCGGTCCCGCGTGTCCATCAGGCCCCGGGGCGGTACATGCCGACGTGGGTGATGCCGGCCTCGTCGTAGGGGGCGCCGAAGCGGACGAACCCGTGCCGTTCGTACAGTCCGGCGACGTACTGCTGGGCGTGCAGGACGAACGGCTCGGCGCCGTGCGACCCGAGCACCGCCGCCACCAGGCCGCCGGCGATCCCCTGGCCGCGGTGGTCGGGGTGGGTGGCGACGCGGCCGATCACTCGGGTCGGCACAGAGGTCCCCGCTGGGTGCGGCTCGTCCGGGGCCGGCCGGACCAGGCGGAGGTACCCGACGACCGGTCCGTCCGCGCCCCCGACCCACCAGTGCTCGGTGTCCGGGTCGCGGTCACGGCCGTCGAAGTCCTCGGCCGAGACCCGCTGTTCGAGGGCGAACACCCGGTTCCGGAGCCGCACGATGTCGTACAGTTCGTCGGTCGTCAGGTGCTCCCAGCGGGCACGGCGGACGGAATGCTCGGACATCGGTCGGAGTTTACTGGTGTGACGCACGATGACCGGCGGGCACGAGCCCCGGTCGGAACCAGGAGGTACGCACATGGCTTACAAGGTCGACAAGTCCGACGCCCAGTGGCGCGAGGAGCTCTCCCCTGACCAGTACGCCGTGCTGCGCCAGGCCGGGACGGAGCGCCCGTGGACCGGTGAACTCCTCGACGAGGAACGTGCCGGCGTCTACACGTGTGCGGCGTGTGGTGCGGAGCTGTTCAAGAGCGGCACGAAGTTCGACTCCGGCTGCGGCTGGCCGTCGTTCTACGAGTCGGTCGATCCCGACGCGGTGCAGCTCATCGAAGACAACTCGCTCGGCATGGCCCGCACCGAGGTCCGCTGCGCGAACTGCGGCGGCCACCTTGGCCACGTGTTCCCGGACGGCTTCGGGACGCCCACGGGCGACCGCTACTGCATGAACTCGATCTCGCTCAACTTCTCGGCGCAGGAGTAGGCGGGTGTGACGGCGCTCGGGCTGCGGCCCGGGCGCCGTCGTCGTGTCCGCCCGGTACGATGGGCGGGTCAGCCGGCATGGCGCAATTGGTAGCGCACCGTACTTGTAATACGGGGGTTGCGGGTTCAAGTCCCGCTGCCGGCCCCAGATCACGGCTTCCCGTGCAGCCGAAGGCGGAGCCGTCGCTCACGGCCACCCACACCGGGGCGGCGCCCGACGGTCAGCGCCCGACGGTCAGCGCCCGACGGTCAGCGCCCGACGGTCAGCGCCGCACGGTCAGCCCGCCGTCGGACGTCCGGACGATCTCCCCGTCCGGGATCCACGCCACGACGCGGTCGAGTCGCACCCGCTCGAACGACGACCGCTCGGACGTCAGCAGATCCTGCACCTCCGGCGGCAGCGGGAAGCGACGGTCCCGGCCGACGACGATCGCGACGAACGGTGCATCGACCACGTCACGGACCCCGCGGTCCCCGACGTACTGGTCGTAGTCGCTCGGGGTGATCGCGCCGAAGAAGACCTGACCGTCCCGGATGCCCTCGTGCCGCAGGAGCGGGAGCAACCGGGCGACGCCGGTGGCACGTGCCTCCCAGATCGTCCGGGCGGTCGGGATGCTCCCGACCAGTGCCACCAGGACGAGCACGACGGCGATGCTGCTCGTCAGCCACCGTGGTCGCAGGCGGCTGAGCTGCCCGAGCCCCACGGCGGCGAGCATCACGATGAACGGCATCCACGCCGCGTAGTAGGTCGGCAGCGCGATCTCGGCGGCGAGCGAGTAGAACGCCACGAGCAGGACCAGCGGCGCGAGGAGGAACACCACGAGCCTGCCCGGACGCACGACCACCGCGAGCACCACGGCGACGGCGAGCACCACCACGACGGGCGTGCCGACCCCGCGGAGCAGGAACCACCAGTTCGCCCACCACGGAGCGAACTGGTACGTGTGGCCGGCGATCGAGATGAGGTGTCCGTGCTCGTTCTGTCCGGACTGGAAGGTGAGCATGTACTGCACCGCGGAGCGCATCCCCATCGGGGCGTAGAGCGCGACGACGGCGACGACGAACGTGGCCGCCCACACCGCTCCGCCGACGACGAGCGCACGCCACCGGCCGAACAACACCGGGGCCAGGACGAAGACCGGCAGCAGCACGAGGGTCGACGCCTTCGACGTGACCGACGCCGCCATGAGCACCGCTGACACGGGCACCCACCACCAGCGGTCGGTACGGATCCACACCCAGATCGCGAAGAGTGCCGCCAGGGCGAAGAACACCATCACCGGGTCGAGCAGCGCCACCCGGTCCAGGCGGGCACCGGCACCGCCGCGAGGGGTGATGGTCCAGAGTGCGGCGGCCGCGAACCCGGTCCAGAAGCCGACCTCCGCGCGCAGCCAGACGAACATGACCGCCGCGCCGAGGACGACGAGCGACGCGACCAGGACCCGGGGTGCGACGGCACCCGGCCCACCGACCAGCTGCGCGAGGCCGAACAGGTACTTGGCGGTCGGTGGGTGCTCACGGTTCTGGTCGAACGCCCCGTGCACGTACGCGAGGCCGGCCTTGACGTAGGTGGCCTCGTCCCCGCCGATGTTGCCGGCGCCGATGCGCCAGAAGCACTGGTAGGCGGCCGCGACGGCGAGCAGCACGAGGGCCGTGACGCGCAGCCACGCCCGGTCGAGCACGCCGCGGTCGAGCGCTCGCCGAGCCAGTGGTCCGCGGTGCTGCGCTGCGTGGTGCGGCGCTCCGCGGTGCTGGACCGGACCGTCCGTGGCGCGATCGTCGGTCAGCGCTCGTGCCGCGTCGGGGTCGTCGACCGACCGGCGGTCCGGGGACCAGGGGGCTCGGCGACTGGGCACCCCGAGATCCTACGCAGGCGGCGAGCGTCTCCCACCGATGCAGCCGAGCCCCGGCGCGGCGGGGCCTCCGAGCGCCCGCCCACCACGCGCCACCGGGGGCCCGTCGGGGTGACGGACCCCCGGTGACGCGTGGCGCCGTCAGCGACCGCCGGTGATCTTCCGCTCGCGCTGCGCGACGCCGGCCGTGCCGTACGGGTAGTCGTCGATGCGGGGAGCGCTCGCCTCGGTGAGCGTCTGCAGCTCGGCCTGGTCGAGCACGAGGTCCGCGGCGCCGAGGTTGTCCTGCAGCTGCTCGACGGTCCGTGCGCCGAGGATGACGCTCGTCACCGCCGGCCGGGCGAGGAGCCAGGCCAGGGCGACCTGGGAGCGCGAGGCGCCGTGCGCGTCCGCGACGGCGGACACCGCGTCGAGCACCTTCCACGTGCGCTCGTCGGCGTTGCGGGCCTCCCACGCCTCCATGCCGCGCTTCGGGTCCTCACCGAGTCGGGTCGACCCGGTCGGGGCCTCGTCGCGCTGGTACTTGCCGGAGAGCCAGCCACCGGCGAGCGGGGACCACGGGAGCAGCCCGATCCCGGCGTCGAGGCAGGCAGGCACGACCTCGTGCTCGATGTCGCGGACGAGCAGGTTGTACTGCGGCTGGAGCGTGACCGGGGGCGCCCAGTCGTGCAGACGGGCCTCGTAGACCGCCTTCGTGACCTGGTAGCCCAGGTAGTTCGAGAACCCGTAGGAGCCGATCTTGCCTGCCGACACGGCGTCGTCGAGGAAGCGCAGGGTCTCCTCGATCGGGGTGAGGGCGTCCCACGCGTGCATCTGGTAGAGGTCGATGTGGTCGACGCCGAGCCGCTCCAGCGACGCGTCGAGGGCCACGCGGAGGTGGCGGCGCGAGAGGCCGAGGTCGTTCGGGCCGTCGCCCTGCGGGAAGCGCCCCTTCGTGGTGAGCACCACCTGCTGCGCGTCGGTGGGGTGGTCGCGGAGCCACCGTCCGATGATGCGCTCGGACTCGTTGCCCGAGTACACGTCGGCGGTGTCGATGAACGTGCCACCGCCCGCGACGAAGGCGTCGATGATGGCGTGGGAGGTCGGTTCGTCGGCTTCGCTGCCGAAGGTCATGGTGCCGAGGGTCAGCGACGACACCACTGTCCCGCTGTTGCCGAGGAGTCTGTAGTCCATGCGGCGGACGCTACGCCGCGCCCCCTCGACGGCGGGAGGGTCCACGAGTACCGGTCAACGGTCTGCAGACGCGAGCGCCCCGCTACCGCCCCAGGAACGCGATCGCCGCCTCCCGGAAGTGCCGCGACGTGGGGGCGTTGAAGTGGTTCCGCCCCGGGATCTCGACGAAGGTCGCGTGCGGCGCTGTCTCGGCGAGCCGGAGCGCGCTGTCCTTGATCCCGTCCTCGCTGCCGGCGGCCAGCAGCAGCGGCTGCGTCGGCGCGTTCGCCGGCGTCGGCTCGACGCTGTCGCGCATCCCCTCCACCATCGCGACGAGCGCGCGGAGGTCGTTGCCCTCGACGTTCGCCGCCATCGTGAGGTACCCGTTCGTGACGCGGTCCTCGACCGGGGTGCCGTCGGTGATGAACGCCCACGCCTGGTCGACGCGGACGCGCCGCATCGGGTCCGCGTCCGGGATCCCGCCGAGCACCGCGCGCGAGATCCGGTCCGACATCCGCTCGGCGGCGTGCCACCCGACCCGAGCACCGAGGGAGTAGCCCAGGAACGCGACGTCGTCGAGCAGGTAGGTGTCCACCACCGCTGTGACGTCGTCGACGAGCAGGTCCATCGAGTAGCTGTGCGGCTCGTGCGGCTTCCCGCTCGCACCGTGGCCGCGCTGGTCGAACGCGATGACGCGGTGACCGGCGCGGACGAGGTCACGGGTCCAGCCGGATGCGTGCCAGTTCAGCACGGCCCCGGATGCGAACCCGTGCACGGCGAGGACCGCGGGTGCGTCGGGGTCGCCGAAGTCGTAGGTGGCGAGCGGCAGGCCGTCCGGGGACATCACGACGCGGGGGCGGGGCGCTTCGGGGACGAGTGACATGGCCCGTCCAGGGTAGTGGGGCCACAGTGGCGGGTATGGACGGCTACGGCGGCGACCAGATCCGAGCGGCGGAACGCCCCCACCTCCAGGCGGGTGAGCCGCTCATGCAGCGTGCCGCCGACGGGCTCGCCACGGTGGTCACCGACCTGCTCGACGACCCCGCGGTCCGTCCGGGCGACGGCCCGGGCTCGGTCCTCGTCCTGGTCGGCAGCGGGGACAACGGCGGGGACGCCCTGTTCGCCGCTGCGCGGCTGGCCGCTGCCGGGAGGCACGTCACGGTCCTCCGCGTCGGCTCCCGTGTCCACGAGGCGGGCCTGGCAGCAGCTCGGGAGGCCGGGGCGCGTCTCCTGGACGACCCCGCGGACGGCGGTCCGGTCCCCTCCGCGGCGGGTGCCGCCGACATCCTGCGCGCGGCGACGCCCTCGGCGGGCGACCGGCTCGCGGAGCTGGCGCGGGAGGCGGCGCTCGACGCCGACCTGGTGCTCGACGGCATCCTGGGGATCGGCGGCGGCGGACCGCTGCGTTCCCCCGCGCGCGACGTCGTCGCGGCGCTCCGGGAGCTCGCCCGCGAACAGCGGGCCCCGTTCGTCGTGGCCGTCGACGTGCCGAGCGGCATCGACGTGGACACCGGCGGCATCGCGGACGACCACGTGCTCCACGCCGACGTCACCGTGACGTTCGGCGGGGTGAAGGCCGGGCTCCTCCGCGGCCCGGCGGCGACGCTCGCCGGGCGCATCGAGCTGGTCGACGTCGGGATCGGCGCGGGCCTGGCGACCGTGGAGCCGCTGGTCAGCACCTGAGCCGCGTCGTCCGGGCCGGCCTGGACCGACGCCGGTGTCCGCGCAACGCCCGGACGGCACACCGGAACGGACGTCCGCCGATGACGTCCGTAGGTTCGACGCCATGACGTTCAACGACGACTCGCAGCTCAGTGGCGGCAAGGTCAAGCGGCGCGGGCGCACAGCAGGGATCGCGGGCGGCGGCATTGGCGTCGCCGGCATCGTGGTGTTCCTCATCGCACAGTTCACCGGGGTCGACCTCAGCGGCGTCGTCGGCGGTGGCGGCGGACTGACGACCATCCAGCAGGGCGGCGCGGAGGCCTCGCCGGTCGCCGAGTGCCGCACCGGTCGCGACGCGAACGCGAGCATCGACTGCCGCATGGAGGGCGCTGCGGAGTCCCTCGACGCGTACTGGTCCGCCGAGGCCGAGCAGCTCGGGATCAGCTATTCGACGCCGGAGTTCTTCCTGTTCACCGGGTCGACCGACACCGGGTGCGGGACGGCCTCGGCGTCGACGGGGCCGTTCTACTGTCCGCCCGACCGTGCCCTCTACGTCGACACGGACTTCTACGACGAGCTCCGCTCCACGTACGGGGCGTCCGGCGGACCGCTCGCGGAGATGTACGTCGTCGCGCACGAGTGGGGCCACCACGTCCAGCAGCTCGAGGGCACCTTCGCCGAGACCGACCGCAGCGGCAGCGGGGCCGCGTCGGACAGCGTCCGCGTCGAGCTCCAGGCGGACTGCTACGCCGGCGCCTGGGTCGGTGACGCGGCGACCACGGAGTCGGCGAACGGGGAGACGTTCTTCGAGCCCGTCACCCGCGCCCAGGTCGCGGACGCACTGTCGGCGGCGAGCGCGGTCGGCGACGACAGCATCCAGGAGCGCGCCACCGGCCGGGTCGACCCCGACTCGTTCACGCACGGCACGAGCGAGCAGCGTCAGGACTGGTTCGAGCGGGGCTACGAGCGGGGTGCGACGAGCTGCGACACGCTCACCGTGCCCGCGTCGGCCCTCTGAACGGCGACGGCCGGGACGCCTCGTGGAGGCGTCCCGGCCGTCGTGCGCGTCCGACACGTGGTCGGTCGTGCTGGTCAGCTCGTGTGCGGTGTCAGCCGGCGGTCGGCGACGCGGACCCGGTCGGCGTCGCGGACGCGGTGGGGGTCGCGCTCGGGGTCGGCGTGGGGGTCGTCTCGGTGCTGCCCGCGGCGCTGACGACGAAGGTCCGGAACTCGTCGTTCGTCGAGGCGGTGGAGTACGGGTACTGCTTGCCGTTGACGAGCACGAGCGGGGTCCCCGGGAAGGTCGTGAGCTCCGAGCCGGGGATGTCCCCGCCCGTCACGGCGGTGGTGCGCTCGTCGACCCACTTGCCGTACCGCTGGTCCTCGATGCACTGCTCGATCGTCGAGCCCTTGCGCACACCGGGCACGGTCGTGACGACGTCGGCGAGCTGCTCGTCGGTGAGGCCCGGCGTGCCCTCCTCCGGCTGCGCGGCGAACAGTGCGCGGTTCACGGCGAAGAACGAGTCCGGGGACTCCTGCGCGACGCAGGCCGCCGCGTTCGCGGCACGGAGGGAGTACTTCGTGCCCTGGGAGCGGTTCGTCAGGATCGCGACGGGGTGCACGTCGAGGGTCGCGGCACCGGAGTCGACGAGCCCCTCGATGTACTCGCTGTTCGTCTGCTCGAACGAACCGCAGATCGGGCAGAGGTAGTCCACGTAGAGGGTGATCCGGACCTGTTCGGCCGAGGCGGTCGAGCTCGGCGACGGCGTGGACGCGGCACCGGGCTCGACGGCCTTCAGCCCGGCGCCGATCGTGATCCCGCCGTCGGCCATGGTGTCCGGCCCGGGGCCGGCCGGACGCGAGGAGTTCACGAGCACCAGCGTGACGATGGTGGCGGCGGCGATCAGCACGACGCCCAGTCCGACCTGGAGCCCGATGCGGACACCCCGCTGGCGTCGCTTCTGCTGGGTACGGGTTCGCTGAGCTCGCTCGCGCGCGGCGGCACGACGCGCGTTGCGCTCGGCGCGGGCGTCGCCTTCGGGGCGGTTGGTCATCGTGCGGTCGTCCTCCTGGTCGGTGTCCGCCGGCCTCCCCCCGGTCGGCGGACGGACCCGGCGATTGTAGTGGCGGCCGATGGGAACCAGCCAACCAGCCGACGACGCCCGGAGCCCGCGTGCCCCCCGCACTGGCGCCAGCCGGAGAACTCGTGTTGTATGAGGCATGACGGTCGACGGCGACCGTCCGGGGCCCGACTGGGCCGCCGCTTCACCACGGATCGTCCGGCACGTACCTGCCGGTGGAGAGGACCGAACGCTCATGGCGTCCGTCACCTATGACAAGGCAACCCGTCTCTACCCCGGGGGCAACCGCCCCGCGGTGGACTCCCTCGACCTGGACGTCGCCGACGGCGAGTTCCTCGTCCTCGTCGGCCCGTCGGGCTGTGGCAAGTCCACGTCCCTGCGCATGCTCGCCGGCCTCGAAGAGGTCAACTCCGGTGCCATCCGCATCGGCGACCGTGACGTCACCGACGTCCCGCCGAAGGACCGCGACATCGCGATGGTGTTCCAGAACTACGCGCTGTACCCGCACATGACCGTCGCCGAGAACATGGGCTTCGCTCTCAAGATCGCCGGCGTCGGCAAGGAGGAGCGCGCCACCCGCGTGCAGGAGGCCGCCAAGCTCCTCGACCTCGAGCAGTACCTCGGTCGCAAGCCGAAGGCGCTCTCCGGTGGTCAGCGTCAGCGCGTCGCGATGGGCCGTGCGATCGTCCGTCAGCCGCAGGTGTTCCTCATGGACGAGCCGCTGTCGAACCTCGACGCCAAGCTCCGCGTCCAGACCCGTACCCAGATCGCGTCGCTGCAGCGTCGTCTCGGCGTCACCACGGTCTACGTCACGCACGACCAGACCGAGGCACTGACGATGGGTGACCGCATCGCGGTGCTCAAGGACGGCATCCTGCAGCAGGTCGGCACCCCGCGCGACCTCTACGAGAAGCCGAACAACGTGTTCGTCGCCGGCTTCATCGGCTCGCCGGCCATGAACCTCCTGCCGGCGTCGGTGCTCGAGGGCGGCATCAGCTTCGGGTCGCTCAACCACCCGATCGACCGCGACACCCTGTCGAACGCCCGCTCGGGTGCCGTCACGGTGGGCGTTCGCCCCGAGGACATCATCGTGTCCCAGTCCGGCGAGGGCCTGCCCGTCACGGTCGACGTCGTCGAGGAGCTCGGCGCCGACGGCTACCTCTACGGCCACGCCGACGTGAACGGCACGCGCACCGACATCGTCACGCGCGTCGACGGTCGCAACCACCCCTCGATCGGTGACACGATCGTCGTGAGCCCGAAGCAGGGTCACGTGCACGTGTTCGACGCCGAGTCGGGCGAGCGCCTCGACGACAAGGCCGTCATCAGCGCCTGATCGTCACCCCCGGGAGCCCGTCATCCGCCGTCACCGGCGCCTGGCGGGCTCCCGTCGTTCCCACCTGCGGGACGGGAGGCTCGGTGCGGGCCCGCACCGTGCCTCCCGTCCCGCAGACCCACCGCCGAGCACCTGAGGACCCGTCGTGCCCGACTCCATGACCATCACCGCCGCCACCGTCGACCCCGGCCTGCTCGACCTTCCCTGGGACCTGCCGCTCGAGGCCTGGCCCGACGAGACGATCGTCGCGCTGCCGAAGGGCATCTCGCGGCACCTGGTGCGGTTCGTGCACCTCAGCGGCTACGTCGTCGCGGTCAAGGAGACGAGCGCCGAACTCGCGCGCTCCGAGTACGACATGCTCCGGACCCTGCAGCGCATGGACGTGCCGTGCGTGGACCCCGTCGCGGTCATCACGAACCGCGTCGGCCGCGAGGGCGAGGAGCTCCAACCCGTCCTCGTCACCCGCCACCTGCGCTTCTCGCTGCCATACCGGGCGCTGTACTCGCAGACGCTGCGCCCGGACACGGCCACCCGCCTGGTGGACGCCCTGGCGCTCCTGCTCGTCCGGCTGCACGTCATCGGCTTCTACTGGGGCGACGTCTCGCTCTCGAACACGCTGTTCCGCCGCGACGCCGGCTCGTTCGCCGCGTACCTGGTGGACGCCGAGACCGGGAAGCTCTACCCGGGCGGGCTGTCGAACGGGCAGCGGGAGAACGACCTCGAGGTCGCCCGCGTCAACATCGCCGGCGAGCTCCTCGACCTGGAGGCCGGCGGACGTCTCGACGAGAACGCCGACCCCCTGGACGTGTCGAACCGCATCGTGGCGCAGTACCGGACCCTCTGGACGGAGCTCACCGGCACGGAGCAGTTCGACGCGGCGGAGCGCTGGCGCATCAACGACCGCGTGGAGCGGCTCAACGCGCTCGGCTTCGACATCGAGGAGCTGTCGATCCGCACCGCGGAGTCCGGCGCACAGGTCCGCATCCAGCCGAAGGTCGTCGACGCCGGACACCACCAGCGCCGTCTGCTGCGTCTGACCGGCCTCGACGCCGAGGAGAACCAGGCCCGACGACTGCTCAACGACCTGGACGCGTACCGTGCCCGCAACGGCCGCGAGGAGCTCGACGAGGAGATGGTCGCGCACGAGTGGGTCTCGCGGGTGTTCGAGCCCGTCGTGCGGGCGATCCCGCGGGACCTGCGCGGCCGGCTCGAACCCGCCGAGGTGTTCCACGAGTTGCTCGAGCACCGCTGGTTCATGTCGCAGCAGGAGGAGCGATCGGTGTCGCTCCCCGAGGCCACGACCGCCTACATCAACGACGTGCTGCGGCACCGGCGGGACGAGCGCACGCTCATCAACCCGCCGACGTCGTCGATCGCGCTGCCGCTCGACGGCGAGGACGAGGACGACGAGGACTGGCGCGCGTCCGTCTGAGCCGTCCCCCCTCCCCCCCCAGGTTCCGGAATTCACGCATCTCGCGCGTCGAGATCCCGCGATCGCGGGATCTCGGCGCGCGAGATGCGTGAATTCCGGA
>NZ_QKLF01000008.1 GCF_003224335.1 Curtobacterium sp. MCJR17_055
CCGGAAGCTAAGCCTCTCAGCGCCGATGGTACTGCAAGGGGGACCTTGTGGGAGAGTAGGACGCCGCCGGACTTCTTCTCAATGATCGAGCCCCTGACCGGGGTGAGCAGCAATGCTCACCCCGGTCAGGGGCTCTTTCGCGTCCCCACACGTCGGCTGAGCGGGCGGTGTCGTGCTCCGGGTAGACCGGAGACATGAAGGTCGTCGGAGTCGAAACGTTCGGAGGGCCTCGAGCCCTCGCCGTCCATGAAGTAGCCGAGGTGCACGCCGGTGCCGGTTCGGTCCGCATCGCCGTCCGAGCGTTCGCGGTCAACCCCACGGACACGGGGGTGCGGGCGGGGGAGCGCGACAGTTCGAAGGCCACGGCTCCGTACGTGCCCGGGATGGATGCCGCGGGCGTCATCGACGAGGTGGGACCGGACGTCGAGGGGTGGTCCGTCGGTGACGAGGTCATGGCGATCGCCCTCCCGCTCACCGGGCACGGCGGGGCGTACGTCGAGTACCTCGTCGCCCCGGTCGGGTCGTTCACGCGGATCCCGCGCGGGACCACGATCGAGGCAGCATCCACCGTGCCGATGAACGGGCTCACCGCCATCCAGATGCTCGAGCTCGCCGGGCTCGAGCGGGGCCAGACACTCGCCGTGACCGGCGCCGCCGGGCTCCTCGGCAACTACGTCGTGCAGCTCGCGAAGGCCGCCGGCATCACCGTGATCGCGGACAGCTCCGAGAAGGACCAGGCCCTCGTCCGTTCGCTCGGGCCGGACCACATCGTGCCGCGCGGGGACGACTTCGCTGCCTCCGTGCGAGCCGTCGTGCCCGAGGGGGTCGACGCCCTGTTCGACTGCGCCCTGCAGCGGGACACCGTCGTCCCGGCCATCCGCGAGGGTGGTGTGTTCGTCGACGTCCGCGGCTGGGAGGGCAACGGCGCACCCGGCATCCGGTTCGAGCGGGTGTCCGTGTTCAGTGAGTACCGGTCCTTCGACAAGCTCGAGCGGCTGCGCCACGGCGTTGAGAGCGGCACGATCGTGCCCCGGGTGGCCGAGGTCCTGCCGGCGGAGCGTGCCCCGGAGGCACACGAACGCCTCGAAGCTGGCGGGACGCGGGGTCGCTTCGTCCTCACCTGGTGACGCAACTGTCATGACCGATTGACGGACGGGAGGTCCGACACCAGCTGGTGCCGGGCCTCTCGTCCGTTCGTCGTGCGTCAGCGGAGGCGGGTCGCCGCGATGCAACCGTCGACGTCGAGCGTCGCACCGTGCATGCCGGAGCGTCGCAACTCTCGCGGGACTACCGGGAGGCGTACGGGCGGCCGTCGGCGGAGGACGCGACCGGGGCCCGGAAGGCGTTCGCCGCTGCGGGCTGGCAACTGGGCAGGGGTGTGGTGGCCGCTGCCGACCACCGCCTGTGATCCGGTGCCAGCGGTCGAGTACGGCCTCGATCGTGTCCGCGGCCGTCTGGACGTCGTCGTGTTCCCAGACGCGGATGACCCTCCAGCCCTCGCTGCGGAGGACGGCGTCGTGCCAGGCGTCACGCTGCCGGTTCGCGAGCAGCTTCGTGCGCCACAACTCGGCGTTCGCCTTCGGCAAGTGTGCGTGCTCCTCGCACCAGTGCCAGAAGCAGCCGTCCACGAACACCGCGACGCGGGCACGGGGGAACACGAGGTCAGCACGCGCTCGTGTCCGGACGCTGATCCGGCGGTCGACGAAGAACCGACGGCCGCGGGCGTGGAGGGTGCGGCGCAGGGCGAGTTCCGGCGCGGTGTCACGGCGTCCGAACCGGGTCATGTGGCGGCTTCGCTCCTCGTCAGCGTCCCAGTGCTGCATGCCGCGACGCTACCGAGGGAGTGGTGCCCCTCGCGGCGCATCGGTGCGATCTGTGGAGTACTCCGGCGGTCAGCCCTCGAGTTCGGCGCGGAGGTACGGCGCCGTGCGGCTCGACGGGGAAGCAGCGACCTCGGCGGGCGTGCCCGAAGCGACGACCTGGCCGCCCTCGTCGCCGCCGGACGGCCCCATGTCGATCACGTGGTCGGCGGCAGCGACGACGGACATCGCGTGCTCGACCACGACGACCGTGTTGCCCGCGTCCGTCAAGCGGGACAGCTGCTCGGTGAGGCGCTCGACGTCGGCCGGGTGGAGGCCCGTGGTCGGCTCGTCGAGCAGGTACAGCGTGTGGCCGGAGCGGGCGCGCTGCAGCTCGGTCGCGAGCTTGATGCGCTGCGCCTCGCCGCCGGACAACTCCGGTGCGGGCTGCCCGAGTCGGAGGTAGCCGAGGCCGACCTGCTGCAGGGCGTTCAAGGCACGTGCGGCGGCGGGGAGGTCGGCGAGGAACGGTGCGGCCTCGTCCACGGTCATGCCGAGGACGTCGGCGATCGTCACGCCGTCGAGGCGGACCTCGAGCGTCTCGTCGTTGTAGCGGGAGCCGTGGCACTCCGGGCACGGCGCCCAACTGCCCGGCAGGAACAGCAGCTCGACCGACACCGAGCCCTCTCCCTGGCACACCTCGCACCGGCCGCCGACGACGTTGAACGAGAACCGGCCGGCCGTCCACCCGCGGGCCTTCGCGTCGTCGGTCGCGGCGAACGCGGCACGGACCGCGTCGAACAAGCCCGTGTACGTGGCGAGGTTCGAGCGGGGCGTGCGGCCGATCGGCTTCTGGTCGACCTCGACCACGCGGCTGACCTGCGGGTGCTCGGAGGCACGGTTCGCGAGGACGCCACCCACCAGCGACGACTTGCCCGACCCAGACACTCCGGTGACGGCGGTGAGGACGCCGAGCGGCACGTCGACGTCGAGGTCCCGGAGGTTGTGCTGCGTCACGCCCCGCAGTTCCAGGGTGCCGAACCGTTGTCGAGGAGGGCGGGCCTCCAGGCCGGAGGCGCGCGGTTGCAGGAAGCGGCGGGTGACGGACGCCTCGACGTCGGCCAGGCCGTCGACCGGGCCGCTGTAGAGGACCGTGCCGCCGGCGGAGCCGGCACCGGGGCCGACGTCGACGATCCAGTCGGCCTGGCGGACGATGCGCATGTCGTGCTCGACGACGAAGACGCTGTTGCCGCTGGCGCGGAGGTCCTCGAGGACCTGGACGAGCGGCTCGGCGTCGGCCGGGTGGAGGCCCGCGCTCGGCTCGTCGAGGACGTAGACGACACCGAAGAGGCCGCTCCGCAGCTGTGTGGCGATGCGGAGGCGCTGCATCTCACCGGGGGAGAGCGTCGGGGTGGCGCGATCGAGGCTGAGGTAGCCGAGACCGAGGCCGGTGAGGACCTCGACCCGGCCGAGGAGGTCGCGCGCGATGGTGACCGCGACCTCGGTCCGCTCACCGGACGACGTGCGGGACGTGGCCGCCGTGGCGTCGGTGAGCTCGGCGACCGGACGGAGGACCTCGGCGACGCCGGACAGCGGCAGCGCGTTCAGCTCGGCGATCGTCCGGCCGCCGAACGTCACCGCGAGTGCAGCGCGCGTGAGACCCGTGCCGCCGCAGAGCGAACACGGGCCGGACTCGACGAACTGCAGGACCTTGTTCCGCTGCGTCTCGCTCTGCGAATCGGCGAGGGTGTGCAGCACGAACTGGCGGGCGCTCCAGAACCGGCCCTTGTACGGCTTCGCGACGCGGTCACGCTTCGGGTGCACCTCGACGACGGGCTGCTCCTCGGTGAAGAGGAGCCAGTCGCGGTCCTCCTGCGGGAGCTCCCGCCACGGCCGTTCGATGTCGTAGCCGAGGCCGGCCGTGACATCGCGGAGGTTCTTTCCCTGCCAAGCACCCGGCCACGCCGTGATCGCGCCGTCGCGGATGCTCAGCGACGGGTCGCGGACGGCGGAGGCCTCGGTCACCTCGTGGGCGACGCCGAGCCCGTGGCATCGCGGGCAGGCGCCGGCGACCGTGTTCGGCGAGAACGAGTCCGAGTACAGCTGCTCGGCGCCCTCCGGGTAGGTGCCGGCACGCGAGTAGAGCATGCGCGTCGAGTTGCTCAGCGTCGTGAGCGTCCCGACCGTCGACCGGGAGCTCGGGGCACCGCGGCGCTGCTGCAGGGCGACGGCCGGCGGGAGGCCCGTGATCGAGTCGACGTGCGGGGTCGAGCCCTGGGCGATGAGGCGGCGGGCGTAGGGGGCGACGGACTCGAGGAAGCGGCGCTGGGCCTCGGCGAAGACCGTGCCGAACGCGAGGCTCGACTTGCCGGAGCCGGAGATGCCCGTGAAGGCGACGATGCGGTCGCGGGGGATGTCGACGTCGACGTCGCGGAGGTTGTTCTCGCGGGCGCCGCGGACGCGGATGAAGCCGTCGCGCGTGGTGTCGTCGGGACTGCCAGTGGCGCCGGGACCGGCAGTGGCGCCGGGACCGGCAGTGGCGCCGGGACGGGCGGTGACTTCGGGTCCCGCAGCGGCGTCGTGGCCCGCGGTCTCGTCGGGGGAGGTGGTCGAGGGGCGGGTCGTGCGGGGAGCGGGCATCCGTTCGAGCCTAGGCGGGTTGCGGCGGGGCGGTGATGGGGCAGGCCCGGTCGTGTCGGGTCGGGTCGGGTCGCCCTAGCATCGGGGGCATGAGCAGCGACGTGATGCCCGGCCGGTACCGCCACTTCAAGGGCGGGGAGTACGAGGTCGTGCTCGTCGCCAAGGACGTGGAGACCGAGGAGCCGGTGGTCGTGTACCAGGCCCTGTACGGGGAGCGGGGGTACTGGGTGCGGTCCCTCGCGGACTTCACGGCGCACGTCTCGCGTGACGGGTACGAGGGGGCGCGGTTCGTGCCGATCGTGGACTGAAGCCTCGGTCACTGCCAGAACGACGCCGTGGCCGCAGGGGTCAGGGGAGGAGGCCGAGTTCCATCGCGCGGGTCACGGCGCGGGTGCGGTCGTTGACGCCGAGCTTCTCGAAGACGTGGCCGAGGTGGGTCTTCACCGTGGTCTCGCTGAGGAACAGGACGCGGCCGATCGCCGGGTTGCTGTTGCCCTGGGCGACGAGACGCAGGACGTCGAGCTCGCGCGGGGTCAAGGACGGGCCGATCGGTGCGACACCGACGGCACGGCGGACCAGGGCCGCTGCCGCTGACGGAGCGAGGGCGGTCTCGCCGCGGGCGGTGGCGCGGACGCCGGCGAGGATCTCGGACTCGGGAGCGGCCTTGAGCAGGTACCCGGTGGCACCCGCTTCGATGGCGGCGAGGATCTGGTCGTCGGACTCGTACGTGGTGAGGATGAGGACGCGGATGTCTGGTGCAGCGGCGAGGATCTGCGCTGTTGCAGCGTCACCGTCGAGGACCGGCATCCGGAGGTCCATGAGGACCACGTCGGGACGCTCGGCCAGCACGAGGGACACCGCCGCTGCGCCGTCCGCGGCCTGACCGACCACGTCGATGTCGTCGGCCGCCTGCAGGAGCGCGACGATCCCCGACCGGACGATGGGGTGGTCGTCCGCCACGACGACGCGGATCACCGGGTGACCGCCGTTGCGGCTGACGGTGCAGATCGAAGGTTCTGCTCTGTATCGCCACGGGGGTCCGGTGCCGCGGTCGGGAGGGTCGCGGTCACGACCGTGCTACGCCCGGGTGCGCTCTCGATCGTGCAGGTGCCGCCGGCGAGGGCGAGCCGGTCGCGCAGACCACGCAGGCCGTGGCCGGCGGTCGGGACGGCGGGATCGAAGCCGACTCCGTCGTCGATCACCCGCAGGACGGTCCGCTCGGACTCGTGGAGCAGCTCGACACGCGCCGAAGCGGAGCCCGCGTGCGTTCGGACGTTGGCGAGGGCTTCCTGCGCGACGCGCAACAGCACGACCTGCGCATCGCGGTCGAGCGCGATCTCTGCTGCGGCGACGGCGACGGGCGTGCCGGTCTCGCGGGTGTGGCGCTCGCCGAGGCGGTGCAGCGCTCCGGCGAGGCTGTCGTGGGTGGCTCCGGCAGCGCCGGCCGCGACGAGGACGCGGGACTCCTCGAGGGCAGCACGGGCGGACTCCTCGAGGACCGTGAGCCGTTCCTCGAGGGCGTCGGGGCGGTCGTCGGCGAGGTCGTTCCGCGCCCGCTCGGTGAGCATGACGATGCCAGCGAGGTTCTGCGCCACGGTGTCGTGGATCTCGCGGGCCAGGCGCTCCCGTTCACTCGCGATGCCCGCGGCACGGTTCGCATCGGCAAGGGAGTCCTGCGTGGCATGGAGCTCGACGAGCAGTTGCCGGCGCTCTTCGGCGAGGGTAGCGACCCGGGTCATCCAGATGCCGATCGCGCAGGAGCCGACGACGCTGACGACCTCGATGAGGAGCGTGCCGGCCAAGGAATCGGGGCCGCCGGAGACCTGCAGGCCGATCCCGCTCGCGAGCCCGACCACCGCGGTGAGGGCGACGGCGACCCGCACGCGCATGACCTGGGTCCACACGAGCGGGAACACGATGCACTGCACGAAGGCCGTGGTCGGTACGACGGCAGGCAGCACGAACGCGGCCGCGATCGCGATCGGCAGGAACGCAGCCGCTGCCCGGGGTCGGTCGTACCCGCGCCAGCCGTAGGCGACGTACGCCACGGTGAGGACCGCCAGCGCAGCGAACGCCGGCCAGCGGGACGGCCACGGCGACCGCGCGGCGACCGCGATGACCGCGGTCAACACGACCGTGCCAGCGAAGAAGGCGTGCAGCCAGACGCTGTTGCGCGTCCGGGGGTGCGTGTCGGTCATGCCGACAGCCTCCCATGCCTCCGGCTGCGGAACCGGGTTGTCCACAGCCCTGCTGGCCGCCACCGTCAGCCGTCCTTCCGGTTCCACCGGAACGTCAGCGCGCAGACCACCAGGCCGAGGACCAGCCACGCTGCCAGGACGAGGGCTCCGAGTCCGAGTCGCCACGAGCCTCCCGGCTCGGCGGACGCGAACGCGTCCGGCAGGAAGACGGACCGCATGCCGGAGGCCATCCACCGGAGCGGGAACGCGCTCGCGATGCCCTGCAACCAGTCGGGCAGCTGCATGAAGGGCAGGTAGACGCCCGAGATGAACTGCAGCACCAGCACGATGGGGACGATCGTGGCGGTGGCGCGGCGACCCTCGCGGGGGAGCGCGGAGATCGCGATCCCGAGGACGCTGCTGGTCGCGATGCCGAGGAGGAACACGCCGGCGAAGGTTCCCCAGCGGCTCGCGTCCGTCGGGAGTGTCACCCCGAACAGGAGGCTCGACACGGCGAGCGGGATCGCCGTCTGCACGAGCGTGGTCACCAGGACCATGCCGATCTTGCCGACGAAGTAGGACAGGACGGGGAGCGGGGTGCCGCCGAGGCGCTTCAGGGTGCCGTCACTGCGCTCGCCGGCGATGTCGACACCGAGCGCTTGTGTGCCGGAGAGGAGGATGCCGGTCGCGACGAGGCCGGGCAGGTAGTACGTGGCGTAGTCGACGCTCGCCGTCCCGGCCTGGATGTCGCTCGAGCTGGCGAACGCGACCGAGAACAGCGCGAGCATGACGACGGGGAACAGGAACGTGAAGAAGACGGAGTCGGGGGCGCGGAAGTAGGAGCGGATCTCGTAGGCGATGCGGGAGGCGCCGATGGTCAGGGTGTTCGGGCTCGTCGTCATGGTTCAGGCGACCATCTCGAGGTAGACGTCCTCGAGGGACGGGCGGATGACCTCCAGGTCGTGCATCGGCGTGGTCGTGCTCCGGATGCGGTCCTGCGGGTGGTCGGTGCGTTCCTCATGCTGCGTGCCATCGGTGTCACGCCAGCGGATCTGGGGACGCCGCGCTTCCGGACCGCCGAGCTCATCGATCGGCGCGAGGGCGCGGAGTTCACCGTTCGCGATGACGGCGGCACGGTCGGCGAGGTGCGCGGCCTCGTCGAGGTAGTGGGTGGTCAGGAGGACCGTCGTTCCCTCCCGCTTGATGCCGTTGACGAGGTCCCAGAACTGGCGCCTGGCCTCCGGGTCGAAGCCCGTCGTCGGTTCGTCGAGGAACAGGACCTCCGGGCGGCCGATCACGCCGAGGGCGACGTCGACGCGGCGGCGCTGCCCGCCGGACAGGCGGCTGACCCGGGTGTTGCGCTGGGCCTCCAGTCCGGTGGCGGCGAGGAGCTCCTCGGTGCTGCGGCTGCGCGGGTAGAGCGAGCCGAAGTGCGTGAGCTGTTCGGCGACGGTGACGTTCGGGGACTCGGAACTGGTCTGCAGGACGATGCCGATGCGTGCCTTGTGCTCGCGGGTCGGGCTTGCCGGGTCGGTGCCGAGGACGCGGACCTCGCCGGAGGTGCGGGAGCGGAAGCCCTCGAGGATCTCGACCGTCGTCGACTTGCCGGCGCCGTTCGGGCCGAGCAGGGCGACGGTCTCGCCGCGGGCGATGGTGAGGGAGAGGTCGGAGACCGCGGTGTGGCCGGTGGGGTAGCGCTTGGTGAGGTTGCGGACCTCGATGGCGGGGGTGTCGGGCATGGGTCCAGCCTCGCGGGAGGGCGGGGTT
>NZ_QKLF01000009.1 GCF_003224335.1 Curtobacterium sp. MCJR17_055
AAGAAGTCCGGCGGCGTCCTACTCTCCCACAAGGTCCCCCTTGCAGTACCATCGGCGCTGAGAGGCTTAGCTTCCGGGTTCGGAATGTGACCGGGCGTTTCCCTCTCGCTATGACCACCGGAACAATTTCGACACTCCAACGAGGAAGCTTCGAAACCATTCCGCGCATGCGCGGTGTTCAGTTTCAGTTGTTCCCGATCGTCTGTCGGGAACCACAAAGTGGACGCGAGCCCCACACCCGCAAGGGTGTGGGTAAAAAGTGTGTGTCAAGTCTTCGGCTTATTAGTACCGGTCAGCTCCACGGGTCGTTAGTCCCCGCTTCCACATCCGGCCTATCAACCCAGTAGTCTGCTGGGAGCCTCTCACACTCAAGGTGCATGGAAATCTCATCTCGAAGACGGCTTCCCGCTTAGATGCTTTCAGCGGTTATCCGGTCCGAACGTAGCTAATCAGCGGTGCCCTTGGCAGAACAACTGACACACCAGAGGTTCGTCCATCCCGGTCCTCTCGTACTAGGGATAGATCTTCTCAAATTTCCAACGCGCGCAGCGGATAGGGACCGAACTGTCTCACGACGTTCTAAACCCAGCTCGCGTACCGCTTTAATGGGCGAACAGCCCAACCCTTGGGACCTACTCCAGCCCCAGGATGCGACGAGCCGACATCGAGGTGCCAAACCATGCCGTCGATATGGACTCTTGGGCAAGATCAGCCTGTTATCCCCGAGGTACCTTTTATCCGTTGAGCGACAGCGCTTCCACAAGCCACTGCCGGATCACTAGTCCCGACTTTCGTCCCTGCTCGACCTGTCAGTCTCACAGTCAAGCTCCCTTGTGCACTTACACTCGCCACCTGATTGCCAACCAGGTTGAGGGAACCTTTGGGCGCCTCCGTTACTCTTTGGGAGGCAACCGCCCCAGTTAAACTACCCATCAGGCACTGTCCATGAACCCGATCAGGGTCCTACGTTAGACATCCAAAGTGACCAGAGTGGTATTTCAACAATGACTCCACGAACACTAGCGTGCCCGCTTCACAGTCTCCCACCTATCCTACACAAGCCACTCCGAACACCAATACCAAACTATAGTAAAGGTCACGGGGTCTTTCCGTCCTGCTGCGCGTAACGAGCATCTTTACTCGTAGTGCAATTTCGCCGAGTTCGCGGTTGAGACAGCTGGGAAGTCGTTACGCCATTCGTGCAGGTCGGAACTTACCCGACAAGGAATTTCGCTACCTTAGGATGGTTATAGTTACCACCGCCGTTTACTGGGGCTTAAATTCAGAGCTTCGCCGTGAGGCTGACCCTTCCTCTTAACCTTCCAGCACCGGGCAGGCGTCAGTCCGTATACATCGTCTTGCGACTTCGCACGGACCTGTGTTTTTAGTAAACAGTCGCTTCCCACTGGTCTCTGCGGCCTTCAACGCTCACGGAGTGAATCCGGTCACGTGTCCGGCCCCCCTTCTCCCGAAGTTACGGGGGCATTTTGCCGAGTTCCTTAACCACGATTATCTCGATCTCCTTGGTATTCTCTACCTGACCACCTGAGTCGGTTTCGGGTACGGGCGGCTGCAACCTCGCGTCGATGCTTTTCTCGGCAGCATAGGATCACTGATTTCCCCTTAACGGGTACGCGTCGGATCTCAGGCGTACAGACGACGGATTTGCCTATCGTCAGCCCTACATCCTTACACCAGGTTCACCTTACGGATACCATCGCCTGGCTCAGCTACCTTCCTGCGTCACACCTGTTCATACGCTAACCGCACCAGCATGGGGTCGAGCGTTAGACCGGCCCGTCTCACCCCGAAGGGATCAACAAGTGCCGGGTTAGGACTCTTAGCACCACTGGATTAGCTTGGGCGGTTGTTCGCCGGTACGGGAATATCAACCCGTTGTCCATCGACTACGCCTGTCGGCCTCGCCTTAGGTCCCGACTTACCCAGGGCGGATTAACCTGGCCCTGGAACCCTTGGTCTTTCGGAGGACGGGTTTCTCACCCGTCTTTCGCTACTCATGCCTGCATTCTCACTCGTGTGGCGTCCACGGCTGGATCACTCCGCCGCTTCACTCGCCACACGACGCTCTCCTACCACTCCGCACGACTGAACCACGAAGGCTTGTCTATGTGCGAAATCTACAACTTCGGCGGTGTGCTTGAGCCCCGTTACATTGTCGGCGCGGAATCACTTGACCAGTGAGCTATTACGCACTCTTTCAAGGGTGGCTGCTTCTAAGCCAACCTCCTGGTTGTCTGTGCAACTCCACATCCTTTCCCACTTAGCACACGCTTAGGGGCCTTAGTTGGTAGTCTGGGTTGTTTCCCTCTCGACGATGAAGCTTATCCCCCACCGTCTCACTGCTGCGCTCTCACTCACCGGCATTCGGAGTTTGGCTGACGTCAGTAACCTGTTGAGGCCCATCGGCCATCCAGTAGCTCTACCTCCGGCGAGAAACACGCAACGCTGCACCTAAATGCATTTCGGAGAGAACCAGCTATCACGAAGTTTGATTGGCCTTTCACCCCTATCCACAGCTCATCCCCTCCATTTTCAACTGAAGTGGGTTCGGTCCTCCACGACGTCTTACCGTCGCTTCAACCTGGCCATGGATAGATCACTTCGCTTCGGGTCTAGGACATGCGACTGAATCGCCCTATTCAGACTCGCTTTCGCTACGGCTACCCCACACGGGTTAACCTCGCCACATATCGCTAACTCGCAGGCTCATTCTTCAAAAGGCACGCCGTCACCCCTACAAAGGAGGCTCCGACGGTTTGTAAGCAAACGGTTTCAGGTACTATTTCACTCCCCTCCCGGGGTACTTTTCACCTTTCCCTCACGGTACTTGTCCGCTATCGGTCATCTGGGAGTATTTAGGCTTATCAGGTGGTCCTGACAGATTCACACGGGATTTCTCGGGCCCCGTGCTACTTGGGATACACATCCGGCCATAACACCATTTCGTCTACGGGGCTGGCACCCACTACGGCCCGGCTTTCAAACCGGTTCGACTATGATGCGCTGTAACCGTCCCAGTCCGGCAGAACTGAGCGACGTGTCCCACAACCCCGACCATGCAACGCCCGCCGGCTATCACACATGATCGGTTTAGCCTCATCCGTTTTCGCTCGCCACTACTCACGGAATCACATGTTGTTTTCTCTTCCTGTGGGTACTGAGATGTTTCACTTCCCCACGTTCCCTCTACCCGCCCTATATATTCAGGCGGGAGTCACCAGGTCGACAAGTCGCCTGGCGGGGTTTCCCCATTCGGAAATCCTCGGATCGAAGCTCGATTATCAGCTCCCCGAGGCTTATCGCAGATTTCTACGTCCTTCTTCGGCTCCAGATGCCAAGGCATCCACCGTTTGCTCTTAGAAACTTGACCACAAAGATTAAAATTGCGATCCAACGCCATGTTTCACGCCAACCCGAAAGCCGACGATCATCGATGACGCGAATCTAAAGATGCTCGCGTCCACTGTGTAGTTCTCAACATACGATCGGCACCACACTCCACCAGACACAACGCCTGACCTCATGCAGCCCACCGAAGGACCTTGCGGCCCAACCCCCAACCACCGAACCCGCCTCCAAAAGAGACAACCCGACGATCAGGAAGCCTGGTCCCTCAGGACCCAACAACGTGCACCAGCCAACCCGCTTCCCCCCGACCCGTTCCAACCCAGACACCTCACAAAGAGACACCCGAGCGTACTGAGACCAGAAGACGCGCTCCCGACTGCACTGTCAATGTTCCACCCATGAGCTACCCGTCGGACACGTTCGGTCCGAACCGGGCGCCTGGACCAGCAACCAACCCACCACGACGGTGAGCAGCACTGACCAGATGCTCCTTAGAAAGGAGGTGATCCAGCCGCACCTTCCGGTACGGCTACCTTGTTACGACTTAGTCCTAATCACCGATCCCACCTTCGACGGCTCCTTCCACAAGGGTTAGGCCACCGGCTTCGGGTGTTACCGACTTTCATGACTTGACGGGCGGTGTGTACAAGGCCCGGGAACGTATTCACCGCAGCGTTGCTGATCTGCGATTACTAGCGACTCCGACTTCATGAGGTCGAGTTGCAGACCTCAATCCGAACTGAGACCGGCTTTTTGGGATTCGCTCCACCTTACGGTATCGCAGCCCTTTGTACCGGCCATTGTAGCATGCGTGAAGCCCAAGACATAAGGGGCATGATGATTTGACGTCATCCCCACCTTCCTCCGAGTTGACCCCGGCAGTCTCCTATGAGTCCCCGGCATAACCCGCTGGCAACATAGAACGAGGGTTGCGCTCGTTGCGGGACTTAACCCAACATCTCACGACACGAGCTGACGACAACCATGCACCACCTGTACACCGACCACAAGGGGGCGACCATCTCTGGCCGTTTCCGGTGTATGTCAAGCCTTGGTAAGGTTCTTCGCGTTGCATCGAATTAATCCGCATGCTCCGCCGCTTGTGCGGGCCCCCGTCAATTCCTTTGAGTTTTAGCCTTGCGGCCGTACTCCCCAGGCGGGGCGCTTAATGCGTTAGCTACGACACAGAAACCGTGGAAAGGTCCCTACATCTAGCGCCCAACGTTTACGGCATGGACTACCAGGGTATCTAATCCTGTTCGCTCCCCATGCTTTCGCTCCTCAGCGTCAGTTACGGCCCAGAGATCTGCCTTCGCCATCGGTGTTCCTCCTGATATCTGCGCATTCCACCGCTACACCAGGAATTCCAATCTCCCCTACCGCACTCTAGTCTGCCCGTACCCACTGCAAGCCCGAGGTTGAGCCTCGGGATTTCACAGCAGACGCGACAAACCGCCTACGAGCTCTTTACGCCCAATAATTCCGGACAACGCTTGCACCCTACGTATTACCGCGGCTGCTGGCACGTAGTTAGCCGGTGCTTTTTCTGCAGGTACCGTCACTTTCGCTTCTTCCCTACTAAAAGAGGTTTACAACCCGAAGGCCGTCATCCCTCACGCGGCGTTGCTGCATCAGGCTTTCGCCCATTGTGCAATATTCCCCACTGCTGCCTCCCGTAGGAGTCTGGGCCGTGTCTCAGTCCCAGTGTGGCCGGTCACCCTCTCAGGCCGGCTACCCGTCGTCGCCTTGGTGAGCCATTACCTCACCAACAAGCTGATAGGCCGCGAGTCCATCCCCAACCAAAAAATCTTTCCACCACCAGGCCATGCGACCAGTAGTCATATCCAGTATTAGACGTCGTTTCCAACGCTTATCCCAGAGTCAGGGGCAGGTTACTCACGTGTTACTCACCCGTTCGCCACTAATCACAGGAGCAAGCTCCTGATCATCGTTCGACTTGCATGTGTTAAGCACGCCGCCAGCGTTCGTCCTGAGCCAGGATCAAACTCTCCGTAAAAAATTACAACCAACACCGAAGTGCCAGCGAGTTGATCTTGACTGTTGACTGTCTACTGACAATCTTCAATCCAAAAGGAATTGCTTCATGACCCGACCGGTAAAAACCGACCAGGCACGAGGTCAATAAAATTGGCATTGACAATGTGCACGCTGTTGAGTTCTCAAGGACCAGACGCACTCCCCACTCCACACCACCAGGATGCTTCGCCAGAGAGGCTG